>NZ_JAHCQH010000009.1 GCF_018449475.1 Ancylobacter radicis | reverse complement strand
TCGCGCCGCCCGACTCCGCAAGAACCTTCGTGATCGCCGCCGTCAGCGACGTCTTGCCATGGTCAACATGGCCAATCGTGCCAATGTTGCAGTGAGGCTTCGAACGGTTGAACTTCTCTTTGGCCACGGCGCTCTCCGTCGGTCTATTCGAATGTTGATGCGAATTCGCTCAGATGATCAGGCCGACGCTCACGCGTACTTGGCCTGAACCTCCTGCGCGACGTTCGACGGCACCTGCTCGTAGTGGTCGAACTGCATGGTGAAGGTCGCGCGGCCCTGGCTGAAGGACCGCAGCGTATTGACGTAGCCGAACATGTTGGCCAGCGGCACCATCGCATTCACGACGTTCGCATTGCCACGCATGTCCTGGCCCTGAATCTGGCCGCGGCGAGAGTTGAGATCGCCAATGACCGAACCCGTGTAATCTTCCGGCGTCACGACCTCGACCTTCATGATCGGCTCGAGGAGCACCGCGCCGCCCTTCTGCAGGGCTTCACGGAACGCCGCACGCGAGGCGATTTCGAAGGCGAGAGCCGACGAGTCGACTTCGTGATACGCGCCATCGGTCAGCTCGACCTTGACGTCCACCACCGGGAAGCCGGCCAACACGCCCGAACCGAGCACGCTTTCCAGACCCTTGTTGACGCCGGGGATGTATTCCTTCGGAACCGCACCGCCGATGATCTTGCTCTCGAAGGCGAAGCCCTTGCCGACTTCGTTCGGCTCGACCACAAACTTCACGCGAGCGAACTGGCCAGTACCGCCGGTCTGCTTCTTGTGGGTGTAGTCAACTTCGGTCCGCTTGGTGATCGTCTCGCGATAGGCCACCTGCGGCGCACCGATATTGGCGTCCACCTTGTAAGTCCGCTTCAGGATGTCGACCTTGATGTCGAGGTGCAGTTCGCCCATGCCCTTAAGGATGGTCTGGCCGCTCTCGAAATCGGTCGACACGCGGAAGGACGGATCCTCCGCCGCGAGCTTCGCCAGAGCGAGGCCCAGCTTCTCCTGGTCGGCCTTGGACTTCGGCTCGATCGCGATCTCGATGACGGGTTCCGGGAACTCCATCTTCTCGAGGATCACGGGCTTGGCCGGGTCGCACAGCGTGTCACCGGTACGGACTTCCTTGAGGCCGGCCAGAGCGACGATGTCGCCGGCATAGGCTTCCTTGATGTCTTCGCGGTTGTTCGCATGCATGAGGAGCATGCGGCCGACGCGCTCCTTCTTGTCGCGGGTCGAGTTCAGCAGACCCATGCCGGTCTCGAGCTTGCCCGAATAGACGCGGCAGAAGGTGATGGTGCCGACGAACGGGTCGTCCATGATCTTGAACGCGAGGACCGACAGCGGATCGGAGTCGTTCGGGTTGCGAACGGTCTCTTCCTCGGTGTCGAAATCGATGCCCTTGATCGCGCCACGATCGATCGGGCTCGGCAGGAAATCGCACACGGCGTCGAGCAGGGGCTGCACGCCCTTGTTCTTGAAGGCCGAGCCGCAGAACACCGGGTTGAACACGCGGCCGATGACGGCCTTGCGGATCAGACCCTTGAGGGTCGCCTCGTCCGGCTCAACGCCGTCGAGGTAAGCCGAGAGAACGTCGTCGTCGAGCTCGACAGCCGCTTCGAGCAGCTTGCCGCGATATTCGACGGCCTGGTCGAGCAGCTCGGCCGGGATCTCTTCGTCGTGATACTTCGCGCCGAGCTCTTCATTGTCCCAAACGACCGCCTTCATGCGGACAAGGTCAATGATGCCCTTGAAATTGTTCTCGGAACCGATCGGCAGCTGGCAGCACACCGGCTTGCCATCCACGCGGTCGATGATCATCTCGACGCAGCGGAAGAAGTCGGCGCCGGTCTTGTCCATCTTGTTGACGAACACGATGCGCGGCACGTTGTACTTGTCAGCCTGACGCCACACGGTCTCGGTCTGCGGCTCGACGCCCTGGTTGCCGTCGAGAACGCAGACAGCGCCGTCGAGCACGCGCAGCGAACGCTCGACTTCAATGGTGAAGTCGACGTGGCCGGGGGTGTCGATGATGTTCAGGCGCTTGCCGTGCCAGAAAGCGGTCGTCGCGGCGGACGTGATGGTGATGCCGCGCTCCTGCTCCTGGGTCATCCAGTCCATGGTGGCAGCGCCATCATGGACTTCGCCGATCTTGTGGCTCTTGCCGGTGTAATAGAGGATCCGTTCAGTCGTGGTGGTCTTGCCGGCATCAATGTGGGCCATGATGCCGAAGTTACGGTAGTCTTCGATAGCGTGAATGCGCGACATATCAGATCCTCGTCCCGGCTCTCGTCATCACCAACGGTAGTGAGAGAAGGCGCGGTTCGCCTCCGCCATGCGGTGAGTGTCTTCACGTTTCTTCACGGCGGTGCCGCGATTGTTCGAGGCATCCAGCAACTCGCCGGACAGACGCTCGACCATGGTCTTTTCGTTGCGGGCACGGGCCGCAATGATCAGCCAGCGGATCGCCAGCGCCTGACGACGCTCGGGACGAACCTCGACCGGCACCTGATAGGTGGCACCGCCGACGCGGCGCGAACGCACCTCGATGGCCGGGCTCACATTGTCCAGAGCCTGGGTGAACACACCCAGCGGCTCGGACTTGGCGCGGTTCTCGACCAGGTCGAGCGCACCATAAACGATCGCTTCGGCGACCGACTTCTTGCCGTCATACATGACGGCGTTCATGAAGCGGCTCAGCACCTCGGAACCGAACTTCGGATCCGGGGTGACCTCACGGCGCTCTGCACGATGACGACGGGACATCGCTCAAATCCTCACTTCGGCCGCTTCGCGCCGTACTTCGACCGGCGCTGCTTGCGGTTCTTGACGCCCTGCGTATCGAGCACGCCGCGCAGGATGTGATAGCGCACGCCGGGAAGATCCTTGACGCGGCCGCCGCGGATCATCACCACGGAGTGTTCCTGCAGGTTGTGCCCCTCACCGGGGATGTAACCGATGACTTCGTAGCCATTGGTCAGACGTACCTTGGCAACCTTACGAAGGGCCGAGTTCGGCTTCTTCGGGGTCGTCGTGTAGACGCGGGTGCAAACGCCGCGCTTCTGCGGGCTGGCCTGCAGCGCCGGAACCTTGTTCCGGGCCTTCTGGGCTTCCCGCGGCTTGCGGATCAGCTGGTTGATCGTCGGCACTTCTCTCGCCTTCGTCTCGCTGCGCCGGGACAGGAGTGTCCCGCGCTACCCAATTCCGCGGCTACAACCGCAATTCGTTCTCTCGACGGTTCGGAACATTCGGCACGCACCAGCACTCGCGAACGAAATAAGCGCCGTCGGCCATCATCCTGGCCGAGGGCGCTGTACGTTCAGAGGATCACGCGACGGCTAGGCCGTATCACCGCGATCATGCGCCGGTTTTGGTCGTGCACTCGTTCCGGCAGCGTCTTGAAGTTCTGTGTCCAGACAAGGCGTCCGAACGCGGTAACTTCAACCGCCTGCCGTGAAAGTAGGCGCCTTCTACGCGCCGACTCGCCTCCCGTCAAGCCCGAAAGCGTTCAATCGTCAGGCTTCGCGGCGGTCGACGGCGCTGCTTCAGGCCTTTGTGACGCTAGGTTCGGCGGAAAATCAGGTTGTTAGGCGTCAAATGGCTGTCACGCCTCCCACCTACCGTCCTTTGCCGCATCTCCATGGAATCGCGAATCCTGGAGAGAGAATCGCCCATCATGTCGAATCGAACCGGCGAGCCGGGCATGTCGAGCGGGTGGATCGAGAATCGGCCGTAGCCGAGCGCCCCCTGCCCGCCTTTATAGGCGTCCGCTCAAGCCAGCCCCCAAGCCACGGCGGCCAATAGACGTCGGCTCCAGAGGAGGAGCGGCACAGACCGCTGTCGCAGCTGGCGGGGCTCTCCACCCTCGGGAGCCGCCTTTTCGTCGGAGCGAGAGCATCACCGGGATTGCGGCCGGGTCGCCCTGCCGGCGGACTCCATCACCAAGCATGGCAGAGGCGACCGCGACGCATAACGGTGGCGCGACCGGAGACCGGGTGCCGCCACGAACCATCACTGGATACTTCCACGGTTAATTGTAGCAACAATAATTATCGCGATATTTTTTGCTGGACGAAGGTCGGAAGGCGCGCTATACGATCTACATCGCGCACGATATATATGGCCGCGATAGGATTTGGATGCTCAGCATCAACCATGGAGAGTGATCATGAAGGTTCTCTATAAGACGCAGGCGACCGCCACGGGGGGCCGTACCGGCTCCGCCGCCACGACCGATGGCGCGCTCAAGGTCGATCTGGTTACCCCGAAGGAGTTGGGCGGTCCCGGCGGCGCCGGCAATAATCCCGAGCAGCTCTTTGCGGCCGGTTATTCCGCCTGTTTCCTCGGTGCCATCAAGTTCGTCGCCGGCCAGCAGAAGGTCAAGATCGCGGAAGACAGCACCGTCACGGCGGATGTCGGCATCGGCGCCCGTGACGACGGCCAGGGCTTCGGCCTCGACGTGGCGCTCACCATCACGCTGCCGGGCGTCGAGCGGGCCGTGGCGGAAGATCTAGTGGCCCGTGCCCACATCGTCTGCCCCTACTCCCACGCCACGCGCGGCAGCCTGGATGTGCGCCTGACCGTCGCCTGAGCCCCGGCTTGGCGCTCACCCGGCTCCCCAGCCGGACATCACAACGCAAAAGGGCCGCTCCCGAGGGAGCGGCCCTTCTCGTTTCTGGGTCTTGCCGGGCCGATCACTCGGCGGCGGCGGGCCCTTCGATCTGCGGCACGTTGCTGGCAACGCCGTCCTGCTCGTTCTGCGCGGTGATGAGATCATCGCGGGTCGCGGCGGTGACGCGCAGCTTCGCCATCTGAGCACCGGTGCCCGCCGGGATGAGGCGGCCAACGATCACGTTTTCCTTCAGGCCGGCGAGGTCGTCGGACTTGCCGTTGACCGCCGCCTCGGTGAGCACCCGGGTCGTCTCCTGGAAGGAGGCGGCCGAGATGAAGGAGCGGGTCTGCAGCGAGGCCTTGGTGATGCCCAGCAGCACGGGATGCCCGCTTGCCGGCTTCTTGCCTTCGGCGATCAGCACCTCGTTGATCTCGTTCAGCTCGGAGACGTCGATCTGCTCATTGGTGAGCAGGTCGCTTTCGCCGGCGTCGTCGATCTCAACCTTCTGCAGCATCTGCCGAACGATGACCTCGATGTGCTTGTCGTTGATGAGCACGCCCTGAAGCCGGTAGACCTCCTGGATTTCGTTGACCAGATAGGCGGCGAGTTCCTCGACGCCCTTGATCGCCAGAATGTCGTGCGGCGCAGGGTTGCCGTCGACGATGAAGTCGCCCTTCTCGACGAGGTCGCCATCCTGCAGATGGATGTGCTTGCCCTTCGGGATCAGGTACTCGGCCGCATCGTCGTTCGAGTCCTGCGGCTCGATCGAAACGCGACGCTTGTTCTTGTAATCCTTGCCGAAACGGATCGTGCCGGAGATTTCGGCGATGATCGCCGCATCCTTCGGACGACGCGCCTCGAACAGCTCGGCCACGCGCGGCAGGCCGCCCGTGATGTCGCGGGTCTTGGCGCTCTCCATCGGCACGCGGGCGAGCACGTCACCCGCCTTGATGTGCGAGCCGGGATCGGCCGACAGGATCGCGTCGACGGGCAGCGTGTAGCGGGCGTCGCCGCCGCGCGGCAGCTTCAGCACCTTGCCGTCGGCACCCTTGACCACCAGCGAGGGACGCAGCTCGGAGCCACGACCCGTGCGCCAGTCGGTGACGACGCGCTTGGCGATACCGGTCGATTCGTCGACCGTCTCGCTCAGCGAGGCGCCTTCGACCAGGTCCTCATACCCAACCGTACCCTCGACTTCGGTGAGGATCGGGCGGGTATAGGGGTCCCACTCGGCGATGCGCTGGCCGCGCTTGATGGCGTCGCCGTCATCGACCTTCAGCTTGGCGCCGAACTGGATGCGGTGAGCCGCCTTTTCCGAACCGTCATGATCGATGATCAGGACGGAAAGGTTACGGCTCATCGCGATCAGCTCGCCTTCCGAGTTCCGCACCACATTGCGGTTGCGGATCTTCACCGTGCCCTCGAACGAGGCCTCGATGAAGGACTGCTCGGAGAGCTGCGCCGCGCCGCCGATGTGGAAGGTACGCATGGTGAGCTGGGTACCCGGCTCACCGATCGACTGCGCCGCGATGACGCCGACGGCCTCGCCCATATTGACCGGCGTGCCGCGGGCCAGATCGCGTCCGTAGCAGGTGCCGCAGACGCCATTCTTGGCCTCGCAGGTCAGCACGGAGCGGATCTTGATCTCCTGCACGCCCGCCTTGCTGATGCGCTCGACATCGGCCTCGTCCATCATGTGGCCGGCCGGCACGATCACATTGCCGGTCGCCCCCTCGATCACGTCCTCCGCCGCCGTACGGCCAAGCACGCGCGAGCCGAGCGTGGCAACGATGTTGCCCGCGTCGATGATGGCGCGCATGGCGATACCATTGACGGTGCCGCAATCGCGCAACGTGATGATGCTGTCCTGCGCCACGTCGACGAGACGACGGGTCAGGTAGCCCGAGTTGGCCGTCTTCAACGCGGTGTCCGCGAGGCCCTTACGGGCGCCGTGGGTCGAGTTGAAGTATTCGAGAACCGACAGGCCTTCCTTGAAGTTCGAGATGATCGGCGTCTCGATGATCTCGCCCGACGGCTTGGCCATGAGGCCGCGCATGGCCGCGAGCTGACGCATCTGCTCGCGCGAACCACGGGCGCCCGAATGGGCCATCATGTAGATCGAGTTGATCTGCTTCTCGCGACCCGTCACCGGGTCCTTCTTCACGGCCGAGATCTCAGCCATCATCTCGTCGGCGAGGCGGGCGGAGCACTTGCCCCACGCATCCACGACCTTGTTGTACTTTTCGCCCTGGGTGATCAGGCCGTCATTGTACTGCTGCTCATACTCCTTGGTGAGCGCACGGGTCTCTTCGACCATGTCCCACTTCTTGGAGGGCACCACCATGTCGTCCTTGCCGAAGGAAATGCCGGCGCGGAAGGCGTTGGTGAAGCCGAGCGTCATGATCCGGTCGCAGAAGATGACCGTCTCCTTCTGACCGCAGTGGCGGTAGACGGTGTCGATCATGTTCGAGATTTCCTTCTTCGTCATCAGCTTGTTGACGACGTCGAAGGGGGTCTTGGCGTTCTTCGGCAGCAATTCGCCGAGCTTCATGCGGCCCGGGGTGGTCTCATGGATCTTCGAGGCCGGCTTGCCGTCCTCGTCCACGCCGATATAGCGGCCGCGCACCTTGGTGTGCAGCGTGATGACCTTGTTGGCCAGCGCGTGATCGATCTCGCCCATATTGGCGAAGGCCATGCCCTCGCCGGGCTCACCCTCACGCATCATGGTCAGGTAGTACAGGCCGAGCACGATGTCCTGCGAGGGCACGATGATCGGCGCGCCGTTCGCGGGGTGCAGGATGTTGTTGGTCGACATCATCAGGACGCGCGCTTCGAGCTGCGCCTCGATCGACAGCGGCACGTGCACCGCCATCTGGTCGCCGTCGAAGTCCGCGTTGAAGGCCGAGCAGACCAGCGGGTGAAGCTGGATCGCCTTGCCTTCGATCAGCACCGGCTCGAACGCCTGGATGCCCAGGCGATGCAGCGTCGGCGCGCGGTTCAGCATCACCGGATGCTCGCGAATGACCTCGTCGAGGATGTCCCACACCTCGGGACGCTCCTTCTCGACCAGCTTCTTCGCCTGCTTCACGGTCGCCGACAGGCCCTTCGCGTCGAGACGCGAATAGATGAACGGCTTGAACAGCTCCAGCGCCATCTTCTTCGGCAGGCCGCACTGGTGCAGCTTCAGCTCGGGACCAACGACGATCACCGAACGACCGGAATAGTCGACGCGCTTGCCGAGCAGGTTCTGACGGAACCGGCCCTGCTTGCCCTTGAGCATGTCGGCGAGCGACTTCAGCGGGCGCTTGTTGGCGCCGGTGATGACGCGGCCGCGACGGCCGTTGTCGAACAGCGCATCGACCGCTTCCTGAAGCATGCGCTTCTCGTTGCGGATGATGATGTCCGGCGCCTTCAGCTCGATGAGGCGCTTCAGGCGGTTGTTACGGTTGATGACGCGGCGGTACAGGTCGTTGAGGTCCGACGTCGCGAAGCGGCCGCCATCGAGCGGCACCAGCGGACGCAGATCCGGCGGGATGACCGGCACATGGGTGAGGATCATCCATTCCGGCTTGTTGCCGGAGAGCTGGAAGGCCTCGACGATCTTCAGGCGCTTGGCGAGCTTCTTCGGCTTCAGCTCGGTGGTCGCCTCGGCGATCTCCTTGCGTAGGTTGCCGGCGATCTTCTCGAGGTCCATCGAGCGCAGCAGCTCGCGGATCGCCTCCGCGCCGATCAGCGCGGTGAACGAGTCATCGCCATACTCTTCCTGAGCGCGCAGATAGTCCTCTTCCGAAAGGAGCTGACGCTCCTTCAGCGGGGTGAGGCCCGGCTCGATCACGCAGTAATATTCAAAGTACAGGATGCGCTCGAGGTCCTTGAGCGTCATGTCGAGCAGCAGGCCGATGCGGCTCGGGAGCGACTTCAGGAACCAGATATGCGCGACCGGGGCGGCCAGCTCGATGTGGCCCATGCGCTCGCGGCGCACGCGCGAGAGGGTGACCTCGACGCCGCACTTCTCGCAGATGATGCCCTTGTACTTCATGCGCTTGTACTTGCCGCACAAGCACTCGTAATCCTTGATCGGCCCGAAGATGCGCGCGCAGAACAGGCCGTCGCGCTCGGGCTTGAAGGTACGGTAGTTGATCGTCTCCGGCTTCTTGATCTCGCCGAAGGACCACGAAAGGATCTTTTCCGGACTCGCGATCGAGATTTTGATCTGATCGAAAGTCGGCGCCGGCGCCGCCGGGTTGAAGAGATTCATGACCTCTTGATTCATCGCCGTCTCCTTCGGCTGGACCCCGCCCCGCCGCCGCGGGTCGCTGAGGTCACAGAAAGTTCTGTCTATGACGAGGGCGAACACGAGAGGCCGCGTCCGGCCCCTCGTGCTGGTCAGTCAGTCGGTCATTCGGCCGCTGGAAGGGTCTCACCCGAGCCAGGCACCGCCGAGAGGGTCTTGGAGTTCATCAGCTCGACATTGAGGCCAAGCGAACGCATCTCCTTCACGAGAACGTTGAAGCTCTCGGGAATACCCGCTTCGAAGGTGTCGTCGCCGCGCACGATGGCTTCGTACACCTTGGTACGGCCCGCGACGTCGTCGGACTTCACGGTGAGCATCTCCTGCAGCGTATAGGCAGCGCCATACGCTTCCAGAGCCCACACCTCCATTTCACCGAAGCGCTGTCCGCCGAACTGCGCCTTGCCACCCAGCGGCTGCTGGGTCACGAGCGAGTACGGGCCGATCGAGCGCGCATGGATCTTGTCGTCGACAAGATGATGCAGCTTCAGCATGTAGATGTAGCCGACGGTCACCTTACGGTCGAACTGGTCGCCGCTGCGCCCGTCATACAGAGAGGACTGCGCCGACTTGTCGAGACCGGCCAGCTCCAGCATCCGCTCGATATCCGCCTCGCGGGCGCCATCGAACACCGGCGTCGCGATCGGAACGCCGCGCCGCAGGTTGGAACCGAGCTCGACCAGACCTTCCTCGTCCAGCGAGGCGATGGTGTCGTCCTCGCCATAGATCTTGCCGAAGGCGTCCTTGAGCGGCGCGATGTCGTTCTGCTCGTGATACGCCTCGATCGCCCGATCGATCACCTTGCCGAGGCCGGCGCAGGCCCAACCCATATGGGTTTCAAGGATCTGTCCGACGTTCATGCGCGAGGGCACGCCGAGCGGGTTGAGCACCATGTCGACCGGGGTACCGTCCTCAAGGAACGGCATGTCCTCGACCGGGACGATGCGCGAGACCACGCCCTTGTTGCCGTGCCGGCCGGCCATCTTGTCGCCCGGCTGGATCTTGCGCTTCACGGCGATGAAGACCTTGACCATCTTCATCACGCCCGGAGGCATCTCGTCGCCGCGCTGCAGCTTCTCGACCTTGTCGAGGAAACGCTGCTCAAGCCGCTTCTTGGACTCATCGTACTGGTTGCGGATCGCTTCCAGCTCGCTCATCATCTGGTCGTCGGCGATGGCGAACTGCCACCACTGGCTGCGCGGATAATCGGTCATCACCGAACGGGTGATGACGGTATCCTTCTTGAAGCCCTTGGGGCCGGCCACGCCGGTCTTGCCGTCGAGCATCTCGGCGAGACGGCCGAACACGTTGCGATCGAGGATCGCTTGTTCGTCGTCGCGGTCCTTGGCCAGACGCTCGATTTCCTCGCGCTCGATCGCCTGGGCGCGCTCGTCCTTGTCGACGCCATGGCGGTTGAACACGCGGACTTCGACGACCGTGCCGGTGACGCCCGGGGGAACGCGCAGCGAGGTGTCGCGCACGTCAGCCGCCTTTTCGCCGAAGATGGCGCGCAGCAGCTTTTCTTCCGGGGTCATCGGGCTCTCACCCTTCGGCGTGATCTTGCCGCAGAGAATGTCGCCCGCCTGCACTTCGGCACCGATATAGACGATGCCGGCTTCGTCGAGGTTCTTCAGCGCCTCTTCCGACACGTTCGGAATGTCGCGCGTGATTTCCTCCGGCCCGAGCTTGGTATCGCGGGCCATCACCTCGAATTCCTCGATGTGGATCGAGGAGAAGATGTCGCCCTTCGAGATGTTCTCGGAGAGAAGGATGGAGTCCTCGAAGTTGTAGCCGTTCCACGGCATGAACGCGACGAGGATGTTCCGGCCCAGCGCCAGATCGCCGAGATCGGTCGAGGGACCGTCCGCGATGATGTCGCCCTTCGTCACCCGGTCGCCGACACGCACCAGCGGACGCTGGTTGATGCAGGTCGACTGGTTGGAACGCTGGAACTTCTGCAGGCGGTAGATGTCGACGCCCGACTTCGACGGATCATTCTCTTCCGTCGCGCGGATGACGATACGGGTCGCGTCCACCTGGTCGATGACACCGGTGCGGCGGGCCGCGATGGCCGCCCCCGAGTCACGAGCGACAATCGATTCCATGCCGGTGCCCACGAAGGGGGCATCGGCGCGGACCAGCGGCACAGCCTGACGCTGCATGTTCGAGCCCATCAGCGCGCGGTTCGCGTCGTCGTTCTCAAGGAACGGGATGAGCGCGGCGGCGACCGAGACGAGCTGCTTGGGGGACACGTCCATGAAGTCGACGCGGTCCGGCGTCACCAGGAGAACGTCGCCGGCGTGGCGGCAGACGATCAGGTCCTCGGTGAAGCGGCCTTCGGCATCGAGCGGGATGTTCGCCTGAGCGACGTAGTACTTCCCCTCCTCCATGGCGGAGAGATAGACCACTTCGTCCTGAACCTGGCTGTCCTTGACGCGGCGATAGGGCGCCTCGATGAAGCCGTACTTGTTCACGCGGGCGAAGGTCGCCAGCGAGTTGATGAGGCCGATGTTCGGGCCTTCCGGGGTCTCGATCGGGCAGATGCGGCCGTAATGCGTCGGGTGCACGTCGCGCACCTCGAAGCCGGCGCGCTCGCGGGTCAGACCGCCCGGGCCGAGAGCCGAGAGGCGACGCTTGTGCGTGATCTCGGACAGCGGGTTGGTCTGGTCCATGAACTGCGAGAGCTGCGACGAGCCGAAAAACTCGCGCACCGCAGCCGCCACGGGCTTCGCGTTGATCAGGTCCTGCGGCATCACGGTGTCGATGTCGACGGACGACATGCGCTCCTTGATGGCGCGCTCCATGCGCAGCAGGCCGACGCGGTACTGATTTTCCATCAGCTCGCCGACCGAGCGCACGCGGCGGTTGCCGAGATGGTCGATGTCGTCGATCTCGCCCTTGCCGTCGCGCAGTTCGACAAGCGTCTTGATGACCGCGAGGATGTCCTCGCGGCGCAGCACGCGCATCGTGTCGGGGCAGTCGAGGTCGAGGCGCATGTTCATCTTCACGCGGCCAACCGCGGAAAGATCGTAACGCTCGGAATCGAAGAACAGCGAGTGGAACATCGCCTGCGCGGAATCGAGCGTCGGCGGCTCGCCCGGACGCATCACGCGGTAGATGTCGAACAGCGAATCCTCACGGGTGAGGTTCTTGTCGACCGCCAGCGTGTTGCGGATATAGGCGCCCACATTGATGTGGTCGATGTCGAGGATCGGAAGCTCGTCATAGCCGAGCTCGACAAGCTGCTTGAGCATCTTGTCGGTGACTTCCTCACCGGCTTCGACGTGGATCTCGCCCGAGGTCGGGTTCACGAGATCCTCGGCGACATACTGGCCGATCATCTCCTCGTCGGAGATCTTGAGGGCCTTGAGGCCCTTCTCGGCGAGCAGGCGCGCCTGACGGACCGTGATCTTCTTGCCGGCTTCGACGACGACTTCGCCGGTGTCGGCGTCCACAAGGTCCGCGACAGCCTTGTAGCCCTTCATGCGCTTGGGATCGAACGGCATGCGCCATCCGTCCTTCGTGCGGGTGAAGGAGATGGTCTCGTAGAAGGTGTTGAGGATTTCCTCGCCGTCGAGACCGAGGGCGAACAGGAGGCTCGTCACCGGAATCTTGCGGCGGCGGTCGATGCGCGCGAACACGATGTCCTTGGCATCGAACTCGATGTCGAGCCAGGAACCGCGATACGGGATGATGCGGGCCGCGAACAGCAGCTTGCCGGAGGAGTGCGTCTTGCCCTTGTCGTGGTCGAAGAACACGCCGGGCGACCGGTGCATCTGCGAGACGATGACGCGCTCGGTGCCGTTCACGATGAACGTGCCGTTCGAGGTCATCAGCGGGATGTCGCCCATATAGACGTCCTGCTCCTTGATGTCCTTGACGGACTTGGAGCCGGTGTCGGGATCGACATCGAACACGATGAGACGGAGCGTGACCTTGAGAGGCGCCGCGAAGGTCATGCCACGCTGGCGGCACTCGTCGACGTCATATTTCGGCGGCTCAAACTCGTAACGGACGAATTCGAGCATCGCTGCGCCCGAAAAGTCCGAAATCGGGAATACCGACTTGAAGACCGCCTGAATGCCGTCATCCGCGCGCCCGCCCTTCGGCTCCTCGATCTGGAGGAACTGGTCATAGGATGCCTTCTGAACCTCAATGAGGTTCGGCATCTCAGCCACTTCCTGGATCTTGCCGAAAAACTTGCGGACCCGCTTACGACCGGTGAACGTCTGCGCCATGTCGCTCCTCGCTCCGTCCGAACAACCGTCAGCGTCAGCCGCCTTACGGGCATTGCCCATCAACACGCGGCGACGCATCCCATGCAACAATACGTACAGGTTGCGGTGCGGGGCACCGTCCTGTCGGGCTGCGCATCTGACGGCTCGCCCGACGACCCCCATCATCGGGATCGTCGGGGAAGCCGTCAGGGGCTTCCCGCCTCGCCTTCCCGCCGGGGCGGGAGGACGAAGGCAGAGGCCGCCGGACGAACCGGCGGCCTCGAAATGATCGTCAGATCACTTGAGCTCGACCTTGGCGCCAGCCTTCTCGATCTGGGCCTTGATCTTCTCGGCTTCGTCCTTGGTCACGCCTTCCTTGACGGCCTTGGGCGCAGCTTCGACAAGATCCTTGGCTTCCTTGAGGCCCAGGCCAGTGATGGCGCGGACTTCCTTGATGACCTCGATCTTCTTGTCGCCGGCCGAAGCCAGGACAACGGTGAACTCGGTCTGCTCTTCAGCAACCGGCGCGGCAGCGCCAGCCGGGGCAGCGGCAACGGCCACGGCGGCCGCGGCGGAAACGCCCCACTTCTCTTCGAGGAGCTTCGCGAGCTCGGCGGCCTCGAGAACGGTCAGGGCGGACAGCTCGTCAACGAGCTTCGACAGATCAGCCATTTTACTTAAGTCCTTGGATTTCGGTTCGAACCAGTATTACCGGTAAAGCCTCACGCGGCTTCGTTCTCTTTGGCATAGGCCGCGAACACACGGGCGAGCTTAGCCGCCGGCGCGGTGCTGAGCTGGGCGATCTTGGTCGCCGGGGCCTGGATAAGGCCGACCAGCTTCGCACGCAGTTCATCAAGGGAGGGCATGGTGGCCAGAGCCTTCACACCATCCACATTCAGGGCCGTGGTGCCGAAGGCTCCACCAAGGATCACGAACTTGTCGTTGGCCTTGGCGAAATCGACGGCAGCCTTCGGGGCCGCAACAGGATCGCTCGAATAAGCGATGATGGTCGGGCCCTTCAGCAGGGATCCGACATGTGCGACGTCCGAACCTTCGAGAGCGATCTTCGCGAGGCGGTTTTTCGCCACCTTCACGGTCGCACCATTCGCCTTCATCTGGCGGCGCAGGGCCGACATCTGGGCGACGGTGAGGCCGGAATAGTGGGCCACGACGACGACCGAAGTGTTCTTGAACACCTCGGACAGCGACGTGACGAGCTCTGCTTTTTGCGCTCGATCCACTTCACTTGCTCTCCGGTGGCGAGGAAGAGAATCTCCCCCGCCGGGTTTGCGCCTTGCCGCCCCTCTTGCGAGCGGCGACGGTTAGCATCCTGTCCCCTTGGGACCGAAAACCGGCCAAGGCGCTGGTTCGAGCCGAAATCCAAGTCCCGGCGCACCGGAACCCTTCACGCGGTCGTACCCCGTCTATGCTGGCCCCTACGGGATTAAGCCACCTCGGACGAGGGGCGCCGGCAGTCTCGGACAGGACTTAAAGCCGGCAGGGCGAGCCCTACCGGCCTCTCCACCCGATTTCACTCGGGTGAAAGCTTCGAATGTCATCGACTCACGCCCGACATGGAGTCGGACGCGAAACCGCCCATATAGAGGGTCGCTCGGGATTTGTCACCCCTGATAGCATCAGGCTCTTGACAAATCCACCCTGACGCGATCACGGCCCCGCGACCCGCGGGGCCGATCCATCGCGGGATCAGGAAGCGGTCAGGACCGAGGCCGGCTCAAGCTTGAGGCCGGGACCCATGGTCGAGGAGAGGGCGATGCGCTGGACATAGTTGCCCTTGGCGCCGGTCGGCTTGGCCTTCACAACGGCGTCGGCGAAGGCGCGGATGTTCTCGGCGAGCTTTTCGACCGGGAACGAGGCCTTGCCGATACCGGCGTGAATGATGCCGGCCTTCTCGACGCGGAACTCGACCGCGCCGCCCTTGGCCGCTTCGACAGCGCCCTTGACGTCCATGGTCACGGTGCCGACCTTCGGGTTCGGCATCAGGCCGCGCGGGCCGAGCACCTTGCCGAGACGACCGACCAGCGGCATGAGGTCCGGGGTCGCGATGCAGCGATCGAAATCGATCTTGCCGCCCTGGATGCTCTCGAGCAGATCCTCGGCGCCGACGATGTCCGCACCCGCCGCCGTGGCTTCGTCAGCCTTGGCGCCACGGGCGAACACGGCGACGCGCACGGTGCGGCCCGAGCCGTTCGGCAGGTTGCACACGCCACGGACCATCTGGTCGGCGTGACGCGGATCGACGCCGAGATTCATCGCCAGCTCGATAGTTTCGTCGAACTTGGCGGTGGCACGCTCCTTCAGAAGCGTCAGAGCCTCATCGAGGCTGTAGAGCTTCACCGGATCGATACCTTCGCGCACAGCGCGAATACGCTTGGAAACCTTGGCCATCAGCTCAACCCACCACTTCGAGGCCCATGGAACGGGCGGAGCCCTCGATCATGCGGACCGCCGATTCGACGGTATCGCAGTTCAGATCCTTCATCTTCACTTCGGCGATCTCGCGCATCTGAGCCTGCGAGACCTTGCCGACGAAGCCGCCCTTGCCGGGAGTCTTCGAGCCCGAGCCGGGCTTCTTCTTCGTCACCAGACCCGCCGCCTTCTTCAGGAAGTAGGAGACCGGGGGGGTCTTGAGCTCGAAGGTGAAGGAACGATCCTGATACGCGGTGATCAGGACGGGGATCGGCATCCCCTTTTCCATCTGGGCGGTCTGGGCGTTGAACGCCTTGCAGAATTCCATGATGTTCAGGCCGCGCTGGCCGAGCGCGGGACCGATCGGCGGGGCCGGGTTGGCCGAGCCGGCCGGCACCTGCAGCTTCACATAGCCGGTAATCTTCTTCGCCATGAAAGGCTCCTGTTGCGCTGACGGCTGCCAGGCCACCAGCACAAAACACGCCGGCACGGCCGATCGAGGCCGTGGGCGACGTGGGTTCCGGGTCGCGGTAGCGGCATGTTTGCTCCGGCTGGCGAACCGGACATGCCTCCCGCGGATGTAGGCATCACGAGGTGATGCGGGGTCCGCTTACACCAGAATGGCGCACAAAGGAAGGGGAGAACGGCAAAGCGGCAACGCCGCCGCCGCGATCAGGCCGCGGTCGGCATCCGCTTTCCGCCGCGCGCGCGGCCCGCCTCGCGGGCCAGGATGGCCTCGGCATCGAGGCTGCGAATGGAGGTGCCGAGATCGCGCGGCACGTCGCCCGCAAGCTGGAGCATCAGATAGCGCCCGCAGCACACGCGCAGGAAGGAGGCAAAGTTCTCCACCTCGCCATGGGCGAAGGTGAGTTCCTCGTGAAGCTTGGTGAGAAGCTGCGAGACGCTCATGCCGTCACGCTCGGCGACCTCATCCAGCACCTGCCAGTAGAGATTCTCCAGCCGCACGCTGGTCGAGAAACCGCTAAGGCGCACCGACTTCAGCCGCGTCTGCCAGAGATGCGGATCGGCCTGAATGAACAGCTTGCACATGCTTCGCCCTCCGCGCGCCATTAGAGCCGGCGGCACGGATTGCCGCGCCGCCGGCTTGATCCTATTCCTCTTCAGCGCGTGCGCGAAGGCCGCTCAGGCCGCCTGCCGCACCTCCTCATGCACGATCCGGGTACCGAGCACGCCGAGGAACTGCCCGATCCACGCCGGATGCGCCGGCCAGGCGGGGGCGGTGACGAGATTGCCGTCGGTGACGGCCGCATCGATGGCGATATCTGCATAGGTGCCGCCGGCAAGTTCGACATCGGCGCGGCAGGCGGGATAGGCCGAGCAGGTCCGCCCTTCCAGCACCCGCGCCCCGGCCAGCAACTGGGCACCGTGACAGATGGCGGCAACGGGCTTTGCCGTCTCGAAGAAGTGGCGGACGATCTCGATCACGCGGGTATTGAGCCGCAGATATTCAGGTGCGCGCCCGCCGGGAATCACCAGCGCGTCGTAGCGCGCCGGGTCGATGTCGGCGAAGCTGGCGTTGAGCGCGAAATTGTGCCCGCGCTTTTCCGAATAGGTCTGCTGTCCCTCGAAGTCGTGAATGGCGGTGTGGACGCTGTCGCCCGCCTTCTTGTCGGGACACACCGCATGGACGGTGTGGCCGACGGCGAGCAGCGCCTGAAACGGCACCATGACCTCGTAGTCTTCCACGAAGTCGCCGACGATCATGAGAATGCGCTTGGCAGCCATCTTGTCCTCCCTTGTCGCGGGCGGCGTTACATCGCCACCTCGGATGGGGAGAAGTCTAGGCCCGGCTGGCTTGCCCAGGGTGTTAACCCGCTATCGCGCCGGCAGGCGCCACAAACGAAAATCCCCGGGACCAGCCCGGGGATCATGCAGTGCGAGCGATGCTCCGCCTGTCGTGTCGGCTCAGACCTTCTCGACCTGAGCGAATTCCAGTTCCACCGGCGTGGCGCGGCCGAAGATCGAGACCGCGACCTTGAGGCGCGAACGGGGCTCGTCCACTTCCTCGACGACGCCATTGAAGGAGGCGAAGGGGCCGTCGGACACCTTGACCGTCTCACCGACCTCGAAGCTGATCGAGGGCTTCGGGCGCTCGATGCCTTCCTGCACCTGCTGGATGATGCGCATCGCTTCCCGCTCGGGAATCGGCATCGGCTTGTTGTCGGCACCGAGGAAGCCGGTGACCTTCGGCGTGTTCTTGATGAGGTGGAAGGCCTCGTCGGTGAGGTCCATCTTCACCAGCACATAGCCGGGAAAAAACTTGCGTTCGGCATCGACCTTGCGGCCGCGGCGCACCTCGACGACCTTCTCGGTCGGAACCAGCACCTGCTCGAACAGATCGGTAAGGCCACGCTGGGCCGCCTGTTCCTTGATGGAATCCGCGACCTTCTTCTCGAAGTTCGAATAGGCGTGAACGATGTACCAGCGCATCGGCATCGGGTGTCTCCTCAACGACCGATCTGCAGGATCTGGGCGATGACGAAGCTCAGGACCTGGTCCGCGACCAGGAAGAAGAGCGACGCCAGCACCACCATGACGAAAACCATCGCCGTCGTGATCAACGTCTCGCGACGGGTCGGCCAGGTGACCTTGCGGGCTTCCGCGCGGACCTGCTGAAAGAACTCGACCGGGTTCGTCTTCGCCATCTTCGTCTCGAAACGCCTCTAAGGCAGGGGCCGCGCCGCCACCTGCGGGTGTCGCCAAAAGCCCTGACGGGCCTTTTCGCGATCGGATCGTCCAAACGCGCGAAGCGGGCGTATAGCCCGCAAAGTGGCTTCGCGTCAAAGGGACGTTTGCTGCGTTGCCTGCCACCGGCGGAGAGGGTGGCAGGAGTGGAGGGACTCGAACCCCCAACCCCCGGTTTTGGAGACCGGTGCTCTAACCAGTTGAGCTACACTCCTACAGCCCGCGAGCGGGCCGGGTCTTCCTAGTTGATCCGCCTGCCCGCTGTAAAGAGAGGACAGTGGATCGCGCGCCTCACTCCACACCCGGCTGAGCAATTGACGGGGCGGACAGGGCACATTCACGGTTGGCACCGGCTCCCGGTGCGTTCTCGAATGTGCAGCGCGTGGTCGGCGGATCGCCGCACACCTTGGTGAGACCGGCGAATCCGACGCATTTACCGTCTGGCCCGCGATAACCGGGCCCACCCTTGCATCCACATCCCCTGCAGGACGGGCGCTCCGGGCATGCCGCCTGCGCCGGCAGACCCGAGGAAAAACCCCAGACCAGACCGGCGACGGCACTGACGGCGAGACATCGAAAGACCCGCGCCCTTGGCGCGGGTCCGAAGGGAAGCGCCGAGGCGCTTCCCGGATCACTCGATGATGGAGGCGACGACGCCGGCGCCGACGGTGCGACCGCCTTCGCGGATGGCGAAGCGCAGCTTCTCTTCCATCGCGATCGGAACGATCAGCGCCACGTCAACCGTGATGTTGTCG
>NZ_JAHCQH010000008.1 GCF_018449475.1 Ancylobacter radicis | reverse complement strand
TGGCCAAAGAGAAGTTCAACCGTTCGAAGCCTCACTGCAACATTGGCACGATTGGCCATGTTGACCATGGCAAGACGTCGCTGACGGCGGCGATCACGAAGGTTCTTGCGGAGTCGGGCGGCGCGACGTTCACGGCGTACGACCAGATCGACAAGGCGCCGGAAGAGAAGGCGCGCGGCATCACGATCTCGACGGCTCACGTCGAGTACGAGACGACGAACCGCCATTACGCCCACGTCGACTGCCCCGGCCACGCCGATTATGTGAAGAACATGATCACCGGCGCGGCGCAGATGGACGGCGCGATCCTGGTTGTGTCGGCGGCCGACGGCCCGATGCCGCAGACCCGCGAGCACATCCTTCTGGCTCGCCAGGTCGGCGTGCCGGCTCTGGTGGTGTTCCTGAACAAGTGCGACCAGGTCGACGACGAGGAACTCCTCGAGCTGGTCGAGCTGGAAGTGCGCGAGCTTCTGTCGAAGTACGACTTCCCGGGCGACGACATCCCGATCATCCGCGGCTCGGCGCTGGTGGCGCTGCAGAACGGCGACCCGAAGCTGGGTCACGACGCGGTTCTGAAGCTGATGGAAGCGGTCGACGCCTACATCCCGCAGCCGGAGCGTCCGGTTGACCTGCCGTTCCTGATGCCGATCGAGGACGTGTTCTCGATCTCGGGTCGCGGCACGGTGGTGACGGGCCGCGTCGAGCGCGGGATCATCAAGGT
>NZ_JAHCQH010000007.1 GCF_018449475.1 Ancylobacter radicis | reverse complement strand
CCTCGTGATCCAGCACCATCCGCACCGCCCGGGCACGCACTTCAGGCGAGAACTTGTTCGTCGTCTTGCTCGTCATAGCCCCATCCTCTCAGGAGTTGGGGCCTCCGGCAAAGCCGGGGCGGTTCAATGTTGCCGCCGAATGCCGACATACAGCGCTTGACTGGCCAGCAGATCACACGCCTCCAGGGCTTCGTTCTAAAACCCCTTGTCTGAAGTTATTTCTTCGCCCTACGGCGGCGCTGGAGCGCCTTGGCGCAACATCTCGACAGATCGTCGCTCGCCTGAATCTGAGCTCGAACATCCAAATTCATAACCTCCTCAGCATCGTAGCCGGTTCGAGCGCGCAGATAGGGACACTGCCTTCAGCGTAGTAGAATCTGCTCGAGCCAGTTCGCCTGGGCGAGCACCCGGTCATCTCCTCCCGAGAGCGCGCAAAGCTGGGTAGACAGAGGCAATCCCTCTGCCGTCCATCCGGTCGGCAAGGCCACGCTCGGCATATCAAGGAAGCTGGCTATCATCGTCAGCGCCAGCGTCGCGACATTGACCTCGGCAAAGCGCGCGGGATCCGCCTCCAGCGGTGCCAGCAGGGGCGGGACATGCTTGACGGTAGGCAGGATGAGCGTCGCGCCACCGAGTTCGGCGCGCAGGCGTTGCATCTCCTGCGCGCGGATCGAGACGAGTTCCGCCGCCGCCTCGACGGAGATGCGGGCGGCACCATCGAGCCGGCTCAGCACGCGGGCATCGACAAGGGCGCGTTTCGGACCAGTCAGCGTGTCGAGATGCAGCTGGCGCGCCTCATAGGCGCCGAGCCAACCGAGCGTCGCTATGGCCTCACGTGTGCGGTGCCAGGCCTCAACGCGCTGGCGGCGGACCGTCGCGTGCCGAGACAGTCGTGCCAGAATCTCCTCGAAGTGGGCGCGAACCGGCGCCGTGATCGCGGGGTCATCCAGGATGGAAACGTCGGCCACGAAATGAAGCACGGGCGGCGGCAGTGGGCGCGGCGCGAGGCCGCGCATCGCCGCGTCCATCGTCACGCAATCGGCGACGCAGCCGGCGAGTGGCCCGAGGCTGTCGAGGCTGCCCGCCAGAGGAAACACGCCGGCCATGTCGTAGCGCGCCTGCGAGGCCTTGTAGCCGACGCAGCCGGTGAAGGCGGCGGGCACCCGCACCGATCCGGCCGTGTCGGTGCCGATCGCCGCGGTTACGATCCCGCGCTGCACGGCGACCGCCGAGCCGCTGGAGGAGCCGCCCGGCATGCGCGACGCGCTCCCCGGCAGATCCGCGGTCGGCGTGCCGAAATGCGGGTTGGCGCCAAGGCCGGAAAACGCGAATTCGCTGAGATTGGTCTTGCCGATCGGGATGAAGCCGAGGCGCCGCGTCGCCGCGACCACCGGCGCATCGATCCCTGCCGGTACCACCTCATCGCGGGTGCGCGAACCGGCGCTGGTGCGTGTGCCGGCGATATCGAACAGGTCTTTCCAGGCGATCGGGATGCCGTCATGGCGACTGAGCGGCTGTCCCTGCGTCCAGCGTCGGCGGGCGGCATGGGCGTCGGCAAGCGCCGCGTCCTCCATCAGCGTGATGAACACGGCGTCGGATGCCCGCGCCCGGTCCAGCGCGCGCTCGACGAGCTGGACCGGATCGGTCCGGCCGGCGGCGAGATCGGCGGCAAGGTCGTCGAGGTTCTCGGGCATGATCGGCTCCGTGTCGAGGAAAGCTCCCGGCCGGCGCGGCAACGGCGCCTTCCGGGCACGCAAGCGCGTGTGTCAGACGTGACCGTACTTCGCCAGCGCGTCGGCAAGCGAGAGGCCGCTCGCCAGTTCGGCGCGGATGGCGACTTCGGTGCGGGTGAGGCGCTCGGCCTCGATGAGCACGGTCTCGACCACACGGGCGGGGATGACGATCACCCCGTCCTCGTCGCCGAGCAGGAAATCGCCCGGCGACACCTCCACGGTGCGGCTGGTGGCACCGCGCATGACCACCGGAACCTGCCAGGCATTGACCTTCCAGCGGCCGATCGACTGGGTCGGCGTGCGGTAGCGCGCGAAGACCGGAAAGCCGTGCTCGCCGATCCAGCGTATGTCGCGAATGCCGCCGTCGATCACCGCGCCGACGCTGCCGCGCTCCTTCATGCCCAGCGCGATCAGCTCGCCGAAATAGCACACGCCCTCGCCATCGCCGCTCCACACGGTGATCTCCTCCGGGCCGACGCCGTGGCAGGCCTTCATCTTCTCGGCGTCGCCGCCGAGCGGATAAGGGGTCTTCTGGCCGCGGATCGTGTAGGCCCAGCCGGCGATGCGGTTATTGTGCGCGGGATAGGGCGCGAAGTCGGCGGCGAGACTCTGGTCCATGAAACCGAGCGTGTCGAGCACGTCGGCGACGTTCGATGTGTCGACGGCGAGGTAGCGGCGGCGGATGTCGGCCTTCTGCTCAGGGGTGAGGGCCGGCGTGTTGTCCGTCATGGTCATCGGGGTGTCTCCCTAAGGTCAGATGTTCGGCAGATAGCCGCCGTCGACGCGGATCACCGAACCGGTGATGTAGGCGGCGCGGGCGCTGGCGAGAAAGGCGACGGCATCGGCATATTCCTCCGGCGTGCCGTAGCGCCCGACGGGGATGGAGCTCGTACTCTCGGCGATGACATCGTCGACCGGCCGGCCCTCGCGCTTGGCCTTCTGCTCATCGAGGAACCGTATGCGGGCGGTGGCGATGCGGCCGGGCAAGATGATGTTGGCGGTGATGCCGAACGGCGCCACCTCGCGCGCCAGCGTCTTCGACCAGCCGACGAGCGTGGAGCGCAGCGCGTTGGAGACGCCGAGATTGGGGATGGGCGCCACCACGCCCGACGAGGTGGAGGTGACGATACGGCCCCATTGGCGCGCCCGCATGTTCGGCAGCACGCGATCGGTGAGATGGATCACCGACAGCACCATGGCGCGGAATTGCGCGTCCCAGCTCTCCGGCGCGACGCCATGGGCGGGGCTCGGCGGCGGGCCACCGGTGTTGTTGACGAGAATGTCGACCGGCCCGAACGCCGCCTCGATAGCCGCGACTTGGCCGTCGCAGGCGTCGATGTCGGCGATGTTCCATAGCAGCGGCAGCGTTGCCGCCCCCCGCGCGTCAAGTTCGGCCTGCGTGACCTTTAGCGCCTCGCCATCGATGTCGGCGAGGGCGACCCTCGCCCCTTCCGCCGCCAGTGTCCGGGCGATGGCACGGCCGAGCCCGCCGCCGGCGCCGAGAACCAGCGCCGTGTGTCCGTTCAGTTCCAGATCCATGGGAATGACTTTCTACGACCCGACCCGCAGCGGTGCGTTCAGCTTGCGCAAGTAGGAAATGACCGAGAGGGCGGTGATGCGCCCGGTCTTGGGATTGTCGGTTGGCACGTTGGCGATCGACATGGTGAAGCTCGCCGAATCCGCGTCGACCTCGATCGTGTGGGTGTTGCGGGTGAGCGCGGGATCGGCCCAGATCTCCAGCCTTGTGCGGTCCGGCCCAATGCCGGCCAGCGCCAGCGCCACGGCGACGTTCAGATTGGCGGGAAAGCCGATCGCCGCCTCGCGTGGCGTGCCGTCGAAGACGCGCAGGGGCTCGGTGATGTCGTTGATGGCGATGTCGTGCTCGACCAGATAGGGCGCGCCGACCAGCCCCTTCACAGGCTTGCGGGTGATCATGCGCACCGAGCGGATGTCGCCTTCGGCCGCCGCCGTCACGGCGTCGAGCCCCAGCAGGGCGCCGGTCGGCACCACGATCTGGCCGCCATGGGCGCGGGCAAGTTCCACGAGTTCCTGATGCGCGAGGATCGCGCCGGAAGAGAGCACGATCACCGTCTTGCCGGCCCTGAGAAAGGGCTCGGCGATGGCCGGCAGCAGCGCCGCTGGCGCGCATTCGACGACGATGTCGGCGAGGGCCTCGAGCTCCTCGACCGGCACGACGGGCACCGGGCGCCGCAGATGCGCCAGCCGCTCGGCCGCGCGGACACGGTCATGGGCGGAGACCGCGACGAGCGTGCAGCCGGGCAGGCCCTCGTCGAGGGCCTGAGCGACGCGCAGGCCTACGGCGCCGAGGCCAGCAATGGCGACGCGACGCACGCCCCTGCTGTGATCGGTGATGGCCGGCGTGCGTGCCGGCCCGGTGTCGGGAGAACTCATGACTGAGTGCCTTGCTTGGAAAGATCGCCGGGTGCGGGGAACAGCGTCGCGTAATGCTGCGCGCAAGCCCCCGCAGTGGTGAACCAGATGCGGTCGCGATGGCGGGCAAGCGTCTCCATCACCCGGCGGAACTGCCGGATGCGGAAGGGCTGGCCGACGATGAAGGTGTGAATGGTGATGCCGTAGACGAGCGGCTGGCGCTCGGATTGCGCCAGCATCTCCTCGAGATTGTCGATCGCCATGTCGGCGAATGCGGTGCCGGTGCCGTCGTGCAGCACCACCATCGGCACGTCGTTGACCTCGTGCGGATAGGGCATGGCGAGCAGCGGCCCGCCCTTTGTCTTCATCCACACCGGCTGATCGTCGATCGGCCAGTCCAGCGTGTAGCCGTAGCCGGCCTGCGCCAGCAGGTCTTCGGTGCGTGCGCTGGGATGCGCGCCGGGGCTCATCCAGCCGGCGGGGGGCGCGCCCTCCGCTTCACGGATTCTGGCCGTCACCTCGGCGATGATCGCGCGCTCGCTCGCCTCATCCATGCCGTTCTGGTGCTCGGAATTGGTACGGCCATGGGCGACGATCTCGTCGCCGCGCCGGCGATGGGCGGCGACGAGTTCCGGGCAATGGTCGTAGCAGGCGCTGTTGAGCAGCACCGTCAGCGGCAGCCCGTATTCCTCGAACAGTTCGATGAGCCGCCAGCCGCCGACGCGGTTGCCATATTCGCGCCAGCCCCAATTGTAGGAATTGGGGTGGCTGAGCCCCGGCGAATAGGCGAGCCCGAGCCCGGAGCCATAGGAAAAATGCTCCACGCACAGCGCGACATAGACGGCGAGGCGCTTGCCGTCCGGCCAGGAGAAGTCCGGACGGGCCGTGATGGGCGAATAGGCGAAGCGGTCATGGGACGGCAGCATGGCAAGGCTCCGGGCGATCAGGGCCGATAATCGGCGGGGGCGACGACGAGGCTGAGGTCGATGCTGCCGACATTCTCAGGCGTGACAAGCACGGCGGGAGTGACCACCTTCGCTTCCACCTTGCCCTTGGTCGCGGCGGCGACCGCCTGATCCAGCGCCGCCCTGCCCTGCGCGACGATCTGCTGGATCGAGGTGCAGGCGAGATCGCCATCCTTCAGCATCTGCTGGGCGGTGGGCGAGAGGTTGGAGGCCGACACCTTCACCGAGCTCTTGCCGGCGCTCTTGAGCGCGGAGACCACACCGGCCGCCATGTCGTCGGTGGCGCTGTAGACGCCGGAGAGGTCCGGAAAGCGCTGGATCCAGTCGTCGGCGGTGGTCAGTGCGGCGTTGCGGTTGTCGGCGAGGCGCGACTCCGCGACGATCTTCACGTTCGGCGCCACCTTGGCCAGGGTGTCCTTGAAGCCCTGCGCCCGCAGGTCCGACCAGGCCTGGCCGCTCGGGCCGGCCATCATCGCCACCTCGCCCTTGCCGCCGATCGCCTTGGCCAGGCACTCGGCCTGAAGCTTGCCCATGTCGTAATGGTCGGCGCTGACCATGGCGGCGAGCTTGTCCGTGTTGGGCGGCGAAGAAATGCCGATCACGGGAATGCCAGCGGCCACCGCCCGCTCGACGATCGCCTTCACCGCATCGCCATTGGTGGCGCCAACGATGATCGCATCGACCTTGCGCTGGATCAGATCCTGGATCTGCGAGATCTGCTGGCTCGAATTGGCATCGCCGCCGGCGCTGAGGGTGACGAGCTTCACCTTGTCGGCCTTGGCGGCGGTATCGACGCCGTACAGCACGGAAATCCAGAAGGACGAGCCGAGATTGGGGACCGAGACCCCGATGACCGGTTCGGCGGCGAGGGCCGGCGCGATGGCGGTCGACAGGAGCAGCGCGGCGAGGGAAGCGGCACGGAACAGCTTCATTGGAATGTCCCTTTTTGTTGGAAGGTTCTGGAAAGGCGGGAAAGCAGGAAGCGCAGGCCCGTATCCATCAGCCCGGAGGCAATGATCACGGCGCCGACGGCGATCTGGGCGAAGAAGGGCGAGACGCCGGAGAGGTTGAGCCCGGTAAGCACCACCTGCACGAAGGTGGCGCCGGCCAGCACCGCCCACACATTGGCCCGGCCGCCCGCCAGCGCGGTGCCGCCGATCACCGCCGCGGCGATGGATTGCAGTTCCATGCCGGCGCCCTCAGTCGGCAGACCGGCGCCGGCGCGGGCCGTCATCAGCGCGCCGGCGAGCCCGGCGAAGGCGCCGCAGAGTTGGTAGGCCCGCATCTCGATGCGCCAGGGCGTTCCCCCCACCAGCGCCACCGCTTCGGGGTTCGAGCCGAGCATCAGGAGGCGCCGGCCAAGGACGAAGTGGCGAAGCACCAGATGCGCGATGAGGATGCAGGCCAGCGCCGCCCAGCCGAGCGGGGGCAGGCCGAGCACCGTGTCGAAGGCCAGCTCGGCCGTGTCCCCCGCCTCGAGGGGCACGGCCTGTCCGTCGCCGGTGACGAGGAGCGCGAGGCCCTTCACCGCCAGCACGGTGCCAAGCGTGGCGACAATCGGCTGAAAGCGGGCACGGCCGACCAGCCAGCCATTCACCGTGCCGCAGGCGAGGCCGACCGGCACAGCAAGAAGCAGCGCCGGCAACCCGAAGGCGTTCGCCGCCATCACGCCCAGCGTTCCCGACAATGCGGCGACCGCGCCGACCGAGATGTCGAAGCCACGCACGGTGATGGCGAACATCTGCCCGACCGCCAGCAGGGCCAGGATCCATATCTGGCCGGCAATGCTCAGCCCGTTGTCGAGCGTCAGGAAGCCGGGCGTGGCAAGGCCGAACAGAGCCAATGCCGCCAGAATGGAGGCCGGCGCGACGAGGAAACGGGTGCCGCTGTCGCTGAGGGGTCTCATCGGGCTGTCCTCCCGGCGAGGCGCTTCAGCGCGGCCCAGTCCTTCTGCAGGCCGACCGACGCCAGCACCGCGAGGCCGAGCAGCACCAGTTGCCAGGCCACAGGCAGATTGATCAGAACCACGGCGTTGTTGAGCATGGCGACGGTCAGCACGCCGAACACGACCTGCAGCACATGCCCCCGCCCGCCCGACAGCGGCAGGCCGCCAATGGCGCAGGCGGCGATGGTCTCGAACGGCAGATTTGGTGCAAGGGCCGGCTGGCCGGAGGCGACGCGGCTTGTCAGGATGATCGCCCCGACGGCGCAGAAGGCGCCGGCAACCACGTAGCCGAGAAGGGTGATGCGGGCGACATCGATCCCCGCGAGCCGGGCGGCCAGCGGATTGGCGCCGACATGGTACCAGAGCCGCCCGATCCGACTGTGGGCCAGCAGCAGATGCAGCGCGAGGCAAGCGAGCATTGCGGCGAGGATCGAGACGGGCATGCCGAGGACGCGGCCACGCGCCGGCCAGGAGAAGGCGGCGGAAGGCGGGGCATCAAGCGGCAGGCCGCCGACCAACCAGGCGGCCGTGCCGGACGCCATCATCAACGTGCCCAGCGTCACGATGACCGGCGGCAGCCCCATGCGCCCGACCAGCCAGCCATTGGCCGCGCCGATACCGATGACGCACGCGCCGCCTGCCGCCAACCCAGCGATCGGACCCGTGGTGGGCAGCACCGTCACGGTCACCACGCTGGCCAGCGCCACGGAAGCACCAAACGAGAACTCGATACCACCGAGAATGATGACGATCGCCTGCCCGCAGGCGACGATGCAAAGAATGGCCGCGACGCGCAGCACGTTCTCGATATTGCCGAAAGTGGCGAAGCGCGGCACGAGCAGGCAGCACAGCAGGAACAGGCCGAGGCAGACCAGCGCCACAGCGGGCGGACGTTTGATCCTCATGCCGCCATGCTCCCCGACAGCGCCGACAGCAACGCCGCGCGCGGGGCGTCCTGCGGCAGCTCGGCAGCAAGCCGGTTGTCGCGCACCACGAGGTAACGATGGGCCAGCACCATGAGCTCGTCGAGATCGCTGGTCGCGACCAGGACCGCGAGACCCGCCGCGGCAGCTTCGCGGATGGCATCGTGGATGACGCTGCGTGCCGCGACATCCACCCCGCGTGTCGGCTCCAGAAGGACCATCGCCTTCAAGCCCGGCAAAGCGAGGCAGCGCGCGATGAGCAGCTTCTGCTGGTTGCCGCCGCTGAAAGTGGCCGCCTCCGCCTCGGGCTGCGCCGGGTGCAGCTTCAGCCGGCGCAACAGCGGGTCGATCCGCTCCGCCTCCTGGGACGCCCGCAGCCAGCCAAGCCGCGCCAGATGGCCAAGCGCCGAGACCGACACATTGCGCCGCGCCGAGAGCCGGGCGAACAGTCCCTCGGCATGACGATCGGCTGGCACATAGGCGATGCCGAGCGCCGCCGCGCGCCGGCGGTCTCCGGGGATGAAGCCGTGCCCCGCCACCGAGAGTTCCCCTGCGCCGGCCTGCGCGCCGGCCAGCCACGCGGCGAGGGTGAGCGCGCCGGAGCCGATGAGGCCGGCGAGCCCGACGATCTCCCCGGCATGGACCGTGACGTCGGTGCCGCCGCTTGCGTCGCGACGGCCGGCAAAGCCACGCCCGACCAGCACCGGCTCGGCGCGCGCGCACAGGCGCTCCGGCCTGGCCTCGACGCCCGCGCCAAGCATGGCGTGGGTCAGTTCCTCGCGGCTGTGGCGGCGGATGAGCGCGGCGTCGATCACCGTGCGGCCATCGCGCAGCACGGTGACATCGTCGGCGAGCGCCTCGATCTCGTCGAAGCGGTGGGAGATGAACAGCGCCGCCGTGCCATTCGCGCAGAGCCGGCGCACGACGGCGAACAGCCGGTCGGCCTCGCCGGCATTGAGGGCGGCGGTCGGCTCGTCGAGCACCAGCACGCGGCAGTCGAGGCTTAGCGCGCGAGCTACCTCGACCAATTGGCGCTCTCCCAGCGACAATGTGCCGAGCGGCGCGGCAAGATCGACGTCGAGACCGACCTCGGCCAGCCAACCGCGGGCGCGGGAGGGATCGACGAGACGCCACCCCGCCCATAGCCCACTGCCCCCGGCAAGAGCGAAGGCCGAGAGATTCTCATGCACGCTCAGTTCCGGAAACAGGCTGAGATGCTGGTGGATCGGCACGATGCCGGCGTGGATCGCCTGCGTCACCGAGCCGAAGGCGGCGGCTGCGCCGTCCAGATCGAGACGGCCGGCATCGGGCGTCACCGCGCCGACGAGGATCTTGACCAGTGTCGACTTCCCCGCGCCATTCTCGCCGAGCAGCGCATGCACGCGCCCGCGCCGCAGGGTGAGCCGCGCGTCGCGCAACGCGCAGGTCGCGCCATAGGTCTTGGCGATGCCGGTGGCGAGGAGCGCTTCATCGGATGCGGGCATGTGAATCCTCGCCCGGACACGGTTGGTCCGGGGTGCGTGCGACGATGGTGGCTCGCCGGTGGAAATCGGGTGCCGCTACGATGCCGGGCGGGTGGGCCTGTCACAAACGATTTGTTCGGCACTCATGCATGATCTAAGTTCATGCATGACGGAGGTGCTGGATGAGAAAGAGGCGACTGCCGCCTTTAAATGCGTTGAAGGGGTTCGAGGCCGCGGCGCGTCATCTCTCCTTCACGCGCGCGGCCGACGAGCTCCATCTCACCCAGGGCGCGGTCAGCCGGCAGGTGAAGGAACTCGAGGTCGAACTCGGCCAGGATTTATTCGTGCGCCATACAAGGCGCATTGAGCTCACCGCCGAGGGCGAGCAGTTCTATCGCGTTGTCGAAGGCGTCTTTGACGAGCTGGAGCGCGCCGCCTTGCGCCTGACGCGCCGGCGCAGCGATCCCGCCATCACCATCAGCGCGCTGCCCACCATTGCCAGCGTCTGGCTCATGCCCCGGCTGCACCTGCTGGTCGCCCGCCATCCGGAGATCGAGGCGCGTATCGTCTCGTCGATCGAGGCGGCGGACCTTCTCGCCCATGATGCCGACATCGCCATCCGGGTGGGGCGCCTGCCGGGCCGGCGCTATGAGCGCGGCCAGCCGCGCATCGAACTGCCCATGGTCACCCGCTGGGACGGGGTACATGCCGATGAACTGTTCCCGGATCGTCTCGTGCCGGTCTGCGCACCTGCGCTGTTGACCAGCGACGTCCACGAGGCCACCGATATCCTCGCCTATCCGCTGATCCACACCACGACGCGGCGCTATGCCTGGCCCGACTGGTTGCGGGCCAATGGCGTGCGCTACGAGGCGGAGAGCGATCCGCACCTGCAGTTCGGGCATTTCTTCATGGCGCTCGACGCGGCCCGACAGGGACGCGGCATTGCGTTGGTGCCGGATATTTTGCTGGCGCAGGACGAGGTCGCGCGGAGCCTCTGCGTTCCCTTTTCGAGCGAGATTGCGAGCGCCGGAGAATATTACCTTCTCATCCATGAATCTCGGATGGAGGATAGCCGGGTGCAGATCTTCCGATCATGGATTCTCGACGAAGCGGTGACTCTGCGCACACGCAGCTTCACACCAATGGCTGAATGACTCTTCACTCCGCCCCATGCCGCCGCTTCGTATCCTCCAGTGCTTGTCAGATTGTCGCGCGGGAAGAACGTTCGCGTATTACCCAGCGCCAAGTCAGCGCCCTGATCAGTCGCCGCGCGGCGCGCTGTAGGCGATGTACCAGCACAGGCAGGTGGGACAAAACGTGAGGGCACTACTCCTTGATTCCCGTGCGAATTACTCATCGCCTTGGCTGGGCTCATTATTGATTTGGCATAAACCCATGCGACTTCAACGACATAGGTGTTCGCAGTTTCACCTTGGTCGGCGCGCCACTTTCTGAGTGTATCGAATTATTTAGCCGCGGGCTTCCAGCCCGAGGGTTACATTCGCGGCAAAAATTCAAGATCGTAATCCTACCGTCAGCTCTCCCGGAACAACGTTGTCCAGCATTGATGGATGATTCCCGAACCGCTGAGGGGAATCACGGGTCGCTGGGAAGTCGTCACGTCGCTCGTCACGAAAGACCTTAAGCTCGCGACTAAGCTTTGCCCTGCCACCCATGCGAAAGCCGAGGCTCGGCTTCGATCTGTGATTGCAGCGACATGGCGGGCTCGGCGTCTCATCAGCCAATACCCTATCCCTTTGCCCAGGCCAGTGACGCCCTTCCGGCCAGTCGAAAGAAGCGTATGGCAGTTGGGAAGCTAGCCCCGCCTCAGAACCGGATGCTCAGCCGTGCGTTGAAGCCGTTCTCGGTGACGCCGTCGCCATACTGGCCGGTGTAAGCGACACCCAGCGTCGAGGTGGCGCTGATCAGGACATCGAGCCCGGCCTCCAGCACCGCCGCGTCCTCGGCGATCGGCGCGCCGGTGATGGTGAAGGCGTCCGAGCCGGCAAAGGCCTGCGTCACCGTCGGGTCGATGTCGCCAAAGGCGTGCCGCCAGCCGATCGCCCCGCGCAGCGTCGCCGCGGTGGAACCGAACGCGATCTCCTTGGCGAG
>NZ_JAHCQH010000006.1 GCF_018449475.1 Ancylobacter radicis | reverse complement strand
CTTGACCGGACGGCTCTCCACCGCGCCGGCCGGGCCGGCCTGCGCGTCGCCGCCGAAGCCGCCGAGGATCACCGAGACGAAGCTGCGGTTCATGCCCTTGCACATGATGTAGGACAGGATCGCGCCCGACGAGCCGACCAGCGCGCCGGTGATGATCAGCGCCGTGTTGCCCAGCGTGAAGCCGATGCCCGCCGCCGCCCAGCCGGAGTAGGAGTTCAGCATCGAGACGACGACCGGCATGTCCGCCCCGCCGATCGGGATGATCAGCAGCCCGCCGAAGATCAGGCTGGCGATCACGATCAGCCAGAACACGGTGTGGCTCTCGGTGATGGTCAGCACCACCACCAGCACCACGATCAGCGCCGCCAGCGCGATGTTGATGAGGTGGCGGCCCGGCAGCAGGATCGGCTTGCCGGACATGTTGCCGTTGAGCTTGGCGAAGGCGATCACCGAGCCGGTGAAGGTGATGGCGCCGATGGCGACGCCGAGACTCATCTCGACCAGCGCCTGCGCGTGGATATGGCCGGGATCGCCGATGCCGAACGCCGCCGGGGCGTAGAGCGCGGCCGCCGCCACCATCACCGCGGCAAGGCCGACCAGCGAGTGGAAGGCCGCCACCAGCTGCGGCATCTGGGTCATCGCGATCTTGCGGGCGATCACCGCGCCGGCGCCGCCGCCAATGGCGAGGCCGCCGATCACCAGCGCCCAGCCGCCCAGCCCCGAGGGCGGCGACGAGGCGAGCGTGGTCAGGATGGCGATGGTCATGCCGACCATGCCGAACATATTGCCCTGGCGCGAGGTGGCGGGGCTGGACAGCCCGCGCAGCGCCATGATGAACAGGACGCCCGAGACGAGGTAGAGCAGCGCGACGATATTGGCGTTCATATCCTCGCCCTCACTTCTTCTTCGAGTACATGGCGAGCATGCGGCTGGTCACCAGGAACCCGCCGAAGATGTTCACGCTGGCCAGAATGAGGCCGAGGAA
>NZ_JAHCQH010000005.1 GCF_018449475.1 Ancylobacter radicis | reverse complement strand
TCAAGCGCGGCATGGCCGCCGGCTATGCCGGCGTCGAGAACGAGCTGTTCTTCCGCGACAACACCATGATGCTCTTCGCCGACGCCAAGAAAATGGTCGAGGACATCGTCAAGAACCTCGGGCATTAGCAAACGCCCATTAGTTAAAAAATCGAAATAACGGCCGGGGGATTTCCTCCGGCCGTTTTTGTTTGTCTGGGGAAATCGCGGCGCTTGCTTAACCGGCTGTCAACCAAGTTCGGCCTAGCTTGCGCTCATGACGCGCGGCGTATCCTGGTTTCTCGTAGCCCCGCTCGTCCTTCTGGGGCTCTCCGGTTGCAAGTTCGGGCTGTTCGATCAGCGCGAAGCCTGGCGCTCGGAAGCTGAGGAACGGTGTCTGGCGGGGGGCGCGGTCAAGCCCTCCGCCTACACCATCCCGCTCCGGGAGATCGACGGCGCTGGCACCTGCGGGATGGATCATCCGTTCCGCGTGCTTGCGTTCGACCAGGGCACGGTCGAGGTGGCGCCCAAGGCGACGCTCGCCTGCCCGATGATTTCCGCCGTCGACCGCTGGATGCTGGAGGACCTGCAGCCCGCCGCCATGGCCTGGTTCGGTCAGCCGCTGGCGAAGGTCAAGCAGATGTCCTCCTATTCCTGCCGCAACATGAATGGCGGGCCGAGGGGCAAGATCTCCGAACATGCCTTCGGCAATGCGCTGGATATTGGCGGCTTCGTGCTGGCCGATGGGCGCGAGATTTCGGTCAAGACCGGCTGGAAGGGGCGCCCGGACGAGCAGGGCTTCCTGCGCACCGTGCAGGCGACCGGCTGCCGGCGCTTCACCACCACGCTCGGGCCGGGCTACAACATCTATCACTATGACCACATCCATGTGGACATGATGCGCCGCGCCGGCCGCACCTCGTGCAACCCCAATGTTACGCCGCCGCGCCCGCCGAACCTGCCGGTGTTCAAGGCGCCGATGATGCAGCGCCCGCTCTATGGCCCGATGTCCGCCGCGCCCTATGGCGCCGCCGAGGCGGAGGCCGAGCCGGGCACGCAGGAGGATTTTGGACCGGGCGGTGCTCCCGCGCCGGCCCCGGTGGCGCGCGCGCCCGCGCCGGTCAATCCCGCCCGGCTGACCGCCCCGGTCCTGCCGGCCCGCGCGCCCGTGGCCACGCCGGCCCCGCTGGCCGCGCCGGGCGAACCTATGCCGCTCACGCCACCGCCCTCCTATGGGCATGGCGTGGACCCGAATTACCGCCCCTCGCCCGCCTATCCGCCGCCGTCCCAGCCCGCGCAGGCCTACCCCGCACAGGCCTATCCGGCGCAAGGCTATCCGGCGGGTGGGTACCCGGCGCAGGGTTATCCGGCATCGGCCTATCCCGCGCCCGCCCCGGCCGCGCCGGCGCCCGCCAATACCCGGCCGCGCCCGCCCGGCGTGCCGCTGCCGCCGGCCGGTATTCCGCTGGCCAAATGGCTGGGGCTGGATACGACGCCGACCGGCTCGACCGGTTCCCCCGGCACGGCTTCGTCCAGCAATGTGCGCTCCTTCACCCAGGAGCGGCAATTCGCCAGCCCGATCCCGGCGCCCGATCCGGTTGACGGGGCCGACTGACGCCGAATGTCGGCCGGCTCAGTCCAGCAGCGTGTCGAGCCCGCGCCGCACGCCGGTCCAGCCGCTCACCTTGCGGGTGGCGAGCAGCGTGCCCGCGACATAGGGCGCGGCCGAGGAGCCGGCATCGTGGCGGATGGTGAGCCGCTCGTCCGGCGCGCCGAAGATCGCTTCCACGCCGAGCACGAAGGAGGGCAGCCGCAGCGCATGGACGCGCACCTCATGCGCGCCCTCGCCAAAGGCACCGCCGCGCGTCTCGGGCACGCCGACGACCTCGGACACCGGGCGGCTGGTCGCGCCCTGCCGCACGCCGGCCAGCGCCTCGGCGAGTTCGCGTCCGGTGCCGGAGGGCGCGTCCGGCTTGGTCGCCGAGGCGTAGTCGATCAGTTCGACATCGGCGACATATTTGGCTGCTTCCAGCGTGAAGCGTTTCAGCAGCGTCGCGGTGATCGAGAAATTGCCGGCGGCGAGCAGGCCGCGCTTATGGGCCAGCGCCTCGGCGTCGAGCTCGGCATAATCGGCCGCGCCGAGCCCGGAGGTGCCGATCACGACATTCAGCCCGCCCTTCAGCGCGGCCAGCGCATGGGCCTTCACCACATTCGGCTTGGTGTAGTCGATCAGCACATCGGCCGGGGTGGCGAGCGCCTCCTCGATGCGGGCGAACACCGGCACGCCCGAGGGCTTGCCGCCGAGCGCGACGCCGAGATCGAGGCCGGCATGGTTGCGCGAGAGGGCGGCCACCAGTTCGAGATCGGCAGCCTTGTCGATGGCCGGCACGAGGGCGCGGCCGACCCAGCCGGTGGCGCCTGCGAGGATGATGCGGATCATGAGGATTCCCTTCGCGTTGCCGGCAGGCATAGCAAAGCTGGCCGCCGCCCGCCATGTGCCGGAGGGGCAGGGGTGAACCGGTCCGTGGTCCGGTCCGGCACGGGGGCGCGGAGAATGGGTGCCAGCCGGCCTGTAAGCCGGGTTTTGTATGGCGGGATTGCTCCCACGTGACGGCCATTCCTCTGGGACGCCAGTTGCCTGGCGCCTCGAGCAGTCAACCCGGGCGGCTGTCCGAAGACGGGACCTGAGACGTGAAGCCTCGCGCCACCCCTATACGACCTTGCTCCCGGTGGGGTTTGCCCTGCCGCTTCCGTTACCGGCCGCGCGGTGCGCTCTTACCGCACCGTTTCACCCTTACCGCGGGCGGACCCGCGGCGGTCTGATTTCTGTGGCACTTTCCCTGGGGTCGCCCCCGCCGGACGTTATCCGGCACCGTGTCTCCGTGGAGCCCGGACTTTCCTCGGCATCTTGCGATGACGCGGCCGTCCGGCCGGCTGGCGGCGCAGCAATGGGGGAGGCGGGGGGCGCCGTCAAGTGCGGGGCGGGTCCGCCGTGACCGGTGCCGGCCGCGCGGCGCGCCAGTCGGTCGGGCTGGCGCCGGTGATGCGGCGAAATTCGCGGTTGAAGTTCGATTTGGTGCGGAAGCCCGAATCCAGCATGGCCTGAGTCACCGGGGCGCCCGCCGCCAGCGCCGCGCAGGCCGCCTCGACGCGGAAGGCGTTGACGAACTGGCTGACATTGCGACCCTCGGCCCGGTTCACCGCCACGGAGAGCGCCTTGGCCGGCACACCGAGCCGGCGGGCGAGGCGGGCGAGGGTGAGATCCGGGTCGGCGGCGAGGTTCTGGGCCCGCAACAGGGACCGGGCGCGCTCGACCAGCGCACGGTCCGCCTCCGCCGTGGCGGGATCGCTGGCCGGGCCGCTGGGCTCGGAGGGGACGCCCGGCTCGTCTTCCGGTTCGTCGCCGGCCCGTTCCAGCCCGGCAAGGCCCAGCGCCAGCAGCAGGAGCGAGGAGGTCAGGCTGACGATGGCCCCGCGCCAGGCGATGGCGCCTGCCAGGTCGGCGATGGTGATGGCGAGATCGCTGAGCGCCGAGCCGAGCAGCAGCAGTGCCAGCAGCCGCCAGGCGGTGAGCGAGGGGCCGCCGCTCTCCAGTCGGATGCGCGGCAAGGCATCGGCTCCGCCGCGCATGGCCAGCAGCAAAGCGAGGGCATAGGCGACGAAGACGAGGACGATCGCCGCGTCGAGCGTCACCGGCGCGAAGACGAGGCAGAAGGCAGTGAACACCGGCGCGCCCAGATGCACCCAGTCGCGCGCGGGATCGACGGGACGCACCGCGCTGGCGAGGAAGGCGAGAAAGGCGGCGACGGGCACCAGCGTCGCCGTCACCGGCTGCACCGGGCGCAGCGCCTCGATGCCATAAAACTGCGTGCCGGCGACGATCAGCGACTGCATCGCCGCGAGGCCGACCAGCGCGCGCTGCCAGCCATTGCCCTCGCCGCGCAGGATGAGCCGCAGCAGCAGATAGAGCAGCAGCGCCGCCACGAAGACCGGGACGGGGAAGGCGGGCATGGAGGCCAAGTGGGCAGCGAATGGGGCAGCGAACGGGGCGGCTTCGGGCATGGGCGGGCTCGGCAGACCGGCGGACGGGAGGCGCGACGGACATGAGAGGTCGCGCCCCTTCTTCCGGCCTCAAGCCGGTTCCTGTCGACCTCTTTCCGGTTTCAGGTCTCGCGACGGGCGGATTTTCGCTGCTGTGGGCTCCGGCATCCCGCCACGGAGACACCCGGCATGACCATCTTCACCCCCCGTCTGTCCACCCGCCGCCCGCGCCACAAGTGCGCTTTGCCCGCCTTCGCGCTCGCGCTGCTTCTCGCGCCGCTGTCCGGTCTTCCGGCCGCGGCGCAGGAGACGAGCCCGTCCGCGCCGATCCCCGGCCATGAGCGCCTCGACATTGCCGCGCCGCTGCGCGGGGCGCCGCTCAAGGCGTCGGTCTGGTACCCGACGGCGGGGCGGACCTATCGCGCGCCGATCGGCGACAATGCCATCTTCATCGGCGCGCCGGCCTATATGGGCGCGCCCTATCCGGCGGGGAAACACCCGCTGGTGCTGCTTTCGCACGGCTCGGGCGGCAATATCGACAGCCTGTCCTGGCTGGCGAACGGGCTCGCGGCGCAGGGCTTCATCGTCGCCGGCGTCAACCATCCCGGCAGCACCTCAGGCGATAGCTCGCCCCGCCGCAGCGTCCGCCATTGGGAGCGGGCGCAGGATGTGCGCGCCCTGCTCGACGCCCTGCTCACTGACCCGGAACTCGGGCCGCATATCGACACGGCGCGTATCGCGGTTATCGGCTTTTCGCTCGGCGGGGTGACGGCGATGACATTGGCCGGCGCCCGCCCGGATCGCGACGCCTTCGCCGCCTATTGCGCCGTGCCGGCCGATGGCAAGAAGGACTGCCTGTTCTTCTCAAAGGGTGGGGTGCGCTTCGACGAGTTGCCGAAGGAATCGTTCGAGCAGGATCTGCGCGATCCGCGCATCGGCCGGGTGGTGGCGGTCGATCCGGCGATGGCCAAGGTCTATACGCCCGCGAGTCTCCAGGGCATCACCGTGCCGTTGCAGGTGATCAGCCTGGGGAACCCGGTCTGGGAGGCGGTCGATGTCGGCCCCACCGGCGGCAACTTCGCCGCGCTCATCCCGCATTTCCTGCATGAGACGATCGCGCCGGCGGACCATTACAGCTTTCTGGCCTTGTGCAAGCCGGCGGCGCCGGAACTGCTCAAGTCGGAAGGCGAGGACCCGATCTGCGCCGACCCGGCAGGATCGGACCGCGCCGAGGTGCACCAGCAGGTGATCGCGCGGGTCGGGCGCTTTCTCAACGGGACGGCACCGGGGAACTGATCACGCGCGGGGCGGGCGGCGCTACGCACAACCTGTTAGCCGCCCGCCCTGCACGCGAAACCGTATTAATTGGCCGCCATGATGGTGCGGGCCTTGCCGCAATAGGTCCGCGCGGCGGAGGACATGCGCTTTGCGCCATGGCCGCCCTGATAGCGCATCACCGTGCCGCAGGTGTCGCCACCGGCGAGGCGGTAGGCGCCGGCGAGGTAGCGCATGCCGAATTTGATGTTGGTGGCGGGCTCGTAGAGCGCGGCGCGGGTGCCGGTGTAGCCGACGCCGCGCGCGGTCTGGTGCTTGATCTGCATGAGCCCGACCTCACCGGCCCGCCCCGTCGTCCTCGCGTTCCAGTTGCTTTCGATCCGCACCACGGCCCGCGCCAGCGCCACCGGCACGCCATTGGCCTTGGCTTCACGGTCAACGAGCGCGACGATCTTTGCGTTACCGCTCAGTCGTTCCTTTGGAAGCGACTCGTCGATCTGCGATGTGCGCTCGATGTTCTGTTTGGCATGGGCAATCGTCATGCCACTCAGGCTGATGAATGCGGCGAGAAATGAAGCACAGGCGTGACGGGAGGAGAGCATTCTTCAGGGCAAGCCTTTTCAGGAGAATTTCGGAGCGGCGCAAGAGCCTCCGAAATCAGACCCGAATGAGGCGTTGCTGGCCTGAGGCTTGCCTTGAACGTGAACGCAGCGAGGCGGTACGAGCCATCCATGGCCGAGTGTGGCACAACCTTGGCGATTATCACGCATCGTTGCGCGCAGCCGCGCTCCCGCGACATTTTCTGTCGCGGGCTGGTGGTTATTCAGCCGTGACGAAATTTCAGGCGTCGGTGGAACCTTCCGCGACCGGCGCGGGACGCGACATGCAGAGCTGGTACAGCGTCTGAAGCGTCGAGACATCGGCGATGCCGTCGACCCGCGAGCGCCGGAAATGCCGCTGGAAGGCGCGCACCACCGCCTCGGTCTGCTCGCAATAGGTGCCCGATACAGGCACATCATAGCCGTAGAGCGCCAGCATGGCCTGAAGCGCCTCGATCGGCTGGCCGTGCTCGCCGCGCATGAAGAAGCGCCCGTCCACCGGGGGCGCCTCCTCTACCAGATGGCCGACGCCGAAACGGTGCAGCGCCTGCCACGGGAATTTCTCGCCGGGGTCGTTCTTGCGCGTCGGGGCGACGTCGGAATGGGCGAGCACCCGGTCGGGCGGGATGGGGTGGCGCGAGAGGATGTCCTTGGCCAGCGCCGTCACCGCCTCGATCTGGATCGCCGGAAAGGGCGGGTAGCCGAAATCATGGCCGGGATTGGCGATCTCGATGCCGATGGAGCACGAATTGATGTCGCTGGCCCCGCCCCAGGAGCCGACGCCCGCATGCCAGGCTCGGCGGGCTTCCGGCACGAGCTGAGCGATCCGCCCATCCTCGAACACGACATAATGGGCCGAGACCTGCCGCTCCGGGCTGCGCAGCCACGCCACCGCCTCGGTGGTCGATTCCATGCCCGTATAGTGCAGCAGCAGCATGTCCGGCCCGGCGACGCCGATCCGCTCGCCATGGTTCGGCGAGGGCAGCACCTGCGCCACGAGGGGGGAATCGGCCGGGAAGGGTGCGGGAGTGAGGCTCATAATGCCGAGCTAAGCGTCCGATCGGCGGGATTCAACAAAATCTTAAGGTTCATGGAGCGTTAATCGCCGATCGCCGGTCGTGGCGGAATCACCTGTGTCCGGCAAGGGCGCGGGGGTGCTGCCCGCCGGCCATTTCCTTGACGCCCATCACAGCCCATGGTATCCCAAATTATCCCGTTGCAGTACCAAGTCAGCAAGGCCGGCGGTGCCCATCAGGCACCCGTCGACAGGCTGTGCGCGGCTGTCGGGAGGCGTGTGCAGCTGCGTGATGGCGCGGGAGTTCGTCGGGCCGATGGATCGTTTCGTATCGACCTATGCGATGCGGCTCGACTCCAAGGGCCGGATGTCGGTTCCGGCGCCGTTCCGGGCGCTGATCGCGCGCGACGGGCTGGAGCATGTCTATTGCCATCCCGCGCTCGACCTGCCGGCCTTGCAGGCGGGCGGCGCGCGGCTGATGGCGGGGATCGACAGCCTGATCGAGCGTTATCCGCCCTATTCGGAGGCCCGCGAGGAGCTGGCCGCGGCGCTCTATGGGTCGATCGAGACACTGCGTCTCGATCCGGAGGGCCGGGTGGTGCTGAGCGAGACGTTGAAGCTGCATGCGCAGATCACGACCGAGGCCGTTCTTGTCGGTCTCGGCGATTCCTTTCGGATCTGGGAGCCCGCACGCTTCCGGGCGCATCTCGCAGAGGCCAGGGCGAAGGTGCGCGCGCTGAAGCAGGAACTGGGTTCACAGGGGGCGACGCGGGTGAACCGCGCCGACGGGGCATGATGGCGGGTCGCGGCACTTCGGAGACGGAGGCTGCCGGCGGACCGGCCCGCCATCTGCCTGTCCTTCTCCACGAGGTCATCGAGCATCTCGCGCCTCAGGATGGCGGCGTCTATGTCGACGGCACGTTCGGTGCCGGCGGCTATACGCGGGCGATCCTCGCCGCCGCCGAATGCCGCGTTGTCGCCATCGACCGCGATCCCACCGCCATTGCCGGTGGGCAGGACCTCGTCACTGACAGCGGCGGCCGGCTGACGCTGGTGCATGAGCGTTTCAGCGAGCTGGAAGACGTCGCCGAGCGGCTCGGTCTCACCGGCCAGATCGACGGCGTGGTGCTCGATATCGGCGTGTCCTCGATGCAGATCGACGAGGGCGAGCGCGGCTTCTCCTTCCGCCGCGACGGGCCGCTCGACATGCGGATGTCGAAGGACGGGCCCTCCGCCGCCGATCTGGTGGCGACGCTGAGCGAAACCGATCTCGCCAATCTCATCTATCGCTTCGGCGAGGAGCGCCATTCGCGCGCCGTCGCACGGGCCATCGTGGCGGCGCGGGCGAGTGCCCCGATCGAGCGCACGCTGCAACTCGCCGACATCGTCTCCAAGGTCGTGTGGGCCAAGCCCCATGAACCGCATCCGGCGACCCGCACCTTCCAGGCGCTGCGCATCGCGGTGAATGACGAGCTGGGCGAGCTGGCCCGCGCGCTCACCGCCGCCGAGCGCGTGCTCAAGCCCGGCGGGCGGCTGGTGGTCGTCACCTTCCATTCGCTGGAAGACCGCATCGTCAAGAATTTCTTCGCCAACCGGGCCAAGGCGAGCGCCGGCTCGCGCCACCTCCCGCTCGCCGCCAGCGCGCCGATGAGCTTCCGGCTCGTGGCGCGCGGGGCGGTCGAGGCCGGCGAGGCGGAACTGGCCGTCAATCCCCGCGCCCGTTCGGCCAAGCTGCGCGCCGCCGCGCGCACCGAGGCACCCGCCCATGCGCCGGGCGACTTGTCCTCCTTCCTGCCGCCCCCCCCGGAAGCCAGAAGCCGCCGCTGAGGTCGAGACATGTTCCGCATACTCAACGCCGTCTCGGTCATCGCGCTGCTCGCCGCCGCGGGGGCGGTCTATCAGGTGAAATATTCCGCCGCCTCGGAGGCGCAGAAGATCGCCCAGCTGCGCGACGACATCCGGGCCGAGCGTGACCGCATCGCCCTGCTCAACGCCGAATGGGCGCGCCGCACCGCGCCGGACCGCATCCAGGCGCTGGCCGAGAACCATCTCGACATGCGTCCGCTCGATGTCGAGCACATGGATCGTCTCGCCAGCCTGCCGGCCAAGCCCGAGCAGAATTCGGATGCGCTCGGCGGCATGATCGAGGCGCTGGTCGACGGGCCGAACCCCAATCCGGCGCCGCCCCCGGCCAAGCCCTCGGCCACGTCGAAGCCGGCGAAATCGGCTCCCGTGGCGCGCCTGCCGGACGATGCGCCGCTGCCGGAGCCGACCGGCACCAGCCGGCCGCTGCCGCTCTCCGCCATGCCCGCCGCGGGCAATATGGCGCCCTCCCGCCCGAGCTTCGCCGGGCCGCAGGGCTCGCTCGCCGGCGCGATCAACCCGGCCGCCGCGCGGCCGCTCCTGCCGCCCGCCGCGGTTGGCCAGTAGTTTCGGAGGTTGCCTCGATGGCTGCGTTCTTCTCCTCCCTCGGTTCCCGACTTGCGGCGCTGCCCATGGCCGTGCTGCGCCTGCCCGTGACGCTGGCGCGGGGACTGCTGGCCACGGCGCGGCTCGCGGCGGGGCGCGGACGGCCCGAGCCGCATGCGGTGGCGCGGGCGCGCATCATCCTGTGCATGATGGTCTTTGCCTGCACCTATCTCGCCATTGGCGGGCGGCTGGCCATGTTCGCCTCGGCGCCGGAAGGCACGCTCGCGCGGCGTGCCGTCTCGTCCGATGCGGTGGCCTCGGCGCGGCCCGACGTGCTGGACCGCAACGGCCTCGTGCTCGCCACCGACGTGAAATCCTCCTCGCTGTTCGGCGAGCCGCGCCGGCTGATCGACGTCGACGAGGCCGTCGAGGCCCTCACCGCCGTGCTGCCGGACCTCAATGTCGATGAGCTGCGCCAGCGCCTGTCGACCGATCGCGGCTTTGTCTGGCTGAAGCGCGAGATCACCCCGCAGCAGCAGCGCGAGATCCACAATCTCGGCCTGCCCGGCATCGGCTTCATGACCGAGAACCGCCGCGTCTATCCCGGCGGCGCCCTCGGCGCGCATGTGCTGGGCTCGACCAATATCGACAATCAGGGCATTGCCGGCGTCGAGAAATGGATCGACACGCGCGGCCTCGCCGATCTGCACCTCGCCGGCTTTGCCTCCGACCGCCAGCAGGAGCCGGTCGAGCTGGCCATGGACATGCGCGTCCAGCACGTGCTGCGCGACGAACTGTTCGCGGCCAAGGAGAAGTTCAAGGCCATCGCCGCCGCCGGCACGGTGGTCGATGTGCGCACCGGCGAGATCGTCGCCATGGTGTCGCTGCCCGATTTCGACGCCAATGACCCCGCCCGCTCGCTTGACCCGAAGAACCTCAACCGCCTGACTACCGGCGTGTTCGAGATGGGCTCGACCTTCAAGGCGCTGACCTTCGCGATGGCGCTGGACAGCGGGCGCTTCAACATCAATTCGACGCTCGATGCGCGCGGCGCCCTGCAATTCGGCAAGTTCCGCATCCATGACTACCATGCCGAGAACCGCGTGCTGACGCTGCCGGAGGTGTTTCTCTTCTCCTCCAACATCGGCACGGCCAAGATGGCGCTGTCGCTGGGCGTCGAGTACCACAAGGCGTTCCTCGCCAAGGCGGGCCAGCTCGACCGGCTGCGCACCGAACTGCCCGAAAGCGCCATGCCGCTGGTGCCCAAACGCTGGGGCGAGCTGAACACCGCGACCATCTCCTTCGGCCATGGCCTCGCGGTGGCGCCCTTGCAGGCCGTGATGGCGGTGAACGCGATGGTGAATGGCGGCTATCTCATTCCCCCGACCTTCCTCAAGCGCACGCCCGAGGAAGCCCGCGCGCTGGCCACCCGCATCATCAAGCCGGAGACCAGCGCCAAGATGCGCTATCTGCTGCGCCTCAATGCGGAGAAGGGCTCGGCCAAGAAGGTCAACGTCTCCGGCATGTATGCCGGCGGCAAGACCGGCACGGCGGAGAAGGTGATCAATGGCCGCTATTCCAAGACCAAGCTGCTGACCACCTTCACCGGCATCTTCCCGATGGACAACCCGCAATATCTGGTTCTCGTCATGCTCGACGAGCCGCAGGCGGCGGAGGGCACCTATGGTTTCGCCACCTCCGGCTGGAACGCGGCGCCGACCACCGGCAAGATCATCTCCCGCATCGGCCCGATGCTCGGCATCATGCCGCGCACCGACGTGCCGCCGGCGGAGAGCCTGCTCACCAACTACACGCTGGCGCAGGCGCCGTAAGACGCTGGCCGTTTTCCGGTGCGTCAGGTGCCCGGAATCGGCTATGTCGGACAAGGCTGGACGCGGCCGCCGCCCGGCGCCGGCCAGAGGACGCAGGACGACGTGAATGCCTGACCGGATCCGACCCACCACCGACTGTTCGCGCCGGCTCACCCTTGCCGAACTGATCGGCGAGGATGCCGACTATGGCGCCGCCAATCCCGCGCTCGACGTCGCCGAGCCGGTGCTCGACAGCCGCACCGCGCGGGCGGGCGACGTGTTTTTCGCCCTTTCCGGCGCCAAGGCCGACGGTATGGCATTCGCCCGCGACGCCGTGGGGCGCGGCGCCGTCGCGGTGGTCGGCGAAGCCGAAATCCCGGCCGGGCTCGATCCGGCCATCTCCTATGTCCGGGTCGGCAATGCCCGCCGCGCCGTGGCGCTGGCCGCCGCGCGGGCCTTCCCCCGCCAGCCTGACACCATCGTCGCCGTCACCGGCACCTCCGGCAAAACCTCGGTCGCCGCCTTCACCCGGCAGATCTGGGCCCGGCTCGGCCATGCCAGCGCGAGTCTGGGCACGCTCGGCGTGGTGGCGCCCTCCGGCGCCGTATATGGCTCGCTGACCACGCCCGATCCGATCGAGCTGCACCGCACGCTTCACCTGCTGGCGCAGCAGGGCGTGTCCCATCTGTGTCTGGAGGCCTCCTCGCACGGGCTCGACCAGCACCGGCTGGACGGGGTGCGGCTGGCGGCCGGCGCCTTCACCAATCTCTCGCGCGACCATCTCGATTATCACCCGACGATGGAGGCCTATCTCGCCGCCAAGCTGCGGCTGTTCCGCGATCTCGTGCCGCGCGGCGGCGGCGCGGCGGTGTGGGTCGACACGGCGGATGGCAGCCATGCCGCGCAGGTTGCGGCCGAACATGAGCTGGAGGTGCTCGGCATCGGCGTGGCGGGGGCGGGAATCGCGCTCATCGCCCGGCGCGATGAAGGCCTGGGCCAGCATCTCGAGATCGAGGTGGAGGGCGAGCGGCGGTCGCTCACCCTGCCGCTGGTCGGCGCCTTCCAGGCAGCCAACGCTCTGGTCGCCGCCGGCCTCGTCCTGCTCACCGGCGGCGAGCGGGCGGCGACGCTCGATGCCATCGAGACGCTGGAAGGCGTGCCCGGCCGGCTGGAACTGGTCGGCCGGCATAAGGGAGCCGGCGTGTTCGTCGATTACGCCCACAAGCCCGACGCGCTGGCCAATGCGCTCGACGCGCTGCGCCCCTATGCCAGCGGCCGGCTGATCGTGGTGTTCGGCTGCGGCGGCGACCGCGACCGGGGCAAGCGCCCGATCATGGGCGCCATCGCTACCGAGAAGGCGGATGTGGTCATCGTCACCGACGACAATCCGCGCAGCGAGGACCCCGCGACCATCCGCGCGGCGGTGCTGGCGGCGGCGCCCGGTGCCCTCGAGATCGGCGATCGGGCCGAGGCGATCGGCGCGGCGATTGCCATGGCGAAGACCGGGGATGTCGTGCTGATTGCCGGCAAGGGCCACGAAACCGGCCAAATCATCGGCGACCGCAAGCTGCCCTTTTCCGATCGCGACGTCGCGGTCGGCTCCATCGAGGACTGACCGGCATGGCCGCCATCGAGCCGCTCTGGACGCCGCAATCGCTGGCCGACGCCACCGGCGGCACGCTGATTGGCGATGGCGCGCCCGCGATCGGCGGCGTGTCCATCGACACCCGCACGCTGCAGCCGGGCGACGTGTTCTTCGCCATTCGCGGCGAGAACAGCGACGGCCACGCCTATGTCGCCAAGGCGGCGCAGGCCGGCGCGGCGCTGAGTGTGGTCGAGCGCGGGCGGGTCGGCGAGATGCCGGCGGGCGCGGCTCTGCTCGCGGTGGATGATGTGCTCGGCGCGCTGGAGGCGGCCGGGCGAGCGGCGCGCGCGCGCACCGCGGCGCGGGTCATCGCCGTTACCGGCTCGGTCGGCAAGACCACCACCAAGGAGGCGCTGCTGCACGCGCTCGGCGCGGATGGGCCGACCCATGCGTCCGCCGCCTCCTACAATAATCACTGGGGCGTGCCGCTGTCGCTGGCGCGGATGCCGCGCGGCTGCGCCTATGGCGTGTTCGAGCTGGGCATGAACCATGCGGGAGAGATCACGCCGCTGAGCCGCATGGTGCGCCCGCATGTGGCGGTTATCACCACGGTCGAGCCGGTGCACATCGCCCAGTTCCCCGATGTCGAGGCGATCGCCGACGCCAAGGCGGAGATCTTCGACGGGGTCGAGCCCGGCGGCGCGGCAGTGCTGAACCGCGACAATCCGCATTTCGAGCGACTGGCCGCCGCCGCCCGCGCCGCCGACATCGAGACCGTCATCGGCTTCGGCGAGACGGCCGGCGCGCAGGCGCGCCTGCTCAGCCATGCCCTGCAGCCGCAAGGCTCGACCGCCATCGCCGATATTCTGGGCGAGACGGTCAGCTTCAAGGTCGGCCTGCCCGGCCGCCACATCATCCAGAACATGCTCGCCGTGCTGGCCGCCGCCAGGCTCGCCGGGGCCGATCTCGCGCTGGCGGCGTTGGCGCTGGCGGAGCTTGGACCGCCGCCGGGGCGCGGCGTGCGCACGCCGCTGGCGGTGAAGGGCGGGCAGGCCTTGCTGATCGACGAGAGCTACAACGCCAACCCGGCCTCGATGCGCGCCGCGCTGGCCGTGCTGGCCGGCACGCCGGTGGACGGGCGCGGCCGGCGCATCGCGGTGCTCGGCGACATGCTGGAACTCGGCCCGCAGGGCGAGGCGATGCATCGCGAGGCCGCACTCGCCACGGCGGGTGTCGATCTCGTCTTCTGCGCCGGTCCGCTGATGCAGGCCTTGTGGCAGGCCTTGCCGGAGAACCGCCGGGGCGGCTGGGCGCCGGATGCGGCGGCGCTGCTGCCGATGGTGGCGGAGCGGCTGCGCGGCGATGATGTGATGATGGTCAAGGGCTCGAATGGCAGCCGCATGGGGCCGCTCGCCCGCGCACTGATCGCGCGTTTCGGCGCCGGCGCGGACGCCCTCGGGCTGGATGCCGGGCCATGAGCCGGGCTCGTCGCCGCGTTCTTTCTCTTGCGCTTTCGCGCGCCAACAGGCATGGCCGCGCGAGCCGGAACGCTTCATCCGCGCCGTGCCGGCCCGTCTGTTCCCCGGAAGGTTGATTTCCCATGCTGCAATGGCTGGTCCAGTTCCAGGAGAGCTTCCCGGCTCTGAATGTGTTCCGCTACATCACCTTCCGCACCGGCGGGGCGATCATCACGGCGCTGCTGTTCGTCTTCATGTTCGGCCCGGCGATCATCGCCCTGCTGCGCCTGAAGCAGGGCAAGGGCCAGCCGATCCGCAGCGACGGGCCGCAGTCGCACCTCATCACTAAGAAGGGCACGCCCACCATGGGTGGGCTGATGATCTTCTCCGGGCTGATGGTGGCGACCCTGCTCTGGGGCAATTTCGCCAACCCCTATGTCTGGGTGGTGCTGTTCGTGACCATCGGCTTCGGGCTGATCGGCTTTTATGACGACTATCTCAAGGTCACCAAGCAGACCCATAACGGCCTCTCCGGCAAGACGCGCCTCGCCATTGAGGGCCTGATCGGCGGCATCGCCGCCGTGGTCATCATGCATATCGGCCGCGAGCCGCTCTCCTCCTCGCTGGCCTTCCCCTTCTTCAAGGACCTGCTGCTCGATCTCGGCTGGTTCTTCGTGGTGTTCGGCGCCTTCGTCATCGTCGCCGCCGGCAATGCCGTGAACCTGACCGACGGTCTCGACGGCCTCGCCATCGTGCCGGTGATGGTGGCGGCGGGCAGCTTCGGGCTGATCTCCTACCTGTCGGGCAATGTGCTGTTCGCCGATTATCTGCAGATCCACTATGTCGCCGGCGTCGGCGAACTGGCGGTGATCTGCGGGGCGCTGATCGGGGCCGGCATCGGCTTTCTCTGGTTCAACGCGCCGCCGGCGCAGATCTTCATGGGCGACACCGGGTCGCTGGCGCTGGGCGGCCTGCTCGGCACCATCGCGGTCGCCACCAAGCACGAGATCGTGCTGGCGGTGATCGGCGGGCTGTTCGTGCTGGAAGCGGTGTCGGTGATCGTGCAGGTCGCGTCCTTCAAGCTCACCGGCAAGCGCGTCTTCAAGATGGCGCCGATCCACCACCATTTCGAGCAGAAGGGCTGGACCGAGCCACAGATCGTCATCCGCTTCTGGATCATCGCCGTGGTTCTGGCGCTGATCGGCCTGTCGACCCTGAAGCTGCGCTGAGGGCAAGGGGCCTCGCGCCGCGATCCCGGCTCGGCCGTCGGCCGTCCGGGATGATAGGATGCCGTTCTTTCGACCCTCCTTCGAGGCTCGCTGCGCTCGCACCTCAGGATGACGTTGTTCTTGGCGGCGAAAGCGTCCCGTCATGCTGAGGTGCCCGGCGGCAGCCGGGCCTCGAAGCACGCAGGGGCGTCACCGTCACCAGGGCCCCGTCATCCCGGCCGCCATCCCCTTACGCCGTCATGGCCGGGCTTGACCCGGCCATCCATGTCTTCTCCCGATGCGTCCGAACCCAAGTCGTGGATCCCCGGGTCAAGCCCGGGGATGACGGGTGAGCTACGATCCAGTGAAGCTCTAGGAATATTTCCCTAGACATATTCCCCGAACTGCGCCATCCTACCCGCACCTGTCCTCACCGAGGGGTGCGTCCGGAGCGGCCGGCGTGGGGGATGGGGGCGGTGGCGGCGTCGGCGGGCTTAACGCACCCGGTGGCGTCGCGGCCCA
>NZ_JAHCQH010000004.1 GCF_018449475.1 Ancylobacter radicis | reverse complement strand
GAATGGCCCCTGGAGGAGACAGACTTGCTATCCTCCACTGAAGGCGGCGCCCACGCGCCGCAAGGCGCGTAGCATCCCGCCCGTGAACGGCGCTCCGCCGCACGGGAACATCCGACTTGGGCCGCGTATTACCCGGGTGCGTTACTCCCGCGCACTACGCCACCGCCCCCATCCCCCACGCCGGCCGCTCCGGACGCACCCCTCGGTGAGGACAGGTGCGGGCATGATGGCGCAGTTTGGGAACTGTGTCTAGGCAAATATTCCTAACTCCTCGCCGAATTGCAGCTCACCTGTCATCCCGGATGGCCAAAGGCCGAGCCGGGATCGCGTACCGCCGCGCTCATGCGGTCCCCTCCTATCCCGCCGTCATCCCCGGGCTTGACCCGGGGATCCACGACTTGGATTCGAGCGCATCGGGAGAAGACGTGGATGGCCGGGTCAAGCCCGGCCATGACGGCGGATGGGAATGGCGGCGTCGCACCCGAGGTTGGGTGCCCGTTCCTTGCCGCGCGTCCCGCCCTCACGCCGTCATCCCCGGGATTGACCCGGGGATCCACGACTTGGGTTCGGGCGCATCGGGGGGAAGGCGTGGATGGCCGGGTTGATCCCCGGATCAAGTCCGGGGACGGCCATGACGGCGTAAGGGGGTGGCGGCGCCGTGCCAGGAGGTGGATGGCCGGGTTGATCCCCGGATCAAGTCCGGGCACGGCCATGACGGCGTAAGGGCGAGGACGTGGCGGTGAAATGCGCCCGCCCCCGCACCGATCCGGGAGCGGGCGTCCCCGCACGGCCAGCGTCACGCGGGCGTTTTCGCGCCCTCGGGGAGCTTGTCGACCGGCGTGCCGGTCGGCTCCTTGATGCGGAACCAGGCGACATAGAGCGCGGGCAGGAACAGCAGCGTCAGCACCGTGCCGACGATGATGCCGCCCATCATGGCGTAGGCCATCGGGCCCCAGAACACCTCGCGCGAGATCGGGATCAGCGCCAGCGAGGCCGCCGCGGCGGTGAGCATGATCGGCCGCATGCGGTGCTCGGTGGCTTCGAGCACGGCCTGCCATCTGTCATGCCCGGTGTCGATCAGATGCTCGATCTGCACCACCAGAATGACCGAGTTGCGGATCAGGATGCCGATCAAAGCGAGCACGCCCAGGATTGCCACGAAGCCCAGCGGGGCGCCGGAGGGCAGCAGCGCGGCGACCACGCCGATCAGGCCGAGCGGCGCGACCGCCACCACCAGGAACAGGCGCTGGAAGCTCTGGAGCTGGAACATCAGCAGCGTGGCCATGGTGATCAGCATCAAGGGCGCGATGGCGACGATCGGGCCCTGCCCCTTGGCACTCTCCTCGACCGCGCCGCCGGTGACGACATGATAGGCGGCCGGCAGCCGGGCGGCGAAGGCGTCGATCTGCGGCTTGATCTGGTCGACCACGGTGGCCGGCTGGACCGAGGAGACGAGACCGGCCTTGACCGTGATGGTCGGGATGCGGTTGCGCCGCCAGAGGATCGGCTGCTCCATTTCATAGTGGAAAGTGGCAATCGCCGCGAGCGGGAAGGATTTCCCGTTCTGGGCCGGAATCTGAAGATTCTCCAGCGTTTCGGTCGAGGCCCGCTCGGTCGGGCGGGCCCGGCTGATGACGTCGACCAGATAGATGGAGTCGCGGATCTGCGTCGCCGTGGTTCCGCCGACGACGCCGTTCAGCACCGTCGCCACATCCTGCGAGGTGACGCCCAATTGGCGCGCCTTGTCCTGCAAGATGTCGATCTTCACGACGCGGGCCGGCTCGTTCCAGTCATAGGTCACGCGGTCGGTGTTGGGGTTGGCGCCGATGATGGCGGCAACTTCCTGGGCATAGGCCCGCACCTTGCCGATGTCCGGGCCGCTGATCCGGTACTGGATCGGGCGACCGACCGGCGGCCCGATGTCCAGCGGATGGACAAACACATCCGTGCCGACAAATTCGGTTTCGCCGATGGCCTTGAGCCGCTTGATCACCCGGTCCCGCTCCTCGAGCCCCTTGGCCATGATGACGAGCTGGCCGAAATTGGGGCTGGAGGGCTGCACATCGAAGGACAGCAGGAAACGCTGCGCGCCTTCGCCGACATAGGAGGACCAGAAGGCGATGTCGGGATCATCCTTCAGCATCGCCTCGAACCGGTCCATCTGCGCGCGGGTCTCGGTGATCGAGGCGTTCTGCGGCGCGGTCCAGTCGACAATGACCTCGGGCCGGTCGGAGGACGGAAAGAACTGCTGCTGCACGAATCCCATGCCGACGACCGAGCCGGCAAAAAGCGCCAGCGTGACCGCGATGGTCAGCCATTTGAAGCGCACGCAGAAATGCAGCACCGCGCGGAACAGCCGGGTGAAGCGTCCGGCCTCGTCATGGTGCTTCTTCATGGATTTCGGCAGCAGGGTGACGCCGAGCAGCGGTGTGAACACCACCGCGACAACCCATGACACGATCAGCGAGACCGCGATGACGACGAACAGGGTGAAGGTGAACTCGCCGGCGCTGCTGGAATTGAGGCCGACCGGAATGAAGCTGGCGACCGTGACCAGCGTGCCGGTGAGCATCGGGAAGGCGGTGGAGGTGTAGACATAGGTCGCCGCCTTATCCAGCGTGTCGCCGACCTCCAGCCGCGAGACCATCATCTCGACGGCGATCATGGCGTCGTCCACCAGCAGGCCGAGGGCGATGATGAGCGCGCCGAGCGAGATGCGCTGGAGCGAAATGCCGAGATATTCCATCACCACGAAGGTGATCGCCAGCACCAGCGGGATCGACAGCGCGACCACCAGACCGGCGCGCATGCCCAGGCTGATGAACGACACCACCAGAACGATCGCCACCGCCTCGCCGAGCGCCTTGGTGAAGCCGCCGACCGCCTCCTCGACGACATGGGGCTGGTCGGACACCAGATGCACGCCGACACCAACCGGAAGCTCGGCCTCGATGAGCCGCATTTCCTTCGACAGCGCCTCGCCGAACTCCAGCAGATTGGCCGCCGGCTTCATGCCGATGGCGAGGCCGATCGCGGGCTGCCCATTATAGCGGAACAGCGACGAGGGCGGATCTGCATAGCCGCGAGTGATGGTCGCCACGTCCGACAGGCGGAAGAAGCGGTCATTGATCCAGAGATTGACCTTGCTCAGATCCTTCTCCGAGGCGAACTGGCCGTTGGTACGGACCGAGACGCGCTCGCCATTGGCCTCGATGGTGCCGGAGGGCGAGACGGCGTTCTGCGCGCTGAGCGCGTCGATGATGGTCTGCTGGCTCAGGCCGAGCGCGGCCATCTGGCGGGTGGAGAATTCCAGATAGACGATCTCGTCCTGGGCCCCGACCAGATTGACCTTGCCGACATTGGGCACGGTGAGGATCTGCGCGCGCGCCGCTTCGGCATAATCGCGCAGCTGGCGCTGGGTCAGGCCATCGGAGGTGAAGGCGTAGATGTTGCCGTAGACGTCGCCGAAATCATCGTTGAAGAACGGCCCCTGCACGCCCTCGGGCAGTTCGCCCTTGATATCGGTGAGGATGTTGCGCACCCGCAGCCACGTATCATTGACCGCCCGCCCCTGCGTGGTGTCCCGCAGATTGAGGAAGATCGTGGTCCGGCCCGGCGCGGTCTGGCTCTTGGTGTAGTCGAGGGTGGTGATCTCCTCGAGCTTGCGCTCGATCCGCTCGGTGACCTGGGTGGCGGTGTCCTCGATCGACGCCCCCGGCCAGGTGGCGGTGATGAGCATCGTCTTGATGGTGAAGTTGGGATCTTCTTCACGACCGAGATTGAAATAGGCGAGCGCGCCGGCGATCGACGCCATGATCATGAAGTACCAGACCAGCGAGCGGTGGCGGAGCGCCCAGTCCGAGAGGTTGAAGCCGTTCATGGGACCATCTCCGGGTCGATCTTGATCTTCTGGCCCTCGGTGAGGCTGTTCACACCGGCGGTGACGACTCGCGTTCCGACATCGATCCCGCTCTTGATCCGCAGCGTGTCGCCCACCTCGCTGGCGACCTCCACGGGCGTGCGCGAGACCGTCTGCGCCTTCTCGTCGACCACCCAGACGAAGGCGCGGTCATCGGCCCGGAGCAGGGCCGAGCGCGGCAGTTCGATGGAGCCGCGCTCGTTCAGCTTGGCGGAGGCGATGACGGTCGTGCCGATGCGGAAGGTCGAGGGCGGGGCGTCGAGCGTGATGCGGATGCGCCGCGTGCGGGTGGCCGCGTCCGCCTGCGGCGCGATCTCGCGCACCCGTCCGCTGGTCGAGACGCTCGGATCGACCTGGAGCGTCGTGGTGAAAACGTCGCCCACCTTGAGCGCCTGCGCCATCTCGTCGGGAACGTCGACCATGGCCTCGCGGACATCGGCCTGCGCGACGGTGATGACGGTATCGCCGGCATTCACCGTCTGGCCGACTTCGGTGTTGACGGCGGTGACGATGCCGTCGGTCTCCGAGACGAGGCGGGTATAGGAAAGCTGCTCCTTCGCCTTGTCGAGGCTGGCGCGGCCGCGCACGACGGCGGCATTCGCGCTGGCGAGCGACTCCTCCGCCGTGTCGAGGTCCGCCTGCGAGGCGACCTTCTGGGCGACGAGAGCCTTTTTGCGGTCGCGCGTCGCGGTGGCGTAAACGAGCTGGGCGTCGGCCTTGGCAAGCTCGGCCTCCAGTTGCCGGACGGCGAGGCTGAGCGTCAGCGGGTCGAGCGAGGCGAGAAGCTGGCCGGCCTTCACGCTCTGCCCGACATCGACCTCGCGCGAGACCACGCGGCCCAGCACGCGAAAGCCGAGATCGCGGGAGAAGCGCGGCTGGACGGTGCCGGTGAAGCTGACCGTCTCGACGCCCTCGGGCGCGACCACCATGGACAAAACGGGCCGGACCGGCGGGGGCGTTGCCGCCTCATTCTCCGAGCAGCCGGCGAGCGCGACCAGGGAACCCAGGCCGATGAAGGCGATAAACGTGCGTCGAACCTTCATGACGGCTCTCCTGAGGCGATGGAAACAATCTGGCCCTCGCGCAGGAACTGGCCGCCGGCGGTGACCACCAGCTCACCCTCCTTCAGCCCGCCGCTCACAAGGATCTCCCCGGTCGTGTAGCGTTCGACCGTGATCGCGCGTTGCGACACGGCGTTGGTCTGGGGATCGATGACCCAGACGGTGGGCCCCGCCTCACCGGCGGAGAGCGACGTCCATGGCAGCACGATCAGGTTCTTGGCGGCCCAGTCCCCCTTGCCGATCACGGCCGAGCCGAGGCTCATGGCGGGCGGCGGATCAATCAGCGACATCTTCACCCGCACCGTCCCGGTCGCCGCGTCGAAGGTCGGCGCGACCTCGCGCACGACGGCGGTGGTGACCACCTTCGGGTTGGACAGGAGCCTGATCTCGACATGGTCGCTCGGCGGCGTATCGGTGAGCAGGGCCTCATAGACATCGAAGACCACGTCGCGCGCCCCGTCCTGCGCCAAAGTGAAGACCGTCTGTGCGGCGGAGACCACCTGGCCGGCCTCGGCATCGCGGGCGGTGATCACGCCATCGGCATCCGCCTTCAGGATCGTTAGGGAAAGCTGCTCCTCGGCCGTGCCGACATCCGCCCGCGCGGAGTCGACCGAGCTCTCGGCGGTGCGCAATTGCTCCTCGGCGGAGTCGAAGCTGCTGCGCGTGGTGAAGCCGCTCTCGATCAACTGCTTCTGCCGGTTGAAGCTGCTTTGCGCCTGCGCCAGCGTCGCCTCGGCCGACAGCAGCGTCGCCTTGGCGGCCTGCACATCGGCAACCTGCTCCGGTGTCTCGATCGTCGCCAGAATGTCGCCGGCCTTCACATGGTCGCCGACATCGACCCTGCGCTCGGCGATCCGGCCGGCGACGCGAAACGACAGCTTGCTCTCGACGCGGGCGGCAACCGTCCCGGCCATCGATACCGAGCGGGCGATCGGCTGGAACGACACCTTCTGCGCCTTGACCAGTTCGTTCGCCCGCGGCGGAGCCGACGCCTCCGGCCCGCAGGCCGTCAGCGCGCCAAGCGCGACGAGGCCGACGATGAGCACGCCGGCGCGGCGTTTTGATCGGCGAACAGGGTTTGCCGGGAGACCTGACAGACGTACCCGCATGAAGCCTTATCCATATCGCACTAAACTGTTCAGTGCGGATTGAGGCTTGACCCATATCAGGGAAAAGGTCAACATCAAACTGCACTGTTCAGTTCACACAAGGTTCGCCATGCCCAGGCTTCCCCCGAAAACGCAGGATCCCAAAGCGGAAGGCACGGCCGTTCGGACAGAGGTGGATGACGCACGCGCCGCACAGGCCGTCCCGGCTCAAGGCCCCGCCCCTCACGACCGCGCCAGCTCCAAGGTGAGGCAGTTGCTGGAGGCGGCGCATGTGCTCTTTCTTGAACAGCCCTACGACGCCGTCAGCATGGATGCGATTGCCAAGGCCGCCAAGGCTTCCAAGGCGACGCTCTATGTTTATTTTCCCAGCAAGGAGGCGCTGTTCGCCGCTCTTGTCAGCGACCAGTGCGGGCAGATGGCAGACGCCATCTGGAGCGCGACGTCACCATCGGACAATGTTGAAAAAGTGCTGCGGACGATCGCCCAGAACTTCATGGCGATGTTCGCGACCACCGACGCCCTCGCCTTTTACCGGACCATCATCGCCCAGGCCCCGCGATTTCCCGAACTCGGACGGACCTTCTACGAACTGGGCCCGAAGATCCTCCACGAGAAGATCGAGGGCCTGCTGCGCGCGGCCAGCGCCCGCGGCGAACTGAACGTCCCGGACCCGAAACTGGCGGCATCGCAGTTTCTGCAGCTTGTGGCGGTCGACATTCCCCTGACCGGCCTGCTGTGCCTCGAACCGCTCACCAGCCAGAGGAACAGGGCGACGACGGAAAGCGGCCTTGCCCTGTTCCTGAAAGGCTACAGCGCCGCGCAACCACCCGCGACGGCGCCTCAGGGTCAACCCCAGGATCAGTAGGCAGCCTCCGGCGCCTGCAATGCGCGCCCTGACCCCGTGCCGCTGCAAGCGATATTCAGCCCTCCCTGCGACGGCAAGGGCTTCAGTCCAGCGTCTGGCGGAAGCGGCTGACGGCGATCAGCATGGCCACCAGCATGATCGCCGTGAGCGCGGCCATGTCATAGACGAGGTCGTCGGCGGTGGCGCCCTTCAGCAGGATGCCGCGCACCATGCGCAGATAATGGGTGAGCGGCAGCGTCTCGGAGATCCACTGCGCCCATTGCGGCATGCCGGCGAAGGGGAACATGAAGCCGGACAACAGGATGTTCGGCAGGAAGTACATGAAGGTCATCTGCACCGCCTGAAGCTGGTTCTGCGCCAGCGTCGAGAAAGTGTAGCCGATCGACAGATTGGCGACGATGAACAGGCCGGTAAGCGCCGCGAGCAGCCCGAGCGAGCCGACCACCGGCACATCGAACAGGACGATGCCGGCCACCACGATCAGCGTCGCCTGCGCCGCCCCGACCATCACATAGGGGGCGATCTTGCCGAGCATCACCTCGACCGGGCGGATCGGCATGGCGAGCAGCGTCTCCATGGTCCCGCGCTCTATCTCGCGCGTCACCGACAGGGCGGTGAAGATCAGCATGGTCATGGTGAGGATGGTGCCGAGCAGGCCCGGCACGATGTTGAGCTGCGTCACCGCCGCCGGGTTGTAGCGGGCATGGGTGATGATCTCGAAGGCCGGCGGCTGGTCCTCCAGCCCGCTGCCGCGCGGCCCGCCTTCCACTATGAAACGCTCGCGCGTCATCGCCGTGTCGACAAGGGTGCGCAGCGCGGCAAGCGCGCTGCCCGAGGCGACCGGATCGGTCGCATCCGCCGCCACCAGCATGGACGGGTTCTCGCCGCGCCGCACCGCGCGCTCGAAGCCGGCGGGGATTTCCACGACGAACAGCACGTCACCCGAGCGCATCAGCCGCTCCGCTTCCGCCTCGGTGCGCGGATGATGGGTGACGGCGAAATACTTCGTGTTCTCCAGCGATGCGAGAATGGCCCGCGTCAGCGACGTGTTCTCATGGGCGAGAACGGCGGTCGGCAGGTGGCGCGGGGTGGTGTTGATCGCGTAGCCGAACAGCACGAGTTGCAGCAGCGGGATCATGATCATGGTGGCGAAGGACACGCGGTCGCGCAGGAGCTGAAGGAACTCCTTGCGCATCATCGCGCCGATGCGCCGGAGGGAGCCGAGCGGGCCGCCGCCGCTCATCGACGTCCGTCCTTCCCGGCACCGTCCTTCGCGAAATTATCCTTCGACCTTGTCATCAGGTCGATGAACACATCCTCCAGCGTCGGCGCATCGGCGCGCCAGTCGAGGCCGGGACGCTGGCGATAGGGAGCGATCGCCGCCTCCAGCGCCGCCGCGTCATGGCCGCCGACATGCACGCTGGTGCCGAACGGCGCGACCATCTCCACGCCCGGCAGCGCCGCCAGCTCGCGGGCCAGCGCCGCCGGATCGGCGCCGGTGACGCTCCAAGTGACGAGGCCGGAGCGGGCGATCACGTCCTCGACCGTGCCCTGCGCCAGCAATTCGCCATAGGCGATATACGCGATCTCGTGGCAGCGTTCGGCCTCGTCCATGTAATGGGTGGAGACCAGAACGGTCAGCCCTTCCGCCGCCAGCTCATGGATCTGCGCCCAGAACTCGCGCCGGGCCTTCGGGTCGACGCCGGCGGTGGGTTCATCCAGCAGCAGGAGCTGCGGCGATGGCAGGATGCAGGCGCCGAGCGCGAGGCGCTGCTTCCAGCCGCCCGAGAGCGAGCCGGCCAGCTGGCGGTCGCGCCCGGTGAGCCCCAGCCGCTCCACCGCCGCCCGCGCCGCGCCCACCGGGTCCGGCACGCCATAGATGCGGGCGACGAATTCGAGGTTCTCGCGCACCGACAGATCGGCATAGAGGCTGAATTTCTGCGTCATGTAGCCGACATGGCGGCGGATCGCGCGGGCCTGGGTGAGAATATCCAGCCCGAGGCAGGTGCCGCGCCCGGCATCGGGCGTCAGCAGCCCGCACAGCATGCGGATGGTCGTGGTCTTGCCCGAACCGTTCGGCCCGAGAAAGCCGTAGATCTGCCCGCGCCGCACGCGCATCGACAGGTCGCGCACCACCACACGCTCGCCGAAGCTCTTGGAGAGCCCTTCCACCTCGATGGCGTCATCGGGAACGGGGACGGGGACGGGGACGGGCGTGTCCTGCGCTGCGGCGCTCATGGCTGGAGATCGACCGTGATCGGCTGCCCCGGCCGCAGGGCACCCGGTGTCTGCGCGCGCGCCTCCAGCAGGAAGACGAGCTTGGATCGCTCGTCGAGGCTGTAGATCACCGGGGGCGTGTATTCGGCGCTGGCGGCGATGTAGCTGACGCGCGCCTCCACCGGCGCGGCGCAGCCGTCGCAGGTGACGCGGACGCGGGTACCCATCTGGAAGCGCGGCAGGTCGGGTTCCGGCACGAAGAAGCGCAGCTTGATGCGCTCGGGCGGCAGCAGCGACACGACAGGCCGCCCCGCCGGCACCAGCTCGCCCGGCCGGAAATAGACCGTCTCGACCGATCCGGCGACAGGAGAGGCGAGGCTGCGCCGCTCCAGCCGCGTGCGGGCGGCGGCAAGATTCGCCACGGCGGCGTCCACCGCCCGCTCGGCGGCGGCGATCTGCGTCTGGCGCGAGGCCATGCGCGCCACGGCGATCTGCTGGTCGGCCTCGTCGAGCGCGGCCTGGTTCTGGTCATAGGTGTGCTGGGCGGTATCGAGCGACGCCTTGGAGCCGACCTTCCTGTCGAACAGCTCCTTCTGGCGCTCCAGCTCGATGCGGGACAGATCGAGCGCCGCCGCTGCCCGGCGCTTGCCGGCTTCCAGCACCGCGATCTCTTCCGGGCGCTGGGCGGCGGTGCGCAGATTCTCCAGTTCCGCCTGCGTCTGGGCGAGGCTCGCCTGCGCCGCGTCGGCCTCGGCCTGCTGCAACAGCGGATCGACGGTGAAGAGGGGCGCGCCGACCGCCACCTGATCGCCCTCCTCGACCGCGAGGCGCAGGAGACGGCCCGCCTCGTCCGGCCCGACAAAGACCAGTTCGCCCTCCGCATAGCCCTGATAGCGCGCCGGACCGGGATCGGTGCAGGCGCCGAGAGTAAGGACAAGGGCAAGCAGCGCCACGCAACGGATGTCGTGCCCACGCCCCGCGCGCCCGCGACGCGGGTGATCGACGGCGGCAGGGGACGCGGTGTCGGCGGCAGTCAGCGCGTCGGGCATGGCCACTCGTTCACGTAACGACAGGGGCCTCATAGAAATCAGACCCACCGCGCCGTGACCAGTGTGGGAACCCCCCATGAAAAAGGCGGGCGCCCTGGAGCGCCCGCCTCATTCGTCACACCAGATCCCTGCGCCGCGGCTCAGCGGGCGCAGGGACGCAGGATCAGTTCAGCTTGCCGATGGCGAAGAACTGTGTCTCGCCCGAGGAGCCGTCGACGCCGTCATTGTCGGTGACGATGAAGGCGTTGCCGGCGGCGTCGATGGCGAAGCTCTCGACCTTGTCGAGCACATAGCCATGCGGGGCGGCGAGCAGCGGCAGAAGGTCCTTGACCTCGGTCTTGGTCAGCACCGGGGGCTGCGCCTCGCTGCCGAGGGCGACCGGGGTCACGCCCTTGAGCGAGACATAGGTCAGCTTCTTGGTCTTGGCATTCGGGCCGATCTGGTTGTCGCGCTCGATGACGATGAAGCCGTCCTTGTAGGCGGTCAGCTCGGACAGGCCCATCCAGCCCTTGGCCGGCTTGTCGAGCGGGTAGCGCACATAGGTCCAGCTCTTGTCGGCGGGCTTGTAGGCGAGCAGCTTCACGAAGCCCTTCGGATCGTCCTTCCACTCGCGCTGCACGGCGATCCACACGGTCTCGTCCGCGCCGGTGCCGGTGACGGCGACGCCCTCGAAGCCGAAGCGGGTTGCCTGGGACGCGAGCGCCTCCGGCAGGGCGATCTGCTCGGCGACGTTGCCGTCGGCATCAACCCGCACCAGCAGGTTCTGCGTCGGGTTTTCCTTCTTCTCCGGGTTGCCCTCGGAGGCGATCCAGAACCCGCCCTCGGGACGCACCGCAATGCCTTCGAGGTCAAGACCCTGGGCCGGCTTGCCATCCACCGTCAGCACCGTCGCCTTGGTGATCTTGGCCGGCAGGCTGGTGGCGTCGACGGTCAGGATGCGCGCCTGCGCATAGGCGCTGTCGGTCACGGCATAGAGCATGCCCGGCGTCTTCGGGTCGGCAGCGAAGCCGGAGAGCGCGGACCACCAGATCGGCAGGCCGTCCGGGCCGTTCTCGGACAGGATGGTCGGATAGGCGGAGGTGGCGCCCGGCTGACGCTGATAGACCGTCACCACCGAGCCGATGCTGCCATCCTCACGCAGATCGGTCTCGCTGGCGGTGACGAACAGGTCACGCGAGGGGATCGCCATCAGACCTTCCGGGCCGATGCCGCCCGGCAGGACCTGGAGGAATTCCGGCGCCTCGGCACCGCCCTTGTCGCGATAGACGAAGACCAGCGAACCGCGCTCGGAGGCGACGAAGATCAGCTTCTGGCCATCGAAGGTGGCGACTTCCGCGCCCTCCATCTCGATGCCCTTCTTGTTGCGCTTGTCGGGGTAATGGCCGAGGCGCACCGCCATGTGCTCCGGCGCGACGCCGGAATCGAACAGCAGCTTGCCGGTCTTGTCGAAGATGGAGAAGCCGCGCGTGCCGCCCTTCCAGTCGCCTTCATTGGCGATGACGAAGCGGTTGTCGTCGACCCACTGCACGGTGTCGGGCTCGCGCGGCACATCCTTCATGGAACCGCTGAGGTCGATCACCTTGTCCTTCTTGGTGTCGATCTTGTCGAGCGAGACGGTGCCGGCGGAGAAGTTGCTCGTCACCTTGCCGGTGTTGAGATCGACCACGACGATGTGGTTGTTCTCCTGCAGGGTGACGACCACCTCGTTCTTTGAATTGATGTCGAGATATTCCGGCTCCGGGTCTTCCGGGGCGATGGCGGCGAGGCCGGTGAGGTCGACCACCTTCTTGGAGGCGTCGACCACGCGGCCGTCCTTCACCTGGAAATAGGTGAGGTTGCCGGCCGGCAGCTGTGGGATGGCGCCGTCATTGATCTCCTCGTCGCGCTCATTCTCGATCGCGATGGCGAGGAAGCTCCCGTCCGGGCTCTTGGCCACGGCGTCGGGCTGGCCGCCGAGATCCACCTTGTCCTCGACCTTGCGCGAGGCGATGTCGACCACCGCGAGATGACCCGAGGGATTGGACTTCGATTCCGAGGTGTTGACGCCGACATAGGCCTTGCCGCCGATCACCACGGTGGTCGTCGGCTCGCCATCGAGCGCCACCACGCCGGCGGGCTTCGGCGCCGTCGGGTCGGTGATGTCGATGAAGCCGATGCGCTTGCCGGGGCTGTCGCTGTAGATCAGCGTCTTGCCATCCTCGGTATAGGTGATGATCTCGGCCGCCGTCTCCTTGGCCGGATCCGCGCCGGCCGGCAGATTGTCGACCACATTGAACGTGGCGATGCGGTTGAAGGCGGCGGGCGCCTGCGCGGAGGCGGCGGACGCCGCGAGGCCCAGCACGAGGGCCGAAACACCGGCCAGAAGAATCGAGCGCATGGAAGAATCCCCATCTGTCGCGGGGCGCGGCCCCGCTCTGGGCGCACTTCAAATAGGCGCGGATGACAGAGGCATGACGAAACCGGCCGCCACCCCACCGAAAACCGCCGGACATACGACTTTCGTTTGGTCAACTCTACGGAAATGCCGACATTTAAAGCTTGCACTTGCCCTTTCGGCATCGTCTCCTTGGAACATCGGGACAAGGCGCAAAAGCGCCGCCCGGCGGGCATGACCCGCGAGGAAACGCCATAGGAGGAACCCCATGACCGACACGTCAGGGAAGAATGCGGACGCGCGTCACGATGTCCGCACCAGCCGTCGCCGCTTCATTGCCACAGCCGCCGCCGTTGCCGGCGCCAGCGTGGTCGCCGCCCCCGCCGTCCATGCCCAGGCCCCGATCAAGCTGAAATTCCAGTCGACCTGGCCGAACAAGGACATCTTCCACGAATTCGCCGGCGACTATGTCAAGCGCGTCAATGCGATGACGGGCGGGCGCGTGGAACTGGAAATCCTGCCGGCCGGTTCGGTGGTTCCCGCCTTCCAGATGCTGGACGCGGTCTCGTCCGGCATCCTTGATGGCGGCCACGGCGTCGCCGCCTACTGGTACGGCAAGAGCAAGGCCTTCTCCCTGTTCGGCACCGCCCCGGCCTTTGGCTGGGACGCCGACGAACTGCTCGGCTGGGTCCGCTATGGCGGCGGGCAGGAACTCTATGACGACCTCGTACAGAACACGCTGAAGCTCAACGTGGTCGGCATGCTCTCCGGGCCGATGCCGAGCCAGCCGCTCGGCTGGTTCAAGAAGGAGATCACCGGCGCCGGCGACATGAAGGGCATGAAGTACCGCACCGTCGGCCTCGGCGCGGATCTCTTCAAGGAGTTCGGCGCGGCGGTGACGATCGTGCCGGGCGGCGAAATCGTGCCGGCCATCGACCGCGGCCTGCTCGACGGCGCCGAGTTCAACAACCCCTCCTCCGACCTCGTGCTCGGCTTCCCGGACGTCGCCAAGGTCTACATGCTCGGCAGCTACCATCAGGCGCTCGAATGCTTCGAGATCCTGTTCAACAAGACCAAGTTCGACAGCCTGCCCAAGGACGTGCAGGAGATCCTCAGGGGCGCGTCCGACGCCACCTCCTCGACCATGATGTGGAAGGCGCAGGATCGCTACTCCAAGGATCTCGAAGCCATCCGGGCGCGCGGCGTGAAGGTATTGCCGACCCCCAAGGCGGTGCTGGAAGCCCAGCTCAAGGCCTGGGACGTGGTGATCGCCAACCTCTCCGCCGATCCGGTGTTCAAGAAGGTGGTCGACAGCCAGAAGGCCTGGGCCAAGCGCGTCGTCGGCTTCCGGCTGGAATATGAGCCGGATTCGAAGTTCGCCTACGACCACTTCTTCAAGACGGCCTGATCCGCCGTCCGCATTGCGCCCCTCTCCGGCGACGGAGGGGGGCGTTTTTCATCCGCCGCATCACTCCCGGCATGGCTGCGCGTCGATGGACCGCGTGCGGCGGCGAACGTTGCCATGCCTCACGCGTGCCCGCTCGAAGAGGCCCGTCCATGCAATCCCTCCTGCTCGGCGTCGACCGGCTGAATGCCTTTGTCGGCAAGACATTCGCCTGGTGCATCGTCATTCTCATGCTGGCGATCACCTATGAGGTGTTCTGCCGCTATGTCCTGCGCGACCCCACCACCTGGGCCTATGATGTCAGCCTGATGCTCTATGGCGCCCTGTTCATGATGGCCGGCGCCTACACGCTCTCGCGCAACGGCCATGTGCGCGGCGATTTCATGTATCGGAAATGGGCTCCGGCGACGCAGGCCAAGACCGATCTCGTCCTGTACTTCCTGTTCTATTTTCCGGGCATCCTGGCGCTGATCTATGCCGGCTGGGGCTATTTCCAGCTCTCCTACATGCTCAACGAGCATTCCTCCTTCAGCCCGGACGGGCCGGTCATCTGGCCGTTCAAGGCGCTGATCCCGATCACCGGCGTGCTGCTGCTGCTGCAAGGCGTCGTCGAGGTGGTGCGCTGCCTGATCTGCATCCGCGAGGGCGACTGGCCGCAGCGCCTGCACGATGTCGAGGAGATGGAAAAGCTCATCCTCGAAGAAGCCGCCACAAAGGACGATCCCGAAGCCGTCCTCAACGCCATCGAACGCGAAAGCACCACGCGGGGGTCGCTGTGATGTTCCTTTCCGATCCCGCCCTCGGCATCCTGATGCTGGTGCTGTTCCTGATCTTCCTCATGCTCGGCTTCCCCATCGCCTTCACGCTGATGGCGCTGGGCGTGGGCTTCGGCTACTTCACGCAAGGCGACAGCATCTTCAACCTGTTCGTCCAGCGCACCTATTCGGTGATGGCCAACGACGTGCTGATCTCGATCCCGCTGTTCCTGTTCATGGGCTATGTGATCGAGCGGGCGAACATCCTCGACCGGCTGTTCCGCTCCATCCAGCTCGCGGCGGGCTGGATTCCCGGCTCGCTCGCGGTCGCCACCCTCATCACCTGCGCGCTGTTCGCCACCGCCACCGGCATCGTCGGCGCGGTGGTGACGCTGATGGGCCTGCTCGCCTTCCCGGCCATGCTGCGCGCCGGCTACGACACCAAGCTCGCCTCGGGCGTGGTCTGCGCCGGCGGCTGCCTCGGCATCCTCATCCCGCCGAGCGTGATGCTGATCCTCTACGGTGCCACCGCCGGCGTCTCGGTGGTCAAGCTCTATGCCGCCGCCTTCTTCCCCGGCATCGCGCTCGCCGGCATGTACATCGCCTATGTCATCATCCGGGCGATGCTCAACCCGTCGCTGGCGCCGAAGCTGCCGGCGGAGGAGCGAAACGTCCCGACGCTCACCATCATCTGGGCGCTGCTGACCTCCTTCGTGCCGCTGGTCGCGCTGATCGTCACGGTGCTGGGCTGCATCATCCTCGGCCTCGCCACGCCCTCGGAAGCCGCCGCCATCGGTGCCTTCGGCGCGGTGCTGCTGGCGCTGGCCTACCGCACCTTCAGCTTCACCAAGCTGAAGGACTCGGTGTTCCTCACCGCCCGCGCCTCGGCCATGGTGTGCTGGCTGTTCGTCGGCTCAGCGGTGTTCTCGGCCGTCTTCGCGCTGCTGGGCGGCCAGCGTCTGGTCGAGGAGTTCATCATGAGCCTCGATCTCGGCCCGATCGGCTTCCTGCTGCTCACCCAGGCGATCATCTTCGTGCTGGGCTGGCCGCTGGAATGGACGGAGATCATCGTCATCTTCCTGCCGATCTTCCTGCCGCTGCTCGACCATTTCGGCATCGACCCGATCTTCTTCGGCGTGCTGGTGGCGCTGAACCTGCAGACCTCGTTCCTCTCGCCGCCGGTGGCGATGGCGCCCTTCTATCTCAAGGGCGTGGCGCCGAAGGGGGTGACGATCGAGCAGATCTTCTCCGGCGTCATGCCGTTCATCTACATCGTCGTCTTCGCGATGGTGCTGCTCTACATGTTCCCCGGCTTCGCCCTGTGGCTGCCGAACTACCTGTATGGAGGATAAGCGGAACGGTGGTGCGTCCTTCGAGGCCCGGCTCCGCCGGGCACCTCAGGATGACGAGTGGTCTTGAAGATAACCCAAAAGACCTTCGTCATGCTGAGGAGCGGGCAAAGCCCGCGTCTCGAAGCACGCACACCCAGCCCGCTGCACAAAGGCTCTCAGGCCGACAGCGCCTTGGGGTCGCCCGGCGCGGTCTTCCAGCCGAGCGAGGGGAAGCGCACCACGCGCCGGCCGCGGAAATCCGCCTCGCAGACGAGGTGGCCGCGCTCCTCCATATAGGTCAGCAGCCAGCGCCCCCGCGAGGGCGAACGGCTGCCATAGGCCTTGGCGAGCACCTCGTCGGCCGGCGAGGGCGCGCCCTCCATGCCGGCGCGGGCGAGCAGCAGGAACACGCCCTGCATCTCCTCCGGCAGGCCGGACGCCTGGTCCACCGCCCGGCGCCACTCCTCGCTGTCCACCCGCCCGTCCAGCCCGGCGCGGGCAATGGCGAGGCGGCGGGTGAAGTCGGCGAGATCCGGCACCCTGGAGCCGACGCGGCGCACGCGGCAATGAACGAGGAAGTCCGGGTAGAGCGAGGCGGCCGAGCGGAACGGCGCGTCGCCATCGGCCACGAACTGGCGCACGATCTCCTCGACCAGCGCCTCGCGCTCGGCCTCGAAGGCGGCGGCCGCTTCCGGGTCGACCGGCACCGGCTCGGGCGCGCGCGCCACTTCCAGCGTCTCGATGATCTCCTCGACCGGGCGCGCCTCGGCCCGCCGCACCGGCACCGGCGCCGGCTCAGCGGCGAGGTCGTCGAAGATCAGGTCCTGGATCTGCGCCGAGCCGAGTTCCGGCGGCGGCATGAGTTCAGGCCGTCCGTTGCGGCTCGCCGTCTCCACATGGCCGATCTTCAGCGCCAGCGGGCGGCGCGACAGGGCCGGGCCGAGCGCGACGAAAGAGCCGGTGTTGAGGTCGCGGAAGCTCTCCGCCTGCCGCTTCTCCATGCCCAGCAGGTCGGCGGCGCGGGCCATGTCGATATCGAGGAAGGTGCGGCCCATCAGGAAGTTCGAGGCTTCCGCCGCGACGTTCTTGGCCAGCTTGGCGAGGCGCTGGGTGGCGATGACGCCGGCAAGGCCGCGCTTGCGGCCGCGGCACATCAGATTGGTCATGGCCGAGAGCGAGACGCGGCGGGCCTCATCGGAAATCTCGCCGGCGCCGGAGGGCGCGAAAAGCTGCGCCTCGTCGACGATCACCAGCATCGGGTACCAATATTCGCGATCCGCCTCGAACAGGCCGTTGAGGAAGGCGGCGGCCGAGCGCATCTGGGCGTCGGCATCCAGCCCTTCGAGATTGAACACCACCGAGGCGCGGTGCCGGCGGATGCGGGCGGCGATGCGCTGGATCTCGCCCTGGGTGCGCTCGGCGTCGATCACCACATGGCCGAAGCGTTCGCCGAGGCCGACGAAATCGCCTTCCGGGTCGATGATCGCCTGCTGCACATGGCCGGCGCTCTGCTCCAGCAGGCGGCGCAGCAGATGCGACTTGCCCGAGCCGGAATTGCCCTGCACGAGCAGGCGGGTGGACAGAAGCTCCTCCAGATCGAGCCGAACCGGCTGGCCGGTGGCACTGCTTCCAAGCTCGATACCGATCTTCATATCCGAACGTCGATCCCTGGCTGGCGCGTACCCTGGCTGACACGTCTCCCGTACCCTGCCCTGCGTCTAGCACGCGCGCGCGGGGCCAGTGGTGCCAGCTCCTGAGAAGTCCACAGATTCGCGCCACCTCGACAAGCCCGCGCGGGCGCTTCATTCTCGCCCGATGTCCGACAGCCCCGCTCCGCTTTTCACCATCGGCTATGAACAGGTGTCCTCCGCCGCCGTGCTCGACACGCTGGCGGGAGCGGGCGTGGACCTGCTGGTGGATGTGCGCGCGGTCGCCGCCTCGCGCCGCGCCGGCTTTTCCAAGAGCCACCTCGCGGCGGGCGTCTCCGAGCGCGGCATCGGCTATCTGCATCTGCGCGGCCTCGGCACCCCGGCGGAGGGGCGGCAGGCGGCGCGCAGCGGCCATTATGGCGAGCTGCGGCGCATCTATGACGCGCATCTGGCCACCCCCACGGCGCAGGAACAGCTCGACGAACTGACGCAGATGGTGCGCGCCGGACGCCGGGTCTGCGTGCTCTGCTTCGAGCGTCACCCCGAGCATTGCCATCGCCAGATGGTGGCCGATCTCATCTGCGAGCGGGTCGGCGTCCCGGTCGAACATCTGTTCGCACCGCCGGTGTGAGAAAAGCCGCGCGAAATCGTGGTTTCCAGCGAATCAGCGGGCGCGATTCAATCGCCGATTGATTGAACACAACCATCCGCAAATGCTCGGATGAGTTGCATTTCGCACATCCCCCGATCCGACGAGCGCGCCGATGCCCGGTTCGCCTGCGCCGACGCGTGTCCGCTGTCCGGCGGGGACAGCCTGCCGCCGGAGGGCGATGGGCTGGCGCCTGCTGCTGCTCGCTCTGGTGGTGCTGACGCTCGGGCTCGACAGCGCCGCCCTTGCCGGCGAGCCGCTGACGGAGAGCGTCAAACGACGGCTCTACTTCTATTCCGGCGTCGATCTCGCACGCGACACCTCCTATGGCTGGGCCGGCCTCGCCTGGGCGCCGTTCGCCCGCATGGACGAGGAAGGGCTGCGCCTGCGCGCGCAGGGCGGCGGCGGGCGCTACCGCTATGAGACGGCCGATGTCGCCGGCGGCTGGAACGGCGCGACCAAGACCGAGGCCGAGGTCCTGATCGGCTGGCAGTTCCTGCACGGCCCGCACGCGCTGGCGCTCTATGCCGGCCTCGCCATGACCGACAACCGGCTCGATCTGCCCGATCCCGCCAATCGCGATCAGGGCACGCAATATGGCGGCAAGCTGGTCGCCGAATGGTTCTACCGCTGGGATGAGCGCCGCACCCTGTCGGCCTCGATCAGCGCGACGACGGCGGATGGCGCGGCCTGCGCGCGCCTTGCCGCCGGCTGGCGCGCGCAGGACTGGCTGGAAATCGGCATCGAGACCGCCGCCAGCACCGACTGGCTCACCCGCGACGCGCGGATCGGCGGTTTCATCCTGCTGCCGGTCAAGGGGCAGGATCTGCGCGCCGCCGGCGGCTGGCGCTGGAGTTCGGACGAGGAGGCTGGCGCCTATCTCACCCTCTCCGTCTTCATGCCCTATTGAGCCTCAGGCATCTTCCGCCTGCATGCCGTCCAGCGCCGGGCCGGCATCGACATCGGCACGGGCGGCGATCTCGTGGATTTCCAGCGCCTCCAGCTCCTCGCGCGTGTCGATATCGAGAAACGCGCCCTCGCCTTCCACCGCGATCTCCACCACCGCCTCACCATAGGCCGCGATCAGGTGACGGGCGCCGACATCCCCGGTGAGCGCCGTCAACTCGCCGAACAACGGCCGCCCCCAGGCGACCGGATTGCCGCGCCGCCCGTCGCTCACCGGCACGGCGATGAGCGCGCCGGCGGGCGGGTCGATGGCGCCGGCCAGACGGTCGATCAGCCCGGCCTCGACCTTGGGCATGTCGGCGAGCATCACCACCACCCGGTCGACCTCCTCCGGCAAAGCGGCGATGCCCGCGCGCAGCGAGGTGGACAGCCCCTCCGCGAAATCGGGATTATGGGCGAACACGACATCGAGGCCGGCCAGCGCGGCGCGCACCTTGTCCGCCTCATGCCCGGTCACCACGATCACCGGGCGGGCCTTTGACGCCAGCGCCGCCGCCACCGCGCGGCGGATGAGCGGTGCCCCGTCCACATGGGCGGTGAGCTTGTGGGCATGCGGCATGCGCGTGCCGCGCCCGGCGGCGAGCACCACCACCGCGCCGCGTCCGGTGACCGGCGCCGTCTCGCGCGGCTGCGGCCGGGAGGGAATTTCCATCAGCAAGCCCCCAACGCCGAGCCCCATCACATCCTGCCGCGTGACAGTAAGGCCGGCCAGCAGGCGGCGCAGCACCCAGTCGAAGCCGTTCTCCTTGGGGCTGCGGGCACAGCCCGGCGCGCCGAGCACCGACATGTCGCGCAGCCGGGCCAGCAGCAGCAGATTGCCGGGATCGACCGGCATGCCGAAATGCTCGACCACGCCGCCCGCCGCCGCGATGGCGGCCGGCACCACGTCGCGCCGGTCGGCAATGGCGGAGGCGCCGAACACGATGGCGAGTTCCGCGCCCGCTTCGTGCACCTGCGTGAGAACGGCGGCGAGCGACGCCTCGTCATGCGCCACCCGCCGCTCGAAGGCGATGGTCGCACCCGCCGCCTCCAGCCGCGCGGCGATGGTGCGCAGCGTCTTGGCGATCACCTTCTCGGCGAGACCCGGCAGCAGGGTGGAGATCACCGCGACCCGCCGCAGCCGGTAGGGCGCGATCTCGATCAGCGGCCGGCAGACCGCTCGCGCCCCCTCCATCGCCGCCGCCTCGACGGCGAAGGGAATGATCTTCACGGTCGCGATCATCTGGCCGGGCGAGACATGCGCGAAGGCCGGCAGCGTCGCCAGCGTCACCGCCTCGTCGATCGCGTTGAGCGCGTCGACGCCCGCACGATCGACGACAAGGACGCCGGCCTCCGCCGCGCGGATATTGGCACGTCCGGTAAAGGCCGGGTCGGGGCGGGCATGCGGGCCGCTGATCGCCGCGGCGATGGCGCCGGCCGCCTCGTCCTCGCCGACATCGCCCGGCTCCAGCCGCACCGCGACGATATCGGCAACGCCGCCCGCCGCCAGCCGGTCCAGCGTCGCCCTGTCGAGGTGGCTGCCCTTGCGCAGTTCCACTCCGGCGGTGCGCAGGGCGTGCACGCTGATCGCGCCTTCCGCGTCGCCGAGCGGCAGCGTGCCGAACTTCACGCCGCCCGCTCCCGGCGCAGCGGCTTGCGGCGCAGATCGGCGATCACCTCGCCGAGAATGGCGACGGCGATCTCGGCCGGGCTGACCGAGCCGATATCGAGCCCGATCGGGGCGTGGATGCGGGCAAGCTGGTCCGGCGCATGCCCCCGCCCCGCGAGGCGCTCCAGCCGGTTCGCGTGGGTCTTCCGTGAGCCGAGCGCGCCGACATAAAAGCAGCCAGCGGCGAGCGCCGCGGCGAGCGCGGGATCGTCGATCTTCGGGTCGTGGGTCAGGGCGACCAGCGCGGTATGCGGATCGAGCCGCAGCGCCGGCAGCGCCACCTCCGGCCATTCGGCGCGAATATCGACGCCGGGAAACCGCTCGGCGGTGGCGAAAGCGGTGCGCGGGTCGATGATCGTCACGCTGAAATCGGCCAGCGCGGCCATCGGGGCCAGCGCCTGGGAGATATGCACCGCGCCGGTGATGACGAGGCGGGGCGAGGGCACCTGCGCGGTGAGGAACACGCGCTCATTTCCCTCCTCCACCAGCGCGCTCTTGCCGGTGCGAAACGCTTCCGCCAGCGGCGCGGCGAGCGGATCGCCCTCCACATCACTGGGGCGGACCAGCCGCTGCCGGCCGGAGCCGAGTTCGGTCACCAGCACGGTGGCGCGGCGGGCGGCACGCTCGGCATTGAGCGCCTCAAGCAGAGCGAGGTCCATCAGTCGACCTTCTCGACATAGACGCTGATGCGCCCGCCACAGGACAGGCCGACCTGCCAGGCGGTCTCGTCGGCGACGCCGAATTCCAGCAGCCGCGCCTGCCCGTCGGCGATCACCTCGGTGGCCTCCGCGACCACCGCACCTTCGACGCAGCCACCCGATACCGAGCCGAGAAAGCGGCCTTCCGCGTCGACGACGAGATGGCTGCCGACCGGACGCGGGGCCGAGCCCCAGGTCTGGACCACGGTGGCGAGCGCCACGCCCTGCCCCTCGCGCCGCCAGCGCGCGGCCGCCGCCAGCACTTCTTCCTCGCGCGCAAACATGGGGCACCTCACCTCGGATCGAGCGTCATATAGCGCAGTGCAGCATGGGGCGGCTTGCCGATAAAGTCGGAAACGATCACAAAGCCGCGCATGAGTTCCGCGCCCCGCCCCACCCCGCCCTCGCCCATGGCCGCCATGCCGCGTACGCTGCGCCGGCTGGACGAGCTTGCCGGCGCCGGCCTGCTGCCTGCCGACCATGACCTCGACGCCGTGGCGGCGCGCTATGCGGTGGCGGTGACGCCGACGCTCACCGCGCTGATCGACCGTCACGATCCCGCTGATCCGGTGGCCCGCCAGTTCGTGCCGGATGCGCGCGAACTGGAGACGACGCCGCAGGAGGATGCCGATCCCATCGGCGATGACGCGCACAGCCCGGTGCCCGGCATCGTCCACCGCTACCCGGACCGGGTGCTGCTGAAGCTGGTGGGGGTCTGCGCCGTCTATTGCCGCTTCTGCTTCCGCCGCGAAATGGTCGGGCCGGGGGCCGAGACCAGCCTGTCGGACGAGGCGATCGAGACCGCCCTCGCCTATATCGCCGCCCATCCGCAGATCTGGGAGGTCGTGCTGACCGGCGGCGATCCGCTGGTCGCCTCCCCGCGCCGCCTCGGCGAGTTGATGACGCGGCTGGCCGGCATCGCCCATGTGAAGATCGTGCGCTTCCACACCCGCGTGCCCGTGGCGGCGCCCGAGCGGGTAACGGCCACGCTGGTGGCGGCGCTGCGCCATCCCCGGCTCACCACCTATGTCGCGGTTCACGCCAACCATGCCCGCGAACTGGGCCCGCCGGCGCGGGCGGCGATCGCCCGCCTTGCCGATGCCGGCATCGCGCTGGTCAGCCAGTCCGTGCTGCTGAGGGGCGTCAATGACGAGGCGCAGACGCTGGCGGAGCTGTTCCGCGCCCTCGTCGAGTGCCGGGTGAAGCCCTATTACCTGCACCATCCCGATCTCGCACCGGGCACCGCGCATTTCCGCCTGCCGATAGCGCGCGGGCAGGAGCTGATGCGGGCGCTGCGCGGGCGGCTCTCCGGCCTTGCCCTGCCGACCTATGTGCTCGACATCCCCGGCGGCTACGGCAAGGTGCCGGTCGGGCCGGATTATCTCGACGCCACGCCCGAGGGCTGGCGCGTCACCGATTATTGCGGCGGCACGCATGCCTATGAGACGGCGGCCAGCGGGCCGCAGCCATGAGCCGGGCCGAGACGGTCGACGTCGCCATCATCGGGGCTGGCGCGGCCGGCATGATGTGCGCCTGGGAGGCCGGCAAGCGCGGGCGCCGCGTCGTGGTGATCGACCATGCCCGCGCGCCCGGCGAAAAGATCCGCATCTCCGGCGGCGGGCGCTGCAACTTCACCAATCTCGGCACCACCCCGAAGAACTACCTCTCCGCCAACCCGTCCTTCGCTATCTCGGCGCTGAAACGCTACACGCCGCAGGATTTCATCGGCCTCGTGGACCGTCACGGCATCGCCTGGCACGAGAAGACGCTCGGCCAGTTGTTCTGCGACGGCTCGGCCCGGCAGATCGTCGACATGCTGACCGGGGGCCTGCGCGCGGCCGGCGCCGACCTGCGCCTCACCACCGCCGTCAACGCGGTCGAGCGCAGCGCAGACGGCTTCCTGCTCGCCACCAGCGCCGGGCCGCTCGCCTGCCGCTCGCTGGTCATCGCCTCGGGCGGCAAGTCGATCCCGAAGATGGGGGCCACCGGCTTCGGCTACGAGATCGCCGGCAAGTTCGGCCTGAAGCTCCAGCCGACGCGGCCCGGCCTCGTGCCGCTCACCCTCGAACCCGGCCTGCTGGAGCGCCTCGCCCCGCTGGCCGGCGTGGCGGTGCCGGCGCGGGTGCGGCACGGCAAGACCTCGTTCGAGGAGGCGATGCTGTTCACCCATCGCGGCCTCTCCGGCCCGGCCATCCTGCAGATGTCCTCCTATTGGCACGAGGGCGAGGAGATCGAGATCGCCATGGCGCCCGGCACGGACGTGTTCGCCCGCCTGCGCGCGGTCAAAGGCGCCAATGGCCGGCAGGCCCCGGCGACCGCGCTGGCCGAGATCGTGCCCAAGCGCCTCGCCCAACTGATTGCCGAGCGGGAGGCGGGCGGGCGCAATCTCGCGGACCTCTCCGACAAGATGCTGCAGAAGATCGACGCGGCGGTGAATGGCTGGCGCCTCAAGCCCACCGGCTCGGAGGGCTACCGCACCGCCGAGGTGACGCTCGGGGGCGTGGATACGGATGATCTCGATTCGCGCACCCTGCAGGCGCGCACCGTGCCGGGGCTGTATTTCATCGGCGAGGTGGTCGACGTCACCGGCTGGCTCGGCGGCTATAATTTCCAGTGGGCCTGGGCCTCCGGCTGGGTCGCCGGTCAGACCGCCTAGAGCTTTTGGTCAGACGCATTGTCTTGACGCGAACCGGAATTCGCTTCGCTCGAAAAGGCTCTGAGCCTCAGACCCGGCGGAAGTCGCGGCCGAGATAGACGAGGCTGGGATGCGCGGGACCGAGCGTGACCGCCTCGACCCGCCCGACCAGCACGTCATGCGTCGCCACATGGCGGGCCTCGATCAGCCGGCACTCGAACACGGCCAGCGCGCCGGCCAGGCACGGCAGGCCAAGCTCGCCCTCGTGCCAGGAGCCCACGCCGAAACGCTGCTCGCCGGAGAGCCCGCCGCGCCCGCCAAAGCTCTGCGCCACCGCTTCCTGCTCCGCGCTCAGCATGTTCACCGCGAACAGGCCGGCCTGCCGGAAGGCGGGGGCCGACTGGATCCGGCGGTTGAGGCAGACCAGCAGGGTCGGCGGGCTGTCGGAGACGGAGGCAACGGCGGTCGCGGTGAAGCCGGCCCGCCCCTCCGCGCCGCGCGTGGTGACGACATGCACCGCCGCCGCCAGACGGCTCATCGCCTCGCGGTAAAGCCCCGCCTCGACGCTGTGCCCCTCATGCGGCGTATGCCTTGTGCTCTCGTCCACCCGCGTCTCCTGCGCCGCCCCATGCCGGGCGCCCATTGGCTGTGCATAACGTGCGCGGAAAGCCTTTGGAAGACGAGCGATGCGGGCGGCGGGCAACCCGGCAAACATGACACAAAAATGAAGATGTCGACGAAAGGAGGGGGTGGAGGGGAATTGCGACAAAACCTTGAAAGGCAAGGAAAATCAGCATGAAGGTCCCCTAATACCGATACATCACCTGTTTCGATCGATTGCATTTCGTCTTTCGATCGAATTGTATCTGGGCGTAACGCGCGCTAGAAGTGGGAACCCGCATACGTTGCGGGCAAGATTATAAATTATGCACACCACAAGCGTGCGGCGTTCGCAAACGGCTGAGGGGAGCCGGAACACAAAATGGAAGTCTTCATTCAGCAGCTCATAAACGGGCTAACGCTGGGCTCGATCTATGGGCTCATCGCCATCGGCTACACCATGGTCTTTGGCATTATCGGGATGGTGAACTTCGCCCATGGCGATGTGTTCATGGTGTCCACCTTCGTCGCGCTGATCTGCTTCCTGCTGCTGACGACGGTGCTCGGCATCACCTCCATCTTCCTGGCGCTGGCCATCGTGCTGGTGGTGGCGATGTTCTTCACCTCGCTGACCAACTGGGCGATCGAGCGGGTGGCCTACCGCCCGCTGCGCGGCTCCTTCCGCCTCGCCCCGATGATTTCCGCCATCGGCATGTCGATCTTCCTCGCCAATTTCGTCCAGGTCTCGCAGGGCCCGCGCAACAAGCCGGTGCCGCCGATGGTGACCGACGTGATCGTGCTGATGGATTCCGGCGGCTATCAGGTCACGCTGGCCTGGAAGCAGGTCATCATCATGGTGGTGACCGCCGCGCTGCTGATGGGCTTCTGGTACCTCGTGCAGAAAACCTCGCTCGGCCGCGCCCAGCGCGCCTGCGAGCAGGACCGCAAGATGGCCGCGCTGCTCGGCATCAATGTCGACCACACCATCTCGCTGACCTTCGTCATCGGTGCCGCCCTCGCCGCCGTCGCCGGCGTCATGTACATGATGTATTACGGCGTCGCCCATTTCGCCGATGGCTTCGTGCCCGGCGTGAAGGCGTTCACCGCCGCGGTGCTCGGCGGCATCGGCTCGCTCCCCGGCGCGGTGCTGGGCGGGCTGCTGATCGGCCTGATCGAGACCTTCTGGTCCGCCTATTTCTCGATCGAATACAAGGACGTGGCCGCGTTCTCGATCCTCGCCATCACCCTCATCTTCATGCCGCAGGGCCTGCTCGGCCGGCCGGAAGTCGAGAAGGTCTGAGGTAGGCCATCATGGCAGTGCAACTTGCCGACACCGCGCCCGCCCGGGCGCACACCCCCCTGATGGCGCACGCCTTCAAGGACGCCTTCCTCGCCGGCCTCGTCGCCCTCGGCCTGTTCGGCCCGCTGATCGGCTTCGAGACCATCGTCATCGACGGGGCGCTCGGCCTCACCTACCGCCCGATGACGCTCGCCGTCATGGTCGGCATCATCTTCGTCGGGCGCCTGATCCTCAATCTGACCGTCTGGTCGCCGAACCGGCGCCCGCGCATCTCGACCGGCCCCACCGTGTTCGACCGGATGGGCACCACGGTCGGCCCGGCGGTCAAGCCGGCGCTGCTCGGCCTCGCCATCTTCTTCCCGCTGCTGGCCGTTCTGGGCCTCGGCGGCCTGAGCGAGAGCCGCTATCTGATCGATCTGGGCATCCTCATCCTCACCTATGTGATGCTCGGCTGGGGTCTCAACATCGTCGTCGGCCTCGCCGGCCTGCTCGACCTCGGCTATGTCGCCTTCTATGCCGTCGGCGCCTACACCTACGCGCTGCTGGCGACCTCGGCGCCGATCAACGACTTCTTCGCCGGCCTGCTCGGCGAGACCTTCTGGGCCAACTGGGCGTTCTGGATCTGCCTGCCCATGGCCGGCCTGTTCGCCGGTGTCTGGGGCATGATCCTCGGCTTCCCGGTGCTGCGCCTGCGCGGCGACTATCTCGCCATCGTGACGCTGGCCTTCGGCGAGATCATCCGCCTCGTGCTGATCAACTGGGTGGACTTCACCGGCGGCGGCGCCGGCATCGCGTCGATCCCGCGCGCCACCTTCTTCGGCATCCCGTTCAATGCCAGCGAGGACGGCTTCGCGGCGCTGTTCGGCATTCCCTTCGACCCGATGCACCGCATCATCTTCCTGTATTTCGTCATCCTCGCTCTGGCGATGCTCACCGCCTTCGTGACGGTGCGGCTGCGCAAGCTGCCGGTCGGGCGCGCCTGGGAAGCCCTGCGCGAGGACGAGATCGCCTGCCGCTCGCTCGGCATCAACACCACCAATGTGAAGCTCTCCGCCTTTGCCACCGGCGCCATGTTCGGCGGCTTCGCGGGCTGTTTCTTCGCGGTGCGCGCCGGCTTCGTCTCGCCCGAGAGCTTCACCTTCGACATCTCGGCGATGATCCTCGCCATCGTGGTGCTCGGCGGCATGGGCTCGCAGATCGGCGTCGCGGTGGCGGCGGCGGTGATGATGGGCGGCATGGAAATGCTGCGCAATCTCGGCTTCCTCACCCAGGTCTTCGGCAATGATTTCGACCCGAGCCTCTACCGCATGCTGCTGTTCGGCTTCGCCATGGTCGCGATCATGGTCTGGAAGCCCCGCGGCCTCGTCTCGACCCGCGATCCCACCATCTTTCTGAAGGAGCGCAAGGCGGTGTCCGGCGATCACGTCAAGGAGGGTCACGGCTGATGGCGACCCTCGACACCGGCATTCCCGTCTGGGAGGCCGACCCCATCCTCTCCGTCGAACATCTGTTCATGCGCTTCGGCGGCCTCGTCGCGGTCAACGACCTGAGCTTCAAGGTCGGCCGCGGCCAGATCACCGCGCTGATCGGCCCGAACGGCGCCGGCAAGACCACGGTGTTCAACTGTATCACCGGCTTCTACAAGCCGAGCGAGGGCCGGCTGGTGCTCGGCCATGGCCGCGCGCCGACGCCGGAGGAAGTGGCCCGGCTCACGCTCATCGGCGAGCGCGGCATGGTCGGCAAGGGATCGAGCGTCTATCTGCTCGAACGCCTGCCCGATTACCGCGTCTCCGGCGAGGCGAAGGTGGCGCGCACCTTCCAGAACATCCGCCTGTTCACCGGCATGACCGTGCTGGAAAACCTGATGGTGGCCCAGCACAATGCGCTGATGCTGGCCTCCGGCTTCTCGCTCAAGGGCCTGTTCGGCCTGCCGGGCTGGAACGCGGCCCAGCGCGCGGCCACCGAAAAGGCCAAGTATTGGCTCGACAAGGTCGACCTCACCGAGCGCGCGGACGATCCGGCCGGCGACCTGCCCTATGGAGCGCAGCGCCGGCTGGAGATCGCCCGCGCCATGTGCTCGGAGCCGATCCTGCTCTGCCTTGACGAGCCCGCCGCCGGCCTCAACCCGCGCGAGAGCCTGGAACTCAACAATCTGCTGCGCTCGATCCGCGCCGAGCATGGCACCTCGATCCTGCTGATCGAGCATGACATGAGCGTGGTGATGGAGATTTCCGACCACGTGGTCGTGCTCGATTACGGCACCAAGATCTCCGACGGCACGCCCGACTATGTGAAGAACGACCCGCGCGTCATCGCCGCCTATCTCGGCGTCGACGAGGACGCGGTGGAGGAGGTCGAGGCCGAGATCGGCATCGACACCGGCGGCCATTCCACGGGAGCCAATCCGTGAGCGACACCCTGACCACCGCGCCCCGCAGCGCGGGCGCCCCGCTCGCCCCGACCGACGCCACGCCGATGCTGGCGGTGCGCGGGGTGAAGACCTTCTACGGGAACATCATGGCGCTGAAGGGCGTCGACGTGGACGTCCATCGCGGCGAGATCGTTACCCTGATCGGCTCCAACGGCGCCGGCAAGTCGACGCTGATGATGACCATCTTCGGCCAGCCGCGCGCCCGCGAAGGGCAGATCCTCTATGAGGGCCGCGACATCACGCAGATGCCGACCCATGAGATCGCGCATCTGAAGATCGCCCAGTCGCCGGAAGGCCGCCGCATCTTCCCGCGCATGACCGTGTTCGAAAACCTGCAAATGGGCGCCTCGGTCGACGGCTTCGCCCATTTCGAACAGGATCTCGAAAAGGTCTTCGTGCTGTTCCCGCGCCTCAAGGAGCGCATCAACCAGCGCGGCGGCACGCTCTCGGGCGGCGAGCAGCAGATGCTGGCCATCGGCCGCGCGCTGATGAGCCGGCCGCGCCTCTTGATGCTGGACGAGCCCTCGCTCGGCCTCGCCCCGCTGATCGTGAAGCAGATCTTCGACGCGATCCGCGAACTCAACCGGGCCGAGGGCCTCACCGTGTTCCTGGTCGAGCAGAACGCCTTCCACGCGCTCAAGCTCGCCCATCGCGGCTATGTTCTGGTCAACGGCCTCGTCACCCTGTCCGGCGAAGGCCGCGAACTGCTGGAGCGCCCGGAAGTCCGGGCGGCCTATCTCGAAGGCGGGAAGCACTGAGCATGGCGACCCAAGGAACCCTCATCTCCCAGGGCCCGACGACCAGCCTCGCGGTGGTCGTCCCCGCCCTTGTCGTCATCGCCAGCCTGGTCGCGGCCGTCATCGCGCCCGATCTGGTGATCGAGGTCTCGCTCGGCGACTTTCTGCTGGTCAGCGTGTTCCTCGGCGGCGGCGCGGCCTGGTTCACCGGGCGCTCGATCGCCCGCACCTGGCGCGGCTACCGCCAGGCCGTGCTCTACGCCATCCTGCTGGGCTGCGTGGTGCGCTTCTTCCACTTCGCCCTGTTCGAGGGCACGCTGCTGTCCGCGCACTATTTCCTGACCGACACGGCGTTCCTCATGGCGCTCGTCACCCTCGGCTTCCGTTCTGAGCGGGCGAGCCAGATGGCGACGCGCTATGGCTGGATCTACCGTCAGTCGGGGCCGTTCGGCTGGCTCGAAGGCACCTCCCGCGAGGCGCCCGGCGACCGCGTGTGAGCGGCTTCACCAAGTTTCGCTTCCTCGTCGACACGAGGACGGAAAAGAGCATGATGGCGGATCGGGGCGCGAGCTTCCTGTCCGCTCAGGCTGCGAAGACCACCCTTCCAGAATCAGGAGAGAAGTTCATGAAGAAGCTTCTGTTTGCGGGCATCGCGCTCGGCGCCATGGCGGCGCTGGCCGTTCCCGCCTCGGCGCAGGTTAAAGTCGGCGTCGGCGGCCCGATCACCGGTGCGAACGCCACTTTCGGCGCGCAGCTCAAGAACGGCGCCGACCAGTGGGCGGCCGATGTCAACGCGACCGGTGGCCTGCTCGGCCAGAAGGTCGAGATCGTGGTCGGCGACGACGCCTCCAAGCCCGAGCAGGGCATCTCGGTCGCCAACAAGTTCATCGCCGACGGCGTGAAGTTCGTGATCGGCCACTTCAACTCGGGCGTGTCGATCCCCGCCTCCGAGCAGTATGCCGAAGCCGGCGTGCTCGCCATCTCCCCGGCCTCGACCAACCCGAAGCTGACCGAGCGCGGCCTCGCCAACGTGTTCCGCACCTGCGGCCGCGATGACCAGCAGGGCGCCGTTGCCGCCGAGTACATCATCAAGAACCTGAAGGGCAAGAAGATCGGCATCGTCCACGACAAGACCCCCTACGGCAAGGGTCTGGCGGACGAGACGCAGAAGGCCATGAATGCCGGCGGCGTCAAGGAAGTCGTCTATGAAGGCATCAATCCGGGTGAGAAGGACTATTCGGCCCTCGTCTCCAAGCTCAAGGCGGCGAATGTCGACGTGCTCTATTATGGCGGCCTGCACACCGAGGCCGGCCTGATCGTGCGCCAGATGCGCGACCAGGGCATGACCACCGTCCTGTTCTCGGGCGACGGCATCACCGACAAGGAGTTCTGGACCATCGCCGGTCCGGGCGCCGCCGGCACCCTCATGACCTTCGGCCCGGATCCGCGCAAGAACCCGGCCGCGACCAAGGTCGTCGAGGAGTTCAAGAAGAAGAACATCGACCCGGAAGGTTATGTTCTCTACTCCTACGCCGCCGGTCAGGTGATCCAGCAGTCTGTCAACGCGACCAAGTCGCTCGACCCGAAGAAGGTCGCCGAGTACATCCACTCGGGCGCGGCTTTCGACACGGTGCTCGGCAAGCTGACCTTCGACAAGAAGGGTGACCGCACCAATCTCGACTACGTCGTCTACGTCTGGAAGGACGGCGGCTACACCGAGCTCTGATCCGGCGCGCCCGCGCGGCGCTGCCCGACCATCGCGAACACGACACCCGCCGGAGCGATCCGGCGGGTTTTCTTTTAGGATAGGCGGTTGTGACGATCGCCCTGTTGGCGACGGGTGGCGCCGCCGCCGCGCTCACACGGCCGGCGCCCCGCCCTTCGCCAAGTCTGAGCCGAAGCCCAAGCCTCAGCCGAAGCGGGAAAGCGCGGGGAAGGTCTCCAGCAGCCAGAAGCTCACCGTCGACATCCAGCCCGACAGGAAGCCGATACCGGTCAGCACCAGCAGCGCGCCCATCACCTTCTCCACGATCGGCAGATAGCGCCGCGCATGGCCGAGCAGGCCGAGCGCCGGGCGCGCCATCGCCGCCACCAGCAGGAACGGCACGCCAAGCCCGGCCGAATAGACCGCCAGCAGGCCGGCTCCGCGCGTCAGCGTCTGCTCGCTCGCCGCCACCGCCAGGATCGCCGCCAGCACCGGGCCGATGCAGGGCGTCCAGCCAAAGGCGAAGGCCAGGCCCATCACATAGGCCCCGGCCAGGGTGGAGGGCGCGTCCACATGCACGCGCTTCGTCCGGGTCAGCCAGCCAAAGCGCAGCACGCCGAGAAAATGCAGGCCCATCAGCAGGATGGCGACGCCGGCAACGATGCTCAGCTCCTGCGAATACATGCGCAGATAGCCGCCCGCCACCGAGGCCCCGGCGCCCAGCGCGACGAACACGGTCGAGAAGCCGGCGACGAACAGCAGCGCCGCGCCCAGCGTGCGCCGGGCGGCGGCGTCGGTCGGCGCCTTATGGGTGATCTGGTCGAGGCTGGTGCCGGCGAGATAGCACAGATAGGGCGGCACCAGCGGCAGCACGCAGGGCGAGACGAAGCTGGCAATACCGGCGGCGAAGGCCGCCGGAAGGGTGACGTCGGCCATGAAATGCGCAACCTTAACCGGACCAGAGGACCTTCCAATGCACGCCCGCTCCCCCTTATGCAATGCGGCCGCTTGGCCTCTCCCCGTGATGTGATGGACAGACCCGTGGCCGAACCGATGCGCAACCTGATCACCGACGTTCCCGGCCTGCGCGTCGGCAACGCCACCGACCTGGCCCTCGCCTCGGGCGTCACGGCGGTTCTCTTCGACGCGCCGACCGTCGCCTCGGTGGATGTGCGCGGCGGCGGGCCCGGCACGCGCGAGACCGATCTGCTCGCCCCCGACGAGACGGTGGGCGCCATCCATGCCCTCGTCCTGTCCGGCGGCTCAGCCTTCGGCCTCGATGCCGGCGCGGGGGTGATGGCGGCGCTGGCCGAGCGCGGCATCGGCTTTTCGGTCGGCAGCGCGCTGGTGCCGATCGTGCCCGGCGCGGTGCTGTTCGACCTGCTGAACGGCGGCGACAAGGAATGGGGCCGCTTCCCGCCCTATCGCGATCTCGGCTATGCCGCCGCCAACGCCGCCGGGCTCGACTTCCCGCTCGGCACGGTGGGCGCGGGGACCGGGGCGACCACGGTCGATCTCAAGGGCGGGCTCGGCTCGGCCTCGATGATCGCGGCGAGCGGCCACCGGGTCGGCGCGCTGGTCGCGGTCAATGCCTGCGGCGCCACCAATCTGGCGGACGCCCCGCATTTCTGGGCCGCCCCGTTCGAGCGGGATGGCGAGTTCGGTGGCCTCGGCCTGCCCAGCCCCCTGCCCGCGCTTCCCGCCCGGCCGCGTCTCAAGGGCCTGCCGGAGGGCGCCGAGGCGGGCATCGCCAACACGACGATCGCGGTGGTGGCCACCGATGCGGTGCTGACCAAGGCGCAGTGCAAGCGCCTCGCGATCATGGCCCATGACGGCTACGCCCATGCCATCTGGCCGGTGCATACCCCGCTCGACGGCGACACCATCTTTTCCGCCGCCACGGGACGAAAGCCGCTGGCCGACCCGGTGTTCGACCTCGCGCTGATCGGCGCGGCCGTGGTTCAGACGCTGGCGCGCGCCTGCGCCCGCGCGGTGTTCGAGGCCACCGCCTTACCCCAGCCGGGCACGCTGCCCGCCTGGAAGGACCGCTGGAGATAGGCGGCAGACCCCGCCTGTTCGCCGCGTCCACGCGCCATCCCCAGACAGAACGGCCGGGGCATCGCCCCCGGCCGCGTCGCTCACCGCCAGACCGGCACGCTCAGGGGCAGGCCTCCCAGAAACCCTGGGTGCGCTGCGGGTTGGTGTAGTACCAGCAATAATTCGGCTGGGGCGGCGGGCCGGCGAGGCTGGCGGCGGCAACGCCGGTCAGGAAGCCCAGCGCCGCACCGGCCGCCACCGCGCCACCCGGCGGCCAGTAGCGGCGCGGATTGACCACCACCACGCCGCCGCCGCGCGGCACCGGCCCGTAATAGCGGCCGGCCCCGTAATAATGGCCGGGATTGGCCACGCCGACGCAGCCGCGCGGCCCGCAGGCGCCGGCGCGCCAGGCCTGCGCCTGCGGCATCGCCGACAACACGCCGAAAACGGCGACCGCCGCGCCCGCCGCCAGATATCCGATCCTCGCCATTCAGATCTCCTCCCAAGGGGTCGTTCGCAACGCCCCGAAACATGTCGCCCGATTCGGACATTACCTCTGGCCCAAGGTAAGCGCATCCCGACTTCGCGTAACGTCGCCTGCGGTTTTCTTGCGGCCGTGCTGTCCCCATGTTAGGGGCGCGCAACGGAGAGCCCTGCCATGATCACCCGCCCGCTCATCATCGCCCCGTCGATCCTCGCCAGCGATTTCGCCCGCTTCGGCGAGGAGCTCAAAGCGGTGGACGCCGCCGGCGCGGACTGGATCCATATCGACATCATGGACGGGCATTTCGTGCCCAACATCTCCTTCGGCCCGGATGTGGTGAAGGCGCTGCGCCCGCTCTCGGCCAAGCCGTTCGACGTGCATCTGATGATCGCCCCGGCCGATCCCTATCTCGAAGCCTTCGCCAAGGCGGGCGCCGACCACATCTCGGTCCATGCCGAGGCCGGCCCGCATCTGCACCGCTCGCTTCAGGCGATCCGCGGGCTCGGCAAAAAGGCGGGCGTCGCCCTCAACCCGGCGACGCCGGCCAGCGCCATCGAACATGTGCTGGATATCATCGACCTCGTCATCGTCATGACGGTCAATCCCGGCTTTGGCGGGCAGGCCTTCATCGCCCCGGTGATGGACAAGGTGCGCCAGATCAAGGCGATGATCGGCGACCGTCCGATCGACATCGAGATCGATGGCGGCGTCGCGCCGGAGACCGCCGGCGCCTGCATCGCCGCCGGGGCCAACGCGCTGGTGGCGGGATCGGCCACCTTCAAGGGTGGCGCGAGCGCCTATGCCGGCAATATCGCGGCGATCCGCGATGCCGCCGCGCGGACGCGGGGCGAGCTGGTCTGAGCGCGCGCGTTTAAGGCGGCAAATGGCGACGGGATTTGTCGTGCTTACGCCTATCTGCTAGAGCGCGCGAAACCCTGCCGTCCCCAGCCGAAAGAGCCCGCCCGTGATCCCGCGCTATTCCCGCCCCGAAATGGCTTCCATCTGGGAGCCGCAGACCCGCTTCCGCATCTGGTTCGAGATCGAGGCGCACGCCACCGATGCGCTGGCCGAGATCGGCGTGGTGCCGAAGGACGCGGCGGCGAAAATCTGGGAGATGGCGAAGGACGCGACCTTCGACGTCGCCCGCATCGACGAGATCGAGGCGGTCACCAAGCATGACGTCATCGCCTTCCTGACCCATCTGGCCGAGATCGTCGGCCCGGAGGCGCGCTTCGTCCATCAGGGCATGACCTCCTCGGACGTGCTCGACACCTGCCTGTCGGTGCAGCTGGTGCGCGCCGCCGATATCCTGATCGCCGATGTCGACCGCGTGCTGAAGGCGCTGGAGACCCGCGCTTTCGAGCACAAGCTGACCCCGACCATCGGCCGCTCGCACGGCATCCATGCCGAGCCGACCACCTTCGGCCTCAAGCTGGCGCAGGCCTATGCCGAGTTCACCCGCAACCGCGCCCGTCTGGTGACGGCGCGCGAGGAAGTGGCCACCTGCGCGATTTCCGGCGCGGTCGGTACCTTCGCGCAGATCGACCCGCGCGTGGAGGAATATGTCGCGGCGAAGATGGGGCTGGCCGTCGAGCCGGTGTCGACGCAGGTCATCCCGCGCGATCGCCACGCCGCCTTTTTCGCCGCGCTCGGCGTCGTCGCCTCCTCGATGGAGCGCGTCGCCATCGAGATCCGCCATTTGCAGCGGACCGAGGTTCTGGAAGCCGAGGAGTTCTTCTCGGCCGGCCAGAAGGGCTCCTCCGCCATGCCGCACAAGCGCAACCCGGTGCTGACCGAGAACATCACCGGCCTCGCCCGGCTGGTGCGCGGCATGGTCACCCCGGCGCTGGAGAATGTCGCGCTCTGGCACGAGCGCGACATCTCGCATTCCTCGGTCGAGCGGATGATCGGCCCGGACGCCACGGTCACGCTCGACTTCGCGCTGAACCGCCTTGCCGGCGTGATCGAGAAGCTCCTCGTCTATCCCGAGACCATGCAGAAGAATCTCGACCGCCTCGGCGGCCTCGTGCATTCCCAGCGCGTGCTCCTGGCGCTGACCCAGAAGGGTGCCAGCCGCGAGGACGCCTACCGCCTCGTGCAGCGCAACGCCATGCCGGTCTGGCGCGGCGAGGGCGAGTTCCAGACCCTGCTGACCAATGACGAGGAAGTGCGCCAATATCTCAGCGCCGAGGAGATCGCCGAGAAATTCGACCTCGGCTATCACCTCAAGCATGTCGACACGATCTTCCGCCGCGTCTTCGGCCGCGCCTGAGCGATCACCACGGGCAGAACGAAAAAGGCGCGCCGCACGGCGCGCCTTTCTTTTGAGAGGGATCAGGCCTCAGCGGAACACCGGGCCACCGCGGCGCCAGGCGGGCGGGCCGCCGCGCCAGCCGCCGCCACCGCGCCAATAGGCCGGACGGCCACCGCGCCAGCCGGGACCGCCGCGCCAGCCCCGACCGCCGCCCCAATAGCCGCGGCGCGGGCCGTAATAGCGCGGACCATACCCATAGCGCGGGCCGCCCCAATAGCCGGGACCGTAGCCATAGCCGTAGCCGGGTCCCCAGGCGGACCCCACCACCGCGCCAAGCGCGAAGGCACCGACGCCGAGCGCGACGTCATTGTCATAATAATTGGGCTGCACGACCACCCGCGCCGGGCCGCGTCCGCCAAAGGACAGATAGTTGGCGCTGACGAATCCGCCGCCGGCACGGCACCAGCCGCCGCCGCAGGAGCCGACATTCACCTGCACCCCGGCCGGCAGCGAGCCAACCACGGCGTAGCGCGTGCCGGGACCGCTGCGCACATTGAGGTCGTTGGTGACCACCGCCGGGCGGGCGGCGGCGGCAACCGTGCCCGCGATCAGCAGGCTGGCGGCCACCATCAAGGATTTCGTGAAACGCATCCGGGCTCTCCTCACCGCAGTGGGCGCCGTGAGCGCCCTTCCCCTGCATGACGCAGCGGTCGCTTCAATGTGGAATAGCAACGCAATGGGGCGGAATTGGTTGCTCTACGTAAATAGCGTGTCGATCACGCTCTCGTCACCGGCTCGTCACCAGCGCGCCGCGCGCGGGCGCCACATGACCGGACGCCCATTATAGGACGGCCCGGCCGCATAGGGCCCCTGCCAGCGCGGCCCGAGCCCGGAATAGAAGCTCGCGCGCTGCGGCAGACGCCCCTCGCCGCGCCGCGACCAGTAGGTATCGCCATTGCGATCGCCGAAACGGGCAATGTTGGGATAGCCCGGATGCATGTTGGCGTAGCTCGGACGGCCGCCCCAATAGCTGGTACGCGCGCCCCAATAGCTCGCGCCGTTGCGGCCATAAAGCCCCGGCCCCCAATAGCCCGGCCCCCAGCTCGCGCGCCAGGCGGTGCCCCAGCCGTAGCCGAACGGGGCCGTGCCATAGCCATAACCGTAGCCGCCATAGCCATCCACCGCATCGACCGCCGCGGCGATGCCGATGAAGGGGGCCGCCAGTCCGGCGAGGATGGCGCCGCCCACGGGATAGGCCGGCGGGACGGCAATGCCCGGATAGACCGGGCCGGGATAGGGCGCGGTGACCTCATAGCCGGCGGGAACGACGTCGCTGGCGAGCATCGGGTCGGCATAGGTGGGGCGCGACGAGGCAACCGCCCGCGCCGGCGCCGGGCGCACGATGACGCGGGCCGCCTGCGCCTGTCCGACGCTTTGCCCTATCGCCGCGCCGGAGAGATGGCGGGCGCTGACATAGCCATCGACCGTCTCGCACCAGCTTCCGGTGCAGCCGCGCACGCCGACGGCGGTGCCCGCCGGCAGGGTGGCGAGCACGTCATAGCCGGTGCCCGGCCCGGTGCGCAGATTCACCGCCTGCGTGGTGGTGGCGCTGTAGGTCGCCCCGCCGGCCGTCGCCATCGCCCCGGCGGGAGCGATGCCGGCCGCGGGAGCCGTGGCCGGGAAAGCCGCCGCCGGCGCATAGGCCCGGCCGGGCGCAAATGTGGTGGGAGCGAGCGTGGTGGGGGCGAGCGGCGCGGGAGCAAGGCCGCTCATCGGCCGCGCGGTCAGCGCGCCCGGCTGCGTGATCAGCCGGGCGCTGACATAGCCATATTGCGTCTGGCACCAGGAGCCGGCGCAGGAGACGACGCTCACCGGCGCCCCGGCGGGCAGCGTGCCCAGCAGATTGTAATTGACGCCCGGACCCGAGCGGACATTGACATTGGTGGTGGTCATCGCCGAGCCGGCCGCCCCGGCGGCGGTGACCGGAACCGCCGGCGAGGCCGCGTAGCTGCCGGCCCCATAAGCCAGCCGGCCGGCCGCGCTATAGCCCGGCGCCACCCCGACCCCCGGCACGGCGACCCCTGCGCCCGCTATGCCTGCACCCACCGCGCCATAGCCCATCGCCGCCTGCGTCGCCGCGTTGGAGGCGATCGCGTCGCGCGTTTGCGAGCCCGGCACGCGCGGCTGCGCCGCCGCGTTCAACACCTGCTGCACCGGCCCGCGCGAGAGCAGATACAGGCTGATATAGCCCTCATTGGTCTGGCACCAGCCATTGGCGCAGCCCGTCACCTCGACCTTGGTGAAGTCCGGCAGCGTCTTCACCACATCATATTCGGTGCCCGGCCCGGAACGCACATTGGTGGTGCCGATGGTGGTGCGCGCCCCCGCCATGGTGGTGTCGCTGCCGGCACCGGCGGAATCGGTCTGGCCCACCAGCGGCAGCACCGGCGTGGCGCTCGCCGTGCCGGCCGGCGCATAGCCCAGGGCCGCCGCCCCCGCGAGCGGCGCCGGGGCAGGGATATAATTGCCGGGGACAGCGGTAGAGGTCAGCGGCGCGCGATAGGCCGACGCCACGGGCGCGCCGCCCAGGGCGCCATAGGCCGGCAGTGCGGGCGCGACGGCGCCGGCTCCCTGCCGGATCAGCCGGGCGCTGACATAGCCATATTGCGTCTGGCACCAGGAGCCGGCGCAGGAGACGACGCTCACCGGCGCCCCGGCGGGCAGCGTGCCCAGCAGGTTGTAATTGACGCCGGGACCCGAGCGGACATTGACATTGGTGGTGGTCATCGCCGAGCCGGCCGCCCCGGCGGCGGTGACGGGAGCCGCCGGCGAGGCCGCGTAGCTGCCGGCCCCATAAGCCAGCCGGCCGGCCGCGCTGTAGCCCGGCGCCACCCCGACCCCCGGCACGGCGACACCCGCGCCCGCCATGCCCGCACCCACCGCGCCATAGCCCATCGCCGCCTGCGTCGCCGCGTTGGAGGCGATCGCGTCGCGCGTCTGCGAACCCGGCACGCGCGGCTGCGCCGCTGCGTTCAGCACCTGCTGCACCGGCCCGCGCGAGAGCAGATACAGGCTGATATAGCCCTCATTGGTCTGGCACCAGCCATTGGCGCAGCCCGTCACTTCCACCTTGGTGAAGTCCGGCAGCGTCTTCACCACATCATATTCGGTGCCCGGCCCGGAACGCACATTGGTGGTGCCGATGGTGGTGCGCGCCCCCGCCATGGTGGTGTCGCTGCCGGCACCGGCGGAATCGGTCTGGCCCGCCAGCGCCGGCGTGCCGCTCACAGTGCCGGCCGGCGCATAGCCCAAAGCCGCCGCCCCCGCGAGCGGCGCCGGGGCGGGGATGTAATTGCTGGGGACGGCAACCGAGGCCAGCGGCGCGCGATAGGCCGTGCCGACCGCGCCGCCCAAGACGGGAGCCGGCGTCACGCCCGCCGCCTGCACCAGCAGGTTCGCGCTCACATAGCCATAGGCGGTCTGGCACCAGGCGCCCGCGCAGCCGACCACCTCGACCGGCGCGCCGGCCGGCAGCGTGCCCAGCAGATTGTAATTGATCCCCGGCCCGCCCCGCACATTGGCGTTGCTGCGCGTGGTCGCGGGCCATGCCATGGCCGTGGCCGTCCCGGCGAGCATGAGGCCGGAGGCAAACAAAAACGATGTCGTGAACCGCATGGGATCCTCCCATGCCACGACCTTCCCTGACGGACGGCCGCGGCCATCCTCACGGATGCCCGCAATTACCGCCGCCCGCAATCAAATGCCGGAAAGATGGTTGCCAAGGTGCAACCATTGTGAGCGGCGCGACCGAATCAGCCCGCGCCGCCGCGACTGCCGCACGCGGCCGCGATCAGCCTTCAGTCTTGAGCTGGACGATCGCCTCGGCCAGCAATTCTTCCATGGTGCGGCGGATGCGGTGCTCGGAGACGTCGAGCCCCTTGGCGTCGAGATCGCCCTTGACCTTGCGATACACGTCCTCGTCGCCGGCTTCCTCGAGATCGGCCTCGATCATCGAGCGGGCATAGGCGTCGGCCTCAGCGCCGGTCAGGCCCAGCTTCTCCGCCGCCCACAGACCGAGCGCCTTGTTGCGGCGGGCATTGGCCTTGAACTTCAAGGCCTCGTCATGCGCGTATCTCGCTTCGAACGCTTCTTCGCGGTTGTCGAACGTGCTCATGCGCTTGGCCCCGTTTGTCGGTCAGTGCGGGCTTGATTATCGCGACACCGCACCCAAATCAACGTCATCGAGGCGCCTGTCCGCTCCCTACGTCAATGTGACGCTCACGGCGGCGACGCCACGGATCGATCTGCCGGTTACACGCAAACGCTGTCCTGTTTGTATCCGCACCGCCGATCGGCTAGTGTCCGCCCGTGGGCGATGGTGCCACTGCGAAACGAATCGTCGGCGATACGACATCGCCAGAACGCGTCGCCTCGCGTACACGTGCCGCGCCCCAGCCGTGAACCCGGAACCGGAGCCCCGGCATCCTAATGGACTTCCTCAACCGACGGTACCCACCCATGAGCCGCCGCCGCCGCATTTATGAAGGTAAGGCGAAGGTCCTTTATGAGGGCCCCGAGCCAGGCACGCTGATCCAGCATTTCAAGGATGACGCGACTGCCTTCAACAACAAGAAGCACGACGTCATCGACGGCAAAGGCGTGCTGAACAACCGTATCTCGGAATACATCTTCCTGAAGCTGAACGAGATCGGTGTTCCCACCCACTTCATCAAGCGGCTGAACATGCGCGAGCAGCTCATCCGCGAGGTCGAGATCATCCCGCTCGAAGTGGTCGTGCGCAATGTCGCCGCCGGCTCCCTGTCGACGCGCCTCGGCATCGAGGAAGGCACGCAACTGCCGCGCTCGATCATCGAGTTCTATTACAAGAACGACGCGCTCAACGACCCTATGGTGTCGGAGGAGCACATCACGGCGTTCGGCTGGGCCACCACCCAGGAGATCGACGACATCATCGCGCTGGCGATCCGCGTGAACGACTTCCTCTCCGGCCTGTTCCTCGGCGTCGGCATCCGCCTCGTCGACTTCAAGATGGAATGCGGCCGGCTCTGGGAAGGCGATATGATGCGCATCGTCGTCGCCGACGAGATCAGCCCGGACTCCTGCCGCCTGTGGGACATCAAGTCGAACGACAAGCTCGACAAGGATCGCTTCCGCCGCGACATGGGCGGCCTCGTCGAGGCCTATTCGGAAGTGGCGCGCCGCCTCGGCATCATCTCCGAGAACGAGCGCAACCAGTCCGGCCCGGTGCTGGTGAAGTCCGAGCCCGAAGAGTAGCCAGCCCGCCGGGGGTTGCGACTTCCGGTGGTCTCCCATTCCTGATCGGGCATTGAGCCCGGCGCAGGCTGATGATAGGCGGGGGCCCAGTTGTGCCCCCGTCTGTGTTTTCAACAGCAAGTTTTCACGAGTGGTCCCCATGAAGGCGCGCGTTCTCGTCACCCTCAAATCCGCCGTGCTCGATCCGCAGGGCAAGGCCATCGAGGGCGCCCTGCGCTCGCTCGGTGTGCCCGGCGTCGCCAGCGTCCGCCAAGGCAAGGTGTTCGACGTCGAACTCGACGCCGCCGACCCGGCCAAGGCGGAAGCCACGCTCAAGGAAGCGTGCGAAAAGCTGCTCGCCAATACGGTGATCGAAACCTACCGCATCGAGTTTGTCGGGTGATAGACTGATCCGACGCAAGGGAAGGCCCGGGCCATGGCCGACGTCACCAACGAGCTGATCTATGAGGTCCTGAAGACGATCCAGAGGGATGTCTCAGAGACCCGGCATGCAGTCTCGGAGGTCAAGACGGAGCTGAATGCGGTCCGCGGGCACCTGATCGCCATGCAGCAGGACATCCACAACATCTATGCGACGCTCACGCGGCACGAAGCCCGGCTGGAGCGGATCGAACGCCGTCTTGAACTGACCGAAAGCCCGCTCGTCCCATGAAATCAGCCGTTCTCGTCTTCCCCGGCTCCAATCGCGAGGGCGACGCCGCGCGCGCCCTGACCATGATCACCGGCTCGAAGCCGGCCATGGTCTGGCACGCCGAGACCGCCCTGCCCGCCGGCACCGACCTTGTGGTGCTGCCCGGCGGCTTCTCCTATGGCGATTATCTGCGCTGCGGCGCCATCGCCGGCCGTGCCGCCATCATGGATGCGGTCCGCGAGCACGCCGCCCGCGGCGGTCTAGTGCTCGGCATCTGCAACGGCTTCCAGATCCTGTGCGAGAGCGGCCTTCTGCCGGGCGTGCTGGTGCGCAATGCGCGCCTGCGCTTCATCTGCCGCGAGGCGCTGCTGAAGGTGGAGCGCAACGACACGCCCTTCACCCGCCGCTATGCCAAGGGGGCGGTGGTCCGCTTCCCCGTCGCCCATGGCGAGGGCAATTACACCGCCGATGTCGAGACGCTGAAGCGGCTCGAAGGCGAGGGCCGCGTCGTGTTCCGCTATGTCAGCCCCGGCGGCCAGCGTGACGACACGCAGGTGCTGAACGGCGCGGCGAACTCGATCGGCGGCATCGTCTCCGAGAAGCTGAACGTGCTCGGCCTGATGCCGCATCCCGAGAACCATGTCGACCCGGTGGTCGGACCGACCGACGGACGCGCCCTGTTCGAGAGCATCGCCGGGGCGCTGGAGCGGGCCTGAGAGCATGTCCCTCGCCTGCCGCGCCCTGCCTCGCCCCGCAAACGTAAGACGGCCCGCATGACCTCCTTCGAACCGAAGATCACCCCCGAGCTCGTCGCCGAGCATGGCCTGAAGCCGGACGAGTATGAGCGCATCCTCAAGCTCATCGGCCGCGAGCCGAGCTTCACCGAGCTCGGCATCTTCTCGGCCATGTGGAACGAGCACTGTTCCTACAAATCCTCGCGCCTGCACCTGAAGGGCCTGCCGACCAAGGCGCCCTGGGTCATCCAGGGGCCGGGCGAGAATGCGGGCGTGATCGACATCGGCGACGGCCAGGCCGCCGTCTTCAAGATGGAGAGCCACAACCACCCGTCCTATATCGAGCCCCATCAGGGCGCGGCGACGGGCGTGGGCGGCATTCTGCGCGACGTGTTCACCATGGGCGCGCGCCCGATCGCCGCGCTCAACGCGCTGCGCTTCGGCGATCCCAAGCACCCGCGCACCCGCCATCTCGTCTCCGGCGTGGTGAGCGGCGTCGGCTCCTATGGCAATTCCTTCGGCGTCCCGACCGTGGGCGGCCTGGTCGGCTTCCACACCCGCTATGACGGCAACCCGCTGGTCAACGCCATGGCGGTCGGCCTCGCGGATGCGGACAAGATCTTCTACGCCAAGGCGACCGGCGTCGGCCTGCCCGTGGTCTATCTCGGCTCCAAGACCGGCCGCGACGGCATCCACGGCGCCACCATGGCCTCGGCCGAGTTCGGCGAGGGCGCCGAGGAAAAGCGCCCGACCGTGCAGGTCGGCGACCCCTTCGCCGAGAAGCTGCTGCTGGAAGCCTGCCTTGAGATCATGGAAGCGGGCTGCGTCGTCGCGATCCAGGACATGGGCGCGGCGGGGCTGACCTGCTCGGCGGTCGAGATGGGCGCCAAGGGCGACCTCGGCATCGAGCTCGACCTCGACAACGTGCCCTGCCGCGAGACCGGCATGAGCGCCTATGAGATGATGCTCTCCGAGAGCCAGGAGCGCATGCTCATGGTCATCGCCCCCGGCAAGGAAGAGCAGGCCGAGGCGATCTTCCGCAAATGGGGGCTCGACTTCGCCATTGTCGGCCACACCACCGACGATCTGCGCTTCGTGGTGAAGCACAAGGGCGAGATCAAAGCCGACCTGCCGATCAAGGAACTGGGCGACGAAGCCCCGCTCTATGACCGCCCCTGGGTGGAGACGCCCAAGCAGCAGCGCATCGACCCGGCCGCGCTGGAAATCAGCGCGACCATTCCGGGCGCGCTGGAGCGGCTCATCGGCTCGCCGGACTTCGCCTCCAAGCGGTGGATCTGGGAGCAGTACGACTACCTCATTCTCAACAACACCGCCCAGCGCCCCGGTGGCGACGCGGCCGTGGTGCGCGTGCTCGACGGGCCGAAGGCGCTCGCCATGAGCTGCGACGTCACCCCGCGCTATTGCGAGGCCGATCCGTTCGAAGGCGGCAAGCAGGCGGTGGCGGAAGTCTGGCGCAACATCACCGCGGTCGGCGCCCGCCCGCTGGCGCTCACCGATAATCTGAACTTCGGCAATCCCGAGAAGCCGGAGATCATGGGCCAGCTCGTGGGCTGCCTGCGCGGCATCGGCGCGGCGGCGCTGGCGCTCGACTTCCCCGTCGTCTCCGGCAATGTCAGCCTCTACAACGAGACCAATGGGCGCGGCATCCTGCCGACCCCGACCATTGGCGGCGTCGGCGTGCTCGACGACATCGACACCATGGCGACGCTGGCCTTCAAGGCGGGCGGCGAGGTCATCTTCGTGGTCGGCGAGACCACCGGCTGGCTCGGCCAGTCCGCCTTCCTGGCCGAGATTCTCGACCGTGAGGAAGGCGCCCCGCCGCCGGTCGACCTGGAGCTTGAGCGCAAGAACGGCGATTTCGTCCGCGCGCTGATCGATGCCCGCCTCGTCACCGCCGTGCACGACGTATCCGATGGCGGCCTGCTGGTGGCGCTGGCCGAGATGGCCATGGCCTCCGGCATCGGCGCCAACCTGCTCGCGCCCGAGGGCATCAACCCGCATGCCTACTGGTTCGGCGAGGATCAGGCGCGCTATGTGATTACCGTCGCCAGCGGCGAGAAGGCGCAGGTTCTGCGCCAGGCCGAGATCGCCGGCGTCACCCTGTCGAAGATCGGCGCCACGGCCGGCGACCGGTTGAATATACCGGGCGAGCGCCCAATTGTAATCGACGCGCTGCGCGAGCGGCACGAGGCCTGGCTGCCCATCTATATGGGCGCGGGCATGATGTGAGGGAGCATCAGGGATGGCGATGGAAGCGGGCGAGATCGAACGGCTGATCAAGGACGGTCTGCCGGACGCGACGGTGGAGATCCGCGATCTTGCCGGCGACGGCAATCACTATGCCGCAACCGTCATCTGCGAGAGTTTCCGCGGCAAGAGCCGCGTGCAGCAGCATCAGATGGTCTATGCGGCGCTGAAGGGTCAGATGGGCGGCGTCTTGCACGCCCTTGCGCTTCAGACCAACGTGCCGGACTGAGTGCGGCCGCGTGACCTGATCCGGTCACCGCGCCGCTCAACCTGTTTCCCGCAAGGGACCGCCAAAAGGGCAATGCCATGAGCATCAAGGATTTCATCGACAGCCAGGTGAAGAGCAACGACGTCGTCGTCTTCATGAAGGGCACGCCGCAATTCCCCATGTGCGGCTTCTCCGGCCAGGTGGCGCACGTCTTCAACCTGCTGGGCGTCGACTATAAGGGCATCAACGTGCTCGATTCCGACGAGATCCGGAACGGGATCAAGGAATACACCAACTGGCCGACCATCCCGCAGGTCTTCGTCAAGGGCGAGTTCGTCGGCGGCTGCGATATCGTGCGCGAGATGTATCAGGCGGGCGAATTGCAGACCCTGCTGGAAGAAAAGGGCGTCGTGGTCGCCGGCCGCGCCACCGCCTGAGGCTGTCGCCGCACCACTGAAATATGAGAAAGCCGCCTCTCGGGGCGGCTTTTCTTTTGGCCGGGCTGATCCGCCGGTCCGTTCCCTGCTTGCCTGTCGCTGGCCGAACCAACAAAAAAGCCGCCCCGAAGGGCGGCTTTCTGGTCTCTCGCGATCCGGTGAGGGATCAGCGCGAATAGAACTCGACCACGAGGTTGGGCTCCATCACGACCGGATAGGGCACCTCGTTGAGCTCGGGCACGCGCACGAACTTGGCGGTCGCCTTGGCAGCGTCGACTTCCAGATAATCGGGAGTGTCGCGCTCGCCCGAGGCGGCGGCTTCGATGACCAGCGCGAGCTGCTTCGAGGCTTCCTTGACCTCGATCACATCGCCGACCTTCACCTTGTAGGACGGGATGTTGACGCGGCGGCCGTTCACCTTGACGTGGCCATGGCTCACGAACTGGCGGGCGGCGAACACGGTGGGGACGAACTTGGCGCGGTAGACGACCGCGTCGAGGCGGCGCTCCAGCAGGCCGATCAGGTTGGCGCCGGTGTCGCCCTTGAGGCGCGAGGCTTCAACATAGATGGCGTGGAACTGCTTCTCGCCGATCGAGGCGTAATAGCCCTTGAGCTTCTGCTTGGCGCGCAGCTGCACGCCGAAGTCGGAAACCTTGCCCTTGCGGCGCTGGCCGTGCTGGCCCGGGCCGTATTCACGCTTATTGATGGGGCTCTTCGGGCGGCCCCAGATGTTTTCGCCCATACGGCGGTCAAGCTTGTGCTTGGCCGAAACGCGCTTGGTCATGCGCTGGTCCTCTTCGCAAGGTTGCGGGTTGGATCGCGCCCCCTCCTCTCCTCCCTTTCGGGAAGTGACAGGCCCTGTCCGAACGCGCCGGTCAGGTCCACGGGTGCGTGAAACGTAACACGGGGCCGTTGCCAGCCCCGCGAGTGAGGCGGTGCATAGTCGCAAAAGGCTGGGAGGTCAAGGGTTGAGGGATCGTCAGGGGATAAGCTTGAGGAGGGCGGTCAGCACGCCGACGGCCACAACCAGCATCCCGCCGATCTTGATCGTCAGCCGCTGCTCCAACAGGGCAAGGTCGTCCTTGGTAGCCACACGGTCCTGAAAGGCGTCCGCCAGCGCATCCGCGACACCCTCCGCCTGCTCGGCGGTGAAGTGCGCCTTGTCGCGCAATGTTCTCGCCAGCTTCAGCGTATCAAACGGTATGGCGCCCATCACATGAATATAAGCAGTGCCTCAACCCAATTCCACTCGAATCATCGCCCCTTCTTCAGCGCCGCCAGCACGTCGAGGCTGGCATAGCCGTCCGGCTCCATGCCGATCTTCTTCTGGAAATTCGCCACCGCGCGCATGGTCATGTTGCCCACCCGCCCATCCGTGCCGCCGGTATCGAAGCCGGCGCGGGTGAGGCGGCGCTGCACCTCCTGGATCTCCGCCAGCGTCAGCGCCCGCTCGCCGCCGGGGAAGGGCGTGATGAAAGGCTCGCCGCCCAGCACCCGGTCGCCGAGATGGCAGACGGCCAGCGCGTAGTTCATCGAGGGGTTGTAGCTGCGCACGGCGTAGAAATTCTGCGTCAGCAGGAAGCACGGCCCCTCCGGCCCGACCGGGGCCCAGAGCCGCGCCGTCGCCTTGGGGAAGTCGAACCGCCCTCCCCCCGCCGGGGTGACGCCGGCCTTGGCCCAGTCGGCGACGGCGCGGCGGGTCTTGGCGTCGGCGAGCTTGTCCGGCACCCCGTCCATACGCACCTCGAAGCCCCAGGGCAGGCCGCGCTGGTAGCTGCCGCGCTTGATCAGATAGCGCGAGGAACCGGCCAGCGCGTCCGGCACCGAATAGGGCGAGGGCGCGCCATTGCCGTCATAATCGACGCCGAGATTGAGCCAGACCTCCGGCATCCACTGCGTATGGCCCATGGCGCCGGCCCAGGAACCGTGCATCCCGTCCGGCTCGCCCCAGCCGCGCTGGACGATGGCGAGCGCGTTGAGAAACTCGGTCTCCCAATATTTACGCCGGCGCGGCTCGCCCCAGGCGAGCGCGGCGAGCGCGGGGAAGACCGGCTTCATGTGGTCGGGATCATCGACCAGCTCGCCAAAGGCGCTCTCCATGCCCCACAGGCCGAGCAGCACGTCCGGCTCGACGCCGAAATCGCCCTGCAGGCGCTTCAGCAGCGCGGCGTTCTTCTGCGCCGCCACGCGGCCGGTATTGAGCCGCCAGTCGGAGATGCGCCGGTTGAGATATTGCCAGAGCTGCTCGCGAAATTCCGGCTGCGCGCTGTCCTTGGCATAGACAGAGATGTCCGGCTCCAGCCCGCGTGTCACCCGGTCATAGACCGCGTCGGAAATGCCCTTGGCACGCGCCCGGCCGCGAAATTCGGCCAGCCAGACATCGAACGGCTTGGCGGCCTGCTGCGCCTGCGCGCCGGGCGACAGTCCCAGAAGCCCGGCACCCGCCAGCGCCACGCCGCCCGCGAGCAGATGGCGGCGGCTGACGCCGGATGGAACCACGCCTGTGGCGGGGCGGCCTGTATAGGTCACGAAGGACATTCTCCCGCACATCTGTTCTCAGCCAGCCGATACATCATGCTGGCCGGCCATCATGGTTTCGGCAAGGCGCGGGGCGCACAGGCTCACGCCCGGAGCGGTCACGCCGCCGCGATATCCAGCGCCAGCACCTCGCCGGCACGGGCGGCGCGCCCGGCAATCGATTCGACCAGCGCCGCATCCAGCGGCCGCCCGGTCGAGAACAGGCGCAGCGGCGCCGGGCTCGCGGCGAAGGCGACGGGACCCAGCAGCGCGGTCAGCCGGCGGGCAATGGCGGGCGCCGGGTCGATCCAGCGCACCGGCCAGGGCGCCACCTTCTGGAGCCGGCCGAGCACGAGCGGGTAATGCGTGCACGCCAGCACCACCGCATCGGTGCGCGCTTTGCCCGCGCGCACGAAGGCCGGGGCGATCTCGGCGGCGAAATCCTCATCCGCCACCTCCTCGCCGGCCATGGCGGCCTCCGCCAGCGCGGCAAGGCGCGTGGAGCCGACCAGCGTCACCGCGCAATTGCCGGCGAAGTCGCGGATCAGCGTCTGCGTGTAATCGCGCTTCACCGTGCCGGGCGTGGCGAGCACGCTGACCTGCCGGGTGAGCGAGCTTTCGCAGGCCGGCTTGATCGCCGGCACCGTGCCGACGAACGGAATCGAATGGCGCGCCCGCAGGCTCGGCAGCACCAGCGTCGAGGCGGTGTTGCAGGCGATCACCACGGCGTCCGGCGCGGTGCGGGCGATCAGTGCGTCGATGACCATGCCGAGCCGTGCCAGCAGGGCCGGCTCCTCCCAGGAGCCGATCGGGAAGGCGGCATCATCGGCTGCATAGACGAAGCGGGCATCGGGGCGCGCGCGGGCCAGTTCGCGGAACACGGAGAGCCCGCCGAGCCCGGAATCGAACACCAGTATGGTCGGCGCGCGCAGCGCGGTCGGGGTATGGGTGAGGCTGGGCGACGACGACACGGCGGACGGCCCGCTGGCATGAGGGATCGCGACGCCGAAAGGTCCGCTCAGGGCTGACGCGGGAGACGCCTCGATGCGCATCTGATGTCCTCCATCCCCGGCAGGATTATGGCGCATCGCAGTGTCGCGCATCTTGGTGAACGGAACGTTAGGAGCGTTCGCCCCCGTTCCCGTCCTCGTTCCCGCCCCCGCGCTCATCCTCCTGCCCGCTTTTCTCCTTGCCTATCTCCCGGCCGAGCCGGGCGGCGGTGCGCGCCTCGCGCAGGCCCCGCCCCTCCACCAGCGCCGTGACCATGCCGTGCAGGGTGGCAATGTCCTGCCGGGTCAGCCCGACCCGGTGGAAGATGTTGCGGATGTTGCGGATCGTCACCGGCTTCTTCTGCGGCGAGCGGAAGAACAGCGCCGCCTCGAGTTCGTGCTCCACATGGTCGAAAAAGGCGAGCAGGTCCGCCTTGTCGGCCACCGCATAGCGGTCCGGCGGCTGGAACGGCAGCGCCCCACCCGAGGCGAGCTTGAACCATTCATAGGCGATCACCGCCACCGCCATGCCCAGATTGAGCGAGGCGAAGGCCGGGTTCACCGGCAAGGTGAGGATCACATCGGCGAGCGAGACCTCCTCGGTGTAGAGCCCCGTGCGCTCGCGCCCGATCAGCAGCCCCACCCGCTCCCCGCCGGCGATGCGCCCGGCCGCCTCACGGGCGAACTGGTCGGCGCCGATCACGCTTTTCTGCATGCCGCGCTCGCGGGCCGTGGCGGCGGCGATGAAATTGAGGTCGGCGATGGCCGATCGCAGATCGGGGAAGATCTCCGCCTCGTCGAGAATGCGGTCGGCGCCGGAGGCGAAGGTCACCGCCTTCGGATTCGGCCAGCCTTCGCGCGGATTGACGATGCGCAGCCGCGTCAGGCCGAAATTGCCCATCGCCCGCACGGCCGAGCCGATGTTCTCGCCAAGCTGCGGCTCGACGAGGACAACCACCGGCCCGCCCTCGGGCCAGTCGAGACTGCGATTGGTGCCGGCGCCGGTCATCGGGCGGCCCCGCACTGGGCGGACGAAACGGAAAGGAGGAAGGGCATGGTCATGATGCCCTCCTAGAGCATTTCCCGCCGGCGGGAAATCTCCCCTCGCCGCCCTGGCCGCCCCGCAGATGCGGCGTTGCCGCGAATTACCGCCAAAGTCGTGCCGCGGCGAGCTTTCGCTTGCCGCTGCGGCGCGGTATCACGCCTTCACCGGTGTCGGCTGCGCGGACCGATGCCGAGGCCCCATTACGAAGCGGCATCCGTGCGAGGTAGGAACCCATGGCGAAGATCAAGGTCGAGAATCCGGTCGTCGAACTCGATGGCGACGAGATGACCCGCATCATCTGGCAGTACATCAAGGACAAGCTGATCCACCCCTATCTCGACATCGACCTGGAATATTACGACCTCGGCGTCGAGAACCGCGATGCCACCGAGGATCAGGTCACGATCGACGCGGCCGAGGCGATCAAGCGCGTCGGTGTGGGCGTGAAGTGCGCCACCATCACCCCGGATGCGGGGCGCATGACGGAATTCAACCTCAAGAAGATGTGGCGTTCGCCCAATGGCACGATCCGCAACATCCTCGGCGGCGTGATCTTCCGCGAGCCGATCATCTGCAAGAACGTGCCGCGCCTCGTGCCGGGCTGGACCCAGCCGATCATCGTCGGCCGCCACGCCTTCGGCGACCAGTACCGCGCGACCGACTTCAAGGTGCCCGGCCCCGGCACGCTGACCATCAAGTTCGTCGGCGACGACGGCGCGGTGATCGAGCACGAGGTCTACAAGTACCCGGATTCCGGCGTCGCCATGGCGATGTACAACATCGACGAATCCATCACCGAATTCGCCCGCGCCTCGCTGAATTACGGCCTGATGCGCAAATACCCGGTGTACCTGTCCACCAAGGACACCATCCTGAAGCAGTATGACGGCCGCTTCAAAGAAATCTTCCAGCAGATCTACGAGGCCGAGTTCAAGGCCGAGTTCGAGAAGCACAAGATCTGGTACGAGCACCGCCTGATCGACGACATGGTCGCCTCGGCGCTCAAATGGTCCGGCGGCTATGTCTGGGCCTGCAAGAACTATGATGGCGACGTGCAGTCGGACATCGTGGCGCAGGGCTTCGGCTCGCTCGGCCTGATGACCTCGGTGCTGATGACGCCGGATGGCAAGACCGTCGAGGCCGAAGCCGCGCACGGCACCGTCACCCGCCACTATCGCGAGCACCAGAAGGGCAAGGAGACCTCGACCAACTCCATCGCCTCGATCTTCGCCTGGACCCGCGGCCTCGCGCACCGCGCCAAGCTCGACAACAATGCCGAACTCGCCACCTTCTGCGCCACGCTGGAAAAGGTGTGCGTCGACACGGTCGAGAGCGGCTACATGACCAAGGATCTCGCCCTGCTGGTCGGTGCCGACCAGAAGTGGCTCTCCACCACCGGCTTCCTCGACAAGATCTCCGAGAACCTGGCCAAGGCGCTGGCCTGATCTCTCCCCCGGGACGCGGCTCGCCGCGTCCCGGATTGGACTACTCGTCGGCGCGGCTCACCGCGCCCCGATCTGGACTCCCCTTCGGCGCGGCCTGCCGCGCCCCGGTCTGGACTATCCTTGGCGCAACCTGCCGTGCCCCGGTCTGGCCGGGCTTCGGCGCGGCCCGTGTTCAGCCCGCCCCGGTTTCCGACGCGTCGATTTCCCCGCTGGCAATGTCCGTGCTGCGGTGCAGGGCATGCGGCCCGGCCACGTCCTTGGCCATCGCCGCGATACGCGCACCGACTTCCGGGTGGCGATGCACGATCTCCGCGAGGTCGCCGGCATCCAGCATCAGCAGCATGGAGCGCGAACGCGCCCGCGCCGTTGCCGCCCGCTTGGCCGAGCGCACCAGCGCCATCTCGCCGAAGAACTGCCCCTCGGTCAGCACCACGGTCTCTTCGGCGAATTCCAGCAGAACCTCGCCCGAGGCGATGAAATACATGGAGCGCGCCGTCTCGCCCCGCCGCACGATGATTTCGCCGGGCTGGGCGGTATGGGCGGAAAGCGCCTTGTGGATCTCGCCGATCCCGGCGGCATCGAGATCGGCGAACAGCGGCACGCGCGCCACCATGCCCCAGGTGATGACGAAATCGCGCCGCTTGATCACGTCGACAAAGGCGGTGGCGATGATGCCGACCGGCAGCGCGATCATCACGATGCCGGTGATCATGGTCAGGCTGGCGATCACCTTGCCCACCGACGTCATCGGGTAGGTATCGCCATAGCCGACCGTCGTCACCGTGGTCATTGCCCACCACATGGCGGCGGGGATGGAGCCGAAATGCTCCGGCTGCACGCTCCCCTCGGCGACATACATGGCCGAGGCCGAGATCAGCACGGAAGCGGCCAGCAGCCAGAAACAGGCGATCAGCGACTGGCGCTCGCGGTGCAGCACCTCGAACAGCGACTGCATGCCCGGCGAGTAGCGCGCCAGCTTGACGAAGCGCAGCAGCCGGAAGATCGCCAGCGTGCGCAGTTCGACATGGGCCACCATCGAGAGCAGGAAGGGCAGCCAGGCGATGAGGTCGATGATCGCCGCCGGCGTCACCGCATGGCGCAGCCGCGCCCGTGTCGCCGACATGCCGCGATAGCGCGGATCCTCCGGCGCCGCCCATAGCCGCAGCAGATATTCGAGCGCGAACACCGCCAGCGAGAGAATTTCGAACGTGCGGAAGAACACCATGTCGCGCAGCAGCAGGCTCGGCACCGTCTCCAGCACGGCGACGACGACATTGGCCACGATGAGCACGATGAGGGCGATATTGACCCGCTCGGCGAGCCGATCATGGGCGGAATCGCGCTCGAGAATCTCGTAGCAGCGCCGCCGCTGCGCGAGCCGCCAGGGCGCCGATCCGCCATCGGCTTTCTTCCGGGCCGTCATTCCGGCCTCCTCACGCCCGCGCTTGGCCGCGCCGGGCCACCCGCACCCATGCCGCGCCCCCCAGGGTGAGCACGCGGCCCATTATCATCGTACCCCCGCACAGAACTTCGCCGCGCGGCGCCTTCCCGCCACGACATTAGCCGAAGACGCCCCACGAAAGCGCCCGCCAATAGCGGCGCCCCACAGAATCAGCAAGGACGGCCCTTAACGCAGCCGGCACGGCCGGGTAGAGCCTCGCATGGTCGCCGCCAAGCCTCGTCGCTGCGACATGAGCCGAATATCCTACCGGCCGGGGACGGCTCCCCCGAACCGCACGGCACAGAATCGGCAAGGCAACTACCCGCAGACGGGCCTGCCGGGCAGAGCCACGGCTGGTCGCCACAACGCCGGCCTATGGACGTCGCGCCCGGAAGCGCGCGCAACCGGCGCATCCCACGGGGAGCCTCTCGGCTAACCTTGCGCAGCGCCCCGGGCCTCGCCGGCCCGAAGCCGCATCGTCGCCGCCACATCCCGAGCCTCGCGCGAATAGGCGCACGACCGGCATCCCGAACCCTCGCGCCCACCGGAGCGCACTTGCATAGACACGACAGCACAGCGCACCCACCACACCGGCACGCAGACTGTCACCTGCGGCCCCCCGACGTGTCCGGGCGGCCTGCCGCGTGAGGCGCGCCTCAGCCGGCCAGCGCCGCCTCGATGGCGGCGAGCGCCTCGCCGGCCCGCGTCCCGTCGGGGCCGCCGGCCTGAGCCATGTCGGCCCGGCCGCCGCCGCCCTTGCCGGCCGGAGGCGGCTCCCCCGAGCCGCACGGCACAGGATCGGAAAGGCTGGCCATTCACACAGCCAGGCAGAGCCACGCCTGTTCGCCGCAACGCCGACCTATGGACGTCGCGCCCGGAAGCGCGCGCAACCGGCGCATCCCACGGGACGCGCCCTCGGCCAACCTTGCGAAACGCCTCGCGCCTTGCCGGCGCGAAGCCGTCGTCGCCGCCACATCCCGAGCCTCGCGCCAACGGGCACGCGACCGGCATCCCGAGCCGTCGCGCCCACCGGAGCGCACCTGCCCAGACGCGACAGCACAGAGCACCCACCACGGGCGCGCAGGCTCTCGCCTTCGCCGCCGGGACGTATCCGGGCAACATTGCCGCGTGAAGCCAGCCTCAGCCGGCCAGCGCCGCCTCGATGGCGGCGAGCGCCTCGCCGGCCCGCGTCCCGTCGGGGCCGCCGGCCTGAGCCATGTCGGCCCGGCCGCCGCCGCCCTTGCCGCCCAGCGCCTCGGCCCCGAGCCGGACCAGCGCGACCGCGTCATAGCTACCGGTGAGATCCTCGGTGACGCCGACCACGAGGCCCGCGCGCCCGTCCTCGGTCACGCCGACAATGGCGACGATGCCCGAGCCGATGCGCTTTTTGCCCTCGTCGACCAGGCTCTTGAGATCCTTCAGGTCGATGCCGCTGACCTGGCGGGCCATCAGCTGGACCGCGCCGACGCGGCGCACCGGGTCCTCGCCGGCCTCGCCGCCGCCCATGGCGAGCTTGCGCTTGGCCTCGCCGAGCTCGCGCTCCAGCCGGCGGCGTTCCTCGACCAGCTGGACGATGCGCGCCTCGACCTCGCCGACCGGCGCCTTCAGCGCCGCCGCGGCGGCGTGCAGGGCGCGGCTCTCGCCGGACAGATGATGGCGCGCGGTATCGGCCGTCATGGCCTCAAGGCGGCGCACGCCGGCGCCGACCGCGCTCTCCGCCAGCACGGTGACGAGGCCGATATCGCCGGTGCGCGCCACATGGGTGCCGCCGCACAGCTCGACCGAATAGGGCGCGCCATTGCCGGGATCGGTGCCCATCGAGACCACGCGGACCTCATCGCCATATTTCTCGCCGAACAGCGCGCGGGCGCCGGATTCGATCGCGTCGTCGACCGCCATCAGCCGCGTCACCACCGGCTCGTTGCGCAGCACGATGGTATTGGCGATGTCTTCCACCGCCCGCAGTTCCGCCGCGTCGAGCGGCTTGGGGTGGCTGAAGTCGAAACGCAGCCGGTCGGACGCCACCAGCGAGCCCTTCTGCGCGACATGGTCGCCGAGCACGCGGCGCAGCGCCTCGTGCAGCAGATGGGTGGCCGAATGATTGGCGCGGATCGCGCTACGGCGCGCGCCATCGACACTGAGTGCCAGCGCCGCGCCGATCGCCAGCGTGCCGCTCTCGACCTCGACCTCATGGGCAAAGATGTCGCCGAGCTTCTTCTGGGTGGTGAGAATGCGCACCACCAGCCCGTCCTCGCCGGTCATCCGGCCGGTATCGCCGACCTGACCGCCCGATTCCGCATAGAAGGGCGTCTGGTTGAGCACGACGAGGCCGCGCGCGCCGGCGGCGATCTCCTTCACGCGGCGCCCCTCGCTGACCAGCGCGGTGACGACGCCTTCGGCGCTCTCGGTCTCATAGCCGAGGAATTCCGTGGCGCCGACATCGTCGCGCACGCCGAACCAGATGGTGTCGGTCGCCGCCTCGCCGGAGCCGGCCCAGGAGGCCCGGGCATCGGCGCGCTGGCGTTCCATCGCGGCATTGAAGCTCTCCACATCGACGCTGACGCCGCGCGCGCGCAGCGCGTCCTCGGTCAGATCGAGCGGGAAGCCATAAGTGTCATAGAGCTTGAAGGCGGTGTCGCCGGAGAATTTGGCGCCCGAGCCGAGGCCCTCGCTCTCGGTCTCGAGGATCGAGAGGCCGCGCTCCAGCGTCTTGCGGAAACGCGTCTCTTCCAGCCGCAGCGTCTCGCTCACCAGCGCCTCGGCGCGCACGATCTCTGGGTAAGCGCGGCCCATCTCGCGCACCAGCACCGGCACCAGGCGGTGCATCAGCGGATCGCGGGCGCCGAGCAGCTGCGCGTGGCGCATGGCCCGGCGCATGATGCGGCGCAGCACATAGCCGCGCCCCTCATTGGAGGGCAGCACGCCATCGGCGACCAGGAAGGTCGCCGCGCGCAGATGGTCGGCAATGACCCGGTGGCTGGCCTTTTGCGGGCCGGTGGACGGCACATCGGTCATCTCCTCGACGGCGCCGGTCAGCGCGCGCATGAGGTCGATCTCGTAATTGTCATGCGTGCCCTGCAGCACCGCCGAAACGCGCTCGAGGCCCATGCCGGTGTCGATCGAGGGGCGCGGCAGGTTCAGCCGCTCGCCGCCCGGCAGCTGCTCGAACTGCATGAAGACGAGATTCCAGATCTCGATGAAGCGGTCGCCATCCTGGTCGGGCGAGCCGGGCGGGCCGCCGGGGATGTGCGCGCCGTGATCGTAGAAGATCTCCGAGCAGGGACCGCAGGGGCCCGTATCGCCCATCTGCCAGAAATTGTCCGAGGTCGGGATGCGGATGATCTTCGATTCGGGCAGGCCGGCGATCTTGCGCCAGAGGGCGAAGGCCTCGTCATCCTCGGAATAGACGGTGACCAGCAGCTTCTCGACCGGCAGCTCGAACTCGCGGGTGATCAGGTTCCACGCCAGCTCGATGGCGTTCTCCTTGAAATAGTCGCCGAAGGAGAAATTGCCGAGCATCTCGAAGAAGGTGTGATGCCGGGCGGTGTAGCCGACATTGTCGAGATCATTGTGCTTGCCGCCGGCGCGCACGCATTTCTGCGAGGTCACGGCGCGCGAATAGGGGCGCTTCTCGATGCCGGTGAAGACGTTCTTGAACTGCACCATGCCGGCATTGGTGAACATCAAGGTCGGGTCGTTGCGCGGCACGAGCGGCGAGGAATCGACCACCTGGTGGCCGTGCTTCGCGAAATAGTCGAGAAAGGTCGAACGAATCTCGTTAACGCCGCTCATGAAACCAGTCCGAAGAAGGAGAAGGCAGCCGGCGCTGATCCGCATCCGGCCCGCGCCCAGCGGCGCGAGACGGTTCTAACGGCGCCCCCTCGCCTTGTCCAGAAAGGCCACTCGGGCAATGTCCCGGATGGTTACAGGGCGTGGCGCACAGGCGTAGCGCGCGCCTGGCGCGCAGGGCTGGGCACGAGGCGGCGGCACGCGGCTTGTGCACGAGACTTGGTGGCACGAAGCGTGGCGTGCCGACTCGGCCGCGGGGCACACGCCCCGCCGGCGCGTCACCGGCGGAGCAGCGCGATCAGCGCGAACTGAGGTTCAAGGCGCGACGGCTCACGGCTCGCCGTCGCCACCCTCATCCTCTCCCTCGCCCGCCTCGCCGGCGAGGATCTTCTCGGCGATCAGGCCGGCATTCTGGCGGATGGTCGCCTCGATGCGGCCGGCCACATCCGGGTTCTGCCGCAGGAAGTTCTTGGCGTTCTCGCGGCCCTGGCCGAGGCGCTGGCTGTCATGGGAGAACCAGGCGCCGGACTTCTCGACCACGCCGGCCTTGACGCCGAGGTCGATCAGCTCGCCCATCTTGGAGACGCCTTCGCCATACATGATGTCGAACTCGACCTGCTTGAAGGGCGGGGCCAGCTTGTTCTTCACCACCTTCACGCGGGTCTGGTTGCCCACCACTTCCTCGCGATCCTTGATCGAGCCGATGCGGCGGATGTCGAGGCGCACCGAGGCATAGAATTTCAGCGCATTGCCGCCGGTGGTGGTCTCCGGGCTGCCATACATCACGCCGATCTTCATGCGGATCTGGTTGATGAAGATGACCATGGTGTGCGAGCGGTTGATCGAGGCGGTGAGCTTGCGCAGCGCCTGGCTCATCAGCCGCGCCTGCATGCCCGGCTGGTTATCGCCCATCTCGCCATCGAGTTCGGCGCGCGGGGTGAGCGCGGCGACCGAATCGACCACCAGCACATCCACCGCGCCCGAGCGCACCAGCGTGTCGGCGATCTCCAGCGCCTGCTCGCCGGCATCCGGCTGCGAGATCAGCAGATTGTCGAGATCGACCCCGAGCTTGCGGGCATAGATCGGGTCGAGCGCGTGCTCGGCGTCGATGAAGGCGCACACGCCGCCCTTCTTCTGGGCCTCGGCGATGGTGTGCAAAGCGAGCGTGGTCTTGCCCGAGGATTCCGGCCCGAAAATCTCGACCACCCGGCCGCGCGGCAGGCCGCCAATGCCGAGCGCGATATCAAGGCCGAGCGACCCGGTGGAGACCGTCTCGATCTCCATGATCTTGTCGTTCTTGCCAAGCCGCATGATCGAGCCCTTGCCGAAATGGCGCTCGATCTGAGTGAGGGCGGCGTCCAGCGCCTTGGCCTTGTCCATGGAAGATCCTTCGACGAGTCGCAAACTCGATTGAGTCATTGCCGGGCTCCGGGTTGCACGCAAGGGGGACGGGTGCTGTTTCCTTGTGTGTATCCGTTTTGTTCTCCGTTCGCAATATGTTCTCATCGCGCGCAGGCATCTTTTAAAGGGCGAGCCGCCGACCCGGCCTCAACATCGCGTCCGGCGGGACGGGAATGTCTATACATAACCTCCGAGCCGGCTAAACTGCCGGCAATGAGGGTGGGGCACGCAGGACGGAAGATGGGCGAGATGAGACCCACGCGAGGCGGTGATGGCGCAAGCGGCGCCCCCTCCGCCGATTCTTCGACGAGCCTGCCGGCGCCCCAGCCACTCGGCCAGCGCATCCGCGCCGATCTCGAAGGCAAAATCCTGTCCGGCGCCTGGCCGCCGGGCCACCGCATCCCTTTCGAGCACGAGCTGATGGCGCAGTATGGCTGCGCGCGAATGACCGTCAACAAGGTCATCGCCGGGCTGGTGGCGGCGGGTCTGGTGGAGCGGCGCCGGCGGGCCGGCTCCTTCGTCGCCCAGCCGCGCATTCACTCCGCCGTGCTGCGTATCCCCGACATTCCCGCCGAGATCGCCGCCCGCGGCGAGACCTATGGCTACCGGCTCATCAGCCGGAAGCGCCGCACCGCCGAGGCGGCCGAACCGCCGGGGCTGGATGGGCAGGAGGTGCTGGACCTGTCCTGCCTGCACCTCGCCAATGGCCGCCCGCTGGCGCTGGAGGCGCGGCTCATCAGCCTCGCCGCCGTTCCCGAGGCGGCTGATGCCGACTTCGCGGCGACCCCGCCGGGCTCGTGGCTGCTGCGTCATGTGCCGTGGACCGAGGCGGAGCATCGCATCAGCGCGGTCGGCGCCAGCGCGCGCGAAGCGGAGGCGCTGGGCCTCGCCAAGGGCGCGGCCTGCCTGAGCCTGGAGCGGCGCACCTGGCGCGCGGGCGACACTGTCACCTATGTGCGCCAGCTGTTTCGCGGCGACGTCTACGATCTGGTGGCAAGGTTCGCGCCCTGAGGGTCACGCCTCAGCCGGCCGCGCCGTCGGCGCGTCGCGCGCCTGCCGATAGGCGGCGATCTGCGCAGCCAAACGCGGGCCGAGGGCGGCCGCCTCCACCTCCTCGATCCGTTCGAGAAGGCGCCAGACATGGCCGAACGGGTCGTGGATCTGGATCATCCGGTCGCCCCAATAGCCCTCCTCCGGCGCATCGCCCGGCCGGCTCGGCTGCGCCCCGGCGGCGCAGGCGCGGGCGAACACCGCCGCGACATCCGCGACATAGATCACGCTATAGGCCGAGGCCGCCCCCGCCGCGCGGGGCGAGCGCGGCCAGTCCGGCCGCGGCGCCTCGCGCCAGCGCGGGTTCTCCCGCGTCACCATGAGATGGATGCCGGACAGCCGCAGCTCGGCCGCCACCGGCTCCGGCCCCGGCAGATCGAGCGGGTTGGGCGCGAAGTGCCGCGCCACCTCCTGCGCGCCGAAGACGTCGCGGTAGAAATCCGCGGCGGCGCCGACGTCCTGCACGATGAGGGCGAGGCCGAACTGGCCCACCGCCTGCCCGCCGATGATCGACATGCCCCGCCTCCGCCTGTGACGGCTCAGAATGCCGGCGATTCGGCGGGGGCGGCAAGGCTCATGTTCTTGACCTGTTCTCGACAGGCCAGCATCGCCGCCCCTCGCCTCACCCCAGAATGCCCGGCAGGTCGAGCTGGTGCTCGCGGGCGCAGGCGAGCGCGATGTCGTAGCCGGCGTCGGCGTGGCGCATCACCCCGGTCGCCGGGTCGTTCCACAGCACGCGGGCGAGGCGGCGGGCGGCGTCCGCCGTGCCGTCGGCGCAGATCACCATGCCGGCATGCTGCGAGAAGCCCATGCCGACGCCGCCACCATGGTGCAGGCTCACCCAGGTGGCGCCCGAGGCGGTGTTGAGCAGCGCGTTGAGCAGCGGCCAGTCGGAGACGGCGTCGGAGCCGTCCCGCATCGCCTCGGTCTCGCGGTTGGGCGAGGCGACCGAGCCGGAATCGAGATGGTCGCGGCCGATCACGATCGGCGCCTTGAGTTCGCCCGTGCGCACCATCTCGTTGAAGGCGAGGCCGAGCCGGTGCCGGTCGCCGAGCCCGACCCAGCAGATGCGCGCCGGCAGGCCCTGGAACTGGATGCGCGCGGCGGCCATGTCCAGCCAGTTGTGCAGATGCGGATTGTCGGGGATCAGCTCCTTCACCTTGGCGTCGGTGCGGGCAATGTCCTGCGGGTCGCCGGACAGCGCGGCCCAGCGGAACGGGCCGATACCGCGGCAGAACAGCGGGCGGATATAGGCCGGCACGAAGCCGGGGAAGTCGAAGGCGTTCGCCACCCCCTCCTCCAGCGCCATCTGGCGGATATTGTTGCCATAGTCGACGGTCGGCACGCCGGCATGGAAGAAGTCGAGCATCGCCTGCACATGCACCGCCATGGAGGCCTTGGCGGCCTTCGCCACCCCGGCCGGGTCGCTCTGCTTGCGGTCCTCCCATTCGTCCAGCCGCCAGCCGAGCGGCAGATAGCCGTTCACCGGGTCATGGGCGGAGGTCTGGTCGGTGACGATGTCCGGCCGGATGCCGCGCTTCACCAGCTCGGGCAGCACCTGCGCCGCATTGCCGAGCAGGCCGACGGAGAGCGCGCGGCCCTCATCGCAGGCGCGTTCGATCATCATCAGCGCCTCGTCGAGGCTGGTGGTCGAGGTGTCGAGATAGCCGGTGCGCAGGCGGAACTCGATCGAGGAGGGCCGGCACTCCACCGCGAGGCAGCTCGCCCCGGCCATGGTGGCGGCGAGCGGCTGCGCCCCGCCCATGCCGCCCAGCCCCCCGGTGAGGATCCATTTGCCCGTGAGCGAGCCGCCGAAATGCTGGCGGCCCATCTCCACGAAGGTCTCGTAGGTGCCCTGCACGATGCCCTGCGCGCCGATATAGATCCACGAGCCGGCCGTCATCTGGCCGTACATGGCGAGGCCCTTGCGGTCGAGCTCGTTGAAATGCTCCCAGCTCGCCCAGCGCGGCACGAGGTTGGAATTGGCGATCAGCACGCGCGGCGCGTCCTTGTGGGTGCGGAACACGCCCACCGGCTTGCCGGACTGCACCAGCAGCGTCTGGTCCTCCTCCAGCGCGCGCAGGCTGGCGACGATGCGGTCGAAGCTCTCCCAGTCGCGGGCGGCGCGGCCGATGCCGCCATAGACCACCAGTTCGGAGGGCTTTTCCGCAACATCGGGGTCGAGATTGTTCATCAGCATGCGCAGCGGGGCTTCGGTCAGCCAGCTTTTGGCCGAGAGCGCCGTGCCGCGCGGGGCCCGGATGACGCGGGAATTGTCGATGCGGGTCATGATCGTGCTCCTTCAGGCGCGGGCGCGGGCAAAGCCGATGAGGGTCTTGAACAGGGTGATGAGGCTGTCGCGCAACGCGCCCGCATAGGCGGGCTCATAGGGCGTCGGCCAATTGTCCGGCCCGACCGCGCCGAGCGCCTCGGCCAGATAGACGCGGCAGGCGAGTTCCATCTGCACGGCATGGACGCCCGCCTCCGGGCGCCCGTACTGGCGGGTGATGTAACCGCCCTTGAAGCGGCCATTGCTGACGAAGGAACGTCCGGTTCCCCGACAGAGCGCCGCCAGGGCGGCCTCCAGCTCCGGCGCGCAGCTCGCGCCCGCATTGGTGCCGAGATCGAGTTCGGGCAGCGTGCCCTCGAACAGGCGGGGGATCACCGAGCGGATGGAGTGGCAGTCATACAGCACCACCGTGCCATGGACCTCTCGCGCCGCCGCGATCTCGCCGGCCAGCGACGCGTGATAGGGCTCGAAAAAGGCCGCCCGCCGCGCGGCCACATCGGGAGTCCGCCCCTCCTTGTAGAGCGGCTCGCCGTCGAAGGTCGTGGTCGGGCACAGCTCGGTCGTCGCCTGGCCGGGATAGAGCGAGACGCCGGAGGGATCGCGGTTCACGTCGATCACGGTGCGGGATATCGCGGTCCGCACCACGCTGGCGCCGAGCCCGGCGGCGAAATCATAGAGCTGCTCGATCCACCAGTCGCAGTCCTTGCGCGCCAGCCAGGGCGAGACGAGGTCGGCTTCCAGCTCGGGCGGAATATCGGTGCCGGTATGTGGCAGCGATATCACCAGCGGGGCGGTGCCGCGATGCACGGTGAGGAAGGGGGGATGAGTCATGACGGTCATGCGCACGGCCCCTCAATTCCCTCATCCTCGGGTTTGACCCGAGGATCCAGCCGTACCGCCCAAACTGCGGCATCCACCATGGATGCCCGGGTCAAGCCCGGGCATGAGGGCACGCGGGGGAATGAACGCGGCTCCAGCCGATCGACGTCATGCCCGGCCTTGGGCCGGAAGGCCCCCTCACCCGGCGCTACGCGCCGATCTCTCCCCCACGGGGAGAGGTCAGACATCCCCACCGGCACAACCGGCTCCCTCTCCCCGTCGGGGAGAGGGGTAGGGTGAGGGGCCACGCGCGCATGGCCCCTCACCCGGCGCTGCGCGCCGACCTCTCCCCCACGGGGAGAGGTAAGAAAGCCGAGGGACTGGCGCGCCATCCCCCTCACGCCCCGCTCACATTCGGCAGCAGCGCCGCCGCGAGGCCGGCGATGGCGCCGGAGCGGATGAGGGCGTTGGCCTTATCCATGTCGGGCGCGAAATGGCGGTCCTCGTCGAGATGCGGCACCTCGCTCCGCAGCCGCGCCCGCACCTGTTCAAGCACCGGCGAGGAGGCGAGCGGTGCGTGGAAATCGCAGCCCTGCGCGCCGGCCAGCAATTCGATGCCGAGCACGCAGACCGCGTTCTCCACCATCCCCAGCAGCCGGCGCGCGCCATGGGCGGCCATCGACACATGGTCTTCCTGATTGGCCGAGGTCGGAATCGAATCGACGCTCGCCGGATAGGCCCGCTGCTTGTTCTCGGAGACCAGCGCCGCCGCCGTCACCTGCGGGATCATGAAGCCGGAATTCAGCCCCGGCTTCGGGGTGAGGAAGGCCGGCATACCCGACAGAGCGGGATCGACCAGCATGGCAATACGCCGCTCGCTGAGCGAGCCGATCTCGCACACGGCAAGCGCGATCATGTCGGCAGCGAAGGCCACCGGCTCGGCGTGGAAATTGCCGCCCGACAGGGCCTCGCCCTCCTCCGGGAAGATCAGCGGATTGTCGGAGACACCGTTGGCTTCCGTTTCCAGCGTCGTCGCCGCCTGACGCAGCAGGTCGAGGCAGGCGCCCATCACCTGCGGCTGGCAGCGCAGGCAATAGGGGTCCTGCACCCGCTCGTCACCCACCAGATGCGAGGCCCGGATCGCCGAACCCGCCATCAGCGCACGCAGCGCGTCCGCCGTCTCGATCTGCCCGCGATGCTTGCGCAGGGCATGGATGCGCGGATCGAACGGGGCGTCGGAGCCCCGCGCCGCATCTGTCGACAGCGCCCCCGTCACCAGCGCCGAACGGTAGAGGTTCTCGGCCCCGAACAGGCCGGCCAGCGCATTGGCGGTGGAGAATTGCGTGCCGTTGAGCAGCGCCAGCCCTTCCTTGGGGCCGAGCGTCACCGGCGCGAGGCCCGCCTGCGCCAGCGCCTCGCCGGCGGCAAGGCGGGCGCTGCCGACAAACACCTCGCCGACCCCGATCATCGTCGCCGTCATATGGGCGAGCGGGGCGAGATCGCCGGAGGCACCGACCGAGCCCTGGCACGGCACGACCGGCGTCAGCCCCTTGGCCAGCATCGCCTCCAGCAATTCGATGGTCGCCGGGCGGATGCCGGACGCTCCTTGAGCGAGGCTCGCCAGCTTCAGCGCCATCATCAGCCGCGCCACCGGCACCGGCATCGGCTCGCCGACGCCCGCGGCGTGGGAGAGCACGATATTGCGCTGGAGCGTCTCAAGATCGGCATCGGGAATGCGCACGCTGGCGAGCTTCCCGAAGCCGGTATTGATGCCATAGACCGGCTCGCCCTTGGCAAGGATCGCCGCCACCGCCGCTGCGCTGCGCGCAATCACCGGTTGCGCGGCCAGATCGAGAGCGACCGGGGTGCCGCGATAGACCGCGCGCCATTCGGCAAGGCTCACCGCGCCGGGTTTCAGGATGACATGATTCATTGGCCCCTCCAGACGCGGGCGTGAAGCGGGTTGAAGCCCATGCGGTAGACCAGCTCCGCCGGGCGCTCGATGTCCCAGATGGCGAGGTCGCAATATTTGCCGACCTCGATGGTGCCGACTTCATCCAGCCGCCCCAAGGCGCGGGCCGCCTCGCGCGTCACCCCGGCGAGGCATTCCTCGACGGTGAGGCGGAACAGCGTCGCGCCCATATTCATGGTCAGCAGCAGCGAGGTCAGCGGCGAGGTGCCGGGATTGCAGTCGGTCGCCAGCGCCAGCTTCACGCCATGGCGGCGAAACAGGTCGACCGGCGGCAGCTTGGTCTCGCGGATGAAATAGAAGGCGCCCGGTAGCAGTACGGCCACCGTGCCGGCTTGCGCCATGGCGACCGCGCCCTCCGCGTCGGTATGTTCGAGGTGATCGGCCGACAGCGCGCCAAAGGAGGCCGCCAGCGCCGCGCCATGGAGATTAGAGAGCTGGTCGGCATGCAGCTTCACCGGCAGGCCGAGATCGCGCGCGGCCTTGAACAGACGCTCGATCTGGGCGGGCGAGAACGCGATGCCCTCGCAAAAGCCGTCGACCGCATCCGCCAGCCCGGCAGTGGCGATCGCCGGCAGCATGTTGCGCCGGAGATGATCAATGTAGCCGTCCTTGTCGCCCATCGATTCCGGCGGCATGGCGTGGGCGCCGAGGAAGGTGGTGGTGACGGAAACCGGCCGGACCTCGCCAAGGGCGCGGGCGGCGCGCAGGCTTTTCATTTCGGCGGCGGTGGAGAGCCCGTAGCCGGATTTGATCTCGACCGTGGTGACCCCCTCCCCGATCAGCGCATCGAGCCGTGGCAGCGCGGAAGCGACCAGCTCCTCCTCGCTCGCCGCTCGGGTGGCTTTCATCGTCGAGACAATGCCGCCCCCGGCCCGCGCGATCGCCTCATAGGAGACCCCGGCGAGACGCTGCTCGAACTCGGCCGCGCGGTCGCCGCCGAAGACGAGATGGGTGTGGCAGTCGATCAGGCCGGGCGTGATCCAGCGCCCCTCGCACGCGATGGTCTCATCGGCCTGACACTCCACCTCACTGCACTGATCGGCCACCAGCACGATGCGCCCATCGCGCACCCCGATCACCCCATTCTCGATGATGCCGAGGCCGGGGCGGTCCGGTGCCAGCGTGGCGATCCGGGCGCCTCGCCAGAGACGGTCGCAGCGCATGGGCGCTCCTTGATCGGGTGACAGGGCAATGAATAATGTCTATACATAATGACGTTTTCACTACCTTGTCCATAGCCCTCGGGAGCGACGTGCCCATGTCCGCTACAGCGCCCGCCGCAACACCTGCGCCGACGACCCGCTTCTGGTTCGAAAACGCTTATCTGTCAGATGGTTGGGCGCGGAATGTGACTCTGTCTGTCAGCGACGGATGGATCACCGGAATCGATGTGGGAACGGATTCGCGCGCCGCCTCAGAGCGCCATGCCATCGCCTTGCCGGGACTCCCGAATCTGCACAGCCACGCGTTCCAGCGGGCCTTTGCCGGCGGCACCGAGGTGCGCGGGCCGACCGGGGACAGTTTCTGGACCTGGCGCGAGGCCATGTACCGGGCGGTCGACCGCATGGACCCCGACGATGTCGAGGCCATCGCCACTCTCGCCTATGTCGAGATGCTGGAAGCCGGCTTCACCCGCGTCGGCGAGTTCCACTATCTGCACCATGACAAAAATGGCAATCCCTACAGAAACATAGGCGAATTATCTGAGCGCATCTGCGCGGCCGCGAGCGCCACCGGCATCGCCCTCACTTTGCTGCCGGTATTCTACGCCCATGGCGGCTTCGGCGGGCAGGCGCCGACCCACGGACAGCGTCGTTTCATAAATAATATCAACAGCTTCGAACGCCTGATTGAATCAGCTCGCAAGCCTGTGGCTGATCTTCCCGATGGCGTGCTCGGCCTCGCCCCGCACAGCCTGCGCGCCGCCACGGTGGAACAGATCGCCGCCCTCGCCCCGCTCACCGACGGCCCGGTCCATATCCATGTCGCCGAGCAGATGAAGGAGGTCGAGGACTGCCTCGCCTTCGCCGGTCAGCGCCCGGTCGCCTATCTGCTCGACCATGCCCCGGTGGATGCCCGATGGTGCCTCATCCACGCCACCCACATGAGGCCGCAGGAGACCCGCGCCATGGCGAAAAGCGGCGCCGTGGCAGGGCTTTGCCCGATCACCGAGGCCAATCTCGGCGACGGCATCTTCCCCGCTCCGGCCTTTCTGGAGGCGGGCGGGCGCTATGGCGTCGGCTCGGATTCGAATGTTCGGATCGACGCCGCCGAGGAGCTGCGCCTGCTGGAATATTCCCAGCGCCTCGCCCACCGCGCCCGCAACGTATTGGCGATGACCGAGGGCCGCTCCACCGGCGCCGCCCTGTTCGCCGGCGCGCTGGAGGGCGGCGCGCAGGCGCTGGGCGCCCCGGCCGGCCTCAAAGTCGGCGCGCCCGCCGATATGGTCAGCCTCGACGCAAGCCATCCCTCGCTGACGGAGCGACAAGGTAACGCCTTGTTCGACGGCTGGATTTTCGCCGCGGCCGGCACGGCGGTTGACTGTGTGTGGCGGCGCGGCGTTAAGCTGGTGGAAGCCGGCCGGCACCGTGACCGCGAGGTTGCCCGCCGCCGCTTCGCCGCCGTGCTCACCAAACTCGCCGCCTGAATCAGCCTCTTCACCGGAGCCTCTATGCCCCCGCAATTCCTCATGATTCCCGGCGCGCCGACGCCGGTCGCGCCCTTCAGTCACGCCGTCGAAGCCGATGGCTGGGTGTTCATCACCGGCCAGATGCCAACCTGGCCGGACGATGATTCCCGCCCCCTCCCCGAGGGCGTGGAGGCACAGACGCGCCGTGTGATGGACAATCTGGTCATCGTGCTGGACGGGCTGGGGCTCGACCTCTCCCATGTCGTGCAGGCACGGGTGTATCTCACCGAATTCCACCGCGACTACCCGGCGATGAACGCCGCCTATGCGTCCTATTTCCCGGCCGACCGCCGCCCCGCCCGCACCTGCGTTGGCGTCACCGGCCTCGCCCGCGAGGCGCTGGTCGAGATCGACCTCGTCGCCCGCCGCCCGTCCTGAGCCAACAAAAAAGGCGGCCCGCAGGCCGCCTTTTTCTCTCTAAGATGGAATGGCCTAGACGACCTTGACGGTGAATCTGCCGACGCCGTCGACGCCGCCTTCCATCACGTCGCCGCGCACGATCGCGCCGACGCCGGCGGGCGTGCCGGACATGATGATGTCGCCGGCCTTCAGCTCGAACAGGCCCGAGAGGATCGAGATCATCTCCGGCACCTTCCAGATCATCTGGTTGAGGTCGCCGACCTGGCGCTGCACGCCATTGACGTTCAGCCACACCTTGCCGTCGGTCGGGTGACCGATCTTCGAGGCCGGCACCAACGCCGAGCAGGGCGCGGAAGCTTCGAACGCCTTGCCCACTTCCCACGGCCGTCCGAGCTTCTTGGCCTCGCCCTGCAGGTCGCGGCGGGTCATGTCGAGACCGATGCCATAGCCCCACACATGTTCCATCGCCGTCTCCACGGGGATGTTCACCCCGCCCTTGCTCAGCGCCACGAGCATTTCCAGCTCGTAATGCACATCGCTGGATTTGTCGGGATAGGGGAAGGTGCCATTGGTGATGACGTTGTCGGGATTCTTCTGGAAGAAGAAGGGCGGCTCCTTGTTCGGATCATGCCCCATCTCGATCGCGTGCTCGGCATAGTTGCGGCCGACGCAGTAGATGCGGTGGATGGGGAACAGCTTGTCCGAGCCTTCGACGGGGAGCGTCGGAATGCCAGGAGGCGCGATCACATAGGCGGAATGGTCGAGAGGGGCGTTCATCAGCGTACTCCTGCGTAATAGTCGACGCGTTTCTCAATATTTTCGATCAGGGCCGACAACCCCATCGCCGCGGCGAACAGGATAATGGTCAGGGCCCAGAAGTTCTCCATGTCGAAGTTGCGCGAATAGAGCTCGAACAACTCGCCATAGCCGAGGATGGAAACCAGCAATTGGCCGATCACCACGCCCTTCACACCGCGCACCACGCCCAGCCGGATGCCGGCGAGGATTTCGGGAAGCGCGGCGAGAAGAATGATCTTGCCGTAGAGGGCGAGGGGCGAGGCGCCGTAGCTGCGCCCCATCTCGATGAGGGAATTGGGCACGCCCTGTATCCCGGCCCGCGTGTCCAGCACAATAATCCAGACGGCGAACAGGAAGACGGTGACCACCACCGTGGTCTCGCCCATGCCGAACAGGATCATCAGCACCGGCACCAGCGCAGAGAGCGGCGCCGAGACGAAGATGTTGACCCAGATACCCAACAGATTGTCGACCGCCTGGAAGCGCCCCATCAGAACGCCCAGGATGATGCCAACAAGGATGGCGAAGAACATGCCGATGAGGAAGCTGTTCAGCGTCGTCACCGCCGCCGCCTGCCAGGTGCCGGTCTGCACCAGCGCCACGGCCGCGACCAGCACGTCCGAGAGCGGCGGGATGAGGAACATCGCCCCCGATTGCCCCACCAGTTCCCAGATGACGCACCACACGAGGAGCGAGGCCATCATGGGCACGCGATAGCCGAAAAGTGTCATCGCGCCCTCCCCTAATCGACGTAACGCTTGAGGCCCTGCCAGATCTCCTCGACGGTATCGAGATAACCCTGGTCACGGCGAATGGCGTCGGGAGACGCCGAGCGGTCGATCTCCGGCTCGATGATCTGGGCGATGCGGCCCGGCCGGCGGGAGAGGATGACGATGCGGTCCGAGCAGTAGACCGCTTCCTCGATCGAATGGGTGACGAAGATGAAGGTCTTCTTCTCCAGCGCGACGAGGCGCAGCAGGTCTTCCTGGAACTTGCGACGGTTCTGTTCATCCACCGCCGAGAACGGCTCGTCGAGCAGCAGCACGTCGGCATTCACCGCGAAGGCGCGGGCAAGGCCCACACGCTGGCGCATGCCGCCGGAGAGTTCGTGCGGGTACTTGTTCTCGAAGCCGGCAAGCCCGACCTCGTTGATATATCGGGCGGCGATCGACTGGCGCTCGTCCTTGCCCATGCCCTTCAGCTCAAGGCCGAAGGCGACATTGCGCATCACCGTCGCCCAGGGCATCAGCGCGAAGTCCTGGAACACGAAGGCGCGTTCCGGGCCGGGGCCGGTCACGGTCTTGCCGTTCACGCGGATCTCGCCCGAGGTCGCGGGAATGAGGCCGGCGATGATCTTGAGCAGCGTGGTCTTACCGCAGCCCGAGGGGCCGAGCAGCGTGGTCAGCTTGCCGGCGGGGAAATCAAGGTCGATGCTGCGCAGCGCCTCGACCTCGCTATACATCTTGCAGACACCCCGCACCTCGACCGCGACGTCGGCACCGGCGGGATGGGCAGCGGCGGACGCCGCATGCGCCGTGATATTGCGCATGGCTCAGGACCTTCTCTTTTCCGGACGCAGCACGCGAAGCTCGAAGGCCTCAAGCGCCGCCAGCGTCAGCGTGGACACGAGGATGATGGAGACGACGGCGGCATACATTTCCGCGTAGTTCGCCACCGAGCGGTGATAGGTGATGAGATCGCCGATGCCGGTCGGGGTGATCAGCAGTTCGGCGAGGATCACGCCGATGAAGCCGGCGGCGAGGCCGAGGCGCAGGCCGGCGAAAATGACCGGGCTGGCATCGGGGATGATGATCTTGGTGATGCGCTGCCAGAGGTTTCCCTGGAAGGAATAGCACATGGCAACCAATGACGGATTGGCATTGCGCACCGCCTTATAGCCATTGAGCACGATCACCGGCAGAGCGAGCATGATGACGGCCAGCGTTTTTGCCAGCAGGCCGATACCGTAAACGAAGGTGATCAGCGGGATCAGCGCTGCCATCGGCGCGGCCTGCAGCACGATGAAGACCGGGGCGGCCAGCCATTCGGCGAAGCGCGACAGACCCATGACGATGCCGAGCGCGATGCCGATCACCGTGGAGATGGCGATACCGATGACGAGCGGCTGCAGCGTTTCCGCATAGGCGGCGACGAAGGAGCCGTCGAGCGTCATGGTGACGAAGGCGCGCAGCGTTTCCAGAAAGGTCGGGAAGGCGAAGCTGATCGGTATGCGGCCGGCGATTTCCCAGATGAGGAAGAACAGCCCGATGGAGGCGATGCGCCAAAGGGCCGAGCGGTGCTCCGAAAGCTTCCTCCAGAAGGAGGAAGCCTCGGTGCCGGGGACGGTCCGCGAGGGGCCGTTCACGTGAGCGGGTACTGCCATCAAGCCGGCCTCAATTCGTGCCGATCTTGCCGAGCGCGCGGTTCAGCGGCTCGAGCGCCCAGAACTCCTCGACCTTCAGCTCGGCCGGCTTGCCGGTGAGTTGGCCGGAGAGCGTGTAGAAGGCGAAGTCGTCCTTGGCTGCCGCCTCGCCGCCACCATTGAGCGGGAAAGCCTTGCCTTCGGCGAGTTCAGTGAAATAGGGCGTGATCTCGGCGACCTGATCGGCCGGCAGGTCCGGCAGGAGCTTGTACTTGGTGCGCCACTCGGCAACGATCGCCGGGTTCTTGGTGACTTCGCGCCAGGTGGTCAGGATCGACTCGACGATGATGTCGACGTCCTTCGGGTTCTTGTCGAGGAAGTCCTGGCGGGCGAACAGCGCCTCATCGGTGGCGTTGATGCCATCCAGCGGCAGGATGATGAACTTGCCCGGCGCCTTCGCCGCGAGCAGCTTGCGCCCATTGGTGTCGACGATGGTCGCCTTCACATTGCCCTGCAGCAGCGCGCCGGTGCGCACTTCCGAGCCGGGGATGTAGCTGATCTTGGAGAACTTGATGCCCTGCTTCTCCTCCATCAGCTTCATGATCGCCTCGGTGCCGGAACCGCGCGAATGCACGGCGATTTCCTGGCCGTCGAGGTCCTTCCAGGTCTTGTAGAATTCGGCATTGACCGCCGGGTAGAAGCGCAGCGTGGAGAGCTGCAGGAAGATGCGCACCGGCACCTTCACCTTCTGGATCAGCGCATAGGGACCGCCGACGCCGATATCCGCCTGCCCGCCGACCACGGCCTGGGCCGCGATGTCCTCGGACTTCAGATAGGTCATCTCGATTTCGACACCCTTCTGCTTGGCGAGCTCGAAGGCGGCGAGGAGATGGAGGTTCTCGACGCTCGCAATGTCGCCATAGGCGACGCGCACCTTGGCTTCAGCCTGCGGCGCGAAGGCCAGCGTCGCGCTGACGCCGAGCACGGCGGCGGTGCCCGACAGGCGCACCAATCCCTGGGTAAGGCTCTTGAGCATTTTCGTCTCCCATGATGCCGAGTGGTTGGATCCACGGCTGCCGTTACCCCGCGAGGTAAACGACCAATTGCTTTTTGGTTTATATTGGCTGAAAGATGCGGTCAAGTTCAAAACGGCTTGACCGCTCGGGTCCGCCGCTTCATAGATTGAACCAATTCGAACTTTGGTTGAGCCCTGCGCCTATGCTGAATTCCCATCCTGATACCCATCCGGCACAGGGCATCGTCACCCAACTGCGCGCCTATCTGGCCCAGACGGACCTGCCCGATGATGGGCGCCTGCCGCCCGAGCGCGAGCTGTCCGCCGCCCTCGGCGTCTCGCGCACCGAACTGCGCAAGGCGCTCGACGTGCTCGAAGCCGAGGGCCAGCTCTGGCGCCATGTCGGCAAGGGCACCTTCATGGGCAGCCGGCCGCTCGACACCTTCGCCGACATCGCCGCCCTCGCCCGACGCAGCAATCCGGCCGAGGTGATGCGCGCGCGCCTCGTCATCGAACCGGAGATTACCCGCGCCGCCGCCTTCACCGCGACCCCCGCCGCCATTTCCGAGATGCGCCTGTGCCTCACCCGCTCGCGGCAGGCGGAAACCTGGCGGCAATATGAAGGCTGGGACACGCGGCTTCACCGCACCATTGCCGAAGCGACGCAGAACAGCCTGCTGCTCGGCCTGTTCGATACGCTGAACGCGGTACGCCGGGCCGTGACCTGGGGCCGGCTGCGCACGGCGCCGGTACGCCCGCTGCCGACCCATCACAGCTTTGCCGAACATGACGCGATCGTCGACGCCATCGAGCACCGCGACATGGCGGGGGCTGCCGCCGCGATGCGCGCCCATCTCCAGACCGTCGAGCGCAAGCTGCTGGAAAAGCAGATGCGCGCCGCCAACGAGGACTGAGCCTCACCCGTCAGCCCCCTGCTGGCCGGGGGCTGCAAATTCTGGTCTCTTGCGACAGGTCAAGGACGCCACGGCCCCTTCACCTTCCCGTGGCAACCTTCATCAAGGCTCCACCCGGCCACGCCACGGGTCGCAAGGAACGTCATGGATCAAAGCGTCAGCCCGCATCCCACCCACGGCAATTATCGCGACCTGATCGCCCGCGCCGCCGCCGTCGGCCCGCTGCGCACGGCGGTGGCTCACCCCTGCGATGAATCTTCGTTGCGCGCCGCCCTGGATGCCGCCGCGGCCGGGCTCATCATCCCCATACTGGTCGGCCCGCAGGCACGGATCGACACGGTAGCGCGCGAGCACGGGCTCGATCTCACCGACATTGAAAGAGTTGACACCCCGCACAGCGCGGCCTCCGCGGCGCGCGCGGTGGAACTGGTGCGCGAAGGCGAGGCGGCGCTGCTGATGAAAGGCAGCCTGCACAGCGACGAGATGCTCGCCGCCATCACCGCGCGCGACACGGGCCTGCGCACCGGCCGGCGCGTCAGCCATGTCTTCATCATGGACGTGCCGTCCTATCCCGAGCCGCTGTTCATCACCGATGCGGCGGTCAACATCTTCCCCGACCTCGACGCCAAGCGCGACATCGTCCAGAACGCGATCGACCTGCATCGGGGCCTCGGGCTCGGACGCCCGCGCGTGGCGATTCTCTCCGCCATCGAGACCGTGACCACCAGCATCCCCTCCACCCTTGACGCCGCCGCGCTGTGCAAGATGGCCGAGCGTGGCCAGATCACCGGCGCCGAACTCGACGGACCGCTGGCGCTCGACAACGCCATCTCGCCCGACGCCGCGCGCATCAAGGGCCTGACCTCGCCCGTCGCCGGCCGTGCGCAGATCCTCGTCGCCCCCGATCTCGAAGCCGGCAACATGCTCGCCAAGAACCTCACCTTCATGGCCGGCGCTGACGCCGCCGGGATCGTGCTTGGTGCGCGCGTTCCGGTGATCCTGACCAGCCGCGCCGATACGCTGAAAACCCGCCTCGCCTCCTGCGCCGTCGCCGTGCTCTATGCCGATGCGCGGCTGCGCCAACCGGGCCTTGGGGGCTAGACCATGAGCGACGTGCTTTTCGTGGTGAATGCCGGCTCCTCCTCCATCAAGTTCAAGCTCTACCGGGTGGACGGCGAGGATTTCGCCCCCCTGATCGGAGGCGCGCTGGACGGCATCGGCACCCGTCCGCGCCTCATCGCCCGCGACGGCGACGGCGCATCTCTGGTCGATCAATCCTTCTCAGCGCAGGAAATCGCCAGCCCGCATGAGGCCCAGCACGCCATTGGCGACTGGATCACGCCGCTGATCGACGACCATCATCTGATTGGCGTCGGCCATCGCGTGGTGCATGGCGGGCCCGATTACAGCCATCCCGTCCTGATCGACGACGCGGTTTTCACGCGGCTGGAGAGCTTCATCCCGCTGGCTCCGCTGCACCAGCTGACCAACCTCGACCCCATTCGCGTCATCCGCCAGCGTCGACCCGATCTTCCGCAGGTTGCCTGTTTCGACACCGCGTTCCATCGCGACCACCCGGAGATTGCCGATCGCTTCGCCCTGCCCCGGGCGCTCTATGAGGACGGCGTGCGGCGCTACGGCTTTCACGGGCTGTCCTATGAATATGTCGCGGGCCGCCTGCGCGAACTCGACCTGGAAGCCGCCGCCGGCAGCGTGGTCATCGCCCATCTGGGTTCCGGCGCCTCGGCCTGCGCGCTGCAGGACGGGCACAGCCAGGATTCCACCATGAGCTTCACCGCTCTGGACGGCCTGCCCATGGGCACGCGCTGCGGGGCGCTTGACCCCGGCGTGGTGCTGCACCTCATCGAGCAGAAGGGCATGAGCCCGGCCGAGGTCGGCCATCTGCTCTATCACGACAGTGGTCTGAAGGGTCTCTCGGGCATCAGCAGCGACATGCGCGAATTGCTGGCGAGCGAGGCGCCCGAGGCCGCGCTGGCGGTGGATTATTTCTGCCTGAAGGTCGCGCAGGCCATCGCCCAGTTCACGGTGACACTCGGCCGCCTCGACGCGCTGGTCTTCACCGCCGGCATTGGCGAGCGATCCGCCCCCATACGAGCGCGCATCGCCGCGCGCCTGGCGATTCTCGGCATGAAGCTCGACGCCCGCGCGAATGAGGCGAACGATTCGCGCATCGATGCGGAGGGCTCGCGGCAGCGTGTATTTGTTATCCCCACGGACGAGGAAGCCATGATCGCCCGCCACACGCTGCGCCTGCTGAAGGGGCGGGCCTAGCGGGGGCCCGGTTCAGCGCAGGCTTGCCGGCCTGCCATAAGCGCGCCATTCGGCATCGACCTGTTTGCGAATGTCCGCGGGAACCTTCGCCATCAGCTTACGCCAGGGCGTGCCGAAATAGCGGCTGGCGCCGAACATCAGGTTCAGCTGAAAGAAGAATTGCTGCTTGAGCTCATCCGGTGCCTGCGGCCAGAGCGCGAGCAGGAAGGCCATGCGACGGGTCACATGGCCCATCTCGCGTGGCGCCACAAGCGAGGACATCTTCCAGGCCTCATAAGCGAGCGCCCGGTCCGAGGCCGCCCAACTGGCGATCGCGAGATCCATCCAGGCGCTTGCGTTCACCGGGTCGACGGCAAGCACCGCCGCTGCGTCGCGCTGCGTGGCGCTTGGCGATTGCCCCATGGCCTGCCCGAGCCGGGAGCCGAGTTGCCGTGCCCGGCTGCGCATGCCCGCCGTGTCCTGCCACCCTGTCAATGAGTCGCGCAGATCGACCAGCGGCTGAATTGTCTCCGCCCGCCAGTATTCCCCCTCAAGTGTCGCGGTCGCCTGCTGCTCCAGTGCGTTGAAGCGCCAGAGCTGGATACCCTGGTAAACCAGCAGCGCCGACAACACGACAAGCAGCGCCGACACGAGCGCGGCGCCCGGCCTTGCCATGGCACCGGCACGGATCATCCGACGTAGTACTTCTTATAATAAGCCGATGAATAATAGGAATAACGGCCGTATTTCGGCGTCCGGCGCAGATCAACCATGTTGAACGCGATGCCGCAGACCTTGCGGTCGCCGGGAATGCGTTCGAGTGAATGGCGCACGAATTCGCGTGCCGTCGCGCTCCATCGGACGACGAACACCACCTTGTCGGCCATGCTGGCCAGCACGGCGGCGTCGATCACCGGCCCGACCGGGGGCGCGTCGAGAATGATCAGATCGAAGCTCTGGCGAAGCTGGTCGAGCAGATGCTGCATGCGGGCCGAGCCGAGCAGATCCGGCGGGCTCTGCGTCTTCGCGCCCGAGCCCATTACATAGACGCCTGACGCCTTGTCGCGATGCAGGATACCGTCGGAGGAGGCGGTCTGGGCGAGCAGTTCGACCAGACCGGGGCGCTCGGTGAGACCGAATTGCTGCGAAATGGACGGGCGCCGCAGGTCGCAATCGATGAGAAGCGCGCGCTTGCCCGAAGTCGCGGCGGAAACCGCCAGAGAAATCGCCAGCGATGTTTTGCCTTCGCCGGGCGAAGCCGAAGTGATCTCGACAATTTGCGGCGGGTTGTCGACATCCGACATCTGCACGCCCGCGCGCAGGCTGCGGATCGATTCACTGAAGCGCGACAATGGTTTCTCGACCAGATAGCGCACGACCGGGACGGAACCGGCGACCGCCTCCCCTTCGAACTCGGCCCACTCCACGGAGGACAGAACCGGCAACCCGGTCTGCTCCTCAACCTCGCGCGGGCTGTTGAAACCGGAGTTCAACAGGTCGAGCGTGAAGGCGATGCCGACACCGAGCATCAGGCCGAGAAGACCACCCGCGGCCAGGAAGAGACTGCGCGAGGGAAAGGAGGGCGTGCCGCTCGGCAAGGCCGGCGTGATGATGCGCGCGTCCCGGATATCGACCTCGGACTGTTCGGACGTCAGCTTGGCCTGGTTGAGGAAGGTCTCGTAAAGGGTACGGTTGGCCTGCGCATCGCGCTCCAGCTCGCGCAACCGGATGGTCAGCGAGTTGTCGCTGCTGGCCTGGCCCGACGCCGCCGCGACATTGGCGGCCATCGCCTCGGCGCGCGACTGGGCAACATCGTAATCATTCTGGAGGTTGGCGATGATGCGCTGGATTTCGGCGCTGATCAGCCGCTCCACTTCGCGGCGCTCGGCGCGCACATTGACAACCAGCGGGTGGCGCTCGCCATAGCGCGATACAAGATCGGCCTCGCGCGCCGAAACTGCGGCGAGCCGTCCGCGCAAATCACCGATCACGGCGGAGCGGATCACATCGGGAATCGTGTCGACCTTGCCGCCGCTCTCCACGAGATCACGGGCCTGCTCGTATTTCGCCTTCTTCTCCGCCGCCTCGGTCTGGATCTGCACCAGCTCGGCGTTCACCTCGGAAAGCTGCTGCTCATTCAGCGTCTTAGAGCCGACCGCGACAAGATTGTTGTCGGTGCGGAAACGAACCGCCTCCTCCTCCGATTTCCGCAGCGCATCGCGCAGGCTCTGAAGCCGATCCGTCAACCAGGTCGTGGCGCGCCGCGCGGAATCGAAGCGATTTTCAAGTTGATCAACGATATAGGCATCCGCGATGGCATTGGCGAGGCGCGCAGACTTTTCGCCACTCTCGGATTCAACCGCGATCGAAATGATCGACGAGCGGCCGCTGCGGGCAACTGTCATGGCCCGCTTCAGGCGCGATATCGTGCCGCGCACATTGCTGGGAATCGCATCCGGGTCGGCCACGGCACCACCGGCATTCACGGCCGGCGCACCTGACGGAAAAAACGACATGATCCAGCCGAACAGGGATGGCTTGGAAACCCCGAATTCCGGGTCCTCGGTAAGCTTCTCGCGCTCGACGACGCGCCTGAGAAAATTCACGGACGTCATGATCGAAATTTGATCGTCCATGACCGTCGGATCCTGGCCCGGAGACAACTGGTCACCCAGCGTCTGCCGAGAGGATGAATCAAGCAGAACCTCAGCGGTACTCGTGTATTTTGGCGTGAGAGTCAGCAGAACCACCACTGTGGCGGCCAGCACGGAAATCATGATCGCCAGAATCATCTTCCAGCGCCGCAGCAGAAAGTCGACAATACTATGGATATCGAGTTGCCCGCTCTCTTCGAGACGAGCAAATTCCGCAATCTTCCCGTGCATATCCACTCACTTGAAATTTATATTGACGCAGATCGAGAGACAAAGCGCGACCCGCCCCCGCTGGCCACCCATCTCCGTCAATGTGCATTATACTCACGTACCCATGCGATTCATAGAGACGCTCGCGCGGCACGGTGATATAAATTTTGGCATGTTCACATTGTTCGCACCCCTTGGCCACAAGGTGTCAACAGAACGATACATGATCGGGAATAGACGTTCATGACAGAACTGTTCGTTGACCTACTAAGGTAAAATGATGCTTGTCTGGAGTAAGTTTGGCCGCACGAAGTCTCGCCTATTATTGGATGGCACGCGCCGCTCCTTGGTAGTTGGCATCGCCGCCAGCCTTCTCGCCGGGTGCGCCTCCGCCCCGAGCGCGCCGCCTTCCGCAACTGCCAGCCCGGAATCCCCGCCGGAATACGTGCTCGGCACGGGCGATCGAATCCGACTGACTGTCTTCAACGAACCGTCTCTTTCCGGCGAATTCGAAGTGGATGCCTCCGGGGCCATTTCCATCCCGCTGGTCGGCAGCTTGAAAGCGGCCGGCGTAACGCAGCGCCAGCTTGAGCAGGAGATCAGCACCAAGCTCTCGGCCGGCTATATGCGCGATCCGCGTGTCAACGTTGAAATCCTGAAATACCGGCCCTTTTATATCATCGGCGAAGTCAGCAAGCCGGGCGAGTATCCTTTCCGCAACGGCATGAATATTATCAGCGCCGTCGCGGTTGCCGGCGGCTTCAACTATCGCGCCAATGACCAGACCGTGTTGATCCGCCGCGCGGGACAGACACAGGAATATTCCTACCCTGTGGCGACCACGACGATGGTCTATCCTGGTGACATCGTGCGCGTCGCGGAGCGCCTGTTCTAGTTGTCCGATCCGGTCGGATGATTATCGGGTCGTCGTCCCACCAACATCGCGGCATCGATACTTAGCTTTGCGCGGTCTCGATGCGGCGGCTCCAGCTTTGTGCCAGTCCTGCTCCCAAGAGACCCCAGTAGATAAGCGCAACCGCTTGAATCTGCAGGCTGAAATCCACCATTGAGTGGATGAGTACAGTCACGCTCGCCGCCAGCGCCACGAGGCTCAGCATGGGGCGGCGCTCGCAGCGGGTCACATTGCGAAAGATGCTGATCAGCAGAACGACCATGAGAAGACCCACAATCGCTGCCGCCGGAAAGCCGACATCCATGATGATTTCGGCATAGGTGTTATGAGCGTGGTTCCAGAAGGCGAAAATATAGGGGTCGGCCCGATATTGCGGGAATATCTTCGGAAAACTGCCATAACCAAACCCGAAGAGAGGTTGATCCAGAGCCGCGGTGAAAGTGCTGGTCGGAGCGGTCAGTCGAGCCGACATATCCTCGACGCCCTCCTGTCCGGCAGCTTCCAGCCGCTCGGCCACGCCGCCTCCATAGGTCAGCAGAATCGCGACTAGGGCGATAAGCACGAGCCCGCTGACCGCCAGAAGCCCACCCCGCCGACGTTCAAAGCACACAAACAGAACAAGCAGGGCGAGGACACCCAGCAGACCGCTCATCATGCCCGCACGGGACAGGCTCCAGAGCAGGGCCACACCGATGATCAACGCCGGAATTGTCAGCGGAAGGGCACGGCGCACGATTTGGTCCGTGAGCGTGGCGATGCGGTGCGCGAGAGGAACGGCTCTCCCCCCATCCTGCCGGCGGAAGCTCTCCAGCATCAGGCCCAGCGTCACGATCAAACCGACAGCGGCGAAGGTCGCGAAGCTGTTGCGGTTGACGAAGGTCGACGTGACCGCATCGAGATAGGACCGCTTGGGCGCCCAGAGCAGTTCCTGCGGAAAGAACAGCAACTGCACGATCCCATAGCAGGCATAGAGCGTGATCAGGCCGACAAGCGCAAAGGCGAATATCTCCGCCCGACGTCGGTCCCGGCAGAGTTGCAGCCCGAGATAGAAACTCACCGCGTTCGGGGCCAGCCGGATCAGCGCCACGAGTCCATCATCCGGCGAGGCTGAAATGGCCCCCTCCATGCGCGGCGCGGCGGAAAAACCGGCAAGGGCCTGGCGCGCCAGGTCCCAGAACGGGTTTTGCCAGGCGGCGGGCGCCCAAGGCACGATCTGGAACAGAATCCAGACTACAAAAAGCGCGAACAGTGCCCCGCACCACCAGATGCGGCGCCAGGAAACCGGATGCGGCGCGCCACTCACCAATCGCCCCGCCTCGAACAGGATCAAGAGGGCGCCGAAGAGAACGGCATTCACCGCCCAGGCCAGCGGGCGGTTGCTGCCGAAAAACAGCGGAGCCCACGCCAAAGCGAGCACGAAAAACACGAAAATGATGTCGTTATAGGTGTCTGCCGGCGTTCGTCGGCGCAGAAACGCCCCGTTCGGCGAACGGCGCGGGGCGTCTGGGGATAGTTTCGGCTCAGCCACGCCTCGGCTCATGTGTGCAGGAACCGCACATCCGGCCCTTCCAGCACCGCGCAGCTCAGGCGGTGAGTGAGATAGGCGCCTGTGTCGACATTGACGCGGTTTGGCCGGACATCCGGCACCATCACCGGCGTGTGTCCATGAACGATGCGCTTGCCGTGATCATCCCCTGAATCGACGAACACATCGCGGATCCAGAGCAGATCATCCTCGGTTTGCCGGTCCAGCGGCAGGCCGGGGCGGATGCCGGCGTGACAGAAGAAATAGCCTCCCACCACATGTGAGGCCGGCAGGTCGCGCAGGAAAGCAAGGTGCTCGGCCGGCATCGCCTCCAGCACCGCCTCACGCAACTCGCTTGTCCGGCCCGCGGTCATGTAGTCGCGGGCGAGGAGACCATAGGAGAACAGCGTTTCCACACCGCCATTGGCCAGCCACGAACTCCAGTCCCGGCGGCCATCGAGGGCATCAAGCAACATAGCCTCGTGATTGCCCTTGAGGCACACCCAGCCGGACGCGCTGCGTCCCTTGATCAGGCAGTCCAGCACCCGGCGGGTATCGGCACCGCGATCAATATAGTCGCCGAGAAAGACAAACTGGCTTGTTACCCCGGCCGCGCCGGTTCCCATGTCGCGCAGGGCATCGTCCAGCAGGCGGCTCAGGAGGTCGTAGCGCCCGTGAATGTCACCCGTGGCGTAGACGCGCTCGCCTTCCGGGATCCGGTACATTGTGGGAGCCGCCGCGGGGGCGCGAAAGCGGGAAAACAACATGAATTCGGCCAGGGAGCTTGGGATGAACGAAACCGTACGAGCCCCCACTGACCATGCCCTAAACGCACCCCGCCCACAAATGCGGGCGGGTCAAGATACCGTGTCGCCTCAGTAGGTGAGGACGATGCCGCCGCTCACCACGCTCTGCTGGTAGTCCTCGACCCCGTTCACGCCGTTCAGGCTCGACGCGTAATCCGTGTAATTATAGGTCAGGCGGAACGTCGCGTAGCGATTGTAAAGGTAGCGCAGCTCGGCACCGGCGACATACTGGTCGTCGTCACGCGGATAATCTTCGTAGTTCTGGTTCTGATAGCTGAACCAGGCGGAGAGGAGAATATTGCGGCGCCACTCATAATCGCCACGAATGCCAACGGTCGAACTCAGCACGCTCGAACCGCTGAGCCCGGCATAATCGAAGTTGGAGGTCAGGACCTCCTGCTTGGCATTGAAGTTGATCGTCAGCAGGGGCGTGGCAAACCAGTCGAGATTGGCGCCATAGGTGAAATGCGGGATCGAGTCGATATCGCCTTCGGAGTCCCAGTACTTGTAGCCGATAAAGATCTCGCCGCGCGTCAGGCGCGAGGGCTGGAACTCGAAGCCCGTGATGACTTCGTATTCTTCGGCGTTGTAATCCGGGTCATCCATGAAGGCCCAGCCATAGCTGCCGCCGACGAACACGCTGGTCAGCGGGCTGATGTCATAGCCGACACGACCGCTGATCTTGTAGTCCTGACCGTCGCGATAGCTCTGATCGGTCGGGACACCGTCGATCGCGTCGTCGAAGGCACGGTCACGGAAGTCGAACAGGACCCGCGTCCACATGCGGTTGAACTGCTTGCGGAAACCGACGCCGGCCGTGGTCTGGTCATAAGGCAGCGGCGAGGTCAGACCGGTGTCGGTCTCGTCATCGCCCGGCAACTCGTTGAGGTGCGAGAAGCGCGCATAGCCGATGAGTTCCAGATTATCCGCCATATCGAGGCGGCCATTGGTCCCGACCGAATAGTTCTGATAGTCGGCATCGCTGTATTTGGCGTAGCTGCCGCTCTGGAAGTAACCGTCAAAGCCGAGATAATGCTGGGTCCAGTCGGACTTCACGGTGACAGCCGGCTTGACGGTCAGGATCCAGTCCGCCTTCTCGTTGGTATTGGTCGCCGTGATGTTGTCATTATAGCCACCACCGACATACAGCGACGGCAGGATGCTGAACGACGACAGGGCGATACCCGGAGCCGAGACAGCCGCCGCACGGTCGCCAACCCCCATGGTAAGGGGGTTCGAGGTCGACGCGGCAGACGCCGGCGCCGGATATTCCGCAGCGCCCGCAACGCCACCGAATACGCTACCAAGAAGGGCCGATACCAGGCCCGCTGCCGCAATCTTCTTCATATCCCCGCCCCTCAAATTCACAGCGCCCCGCAATGCTCTTAGGTCGGGCTAATTTCGTTGGTCGGATCGTTCGGCAATGACGGAATGATCACCGCGATCGGACTGGTCGCCGGCGCAAGCCCCGGAGGTATCAGTGTCCCGCCAGCCGCATTCAATGTCACAGCGAATTGCGCCCCGAAGGCGCTGCCCCGCGACACGCCCGCATCGGCAAAGGTTTGATTGATTGCCTGGAGCGCCGCCGCCGCCGCAGGACTGGTCGGCGCAGAAACCTGAAGCTCTGCAACACCGAGGGCCACGCCATCCGCCAGCAACTGGGTCAGGCTGAGATTGGGACTAATCCCAGGCGCCCCCTCGCTGCTGAAAGCGACGATGGCCGCCACCACCTCGCCGGCGATACTCTGGTTGGCCACGACAAAATCGCGAAGAATGCCGCGCAAATCCGCAGTCGAGAGATTCCCGGCACGCTGCGCCGCGACCAGCGCCGCGACATAAGCCTTGACCGTGGCAGCCCGCTGCTCCGATGAACCGGCCACCACGGGAGCGACCGGGACGCCGCTGGAAGACGGCCGAGTTCCACTACCGCCGCCGCCAAGATTTAAACGCGTAGAAGGATTAAAAGCACCGCTAACACCGGAACCAGTACCAGCCCCGGAACTATCCTGCGCCTGGCCGAACTCAACGCCCAGCAGCGAAACGCCGGACAGACCAATCACCAATGCGACAGCTGCACTGCGCGCCAAACCCATCGCCATTGGACCCCCCGTCCGTATTTCCGCGATTCATGATTACCATGTCACCACAGGCATACTAGTGCACAGAAGCCACACCGGTCAACATTTACCGCCTGCAACGTCGGCTAAATGAACGGAAATTTGAAACATTTTACAGGCGAACCCACCCTCTTGGCCATCAGGGACTGAATAGATAAATAGCTCTTCATCCAAACAAGCAGATTATTCTCAAAAACAACCCTGCATTCCCTGACAAATAAAACCCAATCCGACTGTTAACATTAAATTAAACTCAAAATTTTGGGGCCGAACCGCCTGATGTTCGCCATCTGTCGCAGCGGAAAGAATGCCTTCGCAATCGATACGTCTTGAGAAAAGGCACGCTGCACCGCAACAGCATGTGTATTTTTTATGTTTCAGACCCGTCGCCCCCCATAAATATGGGATAAGAACACAAGGTCGGCGCTTTGAACTTAGGCATGCCGCGCATGCGGGCACATGGCCTGCGGCGAAAGGCGGCCATTTGCCGAGAATCGCCCGCCGGCGGACCTGATCGGCTGTCAGGCGCCGATCAGTTGCAGGCACAGGGCGGCGGCACTGAAGTCGCGGAAGCGCGCCGTGCGACGAGCTGACGCCTCGGCATCCGTGCCCCAGATCTGCTGCTGCACATCCTCGTCGATATGGGCCGCGCGCCAGGCGTCCTCCGCGCTCAGGCGCCCGCGCCACACGGCGAGCGCGATGATGCTGGAGCCGGACAGCGTCGTCATCAGGTTCAGCGCGGCGAGGCGCAGCGCCTCATCCGGCAGATAGGCGGCGATCGCCTGAAGGCTCCGCTCGGGCTGCTCGACATGGATGACGCCCTCGCTGAGGAAGAAGACGGCGCCAATCTCCGCCCGTGCCCAGTCCAGCAGCGGGTCCCAGAGGTCGCGCTGCAGATCGACCAGCGCCGCCGGCGCATCGGTGCGGTAGCACAGGAGGTCCGAGCCGGCATATTTGACGATCTCGGCCGCCACCTCGGCCCGGTTCGGCTCCACGCCGTCCAGCGCCGAATTGACCAGCCGCGTCACCGGCATGCTCATCGGGTCGATGAAGGCGCCCTGCCCGCCCCACTCGGCGGCCATCACCTCGGCCAGAGCGAGGCTGGGAACGCGCACGATGTGGCGACCGGGCGTACGCACCGGGCGGCCGTCCAGCTCGATACGAAAACCCCCATCTTCGGTCGGGGCGACGCCGGCGGCGGTATAGAATCGCTTCATCCGCGGCACGGCGGTCTGGGCGGCGAGCTTGGCCGCCAGATCGGAGGTATCCCGCTCGCTCATGCCGCGCCTCCCCAGAACTGCTCCATGGCGGGGATCAGATCCTCGGCCTGGTCGATCAGACGTTCCGCACCGGCCTCGGTCAGCAGCGCCGGAGCATGATAGCCCCAGGTCACGCCCAAAGCGCGGGCGCCGGCGGCGCGGGCCATCACCATGTCGAAACTCGTATCGCCGATCAGCACCGTGTCCCGCGGCGCGATACCGGTCGCCTCGGAGGCTTGCAGCACCATGGCCGGATGCGGCTTGGAAGGCGCGTCATCGGCGGTCTGGATGGTAATGAAGCGGCCCTCAAGGCCATGATGGCTCAGTACCGCCGCCACGCCGCGCTGCGACTTGCCGGTAGCGATGCCCAGCAGCACGTCCTCGCGCGCCGCAAGTTCGTCCAGCACCGCCCGCACACCGGGAAACAGCGGCTCGACAAAGCCCGATTCGGCGCGCAGTTCGCGAAAGGCCTCGCGGTACAGCTCGGCCAGAGCCTCGGCGGGAAAGGCGGGGTCCTCATCGCCCAGCCGGCGCATCGCCTCCACCAGCGAGAGGCCGACAATGCCCAGCACCGCCGGGCGCGGCGGCACGATCAGGCCGGCGCGGGTAAAGGCACGCGTCATGGCCTCGACGATCACATGCTGGCTGTCGACCAGCGTTCCGTCGCAATCAAACAGAACGAGTTTCACGGCGTCCCTTCCGGCAGGATGCCGACGCGCGGCGAAACGGGGTGGTGGGCGGTGACGGGCTCGAACCGCCGACCCTCTCGGTGTAAACGAGATGCTCTACCAACTGAGCTAACCGCCCGAACTGTCGATGATGCGGCCGCCTGGCGGGATCTGTCCCGACCAAACGGCCCGCAAGGCCGATCCCGCGCCTTAAAGCACCGGATGCCGGGCCGGGCAAGGGGCGAGATAGGGGCGAGATGTCGCCCGGCCTCGCCACGCGGCGCGGCCCTAAAAGACCGAAGGCGCGCCGGATGGGAGACCGGTTCCGGTCCACTCGCCACCTGACGCGCCTTTTGGAGTCCCGCGCGGGACGTCACGCCACCCCGACCGATGCGGCGGGGGCGCCGACGCCTCGCGGCAGCGGACGAAATCAGCCGTTGACGATTTCCTTCAGGCCCTTGCCGGGCGTGAACTTCGGCGCCTTCGAGGCTTCGATCTTGACCGGGTTGCCGGTGCGCGGGTTACGGCCCTCACGCGCGGCGCGGGTCACGACGGAGAAGCTGCCGAAACCGATGAGCTTCACTTCCTCGCCCGCCTTCAGCGACGCGGCGATGGCATCGAAGGTCGCGTCGACCGCAGCCGCGGCGGCAGCCTTCGTGAGCTTGGCCTGCTCGGCCACGGCGGCGACGAGTTCGTTCTTCGTGGTCATGAGACCGTCCTTCCCTTGTTGCACAAGAATCGTCGGTTACATGCACCAACGACGGGCGCGAACCCTTTCTCCAAATTGCGGCGATTGCAAGCGCAACCGGCATCAAACCCGCACGAATACACGATTTTGGATGATTTTAGAGTAACAAGATACCCCTCTCGCCTGGCATGCCAGCGCCTCGAATTTGAGCGCGCAACGTCAATGAGATGAACTGTGCGGCGCTGGCCGACGCTTCCGGCACCAACGAAAACGGCGGCGCCCGCAAGGACGCCGCCGTGATCATCGTCTGCGGGAAGTCGCGCTCAGTGCGCGGCGACGCCGCTCGGCTCGTCGAGGCTGCCGATCACCGGCTCCACCTTGCCGGTGTCGGGAAGGATCTTCTCCTCCCAGACAATCGCTTCCGGCTGGCGGATGAGCGCGTGCTGCAACACCTCGTCCATGCGCGAAACCGGCACGATTTCGAGGGCGTTCTTCACATTGTCCGGGATCTCGGCGAGATCCTTGGCATTCTCCTCGGGGATCAGCACCTTCTTGATGCCGGCCCGCAGCGCCGCCAGCAGCTTCTCCTTGAGGCCACCGATCGGCAGCACCCGGCCACGCAGCGTGACTTCGCCGGTCATGGCGACTTCGCGGCGGATCGGGATGCCGGTGAGCACCGAGGTCAGCACGGTCGCCATCGCCACGCCCGCCGAGGGGCCGTCCTTCGGGGTCGCCCCTTCGGGAACATGGACATGGATGTCGCGGCGGTCGAACAGCGGCGGCTCGATACCGAAATCGAGCGCGCGGGAGCGGACATAGGAGGCCGCCGCCGAGATCGATTCCTTCATCACGTCGCGCAGATTGCCGGTCACCGTCATCTTGCCCTTGCCGGGCATCATGACGCCTTCGATGGTCAGGATTTCCCCGCCCACTTCGGTCCAGGCAAGACCGGTGACGACACCGACCTGATCCTCGCTCTCGGCCTCGCCATAGCGGTAGCGCGGCGCGCCGAGATAATCCTCGAGCTGCTGGACCGTGACCTTCACCGTCTTCTTCTTCGACAGCATGAGGTCCTTCACCGCCTTGCGGGCGAGGTTGGAAATTTCACGCTCGAGATTGCGCACGCCGGCTTCCCGCGTGTAGCGGCGCACCAAAGTGAGCAAAGCCTCGTCGTCGATGGCCCATTCCTTCGGCTGGAGACCATGCTTGGTCAGCGCCTGCGGAATGAGATGGCGGCGGGCGATCTCGACCTTCTCATCTTCCGTGTAACCGGCGATGCGGATCACCTCCATGCGGTCCAGAAGGGCCGGCGGGATGTTCAGCGTGTTCGCCGTCGTCACGAACATGACGTTGGACAGATCGTAATCGACCTCGAGATAGTGGTCGTTGAAGGTGTGGTTCTGCTCGGGATCCAGCACTTCCAGCAGGGCCGAGGACGGATCGCCGCGGAAATCGGCGCCCATCTTGTCGATCTCGTCGAGCAGGAACAGCGGGTTGGCCTTCTTCGCCTTGCGCATCGACTGGATGACCTTGCCGGGCATCGAGCCGATATAGGTGCGCCGGTGGCCGCGGATCTCGGCCTCGTCGCGCACGCCGCCGAGAGCGACGCGCACATATTCGCGGCCGGTCGCCTTGGCGATCGACTTGGCGAGCGAGGTCTTGCCGACGCCGGGCGGGCCGACCAGGCACAGGATCGGGCCGGTCAGCTTGTTCTGCCGACTCTGCACCGCAAGATATTCGACGATGCGGTCCTTGACCTTGTCGAGGCCGAAATGGTCCGTGTCGAGCACGTTCTGGGCGAAGGGCAGGTCCTTCTTGATCTTGGAGCGGTTGCCCCACGGGATCGACAGCAGCCAGTCGAGATAGTTGCGCACCACGGTGGCTTCCGCCGACATGGGGCTCATCTGACGCAGCTTCTTCAGCTCATGCGTCGCCTTCTCGCGGGCTTCCTTGGAGAGCTTGACGGTCTTGATGCGCTCCTCCAGCTCGGCCAGCTCGTCGCGGCCATCCTCGCCGTCGCCCAGCTCCTTCTGGATCGCCTTCATCTGCTCGTTGAGATAGTACTCGCGCTGGGTCTTCTCCATCTGGCGCTTGACGCGCGTGCGGATGCGCTTCTCGACCTGAAGGACCGAGATTTCGCTCTCCATCAGCGAGAGCACCTTCTCCAGCCGCGCGGTGACCTTGAGGATCTCCAGCACCGACTGCTTCTCGGGGATCTTCACCGCCAGATGCGAGGCGATGGTGTCGGCCAGCTTCGAGTGGTCCTCGATCTGGGTGACGACGCCGACGACCTCGGGCGAGACCTTCTTGTTCAGCTTCACATAGCTGTCGAATTCGGCCAGCACCGAGCGGCCGAGCGCCTCGGCCTCGACCTTGGAGCCGAGCTCCTCCTCAAGCGCGATGGCTTCCGCCTCATAGAGGTCGGCGCGGTCGGTATAGTGCTCGACGCGGGCACGCGAGATGCCCTCGACCAGCACCTTCACCGTGCCGTCCGGCAGCTTGAGCAGCTGCAGCACGGAAGCGAGCGTGCCGATCTTGTAGATCGAGTCGGTGCTGGGATCGTCGTCGGAAGCGTTCTCCTGCGTCGCCAGCAGGATGAAGGTGTCGTTCCGCATCACCTCTTCCAGGGCGCGGATGGACTTCTCGCGACCAACGAAGAGCGGCACGATCATGTGCGGAAAGACCACGATGTCGCGCAACGGCAGGACCGGAAACGTCTGCGAGACGCCCGGCGTGAGCGCGGTGCGAGGCTTGGAGCTCGTCATGGCTCTATCCTTTTCTGTTGACGGCCGGCACCTGACCCGGACGCCAGACGCGCCAAGGGAAGGGGCCGTGCCGCTAGACGGCCGGAACACGATCGGGAATCGGTGTGCGGGAGCGGTAGGCCGCGGGACTGCACGTCGAAGCGGGTCGAGGACCGGAGGTTGACGTTCACATGGCGACGCCCCCCGGCTCCGTCAAGGGAGGCGGCCGTGGCGACCGGGCGCGGGCGCCCGGCCGTGGTCATTGCGTCGCCCGGGTCAGGCACTCGCGCCTGCATCGCCGGCCGCACGATCCGCGTAGATGTAGAGCGGACGCGCATTCTGCTCGACGACCTCCTTGCTGATGACGACTTCCTCGACCCCTTCAAGGCCGGGCAGATCGAACATCGTGTCCAGCAGGATGCCTTCCATGATCGAGCGCAGGCCGCGCGCGCCGGTCTTGCGCTCGATGGCCTTGCGGGCAATGGCGCCCAGCGCCTCCTCATGGATGGTCAGCTCGACATTCTCCATCTCGAACAGGCGCTGATACTGCTTCACCAGCGCGTTCTTCGGGTCGGAGAGGATCTTCTTCAGCGCCGCCTCGTCGAGGTCTTCGAGCGTCGCGATCACCGGCAGACGGCCGATGAACTCCGGGATCAGGCCGTATTTCAGCAGATCCTCGGGTTCGACCTCGCGGAACACCTCACCCGGCTTGCGGTCCTCGGGGGCGGAGACGATGGCGCCGAAGCCGATCGAGGTGCCCTTGCCGCGCGACGAGATGATCTTGTCGAGGCCGGCGAAGGCGCCGCCGCAGATGAACAGGATGTTGGTCGTGTCCACCTGCAGAAACTCCTGCTGGGGATGCTTGCGCCCGCCCTGCGGCGGAACGGAAGCGACCGTGCCTTCCATGATCTTCAGCAGCGCCTGCTGCACGCCCTCGCCCGACACGTCGCGGGTGATCGAGGGGTTGTCGGACTTGCGGCTGATCTTGTCGATCTCGTCGATATAGACGATGCCGCGCTGCGCCCGCTCGACATTGTAGTCGGCCGACTGAAGCAGCTTGAGGATGATGTTCTCGACGTCCTCGCCGACATAGCCCGCCTCGGTGAGCGTCGTCGCATCCGCCATGGTGAAGGGCACGTCGAGGATGCGGGCGAGCGTCTGCGCGAGCAGCGTCTTGCCCGAGCCCGTCGGCCCGATCAGCATGATGTTGGACTTGGCGAGCTCCACGTCACCGGCGTGCTTGGTCGCGTGGTTCAGGCGCTTGTAGTGGTTATGCACCGCCACCGACAGGACGCGCTTCGCATGGAACTGGCCGATCACATAATCGTCCAAGACCTTGCAGATCTCCTTCGGGGTCGGAATGCCGTCGCGCGACTTCACCAGCGAGGATTTGTTCTCCTCGCGGATGATGTCCATGCACAGCTCGACGCATTCATCGCAGATGAACACGGTCGGTCCCGCAATCAGCTTGCGGACCTCGTGCTGGCTCTTGCCGCAGAACGAGCAATAAAGAGTGTTCTTGCTGTCGCCGCCGCCAACCTTGCTCATGCGTCTCTCCGTCCGCTCGGCGGTCCAGGGGTTTCCTGATCCCGCCCCAGTCTCGCAGGCCGCCGCGGGCCTCCAAGGGGGGAGAAACGCGACGGCTCAATGGGCCGTCAAAAGGAAGCGACTTTCAGGGTCCGACCATTCCTGCTAGCCAAGCACGCTAGCGGCGGAGCGATCAAGAAGGCATTCGCGTCATCCCCGCCTTCGCGGATCGGGCGCCGGCCCCGTCGTACCCCTGTCACACCTCCTGGCGACACTTCACTGTCATGCCATGCAAGCGCGATACCGCGCCGCACGCAACCCCACGCTTAAGTTACGCGCGGGATTGCCCTTCATATAGGAAGCCGGCGTGGCTTCCGAAACACGCACATTAAAGGCTGTCAGGCTTTCGCGGGGGCTTCGTCCGGGCGCTTGTCGATCACATTATCGATAAGACCAAAGGACTTGGCGGCCTCGGAGGTCATGAAGTTGTCGCGCTCCAGCGCGTCCTCCACCGCCTTGAGGTCCTGCCCGGTGTGCTTCACATAGATTTCGTTGAGCCGCTTCTTCAGGCTTTCGACTTCCTTGGCGTGGATCAGGATGTCCGTCACCTGGCCCTGGAAACCGCCCGAGGGCTGGTGAACCATGATTCGCGCGTTCGGCAGGGCAAAGCGCATACCCTTCTCGCCGGCGGTCAGAAGCAGCGAGCCCATCGAGGCCGCCTGGCCGATGCACAGCGTCGACACCGCCGGCTTGATGAACTGCATCGTGTCGTAGATCGCGAGACCCGACGTCACCACTCCACCGGGGGAGTTGATGTACATCGAGATTTCCTTCTTCGGATTTTCCGCCTCAAGGAACAGCAGCTGCGCGACCATCAGCGTCGCCATGCCATCCTCGACCGGGCCGGTCAGGAAAATGATGCGCTCCTTCAGGAGGCGCGAATAAATGTCGTAGGAACGCTCGCCCCGGTTGGTCTGCTCGACCACCATGGGAACGAGATAATTCATGTAAGTATCAATAGGGTCACGCATATTTCGATCCTCGGCGGTACGGCGCCCGTGCACCGCCCGCGAATCCATCCCGCCCCACAATAAAGCGAAAGCGCATCCCTACCAGCCCATAGGGCCATTGTGCCGCGGATCGGCCGCGCAGGAGACGATCCCGCGCGGCATGTCCGCAACCGTCATCAGGCCTTGTCGGCCTCGTCCTCGGCGTAGAGTTCCTCGCGGGTGACGGGGACTTCATTGACCGTGGCAAGCTCGAGCAGGAAGTCGACGACCTTCTCCTCGAAGATCGGCGCGCGCAGGCTGGCCAGCGCCTGGGCGTTCTTGCGGTAGAACTCCCACACCTGCTGCTCCTGCCCGGGGAACTGGCGGGCACGCTCGACGACGGCGCGGGTGACCTCGTCGTCGGTCACCTGGATGTTGTTCTTCTCACCGATTTCCGCAAGGACCAGGCCGAGGCGCACGCGGCGCTTGGCGATCTTGTCGTAGTCGGCGCGGGCCTCCTCCTCGGTGGTCCCCTCGTCGGCGAAGCTGCGCTTCTGGTTGTCCATCTCCGAGGTCACCGAATTCCAGATGCCCTCGAATTCCTGCTGGGCCAGGGTCGGGGGCACGTCGAACTGGTGCAGGCCGTCCAGCGCGTCGAGCAGGCGACGCTTCACCTTGGCGCGGCTCTGGGCGTTGTGCTCCTGGGCGATGCGGCTCTTAACCTGCTCGCGCAGGGCCGCCATGTCGTCCATGCCGAGCGACTTGGCGAACTCGTCGTCGAGCGCCATCTCGCCGGGGGCCTCGATCTTGGTCGCGGTCACCTCGAAGGCGGCGGCCTTGCCGGCCAGCTCGACGGCCTGGTAATTTTCCGGGAAGGTCACGTTGACGGTGCGGGTCTCGCCCTCGGCGATGCCGATCAGCTGCTCCTCGAAGCCGGGGATGAAGCTGTTGGAGCCGAGCACGACCGGGATGTCCTCGCCCGAACCACCTTCGAACTTCTCGCCGTCGATCGAGCCGACGAAGGAGACGGTGACGCGGTCGCCCTTGTCGGCGGCGCCTTCCTTGGCGGCGTAGGGGCGGTTGGCCTCAGAGATGCGGTTGACGGTCTCGTCGATTTCCGCGTCGGTGACGGCCAGAACCGGCTTGTCGAGGCTGATCGACTTGAAGTCGCCGAGCTCGATGGCCGGCAGCACCTCGATGCCGACGGTGTAGGACAGGTCGGCCTTGCCCTCGATCACCTCATTGACCACCGCCTCGTCCTGCGGCAGCTCGACCTTGGGCTGCATGGCGAGCTTGAAGCCGTTGTCGTCGATGATCTTGGTGTTGGCCTCGTTCACCGCCTGGTCGATGACCTCGGCGAGAACCGACTTGCCATACATGCGCTTGAGATGGGCGACCGGCACCTTGCCCGGACGGAACCCGTTGATGCGCACCTTGTCCTTCATCTCGGTGAGGCGAGCGGTCGCCTTGGCGTCGAGTTCGGCGGCCGGCAGCACCACGCGATATTCGCGCTTCAGACCTTCGGCGAGGAGTTCGGTGACCTGCATGTTCAATCGGCCTTCGTCGTGTGAGCCGCGGACGCGGCGTTCTCGAATGGTTATGCGAAGCGGCGGCGCTGGTGCGCCACGCAGCCTCGTCGGTGCATACGGTCGGGAGGCTCCGGGGTATCGGAAAACTGGTGCGGGCGGAGGGACTCGAACCCCCACATCTTGCGACACTGGAACCTAAATCCAGCGCGTCTACCAGTTCCGCCACGCCCGCGGACACGCCGGTCGCCTCACCTCCGCGATCTGCGGAGAAGCCAAGGCGCGCGGACGCGTGCACCCGAAAAGATGCCGCCAGCCGGGTGCGGGCTTATAGCACGGCGCTGCCCCAGCGCCAGCCCTAAAACAGCGCACGGTTGCGCGAGCCGCCGGACCGCCCCGGCGCGCCCGGAAGCCTTCAGCCGACCACGCCGAGCCGCTTGAACAGCCGGGCATAGACCGGGCGCAGCGCGTCGATCAGATCATCGGCCACCAGCCCCGGCCCCGCCTCCGTTGCGGCCTCGCCATGCAGCCACACCGCCGCGCAGGCCGCCTCGAAGGCCGGCATGCCCTGCGCCAGCAATCCCCCGCAGATGCCCGCGAGCACATCGCCCGCCCCCGCCGTGGCGAGCCAGGGCGGGGCGTTGGAGGCGATCGCCGCCCGCCCGTCGGGCGAGGCCACCACCGTATCGGGGCCCTTCAGCACCAGCGCCGCGCCCAGCTGCACCGCTCCGGCGCGGGCCCGCTCGACCTTGGAAGCGGGACCGAGCACGCCGTCATAGCCCGCGAACAGCCGGGCGAACTCGCCGTCATGCGGCGTGGCGATGGCAGCGGGGGCCTCGGCAATCTGCCGGGCTAGATCGCTCGCGCGGCCGGCGAAGCTGGTGAGCAGATCGGCATCGAGCACCAGCCGCCGGTCGGCGCAGGCGGCCAGCATCTGCCGCGTCGCCTCCCCCACCCCGACGCCCGGCCCGATCACGATCGTGCACAGGCGGGCGTCTTCGAGCAGGCGCGCAAGTTCGCTCGCGCCCAGCACCGGCCGCACCATGATGGCCGACAGATTCGTGGCATGGATCGACAGCGCCGCCGGCGGGCAGGCGACCGTCACCAGCCCCGCCCCGCCGCGCAGCGCCGCGCGGGCAGCCAGCCGCGTGGCCCCCGCCGCCTGTGCCGGGCCGGACACGGCGACCAGATGACCGCGATCATATTTGTGCCCGTCGATCCGGGGCACCGGGAACTGCGCATCCCAGAGCGCGGGCCTGTTGGCGAAGGTGCGCGAGCCGATGGCCCCCAGCACGCCCTCGCCAATGCCGATCTGGGCGACCTCCAGCGCGCCGGTATACAGGCGCCCCGGCAGCAGCACATGGCCCGGCTTGGGGCGAAAGAAGGTGATGCTGGCACGTGCCCGGATCGCCGCGCCGCGCACCGCGCCCGTCGCCCCGTCAATGCCCGAGGGCAGGTCGACCGCCAGCACCGGCAGCCCGGCCTCGTTGACCCGCTCCACCAGCGCCCGCGCCGCCCCGTCGAGATCGCGCGCCAGACCCGCGCCGAACAGCGCGTCGATGACCAGAGCGACCCCATCGAGGCTCGCATGCCCTGCCGCCTCCACCTCGCCCGTCCAGCGTTCCGCCATCAAGGCGGCATCGCCGGTCAGCGCCGTGCGCGGGCCAAGCAGCGCCACCCGGACTTGATAGCCGGCTAAGGCAAGATGCCGGGCCGCGACGAAGCCGTCACCGCCATTGTTGCCTGGGCCGCAAAGCACCAGAACACGGCGGCCAATTTCCACCATGCGCGCCGCAGCGGCTGCCACCGCCCGCCCCGCATTCTCCATCAGCACGTGCCCCGCAATGCCCCGTGCTATCGTCAGTGCGTCCGCCCGCCCCATCTCGTCCGGCGTCAGCAGCTCCATACCATCCCCTTAGCTTCGGCAGCCTCGCTTACAACGAACGCGCCCCCTTGCCGAGCGTTAACCTGCCAAGGCGATCACCCTTTTCGCTGCAGCAACACGAGCAATCCGCATGCCTAATTTGCGCGCGCCCTAGCCGGGTTTGACCTCGATCAAATTGCATATTTTTTATGCAAAAGACTATTTATTAATCACACCCCTCAAAATATTGCCGGAGCCTACGCTTTTTGCCGCTCGTAAAGCGCGCCGAACCCGCTATTTTCCCGCTAGGCCCAACGCTTGGCATGGGTTCTGCTTCGACGCGTTTCGGCTCGACCGGGCGTCGCGGATCGTCGAGTCAGGGAGATAAGCTGAGATGAAGAAGATTGAGGCCATCATTAAGCCCTTCAAGCTGGACGAGGTGAAGGAGGCGCTGCAGGAAGTCGGATTGCAGGGCATCACCGTCACCGAGGCCAAGGGCTTCGGCCGGCAGAAGGGTCACACCGAACTCTATCGCGGCGCCGAATATGTCGTCGATTTCCTGCCGAAGGTGAAGATCGAGGTCGTGGTTGGCGACGAGATGGTGGAAACCGCCATCGACGCCATCCGCCGCGCCGCCCAGACCGGGCGCATCGGCGACGGCAAGATCTTCGTGTCGAACATCGAAGAAGCGATCCGCATCCGCACCGGTGAGTCTGGCGTCGACGCCATCTGACAGCAAGCGTAGTATGGTCCGGCCGACAGCACGCGCTGCATCGCCTTGATGCAGCGCGTCTCGTTGTTGGCACCACCGCTTGTGTCTCACCTGCCCGCGAATGAGCAGTATTCAAAAGAGGTTCGAATAAGATGACGACGGCCAAGGATGTCATGAAGCTAATCAAGGAGAATGACGTCAAGTACGTCGATCTCCGCTTCACCGATCCGCGTGGCAAGTGGCAGCATGTCACCTTCGATCTTTCGATGGTGGACGAGGATTTCTTCGCAGAAGGTCAGGCGTTTGACGGTTCGTCGATTGCCGGCTGGAAGGCGATCAACGAATCCGACATGCACCTCCAGCCGGATCTCGATTCCGCCTGCATCGACCCGTTCTTCTCCGAGACCACCCTTGTCGTCGTCTGCGACGTGCTCGAGCCCACCACCGGCGAGCCCTATGGGCGCGACCCGCGCGGCATCGCCAAGAAGGCCGAGGCTTATCTCAAGTCCACCGGCATCGGCGACACCGTCTATATCGGCCCCGAGGCCGAGTTCTTCATCTTCGACGATGTGCGCTTCAAGGCCGACCCGTACAACACCGGCTTCAAGCTCGACTCGATCGAACTGCCGACCAATTTCGACACCGAATATGAAGGCGGCAATCTCGGCCACCGGGTGAAGACCAAGGGCGGCTATTTCCCCGTCCCGCCGATCGACAGCGCGCAGGACATGCGCGGCGAGATGCTCGCCGCCATGGCCCGCATGGGCGCCAAGGTCGAGAAGCACCACCATGAGGTGGCGTCCGCCCAGCACGAACTCGGTCTGAAGTTCGACACGCTGGTCACCATGGCCGACCACCTGCAGGTCTACAAATACTGCATCCACCAGGTCGCCAACATCTATGGCAAGACCGCGACCTTCATGCCCAAGCCCGTCTTCGGCGACAATGGCTCGGGCATGCATGTCCACCAGTCGATCTGGAAGGGCGGCAAGCCGCTGTTCGCCGGCAACAAATATGCCGACCTCAGCCAGGAATGCCTGTGGTACATTGGCGGCATCATCAAGCACGCCAAGTCGCTGAACGCCTTCACCAACCCGCTGACCAACTCCTACAAGCGTCTGGTTCCGGGTTATGAAGCGCCGGTGCTGCTCGCCTATTCGGCGCGCAACCGCTCGGCCTCCTGCCGTATCCCCTACACCACCTCGCCCAAGGCCAAGCGCGTCGAGACCCGCTTCCCCGATCCGGGCGCGAACCCCTATCTCGCCTTCTCGGCGCTGGTCATGGCCGGCCTCGACGGCATTCTGAACAAGATCGATCCGGGCCCGGCGATGGACAAGGATCTCTACGATCTGCCGCCGAAGGAGCTGAAGAAGATCCCGACCGTGTGCGGCTCGCTGCGCGAGGCGCTGGCCTCGCTCGACAAGGACCGCGAGTACCTCAAGAAGGGCGGCGTGTTCGAGGACGACTTCATCAACGCCTATATCGAGCTGAAGATGGCCGAGGTGATGCGCTTCGAAATGACGCCGCACCCGGTCGAGTTCGAAATGTACTACTCGGTCTGAGCTCGCCTCGGACGAACGGAAAGGGGCGCCCTCGGGCGCCCCTTTTTCGTTGGCACGGGCCATGACTTTTGGACCATGACTCCCGGCCAATGACTGCGGGCGATGAACGGCCGCAACCGGCCTCAGCCGGTCGTGATCGGCTCCACCCGCACCACCTCGATGCGGTTTCGCCCGCCGCTCTTGGCGCGGTAGAGCACCGCGTCGGCCCGGTCCATGAGGATGCGCAGCCGCCCCTCCAGCACGGGCGCCGAGCCGGCCGCCGGCAAGGCGGCGATGGCGAGCCCGATGCTGGCGGTGCACTCCACCGGCGCCCCCTCCCCGCCCATGTGCAGGCTGATCGCCGCCTCCTTCAGCCCGCGCTGCACGCGCTCGGCGGCAAGACGGGCCGTCGCATCGTCGGCACCGGGCAGCAGCACGACGAATTCCTCGCCGCCGACCCGGCCGATCACGTCGCCGGCGCGCACATTGTCGCGCAGCACGCGGGCGAACAGCACCAGCACGCTGTCGCCGGCGGCATGGCCGAAGCGGTCATTGATCTGCTTGAAATGGTCGAGATCGAGAAACATCACCGCCAGCGGCCCGCCGGCCGCCGCCGCCCCGACCGCCTGCTGCATGAAACCGCGCCGGTTGAGCAGGCCCGTCAGTTCATCCCTCTCGGCCGCCTGCCGGTACTGCTGTTCGGCGCGTTCGCGCACCATCAGCACGACCGAGAAACAGGTGAGGATGCCCAGTGCGATGCCGAGCAGGCCGAACCACGCCATCTCCGGGCTGTTGAACAGCTCGACGCGGTCGTCGCGGATCTGGGCATGCAGATAGGGAATGCGCAGCAGGTTCATCACCATCGCGACGGCGAGCGCGACGAACAGCGCCATGCGCGCCTTCGAGGCCCGCAGCCCGCCGCGCCAGAGCTGTTCCAGCGCCAGCAGCGTCATCCCGGCGATCATCACCGAGATCAACGCCACGCGTGCCTCCGGCGTCTCGCTGAAGGGCGGCACCAGAATCAGCACGACCCAGGCCGCGGGCGCGATCCAGTCGAGCAGCAGCGGAACGGGGCGCCCGTCGAATCGGCGCAGCCCGCTCCAGAGCTGCGCATAGGCCGCGATGAAGCAGGCATTGGCCAAGCCCACGCCAACCACATAGGGCAGTTCCGCGCGAAAGATTCCGCCGAGAACGCCGACGATGAACAGCAGGAGGCTGATCACCCAGTGCGCCAGCGACGGCTCACTGGGGGTGAGCCACCAGACGAACAGCATTCCCGCGGCGAGCAGCGCGACGACGACGGTGAGCACGGCCCACAGCGTCCACGGATCCAGCATGGTCACCACAACGCTTCGGGTTTCCGGAACGGTATCATAGACATTTCCGCCTGCCACGGAAGCAGGCCTTCCACGTACTATTGGCGGACGCCCCCGCTCAGATGATGGCTTCGCGCATTTCCACGCGGTCGCGGCCCTGCTGCTTGGCGCGGTAGAGCGCGGCATCCGCCTGCGCGCAGAGCCGCTCCAGCCGGCGCTGCGCCTCCTCCTCGTCGCAGGCCGGCGCCGCCGCGCCTGTGGCAATGCCGACGCTCACCGTGGCCAGGAAAGACGGCACGCCCGCGCCATGGGCGATGTGGGTGCTGGCCTCGCGGAAGGCCTGCCGCAGCCGCTCGGCGGCGGCCTGCGCGCCCTCCCGATCGACACCCGGCAGCAGCACGGCGAATTCCTCGCCGCCGAGCCGGCCCGCCAGAGCACCGGCAAAGCTGTTGCGGCGCAGGATCTCGCCGAACAGCGCCAGCACCCGGTCGCCGGCGGCATGGCCGTAGCGGTCGTTGATCTGCTTGAGGTGATCAAGGTCCATCATCAGCAGCGCCAGCGCGCCGCCACGGGCGCAGCATTTCTGCGCCGCCTCGATGAAGCCGCGCCGGTTGGCGAGGCCGGTCAGTTCGTCCCGCCACATCTCCTGGCGCAGCGCCCGCATAGCCGGCTCGCCCACCAGAAACACCATCATGAAGCTGGCCAGCACGATCAGCCCCATGCTGATCAGCCCGAACAGCGCGGCCTCGGCGGACATGATGGATATGTCGCGCCCCTGCGGCGCCATCAGCATCAGCAGGGGCAGCCGGCCGAGATTGAGCACCAGCAGGGCGCCACAGACGCCCAGAAGGCCCCAGCGCAGGCCCGGCACGGGAATCTCGGCGCGCCAGATCTCGCGCATCGCCGCGACGTTCAGCACGCCGGCGAACACGGCGAACAGGGCGATGCGGGAAGCCGCGGAATCGCTGAAGGCGGGCAGCAGGCAGAGCCCGCACCACAGCACCGGCAGGCCGGCCAGCCACCAGCCGCGCCAGACCTTGCCGGCGAAGCTGCGCAGCGCCGCCCATTGCAGACCGAAGCCGAACAGCAGCGCGGCATTGGCCAGCAGGACGGAGACGAGGGCCGGGGCGGTGTTGCGCAGGATCAGCCCGTCGACGCCGAGCGCCAGGAACAGGCTGCTCACCCCCCATTCGCCGAGGTACCGCTCACGCCCGCCCAGCAACCAGGCCAAAAGCGTCGCGCCGGCGGAGAACAGACCGACGAGGCCGACGATCACCCATAATGTCCAGGGATCGAACCCCATCCATAAACCGGTCTGTATGCCGGCCCCCAAGCCTCGCGCCCGGCCGCAAGGTTTCCGCCCCGAAACACCTCGCGCGCTCGCCGGTACTCTGCCCGGAAATACCCGGCCGGGATACCTGTTCCAATGACCAAGCGGCCCAAAACAAAAGGGCAGGCCCTGCGGCCTGCCCTTTGTCGATATGTCCACGGAAAAACGGGCTCCCGCGCAGGAGAACCCGCCCTCGCGGGAGCCGATCAGCGCTTCGAGAACTGGAAGCTGCGGCGGGCCTTGGCCTTGCCGTACTTCTTACGCTCGACGACGCGCGAATCGCGGGTCAGGAAGCCACCCTTCTTGAGCGGGCCACGCAGCTCGGGCTCATAATAGGTGAGCGCGCGCGAGATGCCGTGGCGCAGCGCGCCGGCCTGGCCGGAGAGGCCGCCGCCGGAGACGGTGGCAACCACGTCATACTGGCCGGTACGGGTCGCGCAGGAGAAGGGCTGCTGGATGATCAGGCGCAGCACCGGGCGAGCGAAATAGGTCTCGATATCGCGCTCGTTGACCAGGATCTTGCCCGTGCCGGGGCGGATCCACACGCGGGCGACCGCGTTCTTGCGCTTGCCGGTGGCGTAGGAGCGGCCCTGGCGGTCCAGCTTCTGGACATGCTTGGGAGCTTCGACGACCTGCGGCTTCAGGGCCTCGAGCCCGTCGAGCGACTGGATGAGCTCAGCCATGATCAGTTCCCCACATTCTTACGGTTGAGCGCGGCGACGTCGAGCGCGACCGGCTGCTGGGCCTCATGCGGGTGGCTGGCGCCCTTGTAGACGCGCAGATTGCCCATCAGCTTGCGGCCGAGGGGGCCGCGCGCCAGCATGCGCTCGACCGCCTTCTCGACCACGCGCTCGGGGAAGCGCCCTTCAAGGATGAACTTCGCAGTCCGCTCCTTGATGCCGCCCGGGAAGCCGGTGTGGTGGTAATAGACCTTGGCGGCGCGCTTGTTGCCGGACAGAACCACCTTCTCGGCGTTGATGACGACGATGTTGTCGCCGCAATCAACGTGGGGGGTGTAGGTCGGCTTGTGCTTGCCCTTGAGGCGGGTCGCGATGATCGTGGCGAGACGACCGACGACGAGGCCGGACGCGTCGATCACGACCCACTTCTTGTCTACGTCGGCCGGTTTTGCCGAAAACGTCTTCATGGGAATGTCCAATATTCAAGGGGTGCCCACCTTAGGCGGCGGCACTTCTCTCGTGGCGCGGCTTCTAGCGCAGCCCGCGCGCAACGTCAATCCACGAACACGCCAAAAACCTCTTCAAAATCAATACGTTACGATATCGGTATATTATTACCTGCCGCTAAGGTCCTAAAATCGCTCATTCCGCCCGCTGAAGGCCGCCAATCCCCCACCCGCGAGGGTCGAGAATGGATTCCGCGCCATGGATTTCGCGCCCTGCGGCGCCTATCTCGAAGAAAACACCGCGACAGGGAAGGGTGAGATGAACCACGATCATTATGACGACGCCATGCTGGCCGGCTGGCTCACCCGCGTGCGCAGCATCGCCGTGGTCGGGGCGAGCCCCAATCCGGCCCGCCCCAGCCATCGCGTCGCCCAGTTTCTCGCCCGGCATGGCTACCGGGTGTTCGCCATCAATCCCGGCCAGGCCGGGCGCGACATTGCCGGCCTGCCGACCTATGCGCGGCTCGCCGATGTGCCGGAGCCGATCGACATGGTCGATGTATTCCGGGCGCCGGAATATCTGGCCGGCGTGGTCGAGGAGACACTCGCCCTGTCGCCCCGGCCGGCGCTGATCTGGACCCAGCTCGACGTGCACGACGACACGGCCGCCGCCACGGCGGAACAGGCCGGCCTCGCGATCATCATGGATCGCTGCCCGGCGATCGAGATTCCGCGCCTGCGCGTGCCGCCGCGAAGCTGAATCATGGTGAAATTGGTGGGGCGGCAGACGGCGGCGGCGAGCACCGCAAACCGCAGCGCCGAGGCGTCCGCCAACGCCATCAAGGCGCCGCTACCCAGGCCGGGCCGCCGCTGCCGCCCCGCACCGGACTTCGCGCACCCGGCTGGCGCCAGGCTGACCCGCGGCGGGCGCCGGCTATACAACCTCCATTAAATGTAATTTAAATATTTTTCCAGACACCTTGCGTTTTTTACCGAACCGGCAAGGATGCCCTGACGGATGACCATACCGGCCGCGTCTCGCCCGCGGACGGCCAAGGAGGACGCCAGATGACCGATAGCCCGACTTCCCCCGGCTTTGCCACCCTCGCCGTTCATGCCGGCGCCCAGCCGGACCCGACGACCAAGGCGCGCGCCACGCCGATCTACCAGACCACCTCCTTCGTGTTCGACGATGTCGACCACGCCGCCTCGCTGTTCGGGCTGAAAGCGTTCGGCAATATCTATACGCGCATCGGCAACCCGACCAATGCGGTGCTGGAGGAGCGCGTCGCCGCGCTCGAAGGCGGCACGGCGGCGCTGGCGGTGGCCTCGGGCCATGCCGCACAGCTTCTCGCCTTCCAGACCCTGCTTCAGCCGGGCGACGAATTCATCGCCGCGCGCAAGCTCTATGGCGGCTCGATCAACCAGTTCAACCACGCCTTCAAGAGCTTCGGCTGGAACGTGGTGTGGGCCGATTCCGACGACATCGCCTCCTTCGAGCGGGCCATTTCGCCCAAGACCAAGGCGATCTTCATCGAATCCATCGCCAATCCCGGCGGCATCGTCACCGACATTGCCGCCATCGCGAAGATCGCCAAGCGCGCCGGCGTGCCGCTCATCGTCGACAACACGCTGGCGACGCCCTATCTGATCCGCCCCTTCGAGCATGGCGCCGACATCATCATCCATTCCGCCACCAAGTTCCTCGGCGGCCATGGCAACTCGATCGGCGGCCTGCTGGTCGATGGCGGTTCGTTCAACTGGCTGCGCGAGGGGCGCTATCCCTTCCTGTCGCAGCCGCGCCCGGAATATGAGGGCGTGGTGATCGGCGAGGCCTTCGGCAATTTCGCCTTCGCCATTGCCGCGCGCGTGCTCGGCCTGCGCGATCTCGGCCCGGCACTCTCGCCCTTCAACGCCTTCCTGCTGCTTACCGGCATCGAGACGCTGCCGCTGCGCATGCAGCGCCATTGCGACAACGCGCTGGCCGTCGCCACCTTCCTGGCCGACCACCCCAAGGTGGAATGGGTGAGCTATCCGGGCCTGCCGGGCGACCGCTATTACAACCTCGCCCGGCATTACGCGCCCAAGGGCGGCGGCGCGGTGTTCACCTTCGGGCTCAAGGGCGGCTATGAGGCCGGCGTCGCCGTGGTCTCGGGCGTGAAGCTGTTCTCCCACCTCGCCAATATTGGCGACACCCGCTCGCTGATCATCCACCCGGCCTCCACCACCCACCGCCAGCTTGCCGACGAGCAGAAAAGCGCGGCCGGGGCGGGGCCGGAGGTGATCCGCGTCTCCATCGGCATCGAGGATGCGGCCGACATCATCGCCGATCTGGAACAGGCGCTGGCGGGCGCCTGATTCACACCGGGCTGTCGCCAGCCTTGCGGAAGATGAACGATTTATGAGTTTGGCATGCGGGCGGCGCAGGGCTGGGATGCGGTATACTTCCTACCGAATGAGCAGAGTGTCGAATATATAGGCAGCGAACTGATTAACGGACGTGCAGCTACCCCCGGTGAGGGGCGGCCGCGATCCGTGTCCGAAGCTGATGGAGACTTCACATGCTGCTCTGGGGCCTTGTTGCCAAGCAGATCCGCCGCTGGCAGGCGTACCGCCGCACCCTTCTCGAGCTGTCGCAGCTCGACGACCGCACGCTGGCTGACATCAACGTCACCCGTGGCGAGATCACCCGCGTCGCCCGTCAGGCCGCTGCCGCGGCCTGATTGGTCGGACGACCCGATGAGCTGGTCTCATTGGACTGATCGTCCACCTCATCGAACCAGGAAACGGCCCCGGAATTTTCCGGGGCCGTTTCTTTTTTGGCCCGGTTCCGTGCTAAGGCGCGCGTCTGAAGGCATCCGGCAGAGCAGTCCAACGGGATCATGATGAGTTCGCACAAGGGTCCGGTCCACATCATCGGCGGCGGCCTCGCCGGCTGCGAAGCCGCCTGGCAGATCGCCCGGCGCGGCGTGCCCGTGGTGATGCACGAGATGCGCCCCGTGCGCGGCACGGAGGCCCACAAGAGCGAGGACCTGGCCGAGCTGGTCTGCTCCAACTCCTTCAGATCAGACGATTCTTCCAATAATGCCGTTGGTGTCCTGCACGCCGAGATGCGCCGCCTCGGCTCGCTCATCATGGCCTGCGCCGACGCGCACCAGATCCCGGCCGGCGGCGCGCTGGCGGTGGATCGCGAGGGCTTCGCCGCTGCCGTCACCGCCGCCATCACCACCCATCCGCTGATCACGGTGGAGCGCGGCGAGGTGGACGGCTTGCCGCCGGAGGACTGGGACAGCGTCATCATCGCCACCGGCCCCCTCACCTCCCCGGCTCTGGCCGAGGCCATCCGCGCCCGCACCGAGGAGAGCGCGCTCGCTTTCTTCGACGCCATCGCGCCGATAATTCACTTTGATTCCATAGACATGGACGTGTGCTGGTTCCAGTCGCGCTATGACAAGGTGGGTCCCGGCGGCACCGGCGCGGACTATATCAACTGCCCGATGGACAAGGCGCAGTACGAGGCGTTCGTCGCCGCGCTGGTCGCTTCCGACACCGTCCCGTTCCGCGATTTCGAAGCCGCGACGCCCTATTTCGACGGCTGTTTGCCGATCGAGGTGATGGCCGTGCGCGGCCCGGAGACGCTGCGCCACGGCCCGATGAAGCCGATGGGTCTCACCAACGCCCACAACCCGACCGTCAAACCCTATGCCGTGGTCCAGCTCCGGCAGGATAACGCCTTGGGAACGCTCTATAATATGGTCGGCTTCCAGACCAAGACGCGCCATGCCGAGCAGGTGCGGATCTTCCGCATGATTCCCGGTCTGGAAAAGGCCGAATTCGCCCGCCTCGGCGGCTTGCACCGCAACACCTACCTCAATTCGCCCAAGCTGCTCGATCCCACACTCCGCCTCAAAGCCGCCCCCCGCCTCCGCTTCGCCGGCCAGATCACCGGCTGCGAAGGCTATGTGGAAAGCTCCGCCATGGGGCTGATGGCCGGCCTGTTCGCCAGTGCCGAGCGCCTCGGCGGTGTCATGGAACCTCCGCCGGCCACCACGGCCCATGGCGCGCTGCTGAACCACATCACCGGCGGTCACATCGAGACCGTGGAAGCCGGCCCGCGCTCCTTCCAGCCGATGAACATCAATTTCGGCCTGTTCCCGCCGCTGCACGCCAACCCGACCCGCGATGCCGAGGGTAACCGCCTGCGCGGCAACCAGAAAACGGTCGCCAAGAAACAGTTGATGGCCGCGCGCGCGCTGAGCGAGATGGATGCCTTCGCCCGTGCCCATGCCGACCTTGCCTCTGAGGCCGCCGCGTGACCGCTCACTCCTCTTCCCCGACCGGCGTCTTCGAGTGCGAAACTGTGCTCAAGCGCGACATCTTCAGCACCATCGAGCGGGGCACCTGGCGCGATGACGCCGGCCAAGCCCTGCCCGCCGTGCGCCGGCGCTATGACGACGTGAAATGGTGGGTAAAGCCGCTCGCCCGCCACTTCGCCCGCCGCGAGGCCCGTGCCCTGCGCCGGGCCGAGGGCAGCGGCCATACGGTGCCGGTCTATGCGCTGGAAGAAGGCTATCTGGTGCGCGGCTTCGTCGATGGTATTCCGCTGCAGATCGCCCGACCCATGGGCGACGTCGCCTATTTCCGCTCGGCCCGGCAGGGGCTGCGCGAGGTGCATCGTCGCCGCATCGCCCATAACGACCTCGCCAAGCCGCAAAACTGGCTCTACGCCGCCGACGGGCGCGCGGTGCTGATGGACTTCCAGCTCGCCTTTTGTTTTGAGCGGCGCAGCAAGGTCTTCCGCATCGCCGCCTATGAGGATATCCGCCATCTCCTGAAGCAGAAGCGCAGCTTCTGCCCGGAGGCGCTGACCTCAATGGAAAAGCGCATCCTCGCCCGCAAGAGCCTGTTCAACCGCATCTGGATGAGCACCGGCAAGAAGGTCTACAACTTCGTCACCCGCCGCCTGCTGAATTACCACGACACGGAAGGCCGTGGCCCGCGCGCCATGGAGCAGGGACCGCGCCTTGCCGCCGCGCTTGCCGCCCATCCCGGCGTGCGAAGCGTTCAGATCGCGGACTTTCCCACCGCCGGGCACAGCTTCGGCCTCTACGCTTTCGTCGAAGCCGATGATGTCAGCGAGGAGGCGCTGCGCGCCCGGCTCGCCGCTGATCTGCCGGACCTGCTGGCGCCCGAGCACATCCAGATCGTCGCCGCCCTGCCGCGCGAGGATAATGGCGAGGTGCGTGACGACCTTCTGCGCCTTGTCGCGCTCAATCAGCTCGACCAGCTCGACCAGCTGCCGCGCACGCCGGCCCAGCAGGTCGCACTCGACTCCATCATCCGCGAGCGGCGCAACCTGAGCGATCGCGTCCGACGGGGCATTTAGCCTATCCTCCGCTACCGCCCTTGACTCTGCTGCGGCGCATCTAAACATGCGCCCCGGATCGCGGAGGCGATCCGGGAACAACCTGCGGGGGCACATGCGCTATCTCATCACCGGCACGGCCGGCTTCATCGGCTTCCACCTCGCGCGCCGGCTGCTGGAGGACGGGCATGAGGTCGTCGGCTATGACGGGATGACCGCCTATTACAATCTGAAGCTCAAGGAAGCCCGCCACGCCGCGCTCGGCCAGTTCGACGCTTTCCGGCCGGTGATCGGCCGGCTGGAAGACCGCTCGCTGTTGAGCGAGACCGCCCGCGCCGCGCGGCCCGATGTCATCGTCCACCTCGCCGCGCAGGCCGGCGTGCGCTACAGCCTGGAGAACCCGCAGGCCTATCTCGACTCGAACCTCGTCGGCTCCTGGAACGTGCTCGAACTGGCCAAGGAACTCGAGGTGAAGCACCTGCTGCTCGCCTCGACCTCCTCGATCTATGGCGCCAACCCCACCGTTCCCTTCCACGAGACGGATCGGGCCGACGAGCCGCTGACCTTCTATGCTGCCACCAAGAAGGGCATGGAAATGATGGGCCATTCCTATGCCCATCTCTACAAGGTGCCGACCACCGCCTTCCGATTCTTCACGGTCTATGGTCCGTGGGGCCGGCCGGACATGGCGCTGTTCAAGTTCGTCTCGGCGATGCTGGAAGATCAGGAGATCGAGATCTATGGCGAAGGCAAGATGAGCCGCGATTTCACCTATATCGACGATCTGGTGGAGGCCATCCTGCGCTTGTCGGCCGTGCCGCCGAACGAGGACAACCGCATTACCGACCCCGCCGGAATCGACACGCTCTCCCATCAGGGTCCGTTCCGCGTGGTCAATATTGGCGGTGGCAACCCCGTGGGGCTGCTCGACTTTGTCGAGACCATCGAGCAGATCATCGGCCGGCCGGCCCGACGCAAGATGCTGCCGATGCAGAAGGGCGATGTCCCCCGCACCTTCGCTAGTCCCGCGCTGCTGAAGGGCCTTACGGGCTACAGCCCCTCCACGCCCCTGTCGGTCGGCGTGCGCGCCTTTGTCGACTGGTACATGGACGCGCGCGCCTATCTTTGACTACTCGTTAAGCGCGTCCGTGACGGGAAGCATCCAGAAATAGATTCGCAACAAAGCCAGTGTTAAACCTCCGCGCGACACTCATGGAATAATCTGCACCACGCTTGCGAGCGGCTGAAGCTCATCGGGTCCCATGCTCACTCGTCAAGGCTTCAACACCATCCCCCCCCGCTGTGCCGCCGTGTCGGAAGGCCGTGCGCACGGTGCCATCTGTGGGGCGCTGCCGTCATGACGCGCTGGACCCACGGGCTGGTCAACCGTCTGGTGATCCTGTGCGATCTGGCGATGATTCTGCTCGCCACGCTGGCGAACTACCTGATCTGGCATGAGCTGAACTGGAGCCAGACCGCCGTTCTCGGCGTCATCGCCGCCGCGGTCTATGCGGGCACCCTCACCCTCGGCCAGGCCTACCGCGTGGAGCACTACAAGCGCCTGCGCCGGCAGATCGTCCATGTGCTCATCGGTGGTATTCCCGCCGCGCTGGCGGTGCTGCTGGTCTATTACGCGCTGGTTCCGGCCGAGGCCGAGGACCTCACCGCCCTCGGCCACTGGGCGTCCATCGCCGCGCTCGCGCTACTCGTCGGCCGCCTGCTGCTGGTCGGCTGGCTGATCCGCTCGATCAACCGGCGCGGCCTGCTGCGGCGCGAGGTGCTGGTGATCGGCGATCTCGACCGGGCCTATGCGCTGGTGCGCAACTATTACGAGGAGCAGCAGGGCGACCGGCTGCTCGACTTCATCGGCGTCTTCCGCGACGAGGGCCGCGCGGCGACGCCCGCGGAACTGGCGGGCGAGGGCGTTCCGCCGATGCGCGGCGGCCTCGCCGAGCTGTTCGACTATGCCCGGCGCGACACGGTGGACATGGTGATCGTCACCAAATCCTGGAACGATGTCGCGGCGATCGGCTCCGTCACGCAGCAGCTCAACCGCTTCGCCGTCGATGTGATGCTGGAACTGGAGCCCGGCACCTTCAAGCCCGGCTATGCCGGACTCACCAGCATCGCCGATCACCGCGCCCTGCAGGTGCAGCAGCGCCCTTTGAAAGGGTCGCTGGGCCTGCTGAAGGCGGTGGAGGATTACACGGTCGCCGCTGTCGGGCTGGTGCTGACCTCGCCGGTGCTGCTGCTCGCGGCCATTGCCATCAAGCTCGATTCTCCCGGCCCGGTCCTGTTCCGGCAGGCCCGTATCGGGCTGAACAACCGCCCCTTCATGGTCTACAAGCTGCGCACCATGCATGTGGACCCGACCGATGACGGCTCCATCGGCGCGGTGAAGCAGGATCCGCGCATCACCCGCGTCGGGGCGCTCCTGCGCAGCTTCTCCATTGACGAGATTCCCCAGCTCCTGAACGTGCTGAAGGGCGACATGTCGGTGGTCGGCCCGCGCCCCCATGTGCCGAACATGCGCATCACCGAAGATGTGCGCTATGAAGCCATCAGCGATTATGTCGCCCGCTACCGCATGAAGCCCGGCGTCACCGGCTGGGCGCAGATCAACGGCATGCGCGGCGGCATCTACACGGTCGAGAAGGCCGAGCGGGGGGTCGAGCTCGACCTCTATTACATCGAGCACTGGTCGATATGGTTCGACATCCGCATCCTGCTGCTGACCGTCACCAAGGGCCTCGCCGACACCTCGGCCTTTTGACGCTCGTCCTTCTCCTGATGATGCCGGCACCGGCACCGGCGCGGACCGAGCCGGCGCGCCCGTTCCTCGCCTATCACGCCAGCTGGTACGAGCCGCCCGCCAGCTCGGGCGAGGCGACCACCCTCGCCCGCCTGCCCGGCTCCATCACCCATGTCGCCCTCGCCTTCGTGAAGCCGGACCTTGCCTATGCTGGCGACCTCGCTCTTGAGGGGACGGGGCTGCAGTATCGTTTTGCCGGAACGGTTCTGAAACAGGCCATCGCGGCGCTGAAGGCCCGCCATCGGCAAATCCGCGTGCTGCTCGCGGTTGGCGGGGCGAGCTATGGCGGGTGGGACAGGCTCGATCCCGCCGCCCTCGCCCGGCTGGTGCGCGACCTGGGCGCCGATGGCGTCGATATCGACTTCGAACCGGCACAGCCCGCCTGCCTCACCCTCGCCGGCCGGGTACGCTGCGCCAGCGATGCGGACTGGATCAGCCATGTGCGGCGCCTGCGGGAGGCGTTGCCGCGTCCGCTTGTGGTCAGTGTCGCCGGCTGGAGCGTAGGCGCCTATGGCGAGGGCGCTTTCGCCAATGCTCCGCCAGTGAGCCCGTGGCGCGGCTCCATGCTGGCCCTGCTGCGCGCGCCCGAGGCGGCGATGATCGACCTCGTCTCGATCATGAGCTACGATGCCGGCCCCGCCTATCGCCCGCTGGAGGCGTTGCGCGCCTATCGCCAGGTCTGGAAGGGTCCGCTCGCTCTGGGGATCGCCGTGCTGCCACCGACGGACGGGCCGCGCGTCACGCTGGCCGGCACCGCCACGCTGCTGACCGCGCTCAAACCGGACCCGCTGGCGGGCGCCATGCTCTATGCGCTGAACCTCACGCCGCCCGGCCCACCCGGCCCGGACAATCCCGACGCTCGCGCGCTGGCCAGCGCCATCTGCATCACGCTGGATCTCGCCGGTTGCGGTACGCCGGCGCCGTAAGACGCCTCACGCCAGCGCCGGCGCGTCCTTGTGGCGGGCCACCACATTGCAGAATTCGTCCGGCCGCGTGGCGAGCGGGGTGAGCCCGCCATTCTCGTCGAGATGGAAGAAGCGGTAGTTGAGCGCCGCGAGACGGTTCCAGCCGGCCGCGGCATCGCCGCCCGCCTTGTCCAGCGTCGGGCAGTTCATCTCGAAGATGACGGTCGGCCGGTCGCGCTCCAGCGTCTGCGTGGCGCCGGCCAGCACCTGCCCTTCGGCGCCTTCCACGTCGATCTTGATGCAGTCGACGCGCGCAAGCTTCTGCTCGGCGACCAGAAGATCGAGTGTGGTCAGTTCCACCAGCTCGCTGCCGGCATCCGAGCCGTCGCTCAGCAGCGAGAAGGCCTGCGGATCGTCGCCGAGCGGGTTGTGGAACAGCGCCGCCTTGCCGGGCGCGTCCGACAGCGCCTTGCGCACCACAGTGACATGGCCGAAGCCGTTGAGCGCAATGTTGGAAGCGAGTTGCGAGCCCGCCGCCTCGCCCGGCTCGACCGCGACGACGCGGGCCGCATGGGGCGCCGCCTTCAGCGTGAACAAGCCGATATTGGCGCCGACGTCGACGAACACATCGCCGGGCCGGACGAATTTCTGCAGGTAATGCAGTTCCGGCTCGACCGCGTCGCGCAGCAGGAAGGCGGAAACCGAGGTGAAGCGCAGGTCCGGCGGCACGCGCAGCCTGGCGCCCGGCACCAGTTCGAACACCGGGCTGCGGCCAAGGCCGACCGCCGCGAGCCAGCGCAGCCCGCGCGCGCCGACCGTCAGCGGCGCCTCGCGGAAACCGGGCATGCGCATGAGCTTGGCAAGACGGCGCAGCATCCTAGTCTCCATTCGGGCGGCGCCGGGCGCCGAAGCTGATGTGGTGGGCAAGCGGGACGGTCGAGGGTGGGCGCCCGCGCACGCGGCTGAGATAGATGGCGAGCGCCATCACCACGCCGAGTTCGCCGGGCGTGAAGACAAGCGAATACACCGCCGAGGTGACGAGCATGTACAGGATGTAGTCCGACAGCGCGAGCACCAGCGCATCGTCCGAGCCGCGCGCGGCCTTGAGCACGACGATCACGCCCCAACCATACAGACCGGCCAGCAGCAGCGCGCCGATCAGACCATACTCAAACACCACGCCGAACCAGCCGAGATCGGCGATGTAGAACTGGTCATTGCCGAAAATGTCGGCCAGCGTGATGGCGCCGAAGCGCGTGGTCGCCCCCACGCCGAACAGCCAGCGCCAGGGATCGTCACCGAGAAAATTCGCCGCCAGCGCCAGCGAGGTCTGCCGAACGGTGAGCGAGCCGCCGAGCGATTGCAGGAGATTATCCGCGTTCTGCACCATCATGGCGCCGACACCGAGCGGCACCACGGCGAGAAAGAGGCCAACGATCAGCAGCCGCCGGCGCGGGGCGAGCGAGGTCACGGCGCCATAGAGGCAGATCAGCAGCATGCCGCCGATCGCCGTGCGCTGCTTGTAGATCATCAGCATGGCGACGAAGCCGGCGAGGATGAGCAGCGGCGGCAGCAGCTTCGGCTCCTGCACGAAGCGCCGCGTCAGATAGAACAGCAGCAGCGCGCCGAAGAACATCGGCATGTAGATGCGATAGCCGCGCTCGACCTCGATCATGAACAGCTTGCCGAGCATCGGGTCGTTCACATACCAGCTCACTGGCGCCGCCACCCACAGCACCACCATCAGCGCGAAGGTCGTGGCGCCGAGCCCCAGCAGAACGGCGCGCACCCGCCCATAGCTCGGCGCGAGCCAGACCAGCAGGGCCGAGAGCGCGAAATAATAGGTGACGGGCCACACCTTCACCGTGGTGATCAGCGCGTCGATCAGCCCGTTGCCGAGCTGCACCATGGAGACGAACGGCGTGACGCCCAACGCATAGGCGAGGAAGACGAGATAAAACCGCTTGGCCGGCAATTCGAGCCAGACCACGGCGTACAGCGCCAGCGGCAGGCAGGCGAGCGGCCACGCCTTGGAGAGCAGATAGGGCACGGTGAGTTCGTGCAGGTAATGGAAGGTCTGGGCGAACAGCGGCAGGGTGCCGACCAGCACCGTCGTGGTCACCAGCCCGGAAAAACGCTCATCCGAGAGGGGTAGCGGATCAGGCATGAAGGCGCGCGGCAGCGTCACCACCGCCTGCCGCCGCGCCTTGCCGCCGATCCCGCTCATCCGCGCCCCGTGGCATTCGGTGCCATGCCGTAGCGCGCCGGATCGCGCCGCGCCTTCAGCGCGGTCAGCAGCACCGGCGCCGAATCGACGAACACGCGGCGCGCATGGCCGACCGGGTTGCGCATCAGCCGATAGGCCCATTCCAGCCCCGCCTGCCGCAGCCATGACGGCGCGCGCGGCACGAGGCCGACGGCGAAGTTGAGCGCGCTGCCGACACACAGCCCGACGCCCACCGCCCCGCCGCGCCGGTCGATCTGCCGCGCCAGATATTCCGACTGCGGCGAGCCCGCGACGAGAAAGACATAACGCGCGGGGTGGGCCAGCACGAAGTCGACACAGGCCTCGACCGCCGCCGCGTCGCGGATGAAGCCCATGGGCGGGACGTGAAGATGAACCGTGGAAAGGCCGAACCGCTCGATCAGCCGCCGCCGCAACTCGTCGCTGCCGCCGATCAGCGTGACCGGATCGTCCGGCTGGATTTGGCGCTCAAGCAGGTCGAGCGTCACATCGCTGCCGGCCGCATGGGGAAGGTCCAGCCCGAACAGCCGCCGCGCCAGCATGCGCGGCACCTGCCCGTCGAGCAGGCGCAGCCAGGCATGGTCATAGGCGTCGTGAAAACGCGGGTCGGAAAGCTCGTTGAGCCGGGTGAACTGCGCCGCATTGGGCGTCACCACATAGGCGAAGGGCTGCCCCGGCGCGCGGGCCGCGATGTGGTCGGCCGCCCCGCGCGCATCGAGCCGGGCGATCGGCACGCCGAGAAAGACGATCTCAGGCACGCCGGCGCGCCCCGCATGTTTCGGGCCAGCGGGACTTGGACCGGGATCTGTCATAGCGGGCACGCTTGTCACGGACGCCATCCTGCGCGGCGTGCCCTGCCTCAGGGCACCACGGTGCTTTGCGACCCCAGCGTATAGTTGAAGCTGCGCTGGAACGGCACCACCTTGTTGATGAACTGGTCGATCCAGACATTCAGCTCGGAGACCGAGCTGCGCGGCACATAGATGATGTCGCCCGCGACGAGTTGCACATCGTCCAGCGTGAAGCCGGTCTGGATGATGTCCTTGACGTTGACGAGGCGCAGCATCGGCATGTTGTCCGGCCCGCGCCGGATGATCGCCACCTGCACGGTGCGTGCATCCTCGGTGAAGCCGCCGGCGGTCAGGATGCTCTGTAGCGTTCCGGCCCGCATCTCCGAAAGATTATAGGGACCGGGCCGCTCGACCATGCCGCCGATATAGACCTTGGCCGAAACCGGGTCTTCGAGCGCGATCACCACCTTCTGGTCGGCAAGCTCGGCCTTGGAGGCGCGCCGCACCACTTCCTGCGCCCCGGCGAGGGTGAGCCCCTCGACCTTGAGCTGGCCGACCGCGCGCGGCGCGACCGTGCCGTCCGGCGAGACGGTGAGTTCCTCGTCCATCTCGCGGGTGAGGAAATATTTGATCTTGAGCTTGTCGCCGGGCCCGATCCGGTAGGCCGGCATCTGGCTGCTCCAGGGCCGGAAACCCGTCGGGTTCACCTCGGTGAAGCGCAGTTCCTGTCCCGTGGTGAAGGCATCGCCCGGACTTTGCGGCTGGCCGACCGAACCGGTCGTGTCGCGGCTCGTCGTGGTACAGCCGGCAAGAAGCAGGGCGGCCATCAACGTCGGCAACACGGCGCGCAGCCCCCCGACCGCCGATCCGGCGGCGCGGAAGCGGGGCGCGTCGTCGCCTCTATCGGCCAAGGGCATTCATCTTCTCCGGCTCGCGGCCTTCCCGCCCTGAAATCGGCAGCGCGGAAGGCGACGGTCGAAACCTAAAGAAACGCAGTTAATGAAGCCTTAAATGCTTGGAATGACTCGGCTTCCGCCATGCGCATTCAGGGACGGCAGGTGGTGCCCGCCCGCCGGGCGTCGCGATAGAAGGGCACGAGGTCGAGCCGCTCGATATGGCGCCACAGCGTGCTGCCCCGCGGCGGGCAGAAGCGGATCATCGCGGCGGTCGGATTGCCCTTCCAGTCATCGGGCACATGCACCATGGCGGACCAGGTACCGAGCGAGAAAGAGGGTTCGTTCGCCCACCAGCGCGTCGGCAGGGTGCGCCGCAGATAGTCGCGAATCGCCAGCCGCCCATCGAAGGGGAAGGGGTCGATCGAGGGATCGACCGCGCTGTCGCCCGGCAGATCGCTGAGCCCCGCTTGCGCCCGCGCCGCGCCCGCCGCGAGCGGCAGCACGGCCGCGACCGCGAAGGCGACGCACAAGCATCTTGCGGCCCGGCGGGCTGCGTGGTTCATGCGAGCTAAATCCGGTCCGGCCCCGAGGGGCCTTGCATATGCCACGCCGCGCCGCGCCTGTCTGCGCTTTCCCGCGACGGGCGGTCGCCTTCCAAGGGGTCGCATGGAGCTTTCCCGTCTTGCGAGACTTGGCCGGCTGGCGCTGGGCTATGCGCCCTATGCCGGGGCGCTGGCGGTGCGCGGGCTGGAAATCGTCGGCAAGCTCGGCCTGTTCATGCTGGCCGCGCGGCTGCTCGGCGCGCATGAGGCGGGGCTCTATTTCATCTGCCTGACCTGGGTCGGGCTCGCCGCCACCCTCGCCCGCGCCGGATTCGAGAAGGCCGCGGTGCGCCACATGGCGGCGGAAATCGCCCTCGGCAAGACCGATCTCGCCCGACAGGCCCTGCTCACCGGGCTCGGCTGGACGCTGATCGGCGGCATCGCGGCGACCCTGGCGACGCTCGCCGCCGCCGCGCCCGCCGCGCACTATCTGTTTCACGACCCGGATCTGGCCGCGCCGCTGCGCATCGCCGCGCTGTCCATCCTGCCGCAGGCGCTGTGCTTCTATGCCGGCCATGCGCTGTTCGGCTTCAATCGCGGCGTGGCCGGGCAATTCGTGCAGAATGGCTCCTGGCCGGTCTTCACCTTCGCCGCCATGGCGGCCGGCGCCCACTCGCTGAGCGCCATGCTCTACGCGCTGGCCCTGTGCAACCTTGCCGCCACCGCCATCGGTGCGGTGCTGATCCTGCGAGCCATGCGGGACCCGATCCCCGCACCCCAGCCGACAACCGCTGATGCACCCGCCGGAGCCCTTGCCGACGCCCCTGCGGCCCTGCCCGCGCTCTGGCGCACGGCGCTGCCGCTCGGCATGGTCGAGGTGGTGCAGGTCTCGCTGAACTCCATCCCCATGCTGCTGCTCGCGGTCTTCGCCAGCGCGGCGGAAGTCGGCGCCTTCAGCATCGCCAATCGGCTGTCCATCCTCATCTGGGTGGTCATCATCGCCATCGGCTCGATCGCCGCCCCCCGCTTTGCCGCGTTCCACCGCACCGGCGACTGGGCGGCGCTGCGGGCGCAGAACCGGCGGGTGCGGCGTCTGGTGGCGCTGTGCAGCCTGCCGCCGATCGCGATCATGATGCTGGCCCCCGCGCCGCTGCTCGCCCTCATCGGCCCCGGCTTCGAGATCGCCGCCACTGCCCTTGTCATCATGGCGGCGGGGCAGTTGGTGAACGGCCTGCTCTCCTGCCAGGACATCATGCTGGCGATGACCGGCCATGGCAGCCTGCTGCGCTGGCTGAACGTCGCGCAGTTCCTCGTCTGCTGTGCCGCCGGAGCCGTGCTCGTGCCGCTCTACGGGATGAACGGGGCGGCGATCTTGACGGCGCTCGTCATCGCGCAGGGGGCGATCGGCACCGCCCTGGCCGTTCGGCGCCTGATGCCGCAGGCGTTCTGACGTTTCGCAGCGGCATATTTACCGCACATTAGCGTTAACCCGTCACAGTTACGGCCTGGAAACAGTGGTTGAGGGCAGCTTCTCCGGCGGTGCCGGCGAGCGCGAGTGGCATAATGGCGATGACGGGAACCTATGCGGACGGCGTCGAGGGCACGCCCGCCGGCCAGTGGCCCGGCAGCCGGCCGCCGAGCTTCACGCTGCGCGACTTCCTGATCGCCGCCTTCTTCCACATCCGCATCATTCTCCTTGCCGCGCTGCTGCCGCTGGCGGCGGGCGTGGCGGCGGCGACCTTCGCCAAAACCGAGTACACCGCCAACAGCCTGCTCATGGTGATCGTCAGCCGCGAGGTGACGAACGCCCAGAACGTGACCGGCAGCGGGCCGGCGGTGCTCTCCATCGAAGGGCTGAAGCAGGTCGAGTCCGAGGTGCAGATCCTGGAGAGCGCCGACGTCATCCGCACGGTAATCGACGAGATGGGACGCGAGACGCTGTTCCCGCCGGGGCTTCTGTCCGGCGTGCGCGATTTCTTCGCCAGCAGCGGCAGCGCCATGGACCGGGCGATCGAGCGGTTCCGGCGTAATCTGCGCGCGCAGGTGCTGGACGGCTCCAATGTCGTCGAGGTGTCCTTCACCCATCCCGACCGCGCCATCGCCATCGAGGCGACCGACAAGCTGGTGGCCGCCTATATGGCGCGCCGGCGCATCATCATGGAGAACCCCACCGCGCGCATCCTCCAGGCCGAGGTCGAGCGGTTCCAGCGCGATCTCACCGCCACCGACCTCGCCGTCGAGGCGCTGAAGACCCGCGTCGGCATCATCGATTTCGACCAGGACGCGGTGCTCGCCGCCAATCAGGTGGATTCGGTGGTGCAGCGCCGCCGGCAGGTGGCCGAGCGCCGGGTAGCGGTTGCCGGCCAGCTTGCCGAGGCCGAGAAGCAGCTCGCCGGCCTCCCGCCGACCGTGTTCGACTTCAACCAGAAAAGCGACGCGCTCGGCAATGACGACGACAACAACACGCTGACCCGCCTGCTGATCGAGCGCGACCGCCTGTCGCTGCAATATTCGGCCAATGGCGCGATGATGCGGGAGATCAACCGCAAGATCGAGACCATCCGCAAGCAGATCGCCACCCGCAATGAGCGGCTCTACGAGACCAGCCGCGACGTGCGCAACCCGGCGGTCGGCTATGTGAACAACATGATCCTCAGCTTGCGCATCGAGGCGGACGCGCTCGACCGGCAGGAAAAGGAACTCGTTGACCAGCAGGCCGATGCGGAAAAGCGCCTCACCACGCTGCGCGCGGCGGAAACCGAACTGGTCGAGCTGAACCGCCGCCGCGAGACGCTGTCGGAGGGCTATCGCGAATATCTGCGCCGGGCGACCGCCGCCAAGATCGAGGAATCCGCCGCCACCGAACGCGAATCCAATGTCCGGCTGGTGCAGGACGCCGGCGCCTCGGTGACCAACCGCTCGATGCGCCTGCCCTTCCTCGGCGCGGGCGTGCTCGGCGCGCTGCTGTTCGCCGCCGCCGCCGGGGCGGTGGCCTCGGCGCTGCGCTCGACCTTCATCATGCCGCTGGAGGCCGAGCGGGCGCTCGAAGTGCCGATCCTCGGCGAATATGACAACCAGTCGCGCTCCGGCGATCCGGCGGCGCTCCAGCGCGATGCCGGCAACCTTGCCGCCCTGCTGCTCGACACGCGGGTCGATGACCGTCCGCTGCGCATCGTGCAGTTCCTCAGCTCCGACGCGGAGGAGGCCCTGCGCACGCTCGCCGAGGGCGTGGCCGCCGAATTCACCACGCAGCGCGGCCTGCGCACCCTGCTGGTCGATCTCGCTTCCGCGCCGGATCTGCGCGACGACCCCACCGCCCGCCTCAAGGGCGGCATTCTCGCCTACCCGACGCCGACGCCGCTGCTGTGGAGCCTCGCGGCGGTGGAGGGCTCGCCGCTGCTCGACCCGCGCACCCCGCTGATCGAGGCCGACAGGCTGATGGACGAGCTGCGCGGCGAGTTCGAGGCGGTGGTGTTCTGCGCCACGGCGGCCGATGCCGCCGCCCGAGGCCACCGGATCGACGCGCTGGTTGACGGCAATGTGCTGGTGGTGCGGGCCGAGAAGACCCGCAAGCCCGCCGCGACCGCGCTGCGCAGCGCCGTGGTGGAGAATGGCGGCGTGCCGCTCGGCTTCGTCTTCGTCGGCCGGCGCTACATCCTGCCGGACTGGATCTACCGCATCACCTGAGTGCCCGCCTCCGGCGACGCATCAGGCCGCGCCTTGGCCTGCGCCTGCAATTCGCGGATGAAGGCGTCGATCAGCGGCTGCTCGCCCTTCAGCCGGCGGGTCGCGGCGAAATGGGCGGAATCGAAGCCATAGCTCTCCGGTCTCAGCACCCGCATCTGCCCGCGCCCGACCCAATCCTCGCCGATATGGCGCGGCAGATAGCCGATGAAGCGGCCGGACAGGATCATCATCACCTGCGCCTCCATCTGCACGATGGCGGCGCTCGCGCGCGGGTGGTTCACCCGGTAGAGGTCGTCGAGGTGGCGGTAGCGCCGCACGGAGAACAGCGCCTCCTCGATCCGGGCATGGCTGATCTCGGCACCCGGCAGGTCGAACAGCGCATGGCCGCGCCCGCAATAGAGCGCCTGCGCCTCGCGGTGCAGCGGAATATAGGTGATGCCCGGCACCTTCTGCGAGAACGGTCCGACCACAAGGTCGCGCTGCCCGTCCATCAGCGCCCGCTCCAGCGCCAGCGGCGTGCCTAGTTCGAGATCGACGAAGACTTCCGAGGCGTAGTCCATGTAGCGCGCCAGCGCCGTCTGGAGCCCGAGCTGAGGGTTGGTGACGACGCCATCGACGATGCCGAGCCGCAGCCGCCCGACGAGGCGGCGCTGGTCGCGCCCGATCCGGCCGTGAAAGGCGTCGATGTCCTCGAACAGCCGGAGCGCCGCGGCGAGTGTCGATTCGCCGAAGGACGTGAGCCGGAACCCCGTCCGCCCCCGCTCGCAGAGCTGCCCGCCGAGCTTGCGCTCCAGCGCCGCCAGATGGGTGGAGAGCGTCGATTGCGAGAGGTTGAGCGCGATCTGCGCATCCTGAAACCCGCCCTCCTGCGCCAGCACGACGAAAACGCGCAGCAGCCGCAGGTCGATATTGTCCAGCCGCCGCATCGGCGTGTTCCCTCCGCTTGTGCCCTTACCGTCATCCCGGCCGAGCGCAGCGAGAGCCGGGATCGTGCTCCGCCCGCCTACCTCCACGCGCTCCCGGCTCGGTCCTGCGGACCCTCCGGGATGACGGCAGGTGGTGGCTCGAAGGGACATGTCCGATACATCGAGTTTCCTCGATACATCCTTCCACTAATTCCGATTTTTCGGAAAGTGAAACTGCGCCAGCATGGCACCTCTCGCCTCGGAGTTCCCCATGCGCGTCCCCTCCCTCCCCTGCGACCTACCCGCATGAAGCTCGAAGGGCTCGCCGGCCGCACCGTCCTCGTCACCGGCTCCAGCCGCGGCATCGGCCATGGCATCGCCCGCGCCTTCGCGGCGGCCGGCGCGGAACTGCACATGCTGGCCGACGACGCGGCGATCCACGAGGCTGCCGGCCGGCTCGGGGCGCGCGGGCATCAGGCGGACATCACCTCCAGCGAGGCGGTGGCGGCGGTGGCGCAGGCGATCCCCAAGCTCGACGTACTGGTGAACAATGCCGGCCTCGAACTCGTCACCCCGCTCGACGATGCCGGCGCGGCCAATGAGGCGATCTTCCGCCGCGTGGTGGAGATCAACGTCGTCGGCACCTTCCTCGTCACCCGCGCGCTGCTGCCGGGCATGGGCCATGGCGGGCGCATCATCAACACCGCCTCCATCTGGTCGCGTTCGGCCGAGGCGCTGTTCGGCGCCTATGTCGCCTCCAAACACGCGGTGATCGGCCTCACCAAGACCTGGGCGAAGGAGCTCGGGCCGCGCGGCATCACCGTCAATGCCGTGTGTCCGGGCTGGGTGCGCACGGAGGCCTCGCTGCGCTCGCTCCACGCCATGGCGGCGCGCATGGCTGTCGAGCCGGAAACGCTCTTGAACGAGATCGTGTCGGCGCAGATCCTGCCGGGCTTCATGGAGCCGGAGGATATTGCCGGCACCTATCTGTTCCTGGCGTCCGACCTTGCGGCCAACATCACCGGCCAGAGCCTCGGCGTCGACCGAGGAGAATTCCCATGGTGAGCCCCCACAAGGATTTGCGCGTCATCGTCACCGGCGCGGGCAGCGGCATCGGCCGCGCCTGCGCCGACGCGCTGAGCGCCGCCGGCGCCAAGGTGGTGGGCTTCGACCTGCACCCGCCGGAGCAGACCTCGCACTGGCCGACCATCCTCACCAATGTGTCGGACGAGGCCGCCGTCATCGCCGGCATGGATGCAGCGCGCGACCATCTCGGCGGGCTGGACGTCATCGTTAACTGCGCCGGTGTGCTCGCGGACACTCCGCTCGCCAACTTCGACATCGCGGTTTACGAGCGCATGGCGGCGGTCAATGTGCGCGGGCCGATCCTCATGGCGCGCGAGTCTCTGCGGCATTTCAACGGCAACGGCCCGGTACGCGGACGCATCATCAACATCGCCTCGGAACTCGCCTATCTCGGCCGCGCCGGCGCCTCCGGCTATTGCGCCACCAAGGGCGCGGTGCTGGGGCTCACCCGCTCCTGGGCCCGCGAACTCGCCCCCCACATCCTCGTCAACGCCGTCGCGCCCGGCCCGGTGGATACGCCGCTGCTGGGGCTGGACCGCATGAGTCCGGCCGAGCGGGCGCTGGAGACCACCAACCCGCTCGGCCGTGTCGGCCGGCCGGAGGAAATCGCGCAGGCGGTGCTGTTCCTTGCGAGCCGCGCCACCGGCTTCATCACCGGGCAATGCATCAGTGTCGACGGCGGCGCGGGCATGCACTGACAACGGATGCACTGAGCATCAGAGGAAAACACATGGTCGACAGCGTCCGTCTCGATGAACTGAGCTGGCCTGAATTCGCGGCGAAGATTGCCGCCGGCGCGCCGGTGTTCCTGCCGCTCGGTTCCACCGAGCAGCACGGCCCGCATCTGCCGCTGAACGTGGATGTGACGCTGCCGACCGGCGTGTGCGAGCGCGTCGCCCGCGAGGTCGGCGGCATCGTCGCCCCGACCGTGAACTATGGCTGCAAGTCGATGCCGCGCTCGGGCGGCGGCGAGGCCTTTCCCGGCACGCTGAGCCTTGATGCCCACACCTTCGCGCTCGTGCTGCGCGATGTGATCCGCAATCTCGGCCGGCAGGGCGTGCGCCGGCTGGTGGTACTCAACGGCCATTACGAGAATCTGTGGCCCTCCGTGGAAGGGCTTGACCTCGGCTTGCGCGAGCTCGCCCGCGACGGCATCACCGACATGCAGGTGATGCGGCTGGAATATTGGGATTTCGCCCAGCGCGGCACGCTCGACGCGCTGTTCCCGGACGGCTTCCCCGGCATCGACCTCGAACATGCGAGCCTTTTGGAGACCTCGCTCATGCTGGTGCTGCGCCCGGACCTCGTGGAGATGGACAAGGTGCCGACCGACGGCCCCGCGACCTTCCCGCCCTATGACAAATTCCCCGTACCGGCCGATTTCGGCCTGCCGCCCTCGGGCGTGCTGGCGGTCGCTACCGGCTCCACCGCCGAAAAGGGAGAACTGCTGATGGCCGATTACGTCACCTACATCTCCGCCGCCATCCGCAAGGAATTCGGGCTGTAGGGGCGACAACGGAAACCCGTCTGCGTCCTTCGAGGCCCGGCTGCGCCGGGCACCTCAGGATGACGAGGACCGGAGCCCAACGTCGTCATGCTGAGGAGCGGGGCAACGCCCCGCGTCTCGAAGCACGCGGCACCTCCGCCGCCCCAACGATCCCACGCCTCATCGCGCCCTCGTAGCGAGACCGTACATGACCCACGCCTTCGAGCCCCTCGATTCCGGCAGCATCCCCCGCTATGCGGGTCTGCCGACCTTCATGCGCCTGCCGGTGGCCGAGCCCTCCGAGGTCGACATCGCCATTCTCGGCCTGCCCTTCGACCTCGGCACCACCAACCGCGCCGGCACCCGCCATGGCCCGCGCGAATTGCGCAACCAGTCGAGCCTGATGCGCCGGGTGCATCACGTCACCGGCCTGTCGCCCTATGACCGGGCGCGCGTGGCCGATTGCGGCGACGTCATCACCGACCCGTTCGACCTGATGCGCTCGCTCGACCTCATCACCGCGCATTACAAGGGCGTGCGCGAGGCCGGGGCGCTGCCGCTCACCGCCGGCGGCGACCATCTCATCAGCCTGCCGATCCTGCGCGGCCTCGCCAGCGACGGGCCGGTCGGCCTGATCCAGTTCGACGCCCATTCCGACACCTATGACAGCTTCTTCAACGGCGCCCGCTACACCCATGGCACCCCGTTCCGCCGCGCCATCGAGGAAGGGCTGGTCGACCCGAAACGCTTCGTGCAGATCGGTCTGCGCGGCGCCATCTCGGATGCCGGCAATTACGACTATGCCCGCGCGATGGGCGTGCGCATCATCTTCATCGAGGAATTCGTCGCCCGCGGCGTCGCCGACGTGATGGCGGAAGCGCGCGCCATCGTCGGCGACCGGCCTACCTATGTCACCTTCGACATTGACGGCATCGACCCCTCGCAGGCGCCGGGCACCGGCACGCCGGAAATCGGCGGCTTCTCCACCCGCGAGGCGCAGGAAATGGTTCGCCTGCTGGACGGGCTCGACATGATCGGCGCCGATCTCGTCGAGGTCGCCCCGCCTTTCGACCCGTCCGGCCTCACCGCGCTCACCGGCGCCACGATCATGTTCGAACTGCTCTGCGTGCTCGCGGGCGTTGTCGAGACCAAGGGGAAGCGTTGATGGCCCATGGCTATGAAAGCGGGCGGCTCGACCTGCCCTTCGTCGGCATCTGCACCTTCGGCAAATACCCGCTCCAGCTCGACTGGGACCGGATCGACGCCGATGTCGCCATTCTCGGCGCGCCCTTCGATCTCGGCACGCAATGGCGCTCGGGCGCCCGCTCCGGCCCGCGCGCCATTCGCGAGGCCTCGACGCTGTTCTCCTTCGGCCATGCCGGCGCCTATGACCATGAGGACGACGTCACCTATCTGGCGGCGGAGAAGACTCGCATCGTCGATATCGGCGACGCCGACATGATCCACACCGACACCGACCAGAGCCACGCCAATATCGAATATGGCGTGCGCAAGATCCTCAAGGCGGGCGCCCTGCCCGTGGTGCTCGGCGGCGACCATTCGGTCAACATTCCCTGCATCGAGGCGTTCGCCGATGAGGAGCCGTTCCACATCGTCCAGTTCGACGCCCATCTCGATTTCGTGGATGAGCGCAAGGGCGTGCGCCGTGGCCACGGCAACCCGCTGCGCCGGGCAGCCGAGAAGCCCTATGTCACCGGACTCACCCAGCTCGGCATCCGCAACGTCTCCTCGACCGCCCGCGAGGGCTATGAGGCGGCGCGCTCCATGGGCTCGGACATTCTCAGCGTGCGGCAGATCCGCAAGCTCGGCCCGGAGGCCGTGCTCGCCCGTATCCCCGAGGGCAAGCGTTACTACGTCACCATCGACATTGACGGCTTCGACCCCTCCATCGCGCCGGGCACCGGCACGCCCAGCCATGGCGGCTTCACCTATTACGAGGTGCTGGAACTGCTGGACGGGCTGACCAAGCGCGGCACGGTGATCGGCGTGGATCTCGTCGAGGTCGCCCGCGAATATGATCCGGGCGGGGTGACCTCGATCCTGGCGGCGCAGGTGCTGCTCAACTTCATCGGCCGCATCCTGCACAACCGAAAGGCGTGAGCGCGCCCGGCCCTTGACCTCGGGCTTAACTGGCCAATTTGCTCTCCATCCACGTACCAGTGTCGCCACGGGCGCGAACGCGCCATGATGGCGATGCCGGAAGCCGCAGAGGAGCGACCATGCCGACCCACAAGACGTCCAACGACCTGCCCTCCAACGCCAAAAAGGTCGCCATCGACCTTCTCAATGCCAATCTGGCCGCGGGACTCGATCTCGCCCTCGCCACCAAGCAGGCCCACTGGAACCTCAAGGGCCCGCAATTCATCGCCGTGCACGAGATGCTCGACGGGTTCCGCGCCGAGCTGGACGGGCATAACGACACCATAGCCGAGCGGGTCGTCCAGCTTGGCGGCACGGCTCTGGGCACCACCCAGACGGTGGCCGAGATGACCCATCTCAAGCCCTATCCGACCGACATCTACAAGGTCAGCGATCATCTCAAGGAAATGGCCGCGCGCTACGGCGCCGTCGCCAACAGCGTGCGCAAGGCGATCGGCGAATCGGACGAAGCCGGCGACCCGACCACGGCCGATATCTTCACCGCGGCCTCCCGTTCGCTCGACAAAGCGCTTTGGTTCCTGGAATCCCATCTTCAGGAAACCTAGCGAGGTGGTGCGCAGGTTTGCCTCAATCTTGCGCCCATTTTCCCGGTAAATGAGAACCGTCAATATCTAGAAATACAATCTGTACTTGCCGAAGGGCGATGACACGCGCCGATTTTCTTTCTACCACCGTAGCTTACCGCTTTGCGAAAGGCGCGAATTCCGTCATGGTTCGCCTGTAAAGCGTTATGGAATCGCGATCCGTCGGGGGCGTCCTTTCCGGGGAGGGCGCAAACCGAGAAAGGGGCAACGCTTATGGTAGTAAGGCCGGCCAAAGAACTGAACGATGAGGTCGCGTCGAATCCGGCGCAGCTTATGTCCGCAATGGCGGAAGCACCCGCCGCGGATGGACCGTCCGAGTTCGTCATCAACCATCTGGAAATCGCCCGTGTGATCGAGCGCGCGCATCGCCGCTTTCTCGATCTTCTGCGGATCGAGCTGACCCGGCTCGGCACTGACGACATCAGTCCCTCGCAAGTCATGCTGCTGTTCACCATCGGCAGCGACGAATTGTCGGTGCGTGACCTGCTGGAGCGCGGCCATTACCTCGGCTCCAACGCCTCCTACAATCTCAAGCAACTGGTCGAGGGCGGCTATGTCCACCGCTCGCCATCGCTGCGCGACCGCCGCTCCGCCCGTCTCAGACTGACGGCGAAGGCGGTCAGCCTGTGCGAAGCCATCCGCTCCATGCACGAGACCGCCGATCGGGCGCCCCGCGACGATGCCGAGGCGATGGAGTTAAGCGTGGCCTATAATGTGCTGCGCAGGCTGGAGATGCACTGGACCAGCGCGCTGCGCTATGGCGGCGAAGGCGGCTGACCCGCCTCCTCTCCCTCGCCTTTCATTCTGGCAGAATGTGAAAACCGCGCCGCGTAATCAACGCGGCGCGGTTTTCGTTGATGGGTATCGAGAGAGTGTCGGCCCTCAGGTAATGACGTTCGGCGCCGCGCGGCCGGTTCGGCCGGGAATGTCCGGCAGCGCGCGGGCGATCTCGATCAGGTCGGCCAGAACCTCCTGCGTGTCGATGCCGTGGCGGTCGGCATCCGGCTCGAAACGCTCGATATAGACGCGCAGCGTCGCCCCGGCCGTTCCCGTGCCCGACAGCCGATAGACAATACGCGAGCCGTCGCTGAAGAATATCCGCACGCCCTGGCGCGTCGTCACCGAGCCGTCGACCGGGTCGTGATAGGCGAAGTCATCCGCCTTCTCGACGGTGAGGCCGTTGATCACCGTGCCCGGCAACCCGTCGAGGCGCCGGCGCAGTTCGCCGACAAGGCCATCGGCGGCGGCGGCATCCACTTCCTCATAATCGTGACGGGTGTAGAAGTTGCGCCCATAGGCCGCCCAATGCTCGCTGACGATGTCGGCCAGACTCTGCCGGCGCACGGCGAGGATGTTGAGCCACATCAGCACCGCCCAGAGACCGTCCTTCTCGCGCACATGGTTCGAGCCGGTGCCGAAGCTCTCCTCGCCGCAGACCGTGGCAAGACCGGCGTCGAGCAGATTGCCGAAGAACTTCCACCCCGTGGGCGTCTCATAGCAGGTGATGCCCAGCTTGGCGGCCACGCGGTCGGCGGCGCCGCTGGTCGGCATGGAACGGGCGATGCCGGCAATGCCGGCCTTGTAGCCGGGCGCCAGATGCGCATTGGCGGCGATGATGGCGAGCGAATCCGACGGAGTGAGATAGAGGCCCCGACCGATGATCATGTTGCGGTCGCCGTCACCATCGGAGGCCGCGCCGAGGTCCGGGGCGTGATCGGACATCAGGAGGTCGTACAGGTCCTTGGCATGGACGAGGTTCGGGTCGGGGTGATGGCCGCCGAAATCGGGCAGCGGCTCGCCATGCACCACCGTGCCGCCCTTAGCGCCCAGCGTCTCCTCGAGGATCGCCCGCGCATAGGGACCGGTCACTGCGCTCATCGCGTCGAAGCGCATGGTGAAGCCGGTGGCGAACAGGTCGCGGATCGCGTCGAAATCGAACAGCGTTCCCATCAGTTCGGCATAATCTTCGACGGGGTCGATGACATCGACCACCATGTCCTCGACGCGGGTGAGGCCGAGCGCATCGAGATCGACATCGGGCGCATCGCTGATGCTGTATTCGGCGATGGTCTTCGACCGCTCGAAAATCGCGTCGGTGACGGATTCCGGGGCTGGGCCGCCATTGCCGATATTGTACTTGATGCCGAAATCGCCCTCCGGGCCGCCCATATTGTGGCTGGCGGACAGGATGATGCCGCCAAAGGCTTCATGCTTGCGGATGACGCAGGAGGCGGCGGGGGTGGAGAGAATGCCGCCCTTGCCGACCAGCACCCGGCCGAAGCCGGCGGCGGCGGCCATGCGGATCACGGTCTGGATCGCCTCGCGGTTGTAGAACCGGCCGTCGCCGCCGATCACCAGCGTCTCGCCCTCGAAGTCGGACAGGCTGTCGAACAGCGCTTGGACGAAATTCTCCACATAATGCGGCTGCTGGAAGACCTTCACCTTCTTGCGCAGGCCGGACGTACCGGGCTTCTGCCCCTCGAAAGGCGTGGTGGCGACGGTGCGGATCATGGGTTCCCTCTGAACTCTTGGTCGTCATCCCGGACGGCCATCCGCCGATCCGGGATCGCGCATGGCGAGGCGAGCGATCCCGGCTCGCCGGCTGCGCCGGCGTCCGGGATGACGGTTGAGACTACTTGCCCGTCAGATGGCGCAGCAGCCCCGCCGCCGAGGCGGACAGGTCGGCCGAGGCCTGCCCGCTCTCCACCGCCGGCAGCAGCGTGTTGGCGAGTTCCTTGCCGAGCTCGACGCCCCACTGGTCGAAGCTGTTGATGTTCCAGATCGCCCCTTCCACGAACACGCGGTGCTCATAGAGCGCGATGATGCGCCCGAGCGTGTAGGGGTCGAGCCGGTCATAGGCGAGGGTCACGGAGGGCCGGTTGCCGGGGAACACCCGGTGCGGGGCGATCTTGCTCGCGCTCGCCTCGTCGCGGCCGGCGGCCAGCAACTGTGCCTTGGCCTCCTCCAGCGTGCGCCCGCGCATCAGCGCCTCGGACTGGGCGAGGCAATTGGCGATCAGCATGGCGTGCTGGCGCTTCAGCCCCGGCAGCGCGTCCTCGTCATGGCCGTTTGCCGCGATCAGGAACTCGACCGGGATCGGGCTGGTGCCCTGGTGGATGAGCTGGAAGAAGGCGTGCTGGCCATTGGTGCCCGGCTCGCCCCACACCACCGGCCCGGTATCATGGGCGGCGGGCGTGCCGTCGAGCGTCACGCGCTTGCCGTTGCTCTCCATGTCGAGCTGCTGGAGATAGGCCGGCAGGCGGGCGAGGTGCTGGTCATAGGGAATGACCGCGCGCGTGGCGTAGCCGCACACGTCGCGGTGCCAGATGCCGACCAGCCCGAGCAGGACGGGAAGATTGGCCTCCAGCGGCGCGGTGCGGAAATGCTCGTCCATGGCGTGGCCGCCATCGAGGAAGCGGCCGAAATCCTCCGGCCCGACCGCGATCATCACCGGCAGGCCGATCGCCGACCACACCGAATAGCGCCCGCCGACCCAGTCCCAAAAGCCGAACACCCGGTCGGGGGCGATGCCGAAGGCCGCCACCTTGTCGAGCGCGGTGGAAACTGCCGCGAAATGGTGCCCCACCGCCGCCTCGCCGAGCGCCTCGACGATCCAGTGCCGGGCGCTCGCGGCGTTCGACATGGTCTCCTGCGTGGTGAAGGTCTTGGAGGCGACGATCACCAGCGTGGTCGCCGGATCGAGCGGCTTGATGGTGTCGTACAGATGCGCGCCGTCGACATTGGAGACGTAATGCGCGCGCGGCCCGTCATGATAGGGCGACAGCGCCAGCGTCGCCATCACCGGGCCGAGGTCCGAGCCGCCAATGCCGATATTGATGACATCGGTGATCTTCTTGCCGGTGGCGCCCTTCAGCGCGCCGGAGCGGATGCCCTCGGCAAAGGCGCTCATATCGGCCAGCACCGTGGCGACATCGCCGCGCACATCCTGCCCGTCGACCACGAAGGGCGTGGCGGTGCGGTTGCGCAGGGCGGTGTGCAGCACCGCCCGGTCCTCGGTGAGGTTGATATGCACGCCCGCGAACATGGCGGCGCGCTTTTCCTCGACGCCGGCGGCGCGGGCGAGGTCGAGCAGCAGCGACAGGGTCTGCGGCGCGATCGAGCATTTGGAGTAGTCGAGCAGCATGTCCTCGAAGGAGGCGGAGAAGCGGGCGAACCGCTCGCCATCCTCGGCGAACAGGGCCGCCACCTTCTGCGTCGCGCGCCCCGCATGGTCGGCGGCAAGGGTCTTGAAGACGTTTTCCGTCGCGGTGCTCATGCGGTCTCTCCGAACTCGTGTGCGGACGGCAGCTTAGGTGTCGCTGCGCCCCATGCTTTTCTTAACCGCCTCGATAAGCTGCTTGAGTGTGAAGGGTTTCGGCAGGAAGCCGAAATCCGCGCCCTCCGGCAGGTTCTTGGCGAAGGCTTCCTCGGCATAGCCCGACATGAATATCACCTTTATGTCGGGATGCGTGCCGCGCAGTTCTTTCAGCAGGGTGGGGCCGTCCATCTCCGGCATGACGACGTCGGAAAGGATGAGATCCACCTCGCCGCCATGCTCGGCCATCACCTCCAGTGCCTCGACGCCGGAACCGGCCTCCAGCACCTGATAGCCGCGGGAGACCAGCGCGCGGGCGGCGAAGGCGCGCACCGCCTCCTCGTCCTCGACCAGCAGCAGCGTGCCGCGTCCGGTCAGGTCCTGCGGCTTGGCCGGCGCCTCCACTTCGACGCGGGCGGGAATCTCCACCACATCCGGCACATGGCGCGGCAGGAACACGCGGAACACCGAGCCGTGGCCGACCTCGCTCTCCACCTGGAGCGTACCGCCGGTCTGCTTGACGATGCCATAGACGGTGGACAGCCCGAGCCCCGTGCCCTTGCCCACTTCCTTGGTGGAGAAGAACGGCTCGAAGATCTTGTCGATGATCGCCGGGGGAATGCCGGTGCCGGTGTCGGACACCTCGACCAGCACATGGTCGGCGCGCGGCAGGCCGGCCTCGGCGTAGAATTCGGCCTGCTCGGCCGGCACATTGGCGGTGCGGATGGTGAGTGTGCCGCCCTCCGGCATGGCGTCGCGGGCATTGACCGCGAGATTGACGATCACCTGCTCGAACTGGTTGAGGTCGGCCTTGACCGGCCAGAGGTCGCGGCCTTCCTTGACCTCCAGCTTGACCAGCTCGCCCAGCAGGCGGCGCAGCAGCATGGACAGGTCGCTCATCACGTCGCCGAGGTTCAGCACCTGCGGGCGCAGCGTCTGGCGACGCGAGAAGGCGAGAAGCTGACGCACCAGCCCGGCGGCCCGGTTGGCGTTCTGCTTGATCTGCATCACGTCCTGGAAGGACGGGTCGGTCGGCCGGCTATTGGCCAGCAGCAGGTCGGAATAGCCGATGATGGCGGTCAGCACATTGTTGAAATCATGCGCCACCCCGCCGGCGAGCTGGCCGACCGCCTGCATCTTCTGCGACTGGGCGAACTGCGCCTCCAGCGTGCGCTGCTCGGTGGTGTCGATGGCATAGACGATGGCCGCCTCGCCGCCCGCCGCGTCGTCTTCCACCGGCGCGACATAGAAGCGGACCGAGCGCCCGCCATCGCGCTCGGCGGCGATGTCGAGCGGGCTGGGCGGCGTATGGCCCTTCACCGCCGCCTCGATCACGCTCTCGAAGGTGACGCGGGACGTCTCGCCGATCACCTCGACCAGCCGCCGCCCGCGCGCCGCCTCGCGCCCGCCGAACAGCCGGGCGAACATGGCGTTGGCGCGGGCGATCCGCCCCTCGCTGTCCACCGTGGCGATGGCAATGGGGGAATTGTGGAAGAACCGGGCGAAGCGCACCTCGGCGGCGCGGGCGGGGTCGCCGGCATTGTCCTCGCGCGAGCGGTTGACCACCAGCGTGCGCGAGGCGCCGGGCGTGCCGTCCGAGGCGAAGGCGACGCGGTGCCAGATGCGCACCGGCAGGGTCTGGCCGTTCTTGCGCTTCAGATCGAGATCCAGCACCTCGGTGCGCACGCCGCCCGGCACGGGGGCGATGTTGGTCAGCAGCGCCGCCGCCGGCCCCGGCACCAGATCGGCCACGGAGAGCCCGCCCGGCCCGAACTCGGCGAGGTCATAGCCCAGCCAGTCGACCAGCGTGGCGTTGATGTAGTGGATCGCCCCGCCCGCCGCCGAGAAGAAGCCGGCGGGGGCGTGGTCGAGATAGTCGATGGCGTGCTGGAGTTCGAGAAAGGCCGTCTCCTGCCGCTCGCGCTCGCGGGTGAGATCGCTCACCGTCCACACCGCGCAGCGCCCGCCGCGCTGGCCCGCCGGCGCCGGGCGGGCGCCGAGCCGCAGCCAGCGCACCGGCTGGCCGGGCGTGGCGATGCGCACTTCCTCGCTGGAAGCACGGCCCTCGCGCACGCCCTGGGCGAGCCGGTAGACCGCCTCGGACGCATCGGGATCGCTGGTGAACAGGCGCTCGACCGGGCGGGCCTCGTCCGGGCTCGGCGCGCCGATGATCTCGCAATAGCGCGGATTGGCGTAGAGCACGCGGCCGAGCGAATCGACCACGCTCATGCCCTCGGTCGCGCTGTCGACGACGCGCCGGGCGAGTTCGTCGCGCGCATCCGGCAGGCCGAAGCGCAGCAGGCCAGCCGCATAGGCGAACAGCGCGAACACACCAATGACGGCAAGGACGGTCAGCAGCCCGATGATCCAGGGATCGGCCTTTTCCCGGCCGAGCAGAAGCAGCGACACGACGGCGCCGACAAGGGCCAGCGCGACCACCAGCACCAGCCGGATGCTGCCGCCGATCTCGAGGCGGGAGAGAGTGGGATCGTCGTGTCCGCTATCCGCCATGTCCAAGCCAAGAGGCTCCCGCGCGACGCAGCCGGGAGCGATTCATTACCCCTTCTTGGTGCCTGACCCGCTGGCGCGGAGCAAGCGCGATTCGCCCCCATGCCCGATTTCGCGCCGCCCCGCCGGGCGATCGCGCGGGCGGTTCGCGCAGGGGCATGCAGGCCTTCCTCGACTCGTCCCCCTGCCCCGCTCGCTGCCCCACCACCTGCCCACCCCTTGCCCGCGACCGGCTTACGCGACACAAAGAGCGCGAACGGGCCACCGGAAAGCGGAACGCCCGACCTTCGCAGGAGAGCCAACCTCATGGCGGAAACTCTGACCTCACTGAGCGCGCTCGGCCCCTGGCTGGCCTTTGGCGGCCTCGCCGTGCTGGCCTTGCTCGCGCTCGTTCTCAGCCGGCGCGCGCGCCGCCGGGGCTCTCATGCCCTCGCCGCCGGCCACCGCCTGGCGGTGGTCGACCAGGTGCCGATCGACCAGACCCGCCGGCTGGTGCTGATCCAGCGCGATGAGGTGCAGCATCTGGTGATCCTCGGCGGCGGCAGCGACTTCCTTGTGGAAAGCGGCATCCGCGCCGGCGAGGTGCGCCTGCACGCCCCCGAGCCGGCCCCGCATGCGCATCACGAGCATGGCCACCACGACCATGGCCATCACGAGCACGCCCCGCACCATCGCCCGGTGTTCCTCGACGAACCGCGCCGCGAGCCGCCGGCCGCCGAGAGCGCGCGCGAGCCCGAGCCGCTGCGCGAAGCTGCGCCGCTGCGCGAGCCCGCCCCCCGCGCGGCGGAGCGGCCCGCCCCGGCGCGTGAGCCCGGCGCGCTGTTCCGTCCGGCCGCGCCGCGCCGCGCCGCGCCGGTGGCCCCTCCGGCCGAGGAGCCGGCGCCCGTTGCCATGCCCGAACCGCGGCTCGACATCGATCCCGTCACCCCGCCGCGCCCGGTGACTGAACCCGCTGTCCGCCCGCGCGCGCCACTGCGCCCCGAGCCACGCACCGAGCCGCGTCTGGACAGCGCCGCGCCGGACAAGCCCGAAGGCGGCCCACGCGTCGCGGTGAAGCTCGACCCGTTCTTCGCCGGCATGGTGGAACAGCTCGAAGAGACGCTGCGCCGGCCGACCGGCAATGGCGAGACCGCGCGCAGCGCCCAGGTCACGGTCGCCACCGCCACCGTGAGCGCCAGCGCGCCCGCGCGCCCGGTGCCGGACATGAAGACCGTGGAAGCTGTCGCCCCGGCGGCGCCCAAGGACGAACCAAAGCTGCTCAATGTCGCGGCAGCCAAGCCGGTCGGGACGCCTCCCGCCGTCACCATCCCCGCCGCCTCGCCTGCCGACACCCCCAAGCCCTCGCCCGAGGGACGGGCGGACGCACCGATCCCGGTTCTCCCGACCGACATTCTGCCCCCCGAGACCAGTGACGCTGCCCCGAAGGCGGCCTCGCCGGACGTGCTCGCCCCGACCGCGCAGGACCGTCCGGCCGCGCCCGGCGACGATCCGTTCGAGATCGAGATGGCCAGCCTGCTCGGCCGCAACCGCCGCCCCTGATCAGCGCAGCTCCCGGCAGAACGAAAAAGGGCGACCCGGATGACGGGTCGCCCTTTTCATGGGTCGGTATCGGCGATGCGGATCAGTCGTCGCGCGGATCAGTCGTCGCGCGGATCAATCATCGCGATAGACGCGCTCGCGGCGCTCGTGACGCTCCTGAGCTTCGATCGACAGCGTGGCGATCGGCCGGGCTTCGAGGCGCTTGAGCGAGATCGGCTCGCCGGTCTCCTCGCAATAGCCGTAGGAGCCGTCATCGATCCGCTCGATCGCCGATTCGATCTTGGCGATCAGCTTGCGCTGGCGGTCACGCGCCCGCAGCTCGATGGCTCGGTCGGTTTCCGACGAGGCCCGGTCGGCTATGTCCGGGTGATTCTGGTTTTCGTCCTGAAGGTGCTGAAGCGTCTCACGCGCCTCGCGCAGGATGTCCTCCTTCCACGCGAGCAGCTTGTGGCGGAAATACTCCCGCTGCCGCTCATTCATGAAAGGCTCGTCCTCGCGGGGGCGATATTCCTGGTCGATCTCCACCGACATCGGCCTTCGTCCTCGTGTTCGGGGGGCACCCCTTCGGGCGCCGCTTATAGACCGCCGGATCGCCCGGTACAACATTTCTCATCGTCACGCACACGACATGAAACGTTGGATTTATCAGCACCTTGGGCGCTGATTCCAGGCGGGTCCGCCGGTACCACAGGCAAACGCCGGGCCAACCTTGGCCCCCACGCCAGCGCCGGGATACCGCAGCCTTGCACAGATCACAGCAAAACGCCCCGGAGCTTGCGGCGCCGGGGCGTTCATCAACAGATTGCTTGGTTTGGCGCCGGATCAACCGCGCGAATCGGTCACTCGAAACCGAGGAAGAAGGTGTAGGAGAGCGAGACGCCCGCCTGGAACTGGTTGCGGTCGCCATTCTGCACGACCAGCGGGCTGTCGGCCGCATCGTCCAGCAGATATTTGTACTCGGCGAACACCGAACCGAGAATGTTGGGCGTGAAACGCTTGAGGATCTGCCCGCCGACACCGACCGAATAGATGCCGCCGCCGGCTTCATAGGCGCTCAGATTATTGCCGAGCGCCATCGCCGCCGCCGATTCTTCAGGCGTGATGCCGTAATAGGCGTCGATATAGCCCGAGCTCGCCAGCGTCATGCGCGGACCGGCCGAGATCGCCATGCCGCCCCAGAACTCGGTGAAATAGATCGCGTCCACCGCGAAATCGGCCACCGCGCCTTCAAAGCCGCCGAAGCCGTAGCGCAGATCGGCGCGCAGGCGCAGCCAGTCCACCGGGTACCACTGGGCGTAACCGCCGACTTCATAGGCATAGTCGACATCGTTCAGGCCGCGCAGATCGTCCGAATCATCGGTGTCGCGCTTCCAGTCGATCTTGCCGGTGATACCGGCCTCGATCACGCCGGTGTCGTAGAGCGCGATGCTCGCATTGTCGTTGAAGCTGCGCCAGCGGCTCAGCTTGTCGGCGCGCGAGATGCTGATGATCGGCTTGAAGCCGAATTCGTAATCGTCCGAGCCCGGATAATCCGGCTGCACCATGGCATAGCCGCCCAGCGTCAGCGTCCATTCCCGGTCGATCGAGGCGGGAGCGGGAGCAACAGTCGGCGCCGACATGGTCATGTCCGCCGCGGCGGCGAGCGTGGAGAGGCCCAGCGAACCCGCCAGCACCAGAAGACTCGTCGTCGCGATCGAACGCATTGGCCAAACCCTGCTCAAGAACTCCTGTCATACATATACGAGGATAGGGCGCCTGTGGTGGCCGAAAAGTCACGACGCCAATTGCTGTTACGTAACCGTCAAAATCGTGCGCGACAGCCTTAACGCCGTCTTTCACCCGCGCTCGGGACGCGACCGGCCCCCGGATACCTCGCCTTTGTGCGCGAGGCACGGCGACGCAGGGCGTGCCGTCATTCCGCCCCTATAATGGCGGTATCGACCCCGTGAACTCCCCTCACCCGAGGACCGCGATGCTCCGCCTGTTTCTGCTGCGCCACGCCAAATCCGCCTGGCCCGAGGGCGTGCCCGACCGCGACCGCCCCCTCGCCCCGCGCGGCGAACGTGGCGCGGCGGCGATCGGTGCCTATATGGCCGAGAACCACCTTGTTCCCGCCCATGCGCTGGTCTCCCCGGCGCGGCGCACGCTGGAGACCTGGGATATTGCCACGCGCGACTGGCCGACCCATGAGCCGCCCGTCTTCGAGGAGGGCATCTATGAAGCCTCGGCCGATGGCCTGATGGAGATCATCCGCGCCCAGAACGGCCGCTCGCCGCTGATGCTGGTCGGGCACAATCCCGGCATGGAGGAACTGGCGGCGCGGCTGCTCAAGCGCGCCCACCGCCTCAAGGTGCTGCCGAAATACCCGACCGGCGCCCTGGCCGTGATCGACCTGCCCTCGGACGACTGGGCGCGCCTCGCCGCCGGCGAGGGAGAGCTGGAACGTTTCGTCACGCCGCGCGCGCTGGGCGTGCCCCGGGACAAGGAGTGAGGAGCCGCATTGCCCTCCTGGTATGAAGAACTGATCGACGAGGCCCGCCTCACCGCCCTCACCTTGCTGGACCGGGCGGAGGAACTGGCGAACCCGACGCTGCGCCTCGGCATCACCGGCCTGTCCCGTTCGGGCAAGACGGTGTTCACCACCGCGCTGGTCCATGCGCTGGCCCGTGGCGGACGGCTGCCGGTGTTCCGGGCGATGCATGAGGGACGGATCGCGAGCGCGCGTCTGGAGCCGCAGCCGGACGACGACGTGCCGCGCTTCAACTATGAGGGTCATCTCGCCACGCTGGTCGATGAGCGGCGCTGGCCCGATTCCACCCGCCGCATCAGCGAACTGCGCCTCGCCATCGACTATGCGCCGGCGCGCGGCGGGCGCCGCTCGCTCATGCTCGATATCGTCGACTATCCCGGCGAGTGGCTGCTCGACCTGCCGCTGCTCGATCAGGATTTCGCGACCTTCGCCGCCAACAGCCTCAGCCTCGCCCGCGCCCCGGCCCGCCGGCATCTGGCCGGCCTGTTCCTCGGGCGGCTGGAAAGCCTCGACCCGGATGCCCCGGCCGACGAGGCGCATGCCCGCGAGCTGGCCGCGCTGTTCACCGATTATCTCGCCGCCTGCCGGGCCGAGACGGTCTCCATGAGCCTGCTGCCGCCCGGCCGCTTCCTCATGCCCGGCGATCTGGAAGGCTCGCCCGCGCTCACCTTCGCCCCGCTCGACCTCTCGCCCGGACAGGAGGCGAAGCCCGGCTCGCTGCACGCCATGATGCGCCGGCGCTTCGAGGCCTATAAGGACAATGTGGTCCGCCCCTTTTTCCGCGACCATTTCGCCCGGCTCGACCGGCAGATCGTGCTGATCGACGTGCTGAGCGCGCTCAATGCCGGCCCGGCGGCGCTAGCCGACTTGGAGGCCGCGCTCGACGGCATTCTCGCCGCCTTCCGCGTCGGGCGGAATTCCTGGTTCTCGGCGCTGTTCCGCCACCGCATCGGCAAGGTGCTGTTCGCCGCCACCAAGGCCGACCATCTGCACCACACCAGCCATGATCCGCTGGAGGCGATCCTGCGCCGGCTGGTCGAGCGGGCGCTGGGCCGCGCGGAAGGCGCGGGAGCGGAGATCGACGTGGTGGCGCTTGCCGCCGTGCGGGCCACCCGCGAGGCCATGGTGAAGCGCGGCCGCGCGCATCTGCCGGCCATTGTCGGCGTGCCGGAAGCCGGCCAGCACGGCGCCGATGATTTCGACGGGCTGGCGGAAGCCGCCGTCTTCCCCGGCGACCTGCCGGAGAACCCGTCCGCCCTGTTCGATCCGTCCCTCGGCTTCAAGGGCCTCGCCGATGCGCAGGGCGGGGATTTCCGCTTCCTGCGCTTCCGCCCGCCGCTGGTGACGCGCAACGCCGATGGCGATGCGCTGCCCATGCCCCATATACGCCTCGACCGGGCGCTCGAATTCCTGCTCGGCGACCGGCTGAAATGAAGACGTCATGACCGACCGTTCCCCCCGCCGCCCGCAAGCCTTCCGCCTCGACGATCCCGATGTGGTGTTTGCCGAGGAAGGCCGCGCCGCCCCGCGCGGCGCCATCGTGGTGACGCCCACCCCCGCCGCGCTGGAGCCAACGGAGGATATGCCGCTACCGGTCCCGCCCCCGAAGGCCTCGCGCTGGGCCACGCTGTTCTGGTCCGGGCTTGGCGGCCTCGTCAGCCTCGGCATCGGCCTCGCCGTCTCCAAGCTGATCGAGGACCTCTTCGCCCGTGCCGACTGGCTCGGCTATGTCGGGCTCGCCTTCACCGCCGCGCTGGTGCTCGGCGGGCTGGCGATCCTCGCGCGGGAGGCCTTCGGGCTGATGCGGCTGAAGACCCTGAACGATCTGCGCGAACGCGCCGCCGACGCAGTCGCCAAGGACGACCGGCGCCTCGCGGAAGGGGTGGCGCAGGAGCTTCTGGCCGTCACCCGCGCCTCGCCCCGGCTGTACCGCGCCCGCACCGAACTCTCCTCGCATCTCGACGCCATCATCGACGGCGCCGACCTCGTGCGCCTCACCGAGCGCCATCTGATGGCCCCGCTCGACGCGGAGGCGACGCGGCTCGTCTCCTCCGCCGCCAAGCGGGTGTCGGTGGTCACGGCGGTGTCGCCGCGCGCGGCGGTCGATCTCATCTTCGTGCTGGTCACCGCCATCGGCCTCGTGCGCCGCCTTGCCCTGCTCTATGGCGGGCGGCCGGGCACGCTGGGGATGATCCGGCTGTTCCGGCAGGTCATCGCCCATCTCGCCGTCACCGGCGGCATGGCGGCGGGGGATTCGCTGATCCAGCAGGTGGTCGGCCACGGCCTTGCCGCCAAGCTCTCGGCGCGGCTTGGCGAGGGCGTGGTGAACGGGCTGCTGACCGCGCGGCTGGGGCTTGCCGCCATCGAGGTGACGCGGCCTTTGCCGTTCGTCGCCCTGCCCGCCCCGGCCCTGAAGGACGTCGCCTCCGGGCTCATCACCCGCGAGGCGAAAGAGGACAGCGCGTGACGATCCGGCGGAGCGTCAGCCCTGATGCTCGGGGGTGCGCACGACCAGCCCGTCCAGCGCGTCGCTGATCTTGATCTGGCAGGACAGCCGCGAGGTCGGCTTCACGTCGGAGGCGAAGTCCAGCATGTCCTCTTCCATCGGGCCGGGCTCACCGGTCTTCGCCGTCCAGGCCTCGTCGACATAGACATGGCAGGTGGCGCAGGCGCAGGCGCCGCCGCACTCGGCATCAATGCCGGGGACGCCGTTGCGGATCGCCGCCTCCATCACAGTTGAGCCGGATTGTGCCTCCACGGTGCGTTCGGTTCCCGCTGGGTCGATGAAGGTGATCTTGGCCATGATGATGGGCTTCGACGCTCTTGAAGAATTAAAAGGAAGACGCCCTATCTAGCCTCCATGGCGCGCGATTGCCAGAGCCGCGACCTTACCCCGCTGCCGTTCGCGGCATTCGATTCGCGCCAAGCAACCGCTCCGGCCGGGGAGGTGAACAAGGTGTTTACGGGCATGGTGAACAGGCCGTTAACGATAACCTCAATTGCCGCATTAACCCCAGTTCCATTTTTATTGTGCAAGAGCGTAAGATAAAGGTGCGGTGGACTGCCGCTTCTCTCGTCAAGTCCCAGGGCTTTCCCTGGCGTGCGAGGTGGCAGTCTGTCGCGGAACCCCGGGCCGACGGCGCAAGCCGGTCGGAGTAGCGTACGGACCGGAGGCAGGCGCCGATGTCGACGAATACGAAGAAGGTTTATCAGGACCCCGCCGAGGCCGCCCTGTCGGCCATTGAAGAGGCCCTGAACCTCGATCTTGCGAGCGAAGACGCGATCGCCACCTCGCCGGAGACGGACGGGGACGCGCATCTGCGCAGCGCCATCGAGGGCGAGCCGCCCGAGCTGTCGCTTGATCTGCCGCCCGCCCGCGAGCCGCAGAGCCCGCGCATCGAGGAACGTGCCGGCGCGGGTTACGACCCGGCGGGCGACAGCGCCTTCCGCGACCCGATCTTCGACGAGCCCTCCTTCCTCAGCGCCAGCGACCTCGACGGCGAGCCGGCCCCGGACGACTTCACCGCCGGCGACGATTTCACCCATTCGGCCTTCGATCTCCCGCTCACCGCGTCCGAGCCGGACGCGACGCATGAGCCCCGCTTCGATTTCGGCCCGAATACCGATTCCCCGCCCGCGCCGCATGCCGAGGCCCCGTCCGTTTCCGCGGCCGCCGGGGCGATGATCGCGCCGGCCCTCGCCGCCGGTGCCGCCGCCACGCTTGCGGCCGGGACGATGGCCGCCGGACCCCTCGCCGGCGAGGAGCCGCGCCGCGCGCCGCGTCCGGCGCCGCAGGGCCCGCGCGCCGCCAATGACGACCGCCAGACCATTGGCCAGCTGCTCTCCGCGCTCCAGCGCCGCCCGCCGCCCACGCCCTATTACCTCGCCACCGGCGCCTCGGCGCTGTGGCTCGGTCTTGGCGGGCTGATCTCCTATGCCCAGTTCAGCCAGCCGGGCGCCGACCTGTTCTCCTCCACCGCGCTGCTGACGACGCTGGCCAGCCTCGTCGTGCCGCCGGTGTTCTTCTTCGTGCTCGCCTCGATGGTGAGCCGGATGCAGGAAATGCGCATCGTCGCCCATTCCATGGCGCAGGTGGCGATCCGCATCGCCGAGCCGGACAAGTCGACCACCGAGGCGGTGGTCAATGTCAGCCAGGTGGTCCGCCGCGAGGTCGCCGCCATGGATGACGGCGTGGAGCGCACCATCGCCCGCGCCAGCGAGCTTGAGGCGCTGGTGCGCAGCGAGATTTCCTCGCTCGAACACGCCTATGAGGAAAACGAGGTGCGCATGCGCCACCTCATCGAGCGGCTCCAGGGCGAGCGCGAGCTCATCCTCACCCATGCCGACCATCTGCGCGAGACCATCTCCAGCGCGCAATTCTCCTTCACCCATGAGGTGGACGGGGTCAGCGAACGCATCAACGCGACCATCAACGAGGCCGCCGACCGCGTCACCGGCACGCTGTCCGACAAGGGCGAGCACATCACGCTCGCGCTCGGCCGCGTCGGCGACACCATCATCGACGCCCTCACCGAGAAGGGCGGCGACCTGATCGACCGCCTTCAGGCCACCGGCTCCGACGTCAACACCAACCTGTCGGACGCCAGCGAGCACCTGATCTCGACCCTGACCTCGCAGACCGACGAGATCACCACCCGCCTGTCCGGCGTCACCGCCAACCTGACCGACACCCTCGCCGCCCGTACCGACGAGATCGGCGAGCGGCTGCTGACCACGGCAACCGAGCTGTCCAACGTCGTCACCACCCGCACGACGGAGATGGGCGAGAAGCTCACCGCCACCACGCACACCCTGACCGAGACGCTCGCGGCCCGTTCCGACGACATCACCGAGGCGCTGGTCGGCACCGGCACGCGTCTGGCCGACGAGATCGCCATCCGCGCCAGCGAGGTGAACCACACGCTGAAGTCCACCGGCGACGCCCTCGTGCTCGACATGTCGGTGCGCGGCGGCGAAGTGGTGCGCAAGCTGGAGGAGACCGGTAACCGCGTCGCCGAGACCATCACCGTGCGCGGCGACGACCTCGCCGACCGCATCGCTGACACCGGCAACCGCATCTACGACACCATCGCCGTGCGCGGCACCGAGCTGGAGCGCCTGCTCGGCGAGACCGGCCAGCGCGTGGTGCATCAGATTTCCGATGCCGGCGCCAATGCCCATGACACGCTGGCGGAAGCCGCCAGCCGCCTGTCGCAGGACATCAGCTATCGCGGCACCGCGGCCAGCGAGCAGATCACGCTCGCCGGCGACGAGGTGGCGCAGGCCATTTCCCAGCGCGGCAACCGCGCCACCGACCAGTTCCGCGACACCGCCGAACAGCTCACCTCGACCCTCGGCAACCGTGCCGAAGCGGTGCGCGAGATGCTGACCTCCCGCCTCCAGATGCTCGAGGAAACCATTGCGGTGCGCGGCAATGAGCTCGCCGAGCGGATCGCCACCGACACCTCGCTGCTCGGCCGCCAGATCACCGACGGGCTGCGCGACTTCGACACCGTGCTCCAGACCAATGGCTCGGATGTGGTCCAGCGCATCACCGAGCGCGTCGACGCCATCACCCGCGCCATGGACGCGAATCTTGCCGGCTTTGATGACCAGATCACCGCCAAGACCGAGCAGGTCGCCTCCTCGCTCGATCTGCGCATCGCCAATATCGAGGGCGTGCTGGACCGCGGCGTGGAAGGCCTCAACGAGACGCTGGCCGGCCGCACCCAGGAATTCGCCCAGACCATGACCGAGGGCGCCCGCCTCGCCACCGATGCGATGGACAAGTCGCTCGGCGTGCTGGACGGCTTCTTCACCCAGCATGCGCAGGAAGTCACCGCCGGCATCGGCGAGCGCATGGACCAGGCCGCCCGCACCATGACCGATGGGGCGATGAAGGCCAACGACGCCATGACGCGCTCGTTGGACGTGCTCAGCAACTTCTTCGACGACCGCGCCGGCGCCGTCACCGAGCAGCTCAGCGACCGCATCGAGCAGGCCGACCGCACGCTCGCCGCCCGCGCCCAGGAGATCGCCGACACGCTCGACCAGCGGGTCAGCCGCTTCGAGGAAACCGTCATCGGCCGCATCGACAATGTCGCCACCTCGGTCGAGGTGCGCGGCGCCGCGATGGCGGACCTGCTCGGCCAGCGCATCGGCGCCGTGGCCGGCCAGCTGCGCAACGAGGCGGGCGAGATCGAGAGCAGCCTCACCAACCTCGTCGACAATGTCAGCCGCACCCTGGTCGACCGCGCCGGCGAAGTGACCTCGCTGTTCGACTCCCGCACCGAGGAAATCGCCCGCATCGTCGAGGAGCGCGGCAACGGCCTGCTCGCCGCGCTGGAAGACCGCAGCCTCGGCATCACCAGCGAAATCTCCCGCGCCAGCGGCGAGCTGCTGGCCGCCATCGACGACCATCGCGACAATCTGGTGCGCGCGCTCGACAACACCCGCGCCGGCGCCGTGGACGACATCACCCGCGCCAGCGAGGAATTGCTGCACGTTCTGGAAACCCGCTCCGACGCCATCGTCTCGGCCTTCGAGCAGGCGACCGGCGGGCGCGCCGACCAGCTCATGCAGATGAGCGACGATGTGCTCAACACGGTCGAGCAGCGCACGGCCGGCCTGCTGGACGCCTTCCAGCGGTCCAGCCACACCACCACCACCGAAATGGCGCGGGTCGGCGACGACCTGCTCGCCACCCTCAACAACCAGAGCGGCGACGTGGTCTCCGCCCTGCAGCAGCTCAGCGGCCAGGTCACCGGCGAGATCGCCCGGGCCGGCGACGGCCTGCTCACCGAGTTCGACGGGCGCGGCTCGCATCTCGTCGACACCGTCAAACATGTCAGCAGCCAGGTGGTGGACGAGATCGCCCGCGCCAGCGATGCCCTGCTCGCCGAGTTCGACGGGCGCGGCTCGCAGCTCGTGGAGACCGTGCGCCAGACCAGCGACGTCACCTCCTCCGAATTCACCCGCCTCACCGAGGACTTCATCCGCACCCTCGACGAGCGCGGCACCAACCTCGTCGATGCGGCCCGCCAGACGGCGGAATTCGCCAGCACCGAACTGTCCCGCGTCGGCGACGAATTCGTCCAGACGCTGGACGGGCGCGGCAACACCATCGTCGACGCCGCCCGCCAGACCGCCGAATTCACCTCGGGCGAGCTGTCCCGCCTCACCGAGGAGTTCGTCGCGGCCCTTGACGGGCGTGGCAGCACCCTCGTCGACGCCGCCCGCCAGACCGCCGAATTCACCTCGGGCGAGCTGTCGCGCGTCACCGAGGAGTTCGTCTCGGCCCTCGACGGGCGCGGCAGCACCATTGTCGACGCGGCCCGCCAGACCGCCGACTACACCTCCGGCGAACTGACCCGCCTCACCGAGGAGTTCGTCAGCACGCTCGAAGGGCGTGGCGCCGGCCTCATCGATTCGATCGCCGAGAGCGGGCGTTCCGCCGTCGCCGAGATCGCCGCCACCAATCAGGCGCTGCAGGGCGACGTCTCGTCGCTGCTGGAGCGCCTCGGCGAGGTCAATGTCCAGCTTCAGGACGTGCTGGCCGGCTCGGCCAACAACCTGGCCTCCATCGAGGGCGCGATCAGCGAGCGCCTCTCGACCTTCCAGAACACGGTCTACAGCGTCGAGGAAGCCAGCCGCGGCGCGTCCACCCGCATGGACGAGCAGATCCGCGAGCTGCGTGAAGTGTCCGGCAGCGTGCTGCAGGATGTCACCTCGCTCAGCGAGAACTTCAGCCAGCAGGCCGGCATCATCACCAGCGTCGCCACCGCGCTCGGCGCCGCTCACGAGAATCTCGACGAGACGCTCGGCGGCCGCCACGAGGCGCTGCTGGAGCTGGCCGAAAAGGTCGGCGGGCGCACCGCCGAACTCGACCAGCGGCTCGGCGCCTATGCCCGCTCCATCCAGGAGACCTTCGGCAAGGCCGAGCAGCGCGTCTCGGAGCTGTCCAAGACCATTCTGGAAGCCGCCAGCCAGTCGACCAGCACCATCGTGGCGCAGCAGGAGGAAATCCGCAGCGCCACCGAGGCCGAGCGCGAGCGCACCCTCGCCTCGCTGCGCGAGACCTATCGCCAGGCGGTCGACGAGGTGAACGCGCTGATGGGCGAGGCCCGCAACGGCTTCACCGGCACGGCCGAGGAACTGCGCGACTCGATCGCCGCGATCAAGACCATGCTGGAGACCACCCGCGAGGAGATGAAGCGCGGCATCCTCGAACTGCCGGAGGAGACCGAGGCCAACGCCTCGGCCATGCGCCGCACCATCGCCGAGCAGATCAAGGCTCTGGCCGAGCTGAACGACATCGTCTCGCGCCATGGCCGCACGCTGGATGTCGACAGCGGCGTGCGCGCCCGCGCCCCGCAGCCTTTGCCGCAGCCCGCCCCCGTGGCCGCCCCGGTGGCGGCGGCGGCGGTCATCGAGGCTCCCGTGATGCAGCCGCCCGTCATGCAGCCTCCGGTGATGCAGGTCCCGGTGATGCCGGCGCCTGCCCCGGCTCCCGTCGCCCAGCGTCCCGCCCCGGCGCCGGCTCCCGTTGCCCAGCGCCCCGCGCCGGTCGCCCCGCCCGCCCCGCGCCCGGCTCCCGCCGCGCCGCGTCAGGAGCAGGTGCGACAGGATCAGGTCCGCCCGGCTCCGGCCGCGCCGCGCTACGAGCCGCCCCGCCCGGCCGCCGCGCGTCCCGCGCCGGCCCCGGCTCCCGCGCCGCGCCGCCCGGCGGCACCGCCCGCCCCGCCGGCCCGTCCGGCCAGCGAAGCTCAGGGCGGCTGGCTGTCCGAGCTGCTGGCCCGCGCCGACCATGAAGGCCCCTCGCTCGCCCCCGGCGCCCCGCGCGGTCGCCAGCCCGAGAACCGCCGCAGCGAGCGCGAGGTCGAGCGCCCGGTGCATCACGCCATCGAGTCGCTCGACTCGCTCTCGGTCGACATCGCCCGGATGATCGACCATGAGGCCGCCGTCGATCTGTGGGAACGCTACAAGCGCGGCGAACGCAACGTGTTCACCCGCCGGCTCTACACCATGCAGGGCCAGCAGACCTTCGAGGAAATCCGCCGCAAGTACCGGCGCGATCTCGAATTCCGCGACACGGTGGACCGCTATATCGGCGAGTTCGAGCGGCTGATCGAGCAGGTCGGGCGCGACGAGCGCGGCGAGCAGCTCACCAAGACTTATCTGACCTCCGACACCGGCAAGGTCTACACCCTGCTGGCCCACGCGGCCGGTCGTCTCGACTGAACCCGAAGCGATGCGCGCGGCGGGCTCCGGCCCGCCCGCCGGTCTGGCAGGCTGCGGGCTCCGCCCCGCCTTCCCGACCCGCCTGCCCGACCTAAGCAAAAGGGCCCCGCGAGGGGCCCTTTTTTCGTAGCGCGGTCGCGGATGAGGAGCGCCGTTCAGACCCGTCCGCCGGTCCAGGTCACGATCTCGACGAACACCTGGTCCGCCGCCGCGTCGAGCGCCTGCGTCGCCTCCGGCCCGCCGGTGCCCGTCGCCGGCACGCGGGCGCTGAACACCCGCGCGGCGACGATGCGCCCGCTGCTGGAGCTGACGATCCGCGCGGACACCTCGACCACCGCCTCCGGCCCCTCGCCGAAGCTCTGGAGCCCGAAGGCGCGGATGTCGGTCAGCAGCGTGTAATCGGCATTGATGGCGTCGCCCGGACGGCCGACGGCGCGCCCGCGGCTGCCATTCTCGAAGGTCTGGATCAGCCGCGCCTGGAACAGCGCCGGCAGCCGGTCGGCCCATTGCGCCTTGCCGAGATAGGTGATCTGGCCGGGCTGCGGCTCGACCACGATCCGCTCGGTGTCGAGCACCTGAAGGGCGGTCGAGCCGGCGACCACGAGCTGGGCCGAGCCGGCGCGCGGGGCGGTAAAGCCGACCGGCGCCGTCAGGTCGAAGGTCGGCAGGGCCTTGTCGCCGCCGCCGAGCAGCGACGCGCAGCCGCCCAGACCGAGCGCGAGCGCCACCACGGCGGCCGAACCTGCCAGCTTGCGGCTCATATCTGTTCCCGTCACGCGCCCGTCCCTGCTCTCGCCATCCGTCCGTCGCATCGCCTAGCGCCCCGTATAGTTGGGGACCGACTGGCCGCCAAAGATGAATTGCCGCGGATTGCGCTCGAGATTGCGGAACACCCGCTCGATCTCCGCCAGCGTGCGGCGCCCATCCACCGCCAGCGCCTCGTACTGGCGCAGTCCCGGACCGGTGAACTTGTTGATGTTCACGGTCAGCTCGGCGGTGCGCACGTCGAGATTGGCGGCCAGCTTGCGCACTTCCGCCGCCGCGCTGGTGATCTCGGCGAACATGCCCTTGCCTTCCTCGCTCGCGGTCAGCCCGTTCACATTGTCGAGGATCGCATTGATCTTGCCCGACATGCCCTGAAGCTGGGCGGTGAAATCGCTGATGTCGTTCACCATCGCCGTCACCTTCTCCGGCTGGATCGCGGAGACCGTGCGGTCGAGATTGCCGGCGAGCGTGTCGATGCGCTTGGCCGCCGAGCTCACATCGGTGATGAGCTGGTCGATATTGCCGGAATTATTGCCGAGCGCCGTGGTGAACTTGTCGACATTGTCGATCACCGAGGAAATCTTGGTCTCGTTGAGCCGCAGCAGGTCGTCGACCCGGCGGGCGATGTCGTCGACCCGGCCCATCACCTGGCGCGCGCCCTGCATCAGGTCCTGCACCGCGCTGGCATCGGCCTGGATGCGCGGAAGCTGGCCCTCGGGCGGGGTCGGCAGCGGATCGGCGCTGGCCGATCCGCCGATCAGCCCGACCGAGGACAGGCCGGTGAGCACCTGCGCGTCGAGCTGGGCGCGGGTATCGGATTTCACCGGCGTGGCCGGCTGCACCGCGATGGTGGCGACCACGCGGCGGGGATCCTGCTCGTCAAGCCGCAGCCCCGTCACCTCGCCCACGGGAATACCGTTGAAGGTCACGGCGGAGCCGGTCTGGAGCCCGCTCACCGCGCCGTTGAACACCACGTCATAAGCGACGCGCGGTCCGCGGCCGGAGGAGCCGGTGAACCACCAGACGAAGGCAAAGCCGGCGGCGATGATGGCGAGGGTGAACAGGCCGATGGTGACGTAATTGGCGCGTGTTTCCATGATCCGGCTCAGCGCGCCCCCTGCTCGACGAAGCCCGCCGCGCGGGCCCGCTTTCCATGGAAATAGGCGGTGACCCAGGGATGTTTGGAGGCGAGCATCGTGTCGATCGGTCCCACGGCGATGACCTGTCCATCGGCCAGGGCGGCGATGCGGTCGCAAACGGTGTGAAGGCTGTCGAGATCGTGGGTTACCATGAATACGGTCAGCCCCAAAGTCTGCTGCAGCGTGGCGATAAGCTCGTCGAATTCCCCCGCGCCGATCGGGTCGAGACCCGAGGTCGGCTCGTCGAGGAACAGGATTTCCGGGTCGAGCGCCAGCGCCCGCGCCAGCGCCACGCGCTTGATCATGCCGCCGGAGAGTTCCGACGGCATCTTGGTCACGACATCCGGCTGCAACCCGACCATTTCCACCTTGGCGATGGTGATCTCGTCCATCAGCGCGGGCGACAGGTCGAGATATTCGCGCATCGGGAACTGGATGTTCTGCCGCACCGTGAGCGAGGAGAACAGTGCGCCCTGCTGGAACAGAACGCCCCAACGCTGTTCGAGTTGCCGGCGCTGTTCATAGGTGAGCGTGTCGAGGTCCTGCCCGAACACTTCCACCGTGCCCGACCGCTTCGGCACCAGGCCGAGAATGGTGCGGGTGAGCACCGACTTGCCGCCGCCCGAGGCCCCGACGAAGCCCATGATCTCGCCCTTCATCACGTCGAGCGACAGGCCCTTGAGAATGGTGCGCTCGCCGAAGCCGACCACCACGTCGCGCACGGAGATGATCGGCTCGCCCGGCTGGATGTCGGGAACGGAGGAAGCGGTATGGGAGGTGTGGATCATGTCGTCAGCACCGCCTCACATGTCCACGGCGGCGAAGAACATGGCGAACAGCCCGTCCACCACGATGACCAGGAAGATCGCCTTCACCACCGAGGCGGTGGTGTGGGCGCCGAGCGATTCCGCGCTGCCGCCCACCCGCATCCCCTCCATGCAGGCGATCAGGCCGATGATCGCCGCCATGAAGGGCGCCTTGATCATGCCGACCTCGAAAGTGTTGAGGCCGATCGCCTCTTGCAGCCGCGCCACGAAAATCGTCGGCGAAATGTCGCCATAGAGCCAGGCGACCAGCCCGCCGCCGAACAGCGCGCACATATTGCCGATGAAGGTCAGCAGCGGCACGGCGATGACGAGCGCGACGAGGCGCGGCAGCACCAGCACTTCATTCGGGTCGAAGCCCATCACCCGCAGCGCGTCCACCTCCTCGCGCATCCGCATCGAGCCCAGCTCGGCGGTGAACGCGCTGCCGGAGCGGCCGGCGACCATGATGGAAACGATCAGCACGCCAAGTTCGCGCAAAGTGAGAATGCCCACCATGTCGACCACATAGGTCGTCGCGCCGAATTTGCGGAAATGGAAGATGCCCTGCTGGGCGATGATGCAGCCGATCAGAAAGGTGATCAGCGCGACGATCGGCACCGCGCGCAGCCCGGTGCGCTCCAGGTGATAGACCATCGAGGTCCAGCGGAAGGTCAGCGGACGCACCAGCACGCGCAGCAGCGCCGCGACCACCGCGCCGATGAAAGACAGGAAGAACAGCGTGTCCCGGCCCGTCTCCACCACCACGTGGCCGACCAGTTCCAGGCCGCCGACGACGGCGCTGGCATGCGGCTTGACCGGCGGCACCTCGTGGCAGCCATTGGTGATTTCCTTGAGCAGCGGGTGAAAGCGCCGCTCCAGTCCCACCAGCTGGGCGCGCACGCCCGCCTTGTCGAGCTCGCGGATCATCCGGTCGAGCATCACCGCGCCGACCGTGTCGAGGCGCCGCACGCCGGAGAAATCGAGCCGCGCCGTCTCGGCCTGGCCCGCGCGCAGCTCCGCCAGCGCCGCCTCGACAGCGCCTTCCAGCGCCCGTCCCTGCGCGGCGACCCAACGGCCATTGCCAACGAAGACCAGTTCGCGCCCGTGGCGCGCCGTGGCGAGCAGCGGTGCCTCAACGGCTCCCAAGATCAGCGGCTCCCATCCTGTTTCAGCCCCAGCCTTGCAGCGGCGCCTGCTCGCAATTGCCCTTTTGCTTCATACAAGTGCAGCTTACGCTCTGTCGAGCCGGCAGCCCCGTTTCGCGGTACCATGATGATGCATAGGCCATCTACACCAGAAAGTGTGCTTTCCTTGTGACGCACGGCTATACCGCAACCCCAGATAATGCACCTCTGGCCACCCTCGCGGCTTGCCGCCTAAGGTGGCAAACGTGATTCGTCTCACCAAGACCGGCTGCCATCATGCCCGCGCTTTCCGTTGACATTGAGCGATTTCCCATTCGCGGCAGCTTCACCATCGCCCGCGGCTCGAAGACGGAAGCCGTGGTCGTCAAGGTGGAGATACGGCTGGGCAAGGCGGTTGGACGCGGCGAATGCGTGCCCTATGCGCGCTATGGCGCCAGCGTCGAGGATGTCGTCGCCACCATCGAGCAGGCCCGCCGGGCGATCGTGGCGGGTGCCGACCGCAAGGCCCTCCAGCACATCTTGCCCGCCGGCGCGGCCCGCAACGCGCTGGACTGCGCCCTGTGGGATCTCGAAGCCAAGCTCACCGGCCGGCCTGTCCATGAGATTGCCGGCCTGCCGGCGCCCCGCCCGGTGGTCACCGCCTACACGATCAGCCTCGCCAGCCCCGAGGCGATGGCGCAGGCCGCCGCCGCCAGCGGCCATGAACTGCTGAAGCTCAAGCTCGGCACCGAGGGCGACATGGCCCGCCTCAAGGCGATCCGCCGCGCGGTGCCGGACACCCGCCTCATCGTCGACGCCAATGAGGGCTGGAACGCCGGCAACCTCGCCGCCAACCTCGCGGCCTGCGCCGAGGCCGGCGTCGAGCTGGTGGAACAGCCTTTGCCCGCCGATGACGACGCGCTGCTCTCCTTCATCGCGCGCCCCGTGCCGGTCTGCGCCGATGAGAGCGCGCATGGATCCGACACGCTCGGCCATCTGATCGGCCGCTATGACGCGCTCAACATCAAGCTGGACAAGACCGGCGGCCTCACCGAGGCGCTGGAGCTGGCCCGCACCGCGCAGGCGGCCGGGCTCTCCATCATGGTCGGCTGCATGGTCGCCACCTCGCTCTCCATGGCCCCGGCGCTGATGCTGGCGGGGATGGCAAGCGTGGTCGATCTCGACGGCCCGCTGCTGCTGGCGCAGGACCGCGAACCCGGCCTCGTCTATGAGGGCAGCCGCGTCCTGCCGCCCGATCCGGCGCTCTGGGGCTGATCAGCCGGCCCGGCGCAGCAGCGCGGCGGTCAGGGCGCCCGCGCCGGCCAGCCCGGCGGAAAACAGAAAGGCATGGCCGCCAAAGCCCTGCCAGAGCGGCCCGGCGGCGAGCGTGGCCAGCGCCATGGCGATCGTCGTCGCCCAGGCCGCCAGCGCCTGCACGGCCGCGCCCCGTCCCTCCGGCGCATGGCGGGCGACCATCTCCACCGTGCCGAGATAGGTGCAGCCGAAGCTCGCCGCGTGCAGGAGCTGGAGTACCGGCACCAGCGCGTCGGGCGGATCGAGCCCCATCGCGCCGAAGCGGACCAGCCCCGCCAGCCCGCCGATCAGCAGCAGCTTCTCCGGCCCGAGGCGCTGCGTCACCCGCGTGCCGACATGGAACAGCGCCACCTCGGCGATGACGCCGATCGACCACATCAGCCCGACCGCTGAATCCGTCAGCCCCGCCGCGCGCCAGTGGATCGAGGCGAAGGCGTAGAGCGTGGCATGGGAGCCCTGCACCAGCGCCGCCGCGAGAATGGCCAGCCCCAGCACCCGGGAGATGCGCGGAAAGCCGGCCTTGCCGGTGCGCGCCGGCAGCTTCACCTCTTCCAGCGTCAGGGCAGAGAGCGCGGCGACCAGGCTGCCGGCGACGATCATCCACACCGTGGCGTCGGCCGGCAGATGCGGCAGCAGGAAGCCGCCGGCGAGATTGCCGGCGATGAAGGCGAGCGAGCCCCACAGCCGCACCCGCCCATAATCGATCCGCCCCTCGGCGCGCCGCGCCACCGCATAGGCATCGAGCACCGGCAGGCTCGGCTGCCAGAACGAGGCCGCAACGGCCAGCGCCAGCAGCATCGGCACCGTGCCCGGCGCCAGCGCCACCGCGGCGAAGGCCAGCGCCGTCATCACCCCATAGGCCGCCAGCGTGGCGCGCGGGCGCCCGCTGCGGTCGGCCACCAGCCCACCGAGCGGCATGGTGAACAGGCGGATGCCGAAGGGCACGGACAGCGTCAGCGCGATCAGCCCGGCGTCGAAGCCGCGCCCTTCCAGCCAGACCGGAAAGAACGGGATGTAGACGCCGATGCCGAAGAACAGCCCGGCATAGGCGGCGGGGATGGCGATGCGGGGGGCGAGGACGGGCACGCTGGAAACTCGCGGGGGGCGACGCCGCCTCGATAGCAGCCCCGCCCTTCCGTTACGAGCCCACCCGCCCCTGTCAGGCCCTCACCGCCAGAGCTTCACCACCAACCCCTCACCACCACGCGTGGAAATGATGCACCGGCCCATGGCCATGGCCGATGGACAGATCATCCGCCCGGCCGATGGCGGCGGTCAGATACGCCTTCGCCCCCTCCACGGCCGCGCGCAGCGAGTGGCCCTTGGCCAGATGCGCGGTGATGGCGGAGGACAGGGTGCAGCCCGTGCCATGGGTGTTGCGGGTGGCCACGCGCGGGGCCGACAGTTCCAGAAAACCCTCGGCATCGAGCAGCACGTCGACGCTCTCTGGCCCCTCGCCATGCCCGCCCTTGATCAGCACCGCCTTCGGCCCCATCGCCAGCAGCGTCTGCGCCTGCGCGCGCACCTCGCTGAGGTCGCCCGCCACCGCCGAGCCCAGCAGCGCGGCAGCCTCCGGCAGGTTGGGCGTGATCAGCAGCGCGCGCGGCAGCAGCACCCGGCGCAGGCTGTCGATCGCCTCCGGCACCAGCAGCCGGTCACCCGAGGCGGCGATCATCACCGGGTCGAGCACCACATTTTCCTGCCCGTGCCGGGCCAGCCCCGCCGCCACCGCCTCGATCACCTCGGGACGCGAGAGCATGCCGATCTTCACCGCGTTGACCGCGAGGTCGGAAAACACCGCGTCGATCTGCGCCGCCAGGAAATCCGCCGGCACGTCATGGATGGCGGTGACGCCCTGCGTGTTCTGCGCGGTCAGCGCGGTGATCACGCAGGCGCCGTAGACGCCGAGCGCGGAAAAGGTCTTCAGGTCGGCCTGAATGCCGGCGCCGCCGCCGGAATCGGAGCCGGCAATGGTTACGGCGATGGCCGTTGCCGGCGCTGTGGCGAATGTCATTCTGCGCTCCCCCCGCCGGGCGGACGGCACGCGCACCCCGCCCCGGTGCCGGAGCGAGCGCGACCCGTTTCCTCCGCCGGCATGACCCGGATCAGGTTCGTGGGTTGGCTCGTCGCCTCTCAGCCCTTCGGGCACCCCAACGGTTTTGTCGTGTCCGGCAGATAGGCGAAGGCGCGGTGTCGTGCAAGCGGGACATGCCATCGCCCGGAAAGGGGCCACCGTACGGGCACCGTACGGCACCGCCGGGGTTGCGCGCCCGCCGCCCTTCTGGTCCTGTGGCGCGTCCTGATGAACCCGCCGGAATTGCCGCCATGGTCCCCTTCTTCGTGCAGATCAAATGCCAGCTTGGCCGCTCCTATGAGGTCGCCAACGCGCTGGCCGATTCCGAGATCGCCTCCGAGATCTACTCCACCGCCGGCGAGTTCGACCTGCTGGTGAAGTTCTATGTGCCGGAGGGCACCGATATCGGCCATTTCGTCAACGAGAAGGTGCAGAAGCTGCCCGGCATCCAGGACACCCGCACCCTCATCACCTTCAAGGCGTTCTGAAGCCTGAGGCGGCTAGGGCGCGGGGCTACGGTGCGGGCCCCGCCGGGGGCGTCGCCGCCGCGTCTTCCTTCGCCCGGTCGATGCCGAGCTGGCGCTCGCGCCAGATGACGAACAGCCCGGCGCCGATGACGATGGCCCCGCCCAGCAGCACCAGCAGCGGGGGCACTTCGGCGAACAGGATGAAGCCGAGCAGCAGCGACCACAGCATGGCCGAATAGCTGAACGGCGCCACCACCGAGGCCGGCGCGTAACGGTAGCTCTCGGTGAGCAGGATCTGCCCGACACCGCCGATGATTCCCGTGCTCACCAGCAGCACCGCCTCCAGCGGCGTGGGAATGACCCAGCCCCAGGCCGCGCTGGCCAGCCCCGCCACCGCCGCCAGCGCCTGGAAATAGAACACGATGGCCGGCGTGGTCTCGGTCTGGGTGAGCCGGCGCACCTGGATCATCGCCCCGGCGGTGAAGCCGGCGGCGATCAGCGCCATCAGCGCGCCGATCTTGTGGCCGGGCGTGTCGAAATCGCCGGCCAGATGCGGCCACAGCATGATGACGACGCCGCCCAGCCCCACCACCACCGCGGCCCAGCGATAGATCTGCACCCGCTCGCGCAGAAAGATCGCGGCCAGAATGACGGTGAGCAGCGGCGCGGTGAAGCCGATCGCGGTCGCATCCGCCAGCGGGATCAGCGCCAGCGCCGAGAAGCCCAGCCCCATCGAGCAGACCCCGACCGTGCCGCGAATGATATGGCCGAGCGGGTTGGCGGTGCGGATCGCGGCGCCGATCTCGCGGCGCCAGGCCAGCATCACGAGCAGCGGGAACAGCGCGAAGAAGGAGCGCGCGAACACCACCTCGCCGGTCGGCACATGGGCCGAGACGATGCGTACCAGAGCCGACATGATGGTGAAGAGGAAGGTCGCGCCGATCTGCAGCGCGATCCCCTTGAGCGCGTTCATGCGGCGCCTTGGAGCATGAGTCCCCCCGCCCCGCAAGCGCCACGCGCGGTCACATGCGCCGGATCACGGAAACGGGTTGCCGCCCGCCAGCGCGATACCGCCGAACACGATGGCGACCGCCAGGGCGAGGCAGGTCAGCGCCGCGATCACCGAGCCGGGCGTCGCCGGGGCGCGGTCCACATAAGCGGCCGCGGGCTTGCGCCCGGTGATCATGGCGCGGACCAGATTGTCCCGCCCAAACAGCGAATAGGCGAGGTTGGCGACCACATGCAGGCCGATCAGCGCCAGCAGGAAGGGATAGATCTGCTGGTGCAGCGCGGAGGCCCGCGCCATCGTCGCGTCGCTCGCCACCGGCGTCATCGGGCCATAGACGATGATGTCGTCGGTGGTGAACAGCCCGGTGAGCCCCTGCGCGGCGACCAGGCCGAGCAGGCCGAGAATGACGAGGGCGCCGAGCGGATTATGCCCGAGATAATGCGCCGGCCGGCCCTTCAGCAGTCCGCCGACATAGCCGAGCAGCGCCGACGGCCCCCGCACAAAGGCCGCGAAGCGGGCGGTGCTGCCGCCCACCACGCCCCACAGCAGCCGGAACACCACCAGCACGAGGATGGCGAGCCCGTTCCACTGGTGCCAGACCATCGCCGGGTCGCCGTAATATTTGCTGGCGAAGGCGAGCCCCACCAGCGCGGCCAGCAGCCATTTGGCCAGCCGCGTCGGCAGATCCCAGGCGAGCACCGAGGCCGCGGCGGGAGTGTCGGCCCGCACGATCAGCTCTTTTTGCGGAAGCTGTCGTGGCAGGTGCCGCAGGTGCGGATCACACCGGGGAAATTCGCCTTGAAGCTGGCTTCGTCGGTGATCGCGGCGCGGGCGCTCGTGGCGTCGCTGGCGAGCTTGGCGAACAGCCCGTCGAACTTCGCCTTGTCCTGCCAGATAGCCGGCAAGGCATCGGTATCGCCGGTGTCGGAACCGGCCGGGAACAGAGCGGGAAGTTCCTTGGCGCTCTTGGCATAGGTGTCGAGAGCGGCCTGCACGGCGGCAAGATCGAACGCATTGCTGCCGCGCAGCATGCCGCCGACCGGCTTGGTCAGATCGCCAAATTCCTTGAGCAGCGTCTGCCGCTGCTTGATCACGTCCGACTGCGCCATGACGGCGGTGGCGCCGAGAACAACGGCGAAGGTGGCGGCAAAGGCCGCGAGGCGACGATTCATGAAGGCTCCCCTGATCGCTGGAGCCGCTCCCGACTCCGCAGATCACCTTAGTAAGGCTCCAACCTGTGACAATCGTTCAAAAGCCGACTTCGCGCGGACGTGAAGCCGGTTTCCCCAATGTAACCCTCAGCATTTGGTAGTGTGCGGATGGGGGTTTTCCCGATTTGCAACCGCCCCACTTCACCTAGGGTGAGCCGGCAAGAAGACCAATCGATACCAAAATCATAAATCGATCCGCCCATCGAAAGGACCGCGCCATGGCTATCCGCACGATTCTCCTGCACGCCTCCGCTGACACCGGCTTCGCCGACCGCCTCGCCTTCGCCGTCGCGCTCGCCCGCCAGTCCGGGGCCGCCATCCGGGCCGTCTATACGCTCTATCCCACCGGCGTGCCGCGCGTCGGCCGCGCCCTGTCGATCTATGTCAACGAGCTGGTCAACGAGGCCAAGGCCAAGGAGCCCACCCTCAAGGCGCAGTTCGAGCAGGCCCTCGGCGGCGTCCAGGGCAGTTGGGAGACCATCGAGGGCGACGTCACCGCCGCGCTGCGCGACGCCGTCAGCTTCTCCGACCTCACCGTTGTGAGCGAGACCCCCTATGGCACGGTGGACGACCAGCTCGCCGCCACCCTGCCCGAGCATCTGGCGCTGGCCTGCAACGGCCCGGTCGCCGTGGTGCCGACCGGCAAGCCGGTACCCGCCCGGATCGGCAAGGTGCTGGTGGCGTGGAAACCCTCCCGCGAAGCCGGCCACGCGGTGCGCTTCGCCCTCCCCCTGCTGACCGCCGCCGATCAGGTCGAGGTCGTCACCGTGGCGGAAGGCAGCAAGGGCGTCGAAACCTCCGGCGCCCAGCTCACCGCCTATCTCAAGACCCACGGCGTCAACGCCATCCACACCCATATGAGCGACGAGGCGGCGACGGCGGCGATCGGTAAGGAGATCACCCGCTTCGGCGCCGACATGGTGGTGATGGGCGCCTATAGCCGCTCCCGCTTCGCCGAAATGATCCTCGGCGGCGTCACCGCCTCGCTGCTCGCCAACCCGCCCGTGCCCCTCTTCATCGCGCATTGAGGGCGGCGCGGTCCGGGCGTCGGTCCCATCGGACAGACTGGCCGGATCGTCCACCTGACTGCACCGACAATCCACCACGGCCGGATGTATAATCCGGCCGTTTTTCGTCGTCGGGCGCGCGTTGCTTTCGGGTTGCGCCCGCGTTGAAACGGGCGCTTAGTGGCGAAAAATGTCAGCACTGCTGACCAATAGGGAGCCGCCCGTGCCTGTGTCCGCCGCCGATCCGCTCGCCACGGCCCACCTCGTCCCGCTGTTCCTGTTCGCCATTGCGGGCGCGCTAACCCCCGGGCCGAACAACATGATTTCCGCCGGATCGGGTGCCGCCTTCGGCTTCCGGCGCACCCTGCCGCAGATCTGGGGTGTCACAGTCGGCTTCATGGTGATGGTGATCGCGGTCGGCTTCGGCCTGGGCGCCGTGTTCCTCTCGATTCCCTATGCCCATCAATCACTTAAAGTGATCGGATCGCTCTATTTGCTGTTCCTCGCCTGGAAGATCGCCAATGCCGGCGGCACGGGGGGCGGAACGGCGGTGGAGCAGCCGATGACGCTGCTTCAGGCCGCCCTGTTCCAATGGGTGAACCCCAAGGCCTGGACCATCGCGCTCTCCATGGTGCCCGCCTTCACCACCGTCGGCGGCGACGGGCTGATGGCGGAAATCCTTGTGATTGCAGTCGTTTCCGGCATCGTGACGCTGCCCTCTCTGTCCATCTGGGCGGGCTTCGGCGCGCTTCTGGCCCGGCTTCTGTCCACCCCGCGCCAGCAGCGCATCGTCAATTACGTGATGGCCGCCCTCGTCGCCGCCAGCGTGGTGATGCTGTTCCTGTGATGCCGCGGCTGTGACGCTGCACTGCAACATTCCCTCCCCGCGCGTCATAAAATCGTGATACGAGTCAGGCTTATGTCGCGACGATGAAGCCATCGCAGAGCCCATTGCGGGCATGTCGGGGAGGGCTTTGAATATGACCGACGCGCCCGAAGAGCGCCGCTACCGCAGCATGTTCCTGTCGGATGTCCATCTCGGCACCAAGGGCTGTCAGGCGGATCTCCTGCTGGATTTCCTCAAATATCACGATGCCGATACCATTTATCTGGTCGGCGACATCGTCGATGGCTGGCGGCTGCGCTCCGGCTGGTATTGGCCGCAGGCGCATAATGACGTGGTGCAGAAGCTCCTGCGCAAGGGCCGCAAAGGCGCGCGCATGGTCTATCTGCCTGGAAACCATGACGAATTTCTGCGTGACTATTATGGTAGCCACTTCGGCGGGATCGAGGTCGTGGAGACCGCGATCCACGAGGCTGCGGATGGCAAGCGTTACCTCGTCATCCATGGCGACGTGTTCGACGTGGTGGTGCGCCATGCCAAATGGCTCGCCTTCCTGGGTGACGGTGCCTACAGCTTCGCGCTGGGCGTGAACACCTATCTGAACTGGATCCGCCGCAAGCTCGGCTTCCCCTACTGGTCGCTGAGCCAGTGGGCCAAGCTCAAGGTCAAGAACGCGGTCAACTTCATCGGCCGCTTCGAGGAAGCCGTCGCAACCGAAGCCCGCCGCCACAAGGTGGACGGCGTGATCTGCGGCCATATCCACCACGCGATCATGCACGACAATTTCGGCGTCTCCTATCTCAACTGCGGCGACTGGGTGGAAAGCTGCACCGCCATCGTCGAGCATGAGGATGGACGCTTCGAACTGATCGACTGGGCCCGCCAGACCCGCGCCCGCGTCACCGCGCCCCTGCTTCTCGAGAGGCCGAAAGTCGCCGCCTGATGCGCATCCTCATCGCGACCGACGCTTGGACGCCGCAGGTCAATGGCGTCGTCCGCTCGCTGCAAAACACCGCGCGCGAGGCGCAAGCTCTTGGCGCTGAAATCGAATTTCTGACACCGTCCGATTTCCGCACCGTGCCGATGCCGACCTATCCCGAGATCCGCCTGGCTCTCGCGACCCGCTCCATGGTGGCCCGCCGCATGGACGAGATCGGTGCCGACTTCGTCCACATTGCCACGGAAGGCCCCGTCGGGATGCTCGCCCGGCGCGTATGTCTGTCGCGCGGGCAGATCTTCACGACCAGCTATCACACCCGCTTCCCGGAATATCTGGCCGCGCGCGCACCCGTGCCGCAGGCCCTCTCCTATGCCTGGATGCGCCGCTTTCACAATGCCGGCGCGGGCATCATGGTCTCCACCGGCACGCTGGAGACCGAGCTGCGCGGGCGCGGATTCCACAACATCCTGCGCTGGTCGCGCGGCGTCGATGCGGAACTGTTCCGCCCGCGCCCGGCCGATGAGCTGGACGCCTTCGTCGCCAGCCTGCCGCGTCCGATCTTCCTCTCCGTCGGCCGGGTCGCGGTGGAGAAAAACATCAGTGCTTTCCTGAAGTTGGATCTTCCAGGCTCGAAGGTCATCGTCGGTGACGGCCCGGCCCGCGCCGAATTGCAGGCCCAGCACCCGGACGCGCATTTCCTCGGCATGAAGGAAGGCGAGGCGCTGGCGCGCATCTACGCGGCCGCCGACGTCTTCGTCTTTCCGAGCCTGACCGACACGTTCGGCATCGTCCTGCTCGAAGCCCTCGCCAGCGGTCTGCCGGTCGCGGCCTTCCCGGTGACGGGCCCCATGGACGTCATCGGCGAGGCGCCGCTGGACACACCGGTCGGAGTTCTCGACCCCGACCTGCGCCGCGCCGCCCTCGCCGCGCTGGATATTGACCGAGGCGCCGCCCGCTCCTACGCGCTGCGCTATTCCTGGCGGGCCTGCACGGAACAATTCCTCGGCAATATCCGCATGGCTCAGGGCCGCGTGCAGCACATCAACGTCGCGGCGAGCTGAACGCTATTGCCTCTTAGGCAGCGGAGAGGCACTGGGCGAAGACCGTCGCGTCGACATTACCGCCGGACAGCACGATAGCCCCAATTTTACCTGTCAGATCAACGCGCCCGGCCAGCACCGCGGCAAGTGCCACGGCCCCGCCGGGCTCGACCACGATCTTCAGTTCCTCGAATGCGAAGGCGACGGCGCGCGCCACTTCCTCGTCCGTCGCGGAGACGCCCTCGCCGACAATGCGGGAGCTGATCTCGAAAGTGAGCTTGCCCGGCGTCGCCGCCAGCAGCGCGTCGCAGATCGAGCCGCTTACCTGATTGTTGCGCTCGCGCCCGCCGGACCGGAAGGAGCGTGCGTGATCGTCGAACCCGGCCGGCTCCGCCGTCATCACCCGCGCCTCGGGAAAGCGATCCTTGACGGCCAGCGCAATGCCGGAGACAAGCCCCCCGCCCGAGGCATTGGCGATCACTACATCGGGCGCCAGACCGAGTGCCGCGAGATCCTGTGCGATCTCCAGACCGACGGTGCCCTGACCCGCGATGACGTAGAAATCATCATAGGGCGGCACGAAGATCGCCCCGCGCTCGCGGGCGATCGCGCCGGCAATGGCGTCGCGATCATCATGCTCACGGTCGTACTCGACCACTTCTCCACCAAAGGCAATCGTCCGGGCCTTCTTCATGGCCGGCGCATTGTTCGGCATCACGATTACTGAGGACATGCCCATCAAGGTCGCCGCCGCGGCCACGCCCTGTGCGTGGTTGCCCGAGGAACAGGCCACCACGCCCCCTGCCCGCTGGTCGGCCGGAATGCGCGAGATGCGATTATACGCTCCGCGGAATTTGAAGGAGCCTGTGCGCTGCAACGGTTCCGGCTTGAGAAAAATGCGTCCCCCCGTCAACTCGTCGAGCTTCAATGATGTCATGAGTGGCGTGCGCACGGCCACAGGAGCAAGCCGCTCGGCGGCGGAGAGAATGTCGTCGATAGTCGGGAGGGCGTTGGACTGCATCATTTTATGAGTTTAGTCCGGGTCGAGGCGACGCGCATCCCCATTCCATGGTCATCCGGTGTGGGGCACTGCACAACAAGCCGGGACAAAAGCCTCACACAAGCTTGGCATGCTTGCGCCGCCTGGCTCCTGCACCCTAAGTTCCAGGATCAACGAGGGATATGAGAGACATGTCGGGCCGCACGCGCAGTCTCGATCGGATTGGCATGGAAGCCGGCGCCCAGGCGATCACCGGCCAGCTTGGCCGCACCATCCAGCGGCTGCGCAAGGCCTATAATCTCTCGCTCTCGGAACTGTCCGAGCAGTCTGGCGTCGCCAAATCCATCATCAGCCAGATCGAGCGGAACGAGACAAACCCTACCCTCGCCACGGTCTGGCGGCTGTCGCAGGCGCTCGACGTCTCCATTGACCGCTTCATGGCGGCGACGGACGATGAACCTTTTGTCGAGCACCTCACCCGCGCCGACACGCCCATTCTCCTCTCGGAGGATGGCAAGTGCCGACTGACCATCACCGGCTGGATCAAGACGGTGGAATGGCTGCAATGGTTCGACTTCGTCGCGGAGCCGGGCGGCGAGCTGATCTCGGACGGCCACCAGCGCGGCTCCATCGAGTGTCTGTCCGTGCTCTCCGGCGAGTTGCAGGTGGAATGCGCGGATGTGATCGAGGTCGCCCGCGCCGGCGAGACGCTGCGCTACCGGTGCGACCGGCGCCATGTCATTCGCAATCTCGGCAGCGAGCCGGCCCAGGCCACCATGGTGTGCCTGCTCAAGGCGGCCGTGCTCGACTGAGACCCGCGCTACTGCCGTTATGAAAAAGGCGCCCCAGCGGGCGCCTTTTTGCTGTGTAGCCGCCTTAATGCGGCAAGCTGGCCGCCTGCTCGCGCGCACGCGCCCGCCGCCGCTCGCCAAAGCCGGCAATCCAGCGACTGACAACATAGAAAGTGGGCGTGAAAAGAAGGCCGAATATCGTCACGCCGATCATGCCGGAGAACACGGCCGTACCAAGCGCCTGTCGGAGTTCAGAGCCCGCCCCCGTCGCCCAGACCAGCGGCACGACGCCGAGGATGAAGGCGAGCGACGTCATGATGATCGGGCGCAGGCGCAGCTGCGCGGCATGGGTGGCCGCCGTGAAGCGATCCTCACCGCGATCCTCCAATTGCTTGGCGAATTCCACGATCAGAATCGCATTCTTCGCCGCCAGACCGATCAGCACGATGAAGCCGACCTGACTGAGAATGTTGTTGTCCTGCCCACGCAGCAGAATGCCCACCACGGCAGCGATCAGACACATCGGCACGATCAGAATGACCGCGAGCGGGAGTGTCAGGCTTTCATACTGCGCCGCCAGCACGAGGAAGACGAACACGACGCCAAGCCCAAAGGCAAAGATGGCCGTGTTGCCCGCCCGCACCTGCTGATACGCAAGTGCCGTCCATTCATAGGCGAAGCCGTCCGGCAGGGTCTCGGTGGCGATCTGCTGCATGAGCTGGATCGCCTGCCCTTGCGATATGCCGGCCACGTCGCCGTCGAGCTCGGCGGCGGGGTAGAGATTGTAACGCGGCACGCGATAGGGACCGGAGATGTCCTGCACCGTGGTGAAGGAGCCGAACGGCACGGTCTGCCCGGCGGCGTTCTTCACCCGTAATTGCAGCACATCCTCCGGGGTCAGGCGATAAGGCGCATCAGCCTGCGCCTGAACGCGGTACGTGCGGCCGAACAGGTTGAAATCGTTGACGTAGCTCGAGCCGATATAGGTTTGCAGCGTCGAGAACACGTCCGCCATGTTGACGCCGAGCAGTTGCGCCTTGGTGCGGTCGATATCGAGGAACAGCTGCGGCGTCGATGTCTCGAACAGCGAATAGACCTGCTTGAGGCCCGGCGTCTGGTTGGCGCGGCCCATCATCGCATAGACGGCACCCTGCAGCGCCTGATAGCCGCGCCCGCCGCGATCCTCGATCATCATGCGGTAGCCGCCGGCATTGCCGATGCCCTGCACGGGCGGCGGCATGACGACGATCATGAACGCTTCCTGGATCGGCGCGAGCTTGCCGAAGAGTTGCCCCTGGATCGCCGCCGCCGACTGTCCGGGATGCTCCGCACGCTCGGCGGCCGGTCCCAGAATGACGAACATCGCGCCCGCATTCGGCGCGTTGGTGAAGGTCGCGCCCGAGAAGCCGACGATGTTGACCACGTGAGCCACGCCCGGGGTCGCCAGCACTTCCTTAGCCGCGCGCGTCATCACCTCATTGGTGCGCGCGAGCGAGGCGCCGCCCGGCAACTGCGCGGCAACGATGAGATAGCCGCGATCCTGCGCCGGGATGAAACCCTGCGGCGTCATCGAGAACAGCTTGAAGCCGCCCGCCAGTATCGCGACGTAGACCACCAGGACGACGATGGCGAAGCGCACCAGCCGGCTGGTGAGCCAGCCATAACCGCGGGAGACACCGTCAAAGCCCTTGTTGAAATAATGGAAGAACCCGGTGATGGGGCGAGCATACCAAGCCGGCTTGTGATCCGGCCCCTTGTGCGGCTTCAGCAGGAGCGCACACAGCGCAGGAGAGAGAGTCAGCGAGACCAGCAGCGAGATCAGCGTCGAACCGGCGATGGTGAGCGCAAACTGGCGGTAGAACTCGCCGGAAATGCCGGTGATGAAGGCCGAGGGAATGAACACCGAGGCCAGCACGAGCGAAATGGCAACAAGCGCACCGCCGACCTCATCCATGGTCTTGTAGGCGGCATCGCGCGGGCTGAGCCCGGTCGAGATATTGTGCTCGACGCTTTCCACCACAACGATCGCGTCGTCGACGACGATGCCGATGGCAAGGACCAGGCCGAACAGGGAGAGGTTGTTCAGCGAGAATCCGAACAGGCTCATGATGAAGAAGGTGCCGATCAGCGACACCGGAATAGCGATGATCGGAATGATCGCCGCACGCCAGCTTTGCAGGAACAGCATCACCACGATCACGACGAGAATGATCGCCTCGAAGATCGTGTGCTCGACCGCGCGCACGGATTCGGCGATGAACTGCGTCGGATTATAGGCGGTTGAATAGACGATGCCGGACGGGAAGCTTTTGGCGATTTCCTTGACCTGGCGCTCGATCGCCTCGCCCGTGGCGAGTGCGTTGGAGCCCGGCAACTGGAAGATGCCCAGCGACACCGATGGCTTGGAGTCGAAATACGAAATCGAGGAACTGTCCTGCGCGGCGATCTCGATACGTGCAACGTCACGCAACCGCACCACGGCATTGCCGCTCTGGCGCACGACGATGTTGCCGAACTCCTCCGGTGTCGATAGACGCCCGAGCGTGCGCACCGCGACCTGGAAAGCGAGCTGCTTTTCCACCGGAGGGGAGTTCAGCACACCTGAGGCGACCTGAAGGTTTTGGGCCTCAAGCGCGGCCGTCACATCCGTTGCGGTAAGGCTCAACGCCTGCAGCTTCAACGGATCGAGCCAGACCTGCATCGCATAGTCACGCGAGCCGAACACCGTGATGGAGCCGACGCCCGGCACACGTTGGAGCTGATCCTTGATCTGCAGATTGGCGTAGTTGGATATGAACAGCGAGTCGCGGGTGTCGTCCGGCGAGAACAGGCTGACCACCATCAGCATATCCGGCGACGACTTGGCCACCGTCACGCCGATCTGCTGCACCTCCTGCGGCAGGCGCGGAGTTGCCGTAGACACGCGGTTCTGCACCTGAACCTGCGCAATATCGAGGTCGGTGCCGATATCGAAGGTGACCGCGATGGAGAAGCGCCCATCCGCCGTCGAGTTCGAGGAGATGTAGAGCATCCCCTCGACACCGTTAATCTGCTGCTCGATGGGCGCGACAACCGTGTCGGCCACCGTCTCCGCGGACGCGCCGGGATACTGGCCCGACACGTTCACGACCGGCGGCGCAATGTCGGGATACTGAGCGACCGGCAGCGCGACATAGGCCACGCCGCCGAGGATCATGACGATGACCGAAACGACCGAGGCGAAGATCGGGCGGTCAATGAAGAAATGGGAGAAGCGCATGATCGTTTCTCCCGCGATCAGTTGGCGGGCTTGGCGGCAGGCGCTTGCGTCCCGGCGCCGGCGGCCGGGGCCGCAGGCTCCTCGGGCTTGCCGACAACCTTCGCACCCGGACGGATGCGGACCAGACCATTGACCACCACCAGATCATCCTTGGTGAGGCCACTATTGATGATCCGCAAGCCATCGCTCAACCGACCAAGCGTGACATATTTCATCTGCGGCACCTGAGGCTCATCGCCCGGCTGCATCACATAGACAAATTTGCGGGTCTGCTCCGTGCCGATGGCGGCGTCCGGCACCAGGACAGCCTCATGGGGCACGGAGGACGGCACGCGCACACGCCCGAACATGCCCGGCGTGAAGATGCCATCGGGATTGGCGAACTGCGCCCGGCCGCGGATCGTGCCGGTTTCGGTGCTGATCTGGTTATCGACGAAATTCAGCGTTCCCTTGTAGGAAAAGCTCTTCTCGTCGATCAGCCCAAGCTCGACCGGAATGGGTTTGCCGGTATCGCCCATCTGCTTGGCCATGCGCTGGTAACGCAGATAGGAGGCTTCGTCATAGGTGAACTCGAAATAGATCGGATCCATCGAGACAATGGTGGCCAGAAGTGTATTGGTGTTGGTGCCGCCCGCACCGCCCGTCACCAGATTGCCAACCGAGACCTTGCGATCGCCAATACGACCGGTGACCGGCGAGCGAAGCTCGGTGAATTCGAGGTCGAGCTGGGCGGAATGAACCTGCGCCTGAGCCGCCGCCACGCTGGCACGCGCCGAACGCTCGGTCTGCAGGCGCTGGTCAAAGGTCTGTTTGGAGATGGCGGTGGAGACACGGTCCTCGATCAGCGTCTGCGCGCGCTGGAGGTCCGACTGCGCGAAATCGAGATCCGCCTGCGCCTTGTCCAGATTGGCCTGCGCCTGATCAAGCGCCACCTGGAACGGCCGCTTGTCGATGCTGAAGAGGAGTTCCCCCTGCTTCACGAGCTGGCCATCGGTGAAATTGATCGACTGCAGATAGCCGGAGACCCTCGCATAGACCTGAACCAGGTCCACGGCGGTGAAGCGGCCGACATACTCGTCATAATCAGTGACAGTGCGCACACTCGGCTTGGCCACAGTGACCGCAGCAGCCGGCGGCGCCGCCGGCTGAGCCTGCTTCTGCTCGGAACAGCCGGCCAGAGCGAGAACGGCCGTGATGAGAGCAAAGAGGGGAAAGCGCGGCAACGCTGCAGTCATGCGATTCTCTCCGAGAACGTCAGTCGGACAGCCCCTGTATGGCTGCCGCACGATACGCGCCGCCCCGCATCGGGCGCCCATCTTCGGGAGCCACTAGCACAGTTTTGCTGCACTGCGTAATCAATATCACGGAGCGATAGCGGGCGGCCTTGGTGGGCGCAGCAGGGTACGAAGATAGGCTGGCCCGAGCAGTAATCCAACCAGCGCCGCATAGACCAACGCAGCCGCCGCGATACACAGGGCGAGCAGCCCCTCATCCTGACCGCGGTCCAAATTCGCAAACACGCGAACGCCAAAATGGCCGGCGAAATATAGCGTTGCTGCGAGGGCAAGTGCGATCAGTCCAAGCACGGGCAGCTTGCGCCAAAGCTGTTCGTCACCGCATTCATAACCGCGCCGGTGCGCCAGAAAGCCAAGAGCGAGGACGGTGATCCAGCCCCCGATCGAGGTCGCGAAGGCGAGCCCTACCTGGGCATAGTCATCAATCAGCACGATCTTCAACGCGATGTTGATGACCGCCGCCCCGAGCGTCGCCATGACCGGCGTACGGGTGTCGCCACGCGCATAGAAGGGCGCGGAGATCGACCGGAGGATGACAAAGGGCACCAGTCCTATGCCGTAGGCCGCCAGCGTCGCCCCGGCGGCAGCCGCCGCCTCGGCCGTGAACGCCCCGCGCAGGAACAGTCCGCGCATGATGATCTCCGGGATCGTCAGCGACGCCGCGAGGAAAGGCAGCGCGAGGAGGATGGTAAGCTCGATGGCCCGGGACTGGGCATGGCGTGCCCCGGCATAATCCTCCGCCGCGATGCGGCGTGAGAGCTCCGGGAGAAGCACGATACCGGCCGCGATACCGATCACGCCGATCGGCAGTTGGTTGATACGGTCGGCATAGAACAGCGCCGCGATCGCCCCCTGAGGCAAGAAGGAGGCGATGATCGTGTCGGCGAAGATGGAGAGTTGCACCCCAGCCGAACCGATGATCGCCGGTCCGAGCGCCAGCAGGAACCGGCGCATTTCGGGATCGAGCCGGGGCCGGCCGAAGCGCGGTCCAAGTCCGTGCCGCTCCGCGTCGAACACCAGCAGCGCCACTTGCAGGAAGCCGGAGATCAGTACACCCCAGGCTGCGGCATCGCCCGCGGTCGGAAACAGACCGACGACGCTCAACGTACCGATCATCGCGACATTGAGCAGGATCGAGGCCGCTGCTGCCGCCCAGAAGCGGTCATTGGCGTTGAGCACGCCACCGACCAGCGTCACGACGGCGATCAAGCCGAGATAGGGGAAGGTGATGCGCGTGAAATCGACGGTGAGCGCGAACCGCTCGGGATCATCAGCCAATCCCGGCGCCAGCACGGAGACCACCCAGTCGGTCGCGGCAAGCGCGAAGGCGAGCAGGGCGAGTTGCACCAGCACCACCGCCGTGAGGATGCCATTGGCGAACTGACGGGCGCTGCCATCGCCCAGCACCGTCTTCACCCGCGCATAAGCGGGGATGAAGGCGGTGTTGAACGCGCCTTCCGCGAAGATCGAGCGAAAATGGTTCGGTAGCCGGAAGGCGATATAGAAGGCGTCCGCCACCGGCCCGGCGCCGAGCACCGCCGCCATCATGATGTCACGCACGAAGCCGGTCAGGCGCGAGAGAAGCGTCCAGCCGCCGACGGAGAAGATGCTGCGAATCATGGCGCGGGCTTGCTGGTCACGAAAAGGGCCGGCGGAAGCTAGCCCCGTCGGCCCCTGACTGCCAGCCCTGTACTGCTGCGTCAGGCGCCGAGCGCCCGACGGACGGCGGCGATGACCCGTTCCTGGCTCGCCTCGTCGAGATAAGCATGCATCGGCAGGCTGATGACCTCGCCGCAGAGCTTCTCGCAGACCGGCAAGCCGTTTCCGGCGGCGGGATACTGCGCATAGGCCGGCTGGCGGTGCATCGGGATGCGGTAATAAACGGCGGTCGGCACGCCTTCCTTCTGAAGGGCGGCGGCGAGGCCATCGCGCACGCCATGCGGAAGGCGGATCGTGTACTGCGCCCAGACCGAAGTCGCACGCGGATCCACCGCAGGAACGACGCACACGTCCTTCAGCGCCTCATTGTAGCGGGTGGCGACGCGCTGGCGGGCGGCGATCTCATCCTCGAAAATGCTGAGCTTTTCGAGAAGGATGGCCGCCTGGATGGTGTCGAGGCGGCCGGTCATGCCGATGCGGACATTCTCATATTTGTCGACACCCTGGCCATGCTCGCGCACGCTCTTCAGCACGGGCACAAGATCGTCGTCATCGGTGAATACGGCACCGCCGTCGCCGAAGCAGCCGAGCGGCTTGGCCGGGAAGAAGCTGGTCGCTGAGGCGTCCCCGAACGAGCCGGTGCGCTTGCCGTTCCAGGTGGCGCCAAAGCCCTGCGCCGTGTCGCACAGGATCTTCAGATCATGTGCCTTGGCGATGACCTCGATCGCATCGAGATCGGCCGGTTGGCCGAACAGATCGACCGGGATCACCACACGCGGGTTAAGTCCGCGATCCGTGGCGACCTTGATGGCGGCCTCCAAGCTCGCCGGATCCATATTGAACGTATCGTCCAGCACATCGACGAAGACAGGCGTTGCCCCTACCCACGGCACAACCTCGGCGGTGGCGCAGAAGGTGAAGGCGGGGCAGAACACCGCGTCGCCGGCCTTCACGCCCCAGGCCATGAGGATCATCGCCAGCGCGTCCGTGCCGCTGGAGCAGGAGATCGCGTGCTTGGCGCCGGCGAAAGCGGCAAGCTGGGTTTCCAGCTCGGTCACTTCCGGACCATTCACGAAGCGACAGTGGTTCAGTACCCGCGTCACCGCCTCGTCGATACGCGAGCCGAGGCGGGCGCGCTGGGAGGCGACGTCGATGAAGGGAATCGGCGGCAGGGAGGCGGACACGGTCTCGGTCTTCACATGCGAATTCATTCGATGGTCTCGCTCAGCCGGCGGCGACAACGCGCAGGGGCGTCTCGGGGGCCGATTTCGGGGCGGGGAAGTGTTCGAGGCACCGCATGGCGGTCGCGATGGCGGCAACGCCGTCCTCACCTGAGACCGCCGGGTCGCGGTCGCCGCGCACCGCTTCGAGGAAGCGGGTCAGTTCAACGCGCAGCGGCTCGGCATAGGCGACCGGCAGATGCCGCATCGAGTAGCTGCCATCCGGCTTGTAGTCGAAGCACTCCGTCACCTGCCGGGTCAGCAGGTCGCCGATGACATATTTGTTGCGGGTAGCGACATGCACGGTGCGCGCCTTGAAGGGCGTCAGCCAGTTGGTGTTGATGTGCGCCAGTACGCCATTGGCCGTGCGGAACTGAAGCAGGGCAATGTCTTCGCGGTCGGCCACCGCCGCCTTCACCTGCGGCTGCACGTCGACGATGTGCGAACCCGTGAAGTGACAGATCAGGTCGATGTCGTGCACGGCGAGGTCGATCACCACGCCGACATTGGACATGCGCGGGGGGAACGGGCCGACACGGGTAATGCCGATGGAGAGGATCTCTTCGCCGCGAATGGCATTTTTCACGGCCTCGACAGCCGGATTGAACCGCTCGACATGGCCCACCATGAGAGCAAGGCCCTTCGCCTTGGCAGCGGCGACAATGGCCTCGGCTTCGGCAACGGTCGGGGCAATAGGCTTCTCGACCAGAACATGCTTGCCGGCGTTGATCGCCGCCAGCGCCACATCGTGGTGAAGATGGGTGGGAGCGGCCACCACCAACGCGTCGACGCCAAGCTCGATCAGATCGCCGATGCTCGCCACCGCGTTGCAGCCGAGCATGGCCGCCACCTTGGCACGCTGCGCCTCGTCCGGATCAGCAATGCCGACCAGTTCGGCGCCGGGAAGGTCGCAGAGCACGCGCGCATGATTGTAGCCCATGACGCCGACGCCGATGACGCCGACGCGGATAGGAGCTTTTTCCGCAGCCGTGCTTTGAGCCATTGATCTGACCTCGTGACGAAATTGCCAATGAAACGTTCCGGTCGCGGTCTAACACGCGCCCCGAAACGTGACGAGCCAAGCCACGCATGTTCTGCGCCGGCGCCGGCTCAACAATTGATTCAGGTTGTTACCGAGGCGCCTATCTCAAGGCAGGACGTCACGCTCAGGGCGTGACCGTCTCCATCGGCTTCAGCGCCGAGACATCGACGAAGCTCTTGTAGATGAAGCCGCGCTTGCCGTCGGCAATCACTTCGCACCAGCCGGAGCACGCCACGAGATCGACCTTCTGGCCGCCGGGCAGATTGGCGATGGGAGCTGCGCCCTTCTTCGGCGCCGCACGCATCGTCACCGGCGAGCGAAGGGTGATGGTGCCCACCGGATCACCGCCGAAACCAGTGGCAGCCGTGTCGGAAGGCCCATCCTCCTCGGCGACGGCCGCCGTATCGCTGTCGGTCGGGGCCGTCGGTTCGGCCGACGCCACATGCTTGACGGGGGCCGGCGGCGGCAGCGGCGCCTGCTTCGGCAGGCTCACGGCTTTGGGCTGGGCCGAGGCGAGAGCCTCCGTGTTCTGGGCATCGGCCTCACCCGTCGGCGCAAAGGCGGTCATGCCGGGTATGTTGGCAGGTACCGGCGTCGTTTCGAACAGCGGTTCGGCATTGCGCAGTGTCGGCTGCGGCACTTCAGCTACCACAGCGGATACGCTCGGAGCCGTACTTGCGGCGGGCGCGGACGCAATGGGGAACGGCTCGGCGGGACCGGCTTCCGCGCTTTCCGTGGCAGCGACCATCGCCAGCGGCGCTGAGGGGGCCACGCTGGCAATGGCCGCGTTGCCGATGGCCTCAGGGGCGACCTTGGCCTCTTCACGCCCGACAACCGACTGCAGAGCCACGGCGCCACCGCCCGCGATCGCCATGCAGATGGCGAGCACACCGAGGCGCTGCCACGTAAAGGCATCCTTGGACGCGGCACGGCGCCGGCGCGCCGGCGCTTCACCTTCTGCGCAGCGCCCGACAACGCCAAAGCCCCGCCGCCGTGATTCGGTCGTCGAGGAATCGGAAATCGGCTGCTGTACGGGACGCAGTGCGGCGGGCCGAAGCTGATCGGGCACAGGCTGCGCCTCGGACGATAGCGGCGCTACGGGCGTCTGGAGTTCGGCCTTGGGCCGGACGGGAAACATGTCGCGCACGTCACCCAAAGCGGCGATTCGGGTGCGGACCTCGGAATAGGGAGCTGGCGCCGGACGCTCCGATGGCTCGCGCCGCACGACCAAGGGGCGTGCAGGCTCATCCACGGAACGGGGATCGGCACCGGCGTGCCCGCTCACAGACGCGCCTGTAGACGACACCAACTGAGCATCGCCGCCACGTGTGGCCTTCTCCTGCTCCAGAGCATTCAGAATGGCGCGAAAATCTTTGACCAGCGTGGACGATAGTCCCGAACCGCGCGGCTCCTGCGATGAGGTCGGCATGGCGCGGGTCACTCGGCGAACGTCGTCAGCGGGAACGCGGCTTTCGAGCGGCAACGGCCGACGGGCTCACACATCATGACGACAGTCTCAGCATTGGATCGGGTCTCCCGGCGGCTGTGCCCGAAGGCCGTCCCCGCCATCCACTCGGCTTCGCAGTGCTCGACACTCCGCATGCGTAACTTCCGTTCTGTGGCGGGCCTCCGCAGACCCGCTGACACTACTCAACTACTTCCCGCACGCTCCGGCGCCACACTAACCGCATTGGGTCGGTTGATGCAAGAAAGCAACATGGCTAGTTTTTCAACATGACGCGCGATTGCGGCAACTCTTGGCCCACCCACGCGACGGTTCCGCACACGCGATTTTAATACCTCTCTGGGCGCTCAGACCGCGACCTCCCGACGGTCCTCCTCCACGGCATGGAACACGCGCCGATATCGGGCGATTTCGTCCGCCGGCCCCATGGCCTTGGTCGCATTGTCGGAGAGCTTCACAGTGGGGCGGCCATCGGCCGAGATGACCTTGCAAACGATGGAGATCGGGTCCAGCCGGCCGTCGCGGGCAAATCCCCGGAAATCGTTGGTCAACAGCGTGCCCCAGCCGAAACCCATGCGCATCCGCCCCTGGAAGTGCCGATAAATTCGCTCGATATCGGCGATGTCCAGCGCATCGGAAAAAATCGCGAGTTTTGTGCGTGGATCCTGCCCGCGGGAGGTCCACCAGGCGATCGCCTCCTCCCCACCCTCGATCGGCTCCTTGCTGTCGATTCGGATACCCGTCCAATTGGCGACCCAGTCGGGCGCCATGGCGAGAAAGTTCGTGGTTCCGAAGGTATCGGGCAGGATCACCCGCAGATTGCCCTCATAGTCCTTCTGCCAGTCTGACAGCACCTTGTAGGGCGCCCTGGCGAGTTCCTCGTCGGAATCGGCGAGCGCGGCATAGACCATGGGTAGTTCATGGGCGTTGGTGCCGGTGGCCTCCACCTCGCGCCGCATGGCGATCAGGCAGTTCGACGTCCCCAGGAAACTCTCTCCGAGCCCCTCCATCATCGCCTGCACGCACCAGTCCTGCCACAAGAAGCCGTGCCGGCGACGGGTTCCGAAGTCGGCGACATTGACGCCGCCGAGCGCCTTGAGACGCTCCACCTTTTCCCATACGCGGGTCATCGCCCGGGCATACAGAACCTGAAGCTCGAAGCGCCCCATGCTGCGCAGCACCGCGCGCGATCGAAGCTCATTGATGATGGCAAGGGCGGGGATTTCCCACATTGTGGTCTCGATCCACGGCCCTTCAAACGTCAGCTCATACTGCCCGTCGCGCCTCTCCAGATGATAGGCGGGGAAGCGGAAATTCTCGAACCAGGCCATGAAGTCCGGGGAGAACATCTGACGCTTGCCGTAGAACATGTTGCCGCGCAGCCAGGTCGATTCCCCGCGCGTCAGCGACAGGGACCGCACATGGTCGAGCTGCTCGCGCAGTTCCCCCTCATCGACAAAATCCGCGATGCGAATCCGCGCCGTGCGGTTGATGATGCCAAAGGTGACCCGCGTCTGGAAATGCCGCCGATAGATCGTCTGCGCCATCAGCAGCTTGTAGAAATCGGTGTCGAGCACCGATCGAACGATCGGGTCGATCTTCCAAGTGTGATTGTAGACGCGCGAGGCGATATCGATCATGCGGGACTGCCCTGTTGGCCGGCATTCCCCTTCTAGTGCATTGGAATGCCAATGTGCAGGGCAACGGTAAATGCCGGGACCGAACAGTTGGCAGAAACGCAGAGCGTGCGTTGCAACAATGCGCGTTTCGCAGCCCCTTCCGTCCGCCGAAACGATGACTACGTGAGCAGGGATAGTCATCCTCCGACAGGACAGGAATTTTCATGAGCCCCACGCCGTCGCTCTTCGACACCTACCGTCTCGGCGAAATCACCCTGGCAAATCGGGTCGTCATGGCACCTCTGACGCGCAACCGCGCAGTGGAAGGCCTCGTCCCCTCCCCGCTGGCGGTGGAATATTATGCCCAGCGCGCCTCCGCAGGCCTCATCATCACCGAGGCTACGCAGGTCTCGGCGACCGCACAGGGTTATCAGGATACGCCCGGCCTGTTCACCGAGGCGCAGATCGAGGGCTGGAAGAAGATCACGGACGCCGTGCACGCCAAGGGCGGGCATATTTTTGTCCAGCTCTGGCATGTCGGCCGCGTCTCGCATCGTTCGCTGCAGCCGGGCGGCGCCGCGCCGCTTGCTCCCTCCGCCATCCGCGCCGAGACGAAAACCTATGTGAACAATGGGTTTTCCGAGGTCGACGAGCCTCGCGCGCTGGAAACCCGCGAAATTCCCGGCATCATCGATGATTTCCGCCGCGCGGCGGCAAATGCGATCCGCGCCGGCTTCGATGGCGTGGAAATCCATGCGGCCAATGGTTATCTGATCGACCAGTTCCTGCGCGACAGCGCCAACCAGCGCACCGACCAATATGGCGGCTCGATCGAGAACCGCGTCCGCTTCCTCAAGGAGATCATGGAGGCGGTGACGGTCGAGATCGGTGCCAGCCGTACCGGCGTCCGCATCTCCCCGGTGACTCCGGCGAACGGCCTCTCGGACAGTGATCCCGCGGCTCTCTTTGCCCATGTGATGGACGTGCTGGAAGCCATCAAGCCGGTCTATGTCCACATGATCGAAGGCGCGACCGGCGGGCCGCGCGACATCGTGCCCGGCTTCGATTTCGAAGCCCTGCACAAGCGTTACAGCGGTACCTGGATGGTCAATAACGGTTACGACAAGGCCATGGCCGAAGACGTCGTAGCCAACGGCAAGGCCGATCTCGTGGCCTTCGGCAAACCATTCATCTCCAGCCCGGATGCCGTGGAACGCCTGCGCCTCGGTGCCGCGTTCAACGAGCTTGACCGCGATCACCTCTATGGCGGTGGCGCCAAGGGGTACATCGACTACCCCACGCTGGAACAGACCGGCGCCTGACGACGCCCGGGGCCTGCCTGATTCAGGGCAGGCCCCTCTCGCGATCGGACGGGCCTGAAATCAGGCGGCCAAGGGTGCGGCTTGCGCCCGCACGGACACATTGACCACCATGCCGAGATAGTCACCCGTCAGCCCGGTGAAGCCGCCGGCCACCGGAACGGCCTGGCTTGGATCACGCGTCACCGCAACACGGATCAGGTTATCGGCGGCGATCGTGCCGTTGGTGGGATCGAACTCCACCCAGCCGGCGCCGGGCAGATAGATATCCGCCCAGGCATGGGTTGCACCTGCCCCAACAACACCGGGGGCGTCACCGTCGAGCGCCGGATCGTACAGATAGCCCGTCACGAAGCGCGCGCCGAAACCGAGGGCCCGCGCAGCCTCAATGAGAAGAAGCGCAAAATCACGGCAGGATCCGGTGCCCAGACGCAGCGTCTCCAGCGGCGGCTGCGTGCCCTGCTCGTGGCGGACCTGATAGCCGAACCCCTGGTGAATGCTGTTGTTGAGATCGGTCAACAGCGCCATCGTGTCTGTCGGCCGGCTGGCGATAAATCCCTTCGCCCACTGCTCCAGCTGCCCGACGGGGTCGGGATAGTGAGGTTCGAGCATTCGCCCGAGATCGGTGCGATCATCTGGGGAATAGACGAAGGGGTATTCCTTGGCCGCGTCGTCGAGCTCAAAATCGAGACCACCCGTCCCGTAACGCTCGATCGTAAGGACGCTTTCGACCTTCAACTCGTTGGACGGCTCGAGAAACTCGACCATCGCAACGGAATTGCCGAAGACATCATGCAGCCAGCGCACATTAGCGTGCGGCCAGAGTGTCAGCTCCGCCGCCACCAGACGCAGATCATGGCTGTCGCGCGGACGCAGCATCAGCTTGTGCGGCTGGAAGACCACGGGATTGGCATAAGTGTAGTGCGTCAGATGGCGCACAGTGAGTGTCTGCATAATGACCTTTCCGATCGTAGCTCAGCGCGGGAGCAAACGCCCGATCGCGTAGCCGACAACGGCCGTCGCCAGCAGCATGTTGAATGAATAACGCCGGCCAGTGCCAGAAGCCGCGTCCTCAGTCATCGCCGCGGCGCTCTTGACCGGGCGAGGTGCAAGGGTTGACGACGCGCCGCTGCCGGTCGTCCTCGTGCTCCCAAAGGACTCACCGGATACGGCCTGATAAGCGCCCGAAGCGCCGGGAATTTTTTCCGTGCCGTTCGAAGTCGTGTCGTTATTGGCCATATCGCTGTCCTCCGGTCGAATGCCCGCGCCGGACAACGCGGCAGTCGCCGTTTGGTTCGCGGGGCCCTTCACATGCGGCCGGCCAGAAAGGCGATCATCTCCATAGGGCCGCGCGCCCGGAACAGGGTGACCCTTCGCCCTCCGCACATATCGCAACGCAGACGCGGGGCCGGCTCGGCGGGATCAAGCTCGGCAAGCGCCGCTGCATCGCCCTGACCGAGCGCGGACCGCCGCCCACAGCGTTGGCAATGGGCACAGATCATCGAAAGCGTATGGGAAATGGCAATGTCCTCCGGTCGGCGGCGCTTCCGGCTTACCGCTCGGCTCGCTGGGTATGATTCTAGCACAGTGGAGGCGAGAAGAGCGTTCACGAGCCGTCGACAACCAGGCAGCCGCGCCCCGCCGCCTTGGCCCGGTAAAGCGCGCGATCGCTGCGGCTCAGCAAAGCGTCCACATCCTGCTCTCCCGGCAGGCTGGTGGCGAGCCCGATGCTGACCGAGATGTCGATGGCGAGCCCGGCACTGGTGATGATTGGCCGGCACAATTCGCGCAGCAGACGCTGCCCGGCAATCTGCGCCTCAACACCGCCCATGCCGATGAGGAGAACCGCAAACTCCTCGCCCCCGATACGGGCGAGCACATCGGCGCCCCGCAACAGCGCATGACAACGCTGCGCGATCGCACGCAGCACTTCATCGCCGATCGGGTGACCGAAGCGATCATTGATCGACTTGAAATGATCGATGTCGATCGACAGCAGCGAACAGACCGGCCCTCCCGCAAGGGCCTTCTCCAACGCGCCGCCAATTTCCTGCAGCAGCCGGCGCCGATTCCAGACGCCGGTGAGCGGATCGGAAACGGCAAGTTGGCGCAGATGCTCCTCGCTCTGGCGCTGTGCAGTCACATCCCACCAGGTCAGCAGGAAAAAATCGCCGACGAAGCGGTAGCGGAACTGGACGATGCGGCGAACATCGTCGCGGCACTGCACGGCCCATTCACTGAACTGGATGACAGAACGGTCCTGCCGCGCGGCCTTCGTTTTTGAAAGCCATTCGGCAAATACCGCTGCCCGCTCCACAGGATCAGGAAAGCCGAGTTCCCACCATTCATCGTGATGAACGATCGCCTTTTCCTCATAGAGGAACATCTCGTCAGAGACCTGATTGTAGAACAGGCTGTTGAAGTCAAGATCGTAGATCTCCAGCGCCACCGGCAATTTGTCGAGGATTTCGGTCGCCTGGTCATTGGGCAGTCGACCTGGCCCCTCGCGGAGGGTGATCAGCCGATGCATGTCGGTCAGGTGACGCAGGCCGCAATGCAGGCGCCGGCTCGCGCCATCCTGCGCGATGATGTCAATCTCGAACTGGGCCTGCAGTGTTTCCGGCTCGGCCATCCAGGCCCGCTCCATTACAGAGCAATCCGGCATCTGACCGATCTCGGCGAGCAACGGGCCGGGTTCGCAATTCAGCAAGGGTTGGTCCATCAGCGCCGTCGCCGCGGCATTCGCTGCCACGACCCGGACCTGAGGCCCTTCCACCACAAGAAGCGGACGATCAGTCCGGTGAATCCAATCGAACATTTCCAGACGCTAGCGCGGCTACAGTCAATTGGAGTGGTATCGGGGGAAGGCCATCCATGGCCTGATAACTAAATCGCTTGCCGACACCGGTCCAGAATTTCATTCCTGGGAGGATATGGTGGGCGCACTAGGGCTCGAACCTAGGACCCGCTGATTAAGAGTCAGCTGCTCTACCAACTGAGCTATGCGCCCGGACCGTGTGTCTGCGGAACAACGTCCCGCGAACGGGGGGTCATGTAGCAAAGCGATTCCGGCCTGTCTACACCCTCCCGCTATTTGTCCTCACTCTTTGAACGCATCCTCGCGCTTCTTGCGCACCGAAGGCAGCAGAACCACGAGCAGCGCGAGCGCGGCAAGCCCCAGCATGGTCGCGGAAATCGGACGGGACACGAACACCAGAGGGTCACCACGGGAGATCAGCATCGCCCGGCGCAAATATTCCTCAAGCATTGGCCCAATGATAAAGCCAAGAAGGAGCGGCGCCGGCTCGCATTGAAGCTTGACCAGCACGTAGCCGATCAAGCCGAAGAGAGCCATGGTGAAGACGTCGAACTCATTGTTGTTGACGCTATAGACGCCAATGCAGCAAAAGCCGACGATCAAAGGGAACAGGATATGGTAGGGCACGGTGAGCAGCCGCACCCAAATGCCGATCAATGGCAGGTTGAGCACCACCAGCAGGAAGTTGCCGATCCACATGGAGGCAACGATACCCCAGAACAGGTTCGGCTGCTCGTTGACCACATTCGGGCCAGGCACGATCCCCTGGATGATGAGTGCGCCGATCATCAGCGCCATCACCGGATTTGACGGAATTCCCAGCGTCAGCATGGGGATAAAGGACGTCTGCGCACCCGCATTGTTGGCCGATTCGGGGCCCGCCACGCCCTCGATCGCGCCTTTGCCGAAGCGTTCGGGGTGGCGCGATATCTTCTTCTCGATGGAATAAGAGGCGAAGGAGGACAGGATCGCCCCGCCGCCCGGCAATATGCCGAGGAAAGAGCCGAGAAAAGTGCCGCGCAGCACCGGGCCGATGATGCGCTTGAAGTCATCCTTGGAGAGCAGCAGGCCCTTCACCTTCTGCACCATGACGGTACGCGTGTGCTCGTCCTCAAGATTTCGGACGATTTCGCCGATGCCGAACACGCCCATGGCGAGGGCGACGAATTCGATCCCGTCAGCGAGTTCGATCACGTCGAAGGTGAAGCGGGGGGTGCCGGTGTAGACATCCTGACCAGAGAGGCCAAGCAGGATACCCAGAACGACCATCGCCAGTGCCTTGATCACGGAGCCCGAGGCGAGCGCGACGGACGCAATAAGCCCAAGAACCATAAGGGCAAAATACTCAGGCGGGCCGAATTTCAAGGCGAGATCGGCGAGCGGCGGGGCGAACACGGCGAGCAGGAAAGTGGCGACCGATCCGGCGAAGAATGAGCCCAGTGCGGCCGTGGCGAGCGCCGTTCCTGCCCGCCCCTGACGGGCCATCTGATAGCCGTCAATGGCGGTGACGACCGAGGAGCTCTCGCCCGGCAGATTGATCAGGATGGCCGTGGTCGAACCGCCATATTGCGCGCCGTAATAGATACCCGACAGCATGATGAGCGCCGCCACAGGCGGCAGGCCGAAGGTGATGGGCAGCAGCATGGCGATGGTCGGCACCGGGCCGAGGCCGGGCAGAACGCCGATCAGCGTACCCAGCAGCACGCCCAGAAAGCAGTAGAGAATGTTCTGGAAGGTGAAGGCGACGGAGAAGCCGAGCGCCAGATTATCAAATATTTCCAAGGGTCTGGCTCCTGATCAATAGCCGCCGAGCCACGGCCCGAGCATGGGCAGAGGCAGGCCGAGGCCCTTGATGAACACGGCCCATGAGAACGCCACCATGATACAGGCGGAGAGCAGGCCGGTGAGGATGTTGAAGCGGGAGCTGGCTAGGGAGGAGACGAACACGGCCAGCCACATCGAGGGGCCGAGGCCGAGGGGGCGGATGCCGAAGCCGAACAATACTACCGCTAGTGTGACGAGGGCGAGGGCCCGCCAGGGCCAGTGCCTGAGGGCGATCGAGCCCTCATCGTCGGAAGGGCGCGTGAGGCCAGTGAGGAGGACGATCAGGCCAAGCAGCGCCAGCAGACCGGCCAGGATCATCGGGAAATAGCCCGGCCCCATGCGGATGGCGCGCCCCATCGGCAGATCCGATCCCTGCCAGACGAAAAACGCGGCGACGGCGATCAGCATCAGCCCTGTCGCGACATTGCGCGGGTTCTTGACGAAACGGACCATAGCCCCCCCTGCACGGCCTTCAGATAAAATGACCCGCCCGCCCGACGGCCTTTCCGGCCTGACGAGCGGGCGGGATGGGTCGGCTCGGATCAGTCGGCGAAGACGCCGGCCTGCTCGATCACCGGCTTCCACTTGGCGACTTCCGCCGCCAGGAACTTCTCGTGCACCTCGGGCGTCGCGCGCTCCAGCGCCACCGGCTCGGTGCCGAGATCGGCGAAGCGGGCGATCACCTTGGGGTCCTGAAGCGCGGTCAACAGCGCGGCGTTGAGCTTGTCGATCGTCACCTTGGGCGTGCCCTTCGGCGCGTACAGGCCGTGCCACACGGCGATCTCGAAGCCCGGCAGCGCGCCTTCCTTGAAGGTCGGGATGTCCGGCAGCGACTTCAGGCGGTTCGGGGTGGTCACGCCATAGGCCTTCACCTTGCCGGCCTTGATCTGGCCGGTGGTGTTGGTGGTCTGGTCGCACATCAGGTCGATCTGCCCGCCGACCAGATCGTTCATCGCCGGGCCGGTGCCCTGATAGGGAACCGTGGTCATCGGGGTGCCGATGGCGGACATGAACAGCATGCCGCACAGATGCGAGGCGGAACCGACGCCGGCATTGCCGTAGATCACCCCGTCCTTCTTCTCCTTCACATAGGCGATGAGGGCGGCGGCGTCCTTGGGCTCAAGCGTCGACTTGCCGATCATGGTCATCGGCACGTCGGTCACGAGGCCGACTTCCTCGAAATCGGTCAGCACATTGTAGGGCAGCTTGCGGTAGAGGGTGGCGGAGGTCGCCTGCCCGATATGGTGCAGCAGGATGGTGTAGCCATCGGGGGCGGCCTTGGCGACCTGGCCCGCGCCACGCGTGCCGCCGGCGCCGCCGACATTCTCGACCACGACCTGCTGGCCGAGCGAACGGGACATCGATTCGGCGATCAGCCGCGCCACCGTGTCGGTCGGCCCGCCAGCGGCGAAGGGCACGATCATCGTCACATTGCGGCTGGGAAAATCCTGGGCCTTCGCGGCGGCAAAGGGCGCTACCGAGAGCGCCAGTGCCGCGAGCGCGATCGCGGCCGATTTCAAATTCCTCATGCGTCCCTCCCGAGACATGTAAAACGCTTGGCACGCTTTGACCGGACGACGTTGCATCCGGCATTTGTGGGCGCTTAAGCCAGCACCCGCATGACACTGCGTCAAGTGGCCCTTTCGGCTTAGTGTTTCGTTCTGGAAGCGGTTTCGGCCCGAGGCAGCGTGGACGATCTAGGAAGCGGCGGCGCGAGCCTCCATATTCGGCGGATGATTCAGGAACCGCCGCCCCTCATTGTCGAGATCGCCTGGCAGGAGCCATGGCAGGCCGCGCGCCGGCTCGGGCGGGCGGATGATGCGCGGGCGGAGGGCCTCGTCTTTCTCGACAGCGCCATGGCGCACCCGCTTCTGGGGCGCTGGTCCTATGTGATGGCGCAGCCCTTCGGCCGCTTCACCGTCGCCGCCGGCATCCCGCGTTGGGATGGCGAGCGTGTTGCTGGCGCGCCGCTGGCGGCGCTGAAGGAGCGCCTCGCCCGCTACGCCCAGCCGCGTCTGCCGGGCGAGGCCGCGTTTCAGGCCGGGGCGGCCGGCTATGTCGCCTATGAGGCCGGACGCCTGTTCGACCGTTTCCCGACGCCGCAGGCCGAACCGGGCGAAGGGCCGGAAATCGACCTCGGCTTCTACGATCTGGTGATCGCCTTCGACACGGTGGCCCGGCGCGGTTTCCTCATTTCCACCGGCTGGCCCGAGGGCGAGCCCGCACGGCGGGCCGCGCGGGCGCGGGAGCGGCTGGCGCAGGCCGGCGAACGCCTTGCCGCCCCCCTGCCCGCCCTCGGCCCGGCGGTGACGGCCACGGGCTGGCGCTCCAATTTCGAGGCGGCAGGCTACCGCGACGCCGTCGCGCAGGTGATCGCCTATATCCGCGCCGGCGACATCTTCCAGGCGAACTTCACCCAGCGGTTTGAATCGCCCCTCGCGATAGCTGGCGGGGCGTTCGATCCGCTGGCGCTCTACGACCAGTTGCGCCGCGCCAACCCGGCCACCTTCGCCGCGCTGATCGTCAATGAGGACCGCGTGATCGCCTCCTCCTCGCCCGAGCGTTTCGTCAAGCTGACGGGGGCGGAGGTCGAGACCCGGCCGATCAAGGGCACGGTGCTGCGCTCGGTGGAGCCGACGCTCGATGCCTTTCGCGGGCGGGAACTGACCGCCAGCGAGAAGGACCGCGCCGAGAACGTGATGATAGTCGACCTGCTGCGCAACGATCTCTCCCGCGTCTGCCGGCCGGGCACGGTGCGGGTGCCGCATCTGTGCGGGCTGGAGACCTATGCCAATGTCCATCACCTCGTCTCGGTGGTGACCGGCACGCTGCAGGAGGGCCGCGACGGGCTCGACCTGATGGCGGCCTCCTTCCCCGGCGGCTCGATCACCGGCGCGCCGAAGATCCGCGCCATGGAGATCATCCGCGAGCTGGAGGGGCGCCCGCGCGGGGTCTATTGCGGCTCCATCGGCTATATCGGCTTTGACGGCACGATGGATTTCAACATCGCCATCCGCACGGTGACGGTGGAGGAGGACGGGGCCGGCCTCACGGCCAGCTTCGGCGTCGGCGGCGGCATCACCGCCCTGTCCGACCCAGCGGCCGAGCATGTGGAAAGCCTGACCAAGGCGGAGCGGCTGTTTCGCGCCTTCCGGCCGGAGGGGCTCGCATGATCCTGCTGATCGACAATTACGACAGCTTCGTCTTCAACGTGGCGCGCTACCTCACCGAACTGGGCGAGGAGGTCGAGGTCGTCCGCAATGACGCGCTGGACGTGGCGACCATCGAGCGGCTGGCGCCGCGGGCGCTGGTGATTTCGCCCGGCCCCTGCTCGCCCAATGAAGCCGGCGTATCGCTCGACGCGGTGCGGGCGCTGTCCGGGCGGCTGCCCATTCTCGGCATCTGCCTCGGCCATCAATGCATCGGGCAGGCTTTTGGCGGGCGCGTGGTGCGGGCGAAGGAGCCGATGCATGGGCGCGCCTCGGCGGTACGCCATGAGGGCCGCGACGTGTTCGCCGGCCTGCCCTCCCCCTTTCCGGCCGGCCGCTATCACTCGCTGGCGGTGGAGTTGGACGAGGGTACGCCGTTGATCGCCACCGCCTGGGCGGAGGATGGCGAGATCATGGGGCTGGCGCACCGCACGCACCCGACCTTCGGCGTGCAGTTCCACCCGGAATCCGTGCTCACCGGGCCGGGCTACGAGATCCTCGCCAATTTCCTCGGGCTCGCCGGGCTCGGCACCCGGACGCCGATGCTCGGCCCCGTCGCCGTCCCCGACCACGCGCCGGGCGCCTACCCGCCTTTGCTGGCCCCGGCCGCCCTGCCGACGCCGGACTGGGCCAAGGTCTGGCCGGCGCGCTGGGGAGCGGAGCGGTGAGCGCCATTATCTCCGTCGAGGATCGCGGCTTCACGCTCGGCGACGGGGTGTTCGACACCGCGCTGGCGCTGGACGGGCGCGTGCTGGCCGGCGCACGCCATGTCGACCGGCTGGTCGCGGCGGCGCAGGCCATTGGCATTGCGGTGACCCATGAGGCTATTGAGGCGGCGATGGCGGCGGGCCTGAGCGACGCGCCCGCCATCCTGCGCACCACGGTGACACGCGGGAGCGCCGCGCGCGGACTCTGGCCGGCCAGCGTCGGCGCGCCGACGCTGGTGACGACGACGGCGCCGTGGAGCCCGTCGCTGATCGGCCAGCCGGCGCGGCTGATCACCGCGACGGGGCGGCGCAACGAGTTCTCACTGAGCGCCAATCTCAAGACGCTGGGCTATCTCGACCATATCCTGGCCGCGCGGCAGGCGGCGGAGGGCGGCGCGGATGACGCGCTGATCCTGAACACGCAGGGGCGCGTCGCCTGCTCGACCATTGCCAATGTGGTGATGCTGATCGGCGGGCGGCTGGTCACGCCGTCCCTTGCCGAGGGCTGCCTGCCGGGGATCATCCGCGCGCTGCTTATCGAGGCCGCACCCGCGCTCTGCCTCGCAGTGGAGGAGCGCCCGCTGGCGCCGGAAGCACTCGCCGGGGCAGATGCGGTGTTCCTCACCAATTCCGTGCGGCTCCTGCGCCCGGTGGCGGCGCTGGACGGCGTGGCACTGGCGCAGTCCCCGCAGATGGAGAGCGCGCTCACAGGGGCGCTGACGGCCGCGCTGGGCATACCGGAGGCCTGAGCGGCCGCTCCCGCAGGATCAATGCACCGCCGGCAGGTTGAGCGCCGACCATTCGCTGCGCGGAATCGGCGGGCCGACGCGGAACGCGAAGCCGGCAACCGCGCGCCGGGCGGCATCGAGTTCGCAGCGATAGGCCACCTCGTACCAGGCCCGGCCGCTGCGAAAGGCGCCGCCCTGCGCGACGAAGGCGCCATCCTCCCAGCGTGGGTCCGAGAGCGCATAGTCCACCAGCCGGTCCGGCTGCAGGCTGGCGCGCCAGCGGTGGATCTGCTCCATGGCCTCGAAGTCGCAGAGCTGCGCCACATACTCATCGTCGGCAAGGGTGGTGAGCTGGCGGCGCAGCGGGCGGTTGCGCGGCTCGTGCAGCGCGGCGTCCGAGAGCATGCGCTCGGCGCGGATCATGTCGGGCGGCGGCGCGGCGCGGGCCGGCTTGGCCGCAGCGCCCGGTAGCGCAGGCGCGGGCGCTGGTGCGACGACCGAGGGCGCTGGGTCGGACAGGGTGGCGCGCCCCGTCGCGGCGGCGAATTCAGCGGCGCTGATGACCTCCGTCTCGATCGCCGGCGCCTCGGGGGCCGAGAGAGGGCGAATGGCCGCCAGCAGGGCGAGGGCCAGCAGCGCCAGATGAAAAACCAGCGAGGCGCCGATATCGAGCCCGCCCGGCCATCGCGGCGGCAGAGCGGACGCGTTCCAGCGCACCTGTGCGTCCGCGGGGTCCACAGCGCGCGCGGCATTCGTCATGCGGGAACGGACGTCGTGGACGGGAGCATATCAGACGGACCGACGGTGGCCTGACATGCCTAGCCGCGCGGCTCGGCATCATTGTGGCGGCGGCGCGAGGCAGGCCCCGCGCCGCTCATTCGTCACGCCGAGATGGCGCGAGCCTTCACTCCGCCGCGGGCTGGGCGGCGTTGAGGCTGTGGCGCTTGGTGTGCAGCTTGTTCAGCGCGATGATATAGGCCTGCGCCGAGGCGACCAGCGTGTCCGGGTCGGAGCCGCGCCCGGTGACCGCCTTGTCGCCTTCCTCCAGCCGCACCGAGACTTCCGCCTGCGCGTCGGTGCCCTCGGTCACGGCGTGGACCTGATAGAGCGCCAGCTTGGCGGCGGCGTGCGGGACGATCGCCTTGATGCAGTTGAACACCGCGTCGACCGGGCCGTTGCCCTCGCATTCCTCGGTGATGACCTGGCCGTCGACCGCCATCTTCATGGTGGCGCGCTGCGGGCCGTGGCTGCCGGCGATGACCGAGAGCGAGACCAGCTTCACGCGGTCATGGGCGGCGGCGATCTCCTGATCGACCAGTGCCTCGATGTCCTCGTCATAGACCAGTTTCTTGCGGTCGGCCAAATCCTTGAAGCGGGTGAAGGCGTCGTTCAAGGCGTTCTCGCCCAGCTCGTAGCCGAGCGCCTTCAGCTTGTCGCGGAAGGCGGCGCGGCCGGAATGCTTGCCCATCACCAGCGAGGTCTTGTTCACGCCCACGCTCTCGGGGGTCATGATCTCGTAGGTGGTGGTGTTCTTGAGCATGCCGTCCTGATGGATGCCGCTCTCATGGGCGAAGGCGTTCCGGCCGACGATGGCCTTGTTGTACTGCACCGGGAAGGAGGTCACGGCCGAGACCAGCTTGGAGGCGCGCATCAGCATGGTGGCGTCGATGCCGGTGTCGTAGCGCAGCACGTCGTTGCGCACGTTGATCGCCATGATGATCTCTTCCAGCGCCGCATTGCCCGCGCGCTCGCCAATGCCGTTGACCGTGCACTCGATCTGCCGCGCGCCGCCGGCCAGACCCGCCAGCGAGTTGGCCACCGCCATGCCGAGGTCGTTGTGGCAATGGGTCGAGAACACCGCCTGGTCGGAATTCGGCACGCGCTCGATCACGGTGCGGAACATCGCCTCATATTCGCCCGGCGTGGCGTAGCCGACCGTGTCGGGCAGGTTGATCGTGGTGGCGCCGGCCTTGATGGCGATCTCCACCGCGCGGCACAGGAAGTCCATCTCGGTGCGGGTGGCGTCCTCGGCCGACCATTCGACATTGTCGACATGGCCGCGGGCGCGGGCGACGGAGGCGCCGATCATCTCCAGCACCGTCTCCGGGTCCTTCTGGAGCTTGTACTTCATGTGCACCGGCGAGGTGGAGATGAAGGTGTGGATGCGCGGGCGGCGGGCGTGGCGCACCGCCTCGGCGCAGCGGTCGATGTCGCCGGGGGCGGCGCGCGAGAGGCCGGCGATCACCGCGTTCTTGGTGCGGCGGGCGATCTCGGCGACGCTCTCGAAATCGCCATTGGAGGCGATCGGGAAGCCGGCCTCGATGATGTCGACGCCCATCGTGTCGAGCAGCTCGGCCACCTGCAGCTTCTCCTCGAAGGTCATCGAGGCGCCGGGGCACTGTTCGCCGTCGCGCAAGGTGGTGTCGAAAATGACGACGCGGTTCTTATCGGACATGGGGGTCTTCCTTCTGGGCGTCCTGCGGCCGGGAGCCTTCATGGGCATCGTCCGGCGCTGATCTGGCGTGGTGCGACTTGATGGGCGTCATCCCCTGAGCGCCCAGGCATAATGCCCGGCCGGCCCTCAGGGGCGGCTAAGAAGAAGGAGCCCGGACGCAAGGAGAGCCAGCCCCGAAAACCGCAGGGCGGTCGGGGTCGCGGTGCAGCGGCGGACGGACGCAAAGGTCACGGCTCGGCTCTCGCGAGGGTTGCTCTCAGGACGAGTTGTTTAGCCGAGCGCGGATGAAACGGCAAGCGGGGCGGTGTTGGGGGGCAATGGCGGCGAAAGCCCCACTCCATGCTCGTCATCCCGGACGGCCCCAGGCCGATCCGGGATCGCGTGCCGCGCGAACCGATGACGATCCCGGCTCTTCGCCCTGCGGACTACGGCCGGGATGACGCACGCCCAAACAGGGCCCCGCCCCTAATGCCCGCCCCCGCCACCGCCGGGGTTCTTGGGCCGGCTCATCAGAGGGGTGAAGAAGAACAGCATCACGAACAGTGCGGTGAGCACGAGGAACACATCGGCGAAGGCCATCACCTCGGCCTGGATGCGCACCTGCCCGGCCATTTCCTTGAGCGCCGCGCGGTCCGCATCCGAGCCCAGCGCCGACAGGGCGCTGGTCATCGCGTCCAGCCGCTCGACGGCGACACCATTGGCCCATTGCACGCTCTCGTGCAGCCGGGCGAGGTGCAGGTCCCAGCGGTCGTTCAGCACCGTGTTGATGAGCGCGAGACCGACCGCGCCGCCGAGATTGCGCATCAGGTTGAACAGGCCGGAGGCATTCTTGAGCTGCGCCGGCGGCAGCGTGCCGAGCGAGATGTTGTTGATCGGGATCATTGCCATCATGATGCCGACCCCGCGCAGGATCTGCGGCCAGAGCAGTTCCCAGAAATCCCAGTCGCTGGTGAGCCCGGTCACCTGCCAGGTGCCGAGCGCGAAGGCGAGGAAGCCGAAACCGATCATCAGCCGCGGATCGACCTTGGCGACCAGCCGCCCGGCCAGCGGGGCGGTGAGGAACATGGCGACGCCGGAAACGAACATGGTCTCGCCGATCATCAGCGCCGAATAGCCCCGCACCCGCGCCAGATAGAGCGGGTAGAGATAGGTCAGGCCATAAAGGCCGATGCCGACCACGAAGCTGAAGGCCGAGCCGACCGAGAAATTGCGGTTGGCGAAAGCGCGCAGGTCCACCACCGGCTCGCGCGCCATGAACACCCGCGCGAAGAAGGCGACCGACGACACAATGCCGATGAGGGCGAAGATCAGAATCGCCTCGTCCTGGAACCAGTCATTGGTCGGCCCCTCCTCCAGCACGAATTCGAGGCTGCCGAGGAAACCGGCCATGAACAGCAGGCCCCACCAGTCGAAGCGGTCGAGCAAGGCGAGGTCCGGTTCGTCGAAATCGACCAGCGTCGCCGTGGCGATGATGACGAAGATGCCGGGCACGATGTTGACCAGAAACAGCCAGTGCCAGGAGAACAGATCGGTGAGATAGCCGCCAATGGTCGGCCCGATGGTCGGGGCCAGCGTGGCGACGAGGCCGATCATCGGCGAGACGATGGGCAGCTTGCTGCGCGGAAACACCGAATAGGCGGCGGCGAAGACGGTCGGGATCATCCCGCCGCCGAGAAAGCCCTGCAAGGCGCGATAGGCGATCATCTGGTCGATATTGGTCGCCGTGGCGCACATGAAGCTCATCACGGTGAAGCCGGCCGCCGAGCCGACGAACAGCCAGCGCGTCGACAGCGCCCGCGACAGGAAGCCGGATAGCGGGATCATGATCACTTCGGCGATCAGATAGCTGGTCTGGACCCAGCTTATCTCGTCCGACGAGGCGGCAAGACCGGCCTGGATTTCCGCCAGCGAGGCCGAGACGATCTGGATGTCCAGGATCGCCATGAACATGCCGAACACCATGCAGAGAAAGGCGATCATGCGCCGCCGGTCGCGGGCGGCGGCGCTCTCCCCCGTCCCGGTGATGACAGCGTCCGACATGATGGGTCCTTTCCGGCGCCGGTTCAGGCGCCTCCGCGGGTATCGACGGTGGCGACCACCGACATGCCCGGCCGCAGCTCGGCCTTGGCGCGGGCTTCCTCGTCCAGCTCGATGCGGACCGGCACGCGCTGCACGATCTTGGTGAAATTGCCGGTGGCGTTCTCCGGCGGCAGCAGGCTGAACACGGAGCCCGACGCGGGGGCGACGCTGAGCACGTGGCCGTGGAACTGCTCGTCCGGGTAGGCATCGACGGCGATGTCGACCTTCTGGCCCGGATGCAACTCGCCGAGCTGGGTCTCCTTGAAGTTGGCGTCGACATAGACCTGGCTCATCGGCACGAGCGCCAGAAGGCGCGTGCCTTCCTGCACCAGCTGGCCGACCTGCACCGCGCGGTTGCCGACCACGCCGTCGAAGGGCGCGCGGACCACGGTGAAATCGAGATTGCGCTGGGCCTGATCGCGCGCCGTGCGGTACTCGTCGAGCAGGCGCACGGCTTCCATCTGCTGGGCATGCAGCACCGCGACATTGGCCTCGGCCGACGCGATGGCGGCCTTGGCGGCGTCGACGGCCGCCTGCGCCTTGTCACGGTCGGCGCGCGCGGTCTCAAAAGTCGCGCGGCTGGAGAATTGCGACTTGGCAAGCTCGGTCTGGCGGTCAAGTTCAAGCTGGGTGCGGTTCAGCTCCGCCGCACTGGAGGCCAGTTCCGCCTTGGTCTGGTCGACGCTCGCCTGCCCCGCCGCGATCTGCTGGCCATAACGCTCGATCGTCGCTTCCTGGGTGGCGATCTTGCCTTCGGCGGCCTTCACCGCGAGCAGGTAATCGCCATCGTCGATGCGGGCGACAACATCCCCCCTCTTGACCGGCTGATTGGTCTGCACATCCAGACCGACAATGTGGCCGGAGACGCGGGCGGCGATGATCGAGGTGTCGGCCCCGACATAGGCGTCATCGGTGGACACGAGGAAACGCCCTACCTGCCACCAATGCACGCCGTAATAGCCTCCCCCGGCCAGGGCCGCGATGAGGAGGGCGCCGAACACCAGCCGGCGCCGCGACGTCTTCGGCGGCGCGGGGGATGGGCTCGCCGCCTCGGCCGGTGGCGCCTCGGGCGCTTGCGCCGGTGCCTCCTCGCGCTTGCGGGCAATGAAGGGCACCGGCTCGGAACCGCCCTGCGGCTCGATCTCGCCGATATCCATGTTTCTCGTCCGGCTGCCCGTCTGTGCCATGACTTACCTCACCAAAGGTCAACTAAACCGTTTAGTTCATTTGACAATTTACATAGCAAACTAAACCGTCTAGTCAATGCCTTTGACAAAGCACCGTTCCGCCGCCTAACTGGTCGGGAGGCACATGATCATGACCGATATCGCGACACTGACGGCCCACGCGGCCGAACGGCTGGAAGCCGAATCCCCCAAGCGCCGCGAGGTGATCGAGGGCGCGCGGCGTGTGTTCTTCGACAAGGGCTTCGACGGCGCCAGCATGGATGAGGTGGCCAAGGCCGCCGGCGTCTCCAAGGCGACCATCTATGCGCATTTCGCCAGCAAGGATGAGCTGTTCGAGGCGCTGGTGCTGAGCGAGCGCGACCGCTCGGCCGAGCGTCTGTTCGCGGTGGACCCGGCCGTCGACGATATTGCCGGCGTGCTCCAGCATATCGGCATGTCCTTCATGACCATGATGGTGCGGCCCGACAACATCCGGCTGGTGCGCATGGTGGTCGGCGTCGCCGAAAAATTCCCGCGCATCGGCCACAGCTTCTTCGAGGCCGGCCCCTGCCATGGCGGGCGGCGTATGGCCGATCTCCTGCGGGGGGAGGAAGCGCGCGGACGCCTCGACCTGAATGGCGAGGACTCCGTCGAGGTCGCGCATCTGTTCCTCAACATGTGCCACGGCAATTTCGTCAAGGCGATGATGTTCACCGGCGCCGAGCCGCCCACCGCCGAGGCGATCGCCACGGCGGTCGAGCGCGCGGTGCGGGTGTTCCTCGCCGCCTATGGCGCGAAGGTGGGCTGACCCCCGCTCTGGCGCCGCAATTCCCGCAGCGCGGCCAGCAGCGGCTCGCGCTCATAGGGCTTGGCGAGCACCGGCACGTCCTCGCAGCCGGGCGGGATCATCGAGCGGTCGCCATAACCGGTGGCGAACACGAAGGGCACGCCGCGCCGCTGCAATTCGGTGGCCACGGGAGCCGAGGTGCCGGCACCGAGATTGACATCGAGCACCGCCACATCCGGGGTGAAGTCCTTCAGCCGGCGCAGCGCCTCCGCCGCCGAGGGCGCGGTGATGACATGGGTGATGCCGGCATCCTCCAGCATGAACTCGACATCCATCGCGATCAGCATCTGGTCCTCCACCAGGAGCACCGCGACATTGTCGAGCGGATCGCCGGGGGCCGCCTGCGCCCCGGCCTCTTCGCCGGTCCCCGCTTCGGCGTCGAGCAGGCCGGCGCTGAGCACATGGCGCGCGGGCAGGCGGAAGCGGGCCTGCAGCCCCGCGGCCTCGAAGCGCATCTCGCTCTCGCCGCCCAGATCATAGGGCACCGCGCGCTCGATCAGCGCCGTGCCGAAGCCCGAGCGGCCGCTGCGCACCACCGCCGGCCCGCCGGACTCGCGCCAGAGCACCTCGCAGCTGCCATCCTCGACGAGCTGCCAGTGGACCTCCACCCGCCCGCCCGGCCGCGACAGCGCGCCATATTTCGCCGCGTTGGTCGACAATTCGTGCAGCACCAGCGCCATCACCGAGAAGGCCCGCGCGTCGAGCCAGACGGTGGGGCCGGCTAGCGAGGCGCGCGTCGCCGTGCCGCCATAGGGGGAAAGCTCGGCCCGCAGCAGATCGGCCAGCGAGCCGCCGCCGGCCCCGCGCACCACCTGGTCATGGGCCACCGCCAGCGCCTGGATGCGCCCGCGCAGGCTCTCGACATAGTCCTGCGTGCTCCGCCCATCCTGCAGCGAGTGCTCGACCAGCGACTTGATGACGGCGAGGATGTTCTTGACCCGGTGGTTCAGCTCCTCATTGAGCATGCGCTGGCGGGTATCGGCCTTGTCGCGCTCGTCGGCCATCAGTTCGCTGTGACGCAGGACGATCTCGACCAGCGTCGAGCGCGCCGCCTCGGCGATCTCGCGATCGGCGTCGCTCCACGGGGTCGCCTGATGGCGCACCGTCTCCTTCCAGATGGCGAAGCTCTTGCGCGGGGTGAGCCGATCGCCGAACGGGCCGGTGGCGTAGATCTTCTCGGGACGCCCGGCCCAGTCCAGCGTGTGCACGATCTCCTTGCGGAAGAAGAACAGATAATCGCGCGGCAGCTGCGACAGCGGCAGGGCCAGCACGCCCGCCGCCGTCGCGCTGAAGGCTTCCGCATCCGGCCAGTCGCGCGCCAGGCTGTCGGTCGCCCACACCTTGCCGTCAGCCCGCGCCCCGGCATGGGCCAGCAGGCCCGGCACGGCCGAGATCGGCGGCACCGCTCCCTGGGCGCTCCATTCGCCGGACAGCCACAGGCCGATGCCGTCGCACGCCATCAGCTTGGCGAACTCGGCCATATGGGTGCGCAGCAGCTCGCCGACATTCTCATGCTGCGAGGCCAGCCGCAGGAAGCGGTCGAGCGTGCGGCGGGCGGCGGTGGCGACGTCGAGCGTGCGCTTCTGCTTCAGCGCCTGCAGATGCAGGGCGAAGAAGGCGCCGAACATTTCCGCCGCCACGCGCTTCGCCATGGGCAGCACGCGGGGTGCATAATGGTGGCAGGCCACCAGCCCCCAAAGCTGGCCATCCACCACGACGGAAATCGACATGGAGGCGGCGACCCCCATATTGCGCAGATATTCCAGATGGATCGGCGAGACGGCACGCAGATGCGCATGGGACAGGTCGGTCGGCGCGTCCATCTCCTCTTCCGCGGGCACCAGCCCGCAACGCTCGCCGCCGGCATCGCCGATGACGCGGATGATGTTGCGCAGATAGAGCGCGCGCGCCTGCTGGGGAATGTCGCTGGCCGGGAACCACTGATAGAGGAAGCTCTCCAGCTCCTCGCGCTTGTCCTCGCTGACCACCTGCCCCGCCCCATCCGCCGCGAAGCGGTAGATCATCACCCGGTCATAGCCGAGGGTGGAACGCAGCAGCCGCGTCGAGTGCTCCAGCAGCTTGTCGACATCCTTTTCGCTGCGTACCCGCTCCAGCAGCGCGCGGGCGAGGTCGAGCGTCGGCCCGTCCTCCACCGAGGGCGGCTCGAACTCGATGAGGGCGTTGCCCGCGAAACAATGCACGGCCACGTCAAAGCGCGCGCCGGAGGATAGGGCGAGGTCGAACAGCAGGGCGGGAGCGGAGGGGTCGGGCGCCGCATCAAGCGCAGCGCGGATGCGCGTCGCCCCCGCCTCGCCGATCAGCTCGGCCAGATCCTGCCCAACAAACTCGCCGGACAGGCCGAGCATGTCCGGCGCATTGCTGGAATGGCGGCGGACCCGCCCGCCCTGGGGATCGCAGACGATCAGGCAGCCATGGCACTGGGTGGCGCCGGGCACATGGATCGGTTCGCGGTCGCAATTGGAGAGGTCGACGGGTCCCTGCACCATACGCCCCTCAGCCCACGCGGCCGGCGCGCCGCCCGGCGGCGGGGGACGGGACCGGACGGAGCGGAGGCCGTGAATGGATGAAGGCGGATGAAGCGGACATGCGGGCGGGAGCTCTGACCATTGGCGACCAAAGCACTTTCAACGCCTGCGCCCGACGGTAGTTCCAGACCTAGGCGAGTTCCGCCTGCGGCATACGGGCCGCCAAGGCGCGTTCCTCGTCCACGATAAAGTCGCGGATCACCGGCACCGCGTCGCGCTCATTGGCCAGCAGGAGCTGGAACACCATGTTGGAACCGTTGAGAAAGCCGAGCTCCACGGCGACCAGATAGAATTCCCACATCCGCGTGAAACGCTCGCCCATCATGGCGACGACCTGCGGGCGCACCGCCTCGAAGTTCTGCCGCCAGTGCTTGATGGTCCAGTAATAGTGCAGCCGCAGGACTTCGCAGTCCGCCGTCCACAGCCCCACCCGCTCCAGCGAGGTGAACACCTCCGACATGGCCGGCACATAGCCGCCGGGGAAGATGTATTTGCGGATGAAGGGCGCGGTCGTGCCCGGCTGCGACATGCGGCCGATGGCATGGATCATGGCGAAGCCGCCGGGCGCCAGCAGGCGCTTGATCGTGTTGAAATAGTCGTCGAAATGATTGACGCCGACATGCTCCATCATGCCGACCGAGACCACGCGATCAAACGTGCCGGTCAGGTCGCGGTAATCGCGCTCGAAGAAGGTGATGCGGTCGAGCACGCCGGCCGCCTCCGCGCGCTTCTTCGATTCGGCGAGCTGCTCGGTGGCGACGTTGATGGCGGTGACATGCACGCCGAGCTTGGCGAGATAGATGGCGAGCGCGCCCCAGCCCGAGCCGATCTCGGCAACCCGCATCCCCGGCTCCAGCTTCAGCTTGGCGGCGATGTGGCGGAGCTTGGCCTGCTGGGCCTCCTCCAGCGAGGCATCGGGGGTGGGGAAATAGGCGCAGGAATAGATCATCTGGCTGTCGAGCCAGAGGCGGTAGAAATCCGGCGGGTGATCGTAATGGCTCTGCGCGTTGCTGGCGGCGCGGCCAAGCGGATTGGACTGGTGCCACCGCTTCAGGGCCCGCCAGCCGCGGCGCAGCGCCTGCTGCACCGGATGGGCGGCCAGACCCCGGCGGTTGATCGAGAACAGATAGAGGAAATCATAGACCGTCGAGCCATCCTCGAAGGTCAGCCGGCCGTCCATATAGGCCTCGGCGGCCAGCAATTCGGGATTGAAGAACAGCTCGCGGTCGAGCTTGTCGTCGTGCAGGCGCATGACGACGGTGGGCCCCTCCCGGCCACTGCCGAAAACGGTCCTTGTCCCCTCCGGCTCGATAACCACGAGGCTGCCCTTGTGGACGAAACGTTTCAGCAAATGGGGAAGAAACCGCATGAAGGGCACCGCACGTCGACAAAAAGAGGGGCATCGGGCACCGCCCGGCCCGCCCTGTCAAGGCAGACTGTTTCTGGAAACAACGGCGACCGGCCGCCGCCCGGACTGGCCGGGCCTGTGACGTTGGGGGTCGAACAGGCAGTAGGTGCTGCGGCCCGCCGCCTTGGCGGCATAGAGGGCGCGATCGGCCTGGGCGAAAAGGTCGGACGGCGCATGCGCCGGCGAGCCCGCCAGAGTGACGCCCATGGATCCGTTGATCGACACGGGCCGGTGGCGCCAGACGAAGGGCACGGCAAGGCTCGCCACCGCACAGGCGGCGAGGCTGGCAATCGCCGCCTCCTCGCGGGGACCGAAGGCCAGCACGCCGAATTCATCGCCGCCGATGCGGGCCACCAGCGCATCGGCACCGAACACGCCGCGCAGGCGCCGCGCCACCTCGCGCAGGCACTCATCCCCCGCCGCATGGCCGAACGTATCGTTGATCTGCTTGAAGCCGTCGATATCCACGATGACCAGCGCCGCCAGCCGGTTGCGCCCCTCGCCAGCCGCCGCGGCTTCCGCCAGCCGGGCCTCGAACACCCCGCGATTGGCGATACCGGTCAGCGGATCGCACTCCGCCAGAACCCGCAGCCGGTCCATGAGCTGGCGTTCCAGCGTGATGTCCTGCTTGGTACCGAAGATGCGGGCCGGGCGATCATCGACGGTTTCGACTTCCGCCGACAGCCGCACCCAGCGGGCCTGTCCCGTCATCGTGCGCACCTCGATATCGAGGGTGAAGCCTCCACCCTCGGCGACGCAGCGGGAGCGCAGACGCTCCATCTGCTCGCGCGACTCATCGCTGTAGAGGCGCAGAGCGGTCTCTCGCGTGATGGGACTGCCGCGCGGCAGCCCGAAGATGTCGTAAATGCCGTCGGTCCAGGTCAATTCGCCGGTGACCAGATCGCATTCCCAGACCCCGATCCGCGCGAGGCTGGAGGATCGCTCATACATTTTCCGGTAGCGGACAAGGTCCGCCTCGCGGCCCTGCGCTTCCCGTGTGATGGCATCGGTCCGCGTCGCCATGCGCAGCAGACCCGCGACGACACCGGCGACACGCTCAAGGCCCGCGGCCGCGCTCGCGGGAAAAGCGCGCGGGCAGGCATCAAAGACCGCGAGGATCGCCTTGGTCTCGCCATCCAGCTCGACCGGCACGCCGGCATAGAAGCCAAGCCGGGCCACATGCGCCAGCGTCGCATCCGCGCGCGTGTCCTCCACGACGCGCAGGCCACCGGTGCCATGAAACGCCGCGAGATCGACGCCATCCAGCACATCCGCCTTCAGCGTGCCACGGCGCACGCGGCCCGGCGGCGCGCTCAGCAACAGCATGGCCCCCGGCATGTCGAGGGCCATGCAGGCGAGATCGAGAAGATCGTCTATCGAGCGGCCGTCCATGTGCCGGAGCAGCGGCGATACCGCGCTATCGTTCGTTGGCACCCCGTCTTGCTGCAAGTCGGGCCTCGTCCTTCGGCAACGTTCGAAAATATCTGATCACATCAGGACGCCGCAGGCATCGAAAGAGCAAATCAACGTAACGTCAGCAGGAACGTCAGCCGGCGAGCGCCCGGCTGGTCGCGGATTTGGCGGCAGCGGGTTTGGCGGGCCCTTCCGCGCGCAGGAGACGGCGCACCGGGGCACTGGCGACGATCTCGCCCTTGTCGAAATAGGCCTCGTGATTGGCTTCGATATCCTCCAGCAGATAGCGGTAGTTGACCATCAGCCCGAAGGCCTGCGCCATGCCGCGGGCGGACAGGTCGCCGAAGGCGTTGATCCGCTCCAGCCGCGCGCCATTGCCGAGATGGAAGCGCGCCACCGGATCGAGCAGCTTGCCCTTGGGCGAGCGGGCGATCAGGAAATAATGCGCCGCCAGCGCCTCGATGGTCGCCGTCGCCGCCGCGAGCTGCGCGGCATCGGGCGAATCGCTCGCGGCCAGCGCGTCGAGCGCGACGCGGTCCTCGCCGGTCAGCACGAGGGAGGCCGGGTCAGCCCGCTCCGCCTCGATGAAGGCGCGGAAGCCGGGCACCGGCGAGAGCGTGACATAGGTGGAGAGGTTGGGGAATTCGCGGGAAATCTCCTCGACCACCTGCTTGATGAGGAAATTGCCGAAGCTCACCCCGCCAAGCCCGCGCTGGCAGTTGGAGATGGAATAGAACACCGCCGCCTTCGCCGTCTTCGGGTCGAGCGGCGTGCGTTTCTCGGCGAGAATCGGAGCGATGGCGCCGGGCACCTCGCGGGTCAGCGCCACCTCGACGAAGATCAGCGGCTCGTCGACCAGCGCGGGATGGAAGAAGGCGTAGCAGCGCCGATCCGGGCTGTCGACGCGGGCGCGCAGGTCGTTCCAGTCGCGGATTTCGTGGACCGCTTCATAGCGGATGATCTTTTCGAGCACATTGGCGGGCGTCGACCAGTCGATCCGGCGCAGCACGAGGAACCCCCGATTGAACCAGGATGAGAACAGATGGGTGAAGTCGCGGTCAACCTCGGCGAGGTCGCGGCGGCGGGGCAGGCCGTCGAGCAGGTCGGCGCGCAGGGCGACCAGCCGGGCCGTGGCGCCGGGGGCAAGGTTCAGCCGCCGGATCAGTTCCTGCCGGCGCGGTTCGCTCGCGGCGTGGAGCTCGGCGATGGAGGCGCCGGAGGGCGCGGCGGCATGAGTGGCTATGGCGGCGTCGAGCCGGGCCATGTCCGGCCCGAAAGAGGTCGCCAGCGTCTCGAAGAAGGCATTGCGCTCGCCGGTCTTCAGCCGGCCATAGGCGAGCAGGATCTCCCGCGCCAGCGCCACCCCCGACGCCTCGCCCTGCCCCGACAGCAGCCGGTCGCACAGATCCTTGAGCCCGGCGGCCCGCAGCGCCCCCGCCGGCCGGCGCTCGCGGCCGATATCGAGCAGCGCGCGGCCGCGCTCAGCGATGGAGCCGAGCAGATCGCCGAAGAAGCGCGCGCCTGCGTCCATGGTCGCTCCTGGCAATGGTGAGCGGGCGCGCGAACCGCGCCGGAGAGGAACGTATGAGAGCGCGTCGGTACGACGGGCGCAAGCCGGGGCCGCGCCGGGTCGTGGGCGCAAAGTGGTGACCGGTGCGGCAAATCCAGTGCCCTGCTCTTTCGGCGCGGAGGTGCGGAGAGGACACATTTTCGCGTGCGGCGCCGCAAGGCCTTGTGGATGGCGCCATCGGGGACAGATTAGCACCCCATGATCCGCGCCTTCCGCATGCTCCTCCTCACCTTTCTCCTGTTCTTCGCCCTGCCGCTCGGCGCCCATGCCCTCGTGCAATGGCACGGGCGCGACTGGTCGGCGAACTGGCGCACCGCCGACTGGTCGAGCACCGGCACCCTGCCCGCCGCCGACGCGCATCCCGACGCCATGGTGCGGGTCTATGCGGCGCGGGTCGGGCGCTGGCGCGGCATCTTCGCCGTCCATACCTGGCTGGTGCTGAAGGACGACGGCGCGCGGGCCTATGAGCGCTACGACAAGGTCGGCTGGGGCTCGCCGGTGCGCCGCAATGGCTACGCCCCGGACGGGCGCTGGTATGGCAACGAGCCGGAGATCGTGTTCGAGGCGAGCGGCGCGCAGGCCGCCGCGCTGATTCCGAAGCTGCGGGCGGCGGTCGAGAGCTATCCCTACCGGGACTATGGCGACTACCGGGTCTGGCCGGGACCGAACTCGAACACCTTCATCGCCCATGTCGTCGGGCAGGTGCCGGAAATGGCCATCGCCCTGCCGCCCACCGCCATCGGCAAGGATTATCCGGTGGCCGGCGGCTGGTTCGGCCTTGCCCCCTCGGGCACGGGCCTGAAAGTGTCGCTCGACGGCTATGCCGGGTTCACCCTCGCTTGGGTGGAAGGCATCGAGGTGAACATCCTCGGCGCCGTCGCGGGGCTCGATGTGCGGCGGCCGGGTATCAAGCTGCCCGGCTTTGGCCGCATCGGCATTTGATCCTCGGCGGATACCGCGCGTTCATCAGCCGCGTGCATGATGGAAGAAATACTCCGGGGAGGAACCATGCTGAACCAGACCGCCACGCGCACCGTCCGAGCCTGTGCCCTTCTCGCCGCTGCCGGCGCCGCCGCGTTCCTCGCCCTCGCGGCCCCCGCGCAGGCGGCGCAATGCGGCAATGACGCCTCCGGCTTCAATGCCTGGCTGGGCGAGTTCCGCCGCGAAGCCGTGGCGCAGGGCATCACCCCGGCGACGCTGCGCACGCTGGACGGGGTGACCTACGACACCAAGGTCATCAGCCTCGACCGCAACCAGAAGCACTTCAAGGTAAGCCTCGAAGAGTTCATCAAGAACCGCATCTCCAAGGGCCGTATCGCCAAGGGCCGGCAGATGCTCAAGCAGTACGGACCGACGCTGGCGCGCATCGAGCGCCAATATGGCGTGCCCGGCCCGATCCTCGTGGCGATCTGGGGCATGGAGACCGATTACGGCGCCAATATCGGCAAGATGCCGATCCTGCGCTCGCTCGCCACCCTCTCCTATGACTGCCGCCGCTCCGGCTTCTTCACGCCGCAACTGCTCGACGCCCTGCGCATCTATCAGCGCGGCGACCTGACGCTCGACGAGATGCGCGGCGCCTGGGCCGGCGAGATCGGCCAGACGCAGTTCCTCGCCAGCTCCTATGCGAAGTTCGCGGTCGATTTCGACGGCGACGGGCGCGCCGACCTCGTGCGCAGCGCGCCCGACGTGCTGGCCTCCACCGCCAATTACCTGCGCGGCTATGGCTGGCGCGCCGGCGCCGGCTGGGGACCGGGCGAGCCGAACTACCAGGCGCTGCTCGGCTGGAACAAGGCCGAGGTCTACGCCAAGGCGCTCGGCATCTTCGCCGAACAGCTGACGCAGTAGGGCGCAGCCCGCGTTTGCGAACATCGCGTGGGCGGGAATGCGCATTGTCGCGCGGCGGCGTGGCGGGCAGGTTGCGGGCCAAGAAACGTACCGCTGAATCGTCCGAGGAATCGCCCATGCCCGCCCCCTCCCCCGACACGGAAGCCTATGACTACATCATCGTCGGTGCCGGCTCGGCAGGCTGCGTGCTGGCGAACCGGCTCTCGGCCGATCCGAAGAACCGCGTGCTGGTGCTGGAAGCGGGCGGCCGTGACAACTGGATCTGGTTCCACATCCCGGTCGGCTACCTCTTCGCCATCGGCAATCCGCGCGCCGACTGGTGCTTCAAGACCGAGGCCGAGCCGGGACTGAACGGGCGGGCGCTGAACTACCCGCGCGGCAAGACCATTGGCGGCTCCTCCGCCATCAACGCCATGATCTATATGCGCGGGCAGGCCGGCGACTACGACCACTGGCGCCAGCTCGGCCTCACCGGCTGGGGCTGGGACGACGTGCTGCCGGTGTTCCGAAAGCACGAAGACCATTATCTCGGCGCGGGCGAATTCCACGGCGCGGGCGGCGAGTGGCGGGTGGAGTTTCCCCGCCTCACCTGGACGCTGCTTGACACGGTGCGCAAGGCGGCCGAGCAGGCGGGCATCCCGCCGATCGCCGATTTCAACACCGGGGACAATGAGGGGTCGTCCTATTTCCAGGTGAACCAGAAGCGCGGCTTTCGCTGGAGCGCCGCGCGGGGATTCCTCAAACCCGCGCTGAAGCGGGACAATCTCCGGCTGGAAACCCATTGCTTGACCGAGCGGGTGCTGATCGAGAATGGTCGGGCGGTTGGCGTGGTCTACCGGCAGAATGGGGTGACGCGCACCGCCCGCGCGAAGGCTGAGGTGATCCTCGCCGCCGGCGCCATCGGCTCGCCGCATCTGATGAAGCTCTCCGGCATCGGGCCCGGCGCGGAACTGGCGGGGCACGGCATCCCGGTCGCGCTCGACCGGCCGGGCGTCGGCGCCAACCTTCAGGACCATCTGCAATTGCGGATGATCTACAAGGTCTCGGGCGTGCCGACGTTGAACGAGCAATATCACTCGCTGTTCGGCCGGGCGAAGATGGGGCTGGACTTCGCGCTGTTCCAGCGCGGGCCGCTCACCATGGCGCCCTCGCAGCTCGGCATCTTCACCCGCTCGCGGGCCGAGGTGGAACGCGCCGACCTCGAATTCCACGTGCAGCCGCTCTCGCTCGGCAAGTTCGGCGAGCCGCTGCACAGCTTCCCGGCCTTCACCATGAGCGTGTGCAACCTGCGTCCGACCAGCCGGGGCGACCTCACTCTGGCCAGCGCCCACGCCACCGCCGCCCCGCGCATTCGCCCGAACTATCTGGCGACCGACGAAGACCGGCAGGTCGCCGCCGACAGCATCCGGGTCGCCCGCCGCATCGTCGGGCAGAAGGCGCTGGCGCCCTACCGGCCGGACGAGATGCTGCCGGGCCCGAGCATCGACGACACGCCGGAGGCGCTGGCGCGGGCGGCCGGCGACATCGGCACCACCATCTTCCATCCCGTCGGCACGGCGAAGATGGGCCTGCCGAGCGACCCGATGGCGGTGGTCGACGCGCGGCTGCGGGTGTTCGGGATCGGCGGGCTGCGGGTGGCGGACGCCTCGGTCATGCCGACCATCACCTCCGGCAACACCAATTCGCCGACCATCATGATCGCCGAGAAGGCGGCGGGAATGATCCTCGAGGACGGGCGGTGAGAACACTATCCACTCGTTGCCCAGTGGGAGCACCTCCTAGCGGCCTCTTTCCTCTCCCCATTGGGGAGAGGTGGCCCGCGAAGCGGGTCGGTGAGGGGTGACACGGCTGCGGGCGGAAGTGCCCCCTCACCCCAACCCTCTCCCCGGCGGGGAGAGGGAGGAGCCCCCATCGCCATAAGCGCCCCATTTTGACGATCGGCGAAAGCTACGGCGCCAGCAGCACCTGACGGCAGGCGGGCGGCAGGTCCTTCAGCATCATCGGCGGTGGCGGCTTGGCGGGCTTGGGCGCCGGCTTGGGGTTGATATTGCCCTCCGAGAACCACCAGTCCAGCGCGCTGCCGCATCCCTCGCCCGGCGTCACCGGGTCCTGCGGCCGGCAGTCGGGGCTACCCTCCGGGCAGGCGATGCGCACATGCATGTGGTAGTCGTGGCCCCAATAGGGGCGGACCTTCTGGAGCCATGTCCGGTCGCCCGTGGCATCGCGGCACAGCGCCTTCTTGATGGCCGCGTTGACCAGCACGCGCTCGACATCCGGGTCCTGCGCCGCCGCGCGGATGACGGCGATATGCGAGGGCGTCCACACCGCCGTATCGACGTCCCGCCGGTCGGGCCGCACGATCATGGTGGCGGAAATCTTCTCGCGCTCCTCAGGCGTGAAGGCGCGCTTCGGCATCGGGGTCAGCCAGATATCGGCATCAAGCCCGATCTGGTGCGAGGCGTGGCCGGTGAGCATCGGCCCGCCGCGCGGCTGCGACATGTCGCCGACCAGGATGCCCGGCCATTTGGAGACCTGCGGCACCTTTGCGGCGAAGCGTTCCAAGAAGGCGACGAGGGCGGGATGGCCCCAGCTGCGGTTGCGCGACAGGCGCATCGCCTGCCACGCCTTGCCGTTGATCGGCAGGGCGATCGCACCGGCGAGGCAGCCCTTGGAATAGAAGCCGATGGAGCGGGTCGACAGCTCCGCCGGCTCCTTGGCGCCGCCGAACAATTGCTTGGCGGGCGTGGTGTCGGCGGCGGACTGCGCCTGCGCGCCGGAGGGCGCCAGCATCGCGGCCAGCAAAAGGATCACCGCGCCCCGCACGGTTAGCTCATCGCCTGGGAGAGCACGACGAAATCCTTGCCGGAGCGCGTCTGCGGCGCGGCGGACAGGTCGGTGATGAACAGGGTCGAGCCCGGCACGAGCAGCTTGGCGAGCTGCTGGTTGGCCTCCGGCGCGACGGTGATGCGGTTGATGGCGCTCGTGGCCTTGCCCGCCGCCGCGCCATTGCCCTCGAAGGAAATGGCGGTCCAGGACACCTCGCCGCCGACCTGCTTCAGCACATAGACGACATTGCCGAGCGGGGTCTGCGGATCGGTGAGGGTGACGGGCGCGCGCAGCACCTCCACCGCATCCTTGAGGGCAACGAGCTGCTTGTCGGCGCCGCTGACGATCAGCGAGACGGCGTCCTGCGCCGGGTTCGGCGCGGCTTCCGTGTCGGGCGTGCCATTGGCGTTCTTTGGCGCGTCGGCCTGAATGGCGGTCGTGGCATCGGCCGGCAGCACGAGTCCGGGATGCAGCACGTCGACCGGCTGGGAATGGGAATCGGCAATGATGACCGGCGTGCCGTAATGCGTCACGCCGAACACCAGCTTGGCGAATTCGAGCGGCAGGTGAACACAGCCATGCGAGGACGGATAGCCCGGCAGCCCGCCCGCATGCAGCGCGACGCCCGACCAGGTCAGGCGCTCGGTAAAGGGCATGGAGGCGTCGTCATAGATCGACGAATGGTGATCGACATCCTTCTGCAGGATGGTGAACACCCCGACCGGCGTCTCGTGGCCTTCCTTGCCGGTCGAACAGGTGGACGCACCGATGCGGACGCCGTTGCGATAGACATAGCAACGCTGGTCCGGCAGCGAGACGATGATGGCGACGAAACCGTCCGGCGCGCGGTCGGGATACCAGACATATTGTCCGGGCTTCAGCGCATCGACATCGGTGACGACCGCCGTCTGCGCGGTCGCCGGCCCCGCGAGTGCGGCCGCGGCACCCATGCCGAACAGTCCCAGAGCGGTGCGCCGCGTCAGCGGAAGGGAGCGGGCGTGGCGCATAGGGGTGATTCTCCGCATCGGACCTGGCGCGCTTTATAGCGTCGGGGGCCGGCGGACGCCATGTCGGCCAGACGCGTCAGCTGACAGGTAACATGAAGCTGAACGGCGCAGGTTTTCGGCGCCGCGCGGCTGGCGAACCGCAGGAACATCTTATTTTCTTCGAAATTTGACATGGAACGTTACGTTGTCTCGGTCGTTTTCCTGACAATGCAAGCCATTCAACAGGAGAGCCACGATATGGACAGCACGCAGCACAATCTCGCCGCCAGCGAAACCATGACGCTGATCGGCTCCGACAAGGTCGAAGGCACCGCCGTGTACCGCCCCGATGGCGAGCGCGTCGGCTCCATCGAGCGCATCATGATCGACAAGCTCAGCGGCCAGACCGCCTATGCGGTGATGAGCTTCGGCGGGTTTCTCGGCTTTGGCGAGGACTACTATCCCCTGCCCTGGTCGCTGCTGAACTATGACGAGGCGCTGGACGGCTATGTGGTCGACATCACCGAGGAGCAGCTGCGCGGCGCGCCCCACCATGCGAGCGCCGATGACCGCTCCTGGGAAGACCGCGACTGGGACAGCAAGGTGAACGACTATTACAAGGTGCCGCCCTACGTCATCTGACGGGCGACGTCCCACAAAACAGAAGGCCGGGCTCGCGCCCGGCCTTTTCATTAGGGTCGGTCATTCCTTGGTCGTGTCGACCAGATCCGCGCCGGGGGTGTTTTTCTTGATCGACTCGATGGCGCTCAAGGCGGACGCCTTGGCCTTGTAGCCTTCCGAGCTGAACATCGCCTCGCCGTTCGGCGCCTTGAAGCGAAAGCGGAATTCGCCCGCCTTGTCCTTGTAGACCTCGAATTTGTACATGGTTTCCTCCCTGTGGGAGGCACCATGTCAGCACGAAAGGCCGCCCGTGGGTAGGCGCGCTCAGTCGTCCACCTTGAGCGCGGCAGATCACGCCGCTGTCAGGTCCGCAAGCTCGGCTTCGGAGAAACCCTTCCGCATTTCCTCAACGGCGGCAACCGCCTCGGCCTTGCCGGTAAAAGGTCCAGCCAGCCAGAGAGGCTCGCCATTCGGCCTGAGCCCTCTGACGCGATACTCGCCCGTCTTGTCTCGATAAATCTCGATGCGGTTCCCCGAACCCGATGCACTCTTGACGATTGCGACGGGTTCTTGCGCCCCGAGCTGTTCATTCGCATTCAACAGCTCTATGCCGTAGATCGATCCGTCCGGCGCCAGATCGACGTTCAGCTCATCACTGATATGAACGGTCTCAACCTCGCCGGCAGGCTCGCGCAGGCGGATATAGGCGATGTTCAGCGTCGGATCATGGGTGAGTTTCATGGCGCCGCCTTTCCGAAGAATTTGACCAGAACGGTTACGACGATCCAGCGACCGTGCTCCTCGACCGCAAAAACTTCGATCTGTTTGGTGGTATAGAATTGGCCACGCCAGTGAGAATTGAAAGGGTGATTACGGCGAAAGCCAACCCTTCCGAACTTCGCTGGAAACGATTCGCCTGACACAACCGTCTCGACGATCTCGACTTCGGTCGCGCCCCGCTCCTGTGCACTCTCTCGGGCGTGTGGGGCTATCTCGACCGAAACGGACATGTCTCAGTCGTCGACCTTGAGCGCGGCTATGAAGGCTTCCTGCGGGATTTCCACGCGGCCGAACTGGCGCATCTTCTTCTTGCCCTCCTTCTGCTTCTCCAGCAGCTTGCGCTTGCGGCTGATGTCGCCGCCATAGCACTTGGCGGTCACGTCCTTGCGCAGGGCCTTGATGGTCTCGCGGGCAATGATCTTGGCGCCGATCGACGCCTGGATCGGAATCTGGAACAGGTGCTGCGGGATCAGGTCCTTCAGCTTCTCGCACATGGCGCGGCCGCGATATTCGGCGCGGGTGCGGTGCACCAGCATGGACAGCGCGTCCACCGGCTCGGCATTGACGAGGATCGACATCTTCACGAGATCGCCGACGCGGTAATCGGTGATCTGGTAATCGAACGAGGCATAGCCCTTGGAGATCGACTTCAGCCGATCATAGAAGTCGAACACCACCTCGTTCAGCGGCAGATCATAGGTCAGCATGGCGCGCGCGCCGACATAGGTCAGCTCGATCTGGCTGCCGCGCCGGTCCTGGCACAGCTTGATGACCGAGCCGAGATAGTCGTCAGGCGTCAGAATGGTGGCGCGGATCCACGGCTCGCGGATCTCCTTGATCTTCACCACATCCGGCATGTCGGCCGGGTTGTGCATGTCGATCACGGTGCCGTCATTCATCTCGATCTCGTAGATGACCGAGGGGGCGGTGGCGATCAGGTCGAGGTTGAACTCGCGCTCCAGCCGCTCCTGGATGATCTCCAGATGCAGCAGGCCGAGGAAGCCGCAGCGGAAGCCGAAGCCCAGCGCGGCCGAGGTCTCCATCTCGAAGGAGAAGCTTGCGTCGTTGAGGCGCAGCTTGCCCATGGCGGCGCGCAGATCCTCGAAATCGGCGGCATCGACCGGGAACAGGCCGCAGAACACCACCGGCTGCGCCGGCTTGAAGCCCGGCAGCGCTTCGGCGGTCGGGCGCTTTTCCTCGGTGATGGTGTCGCCGACGCGGGTATCGGCGACTTCCTTGATCGAGCCGGTGAGGAAGCCGATCTCGCCCGGGCCGAGCTGCGACAGGACGGTGAGCTTGGGCGTGAACACGCCGACGCGGTCGACGTCATAGACCGCCTCGGTACGCATCATCTTGATGCGCTGGCCCTTCTTCATCACGCCGTCGACGATGCGCACCAGCACGACGACGCCGAGATAGACATCGTACCAGCTATCGACCAGCAGCGCCTTGAGCGGGGCGTCGCGGTCGCCCTTGGGCGGCGGCAGGCGGGTGACGATGGCTTCCAGCACATCGGGAATGCCGATGCCGGTCTTGGCGGAAATCATCACCGAATTCGAGGCATCGAGACCGATCACGTCCTCGATCTGCGCCTTCACCTTGTCCGGCTCCGCGGCCGGCAGGTCGATCTTGTTGAGGACCGGGACGATCTCGTGATTGTTGTCGATGGCCTGATAAACGTTCGCCAGCGTCTGCGCCTCGACGCCCTGCGAGGCATCGACCACCAGCAGCGAGCCCTCGACGGCGGCGAGCGAGCGGTTCACCTCATAGGCGAAGTCGACATGGCCGGGCGTGTCGATGAGGTTGAGGATGTAATCCTTGCCGTCCTTCGCCCGGTAGGACAGGCGCACGGTCTGCGCCTTGATGGTGATGCCGCGCTCGCGCTCGATATCCATGCTGTCGAGCACCTGCTCGGACATCTCGCGCTCCGACAATCCGCCGGTGATCTGGATCAGGCGGTCGGCGAGAGTCGACTTCCCATGATCGATGTGGGCGACGATGGAGAAGTTGCGGATGTTGTCGATCGGCTCGGTGCTCATGGCCGGGCGTATAGAGCATCCGCAGCGAAAACGGAAACCTCATCTACACGGCCGAACAGGCGCGGCGCGCCGCTCCCTCAAGCGGCCGATCACGGACCCGGCGCAGGTCGGCATACGCGCAACTGCAATCAAAGGTAGATAATTTAACTTTACATATATCATAGGTTGACGAACCGAGCCCACAACGGCAAATTGCATCCGGGGGTTGCAAAATGCACATCACGGCCGCCGGTCAGCAGGGACAGACGCAGGTCACGGTCGCTGTACTGGACGGCCCCGTCGACCTGGATCACGCCTGCTTCCGCGGAGCGCAGATAGAACTGCCGCTTGGCCAGCCCGAGCCTCTCGACAGTTCGGCAGCCACGCTGCACGGGACGCATGTGGCGAGCCTGCTGTTCGGGCAGATCGGCAGCGAGGTGGCCGGCCTGATTCCGGCCTGCCGCGGGCTCATCATTCCCATCTTCACCGGGGATGGAGACCGGCTCGCCGCCTCCCAGCTCGATCTCGCCAGGGCGATCCTGGTGGCTGTGGAAAACGGTGCGCACTTCATCAACATAAGCGGAGGGCAGCTCTCGCCCTCCGGCGCGCCCGATCCCGTGCTCGCGCAGGCCATCGCCCGTTGTGCCGAGCGCAACGTGCTCATCATCGCGGCGGCGGGCAATGACGGGTGCGCGTGCCTGCATGTTCCGGCAGCGGTCCCCTCCGTGCTCGCGGTCGGCGCTCTCGGCACGGACGGGGCGCCGCTGGCCTCGAGCAATTGGGGTGCCCTTTACCGGACGCAGGGCCTGCTCGCGCCGGGCCAGGAGATCCTCGGAGCCCGCGCCGGTGGCGGCACGGCGCGGCGCAGCGGCACGAGCTATGCCGCGCCCCATGTCGCCGGCCAGGCCGCCCGGCTCGCCGCCCTGCAGATAGCCTGCGGACATGCGCCTGACCCGCATGCGATCCGCGCGGCGCTGCTTGAGACCGCCATTCCGTGCCCGGACGAAAGCGCCGCCGACTGCGCGCGCTTTCTCGCCGGCCGTCTCGACATCATCGGAGCCACCGCAAGGATTCAAGGGGGATGCGCCATGTCCGATAGCCTGCACGTGCCGATCGCCGACGCCACGATCCGGGACACCGCGCCCCGGCCACTCGCCTCTGCCCGCATCATGGCATCGGGCGAGCCGGCGCCCGAGCCCTCGGCGACCGATGCCAGCCCCGGCCCGGAACAGGCCACGGTGACACCCTCCGATTGCGGATGCGGGTGCGGGGGCAAGAAAAAAGCCGAAGGCGGCGGCTGCGGATGCGGCTGTGGCGGCAAGGGTCAAGCGCCCGCCCGACCACAGCTCGTCTATGCGCTCGGGCGGGTCGGCTATGATTTCGGTTCGGAAGCCCGGCGCGATTCGTTCATGCAGGCGATGGCAGGCGAGGCCAACAATCCCCTTCACCCGGATCATTGGCTCGGCCATCTCGATGCCAAGCCCTACGACGCCGCGTCGGTGATCTGGACGCTCAATCTCGACGCGACGCCGATCTACGCGATCCACCCGGTCGGTGCCTTTGGCGATACCGGTTACAAGATGCTGCGCGACGCCTTCAAGGCGCAGATCCACGAGGGCGCGGAGATCGTCTCCATTCCCGGCGTGATCAGCGGCACGGCGAGGCTGCAGTCGGGGCAAACGGTACCGGTCATCGTGCCGGCCATTCGCGGCATCTACTGCTGGAATCCGCAAGCGATAATTGATGCGATTCTCGGGATGCAACCGATGGCGGCGACGGATCAGGACACCTATGACCGCTTTTCCGCCGGACTGACCAACTTCCTCAGCCGCGTCTATTATGACCTGCGCAATTTGGGCATCACCGGCGAGGAGCGCGCCCTCAACTACTCGGCCACCAATGCGAGCCAGATCGCCTCGGTGCTCCAGAGCACGACGCGCCAGCAGCTCGACCTCGACTCGATCATGGTCAAGAAAAGCCCGGTCTGCCGGCCCGATTCCGACTGCTACGACGTCGAGATCGCCTTCTTCAATCCCGACAACACCAATGTCGCGAGCCGTATCTACCGCTTCACCGTCGATGTCAGCGATGTCGTGCCGGTGACGGTGGGCACCGTGCGCAGTTGGGCGCGGAGAGTCTAGCCATGGCGGAAAAGCGCCCGCGAGCTTCCCGGCGCAAGCCCGCCGCACCCGCGCCCGTGGCGAGCCTGATGCGCCTGCCGCCGCAGGTCCCGCCGCGACCGCGCGGGCCCTCAACGCAGCCGCTGCAGATACGCCTCGGCATGACGCTTTCCGACTGCGTCCGCTGCCATGCGGCCTGCAGCGAACTTCCCAAGCCGATGCGGGAGACCTGCCGCATTCTGTGCAGCCAGCACTGCCGCCTCTGATCCCTGTCTGCGCCCTGTCGACAGGGCGCGGACGCCCACACCCCGAGCACGAGGAACATCATCATGAAAATGCCCATCCAGAGCCCCGCCATTCTTCGCAGCCCGAGCTTCGCGCCGTTCAATGGCGCGGTGCATCCCGCCGGTTGCGGATTTCCCGAGAACGTCATCTGCGCCGCCGCCGTGGCGGCATGCGTCGCGGCCTGTGCCGGCGGTCCGGGGGCCTGCATCCAGTGCTTCGCGGCGCTCGGCATGAGCGACTGCATCGAGTGCCTCTGATCGAACACGCCGCTGCGGGAGCGGCGTCTCGCCGGCGTATGCCGGCACCAGCCACCGAGCCTCCCGGGCCAGCGACCTTGAAAGGAAAGCGACTATGCGACTTCCCTCCCAGTCCCTCCCCGTGGCGCGGCACACCACCGCCGCGCGAGACCTGAGCGCCGGCCTGCAGCCCTCGGATTGCTGCGGCCCCGGAAAATGCTGTGTCGGCGCCTGCCTGTTCGGCAACTGCGTCGGCGCCTGCATTCCGAATATCGGCCAGTGCTGACGCCAAGCCCGGCCGGCGCACTCCGGGGCGCCGGCCACCCTTGCGCGCTGGCATATCATCGACCACAGTCCCGCAGCCTGTGTCGAGGAGCCGTCAATGCCGCAACTGAAGGTCGCCGTCGTTCCCGTTACCCCCTTCCAGCAGAACTGCTCGATCATCTGGGACGAGGAGACCAAGCGCGGGGCGGTGATCGATCCGGGCGGCGACCTGCCGCGCATCCTCGCTGCGCTGGAAGAACTTGAGGTCAATGCCGAGAAGATCGTGCTCACGCATGGCCATATCGATCACGCGGCGGGCGCGGCCGAGCTGTCCGAAACGCTGAAGATTCTGGTCGAAGGCCCGCATGAGGGCGACAGGTTCCTGCTCGACAACCTGCCCGCCGATGGCGAGCGCACCGGCATTCCCGGCCGCGCGGTGACCCCGGACCGCTGGCTCGACGAAGGCGATACCGTGGACATTGGCGGCATTGCCTTCGACGTGCTGCATGTGCCCGGCCACACGCCCGGCCATATCGTGCTGGTCAACCATGACAATCGGCTGGCCATCGTCGGCGATACGCTGTTCCAGCGGTCGGTCGGTCGGACGGATTTCCCCTATGGCGACGGCCCGCTGCTCATCAAGGGCATCAAGGAGAAGATCCTCCCGCTCGGGGATGCCTTCACCGTGCTGCCCGGCCATGGCAACGCGACCAATATCGCGCTGGAAAAGCGGACCAACCCCTTCATCCGCTGAGATGGCTTGTCAGTGACGTGCTGCCAGCCGGCACGCAAACGTGACTCGCCCCTGCGTCAGCCCGCGCCATGATGCTTCGGACGCCCGCCCGGAGCCCCGCCCATGCCGAGCCCGTTTCCGCGTTTGCTCGCCGTCTGCATCCTCGGCCTGATCGGCCTCGCGATGCCCCCACTCGCGACGCCGGGCCACGCGCAGGCCGATCGTTGCCCGAAGCTGGTGGCCACCAGCCCCTTCCTCTCCCCGCCCCGGCTCACCGCCCTGCCGGCCGCCATGCCGCAGCCGCGCGAGGTCAGCCTGACCTTTGTCGGGCACGCGACCTTCCTGATCGAGACCGCCGGCGGGGTGACGCTGGCAACCGATTACAACGACTATGTGCGCCCCGCCATCGTGCCGCGCGTCGCCACCATGAACCGCGCCCATTCCACCCATTATTCGCTGAATCCCGATCCCGGCATCGAGCATGTGCTCAAGGGCTGGCGGGAGGACCGCGAGCCGGCGCGCCATGACCTGGAGGTGGACGATCTGTGGATCGGCAACCTGCCGACCAATATCCGCGACTGGGAAGGTGGCACGATCCAGAACGGCAATTCGATCTTCATCTTCCGCGCCGCCGACCTGTGCATCGCCCATCTCGGCCATCTGCACCATATTCTGACGCCGGAAGATCTCGGGGCGCTCGGCCGGATCGACATCGTGCTGGCGCCGGTGGACGGGAGCTACACGCTGGATGTCGACGGCATGATCGAGGTGCTGAAGGCGCTGGAATCGCCGGTCGTGATTCCCATGCACTATTTCAACCCGAGCACGCTGGAGCGTTTCCTCGCCCGGCTGGCGGACAGCCGCTATGCCGTCCAGCGGCAGCCGAGCGCGACCATGATGTTCTCGCGCGCCACGCTGCCGACCACGCCGACGGTCATGGTGCTGCCGGGAAGGTGATGACCTTGCTGCCCGCTCCCAGGCGCGCGGCCTGGCGCTGCATCCATTCGGCCGCGCGGGCCGCCTGCATCGGATGGCCGAACAGATAGCCCTGGGCGAGATGGCAGCCGAGCAGGTGCAGCGAGGCGCGCTGCCCTTCATTCTCGATCCCCTCCGCCAGCACGCTCATGCCCAGTTCCCGGCCCAGCGCGATCACCGCGTGGACGATGGCACGGTCGGCGGCGGAGTGCTCCATGTCGGCAATGAAACTGCGGTCGATCTTGATGACGTCGACCGGCAGGCGCCGCAAATGGGTGAGCGAGGCATGGCCGGTGCCGAAATCATCCAGCGCGATGCTGAATCCGGCCCGCCGCAGTGCCGAGAGCGTATCCACCACGGCCTCGCCGCTGCGCCCCAGCGTCACCGTCTCCGGGACCTCGAACTCGATCCGCGCGGGCGTGAGGCCAGCCGCGTCAAGCTCCGCGAGGATATGATCAGGAAGGGCGCGATTGCGGAACTGGTTCGCTGAAAGATTGACCGCGACGCGGCCCGGATCGAGCCCTTCGTCGATCCAGGCGCGCACCTGCGCGCAGATGCGCGCGAACATCGCCGTGCCGATCGGCGCCATCAGCCCGACACTCTCGGCCGCCGGGATAAAATAATCGGGCAGCAAAAGGCCGCGCGTGGGATGGCGCCACCGCAGCAAGGCCTCGAAACCCTTTGGCGCCAGCGTCGCGAGATCGACGATGGGCTGGTAGAACATCTCGAACTCGTCATGCTCCAGTGCGGAGGAGAGGTCGAGGATGCATTGATGGCGCTCGTCGGCCTCGCGCCTCATGCCGACATTGAAGCGGCGCACGCGTCGACCGCTCTCGGTCTTGGCGGCGTAGAGAGCGAGATCGGCGTTGCGCTGCAGCGTGTCCGGGCTCTCGCCATCCTCCGGCCAGGTGGCGATGCCGAAGCTTGCCGCCATGCTGAAGACCGCGCCCGAGACAGGATCCGCGATGGGCTGGATGAGCCGCAGGTCGATCTCGCTGGCGCGCCGCCGCAACACCTCCGCGTCGACCACATGGGCCAGCAGCAGGGCGAACTCGTCCCCGCCCAGGCGCGCCGCCACGTCCCCCGGCCGCAGGCTCGCCCGCAGCCGCGCACCGATCTCACGCAGCACTCCGTCGCCCGCCGCATGGCCATAGGTGTCGTTGACCTCCTTGAAATTGTCGAGGTCGATCATGAGCAAGGCGCCGGCGGCGCCGGGCTGTTCCATGGCCTCCTGCAACCGTTCCACAAAGGTGGTCCGGTTGAGCAGGTCCGTCATCATGTCGTGGGTGGAGAGATATTCGGAGCGCGCCTTGGCCCGCATCTGCTCGGTGATGTCGCGCTCATTCACCAGCGCCCCGACATGCCCGCTTACCGGATCGGTCGTGGTGCGCAGGTCGATGCCGTGCCAACGCTCCCCGGCGCTGGTGAGCACGCGGAACTCGCCAGAGACAGTTTGGCCCATGAAGGCATTCGTCCGGGCCGGATCATGGCGAAACGCCGCCTCCCAGAGCGACCGCCCCTCCTCCCGAACCGCGAAGCTATCAATGAAGCGATGATGCTCGCCGGGATAGCCGCGCGCCGCGGCCGGATTCTGGTACAGCACCGCGCCGGCCTCGTCATAGAGCGTCACCAGCACCCCGGTGTGGCGCAGCGCCTCCAGCGCCCGCAGATCCTCCGGCTCGGTCTCCGCGACCATCGCCTCGACCAGCATGCCGGCATGGCCATTGGGCAGCCGCACGCCGCTCATCAGGCAGGCGGCGGTAAAGGGCTGGCTCTTGGGGTAGAAGGTCCAACGCTCGGTGAACACCTCGCCGGCGCGCAGCCGCTCCATCGTGCGGGTCAGCCGCGAGCGGATCGCTGGAGAATGCGGGGCAAAGTCCCGCGCGAAGAATTCCGCCTCCTCGCCCGGTTCGACCCGCCACAGCGCCCGCGCCGCGCCATTGGCATAGAATTTCCGCATGGCATCCATGTCGAGGATCCAGACCGGCCGGTACAGCAGGTCGAAGCCCTCCGTCCGGCACTCCGGAAGGGAATGGGGCAGAGGGGGCATATCTTCGGCTTTGAACGACATGACCGATCACATGCGAGACGGGATCACTCGCCGAATGGGAGACAGGATGCCACCAGCATACATAGCGCGCCCATCATATGTTTCCCGATATGAAATGCCTCATGCTTCCTTCGGCGCATAGGCGGCCGGATCGACCATTGGCGGCCGGCCCGGCAAGCTGAGGGCGGAGACCCGAGGGGCGCCCTCGGCGATGACCCGCCCGCGCCGGACCACGAAAAGCCGCGCCGCCTTGAGACGGATCGCCTCGATCGGATCGGCCGCCTGCAACACAAGGAAATCGGCGTTGCAGCCGGGTGTGAGGCCGTAACCCTCCAGCCCCATGATCGTCGCCGGGTTGGTGGTCACCGCGTCCAGGCACCAGTTCATGGCCTCGCGCGAGGTCATCTGACCCACATGCAGCGCCATATGCGCCACCTCCAGCATGTCGCCCGAGCCGAGCGAGTACCAGGGGTCCATCACGCAATCATGGCCGAAGGCAACGTTGACCCCGGCGGCGCGCAGTTCCGGCACCCGCGTCATGCCGCGACGCTTGGGATAGGTGTCGTGCCGGCCCTGCAAGGTGATGTTGATCAGCGGGTTGGCGATGGCGTGGACGCCCGCCTCGGCAATCAGCGGGATCAGCTTCGAGACATAGTAATTGTCCATCGAATGCATGGAGGTGAGATGCGAGCCCGCCACCCGGCCTTGCAGGCCGAGCCGCTGCGTCTCATAGGCCAGCGCCTCGATGTGGCGCGACAGCGGATCGTCGGTCTCGTCGCAGTGAATGTCGACGCGCAGCCCGCGCGCGGCGGCGATCTCGCACAGCGCCTTCAGCGAGGCCGCGCCATCGGCCATGGTGCGCTCGAAATGCGGAATGCCGCCGACCACATCGACGCCCATATCGAGCGCGCGGTCGAGGTTCCGCGCGGCGTTGGGGGAGCGGTAATAACCGTCCTGCGGGAAGGCGACGAGTTGGAGGTCGATATAGTCCTTCACCCGCTCGCGCACATCCAGCAGCGCCTCGACCGCCAGCAGCCGGTCGTCGCATATATCGACATGCGAACGGATGGCAAGCAGGCCCTGGCTGACCGCGAGATCGCAATAGGCCAGCGCGCGCTCGACCACGGCGTCATGGGTCAGCAGCGGCTTCAGCTCACCCCACAGCGCGATGCCCTCCAGCAACGTGCCGGAGGTGTTGAGCCGCGGCAGGCCAAGCGACAGCGTCGCGTCCATGTGGAAATGCACGTCGACGAAGGGCGGGGTGACCAGCCGGTCATCGGCCTCGACGACCCGGCCCGCCTCGGCCTCGATCCCAGCTTCGACAGCGATGATACGGCCACCCTCGCAGGCGATGTCGACACCTGTGCGCCCGTCCGGCAGGCGGGCATTCTTCACAAGCAGATCGATGCTCATCTGGATTCGCGGCTCACCTTTGGCCCTTGAAATAGGGCTTCATCAACGCACGTGGATAGTCGGCGCGGCGGGCGACCAGCACAAGAGCGGCGATGGAGAAGAGATAGGGCAGCATCAGGAAAATCTGACTGGGCACCGCGCCGCCGGTGATGGTCTGGAGCCGGAGCTGATAGGCGTCGAGCGCACCGAACAGCAGCGCCCCCAGCAGCGCCTTGCCGGGCCGCCACGAAGCGAAGACGGTGAGCGCGATGCACACCCAGCCGCGTCCGTTGATCATGCCGAAATAGAAGGCGTTGAAGGCGGACAGCGTGAGGAAGGCGCCGCCCAGCGCCATCAGCGCCGAACCGGCCATCACCGCCCCCATGCGCAGGCCGACCACGGAGAGCCCCTGCGCCTCCACGGCCTCCGGGTTGTCGCCCACCGCCCGCAGCGCGAGGCCCAGCGGGGTTCGCGCCAGCACGAAGGCGAGGATGCCGACACAGGCGAAGGCCAGCACGGTGAAGGCGGTCTGCTGGCCGAGGATCGGCCCGATGAACGGCAGCTCGCCGAGCACGGGCACATCCAGCGGGGCAAACGGCTCGATGCGCGGCGGCGTCGCGACATTGGGGAAGGCGACGCGGTAGCCGAAATACGCCACCGAGGTCGCGAGCAGCGTGACCCCGATGCCGGTGACGTGCTGGGACAGGCCGAGCGGCACGGTGAGCGTGCCATGGATCAGCCCGAACAACGCGCCGACCCCCGCCGCCACCAGCACGCCGCCCCAGAGCGGCAGGCCGAGATAGACCGCCAGCCAGCCCGACATGGCGCCGGCAACAAAAATGCCCTCAATACCGAGATTGAGCACCCCGGCCCGCTCGCACAGCAGCGCGCCGAGCACGCCGAAGATCAGCGGCGTGGCGATGCGGATGGTCGCCGCCCAGAAATTGGCCTGAAGAAGAATGTCGAACGCGTCCCACATCAAGCTGTCCCCCGGCGCACGACGACAATGCGGAAGCGGGTGAGCAGGCCGCCGACCAGCACGCTCAGCAGCGCGAAGGCGACGACGAGATCGGCGAGGTAATTGGACACGCCGATGGCCCGGCTCATCGAATCCGCGCCGACGAACACCCCGGCGACGAAAATGGCGGCGGGAACGACGCCGAGCGGTGACAGGTTCGCCAGCGTCGCGACGACGATGCCGGCATAGCCGAAGCCGGGCGAGAGATCGGAGGTGAGATAGCCCTTGAGCCCCGCCACCTCGCTGGCTCCGGCCAGCCCCGCCAGCCCGCCGGAGAGCACGCCGACCAGCGCCATCGCCTTGCCGACGGGAAGGCCGGCATAGCGGGCGGCGCGCGCATTCTCGCCCACCGCGCGAATGCGGAAGCCCCAGACGGTGCGGGTGATGAAGATGTGCAGCGCCAGCGCGGCCACCACGGCGATGACCAAGCCCCAGTGCAGCCGCAGCCCGGCGACCAGCTTGGGCAGCGTCGCCTCGTCGAGCACGGGCGCCGATTGCGGCCAGCCCATCGCCATCTCGTCCTTCATCGGGCCTTCGATCATCATCTGCACGAACAGCAGCACGATGAAATTCATCAGCAGCGTGACGACCACCTCGTCGGCGCCGAAGCGGGTCTTGAACAGCACCGGAATGAGCAACAGCGCCGCGCCGGCCGCGGCGGCGCCGATGAGCACGGTCGGCACGAGAATATAGGCTGGCGCCTCGATCAGCCCCGCCCCCAGCGCGACGGTGGCCAGCGCCCCGGCATAAAGCTGGCCTTCGGCGCCGATGTTCCAGAGCTTGGCCCGGAAGGCGACGGCGGCGGCAAGGCCGGTGAAGATCAGCGGCGTGGCGCGGGTCAGCGTCTCCGCAAGAGCGAAGCCGTCGCCCGCCGCGCCCTGCGCCATCAGCACGAAGGCCGCCAGCACCGGCGCGCCGGAAAGCGCCAGCGGAACGGCGGTGAGAAGGAGCGCGGCAAGGCCCGAGCCGACCGAGACGGCGACGGTGAGCCAGACCGGGGTCCGCGCGCGCGGCACGAAGCGGATCATGCGGAGTCTCCGGGCACGACTCTTGTCATGTGTCGGCGATGCATTCGCGCACCGTCATGGCCAGGCTTGACCCGGCCATCCACGTCTTCTGGCCGAGAGCGAGCTGAGTCGAAGGCGGGGATCCCCGGGTCAAGCCCGGGGATGACGTCGATCGAAGGCTTTGCCCTCAGACTTTGAGCAGCGTGTCCCAAGGCAGGGCCCGCGAGCCTCGAAGGATAGTGATCGACCGCGAGCCCCATCACGCCGCCTCCCCCGCGCCGTGCCCGGCCATCATGAGCCCCACCGTGCGCACGTCGAGGCCCTGCGTGTCCATCGCTGGCGACAGATGACCGGCATGGACTACGGCGATGCGGTCGCACAGGGCGAAGAGTTCGTCGAGGTCCTCGGAGATCAGCAGCACCGCCGCACCGCGCCCGCGCGCGGCGATGAGGCGGCGGTGAACATCGGTCGTCGCGCCGATGTCGAGGCCGCGCGTCGGCTGGTGGGCCAGCACGAGGCGTGGCTCGCGGGCCAGCGCGCGGGCCAGCACCACCTTCTGCATATTGCCGCCGGACAGGGCGCGGATTGCCGCATCGGGGCCGGGGCAGCGCACGTCAAAGGCGGCAATGGCCTCCTGCGCCCGCGCGCGGATGGCGCCGCGCCGCAGGAAGCCGCCGGACTGGTTCTCCGGCTCGGAAATGCTCTCCAGCACGTAATTCTCCGCCACGGTGAGCGCCCCGACCGTGCCGTCGCGATGGCGATCCTCCGGGATACGGCCGACACCGGCCGCAATGCGACCGGAAGGATCGGCCCGGCCGAGACGGGCGCCGGCGATCCGTGCCTCGCCCTCGCGCGGGGCGGCAAGGCCGGCCACAAGAGAGGCCAGAGCCCCCTGACCGTTGCCCGACACGCCGGCAATACCGACGATCTCGCCCGCGCAGACGTCAAGATCCGCCTGTTCCAGACGATCGCGCTGGCCGGGCGAGCCGACGCTGACAGCCTTGAGGCTCAGCACCGGTGCGCCCGGTGTGGAAGGCGGGCGCTCGCGCGGCGGGATGGCCCGCCCGACCATGAGTTCGGCGAGCATCGCCCGGTCGGCGCCGGCGGTCGGGCGGTCCGCCACCTTGGCGCCGCCGCGCAGCACGACGACGCGCTCGCACAGCGCCAGCACTTCGTGCAGTTTGTGGCTGATGAAGATGACCGCCAGCCCCCTTCCCGCCAGCGCCCGCACCGTGGCGGCGAGGCCGTCGGCCTCCTGCGGTGTGAGCACCGCCGTGGGCTCGTCGAGAATGAGCACGCGCACGTCGCGGTAAAGGGCCTTGAGAATCTCGATGCGCTGCTGCTCGCCGACCGAAAGCCGCGCCACCGGCACGTCGAGGTCGGCGGTGAGGCCGCTTTCCGCCATCAGCCGCTCGATCTTGGCACGGGCGGCACGGCGGGTGAGCGTGAGGCTGAACAGAGGCTGCGTGCCCAGCACGATATTCTCGAAGCCGGTGAGATTCTCGGCCAGCGCGAAGTGCTGGTGCACCATGCCGATGCCGGCCTTCAATGCGGCATCCGCCGAGCCGCCGGGCAGCGGGACGAGCTGACCATCCGCCCCCGCAATGTGCACCGTCCCCTCATCGGCGATGTAGTGGCCGAACAGGATGCTCATCAGTGTGGTCTTGCCGGCGCCGTTCTCGCCGAGCAGCGCCACGATCTCGCCCGCCCGCACATCAAGGTCGATCTGGTCGTTCGCCGTCAGCGGGCCGAAACGCTTGGTGATGCCGGCAAGCGAGAGGACGAGCGGGCGGGGATCGGGGTGCATGTGAACTGCCGCCTGGGGCGCGATCTGCACCTCTCCCCGACGGGGAGAGGTCGGCCGCAAAGCGGCCGGGTGAGGGGGTAGAGCACGGCCCCTCACCCCACCCCTCTCCCCGGCGGGGAGAGGGGGAAGGCAGCGGGCCTATTATCGACTCACATCGTCGATTTGGGCTCGCCGTCGTTCACGTTGACGCGGAACAGGCCGTCCTTGATCTCCTTCTCCTTGAGAAGGACGACGTCGATCACCTCCGGCGGCACGACCTTGGGGTCGAGCGGGGCGAGGCTCGCGCCGCCATGGGCCATGTAGCTGAACGGGCCGTAATCCTCGGCGGTGAAGGTGCCGTCGATCACCGCCTTGATGGCGCGGTCGATGGTCGGCTCCATGTGCCAGAGCGCCGAGGCGACCACCGTGCCCGGATACTGGGCGGAGGTGTCGATCACGTTGCCGATCGCCTTCACGCCGCGTTCCTTGGCCGCGTCCGACACGCCGAAACGCTCGGCGTAGAGAACGTCCGCGCCCTTGTCGATCTGGGCGAAGGCGGCCTCCTTGGCCTTGGGCGGGTCGTACCAGGAGTTGATGAAGGTGACGATGAACTTCACGTTCGGGTTCACCGACAGCGCGCCCTCCATGAAGGCCTGCATCAGCCGGTTCACCTCCGGGATCGCATAGCCACCGACCAGGCCGATGACGTTGGACTTGGTGGTCTTGCCGGCCACCATGCCGGTCAGGAAGGACGGCTCATGGATGAAATTGTCGAACACCGAGAAGTTCGGCTTGGTCGGGCCGAAGGACGAGCCCATGAGATAGGCCGTCTTGGGATAGTCCGCCGCCACCTTGCGGGCCGGACGCTCGACCGCGAAAACCTCGCCGACCACGAGGTCGGCGCCCTCCTGCGAGTATTGCCGCATCACCCGCTCATAATCGGTGTTGGCGACATTCTCGGAGAACTTATAGGTGATGTCGCCGCGCGCCTCGGCGGCCTTCAGCGCCTTATGGATGCGCGACACCCATTGCTGTTCCACCGGAACGGTGAAGATGGCGGCGACCTTGATGGGCGTGGGCTTGGCGGCGAAAGCCGCGCCGCCAAAGGTGGTCAGCGCGAGCGCGCCGGCGCCGAGCGCCAGGAGCTGCCGCCGATCAATGCTTCCTGCGGAAAAAAGCAGCAGGGTGCCGGACGACTTGACGACCATTTCTCTCATCTCCCCGAGCAAAAGACGGTGGTACGGCCAGGATGATGCCGATCACGCCGTGCAAGGCGCCCTTCCATGCGAGCCTCGTGCCATTTTCGAACTGATTAGTCCGAAAAGTCACGCGCGTTTTCGGAGCATCCCCAGGCGGACTGGAGATAGCTACGGATGAAAGGCGGCATCCCTTCGGCAAGATCGTCCGGGCCGCGCGCGATAATCACCGCGTCGATCTCCGGCCGCTCCTCACCGGCGATATGGGCGCGGATGCGGGCGGCGAGCGCCTCGGCGGGCATCTCGGCGACGATCTCGCGCAACAGGGCGAGGCGCCGCGCATCGCGCAGCGCGGTCCAGAACGGCGCGGGGCGCACCTCGGCCGCAGCGATGCCGGTTTCTTCGGTGAGCTCGCGCAGCAGGCTGCCGTCCAGATCGACCCGCCCGTCCGGCGTTACGTCGGAGGGGTCGGGCGTGCCGGCGGCGAAGTAGATGCGGCCGGCATTGGCGGTCCACGGCGCCATGCGGGCGAGCACGAAACCGCCATCAGCCCCGCGCAGCGCGCCCATGGCAAAGGCGTTGCGGGCGCGGGGGTGCGCAGGTTCGGTCGCCAGCAGCCAGAGCAGCGAGGCATAATCCGCCTGTGCATAGCGCCCGGTCAGAACGGGGCCGTCGATGTCATGGTCGACGAGGAGAAGAACGGGCCCGTTCCAGATGTCGGGCTGACGCCGCACGCGTTCGGCGAAATGCGCGTCGATGGCCGGCCGGTTCTCCATGGACAGGGCGCAGGGAGCCGGATCGAGGCGCATGTCGAGTCGCTCGAACCGGAAGACCTCGATCGGCCCGGCGCCGGCCAGCGTCACGACCTGCGCGCCATGGAACCAGGCCCAACCTCAGACATGGATCACGCCTTCGCCCACGATCACCGCGCCGCCGCCGATGGTGACAGCGGAGAGCGCCCCACTCGTCACCTCCAGCCCGAGCCGCACAAGGCTCGGCCGCCCCATTTCCACCCCCTGGAGAATGTCGAAGGCGTGGAAGCCATCTCCCGGCCGTTCGCCGGCGAACAGCACCGCGGCCAGGGAGGCGGCCGCCGAGCCGGTGGCGGGATCTTCGTCGATGCCCATATTGGCGCCGAACATGCGGGCGCGGAAATCGCCCTCGCCATCCTCGTCGCGGCAGAACACATAGACCGAGTCCGCCTCGCCGCCGAACGTGCCGATGAGGCGGGCGGCGCTCGGGCTGATGCGCGCCAGCGCCGAGCGCGAGGCAAGCGGCACGCAGACAAAGGGCACGCCCGCCGAGGCGACCACCGGGCGGTAGCCGTCGAAGCCGATATCGGAGGTATCGAGGCCGAGCGCCTGCGCGCAGGCCTCCACGCTCATCGGCTCCTCAAGAACGATCTCGGGGATGCGCGGCACGGTGAAGATGGCGTGGCCGAGGCGCTCGCCCTTGACGTTCACATGGCAGGGAATCGGGCCGACATTTTCCTCCAGCACGAAGTCCGTCGACGTCTCCACCCCGTCGCGGATCGCCAGCAGCACCGCGGTGCCGACGGTCGGATGACCGGCAAAGGGCAGTTCGTGATTGACGGTGAAGATGCGCAGCTTGGCGCGGCTCTGCTCGTCCTGCGGCTTCACCAGGAACACCGTCTCCGAGAGATTGAACTCGCGGGCGATGGCCTGCATCTGGTTGCCGTCCAGCCCCTCCGCGTCCAGCACGACGGCGAGCGGATTCCCCGCGAGGGGACGATCGGTGAAAACGTCGAGCGTGAGGAAGCGGCGGGTCATGGCGATCAAAGCTTCTCCGGCGTGAAGAGGCGGGACGGCGTGACGAATTCATCCTGTGCCGCGACGGTCAGGATCTCCTGCGAGCCGGCGGCTGCCGTTCGGGCAAGCAAGCCATAGGCCGAAGACGCGGCCTTGGAGAGCGCCTCGGCGGTCGAGTGGGTCGACTTCCAGTGCACGAAGAACAGAGCGGCGATGGCGTCCCCGGCGCCATTGACGGAAATGCCGAGCTTGGGCGTGCGCACGCGGAATCGCCCGTCGGGACCGGAAGCCATCAGGTCGATGGAATCGGCCGGGGTGTCCTCGGTGTGCAGGCTGGTGACGAGGATGACGCGCGGCCCGGTGGCGTGCACCACATCGCAGGCCGCCAGCGCCTCGGCCAGCGTGGTCGTGGTCCGGCCAGACAGGTAGTCCAGCTCGAACTGGTTCGGGGTGATGAGATCGGCGGCCGGCACGGCGCGTTCGCGGATGAATTCCGGCAGGCCAGCCCGGACGAAGACCCCGCGCCCGACATCGCCGATCACCGGATCGCAGCAATAATGCGCCTGTGAATTCGCCGCCTTGACGCGGCCGACCGCGTCGAGAATGGCGTCGCCGGTCTCGGCCGAGCCCATATAGCCCGAGAGCACGCCGTCGCAGCGCGGCAGCACGTTGCGGTCCTCAAGACCGCCGACCAATTCGCGAATGAGGCCGGCGCCGAACACCTCGCCCCGCCAGGCGCCATAGCCGGTGTGGTTGGAGAACTGCACGGTATGCACGCCCCAGACCTCATGGCCGAGGCGCTGCATCGGAAACATCGCCGACGCATTGCCGACATGACCATAAGCGACCCAAGACTGGATCGAGAGAATATTCATCGCGTCTGCGCCCCACCTGACCGGAACGATCCGCGCTTAAGCCTTGCGATGCAAGCTCTCAAACGAAATTCGGTGAGCAAACCCATAACCTTGCTGGATGTGTTGCCGAACGGCCCGTTCTTGGCGGCGGCGCACTCCCCTTGCCGGACGCGGCCGCTCATGCGACAGCGATGACCATGACCGAGATGCTCTCCGCCGCCGCTCTTGCCCAGGCCATCCGCGCCGGGCGCCTGTCACCCGCCGATGTCACCGCGCTCTGTCTCGAAGCGATTGCCGCGCGGGAGCCGGAAATAAAGGCTTTTGCCGCCTTCGACCCTGAGGCGCTCACCCGCGCGGCGCAGGCCGAGGGGCTGGCGCAGACGCCGCTGGCGGGTCTTCCGGTCGGTATCAAGGACATTCTCGACACGGTGGACTTCCCCACTGAACGCGCCTCGCCGCTCTTTGCCGGCTACCGCCCGCCGGCGGATGCGGCGGTCGTGCGCATGGTGGCCCGCGCCGGCGGCCTGATCGCCGGCAAGACCGTCACCACCGAATTTGCCTTCATGCAGCCCTCGCCGACGCGCAATCCGCGCCGCCTGAGCCATACGCCCGGCGGCTCCTCCTCGGGCTCCGCGGCGGCGGTGGCGGCCGGGATGCTGCCGCTCGCGATCGGCACCCAGACCGGCGGCTCGGTCATCCGCCCCGCCTCCTTCTGCGGTGTCACCGGCTACAAGCCGTCCTTCAAGCTGCTGCCGGTGCTCGGCCTGAAGCCTTTCGCCTGGTCGCTCGACACGATCGGCCTGTTCGGCGCCCATGTCGCCGATGTCGCCTTCGCCATGGCGGCCATCACCGGGCGGGACTTCGACCTCGACGCCGAGCCGGTCCTGCCACGCTTCGCGGTGGCGCCCACACCCCGTGCCGGACTTGCCTCGGCGGATGCCCATGCGGCGCTGGAAGAGGCGGTGCGCGCCGTGCGTCAGGCCGGAGCCTCGGTGGAGGCGGTCGAATTTTCGCCGGCGCTCGAGGCCGGGGACGCGGCCAGCGCCGCCATGCAGGCCTATGAAGCCTCTCTCGCCATGGCCGACGAATGGGACCGGCACCGCGACCAGCTCTCGCCGCTGCTGCAGGGCTATCTGTCCGAGGCGCAGAACACCACGCCGGAACAGTACGATGCCGCGCGCCGCGCCGCCCGCAAGGCCCGCAATGCGCAGGCCGATCTCTTCGCCGGCTTCGATGCGCTGCTGACCTTCGCGGCTCCCGGCGAAGCGCCGGAGGGCTTCGCCACAACCGGATCGCCAGCCTTCAACCGGCTATGGACGCTGACCGGCGCGCCCTGCGTCAACGTCACCGGCCTCACCGGCGCGACCGGCCTGCCGATCGGTATTCAGGTCGTCGGCCGCTTCGGCCGGGACCGCGCCACGCTCAGCGCCGCCCGTTTCCTTGAGCGCGCCATCGCTGCCGGCTGAGCCGGAGGCCCATCGGCCCGATCGCGGCCTACTCCGCCGCGATCTTCTTGTGGCTCAACGGATCATAGTTCAGCACCGGTGCGAGCCAGCGTTCAGCGTCCTCGATGCTCATGCCCTTGCGCCGGGCATAATCCTCGACCTGATCGCGCTCGATCCGGCCGACGCCGAAATAGGCCGCTTCCGGGTGCGCGAAATAGAGCCCCGATACCGCCGCCCCCGGCCACATGGCGAAGCTTTCGGTCAGTTCGACGCCGATCTTAGGCGTGGCCTCCAGCAGTTTGAAAAGAGTCGCCTTTTCCGTGTGGTCGGGCTGCGCGGGATAGCCCGGCGCGGGGCGGATGCCGCGATAGGCTTCTTGAATCAGATTCTCATTCTCAAGTTCTTCATCCGGCGCGTAAGCCCAGAATTCCGTGCGGACGCGCTGATGCATCCGCTCGGCGAAGGCTTCCGCAAGACGGTCGGCCAAAGCCTTGAGAAGAATGGAGGAATAGTCGTCATTGGCGTTCTTGAAGGCGTCCGAACGCTCCGGCTCGCCAAAGCCGGTCGTCACGCAGAAGCCGCCAATATAGTCCGGCACCGCCGCGCTTTTCGGCGCGATGAAATCGGCCAGTGCCACATTCGCCCGCCCCTCGCGTTTGCCCATCTGCTGGCGCAGCGTGTGCAGCGTGGCGAGTTCGGTGCTCCGGCTGTCATCGGTGAACAGCACGATGTCATCGCCCACCGTATTGGCCGGCCAGAAGCCGACCACCGCCCGTGCCGTCAGCCATTTCTCGGCCACGATGGTCTCCAGCATCCGCTGGGCATCGTCAAAGAGCGCGCGCGCCGCCACCCCGACCTTCTCGTCCTGAAGGATGCGCGGATACTGGCCCGCGAGTTCCCAGGACTGGAAGAACGGTGTCCAGTCGATATAGGGCACGAGTTCGCCCAGATCATATTCCTCGAACACCCGCGTGCCGAGGAAGGTCGGCACCGGCGCGGTATAGTCGTCGAACGGCAGAACCAGCCGGTTGGCGCGTGCCTCCTCCAGCTTCACGCGGACCTTGTTGCGGTCGCTCTTGGCGTGGGCGTCGGCGACCTTGGCGTATTCGGCGCGCAGGCCGGCGACGTATTCCGCCCGCGTATTGTCGTTCAGGAGGTTGGAGACCACGCCCACCGCGCGGCTGGCATCGGTGACATAGACGGCCTGCCCGCGCACATATTGCGGGGCGATCTTCACCGCTGTGTGGACGCGCGAGGTCGTCGCGCCGCCGATCAGGAGCGGTACGGTGAAACCCTCGCGCTCCATCTCCGAGGCGACATGGACCATCTCGTCGAGGGAGGGGGTGATGAGGCCGGACAGGCCGATGACGTCGACCTTGTGCTCCCGTGCCGCTTCGAGGATCTTGGCGGTCGGCACCATGACGCCGAGGTCGATCACCTCGTAATTGTTGCACTGGAGCACGACGCCGACGATGTTCTTGCCGATGTCGTGCACATCGCCCTTCACCGTCGCCATCAGCACCTTGCCGGCCGAGGAATCCTCCGTGGAGCCGCTGTCCAGCTTCTCCTGCTCCATGAAGGGCATGAGATAGGCGACCGCCTGCTTCATCACGCGGGCGGATTTCACCACCTGCGGCAGGAACATCTTACCGGAGCCGAACAGGTCGCCGACCACGTTCATGCCGGCCATCAGCGGCCCTTCGATGACGTGCAGCGGCCGCGCCACCTGCTGGCGTGCCTCTTCGGTGTCGACCTCCACGAAATCCGTGATGCCGTTGACCAGCGCATGGGCAATGCGCTTCTCGACATCCCAGGTGCGCCAGGTGAGATCGGCCTCCTTCTTCTCGCGCCCGCCGCCGCGGAACCGCTCGGCTAGCGCCAGAAGACGCTCCGTCGCGTCGTCGCGGCGGTTGAGCACCACGTCCTCGCACGCCTCGCGCAGCTCCGGCTCGATCTCGCTATAGGGCGCGAGCTGGCCGGCATTGACGATGCCCATATCCATCCCCGCCGCGATGGCGTGGTATAAGAACACCGCGTGCATCGCCTCGCGCACCTGCTCATTGCCGCGGAACGAGAAGGACAGGTTGGAAACGCCGCCGGAAATATGGGCGTAGGGCAATTGCTGGCGGATCGCCCGCGTTGCCTCGATGAAAGCGACGCCATAGCCGGCGTGCTCCTCGATGCCGGTCGCCACCGCGAAGACGTTGGGATCGAAGATAATGTCCTCGGGCGGAAAACCGACCTCGTCGACGAGGATGCGGTAGGCGCGCGAGCAGATCTCGATCTTGCGCTCATAGGTGTCGGCCTGGCCCTGCTCGTCAAAGGCCATGACGACCACGGCGGCGCCATAGGCGCGCACCAGCCGGGCGTAATGGCGGAACGCCTCCTCGCCCTCCTTCATGGAGATCGAGTTCACGATCCCCTTGCCCTGGATGCATTTGAGGCCCGCCTCGATGACGCTCCATTTGGAGCTGTCGACCATGATCGGCACGCGGGCGATGTCGGGCTCGGCGGCCAGCAGGTTCAGGAAGGTCACCATGGCCTTCTCGGAATCGAGCAGGCCTTCATCCATGTTGATGTCGATGACCTGCGCGCCGCTCTCCACCTGGTCGCGCGCCACCGCGAGAGCGGCGGTGTAGTCGCCATTGGTGATCAGTTTGCGGAAACGGGCCGAGCCGGTGACGTTGGTGCGCTCGCCGACATTCACGAAGGGGATGATCGACGTTAGCTCGAAGGGTTCGAGGCCCGAGAGGCGCAGGCGCGGCTCGACTTTCGGCACCACGCGCGGCGCATGCGGCGCGACCGCGTCGGCAATGGCGCGGATATGGTCGGGCGTCGTGCCGCAGCAGCCGCCGACAATGTTGACGAGGCCCGAGGCGGCGAACTCGCCGACGAGCTTGGCCATCGCTTCCGGGCTCTCGTCATAGAGGCCGAACTCGTTGGGCAGGCCGGCATTGGGATAGGCGCAGACGAAGGTGTCGGCGAGGCGCGACAGATCGTCGATATGAGCGCGCATCTCCTTGGCGCCGAGCGCGCAGTTGAAGCCGATGGAGAACGGGCTGGCGTGGCGCAGCGCATACCAGAAAGCGGTGGCGGTCTGGCCCGACAGGGTGCGGCCGGACAGATCGGTAATGGTGCCGGAGATCATCACCGGCAGGCGGATGCCGCGCTCCTCGAACAGGCGCTCGATGGCGAACACGGCGGCCTTGGCGTTCAGCGTGTCGAAGATGGTCTCGATCAGCAGAAGGTCGGATCCGCCGTCGATCAGAGCGCCGGCCTGCTGGCCGTAAGCGATTGCCAGCTCATCGAAACTCGTCGCGCGGTAGCCGGGATCGTTGACGTCCGGGGAGATCGAGGCGGTGCGGTTGGTCGGACCGATGGCGCCGGCGACGAAGCGGGGGCGGCCATCCTTGGCCTCGGCCAGTCGGGCCGCCTCCTTGGCGACGCGCGCGCCCTCGAAATTGATCTCGTAGACCAGGCTCTCCATGCCGTAATCGGCCATGGCGATGGTGGTGCCGGAGAAGGTGTTGGTCTCGACGATGTCCGCCCCCGCCAGGAAATAGGCGAGGTGGATGTCGCGCACCGCGTCGGGCAGCGTCAGGTTGAGAAGGTCGTTATTTCCCTTGAGGTCGCGGTTCCAGCTTTTGAACCGCTCGCCGCGATAGCCGGCCTCGTCCAGCTTCAATTGCTGGATCATCGTTCCCATGGCGCCGTCGAGCACGAGAATACGCTCGGACGCGGCAGCGCGAAGGGCGGCGAAGGTGTCGGCGGGCGGAACGGTGGCAGCCATGAGAACGCTTCCTACTCCCTCTCCCCCACGGGGAGAGGGTTGGGGTGAGGGGTTCCACCGCACAGAGCTTCCACAATGCGCAGCAGAACGCCGTCGAGGTTTGTCAGCACGTCGTTATTCCAGAAACGGATGACCAGATAGCCACAGGCCTCGATCATCCGTGTTCTTTCCGCATCGTCTTCGACGGCGTGTTGACCACCGTCGAGTTCAATCACCAGTTTCGCATCGACGCAGAGGAAGTCGACGATATATCTGTCGACCGGCGCCTGACGTCGAAACTTCCAGCCTTCCAGCCGACGATCGCGCAGACGCGACCAGAGCAGGGCTTCGACATCGGTCTGGTCTTTCCTCAACCGACGCGCTCGCGAAATCCTACCCGGCATCCCCCTCACCCGCCGCTGCGCGGCGACCTCTCCCCGTCGGGGAGAGGTTAAGGTACCGCCACATCAGCTCAATTTCCGCTCACGCGGCTGCCTGCCCGTTCTGCCCGGCCACGGCCTCCTGCGGCGGGCGCAGGCCCAGCAGGTGGCAGACGGCGTAGACGAGGTCGGCGCGGTTCAGCGTGTAGAAGTGGAACTCGGTCACGCCGCGATCCACCAGATCGAACACCTGCTCGGCGGCCACGGCCGCTGCGATCAGCTTGCGGGTCTCGGGATCATTGTCGAGCCCCTCGAAACGCGCGGCGAGCCAGCCGGGCATGTAGGTGCCGGTCTTCTCGGAGAAGTTCTTGGCCTGCTTGAAGTTGGAGACCGGCAGGATGCCCGGCACGATCGGCACCTCGATACCGCGCGCGCGCGCCTTGTCGAGGTAGCGGAAATAGAGGTCGTTATCGAAGAAGCATTGCGTGATGGCCCGCGTCGCGCCGGCCTCGACCTTGGCGGCGAGGATGTCGAGATCGGTATCGAAGCTCGGGCTCTCCGGGTGCTTTTCCGGGTAAGCCGAGACGGAAACTTCGAAATTCGCGATGCGGCGGATGCCGGACACGAGATCGGCGGAGGTCTTGTAGCCGTCCGAATGGGGCTCATAGGACTGGCCGACACCGCCCGGCGGATCGCCGCGCAGCGCCACGATATGGCGCACGCCGGCATCCCAATACCCACGCACGACCTCGTCCACCTCGCCCTTCGAGGCGGAGACGCAGGTGAGGTGGGCGGCGGGGGACAGGCGGGTCTCCTTGACGATGCGCTCCACGGTGGAGTGGGTGCGCTCACGGGTGGAGCCGCCCGCACCATAGGTCACGGAGACGAATTTCGGGGCGAGCGGCGCCAGACGGGTAATGGACGACCACAGGGTCGCCTCCATTTCCGGCGTCTTCGGCGGAAAGAACTCGAACGAAACCGAAATCGGCCGCCCGCCGGCGCGGCGGCTGCGGCGCTCGACATCCGACGACATCAGGCGACCTCCCTTGTGTTCTGAGTATCCGCCAGCGCGATGCGCGGATCGCGGGCGAGCCATAGTGAAACCGTAAGCTTGCCGTCGGCTTGCGGCGCGAGAAGGCGATGCGACTGCGGGCTAAGTCCCGCCTGCACAAGCCAATTTTCCATGATTTCGGGCGCGAAGCCGAGGCGGCGATGGGCGTGCTGCTCGCGCAGGAACTCCAGATCGTGCGGGTCGAAATCGACCACCAGCAGCCGCCCGCCGGGACGCAGCACCCGCGCGGCTTCCTTCAGCGCGCGGGGGGCGTCCTCCAGGAAATGCAGCACCTGGTGGATAATTACCACATCGAAGGAATCGCGGGGCAGCGCAAGGCTGTAGATGTCGCCGTGGCGCACGCTGGCATGGCGCACGCCGGCATGTTCCAGATTGGCGCGGGCGACGGTGAGCATTTCCGACGACAGGTCGATGCCGACGCCGCGCTCCATCTGCTCGGCGAACAGCTCCAGAATGCGCCCGGTGCCGGTGCCGAGATCGAGCAGGGCGCCGATCGGCGCGCCGGAAAGTGCTGATTTTATAGCGGCTTCCACCTGCGCCTCGGGGGCGTGCAGGCGGCGGATGGCGTCCCATTCATGGGCATGGGCGCGGAAATAGGCCTGCGCCTGGGCGGCCCGGGCGGCGCGCACCGCCTCCAGCCGCTCGCGGTCGCGCAGCAGGATGGCGTCATCCGCCGCGATCAGGTCGAGCAGCGCGTCGGTGAGCGCGGCGGCGGGCGTGTCAGTGGCGCGGCGGTAGAACACCCAGCTCGCCTCGCGGTACCGCTCGACCAGCCCGGCCTCGGCCAAAAGCTTGAGATGACGCGAAATTCTCGGCTGCGACTGGCGGAGAATCTCGGTAAGCTCGGAGACGGTGAGTTCCCCCTCGCCGATCAGCGCCAGCAGGCGCAGGCGCGTGTCCTCGCCGGCTGCCTTGAGGCCGTCGAGCAGCAGCGGGAAGGATAGGGGCAGCGTGGCCACGGGCGCTCTCTGATAAGATATAAAGATATGTTTATGTCTTATCGGAACATAGCGCAAGGGGTCTGGCATCCCAGCCCCGGAGCGTGGAGTGTCAGTGCAGTGAGGTGGACGATCAGGCCAATGTGTATCAGCGAGTCCATCGGGTTCAGATGCCTGTCGACACGCCCGCGCGTCCGGCGGAGCCCCGCCCGATGAGCGGCCCGGATTTCGGCCCCCGCCCCGGCGAGATCGCGATCGAGCTGCCGGCCACGCCCGATGCCGGGCTGCATTTCATCGGGCGCCTGCGTACGCCCTGGACGCGCCGGGCGGACTGCCCGCGCAACAGCCGCGAATCGGACGCCCCCTGCACGGTGGAGATCGACGCCCCCTTCCGCCCCGCTCTGGAGGGGCTGGCGGGCACCAGCCATCTCTGGCTGCTCTACTGGATGGACCATGCGCCGCGAAACCTGGTCGTGCAGGTGCCCCGCTCCTATGGCGTCGGGCGCGGTACCTTCGCGCTGCGCAGCCCGGCCCGGCCGAACCCGATCGCGATGAGCGCGGTGCGCCTTCTCGGCATGACCGACAGCACCCTCACCGTCGCCGGGCTCGACTGCCTCGACGGCACGCCGCTGCTCGACATCAAACCCTATTTCGCCTCGACCGACGACTTCCCCGAGGCGATTGTCGGCTGGCATCGGGAACACAAGCGGCCGGACGGGACTTGATGGGGGCTGGTGCGACAAGCTTCGGGCCAGCAACCCACCGCTAAGCTGACGCTAAGGTGAATGTGACAAGAATGCATCAGCCCTGCACAACGCGCATGGCTGGATGTTGCGGGTCGGTTCCGAACCTCACTCTGGTCTTGAACCTGCCTTGATCGTAGGTCATCTGCTCTCGAAAGCATCGCGTGGACGTTCCGCGCCCCCTGTCCCGGCATTTCAGTTAAGGCTTGATGATGGTCGTTCGCCTTGGTTTCGCTCCCGCTGTCGCGCTGATCGTGCTGGCGTCGGCCGGCACCGCCGGCGCGCAGTCCTATCCCGCCGCACAGTCTTCCGCTTCGCCCTATGAGGCGGCCACCTCGCCGACCGAGGCCGAGATTCCGGCCCCCTATGATCCCTATGGCGCGACGGCCGCCGCCCCCGCCGGGCAGCCGGCCAGCACCACGCCGCCGGGCGTGCGCGATCCCTATGCGCAGCCGATCGCCGGCGCCGGGCAGGTTCCGGCCGCGGCTGCCCCCGGCGCGTCCAACGTGCCGCCGGGCGTCGCCCCGATCGCCAACGCGCCCTATTCCGATCCGTCGCGCCAGCCCGCCGGCTATCCGTCGGGTGCCTATTCCGGCCAGCAGCCGGCGGGCATGGCCTCGCCCTATGGGCAGGCGCCGGCCAATAATTACGGCCAGCCGCCGGCCTATGGCTCCGCCGCCGCCCAGCCGGGCGCGCCGGTCTATGCGCCCCCGGCCGCCGTCGGCAGCGCCCCGCGTCAGGACCTGAACAATTCCTATGGCTCGAACGGCTCCAGCGTCGCCATGCTGCCGCCGGAAGACCAGCCCGAGGACGGCCCGGCCAAGCCGCTGCCGGACAATCTGCGCCGGCAGGTGGTCGACTACGTGACCAAGGAGCCGCCGGGCACCATCATCATCGATACGCCGAACACCTACCTCTATTACGTGCTGCCGGGCGGCAAGGCGGAGCGTTACGGCATCGGCGTCGGCCGCGAGGGCTTCACCTGGGCCGGCACCGAGAAGATCTCCCGCAAGGCGGAATGGGCCGATTGGCGCCCGCCGGCGGAAATGATCGAGCGCCAGCCCTATCTGCCGCGCTTCATGGCCGGCGGTCCGGGCAACCCGCTCGGCGCCCGCACCATGTATCTGGGCGGCACCATCTACCGCATCCACGGCACCAACCAGCCTTCCACCATCGGCCAGTTCATGTCGTCGGGCTGCATCCGCATGCTGAACGAGGATGTCGAGAACCTGTATGACCGGGTGAAGGTCGGCACCCGCGTCGTCGTGCTGCCGGGCAACACCGCGCCCAAGACCGCCGAGGCCCCGCTCGACCCGCAGCCCATGCCGGTCAGCACCGCCGCCAGCGGCGCCCCCGGCGTGGTGCGCTGAGCGCAGTTTCGCTTTCGCGATTACGCAAGACCCTTGTAGCAAAACCCCGGCGAACCGCGCGTTCGCCGGGGTTTTCGTTAAAGGCGCGGCCTCACGGCTCCCAGAAACGCTGCGCCGGCACCTTCACGGTGATCTCGCTGCCGGCGGCGATCTCGCCCGCGCGCTCGACCCAGGCGACGAGGCCGCGCAGCCCGCGCGCCGCGCCGACAAAGGCGGTCTCCAGCGGCTTCTCCTCGCCCGAGGACGGCCCCGCCCGGCCGGACGCGGCCAGCAGCCCCCTCTCCGCGAGCCCCTGCGCCACCGCCAGCCCCTGGGCCACAGCTTTGCCGGCGTGACGGCAGGGCGCGTTCTCGCCTTCCACCACCAGCGCCGCGCCGCCGGGCAGATGCAGCCGCGTGCCGACCGGGATCCGGGTGAGGCGGGCCAGCCCCTCGATCACCAGATTGGCGCCGAGCCATTCCGGCCGCAGCTCGGGAATGGCAAGGCGGCGGGCGATCTCGGCGAGTTCCTCCGGCGACACCAGCGTAAGCTGGCGGGAATTGCGGATCGGCGTGCCGCGCGGATACCAGGGCACGCGCGAATCCGCCGGCCGGGCGACGCCGTGATGGCGGTCCCCGGCGATGCCCTCCAGCGTCACGGCCAGCGCCGGCACGTCGCGGGTGAGAAAGCCCCGGCCATCGGCGACCAAGGTGCGGGCGAGCCGGGCCTTGATCCGCCGCGCGGGAATCTCCGAGGGGGCACCGAACAGGTCGACGGCGAAGGCGGGCACCGTCAAAGGGTCGGATTCTGCGGCCATCCTGGCTCCTAAGTCAGAATACGGACGTGCGAAGCGGCGTTACCGCTGAGATGGGCGCGACTATACCATGGGGCACTCGTCCCCGGACGAGTCGATGGAACCCCGGAGGCCGGACGGCGTTACCGCGCTGCCGGCGCGCCGAATGGATGAGGACCGATCATGTCACTTCCGACTGACTCCCTGACGCCGACGCCCGGCGGCGCGCTCGCCGGCTACCTCAGCGAACTGCGGACCAAATGGGGCTGGTTCGTCGCCCTCGGCCTGCTGATGATCGCCGCCGGCGCCTTCGTGCTCGGCAATGTCGCGCTCGGCACGGTGGTGTCGGTGCTCTATATCGGCGTGGTGCTGGCCATTTCCGGCGTGGCGCAGATTTTCCATGCCTTCCAGGTCAAGGGCTGGGGCGCCTTCGCCTTCTGGCTGCTCGACGGCCTGCTCTATGTCGCGGCGGGCGTGGTCGCCTTTGCCGAGCCGCTGCTGGCGGCGGCGGTGCTGACCCTGCTGCTCGGCGCGGCGCTGATCGTCGGCGGCGTGTTCCGCATCATCGCCGCCTTCCAGATGCGCCCGGCCGCCAATTGGGGCTGGATCGCCGCCTCCGCCGTGCTGACCGTGCTGCTCGGCGTGATGATCGTCGCCGGCTGGCCGGTGAGCGGGATCTGGGTGCTCGGCCTGTTCCTCGGCGTCGACCTCGTCTTCAATGGCCTTGCCGTGCTGATGCTCGGCCTGCGCCTGAAGAAGTGAGCCGAGCCTCGTGCTCGCCCGCCCCGCCGCCATGGCGGACACCTCCGGGACGTCGGCCGAAAGGCCGGCGCCCCCGGCGCCCAGCGGGCGGGATCTGCGGCTCGACCTGTTTCGCGGCCTCGCGCTGTGGTTCATCTTCCTGAACCACATCCCGAACAATGTGGCGAACTGGATCACCAACCGGAATTTCGGCTTTTCCGACGCCACCGAGATCTTCGTCTTCATCTCCGGCTACACCGCCGCCATGGTCTATGGCCGGCAGATCGACACGGCGGGCGTAATGGTGACCTCGGCGCGCATATTGCGCCGCGCCTGGCAGCTCTACGTCGCCTTCATCTTCCTGTTCGTCATCTATCTCGCGGAAATCTCCTATGTCGTCGGCTCCTTCTCCAACCCGCTCTATGCGGAGGAGATGGGCGCGCTGCAATTCCTCGCCGAGCCGGATGTGGCGCTGGTGCAGGCGATGCTGCTGAAGTTCCGCCCGGCCAATATGGACGTGCTGCCGCTCTACATCGTGCTGCTCGCCACCTTCCCGCCCATCCTGTGGGCGCTGAAGAAGGCGCCGGACCTGACGCTCGCGGTCTCCCTTCTCGTCTGGGCGGCGGCGGGCATGACCGGCTTCAACCTGCCGGCCTATCCCGACGACCGGATGTGGTTCTTCAACCCCTTCGCCTGGCAGTTGATGTTCGTGTTCGGCGGCTGGTGCGGGCTGGGCGGCAGCGACCGGCTGGGCTTCCTCGTCCATTCGCGGCTGGTGCTGGCGCTGTCGGTCGCCTATCTCGCGCTCTCGCTGGCCGTGGTCCTGAGCTGGTGGTGGCCCCCGCTCGATGGCATCGTGCCGGAGCTGGTGGCACAGATCATCTACCCGATCAGCAAGACCGACCTGTCGCCGCTGCGGGTGCTGCATTTCCTCGCACTGGCGGTGGTTGTGGTACGATTGATACCGGTCGATCTGCCGGCATTGCGTAGCCCGATACTTCGGCCGATGATCCTGTGCGGCCAGAACTCGCTCGAAGTCTTCTGTTTCGGCGTCTTCCTTTCTTTTGCCGCACATTTCGTGCTTAACGAAATCACCGGCGCGCTGTGGATGCAGCTTGCGCTCAGCGTCGCCGGCATCGCCTTAATGGTAGCTCTCTCGGTTCTTCTGTCGTGGTATGGTCGCGTCGAGCGCGAAGTTGCCGCGCGAAAATTGACTGATCGACGCGGTTCATCGTGACACGCCGGATCCTTGGGTTCGTCCTGATCTCCGCCCTCACCCTAGCGGGTGCCGACATGGCCCGCGCGGCGGGGGAGCCGGTGTGCGCCGCCCCGTCCGAACTCACTCGCGCCGGCTTCGCCCTGCCGCGCCTCGCCCGTTCGCTTGCCGGCAAGGAGCCGACCACCATCCTCGTGCTGAACTCCTCCACCGCCAAGAAGGCCCCCGCGACCAAATCCTCCGGCAGCGCCGCCGCGAAGGACGCGATACCGCGCGGCTTCCCGAGCTTCATCGAGGAAATCCTGCGCGAGCGTTATCCGGCTGGCGGGGTGGTGGTGACCACGCACAACCAGCCGCGCGCCACCGCCGAGGCCATTCTCGCCACGCTGCCGGAGGCGCTGGCGGAAACCAAGCCCGCTTTGATGATCTGGCAGACCGGCACCTATGACGCGATCCTCGGGGCCGATACCTCGTCCTTCTCCGACGCGGTGATGAACGGTATTGAGACGGCGCATGAGGCGGGGGCGGACGTGATCGTCGTCTCCCCGCAATACAGCCCGCGCACCGCCTTCGCCTTCGATGTCGCGCCCTATAGCAGCGCCCTCGCCTGGACCACCCGCGCGGCCGGCGTGCCGTTCTTCGACCGCTATGACGTGATGCGCTTCTGGGAGACCGAGGGCATCTTCGATTTCGACAGTGCCCGCCCCTCCCCCTCCCTGTTCGAGGATGTCCATCGCTGCATCGGCCGGCTTCTGGTCGGCATGATCGTCGATGGCGTCGACAGCCGCACTCTGGGTTCCCGCTGACCATGCGCCGCACCGCCCTCACCGCCGCCGCGATCCTCCCCCTGCTGGCGCTGCCCCTGCTGGCGCTGCCCGCCGGCGCGCAGAGTTTGGGAGGCCAGACTTTGGGCGGCCAGCCGCTGTTGAGCGCCCCCACCTGCCCGGCGCCCAAGGTCGCGACCCGGCTGACCCAGCCGCTGGCCCGCACCGCGGCCAGGCTGCGCGCCGGCGAGACCGTAGTGATCGTGGCGATCGGCTCCTCCTCCACCGCCGGCGCCGGCGCCTCGACGCCTGAAGGCTCCTATCCGAGCCGCCTTCAGGCCCTGCTGCGCGAACGCTTTCCGCAGGCCGACATCACCGTGCTCAATCGCGGGGTGAACGGGCAGGACGCGCCGGAAATGCTGGCCCGGTTCGACACCGACGTCGCCGCCGCCCAGCCGACTTTGGTGATCTGGCAGGCCGGCGTGAACGCGCTGTTCCGCGACAACGGCCTCAGCACCGCCGAGGGGCAGCTGCGCGAGGCGATCGCCCGCGTGCGCGCCATCCATGCCGACCTCTTGCTGGTCGACCCGCAATATTCCCCGCGCGTGCTGGCCGATGCCGACACCGCGCCGATGATCCGCATGATCGACACCATCGCGGCGGAACAGGGCGTCGGCGTCTATCACCGCTTCGCGCTGATGCGCGAATGGCACGAGACGGCCGGCATGCCGTTCGAATCCTTCCTGTGGAAGGACGGCTTCCACATGAATGACTGGAGCTATAACTGCCTGGCGCGCGATCTCGGCCGGGCGATGATCGCCAATATCGACAGCCAGCAGCGTTCCGCCGACATGACCTCGCCCAAGGCAGCGGCGTCGGCAGCGGCGGGCGCGGGCGGCGCGGTGCCGGCCTCGATCGCGGCACCGACCGCGACGCTGGCGCCATAGGGCGCGCGAAGGCAGTCCATACCGCCCGGCGCGGTCTCGGTGTCAGTCCTCGCCCTTGCCCGAGAAGGCGCCGCCGAAACGCTTCATCACCGCCTCGCGGGCGGCGAGCACGCGGCGCTCGTAATCCTCGGCCATCGGCTCGGTCAGCACGCTCTCCAGCCCCGCCAGCAGGGCCCAGAGGGCGGGAATCTCCGCCTCGTCGTCGATGAAGTCGAGCAGCGCCTCGCCATCGGCATCGTCGACCGTGCGCGAGAGGAACTCGAACAGCACGACCGCGACCGAGCGGTCGACCACCAGGGTGATTTCGTCACTTGCCGCGTCGGCCATCATGCATCCTTTCCGCGCTCACACCTTCTTCCTATCGAACCATGTCGTTCTGAAAACAAGGTCGCGCTGAAAACAAGGTCGTGCTGAAAACAGGCCCCCCGGAAACGGGACCCGGCGACGGGCGCGCCCGGCCGGCCTTGCTTTCCCCCGCCGGTCGTGCTGCACCTCTGGCACGGACAGGGAGACGATAATGGCGGCGGCCGACGAGTTGAAGACGGTACGGGACTTCGTGCGCTATGCGGTAAGCCGCTTCAACCAGGCGGACCTGGCCTTCGGCCACGGCACCACCACGGCGCTCGACGAAGCCGCCTTCATCGTGCTGGAATCGCTGCACCTGCCGGTCGACGACCTCGCCCCCTGGCTCGACGCAAGGCTGGTGGAGGGCGAGCGCACCCGGCTCGCCGACCTGATCGACCAGCGTTGCCTGACCCGCCAGCCGGCGGCCTATCTGCTCGGGCGCACCTATATTCGCGGCGTGCCGTTCAAGAGCGATGCGCGCGCCATCGTGCCGCGCTCCTTCATCGGCGAATTGATGGCCGGCGACCTGTTCAGCGGCGGCCACAGCTTCTCGCTGATCGAGGACCCCGACGCGGTGGGGCGGGTGCTGGATCTGTGCACCGGCTCCGGCTGCCTCGCCATTCTCGCCGCCATGAGCTTCCCGGAAGCGCAGGTCGACGCGGTCGACCTCTCGCCCAAGGCGCTGGAACTCGCCGCCGAGAATGTCGCCGAGCACGAGCTGGGCGAGCGGGTGAGCCTGATCGAGGGCGATTTGTTCGGCCCGCTGACCGGGCGGCTCTACGACCTCATCATCACCAACCCGCCTTATGTCGATGCCGAGGCGATGGCCACGCTGCCGCCGGAATACCGGCACGAGCCGACGCTGGCCTTCGACGGCGGGCCGGACGGACTCGACCTCGTCCGGCGCATCCTCACCGAAGCGCCCAAGCACCTGACCGCCAAGGGCGGCATCGTCTGCGAGATCGGCACCGGCCGCGAATTGCTGGAAGCCGAATATCCCAACCTGCCCTTCCTCTGGCTCGACACCGAGGACAGCGAGGGCGAGGTGTTCTGGCTCTCCGCCCGCGACCTCGGCGCCGGCAAGGACCTGCGCGTCATCAGCCGCATGCCGCGCTAGAGGCGCTGCGTTCGAGCGACGCCGCTCCCGATTGTCGCCACAGGGTGATGGTGGGGTGCGCGCGCCTTCAACCGGAATCGCGCCATTGCCCCCTGCCCCGCTCCGCATCGTCGCCGGCTTTCCACTTGCCGGTCTTCTCGCCGCCCTGTTCACGCTGCCGCTGGCAAGCCGCGCCGGGGCCGAGACGCTGTGCACGCTGTTCGCCGACGCCGCCACCAGCACGGTGCTGAGCGAGGAGGGACCGGGCTGCGCCGCCCGCGTGACGCCGGCCTCGACCTTCAAGATCCCGATCGCGCTGATGGGCTATGATGCCGGCATCCTGACCGACGCCCATGCCCCCGTCTGGTCGTTCAAGCCGGGCTATGCCTCATGGCGGGAGGAATGGAAGCGGGACACCGATCCGACCTACTGGATGAAGGAATCGGTCGTCTGGTACTCGCAGGAGATCACCCGCAGGCTCGGCATGAAACGCTTCAACGCCTATGTCACCGGCTTCGGCTACGGCAATGCGGATGTGGCGGGCACGCGCGGGAAAGATGACGGGCTCACCCGGTCCTGGCTCTCCACCTCGCTGGCCATTTCCCCGCGCGAGCAGGCGGCTTTCCTCGGCCGGATGCTGCGCGGCGAATTGCCGGTCTCGCCCCATGCGGTGGCGATGACCGCCGCGATCATCCGCTATGGCGAGGTGGGCGGCTGGACCGTGCACGGCAAGACCGGCATGGGCTTCGCGCTCGACGCCAAGGGCGCGCCGGTGCGCGGCCAGCCCTATGGCTGGTATGTCGGCTGGGCGAGCCGGAACGGGCGCAGCATCCTCTTCGCCCAGCTCGACCGCGACGCCACCCGGCAGGAGACGCCGACCAGCGTGCGCGCCCGCGACGCCCTGCTCGCCGAACTGCCGGCGCGGCTGGAGAAGCTGGCGGGGAAGTAGGAGAGGGCACGCGCGTCGCGCTCGCCCCGCCGTCCACCTGTCGGGCCGTCATCCCCGGGCTTGACCCGGGGATCCACGACTTTCCGCGAGCGCCGGGCCAACGACGTGGATGGCCGGGCTGATCCCCGGATCACGTCCGGGGACGGTCCTGACGGTGTGTCATTTGGAACGGCTGCATGAAATCCTCCTTTGCGACCAGAGGATGGAACACGCCCGTCTATGACGGCGCGTGGAGTGGAAAGGGAGGAGAGGCAACCGGGGCCCCCTACCCACCCTTCCGCATATGCGTCAGCACCGCCGCGCCCGGGACACGGGGCCCACCCTCGCGCCGTCATCCCCGGGCTTGACCCGGGGATCCACGACGTCCCGCGCGCGCCGGCCAAGACGTGGATGGCCGGGTCAAGCCCGGCCATGACGGTGTGTGAGGTGGAAAGGGTGAGGCGAAAGGCGCGTGCAACGGTATTTAAAAACCTTCCAGCGATCGACATTGTCCAACAGCCGGCTTTTTTACTTAGCCGGCGTGCCCCCTACCCACCCTTCCGCATATGGGCGAGCACCGCCGCGTCGGGCCAGCAATCGAGTGCGAGGCCGTTGACCTTCTGGTAGGCGCCGAGCGCGGCGCGGGTCTTCATGCCAGCCTTGCCGTCGACCTTATCGGTGTAATAGCCCTGATGAGTCAGTACCTTCTGCATGAATTCGAGATCGGCGGTCTTCACCAGCGCGATGTCCTTCCAGCCCTGCGCGAAGGGCCGGTCATCCTCGATGCGGTCGGCGAGATGGCCGACATAGAGCACGTAGAGATCGGCGAAATTGTAGCTCTTGAGCACGAAATAGTTAGCCGGCGTCATAAATGCCGGGCCGAACGGGCCGGCGGGCATGATGATCGAGGCCTCGTCCTTGAGCGCGGATGGCGGCACGCGGCGGCCATCGGCGATTCTCACCCCGCGCTTCAGCCAGTCGCCGATGGAAAGGCGGGTTTCCGGCTCGGCCAGCGTGCAGTCGAAGCCGGAGGGGACGGTGATCTCATAGGCCCAGCGTTTGCCGGCCTGCCAGCCCTTTTCCTTCAGCAGGCTGGCGGTCGCGGCCAGCGCCTCCGGCACATCGGTCCAGATATTGGCGGTGCCGTCGCCGTCGAGATCGACGCCATATTCCAGATAGCCGGTCGGCAGGAACTGGGTGAGGCCCATGGCGCCGGCCCAGGAGCTTTTCATCTGCGCGCGGGAGATATGCCCCTCGTCGAGGATCTTCAGCGCGGCGAGGAATTCGGCGCGGAACTCGTCCTTGCGGCGGCCGACATAGGCCTGCGTCGCCAATACGCGCAGCGCGTCGCGGTCGAGCTTGGCCCCGCCATAGGAGGTCTCGCGCGCCCAGATGGCGAGCAGGATCGGGCCCGGCACACCGAAACGTTTCTCCAGCGCGGCGAGCTGCGGGCCATATTGCTTGGCGAGCGCCCGGCCGCGCGCGGCATAGGTGCCGATCGCCTTGTCCGAGACATAGGTGGCCGGCGTCTGCACGAACTCGGCCTGCCGGTCCGGCGCCTTCGGCTTGCCGGGCAGAGCGAGGTCCGGCAGCGAGAGGTCGGGCTCAAGGCCGCGCGTTTCCCGCTCGAAGGTGGCGCGGGAAATCCCCATCGCCTGCGCCGCCGGCCATTGCGCCGCCAGCCACCGGTCGAAGGCGGCATCGGCGCGGGCGAGCGCGGGGGTGAGCGCGATCAGCGCGGCGACCAGCATCATCGGGATGTGCTTCATGCCCCCTACCTAACCGATCCCGCGCCGCCCGCACCACCCGACCACGGCACCACCGCGCAGATTTGATTCAATAACTGTTATTGGTGCGCTAGACTGACGCGAATGGAGGACGCCATGGCCATCAGCGCCGAACTCGGCCAGCAGCTTGAGACCTATGTGAACCGGCTCGTCGCCTCGGGCCGCTACCATTCCAAAAGCGAGGTGCTGCGCGAGGGTGTGCGGCTGCTTCAGGAGCGCGAGATGCGGGTCGCCGCGCTGGAGCAGGCACTCGCGCGCGGGCTGGACGACGCCGAGGCCGGGCGGGTGACGCCGGCAGAGCGCGTTCTCGGGCGGCTTGAGGCGAAATACGCGGCGATGGTCGACAAGACCGGCGAATGATCGTCCTCATCACGGCGCAGGCCGAGGCGGATCTGGAGCGCATCGGCGACCACATCGCCGCCGACAATCCGCGGCGCGCCCTCGCCTTCATACGAGAGCTGCGCGAGCATGCCGCGCGCATCGGGGCGGCCCCGGAGGCCTACCCGCTGGTGCCGCGCGTCGCGGCGGCGGGCGTGCGCCGCTGCGTCCACGGCAATTATCTCATCTTCTTCCGGGTCAGCGAAGACACCGTGCAGATCCTTCATGTCCTGCACGGTGCGATGGATTACGAGCCCCTGCTGTTCCCCGGTTGAGCCCCCTCAGCGCGTCAGCTTCTTGTGCTTCATGCGGTGCGGGACGATCTCGTCGACGCCGAGGCGGCGCTTCTTGTCTTCCTCGTAATCGTGGAAGTTGCCTTCGAACCATTCGACATGGCCCTCGCCCTCATAGGCGAGGATGTGGGTGGCGATACGGTCGAGGAAGAAGCGGTCATGCGAGATGATGACCGCGCAGCCGGCGAAGTCTTCCAGCGCCTCTTCCAGCGCGCGCAGCGTCTCGACGTCGAGATCGTTGGTCGGCTCGTCGAGGAGGAGGACGTTGGCGCCCTGCTGGAGGATACGGGCGAGATGCACGCGGTTGCGCTCGCCGCCCGAGAGCATGCCGACCTTCTTCTGCTGGTCGCCGCCCTTGAAGTTGAAGGCGCCGCAATAGGCGCGCGAATTGATTTCGCGCTTGCCGAGATAAAGCACTTCCTGGCCGCCGGAGATTTCCTCCCAGACGGTCTTCTTGTCGTTCAGCGCGTCGCGGTTCTGGTCGACATAGCCAAGCTGCACGCTGTCGCCAACGCTGATGCTGCCGGCGTCGGGCGTCTCCTGCCCGGCGATCATGCGGAACAGCGTGGTCTTGCCCGCGCCGTTCGGCCCGATAACGCCGACAATGCCGCCCGGCGGCAGCTTGAAGGACAGATTGTCGATCAGCAGGCGGTCGCCGAACGACTTGGTCAGGCCGTTGAACTCGATGACGTTGTTGCCGAGGCGCTCGGACACGGGAATGACGATCTGGGCGGTGGTCGGCGCCTTCTCGGAGGCCTTCTTCACCAGCTCGTCGTAACGCTGGATACGCGCCTTGTTCTTGGCCTGACGCGCCTTGGGGGAGGCCGCCATCCATTCCTGCTCGGAGGCAAGGGCACGCTGGCGGGCCTCGTCCTCGCGGTTTTCCTGCTGCATCCGCTTGGTCTTCTGGGCCAGCCAGGAGGAGTAGTTGCCCTCATAGGGGATGCCGCGGCCGCGATCGAGTTCGAGAATCCAGCCGGTCACATTGTCGAGGAAGTAGCGGTCATGGGTGACGATCAGGATCGCGCCCGGATAGTTGCGCAGATGGCCTTCCAGCCAGTTGGTGGTCTCGGCGTCGAGATGGTTGGTCGGCTCGTCGAGCAGCAGCAGTTCCGGCTGCGAGAGCAGGAGCTGGCACAGCGCGACGCGGCGGCGCTCGCCGCCCGAGAGCCGGGCGACGTCCGAGCCCTCTTCCGGGCAACCCAGCGCGTCCATCGCCTGGTCGACCTTGCTGTCGAGATCCCACAGGCCCTGGCCCTCGATCTCGTCCTGGAGCGCGGTCATCTCATCCGCGGTCTCCTCGGAATAGTTCATGGCGAGTTCGTTGTAGCGGTCGAGGATCGCCTTCTGCTTGGCGACGCCGAGCATCACGTTCTCGCGCACCGAGAGGGTCGGGTCGAGCTGCGGCTCCTGCGGCAGGTAGCCGACGCGCGCGCCTTCCGCGACCCAGGCCTCGCCGGAAAAGTCCTTGTCGATGCCGGCCATGATCTTGAGCAGCGTCGACTTGCCCGAGCCGTTCGGGCCGAGAATGCCGATCTTGGCCGTCGGGTAGAAGGAGAGGTGCACATTGTCGAGCACCTTCTTGCCGCCCGGATAGGCCTTGGACATGCCGTGCATGTGGTAGACGTACTGATAGGAAGCCATGTGCCGAGATCCTGCGCTTAAGGCGCGTGGGGGACGCACGCCGCCTGACGGCAACGGGCCCTGCGACGAGACGGAATTGGGTCGGGCGCTATGTAAACCGCGCGCCCGCGAGCGGCAAGACCGGCGTTCTCCCGGAACGCGACCGGAGCTTTGCCGGCGCGATCCCGCGACGCAGGGCACGGGCAGAGCGCGGGCGCCGGTCTTGGGAGCATGGCGACGGCGTTGCTGCAACGACTCTGCGTCAGCCGGACGAAAAGCGGCGCCGGATTGACACGTGTCAATTGCGGACGGGCCCCCTCCTGTTATAGTTAACGCCCTTTTCAATCATTCATCATCCCAGTTCGGCGGTATGCTCGCGCACCTTTCGGCCGAAGACCTCCGACGCATCTATCTGGACTTCCCCATCGCGTCCTGCCTCATCAGCCGCGAAGGGCACATTCTTGCGGCCAACCGGGAATTCGCCGGCGTCATCCCCGATCCCGGCGACGGCATCACCGGGCGGAACGTGGGCGATGTGTTCGGCGAGGCGGCGCTCAACATCTCCAAGCGCATTTTCGCGACCTTCGACAGGGGCGCGGCCGAGCCGCCGCAGGAAATCAGCCTGTTCGGACGGGTCTTCATCGTCTCCGTCCGGCCGATCCGCGACGAGGGCGGACAGATCAACGCGATCTGCACGGCGCTGACCGAGATCACCGAGCAGAAGCGGCTGGAAGAGAGGCTGGAGAGCGCCAATCAGGAACTTCAGGCCGCCAATCGCCGACTGGCCGAAGCGGCCTCGACTGATGCGCTGACCGGCCTGTGGAACCGCCACGCGCTGGAAGAGCTGCTGCCGCGCGAAATCCTGCGCTGCCGGCGCGAGGGAGCGCCGATTTCGGTGCTGCTGATCGATGTCGACGACTTCAAGAAATACAATGACCGTTACGGCCACCTCGCCGGCGACGACACGCTGCATGCCGTGGCGCAGGTGATGGGCAGCGTGCTGCGCCGCCCCGGCGATATCGTCGCCCGCTTCGGCGGCGAGGAATTCATCGTCGTGCTGCCGGGCACCGCCGCCAATGGCGCGCTCAAGGTGGCCGAGAGCCTGCACAAGGCGGTGGAGGCGCTGGAGATCGAGCATGCCAGCATAAGCGGGGCGCGCCTGTCCATCAGCACCGGCGCCGCCTGCCTCTCGCGCATTCCCCATGATGCGACGATCAGCGAGGTGCGCAGCCAGCTCATCGAGCGCGCCGACCAGGCGCTCTATGCGGTGAAAGCCGAAGGCGGGCGCGGCATTCGCCTGCATTGGGATGCCGGCTCCCTGCCCTCCGCCGACGGGCAATTGATGCCCGCGCGCTGAGCCGCGCCGCGCCGGTCACATCACCTTCTTCGATTGGTATTGGAACGCCATCGCCTCCTGCGCGTTAACAGGGGCGATTTGCGCCTATTCTACACCTTGTTACCACCCTGTCGGCGGATACGCGCGTTATTGGTCGACGGTGAGAGCCCCGACGCTACCAGGAAACGGAATGCACACTCTCCCCGAGGCCAAGGGACCTGTTCCCGACCTTCCCGAAGCCGCGCTTCCCGCCCTCCCCCCTGCCCAGCCCGACTGGGCGCTGTTTCTCGATATTGACGGCACGCTGATCGAACATGCCGACCACCCCGAGGGGGTGACCATCCCGACGCGGATGCCGGACATGCTGGTCGCGCTCCAGCAGGCGCTCGGCGGCGCGGTGGCGCTGGTCTCCGGCCGTACCATCGACTGGATGGACCGCCGCTTCGCCCCCGCCCGGCTCGCCGCCTCCGGCCAGCACGGGGCCGAAATCCGCCTCGCCCCCGACGCCCCCTCCGTACCGATCACCATCCCGAAATGGCGCCAGCCGCTGGAACACACGCTGGTGCGCGAGCTGGCCGCCTGGCCGGGCGTGTTCATCGAGCACAAGCCGCTCTCGCTCGCCGTGCATTTCCGCGCCGTGCCGGAATGGTCGGACGCCATCATGGACAAGGTGGTCGAACTGGGCCGCGGCTTCGATGACGGGGTCGAATTCCTCAAGGGCCGCTTCGTCATCGAGGTCCGGCCGGCCGGCCACACCAAGGGCACGGCGGTCGAGCAGTTCATGCGCACCTCGATCTTCGCCGGGCGGCGGCCGGTCTTCGTCGGCGATGACGTGACCGACGAGGACGGCTTCCGCGCCGTGCGCGCCGCCGGCGGCCTCGCCGTCGCCATCGGCCCCCGCCCGACCACCCAGGCCGATCATCGCCTCGCCACGCCGGCCGATGTCCGGCACTGGCTCGACCAGATCCCGCAGATGCTGGAGCCCGCCGCCACGTGACCAATCTGAATCTCGCCGCCATCGGCAACGGCACCATCGCCGCCCTCGTCGATCCCAACGGGCGCATCGCCTGGTGCTGCTGGCCCCGCATCGACGGGGACCCGATCTTCTCCGCCATGCTCGGCGGCACGGAACCGGAAGCGGGCTTCTTCGACGTGGTGCTGGACGGGCAGGTGAAGGCCACGCGCCGCTACCAGCACAACAGCGCCATCATCGAGACCATTCTGGAGAGCGCGGACGGGGCGAAGCTGCGCATCACCGACTTCGCGCCGCGCTTCAAGCTCTATGACCGCATCTATCGCCCGGCCATGCTGGTGCGGCGGATCGAGCCGATCGCCGGCACCTGCCGCGTCACCATCCGCCTGCGCCCGCATTTCAAATGGGGCGAGCAGCGTCCGGTACCGGTGCGCGGCTCCAACCATATGCGCTTTGCCGGCGACGACTTCACCCTGCGCGCCACCACCGACCTGCCCATCGTCTATGTGATGGAGGAGCGCCCCTTCGTGCTCAGCAAGGCGGCGACGCTGGTGCTCGGGCCGGACGAGCCCTTCGCCTCGAGCCTCGCGGAAACGGCCCAGGGCTTCGAGGATAAGACGCGCGACTATTGGTGGGAATGGGTGCGCTACCTCTCCATTCCCTTCGAATGGCAGGACGCGGTGATCCGCGCCGCCATCTCGCTCAAGCTGTGCGCCTATGAGGAGACCGGCGGCATCGTCGCCGCGCTCACCACCTCGATTCCCGAGGCGCCGCACTCGATCCGCAACTGGGACTACCGCCATTGCTGGCTGCGCGATTCCTACTTCACGGTGCGCGCGCTGAACCTGCTCGGCGCCACCCGCACGATGGAAGACTATATCCGCTATCTGACCACGGTGATCGCCTCCGAGCCGTCCGGGCGGCTGGCGCCGGTCTATTCGATCGTGCCGGGCACCCAGCTTGAGGAGCGTTTCGCCCCGGCGCTGGCGGGCTTCTCCGGCATGGGGCCGGTGCGGGTCGGCAATCAGGCGGCCGAGCAGGTGCAGAATGACGGCTATGGCCATGTCGTGCTGGCGGCGGCGCAGATGTTCTTCGACGAACGCCTGCCCAATCGCGGCGACCGGGCGCTGTTCGAGCTGCTGGAGGGGGTCGGCGCCAAGGCGGTGGAATTCGCTTTCGAACCCGATGCCGGCCTGTGGGAGCTGCGCGGCAAGCGGCGCGTCCACACCTTCTCGGCGGTGATGAGCTGGGCCGCCTGCGACCGGCTCGCCCGCATCGCCCGCGTGCTCGAATTGCCGGAGCGCGTGCAGTTCTGGCTGGAGCGGCGCAACGAGATCCGCGCCCGCATCCTCACCTTCGCCTGGAGCGAGAAGCTCGGCAGCTTCGTCGACGCGGAGGAGGACGGCCAGCTCGACGCCAGCCTGCTGCTGCTCGCCGAACTGGGCTTCGTGAGGCCGGACGATCCGCGCTATGTCGCGACCGTGGAGGCGATCGGGCGCGGGCTGATGCGCAACGGCTATCTGATGCGCTATGCCGGCGAGGATGATTTCGGCCTGCCCGAGACCTCCTTCACCATCTGCTCCTTCTGGTACGCCGGCGCGCTCGACCTGATCGGGCGCCGGGACGAGGCGCGCGAGCTGTTCACCAACCTGCTCGCCCGGCGCAACGAGGCGGGGCTGCTGTCCGAGGACATCGACAACCAGACCCTCGAACTGTGGGGCAACATTCCGCAGACCTATTCGATGGTCGGCCTGATCGACATGGCCATGCGGCTGTCGAAGACATGGGAGGAAGCGTTTTGGCGCGGCTCGTAATCGTCTCCAACCGCGTGGCATCGCCGCGAGAGCGCGCCGCCAAGGCGGGAGGTCTGGCGGTCGCCCTGCGCGAGGCGCTGAGCCAGCGCGGCGGCCTGTGGTTCGGCTGGAGCGGCGAGACGCAGGTCGACCCGCCGCCGCCCAAGGTCTTCCGCTCGGGCCGGGTGAGCTATGCGTTGCAGGATCTCGACCCCGAGGACCAGCGCGCCCATTACGCCGGCTATGCCAATGGCACGCTCTGGCCGCTGTGCCATTACCGGCTCGGCCTGCTGTCCTTCCGCCGCGCCGACTGGGAGGGCTATCGCCGCGTCAACGCGCATTTCGCCCGCTCGCTGCTGCCGCTGCTGAAGCCGGACGACATCGTCTGGGTGCACGACTACCATTTCATCCCGCTGGCGGCCGAGCTGCGCAAGCTCGGCTTCGAGGGGCGGATCGGCTATTTCCACCACATCCCCTGGCCGACCCCGGAAGTCTTCCTCTCCCTGCCCTCGCATGCGGCGCTGGTGCGCGACATCTCGCATTACGATCTGGTCGGTCTCCAGACCGAGGACGATGTGCGGGCCCTGCTGACCTATATCTCCTCCGAGGCGCGCGGCTGGATCGCGCCCGGCGGCGGGGTCGGGCTGAAGGACCGGCGCTTTCGCGTGGTCGCCTACCCGATCGGCATCGACGCCGAGGCCTTCGTCAAGGATGCCCGCGCCTCGGTCGGCAAGGATGAGGAGAAGCGCCTCAAGGAAAGCCTGGCCGGGCGCGCGCTGGCGGTGGGCGTCGACCGGCTGGACTATTCCAAGGGCCTGCCCAGCAAGTTCGCCGCTTTCGGCGATTTCCTCGCGCGCTATCCCGAGCACCGCTCGAAGATGACGATGATGCAGATCGCGCCGCTGAGCCGGGCCGAGGTCACCGAATATCAGGCCCTGCGGCGCGAGCTGGAGGAACTGGCCGGCGCGATCAACGGCGAATATGCCGAATTCGACTGGGTGCCGCTGCGCTATCTCAACCGGCCGTTCCAGCGCGCCACGCTCGCCGCGATCTACCGCAATGCCCGGCTCGGCATCGTCACGCCCTTGCGCGACGGGATGAACCTCGTCGCCAAGGAATATGTCGCCGCGCAGGACCCGGAAAATCCGGGCGTGCTGGTGCTCTCGCGCTTTGCCGGCGCGGCGGACGAACTGACGGGTGCCCTGCTGGTCAATCCCTATGACGTGGAAGGCATGGCCGACGCCTTCCACCGCGCCTTCACCATGCCGGTGGAGGAGCGGCGCGAACGCTGGCGCACCAATATGGACAAGGTCGAGACCAACACGATCCATAGCTGGTGCGAGGGTTTCCTCGCCGATCTTTCGCAGGCCGCCGACCATTTCGGTTGACCCGCGAAGGTAGTAAAAAGGGTGCAGGCAACCTGCCGTCCGTACCGGGCGACAGGGGATGCGAGGCCCCGGAGCGTTTTCGATATGTGGCGGGTACCGGCCCCACCGGCGAATGAACAGGCCCGCCTCGGCGCGCTGCAGGCATGCGACATCATGGACACGCCGGGCGATGAACGATTCGACCGGATCACGTGGCTGGCCCGCCATGTCTATCAGGCGGACACCGCCTTCATCAGCTTCATCGACGAGCGCACGCAGTGGATCAAATCGGCGGCCGGCCAGCCGATCGCGCCTGTGCTGGAGCGCGAACGCTCGATCTGCCAGCACATCATCGCCGATGGCGAGGCGCTGGTGACGCATGATCTGGCGTCCGATCCCCGCTTTCAGGGCCACCCGGATGCCGCCGCGTGGCGCATCGGCTTCTATGCCGGCGTGCCGCTACTGCTCGACGGCCAGCCCATCGGCACGCTCTGCGTGATGAACGCGGCGCCGCTGCGCGCGGCCAATACCGATCTCGAACCCCTGCGTGTCCTCGCCCGCATCGCCACCGACGAGGTGGAACTGTTCCGCCGCAACCGGGAACTGGTGCACCATTCGCGCATCGACCCGCTGACCGGCCTCGCCAACCGCACCGCGCTGGACGAGGGCTTGTCGCGGGCGGCAAGCCGCTGCGAGCGTACCGGCGAGGCGCTCGGGCTGGTGATGATCGACATCGACTGCTTCAAGGAAGTGAATGACGGCTTCGGCCATCCCGCCGGCGACCAGCTGCTGCGCGGCGTCGGCCGGACGCTGGCCGGCTTCCGGCAGCGCAATGGCGACCTCGTGGCCCGCTATGGCGGGGACGAATTCGTCGCCGTGCTGCCGGGCGCCGACGTCCACAATGCCCGCCGCATCGCCGAGCGGGTGCGCACCGCGCTGGCCGCCGCGGCGCTGACGCGCCCGGACGGCAAGCTCATCACCGCCAGCATCGGCGTCGCCGCCCAGCCGTCGAGCGTGCTCAACATCGAGCGGCTGATCGCGGCCGCCGACGCGGCGCTCTACCGCGCCAAGCAGAACGGACGCGACCGGGTGATGTCCGCCCACAGCTCGGACATCAACATGCCCGACATCGCGGAGTTCGATGCCAACGGACCCGGTCCCGGCGCGCTCGAAAAGCACGCCTGACCGCGTCCCCTCACCGCCCCTTTTTCACCGCCGCTTTTCGACCACCCTGCCGGTTTCAGCGACCGATATCCGGCAGCCAGCGCACCGCCATGGCAAAGCTTTTGGAGCCGCCGGGCGGGATGAGGCTGAGGCCCGGCTTGTCCATGAACTCGGCCGCCCCCGGCTCGGACGAGGACGCCTCGGGAGACGCGTAACCCGACCATGGCTCGATGCACAGGAACGGCGCGCCCGGCTTCGACCACAGGCCGAGCTGTTCCATGCCGGGATAGGCGATCTCCAGCCCCGGCTCGCCGGGCACGCCGAAGCGTACATGGTGCGAGCGCGGATGCAGGAAGATCAGCGCATCGCGCTCGAACATCGCGTCATCCGGGGCGATCACCGTATCCACCGCCGGGTTCGGCTCGGAAGCGGCCGAGAGCAGCCCGCCCACCGGGCGATGCACCGGCTCCACCTCCGCCTTCTCGAACACCAGCCGGTGGTCGGCCCGCGTGCCGCCATAGGGCAGCGGCCAGCGGAAGGCGGGGTGGAAGCCGACGCTCGCCGGCAGCGTGACCGGGCCGGGATTGGCCACCTGCACCTCGATGGTCAGCGTCGCCTCGATCAGCGTGTAGGTGACCGTCAGCGTGAAATCGAACGGGTACTGTTTGCGCGTCTCGCCATCCGCGCGCAGCGAGAAGCGCGCCTGCGAGGCGCTGGCCTCGCGCAGTGCGAAGGCGCGGCGGCGGGCGAAGCCGTGCTGGCTCATGGGATAGGCCACGCCCTCATGCACCAGCTGGTCGCCCGGCAGGCGGCCAACGATGGGAAAGAGCAGCGGCGCGCGGCCGGTCCAGAATGCCGGATCGCCGTCCCACAGCAGGTCGCGCCCCTGCGCATCCTTGAGGCTCTGCATCTCCGCGCCGAGCCGCGCGATCTCCACGCTGAGATGGTCCGAGGTGAGTTTCACCGGCTGGTCGCCCGCTGCGCTGCTCATTGCTGCACTCATGTTGCTGCACTCATGCCTTTCGCTGTCTCGACTTCATCCCGGAACAGGGCTACCGAAAGCGGATAGATGCTTGATTCCCGCAGGAATCGCCTCCCCGTCGCCCTTTCACCGCCGGTTCCATCATGGCCCAGACTCTCGGCCCTGTCGCCGCGCTCCTTCTCGGCGTGTTCTTTCTGGTTACCGGCAGCGGCCTGCAGAACACGCTGCTGCCGCTGCGCGGCGCCTTTGAGGGCTTCAGCGCGATCAATCTGGGTATTCTCGGTTCCAGCTACTATCTGGGCTTCGTGGTCGGCTGTCTTGCGGTTCCGCACCTCGTGCGCCGCTCCGGCCATATCCGCGCCTTCGCCGCCCTGACCGCGGGCGTGGTGGCGACGATGATGGCGCACCCGATCTTCGTCGATCCGTTCGTCTGGTTCGCCCTGCGCGGCATCACCGGCTTCTGCTTCGCCGGGCTCTATCTGGTGATCGAGAGCTGGCTGAACGACCGCGCCACCAACCAGACGCGCGGCTTCGTCATGAGCGCCTATGTCATGGTCGACTATGCCGCGCTGACCGCCGGGCAGATGATGATCACGCTCTACCCGGTGCGCGGCTTCGAGCTGTTCGCGCTGGCGGCGATCCTGTTCTCGCTCGCCACCCTGCCGGTGGTGATCTCCAATTCCGGCCAGCCGGCGCCGATCGAGACCGCGCGCATCCGCCCGCTGCGGCTGTTCCGGGCCGCCCCCGTCGCCATGGTCGGCTGCTTCGTGATCGGCCTGACCAATGGCTCGCTCTGGTCGCTCGGGCCGATCTTCGGCATCGGGCGCGGGCTGACCGCCGACGGCGCGGCGACCTTCATGAGCGCCGTGGTGGTGGCCGGGGCGCTGGCGCAATGGCCGGTCGGCTTCTTCTCCGACCGCACCGACCGCCGCCGCATCCTCGCCGGGCTGATGGTCGGCGCCATGCTGGCGGGGCTGGCGCTCGGCATGTTCGATTTCGGCCTGCTCGGCCTGTGCGTGCTCGGCCTGATCTTCGGCGCGCTGTCGCTGCCGGCCTATTCGCTGGCCGCCGCCCATGCCTATGACCGCACCCCGGCCTCGCAGGCGGTGGAGACGGCGGCGGGCCTGCTGCTGCTCTACGGCATCGGCTCGGTGGTCGGGCCGGCGCTCGCCTCCTACGGGATGCAGCATTACGGGCCGGGCGCGCTGTTCTATTTCACCGCCGGCTCGCACACGCTGCTGCTGCTGTTCGTGGTCTGGCGGATGTGCTGCCGCGATGCCGCGCCGCTGGGGGGCACCGGGCCGGGGATGGAGGAGGCCGGCATCGCCTGCGCCGTCACCGGCACCATTCCGCTGCCCGAGGACGAGACCGCCGACGCCCCCTCGCCCGCCGCTTCCCAACCCGACCGGCGCGCGCAGATGCGCCGCGCGGCGGATGAGGAGGCCTTCCCCTCCGCGCAGGACGGGCGCTCGGACGGCGGCTGAGGCGCCCTCTTGGCAAAGCTGGGGAACCTCGCGGCCGGTAAGCCGTTCTTGGCCTGACGCTTGCGGGAGCCCAGCATGTTCAAATACGCCGTCATCTTCCTGATCATCTCGATCATTGCCGGCGCCATCGGCATGACCAATGTGTCCGCCCTGGCGCGGCGGATCTCGCTGATCCTGTTCGGCCTGTTCTTCGTGATCTTCCTCGGTCTTGTCGGCCTAGCCCTGCTGGTCGATCAGGCGATCTCGACGCCCTGAACGCCGTTCTTCCCCAGCGGCATCGGACGCGCGCCGGATTGACTTACCGCAAGGCAAGCCACCCGCGCGGGGCGTAGCGTCATCCCATTCAAGTTGATGGGAGAACGCCAATGCCCATGGAGACCGTGCTTTTCCTCACCGCCACCGTGATCGCCTTCGGCGGCTTCGCCGGGGTGCTCGCCTATGTCGACATCTCGACCCGCGAGACGCGCCGCCGCAACCATCCGCTGCCCGGCGAGTGATTCTGCGGGCGCGTGAGCCTACCCATTTCGGGCGGCACCCTCCCCCCAACGGGGGTGTCACCTGGAAGAGGCGCATCCAGGCGCCGGTGCCGTCGAGGAGACACCGCGACGGCACGACACTGCCCCGTCCCGCTTCCCCCGCGGGCGGGGTTTTTCTTTGTCTGGAGCTGACGCATTTTCCGCGCGCGAACCGGAATCCACGTCGCTCGAGATGCTCTATCGCTCGCTGAGCGCGAGCTTGGCGCCCAGCGCCACAAAGGCGGCGGCAAAGCCACGGCGCAGCCAGCCGAGGATGGCGGGGCGGGCCAGCACCTGCCCGCGCACCGCCGCGGCGAAGACGCCATAGAGCGCGAAGACCACGAAGGTCATCGCCATGAACATACCCGACATCTCCAGCATGGCCGTCAGCGGGGCCGGCTCGCCGGGCGCGATGAATTGCGGCAGGAACGCCACGAAGAAGATCGAGAGCTTCGGGTTGAGCAGGTTCAGCAGGATGCCGTCGGCGATCACCCGCGCCGGACGAAGCCTCGCGGTGCCCGGCGCGAGGCGCAGCGGTCCGTCCGCCTGCAGCGTCTGCCAGGCCATGTAGAGCAGATAGGCGACGCCGGCATAGCGCAGCGCCTCATAGGCGAGCGCGCTCGCATGCAGCACCGCCGCCAGCCCGAGCAGCGCGGCGGCCAGATGCGGGACGATGCCGAGCGTGCAGGCGAAGGCGGCCAGCACGCTCGCCCCGCGCCCCTGCCCGAGGCCGGCGGCCATGGTGTAGAGCGCCCCGGTGCCCGGCGAGGCGACGACGATGAAGCAGATGAACAGGAAGTCGGGGGACAGGGCGGCGGTCATCGGTTCGCGCTCCACGAAAGGGTTGTGCGAAGACTAGGCCGCCGACGAGGTGATCGACACCCGAAACCGCCCCAAGCCTGAAACCACCGAAATCTGAAACCACCGTGAGCCTGAAACGAAAAAGGCGGCCCGCAGGCCGCCTTTTCGCATTCCGTGAGACGCACGCTCAGTTGTCGAGGAACGAGCGCAGCTTGCGCGAGCGCGAGGGGTGCTTGAGCTTGCGCAGCGCCTTGGCCTCGATCTGGCGGATACGCTCGCGGGTCACCGAGAACTGCTGGCCGACTTCCTCCAGCGTGTGGTCGGTGTTCATGCCGATGCCGAAGCGCATGCGCAGCACGCGCTCCTCGCGCGGCGTGAGCGAGGCGAGCACGCGCGTGGTGGTCTCGCGCAGATTGCTCTGGATCGCCGCGTCGATCGGCAGGATCGCGTTCTTGTCCTCGATGAAGTCGCCGAGATGGCTGTCTTCCTCGTCGCCGATGGGCGTCTCCAGCGAGATCGGCTCCTTGGCGATCTTCAGGACCTTGCGGACCTTCTCCAGCGGCATGCCCAGCTTTTCGGCCAGTTCTTCCGGGGTCGGCTCGCGGCCGATTTCGTGCAGCATCTGGCGCGAGGTGCGCACGATCTTGTTGATCGTCTCGATCATGTGCACGGGAATGCGGATGGTGCGGGCCTGATCGGCGATCGAGCGGGTGATGGCCTGACGGATCCACCAGGTCGCATAGGTCGAGAACTTGTAGCCGCGCCGGTACTCGAACTTGTCGACCGCCTTCATCAGGCCGATATTGCCCTCCTGGATGAGATCCAGGAACTGCAGGCCGCGGTTCGTATACTTCTTGGCGATGGAGATGACGAGGCGCAGATTGGCCTCGACCATTTCCTTCTTGGCCTGACGGGCTTCTTTCTCGCCCTTCTGGACCATCTGGACGATCTTGCGGAATTCCTGGATTTCCAGCCCGGTCTCGGTGGCCAGCGCGTGGATTTCCGAGCGCAGATCGCGGATGCCGTCCAGTTCCTGGCCGACAAAGCCCTTCCAACCGCGCGAGGTCAGGTTCTTGACCCGGCTGATCCACTTCGGGTCGAGCTCGGAGCCCTGATACTGCTTCAGGAAGTCCTCGCGCGAGACGCCGAAGCTCTCGGCCAGACGCATCAGCCGGCCTTCGAGCGACACGAGGCGCTTGTTGATGTCGTAGAGCTGCTCGACGAGGTTGTCGATGCGCGCCTGATTGAGCGACAGCGACTTCACGTCGAGGATCAGATCGTCCTTGAGCTTCTTGTATTTGCGGTCCTGCGAGGGCGAGAGGCTCTCATTCTTGAGCTTCGACTCGACGTTCTGGTCCTGCAGGCGGCGCAGCTTCTTGTAATAGTCGGCGATGCGGTCGAAGGTCTCCAGAACCTTCGGCTTGATCTCCGCTTCCATGGCGGCGAGGGAGAGCGAGTTCTCCATGTCGTCGTCATCATCGGCGGCGATGGTCTCGCCCAGCGTCGGCTCACGCTCCTCGTCGCCTTCCGGCGCCAGCGTGCCGCCCTCGACGATCGGGCCGTTCTTCGCCTCGGGACCGGCATAGGTCGCCTCGAGGTCGATGATGTCGCGCAGCAGCACCTTGCCTTCGACGAGTTCGTCGCGCCAGATGATGATGGCCTGGAAGGTCAGCGGGCTCTCGCAGAGGCCCGCAATCATCGCCTCGCGGCCGGCCTCGATGCGCTTGGCGATGGCGATTTCGCCCTCGCGGGAGAGCAGCTCGACCGAGCCCATCTCGCGCAGATACATGCGCACCGGATCGTCCGTGCGCTCGCCCGGCTCGGACTTGGTCTCGGAACGGATGACCGCGCGCGGGGCCGATTCGGCGATCTCGCCGCCGGCCTCTTCCTCGTCGTCCGCCGCCTCGGCCGGCTCCTCGCCCTCGGCTTCCGCCTCGGCCTCTTCCGCCTCGACGACATTGATGCCCATCTCGTTGAGCATCGCGTAGATGTCTTCGATCTGGTCGGAGGTGTTCTGCTCGGAGGGGAGAACCTCGTTCAGCTCGTCATAGGTGACATAGCCACGCTTCTTGGCGAGCTTGATCATCTTCCGGACGCCAGCGTCCGAAAGGTCCAGCAACGGGCTATCCGGGGTCTCGCCGTCCTTTTCGGGGGCTTCCGTCGCGTCCGCTGCCTGCTTCGCCATGCGTGTGCTCCTTAACCGCCTGAGGGCTTGCGCCCTGGCGTCCAACGGCGTCCGGCTTATCCGGCGCGCCGCCCCTTCGACCTTCAAACCCCGTGCGGTCACCGGGGCGACCACGACGCAAACGGGGCCACACGCTCCACGGCGCAGTTGGTGCGCAGGGGCGGGCGACCCAGAGGACTTTCTACATCGACCGAGCCGGACGACCCGACGCGGCGCCGAACCCCTCTACCAAAGCTTCGGTTCCGTCAAGTGCCGCGAGCTGTCTTTGTATGTCGAGAAAGCGTGCCCAGTTCATCTCGGTGGGCTCCTCTGCGAGGCGTTTTTCCGCTTCCTTGAGGTCCTTAGATAGGGCGTGGCTGCGCCGGTGCAAGACCAGCCGCTGGTGCCACCACAATTCCACATCGACCCGGCCGGCATCGGCAAAGGCCGGCCAGTCATGCCGCGCCACCGCGATCTGGGCGAGGCGCTGGGCCACCGGGCCGACGCCGACCGCCTCCAGACGGACGGCCAGATGCTCGGCATCCTCGTCCGCCCCTTCCATATGAGCGTCCAGCAGCGCCTGACGCAGCCGCGCCGCATCCTTGTTGAGCAGCGGCAGGTCGGCAAGCTCCTCGGCGAAGCGTTCCATCAGCCAGGGATGGTTCATGGCGGCGAACAGCAGCAGCGCCTCGTTGCGCGGAATTTCGGCGGCTGAGCCGCGCATCAGCGCCGAGCGGCGCATCCCCTCCCCGGCCGAGCCGCCCGCCCGCCCGCCGACGGCGCGCCGGTCGCCCGCGCCCCGTCCGGTGCCGTTCCCCTTGCCGGTGAAACGGCCGGGCTCGCGCCGATTTGCCCCACCCTGAATGACCGCCGGGGCGAACAGGCGGCGGAAACGCTCCATCAACTCGCTGCGATAATGCTTGCGCACCGTCTCGTCGGCGATGCCGCGCACGATCTCGCCAAGCCGCGCCTCCAGCGCCGCGCGGCGCTCGGGGGTCTCGATATTGGCGCCCTCCAGCTCGCGCTCCCACAGCACGTCGGCAAGCGGGCGGGCCTGCGCAAGCACCGCGTCCACCGCCTCGCGGCCGCCGGCGCGCACCAGATCGTCCGGGTCCTGCCCGTCGGGCAGCGTGCCGAAGGACAGGCTCATGCCGGGCTTGAGATGGGGCAGAGCGAGGTCGAGCGCCCGATAGGCGGCCCGCCGGCCGGCCTTGTCGCCGTCGAACAGCAGCACCGGTTCGGGCGCCATGCGCCAGAGCAGCGCCAGCTGGTCCTCGGTCAGCGCCGTGCCGAGCGGGGCCACCGCGGCGGGGAAGCCGGCCTCGACCAGCGCGATGACGTCGACATAACCTTCGACCGCGATCACCGGCGCGCCCTTATGGGCCGCGGCGCGGGCGGTGAAGCCGTTATAGAGCAGCGAGCCCTTGTGAAAGAGCGAGGTCTCCGGCGAGTTGAGGTATTTGGCCGAGACGTCCTTCTCCAGCGCTCGCCCGCCAAACGCGACCACCCGCCCGCGCAGATCGGTGATCGGGAACATCACCCGGTCGCGGAAGCGGTCATAGGGAATGGCGATGTCCTCGGCGCTGATCAGCAGCCCCGCCTCGATCATGTCCTCGATCGGCACGCCCTTGCCGCCCAGCGCCTCCTTCAGCGCGAAGCGATCGGGCGGGGCATAGCCGAGGCGGAAACGCTGCTGGGTCGCGGGGCCGAGGCCACGGTCGGCGAGATAGCCCCGCCCCTTGGCACCGGCGCGGTTCTGCAGCGTGGTCTCGAAGAATTTGGTGGCGAGTTCCATCACCTCGTGGAGCGTCTTGCGACGGCTCTCGCGCTTTTCCTCCTCGCGCGACTGGACCGGCATGGGCAGGCCGGCCAGACCGGCGAGCCGTTCCACCGCCTCCGGGAAGGGCAGGCCCTCGACCTCCATCATGAAGTCGAACTGGTCGCCATGCTTGCCGGAGGAGAAGCAGTGATAAAAGCCCTTCTGGTCGTTCACATAGAAGGACGGCGTCTTCTCGGGATTGAAGGGCGAGAGGCCGCGCCATTCGCGCCCCTGCTTCTTCAGCTGCACGCGCTTTCCCACCACCTCCGACACCGGGAGGCGGGCGCGAATCTCGTCGAGGAACGAGGGCGGGAAGCGCATGACGGGGTATCGATTCTCCAGAACGAACGACCCTTGTAGCAGGCAAGAGCCGGGCCGATTGATGGCCGCACCCCCTGATGTGGCGTGCCGGGCGGCGCGCGGCAATCCCTGCCCGTTATCCCCGCAATCCACCGAGGCCCTGCCGCCGACAAACATTAAACCATACGGTTGACAATGGAGCGGGACGCGCAGATATTAAACCGTATGGTTGAATATATCGACATCGCCGATCCTCGGCTGGATCACATCTTCCATGCCCTCGCCGACCCCACAAGGCGGGCCATGCTGCACAGCCTCAGCGAGCGGGAACGCTCGGTGGGGGAACTGGCGGAGCCCTTCGCCATGTCGCTCGCCGGCGCCTCCAAGCACATCAAGGCGCTGGAGGCGGCCGGGCTGGTGCGGCGGGACATACGCGGGCGCCAGCATCTGTGCCGGCTGGAGCCGGCCCGGCTCGCCGCCGCCCATGAATGGCTCGGCTTCTACGAGCGTTTCTGGACCGATCGGCTCGGCACTCTCGACGCCCTGCTGCGCGCGGAAGACGCGGGCAAGGCCACACCCGACGCCCCGCACGGCGCCCCATACGGAGAGGACAGATGAACAACGCCACCGCCCCCGCCGCTTTCGCCACCCGGCAGGATGCCGAAACGCTGCGCTTCGAGCGCATCCTCCCCGGCCCCATCGAACGGGTCTGGGCCTATCTCACCGAGCCCGCCAAGCGCCGGCTCTGGCTGGCCGACGGACCGATGGAATTGCGGGCGGGCGGCGCGGTCGATCTCGTCTTCCGCAATGGCGAGCTCAATGCCGGCCAGCCGACGCCCGAGAATTTCGCCAAATTCGCCGGCGAGTTCCACAATGCCGGGCAGGTGCTGGAGTGCGAGCCGAACCGCCGGCTGCGCTTCACCTGGGAGGCGGACGGGCCGAACGAGTCGGAAGTCACCTTCGAGCTGGCCCCGCGCGGCGAGAAGGTGCTGCTCACCGTCACCCATCGGCGTCTGGCCAAGCGCAGCACGATGCTCGGCGTCGCCGGCGGCTGGCACGCCCATCTCACCTTGCTCGCCGAGGAGCTGGAAGGCCATGAGCGCCCGGCGCTGTGGCCGCTCTTTGCGCAGTACCGCGCGGAATATGAGGGGCGCCTGCCGGAATAAGGCACGGACAACAGCACATGGCCGGGCACCCGCCCGGCCCCCAGCCCTCAGCTCGCCCCCATAGAGGCGCGCCACAGCGCCGCCGCGAGGATGCCCAGCGCAATGGCCGGCAGCGCCTTGCGCAACACCAGCCGGGCGAGCACGGCGACGCCGACCGCGACATAGCCCTCCGGCCCGCCGCGCACCGTTGCCGGCACCACCAGCGCGACCAGCACTGCCCCGGCCAGATAGCGCAGGAAGCTCTCGGTGCGGGCCGACATCGGCACGAAGCCGACGAGAAAAATGCCGCCAGCCCGCGTCGCATAGGTGACGAGGGCCATGGCGAAGACGACGAGAAGGGCCTGCGTGGTGGTCATGTTCGCGTCAACCAGGCCGTTTGATTTCGTCGCGCAGGAGACCCGCGAGGCCCCCCGCAAGCCCACCGACCATGACGTGCCAGTTCGGCGGCAGGAACCACACCGCGCCCATGGCCGCGAGCCCGGCCACCAGCCAGGGCAGATCGTCCACCCGCCCCCGCCGCAGCCCGACCAGCGTGGTGGCGAAGAACGCCACCAGCACGAGGTCGAGCGCGTAGGTTTTCACATCATCCAGCGTAAGTCCGCCAGCGACCGCGCCGATAACCGTCGCCGCCACCCAGGTCGCCCACATCAGCAGTCCGCCGCCGACGAGATAGCCGAGATCGCGCTCGCCCTTGCGCTCGGCGGCGATCAGCGCCGCCCAGTTGAGGTCGCTCAACAGCGTCATCGCCCCATAGACTTTCCACGGCGCCAGCCCCCGGCATAAGGCCCGCAGCGAGGCGCCGAGCAGGATGTGCCGGGCATTGATGGCAAAGGTCGCCACCAGCAGCGGCAGCCACGGCACCGGCGTTGTCCACAGATCCAGCACCGCGAACTGCGCCGCCCCGGCGAAGACGACGACGCTCATCAGCGCCGCCAGCCAGCCCTCAAGCCCGGCACCGCGCGCGGCAATGCCAAAGGCGACGCCGAACACGAAGACCGGCGGGAGGACGGCCATGATCGCGCGCGCCCCGCGCCAGCACCCCGCCCAGGTCAGCGTGGCCGGCGCGGGCTCTTGGGGGGCTAGGGACATGGCGATAATGTGCGTAAGGGAATTGGCCAGACGCCTCGGCTTAGGCCGTCAGCAGCGTCTTCACCGTGCCGCTCGCCTTGCCGAAATCCATCACGCCCGTATAGCGTTCCTTGAGCGCGGCCATGGTGCGGCCCATGTCTTTGAGCCCATGCGCGTCGATCTCGGCGATCACGGCGGCGATGGCGGCCTGCGATTCGGCCTCGCTCATCTGCGCGGGCAGGAAGCCCTGAATGATGACGATTTCCTCGCGCTCCTGCGTGGAGAGATCGGCGCGGCCGGCTTCCTCATAGACCTTCGCCGATTCCTCGCGCTGCTTGATCATCTTGGTCAGCAGGCCGAGCAGGTCGTCGTCGGACAGCGGGTCCTTGCCATGGCCGCGCGCCTCGATGTCGCGATCCTTGATCGCCGCATTGATGAGACGCAGCGTGCCGAGACGGCGCTTGTCGCCCGCCTTCATGGATTCTTTCAGCGAGGTGTTGATATCGTCGCGCAGCACGGTGTCCGCCTTTTCTTCATGTCCGCAAGCCAGCCCGGCCGGAACCCTGTTCCGTGCCTGCCATGCCCTCGCGAACCGCTTGTTGATCCGCCCAAAAACCCGGGGCCGCCGCATCGAGGGGCGCATGACCGCGTTTTTCCCGCAGCCATCCGCTTGACGAGGGACAGATGCGCAGCCTCAAGGCTGGCGTCCGGCGCGGCGACCGACTAATTAGGGCACACAACGACAGGGAACAAGATCAGATGAGCGGTAGCGCTGAACAGCTCTCCGGCGGGGACGTGTGGGCCGAGCCCCTTCCGACCGCCCTTCTCGTGCTCGCCGATGGCACCGTCCTCGAAGGCTTCGGTCTGGGCGCCACCGGCCAGGCGGTCGGCGAGGTGTGCTTCAACACGGCGATGACGGGATATCAGGAAGTGCTGACCGATCCGTCCTATGCCGGACAGATCATCACCTTCACCTTCCCCCATATCGGCAATGTCGGCACCAATGAGGACGACATCGAGACCATCTCGATGGCCGGCGCCTCGGGCGTGCGCGGCGTGGTGCTGCATTCGGCGATCACCGATCCGTCGAATTACCGCGCCACCCGCCATTTCGACCTGTGGCTGAAGGCCCGCGGCATCATCGCCATTTCCGGCATCGACACCCGCGCGCTGACCGCGCTGATCCGCGACAAGGGGATGCCCAATGCGGTGATCGCCCATGCGCCGGACGGCATATTCGATGTCGAGGCGCTGAAGCAGGAAGCGGCCGCGTGGCCGGGTCTTGTCGGCATGGACCTCGTGCCGATGGTCACCAGCGCCCAGCGTTTCAGCTGGGACGAGACCCCCTGGCAGTGGCCGGAAGGCTATGGCCAGCAGACCACCCCGGTGCATCATGTGGTCGCCATCGATTACGGCATCAAGCGCAACATCCTACGCCTGCTCGCCCGCGCCGGCTGCAAGGTGACCGTGCTGCCGGCCACCGCCACCTCCGAGGAGGTGCTGGCGCTGAACCCGGACGGGGTGTTCCTCTCCAACGGCCCCGGCGATCCGGCGGCGACCGGCGAATATGCCGTGCCGGTGATTCGCGACATCATCGAGCGCGGCATCCCGACCTTCGGCATCTGCCTCGGCCATCAGATGCTCGGGCTCGCCGTGGGCGGGCGCACGATGAAGATGCATCAGGGCCATCACGGCGCGAACCATCCGGTCAAGGACATGACCACCGGCAAGGTCGAGATCACCTCGATGAATCACGGCTTCGCGGTCGATCGCGACAGCCTGCCGGCCACCGCGCGCGAAACCCATGTCTCGCTGTTCGACGGCTCTAATGCCGGCATCGAGTTGACCGACAAGCCGGTGTTCTCGGTGCAGTACCACCCGGAAGCCAGCCCCGGCCCGCAGGACAGCCACTATCTGTTCGACCGCTTCGTCGAGCTGATCGCCAAGACCAAAAAGGCCGCGTGACCTTCGGGCGGCCTCGCCGCCTTGACGCGCACCAATGAAAAGGCCGGGAGCGGCGCCGCTCCCGGCCTTTGTTGTCAGAAGAGTTCGTTGAGCCGCGCGAAGACCGTGGCGTACTCGCCCCGCGCCTCCGCCCCGCGCAGGAAGCCGACCCGCTCCACGCAGATTTCCGGTCCGTGCGGATGCGCCTTCAGCAGCGCCATCACCTCGGCGATGAAGGCGTCGAGCGGCATCGAATTGGGGTTCTGCGCATGGCCGGGCATGAGATCGGTGGCCACCCCCGGCGGCACGATCTCGATCACGTCGACGCTGGTCTGCGCAAGCTGCGCCCGCAGCGCCTCGCTCCAGGAATGGATCGCCGCCTTGGTGGCGTTATAGGTCGGGGTGGCGACCAGCGGCACGAAGGCAAGGCCCGAGGAGACGGTGAGAATGCTCGCCGCCTCGCGCCGCTTGAGATGGGGCAGCAGCGCCGCGGTGAGGCGGATCGGCCCGAGCAGGTTGGTGGCGATGATCGCTTCCGGCACGGCGAGGTCGACCGGCTCGGCGGTCAGATCCTCGACGATCATGATGCCGGCATTGTGCACGACGGCGTTCAGCTCCGGCACCTCGCGGACGATCTGCGCCGCGAAGGCGGTGATGGCGGCCGGATCGGCGACATCGAGGACGCGCCACTCCATGCCCGGATGGGCCGCGACCGTCTCCTTCAGCGCCGCCTCGCGCCGGCCGGTGATGATGATGCGATTGCCCTCGCGATGGAGGGCGCCGGCCAGCGCCCGGCCGATGCCGGCATTGCCGCCGGTGATGAGAATGGTGTTGCCGCTGATGTTCATGTCCGTGCCTCGTAGATTGGGTTGCACCGGACAGGAGAGCTAAGGTAGTCACTCTCCTATGGAAAGTAGGCACTAAAACGTTTTGTACTTACCTGAAAGAGAGTGTCATGACGGCTCCCCTGACCGCCCCCGAGACCGCCAGCGCCGCCACCGACAGCCGGACGGACGACCTCGACCCCCGCGTCGAGGCGCTGGTGAATGAGGTGATCGGCCGCGTCGCCGACAAATGGACGATGATCGTGCTGGAGGTGCTCACCGAGCATGGTGAACTGCGCTTCACCCGCATCGGCCAGCTTGCCGGCGGCATCAGCCAGAAGATGCTGACCCAGACGCTGCGGCAGATGGAGCGTGACGGGCTGGTGGTGCGCACCGTGCACCCGGTCATCCCGCCCCATGTCGAGTACCGCCTCACCGATCTCGGCTACACGCTCAGCGAGGCGTTCTGCGGGGTGTGGCGATGGGCGGAAGCCAATCTTGAGAGGATCGAGACCGCCCGCGCCGCCTTCGATGCGCGCGCCGCACGGTAGCCGGGCGGGACTTGACCCACAGGAATGAGAACATAAAGTGAACGCGGAAGGAGCCTCCGCGTGGACGACACTCTCAGGACCAAGCTCGGCATTCTGGCCGACGCCGCCAAATATGATGCCTCCTGCGCCTCCTCCGGCGGGCGCGGGCGTAAGGCGGCGAGGGACGGCATCGGCTCCACCACGGGCGCCGGCATCTGCCATTCCTACACGCCGGACGGGCGCTGCGTGTCGCTGCTGAAAATCCTGCTGACCAATTACTGCCTGTTCGACTGCGCCTATTGCATCAACCGCCGCTCCTCCAATGTGGAGCGGGCGCGCCTTTCGGTGGACGAGGTGGTGCGCATCACGCTCGGCTTCTACAAGCGCAACTATATCGAGGGGCTGTTCCTCTCCTCCGGCATCATCCGCTCGCCCGACCATACGATGGAGCAGATGATGCTGGTCGCCCGCACGCTGCGGCAGGCGCATGGCTTTGCCGGCTATATCCACCTCAAGGCCATTCCCGAGGCCAGCCCCTGGCTGGTCGAACAGGCGGGGCTGTGGGCGGACCGGCTCTCGGTGAATATCGAGCTCGCCTCCGACATCAGCCTGAAGGCGCTGGCGCCGGAGAAGGACGCGCCCGGCATCAAGGCGACGATGGGCCAGATGCAGGAACGCATGCTGGAGGCCAAGGAAGAACGCCGCCGCTTCGCCCCGGCCGGCCAGAGCACGCAGATGATCGTCGGCGCCGACGACACCACGGACGAGACGGTGCTGCGCACCAGCGCCGGGCTCTATGGCGGCTACGGGCTGAAGCGGGTCTATTATTCCGCCTTCAGCCCGATCCCGGAAGCAAGCCGCGTATTGCCGGTCAAGGCCGCCCCGCTGCGCCGCGAAAACCGGCTCTATCAGGCGGACTGGCTGCTGCGCTTCTACGGCTTCACGGTCGAGGAAATCACCGCCGGCGGCAGCGCCGGGATGCTCGATCTCGACATCGACCCCAAGCTCGCCTGGGCGCCGAAGCACCGGGAACGCTTTCCGGTGGATGTGAACGGCGCCGACCGGGAACTCCTGCTGCGCGTGCCCGGCCTTGGCGCGCGGGCGGTCGACCGCATCCTGCGGGCGCGGCGCCAGACACGGCTGACGCTGGACGATATCGGCCGGCTGAGCACCGGGGTGAAGCGGGCCCGCGCCTTCCTCATCACCGCCGATCATCACCCGCTGAAGCTCACCGACCGTTCGGATTTGCGCGAGCGCCTCGCCCCGCCGGCCCGTCAGCTGGAGCTGTTCGCGTGAGCACGGCACGGGCGCTCGGCGCGGTTGAGACGGAAAGCGTCGCGTTGGCCTATGGCGCCGATCGGGCGGGTTTCCGCCGCGCGGTGCGCCGGCTCGTCGCGGCGCGCGTGCCGCCCGATCAGGTGGTCTGGCGGATGCGCGAGCCGGGCGAGGCGGAGGGCGCGCCCGCCGCCGACCTGTTCGGCGCGACGGCCACGCCGGACGTGGGCGACGAGGCCGGCCAGACCCCGGCCCTTGCCGTGCCGCGCGCGGCGGGCGAGATCGCGGATCTCGTGCTCTGCCATCACGACACCGACCGCTTCGCCCGGTTGTACTCATTGATCTGGCGGATCGCCCAGGGCGAGCGGCGGCTCGCCGACAACCCGGCCGACCCGCTGGTGCACCGCCTGTCGCTGATGGCGAAATCGGTGCGGCGCGACATCCACAAGATGCACGCCTTCGTGCGCTTCCGCGCGCTGGGCGTGGAGAGCGGGCGCGAGCGGTTCATCGCCTGGTTCGAGCCGGAGCATTTCATCGTCGAGGCGGCCGCGCCCTTCTTCCGCACGCGCTTTCCGGCGATGGACTGGGCCATCCTGACGCCGCTGGGCACGGTCGGCTGGGACGGGCAGGCGCTCGCCTTCGGCCCGCCCGCCGCGCGCCCGCCTCTGCCGGAGGCCGACGGCTTCGAGGAGGGCTGGCTCGCCTATTACGCCAGCGCCTTCAACCCGGCCCGCGCCAACCCGGTGATGATGCGCACGGAAATGCCCAGGAAATACTGGGCCAACCTGCCGGAGGCCCGGCTGATCCCCGCATTGCTGGAGAGCGCACCGGCCCGCGTCGCGGCGATGATCGAGCGGGAGGCGCAGGCGCCGCGCAAGCGCGATCCCGCCAAGGCCGTCGCCGCCATGGCACGGCAGGCCCCATCGAGCCTGGCCGAGCTGAACGCGCTGATCCGCGCCACGCCCGCCTTCGTGCCCGGCGGCACAAACGCCGTGCTCGGCGAGGGGCCGGTGGGCGCGGCACTGGCGCTGGTCGGCGAGCAGCCCGGCGACCGGGAGGATATCGAGGGCCGCCCCTTTGTCGGCCCCGCCGGGCAGTTGCTCATGAAGGCACTGGCGCAGGCCGGGCTCGACCGCGAGCGGCTCTATCTCACCAATGCGGTGAAGCACTTCAAATTCGCCCCGCGTGGCAAGAGGCGCCTGCACCAGACCCCGACCGCGGGCGAGGTGAAGCACTATCGCTGGTGGCTGGACGCCGAGCTTGGTTTCGTGCGCCCGCGCCTCGTCGTCGCGCTCGGCGCCACGGCGGCGCTGGCACTCTCGGGTGAGGCGGTCGCGGTGACGACGCAACGTGGCCCCAGACCGCTCGGCCGTCATCCGGGCTTCGTCACCCTCCATCCATCCTACCTCCTGCGCCTGCCCGACCCGGTCGCGCAGGCGCAGGGCTTCGCGGCTCTGGTGGCGGACCTGCGGCAGGCGCGCGAACTCGCCGGCGCGTGAGCCGGGGAACCGCCCTCCCGGGCGGCGGTTAGCCCGAGGAGGAGGAGATGCCGATGATCGAGCCACAGACCCGTCTGTTCCCGCCGTCCCAGGGCGTGCCGAACAACCCGGCCCTGCCCGTGCTGATCTACCGGGCCGCGCTGCCGGCCGATGCCGGCGCCATCGAGACCCATGTGAACGCCAATGGCTGGGAGTGCCGCTGGCGCAACGGCATTTTCGACTACCATCACTTCCACAGCACCGCCCATGAGGCGCTGATGGTGGCGAGCGGGCGGGCCCGCGTGCAGATTGGCGGCGAGGACGGCGACACAATCGAGATCGCCGCCGGGGACGCATTGGTGCTGCCCGCCGGCACCGGCCACAGGCGGCTGACCGCCAGCGGCGACTTCCTCATCGTCGGCGCCTACCCGCCCGGCCAGGACTACCAGATCGAGCGCCCGGAGGCGGCGGACCTGCCGCGCGCGTTCGCCGCCATCGCCCGCGTGCCCCTTCCGTCCAGCGACCCAGTCGGCGGCGCGGCGGGTCCGCTGACGCGGCTGTGGAAGGGCTGATCCGCCTGCCGCACGGCCGCCATGCGCCGCGTGCAGGCCGGTTTTGCGCCCGGCCCTTCCCCCCTGCGGGAATCTGGTTTAAGGGAAGCCGCAATTGCGGGGGCAAACTCCGCCCAGAAAGTTCAATCCGGGTCCGCCCAAGGACGCGTTGCGCAACGCGTCCTTTTTCGTGCGCCCGGACCAATTGCGCGAGCCGCACGGGATCCGATGCCGAAACGCACAGATATCTCCACCATCCTCATCATCGGCGCCGGCCCCATCGTTATCGGCCAGGCCTGCGAGTTCGACTATTCCGGCACCCAGGCGTGCAAGACGCTGAAGGCCGAGGGCTACCGCGTGGTCCTGGTCAACTCCAATCCGGCGACGATCATGACCGACCCGGATCTGGCGGACGCCACCTATATCGAGCCGATCACACCGGAGATCGTCGCCAAGATCATCGCCAAGGAGCGCCACGCCATCCCCGGCGGCTTCGCGCTGCTGCCGACCATGGGCGGCCAGACCGCGCTCAACTGCGCGCTGTCGCTGCGCAAAATGGGCGTGCTGGACGAGTTTGACGTCGAGATGATCGGCGCCACCGCCGAGGCCATCGACAAGGCCGAGGACCGCGAGCTGTTCCGCAACGCGATGACCAAGATCGGTCTCGACACGCCGCGCTCGCGCCAGATCAAGACCCTGCCGCAGGCGCTGGAAGCGCTGGAAGAGATCGGCCTGCCGGTCATCATCCGCCCGAGCTTCACCATGGGCGGGCTCGGCGGCGGCATCGCCTACAACAAGTCCGAATATATCGAGATCATCGAGCGCGGCATCGACGCCTCCCCCACCAATGAAGTGCTGGTGGAAGAGAGCGTGCTGGGCTGGAAGGAATACGAGATGGAGGTCGTCCGCGACAAGGCGGACAACTGCATCATCATCTGCTCGATCGAGAACATCGACCCGATGGGCGTCCACACCGGCGACTCCATCACCGTCGCGCCGGCGCTGACGCTGACCGACAAGGAATACCAGATCATGCGCGACGCCTCGCTGGCGGTGCTGCGCGAGATCGGCGTCGAGACCGGCGGCTCCAACGTGCAGTTCGCCATCGACCCGGAATCGGGCCGCATGATCGTCATCGAGATGAACCCGCGTGTCTCGCGCTCCTCGGCGCTCGCCTCCAAGGCGACCGGCTTCCCGATCGCCAAGGTCGCCGCGCGCCTTGCCGTCGGCTACACGCTGGACGAGATCGCCAACGACATCACCGGCGGGGCGACGCCTGCCTCGTTCGAGCCGACCATCGACTATGTCGTCACCAAGATCCCGCGCTTCGCCTTCGAGAAGTTCCCCGGCGCCGAGCCGACGCTGACCACCTCGATGAAGTCGGTCGGCGAGGCGATGGCGATCGGCCGCACCTTCCAGGAGTCGCTACAAAAGGCGCTGCGCTCGCTGGAGACGGGCCTCACCGGCCTCGACGAGATCGAGATCGAGGGCCTCGGCCAGGGCGACGACAAGAACGCCATCCGCGCCGCCATCGGCACCCCGACCCCGGACCGGCTGCTGAATGTCGCGCAGGCGATGCGCCTCGGCCTCGACAATGAGGCGATCCACGCCGGCTGCAAGATCGACCCCTGGTTCCTCGACCAGATCCGCGAGATCGTCGACATGGAAGCCAAAGTCCGCGCGCACGGCCTGCCGACCACCGCCGGCGCCTTCCGCCGCCTCAAATCCATGGGCTTCTCCGATTCGCGCCTCGCCGGCCTCGCCCGGCTCTCCGAGGCCGAGGTCGCCGAGCGCCGCCGCGCGCTCGATGTGCGCCCGGTCTACAAGCGTATCGACACCTGCGCGGCCGAGTTCGCATCGCCCACCGCCTATATGTACTCCTCCTACGAGACCCCCTTCGCCGGGGTGATGGCGGATGAATCCCGCCCCACCGGCGCCAAGAAGGTGGCGATCCTCGGCGGCGGGCCAAACCGCATCGGCCAGGGCATCGAGTTCGATTATTGCTGCTGCCATGCCGCCTTCGCGCTGAAGGATGCCGGGTACGAGACCATCATGGTCAACTGCAACCCGGAGACGGTGTCGACCGATTACGACACCTCGGACCGGCTCTATTTCGAGCCGCTGACCGCCGAGGACGTGCTCGAAGTGCTGGAGCGCGAGCGGTCCAACGGCACGCTGCACGGCGTGATCGTGCAGTTCGGCGGCCAGACCCCGCTGAAGCTCGCCCGCGCGCTGGAAGAGGCGGATATCCCGATCCTCGGCACCTCGCCGGAAGCCATCGACCTCGCCGAGGACCGCGACCGGTTCAAGACGCTGCTCGACAAGCTCAAGCTGCGCCAGCCGGCCAACGGCATCGCCTATTCGGTCGAGCAGGCCCGTCTCGTCACCGCCGATCTCGGCTATCCGCTGGTCGTGCGCCCCTCCTATGTGCTGGGCGGGCGGGCGATGCAGATCATCCGCGAGGAAAGCCAGCTCGGCGACTATCTGCTGGAGACCCTGCCGGGCCTGGTGCCGAACGACATCAAGGCGCGCTACCCGAACGACAAGACCGGCCAGATCAACACGCTGCTCGGCAAGAACCCGCTGCTGTTCGACCGCTATCTGTCGGACGCCATCGAGGTGGACGTGGACTGCCTCGCCGATGGCAAGGACACCTTCATCTGCGGCATCATGGAGCACATCGAGGAAGCCGGCATCCATTCGGGTGATTCGGCCTGCTCGCTGCCGCCCTATTCGCTGCAGCCGGAGATGATCGCCGAACTGGAGGCGCAAACCCGCAAGATGGCGCTGGCGCTCGGCGTCGGCGGCCTGATGAACGTCCAGTACGCCATCAAGGACGGCAAGATCTACGTGCTGGAAGTGAACCCGCGCGCCTCGCGCACGGTGCCCTTCGTCGCCAAGGTGATCGGCCAGCCGATCGCCAAGATCGCCGCCCGCGTGATGGCGGGCGAGAGCCTCGCCTCCTTCGGCCTCACCCCGTTCCGCGGCGACCATGTGGCGGTGAAGGAAGCGGTGTTCCCGTTCGCCCGCTTCCCCGGCGTCGACACGGTGCTCGGCCCGGAGATGCGCTCCACCGGCGAGGTGATGGGCCTCGACAAGTCCTTCGCGGTGGCCTTCGCCAAGAGCCAGCTCGGCGGCGGCACCAAGGTGCCGACCTCGGGCACGGTGTTCATCTCGCTGCGCGAGGAAGACAAGCCGCGCATCCTCGACACCGCGCGGCTGCTGGTCTCGCTCGGTTTCAAGATCATCGCCACCTCGGGCACGCAGCGTTTCCTCGCCGCGCATGCCATTGCCAGCGACAGCATCAACAAGGTGCTGGAAGGCCGGCCGCACATCGTCGACGCCATCAAGAATGGCGGCGTGCAGCTTGTGTTCAACACCACGGAAGGCGCGCAGGCGCTGGCGGATTCCCGTTCGCTGCGGCGCGCCGCCCTCTTGCATAAAGTGCCGTATTACACCACCCTGTCCGGAGCGATTGCAGCGGCGCGCGGGATCAAGGCTTATATCGGCGGCGATCTGGAAGTGCGGGCCCTGCAGGACTATTTCAGCTCCGAGCGTTCCTGATCGCGCCAGTAGGCGCGTCGGGACGCATGTGAACGACGGATGACAATTGAGCCTGTCGCGGACGGCTTGCCACTCCCTTTAAGGGGAAACGGCAAGCCCCTGCGGGGGCTCCATTTGCTTTTGGGAGGTCAAGAAAAGACCAATGGAAAAATTTCCGATGACCGCTGGGGGCTATCAGGCCCTGGAAGTTGAACTCAAGCAGCGCCAGCAGGTCGAACGCCCCCGCATCATCAGTGCCATCTCCGAGGCGCGCGACCATGGCGACCTCTCCGAGAATGCGGAATATCACGCGGCGAAGGAGCAGCAGGCGCTGAACGAGGGCCGGATCGCCGAGCTTGAGGACAAGCTCTCGCGCGCCGAGATCATCGACGTGGCCAAGCTCAGCGGCGATGTCGTCAAGTTCGGCGCCACGGTGACGCTGATCGACGAGGACACCGAGGAAGAGCGCATCTGGCAGATCGTCGGCGACATGGAAGCCGATGCCAAGGCGGGGCGCATCTCCATCTCCTCGCCGATGGCGCGCGCGCTGATCGGCAAGAAGTGCGGCACCTCTGTGGAGGTGGTCACCCCCAAGGGCGCCCGCTCCTACGAGATCGCCCACGTGCGCTTCGCCTGAGCACGCCGCCCCGCGCGGCCACGCCATGAACCCGAACGCCCCCTCCCCCGGAACCCCGCTCGACCGAAGCCGGCATCACGAAAGCCGGTCTCATGAGGGCGGGTCCGATGAAAGCTGGCCCGACGGCATCGTTGCCGTCGCGCCGAGCTTCAAGAAGCGATTCTCGGGAGTGGTCGCCACGGTGATCGGCGTGGTCCCGGCGCAGGCCCGGCACATCGCCATCCGCGCGCTCGGGCCGCTGCCGGCCCGCGTGCCGCAGCTCCGCTGGCGCGTGTTCCGTCTGGGCAGCTGGCGCCGCCCCTCGCAGCGCCGCTGGCGCATCTGGCATGCGCGCCGCGACACCGAAATGATGGTCGGCATCCTGCTGCGCGATCTGCTGCGCCAGCCCTGGAAGCTGGTCTTCACCTCGGCCGCGCAGAAGCGGCACGGGCCTTTCCTGCGCTTCCTAATCGCCCGCATGGACCGGGTGATCGCCACCTCGCCGCAGGCCGCCTCCTATCTCGACGTGCCCTCGACCGTGGTGATGCACGGCGTCGATACCGACACCTACCATCCCGCCCCGGACCGTGCGGCCGCCTGGGCCGCGACAGGGCTGCCGGGCCGCCACGGCATCGGCGTGTTCGGCCGCGTCCGCTACCAGAAGGGGCAGGACCTGTTCGTCGAGGCGATGATCGAGCTGCTGCCCGCTCATCCCGACTGGACGGCGGTGGTGATCGGCCTGTCCACGCCCTCCGAACAGTCCTTTCTCACCGCCCTGAAAGCCCGCATCGCCGCCGCCGGGCTGGAGGCGCGCCTCCTTATTCTCGGCGAGCAGCCGATTGCGTCCATGCCGGGCTGGTTCCGCTGCCTCTCGGTCGCGGTCATTCCCGCGCGCTGGGAGGGCTTCGGTCTGGTGCCGATCGAGGCAATGGCCAGCGGCACGCCGGTGGTGGCCGCCCGCGCCGGCGCCGCCGCCGAGCTGGTGAGGGATGGCGAGACCGGCCATCTCGTGCCGGTGGACGATCAGGCCGCGCTCACCGCCGCCATCGCCCGGCTGATGGGCCTGGACGAGGGCGCGCGCGAGGCGGTCGGCCGCGCCGCGCGGGCCCATGTGCTGGCGGAGTATTCCATCGAGCGCGAGGCGCAGAAGATCAACGCCGTCTATGAGGAAATCTGGCGCGGCTGATCGGCGTCAGGCGTCAGGCGATCTGCCCCGCGCCGCGAAGGCCGCGCGCGTGCCTTTCAGCCCCCGCTGCCAGTAATCGCGCACCCAGTCCACCGGCCCGAAGCCCGGCCGCATCCTGGTGCCCCAGGCGCCCGCCGCGTCGCGCGCCACGTCGATCGGCTTGGGCACGCCGTGGAACACCACCAGCGCGGCCTTGCGCGGCCGGCGGATGCGCGTCGACAGGAAGTTCAGCGGGTAATGCGGCACGAGGTGCCGGCGGAACGACACGGCGAAGCCCGGCGGCAGGTAATGGCAGTTGCGCGCCTTCAGCCCGATGTAACGCTGGTCGTTCTTGGCAATGGCATAGGCCGCCTCGGGATTGGCCATAGCCTCCAGATAGAGATGGTCCTGCTCGCCCGGCCGCCAGGCGACCATGGAGCTCTGCGCGCCGCGATCCGGCCGCAGCGAGACCGGCAGCAACTCCCACACATTGGGGTTCCACTCGCGCAGCACATGCAGGCCGGGGATCGCGCGGATATGGGCGAGGATCGGGTCGAAGGAGCGCAGGATCACCACGTCGAGATCGAGGAAAACGGCGAGGTCGACGCCCTCCAGCAGCCCCGGTGTGAACATGCCGAGCTTCGGCCAGCAGCCGCCCCAGCGCAGGCCGAGCGCGCCCGTGGCGGGAAGGTCGGCGACCTCGACCTCGGGGCGCAGCCCGTCCGGCCGGTCGGTCAGGCAGATGAAGCGGAACGGCTCGCTGACATGGTCGCGCACGCCCTGATAGAGCACGTTCACATCCTCGGCCGGATAGGCCTCGCCCCATTTGAGGCAGATGAAAGCGAGACTCATGGGGCACTCCGGGCGGGTGAAAGGCCGAGCAGCGGCGCCAGCCGGGGCGCGATGGCGCGGGCGATGGCGTCGCGCGCATCCTCCGCCGGCGGCGTCAGGCGGGTGAGCGTGGCGACGAAAGCCTCGGGCGTCACGCCGGCCATCGGCAGGATGGCAAGGCTGGCCCCGTCGAGGCGCGGCCCGGCCATGCCGGCGATCACCTCATTGGCATAGGCCTTGTGCACGCGCGCCGACTTCAGCGCCACCACCGGGCGGCGGGCGGCGAGCCCTTCCGCCAGCATGGACATGGAATCCTCGGTGACCACCAGCGCGTCGGCGCCGAACAGGTCGCGCACCGAGCCGGCCCCGGCATCGCGGTAGTCGATGAACTGCGCGAGCACGCCCGCCTGCGCCAGCGCCTTGAAACGGTCCGCCACCGTGTCCGGCGTGCGGCGCGAGGTGGAGACGCGCCAGCGCACGCCATAGCGCGCCGCCAGTTCGGGCACGAAGGCGAGCAGCGCGTCCCATTCCTTCTGCGGGAACTCCCGGCGATAGGCCGAGCCGCCGATCAGCAGGCCGAGCGAGGCGCCGTCGAGGTCGCCCGCGCTCATCAGCCGGCGCGGCGCCGGGTAGGCGTCGGGATCGACCGTGCAGGGGATCGGCGCCAGCACCGCGCCGGGATCGCCCGCCTGCCGCGGCGAGGCGACCAGGCTGATCACCTGCGGCCCGGTCCGGTAGCCGCCGATCGGCCCGGCGAACACGAAGGGCACGTCGAAATGGCGTGACAGCAGCAGCCCGGCGGCGATGGTCGGCCAGCCGGAGCCGACGATCACCTGCGGCCGCGCCACCGCGTCGAGGTCGATGGCGTACATCCAGCGCAGCCAGAACCGCGCATCCCGGCCGAAGCGGCGCATGATGAATTTGCGCATGTCGCTGGTGGCGAGGCGCGCCGGGCGCACCTCCAGCCGGTCGGCCTCGATCGGGGTGAGCCGCGCCAGCGCCAGCGCCACACCCTCGGCCTGGTGGAAATGGCCGGGCTTGGCGTCGCGCAGGATGAGAACGTGCGTCACGCCGCCCCACTCCAACGCCGCCCGCCCGTCATGGCAGCGTGTTCTCCATCGGCACCACGGCCGCGTCCTTGGTCTGCTTCAGCGTCAGCGCGGTCTTCACATTGCGCACATTGGGCGCGCCGGTGAGTTCCAGCACGAAATTCTGGAAGCTGCGCAGGTCCGGGGCCACGCAGAGCAGGATGAAATCGGTCTCGCCGGACAGCATCCAGCAGGCCCGCACCAGCGGCCAGCGTTCCACCTGATCGGCGAAGGCGGTGAGGTCCCCCTCGGCCTGGCTCACCAGATGCACCATGGCGAAGGCCATCAGGTCGAAGCCGAGCTTCTTCTCGTCGAGCAGGGCGCGGTAGCCCTTGATGATGCCCTCCTCCTCCAGCGCGCGCACGCGACGCAGCGAGGGCGGGGCGGAAATGCCGACGCGCTGCGAGAGCTCCACATTGGTGATGCGGCCATCATCCTGCAATTCGCGCAGGATGTTCCAGTCGATCGCGTCGATGCGCCGAGCCACGCGGGTCCTCCGGTTCCGGCCGCGCGGGAGGGCGGCCGCCTGAGCAATTATCTTGCGCCTCCGCCCGGCGCAATGTTCCCTCTGGAAAACTAAAGGATAGACAGCCGCGCTCCCATGCCCTTCTTGCAGGAGAGGGGCTCAGTCCCTACATTTTCGCATGGCTGACCCCGGCGCCGCTTGCGGCCCGTGCCGTGTCGCCATCCGATCTGATACGTCTGCGGCGCGCGGCGACCCTCGCCCGCTCCGAAACCGAGCGAGTTTGCCATGTCGTCGGCGTCCATCCCCGCCTCCAACCACGTCAAGGTGCTGATCATCGGCTCCGGCCCGGCGGGCTATACGGCCGCCGTCTATGCCGCCCGCGCCATGCTGGAGCCGGTGCTGATCCAGGGCATCCAGCCCGGCGGCCAGCTCACCATCACCACCGATGTCGAGAATTATCCCGGCTTCGCCGATCCGATCCAGGGGCCGTGGCTGATGGAGCAGATGCAGGCCCAGGCCGAGAAGATGGGCACCCGCATCGTCAACGACATCGTCACCCGAGTGGATTTCTCCGCCCGCCCGTTCCGGCTGGAGACCGATTCCGGCACGGTGTGGATGGCCGAAACCCTGATCCTCGCCACCGGCGCGCAGGCCCGCTGGCTCGACCTGCCCTCCGAGCAGGCCTATCGCGGCCATGGCGTCTCGGCCTGCGCCACCTGCGACGGCTTCTTCTACCGGGGCAAGGAGGTCATCGTCATCGGCGGCGGCAACACCGCGGTCGAGGAGGCGCTGTTCCTCACCAATTTCGCCTCCAAGGTCACCGTGGTGCACCGGCGCGACAGCTTCCGCGCCGAGCGCATCCTGCAGGAGCGGCTGTTCGCCCACCCCAAGGTCGAGGTGGTCTGGAACGCGGCCCTGCATGAGGTGAAGGGCCAGAGCGAGCCGACCAAGGTCACCGGCGTGGTGCTCAAGGATGTCGTCACCGGCGCGCTCACCGAGCGGCCGGCGGATGGTGTGTTCATCGCCATCGGCCACGCCCCGGCGACCGATCTGGTGCAAGGCCAGCTCAAGCTGAAGCCGTCAGGCTATATCTGGACCGTCCCCTCCTCCACCCAGACCTCGGTGGAGGGCGTGTTCGCCGCCGGCGACGTCGCCGACGATGTGTTCCGTCAGGCCGTGACCGCCGCCGGCATGGGCTGCATGGCCGCGCTGGAGGCGGAGCGTTTTATCGCCGCCCGGGAGCCGCTGGCGCAGGCCGCGGAATGAGGAAGCTCTGAGCCATGGACAACAAGGCGAACCGCGCGCGCGACATGGACTGGGACAAGCTGAAAGTGTTCCACGTCGCCGCGGAGGCCGGCTCCTTCACCCATGCGGGCGAGGCGCTGGGCCTCTCGCAATCGGCGGTCAGCCGTCAGGTCTCGGCGCTGGAGCAGGAACTCAACATCCCGCTGTTTCACCGCCATGCGCGCGGTCTGATCCTGACCGAGCAGGGCGACCTGCTCTACCGCACCGCGCACGAAGTGTTCATGAAGCTGGAGGCCGCGCGGGCCAAGCTGACCGACAGTCGCGAGAAGCCGAACGGCGAATTGCGCGTCACCACCACCATGGGTCTGGGCACCCATTGGCTGACCGCGCGCATCGGCGAGTTCCTCGAACTCTATCCCGACATCCGCATCACGCTGATCCTGACCGATGACGAGCTCGACCTTGCCATGCGCGAGGCCGACGTCGCCATCCGCCTGCGCCAGCCGGTGCAGCCGGACCTGATCCAGCGCAAGCTGTTCACCGTGCATTTCCACGCCTTCGCCTCGGCCGAATATCTCAAGCGCAACGGCCACCCGCGCACGCTGGACGAGCTGGAGAAGCACCGCATCATCCTGCTCGGCGGCCCGATCCCCTCCTATTTCCAGGAGCTGAACTGGCTGGAGCGGGCGGGGCTGGAGGACGGCAAGGAAGGCCGCACGCCCTCGCTGTCCGTCAACAACGTGCTCGGCCTCAAGCGGGCCGTGGAGCGCGGCGTCGGCATCGGCATCGTGCCGGACTATCTGCTGGAGGACTCGGCGACGCTGGTACAGCTTTTCCCCGAGCGCACCACGCCGACGCTGGAGGCCTATTTCGTCTACCCGCAGGAAATGCGCTCGGTGGCCCGCATCCAGGTGTTCCGCGACTTCCTCGTCGCCAAGGCGCAACGCTGGAACTTCTGACCCCTCAGGGCGCTGGCGGGGGCAGCAGCGCCTCCGCCACCTCGCGGGCGACGAAGGACGCGGCATAGGCCCAGCCGGTATCGCTGTCGCCGCGAAAGCTCAGCATCCGGTCCATCGTCATCTGCCCGCTGCCAGTGTCGAGAACGGACACCCGCAGCAGCGCCACGGCAGCGCCGATCCGGCGGACGCTCCCCACCAGTACGTGGCTGGCACCAGCCGCATGGGCGCGGCGGCGCAGCGCTTCCACTCCCGCCGCATCGAAATTGCAGGTGCCCTTGCAGGCGAGCGGCACGACGACGAGATTGCCGCCCTCGCCCGCCTCGCGGATGATCGCCGCGGTAACGGCATGCCCGCGCGCCTCATCCTCGGCGGCATCGCTCCCCTCGCCGGAAAAATTCACCAGGCCGATCTCGGCCACGGCCAGCACCGGCACCCCGGCCCGCGCCACGGCCGGCGCAAGGGTGACACCCAGCAGCAGCGCGCATAGCAGGATGACGGATGCCGCCCCGGACACCGCGCGGCATGGCACCGGGGCCGCCGCGACAGGTGCAGTGTCACATGATGAGGCTCTGAACGCGCAAACGACCACGGCACCCTCCCTGGCTGCACTGCCCCAGGGAAACCTAGCGTGGTACGCGGTTCCGTTCCAATCACCGCGACAAAAATTTGACGCACATTCTACAGGCAGTAACAGCCATGTGACGGGCCGAATGCAATAACGCATGCCTGCCATGCGGGCATACTTTATTGCAGTATGCCTCGGAATTGACCATATGGAGGTCAGACACCGAATGCATCGATGCTTCGGCTGTTCCCCTCTGGAAGGTTGCCGCTTCGGCGGCGAGACTCAGCCGGGCTCCTTGTGAGCCCGGCTTTTTTCTTGCCAGGGCGCCCGCCGGGGCAACCGCGACGGCAACCTCACATGAACAGCTTCTCGCCGGCCATGTCCTTGTAGAGGCCGGCCACCTGCTCGCCATAGCCGTTATAGATCAGCGTCGGGCGGCGCTCGCCGGTGCCGATGTCGCGCTCGCTGGCCTGGCTCCAGCGCGGATGCGAGACCGCCGGGTTCACATTGGCCCAGAAGCCATATTCGCGGCCCTGCACCTGCTCCCACAGCCCGACCGGCCGCTCCGCGACGAAGGAGATGCGCACGATCGACTTCACCGATTTGAAGCCGTATTTCCACGGCACGGCGAGGCGCAGCGGCGCGCCGAACTGGTTGGGCGCGGGCTTGCCGTACACTCCGGTGACGAAGAAGGCGAGATCATTGGTCGCCTCCGCCATGGTCAGCCCGTCGACATACGGCCAGGGATAGACGAAGCCGTTCTGCGCCGGCGCCACCTTCGGGTTCACGAAGGTCTCCATGCGGATGTATTTGGCGCCCGAGAGCGGGCGCGCCCAGGACACCAGATCCTTCACCGGGAAGCCGGTCCACGGCACCGCCATCGACCACGCCTCGACGCAGCGATGGCGGTAGAGCCGCTCCTCCAGCGCCATGGCGCGGATGATGTCGTCGATCCCCACCTCGCGCGGCTGCTCGACCAGCCCGTCGATCTTCACCGTCCAGGGCCGGCGCGGCATGCGGGCGGCGAGGTCGGCGATCTGGTAATTGCGCCGCTCCGAGCCGAACTCGTAGAAATTATTGTAGTTGCCGGAAATTTCCTCCGGCGTGATCGGCCGGTCGAGCGTGAAGGCGTCGTTGCGCTTGGCGGGGTAAAGATCCTTGGTCGGATCGGTCGCGGGATCGCCCACCGCCTGCGCGTCCGCCGGCAGGATGCTGGCGGCACCCCCCAGCCCGGCCAGCGCGGCAAGGCCCACCCCGGCGCCGAGCAGGTTGCGGCGGGAGAGATAGACGGATTCGGGTGTGGCGGCGCTCTCCGGCAGTTCCCAGGAACGGCGGCGACGGATGAACATGGCGGGTCTCCTTGGTATCACCGGGTAGACTACGCTGGAGATGATGCCGATATTCCAGCCTCGCTCATCACTAGCGCGTGCGCGATGGATTTTACGCGACGCGGCCGTTCAAATGAAAAAGCTCCGCAAACGAAAAAGCCCGGCACGAGGCCGGGCTTGATCGACAGCGGGTGGGTGGTGACAGCGGCGGTCTCGCGACCGGCCGCCAACTCATTTGGCGCGCAGCTTACTTGGCGCGCAGCGTCAGGTCGCCCACGCCGAGCGCGAGGTTGACGCCCGTCTGGCCCTCGACGCTGACCGGCTGCAGGGCGATGGTCTTGTTGGAACCGCCCACCAGCACGTTGCCGGCGACACCGAGGCCGAGCGCCACGCTGCCGGAGACGCCGGCATAGCTGCCGGCCAGATCGCTGGAGCGAACGCCGCGCGAGGGCGCCAGCACGGACCACACCAGCGCGTTGCGGCCGGTGACGCCGATGTCGAGGCCCCAGCGGCGGATCGTGCCCTCATAGGCGTATTTACGGCCCTTCGGCGCGTTGAACGTGCAGTCCAGCGTGCGCTTGGAACCGATGATGAAGCTCACCGACTTGGAACCACGGCATTCCAGCACGCCGACCTGCACGCGCCCGCTCTGGGCAGCGGCGGGGGCGGCGAACAGGCCGGCGGCGCCGGCGACGAGAGCCGCGGCGAGAAGGCTACGCGACAGAACGGAACGGATCATTTTCAGTTTCCTTTGTGCGCAGGACCGGCCCGATGACCGGACCGGCGCCCGCGGAGGTCGAAGGCGACGGCCAGGCGGCAGCCCGGCCATCGCCGACAGGGGGCGGTCAGCGCAGCGAGCCGCAGAAACGCTGGATGCGCAGGCACGCTTCTTCCAGATCCTTGGTGGCGGTCGCGTAGGAGATACGGAACGCCGGGCCGAGCCCGAAAGCCGAGCCATGGACCACGGCAACGCCTTCGGCCTCGAGAAGTTCGCTGGCGAACGCCTCGTCCGTATCAATAACCTTGCCCGACGGCGCGGTCTTGCCGATGAGCCCGGCGCAGGACGGGTACACGTAGAACGCGCCCTCCGGCTTCGGGCAGGTCAGCCCGTTGGTCTGGTTGAGCATGGAGACCACCAGATCGCGGCGCTCCTTGAACACCTTGTTGTTCGCGGCGATGAAGTCCTGCGGACCGTTCAGCGCCTCGACCGCCGCCCACTGGGCGATGGAGTTGGGGTTCGAGGTGGACTGCGACTGGAGCGTGCCGATGGCCTTGATCAGCGCCTCCGGGCCCGCCGCATAGCCGATGCGCCAGCCGGTCATGCAATAGGCCTTGGACACGCCGTTCATGGTCAGCGTGCGGTCATAGAGCGCCGGCTCGACCTGCGCCGGGGTGACGAATTCGAAATCGTCATAGACGAGGTGCTCATACATGTCGTCGGTCAGCACCCACACATGCGGATGCTTCACCAGCACATCGGTGAGCGCCTTCATCTCGGTGCGGTTATAGGCCGAACCGGTCGGGTTGGACGGCGAGTTGAAGATCAGCCACTTGGTCTTGGGCGTGATCGCCGCTTCCAGCGCCTCGGGCTGGAGCTTGAAATTGTCCTCAAGCCGGGTCTCGACCGGCACCGGGGTGCCGCCCGCGAACTGCACGATGTCCGGGTAGGACACCCAATAGGGCGCGGGGATGATGACCTCGTCGCCGGCATCGAGCGTCGCCACCAGCGCGTTGAACAGCACCTGCTTGCCGCCGGTGCCGACCGTCACCTGGCTCGGCTTGTAGGTGAGGCCGTTCTCGCGCTTGAACTTGGCGACGATCGCCGCCTTCAGCTCGGGAATGCCGTCGACGGCGGTGTAGCGGGTCTGGCCATCATGGATCGCCTTGATGGCGGCTTCCTTGATGTTGTCGGGCGTCTCGAAGTCCGGCTCGCCGGCCGCCAGCGCGATCACATCGCGACCGGCCGCTTTCAGCTCGCGCGCCTTGTTGGAAATGGCGATCGTCTGCGACGGGTTGATGCGCTTCAGGGCGGCGGATATCAGGCTCATTGGCCGAACTCCCTTGAGGTGTTTTGCGCGCGACAACTAGTCGAGCCCTTGCGCGCCGGCAAGCGATTCCCCACCTGCGAGGCGCCTTGCAGATGCGATAAGCTGCCGCTGACCTTACGTCTCCACCCTGTCGACCGGGATTCGCGCGTGCTCAAGCTCCATTCGATGCAGAGTTCCGGCAATTGCTACAAGGTCCGCCTGCTGCTCGCCCGTCTCGGCCTGCCCTTCGAACTGGTGGATGTCGACGTGCTCAGCGGCGAGAACCGCACGCCCGATTTCATGATGAAGAACCCGGAAGGGCGCGTGCCGCTGCTGGAAATGCCGGGCGGGCGCTTTCTCGCGGAATCGAACGCCATCCTGTTCTATCTGGCGGAGGGCACGCCCTTCCTGCCGGCCGATCGGCTGGCGCGGGCCGAGGTGCTGCGCTGGATGTTCTTCGAGCAGCACAGCCATGAGCCGGCCATCGCGGCCGCCCGTTTCTGGCTGAAGCTGGTGCGCGGCGGGCGCGATCTGCGCACCCACGACATCGACCGCTGGATGGAGGAAGGCCACGCCGCGCTGCGGGTGATGGAGCGCCACCTCGCGCGCCGCCCCTTCTTCGTCGACGGCGTGCTGTCCATTGCCGATATCGCGCTCTACGCCCACACCCATGTGGCCGAGGAAGGCGATTTCGATCTCGCGCCCTTTCCGACCGTGCGGGCCTGGCTCGACCGCGTGGCCGGGCAGGCCGGGCACGTCGACATGGCGTGGCGCCCGGTCGGCAGCCGGCAAATGGTTAGCGTCGCTTAACCTTTTGCCCCCAAATTGCCCTGAAATGATACCGGCACAAGCATAGTCGCGCCGAAGCTGGGCCGGGTTCACCGGCGAACTTGCCTTTCATCGAGGACGCACCCGCCGCACTCGATCGGAAAGGAGTTCGCCATGCCGCATTCAACGCCCCATGCGCCGGTCACCACCGCTCATGTCGATGGCCTTGCCGCCTCGGCCGGCGCGGCTCCCGCCCACCACACCGCCCGCCGTCGCCTGCGCCGCGCGCTGATGGAAGCCGGCGTCGTGCTCTCGCTCACCTTCGCCATCGTCGCCGTGCTGTGCCTGTTCGGCCTGCAGCGCGCCTCGGCGATGGAAATTTCCACCCTGCCGGATGCCGAAGGCCGCGTCGCCATCGGCGCCCTGCTGCTCGCCGGCTTTGTCGGCCTGTGCGGGCTGACCACCTTCATGCTGCGCGACACGCTGGGCGAGCCGCGCCGGATCGAAGCGCCGCGCAGCCGGCGCGGTTGAGCGTCACCTCCCAGGGTGATTTCCGCAGCGTCATCACTCGCTTGTCACCGCAGCCCCATTGGCGCGGGCATCTCACCGCCCTAACCATTCCGGCAACGGTGACAGACGAGGAATGACCGCGTGAGCCGATACCGCCTTTCTACCCTCGCCCTCTCCACCCTCGCCCTTTCCGGCCTGCTGGCCGCCGGCCCGGCCCTCTCCCCCGCCCGCGCGCAGGAGCCGGTGCAGAAGGCCATGCCGGATCCGGTCAAGGTCACCTCCTCCGCCGGCCCGCTGATGGTCGAGACGGTCGCGGCGGGGCTGGAGAATCCCTGGGGCCTCGCCTTCCTGCCCGACGGGCGGATGCTGGTGACGGAGCGGCCCGGCCGGCTGCGCATCGTCAGCCGCAACGGCACCGTGTCCGATCCGGTCGCCGGCGTGCCGCCGGTGTTCGCCCGCGGTCAGGGTGGCCTGCTCGACGTCGCGCTGGCGCCGGATTTCGACAGCAGCCGGATGGTCTATTTCTCCTATGCCGAGCCCCGCGAGGGTGCGGCCGGCACCAGCGTCGCCCGCGCCCGGCTGGTCGAGGAAGCCGGCACCGCTCGGCTCGACAAGGTGGAGGTGATCTTCCGCCAGAATCCGGCGGGAACCGCCACCCAGCATTTCGGCTCGCGCCTCGTCTTCGGCCGCGACGGCACGCTGTTCATCACGCTGGGCGACCGGGGCACGCTGCGCAACGAGGCGCAGAACCTGTCCACCCATATCGGCAAGGTCGTGCGGATCCTGCCCGATGGCGCGGTGCCGCAGAACAACCCGTTCCGCGCCACGCCCAATGCCCGCCCGGAAATCTGGAGCTATGGCCACCGCAACGTGCAGGGCGCGGCGCTCGACCCGGCCACCGGGCGGCTGTGGACCATCGAGCACGGCGCGCGCGGCGGCGATGAGCTGAACCATCCCGAGGCCGGCAAGAATTACGGCTGGCCGGTCATTTCCTATGGCCGCGACTATAGCGGCGCGACGCTCGGCGAGGGCACCGCCAAGCCCGGCATGGAACAGCCGGTCAAATATTGGGATCCGTCCTTCGCCCCGTCCGGCCTCGCCTTCTACACGGGCGAACTGATGAAGCCGTTTCAGGGCAGCCTATTCACCGGCGGGCTCTCCGGGGCGCGGCTGGTGCGGATCAAGCTCGACCCGGCGGGCGGGAGCGTGGTCGCGGAGGAAGTGCTGCTGGCCGATCTGGGCGAGCGCATCCGCGACGTGCGCCAGGGCCCGGACGGGGCGCTCTGGCTGCTGACCGACGATCCCGGCAATGGCCGCCTGCTGCGCCTCGCCCCGGCCGATTGATGCGCTAGACTGGTCGCGGCGCGGCGTTGGCGCGGAGACCAGAGGGACGCGGCTATGGACAAGGTGACGGGCGGCTGCCTGTGCGGCGATGTGCGGATCGAGGCCACGGGCAAACCCTACCGCGTCGGGCTGTGCCATTGCCTCGACTGCCGCAAGCACCATGGCGCGCTGTTCCACGCCTCGGCGATCTTTCCGCAGGAGGCGGTGAGCGTCGCCGGCGCCACGGGCGACTATGAGGGCCGGCATTTCTGCCCGCGCTGCGGCTCGCCGGTGTTCGGCCGCTCCGGCGACGAGGTCGAGCTGTATCTCGGCACGCTCGACACGCCCGACGGCTTCACCCCGACCTATGAGCTCTGGACCATCCGGCGCGAGAGCTTCCTGCCGCCCTTCCCGCTCGCGCATCATTATGAGCGCGACCGGCCCGGCACGAGCCGGACCGAGGATTAGGCGCGGCTCACCATTTCTGGAAGATGAACCACGCGCCGAGCGCGATGAAGGTGAAGCCGAGCGCGTGGTTCCAGCCCAGCGGCTCCTTCAGCCAGAACACCGAGAAGGCGGCGAACACCAAGAGGGTGATGACCTCCTGCATGGTCTTCAGCTGCGCCGTCGAATAGACCGCCGAGCCATAGCGGTTGGCCGGCACGGCGAGGCAGTACTCGAAGAAGGCGATGCCCCAGCTCGCCAATATGGCGATCACCAGCGGCGAGGATTTGTGCTTGAGATGGCCATACCAGGCGAACGTCATGAAGATGTTCGAGGCCAGCAGCAGCACGATCGGCAGGACGGAGGGCGGCAGCAGGTTGGTCATGGATTACCCGTAGCGCAGCTTGAGCGAGAGGATGCCGAGCAGCAGCAGCAGCGTCACCGCATTGGCCGCGATGACCGGAATCGAGCCGATCAGCAGGCCATAGACCAGCCACAGCCCGACCCCGCCGGCAAAGGCGAGATAGGCGATGAGCGAGAGATCGCGCGTCTCGCGGGTGCGCAGGATCTTCAGCGCCTGCGGCAGCCAGCAGAGCGTGGTGAGCAGGGCGGCGGCGCCGCCGATCAGCTCGGTCGAGAGGGGGGAAAAGGCCATGGATCGCGCCTCGTGAGAGGCTGAGGCCTCCCATGCGGCCGCCGGGCTGTCAATCTGCCGCCGCGTCAGTCCCGCCGGCGCCGGCGGGCCTTACAGCTCCGCCCAGTGGCGCAGCAGGTTGTGATAGACATTGGCGAGCGAGAGCACCGCCGGGTCGTCATCCGGCAGCCGGGTGCGCGCGTCCATGATCGCCATGTCGAGATCGTAGAGCATGGCGCGCTGGCCGGCATCCTTCACCATCGACTGGGTCCAGAAGAACGAGCCCCAGCGGCTGCCGCGGGTGATCTCGTTGACGCTGTGCAGGCTGGAGGCCGGGTAGACCACGGCATGGCCGGCCGGCAGCTTCACCTCCTGCGTGCCGAAGGCGTCCTCGATGACCAGTTCGCCGCCGTCATAGTCGTCGGGATCGGTGAGAAAGATGGTGGTCGACACATCCGAGCGCAGCCGCTGGCCGGTGCCGGGAATGGTGCGGATCGCCCCGTCGACATGGGCGCCGAACTTCATGCCGACATCGTAGCGGTTGAACATCGGCGGCAGCACGCGCAGCGGCTGGGCGGCGGCGTTGAACAGCGGATTGCGGCCGAGCGCGCGCAGGATCAGATCGCCGAGTTCCAGCGCCTCGCGCGACTCGACGGGAATCTGCAAATTCTTCTTGGCGAGCGCCGCCTGCGCCCCGGCGGTGACGCGGCCATCCACCCATTGCGAGGCCTCCAGCACGCGGCGGCAATGGGCGACTTCCTCGGGGGTGAGAATGTCGGGGATCTGGATCAGCATGGCGGGGCCCGCAATGGAAAAGAGGGGGAAAGCCGCGCGCGAGCGGGCCTTCCCCCAGAGGGTCGACGGTCAGGATTTCCGAAGGGCGAGGCCCGTCAGAAGGTGGCCCCCACGGTGAGGGTGAAGGTGCGGCCCGAGGCCGGCACCGCGCGGTTGCCCCAGCCGGCCGAGTAGTTCAGCTCGTCGGTCAGGTTGTAGGCGTTGAGCGCGATCCGGTAATTGTCCTTCTTGTAGGAAATCAGCGCATCCAGCGAGAAGGTGTCGGGAATGATCGCGGTGTTGGCGGTGTTGGTGAAGTACTCATCCGCATAGGTCACGCCGGCGCCGACCAGCAGCTCGCCCGGAATCTGCTTCCAGAGGTCGCTGAGATTATAGGTCGTCCACAGGGTGAAGTTGTTCGGCGAGACGAAGGGCACCTCGTTGCCGGCGTAGTAATTGGCCGGAAGAGGATTGGTGCCCGTGGTGGCCGAGCTGGTCTGGATCTCGCTGTCGTAATAGGCGTAGGAGGCCTGAATGGTCCACGCCTTGGTGATGTTGCCGGTGAGGCCGAGTTCCACGCCCTGCACGCGCTGGTTCTCGCCGGTTTCCACCGAGTCGCCCGTCACCGGGTCGGTGTAGAAGGCGTTGCTCTTGTCGGTGCGGAAGATCGCGCCGGTGACGCCGAGGCGGCCTTCGAGGAAGGAAACCTTGAAGCCGGCTTCATAGGTCTCGTTGTCTTCCGGCTCCAGGTCGTTCTGGGTCGGGCTGACCACGGTGATGTCGTTGGTCGGGAAGGCGCCCTGCGGGGTGAAGGACTTCGACCAGGAGACGTAATAGGTCTGGAACGGCGTCGGCTCCCAGATCAGAGCGAGCTTCGGGCTCCAGAAATCGGTCTGGCTGTCGGCGTTCACCCAGCTGCCGACATTGTTGGTGACCGACCAGTAGCGGTAATCGGCCGAGTAGCTGTCATAGCGCGTGCCGGCGAGGAACGAGACCTCCTCGGTGAACCACATGCGGTCGCTGACGAAGATGCCGAAATCGGTCGAGCCGGAGCTGCGCTGGCCGTTATTGCCCCAGGGGTTGGAGTAGAGATAATAGCCCGTGGTGTTGTCGAACACCGGATCATAGATGGTCGAGGTGCCCTTCGAGCCGCTGACCGAGACCAGCGTGCGGCTGTCGCTCACCGAATACATGTCGATGCCGGCGACCACTTCATGGCGCAGGAAGCCGGTGTTGAACTTCGCCGTCAGGGTCGAGATGTTCTGCGCGCTCCAGCTCTCCTGATAGAAGCCGGGATTGCCGCCGCCGAACGAGATCGCCGGGTTACCGCCCGCCAGAAACTGGCCGGTGCAGCTCGCCGCATAGGCGCTGGCCGAGGTGGTGACGCTGGAGCAGCCGGGCACGCTGGTCGAGAAATCACGGGTGTAGTAGCCGAAGCGGGTGTCGTTGGTGAAGGTCAGCCAGTCATTGACCTCCTTCTTGAAGTTCACCGTCAGCATGTTGGTGTCGGTGACGTCCTGGTCGGTCACCTTGCCGTAGAAGGTGGAGCGCGGCACGCCCCATTCCGTCACCGGCTGGCCGAGCGAGCCATATTTGGCGACATCGCCATAGCCGGGGGTGACGACCGGAACGCCGTAATCGGGCGTGCGCTCGCCATGCTGGTACAGATAATTGACGTGCAGCGTCTGGTCCGTGCCGAGACCGAAGCCGACATCGGCCATGAAGCCGTAGCGGTTGGATTCGACATTGTCGCGATCGGCGACGTCCTGCTCATTGACCATGCCGACGATGCGGATCGCGGTCGAGGCGTCGATCTGCTTGTTGATGTCGAACACGCCACGATAGAGCGGGCCGGTGCCGAACTGGCCCTCGACATCATATTTGTCGCCGAGATGGGCGGCCTTCAGCGTCGAGTTGATGGCGCCGCCGGTAGTGCCGAGGCCGAAGGATTCCGAGCTGGAGCCCTTGAACACTTCCACGCTCTCATAGGCGAAGCTGTCGCGGACATAGACGCCGAAATCGCGCAGGCCGTTGATGAAGATGTCGCCCTTGGCCTGGAAGCCGCGAATGCGGAACTGGTCGCCATTCATGCCGCCGCCGCCCTCGCCAATGCCGGCGGTGACGCCCGGAACATTGCGCAGCGCCTGTTCGAGCGTGGTCACGCCCTGCTGCTGCATCGTCTCCTGGGTGATCACGTTCACGATCTGCGGCGTGTCCTGGATCGTGCCGGGCAGCCGGCTGAGGCCGGTCGAGGCTTCCAGCGTATTGGCCGGCGAGCCTTCATCCTCGACCGTCACGGTCGGCAATTCGTCAGTGGAAACCGGCGTCGTCGCCGCCTGCTGCGCGGCGGCACCGAACAGCGGAACCGCCGACATGGTGGCAGCAAAACCGGCAACCATCGCTGCGTTTGGTGCAACGGAACGGAGTGTCTTCAAGGTCTTCATGAGTCCCCAACCCCTACGTCATGTATTTTTGTCTCATAACTTTCATCAGGGGGGTCATCAAACAGTATGTTTTTTATTGTTTCCAAACATGATCATGGAACGACTCAAACGAGATGCAGTCTGGAATTATTATATTATGAAGCTGCACGCATGACTTGCCCCTTCAGGGGGTATGACCTTATGAAAAACAACGAAAACCAGCGGTTCCCCGGCCATCCCGAGGCCACCGCGCCAACCGCCAAGGACCGTTTCAGCCGTGCGCGCGACGTGGATTTCCTTTACCGAGCTGAAACGAATGGGCCCGGATGTGTTGCGCGCGCGCATCAGTGAGGGGCCCGAGCAGGCCGCCCGCTGGGTCGAGGCCGCCGCGCTCAACGGCCTCATCAACGCCCAGCTCGCTTTCGGCCAGATGCTGCTGGACGGCCATGGCGTGCCGCGCGATCCGCAGGCCGGCCTGCGCTGGTTCTCCATCGCGGCAGCGGCCGGCAGCGCGGAGGGAATCAACATGGTCGGCCGCTGCCATGAGCGCGGCTGGGGCGTGCCGGCCGACCCGTCGGAAGCCGCCCGGCATTACCGCGCGGCGGCGGAAAAGGGCCATGGCTGGGGCCAGTTCAACCTCGCCTGCCTGCTGCTCGACGGCCACGGCGTCGCCCCGGACCGGGCGCAGGCGCTAGTCTGGTTCGTGCGCGCGGCGCGCGGGCGCCATATGGGTCGCCACGTGAAGTCGATGACCATGATCGGGCGCTATCTGGAGCAGGGCTGGGACCGCCCGGCCCGTCCCGCCGCGGCGCTGCGCTGGTACCGGCGGGGCGCCGAGGGCGGCGATTATCGCGGCCAGTTCGATTATGCGCGGCTGCTGCTGGAGCGCAGCGGAGACCTGGCCGCCGCCCTTCCCTGGTTCGAGCAGGCGGTGGAGAGCGGCGTCCCGGCCTTCTGCCGCAATGTCGGGGCGGGCCTGCGCACCTCAGGCATCCCGGCCCTGCAACAGGTGGCCCGGCGGGCGCTGGAGCGGGCCTGCGCCACCGGCGAGGCGGGCGACCTGCGGGCCTATGCCTCGGCGCTGGCCGAAGGGCTGGGCGGCCCCGCCGACCCGGAAGGCGCCCGCCTCTGGTTCACGCAGGCGCGGCAGGTGGAAAGCGCCCCCCTGCCCGTCCCTCCCGCCGCGCCGCGCCCGGCCGATCCCCGCCCGCTGCTGCATCGGCTGCGCCGCCGGCTGACCCTCGGCCTGCGCCGTCTCGTCCTCCGCTAGAGGCACGCGCCGATCCGGCGGGGCGACCCTGGGTCCGACGCAACGGGTCTGACGCGACGGGTCTGATGCGACGGGTCTGATGCGACTCTTCGGCCTGATCGTCCACCTCATCGGCCTCACTGGCCGTTTGTTCACCAACAGAAAAACAGGCGAACTCCGCACCCCGGACGATAAAGCGGCACGTAAGGAGGTAATAAAACACCGAGAGCCACACCCGTCCGGGTGCGGGCCGAATGGCCCCCTTCCGATCAGCTCCGGCTGTTCGCCCAGGCCCGCACCTCGCGCACGAAATGGCGGAAATCCCAGAAGGCGGCGCCGAGCAGAACGGCCGGAATCAGCGCCAGCAGCAGCGCCGACCCCTGCGACCAGTCGACCGGCCCACGGGCGAAATCATAGGCGGTGTAGCTGGCGAACAGGATGATCAGCACCGCGATGCCGAAATAGGCCACACGGTCGAGGCGCGAGACGATCAGCGCGATCAGCACCGCCACCGCGACGCCGATCAGCGCCGCCCAGCCCCAGCCGAGCGAGAACAGCGTCGCCATCCACCGGCCGGCGCTGACGGAAATAAATGTAAGCGCCACAAGCACAAGAATGCCGGCGCGCAGCCGGATGATGGGGAATGTCGCGCGGTTATCCGCCATGATGGCGTCGCCTCCTGCCGGAAAGATGCCGGAATCAGTGCCTTATCCTCGCCCCCTCCGCAATCCGCACTATCTACCGCGTCCCTGACCCTCTCCCCTTCCCGGAAGCCGAACATGCAGAGCAACGCCCGCGCAGCCGACGCCACGGCCCCGTCCATGCGCCACGTCCTCGTGCTGCTCAACGCCCGCGCCGGGACCCTGCTGGACCGTGGCGGCGAGGCGGTGCGCGACCTCGTCGAGCGCGAACTCGGCAAGGAAGGGCGCACGCTTGAAGTCCATCTGCTGAGCGGCAAGAACCTGCTGCGCTCCATCCGGGAATCCGGTCGGGGGCAACATGATACCGTGATCGTCGGCGGCGGCGACGGCAGCGTCAATCTGGCGGTCAGCAGCCTCGATGGGTCGGACAAGGTGCTCGGCATCCTGCCGCTCGGCACGCTCAACCTGCTGGCGCATGATATCGGCATGCCGATGGAGCTGGAGGCCGCCCTTGCCGCGCTCGACGAGGCGCAGCCGTCCACGGTCGATCTCGCCACGCTTAACGGCAAGATGTTTCACACGATTTCCGGCATGGGCTTCTTCAGCCAGATGGCGCGGGCGCGTGAAGCCGCGCGCAAGCTGAAGCTCTGGCGGTTTTTTGCCGTGGCCTTCGCCGCCTTCCACGCCATCCGCCGTTCCGGCCGGATGGAACTCGACGTCACCATTGACGGCACCGCGCACAGCTTCAGCGCCTTTGCCGCGCTGGTATCCGTGAACCGCTTCACCGGGCCCGGCTGGCGGCGCGGGCGGCTCGACGAGGGGCTGCTGGAAATCCACATCGCCGAGGATCGCGGCGCCCTCGCTTTGCTCAAGGCCGGCGCCGACATGGTCACCGACAACTGGCGGGGAAATCCCGGCATTGTCAGCCTTGCCGGCCGTTCCATCACCGTCGTGCGCCACAACCGGTCCCGTTCCTGGGTCTCGACCGATGGCGAACTCGACCGCGAAACCATGCCGCTGAACTATAACATATTACCGGGCGCGCTACGGCTGCTGATGCCGCCGCGCCCGGCGACCGGGCCGGCTGCCTAGCGCGGCTCGATCTCGTAAGTCACGGTGACGCCAGCACGAATCTCGCTCTCGCCGGCCTCGACCGGCACCGATTCCGCCTTCATCATTTGAGCGGCCATCATGCGCCGCATCGGCGGGGCGCTGGCGCCGTCGGCGGTCATGGACAGCACCCGCACGAGCCTGACACCGCCCGCCTCGGCCATGATCTCCGCCTGCCGCCGGGCATCCTTCACCGCGGCCACACGCGCCTCTTCCTGCAATTTGACGGGTTCGGCGATGTCGAAGGAGACGCCGTCGATCTGGTTGGCCCCCGTCGTCACCACCTTGTCGAGCAGATCGCCGAGGCGCGCCAGATCGCGCACCCGCACGGTGACGGTGTTGCGCACCTCGTAGCCGGTAATATTTTGCTCCCCGGTGCCGTCCTTGCGCGGCGGCGCGTAGCGCGGCTGGACCGAGAAGCCGGAGGTCGCGATATCGCGCGCCTCGATCCCGGCCTCCTTGATCGCAGCAACCATCGCTCCCACCGCCTGCGAATTGGCGTCGAGCGCCTCGCGCGCGGTCTTCGCCTCGCTCACCACCCCGCTGGAAAAGCTCGCCATATCCGGCACCGCCCGCACGATTCCTTCGCCACTGACGGTAATAATTTGCCGCCGCGGAGCCGAGGGCAGCTCCTGCGCCGCTAGCGGAACAAAACTGGCAACCAGCAGGACGGCACAGAGAGACACGCGGCGCACAAGCATCGAAAACACTCCGAAAACGCCGCTCCGTTGACCGAACGGCAGAACCACACAGCAGCCTGCGAAGTCGGCGCTATTACGGCGAGAGACCCGTTGTCCAATACGCCACGCATCTGACGGTTTCATATTACCTATCACCACAAAGCGGGACGAGCTTCGGCCGGCCAGCCGATCGCGCGTGCCCTCAATTCACATCACGACAGTTTCGCGCAAGTTCGCTTGTGCATACCGGCAGTCGCGGCAAGCCGAACGTGGCGTTAGTCGCGGGGCTGACCGCAATCCCAGCCTCGGTCGGGACAATCAATGTCAATTTTGACTGATTCAACATAGGCAACGGGAATCTAGTACTACAATGAAAAAGATCATTATCGCTCTCTTCATCAGCCTCGGCCTTGCGATGCCGGCATCTGCTCAGTATTACGGCGGCGCGAGCTGGGGTGACTGGCAGATGATCCCGCAGCGCGGCGATGGCAACAAGGTTTTCGAGCAGGGCGGCCAGAGCGGCTCGGCCCTCGAAATCTGGCATCACAAGGGCGGCACCGAGCTCGACAGCATGAAGCTGCGCGCCTCCATCGGGAAGCGTCAGGTCCAGCTCACCGGCGTGTGCGAGTCGGCCTGCGGCCTCGTCGTGCTCTCGCTGCCCAAGAACCAGGTCTGCGTCGGTCGTTCGGCCGAGATTTCGCTCCACGCCGCCCGTCCGGTGGATGGTCTGCGCGGCGATAAGGCCGCCTGGGCGCTCGCCGATACGCAGACCCGCGCCAACTACGTCGCGCTGCCGAACTGGGCGCGTGAGAAGGCCCGCGCAGCCTTCACGCCGCCGGCCCGCGACTGGGTGGTGTTCTCCCGTGGCGAACTGCTCGCCGCCGGCTACAAGCCCTGCCGCGGCGCGTGATCGTGACCGGGTGGCAGCTTCTGTCACCCGCTCAACGACCTCCGGATGACCTCTGAGGTATCTTATTACCGAAAGCCGTAGCTCCCCCGCTGCGGCCTTATCCCGGCGGACCGCTCTCCCCCTCCCGCGGTCCAGGGCCCAACTTGCGCCGGTGCCGGACCCGTCCGGCGCCGGCGTCTGTTTTCGTGGAAACCGCGGTCGGTGGTCAGGCGGGCGTCACGCGCCAGATGCAGTCGCCGACATCGTCCACCACCAGCAGCCCGCCCCGCTTGTCCACCAGCACGCCCACCGGACGGCCGAGCGCCTTGCCATCGACCCGGAAGTCGCCAAGGATTTCCTCCGGTTCACCGGCCGGCTTGCCATCGGCGAACGGTATGAAAATGACGCGATAGCCCGAGGGCGGGTTGCGGTTCCATGAGCCATGCTGGCCGATGAACACGCCGTTGCGGAAGCGCGCGCCGAAGCGATCATCATCGACGAAGGTCAAGCCGAGGGACGCCGTGTGGCAGCCCAGCGCATAGTCCGGCTTGAGCGCCTTGGCCACGAGATCGGGCCGTTGCGGCTTCACCCGCTCGTCGACGGTCTGGCCCCAATAACTGTAGGGCCAGCCATAGAAGGCGCCGTCCTTCACCGAGGTCATATAGTCCGGCACGAGGTCGTCGCCGATCTCGTCGCGCTCATTGACGCTGGTCCACAGCTCGCCGGTGACCGGATTCCAGTCCATGCCCACAGGGTTGCGAAGACCGCCCGCGAAGACGCGCACCGCTCCCGTGGCGATGTCGACCTCCAGAATGTTGGCGCGGTTCTCCTCTTCATGCATGCCGAATTCGCCGACATTGGAGTTGGAACCCACGCCGACATAGAGCTTGGTGCCCGCCTTGTTGGCGACCATGCTCTTGGTCCAATGGTGGTTTCGCCCGGCGGGAAGGTCGCAGATCTTCACCGGCGCGGCATCGATACGGGTTGCGCCCGGCACATAGGGGAAGCGCACCACACTGTCGGCATTGGCCACATAGAACTGGTCGCCGATCAGGACCATGCCGAAGGGCGAATTCAGGTTCTCCAGGAAGGGCAGCTTGATCTCGGCGACGCCGTCGCCATCCGCGTCGCGCAGCAGGGTGATGCGGTTCGCACTCTTCACCCCCGCCCCGGCCCGCACGAGCACAAAACCCATCGCCCACCAGCGCAGGCTGAACACATCGGGCGGTGACGGCGGTGACGCCGTTTCGGCGACGAGGATATCGCCGTTCGGCAATTCATAGACCCAGCGGGGGTGATCGAGATCGCCGGCAAATGATACCACCTTGAAGCCCGTCGCGGGGGTCGGCCGGCGCCCCTTCGGCCAGCCGACCGCAGGGGCGATCTTCATCACCGGAATCAGGGTGGGCTTGGGCTTCGGCAGGCTCGGTGAATCGCCATACCCCGCCTTCTCGTCCAGCACCGGCGCCTTGCGCAAATCGGTGAGGAAATGCGCCACGCCGGTGACGCAGGCGCCAAGAAATCCACTGATTTTCACATAGTCGGCCATGGTCGCTCCGCCTGCTGGGATGCGCCATCTGATCCACACCGGCGGCGCGGCGCAACTCCCCTTTCGGGTAGGAGCCCCGCACCGGCGGTTTTAAAATACCCCGACTAGCCGCGCTTGCGGACGAACTCCGTGCGCAGCACCAGACCCTTGATCGCCTCGTGACGGCAATCGATCTCTTCCGGGTTATCGGTGAGCCGGATGGTCTTGATGACCGTCCCCTGCTTCAGCGTCTGGCCGGCGCCCTTGACCTTGAGATCCTTGATGAGAACGACGGAATCGCCGTCCGCCAGCAGGGTGCCCGAGGCGTCCCGCACCTCGGAGGCCGCCGCCGCGGCCGCCTTCAGCTCGGAAGCCGGACGCCACTCGCCGGTGGCCTCGTCGTAAACATATGCGTCGTCTTCGTCGGCCATGTGTGCCTCCGCTTACAAATGAGGGCTGTCCCAGCCGACGGGGCGGACGGGCAAAGCGACGGCTCCGCCCCATCCGAAAAGATCAGCGCGCGCCGACTCGATCAGGGTATCTGGCGCACCGCGCCCTTGGCGGCGCTGGTGGCGAGCGCCGCATAGGCCTTGAGCGCCGTGGTCACGTTGCGCTTGCGCGGGGCGGCAGGCTTCCAGCCCTGAGCTTCCTGCTCGGCGCGGCGGGCGGCAAGCACCTCGTCGCTGACCGCGAGGTGAATGCGCCGGTTCGGAATGTCGATCTCGATCGTATCGCCCTCATGCACGAGGCCGATCGTGCCGCCCTCGGCCGCTTCCGGCGAGACATGGCCGATGGACAGGCCCGAGGAGCCGCCGGAGAACCGCCCGTCGGTGATCAGCGCGCACTCCTTGCCGAGGCCTTTCGACTTCAGATAGCTGGTCGGGTAGAGCATTTCCTGCATGCCCGGCCCGCCGCGCGGGCCCTCATAGCGGATCAGCACGATCTGGCCCGGCTTCACCCGGTTGCCGAGAATACCGGAGACGGCATCGTCCTGGCTCTCGAACACCCGCGCGGTGCCGGTGAATTTCAGGATGCTCTCGTCGACACCGGCCGTCTTCACGATGCAGCCATCCTCGGCGAGGTTGCCGAACAGCACGGCAAGGCCGCCATCCTTGGAGAAGGCGTGCTCGGCATTGCGGATGACACCCGTGTCACGGTTGGTGTCGACATCCTCGTAGCGGGCGGACTGGGAGAAGGCGACCTGCGTCGGCACCCCCCCCGGCGCGGCGCGGAAGAACTCGTGCACGGAGGCGCTGCTGGTGCGCTTGACGTCCCACTGATCCAGTGCCGCCTTGAGGCTCGGCGCATGGATGCTGCCGACCGAGGTGTCGAGCAGGCCGGCGCGGTCCAGTTCGCCGAGGATCCCCATGATCCCGCCCGCATGGTGCACGTCTTCCATATGCACATCGGCGATCGCGGGAGCCACCTTGCACAGCACCGGCACGCGGCGCGACAGCCGGTCGATATCCGTCATGGTGAAGGGCACCTCGCCCTCATGAGCAGCGGCCAGCAGATGCAGCACGGTGTTGGTCGAGCCGCCCATGGCGATGTCGAGCGTCATCGCGTTCTCGAAGGCGGCGAAGGTTGCGATGTTGCGCGGCAGCACGCCGGCATCGTCCTGCTCGTAATAGCGGCGGGCGAGATCGACGATGAGATGGCCGGCCTCGACGAACAGACGCTTGCGGTCGGCATGGGTGGCCAGCGTCGAGCCGTTGCCCGGCAGCGACAGGCCGAGCGCCTCGGTCAGGCAGTTCATCGAATTGGCGGTGAACATGCCCGAGCAGGAGCCGCAGGTCGGGCAGGCCGACCGCTCGATCGCCTGCACATCCTCGTCCGACACGCGATCATCGGCCGCCGCCACCATGGCATCGACGAGGTCGAGCGCCTTGGTCTTGCCGCCCAGCACCACCTTGCCGGCTTCCATCGGCCCACCGGAGACGAACACGGTGGGGATGTTGAGGCGCAGCGAGGCCATCAACATGCCCGGCGTGATCTTGTCGCAATTGGAGATGCAGACCATGGCGTCGGCGCAATGGGCGTTGACCATGTACTCCACGCTGTCGGCGATCAATTCGCGCGAGGGCAGCGAATAGAGCATGCCGTCATGGCCCATGGCGATGCCGTCATCGACCGCGATGGTGTTGAACTCCTTGGCCACACCACCCGCCGCTTCGATCTCACGCGCCACGAGCTGGCCGAGATCCTTCAGGTGCACATGGCCGGGCACGAATTGGGTGAAGGAGTTCACCACGGCGATGATCGGCTTGCCGAAATCGCCATCCTTCATGCCCGTCGCACGCCAGAGGCCGCGCGCGCCGGCCATGTTGCGGCCATGGGTGGTGGTACGGGAGCGGTAGGCAGGCATGGAATTCCTCCAATCTTCTTGGCCGGGCTTATGCGCTTCAGCATCAACGCGCGCAACCCTTTCAGCGCGCGCGATGGATCACCGACCGTTCAGAGAATGACGACCCTGTCCGGCAGTTCGTCCGCGTCCACCTCGCCGCGCGGCGCATGCTTGGCGAGCAGCCGCCCCGCCTCGGCAATGCCCGCCTCGATCCCCTCGGCAAGCCGGCCCGCCCGCGCCCCGGCGAGGACGCGGGTGCACACATCCTCCCATGCATGGGTGCCGACGTGAGCGTGAATGGCCTCATCGGCCACCACTTCAACCCGATGCTCCGGCAGCGCGATAAAGATCAAAACCCCCGTCCGATCTCGTGTCTGGTGGATGCCGAAGCCGAGAAAATGATCCAGCGCGGCCTTACGCGCCGCCGCGCGCTCGACCACGGCCGGCACGCAGCGCCGGCCCAGCGGGGTGAAGGCGAGCATGGCACCGAGCAGCAGAAAGCTGCCTGCCTGAAACGCCAGCAAGGCCGCGACACCGACCGGCATCAGAAACGCCAGCGGCCAGGGGATCACCAAGGCGATGATCGCGGCCCACATCAGCGCATGAAACGCATGGTCCGTGAGCGGCCGGGTCGACAGCACCACCCGGATTTCACCTGCCGTGCCGGCCTCCGCCCGCGCGATGGCGGCGGCAAGCCGTGTCTGTTCATCCGTCGTGAGAAAAGTCTCGCTCGCCTCGGCCATCACCAACTCCCCGAGGCGCCACCGCCACCCGATGAACCCCCACCGCCGGAGAAGCCGCCGCCACCGCTGGACCAGCCACCGCCGCCGCTACCGGAGCGACGGCCCCATTCCCAGCCCGCCGCCGTGCCGAGCGCGGCGCCACGACGAACGCCCCTGCCCCGCCCGGAACGAACCTGCCGATAGATGACGAAGACCCAGAACAGGATCATCGCGACAAAGATGATGATGAAGATCCAGTCATCCGCGGTCATCGCCGGCTCGGCCGCCTGCCGGGCGCGCGCTTCCGCTTCAGCCGGGTCGAGATTGAGGATTTCGAGGATCGCAGCCGCGCCGCGTGTGATTCCGCCGGCAAAGTCGCCCGCACGGAAGGCGGGCAGGATCGTCGTGCTGATGATGGTGCTCGCCACCGCATCGGGCAGCACCCCTTCGAGGCCATATCCAACCTCGATGCGGACCTTGCGCTCATTCGGCGCGACGAGCAGCAGCACGCCATTGTCCTTATCCGCCTGGCCGAGCTTCCAATGGCGGAACAGACGGTTGGCATAGTCCTCGACCGAGGTGCCCTCAAGCGACGCGACGGTCGCGACGACGAACTGGTCGGTCGTCTTGGCCTCCTGCGCGGCCAGTTCCGCATCGAGGCTTGCCCGCGTCGACGCATCGAGGATACCGGCTGCGTCGACCACACGGCCGGTGAGCGCGGGAAAGGCCAGTTCGGCCCGCGCCACCCCGGCCAGTCCACCGAGCACGAAGAGGGCAAAAAGCAGCGCGGCGGCGGGCAGGAGCCGGCGGGCGGAGCGGAGCATCAGCACAGGCCTCACCCGCCTAGTTGAACTTCACCTGCGGCACCTTCATCTGCTCCTCGGAGACGGTAAAGGTCTCCATCGGCTTGTTGGCGCGGTACAGCGTCATCGCCCACAGCGCGCCGGGGAAGGTGCGCAGCTCGGTATTATAGACCCGCACCGCCTCGATATAATCGCGCCGCGCGACGGCAATGCGGTTTTCCGTGCCCTCGATCTGCGCCTGCAGGGCGAGGAAGTTCTGATTGGACTTCAGGTCCGGATAAGCCTCGGCCACCGCGATCAGCCGCCCCAGCGCACTGGAAAGCTGGCCCTGCGCGCTCTGGAACTGCTGAAACTTGGCGGGGTCGGTGATGGTATCGGCGTCCACCTTGATCGAGGTGGCATTGGCGCGCGCCTGCGTCACCTGCGTGAGAACGTCCTTTTCCTGCTGGGCATAGCCCTTCACCGTTTCAACGAGGTTCGGGATCAGATCGGAGCGCCGCTGATACTGGTTCAGCACCTCGCTCCACGCCGCCTTGGCGCGCTCCTCCTCGGTGGGGATCGTGTTGACCCCGCAGCCGGCGAGGCCGAGCGCCATCAGGGACAGCAGGAAGGCCGCACCGATGCGGCGCACGGCAGCGGAAGCGAAAAGGTTCGGCATGTGCAAAGCCTCGCAGAGGACGCCGGCAGTTCGGCGCCACTCTCCTTATAGGGCGCGCGCCCTCTGTCGGCCATCACCACCGCATGGACAACCGCGATGTCATTGGTGGGCCCGGTAGGCCGCGCCGCTCTTAGCCTTGGCAACGCGTTAAGCCGATTTGGGACGACTGAGAAACTCAACGTTTCTGGTCGCGATACAACCGAGCTTGTCCCATTTTCCCGCTCAGCCGGCGCCGTCGCCACGATGCGCGACGCGATCAGCGTAACCGGCATCGAGGGACTTGATGACCTCTCTCGCCGCCTGTGGAATCTGCATGGTTCTGGTCTGCTGAACGATGAAGAGGCGCAAGCTCTTTCGGTCCTGATCGAGGCGCGGCGTGGCTCGATGAAGCGCTTTCCTTGCCCGCCTTCGGCAGGCCGGGCCCTCCAGATCATGTCACGGTTCGCGCCCCGCCGGAGACAGACCTCGCCAGATCGCGAGGCCTCGCGGCAGCGGCGGCGCTCCTTGGGCGGTTCAGGGTCGATGCCGGACAAACTTCGCGGGCGCTTCACTGAAGCCGAGCGGGCGGTGCTCGCCATCGTCGCTGGCGAAGTCAAGCACCGGGGCGCCTGTGACCTGCCCATCGACAAGATTGCCGCCCTGGCTGGTGTCTGCCGCACGTCTGTTCAGAACGCCCTGCATGAGGCGCGAAGGCTGGGCTTGATCAGAGTTACCAACCGGCCTCGCCGCGGCGCAAAGAGCCTTCCGAACATGGTGGAGATCGTTTCGCCCGAATGGCTGGCGTGGATCAAACGCGGCCCGACCGCTCACAGGCCGATAGGGTCCAAATCGGTTGCACGATCCAAAATTATGAACCCCACGAAGAGCAAAGAGAAGAAAGAAGCCTTCGAAAGCAGAGATGGGAATACGCGGCAGTTCAAATCGAGCGCTGGAATGCAGCCAGTGAGGCGGCTCCATGTCTGAGGTTGATGTCTAGGGAGATCGTCACTGATGAGTGCTGAATTGATTTCTTGGGCATGGGATGTGCCGGCCCTTCAGCCCAGCGCTCGGCTTGTGCTGCTGGCGCTTGCCGACATCAGCGATCATGTCGCCTACAGCCCTGCTGATCCTGAGTATCTGGCTGCACGCACGATGCAGTCCGAGGATGTGGTGCAGCGGCGTCTGCGCGAGATGGAAGATGCCGGGCTCTTGTCGAGGGTGGGGAAGGGCGTTCGGCTGATCACGGGTGAACGTCGGCGCTTTCAAGAGAGCTCTCCCAACGACGGCCGCCGCGCGCTGTACGATGAGCGCATCACACGGGAGATGGAGGCGCGCCGACATGAGCGCGTGGTGCATACAGAAGATGAGCGCAAGCGAGTGGTCCAGCGAGCCCAAGAGGTGATCCGGTCACTCGGCGGCATTACCCCAGTTGAGAGCCGGGTTCAGCAGCAAAGGTAGGGGGGGCAAAAAGTCTATAGCCCTCTCAGAGCGCGGACCCGCGTCCCCCTCATTCGCAGATTTTTTTCCTTGTTAATCGTATTTTCGGGCTAACAAAGGATATCTTTTAAATAAAAAGTAATAATATCAGTGCGTTACAGTACTTAGATAGTTGAATTTGTTGTTTTATTTCCTGACTTGACATTTTTAATATGTGAGATGAATCTCAAATTAGTTGGGCGCGCGTGATGCAGCCTGGCTTAAGAGCTTTCAGACTTCTAGATGATGATTGAATTGGGTTCCTGGTGCGCGTGATGTAGCTGGGGACTGGCGGGCCGCAAGACTTCGCGGCTTTTGCGGGTGAGCGTGATGCAGCCCGTTCCGGAGCACTCGCAGGCCTTGGGCCCGAGCGGTTCGGTTTGTCACTGCGGGCTGGTTTCGCTCTGCGATCAGCGGGCGACCTCTCGCACCTCACTCACACGATCAATAGAGGCGCAACGCCATGAAAGCGTGCCGTTTCCTTCTCCCCCTGGGCCTTTTCGCGGCGGTGATCATCGCCGTGGGCCTGATCAATCATGATTACGACGTGGCGCGCATCGGTGCGCTGAATGACATTCTCACCATGTCGGCGCTCGCCACGGCCGCGATGGCGCCGGCTGTGGGGCCGTCGCCATCCAATCTTCGACTGCACCTCGGCGAGATCTTCCCGGCTTCTCCCCTCGCGTCTGGGGCGATGCCGCCTGCTCGCGGCATCATGTCGGTCAAGGCCGGCCCGCTCTCCGATGATCCGGCAACCGTTTTCAATGAACTGCGACAGACGTTCGCGAGCTTTCAGAGCAAGGAATCGAAGCGGATCGACAACATCATTGCCGGTGTCGACGATATCAACGCTGCCATGGCGTCGCTTCGGCTCAGTGGCGGCGGTAGCGGCGGGCCGGCGCAAACGCCCCCGCATGACGACGTGAACGCGGCGCTGCGTGCCTTCATCGGGGCGGGTGAGGCCGGGCCGCTGGCGGAACTGTCGTCGCGCGGCGTCCAGGCCTCCATGGGCTCGCAGTCCAACCCGGATGGTGGCTATACCGTCACCCCGTATTTCTCGGATGCGATCACCCGGCGGATCTTCGATGTGTCGCCGCTGCGCCGCCTGGCACGGGTCGTTCCCGTCGGTACGGGCACCTTCACGGAACTGGTCGATGCCGACCAGGCGCAGGCGGAATGGGTCGGCGAGGAGGAAGCGCGGCCGGAAACCTCGAGCCCGAAGCTGGGCCTTCTCGAGATCCCCGCGCGCGAGCTCTACGCGGCGCCGAAGGTGACGCAGACGATCCTCGACGACGCAAATATCGACATCGCCACATGGCTGGTCGCCAAGGTCGGCGACCGTCTCGGCCAGAAGGAAGGGGAGGCTTTCGTTGCCGGTGACGGCGTGAAGCGCCCGCGCGGTTTCCTCACCTATACAAAGAGCATCGCAGCGGACGATTCGCGCGCGTGGGGATCGCTGCAGTATGTGCCCAGCGGCCATGCCAGCGCCTTCGCCAGCACGGCCCCGGCCGACTGCCTTATCGATCTCGTCTATACGCTGAAGGCGACCTTCCGCCCCGGCGCCGTCTGGCTGATGAACCGTAAGACGGCCGGCAGTGTCCGCAAGATGAAGGACGGGGAAGGCAATTACCTCTGGCAGAACGCGACCCAGGCCGGTCAGCCCGCCCTGCTGCTGGGGCATCCCGTCGAGCTCGACGAGGAAATGCCGGATATCGGCGCGGGCGCTTTCCCGATCGCTTTCGGCGATTTCCGTCGCGGCTACACGATCGTTGATCGTCACGCGACGCGGCTGCTGCGCGACCCCTACAGCGCGAAGCCGCATGTGATCTTCTACTGCTATCGCCGTGTCGGCGGCGCGGTGAACGACTTCGAGGCAATCAAGCTGCTCAAGATCAGCGAGACCTGACCTCCCCGAGGCGCGCAGTGCCGTCATCGCCGGCACTGCGCATTGGCGCGCTCGCGCATCAGCGCGCCCGGACAAGTCGGCGAGTGTCCGCAACAACCCCGACAGCCGGCGGCCGATCTCCTTTGCGGCGCGGCCGGCACCTTTCACACCCCGTGCCCCGACCAATGAGAGGCTGATATGCTCGAGCACATCAACGCGATCTTCAACGGCAAGGCGCGCCGCCTGCAGCTGCGGCGCGAGACGCTGACGGCTTTCGAGCGCGAACTGCGGGGCTCGGCTCACGCGCTTCTGCGTCGCCTTGCACAGGGTGACTGGACACGCTCCGACGTCGAGCTTGTTCTCGAATATGCGATGCTGACGGACAGCACGGCCGAAGCGCTGACCGGCCCGGCCGGTCTCGCCATGCCGAGCGCGGCCCGTGGCGCCCTTATCGGGCGCACGGAAGTGCAGCGCTTCCTCGATGCTCATCCTATCGCCCCCTATGCGGTCCTGGCGGCGCGGCTGCTTGAGGCGGCGCTCTACGGCATTGAGGCCGATGCGGCGCATTTCGACGAGGGGGCCGAGCTTGGCGCGGTCGCCTGATCTTGCCCGTCTTCAGCGGCGGTTGATGGCTATCCCGGAAGCCGTCAAGCGGGAGCTTCGGCCGACGCTTGAGAAGAGCGCGGATGAGGTGGTCACTATGGCGCGGCGCCTCGCGCCCGTCGATGACGGGACGCTGCGCGCATCCATCCGTCGCGAGCCTGGCGATCACGATCTTGAGGTGAGAGTTGAGGCCGGCGGAGAGGCAACCACGCGGGAGGTGCGGCGTGGTTCCGGCGTGGATTACGACTATGCCCTGGCAGTCGAGTACGGGACCATCGACACGCCCGCCCAGCCCTTCTTCTGGCCGGCCTATCGCCTGAGCAGCAAGCGCATCAAATCGCGGGCAAAGCGCGCGATCTCCAAGGCTGTGAAACGCACACAGAAGGGATAGCGCCATGGCGCTCGACAGCAATCGCCTGACCGTCGCCATCGAGGGCCGCATTACCAGCCTTGAAAAGGCAATGGCGCGGGCCGATGCGGTGACCTCCCGCACCTACAACAGGATGTCGCAGGGTGCCGCCCGCACCAGCGTGCGGATTGAAAAGAGCATGGGGCAGGTCTCCGAGCGCACATCAACCGCCATGATCGCCCTTTCGCGCACGGCGGCATCGAGCCTGGCGGCGGCTATCTCGGTGCAGAAGATCGCCGGCGCGGCGGCGGTTTATACCGACCTGGCTAATACGCTGAAGGTGGCCGGGCTTGAGGGCGCGGCGCTGCAGGGTACCTTCCGCGACCTGTTCGACATCGCACAGCGCAACGGCACCGCCATTGAACCGCTGGTGACGCTCTATTCCCGCCTGTCGCAGGCGCAGGGCGAGCTCGGGGCCTCGGCCGAGGATCTCACCCGCTTCACGGATGGAATCGCCCTGGCGCTGCGCGTGGGCGGCACCAGCGCCGAGGCGGCATCCGGCGCGCTGATGCAGTTGAGCCAGGCCATGGGCGGCGCCGTGGTCCGGGCCGAGGAATTCAACTCGATCAATGAGGGCGCCCGGCCGATCCTGCAGGCGGTAGCGGATGGGCTAGAAGAAGCCGGCGGCTCAGTCTCCAAGCTGCGTAATCTGGTGGTCGAGGGGAAGCTGTCGAGCGAGGCGTTCTTCCGCGCCTTCCTTGCGGGTATGCCGAACCTCGAAAGGCAGTCGGCCAAGGCGACGGGTACCGTGAGCCAAGGTCTCACCCGCGTGAACAACGCGCTGATCAACCTTGTCGGCAAGCTCGACGAGGCGACAGGCGCCAGTGCTCAGGCGGCTGAGAACCTCGGTTCCGTGGCGTCGAGCATCGAGAGCATGCCCGACTTCATTTCGAGGGCCGTGCAGAAGCTGGGCTCGCTGCGTTCCGCCCTGGCTGAGATCGGCAATGCGTCGGTGTGGCGCAAGCTCGGCGAGTTCATGGGCATCGACTATTCGCCGGAGGGGCTGAGGAAGCGAGCGCAGGCCTATGGCTACAACCCGCCTGCGGCGGATACTCCTCGCGCCGGATCCAGCCGGCGGGGCGGGGCGGTGATGGCGCCGCAGCCGGTCAGTACCGTGTCGATCGCCGATGCGCCCGTCGAAGGCGCGGGCAAGACATCGCGTGAGCGGCAGAACGACTATGAGCGGCTGACGCAGATGATCCAGCAGCGCACCGCCGCTCTGAACGCTGAGACGGCGGCGCAGGCCGGCATCAATCCGCTGCTGGACGACT
>NZ_JAHCQH010000003.1 GCF_018449475.1 Ancylobacter radicis | reverse complement strand
CACCGTGCCGGCGTTGTAATCGGCCGACAGGCTGTCGGAATAGCCGGTGAAGGCGACCGAGCGGTTGGTCGAGATGTCCTGCCACGTATAGGCCAGACCCGTGCGCAGCGCGAGCGGGCCCCATTCATTGCCGGCATAGAGGCCGATGTGCCAGTTGTCGCTGGAGCCCGAGGAGTTGCGGCCGGAAATCGAGAAGTCGGTGTAGCTGTAGCCACCGGCCAGACCCACGCGCCAGCCCTCGCCGACCAATGTGTCCGCGCCGATCAGGAAGCCGCCGGTGGAATCGGAGACGCCGGCGGCATTCGAGTTGCCGTCCATCTCGCCCCAATTGCCGAAGGCGGTCGACCACAGCGCAAAGCGTTCGACCGGCGCCAAGGCCGGCGCCGCTTTCATCGGCATGCTCATATCGGCCGCGACCTGCACGGAAGAGGGCGCGGCATAGGCGAGCGCGCCCGAGGCCGTCTCGACCACATTCACCACCTGGCCGGAAGAGGCCCCGACCCCGCCCTGCGCCGCCCGCAGGCGATCATTCAGCGCGCCGCGGATCAGCGAGGACTGTTCCATGAACAGGCTCTGCGTCGAGGCATGCACCTCGCCCGAAAGCTGGTCATAAGCCCATTGCGCCTCGCCGGCCGAGGTGAGGAACAGGATCGAGTTGTACAGCGCCAGCGAGGCCCCGGTCTGCGGCAGCGTGCCCAGCGCCGCCGAGGTGGCGATCTGGTTCGGCGTCACGGCGACGCTGGTGAAGGCGTCGTCCGAGGCCGAGATCACCACATTGATGCCATTGGCGAGGTCGTTCACGTCTACGGTGAGAAACAGCGAATCCGTCGTCACCGCCCCGAAGGTCCCGACCACCCCGCCGGTGGCCTCCAGAATGGTATAGCTGACACCGTCGGCATAACTGGCCGCCGGATCGAGGCCCATAAGGCTCAGCGTGGCCCCGTTGAGCGTGACCTGCCCCGTGGCGGAGAGAAGGTCGCTGTTGCCGGAGCCGTCCAGTTCGACCTGGTAGGTGGAGCCGGCAGAGAAGGTCACATCGCCCGTCACATGATAGGTGCCGATGGAGTTGCCCGGCGCCAGCGTGCCGCCGCCGGCGACCGTCACCGAGCCGCTCGAGCCTGTTCCGCCCAGCGTGGCGCCGTCACCCACCAGGATGGAGCCGCCGAGGCTGCCATTCAGGGCGAGGCGCCCCTCCACGACCGTCATCAGCCCGGTGAAGCTTGAACTGTCGCCGGTGAGATCCAGCGTGCCGGTGCCGGTCTTGGACAGCGTGCCGGTGCCGGTGATGACATTGTCCACAGTGACATCGGTCGCCTGGGCGAAGGTCAGCGATGCGTCGTTCTGCAACTCGATGGCGCCGCTGAGGCCCGAGGTGGCATTGAGGAAGGTGAGGACGTTGGCGCCGCCTTCGAAGACAACCGCGCTCGCCTGCGTCAGGCCATCACCCGACCAGCCGCCGGAAATGGTGCCGCCATTGATGAGCGTCAGGTCCGATCCGACCACGCCCGCCCCGCCGGAACCCGTGGCGCCACTGAAATCGAGCGCCGCATAGTTACCCGTCGCCGCCGGCGCCGTGCCACCGGCACCGCCATCGCCGCCGGTGATGCTGCCGGTATTGGTGAAGGTCACGCCCGAGGTCGCGAAATACACACCGACGCCACCATCGCCACCGGCGCCGGCGCCCTGATTGGCCGTATTGACGCTGCCCCCATTGCCGCCGCTGCCGCCGACAATCGTCGCGGCGTTGCCCTGGCTGCCGCCTTGAAGGATCAGCGCGCCATAGCCGCCCGCGCCGCCACCACCCGCTGAGCCGATGAGACCAGTCGGACCATCCGCGCCATTGCCGCCATTGCCGCCGGTCAGGTCGCTTCCGGTGAACACACCGCTGAAGCCATTGCCGTGATAGCCGCCACCGCCGCCACCAGACCCGCCGCCGCTATTTCCGTTGGCTGACACCGAACTTTGACCATCGCTCCCATCGGGATGCTCGGCCGTTCCTCCGGCCCCACCAATCCCCGGCGACGTGCCCTGGCCACACACGTTGCCGCACGGATCGCCATCAGCGCCCGCGCCACCGCCCGCGCCGCCGCCGCCGCCGCCGTAATAGGTGGAGCCTCCCTCCGAACCGTCTTCGCCCGAATAGCCAGTTCCACCGGCAGGGCCAGGATTCACGTAATAAACCCACACATTGTCGACGCGAACCCGCGCGCTACGGCCGCCGCCGGCTCCGCCATCGGCAAAGGCCGGCACTGAGAGGCAGAGGCTGGCACCGGTGAGGACGGTGGCGGCCAGCATCGCCGCCGAGCACCGGGCGATGACCCCGCGGGGGCCCTCATTGGGACGCGCGCTGGAAGCGATGGGTCGAAGGTTGCGCGGGAGGGCCCGTGTCCGGCGCGGCAACGGGGCGCGACCACCGGCGGCCGCCTGCGCGTCGAGTACCAAAGCATAGGCTGCCGCGGCCTGCTCCGGCCGGCATAGCGCCTCAAACCTCCATAGCGGCGCCGGGGCGAGCGCCCGCGCGGCGAGATAGGCCTGCGCGCCCGCGACCGAGGGGGCGTCGGGATCGAGAAAACAGGCCAGCCCCTCATAAAGCTCGCGGTGCACCGGCAGGTCGGACAGGAGCAGAGGCGTGCCGTGCCGCGCCGCCTCGGCGGCCGACATGTTGAAGCCCTCGAAGCGCGACAGCGATACGAAGGCGCGGGCCTGCCGGTAGAGCCCGTCCAGCCGATGCCGGCTCACATAGCCGAGATGGCGCACGCGCGTCCGCGTGGCGGCGGGGAGCGCGTCGATCAGCCGGGCAAGCTTCTCACCACCATGGCCGGTGAGCAGCAGTTCGAGGTCGGCATCCTCCTCGGAGAGGCGCGCGAAGAAACGCAGCAGGCCGTCGAAATTCTTGTGCGGATGGTGATGGAGGGAGGCGAGAAGATAGGGGCGGCAGGGCGGGACCGCCCGCGCCGCCGCGTGCACGGCGGCGTCGATCGGATTGTAGATGACCCGGTGCTGGCGCGGCGCGCCGATCGTGGCAAGGAACTGGTCGCGCGCGGCCTCGCTGATGAAGACGATCTCGTCGGCATTGTCGCGGGTTTCCGCGAAGGTGGCGTAGAGCGCCTCCCGCCGTTCGGCGGAGAACAGATGCGGCAGATAGGCAAACTGCACGTCATGAATGACGTTGACGATGCGCGGCCCACCCGCTCGGGCCCGGCCAGGCACGGGCGACTGGAAATTGGGGAAGAAGAAGGTCGCGTGCGGTGCGTATTCAGCCAGTCGCTGCGCCATTAGGCGCTCGCGATGGAGATAGGGCATATCCGACGGCGGCAGACCAAAGGACGGCGCAAGACTGCGAACCGATATCAGTCGATGACCGTAGATTTTCTTTAGCGCAGCGAACAGGTTTCGGGAAAACTCGACGACGCCGCCGATCGCCGGATAGTCATCAACGATGTCGAAATAATACAATACATCTTGATGCTTGTCGCCCGGTAGCGGAAAAATACGCTGTTTAGAATCGATCATCGTTAGTTCAGAAGCCCCGCCCATTCCAAATATATAAGAAAAGATAAGGGCCTCGCAGGCAAGCAGGTTTGCGCTGTCGTTCGCTTTTCTGGGTGCGTGTTGCGCGAACGTCCGTGCGACTGAGGGCTGGCCCATCCCGTTGCGGGAGCCCTGGCCGTCGACTGCAAGGCATCCCTAGGGTTTCGGAACACGCGCCCGGCTTTTGGATCAGGCGCGTGCGTGGGCGCGATCCCTTCCAAGGTTCCACACATTTGCGCGAACGGGCGGGGATGCGTGCACAACTGGACATAGCCCCCAGCCGGCCCGTGTTACCTTTCAGGATGACCAAAAACACCGAGAGCCGGGCCCGTGCGCAATGTGCTGTCGACCTCAGGGCGTCGCAGCGCAGGCCCGCCGATCTGATGGCGGCGATCGAACGTTACTGGCCGGTTGTTGCGCGGGAGATCGAGGCCGGCATTGCCGATGGCGACCTCCCGCCGGTCGAGGATATGGAGCGCCGGGCCGAAGAATATGGCCGGCTCATCCGCTCATAGACATTTGCAGCGAGGCTGGCGTCAGGCTTGCGCCATTGTCGGCGGGGGCCTTGTTTCGCCCGCAATGGCGCACTAGGTTGTCGGCGTCGACTGATCGACATGCGCGGCTTTTTTCGGTGACGCCGCCGCCATTATCAAAAAATTCCGATGAGATCGCTGTGCGGCCCGCCCAAGAGGCGCTCTGCCGGCATTAGGATTTACGTGAACAACGACACGAGTCGCGGCGCCCATCGCCGCCCCCATAACACGCCTTCCCTCGTCCGCTCGCCGGAGGACTGGAAGCCCGAGCCCTGCCTGCTCACCCGCGAACAGGTTCGGCAGATCATTCTCGAACAGATTGGCTGACGCCACGCGCGCTCGCCACTGACACGACGCCTGAGTTGCGGGTGCGATGCGCTGCATCGTGCCCGCCCGGGCCATCTCAGGCATAAATGCCTGCATCACTCCTTTTCATGACGGCTTCATGGGCGTGGCAGCGCGGATGCGCTATCGTCAGCAACCGCCTAGCGTTTCGCGAGTTGTCCATGACTGTCTCTGCTTCCCCCTTCTCTAGTGCCCCCTCCTTGCTCGACCATATCCGCCCGCAGGCTCTCGCTCTGCCCGAGAGCGGCATCGTCGAGGTGATGAATTATGGACGGCGGCGCGAGGGGCTGATCCCGCTCTGGGCGGGCGAGGGTGATCTGCCGACCCCGTCCTTCATCAGCGAGGCCGCGACGCGCTCGCTCGCGGCGGGGGAGACCTTCTACACCTGGCAGCGCGGTATTCCCGAACTGCGCGCGGCCATCGCGCGCTACATGAGCAGCGTCTACGGTGTGCCCGAGGATCTCGAGCGGTACCATGTGACGGGCTCCGGCATGCAGGCGATCCAGATCGCGCTGGCGCTGACGCTCTCGGCCGGCGAAGAGATCCTCATTCCCTCCCCCTCCTGGCCCAATGCCGCCGCTGCCGCCGAGGTGATCGGCGCGCGGCCCGTGGCGGTGCCGCTGTCTTTCGATCCGGCGCGCGGTTTCTGGCTCGATCTCGACCGGCTGGAGAGTGCGGTGACGCCGCGCACGCGCTGTATCTTCATCAATTCGCCCGCCAATCCCACCGGCTTCGTCGCCCCGGCCGAAACCCTGCGCGGCGTGCTCGACATTGCCCGGCGCCACGGGCTCTGGATCATCGCCGATGAGATCTATGGCCGCTTCTATTTCGAGGAGGGTGGGCTTGCCCCGTCCTTCCACGAGGTAATGGACCCGGAGGATCGCATCCTCTTCGTCCAGACCTTCTCCAAAAACTGGGCGATGACCGGCTGGCGGCTGGGCTGGATCGAGGCGCATCCCTCGCTCGGCCAGGTGCTGGAGAACCTCATCCAGTATTCGACCTCGGGCGTCGCGGCCTTCATGCAGCGGGCGGGCGTCACCGCGCTGGAACGCGGCGACAGCTTCGTCACGCACCAGATCGAGCGGGCACGGCGTGGGCGCGACATCGTGGCCGCCGGGCTCTCCACCTCGAACCGGGTGCGCTTCGCCACTCCGCCGGGGGCGTTCTACATGTTCTTCGCCATCGAGGGCGAGAGCGACACGCGCCAGCTTGCGCTTCGGCTGGTGGATGAAGCGGGCATCGGTCTCGCGCCGGGCACGGCGTTCGGGCCGGGAGGCGAGGCTTATCTGCGCATGTGCTTCGCCCGTGGCGAGGCGCAGATCACCGAGGCGACGGAGCGGCTGGTGAGCTGGCTCAAGAAATGAGCCGGGGGGCGGCTGCCAGATGGCGTTGCAGAAGGTGGTGTCGCAGAAAGTGTCGTTGCGGAAATTCGAAAGAACAGGTTGCCCCGGCAGTCTGGCAATAGCACACTGGAATCATGCGTGATTTCAGTTCGTCGTCCGCCCTGCACGATCTGCCGACCGTGTCGGATGCGCGCCTCGCCTCCGTTCTCGATACGGCGGCCGACGGCATTATCGTGATCGATGATCGTGCGCGAATTCTCGTCTTCAACAAGGCCTGCGAGCAGATGTTCGGCGTCGCGGCGGCGGAGGCGGTGGGGCAGAACGTCAAGCTCGTCATGCCCACCGAATATGCTGCGGATCACGACGAATATGTCGCGAGCTACATCCGCACGGGCGTGAAGAAGATCATCGGCATCGGCCGTGAGGTGCGCGGGCGGCATGCCGATGGCACGGTGTTTCCGCTCGAACTCTCCGTCGGCGAGGCGGCGACGCCGGACGGGCGGCAGTTCATCGGCATTCTGCGAGACCTACGCCCGCGCAAGGAAAGCGAGCAGCGCCTCGCCGATTTGCAGAGCGAACTCGTTCATCTCGCGCGCGTCTCGGCGATCGACGAGATGGGGGCGGCGATCGCCCATGAACTCAATCAGCCGCTCACGGCGTTGATGCTCTATCTGCAGGCCATCCGGCGCGCTCACTCCAAGGGCGTCGACATCAATAGTCTCGTCGGCGACATCCTGGGCAAGGCGTCTGGCGAGGCGGAGCGGGCCGGGCATATCATCCAGCGCATGCGGCAATTCGTCGAGAAGCGCGAGCCCGAGCGGCATCTGCGCGATCTCGATCCGCTGGTTGACGAGGCGATCGATCTCACCCTGCTCGGCCAGCGCCATCGGGTGCGCATCAGCCGCAACTCCGCTGGCAACCTGCCGCACGTCTCGGTCGATCCGGTGCAAATCCAGCAGATCGTGGTCAATCTGGTGCGCAACGGTATCGAGGCGGCCGCCCAAATGCCCGAGCCGGAACTGCGGGTGAGCACCCGGCGCCTGGCCGACAACGTCCTCATCGAGGTGCAGGACAATGGACCGGGCATCGCGCCGGAAGCACTGCCCAAGCTGTTCGAGGCTTTCGCCAGTTCAAAACGTCGCGGCATGGGGCTCGGGCTTGCGATTTCGCGGACGATCGCCCAGAACCACGGAGGCGACCTGTTGGTCGATCCCGGTGGCAGCGGCAAGGGGGCGTGCTTTTCGCTTGTGCTGCCGGTAGCCCGGCTTGACGTGCCAGCCGACGCCGGTTGAGGGGGACTGATGATGGCGCAGATGGGTGAAGTCTTCATCGTGGACGACGATGCCGCTGTCCGCGATGCGCTGTCGCTGGTGCTCAGTCTCGAAGGCTACCATGTGCGCGGTTTCTCCGATGGGGCGGCCTTCCTGTCGGTGGCACGCAGCCATGTGCCGTCCTGCATCGTGCTCGATGTCCACATGCCCGGCCGCTCCGGCCTCGATATTCTGAAGGAACTGGAGGCCGACCGTTATCCGGCGCCGATCTTCATCATCTCCGGGCAGGGCGACATTCCCATGGCCGTGGACGCCATCCGCCATGGCGCGCTCGATTTCATCGAGAAGCCGTTCGATGCCGATACGGTGGTGGAGCGGGTGCGCGATGCCATCGAGGCGCATAAGCGCCGCAATGCCGCCGAGCCGGTGGATCTCTTGTCCGCCCATTTCCCCGGTCACGACCTGCTGACCCCGCGCGAGCGCGAAGTGCTGGTGCAGATTGCCTCGGGCGCCTCCAACAAAGAGGCGGGACGCCTGCTCGGCATTTCGCCGCGCACCATTGAGGTTCACCGCGCCCGCATCATGGAGAAGCTCGGCGCCAAGAACGCGGCCGATCTCGTGCGTATCGTGCTCAAGGACATGCGCGCCTGACGGAGCACGTGCGGCCATCTACGCATCCCTACGAATTGCTAGGGGTGGCGGCCTTCCGCACCTTTACGAGCAAACTGCGGGAGAGCGCCTGTGCGAGTTCATGTTGTTGAGGATGATGCGGGGGTGAGCGATTCGCTCGGCCTGATCCTCGCCAACCTCGGCTACGAGGTGGTCTCATATCCCGATGCGGAGAGTCTGTTCCGCGCTTCCCCTCCCGCCGGACGGGACACGGTCATCGTCGATCTGAGCCTGCCGGGAATCTCCGGTGGTCAGGTGGTGCGGTGGCTGCTCAAGCTCGCCGAGCCCCCGCGGGTCGTCGTCATCAGCGGCCAGTCGCAGAGCGCCATCGACCATCAATTGCGGGGACTGCCCTCGGTCGGGGTGGTGCGCAAGCCACTTGATGTGGACACGCTCGCGCGCGCCATGCCCAGCCATTAGCCGGCTCCGGGCGGGTCGAATCACGCCCATCCTCCAATCAGATCATGCCCCCAAGTTTCCGACTCGCGGGTTCCACAACCAGAGCGGGAGGGCCTGAGCGCGCGCATGCCGGAGACCCTGCGGCGCTCGGTCCTTCGGGAATGTCCTTACGCAGCCCACCGAACTGTGTGAGCGTGCGGCTCTCTCTAAGATTGATCCAGATCAGTCGGGGAGAGTCGGATGCGCCAGATCATCGAAGAACGTACCGGGAGCTATTCGCGCCATGCCAGCGTGCCCGATATGCACGGCGCTTATCTGCGGGTCGCGGCTCATGTGACGGTGCTGCACGAGGGCGACACCGCCCGCCGCATCATGGAAGTGGTCGAGGGGGCCATGATGCTGACGAAGCTGTTGCCGGACGGGCGGCGTCAGGTCGTCGAACTGCTCGGCCCCGGCGATGTGTTCGGCCTCGCGGCCTGCGATGTCTATGCCTGTTCCGCCGAGACGCTCACCACCGCCGTCATCACCACCCATGATCGCGGCGCGCTGGACCGTGATCCGGCTCTCGCCTCCCGGCTCCTGCGCCGCTTCGAGACGCAGCTCTGCGCCATGCATTCCCACGCTCTGGTGCTGGGCCGCATGTCCGCGCTTGAGCGGGTCGCCTTCTTCCTGCTGCGGCTGATGCCGGAAAGCGTGGTCGGCGGTACGCTGCATCTGGCCATGACGCGGCAGGAGATCGCCGATTTCCTTGGTCTGACGCTGGAGACGGTAAGCCGTGCCTTCTCCGAGCTGAAGCGTCGCGGTCTGGTTGCGCTGCTGCGGGCGGACGAGGTGCAGATCAATGATCGCAACAGCATGCGCCGGCTGGCCGGTGCCGCCTGAGACGGCTCACCCCATCGCCCCCGCAAGAAAAAAGGCCCCGCTCGGTGAGCGGGGCCTTTTTCGTCGTGCTTGGCGGCAGGGTCAGACGGCGACCGAATGGCGTACGGCACCCGCCTGCATCCGGGCATCGAGCGCGGCGGCGGCGAGGCGCACGAAGGGGCGCCCGAAGGAGGTCATGGCGATGCGCAGACCTTCGATCTGCAACAGTCCGTCGGCTACGAGCGGCGCCAGCCGGGGAGCCGCCTCGGCGAGCGTATAGGCGTCGAGTTCGACCGCGAGGTCGCACATCAGCCGCTCGATCAGCGCGCCGCGCTTTATATCGTCCGGCGTGAAAGCGATGCCGCGCACGGTGGAGAAGCGGCCGGCGTCGATGGCGCGGATATAGGAGGCGGAGTCCGGTGCGTTCTGGGTGAACCCCTGCGGCAGCCGGCTGATCGCCGATGCCCCGAGCCCGATGAGCGCATCGGCCTGATCGACCGTGTAGCCCTGGAAGTTCCGATGCAACCGACCGTTCGCCGCCGCGATCGCCATCGGGTCGTGAGGCCGCGCAAAATGATCAAGTCCCACAGGCACATAGCCGGCAGCGATCAGCGTCTCCCGCGCGCCCTCCGATTGTTCGAGGCGGGTGGCGGCGCCGGGGAGGGCGGATTGGTCGATGAGTCGCTGATTGGGCCGCACCCACGGCACATGGGCGTAGCCGAACAAAGCGAGGCGCTCGGGGGCGAGCAGGGTGGCGAGCTGGGCGGTGCGGCGCACATCGCGCCCGGTCTGATGCGGCAGGCCGTACATCAGATCGAGGTTGACCGCGCTAACCCCCGCTTCGCGCACGAGTTTTACCGCCCGCTCGACCGTGCCGAAGGGCTGCACGCGGCCGATGGCGGACTGCACATGGACGCTGAAATCCTGCACCCCGAAGCTCACCCGGTCGACCCCGATGGCGCCCAGCGCGTCGGCGAGAGCCTCGTCGGTCTCGCGCGGATCGAGTTCGATGGCGTGTTCGATCAGGCCAGTGAGATCAAAGTGATCAGCGATCCGGCCGAAGATCCGCTTCAGCGCGTCCGGCCCGATCAGGCTCGGCGTGCCGCCGCCCCAGGCGATGTGGGTGACGCGCCGTCCGCCGGCATGGGCGGTGACGAGGTCGATCTCGCGCTCCAGCCGCGCCGCATAGGCGGCGACCGGCGCAGGGCGTCGCGTCGCCTTGGTGGTGCAGCCGCAATAATAGCAGAGCGAGGGACAGAACGGGACGTGCAGATAAAGCGACAGGGTCGCGTCATCGGGCAGCATGGAGAGCCAGCGCGCATGGTCGCCCGGCCCGATCGCGCCCGAGAAATGCGGGGCGGTCGGGTAGGAGGTGTAGCGCGGGACCGCGCGTTCCGCATGGAAGAGAGCTGAACTATGCATGTTTGATATTTGACCGGGCGGACGGTTCGGCGCATTGATCCGGCGCAAATCTCCGCCCCCTACGCATTCCTGCGTAGCCCTACGCATGTCCGCTCTCCGCCCCGTCCCTGATGCCGTTCCCCCTCCTGTTCAAGCGTCCCGGCTATTCCCCGCGCGACTTCCTCTGGTGGGGGGTAACGCTGGCGCTTGCCAGCGCCGGCGGGGCGCTGTTCGCCGGCGTCGGGATGCCGGCGGGCTGGCTGTCCGGCGCGCTGGTGGTCACTGCCATCGCCGCGCTGTTCGGCGCCCCGGTTGGGGTGGAAAGTAATGTCCGCGTCGTCACCTATGTGCTGCTCGGCACCTCCATGGGCTCCGCCATCACGCCGGAGACGCTGGACGGCATCGCCACCTGGCCGGTGACGATGGCGGTGCTGCTCATCTCCGTGCCGGTGATGATGGTCGCGGTGATCGTCTATCTGGAGAAGGTCGCCGGCTGGGACCGCCGCAGCGCCTTTTTCGGCGCGGCGCCCGGCGCGCTGTCGACCGTGCTCATCATGGCGGAAAGCTCGGGGGCGGATACGCGCCGCGTCGTGTTCAGCCAATCGCTGCGCCTTTTCGTGCTGGTGGCGCTGCTGCCGGCGGCGCTGGGCGGGCTTGGCCACCAACCGGCCGGCACCCTGCCGATCAACCCGGTGGTGCCGGACTGGACCAGCTTCTTCCTGTCGATCGGGGTCGGCGTGCTGGGAGCGTTCCTCGCAGAGAAGGCGCGCTTTCCTGGCGGCACCATGGTCGGGGCGATGCTGGCGAGCGGGGTCGTGCACGGCGCCGGGCTGATCGAGGGCCGGTTGCCCGATTTGCTGCTGATCGGCAGCTTCGTGGTGCTGGGGGCTAATTCCGGCAGCCGCTTCGCCGGCACCAAGGCGGACACGCTGCGCCGCTTCTTCCTGGATTCGCTCGGTGCGCTCACCATCGCGATCATCGTGGCGCTGGCCTTTTCCGCGCTCGGGGCGTGGCTCTCGGGCGAGCCGCTGGCCAAGGTGCTGGTGGCCTATGTGCCGGGTGCGCTGGAGGCGATGACCATCATGGCTTTCGTGCTCGGCCTTGATCCGGCTTTCGTGGCCGCGCACCATCTGGCGCGCTTCGTCGGGCTGGCACTGCTGATTCCGGTGATTGCGCGGCTGTTCTTCGGCCCGCCGGTGGCGCCGGTTGCCCCCAAGGACGACACTCCGCCGCTCGACGAGACCGAGCCGAAGGACTGAGGGCGGGCCGGTAGGCGGCTACGCCCTCTTCAGGAACGCCCTATTCGGCGGCCTGCGCCTGCGCGACGAAGGTCAGGCCGAGCCGCGTCCACACATCGACCAGCGCCGAGGCGAGATGGGCGACCAGCGCGTCGTCATGGAACGGGCCGGGGGTGATGCGCAGCCGCTCCGTGCCGCGCGGCACGGTGGGGTAGTTGATCGGCTGGATGTAGATGCCGTGATCTTCCAGCAGCATGTCGCTCGCCGCCTTGCAGGCGGTGGCGTCGCCCACCATCACCGGCACGATGTGGGTTTCGGTGACGATCTGCGGCAGGCCGGCGCGGTCGAGCGCACGCTTGACCTTGGCGACCTGCGCCTGCTGGCGGGCGCGCTCGGCACCCGATGCCTTGAGGTGCCGCACCGAGGCTGCCGCCGCCGCCGCGACCGCCGGGGGCAGGGCGGTCGTGAAGATGAAGCCCGGCGCATAGGAGCGCACCGCGTCGATAACCGCGGCGCTGCCGGCAATGTAGCCGCCGACCACGCCGAAGGCCTTGCCCAGCGTGCCCTCGATCACATCGACCCGGTGCATCACGCCGTCGCGCTCGGCGAGGCCGGCGCCGCGTGGGCCATACATGCCGACCGCGTGCACCTCGTCGAGATAGGTCATGGCACCGTAACGCTCGGCGAGATCGCAGATCGCCTCGATCGGGGCGACATCGCCATCCATCGAATAGACGCTCTCGAACACGATCAGCTTCGGCCGGTCGCCCGCCGCGCGCAGCAATTCTTCCAGATGGGCGAGATCATTGTGGCGGAAGATCTGCTTGTCGCGGCCCGCCTGGCGCACGCCCTCGATCATCGAATTGTGGTTCAGCGCATCGGACAGGATGAGGCAGTCCGGGATCAGCTTGGCCAGCGTCGCGATGCCGGTCTGGTTCGACACATAGCCGGAGGTGAAGACCAGCGCGCCGTCCTTGCCGTGCAGATCCGCCAGCTCGGCTTCCAGCTCGATGATGGCGTGGCTGTTGCCGGAAATGTTGCGCGTGCCGCCGGCGCCGGCGCCGGCCTGGCGCGCGGTGGCGCACATCGCCTCGACCACGCTCTCATGGCAGCCCATGCCGAGATAGTCGTTGGAGCACCAGATGACGATGTCGCGGGCGCCCTCGGGCCGGTGCCACACCGCATGGGGGAAACGGGCGGTGTCGCGCTCGATTTCAGCAAAAGTCCGGTAACGCCGTTCGGTCTTGAGCGTCTCGACGGCATTCTGGAAGAAACGTGCGTAATCCATGTGCATCCACTCCGGCCCGCGCGGAGCGTCGCGGCGAGCCTGTCGAGGGGCACCATGAACTTTGGAGGCGTTCCGATCAACCCGCGAAACCACGGACGCGGCGATCGGGCGCGCTTAACCGAAACGCCGCGGCCTCACGTCTCCGCGAGCGAACGCACCTGCGCCAGCGTCATCGGCACGGCGGCCTGACCGTCGAAATAGACGAAGCGCAAGCTCTTGCGGCGCGAGGTCATGGCCGCCGGCAGCGGATCGTGGCGGAAGCTGCCGCCGCCCAGATGCGGCATGACCGCGCCGACATCGGTGGTCTCGTTGGTCTCGACACGCAGCAGGCTGACGCGCACGCCCTCGGTGGTGATGGCGTCGAACGGCACGCGGGCAAGCCGCAGGAAACTCGTCGGGTCGCTCGCCGTGGCGAAGCTCTCGACGAAGGCCTTCTCGACCAGATCGAGATCGGGTTCCGTGGGGGCGTGGTCGTCCGGCTCGGGCGGGTGCGGCAGGTGCGGGGTCTGCCACTGCGCGGTGCCGCGCGGCCCGTGACCGTGATTATGGCCGGGGCTGTGGAAATGGGCGTGCGATTCGGCGTGCGAGTGGGAGTGCCCTCCCGCGCCGTGGTCGTGATGATGGTCGTGTCCGCGGTGCATGGCGGTGTCTCCCTAGACCTTGTCCCTGACTCCCTCTCCCCGGCGGGGAGAGGGTTGGGGTGAGGGGGCTTCACCGCGATCAATGTCGCAACCCCTCACCCGGCCGCTGCGCGGCCGACCTCTCCCCAGCGGGGAGAGGTGACGCGGGAACTCAGAAACTCACCGGCTTGTCGATCATGTGCTTGTGGCTGCCGAGCTTGCCATGGGCGAGCATGGAGCCGAGCGCCTCGACCACCACGCGGGTGCCGAACAAAGCGGTGATGTCCGAGGTGTCGTAGGGCGGGGAGACCTCCACCACCTCGAGTCCGCACAGCCCCTCGGCGGCGACGAGGCCGAGGATCTTCAGCGCCTCGCGCGGCAAAAACCCGCCCGGCTCGGGCCAGCCGGTGCCCGGCACGAAGCCGCAGTCGATGCTGTCCACGTCGAACGAGATATAGACCGCGTCGGCGTCCTTCCAGGCGAGTTCGAGCGCGATCTCGGCGGCCTTCTCCAGCCCGATCTTTTCGATGTCGTCGATGGTCAGCACATTGGTGCCGCGCTTGCGGGCTTCCTGAACGCCGTAGCGCGGGACCTGCCAGCCGCCAATGCCGAGCTGAACCAGGTTCTTCGGCGACACATTGGGCAGGTTCGTGGCCCAGTACCAGGGCGTGGTGTGCATGCGCTCGTCGAGATCCTTTTCCTGGATGTCGATGTGGCGGTCGAAATGGATGATGCCGATGCGCTTGGAGGTGCATTCGGCGATGCCGCGCACGCAGGGAAAGCCGATCGAATGATCCCCACCGAGCATGATCGGCAGCGCGCCCGAGGAGAAGACGTGGCTGACGCCCTTGGAGATCTGGTCGAAGCTCTTTTCCAGATTCGCCGGGATGGTGAACACGTCGCCGACATCGCACAGCGTCATCTGCTCGCGCAGGTCGACGCCGAGTTCATAGTTGTAGGGCGTGTAGAGCGCGGAGATGCGGCGGATGCCCTGCGGCCCGAAGCGCGTGCCGGGCCGGTAGGTGGTGCCGGAATCGAAGGGGATGCCCATGACGGCGGCGTCGTATTTGCCGACATCGCGGACATTCTCGACGTAAGGCGCCTTCATGAAGGTGTTGATACCGGCGAAATGCGGCAGCTCGCCGCGCGCGAAGGTCGGGATCGACTTGTCGTTGATCGATTCCGCGCCGGGCAGGCCCATGTCGAGCGCCCATTGCTGCTCGCGGCGCCAGCCATCCTCGGAGAGCTTCTCCTCCGATTCCAGCGCCTTCCAGCCCTGTGTTCCCTTGATCTCGAAATTGGGGTGGTGGCGGCGGGCGCGACCGGGCGTGCCGGCAAGACCGGCGATGCGGTGGGCGCGGGTCGGGTGGGCGCGGGTGGAATGCGAACGCATCAGGCGTCTCTCCTTGCGATCAGTTCTGCGACCGGCTTCGGAGGCGACCTCGGGAATAAGGGAGGTCTCAACCGCGATCCCGTCGCGCGAGCCTCCCGGGCTTTTGTCCCGCCGTGGACCCGGCGAATGTGGTGGGACGCATCCCCCGCCGGGCTGTCCCTCTCGGACCAGCCGCGCCAAAGATGCATTATCTTGCGGCGCCGGAACCCTAGGGACATTTTTCAGGATAGACGGGCTCCCGGCGGACCGGAAGCCCGGATTGTCGGCAGGAGGCGCCGAAAGTTTCGGCGCTCAGATCACCCCAGTCAGGATGCCCATGCCGGCCACCGCCACCACCGCGCCAAGCGCATGGGTGAGGCGCGGGGCGTTCGCGCCGGCCTTGCCGATGGCGACACCGACACCGACACCGATGCCGACCATGTGCAGCAGGGCGGTGGCGAGCATGAAGCCGGCGGCGTATTCGAGGCCGGAGGCGTCCGCCGGCATTTCCGCGCCATGGGCATGGCCGTGGAACACGGCGAAAAAGCCGACCAGCGCCATCGCCGCGCCGAGCGGCCAATTCGTCCAGCCGAGCGCCACCGCACCGCCGAGCACGACGATGGACAGGGCGATGCCCAGCTCGACGAAGGGCAGCTCGATGCCGGACAGGCCGAGGAAGCCGCCAAACGCCATCAGCGCGACGAAGCTGGCCGGCACCGCCCAGATCGCCCGGCCGGCGAGCGTGGCGGCGAAGATGCCGACCGCCACCATGGCGAGCACATGGTCCGCCCCGCCGATCGGGTGCAGGAAGCCGTGAGCGAAGCCGTCCGCGTCGCCATGGCCGGCATGGGCGAAGGCCAGTGCCGGGGTGAGCGCGAAGGCGCCGGTGAGGGCGAGGCGGGCGAGGGGGCGGGCGGGCGAGAAGCTGGACATGACGTTCCCTGTTGCAAGGGCAGGCCGCCTTCGGGAAACCCCGGTGCGTACGTCTGCAATGGCCGAATGAACAAAAGGCAGTCTACGGTGCCGCCCCGACGGTTCAAGCGCCGGCGCGATACGCCAATCATGCATTCAAGCTTCGTGCCGCCCGGCACAGCCTGCGTGCCGCGCCGCCGGCAAAGGGCCTATTTCGTGCCGAAGATGCGGTCGCCGGCATCGCCGATGCCGGGAACGATATAGCCGTGATCGTTGAGATGGCTGTCGACGGCGGCGGTGTAGACGGTGACGTCCGGGTGCGCCTCGTGCAGCGTCTTCAGACCCTCCGGCGCGGCGATCAGGCAGACGAACTTGATCGACTGGCAGCCGGCGGCCTTCACCTCGGACACCGCCGCCGCCGCTGAATTGCCGGTCGCCAGCATAGGGTCGAGCACGATGGCGGTGCGCTCGGAAATGTCGCGCGGAAGCTTGAGATAATACTCGACCGCCGCCAGCGAGACCGGGTCGCGGTAGAGCCCGACATGGCCGACACGGGCGGCCGGCAGGATTTCCAGCATGCCCTCGAGAATGCCGCCGCCGGCGCGCAGCACCGAGACCAGGCAGAGCTTCTTGCCCGCGACCACCGGGGCCATCATTTTCTCCAGTGGCGTCTCGATCTCGATCAGTTCGAGCGGCATGTCCCGCGTCACCTCATAGGCGAGCAGCATGCTGATCTCGCGCAGCAGCAGGCGGAACTCGTTGGCCGGGGTGCGCGAGCGGCGCATCAGCGTCAGCTTGTGCTGGATCAGCGGGTGATCGACGATCACGGTCGTTGACGGCAGCGGAGCGGCGGTTTCGGCGGAAGCGTCGGTCGGGGCGGTGGGCGCGTGCATGGGCGTCGAACTCGTTTTGCGAAGGCGCGTCGGCAAGGCGCGGGAAGACGCGGCGGGTGCGGCGAATGCCGATAGGCCGTCCGCCAGCTTCCCACAGCGCAGCGAAAAGCGCGATTGCCGATACAAGAATCGGACCAGTCCGTCCGAATTTTTTCGCATCGAGACGGTCCGCCCTCTTGCGGAGCGGCGCGAATGGCGCTCACATTCAGTGCTTCCCGAGGGCCGGCGTCCGGCCGCAGGAGAAGCGAGCCACCATGTCCGTCAAGGCCAGTGCAGGCGGTCGTTCCCGCAACCACATCGTTCTCACCTCGCACGGCGCCCCGACCGGGGTCGCCGCCGGCGGCCCGGTCCTGAATTGGGGCGCCCCGACCCCGGCCGAGCGCGGCCCGGTGGTCGCCACCCTTACCGATCCCCAGCACCGCAACGCCATCGGCGCCCATGCCGGCGGCTATTCGGTCTACCGGGCGCTCGCCATCGCGGCCGGTGCGCTGCCGGCGGATTTCCGCGCCGACCTCACCAACACCTCGCCTTCCGACTCCGTCGGTCCGCACCCGCAATGGGGCGATGCCGGCAAGATCGTCTCGCTCGATCCGTGGGGCCACCTCACCGGCGAGGTGTTCGGCGCCGAGCTGACTGCGGGCATGGATGTGCGCCCGAGCATCGCCATCACCCGCGCCCATATCGACATGCCGGAAATCCGCGATGCGCTGCGCGCCGGGCGGCTCGCCATCGATGGCGACATCATCGGGCCGAAGGGCGATGTGCGCGTCACCAAGGCGGCGATCGAGCCGGTCTGGTATCTGCCGGGCATCGCCGAACGTTTCGGTGTCACCGAGGGCGCGCTGCGCCGGGCGCTGTTCGAGCATACCGGCGGCATGTTCCCGGAACTGGTGACGCGCGGCGACATCAAGGTCTTCCTGCCGCCGATTGGCGGCATGACGCTTTACATGTTCGGCGAGCCCTCGCGGATCGGCGATGGCGTCACCCCGCTCGCCTGCCGCGTGCATGACGAGTGCAACGGCTCGGACGTGTTCTCCTCCGACATCTGCACCTGCCGGCCCTATCTCGCCCATGGCATCGAAATGTGCGTGGAGATGGCGCAGAAGGGCGGCGTCGGCCTTGTCGTCTATAACCGCAAGGAAGGCCGGGCGCTCGGCGAGGTGACGAAGTTCCTCGTCTACAATGCCCGCAAGCGGCAGGAGGGCGGCGACCTGCCGGACACCTATTTCAAGCGCACCGAATGCGTCGCCGGTGTGCAGGACATGCGCTTCCAGGAATTGATGCCGGACGTGTTCCACTGGCTCGGCATCACCCGCATCGACCGCTTCGCCTCGATGAGCGACATGAAGTTCAACGCGCTGGAGCGGGCCGGGATCGAGGTGATCGAGCGGGTGCCGATCCCCGATGACCTCATCCCGCCCGATGCCCGCGTCGAGATGGAGGCGAAGGTCTCCGCCGGCTATTACGGCGCCGGCTTCAACAGCCAGTACGACGCCACGCAGGGGCGCGGGCTGAAGGAGTGAGGGGGCTCCTTCGTTCCACAACACCACGTCATCCTGAGGTGCCCGGCGCATGCCGGGCCTCGAAGGATGGTGAGCAAAGAGCCGGCGGGCGAGCATCCTTCGAGGCTCGCTCCGCTCGCACCTCAGGATGACGGCGCGCCCGGACGGACGTCGCAGCAGGAAAACAGCCACATGACCCCGCCCGAACTTCTCGCCCTGCGCTCGCCCGCCGCCGTCCGCGCCCGCTGCCATCAGGTGCTCGACCATGTGCTGGCCGGCCACTCGCCGCATTTCACGGTGGACGAGGGCGCGCTGGGGGCGGTGGCCGATTATGTGGCGGAGGTAACGCGCAGCGATTATCCGACGCTCGACATTCCCTATCACAGCCGCTGGCGCCATTTCGCGGCCGGCGGCATCGACCGCTGGGCGGCGCTGGAGGCGGGGCTCGGCGCTATCGAGGCGGCGGAACGCGCCCGCATCATGATCGACCTCGCCATGGTGAGCGTGCTGCTCGATGCCGGCGCTGGCGACGCCTGGCGTTACCGCGAGGCGGAGACCGGCCTCACCGTCACGCGCTCGGAGGGGCTGGCGGTGGCCAGCCTGCGCATGTTCGAGGCGGGCGGCTTTTCCTCCGATCCCGCGCAGAAGCTGCGGGTCGATGCGCCCGGCCTGATCGCGCTCGATGCCGGCACGCTCGCCGCCCATTTTCAGGTGAGCGCGGACAATCCTCTCGTCGGCGTGGAAGGGCGCGTCCTGCTGCTGAACCGGCTCGGCCGGGCGCTGGCGGCGCGGCCGGACCTGTTCCGCGACGGCGCGCTGCGCCCCGGCGGTCTCTATGACGCGCTGGCCCCCACCGCCAAGGTCGGGCGGTTGCCGGCGTCCGCCATTCTGGTGGCGCTGCTCGACGCCTTCTCGGCCATCTGGCCGGCGGGGCTGGAGGTGGACGGCGTGGCGCTGGGCGATGTCGGCCGGCACAAGGCGATCACCGTGCCGGACCGCTCAGTCGGGCTGGTGCCGTTCCACAAGCTCTCGCAATGGCTGACCTATTCGCTGCTGGAGCCGTTCGAGGCGGCCGGCCTTGCCATCACCGATCTCGACGCGCTGACCGGCCTGCCGGAGTACCGCAATGGCGGGCTGCTGGTCGATCTCGGCGCCATCGTGCCGCGCCATCCCGTCGACCCCGCGCAGAAGCACGCGGTCTCCTCCGAGATGATCGTGGAGTGGCGCGCGCTCACCGTGGCGCTGCTCGACCGGCTGGCCGATCCGGTGCGCGAGCGGCTCGGGCTGGACGCGGCGGATTTCCCGCTCGCCAAGATGCTGCAGGGCGGCACCTGGACGGCGGGGCGCCGCATCGCGGCCGAGCGCCGCCCGCCCGCCGGCCCGCCGCCCATCGCGATTGATGCGGACGGGACGGTGTTCTGAAGGGCAGACCTAGCACGGCCAGGCGTGCAGAACCGGCCAATCTCCCTCTCCCCGACGGGGAGAGGGTTGGGGTGAGGGGGCCGGGCTGTCGTAGCCCCTCACCGACCCGCTTCGCGGGCCACCTCTCCCCATCGGGGAGAGGAAGGTTAACGACTGTGCGGCGCCTTCCTCAGTCGACCTGCGCGCCGGACGCCTTCACGATCGGCGCCCACTTGGCGATTTCCTTCTTCACGTGCTCGCCGAGCTGCTCGGGCGTCGAGCCGACCGGCTTGGCGCTGAAATCGGCGAGGCGCGCCTGCACCTTGGGATCGGCCAGCGCCTTGTTGGCGGCGGCGTTGAGCTTGGCGACCACCTCCGGCGGGGTGCCGGCGGGGGCGAACAGGGCGTTCCAGGTATAGGTCTCGTAGCCCGGCACCGCCTCGGCGATGGTCGGGATGTCCGGGAAGGAGGTGGCCTTGTCGGCGGTGGTCACGCCCAGCGCGCGCAGCTTGCCGCTCTTGATGTGCGAGGAGGAGGAGGGGAGGTTGTCGAACATGATCGGCACCTGGCCCGAGAGCACGTCGACCAGCGCGGGGCCGGCGCCCTGATAGGGGATGTGCTGCATGTCGACGCCGGCCATGCTCTTGAACAGCTCGCCCGACAGATGCAGCGGCGTGCCGTTGCCGGAGGAGGCGTAGCTGTATTTGCCCGGCTCCTTCTTGAGCAGGACGATCAGTTCCTCGGTCGTCTTGGCCGGGAATTCCGGGTTGACGATCAGCACGTTCGGGACGATGGCGAGCAGCGAGATCGGCGCGAAGCTGGTCACCGGATCATAGGGCATCTTCTTGTAGATGGCCGGGTTCAGCGCGTGGGTGGCGACCGTGCCCATGAGGATGGTGTAGCCGTCCGGGTTCGCCTTGGCGACCTGCGCCGCGCCGAGATTGCCGCCCGCGCCGCCCTTGTTCTCGACGATGACCGGCTGGCCGAGTTCAGCGCTCATGCGCTCGGCGATGAGGCGGCCGACGAGATCGGTCGATCCGCCGGCGGCGAAGGGCACGACCAGCGTGATGGGGCGGGTGGGGAAGTCCTGCGCGGCGGCGGGGCCGAGCGCGAGAAGGCCGGCCACAGCGGCGGCGGCGAGGGTGCGAAGCATGGGCGAACTCCCTGTGTGTGGATTGTCGGCGGCTCAAGGGCCGGCGATGCATCTTGGCGTGCGGTTGACGCAGGGTGCGCGATTTGGCCCACGCGCTCAATGGCCGGCATGTGCGACCAAGGGATAATCGGCGATTGGATACGATTTTGCGAATGGTTGTATCCTAACAAGGCAATGACGCGCCCGGCCTGCCCATTTGCTGAGCGACAGCCGGGCGGGTGTCGGTCCTCGGGTCGCCGGCGCCGTTCGCGTTGCGTCGCTGCCGCGTTTGGCATGGGGCTTGCGAAGCAGCTTCCCGTGCCTTTTCAGCGGGGGACGCGCCGGGGACATGACCAAAGCCGCCGAGATCGAACTGATTGAGGTCACCAAGCGTTACGGCCCGGCTCTCGCCGTCGATGCCGTGTCGCTGAAGATTCCCGCCGGCACCTATTGCTGCCTGCTCGGGCCTTCCGGCTGCGGCAAGACCACGACGCTGCGCATGATCGCCGGCCATGAAAGCGTGAGCTCCGGCGATATCCGCCTCGGTCCGGCGGTGGTGACCGACCTTGCCCCCGCCAAGCGCGGCACGGCGATGATGTTCCAGAGCTACGCGCTGTTTCCCCATCTCGACATCGTCGACAACGTCGCCTTCTCGCTGAAGATGGCGGGCGTCGCCAAGCCGGCCCGGCGCGGGCGGGCGATGGAGATGCTCAAGCTGGTGCAGATGGACCATCTGGCCGAGCGCCGCCCGGCCCAGCTTTCCGGCGGCCAGCAGCAGCGCGTCGCGCTGGCCCGCGCCCTCATCACCGACCCGCAGGTGCTGCTGCTCGACGAGCCGCTCTCCGCGCTCGACCCGTTCCTCAAGATCAAGGTGCGGCAGGAGCTGAAGAAGCTCCAGCTCCAGCTCGGCATCTCCTTCATCCATGTCACCCACAGCCAGGAGGAGGCGATGGCGCTCTCCGACCTCGTGGTGGTGATGAATGGCGGGCGGATCGAGCAGGCGGCCGCCCCGCGCGAGGTGTTCAACCGGCCCTCGACCGCCTTCGTCGCCCGCTTCATGGGGGATCATAACGTGCTGGCCGGCCGGGTGAGCCGCGTGGCCGAGGGCAACGCGACCTTCGAAGTGCCGGGCGGAGCCTCCTTCACCGTGCCGGACACGGAGGGGCTGGAGGCGGGCGCGCCGGTGGAAATCGCCGTGCGCACCGACCGCATTCGCTTGGGCGACGGTGCGGCGCCCGGCTGCGGGCTTACCGGCCTCGTGCAGAACATCGAATATCACGGCCAGAAGGTGCAGGTGGCGCTCGCCGCCCCCGGCGTCGACGAATTCGCCGTGCAGGTGCCGGAGACCGCCTTCTTCGCTGCCCCGCTCGCCATTGGCGACGCGGTGCCGCTCGCCTGGACGGCGCAGGACGTTCACCTGCTCAAGCCCTCACCTGCTGCCTGAACGGCTGCTGCCTGACATCGCCTTCCGCCTGACACCAGACCAATCAACGGCGCACACCGCCGGACAACGCTCGGGAGACCTTAATGAGCAAGAAGACCACGGATCGTGCCGGCTCCGTCGCGGCCAAGGGCGTCAGCCGTCGCCAGTTGCTGAAGGGCGTTGCCGCCGCGGGCGGTCTTGCCGCCGGCGCGGGCGCCGTCACCGGCTTCCCCACCATCTGGGCGCAGAACCCGATCACGCTGCGCCAGTTCGGCACCGGCGTGTCGAACCTCAACGCCATCGCCGAGAAGTGCAAGGCCGACCTCGGCATCACCCTGCAGATGACGGCGCTCGACTCTGACGCCGTGTCGCAGCGCGTGGTGACGCAGGCCAACAGCTTCGACATCGCCGATATCGAATACTGGATCTGCAAGAAGGTCTTCGCCGCCGGCACGCTGCAGCCGATGGATGTGAAGAAGATCAAATATTACGACCAGATCGTGCCGATCTTCACCACCGGCAAGCTGACACCGACCTCGACCATCGCGCAGGGCACCGCGCCGAGCACGGTCGGCTTCGTCGAGGGCCCGGAGTCCAAGACCTTCGCCAAGGCGCCGACCGAGTGGATGACCCTCATCCCGACCATCTACAATGCCGACACGCTCGGCATCCGCCCCGACCTCGTCGGCCGCCCGATCAAGAACTGGAAGGACATTCTGGACCCCGCCTTCAAGGGCAAGACCTCGATCCTGAACATCCCGTCCATCGGCATCATGGACGCGGCGATGATCTGCGAGAGCGCGGGTATCATCAAATATGGCGACAAGGGCAACATGACCAAGGCGGAGATCGACGTCACCATCGATTTCCTCATCAAGACCAAGAAGGCCGGGCAGTTCCGCGCCTTCTGGAAGACCTTCGACGAGAGCGTGAACCTCATGGCCTCGGGCGAGGTGGTGATCCAGTCTATGTGGTCGCCGGCGGTGGCGGCGGTGCGCTCGAAGGGCATTCCCTGCGTCTACCAGCCGCTGGAAGAAGGCTACCGCGCCTGGGGCGGCGGCCTCGGCATCGCCAAGCACCTCAAGGGCGCACAGCTCGATGCGGCCTATGAATACATCAACTGGTATCTGTCCGGCTGGGTCGGCGCCTATCTCAACCGGCAGGGTTATTACTCTGCCGTGCTCTCCACCGCCGAGAAGAACATGAGCCCGGACGAATGGGCGTTCTGGATGCTCGGCCAGCCGGCCAAGACCGACATTCTCTCGCCGGAAGGCAAGGTGATGTACACGGCCGGCGCGGTGCGCGACGGCGGCTCCTTCGAGCAGCGCATGGGCGCGGTCGCCTGCTGGAACTCGGTGATGGACGAGGACCGCTACATGGTCCGCCGCTGGAACGAGTTCATCGCCGCGTGAGGCGCGTTGATCGAGTAGGAGCGAGCCTGCGTGCTTCGAGGCTCGCTTCGCTCGCACCTCAGCATGACGAGGGGGAGATGCCAACCGTCCTCCCCTCGCAGACGTCATCCTGAGGTGCCCGGGCAAAGCCCGGGCCTCGAAGGATGCTCGTGAATGCACACGTTCACCGGAAGCCCAGCATGACCCTCTCCCGGATCGCTCCCTACCTTCAGGCGACGCCGCTGACGGCGATCCTTGCGGCGTTTCTCGTGCTGCCCATCGCCACCATCGTGATGGTGAGCTTCTGGGACTACGACTCGATCCAGATCTTCCCGGCCTTCGTCTTCACCAATTACGAGGAATCGCTCACCTCGCCGGTGACGTGGAGCACCTATCTCAACACGCTGAAATACACCGTCATCGTCTGGGCGGTGACGTTGCTGATCGGCTTCTGGGTGGCCTATTACCTCGCCTTTCACATCCGCTCGGCGACCATGCAGATGGTGCTGTTCCTGGTCTGCACCATTCCGTTCCTGACCTCGAACATCATCCGCATGATCTCGTGGATCCCGTTCCTCGGGCGCAACGGGCTGCTCAACCAAACGCTGATGACGATGGGGCTGATCGACCGGCCGCTGGAGTTCCTGCTGTTCTCGGACTTCGCGGTGGTGCTCGCCATGGTGCATCTCTACACGCTGTTCATGGTGACGCCGATCTTCAACACGCTGATGCGCATCGACCGCGCGCTGATCGAGGCGGCGCGCGATGCCGGGGCGAACGGCTTCCAGATCCTCACCAATGTCATCATCCCGCTGGCCAAGCCCGGCATCGCCATCGGCTCGATCTTCGTCGTCACGCTGGTGATGGGTGATTTCATCACCGTGCGCTTCATGTCCGGCGGGCAGTCGGCCTCGGTCGGACTGATGATGGCGAACCAGATCGCGCTGCTGCAATACCCGGCGGCGGCGGCCAATGCGGTGATCCTGCTGGTCCTCGTGCTGCTGCTGGTCGGCGCCATCCTGCGCATCGTCAACATCCGCAAGGAGCTGTGAGGATGCTTGTGGAACGGTTGCGTGCGACGAGCCTCCTTCGAGGCCCGGCCGTCGGCCGGGCACCTCAGGATGACGGTGCCCTGTGTGAGGACAACGACGTCATGCTGAGGTGCGAGCGCCAGCGAGCCTCGAAGCACGCAGGCGCGCCCAACGAGGAGCAACACGGATGAATTCCGAGCGTCGCGGCCCCGGCTTCTATGTGCTCACCGCCTTCTTCGTGCTGTTCGTGCTGTTCCTCTACGGCCCTATGACGACCATCTTCATCCTGTCCTTTCAGGGGCCGAATGGCGGGCTGACCTTCCCGATGAACGGGGTCTCGCTGCGCTGGTTCGAGAACTTGCTGTTCGAGCAGCAGGCGGTGGGCGATTTCGGCGGCGCCTTTTCGCGCTCGCTGATGCTGGGCATCATGACCATGCTGACGACGGTGGTGGTCTCGCTGCTGGCGGGGCTTGCCTTCCGCCGGCGCTTTCTCGGCGCCGGGCCGCTGTTCTACCTCGCCATCGCCAGCCTGATCGTGCCCTCGATCCTGATCTCGCTCGGCATCGGTCTCGCCTTCAACGTGTTCGGGCTGGAGCCGGCCTGGTACTCCTCGGGCTTCGGGGCGCATCTCACCTGGACGCTGCCTTTCGGCCTGCTGATCATGTTCGCGGTCTTCAACCGCTTCAACCCGGCCTATGAGGAGGCGGCGCGCGACCTGGGCGCGACGCCGTGGCAGACTTTCGCCCATGTCGTGCTGCCGATCATCCTGCCGAGCCTCATTGGCGTCGGCCTGTTCGGCTTCACCCTGTCCTATGACGAATTCGCCCGCACGCTGATGACCTCCGGCAGCTTCAACACGCTGCCGCTGGAGATCTACGGCATGACCACCAATGTCACGACGCCGGTGCTCTATGCGCTCGGCACGGTGACGACGGTGTTCTCCATGGCGGTGATCCTCCTTGCGCTGGCGGTGATCGCCGTGCTGCGCAAGCGCCGGGCGCGGCGGCTCGCCGGCTGAGCCGCAGGGGCAACCGTGCGTCGGTAGGGAACCGGATGGTTCCCTGTCCTGTTGGTGTCCAAAATAGCCGCGGACGGTGCGAGCCGATCCAGACGGCGGGACCCGTGGGAGGACCACCATGAACATCTGCACCAGCGACCGGACCATCTGCGACCTCTTGAAGGAGGTGGCCAAGGACGACCGCAAGCACGCGCTGACCATCAAGCTGCGCAGCGGCGAATTGATCACCGCCTATGGGCCGATCGAGGTGGCCGACCGCTTCATGCTCTGCCGCCTCCAGGACGGCAATTATCAGGGCAGCCAGCTCATCTCGCTGGACACGGTCGAGTTCATCCGCTGACGGGGGCGCCCCGTCGACGGTGAAACGCGGCGGAGGCTCACGCGATCTGGCGGGAGACCTTGCGCAATTCCTGCGTCGCGGTCTCCACCTGCTGGGTTGAATTGGCAATGGCCGCCATGCTGCAGGTGATGGTCGCGACGCCCTGGGCGGCGACCTGCATGCTCTGCGACATGTCGCGCGCCACCGCCGCCTGCTCCTCCACCGCCGAGGCGATGCCGGTCGAAATCTCGTTGATATCGCCGATGCGCTGGCCGATGGCGGCGAGCGCCGTCACGGTTTCCTTGGTCCGGCTCTGCACGGCGGCGATCTGGGTGGTGATCTCGCCGGTCGCCTGCGCGGTCTGGCTGGCGAGGCTTTTCACCTCCGTCGCCACGACCGAGAAGCCGCGTCCCGCCTCGCCGGCGCGGGCCGCCTCGATGGTGGCGTTGAGCGCCAGCAGGTTGGTCTGCGAGGCGATCTGGCTGATGAGGTCGCTGATATGGCCGATCCGCTGCGCCGCCTCGGCGAGGTCGGACACGATCAGATTGGTGCGCTCGCCCTCGGTCACGGCGGCGCGGGAGATGTCGAGGGCGATGTTCACCTGCCGGCTGATCTCCTCCACCGAAGCCGAGAGTTCCTCGGCGCCCGACGCCACGGCGTTGACCCCGGACGAGGTCTGGTTGGTCGCCTCGGCGGCGCTTGCCGCCTGGCGGTTGGTGTCGGAGACCTCCCGCGAGATATGTTCCAGATCGGCGCTGATGGAGCTCTGCACCGCCTCGCGGCGCCGGCGCTCCATCACCTGGGCGGTGATGTCGGTAGCGAATTTCACCACTTTGGTCACGTGGCCGGCCGCGTCGAAGACCGGGTTGTAGGAGGCCTGGATCCAGACCTCCCGCCCGCCCTTGCCGATGCGGCAGAACTCGCCGGCCTGGAAGTCGCCTCGCCCGAGATCGGTCCAGAACTGGCGGTAGGCCGGCGTGTCGCGCTCCTGCGGCGCGACGAACATCGAATGGTGCCGGCCGCGGATGTCCTCAAGCGTGTAGCCGAGCGCCGCGAGGAAATTCTCGTTCGCCTCCAGCACTTGGCCGGTCGGGGTGAAATGGATGATCGCCTGCGACTTGCCGACCGCCTCGACAAGGCTGTCGCATTCGGCCTGCATCGCCTTCTGCCGGGTGACGTCGGTGGCGAACTTGATCACCTTCACGACCTTGCCGCCGACGAGGATCGGGTTGTAGGTCGCCTGAATGAAGACCGCGCGGCCATCCTTGGCCACGCGCTGGAACTCGGCGGACTTGAACGTGCCGCGCCGCAGATCGTCCCAGAACTGGCGATATGGCGCGCTTGTGCGTTCTTCCGGGCGCACGAAAAGCGCGTGCGGCTGGTTCACGATCTCCGCCAGCGTGTAGCCGAGCACGTTCAGAAAGTTAGCGTTCGCGCCGATCACCCGCCCTTCGGGCGTGAATTCGATGACGGCAAGAGAGCGGTCGAGAGCGTCCAGCGTGAGCCGGGCCTCGCGGCGGGAAAACAGACGCATCGAAAACCTCCGCCCGCCACCCTCTCGCGGCGGGTGCACATCGCGTAAGGGCGCAGGCTTGCTTCTGGATTGCGTGTCGAGCGCGACAGGGCCGGCCCAGTCACATTCCCGAGAAGCCCGTGTGATTGCGGATGCCGGGGGGGCCGCGCGGCGTGCATAGTTCGGCCCATGCCATCGCGGCGTGTTCGTGTGAGGTGATCCATGCGTCTCATCCCCTGCCTCATTTCCGGTCTCGTTGTCGCCGCCGCTTTCGCCGCGCCGGCCGCTGGCCAGTCCCGCCCGGATTCGCTGCGCATGAGCTGCGCCGCCACAGCCGGCATGGTTCGCCAGCAAGGGCAGGTGGTGATCGGCACCGGCCCGAACATCTATGACCGCTATGTGAGCAACCAACGCTACTGCTCGCAGGACGAGACCACCGTTCCCGTCTGGCTGCAGACCACCGACCAGAACCAGTGCTTCATCGGCTATCGCTGCCGCGAGCGCATCATCCGGCAGAGGTGACGCCCCCTCGGGGCGGGGGGCGCCGGCTCAGGCGTCGCCGGGCAGGAGAATGCGGGCAAACACCGCGGCATTGCGGTTGCGCGGCGCGGCAATCGCGTGCGCCGGCGCGGAGGCCGGTGAAGGGGGCGCCGATGCCGGTGCCGTCGCGAGGGGAGAGGGCGGTTCGCCCGCACCGCCGAACTGCGCCTCGATATTGCGCACGCAGTTGGCAACCATGACATCCGCCAGACGATAGAACACCTGCTTGGAGGCGCGCCGCGTCGTCACCAGCCCGGCCCGCCGCAATTCGGCGAGCTGCTGGCTCAGCGCCGGCTGGGCAATGCCGGTTGCCGCGTCGATCTCGCCGACCGTCAGTTCGCCCATCTGGAGATGGGAGAGGATCATCAGCCTTTGTGCCTGGCTGTAGATCCGTAGCTTTTCGACAGCGCGGTCCGCTTCTTCGCGGGTCAGCGGCATGCTCAGCCTCCCTTGATGCGCCGGCAGAACCAGTCGCTTTCCGGCTCGGCGAGGGCGGTCGCCTCATCGAGCGGCGACAGCACGGGGTCGCCGGGACGCCAACCTTCCGGCGTGACGGCATCTCCGGCCTCGACGCGCTTGAGCGCCGTGGCCAGCCGCAGCATCTCGTCGGCCGACCGTCCGACCGTCATCGGGTACCAGTTCATGGCGCGGATGATGCCGTCGGGGTCGATGAAATAGCTCGCCCGCACGGCCGAGGAATCCGGCGCGCGCTCGTCGATCATGCCGTAGGCACGGCCGATGACCATTGACGGGTCCTCGATGATCGGGAACGGCACATCGACGCCAAACGTCTCCCGGATGGCGCGCATCCACGCGACATGGGCGAACAGGCTGTCGACCGACAGGCCCAGCAGGGCAAAGCCCGCGGCCTCGAATTCCGGCGCCAGCCGGGCCAGGGCGATGAACTCGCTGGTGCAGACCGGCGTGAAATCGGCCGGGTGCGAAAAGAACACCAGCCAGCGGCCCCGGTAGCGGGACAGGTCGATATCCCCGCGCGTGGAACGCGCGCGGAACACGGGCGCCGCATCCCCCATCCGCAGCGGGCGGACGCAGGAGAGGGCGGTCTCGGTCGCGGAAGTGTGTTCGCCAGCCATGGGCTCCTGATTGCCTTTCCGGTTGCCTTGATGCAATCCGTATTTACAATTACGTAAAATCATAAATTATGAAACTGATAATCCCGCAAGGAGGACGCCATGTCGGATCACCCGCTCGACCACGCCACCCATCAGGTTCATGCCGCCCAGGCGGCCCGCGACAAGCTTGCCGTCAAGGCCTTCTTCGACGAGCCGACGAACACGGCGAGCTACGTGATCCATGATCCGGCCACCCGTCGCGCCGCGATTGTCGACAGTGTTCTCGATTTCGACGCGGCCTCTGGCCGGACCTCCACCGCCTCGGCGGACGCGATGATCGCCTATGTGCGGGCCGAGGGGCTCACGCTCGACTGGCTGCTGGAAACCCATGCCCATGCCGACCACCTTTCGGCGGCGCCCTATATCCAGCAGACGCTCGGCGGCAAGCTCGCCATCGGCCGCGAGATCATCACGGTCCAGAACGTCTTCGGAAAAATCTTCAACGTCGGCACCGAATTCGCCCGCGACGGCTCCGAATTCGACCGTCTGTTCGAGGATGGCGACGAATTCGCCATTGGCTCGATCCCGGCCATCGCGCTTCATGTCCCCGGTCACACGCCGGCGGACATGGCCTATGTGATCGGCGACGTGGTGTTTACCGGCGACACGCTGTTCATGCCCGATTTCGGCACCGCGCGGGCCGATTTTCCCGGCGGCGATGCCCGTCAACTCTACCAGTCGATCCGCCGTCTGCTCGCGCTGCCCGACGCGACGCGCCTCTTCCTTTGCCACGACTACAAGGCGCCGGGGCGTGATTCCTATGTGTGGGAGACCACCGTGGCCGCCGAGCGCGCCGGCAACATCCATGTGCGCGACGGGGTGGAAGAGGACGCCTTCGTCGAGATGCGCACCAAGCGGGATGCGACGCTCGCCATGCCCAAGCTGATCCTGCCTTCCGTGCAGGTGAACATACGCGGCGGCCAGCTTCCCGAACCGGAAGAGAACGGCAAACGCTACCTCAAGCTGCCGCTCGACACGCTTTGAACCATCAAGCCCGCGTCTGCCTCCTCCTCCGGGCCGCCACCGCCCGGACCGTCAAGGCGAAGGCGCGTCACAAAACCGAGGAAACGCGCCATGACACCCAAGCAGATCACGCCGGAATTTTCCGCCACGCCGCAAATCGACGCCGTCGCGGTGGCCGAGGCCGAGGCGGCCGGGTTCACGACCATCATCTGTACCCGGCCGGATGGCGAGGAGGACGGGCAGCCCAGCGCCGGCGAGCTCGCACGTCTCGCCACCGCGCTCGATATGCGCTTCGTCCACATCCCGATCACCCCCGGCACCTTTACCGATGCCGACATCGCCGCGATGCGCGGGGCGCTGGACGAGGCCGAGGGGCCGGTGCTTGGTTATTGCCGCAGCGGCGCGCGCGCCGCAACGCTCTGGGGGCTGGCCGAGGCCGGGCGGCGTGAGCCTGAGGAAATCCTCTTCCTCGCGGAGCGGGCGGGGTTCGATCTGTCCGCGCAGCGCGAGCGGCTGAGCCGCACGGCCGCGCGGAAGGCCGCGCCGGGCGGCACGGCGAAGACCTATGACGTCGTCATCGTCGGCGGCGGCGCGGCGGGCATCGCCACGGCGGCGAGCCTGCTCAAGCGCCGCGCGACGCTCGACATCGCCATTGTCGAGCCGGCCGAATTCCATTTCTACCAGCCCGGCTGGACCATGGTCGGCGCCGGCGTGTTTCAGCCGGAGACCACGCGGCACCGGATGGAGTCCGTCATCCCCTGCGGGGTGACCTGGATCCGGCAGGGGGCGGCGAGCTTCCTGCCGGACGCCAAGGAGGTCGCGCTCGCCGACGGCTCCCATATCGGCTACCGCATCCTCGTCGCGGCGACCGGCCTGCGGCTCGCCTGGGAGGCGGTGCCGGGCCTCGCCGAATCGCTCGGCACGCATGGCGTGACATCGAATTATCGGTACGATCTGGCGCCCTATACGTTCCGTCTCGCCAGCACGATGAAGCCGGGCCGGGCCTTGTTCACCCAGCCGGCCATGCCGATCAAATGCGCGGGCGCCCCGCAAAAGGCGATGTACCTGTCCTGCGATATCTGGCGGAGTGCCGGCATTCTGGGCGGCATGCAGGTCGAGTTCCACAATGCCGGCGGCGTCCTGTTCGGCGTGCCCGCCTATGTTCCCGCCCTGATGACCTATGTGGAACGCTACGGCATCGACCTCAATTTCGGCTCCACCCTGGTCGCCGTCGACGGGCCGGGCCGCATGGCCACGTTCGAGCGGAAAGGCGCGGATGGCGAGGTGGAGCGCATCGAGCGCGGCTTCGACATGCTGCATGCGGTTCCCCCGCAAAAGCCGCTCGACGTGATTGCCGGTAGCCCGCTGGCCGGGGCGGGTGGCTGGATCGAGGTCGACCCGGCGACACTGCGCCATGTGCGCTACCCGGACATCTTCGCCCTGGGTGACGCGACCAACACGCCCAATGCCAAGACGGCCGCGGCGGCGCGCAACCAGGCCCCGGTGGTCGCGGTCAACGTGCTGGCGGCGCTGAAGGGGCAGGCGCCGGTCGCCTATTACAATGGCTATGGCTCCTGCCCGCTTACCGTCGAGCGGGGCAAGATCGTCCTCGCCGAGTTCGGCTATGGCGGCGCCCTGCTGCCGACCTTTCCGCGCTGGGTGCTCGATGGCACGCGCCCGACACGGCGGGCCTGGTTCCTGAAGGATCGGATGCTGCCACCGATCTACTGGCACGCCATGCTGAAGGGGCGTGAATGGCTGTGCCGCCCGAAGCCGATCGTTCCGGCTGTGAACGAGGCGGCGTGATGCTTGAGCCGCTGCAATACGGGCTGGGGGCCGGCGCGGGTGTGCTCGTGGGCTTCACGCTCGGGCTGGTGGGCGGCGGGGGATCCATCCTCGCCGTGCCGCTGATGGTCTATCTGGTGGGCGTGCGCAATCCGCATGTCGCCATTGGCACGAGCGCCTTCGCCGTGGCCGTGAATGCGGCGGCCGGCCTGCTCGGCCATGCCCGTGCGGGCACGGTGAAATGGCGCTGCGGCGGCATGTACGCGGCCGCCGGCATCCTCGGCGCCTTCGCCGGGTCGAGCCTCGGCAAGCTGGTGGGCGGCGAGAAGCTGCTGTTCCTGTTTGCCCTGCTCATGCTCGTCGTCGGCGTCGTGATGCTGCGCGGGCGCGGCAATCCGGGGGAGCCCGGCGCGGAATGTACCCGCCAGAAGGCCCCGAAAGTGCTCGGCTTCGGTCTGGGGACCGGCATCTTCTCGGGCTTCTTCGGCATTGGCGGCGGCTTCCTCATCGTGCCCGGCCTCATCGGCTCCACCGGCATGCCGATCCTCAACGCGGTCGGCACCTCGCTGGTGGCGGTGACCGCCTTCGGCCTGACCACGGCGTTCAACTATGCGCTGTCGGGCCTGGTGAACTGGCCGCTCGCCTTCGTCTTCGTCGGCGGCGGCGCGTTCGGCAGTATCGCCGGCATGAAGCTCGCGCAGCACCTGTCCGGCCGGAACGGCCATCTGGCGACGGTGTTCGCCACGCTGATCTTCGTTGTCGCCTTCTACATGCTGTTCAAGAGCGCGACGGCGCTTCTGGCCTGACGCCTCTTTCAGGCGCGCGACCGGATCGTTTGCGCGCCGCCCGCACAGGGCGGCCGCTTCCGTTCGCGCGCGGGAAGCCCCCTCCGCGCACGGGGAGCCCCCGTGCCGCCCGATCCCGATTTACTTTACGTCAAACATAACAAATTATTATAGAAGATATTTACGTGTAATTCCGAAATCAGGTCAGCAATACTTATTGTATTGCAGCTCGTTGCTGCCTCCCAGTTCAGAGGCAGGGAGCTGGCCGCCGGAGACGTGCGCGCCCCCGTTCCACCGCACCGACAAGGCCCGCCGCACTCTCTTCAGCCTATGAGGACCCGCCAGATGGCACCACACGCTCAGGATCTCCCTACACTTCAGGACCTGCCCGTGGGGATCGCCGCGAGCGGCCAGCGGCGCGAATTCGACAGCATGGGCGAGGTCATGGTGCCGGCCGACCGCTATTGGGGCGCGCAGACCGAGCGGTCGCTGCACCATTTCAACATTGGCGACGACCGGATGCCGAAGGCGGTCTACCACGCCTATGGCACGGTGAAGAAAGCCTGCGCGCTGGTGAATGCGCGCGCCGGCCGCCTGCCGGACTGGAAGCGCGACGCCATCATCCGCGCCGCCGACGAGACCATCGCCGGGGCGCTGGACGATCATTACCCGCTCTATGTCTGGCAGACCGGTTCGGGCACCCAGTCGAATATGAACGTCAATGAGGTGATCTCCAACCGGGCGATCCAGCTGCTCGGCGGCACGCTCGGCTCGCAGAAGCCGATCGGCCCGAATGACGACGTCAATATGGGCCAGTCGTCCAACGACACCTTTCCGACCGCTATGCACATCGCCGCCGTCGAGGCCATCGACGCGGTGCTGCTGCCGCAGCTCGATCAGCTCGCCGCCACCATCGAGCGCAAGGCCGAGGGCTGGATGGATGTGGTGAAGATCGGCCGCACCCATCTGGAAGACGCGGTGCCGCTCACCGTCGGGCAGGAATGGCATGGCTGGGCCGGGCAGATCCGCGCCGCCATGGCCGACATCGCCGCGAGCCGGGCGGGGCTCTACGAACTCGCCGTCGGTGGCACGGCGGTCGGCACCGGGCTGAACGCACCCGCGGGCTTCTCCGCCGAGGTCGCCGCCGCCATCGCCACGCTCACCGGCAAGCCCTTCGTCACCGCGCCGAACAAATTCGCCGCGCAGGGCTCGCTCGACGCCATGGTGCGGGCCCATGCGGCGCTGCGCGGCCTCGCCGTGGCGCTGATGAAGATCGCCAACGACATGCGCTGGCTCGCCTCCGGGCCGCGCTGCGGGCTGGGCGAACTCATCCTGCCGTCGAACGAGCCGGGCTCCTCGATCATGCCGGGCAAGGTGAACCCGACCCAGTGCGAGGCGATGGTGATGATCGCCATCCAGGTGATGGGCAATGACAGCGCGGTCGCCATCGCCGGCAGCCAGGGCAATTTCGAGCTGAACGCCATGCGCCCGGTGATCATCAACAATTTCCTGCACTCGGCGCGCATCCTTGCCGATGGCTGCGGCAAGTTCCGCGAATTCTCGGTCGAGGGCACGGAGCTGAACCGCGCGCGCATCGCCGACTATGTCGCCGGCAGCGTCATGCTGGTGACCGCGCTGTCGCCCGTCATCGGCTACCAGAACGCCGCCCATATCGCCGAGAAGGCGATCGCCGACGGCACCACGCTGCGCGAGGCGGCGCTCGCCTCCGGCAAGGTGGATGCCGCGCTTTTCGACGAGACCATCAAGCCCCTCGGCATGGTCGGCCATGGCCTTGCGGGCGCGTAAGACAGCGGGAGAGTGACGATGATCCGATGCGTGAGACTGTGGACCGGGCCGGACGGCAATTCGCTGTTCGAGGAAGGCAGCATCGCGATGACCGAGGGCGAGCGCGGCGATTTCATCGGCAAGGCCGCTAGCGCCCGGAACATCTCGTTCCGCGAGACCGCCTCGGGCGGCGCCTTCGAATGGCATCAGGACCCGGTGCCGCGCTATGTGCTCACCCTGTCCGGCACGCTGGAATTCGAGACCAAGTCCGGCGCCACCTTCACCATCCGGCCGGGCGACGTGCTGCTGGCGCAGGACAACACCGGCTCCGGCCACAAATGGCGGCTGATCGGCACCGATCCGTGGCGCCGCGCCTATGTCGTCTATGAGGACGGCACCGATCTCGGCTTCGTTCCCGCCACGCCCGCGCCCTGAGAGGAGCCGCCATCATGCCGATCCCCACCACCGACACGCCGGACATCGTGCTCATCGGCGCGGGCATCATGAGCGCCACGCTCGGCACCGTGCTGAAGGAGCTGGACCCCGCGCTCAGCGTCGTCATGTTCGAGACGCTGGACGATTGCGGCCAGGAGAGCTCCAAGGCCTGGAACAATGCTGGCACCGGCCATGCCGCCAATTGCGAGCTGAACTACACGCCGCAGCGCGCCGATGGCAGCGTCGACATTTCCAAGGCGCTGGAGGTCAACACCGAGTTCGACATTTCCCGCCAGCTCTGGGCGCATCTGGTGCGCAAGAGCGCCATTCCCGACCCGCGCGCCTTCATCCATCCCTGCCCGCATATGAGCTTCGTCTGGGGCGCGGAGAATGTCGCCTTCCTGCGCGCGCGCTTCAACGAGATGTCGGCGCATCACTGCTATCACGGCATGGAGTACAGCGAGGATCCCGCGCAGATCGCGCAATGGGCGCCGCTCATCATCGAGGGGCGCGCGCCAAAAGGCCAAGCGTCCGGCGAGCCGATCGCGGCGACGCGCATCATCACCGGTACCGATGTCGATTACGGCTCGCTGACCCATCTTCTGGTCGCCCAGCTCACCGCGCAGAGCGGCTTCGAGGTGCATTACAACCGGCAGGTCGTGGGGCTGGAGCGCGAGGCGGATGGGCGCTGGCGCGTCACTGTCGCCGACACCTATGACGGCACGCGCATGAGCGTCTCGGCCAAGTTCGTGTTCATCGGCGCGGGCGGCGCCTCCATCGACCTGTTGCAGATGTCCGGCATTCCCGAGGGCAAGGGCTATGGCGGCTTCCCGGTCAGCGGCATCTGGCTGCGCTGCGATGTCGAGGCGGTGAGCGCGCGGCATGAGGCCAAGGTCTATGGCAAGGCGGCGAGCGGCTCGCCGCCCATGTCGGTGCCGCATCTCGACACCCGCATCATCGGCGGCAAGAAATCGCTGCTGTTCGGACCCTATGCCGGCTTCTCGCCGAAATTCCTCAAGCACGGCTCGATGACCGATCTCGCCGAGTCGATCACGCCGTCCAACCTGCTGCCCATCCTCGATGTCGCCAAGAACAACATGGCGCTGACCGAATATCTCATCAGCCAGGTGCTGCAGAGCTCGGCGCACCAGTTCGGCACGCTGCGCCAGTTCTACCCGCAGGCCGCCCGCGCCGACTGGGTCGAGGCGGTCGCCGGCCAGCGCGTGCAGGTCATCAAGCCGAACAAGGGGCCGGGGCTGGAAGGGCTGGGCGGCGCGTTGGAATTCGGCACCGAGCTGATCCCGGCGGCGGACAAGTCGCTGGTGGCGCTGCTCGGCGCCTCGCCGGGCGCCTCTACCGCCGCCTTCATCGCGATGGAAGTGCTGCAGAGTTGCTTTGCCGACAAGCTGACCCCGGATGGCTGGCTGCCGGCGCTGAAGGCGATGATCCCGACCTATGGCATCGACCTGAAAGTGGACGCCGACGCCTGCCGGCGCGCCCGCACTGAGACCGCGCCGGTGCTGAAAATCGAGAACATCTGACCCGTCAGAAACCGCCCGGCGGGGGCGGGGGCGGGCGCGCAACGATGTGCTTCTGGGTGAGGACAGTCACGCCTGACTGGAGCGACTTGAAGCGCGCATTCCACAGCGCGCATTCCACTCGGCATCGAGCGGCGCGGCGCGTTTCTTGGCGGTGTCCGGGTCTCGGCTGGCGAGGCTTTGGGAAATCTCCCGCTTCCCGACGCGCGCGCGTCGGGAAGCGCCTTGCGAAACCAGAAAATGCCGGTCTTGGGATGACGGAAGGGCGGATGACGGAAAGGGCGGCCATGCGCCATGCCATTTGCAGCGCCATCCCGCAGCAATGGCAGCCGCAAAGCCTTGATCCATCGATAAAGTGCTGATCTTGAAGGCAAAGGCTGGTGCTGCGAGAGAGGATTGAAAATCCTAAATCGAAGCATTAAGCACTGAAATCATTAGCTTTTTCGGCGCGGCGCCTTTCAATCCCATAACAGTTTGTCAGATCAGTTGCAAACGTTACGGGACCCCCGATGATCTCCAAGCTTCGTATCACGCCGATCTATTGGCTTTGTGCCTTCGGAGGCCTGATCGCCTTCCTCTGGATCGCGCCGGCCATCAATCAATTGCGCTTCAGCTACTATCCCAATGGGCTCCAAGGCGGCCTCATCAAGGTGGACCGTCTGACCGGCCGAATGGAGCTGTGCGGACTGGTCGGGCAGGCGCCTGATCGCAGGTTCATGTGCGGGATAGCGCGTTGAAGCACTCGCCTGACACGGCCACACGGTCGTTGCCTCGCGCAAAACGGTGGTGGCTATGACGTCCATGGTCGACTTTTCGCTTCCGCCTCTGGACAATGGCCGCGCTGGGGGGGCTGGCTATGTTTCGTGTTCTTTGCGTTATGCTCGTCGCATTCTTGATCGGAGGGGCAACTAATCGGCCCGCTGATGTCGGGGAGGCTAGGGCGGCGTTCAAGGCACTGCCACTTCAGGAGCGGCTGGACATCCAGTCGCTGCTGACCGTGACCGGCTACTGGCCTGTTGTTGCCAATGACGCGTTCGGCCCCAAGCTCATGGGAGCCATCCAGGCCTTCCAGTCAGATGCGGGCTTCCCGGCAACCGGCATCCTTACGGCAGAGCAGCGCCGGGCTCTTCGCGAAAAGGCGTCGCCCTTGCTCCGCATGTGGGGGCTCGCTCCTGTCCGCCACCCTTCCGCCTCGGCCACGCTATGGGTGCCGAAGGGGCTCAATCTCACGATGGAGAGGGATGACGGTGATCTGGAATTCGAGGCCAAATCGGACGCCTTGTTCATCAGCTTCGTCAGCGCCACCCATGCGAACCTTGAGGCCGCCTTTCGGGCCGTCAAAGGTGACCTGCTGAAGCGTCGTACCCTGCGGCTGGAATACGAAGTGTTGAAAGAGGACTTCTTCGTCGTCTCCACCGGCGGTAGCGGTGTGTCCGCCTATACCCGCTTCCAACGGCTGGGCACAGGCCTGGTTGGCTTCACCATGGTGTGGAAGACGGACTCGGATATCCATGGCGACCGACTGGTCGTGTTGATCTCGGACCTGTTCCGGTCCTCGGTTGGCCAGAAGCAATCCCGCCAGCCGCCATCGCCCGTCCAAGGCACCGTTGCGGCGGACGATATGCGGTTCATCGTCATCGCCAGCCGCCCGGAGGCCTATGAGGCGATCCTGGAGGCCCGTGAGCACCATGTGCGTTTGAGCAAGCTCGCGGTTGACGTGGGAGCTGGGCAATCCTTCGACAATCTCTTCGTGGCCCGGTTCGCTAACGGTCGATACGCCGTCGTCATCGGCCCGGTGGACGGCTCGAAGGTCACGGAAATGAGGGACCTGTTCAAGGGCGAGGGCATCATTCCCGATGATTCCTTCGTGTCCGATGGCTCCAAGCTTCTCGAAGTTGTCTGGACACCCACGAAGGAGGACCGCAAGCCCGCCGTCTCAGCCGCCGCCACCGCGCCTTCCAAGCCGAAGGACGTCGAGATATCGACAGGCACGGGCTTTTACGTCGCTCCCAAGACGATCCTCACCAATGCGCATGTCGTGGAGGGGTGCACGAGCGTCACCGTGTCCCTCAATCGCACCCCCTCACCGGCCAAGGTCATGGCGCGGGACGAAGCGAATGATCTCGCTCTGGTGAGCGCCGGGGAGGAGAGCGCGAAGACGGCAGCCTTTCGCGGCGGCGTGAAGCTGGGCGAGGACATTGCCGCCTTCGGCTTCCCGTTGAGCGAGCAGCTTGCCAGCTCCGGCAATTTCACCCGTGAACCGCCCCGGCTTTGCCGGAGGCCCCAACTCCTGAGAGGATGGGGCTATGACGAGCAAGACGACGAACAAGTTCTCGCCTGAAGTGCGTGCCCGGGCGGTGCGGATGGTGCTGGATCACGAGG
>NZ_JAHCQH010000025.1 GCF_018449475.1 Ancylobacter radicis | reverse complement strand
ATGGTACTATGTCTTAAGACCTGGGAGAGTAGGTCGCTGCCAGGCCTGCAAAACACAGCAAAAGCTTCTTCGCAAAACAAACAGAACGCCGCCCGCGCAGAAATGCCGGGCGGCGTTCTGCGTTGCTGAACGACAGCGCGCGGGCGCGGCGGAACAGCGCGCGGACGCCCACAGCGCGCGGGCAGAAGGCGCGCGCGGGGACGCCCGCAGCCGAGCCGAACCGCCCGCGCACAGAAGGCCCGCCCCACCGAGCCGCCAACACGCCGCCGAGCCACCAACACGCCCCAACAATCCCGACCAGCACACACAAGCCGGGGCGTTTCATACGAAAAATCGAGCCGCCAAAGGCGCCGGGACGAGTGCCAGATGCTCTCTGAACGGGTAGCCGCCGGCGATCGCTCCCACCGATGCGTCGGGTTGCCGATGCAGTCCGCCGTGCCCGATCATGATCGGTTGCGCTGTTGATCGCCGCGCGCCTTGGCAGCGTTGGCCCTGTCGGCTGCTCAGCCCAGGCAGCCTCTCGATCCGCCGATGCCGAGGCTTTGTTGCTGCAATGCCAAAGTTCCCATCGCGCGGCTGAAGTTAAAAGTGCCGGCTATCAAGATGTCGTCAGCTTTCCCTGTGCTTGGGCCTCTGTCGCCCGCGCGGCGGGAGTCAGTCGATGCGCTCGCCGGTAAGTTCGCTGAGGCGCCCGCGCATCTCGTCGCTGTAGCGTTTGATGGCATGGCTCTCACTGAGAATGCCAACCACCCGCCCGTCCGGTCCGACCACGGCGAGGGCTTCGGCCTCGGTGCTCTCGAACAGGTTCAACGCCTCGCGGATGGTTGTCTGCGGCGAGAGCTTCTCGTTGGGATGGCGGAGCCGTGCGGCGAGGGTCAGGTCCCCGAGAGACGGGTCGGTCTCGCCCTGGTAGAGCCCGGCGGGGGGGACCATGCCGGCATAGAGGCCCCCGGATGTGACGACCAGATCGCTGGCGGCTCCCGGCGGGTAGCGCCGGCGGGCCTCATCGATCGGCGTGCCGATATCGAGTTCCGGCACCTCGCGGCGCATGAGGCTCTCCACCGTGATCTCGCGCAGCCAGCCGACATCATGCGCGCCGCGAATGTTCTCGCCGCGCAGATGGAAGCGCCAAGTGGCGAAGGAAAACCCGAACAGGCGCCGCGTCACCAGAGAGGCGGTGCCGGAGGCGGCGAGCACGGCCAAGGTGAGCTGGAGGTCGCCGGTCATCTCCAGCGCCAGCAAGGTCATGGTCATCGGCCCGCCAACCACGGCGACGGCGAGCGAGCTCATGCCGATCAGCGCGTAAAAGGCGTGCGAGCCGCCAAGCTGGGGCAGGAGCACATCAAGCCCGGAGGCATAGACGCGCCCGGCAAACACGCCCATCAGCAGCGAGGCGAAGAACAAGCCACCGCGAAAGCCGGAGCCGATCGACACCGCGGAGGCGGTGAGCTTGGCGGCCAGCAGCAAAGCGAGCATCGGCAAGGTGCCGTCCACCGCGATGTAATGATAGACGGCGCCATGGCCGGCGGAGAGCACAGCAGGATTCCAGAGCGCCAGAGCGCCGATGACAAGGCCCGCCATGGCCGGCCGCAGCCAGAGCGGAATGCCCGAGCGGCGAAAGCCGGCCTCCACCAGCGTGACGCCGCGCATCACCGCGATGCCGAGCAGCGCCGCCAGCAGGCCGAGCAGGATGACGGCCGGGAGCTGTTCGAGCGCCGGTATGTCGAGCGGCGGCAGGGCCGGGTGGCTGAGCGGTTGCAGCAGGTGCCGGGTCAGGCTTGCCGTGAAGGTCGCCGTCATCATTGGGACGAAGGCGGGAATGGCATAGGTGCCGAGGATCAGCTCGAAGCCGTAGAAGGCACCCATCAGCGGCGCGTCAAAGGCGGCGCCGATCGCCGCGCCGGCGGCGCAGGCCACAAGGAGCCGCAGATCGGCACGTCGTAGATGCAGGATCTGCCCGATCCGCGAGGCCATGCCGCTCGCCGCCTGGGTGTAGCCGGCCTCCAGCCCGACCGAGGCGCCGACGCCGCTCGACACAAGGGTCTGCAGCGCCACGACCAGGCTGTCGCTCAGTGACATGCGCCCGCCATGGACGGCATTGGCCTCGATGGGGTCAACCGGCTGGATGGTGGCACGGCGCAGCAGCAGCCAGGAGGCGAGCCCGAAGGCGAGGCCGCCGAGCGCCGGGCCGAGAAGGGCGAGCGGGGCGGGGATGAGCTGCGAGATGGAGAGGTTGGTGTCGTGCGGGATGAGGAAAATCAACTCGTGCAGGGCCTGCGTCGCCCAGTTCATGGCGAAGACGACGAGTCCGGCGAGGGCGCCAATCAGTGCAGCGAGTGCGACCAGACCGAGTTCGCTGACGCGCACCATCCGCCTCAGCCGCTGGGCGAGCGTGATGTCGGTTCCAGCGGCGGGGTCCAGGGTCACGGCGGGCTCGCGAGCGGCTTGCTCCCTCCTGAGTAGGTAAGGCGGAGCGTCAGCGCAACCCGTATTGCCATGCTTTGGTGGTGGTATCGGCGTCGGGGGGGGCGGGTAGCGGGGCCTAGCCGGCCGCCACCGCTTCCAGATGGTTGCACGCGCCAACGTTCTTCTGGCCGGTCTGCGGCAGCAGGATGGTGAAGAGCGCGCCATCGTCCTCGTTCTCGACCGCCAGCACGCCGCCATGATCGCGGATGATGCCAAAACTGACGGAGAGGCCGAGGCCGGTGCCCTTGCCGGAGGGCTTGGTGGTGAAGAAGGGCTGGAAGATCTTGCCGATCGCCGCTTCGGGAATGCCGCCGCCATTGTCCTTGACGGTGATGCAGGTGCAGCCGCATTGCGGGCGCGTGCCGGCGGTGATCGTGATGGCGCCCTGGAAATAGGGCTCGCGCTCGCGCCGGCTGCGAATGGCGTCGCGGGCGTTCAGCACGAGATTGATCAGCACCTGCTCAAGCTGCTCCTGCCGGCAGAGCACCTGCATGTCCCGCTCGATGCCGCACGTGGACAGGTCAATGGCGTCCACCCGCAACTCGGCGCCGAGAATCTGCACGATCCCCTCGATGGCGGCGTTCACCGAGGAGGGCTCGGGGACCAGCGAACTCTTGCGGCCGAAGATGCGCATATGGTCGATGATGACCTTCATCCGCTCCACCTGACGGACGATGCGGTCGAGCTTTTCCTCCATGTGGTTCGCGGGCTGCCCGTTGTGCAGGCCGGTCAGGGCATTCTTGGCGGCGAGGCGGATAACACCGAGCGGCTGGTTGATCTCATGGGCGAGGCCGGTCACCAGTTCGCCCAGGGCCGCCATCTTCGACATCTGGTAGAGCTTGTTCTCTTCCGTGCGTTTGGCGGTTTCGTCCACGGCGAAGACCACGGCCGCCCTGTCGCGGCCAATGCCGTTCCGTCCCTTGCCGCTGGTCATCGGATCATCGAGTTCGGTGACGACGAACTGCACCTCATATTCCTCGCCATCGCGCGAGAAGTGCTCCACCGACGCGAAGGGGGTGCCGGCGGCGTGCAGGCGTCTCATGAAATCCGCGCTGGAGGCGCGCTCCTCGATCAGCCGGGCAAGCGGGCCCTCCGGCGGGCTGCCCACGGGTGTGACGTGCCCGGACTCCATAAGCAGCACGCTTACCCCCTCCACCTGGCTGATGGCGTGGAGCACCTGAGCCTCCCGCTGCCGCGCGGTCGCCTGCATGGTTTTCTCGCGATAGGCGCGTTCCAGCCGGAAATGCCGAACCGCGAGCGAGGCAACGGCCATCAGGGTGAGGCTGAGCGCCACCGCGGTGAAGGCGACGGCGAGCTGGAAGTCGGCGGACTGGGCGAGGATGCCCCAATAGTCGGCGGCGACCAGGACGAGGATGGGAATGCGGCTTGAGCGGACGAAATAGCCGATGCGCTCCACCCCATCCGCGCCCCGGCCGACATAGGGACCCATTTCCTTGCCGCTCAAGGCTTCGAAATCGGCGAACACATCGAGCGCCCGGGCTTCGTCGATCCCGGTGTCGGAGACGCTGGCGCGGACGATGCCGTCGAAACCGATCAGGGCGACAAGCCCGCGCCCATCGGGCCGCAACTCATTATAGAAGTCGATGAAGTTCGAAATCTGGAACGAGGCGGCGATGATGCCGGCCAGTTCTCCCGAATCCTGGCGCATGGCCTTGGTGAACTGCATCGACCAGGTGCCGGAGACGCGGCCTTTTACCGGTTTGCTCAGGAAAAGGCCTTTATCCGTTTCCTCATCCGCATCCATGTGCACGCGCACATGTTCGCGGTCGGACAGGTCGACCCGGTTGCCGGGCGGGGAGAGGTTGCTGGCGACCATGTGCCCCTCGGCGTCGAGGAAGGACACCTGGATGATCGAGGCCGGCAGCTTGGCTTCCCTGAGCCGGGTATAGACATCGTCCGGGCTCTGCGGCTGGGCCAGATCGTAGAAACCATCGAGGAAGGATTCGACCGATTCAGCGGTGCGCTCGAAGTTCGACAGCAGGACAAGCGCCAGTTTGCGCGAGGCCGCCATTGACAGGTTGAGCTCGTGCCGCTGGTGCAGTGTGATCGTGACATAGGCGACCGCGGCGGGAACGAAAATGGCGAGCAGGAAGAGTATGGCGACAAGCAACCGCCGACGCGCCTGCCGACGGTCATTGCGTCTGCTGCTCGCTACCGGCTCGAAGGCCAGCTCCTCCACGCTTGGTTCCGAAATACCCATGTCACCTGAACAAAACGGCATCCCGCACTGTGCGGGATAAACTCGGCGCTCCGGGGGTTGGCCGGCGCGAATATCGCAATCCGTGTTCGGGAAGCCCCCTCTGACCTCGATACGACGTGCACGCAGATGACCACCCAGCGCGGTCGCGTGCCACCTTCCCTAGCGGCGATCTACCAAAGTTTAATCCAACAACTTTGACGGGTGATAGGGAGGTGGCAGAAAATTCGTTCCAAAATGGAGCAGTCAGTTGCGGATTACTGCCGTTTTGGTGGCGATCAGGACGCTGTGGGCCCGCCGGCCATGCGAAAATCCCGCAGTTGGGAATTGGGATGCGGGCGCAACCGGAGTCGGTGTTTGATGTCGGGAAGGATGCGAGCCGCGTTCCTTCTGCTTGGCTTCCTGATTGGCGCGGGCGCGTACGGCCCGGCCGATGCGCATGAGCTTGTGTTGCGCTGGGTCACTCCCTCGGGCACGCCTCTTGAGCAGAAGACCCTCACGCTGGAACAGATCGACAAGCTGAAGCAGTCGGCGATCCATACCCACACGCCATGGACCCAGGGGTTGCAGGATTTCTCGGGCCCTTCGCTCGGGGAGCTGGCGGGACTGGCCGGCCGCCGCGTGTCCGAAGCCAAGGTGGTGGCGCTCAACGATTATTCCGCAACGGTGCCCGCCAGCGACTGGACCGAGGCGGGAGCGATCCTGTCGACCCGTCACAACGGCCGGCAGATGCGTATACGCGAGAAGGGGCCTTTCTGGGTCATGTATCCAATCGACAGCGACCCCGACCTCGCCCACCAATTATACCAGGCGCGGATGGTCTGGCAGGTAAAGTCCATTGATTTCGTCACGCAATAGGCGAACCATATGGCTGCTGAAGGGCGGCCTCATCGTTGCGTCCTTCGTGCTCTTTATTACGACGGTATTATTGTATGTATCACAGGCGCAGCAGGGCGCGCTCCTGACGGCGACCGTGCGCAGTTCCGGCTGGGTGGCCTATCAGGCGCGTCTTGAGCTGCTGAAGACCGAAGCGGCCTTCGCCCGGACCTCCGTCATCCCGACCGAAGACGGGCTGCGCACGCTGAGCATGCGCCTTGAGATCCTCCGCTCGCGGCTGCCGCTGCTCTACAATTCCGATGAGGGCCGGTTGCTGCGCGGCGTGCTCGACATCCAGCCGCAGGTTCAGGATTACGAGATCAAGGTCGATCGCGTGCTCGACGAGGTCGAGACGCTCGATCCCGAGGATGGCAATACGGTCCGCCGCCTGCAGGAACTCCAGACGACGCTCGAGCCGCTCGGCCAGTTGCTGCACAGCACGCTCATGCAGTCGGTCGCCTACAATCAGGAACTGTTCCGCCGCGAGAAGGAACTGGCGCAGACGCCCGGCGTGGTGCCGCTGGTGCTGCTGTTCATTTCCGGTGCCGCGCTGGCTTTGCTGCTGTTCCTGCAGGCGCGCGGCGACCGTCTCCGGCTCGACCAGTTGATGGAAGCGCAGTCGGCGCTCGGGGCGATGGAAGAGAACCTGCGGGCCGTGATCCAGTCGGTACCGGCCTGCATGCTGGTGATCGATCCCGCCGACGATACCGTGACGTTCTTCAATTCCAGCGCCGCGGCGTTCATCTCGACGTCGGCGGACGATCCCGGCTGGCAGCGCCTGGTGCGCGGGGCGCGCGATGCCGCCAGAGCCGTGAACGGGAATCAGTGGGGCTATCTGTCGATGGCCTATACGCGGCCGGATGGTGAGGTGGTTTCCCTGCGCGGCTCGTTCTGCGAGGTGCTCTGGCAGCAGCGCCCGCAGCTCCTGCTGGTGCTGGTCGATACCACGCGCGTGCGTAATGCCGAACTACAGGTGATGCAGGCGGCAAAGCTCGCAACCCTCGGCGAGATGGCGACGGCGATCGCCCATGAACTCAACCAGCCGCTCGCCGTCATCAAGATGGCCGTGGCGAATGCCAAGCGGCTGCTGGAGCCGCTGACCGGCGGGGAGCCGGTTGCGGTCAAGCTCGACCGCATATCGGCGCAGGTCGATCGCGCCAAGCGCATCACCGATCAGGTACGGCGCTATGGCCGCATGCCGACGGAGCAGCAGCAGCTTTTCTCGTTGCGCAACGCGGTCGAGATGGCGATGGGCTTCGTCACCGAACAATTCCGCTCGGCCGATATCCGCCTGTCGATTCAGGCCGAAGTGCCGCCGGAACTCGCCGTCTTTGGCGAGCAGACCATGTTCGAGCAGGTGATCGTGAATCTCCTGGTGAATGCGCATGACGCCTTCGAGAGCGGGCCCGCCAACCGTGCCCGCGCGGTGCGGGTGACGGTGCGCAGCGAGGACGATCGGGCCCGTGTCGAGGTGCAGGACAATGCCGGCGGCATCGCCCCCGAAATCCTCGCCCGTCTTTTCGAACCTTTCGCCACCACCAAACCGACGGAAAAAGGCACGGGTCTTGGCCTGTCGCTCGCGCGCAGCGTCGTTCGCGACATGGGCGGCAGCATCGTCGGAGAGAACATCGAGAACGGCGCCCGGTTCGTCATCAGCCTCCCCACTTCCATCGCCTTCGTCTCCCGCGACGCGGCATGAGAACGCTCGGATGAGTCAGCTTCGGACCATTCTCATTTGCGACGACGAGGAAGAACTCGCGCATGAGCTGGGCGAATTCTTCGAGGGCAATGGTTGGAAGGTCGATGTGTGCGTCACGGGCATGGCCGCGATTGAAAAATTGCGGAAGGGTCTTGCTCCGCACGTGCTCATCACCGATCTGCGGATATCCGATTTCGACGGCGCGCAAGTTGTTTCCGTCGCGCGCGAATTGCCCCCCGAGATGCGCCCGCTCATGACGATCATCATCACCGGTCACGTCATGGATACAGCGAGAGCCGTCGATTTCATGTGCGATTATCTCTACGTCAAGCCTATCGATCCCGACGTGCTGCTGGCGAACATCGGAGAGTTTCTCGCTCACCGAACTTTCCCGGCCGCCGGGAGGAGCTGATTTGAGGACGAGCTCCTCATTTTTCGTTCTCGATGACGATGCCGACTTCCGCGAGGGCCTCATCGAAGCCCTGACGGCCGCCGGCTGCTCCGTCGAAGGGGCGGGCGATCCGAGCGCGGTGCCGCTCGCCAGCTTCGCCAATGCCGACATTCTTCTGCTCGACCTCGCTCTGCCGGCGACCGACGGCTTCGGCATGCTCGCGCCGCTGGCATGCCTGCCCAATCCGCCAAGCGTCATCTTCATCAGCGGCAATGGCGAGGAATTGCTGCGCGCCGCGGGCGATCTCGGCCGCCTCACCGGGCTGGCCGTCCTCGGTACGCTGGAAAAGCCGATCGAGATCGGTGAGCTGCTGCGCCTTGCGCGCCAGCCGCCACCGGTGCCGGCGGCAAGCCCGCGCCAGCGGGCGGCGGATCGCGCACGCATCCGCACGGCCGTGACCGGGGCACTGGCGCAGCGCGCCCTGCCGGTCATGTTCCAGCCGCTCGCGCGCGCCGGCGATCTCAGTTTCGTTGGCGCCGAGGCATTGCTGGGCAATCAGCTCGATGGCTTCGGGCCGGTCTCGCCTCTCCAGATCATCGCGGCGCTGGAGGAGGTGCCGCAGATGATCATCGAGCTCAGCTATCAGGTGCTGGATTCCGCCGCCGCCCTGTGCGCCCGCTGGTGCGCCGCCGGGTGGGAGGGCTCGGTCAGCGTGAACATGCCGCTTCAGGTGCTGGTCACGACGGACGCGGTGTCGCGGATCAGCACCATCGTCGCCAAATATGGCGTGCCGCCGCACATGGTGGTGCTGGAGCTGACCGAGGACGCCATCTATCACAATTATGCCAGCGCGCTCACCGCGCTCGCCCGGCTACGCCTCGCCGGCTTCGGCCTCGCGCTTGACGATGTGGGGCAGCGCCAGAGCGGCTTGATGCAGCTTGCCCGCCTGCCGGTCACCGCGATCAAGATCGACCTGGAACTGCTGCGCCAGGCGCGGGACTGGGCCAAGCCGCGACGCATCATCGCCTCGCTCTCCGGGCTGGGCCATCAGCTCGGGCTGAAGGTGGTCGCCGAAGGCGTGGAGACATGGGAAGACCTTGAGCGCGTGCGCAAGCTGGGCGTCGATTATGTCCAAGGATTTCTCATTTCCCATAAAGAGCCGGCTAGCGGTATCATGGAAATACTCGCAAAGTCGGGGGATGGGCGCTTGCCCATCAAAACCGGGGGGATGACGGCCGCGTGATGGATGACGATCAGAAGGAGAAGCCCCGGGTTCTTCTGGTGGACGACGACCCTGATGTCCTCATCGAATTGAGCGAAGGGTTGGCGGCACTGGGACTACCGGCGCTGACCGCCGACACTCCGGTTGAGGCGATCGACCTCGTGCAGCGCAATGAGCAGCTCCAAGTCGTGGTGACGGATCTGCAGATGCCGCGCATTGATGGCATCGAGCTTTTGCAGAAGCTCACCATGCTCCGGCGCAAGCGCCCCCTGGCCACCATCATCATCACCGGCCACGCCTCGCTGGACCGCGCTGTGGGCGCCCTGCGGCTCAATGCCGTCGATTTCCTGCAGAAGCCGGTGCTGGCGGAAGAGGTCGCCCATGCCGTGCGCCGCGCTTTTGCGCTGGTGGAGGACAGTCAGCGGGCGGTTGCGGCCGCCCTCGCCAATGGAAATGGCGAGACTCCGGCAAAGACGGTCAACCGGCCCAATTACCTGAAGGCGCTGGTCGCCGCGCGGGCGGATCGCGACGCGATCTTTCAATCCGGGCTGTTCTCGGATCCCGCCTGGGACATGCTTCTCGACCTCGCCATGGCGGAGGCGGGCGGGCGGCCGATCTCGGTGACCAGCCTGTGCATCGCCTCGGGCGCGCCGACCACGACGGCGCTGCGGCGTATCGATGAATTGAAGGAAGCCGGTCTGCTGGATCGCCGGCCCGATCCCGTGGATCGCCGGCGGATCATCGTGGAGCTGACGGATCTCGGCCGCTCCCGCATGGAGGCCTTCGTCAAGAAACAGGCCGATCGTCTCGGTCTGCCCCTGGACTGATCGGTGCGAAGCCGCGGGCGCTGCTCGCGGCTTCGGTGTCAGCCCACATACTGGTAGCCGAGATAACGCTTGGCATCGATGACATCGTAGCCGAGCTTCAGGCGCAGCTTCTTGCGCAGCTTGCTCATGTGACCCTCGACCACGCTCTCATCGACGTCGTCGTTGAAGATGCCGTAGATGGTGTTGAAGATCTGGGTCTTGGTCACCCGGCGGCGCGAGTTCTTGACCAGATATTCCAGGATGTGACGTTCGCGGCGCGGCAGCGGCAGCGGCTCGCCGTCGATCTCGGCATCGCGACCGTCGAAGAACACCTTCAGCCGGCCCGTGCTCGGCGTGGTGGCTTCCGTCACCGCATTGGCGCGGCGCCAGATGGCGTCGGTGCGGGCGACGATCTCGCGGACATGGACGGGCTTGCGCACCACGTCGTCAATGCCGGCGGTGAACAGCTCCAGCGTCTGCGACAGGCACTTCTGGTCGCTCAGGGCGAGAATGGGCGCCCGGCTGTGGGTGCGGATGACATCCGTATAGGTGGGGCGGCGATCGAAATCGCCGAGTAGAAAACCCTGCACCGCGGCCAGATCCTGGTCCGAGGCGCTTTCGATCCACCCCTTGAACTCATCTTCGCCCAGACCGAAGCTGGAGAAACCTTCACGAGAAAAGCTGGAAACGTAGCTTTCGGTGACCGTCGAACGATCATCAACGATAACGTACATGTAGGCACTCCCCATCGAATGATTTGCTGGTGTTGGAGATCATCTGAAGGATCTCTTTCGCCCCGCCGTTGGAGAGATGATTATTTCGATAAATACATCCACTCAATCGAAGTTACTTCGAATTTGGAATTGGTTCCCAACCAGAATGACAGCTAAAATGGAGTGATCCGGGCAAAATAAAACGCCCTCCCGCGCAGGCGGAAGGGCGTTTTATTTTGTGTCGTTCAGAAGTAATTAAGGGGCTGAAATCACCCCTCGAAAACAGTCTCGATCTTGCTTTTCAGCGTCTGGGCGTTGAAGGGCTTGACGATATAGTTATTAACGCCAGCCTTCTTCGCGGCAATGACGTTTTCCGACTTGGCTTCCGCCGTCACCATGATGAAGGGGAGGGCATTGAGCGCGGAATCGTCTCGAACCTGCTTCAGCAGCTCGTAGCCGGTCATCGGCTCCATGTTCCAATCCGATATCACGAGCCCGTACTGGCGCTCCTTGAGCTTGCTCAGGGCCTCCGTGCCATCGGCGGCCTCGTCCACGTCCTCGAACCCGATCTGCTTCAGCAGATTTCGGATGATCCGGACCATGGTCTTGTAATCGTCGACCACAAGAACCGGCATCGACAAATCCACGGCCATTCTGCGCTCCGTTCTTAAGCTGCTGCGTTGCAAGCGCGGGGACTGCCCCCGCCGTTGCTTTTCTTTTTGAAACCGGATGCTTGCGCGGAGCTTGCAAGGTTAAAGCGGGGGTGCTTCCCGATAAGCCGCGTTAGACTTATAGATTATCTCACATGAATACTGCATCCTTGGAGAATAGTATGTCTTCCACTCGGCGACCCTTCCGCATCGAGATGAATGCCGGTCCCTCCGGCGTGCCGGAACCGGCCGCGGCCGCCCCCGCGCCGGCGCCCCCGGCCGCCCCCGCGCCCCCGGGCCCGATCGCGACCCAGGTGGAGCGCATCTTCGAGGAGCTTCAGGCGCTTCGGGACACGCTTGCGCGCTTCAACCGCAACCGCAGTTCGGAAATCAGCCAAGGTGGCCCCGCCAAGTCGATGTGGCTCGACATCGAGGCGATCCGCGAGGCGATCGACAGCACCAAGCACGAGCTCGCCTCGATCCAGACCACCAATGTGAAGGGCGCGCAGTTCAACCGCGCCACGGACGAGCTGGATGCGGTGGTGGCCGATACCGAGGCCGCGACCGAGGACATCCTGCAGATGGCCGAGAACATCGACGGCGCGGCGGCGAGCCTGATCGAGGAACTCGAAGGTTCCCAGAAGGCCACCGCCCGGGCGATCCAGGCCTATTCCACCCGCATCTTCGAGGCGTGCAACTTCCAGGACATTAGCGGTCAGCGGATCCGCAAGGTCGTGCAACTGATGATCTTCATCGAGGAGAAGATGGCGCGGATGGCCGAGATCTGGGGCGCGGAGCAGGAAATCGCCCGCATCGCCGAGGAGATCGGCGACAGCCGCGAAGGCGACGCGGCGCTGCTCAACGGCCCGGCGCTGGCCGATGAGGCCAACGTCGTCTCGCAGAACGACATCGACTCGCTGTTCGCCTGATCCGGCACGGCACATCACCAACCCGGCCGCGCCGCCCGCGGCCGGGTTTTGTCGTTTGTGCGGAATGATGAGACGGCACGACACGGCAATGGCGGCAAGCGGCGCCGGCGACTTCGCGGGGCGTGTGCGATGACGGGAGGGGGTGAAATTAGCCGCAGAAGGCCTGCGACTGGGCGGTCCAGCTGCCGAAGCCCGAGCGCACCAGGTTGCGGATCACCGCGCAGACATAACGCTTCTGCGCCGGGTCATTGTTCGGGCCGGCATTGTAGCGCGCCGCCGCCATGGTCCAGTTGCCATGGCGCTGCTTCAGCTCCGCGAGAAAGCGGGCGGCATAGTCGACATTCCGCTCGGGATCGAACATCTGCAAAGGCGAGGCGAATTTCTCGCCGTGCCAGTGATGATTGATCTGCATGCAGCCGAGATCGACCAGCTTCACGCCGCCGGCGCGGAATTCCTCAAGCTTGCGCACGCCTTCGGCGGCGCTCGAGGCGATATAGCTCTTGCCGCCGGCATTCATGGCATAGGGCTTGAGATGGCCGGCGCCGCCGGTTTCCGTCAGCCCCACCGCATAGAGGATCGCCAGCGGCACGTTATGGCGTGCCGAGGCGCGCTGCATCGCCGCTTCGCACGGGCCGAGAGCCGCCGCTGGTGTCACCAGGGCGAGGCTACTCAGAAGCGCCGTCGTCAGTATCGCGTTGAGCCGGGGTGTCATTCTGTCGTCCATCGCGTCGCGCGCCGGAATGCTGCTGGCGGCCGTCGGAATCGCCCTCATCCGGCGCGGGCCAGGTGGACGAGGGCAGGCCCCGTGCATCGTGTCCGGTGAGTCCGGCCGAGGCGGTGAGGGAGGTAATGGTGAGATCGGCGGCCACATGGCCCTGCTCGGTGAGGCTGGCGAGCAGCGCCGTGCGGTCCTGTGCGAGAAGCTGGGCGGTCTCCGCGCGGGCGGCCTGAACCCGGACTTCCAGCCCGTTGCGCCCATTGCGCAGGCGCACCGTGACGACGCCAAGCTCGACCGGATGAAGCTGGATTTCCAGAATGCGCACGGGTCCGCGTGCCGAGGCCTCGAAGGCGGGCGCGCCGCCGAGCGGCAAAGCACCGGCTCGCTGGATCGCAGCGCCGACCTGATCGGCCGGCGTGCCTGTCGGGGCGAGCGGGGCCGACGGCACGGACGCCGCCACCTGGCCGGCCATGGCGGCGGGGGTGGTGTCCAACTGTGGGCCCGAGGCGGGCAGGCTGGAATCCCGGCCTGCGGCCCGCGCCTCGTCACGGCGCGCCATCGGGACCACCACATCATTCAGCCGCGTCTCCCGCCCGGCCGATGGATCGGCGGGAAGGGCGTTATCCTCGGATGCCGGATGAGCTGCCGGATCGGGCAGGCGGAAGCTCCCCGTATCCTTCCCGGCCGCCGCGCTCGCGGGCGCGGGGGGGAGGCCGGTGAGGCCGGTCGAGGGCTGGCTGACGTCGAACGGCGTCACCGGCGCGAAATGGGTCTCGCGCAGCAGGATACGCAGCGGCAGCGTCGCGATCGGCGCCTCGGGTGCGTTGTCGGGGGCCGCCGGCGTTTCGCCAGCCATGCTCGCCCGCTCGTCGAGCGTGCCGGCGGTCTGTGTCTGGGCGGGGGGTGCGGCGGAGGGTAGGGCGCGCGAGGTCGCCGCCAGCATCTCGGCGCCGGTGGTGGAATGGGGATCGGCCGGCGCCGGGGTCTCTTCCGGTTCGGGATATGTTTCATCGGCTGTCAGAAGGGTGTCGTCGGCCACTCTCTCGACCGGCTCGGGCGGCAGCGCCGTATCCAGCGGAACGGGCGCGGTCGGATGCTCGCGCCCGGCCGGCCGAATGTTCCGGTGGGGGAGAATCTCGGTTGCCGGTCCGTCTGCGGCCTCTTTCGCCGCGTTCCCGTCCGCTCCCGCCGCCACATCGCTGTCGGGCGCGAGCGAGCCCGGTGCCGTCTCCTGCGTCTCGCCTGACGCCGGGTGAAGCAGTGCGGCAAGCCGATCCTGCCAGGTGCGGTGTTCGCCATTCGCGGCCACCGTGCGACGCAGTCCTTCGGTCTCATGCGCCGAGTCGGAGGTCTGCTCGCCCGCCGCCCTTTCGGGCAGGGCGGAACCATCGCCCTTGTTCCGGGCGCTACCGGGCCGCTGCCCGGTTTCCTCGGCTATGGCACTGAGCAGATCGCCGAAATCGCCGGCATCGGCCGGTTTGTCGCCGCGGGCGCGTGGCTCGTCCGGCGCCGCGCCGCTGGCGGTGGGCCGGAGCATGAGAGGGATCATAGCGGCGCCTCCGTGAGAAGCTGATCGGTGCTGCCCAGCAGGTCGCGGGCCTTGACCATGGCTGTGCTGTCGTCCTCGCCCGACGGGTTGGCCGCGGGGGTATCCGACGCCGCGTCGGCGGCCGCAGTGGAGGGGGCCTGTGCGAGCGGAGCCGGCGCCGGCACATTCGCCGCCTGCTCGATCGAGCCGACGACCGTGAGGGCGGCGTCGAGCAATTGCGCGTCCGGGGGCGAGAGCCGGTCGTGGCTCACGCCGCGCAGCTGGAGCGCGGCGGTTTCATAGTCAGTGGCGGAGGCGGCCATGGCGGCGCCGCGATAAAGCGTGGCGCGCTGCGCGTCGAGGCTGGCGACCGGCGCGGCCTTGAGCACGCGGTCGGCGGCCATGATCGCGGCGCCGGTCTTGCCCTGAACGACCGCGCCCTGCGCCACGGTCAGGAGGATGTCGCGGCGCCCTTCCGGCTCGATCTGGCGCAGCACGTCGTCGATGCGGTGAAACTCCTCCGCATTGTCGATGAAGCTCATGCGGGTCAGCGCGGCGGCAAAACGCTGGCGGAAATTGCCGGCATAGACCGAATGGCGGAAGCGGCCGAGATAGGTCGCCGTCAGGCGCTCAAAGGCGACGAGATCATTGCCCTGCGCGGCGACCAGAATGGCCCGGCGCAGCGCGCCCTCCTCCACCAGCGTGCCGGGCGCGAGGATGCGGGCCTGATCCAGCAGAATGGCGGCGCGGGCCTGATCCCTGCGCACCCATAGAGCCGCCTGCGCCAGCGCCACCTGTCCGGCGAGGCTTGCCGGCAGAGTGCGGGCGTCGATCTCGCCGAGATCCTTGATCGCGTCTGATTCCCGTCCTTCGACATAGGCCACGGCGCCGCGCACCAGGCGCGGGTCGATAGCCGGGTCCGCGCCATTGGCGAGGATGGCGCGCAGCGTCTTGGGATTGCCGCCGCTGAGCACATAGACCACCAGCGCCCGCGCATTGTTCGGGTCTTTCCAGACGCTGGGGTCGGCGCTGCGGAACTGCTCGTCAATGGCTTCAAGCAGCGCGTTCTGCTCGGGAAGCGCACTGGCATCGCCCCGCGCCATCCGGTCCTGAAGGCGCTGCAATTCGCGTAGCTCGCGATAAAGCGGCGGGGCGGGCGCCGCCTCGGGCTCGGCCTTGCCGTCGTCAGCCTTGTCGCCGTCAGCCTTGCCGTCACCGGTTTCGGCCTCGTCGGATTTGGCTTCGCGGGACGCGGCGGCGCTCACCTTGTCCGGCTCGGCTTCTGTCGCTTTGGCCTCCGCCTGCGCCGCTTCGGAGGGAACCTCTCCCATGGCGAGCGTGATTTCCCGCGGGGCATTGGCTGCCGGCGAGACCGCTTGGGCCTCGGGCTGCGCTTCGGCTTGCGGGGCGGTTTGCGGCGCCGCCGGCGCGTTCGTCACGGCAGGAAAATCGGCCGGGACCAGCGCGGCACCGTTCGGCTCCAGCTCGGCGGCGAAAGCCGGGGGAAAGAGCGACGCCAGGGGCGCGCTGATCATCTCCCATGAGAGGGACGAGGCGGCGGCGGGGCGCATGGCGGTGATCAGCTCTGCCGGCGGCGCCGGATCTGCGGGCGGAACCAGGTCGACAGGGGGTGGCACCAGGGCGGCCGGCTGCGGCGCGTCAGGATCGGTCGCGGCTTCGCGATCGGTCTCCGCTTCCGCCTCCGGGGCGGTCTCGGCGACGGTCGGGACCAGGGTCGCCGGCTGTCCGGCGTCGTCATAGGGCAGGGGGCGGACCGGCGGCAGCGGCGCCGTGGCCGGCAGCGGGCGGGGCCGGCGCGGCTGCGTCGACACCACCGGCGAAGGCGAGGCGGAGGATTCGAGTGCCCGCATATCCGCCCAGGGGTCGTCTTCGGCAAAGGCGGCGGGTGACAGCAGGGCAAGGGTCAGCAGGGCGGCCGGTCGGATGACATGGCGAATGACATGGCGGGTGACGGCGCGCATGACGTGGCTGACGACATGGCTGATGGCGAGATTCATGGCGTGGGCTCCCGCAGAACGATTTCGATGCGGCGGTTTTCCGGTGCGTTCGGGTCCGCCTTGTTCTTCAGGCTGCGGTCGGCAAAACCCTCGATCTTGCCGATGCGCTTCTCGTCGAGCCCGCCGCGCACCAGCATGTAGTGGGCGATGTTGGCGCGGGCGCTGGAGAGCTGCCAGTTGTCGTAATTGGACGAGCGGAAGGGGCGCCCGTCGGTATGCCCGCGAATGACGACCTCGCCGGACCGGGCGGAAATCGTCTTGGCGATCTTCGCCATGGCATTGACCAGCTTGGCGTCGGGCACGGCCGAGCCGACGGGGAACATGCTGAAGTCGATGTCGTCGGTGAGGCTGATGACCACGCCGTCCCTGGTGCGGCGAACCTCCACTTGAGGGCCAACCGCCTGTCCCATGGCCTCGGTGATGTCGGCCCGGACCTGCTGCTCCAGCGTGCCAAGCGTATCGACCTTGCTCGCGCCGGCCGGCTGGGCGCCGGTGGCGTCGGGCTTGGGACCGGAAGCCTTGGGCGCGAGGCCGGGGGTGGAGGTCTCCTGCGCAGGGGAGGTGAGAGCGGTGGCGCCGCCCATCGTCGCGGCCTCGTCCGGTCCGACCTGCGGATCGGCGATCGCCTCGGCCGGATCGGCCGCTTCGCCGCTGGGCGGCCCGCTGGCATCGGGCTTCGTGCCCTGCTGCTCGGACATGCCGTTGGCGTTGGCGATCTTTCGCGCCTTCGGCGCGGAATTCATCTGCCAGTAGACCGGATCAAACGGGTCGCGATGCTGCTCGCCGCTTCCCGCGCCGGTGGGGGCGATGTCGCCGATCGCTGCGTCGGGCGAGGTCGGGGTGTTCGGCGGAGCCTCGGAGGCGATCTGCGCCAGCACGGCATAGGGATCCTGGAACAGGGTGCGCTCGGCCTTGCCCTGCTGCACGTCGTCGCCGGCGCCGGTGCCCTCGCCGACGGTGTTCTTCAGCGTCGACATGGACTCGCCATCGGCGGAGGTGCCGTTGTCCTTGATGTCCTCGGGGTCGTTGAGACCCTTCCGCTCGCTGACGCTGTCCGAGAGATTGACCGGGTTGAAGTAGTTGGCGATCGCCTTGCGCACATCCTTGTCGGTGACGTTGATCAGCCACATGATCAGGAAGAACGCCATCATCGCGGTCATGAAGTCGGCATGAGCGACCTTCCAGGCGCTCGAATGATGCTCGTGCTCCTCTTCCTCGTACCGCTTGATGATGATGAGTTCGTGCCCACCCTCGGCCATTGCGCTTATTCTCCGACGGCGCCGAGCCGCGCCGCCCAGGCTTGAATCTGGGTTTCCAATGTCGTCGCGCCGGCGACCACCACCACTTCGCTCTCCGGGCCGGGCTCGAAGGTCACGGGTGCGCGCGGGTCGATCCGGCCGCGCAACTGCTCGATCAGATCGGGCGCGCCGGTGACGCGCATGACCGGGGCGTCGCCGCCGGACAGCGTGTCATTGATGAGCGTGGCCATCTCGGCGAGCGCCTGCTCGCGCACGGCGCCGAGCAGGAACGGGCCGATGACGCGGGCAAGGCTGTCGGCGAGTTCCTCCCGCAGCGAGACGAGGCCGGAGTCGATGGCGGCGGCGAGGCGCTCGCTCTCCTGTTCCACCCAGCCGAGCCGCTCCTGCGCGATACGCTCCTCGGTGCGCGCCATGTCCTCGCTGCGCTGGCGCTCATAGGCGATGCGCGCCTCGGCTTCGCCCGCCAGCCGCCCTTCAGCGGTGGCCTGGGCGGCGATGGCCGTGAGGTCCGGTCCGGGATTGGCGGCCGGGCGCGCGGCCGCGGCGGAGGGCGCCACCGGCGCGGCCGGAGCCATGAGGGCGAGGGCCGGATTCGACGCCTCGCCGCCGGGGCGGCGCGGCAGCCTGTGGGTGAAATCGTGGAGGTGACCGATCAGCATGTGCATCAGGCGCGAGCCTCTTTCTGCAGCCACTGCCGCAGGATGGCGGCGGCCTGCTCCTCATCGAAGTCGACGATCTGCTCCAGCCGCTTCTGCGGCGATCGGTTCATCTTGCTGGTGAGGTCCTCGATCAGGTTCACCGGGTCGCTCACGCCGGGGATGCCGGGCACGCCGGGCGGGCGCTCGGCGCTTTCGGGAGCGGGCAGTTCACCCATGGCGCCGGCCGGGCCGGCCAGCATGGCGGCCTCGATCGCCTCGGCCTCCTCGGGCCGCGTGACAATGGCGCGCACGGCGGGCCGGAGGCCGAACCAGATCAGCAGGGCGGCGACGATGAGGATCGTCGCGGCGTTGACCAGCGTCCCGGCCTGGCGCATCAGCACATCGGTCCAGCTCAGCGGCGGCACGGGCTCCAGCTCGCCATTGCCGGCGGCGAAGGCGACGGCGGAGACCTTCAGCTTGTCGCCGCGCGCCTTGTCGAAACCGGCGGCGGCGCCAGCGAGCTGCTCGATCTCATAGATCTGCGTCTCGAGCGGCACGGCGTCCTGCCCCTCGCCGGTGGCGCTGAGCCGGGCCCGATTCACCAGAATGGCGATGGACAGGTTTTCGACCGTGAAGCCCTCGCGCACCGTCTCGGTGCGGCGCGAGGAAATCTCGAAATTGGTCAGCTCCTCGCGCCGGTTGTTCTCTTCATTGGAGTTGTTGCCGCCAGCGCCGTCCGCCTGCTGCTGGGGGATGTTCTGCTGCACGCCGGCCGGCTGCTGCTGGGAGCGGTTCTGCGAGGTGCCGGTCTCCTTGATGACGCGCACGGAGCGTTCGGTCTTGGAGGCCGGATCGAAGGTCGTCTCGTTCATCGTCACGCGGTCGGTGTCGAGCCGGGTGGAGACGCTGATCTGGAAATTGTCGATGCCGAGATAGGGCGTGAGCGCGCGGCGGATCTTGGCCTCGGTGTCGCGATTGACCTGATCCTGCAGCACCGACTTCTTGCCCGCGGCGGCATTGGCCGGGTCGTCGCCGGCGGCCAGCACCGCGCCCTCGGTGTTCAGCACCGTGACGGAATCCATCTTCATGCCGGGCAGGGCCGCGGCGACGAGATGGCGGATGGCGTCGGCGGCGGAATCGTCCGCCGCATCCTCGGTGCGGATGACGACGGAGGCGGACGCCTGCTGCTGCTCGCGGCGGAAGGAGGCGCGGTCCGGCAGCACGATGTGCACGCGCGCGGCCTTCACGCCCTTCATGGTCTGGATGGTGCGGGCGAGTTCGCCTTCCAGCGCGCGGACCTTGGTGACTTCCTGCATGAAGGAAGTGAGGCCGAGCGAATTGACGTCGTTGAACAGTTCGTAGCCGGAGCTGGAGCTTTGCGGCAGGCCCTTCTCGGCCAGCAGCATGCGGGCGCGGGCCGTGTCGGCCGGTGCCACCAGCACGGAGGTGCCGTCCGAATTGACGTCGAAGGCGATGCCGGAATCCTTGAGCGCGCCGCCGATCCGCGTCACGTCCTCGCGGTTGAGGTTGGCATAGAGCGTCTCGGTGGTCGGCCGGCTGAGAAAATAGGCGCCGAGGCCGATGGCGCCGAGGACGGTCAGGCCGATGAGACCGAGCGCGATCAGGCGCCGTGCGCCGAGCTGGCGCAGGTTGCTCAAAAGCATTTCGAGCTGCTCGCGACCGATCATCTGGTTTGTTGCTCCATCACCAATCCCCCGAGGACCGTCGCCAGGACGGGAAGGCATGACGCCCCGGGGCGGGGGCCCGGGGCGTCAGCTTCGACAAACGCGTCATTCCCGGGGGGCGTGGGTCCGACGCGGGTCGGCGCGGGTAACCGCGCGAGGGCAGTGCCGGGCTGGGGGAAACCGCTCTGCCCGCAAACACCTTGCGGCAACGAGCTTGCCTGGAGATTGCGTGGAGGCGGCGTGGCGCCGGAGGGGCGGGAAAAAGAAAGGCCACGCTCCGGGGGGAGCGTGGCCAGGTGCGCCGTGAACGGCGGGAGACAACCCTAGGAGGGCCGAAGCCCCTGGATCAGCCGCGGAAGAGGCTGAGCACGCTCTGCGAGCTGGAGTTGGCGATACCAAGCGACTGAACGGCGAGCTGCTGCTGGGTCTGCAGCGCCTTCAGACGGGTCGATTCCTCTTCCATGTTCGCATCAACAAGAGCGCCGATGGCGCGGTTGTTGGCGTCCTGAAGGGCCTGCACGAAGTTGGTCTGCGACTCGATGCGGCTCGCCGTCGAACCGAGGTTCGTCGACGCGTCGGTCAGGTCGCTCAGGGCGGCGTCGACGATCGAGGTGTAGTTCGCGATCTTGTCGAGGTCGTCCTGGCTCGAGGTCAGCGACGAGATGTCGATGTCCATGATCGAGCTGATGGTCGCCGTGCCGTTGGCGGTGGCGGACACGCGGGACTTGTCCAGGATACCGAGGTTGTCGGTACCGGACGCGGACAGCGAGTTGGTCAGCGCCAGAACAGCGCCGTCGAGAGCCGTCTTCTTCGTGGTCTCAGCGGTCGCGTAGGAAGCATCGCGAGTGTTGGTGGCCGTCGCGTAGGAAGCGTCACGGGCGGCAACAGCCGCTGCGTCCATGGCACTGCCGGCGAAGGTCGTATCAGCCGTCGCGATGTCGGTGTTGTAGGTCGTGTCCGCCGTGGTCTTGGCGGTGTCGTAGGCGGTCGTCGCCGTGCTCTTGGCGGTGGTGTAGGTCGCCGACGAGGTGGTCACGGCCGCGTCAACCGCAGTGTGAACCGTCGCGTTGGCATCCAGCAGCTTGAACTTGCTGGTGTCGATGTCGATCGTGTCGACCTGCACCGAATCGCCGGTGCGGGAGAACGAAGCGACCACCGCCTTGGTGGCGTTGTAATTGGTGCCGCTCGAGTCCACCGACAGCCAGTTGCTGCCGGAAATGACCGTGCTCTCAGCGTTGTTCTTGAGAGCGCCGAGGAGGCTGCCAATTTCCGTCTGAAGCTTGGCACGGTCGGCGTCCGGGGACGCGGCCGTGATGAGCTTTTCCTTCACCTTCTGCAGCGCCGTGCGAACCGTATCGAGACCGGTGTTGACGGTGTCGACGGAAGACTTGGCGAGGCCGAGGGAGTCCTTCACCGCGCCGAGCGCACCGTTGTCGGAGCGGGTCGTCGTGGCGATCGACCAATAGGCCGCGTTGTCGGCCGCCGAATTGACGCGGAGGCCGGTGGAGACGCGGTTATTGGTCTGGTCGAGGTTCGAATTGATCGACCGCAGGGTCTGCAGGGCGACCATCGAGGAGGTGTTGGTCATAAGGCTGGTCATGACGAATGTCCCTTTGTTTGGAGATGGTTGGTTTCAAGGGGACATACCGGACTGAAACCGGCATGGCAGAAACGGCTTCATGCCTTTGTCGAGAGCTGCCGCACCTGGGCGGTACCTCTCCTGCCGGACCCGAGGGACCAGCAGTCAATCTGCCATGCACGGACGGTCGCACGGCATACTTGCCCGGGGCTTGCACCCTCTTGACCGCTGCAGGGACCAAGAAAAAGGGCGGCCCGCTTGCGCGAACCGCCCTCCCGAAGACCCCCAAATCGGTCTCCGACTACGCGTCAATAGAAGGAGCGCACCAGTCCGCCGACCAGCAGGTTCCAACCATCAATCAGGATGAAGAACAGAATCTTGAAGGGCAGGGCGATGACCGCCGGCGGCATCATCATCATGCCCATCGACATGACGAGGGTGGCCACGATCATGTCGATGATCAGGAACGGCAGCATGATCAGGAAGCCGATCTCGAAGCCGCGCCGCAATTCCGAAATCATGAAAGCGGGGATGAGGATGCGCAGCTCCACCTCCTCCGGCGCCGCCGCCACCACCTGGCCATTGGCCGCAGCGAGGTCGGCGAAGGTCTGGAGATCCTTGGGGCGCACCTGGGTGAGCATGAATTCGCGGAACGGCTCGGCCACCCGCTTGATCGCCTCCTGTTCGGAAATCTCGTTGGCGGTCAACGGCTGTATGCCTTGCGTCCAGGCCCGGTCGAAGGTCGGGCCCATCACATAGAAGGTCATGAACAGCGACAGCGAGATCAGCACCAGATTGGCCGGCGTCGACTGCAGGCCAAGGCCCGAGCGCAGGAAGGACAGCGCGATGACGAAGCGCGTGAAGCTCGTGACCATGATGAGCAGACCCGGCGCCACCGAGAGCACGGTGAGCAGGGCGATCATCTGCACGATGCGGCCCGAGGCTGCCCCGCCGCCCGCCTCGTTCAACAGTTCCGAGAGGCTCGGCGTCTGCTGGGCAAGGGCCGGCACGGCGAACAGGAGACCGGCGCCGAGCGCGAGCCCGGCCGGAAGCAGCCGGCGGGTCATTGCACCACCAGCGTTTCGATCACCAGTTCCTGCACGTTGCCTTCCGAGCGCATGCGGGCGCGCTCGTTGAGGTCCTCGCGCAGATGGATGAGGCCGCTCGGCCCTTCCAGCTGGCTGAGCGAGAGGGTGCGCAGATAGGCCATCACATCCTCGCGGATCTGCGCGGCGGCGATCTGCGGATTGGCCAGGGTGCCGTTCTTGAAGATGATCGAGGCCTCGATGCGCACGAAGGTGCTGCTGGGCGCCCCGAGATTGGAGACGATGGGCTTGAGGCTTTCCATCACCATCTCGGGATCGGTATAGCGCAGCGGCGGCTTGTTCGCTTCAACCTCTTCCTTTTCCTTGGCTTTTTCCGTCACGACCTGCTCGACGGTGGAGGCGAGCTGGATGCCGAGCCCGCCGCCGCCGGCGGCCGCGAGGAGTGTGAGGACGCAGAGCGCCACGACCACGCCGCCCTTGCCGCCTGCGGCCTTGCCGTCTGTCTTGATTGCTTGCGCCATGGTGGCCCCCGCCAGTTATCGGTTCATCAGAAGGGAACAACGAGGTCGTAAATGCGCTGGCCCCAGGCCGGCTGCTGGACATCGTTGAGCCGGCCGCGACCGGCGTAGGAAATGCGGGCTTCGGCGATCCGGTCATAGGCGATCTGGTTGCCGCCGGTGATGTCCAGCGGGTTCACCATGCCGGCGATCGTCAGCACGCGGACCTCGTAGTTCACCAGAATCTCCTGCGAGCCGCGGATCATCAGGTTGCCGTTCGGCAGGACCTCGGTGACGACCACGGCGACGGCGAGCCGCAGCTTTTCCGAGCGGTCGATCGAGCCCTTGCCCTTCGCCTCGGTGTCCGAGTTCATGGTGAGCGAGCCGGTGGCCGAGCCATAGCCGCCCGCCCAACCGTAACCCTCTGCGCCGGCAGCGATATCCAGCCCGGCATCCTGCGCGGACTTGCGCGAACGGCCGGTCTCGTTATCGAACTCGGCCTTGTCGTCGAGCGAGATATCCACCTTCAGCGTGTCGCCGACCTTGGTGGCGCGGATGCTGCGGTAGAGGCTTTCGCTGCCCTTGTCCCAGGTCGAGGCGAAGCTGCGTGTCGGCGGCGGCGGGTAGGACATGGGGATCGGATCGGCCTGCGCCTGGATGCCGTAGCCGACCGGTGTCAGCGACGGACCATTGGCGAGGCTGTCATATTTGTTGCTCTGACAAGCAGTTAGGCCGAGCAGGGCGAGGGGCAGGAGAAGGCGTTTCATGAGGGCTTGCCTTCGGTCCCCTTGGCGTCCGGCGATTTGGGAGCCTGGGCCTTGGCCTCGGCCGCCCGCTTGGCGATGCCGACCATCACGCCGGTGATCCGGGCCGCGCGGGTGGCGTCCATTTCGTTCATGATGGCGCTGGCGACGCGCGGATTGAGCTTGGCGAGGATCGCGGCGGCCGGGTCGTCGGCCATCACGGTGAGCTGGGCGGCAGCGGCGTCGGGGCGCATCTGCGAGATCACGGCGATGACCGATTCATCCGCCTTGCGCAGGAAATCCTCTCGGCGCGTCAACCACTTCTCATATTCGGCGCGCTTGGCCTCAAGCTGGGCGATGCGCTCCTCGATGTTCTTTTCCATCACCTCGATGGCCGTCTTCTGGCGGGCGAAGCGGGCGTCGCGGGCGGTGTCGATGATGCTCTGGCAATACTGCTCGGTATTGCTGGCGCCGGACGGCATCGGCACGGCGGGAACCGGCGCGGCGGCGGGAAGCGCCTGCACCGGCGCGGCCGGTTTGGCGGGCGCGGATTCGGCGTCGGCGCCGTGGAGCGTCAGTGCAGTGAGGTGGACGGTCAGGCCAGTGAGGATCAGCAGGTTGATGCCGCGCTTGGCAAAGGAGCGGGCCGGCGCGGGCAGGCCCGGCGTCCGCGCCGGGACCGCCCGCGGACCGTTCCACGGCTGCCCGTTCCACTCGTCGTCTTCCCCGTCGGAATGACGGGCGGCGAAACACAGCGCCGCCGCCATGAGGCCAAGGCCGCCGCCCAGGAGGAAGATCAGCAGGTGAGACAGCACGGTCACGATCGTCATGGGCGTGGCTCCTCGAAGGGGGCTGGGCGGTTGGCGGGTGGGGTAAGGCGGGCCGGGCCGGGATTACTGGACCACCAGCTCGGCCTGGAGCGCGCCGGAGGTCTTGATCGCCTGAAGGACAGCGATGATGTCCGTCGGCCTCATCCCCATACGGTTCAGACCTTGCACGAGGGTGTCCAGATCGGGGCCGCGCACGACGGAGAGGTAGCCGCCATCCTGCTCGATGCCGATGTCGGTGCGCGGCACGACGACCGTCTCACCGTCGGAGAAGGGGGCGGGCTGGGAGACTTCCGGCGTCTCGGTGACGCGCACCGTCAGATTGCCCTGGGTGATGGCGACGGTCGAAATCTTGACGTTGCGCCCGATCACCACCGTGCCGGAACGCTGGTCCACCACCACGCGGGCGGGGGCGTCCGGCTCGACCGGCAGGTCGCCGACCATGGCGAGGAAGCGGGCCGGGTTGATCTGCGGCGGGCGCTGCACCACCACGCTGCGCAGGTCGCGCTCCTGGGCGATCGGCTTGTTGGGCCCGCCGAGCTTGCCATAGTCGAACTTGATCTTGCCGAAGCGGGCATTGATCACGTCGGCGATGCGCGCGGCGGTGGCGAAATCCGGATTGTTCAGCTCCAGCACGAAGCTGTGCAGCTCGTTCAGCACGCCGGGCGCGGGGCGCTCGACCAGCGCGCCATTGGGAATGCGCGCGGCGGTGGGGATGCCCTGGGTGATGCTCTCCGCCTCGCCCTCGGCCGAGAAGCCGGTGACGGCGAGCTGACCCTGCGCGACCGCATAGGTCTGCCCGTCGCCGCTGTTGAGCGGGGTGAGGATCAGCGTGCCGCCGCGCAGCGAGGAGGCATCGCCCAGCGAAGCGACGTTGATGTCGATGCGCGAGCCGACACCGGCGAAGGGCGGCAGGTTGGCGGTGACGGCGACGGCGGCGACATTGCGCGCCCGCAGCGGGATGCCGCGCGTGCTGACGCCGAGCCGGTCGAGCATGGACTGCATGGCCTGCTCGGTGAAAGGCGAGTTGCGCAGCGTGTCGCCGGTGCCCTGAAGGCCGATGACGAGGCCGTAGCCGACAAGCTGGTTGTCGCGCACGCCCTGGACGGTGGACACGTCCTTGATGCGGGTCGCCGCGCCGGCGCTGGCGAGGCCGGCGAGCAGCAGCAGGGCGGTGGCGAGGAGTCGGTTCATCCGCGGGCGCTTCATTTGCCGCCCACCTTCACCGAGCCGTCATCCTGCACGACGCCGGTCACGACCTTGCCGCTGTCGATGTTCTTCAGCCGGACCACGGCGCCGACCGTGCCGGAATCCAGCGGCACGCCGAGCGCGGTGATGACGAGGCCGTCCTGCTCGAAGCGCAGCTCGGCGGCGACGCCGCGCGTGACGACCTTGGCGTCGCCGACGGCGGCGACCGGAATGACATTGCCGGCGAGCAGCACGCGGCGCGCCACCTTGCCCACGAGCTGGGCGCGGGTGATGGCGATCGGGTACTGGCTGGCGACGGAGGAGGGGAAGGCGCGGTCGACCAGCATGTCGTCAGTGATCTTGTCGCCCGGCGCGATGGCGCCGGCGGCGACCGGGAGATGGATTTCCGCGGCTGTGGCGGGCCGGGCGGCCGGCGCGCGGGCGGCTCCGGCGGGCACGGGGGCCATCCAGTCGCCGAGCGTGGCATCGTGGGCGCGGGTGTCGGCGATCGACGTGCCGGCGACGCGGAACGCGCCCCTGGTCGCCTCTTGAGCCGTCGCCGATCCCTGGGCGAGCGCACAGGAAAGGGCGAGCGCGAGCGCCGCGCCCCACAGATGCCGAAGCATGATGCGTATCCTTGCTAGAGCATTTTCGAGCGAAGCGGATTCCGGTTCGCGTGAAGAAAATGCGTCAGAACAATAAGCTAGAGCTTTTTCGATGAACCGGAGCTCACCGAAAAAGCTCTAGCGGATGCCCTTGGAGACGGTGGCGGCCATTTCGTCGGCGGCCTGGATTACCTTGGAATTCATCTCATAGGCGCGCTGGGCGGAGATCAGCTCGGTGATCTCCTTGACCGGATCCACGTTGGAGGATTCCAGATAGCCCTGATGCATCTTGCCGAAGCCGGTATCGGCGGCGACGCCCATGGTCGCGGTGCCGGAGGCATCGGTCTCGCGATAGAGATTGTTGCCGATCGGCTCCAGCCCGCCATCATTGGCGAAATTGGCGAGGTTGAGCTGGCCGAGCATCTGCGGCGCGGCCTGTCCGGCGGTCTTGGCGTAGACCTGCCCGGTCTCGTTGATGACGATTTCCACCGTGTCGGCCGGGAAGTTGATGGCCGGCTCGACGACATAGCCGTCATTGGTGACGAGCTGGCCTTCCGGTCCCTTGTTGAAGGAGCCGGCGCGCGTATAGACCGTCTCGCCGGTCGGGCTGGTGATCTGGAACCAGCCACGGCCATTGATGGCGAGGTCGAGCGGGTTGCCGGTCTGGGTCAGCGGGCCCTGCATGTGCAGGTTGCGCACGCCGACGGTGCGCACGCCGAGGCCGACCAGCGCCCCGTCCGGGATGGGCAGTCCGCCATCCACATTGGGAACGCCCCCGGCGCGCTCGGCCTGATAGAGCAGATCGGAGAATTCGGCGCGCGCGCGCTTGAAGCCGGTGGTGTTGATGTTCGCGATGTTGTTCGCGATCACTTCCACATTGGTCTGCTGCGCGCTCATGCCGGTGGCGGCGATGGCCAGTGCTCTCATGTCAGTGTCCTCAGATCGCCATCCGCGAGATTTCCTGATAGGCCGCGACGACCTTGTCGCGGACGGCGAGGGCGGTCTGGAGGCTTTCCTCCGCCGCCATGATGGTCTGCACCACGTGCTGCACCGAGGCCTTGCCCTGAATGCCGGTGATGGAGGTCGCCTCCGCGTTCTTCAGCGCGTTCACGGCCTGGCCGGAGACGTCGGCGAAGACATCGGCGAAATCGGTGCCGGACACGGCGCGGCTCGGGGCCGCTGCCGAGGCCGGGCCGGCGGCGGAGGCCGCCGCGGTGCCGGTGGTGCGGATCGGCGCGAAGGAAGCAATCGGGTCGAGCATCATCCAGCCCTCAGCAGGTCTATGGTCATCGAAATCATGGAACGGGCCTGCTTCATCATCTGAAGATTGGCCGAATAGGAACGGCCGGCTTCACGCAGATCCGCCATTTCGACGAGCGGGTTGACGTTGGGCATTTTCACATTGCCATTCGCGTCGGCGGCCGGGTTGCCGGGGTCGTGCTCGACGGTGAAGGGCGTGGTCTGGTCGACGCCGAGCTGGCTCACGGCGACGCGGGAGACGCCGAGTTCGCGCATGGGCTGGGCGGAGAAATGAATGGTCTTGCGCACATAGGGCGTCTCGCCCGGCGCCGTCGCCGTGGCGCGGGCATTGGCGATGTTCTCGGACGCCACCCGCATGCGCAGCGACTGGGCTTCCATGCCCGAGCTGGCGATCGCGGAGATCGACTTCAGAGGATCGATCATCAGGAATTCCTCACGCTGGCCAGCACCATCTTGTGGAAGGAGCGGACGATACTGGTGTTCAGGCTGAAGGCGCCGCTGACCTCGGAGGCCTTGACCATCTGCTGGTCGATGCTCACCGTGTTGCCGCTTTCCGACACGCTCCAGCTGTCCGCGTCGTCCATCGCCACCGTGGCGGCGCCGGGCGCCGACAGGGAGAGATGGCCGGGGTTGGTGCGGGCTTCCGCCAGATGGGTGCGATCCAGCACCGACGCGAACGGCTCGACCTCCGCCGCCCGGTAGCCGGGCGTATTGGCGTTGGCGATGTTCGAGGCGATGGTCGCCTGCCGCACCGAGGCCCAGGCGGCATGGCGGGAGGCGAGATCGAAGAGATAGACCTTGTCCAAGAGACGCTCCGCATTGCGATGGGAGCACCCTAGGGACAGAACCTTGCACGAGGCTGGCGCAGGCCGCCGGGGCGGGGGGAGTTTTGAGATAATCCTTTAAAGGGAAAGGATTATCAGGCCGGCCGCCGCTGGCTCCCGCTCGGTCCCCGCCTAGTTCCCGGCGAGCCGGGCGGCGGCAAGGGCGGTGGCGAAACGCTGGAGATTGTCATCGGCCGAGGCGGGGCCGCCGGTGAAGTCGATGCGGTCGATATGCACGCCGATGGCGCTGTCGTCGAACACCACGCGGAAGGCGGCGGTGAGCGTCGCCTGGCGCAGCACCATGCTGATGCTGACATTGGGCGGGGTGCCCCAGTCGCTCTCGATGGCGGCGTGGCGGCCGTAATGCAGCAGGCCGGGCTTGAGAAACAGCTCGGCCGAGGAGGCGATGAGATCCTGGATGTTCTCGTCCTGGCGGCGGCTGATATAGGCCATGACCACGCCGGCGCTGGTGAAGAACAGCTCGCTGAGAAAGCCGCGCAGCGTGTCGCCGAGCAGTTTCTCATAGGGCAGCAGGGCGAGCGGGGGCAGGGCCTGCTTGTCGAGGCGGAAAGCGCCATCAGCTTTTGGCATTCTTGCCTCGTGCGTAGATGAAATAGAGGATCTTGGCGATCGGCCGGTAGAATTCCGCCGGAATCCACTGGTCGACCTCGATGGCGTCGTACATGGCGCGCACCAAGGCGCGGTCCTCGACGACGGGAATGCCGTGGCTCTCGGCGACGGAGCGGATTTTCAGCGCGATCAGGTCGGTGCCCTTGGCGAGCACCAGCGGCGCGCCGCCCTTCTGCCGGTCGTAATAGAGCGCGATGGCGTAATGGGTGGGGTTGGCGAGCACGATGGAGGCGCGCGGCACCGCGTTCATCATGCGGTGGCGGGCGCGCTCCTGGGCGATCGAGCGGATGCGCGCCTTGACCATGGGGTCGCCCTCGGCCTGCTTGAACTCGTCCTTCACCTCCTGCTTGGTCATGCGCAGCTCGGCCTTCCAGTGCAGGCGCGACCAGACCAGATCGACACCGACCAGCGCGATGGTGGCCACGCACACGGCGGAGATCAGCCGCACGGCGAGACCGAGCAGCATCGAGGGCACCAGCACCGGATCGCTCGACAGGGCCGCGGTGATGCTGTCCTGGCCGGAGAACAGCAGCAGGCCGCAGACCAGCGAAATCGCGCCGAACTTGAACAGCGATTTCAGGAATTCCATCTGCCCCTGCCGCCCGAACAGGCGCTTCCAGCCGCCCATCGGGGAGACGCGCGACCATTGCGGGCGGATCCGCTCGCCGACCATGCGCGGGGTGTTCTGCGCCAGCGCAGCGACCACGCCGGCGACCGAGAGGACGATGACGATGGGCAGCAGGAAGCGCGCGCCGACGTCGAAGGCCATCCAGAGGATATTCGTCGCGTCCTCGCTGGTGGTCAGGCGAAAGCCGCCGGGATTGTCGATGAAGCGCGCCAGTCCCTGCGTCAGCGCGGCGCTCTGCGGCCCGGCGAAGAAGCTGAGCGAGACGAGAATGCCCATGAGGGACGCAAACAGCGTGGCTTCCTTGGAAAAGGGGATGTTTCCCTTTTCCACTGCGTCGGAGATCTTCTTTTCGCTGGCTTCCTCGGTTTTACTTTCCTTGTCGTTATCCTCGGACATAGCATCCTCGGACCTGGCGAGTACTAGCGCACATAGGCGTCTTCCTCACCGCCGGAGTTCAGCTCGATTTCGCCGCGACCCGCCATTTCCAGCGCGAGGTCGGTGATGACGCGCCGCGCCTCGGCGACGTCGCGCGCGGCCGCCGGCTCGCTGGTCGACAGCTCCTGCTCGACCATGCGGCGCACGCGCGAGCCGAGCGATTGCAGGATGGTCTCGCGGAATTCCGGGTCCGTTCCCTTCAGCGCCAGCACGGTCTTGTCGTTCGGCACCTGGTCGAACAGCGAGGTCCGCGCGCGCGGCGGCAGGTTGATGATGTCGTCGAAGGTGAACAGCAGACCCTTGAGGATTTCCGCCGATTTGGGGCGCGTGGAGGACAGGCTGGTGAGCACGTTCTCCATGTCGTTGCGCTCCATCTTGTTGATGATGTCGGCGATGCGGGCATGGGTGTCGGAGCCGGCATTGCGCGCGAGATTGACCATGAAGTCCTCATGGATCGTGCTCTCGATGATGCGCATGGTCTCGTCGACGATCGGCTTGAAGGCGAGCATGCGGCGCATCACGCCGTTGCGCATCTCCTCCGGCAGATGGCCGAGCACCTTGGCGGCGCAGTTGGGCTTCACCTTGGACAGGATCAGCGCCGCGATCTGCGGATGTTCCTTCATCACATAGGTCGCGATGGTGCCTTCCGTGACGCCGGAGATGCGATCCCAGATCGAGTGGTTGGCCGCGCCCAGCACATCGTTCATGATCTCGCTGATCTGATCGGGCGGCAGCACGCCGGCGAGCAGACGCTCCACATCGCTCGCCGAACCGCCGATATTGGCGCCGGCGACGAACTGGGCGGCGAATTCCTCGATGGCCATTTCCACCTGATGGGTGGTCACGGGGCGCATCTCGGCGATGGTGCGGGTGATGAGCCGGATCTCGTCCGGCTCGAAATGTTTCATGAGGCGCGCCGCGGCCGGCTTGCCCATGGTCATGAGCAGGGCGGCCACACGATCGACGCCGTGCAGGGGGCGGTTGCTGACGCCCCGCACCGTGGGAGCTACGGCCATTTACGGCTCCCGATCAGCGGTTCGAGTCGTTGCCCGCGGCCCCGACGATCTCGGTCAGGGAAACGCCGAAGCGCGAATTGTCCTCATCGACCACGACGACTTCGCCGCGGGCCAGGATGCGGCCGTTCACCACCACATCCACCGGCTCGCCGACGCGGCGGTCGAGCGGCACGATGGCGCCGCGGCCGAGCTTCATGAGCTGGGCGACCGGGAGATTGGCCGAGCCGAGCACGACCTGCATCGTCACGGAAACGCGCAGCAGGGAATCGAGGCCGCGGCCGGCGAAGGTCTCCTCGACAGAGCCGCCGCCGGTGATGGGTTCGGGCGCGAAGGTTTCGGTCATGGCTTCACCTTGGGAGCGGGAGGGGGACTGCCGGCCGGGCCGGCGCCGGGCTTGCCGTTGCGGGCCGCGTTCTGCGCATGTTCGAGGCGCCAGAGCAGCGTTTCGGCATCCTGGATCTTGTGGGAGAGCAGCATGAGCAGCTCGCGGCTGTCATCGTTCAAGAGCGCCATCGCGTTGCGCGCGTGGTGCAGGGCGTTGGCGCTGTCGTCGAGCGCCACGCGGTAATCGCGCTGATAGGCGGAGAGGGCGCCCAGCTTGCGATACATCAGCACCACGCAGACGCTGGTCACCACGAGGGCGACGAACAGCACGGCCTCACCGGGGGAGAATATCATCGAGGAACTCCTGGGCCTGATCGACGGCATCTTCGATGCGCAACACATACGCACCCTCGGCTTGCCCGAGGCTGCACCAGAACAGGCCTTCCTCGGTGCTCTCCAGCTTCACCCGGCTGCGCGGCGTCGCCTGCAGGGTCAGGATCTGCCCGACTTCCAGCGCGGCGGCCTCGCCGAGCGTGATCTCGCGCTGCTCCAGCACCGCGCGCAGCCGCACCTCGGTGCGCTGCACCTCGCCGCGAATGTGCTTGCTCCACACCGGATCGCTCGGCGCCGATTCGCCCGCCGTGGTGCTGGCGAGCTGCTGGCGCAGGGGGGTGAGGGCGCCTTGCGGGATCAGCACGAACATCTCGCCGCCGCGATTGATCGCCTGAAGCAGGAACTTGGCGCAGATGGCCAGATTGTTGCGCCGCCCGATGACGGCAAAATCCATGCGCGTCTCGTGCCGCTGGAACTTGAAGGTCGCCTTGCTGACCAGCGAGAAGGCACTTTGCAGGGCCTTGGCCATCTGCTCGAACAGCGCCTGGGCGATGCGCATCTCGATATTGGAGAAGGACCGCTCGTCATCGACCGGCGGCTCGGAGCCATCCGCCCCGAACAGCACTTCCACCATGGTGAAGATGAAGTCGCGATCGAAGCCGACGATGGCGTGGCTGTCCCATTCGGGTGAGTGGAACACGCCCACCACGGCCATGCCTTCATAGCTGTCGAGGACGTCGCCGATGCGCCCGCTCTCGACATCGCTGAGCGAGTAATAGGCCTGCGAGGCGACGAGCTGGCGCAGGCTTTCCGCGCATTGCGTCGCCATGCGGTCGAAGATGACGTTGAGCATCGGCAGCTTGTCGAGCGACAGCCCGGCCGCGTCGAGCAGCAGGTTGCGGATGTCGGTCGGGGAGCCGTTGGGGGAGCCGGACTGCATGTTCATCGCTCAGGCCGCCTGTGCCATGGCCGAGAGGTTCGGGACGTTGGTGATCGCTTCGGCCTCGACCTCGTCGATGGTCGGCCGCTCGCCCGAGGAAATCGTCTTGCGCCCGTGCTCCAGCGCGATCTGCGGCAGCGCCCCGTTCATGTAGGCGATCAGCGACTGCTTCACGATGATGTAGGGCTGGCACTGCTTCTCGCGCATGATCTTGATGCTGTGCGCCATCGGCCCGAGGATCGCGTAGGAGGCGTAGATGCCGATCAGCGTGCCAACCAGCGCCGAGGCGATGTAGTGGCCGAGGATTTCCGGCGACTGGTCGATGGCGCCCATCGCCTTGACGATGCCGAGCACCGCCGCGCAGATGCCGATCGCCGGCATGCCCTCGGCCACCGTGCTGAGCGCACTGGCCGGCTTGGTCTTGTATTTCTTGATGGTCGAGATTTCCTGTTCCATCAGCCCCTCGATCTCGTGCGAGCGGGCATTGCCGATGACGATCAGGCGCGCATAGTCGCAGATGAACCCGGTCAGTTCCTTGTCCTTCAGAATGTCCGGGAAGTGCTGGAACAGCGGCGAATTGGTGGGGTCGTCGATGTGACCCTCGACCTCGTTGCGCGGCTTGGTGCGCAGCTCGCGCATCAGCGCATAGAGCAGGCCGAGCAGGTGCAGGAAGTCCTGGCGCTTGGGGCCCTTGCCTGAGAAGGACTGGACCATCGCCTTGCCGGTGTCCTTGATCGTCGACATCGGGTTGGCGATGATGAAGGTGGCAAAGGCGATGCCGAAAATGATCACATATTCAAAGGGTTGCCAGATCACCTCAAGGTGTCCGCCCATGGCCACGAAGCCGCCGGCGATCGAGGCGAACCCCAGGATGATGCCAATCAAGATGCCCAAAGCGATACCCCTCCGTTGTGGAGACCGGGTCTAGGCGGGCAAGGTTGCGTGAGGCTGGCAGGCGCGGCGGCCGCAAGGGTAAGTCCTGGTTTTGCCCGCTGCGTCGGGTCATGGCGCGGGGTCCGGCGGCCGATTCCAGCCCGGCGCAAGGTTGGTGGGCGAGGGTGTAGGCCGGACACACGCACGGTGCGCCATGGCAACGACCTATGATTCCTATCGCCTGCTCACCCGCAATCTCGACCGGACGCTGAAGCTGAAGGCGACCGAGCCGATTGTGGCGCTGGAGACGAAGTATTTTCAGGAGACGATCCCGAAAATCAAGTCGATCGACGACTTCATCAAGAACACGCGCGTGTTCAACTACGCGATGAAGGCGTTCGGGCTTGAGGAGATGAGCCACGCCAAGGCGTATATGCGCAAGGTGCTGACCGAGGGCATCGTCGACGAGAAATCCTTCGCCAATCGGCTGAACGACGAACGCTTCACCGCCTTCGCCAAGGCGTTCGACTTCGATTCCTATGGCGCGCTGACCACCTCCCGTGCCGCCGCGCGGCAGGACGTGGTCGACAAATATGTGCGCCAGTCGCTGGAAGTGGATGCCGGCACGGAGAATGAGGGCGTGCGTCTCGCCCTCTACTTCAAGCGCGAGGCACCGAAAATAACCTCGGCCTTCGGGCTGATGGCGGACCCGGCGCTCTGGAAGGTGGTGAAGACCGTCTATGGCTTCCCCGCCGAGATGGGCAATGCCGACATCGACCGGCAGGCCGCGGCGGTCAAGAAGCGGCTCGACATCGCCTCGCTCAAGGAGCCGGCCAAGCTCGACCGCCTGATCCAGCGTTTCACCGCGCGGTGGGATGTCGACCAGGTGGCGTCGGATTCGACGGTGCTCACTCTGTTCAACAGCGGCGGCTACGGCACGGTCGGTTCCGGCGTCGCCATGTCGCTGCTTACCCTGAGATATGGAGGCTAAGGCGTGTCAGGCCTTTACGTCGCGCTTTCCGTGCAGATGGCGGCCGAGCGCCGCATGGCGACCATCGCCAGCAACATCGCCAACATGAACACGCCCGGCTACCGCGCCGAAGAGGTCAAGTTCGAGACCGTGCTGTCGCAGGCCGGGGCGGGCGATGTCGCCTTCATCTCGGAAGGCGGCAGCTATACCTCGCTGAAAGCCGGCAATGCCGTCTATACCGGCAACCCGCTCGACCTCGCCCCGCAGGGCGATGCCTGGTTCGCCGTGGCCGGCCCGCAGGGCACCATGTACACCCGCGACGGACGTTTCCATATCGGCCCCAATGGCGGTCTGCGCACGGTCGATGACCTGCCGGTGCTGGATGCCGGCGGCACGCAGATCACCCTCGATCCCGCCGCCGGCCCGGTGGCGGTCGGCTCGGACGGCGCCATGACGCAGGCCGGCAACCGCATCGGCACGGTCGGCCTGTTCACGCTGCCGGCCGGCGCCGAACTGACCCGGCAGGGCAGCTCCGCCGTGGTGCCCGACCGGCCGGCGACGGTGGTGCAGGATTTCACCAGCCTCGGCATCCGTCAGGGCTATGTCGAAGGCTCGAATGTCGATCCGATCCTCGAAATGACGCGGCTCATCAACGTGCAGCGCAGCTTCGAGATGGCGGCGCAGGCGGTGCAGCAGGGCGAGGACACGACCACCGAGGCCATCCGCGCGCTGGGACCGTCCTGACGTGAACGCGCTGCGACGCCTGGAAGCGGCCGTGATGTCGGGCCTCGCCGAAGTGCCGCTGGTGCGTGCCAGCGGCTGCGTGCGCGAGGTCGCACCGACCCATTTCCGCGTGACCGGCCTCTCCGCCCATCTGCGGCTCGGCGAATGCGTGGCCGTCGAGGCGGATGGCAAGCGGGTGATCGGCGAGGTGGTGCGGCTCGACGCGGACGGCGCCACGGTGAAACCGTTCGACGAACGCGTCGCGCTCGGCATGGGCGCGACCGCCTATAAGAGCGGGGCGCTGGCCTTCCGCCCCGATCCGAGCTGGAAGGGGCGGGTCATCAACGCGCTCGGCCAGCCGCTGGACGGGGCCGGTCCGCTCATCCTCGGCGATCTCGCCATGCCGCTCGACGCCGACCCGCCGGAGGCGATGAACCGCTCGCGCATCGACAAGCCGCTGCGCACCGGCGTGCGGGTGATCGACCTGTTCACCCCGCTCTGCGAAGGCCAGCGCATCGGCATCTTCGCCGGCTCGGGCGTCGGCAAGTCGACGCTGCTGTCGATGCTGGCGCGCTGCGAGGGCTTCGACACCGTCGTTGTCGCGCTGGTCGGCGAGCGCGGACGCGAGGTGCGCGAATTCCTCGAAGGCCCGCTCGCGCCCAATCGCCACCGCGCGGTCGTGGTGGTCGCCACCAGCGACGAAAGCCCGATGATGCGCCGCCTGGCCCCGCGCGCCGGCTTCGCGGTGGCCGAATATTTCCGCGACCGTGGCGACAGCGTGCTGCTGATCGTCGACAGCGTGACGCGCTACGCCCATGCCGCGCGCGACGTGGCGCTGGCCGCCGGGGAACCGGCGGTGGCGCGCGGCTATGCGCCGAGCGTGTTCAGCACCCTGCCGCGCCTGCTGGAGCGGGCGGGACCGGGGCGCGAGGGCACCGGCTCGATCTCGGCGGTGTTCTCCGTGCTGGTCGATGGCGACGACCATAATGACCCCGTCGCCGACGCCATACGCGGCACGCTGGACGGGCATATCGTGCTCGACCGCGCCATTGCCGATCAGGGCCGCTTCCCGGCGGTGAACGTGCTGCGCTCGGTCTCGCGCCTCGCCGACCTGGTCTGGACCTCGGAACAGCGCGATCTGGTCCGCCGCCTGCGCGGCCTCATCGCGCGCTTCGAGGACACCAAGGATCTGCGCCTCATGGGCGGCTACACGCCCGGCACCGATGCCGAGCTGGATCAGGCGGTGCTGCTGGTGCCGCGCATCTATGACGCGCTGCGCCAATATGCCGACGCCCCGCCCGGCGGCGACCCTTTCGCCGAACTCGCACAAGCCATTCGCGGCTAGGCCCGGTCCAGCCGCATCGCGAGGCGCCAGTTTCGCGCAAGCCAGAGCGGTTCAAATGCCGCACGTACAGTCAGGAGTGATGAGATGAGCCTTTACGGCATGATGCGCACGGGCGTTTCCGGTATGTCCGCGCAGTCGAACAAGCTCGGCACCATCGCCGACAACATCGCCAATTCGGGCACCGCCGGCTACAAGCGGGCCACCGCCGAGTTCTCGACCCTGCTGCTTCAGAGCGGCACCGGCGAGTATAATTCCGGCGCGGTGAACACCAATATCCGCCACGTCGTCAGCCAGCAGGGCGCGCTCAACTACACGACCTCGGCGACCGATCTGGCCATTCAGGGCAACGGCTTCTTCCTCGTCTCCGACCCGAACGGCACGCCCTATCTCAGCCGCGCCGGTTCCTTCACGGTGGACGCGGCGACCGGCAATCTGGTCAATGCCGGCGGCTTCACGCTGATGGGCTACGACATCACCGCGGGCGACCCCAATGTCGTGCTCAACGGCGCGGGCGGCCTGCAGGCCGTGAAGGTGGCGGATGTGCGCCTTGCCGCCAATCCCACCCGCACCGGCACTTTCGCCGCCAACCTGCCGTCGTCCGACGCGGTGGTGGCCGGCGATACGCCCGCCGACAATGCGGCGACCTCGACCTATTCGCAGAAGTCCTCGCTCGTGACCTTCGACAATCTCGGCAACGAGGTCACGCTCGACATCTTCCTGACCAAGGCCTCCGGCGCTCCCATCGAATGGGAGATGACGGTGTTCAACCGCGCCGATGCGCCGATCACGGGCGATTTCCCCTATGGCGCCGCCCCGCTCGCCACGCAGACGCTGGCCTTCGACAATCTCGGCAACCTGACCTCGGCGCCGACGTTCGCGCTCAACGTGCCGAACGGCCAGGCGCTGACGCTTGATCTCACCGGCATGACCCAGCTCGCCGACGGCTACACCCCGCTCTCGGCCACGGTCGACGGCAATGCGCCGTCCTCGGTCTCCGGCGTGGAAATCAATGCCGACGGCGTGGTCTCGGCGCTCGACCTGAACGGGCGCAAGTCCCCGCTCTACAAGATCCCGCTGGCCTTCGTGACCAGCCCGGACAATCTGAACCCGAAGGCCGGCAACGTCTTCGAGACCACCAATGAATCCGGTGCCATCCAGGTCGGCTTCGCCAATGCGGGCGGGCTCGGCACGATGATCTCCGGCGCCACCGAACGTTCCACGGTCGACATGGCGTCCGAACTTACCGAGATGATCGCCGCCCAGCGCGACTACACCGCCAATTCGAAGGTGTTCCAGACCGGTTCGGAACTGCTCGACGTCCTCATGAACCTGAAGCGGTGACGTCGTCATGAGCCTTTCGCTCGCCTTCAACAGTGCCCGATCGTCGCTGTTCAGCACGGCGTCGCAGATCGAGACCACCGCGCGCAACATTTCGGGCGCCGGCCAGGCCGGCACGTCCCGCAAGATCGCCGTCACCACGACCGTGGCGGAGGGCGGCGCGACCGTGGTCAGCGTCTCGCGGGCGAGCGACAACGCTCTTTACATGCGCATGCTCAGCGCCACCTCGCGCACCGCCGACCGACAGGCGGTGCTGGACGGGTTGCAGCGCCTCCAGACCACGGTCGGCGACCCGGAAGCGGATGCCTCGCCGGCGGCCCGGCTCGGCGCGCTCACCGATACGCTGGCGCAATATGCCAACGCACCGGACGAGCCGGCCATCGCCAGCGAGGTGGTGGTGAAGGCGCAGTATCTGGCGACCGCGCTCAACACCGCCGCCGACGCCGTCCATACCGTGCGCTCCGACACCGATACGTCGATGGCGCGCTCGGTCGCGCGGGTCAACGACCTGCTCGGCCAGTTCGAGATCGAGAACACCACGGTGGTGCGCGGCACCGCCCAGGGTGCCGACGTGACTGACGCGATGGACCGGCGCGACACCCTGCTCGCCTCGATCGCCGAGGAGATGGGCGTCACGACGATCAGTCGCGGCAACAACGACATGGTGATCTACACCGATGGCGGCACCACCCTGTTCGAGACGCGCCCGCGCACGGTGAGCTTCGAGACCACCCCGGTCTTCGCCGCCGGCATGGCCGGCCAGTCGGTGATGGTCGACGGCGTCAGCGTCACCGGCGACGGCGCCACCATGGCGCTGCGCTCGGGCCGGCTGGTCGGGCTTGCCGAGCTGCGCGACCGCACCGCCGTGGTGTTCGAATCCCAGCTCGACCAGATCGCGCAGGGGCTGATGAGCGCCTTTGCCGAGGTCGATCACACCGGCGGCGGGGCCCCCGACATGCCCGGCCTGTTCACCGACGGTTCCGGCGCCCTGCCGGGCACCGCGACCGGGGCGGCGAGCCGCATTCTGGTCAATGCGGCGGTCGATCCGGCGCAGGGCGGCACGCTCAACCTGCTGCGCGACGGCGGCATCAACGGCGCGGCCTACAGCGCCAACACGACCGGCGCGGCGAGCTTCGCGGACGAAATCCGCCGGCTTCAGGCGAGCGTTTCCGCGGTGCGCGCCTTCGATCCCGGTTCGGAGATCGGCAGTTCGGCGACCATGGCCGATTTCAGCACCGCCTCGGTCGGCTGGCTGGAGGGCGAGCGCAAGACCGTTGCGGCCACGGCGGAGAGCGAGACGGCCTTGCTCGCCCACGCCTCGGACGCGCTGTCCAACGCGACCGGCATCAACATGGACGACGAATATGCCCGCCAGCTTGAGCTGGAGCGCAGCTATCAGGCCTCGTCCAAGCTGATTGCCATCATCAACGACCTCTTCGACACCCTGCTGCGGGCGGCGGACTGACATCATGCGCACAAGCTTCATCTCCACCCAGACCCTGATGAATTCGCCGCGCAACGCCCTGCCTCGCCTTCAGGGCGAGCTGGCCACCGCGAGCAAGGAACTGACGACCGGCCGGCGCGCCGATCTCGGCCTCTCGCTCGGCGTCGGTACGGCGGAAAGCGTGCGGCTGCGCGCCGAGGTGGCGTCGATCCAGCGTTATGTCGACGGCAACTCCGCCATGTCGGCCCAGCTCGAACGCACCCAGGCGACGCTCGACGACATGCGCGTGCAGGCCGACAAGTTCCAGCAGATGCTCTCCGGCATCTCCGAGGCCGACGGCGCCTCCTCGGTTCTCCAGCAGCAGGCGGCGGGCTTTCGCGACGCGCTGACCTCGACGCTCAATCTCACCGACGGACGGCGCTTTCTGTTCGGCGGCATGAACAGCGGCCAGAAGCCGGTCGCGGCCTTCGACGAGGGGCCGGGCGCGGCGATCGCGGTGGCGTTCAACACCCGCTTCGGCTTCGATCCGTCCGACCCGGCGACCGGCTCCATCCCGGCGGCCGACCTGAAGGACTTCATCGACAACGAATTCGCCGCCTTCTTCGAGGAGCCGGGCTGGAGCGCCACCTGGTCGGACGCCTCCAGCACCAATCTGAACAGCGGGATCTCGGCGCTGGAGCGCATCGAGACGTCGGCCAACGCCAATGAACCAGCCATGCGCAAGCTTGCGATGGCATACACGATGGTATCGGCGCTGGGGACCGAGCACCTCAAGGGCTCGGCGCTGCAGATGGTGATGGAAACGGCGCGCTCGCTGACCGGCACGGGGACGAGCGAGCTGATCTCGATCAGCACGCGGCTCGGCACCTCGCAGAACCGCATCGAGGCCGCCAATTCGCTGATGGAGCGCGGTCTCGACGCCGTGAGCCGGCGCATCGACAAGCTTGAATCGGTGGATCCGGCGGAAGCCAAGACGAGGCTCGACATGGTCTCGACGCAGATCGAGATGAGCTACTCGCTGACTGCCCGAATACTGAAGATGTCCATCATGAACTACGTTTGATCGGAAGGGTCGTCACATGTATCGCTTCACCTATGCAGAAATACTGGGCGACTCGGGTGTCGAAGGACGCGAGGAAGAACGCCTCGCGCTCGACCACGCGCTCACCCTGCTGATCAAGGCCCAGGAAAACGGCCCTTCCTCTCCCGAGGCCGCGCAGGCGGTGCTCTATCTGCAGAAGCTCTGGGGCTTCCTCATCCGCGACCTGACCGACCCGCATAACGAGCTGGCGGAAACGCTGCGCGGCAACCTGATCTCGATCGGGCTGTGGGTCATCAGGGAAGCCGACCAGATCATCCAGGAGCGTTCCACCAATTTCTCCGGCCTCATCGAGGTCAACCGCTCCATTCGCGACGGCCTGATGTGAGGCATGTGACATGCTGATTTCGCTGAAACCCGGTGAACGTATCTTCCTCAACGGCGCGGTGATCCGCGTCGACCGCAAGGTGACCATCGAACTGCTCAACGACGTCGCCTTCCTGCTGGAAAGCCATGTCCTGCAGGTCGAGGACACCACCACGCCGATGCGCCAGCTTTATTTCGCGGTGCAGACGATGCTGATCGAGCCCCGCAAGGGCGCGGCGGCGCAGGCCGTGTTCAACGGGCAGCTCGCCGGGCTGATGACGAGCTTCACCAATGATGCGCTGGTTGCCGCGCTCGCCCAGGTCGGCGAGTTCGTGCAGGCCGGCCGCCTGTTCGAGGCGCTGCGGGCGATCCGCCGCCTGTTCATGATCGAAGCGGGCATTCTCGGCGCCGACGCGCCGAAAGCCGCGTGAGGAGAGGGCGATGACCCAGGTTAACCCGCTCAGCTCCGCCAGCACCGCCACGACCTCGGCTGCGGCCAAGCCGCAGACGCTCGATTACAGTGCCTTCCTGCAACTCCTCATCGCCCAGATGAAGAACCAGGACCCGACCGAGCCGATGGATTCGGCGCAGTATATGGGCCAGCTCGCCTCTTTCTCGCAGGTGGAGCAGAGCATGGCGGCGAACGCCAAGCTGGATTCCCTGCTGACCTCCTCCTCGCTGCAGATCGCCGATGCCGCCATCGGGCGCACCGTCACCAGCGCCGACGGCCTCGTCTCCGGCACGGTGACATCGGTGCGCATCGCCGCCGACGCGCCGATTGCCACGCTGGCCGACGGGCGCGAGCTTGCGCTCTCCTCGGGCGTGCGGATGTCCTGAGCGATGAACGAGGTCGACGCGCTCGATGTCGTTCAATCGGCGATCTGGACCATCATCATCGCTTCGGGGCCGGCCGTGGTCGCCGCCATGGCGGTGGGCATCGCCATCGCCCTGTTCCAGGCGCTGACGCAGATCCAGGAAGTCACGCTCACCTTCATCCCGAAGATCATCGCGGTGCTCGTCGTCTCCGCGCTGACCGCCACTTTCGTCGGCCAGCAGATCCTCGCCTTCACCGAGGAGGTCTATGGCCGCATCGGCACCGGATTCTGATGCGTCATGACCGATCTCAGCCTCGTTCCCGCCGCGCCTCAGCGCCAGTCCCGCCGCGATATCGGCTTCGCGCTCGGCGTCGTCGCGATCCTCGCGATCCTGTTTCTGCCGATCCCGCCCTTCCTGATCGATTTCGGCCTCGCGCTGTCGATCGCGGTGTCGGTGCTGATCCTGATGGTCTCGCTGTGGATTCAGAAGCCGCTTGAATTCTCCGCCTTCCCGACCGTGCTGCTGATCGCGACGCTCCTGCGCCTCGCGCTCGGCATCGCCACGACGCGCCTCATCCTGGCCCATGGCGCGGATGGCGTTCATTCGGCCGGCCACATCATCTCCGGCTTCTCGCAACTGGTGATGGGCGGCGATTTCGTCATCGGCATCGTGGTGTTCGTGATCCTGATCACGGTCAACTTCCTCGTCATCACCAAGGGCGCCACCCGCATCGCCGAGGTCGGCGCGCGCTTCACCCTCGACGCCATCCCCGGCAAGCAGATGGCGATCGACGCCGATCTCAATGCCGGCCTTATCGACGACAAGCAGGCCCAGCTCCGGCGCTCGGAACTGGAGGAGGAAAGCTCCTTCTTCGGCTCGATGGACGGCGCCTCGAAATTCGTGCGCGGCGAGGCCGTGGCCGGCCTCATCATCATCGCCGTCAATATTTTCGGCGGCATCATCATCGGCGTCACCCGGCACGGCCTGCCGCTCGGCGAGGCGGCGGACATCTTCACCCGGCTGTCGGTCGGCGACGGCCTGGTCTCGCAGATTCCCGCGCTGATCATCTCGCTGGCGGCCGGCCTGCTGGTTTCCAAGGGCGGCACGCGCGGTTCCACCGACAAGGCGGTGCTGGGGCAGCTCGGCGCCTATCCGCGCGCGCTCTATGTCGCCGCCAGCCTGCTGTTCTGCCTCGCTCTGGTGCCCGGCCTGCCTTTCCTCCCCTTTGCCGGGCTCGGCGCGGTCATGGCCTTCATCGGCTACCGGGTGCCTGTCCTGCTCGCCCGGCAGCAGGAGGCGCAGAGAGAGGTCGAGGCGGAACAGAAGCAGCTGGTCGATGCCGCCGCCAAGGATTCGGTGAGGGAGACGCTGCGGACGGCGGAAATCGAGATCGCCGTCGGCAAGCAACTGGCGACCGTGGTGCTGCGCAATCCCGGCGAGATGGCCCATCGCATCGGCAAGATGCGGCGCAAATTCGCCGAGCGTTACGGTTTCGTGGTCCCCGACATCAAGATCAGCGAAGCCCTTTCCGTGCCCGGCAAGGCCTATCAGATCCGCATGCACGGTACCGTGGTCGCCACCTTCGACATGCGCATCGGCGAGATCATGGTGGTGGTGGGCGAGGGCCCGCGCCCGGATGTGCCCGGCGACGAGGTGCGCGAGCCCGCTTTCGGCATGAAGGCCGTTTGGATTTCCGAAGCCTATGCGGCCGAGGTGAAGCGCGAGGGCTTCACCGCCATCGACGCGCTATCGGTGATGCTGACCCATGCCAGCGAAGTGGTCTCGAACAATCTGGCGCAGCTGCTCTCCTACAAGGACATGCGCTCGCTGCTGGACCGGCTCGATCCCGAGTACAAGCGGCTGATCGAGGATATCTGCCCGTCGCAGATCTCCTATTCCGGTCTCCAGGCGGTGCTGAAGCTGCTGCTGGCCGAGCGCGTCTCGATCCGCAACCTGCATCTGATCCTCGAAGCCATCGCCGAGATCGTGCCGCATGCGCGGCGCTCCGAGCAGGTGGTGGAGCATGTGCGCATGCGCATGGCCCAGCAGATCTGCGGCGATCTTTCCGATGGCGGCCGGCTCAACGTGCTGCGCCTTGGCGGCAAGTGGGATCTCACCTTCCATGAGAGCTTGAAGCGCGACGCCAAGGGCGAAGTGGCGGAGTTCGATATCGACCCCCGCCTCGTCGAGCAGTTCGGCGCCGAAGCCTCGGTGGCCATTCGCGACCGGATGAAGTCAGCGGGCAGCTTCGCCCTCGTCACCGCGCCCGACGCCCGGCCCTATGTGCGCATGATCATCGAGCGCATGTTCCCGGCGCTCCCCGTGCTCTCCCATGTCGAGATCGCCCGCGGCACGGACATACGCTCGCTGGGAGCCATTGCATGATGTCGCAGGCGGACGCGCTGGTCGTCCCCGGCTTCCTCGTCTTCTGCCGCATCGGCGCCTGCTTCATGCTGATGCCGGGCTTCGCCAGCGCGCGCCTGCCGATGAAGATCCGGCTGTTCCTCGCGCTGGGCGTCTCGCTGGCGCTGCTGCCGCTGCTGGAGGGGGCGGTCGTGCGCTCGCTCGCCGGGGCCGGGCTGCCGGACTTCCTGCTGGCCATCGCCGGCGAACTGGCGACCGGCGGCATCATCGGCCTGCTCGCCCGCATCTTCGTGCTCGCCTTGCAGGCGATGGCGACCGCCGCCGCCCAGTCGATCGGCCTCGCCATGCCGGCCGGCATCATGGTGGAAGACGAGCAGATGCCCGAGATCACCGTGCTGTTCAGCCTCAGCGCGACGGTGCTGATCTTCGTCACCGGCCAGCACTGGGAGATCATCAAGGCGCTGGTCGATTCCTATTCGCGCATCCCGCCGGCGCAGGCGATGAATGCGGGCGGCGTGCTGACCCAGGCGGTGGACCAGCTCTCCGCGACCTTCCTGCTGGCGCTGCGGCTGGCCAGCCCGTTCATGATCTATTCGGTCGTGGTCAATTTCGCCGTCGGCCTCACCAACAAGCTGACGCCGCAGATCCCCGTCTACTTCATCGCCATGCCCTTTGTGACGCTGGGCGGGCTGCTGCTGCTCTATGCGATCGCCGACGACATGCTCGCCATGTTCATCGCCGCCTTCGGCGTCTGGCTGAGGGGCGGCTGAGATGGTGGAGATGAAGGAACGTCTTGCCAAGCTGAAGCGGATCGAGGCGCTGCAGAGCCGCCTGAACCAGCGCGCGGATCACGAACTCATCCGCCTGCAGCGCAGCCTCGCCGATGCGCAAGCCAATCGCCGTGACGTGATGCAGGTGCTGAATGACGAGTGCCTGGCGCCGGTCGTCGTCGGCTTCGTCTCGCGTCGGCTCAAGGCGATCGATTCGGAGATCGGGCAGCTCACGGCCGCCATCGCGGCGCAGCAGGCCATTGCCCTGCGCGAGGCGATGCGGCTGAAGCGGGCCGAGCGTTCGACCGGCTCGGCGCGTGAGGCCTGCCGGGCGGAAGACGACCGCAAGGCGCTCGACGAGGCGCTTGAGAGTGCCCTGCTGCGGCGTGAAGCAAGCTTCCCACCAGCCTGATTTGCGAGCCTGCAAACGTCGAATTCCAGACGGTGCGGCACATGAGCATTCAACTTCCCTCGGACCTAATTCTCGACGTCGTCAAGGCGGCCGATCCGCAGAAGTCGCAGGCCATGGCCACCCGGCTGCGGCAGGCTTCCGCGGCGGCGCCGACCACCGCGTCCACCACGGCGCTGAGCTTTGACGACGCTCTTTCGGAGACCGCGCCGGCCATCGCGCCGGCCGCCATCCCGATGGAGGGCCGCAGCCCGCTCGCCGCCTCCTCCTCGCTCGCCCTGCGCAACGCGACCGCTCTTTCCGAGAAGTCGTCGGGCGCCACCCCGGAAGCTTATCGCCGCTTCGAGGCGATGGTGCTCTCGGGCTTTGTCGACTCGATCCTGCCCGAAGCCAATGCGGCGCTGTTCGGCGCCGGCACGGCCGGCCAGGTCTGGCGCTCCATGCTGGCCGAGCGCATCGCCAACGAGGTCGCCAAATCCGGCGGCGTCGGCCTTGCCGAGCGCATCGCCGGCAGCGCCTCCACCGGCGCCGCTCACGCGGCCGCCAATGCCGCCGGGCTTTCCGGCCTCAATGGCGGGGTGCGCACATGAGCGCGATGACCTTCCACGAACCCCAGATCTGCGCCGCGGCGCTTCTTCTCGGCGGTCTGCTTGACCGGCTGGAGGACGCCGTCGAGCAGGAGAACGAGGCGCTGCATCTGCGCCTGCCGATCGATCTGGAAGAGATTACCCGGCGCAAGAGCCGCAGCCTGCTGGAACTCAGCCGGGCCGCGCGGGCGCTGCCGGCGGCGCTTGACGGCACGACGCTGGAGCGGCTCGCCCAGCTTCGCGGCAAGCTGCTGCGCAACCAGGAACTTCTCGGCCTGCATCTGTCGGCCGCGCAGGAGGTCGCCTCCATCCTCGGCACCGCGCTGCGCGATGCGGAGTCGGACGGCACCTACTCGATCTCCCTTGCGACACGGTACGGCGCGTGATGGTCAAGGTGCTGCTGATCGGCCTGTGGGTCTGCGTCGTGACGCTGCTCTCGAGCTATGGCGGCGCCTATTGGGTCGCGGGAACGGCGGCCAAGCAAGAGGACGAGCCTTACCTCGCCGGGCTCGAATATCGCCGGCTCGACGCGATCAACGTGCCGATGATCCTGGACGGCGGCGTGCGCGGCTATGTCGTGCTCAAGCTCGTCTACACCGCCGACGCCGGCACGCTGCGTCAGATCACGGTGGATCCGCAGGTCTTTGTCATCAATGCGGCCTTCGACGAGATCTACATGAACGGCCGCGTCGAATTCGGCAAGCTGTCCAAATACAACCTTGCCGATATGCTGGCGAGCATCAAGAAACGCGCCAATGAAAAACTCAATGGCGATGTTGTTCAGGAAGTTCTCGTCGACTCTGTGAACTATATCGACAAGAGCGAAATCAGAGCACTGGTCGATCGCTCCGGTTCCAAACCGAAAGCCGGCCCGAAAACGACGTCCAACGGCAAAGCCGAACCCGCAACTCACTAATGATAATAGTGGAATCCGCCAGATGAAGATCACCGGCAAAATATACGCGATCGTCGCGGTGCTTGGCTTGTCGACGCTCGCCGTCGGTGGGCTCGCTCTCTACGCCCTGAACGCCGAGGACAGGCTCGCCAACGAGCTGGACCGCTACTCCCAGCGGGCCTTTCTGGCCGAGCGCATGAACGGCCTCATCAGCGCCGTGGTCATGGACGCGCGCGGCACCTACATGGCGGACAGCGTGGAGAAGGCCAAGCCCTTCGCGGCTGGCATGATGAAGACGCTGGACCAGCTCGGCGCGACCGTGAAGCAGGCCAAGGCCGTCACCTCCGACGCGGACGATCTCGGCCTCACCGAGGTTGCCGCCGATCTCGACAAGTTCTTCGCCTTCCGCAAGGAAACCGCCCGCCTCGCCGTCGAGGACGGGCCGAAGGCCGCCAACGAGCAGGGCAACAACGAGGCGAACCGCGCCAACCGCAAGGCGCTGCAGGCCTCGCTCAACACCCATGTGGAACAGGTCCGTTCGCATCTCGAACCGCTCCGCCAGGAAGCGGCCGACATGGGCGTCTGGGCGGCCCAGATGATCATCGTGACGACCGCCCTCGGCCTCGTGATCGGCATCGGCGCGGCGCTGTTCATCGGCGTGTTCACCCTCAGCCGCCCAGTGCGCCGCGTCAGCGAGACGCTGAAGTCGGTTGCGGGCGGCAAGCTCGATGTCGATGTGGAAGCCAATCCCGGCACCGACGAGATCGGCGACCTGTGGCGCTCCACCGCCGATCTTCTCGGCACCATCCGCGAAGCCGAGGCCCTGCGCTCGGAACAGGCCGCCTCGGCGGAGCGGGCCGAGGTCGAGAAGCGCGCCGCGATGCGCGAGCTCGCCGAGCAGTTCGACAGCGAGGTTTCGGGCGTCGTGCGCTCGGTGGCCGCGGCCGTCAGCCAGCTTGAGCAGTCGGCGGCGAGCATGAGCACTTCGGCGGACGAGACCAGCCGCCAGTCCACCGTCGTTGCCGCGGCGGCCGAACAGGCCACCAGCAATGTGCAGATCGCCGCCTCGGCGGCCGAGGAACTGGCCGCGTCGGTCCGTGAGATCGGCCATCAGGTCTCTACCGCCGCCAAGATCGCCGGCGAGGCGACCGACCAGGCGACCGGTACCGCCGAAGTGGTGCGCGGCCTCGCCGCCAGCGCCCAGCGCATCGGCCAGGTGGTCAACCTCATCACCGACATCGCCTCGCAGACCAACCTTCTCGCCCTCAACGCCACCATCGAGGCGGCGCGGGCGGGCGAGGCGGGCCGCGGCTTCGCGGTGGTCGCCATGGAAGTGAAGACGCTCGCCGAGCAGACCTCTAAGGCCACCGACGAAATCTCCTCGCAGATCGCCGCCGTGCAGGGCGCGACCAACGACGTCGTCAAGGCGATCGAGGGTATCTCCGGCACGATCCGGCGCATCGACGAGATCTCCGGCGCCATCGCCACGTCCATCGACGAGCAGGGTGCCGCGACAGGCGAGATCGCCCAGAACGTGCACCAAGCGGCGCAGGGGACTCAGGAAGTCTCTTCCAGCATCACCACGGTGAGTTCTGCTGCTGCCGATACCGGCCGTGTCTCCAACGAGATCGTCCGTTCCGCGGCGGATCTGTCCGCGCAGGCTGGCCGCCTGCGTACCCAGGTCGACACCTTCATCCAGCGTGTCCGCGCGGCCTGATCAATCGCCGCCGGCGTCTCTTCGCCGGCGGTCCCCGCCGCCCCATTGCCACATTCGAGTTTGAGCCATGGACGATCTTCTCCGCGAATTCCTGACGGAAACTTCCGAAAGCCTTGACGTCGCCGACGTCGAGCTTGTGAAGTTCGAGACCGATCCCAACAACCGGGATATCCTCAACAACATCTTCCGTCTGGTTCACACCATCAAGGGAACCTGCGGCTTCATCGGCCTGGTGCGCCTTGCCGGCCTCGCTCATGCGGCGGAAACGCTGATGGACGAGTTCCGCAATGGCCGGCCGGTCACGACCGGCGCCGTTGGGCTGATCCTGCGCACGGTCGACCGCATCAAGGCGATCCTGACCGAGATCGAGCACGCGGACGGCATCGAGCCGGCCGGCTCGGATGAGGACCTGATTTCCGAACTCGAGGCCGAGGTGGCCCGCACCGACGTGGTGGCGGACGCCCCGCCGCCGCCGCCCGTGGCCGACAAGCCGCTGATCGTGCAGGAGCGCGAGACGCTGCCGGGCGAGGTTCCGCTCGACGAGCTTGAGCGCATGTTCCGTGAGACGGCGGTCGAGGTCAAAGCTCCGGCCGCGAAGCCGGCCGCCGCTCCCGTCGCTGCGCCGGTGGCGGCTGCCGTGGCCGCCCCCGCCGCCGCGCCTGCCGCCAAGGCGACGGCCGACGCGCCGCCGGCCTCGACCGGCAACGACAGCACGTCGGTCGCGAACCAGACGATCCGCGTCAACGTCTCCGTGCTCGAACACCTGATGACCATGGTGTCCGAGCTGGTCCTCACCCGCAACCAGCTGATGGAAATCAGCCGGCGCAATGAGGACAGCGAGTACAAGAGCCCGCTGCAGCGCCTCTCAACCGTGACCGGCGAATTGCAGGAAGCGGTGATGCGCACCCGCATGCAGCCGATCGGCAATGCCTGGCAAAAGCTGCCGCGCATCGTGCGCGATCTGGCCCAGGATCTGGGCAAGCAGATCGAGCTGGAACAGCACGGTGCCGAGACCGACCTCGACCGGCAGGTGCTTGACCAGATCAAGGATCCGCTCACCCACATGGTCCGCAACTCGGCCGATCATGGTCTGGAAATGCCTGCCGCGCGCCGCGCTGCCGGCAAGCCGGACAAGGGCACGATCCGCCTCTCCGCCTATCACGAGGGTGGCCACGTCATCCTTGAAATCTCCGATGACGGCCGTGGCCTCGATGTCGAGCGGATCAAGGTGAAGGCCGTGGAAAACGGCCTGTGCTCGGAGGCCGATGCGGCCCGCATGACCGATGCGCAGGCCTTCCGCTACATCTTCCACGCCGGCTTCTCGACGGCGGCGGCGGTGACCAGCGTGTCCGGCCGTGGCGTCGGCATGGATGTCGTGCGCTGCAACATCGAATCCATCGGTGGCACCATCGACGTGCGCTCCAAGCGCGGCGAGGGCACCACCTTCATCATCAAGATCCCGCTCACCCTGGCCATCGTGCCGGCGCTGATCGTGGAAAGCACCGGCGAACGCTTCGCCCTGCCGCAGACCTCCGTGGTCGAGCTGGTGCGGGTGCGCGCCGACAGCGAGCATTCGCTCAGCTTCATCAAGCACGCCCATGTGCTGCGCCTGCGCGACCGGCTGCTGCCGATCGTCGATCTCGGCACGGTGATGAACCTGTCGTGCCACTGGGGCGAGCGGCCCGAAGGCGAGCTGATCGTCGTGATGCAGGTCGGCAGCCACCGCTTCGGCGTGGTCGTGGACAGCGTGCTGCACACCGAGGAAATCGTCGTGAAGCCGTTGTCGACGGTTCTGCGCAGCGTGTCGCTAGTCTCCGGCAGCACCATTCTGGGTGACGGGCGCGTGATCATGATCATCGATCCGAACGGTCTTGCCGATCTTGCCGCCAACCGCGCCGACAAGGCGGCGGACGCGGTGGCCGACCAGCAGAAGGCGGCGTCCGAGGCGGATTCCGACGCGACCTCGCTGCTGCTGTGCCGCGCCGGCCCGCAGGGCATGAAGGCGGTGCCGCTGGCTCTCGTCACGCGGCTTGAAGAACTCGAAGCCTCGCAGGTCGAGATCGTCTCCGACCGCAGCGTGGCGCAGTATCGCGGCACGCTGATCCCGATCGTCTATGCCAATGACCAGGTGGAGCGGAAGACGACCGGCAAGCAGCCGCTGCTCATCTTCTCGGAAGGCCAGCGGACCATGGGCCTGGTGGTCGACGAGATCGTCGATATCGTCGAGACCGAGTTCGACCTCAAGCTGTCCTCCGCGGCGCCTGAGGTGATGGGCGGGGCGATCATCAACGACATCGCCACCGAGGTTCTCGACGTCGCCTACTTCATGCAGGAGGCCTTTGGCGAGTCCTTCGACATTCCGCTCACCCGCGCCGCCAATGAGCGGGCCGGGCGCCTTCTGCTGGTGGATGGCAATGCCTTCCACCGCGCGATGCTCGAGCCGGTGCTCAAGGGCAATGGTTACTCGGTGACGGCCTGCGCCTCGGCCAATGAGGCGCTGGAGAAGCTGTCGGGCGATCTCCGCTTCGACGCGGTGGTCAGCGAGGTCGACATGCCCGGCGTCGACGGCTTCTGCTTCGCCGAGCGCGTGCGCGGCGAACTGCACATGGAAAGCCTCCCGATCATCGCCATGGCGGCCGGGCGCAATCCGGAATCCATCGAACGCGGCCGTGTCGCCGGGTTCACCGATTACGTCGCCAAGTTCGATCGCACGGGCCTGATCGCCGCGCTGCGCGAATTCGCGGTTCACGAAGATGAGGAGAAGGCGGCATGAGCAACGCGACCGCTAGCGTGGAAGGGCTCACCGACGCCCGCCAGTTTGTCACAATCCGTATCGGCGGCCAGCTTTTCGGGGTGCCGATCTCATCGGTCAACGAAGTCTTCGTGCCGGACTGCATCACACCCGTGCCGCTCGCCCCGCGCGAGATCGATGGGGTGCTGAACCTGCGCGGGCGCATCGTCACGATGATCGACATGCGCCGCCTGCTCGGCCTGTCCGACAGCAGCGTCGCGCGGATGGCCGTCGGCATCGAACGCACCGGCGAGGCCTTCGCCCTGCTGATCGATGGCGTCGGCGACGTGCTCCTGCTCGATGACAGCACGCATGAGAGCAACCCGCCCAATCTCGAGGAGGACTGGATCCAGTTCTCCGAGGGCGTGCATCGCCTGGAGGGCGAGTTGCTGGTCCTGCTCGATGTCGAACGGGTGCTGGCCACCGTCGGCAGCAGCGCGCGCGTGGCCGCGTGATGGAGCCGTCGGGGAACGCCGCCATGAAGACTTTTCTTGTCGTGGACGATTCCGCCCTCGTGCGGAAGATTGCCCGCCGGATGCTCGAGAGCTGGGCTTTCGATGTCGACGAGGCTGAGGACGGGCAGCGGGCGCTTGAACGCTGCAGCCGCTCCATGCCGGACGGCATCCTGCTCGATTGGAACATGCCGCAGGTCACCGGTCTCGAATTTCTCGAGAAGCTGCGCGGGCAGACCGACGGCACCGCTCCGAAGGTGGTGTTCTGCACCAGCATGAACGACATGGGCCACATCGCCCGCGCTCTGTCGAGCGGCGCGGACGAATACATCATGAAACCCTTCGACGAAGACATCCTGCGCGAAAAGCTCGAAGAAGTGGGCTTGCTGGAGAAGAGCGAGACATGACCATGACGCCAGCCTCCAGCACTGCCGCCTCTTCTCAGGCGCCTCCCATCAAGGTGATGATCGTCGACGATTCCGTGTTCATGCGCGGCGTGCTGTCGAACTGGTTCGGCGAGACCGGCGAATTCCACGTCGTCGCGTCCCATGCCAATGGCCGCCGCGCGGCCGATGACGTGCAACGCGCTCAGCCCGACGTGATCATCCTCGATCTCGAAATGCCCGACATGGACGGTCTCACCGCCCTGCCGCTGCTGCTGGAGCGCAAGCCCGGCACCGCCGTGCTCGTCGCGTCCTCGCTGACGCGGCGTGGCGCCGAGGTCAGCCTGCGCGCCCTCACGCTCGGTGCGGCCGACTACATTCCCAAGCCGGACGCCACCCGCGGCGTGACGGCGGCGGAAGAGTTCCGCGCCGAACTGATGGCGAAGGCGCGCGGCCTCGGCCAGCGCAGCCGCCGCCGTCACCTGCCGCGTCCGCCGGTGGGCCTGGCACCGGCCTCGGCCCCGGCGGCTCCTGCCCCGGTTTCCGCGCCGGCTTCCGCGCCCAGCGCGCCGGCCGTTGCCGCCGCGCCGTCCGCATCGGCCAGCAAGCTGCCGCAGAAGCTGCGCAGCTATTCGATGATGCCGGTTGGCGTGCTCGCCATCGGTAGCTCGACCGGCGGGCCGCAGGCGCTGACCAAGGTGTTCACCGATATCGGCCCGTCGATCGGCCATTTGCCGGTGCTGATCGTCCAGCACATGCCGCCGACCTTCACCGCGATCCTCGCGGAGCATGTCGCCCGCGCGTCGGGGCGTCCCTGCGCCGAGGCCAAGGATGGCGAGGATATCGTCGCCGGTCGCATCTATGTCGCCCCCGGCGGCATCCACATGGATGTGGTGCGCGAGGGTGGCACACCGAAGATCCGGCTGTTCGACGGCCCGGCGGTGAATTTCTGCAAGCCGGCGGTCGATCCGATGTTCCAGGCGGTCGCGTCCGTCTATGGAGCCGCGACGCTGGCTCTGGTTCTCACCGGCATGGGTTCGGATGGCGCCAAGGGCGCGCTGCGCATCGCGGAAGCGGGCGGCAGCGTGATCGCGCAGGACGAGGAGAGCAGCGTGGTCTGGGGCATGCCCGGAGCCACCGCCGCCATCGGCGCCTGCGCCGGCATCCTCCCCATCGGCGACCTCGGTCGCAAGGTCACGCGGCTTATTGTTGGGGGGCGGGAATGATTGCTCACTCGGAATATGATTTCCTGCGCCGGTTCCTGAAATCCCGGTCGGGCCTGATCCTGGGCGACGAGAAGCAGTATCTGCTCGAGAGCCGCCTGGAACCGGTGCTGCAAAAGATGAAGGTGCCGGACATGTCCCGGCTGGTCGCGCTGCTGCGGGACGGCCCCGCGCCGGCCGGCCTCGCCGATGCGGTGGTCGAGGCGATGACGACCAACGAGTCGCTGTTCTTCCGCGACAAGAACCCGTTCGATCTGCTCTCCACGCATATTCTGCCGGAACTGCTGCAGAAGCGCGCGCCGATGCACACGCTGCGCATCTGGTGCGCCGCGGCCTCGACCGGGCAGGAGCCCTACTCCATCGCCATGCTGCTGAAGGAGAACGAAAGGCTGCTGGGCGGTCGCCGGGTCGAGATCATCGGCACCGACCTGTCGTCGGATGTGCTCGCCCGCTGCGAGGAGGGGCTCTACAACCAGTTCGAGGTGCAGCGCGGCCTGCCGGTGCATTACCTGCTGCGCTACTTCACGCAGGTGGGTGACCAGTGGCGCATCGCCCCGGAAATCCGCTCCATGGTGCGCTTCTCCCGGCTCAACCTGCTCCAGCCTTTCAGCCATCTCGGCACGTTCGACATCGTGTTCTGCCGGAACGTGCTGATCTATTTCGACTCGGCCACCAAGTCGGACATTCTGGCGCGCATTGCCGGTGTCACCGCCAAGGACGGGTATCTCCTGCTCGGCGGCGCGGAAACGGTGCTTGGCCTCACCGCCGACTTCGTGGCGGGAAACCGGCGCGGCTTCTATGTGCCGCGGGCGGCGGCCAGCGCCATGGCGCTGGCGGCGAAATAGCCCCGACGACATCTGCCCTGGGGCGCCCGCGCCTCAGGGCAGGCGCATCAGATGGAGCGGCTGGGCCTCGACGGGTACCTTGCTCCAGACCGCGTCCTCGCCAATGGCAAAGCGCAGGCGCATGCCGCCGGCCCCCTCCAGCAACAGGTCGCCGCCCTCAAGGCGCCAGCGGTCGGGCGCGGGGCGTCCCAGCATCGCGCCGCATCGCGCCTCCGGGACCAGCCGGAAGGCGCCGCCGGCTACAGCCGCGTCGGTGAGGCGCAGGCGGCAGACGGTCTGGCCCGCCGCGTCGGACACGTCCCACTCCCCCATGAGATCCGCCGGCTCGGCGGATGGCGCCGGTTCGGCCAAGCGGGTGTTGGTCAGGAAATAAACCCCGTCCTCTTCGCGCAGCGCCTCCCAGGTGGCGCCGGCGCCTTCGGTGAATTCGGCCACCAGCCGGCCCTCCGCGCTGTAGAGCCGGATCGCGTTGCCCGGTCCCGGACTCCAGGCGGCGATGTCGGCGGCGAACAGGATCGCGCCCGCGCAGGCGCCCCGGTCCAGCTCGACCGCGAAATGCGGGTTCCCCGGTGCCCCCTTTTCCTTACCAAGCGTGGCGGCGCCGGGCAGCAGGCGGATCGGACAGACCCGGTCGCCATCGGCATTGGTGAGGTGATAGGCGTCGACCAGCTCGGCCGGGGCGGTCGCGACCTCGCCGGCCGGCTGCGCGCGCGCCGGGCCGGCGATCACCCCCGCCCACAGGGCGAGGCCGGTGATGGTTGTCGTCGCGTACAGGCGCCATCCACCCCGCATGGCCGCTCAGCCCCGCACGGAGGGTGGTGTTTCCGGCACCGGCGTCAGCGGTTCGCGCCCGTCGCGCCAGGCGAGCAGATTGTCCACCACGAGCTGGCCCATGGCGTTGCGCGTCACATGGGTGGCGGAGGCGACGTGCGGCAGCAGCACGACATTGTCCATGGCGATCAGCGCTTCCGGCACGTTTGGTTCGTCGGCGAACACGTCGAGCCCGGCGGCGGCGATGGTGCCGCTCTGCAGGGCGTCGATCAGCGACGGCTCGTCCACCACCGAGCCGCGGGCGACATTGATCAGAATGCCGGTCGGGCCGAGCGCGGCCAGCACCGGCGCATTGATCATCCGGTCGGTTTCCGGTCCGCCCGGCACGATGACGATCAGCACGTCTACGGCGGCGGCGAGGTCGAGCAGCGCAGGATAATGCGGGTAGGGCAGCCCCTCGACCGGACGCCGGCTATGATAGGCGACCGGCCTTCCAAAGCCGGCAAGGCGCCGGGCGATGGCCTGGCCGATGCGCCCCATGCCGACGATGCCGATGGTGCGGTCGCGCAGCGTGGGGCTGAAGGGGAACGGCCCCTTCGGCCACTGGCCGGCCCGCAGGAAACGGTCGGCCTGCGGGATGCGGCGGACGGTGGCCAGCAGCAGGCCAATGGAGAGGTCAGCCACCTCGTCGTCGAGCACGCCGGGCGTGTTGGTGACGACGATGCCGCGCGCCGCCGCTGCCTGAACATCCACCGCATCATAGCCGACACCGAAATTGGCGACTATCTCGACCTGGGGCAGCCGCGCCAGCAGCGCCTCGGTCACCCGGTTGGCGCCGCCGGCGGTGGAACCGACACCGGTGGCTACGGCGCGGATGCGCGGGCCGGCCTCGGCCAGCATCTCGGCGGCCCCATCACGGTCGAGGCGGTGAACGATGAAATGCTCGCCGAGCTGCTCCTCGATCATGGCCATCATCGGGCCGGTCTGGAGCAGTTCGGGGCGGGAGGAATCGACCATTCGCGGGCTCCTCGGGTCAGGGAGCCGTATTCGTCACCAAAGTGCGGGCGGATTCAAGGGTGGGCGATGGAAGGATCAGGCCGTCTCGTCTTCGATCTCGGCGTCGTCATCCGCGTCGGCGATGGCGTCCGGCGCGGCGCCGAGCTGGGTCGAGAGGTTCTTCTCGATCTTGCGCAGGAGCTTGCGCAGCCGCTTGCGGTCCTTGCCGTCGAGCCCCGCCACCATGATGCTTTCGAGCGATTCCCAGATGCCGTCGATCGCCCCGGCCCGCGCGCGGCCCTCCTCGGTGAGATGGACGCGCACAAGGCGGGCGTCGCCTTCCGAGGCGCGGCGCTCCAGCAGGCCCTGGGCCGAGAGGCGGCCGACCGTTTTCGACGCGGTCGGAGGCCGCACACGCAGCGCCGCCGCCAGTTCGGTCATGGTGCGTCCGTCGGAGGTGGCGAGCAGCTTGAGCGCCGTCTCCTGTCCCGGAAACAGCCCGATCTCGTGCAGGCGACGGGCGGCAAGCGCCCGCTGCAACCGCGCGGCATGGTGGAGCCGGTGGCTGATGCTCTTTTCGAAGCCATCCTTCATGGGCGCCCCCGCCTTAGGATCGCGGCCTTCGTTCGACGAACCAATCAAACGCTGTGCCGTGACAGGAGCATGGCTGTAAACCGCTTCGCCGTCAAAGTTTCTGGAAAATATCGCCTCTGCCTAGAGGGCGGCGAAGCGCGCTTCCACCTTGGCGAGGAAAGCGGCCCGCTTGGCGGCGCTCGCCGAATCCATGCTGTGCAAGGCGAGCCAGAGCTTTTGGGCCCGTGGATGGATGATGCCGCCGACCCCTTCCATGATGATTCGGCGGCCCGGCTGGCCCACCCAGAGCCACCAGTACCAGGGGGAGCCGAGCGTGCTGACGGCGGCCAGCAGGCGGATATTGGTAAGCCGGCGTTCCAACGGGCGCAGCGGCTGCGGCATGCCGAAAGTCTCGTGCGGCACCAGCACGCGGTCGAGCCAGCCCTTGAGCATGGCGGGGGGGCCGTACCACCAGGTCGGCGCGACGATGACCAGCGCCTCGGCGCGCTTCACCCGGGCGAGGTCATCGGCGACCGGCAGCGCGTTCTGGCCGGGCGTGTGGTAGCCGAGCCGCTCCTTGCGGCTCATCACCGGGTCGAAGCCTTCGGCATAAAGGTCGAGCAGGTCGACCGCGTGGCCGGCGCGCTGAAGTCCGCGCAGGGCCGCATCGCGTACGGCGGCGTTGAAGCTCTCGGCCACCGGATGGCAATAGACGAGGAGTACCCGCATCACGGCGCTCCGTCTTTGCCGGCGAGGCCGGCGAACAGATAGGTGCGCCCCGCGCCGAAATCGAAATCCGGCTGGTCCCAGGCGATCATCTTGCCGGGATTGAGCAGGCCGGCGGGATCGGCCGCGCGCTTGAAGGCCAGTTGCGCCGCATCGGTCTGCTTCATGCCGCCTTCCTCCAGCGTGTAGCGGTGCGGATTGAACACCGGAATCCCGATCGCCTCGTGACGGGCGATGATCGCCTCCAGCCGCTCCTCGGTGGAAAAGCGTACCAGAGGCAGGCCGAAGCAGGTCACCTTGCCGTCGAAGCGGACGAATTCGAGATGGGCCGGCACCTCGTCGCCCAGCTCGGCATGGATGCGCGCGGCGAGATCGAGCTGGTTGGGAAAGGGATAGAGCGTCTGCAGATAGGTGATGGCCGGGTCGAGGCGCAGGGCGCGCAGCGTGGTGTGGTTCCAGGAAAGCTCATAGAGCGGGGGCAGGCCCTTGGCGTCCTCGGTGCCGACCGCATCGGAATCGAACAGCAGCCGTCCGCCCCAGCGCGCGGTGAAGCTGTCAAAGGCGGCGCGGGCGATCGGCGCGACCATGACCAGAACGATGTGCTGGCCCGCCGGCAGATAGGGACGATGACGGGCGAAATAGGTCTGCGGCAGCGGTGCGGCGATGACCGAGAGCAGCTTCTTCAGCATCGCGTCCTGTTCGCCCAGCGCATTGGCATAGGCGGCGGCGCGGGCGAAATCGTCGAAGCCGATGATCGCCTCGATCCACTCGAAGGCCGGGGCGAGCGGCATCTCGACTTCGAGGATGATGCCGTTGGTGCCATAGGCATGGGCGACCTTCTGCACCTCCTCGCCGGACAGGGCGAGAATGCGCGGTTGCGGTTCCATGGTCGCGACCTTGAGGCCGATGATGTTGCCGAGGTCGCGCAGGCCGCCCCAGGTGATGGAGCCGACCCCGCCCGAGCCGCCGGCAATGAAGCCGCCGATCGAGGCGGTGCGGTAGGTGGAGGGGTGAAGGCGCAGTTCCTGGCCGCCGGGCCGGCAGGCGGCGTCGATATCGGCGATGATCGCGCCGGCCTCCGCCCGCACCCGGCCATGCGCGATCTCGACGATGCGAGTGAGGCCGGACAGGTCCAGCACCACGCCCCCGGCGAGCGGCATGGCCTGCCCGTAATTGCCGGTGCCGGCACCGCGCGGCGTGACCGGAATGGCGAGCTCGGCGCAGGCGGCGAGAATCGTCAGCACCTCGTCCTGCGTGGTCGCGAAGGCGACGATGTCGGCGGTGACCGTGTCGAGCTGCCGCTTCAGGGTTGGCGAGTACCAGTAGAAATCGCGGCTGCGCTGGCGCACCAGCGCCGGGTTCTCCTCCAGCCTTATGCCGTCGAGGCGGGCTTTCAGGGCGGCGATGTCATAGGCCATGCGACATTCCCGTGAGGTCATCGAGTTCGGCATAGTCCGGCGGCGCGGCGTCGATCCGCTGGCCGGCGCGCAGCACGAGGCGGTCGGCCTGCGGGCGGGCGAGCAGTTCGTTGAGGCTGCGGGCCCGGCACAGGATGAGGTCGGCGGGCGCTCCCGGCACCAGACGCCCGGCCTCGATCCCCATCTGCGCCGCCGGCGTCGCCGCCACGATGGACGGCCAGTCGGCGAAGGGGTGGTCGAGATGGGCGATGCGCGTCGCCTCGCGGTAGACTTCCAGAAGGTCGAGGTCGCCATAGGCGTAGAACGGATCGCGCGCATTGTCGCTGGCGACCATCACGGGAATGCCGCGCGCCTTCATCTCGTGCAGCAGGGTGATGCCGCGCCAGCGCGGGGTGCGGCCGGGGTGGCGGTCCTGCAGATAGAGATTGCACAGGGGAAGCGACACGATGGCGATCCCGGCGCGGGCGACGAGGTCGAGCGTGCGGGCGACCGCGTCCGCCTCCTGCCGGGCCAGCGAGCAGCAATGGCCGGCGAGGATGCGCCCGCCGAAGTCGTGGCGCAGCGCGGTCTCGGCGATGAGGGCGAGCGAGCGGGCGCCGGGGTCGGCGCTCTCGTCGACATGGAAATCAAGATCGAGGCCGTGTTCCGCGGCCGCGGTGAACAGCCGGTCGAGCCCGGCGGGCAAGGCGGGGCTCATATAGGTGACGGCGCCCAGCACGCCGCCATGGCCGCGCACCGCATCGAGCAGCGGCAGGAATTCGGAATCGTCCAGCACCAGATCGATCGGCGTGAGCGCCACCGCCTGAAGCGCGATGCGGCCCTGCCAGATGGCCCGCATCTCGCGGAATACCGGCCAGCTGATGGCGGTCTGCGGGCCGATCGAATCGAGATGGGTGCGGATGGCGACGGTGCCATGCGCATAGGCGCAGCGCAGCGCGAAATCCATGCGCCGGCGCAGATCGCTCGCGCTCCAATGGGCGCGCCGGTCCGCATCCGCCGCCTGGAGGGCGCCGGCAAATGTGCCGTCGGGATTGGGCGCCCGCTGCCAGATGAACGCCTTGTCGAGATGGGTGTGGACATCCACAAGGCCGGGCAGAACGAGACCGCCGCCCAAGGCGAGGCGGGGAAGCTCGTCGGCCGGAAGCGCCTCCCCCGGAAGTGCGGCGCCGATGGCGGCGATCCGGCCCTCGCTGACAAGGATATCGACCGGCGCCAGCCCTTCGGCGTCGGCCGGGGCGATGCCATGCGCGAGGCTGGCGGGGACGCGGGCGCCGCCGAGCACATAGGTAGGTGGCAGAGGGGCGGAGGGCAGATGGATGGAATCCGGCATGTCAGCTCCCGCCGAGTTCGCTCTCGTGCCAGCGCCGCAGCACAAGCCAGGAGAGCAGGCTGAGCGCGGCATAGATGACGATGCCGGAGAACGAGATCAGCAGCAGCGCGGCGAACAGGCGGGGAATGTTGAGCCGATAGGCGGATTCGACGATGCGGAAGGCGAGGCCCGAGCCCTGTCCGGCCGAGCCGGCGGCCATCTCGCCGACCACCGCGCCGATCAGCGCCAGCCCCCCGGCAATGCGCAGGCCGCCAAGGAAATAGGGCAGGGCGGTCGGCAGTTTGAGCTGCACCAGCGTCTGCCACGCCGAGGCGCCGGACAGGCGGAACAGGTCGCGCAGATTCGGGTCGACCGATTTCAGCCCGAGCGCGGTATTGGCGAGCACCGGGAAGAAGGCGACGATCCAGGCGCAGAACAGCACCGCCGTGTCTGTGTCGAGATAGATCAGCATCAGCGGGGCAATGGCGATGATCGGCGTGACCTGAAGGATCACCGCGATCGGGAACAGCGAGAATTCGATGATGCGCGACGTGGCGAAGACCAGCGCCAGCGCCACCCCGCCGAGCATGGCGAGGAGGAGGGCGATGCCCGTGGTGCGCAGCGTCACGAGCATGGAGTTCAGCAGCACCACATGGTCCTTGACCAGCGTCTCCAGCACCAGAGCCGGGCTCGGCAGGATATAGGGCGGCAGCTTGTTGAGGGTCACGATCAGGTCCCAGCCGAGCAGCGCGAGCGCCAGCACGGCGAGGGGCAGAAGCCAGCGGAAGGGGGAATGTTCCATCGCCCGCCCCTCTGCCGCCTAGCCGGCTTCCATGGCGTGGGCGAGCGCCTTCGAGGCCTCGCGGCACAGCCCGACATATTCCGGCGAGGTGCGAAACACCTCGTCGCGCGGCTGGTTCGGGTCGATCTCCAGTTCGGCGGCGATCCGGCCCGGCCGGGCGCGGAACACCAATATGCGCGAGGAGAGGAACACCGATTCGAACACCGAATGGGTGACGAAGACGATGGTGCAGCCCAGCCGGCGCCACACCTCCAGCAGGTCGTTATTGAGCTTGAAGCGGGTGATCTCGTCGAGCGCGGCGAAGGGCTCGTCCATCAGCAGCAGGCGCGGGCGGGTGACGAGGGCGCGGGCGATGGAGACGCGCATCTTCATGCCGCCGGACAGTTCGCGCGGATAGGCGTCGCGAAAGGCGGTGAGGCCGACCATCTCCAGCGCCTCCTCGATGGCCGGGGTGGCCGCCTTGCGGCTGGTGCCGGCAAGGCGCAGCGGCAGGAAGACATTGCTGAAGACGCTCGCCCAGGGCATCAGCGTCGGTTCCTGAAAGACGAAACCGATGGAGCGCCGGTCCGCCTCCGCCGCGTTCCAGGCGATGCGGCCGGCGGTGGGGTCGGCCAGGCCGGCGATCAGCCGCAGCGCGGTCGACTTGCCGCAGCCGGAGGGGCCGAGCAGCGAGAGAAACTCGCCCTGCCGTACCACCATGTCGAGCCCGTCCAGCGCGGTGACCGTATTGGCAAAGCGTTTGCCGACGCCTTCAAGCGCGAGCAGAGGAGCGGGGGCGGGTTCCGTGAAGGACAGGGTCATTCTCTCTCGTCGTTTCGGGTAGGCCCGTCTCACACCTGCCGGACGATGGTGCCGATCGCATTGACGATAAGGCGCGCGGCCGTCTGGGCCGACAGGCCGTCAATGTCGGCCGGAGGATAAAGCTCGACAAGGTCGAATCCGGCGATCCGGGCGCGCGCGCCGACGCCCGCGATCAGGTCGATCACCTGCGTGTAGGTGAGGCCGCCGGGCGTGCGCGCCGCCACCCCCGGCATGATGCCGGGATCGAGGCCGTCGCAGTCGAGGGTGATAACGACCCGCGCGCCGTGTGGAATATGCCGGAGGGCGGCGTCGACGCCGTGGGCGTGCACCTGCCGGGCGGTGATGAGGTGGCTGCCATAGCTCTGCGCCGCCTCCACTTCGGCGAGGCGCGCGCTACCGACGCTGCGTATGCCGACCTGTACCATGCCGGCGACATGGGCCATCTCGCTTGCTCGGCGCATCGGGTTCGAATAGCCGTAGCGTTCCCCAAAACGCTCGTCGCGCCAGTCGATATGGGCGTCGATCTGGAGAATCCAGATCGGCCCGTGCTCGGCAAAGCCCTTGAGGAAGGGAATGGGCAGGGAATCGTCGCCGCCCAGCAGGATTGGCACGGCCGGCACGGCCAGCACCTCGCGCGTCCTCGCCTCGATCCGGGCCCGGTTGCCCTCATTGTCGTGCATGGTGGTGGGGACATTGCCGGTATCGATGCAGCAGACCGGGCCGCCATTGAACAACGGGCCGCCGAGATCGAAATCCCAGTGCGCGATGAGGGGCGCCTCGCTCTGACTCGCCGCGCGGATGGCGTCAGCCGCCAGTGCGTAGCCGCTGCTGTCCTGGCCGGGATAATTGCTGCCATGGCCGGCGCCGAAGATCACCGCACGCGGGGGGCGGCCGTCCGGGAGGCGCTCGGGCAGGCCGAGAAAGGGAGGCGAAGCGGTCATTGCTGACGTCTTGATCCTGATTTTGCGCGTGTCGGGCCGGCGTCGCCGACGGCGCGCGACTGGCTATTTCGCCAGATCCTTGCCCACGCCCTTGTTCACGAATTGCAGCGTGTAGGACTTCTTGTAGTCGATGTCGCCGCTGACCACGCCGGCGCGCACCATCTTGTCGAAGAAGCTCTGCATCTTGGCATCCGTCATGGCGCCGACGCCGAGGCTCTTGGTGTCGCCGGAATCGACGATGCCGTATTCCTTCATCTTCGCGATGGAGAAGGCGATCATCTCATCGGTCATTTCCGGGTTGTCTTTTTTGATCAGCGCGTTCGCCTTGGCGTTGTCGCCATAGAGATAATTGTACCAGCCGATGATCGAGGCATCGACGAAACGCTGCACCAGATCCGGGTTCGACTTCACCAGTTCGCTGCGGGTCTCGATCGTCGTCGAATAGGTGTCGAAGCCCTGATCGGCGAGCAGGAACAGCGAGGGCTTGAACTTGCCCTCCTTCTCCACCGCATAGGGCTCGGAGGTGATGTAGCCCTGCATCGCGCTGTTCGGGTCGGCAAGGAACGGCGCGACGTTGAACGTGTAGGGCTTCACCTGGTCCTCGGAGAAGCCGAAATCCTTCACCAGCCACTGATAATAGCTCGCCAGCCCCTCCTTGGAGATGAACAGGGTTCGGGTTTTCAGATCCTCGAACTTGGTCACGTCCGGGTGGGCGATGATGACCTGCGGGTCCTTCTGGAACAGCGCGGCGACGATGAGGGTGGGGATGCCTTCCTTCACCGAATCGAACGCCTGCAGCATGTTGGCGCCCATGTAGAAGTCGATCTTGCCGACCGGCAGCAGCAGCCGGTTATTGGCCTGCGGCCCGCCGGGCAGGATGGTGACGTTGAGGTCGTATTTCGCATAGGTGCCGTCGACCACCGCCTGGTAGAAGCCGCCATGCTCGGCTTGCGCCACCCAGTTGGTGCCGAAGGTGACCTTGTCGGCGGCGAGCGCCGGAACCGCGAAGACGAGGGCGGCGAGGGTCGCGAGAATCCCGACAAAACGCGGGCGTACAAAACGCAGGCGCATCGATGTCTCCATCCGGTGCGAAGGGCGGTGAGAAGCTTCAGGGCAAAGCCGTGGCGCCATGATAGGCGAGCTTAATACGGATGCACATAGACCTTGGACGTGGGCGATGTGCGATTGCGCAAGCCCGTCACGGCGCCTAGCCTTCGGTCATGCTCCGCCATCTGCTTCCCTCGACTGTCCGCCCTCCCTTCGCCCGCTACAGCCATGCGGTGGAGGTGAGCGCGGGCGCCCGGCTGCTGCTCACCTCCGGCCAGCTCGGCATAGCCCCGGACGATGCGATTCCCGAGGGGGCGGAGGCGCAGGCCGACCTCTGCTTTCGCACGATCGCCGCGTGTCTGGCCGAGGCGGGGATGGGGCCGGGCGATATTGTGCGCATCAACGCCTATGTCACCGACAGCGCCCATATGGCCGGCTATATGGCGGCGCGCGACCGCTTCATCGCCGATCCGCCGCCGGCCTCGACGCTGATGATCGTCTCCGGCTTTACCCGGCCGGAGTTCAAGGTCGAGGTCGAGGTGCTAGCGGCGAAGGCGGATTGAAAAATCTGGAGTATTTTCTCGTCGCGAAAGTCGATCAACTTTCGCGGAAAATGCTCTAGAACCGCGTCCTCAACGAACCGGACATGCCGACCATGCCGCCCAAACGCTTCTGGACCGAACTCACCTGGACCGATTTCGAGGCCGGGGATCCCGCGAACTGGATCGCGGTGCTGCCGGTGGCGGCGGTGGAGCAGCACGGGCCGCATCTGCCTGTTGGCGTCGATGCGTTCATCGGCGAGGGCTATCTGAAGGAAGTGGCGCGGCTGCTGCCGGACGATATTCCCGCCGTGTTCCTGCCGATGCAGGCGATCGGCAAATCGAACGAGCATATTTTCTATCCGGGCACGCTGACGCTTTCCTCCGAGACGGTGATCCGCGCCTGGACCGAGATCGGCGAGAGCGTGCATCGCGCGGGGGTGCGCAAGCTGGTCATCGTCAACTCGCATGGCGGCAATGTCTCGGTGATCGACATCGTGGCGCGCGAATTGCGGGCGCGGCTGGGCATGCTGGCGGTGCACGTCTCCTGGCACCGCTTCGGCTACCCGGAAGGGCTGTTCTCGGCGCAGGAGCGCCAGCACGGCATCCATGCCGGCGGGGTCGAGACCTCGCTGATGATGAATTTTCGGCCCGACACGGTGCGGACAAGCGAAATCGCCGACTTCCCGCCGGCAACGCTCGGCATGGAGCAGGAATTCGCCTTCCTGCGCGCCGGCAGCCCGGCCGGCTTCGGCTGGATGGCGCAGGATATCCAGCCCTCCGGCGCCATGGGCAACGCCACCGAGGCGAGCCCGGAGAAGGGCGAGACCTGCGCCCATTTCGGCGCCCGCGCCTTTGTCGAACTGCTGGCGGATGTGCAGCGTTTCGACCTCGCGCGGCTTCCGGCCGGTCCGCTTGGCGGGAGCGCACTGTGATGGAAGGTCCGGTCGCCGGTTCGCCGCTGCTCGACATGGAACTGAGCCTTGATGAGGCGCGCGCCTATGCCGCCCGCGTGCTGGAGCATTTCAACACCGCGCCCGAGAATGCCCGGATCACCGCGGCGGCGCTGGTCGCGGCGGAGGCGGACGGGCTCGGCACCCATGGCCTCGCCCGCCTGCCCAGCTATTCCGCCATGGTGGCGGCCGGCAAGATCGACGGCCACGCCGTGCCCACCGCGCGCCGTGTCGGGGCGTCGCTGGTGGCGGTCGACGCCGGCAATGGCTTTGCCTATCCCGCCATCGAGCAGGGGCTGCCGGTGCTTGCCGAGGTGGCGCGCGAGAGCGGCATCGCCTTACTGGCGATCCGTCGCTCCAGCCATTTCGGCGTCGCCGGCCAGCCGGTCGAGGCGCTCGCCACTGCCGGGCTCGTGGGGCTCGCCTTCGCCAATGCCTCCGCCTCCATCGCCCCCTGGGGCGGCAAGAAGGCGGTGTTCGGCACCAACCCGATCGCCTTCGCCACGCCGCTGAAGGACCGCGCGCCGGCGGTGGTGGATCTCTCCGTCGCCAAGGTGGCGCGCGGCAATATCCTCGCCGCCGTGCAGCGCGGCGATGAGACCATTCCCGAGGGCTGGGCTTTCGATCCGCAGGGCAACCCGACCATTGACGCCAAGGCGGCGCTGGCCGGAACCATGGTGCCGATGGGCGATGCCAAGGGCACGGCGCTGGCCTTCATCATCGAGGTGATGGCGGCGGCGTTGACCGCCTCGACCTTCTCCTTCGACACGCCGAGCTTCTTCGACGGCAAGGGCCCGCCGGCGGCGGTCGGGCAGGTCATCATCGCCATCGACCCCGGCAGGCTGGCGGGCGACGCCTATCTCGACCATCTCGAACGGCTCGCCGCCGCGATCGAGGGCGAGCCCGGCGCCCGCCTGCCGGGAACGCGCCGCCTCACCAACCGCGCGCGGGCGGCAAAAGACGGCGTCATCGTCTCAGCCCCGTTGCGCAAGGCCTTGGCCGGGATGGGCTTTGTCGACCGAGCCGGCTAGTCCGGCAGGGTCGACCAGTCCGGGTACCAGCCGCCATCGCCCTTGCGGAATAGCGGGCAGGAGAGGGGGGCGCGCACGAGGCCCGGCCATGCCGGGTCGATGGCGCCCAGCGTCGTCTGCCAGACCCTTGTTTCCTTGATCGCGGTGGCGACGCCGACGACATTGGCGCCGATGCGCTTCATCAGTTCCAGCTCGGCGGACACGGTGCCGCCGGTCGAGATGACGTCCTCGACCAGCAGCACCCGCTTGTCCTCCAGCCGTTCCAGCAGGCGCGGGTCGATGAACACCGTCTTGGGCTTGAGCGGGCTGGTGATGGAGATCACCGGGATCGACAAGTCGTCCTCGAACCAGAATTTCCGCGAATAGCTCAGCGGCACGTAATGGGCATGGCCGAGCTTCTTGGCCACGGAGGCCGCGAGCACCATGCCGAGCGTCGGCATGCCGACCACCACGTCGGGCGCGAGGTCGCGGACCTGCTCGGCAATCGCCGAGGACAGCCGGTCTTCCAGCTCAAAGGAATTTTCCGTGATGCAAAGATAGGCGATGGCCGTATTGAAATCCGGCGGCAGGGCCAGAAACGGCAATTCCGCCCAGTCGCCGTCCGGCAGCTTGACGGGATACACATCGCGGTAAGGCGGCGGGCCGATTTCCGCCAGATCGGCGGCGGGAACGATACGGTCGCGGTAGCTGCCGCGATCAGGGAAATTGAGGGGCATGGGCACTCCGGCATCTGCGTGGGGCCTATCCCAGCAACCGGAATGCCAAAGGCCGCCGAAACGGGCCGGCGGCCTTCGCTACTTTCGTCTCGCCGTGAAGCGGAAAGGCCGGGCGCGCCGGCCAATCCTCACTTCTTGGCGTTTTCGATCGACTGGAGAATGATCGCGCGGGCCCGATCGGCGCCTTCCCAATCGGCGACGCTGACCTTCTTGCCCTTCTCCAGATCCTTGTAGTGGGTGAAGAAGTGGGCCACCTGCTCAAGCACGAGCGGCGGCAGATCTTCGCAGCTCTTGACCTTGGAGTGGTAGGGGTAGACCGAGTCCGCGGGCACCGCGAGGATCTTCTCGTCGCCGCCCTTCTCGTCGGTCATCATCAGTACGCCCACCGGGCGGGCAGCGATGACCGAGCCGGCCAGCAGCGGGAACGGCGAGATGACGATGATGTCGAGCGGGTCGCCATCGTCGCCGAGCGTGTTCGGGATGAAGCCGTAATTGCCCGGATAGAACATCGGCGTGTGCAGGAAGCGATCGACGAAGAGAGCGCCCGACTCCTTGTCGAGCTCATACTTCACCGGCGCGCCGCCGGCCGGGATTTCGATGATGGCGTGAACCTCGTCGGGCGGATTCGGGCCGATCGAGATGCGTGAAATGTCCATGAACGGGCTCCCAGGTCGAACAGGCCGGCCATGCCGGCGGGCAAACTCGGCCCTCTATTAAGTCGGCGCGGCGACACAGTCGAGACGGCACGCGCCATCAATTCGGCCGACGCGGTGTGTGTCGCGCGGCGCCGGAGCGGCATTCGACGGGTAAATGATACAGTATATCGACGCCTCTGGACGGGCTGGATGATATGTTGTATCAACCCGGCCTACGGAGTTCTGTTGATGCCCGCTTTGCCCAAGCTCGCCACGCCCCACGATCATGCGCCCCCTCATGATCCCGCGCATGGACCGGGTGCCGCTACGGCAGGTGTCGTTGCAGCAGGTGTCGCGGTGCAGGAGGCGGGGCGCTTGGCCCATGCTCACGCCCATCCGCATGCCCACTCTCACGGGCCGCACCAGCGCCATCCGGCGGCCGAGCCCGGCTTTTCCCTGCTGCGCCTCTCCGTCTGGCAGCGGCTCGCCATCGCCGCGCCGCTCGCGGCCCTGCTGTGGGCGGGCGCGCTGCTGGTGATGTCGCAGGGGGGCATGTGATGGGCGCGGTACTAAGCTTTCGCGACCTGACGCTCGGCTATGAACGCCATCCCGCCGTGCATCATCTCGCCGGCGATGTGACCGAGGGGGCGCTGCTCGCGGTCTGCGGGCCGAACGGCGCCGGCAAGTCGACCCTGCTCAAGGGGATCGCCGGCGTGCTCTCGCCGCTGGCGGGGCGGATCGACTGCACCATTGCCTCGCGCGACATCGCCTATCTGCCGCAGGCCGCGGAAATCGACCGCTCCTTCCCGATCGACGTCTACGACCTCGTCTCCATGGGGCTCTGGCATCGCTCCGGCCTGTTCGGCGGCATCGCCCGCGCGGATCGCGCGCGTATCGAGCAGGCCATTGCCACGGTCGGCCTCGAAGGCTTCGAGAACCGCCCGATCGGTACGTTGTCCGGCGGGCAGATGCAGCGCACGCTGTTCGCCCGCCTGCTGCTCCAGGAGGCGCGTCTCATCCTGCTGGACGAGCCCTTCACCGCCCTCGATGCCGGCACGGTCGCCGACCTCGTGGCGCTGGTCGAACGCTGGAACGGGGAGGGGCGCACCGTCCTTGCGGTGCTGCACGACCTCGAACTCGTGCGCAGCCATTTTCCGCAGACGCTGCTGCTCGCCCGCCAGCCGGTCGCCTGGGGCGAGACGCGCGAGGTGCTGACGACGCCCAATCTGTCGGCGGCGCGGCGCATGTGCGAGGCCTGGGACGAGACCGCCCCGTTCTGCGCACCGGAGCAGGCGGCATGATCTACGATTACCTGATCGCCCCTTTCGCCGAATTCGACTTCATGCGCCGCGCGCTGATCGGCTCCATCGCGCTCGCCGTCGGGGCAGGGCCGATCGGCGTGCTGATGATGCTGCGCCGCATGAGCCTTGCCGGGGACGCCATGGCGCACGCCATCCTGCCGGGCGCGGCCATCGGCTTCCTCGCCGCGGGGCTCAACCTGTTCGCCATGACCATTGGCGGTCTCGTCGCCGGCTTCGCGGTGGCGCTCGGCGCCGGCGCGGTGGCGCGGGCGACGCAGATGAAGGAGGACGCGGCGCTGGCCGCCTTCTATCTCATCTCGCTGGCACTCGGCGTGCTGCTGGTGTCGCTGCGCGGCTCCAATGTCGACCTCCTGCATGTGCTGTTCGGCACGGTGCTGGCGCTGGACGATGCGACGCTGCTGCTGATCGTCTCGATCTCCAGCTTCACCCTGCTGGCCCTCGCCGTGCTCTGGCGCCCGCTGGTGCTGGAGAGCGTCGATCCCGGCTTCCTGCGCTCGGTGAGCCGGGCGGGCGCGCCGACCCATCTGGTCTTTCTCGCCCTCGTCGTGCTCAACCTCGTCGGCGGCTTCCATGCGCTCGGCACCTTGCTGGCCGTCGGCATGATGATGCTGCCCGCCGCCGCTGCCCGCTTCTGGACCCGCGAACTCACCGCCATGGTGGGGCTATCCGTGCTGGTGGGCGCGCTCTCGGGCGTGCTGGGGCTGCTGATTTCCTATCACTGGGGCGTGCCCTCCGGGCCCTCCATCATTCTCGTCGCCGGCGCGAGCTACGCGCTGTCCGTTCTGTTCGGGCCGGTCGGGGGGCTGCTGCCGCGCCTCGCGCCGCGCCGCCATCTTGAAGCCTGAGGAGAATTCCCATGCTGTCCCGCCGTTATCTCATCGCCGCGGCCTTTGCCGTCGGCCTCGCCGGTCCCGCCGTCGCGCAGGACGCTGCCCCGGCCGCCAAAATGCCCGTCGTCGCCTCCTTCTCGATCCTCGGCGACTTCGTGAAGGAAGTCGGCGGCGATCGTATCGCCGTCTCGACCCTCGTCGGCCCGAATGGCGACGCCCATGTGTTCCAGCCCGCCCCGGCCGATGCCAAGAAGGTCGCGGCCGCCAAGGTGGTGTTCGTCAACGGCCTCGGTTTCGAGGGCTGGATGAACCGCCTCGTGAAGGCGTCCGGCACCAAGGCCAAGATCGTCGTCGCCACCACCGGTGTCGAGCCGCGCGAGATGGCCGAGGAAGAGGACGGCCATGATCATGGCAAGGAGGCGCATGCCAAGGCGGCCGATGGCAAGGCCGCGCATGGTCATGACCATGAGGAGACCGACCCCCATGCCTGGCAGTCGGTCACTAACGCCAAGATCTATGTCGCCAATATCCGCGACGGGCTGATCGCGGCCGATCCGGCCGGTCAGGCGACCTATGAGGCCAATGCGGCCGCCTATCTGGCCAAGCTCGACGCGCTCGACGCGCAGGTGAAGAGCGCCATCGCCGCCATCCCGGCGGAGCGCCGCCGCATCATCACCTCGCACGATGCCTTCGGCTATTTCGGCGCCGCCTATGGCATGGAATTCATCGCGCCGCAGGGCGTCTCCACGGAGGCCGAGGCCTCGGCCAAGGATGTCGCCAAGATCGTCCGCCAGATCAAGGCGGAGAAAATCCCGGCGGTGTTCATGGAGAACATCTCCGATCCGCGTCTGGTCAAGCGCATCGCCGACGAGACCGGCGCCAAGATCGGCGCCGAGGTCTATTCCGACGCGCTGTCGGATGACAAAGGCCCGGCCAGCACCTACATCGACATGATCACGAACAACGTCCAGGCGTTCTCCTCGGCCCTGTCGAGCTGAATGCCGGACCCCCACCATCCCGTCATGGCCGGGCGCGCCCCGGCCTCCACGATATTCGCCGCAAGGCGTGGATGCCCGGGCCTGGCCCGGGCATGACGTTTTCAAAGATCGAGGTTGTCCATGTCTGACACGCAGTCCGGCAAGATCCCCGTCACCGTGCTGACCGGCTATCTCGGGGCCGGCAAGACGACGCTGCTCAACCGCATCCTGTCCGAGTCGCACGGCAAGAAATACGCCGTCGTGGTGAACGAGTTCGGCGAGATCGGCATCGACAACGACCTCGTGGTCGGGGCCGATGAAGAAGTGTTCGAGATGAACAATGGCTGCATCTGCTGCACGGTGCGCGGCGACCTGATCCGCATCATCGACGGGCTGCTGCGCCGCAAGGGCGATTTCGACGGCATCATCGTCGAGACCACCGGCCTTGCCGACCCGGCCCCGGTCGCCCAGACCTTCTTCGTCGACGAGACCGTCGGCGCCAAGACCACGCTCGACGCGGTCGTCACCGTGGCCGATGCCAAATGGCTGAAGGACCGGCTGAAGGACGCGCCCGAGGCCAAGAACCAGATCGCCTTCGCCGACGTGATCCTGCTCAACAAGACCGATCTGGTGACGGAAACGGAGCTGAAGGACGTTGAGATGCGCATCCGCGCCATCAACCCCTTCGCCCGCATCCACCGCACGCAGCGTTCCGAGATCGCCATCGACAAGGTGCTCGGACAGGGGGCGTTCGACCTCGACCGCATTCAGGCGATCGACCCGGATTTCCTCGAAGGCGGGCACAAGCATTTCCACGACGAGGACATGCAGTCCTTCTCCTTCTCCACCGAGAAGGCGCTGGATCCCGACAAGTTCTTCCCGTGGATTCAGGAGCTGACCCAGCGCGAGGGGCCGAACATCCTGCGCTCCAAGGGCATCCTCGCCTTCAAGGACGACCCGGAGCGTTTCGTGTTCCAGGGCGTTCACATGATTCTGGACGGCGATCACCAGCGTCCGTGGCGCGCCGACGAGGCAAAGCTCAGCCGCATCGTGTTCATCGGCCGCAAGCTCGACCGGGCGGCGCTGGAGAAGGGCTTCCTCTCCTGCGTGGCGTGACGGCCCGCATCTCTCGCTGCAATGGCCGGGCATGTCCCGGCCATTGTCGTCTGGGCGGCCCGTGACGTGGGCGCCGAATTGGGCTAACCCGACAGCGTCCTCACGAAAGCCGATCCTGCCATGGCCGCTCTCTCCTCGACCCCGTCTTCCCTCACGTCCCGGCTGCGCCGGCTCGATCTCGGCGCGGGCGTGGTGGGGCTGCGCTTCCTCGGTACAGCGGCGGGCTTTGTGCTCGGCAATGGCGAGATCGTGCTGGTCGAGGCCGAGGAGACCCGCCTGCGGGCGCATCACGGTGCCGTGCTGTCGGTTGCCTCGGATGCCCGGCGGATCCTCACCGGCGGCGATGATGGCCGGGTGGTGGCGACGCGCGGCGATGGCGTGGCCGAGCCGCTGGCCGAGCAGAAGGGGCGCTGGATCGACCAGGTGGCCAGCGCCACTGACGGCGGCTTCGCCTTCTCGGCCGGCAAGACCGCGCATTTCCGTCCCGTCAAGGGCGAGGCCAGATCGCTCGATCTTCCCTCCACCGTCGGCGGCCTTGCCTTCGCGCCGAAGGGCACGCGGCTCGCCATCGCCCATTATGGCGGGGTGACGCTCTGGTTCCCCAATGCTCAGGCCAAGCCGGAAGTTCTCGAATGGAAGGGCTCGCATCGCGGCGTGGCCTGGCACCCGGAAGGGCGCTTCGTCGTCACCACCATGCAGGAGGCGACCCTGCATGGCTGGCGGCTGCCGGACGGGGCGAATATGCGCATGTCCGGCTATCCCTCGCGGGTGCGCTCCATGGAGTTCACCGCCGGCGGACGCTTTCTCGCCACTTCGGGCTCGGCGGAGGTGATCCTCTGGCCGTTCGGCAGCAAGGAGGGGCCGATGGGCAAGCAGCCGGTGATGCTGGCGCCGCGCGATGTCCGCGTCTCCTGCGTCGCCGCCCACCCCAAGGACGACGTGATCGCCTGCGGCTATGAGGATGGCCTCGTGCTGATGAGCCGCCTGGCCGACGGCGCCGAGATCCTCGTCCGCGCCCCCGGCGCCAGCCCGGTGAGTGCGCTCGCCTGGCGCGGGGACGGCGGTGCGCTGGCGGTGGGCACGGAGGACGGCGCCGGCGGGTTGCTGATCCTGTGAATGCAGCTTCCGGCTGAATAATCCTTGGTTCCCTAAGGCTTTATGTGACCCGTTCTGTGGCCTCCCGGTCACAGCCGGCCGCCGGCTGCGTGCGCAGGCCAACAGGCTGCGGGCTGTCGTCATTGTGTCACCTTACCGTCATCCAGCCCCGTTAGCGCAGGCTCCGGGGAATTTGACGCTGGGGATCTGCCATGAACCGTTTCTGCTCGTCGACGAGCGTGTGGGCGCTTGCCGCCGCAGGTGTGATTGCCACCTCGCCGCTCGCGGTGGCCGCCTCGTTCGACATCTCGACCGCGACGACCACGCAGCAGCAGGTGTCGGGCACCAATGTCGGCGTCATCACCAGCACGGGCTCGATCACCGTCTCCGGTGTCGCGGTGCAGTGGAACGGCGCCGCGACCGGCGATGGCGTCAGCATCACCAATGACGGCACGGTCACCAGCACCGGCGGGCGGGCCTTCGATACCAGCGGCGGGTCGATCACCGGCATCTACACGCTGATCAACAACGGCACGATCACCTCGTCCAACGATGCCTTCCGCATCAACGATGATTTCGCCAACGGCACGCTCAATGTGACGAATAACGGCACGATCAGCTCGGCCACCGGCCAGGCCTTCGATCTCGCCAATGTCACCGCCGCCACCGCCGTGGTGACCATCACCAATTACGGCACGATCCAGTCGGGCACCGCCGACGCCATTCGCCCGGGCACGGGCGGGACGGTGATCAATTACGGCCTGATCCAGTCCACCGACCTCACCAGCGATGGCGACGGCGTGGACTTCCAGGAGGCCGGCGGCACGGTCATCAACAAGACCGGCGGCGTGATCCTCGGCGCCAAGCACGGCATTACCGGCGACGGCGAGACCACCGTCACCAATGAGGCGGGCGCCACCATCACCGGCCAGAACGGTTCGGGCATCAATATCGACAGCACCGGCTCGACACTGGTGACCATCACCAATTACGGCACCATCACCGGCGCCGTGACCGGCCTGCTCGACGATGACGGCACCGCCGACGGCGTGCCGGACGGCGATGGCGACGGCATCGATGTCGACGGCCAGATCCTGCTCTACAATTACGGCACGGTGCAGGGCACCGGCGCGACCGGCACCAATGACGGCATCCCCAACACGGCGGACGGCATCGCGGCCGGCGGCGGCACGATCTACAATTACGCCGGCGCCGTGATCGAGGCCTATGACAACTATGCCAATGACGGTTCCGACGATGTCGGGCGGGCCATCCTGATCGACGACAGCAATGGCGGCGCGGCGCCTTTCGCCACCACCATCATCAATCAGGGCACGATCCGTTCGGATGGCGTCGCCATCACCCTGGTGGGCGACAATGACGACACGATCGAGAATTACAGCCTGATCCAGAGCGACAACGCCACGGCCATCGACATGGGCGGCGGCAACGACCTGTTCATCTACCATATCGGCAGCACGGTGGTCGGCATTGTCACCGGCGGCGACGGCACCGATACGTTCGAGCTGGACGGCACGGGCACCTTTGACCTGTCGCTGCTGGGCGACACGGCGCAGTATCAGAGCTTCGAGACGCTGCTGATCGGCGAAGGGTCGGTTATCACCGCCACCGGCACGAGCGACTTCACCGGTACTCTGGAGATCGACGGCAGCTTCACGCTGAACGGCTCGCTGTCGGGCGCGGGCTTCACCCTCGAGAACGGCGCGACGCTGTCCGGCAACTCGACGGTGGCGAGCCTCACCGTGGAGAGTGGCGGCACCGTCTCGCCGGGCAATTCCATCGGCACGGTGACCGTGACCGGCACCGCCACCTTCAACAGCGGTTCGGTCTATATGGTGGAGATCGACCAGACCTCCTCCGACCAGATCATCGCCGGCACGCTGGCGCTGAATGGCGGCACGGTCCAGCTCTCCTCCAGCGGCCCGCTGGTGGCCGGCACGGTCTACACCATCATCTCCGCCACCAGCACGACGACGCCCTCCACCCAGTTCGACACGCTGGTGAGCGCGGACTACCTGTTCATCGACCCGACGCTCGGCCGTGACGGCGCCTCCGTCACCCTGACGCTGACCCGCAACGGTACCAGCTTCGCGAGCTACGCCCGGACCGCCAATCAGGCGGCGGTGGCCAATGCGCTGGAAGCGGGCGGTACGGCGGCCTCCTATCTCACGGCCGCCACCACGGCCACCGACACGACGCAGTTCGCGACCGGCTTCGACCTGCTGTCCGGTGAGGTCCATGCCTCGGTCGGCAACACGCTCTACACGCAGTCGACCCTGGTCGGCGATACGCTGGCCGCCCGCCTGCGCCAGAGCGCGGCCGGCAGCGCCAGCCCGGCCATGGCGGCGCTCTCCTCCGGTGGCCCGGCGCTCGCCTATGCGGCACCCGCCCCGGCGACCAAGAGCCCGATCGTCACCAAGGCGCCGCCGGCGCTGCCGGTCGGCCCGGTCTATGCCGCCTGGGCGCAGGGCTTCGGCCAGTGGAGCACGGCGGACGCCACCGGCAATGCGGCGGAGATCGACAGCTCGCTCGGCGGCTTCCTGGCCGGCGGCGACGTCACGCTCGACCGCACCACCTTCGGCTTTGCCGCCGGCTATGTGTCGGCCAACACCGATGTCGATGCCCGGCTGAGCAGCGCCGACACCTCGACCTTCCTGATCGCCGCCTATGCCGGCACCAGCATCGAGAATTTCCGCCTGCGCGGCGGCGCCTCCTATGGCTGGACCGACACCGACACGCAGCGCACGGCGAGCTTCATGGGCCTCACCCAGTCGCTCGATGCCTCCTATGATGGCGGCACGGCCAACATCTTCGTCGAAGCCGCCTATGCGGCGGAGATCAACGCCATCGCCTTCGAGCCCTTCGCCCAGATGGCCTGGAGCTGGATCGAGACCGACAGCTTCACCGAGAATGGCGGCAGTCTGGCGCTGAGCTCGCAGGGCCTGTCCTTCGACGTGCCCTATTCGACGCTCGGCCTGCGGCTCGCCACCGCCATCGAAATGGGCAAGAGCCTCGTCACCCCCCATGCCACGCTCGGCTGGCGCCACGCCTTCGGCGATGTGACGCCGGAAGCGGCCATGGCCTTCGCCGAAACCGGCGCCGCCTTCGCGGTCGAGGGCGCGCCGATCGCGCAGGACAGCTTCGTGCTCGGCGCCGGCATCGACCTCAAGATCGGCGCCAGCCTGACGCTCAACATCGGCTATGAGGGCGAGTTCGCTAGCGATGTGGAGACCAATGCGGTGCGGGGCGGTCTGGTCTATCGCTTCTGACCGCCGGCCGCCTCGGCATGGATGTCAATCAACAGCGGCGGGCTTCGGTCCGCCGCTTTCCGTTTCGCGGCTTTCCATTTCGCCTGCCGGTCGCGGCGTGCCCTTTATCGCACTGCGGCAAATCGGCTAGGCTGCCATCTCCGCATGTGAGGACACGCACGCCATGAAGATCGAGGACGTCCGCCGTACCGCCTATTCCATGCCGCTGACCAATCCGGCCTATCCCGTCGGCCCCTACCGCTTCTTCAACCGCGAATATCTCATCATCACCTACCGCACCGATCCGGCGGCGCTGGAGAAGGTGGTTCCCGAGCCGCTGAAGGTGACCGACCCGATCGTCAAATATGAGTTCATCCGCATGCCGGACTCCACCGGCTTCGGGGACTATACCGAGACCGGGCAGGTGATCCCGGTGGAGTTCGAGGGCCGCAAGGGCGGCTTCGTCCACTCCATGTATCTCGACGACGAGGCGCCGATCGCCGGCGGGCGCGAACTCTGGGGCTTCCCCAAGAAGCTCGCCAAGCCGAGCTTCAAGGTGGAAAGCGACGTGCTGGTGGCGGACCTGCATTATGGCAGCGTGCTCTGCGCCTCCGGCACCATGGGCTACAAGTACAAGAAGGCCGATCCTGACGCGGTGATGGCCTCCATGCTCGCCCCGAGCTGGCTGCTGAAGATCATACCGCATGTGGATGGCACGGCGCGTATTCTGGAGCTGGTCGAGTACTATCTCGAAGAGGTCACCATCCAGGAGGCGTGGACCGGGCCGGCCGCGCTCGGCCTGTTCCCCCATGCCATCTGCGACGTCGCCAAGCTGCCGGTGCTGGAAGTGCTCTCCGCCGTGCACATCAAGGCCGATTTGACGCTCGGCCTCGGCAAGGTCGTGCACGACTATCTGAAGGATTGAGGCGGGCTGGCGGGGGCTTAGCCGAGCCCCAGCCGCTCCGTCGCCATGAAGCCGAACATCAGCGCGAGGCCGAAGGCGATCAGCGTCAGCGCGGCGAGGAATTCCACGCCGCGCAGCACCACCACCGCACCCGCTCCCCGGCTTGTGCCGGCGAGCCGCACCGCGGCGTGTTTGGCGAACACCGCGAGCGCGGCAATGGCGCTCACCGTGATCGCCGTGCCGACGCCCATCAGCAGGGTGGAGGCGGCGCCGACCCAGAAGATGCCCTGCGTCAGCGCGAAGACCAGCACCAGGATCGCCCCGCTGCACGGCCGCAGGCCGACCGAGAGCACCGCTCCCCACCACTCGCGCCAGCCGCCGCCCTTGGGCAGTTCTTCGGGAGCGGGCATGTGGCCGTGCCCGTCCGCGCAGCCGCAATCATCGCCATGAACATGGGCGGGTTGCCCGCGCCAGGCGGCGATCAGCGCGCGCCCCTTGGCATAAGCGAGGCGCAGGCCGATCAGCACGATAAGGCCATAGGCCGCGAGCTCGATGATGTAGACCGCCCGGCTCATCGTCGCCGCTGTCGCCCCGATCAGCACCGCGAAGATCGCGGCGATCAGAATGGCGGTCAGCGCCTGGGCGAGGGCGCTGGCGAAGGCGAGGCCGATGCCGCGCTTGAGCGTCGCCTCATTGGCGAGCAGGTAGGAGGAGATCACCGCCTTGCCATGGCCGGGGCCGGCGGCGTGGAACACGCCATAGGCGAAGGAGATGCCTCCGAGCAGGAAGACGGCGTGGCCATCCTGCTTGGAGGCCCGCACGGCGCTGGTGAGCAGCCGGTAGAATTCCGCCTGCTTGGCAAGGATGAAGCCGGCGACACCGCCGATATCGCCGGGCACGTTTCCGGCCGGGGTGGGCGCGCCGACGCCGAAGGGCGACTGGGCGAGCGCGGGATGGGCGAGCAGAAGGATGGCAAGCCCGGCGAGGGCGCCCGTCACCACCCGTGCGCCGCGCGAGGCCGGACGGTTCACGAGCAGGTCACCGTCACGCGATTGGCGAATTGCGAGCCGAAATTGCTGGCCGTGGTCAGCGCGTTGAAAAAGCCCTCGGACAGGGTGGTCGTGCCGGTGGCCGCCGGGTCCGGCCGGTGTAGCGCCAGCGAGCAGCCCGCCGCCTCGCCGGCCAGCTTGATCGGGTCGTTATCGGCGAGCTGGAAGGCGACGAAATAGGTGGGATCGTAGACATCGACCGTGGTCGAGCCCTTCTTCGCCTCGGGCGTCGCCAGCGGCAGGGTAAAGTGCAGCGTCAGCGAGGTGCCGTCGAAGGTGAGGTAGTAATCCTTGGGCGGTTCAAAGGCGATCGCCTGCTTGCCGCGCTTGGCATAGGTGAAATAGTCGAATTCCTTGAGGGAATCGATGTTTACCTGGGCGAGTTCCTTGAGCGTCTTCTCGCTCGGCTTGCCGTCCGGGCCGGTCTCCAGCCCCTGCAGCGCATAGGTGGAAAAGCTCTCGTCGAAGGTCCAGGCGTGGCGCACGCCGGCCAGCCTTCCATCCGGGGCATAGTCCAGCTCGGAATTCACCGTCACCCAGACATGGGGGTGGGCGAGGGCAGGACCCGCAAGCCCGCACAGGGCGATCATCACGCCGAGAAATCGCCGGAACATCCGCATCACCGTCCTTGCCGCACCGTCCGTGATCTTGACCGTGGAGTTCGGCGGAATGGTGACAGGTTCCGGGTGAGGGGGGCGTGTTGGGTGGACGAGAGCCTCGCCTCGCAACGGCACCGATGTCTCGTGCGCCGATGTCTCGCCGTCATCCCCGGGCGTGGCCCGGGGATCTATGTCTTCGTGGGGCGAGGGGACGTCGTGGATGCCCGGGTCAAGCCCGGGCATGACGATCTACGTGCGTCCGGTTCCGCGCGGCCAGACTTACGCCGCCAGCCTCACGCCGCCTTGGCGGCCTTGGGCTTGATCAGCTTGCGGTTGATCAGCACTTCCGCGATCTGCACCGCGTTGAGCGCGGCGCCCTTGCGCAGATTGTCCGACACGCACCAGAAGGCGAGGCCGTTCTCCACCGTGGCATCCTCGCGGATGCGGGAGATGTAGGTCGCGTCCTCGCCGGCCGCCTCGTAAGGCGTGATGTAGCCGCCCGGCTCGCGCTTATCGACCACCAGCACGCCCGGCGCGGCACGCAGGGCTTCGGTGGCCTCTTCGACGGTGATCGGCTTGGCGAACTCGACGTTCACCGCTTCCGAATGCGAGATGAAGACGGGAACGCGAACGGCGGTGCAGGTCAGCTTGATCTTGGGATCAAGAATCTTCTTGGTCTCCACCATCACCTTCCATTCCTCCTTCGTGTAGCCGTCTTCCATGAAGACGTCGATGTGAGGAATGACGTTGAAGGCGATGCGCTTGGGGAACTTCTTGGCTTCGATCGGGTCGGAGACGAAGACGGCGCGGGTCTGCGCGAACAGCTCGTCCATCCCGTCCTTGCCGGCGCCGGAGACCGACTGGTAGGTCGCCACGACGACGCGGGTGATGGTCGCCAGATCGTGCAGCGGCTTCAGCGCGACGACCAGCTGGGCGGTCGAGCAGTTCGGGTTGGCGATGATGTTCTTCTTGGTGAAGCCGACAATGGCGTCGGCATTCACCTCGGGAACGATCAGCGGCACGTCGGAATCATAGCGCCAGGCCGAGGAGTTATCGATCACCACGCAGCCCTGGGCACCGATCTTCGGCGACCATTCCTTGGACACGTCGCCGCCCGCCGACATCAGGCAGATGTCGGTGTCGGAGAAATCGTAATGTTCGAGGGCTTTGACCTTGAGGGTCTTGTCGCCGAAAGAAACCTCCGTCCCGACCGAACGGCGGGAGGCAAGCGCGACCACCTCGTCGGCGGGGAACCCGCGTTCGGCGAGGATGTCGAGCATTTCGCGGCCCACATTACCCGTGGCACCGGCGACGGCGACCTTGTAGCCCATGATCATTCTCCTGACGGCCCTGCCATTCACAGGCTCGGGCGAGGGCGGGCTTTTACGCCGAAAGGCGGATAAGGGCAAGGTTTGGCCGGGCCGGGAAGGCATTGCGGGAATGCCCGGCCGGCGCGGCGCTCCCGCAAGGTCATCCGGGGTCGCCATGCCCCTTCCTTCCTCGCGCGGCCGCCCCCGCAGGTCTCAGCCGAGTCCCGCTCCGCCGGCACGGTGACGATGCGGGGACGGTGCCTCTGTTTCAGCCGAGGCAGCAGATGCGCGTGAGGGCGAAATGGCTGGGATCATTGGTGCCGAACTGGAACTTGGACCCGTCGCGCGTCACATGGCGTTGCGGCGGGGGCATCACGCCTGCATCGCCAACCGTCCGTGCCGTCGCCGTCACCGGATATTCGGATTGGGGATTTCCCCACGTGTTTCTTTCAGCCGGGCGATGTCCGCCCGGATCGGGGCGAAGGGGCCGAAGCGATGCTGCTCCACGGGGAAACGGTCGGCATAGGGCGGATAGGGGGCATCCACCGGCTTCAGCAGCAGGTCGGGGAAATCGCGCTCAATGCCCGCCAGTTGCGGCCGGGGCTGCGACAGCACGAAGGCCGCCACGTCCCAGGCGTCGTCCGGGTTCAGCGTCGGGGCGATCCAGGAGGTCCCGTTCGGCATGTTGTCATGGACGAAGTTGGCGAGCGTGATCAGCCGCGCCGTGCCCGCTCCGTCGTTGAAGCTGTCCGGTCCCCAGAGCGGCGGGACGGCATAGCCCATCTCTGGCAAGACCGCGTTGCGCCTGACGCCGAGGCCATCGCGGCGATGGCAGTCCGCGCAGTTGCGGGCATAGACGATCGCGCCGCGTGAGGGGTCCGCCGCCCGATCCAGCTCCGGCATCGCGCCCGCGCCGGCCCCGGTGATCGTCGCATCTGCCGGAATATTGGTCGAGAGGACGTCGAGATAGGCGAGGATCGCCTGCATCGGGCGATCCTCCTCCCGCATCGGCTGCCCGTTCATGCTGCGTTTCAGGCATTGATTGACCCGGTCGAACAGCGAGCTGACCGTGCCGCTGCGGGCGCTGTAGGCGGGATAATCGGCGGACGCGCCGATTAACGGCAGGCCGAATTTCTTCAGGCCGGCGCGCAAATGGCAGTTCGCGCAGGCCAGATTGTTGCCGGCATAGCGGGCTGCCGGATTGGCGACGTCCGGGCCGATATGCGCATAAGTCGCCTCGATGATGGAGCGGCCATAGCGGGCGAGCCGGCCATTCTCGTCATCCGGCAGGGCATCGAAGGCCGGAACGTGCCAAACCACGACATCCGTCTTCGGCAAGGGGGGCGCGGCATCGGTTTGAGCAAAGGCCCGCTGGGTCGAACACGCCAGCGCAACGGCAAGACCGACGATGACGGTGAGGCGGTAAAAAACGTGACGTGTCATGTCCACAATCAACTTTGCTGCGCAATGATCGTCCCAGAACCCCATACCTAAAGCAATGATGGTTCTCGCGCCGATGAAAGGTCGCGAGGTTGTCCGGGGGCTCGCCCCTCCCGACGGACGGTGCGCGGCGATCGACGCGATCGGCACCCGCAGGCGACACCCTCGCCTTTGCCGGTTGGAACGAAGGCCCGCACCAAAAGCCCCGCGCCGCCTCGCGGCCGGGGTTCTGCGTCAGGCGCCGACAGCCCTTTGAAGGGCGCGCGGGGCACCGGGGCGGACGCCACCGGCGGCCGCCTGCACCTTTGTTTTAAAAGGTGGTGCAAGCCTTCACTCAGCCAACCGACACGCCGTCCCCGGCGCCCCGCACGCG
>NZ_JAHCQH010000024.1 GCF_018449475.1 Ancylobacter radicis | reverse complement strand
GGCGCGATCCTGTCCTACATCATGTGCAAGGGCATGAACCGCAGCTTCGTCTCGGTGATCCTCGGCGGCTTCGGCGGCGACGCGCAGGCCGGCCCGGCCGGCGCGGTGGAGAGCCGTCCGGTCAAGCAGGGCTCGGCCGAGGACGCGGCCTTCATCATGAAGAACGCGGCCAAGGTGATCATCGTGCCCGGCTACGGCATGGCGGTGGCGCAGGCCCAGCACGCGCTGCGCGAGATGGGCGACCGGCTGAAGGAGGAGGGCGTCGAGGTGAAATACGCCATCCACCCGGTGGCGGGCCGCATGCCCGGGCACATGAACGTGCTGCTGGCCGAGGCCAACGTGCCCTATGACGAGGTGTTCGAGCTCGAGGACATCAACTCCGAGTTCGCTCAAGCCGACGTCGCCTTCGTGATCGGCGCCAATGACGTGACCAACCCGGCGGCCAAGACCGACCCGACCTCGGCGATCTACGGCATGCCGATCCTCGACGTCGAGCGGGCCAAGACGGTGCTGTTCATCAAGCGCGGCATGGCCGCCGGCTATGCCGGCGTCGAGAACGAGCTGTTCTTCCGCGACAACACCATGATGCTCTTCGCCGACGCCAAGAAAATGGTCGAGGACATCGTCAAGAACCTCGGGCATT
>NZ_JAHCQH010000023.1 GCF_018449475.1 Ancylobacter radicis | reverse complement strand
CGGCGGCCCCGAGGGCGCCTTCGAGACGGTGAAGCCGCTGTTCGAGAAGATGGGCAAGAACATCACGCTCGTCGGCGGCAATGGCGACGGCCAGACCACCAAGGTGGCCAACCAGATCATCGTCGCGCTGAACATCCTCGCCGTCTCCGAAGCCCTCCTGTTCGCCTCCAAGGCCGGTGCCGACCCGGCCAAGGTCCGCCAGGCGCTGATGGGCGGCTTCGCCAATTCGCGCATTCTGGAAGTCCATGGCGAGCGCATGGTGAAGCGCACCTTCAACCCGGGCTTCCGCATCGAGCTGCATCAGAAGGACCTGAACCTCGCGCTGACCGGCGCGCGCCAGCTCCAGATGGCTCTGCCGGCGACCGCGGTCGCGCAGCAGCTGTTCAGCGCCTGCGCGGCCAATGGCGGCGCGGCGTGGGATCACTCGGCGCTCTGCAAGGCGCTGGAGATGCTGGCGAACCACCAGATCGTCGCCGACGCCTGAGCTTTTCAGCAGGTCGAGACCAGATCGGGGGCGCAGTGCGCCCCCGATTTTTTTGGCGAACAGTAAGCATTGCTGTCCAGAAAGACGTATCGCCCGCCGCTGTAGTCTTTTGCGCCGACGGCGAGACAATTGTTCCGGCCTATACAAGGTGGACAAGCCGGCATTTGTCGACGTAACTTAGCGGGTGCGTCGCAAACACGCCCCGCGAGGCCCGCGAAGCGGCACAACATGCGCGACGTATTATCACGCCCTATACATCGCTCTTGACTAGGGCCTAAACGTCCCTAATCATGGCATACAAAATACCAATAAGACATCGTGCGCCGCGGGGGCAGCACGATCGCAGGAGGGAATCCAATGAAGGTCTGCATCTATGGTGCCGGCGCCATCGGTGGCTATGTCGGCGTTCAGCTCAAGCGCGCGGGTGTCGACGTTAGCCTCGTGGCACGCGGCGCGCATCTCGAAGCCATGAAGAAGAACGGCCTGAAGCTGCTCATCGACGGCGAGGAGCGGGTCGAGCACATCCCCTGCTCCGACAATCCGGCTGAACTCGGCCCGCAGGATTATGTCATCGTCGCGCTCAAGGCCCATTCGGTGCCGGGCGTGGTGGACGCCATGCAGCCGCTGCTCGGCAACGACACCGCCGTCGTCACCGCCGTGAACGGCGTCCCCTACTGGTACTATTACAAGCATGGCGACCACCTCGAGAATAAGACGCTCGAAAGTGTCGATCCGGGCAGCAAGCAGTGGACTGGCCTGCGCCCCGAGCGCGCCATTGGCTGCATCGTCTATCCGGCGACCGAAGTGGTCGAGCCGGGCGTCATCAAGCACGTCTATGGCGACAAGTTTCCGCTCGGCGAGCCGTCGGGCGAGATCACCGAACGCGTCACCAAGCTCTCGGAAGCCTTCGCCGCCGGCGGGATGCGCGCCCCGGTGCTGCCGAACATCCGCGACGAACTCTGGCTGAAGCTCTGGGGCAACCTCTGCTTCAACCCGATCAGCGCACTGACCCACGCCACGCTTGACGTGATCGCCTCCGATCCCGGCACCCGCGCCGTCGCCAAGGCGATGATGCTGGAAGCGCAGGAGATTGCGGTGCAGTCCGGGGTGAATTTCCGCGTCGGCGTCGAGCGCCGCATTGATGGCGCGGGTGCCGTAGGGGCACACAAGACCTCGATGCTGCAGGATCTCGAGCGTTCGCGCGCCATGGAGATCGATGCGCTGGTGACCGTGGTGCAGGAAATGGGCCGCCTTGCGGGCATCCCGACCCCGACTATCGACATCGTGCTCGCCCTGGTTCGCCAGCGCGCGCAGATCGCCGGCTGCTACAACTGAGTCTCTTGCACAATGGCACATTGGGTTCGTTACAGCCGCGCGGGCGTGACCGGTTTCGGCACGCTTGACGGCAACAGCATCACCGTCCACTCCGGCAACATGTTCAACGGTGCCCAGCCGACCGGGGAGCGCCTCGCGCTCTCCGGTGTCGCGCTGCTCGCCCCGACCGAGCCGACAAAGATCCTCGCTCTGTGGAACAATTTCCACGCGCTCGCGGCCAAGCTCAATTCGCCGGTGCCGGCCGATCCGCTCTATCTGCTGAAGGCCGGATCGAGCCTCACCTCGCCCGGCGCCACCGTGCACCGGCCGGCCTCCTATGACGGCAAGATCGTCTATGAGGGCGAGCTCGGCATCATCATCGGCAAGACGGCCACTGCCGTCTCCGAGGAAGAGGCCGGGCATTATATCTTTGGCTACACCTGCGTGAACGACATCACCGCGGCGGACATCATCAACAAGGATGCCACCTTCGCGCAGTGGGTTCGCGCCAAGAGCTTCGATGGTTTCGGCCCCTTCGGACCGGTCGTGGCCACGGATGTCGACCCGTCCAGCCTCGTTGTCCGCACCGTTCTGAACGGCCAGGAGCGGCAGAATTACCCGATCAGCGACATGATCTTCTCGGCCCATCAGCTGGTGAGCCGGATTTCCCACGACATGACGCTGAACCCCGGCGACCTCATCTGCTGCGGCACCTCGGTCGGGGTCGGGACGATGAAGGATCCCTCCAACGCGGTCGACATCGCGATCGAGGGCATCGGGACGCTCAGCAACACTTTCGTGCAGTAGCGTCTTGGCGCGTCAGCGCCTATAGGGAAATAGGATACGCCAATCGACGGGGGCGCCCGGCGCGCTCCCGGCCGCGGGGTTGTGGAGGAACGGGACTAATGAACATCCATGAGTATCAGGCCAAGGGAGTGCTCCGTGAATTCGGGGTCCCGGTGCCGAATGGCGTCGCCATTCTCAATGCCGCCGAGGCCGATGCCGCGGCGACGCAGATCCCCGGCCCCGTCTGGGTCGTGAAGAGCCAGATCCACGCCGGTGGACGCGGCAAGGGCAAGTTCGTCGAGGCCGATGCCGGCGAGAAGGGCGGCGTGCGCGTCGTCAAATCCGCCGCCGATGCCGCCGCCAACGCCAAGCAGATCCTCGGCAAGACCCTCGTGACCATTCAGACCGGCCCGGCCGGCAAGCAGGTCAACCGCGTCTATATCGAGGAAGGCTCCGAGATCGAGAAGGAGTTCTACCTCTCCGCTCTCGTCGACCGCGCCACCTCGCGCGTCGCCTTTGTCGTCTCGACCGAAGGCGGCATGGACATCGAGGAAGTCGCGCACTCCACGCCCGAGAAGATCCACACCTTCTCCGTCGACCCGGCGACCGGCGTGATGCCGCATCACGGCCGCACCGTGGCCCAGGCGCTCGGCCTCACCGGCGACCTCGCCAAGCAGGCCGGCGATCTCGTCGCCAAGCTCTATGCCGCCTTCGTCGGCAAGGACATGGCGATGCTCGAGGTCAACCCGCTGGTCGTCACCAAGGACGGCAAGCTGAAGTGCCTCGACGCGAAGATCTCCTTCGATTCGAACTCGCTCTACCGCCACCCGGACGTGATGGCGCTGCGCGACGAGTCGGAAGAGGACGCCAAGGAAATCGAGGCCTCCAAATACGACCTCGCCTATATCGCGCTCGACGGCACGATCGGCTGCATGGTCAACGGCGCGGGCCTTGCCATGGCCACGCTCGACATCATCCAGCTCTATGGCGAGAGCCCGGCGAACTTCCTCGACGTCGGCGGCGGCGCCACGGAAGAGAAGGTGACGGCGGCGTTCAAGATCATCACCGCCGACCCGAAGGTGAAGGGCATCCTCGTCAACATCTTCGGCGGCATCATGAAGTGCGACGTCATCGCGCGCGGCGTGATCGCCGCGGTGAAGACCGTCGGCCTGTCCGTCCCGCTGGTGGTGCGCCTTGAGGGCACCAATGTCGAGGAAGGCAAGGCCATCATCCGCGACAGCGGCCTGAACGTCATCCCGGCGGACGATCTCGACGACGCCGCCCAGAAGATCGTCAAGGCTGTGCAGGGAGCCGCCTGATGTCCATTCTCATCAACAAAGATACCAAGCTGATCACCCAGGGCTTCACCGGCAAGAATGGCACCTTCCATTCCGAGCAGGCGATGGCTTACGGCACCAAGGTTGTCGGCGGCACCTCGCCCGGCAAGGGCGGTTCGACGCATCTCGGTCTGCCGGTGTTCGACACCGTCGCCGAAGCCCGCGAGAAGACCGGTTGCGACGCCTCCGTGATCTATGTCCCGCCGCCGGGTGCGGCCGACGCGATCTGCGAGGCCATCGCGGCCGAGATCCCGCTCATCGTCTGCATTACCGAGGGCATTCCGGTGCTCGACATGGTGAAGGTGCGCCGGGCGCTCGACGGCTCCAAGTCCCGCCTCGTCGGCCCGAACTGCCCCGGCATCGTCACCGCCGGTGAATCGAAGATCGGCATCATGCCGGCCAACATCTTCAAGAAGGGCAATGTCGGCGTCGTCTCGCGCTCGGGCACGCTGACCTATGAGGCGGTGTTCCAGACCTCGCAGGAAGGCCTGGGCCAGACCACGGCCGTCGGCATTGGCGGCGATCCGGTCAAGGGCACCGAGTTCATCGACATTCTGGAGCTGTTCCTCGCCGACGACGCCACCGAGTCGATCATCATGATCGGCGAGATCGGCGGCTCGGCCGAGGAAGAAGCGGCCCAGTTCCTCAAGGACGAAGCCAAGCGCGGCCGCAAGAAGCCGATGGTTGGCTTCATTGCCGGCCGCACCGCTCCTCCCGGCCGTCGCATGGGCCATGCCGGCGCCATCATCTCCGGTGGCAAGGGCGGCGCCGAGGACAAGATCGCGGCAATGGAAGAGGCCGGTGTTGTGGTCTCCCCCTCCCCGGCGCGCCTCGGCAAGACGCTGGTGGATGTGCTCAACAAGCGCGTTGCCGCCTGACGCAGCGTCGTGGCTGACCTGAAATGAACCCCGCGCCGGGCTCCGGCGCGGGGTTTTTCATATCGGGCGGACCATCACGTTCATGCCGAAGCGTGCACGTCCCGCTCTCGCAGGCGCAAGCCGTCGAGGTGCTCAGACCGGGAAACACTCGGGCGGGAGCACCGCCATGTCATCGCTGTCAAGAGTCTGGAGCACCATGAAGGTCATCCAGGCATGGCACGCGATGAGCAGTGGCAGAACGGGAAACACTGACTCGAACATGGCGGCCTCCGACCCTCGATCCTGTTGCAGTGCAACCTAATCGATACCGGGAGGATCTGGTATACGTAATACCAGAAGGCGGATATGCATCCGTCGCATAGCACAAAGCGCCGCATCCGAGCGGGATGCGGCCGGCCATATCAGATGTTCAGACAGTTCCCCCGGACACGACAGTGATCCGGGAGCAGCCGCGGCAGCGGTTGGAGAACTCAGTTCGCGGTCGCGCTCGGAACCGGCAGACCCCATTTGGAGTACACCTCGCGGAACGCCTGGTCGCCCGGCACGCCCTTCTCCAGCACCAGAATAGCCCGCCGCCCATTCTCGAACACCACGGGAAGGTCGAGGAAATTGCGGGTGATGAGCAGGCTGAGATTGCGCTGGCGATCCGCATCAAGCGAGGACAGGCCGATCAGGAAGTACCCCGGCGCGACGCGGACAGGCAGGCCGATCAGCGGCACACCCTGCGCCCCCTCGGACGCCTTCGCACGCATGCCCGGCACGGTACCGGCATTGCCGAGATCGAAGTTCGGCGGAAGCTCGAACTGCACTTCGATGATGTGGGACGCCGGAATCCCCGGATCCTGATTGCGCCGCAGGCGCAGAACGACCTTCACATTGCGGTCGGGAATGGTGACGACCGCCCGGATGCCAATGTCCGGCCCGGTGCCGCCCTCGCCCTGGAACGTCTCGGCACTCCAGACGACACTGCCGACATATTGCTGCAGGCTCTGCTCGCCGCCGCCGGCACTTTCCTCGAACATCACGGCGCGCTGGGCAACACCCACGCCGGCGCCTTGGGGCGCGGCAGGCGCCGCGCGTGACGCCTCGGGCGCGGCCTGGGCGATGCGGTCGTTGGATTTGGTCACTTCCGGCGCGGAGGGCGCCGCAACGTCAGGCTCGGCAACCGGTGCAGGCCCCGACGCACTTCCCCCGTTCATCATCGCCACGATGGTCGCGCGCTGGCTGAAGCCGACGACAGCTCCGGCCACGACAAGAAGCAGAACAAGAGCAATGGCGATCAAACGCCCGCGCTTGCCCTTCCCGGTTTCCTCATCCTCGCTCGCCGGGTGCCGTTCACCCGTCATGCGGGGATCGAAGGCATCGGGACCCGCGCCATCGGAGCGAACCGAACTGAAATCATCGGTGGCGGAAAGCGCCGGGTCATCCGCGTCAGTCCCACGGCCGGGACGCCGGGCGGCGAGGGCCGTCAATTCGTCATCGTCGCTTTCCGCCGTAGCTACGGATGAGCGGCGGGGGGCAGAGAAAGCCTCGCGCGCCGCCTGGGGAACCCGCGGCGGCGTAGCATTGAGCATGGGCGCCGGCTCGGGCGTCGCGACGACGGGCTCCCCCTCGTCAGGAGCCGGGCCGGTGGATGCCGGCACCGGATCATCCGCCGCGGCGTAATCCTGCTCCAGCCGGCGGATCGCCTCTTCGAGAGAACGCTGCTCGCGGTCGATGTCCTCCTCGCGCAGCGGCGGATCCGCGTTCCGCAGCTGCGTCAGCAGCGCCCTGCGCGCACGATCGTAAACGGTCCGACGCCCCGCCTCGGAACGATCCGGGAGGCCGCCAAGGGCACGCGCGAGGAGCGGATAGTAATCGGCCATTACGCTACGGTGTCACTTCGCGTTCACGACTCGAAAGGGTTCTGCACCAGGATCGTATCATCCCGCTGAGGGCTGGTGGACAGCAACGCGACGGGGCACCCGATCAGTTCCTCGATACGGCGAACATATTTCACCGCCTCGGCCGGAAGGTCGGCCCAGGAACGCCCGCCAGCGGTGGATTCGCTCCAGCCCTCGATGCTCTCATAGATCGGCTCGACCCGAGCCTGCGCATCCTGGCCAGCGGGGAAATAGTCGATCTCCCGCCCATCAAGCCGGTAGCGCGTGCACACTTTCAGCTCGTCGAAGCCGTCCAGCACGTCGAGCTTGGTCAGCGCGATGCCGTTGATGCCGGAGGTCCGCACGGTCTGGCGCACCAGCACGGCATCGAACCAACCGCAGCGGCGCGGACGGCCGGTGACGGTGCCGAATTCATGGCCCCGCTCGCCGATCCTGCGGCCAATGTCGTCATGCAGTTCCGACGGGAACGGCCCCTCGCCGACGCGGGTCGTGTAGGCCTTGGTGATGCCCAGCACATAGCCGATCGCGTTCGGACCGAGACCCGAACCCGTCGCCGCCTGCGCCGCCACCGTGTTGGAGGAGGTCACGAAGGGATAGGTGCCGTGGTCGACATCGAGCAGCGCGCCCTGCGCGCCCTCGAACAGGATCTTTGAACCATGGCGGCGCTCGTCGTCGAGCAGCGACCAGACGCGGTCCATATAGGGCAACACCTTGGGCGCGATCTCGATCAGTTCGGCGCGCAGCTTGTCGGCGTCGACTTCCTCGATGCCCAAACCACGCCGCAGCGGATTGTGATGCGCCAGCAGCCGCTCGATCTTGGCGTCGAGGGTCGCCTCATGGGCAAGGTCCACCAGACGGATGGCGCGGCGGCCCACCTTGTCTTCATAGGCCGGGCCGATGCCGCGCTTGGTGGTGCCGATCTTGGTACCCGAGGCGGCCGCGTTCTCGCGAATCGCGTCGAGTTCGCGGTGCAGCGGGAGGATCAGGGCGACATTCTCGGCGACGCGCAGACGCTCCGGCGTCACCACGATGCCCTGACCACCGATGCGGGTGATCTCGTCGACCAGCGCCCAGGGATCGAGCACCACGCCATTGCCGATCACCGACAGGCGCGCGCCGCGCACCAGGCCGGACGGCAGCAGCGAAAGCTTATAGGTGTTCTCGCCCACGACCAGCGTATGGCCGGCGTTGTGCCCGCCCTGGAAACGGACCACCACGTCGGCCTGCTCGCTGAGCCAGTCGACAATCTTACCCTTACCCTCGTCGCCCCATTGGGATCCGACGACGACCACATTCGCCACGAGCCGAGCTCCTGCTTGCGAGGTGCGAGCGGGCGGAACGCCACGGCCCACACAGACAAAACCCCGGCGAAGCGGTCCGTCCGGGGCTGCCCCGTCTTAAGGGATGAGACCGGGCGAGGCAAGGAGATGTCAGCCGCCTTTGAAACGTCGTCCCGTCATCCCCAGCTTCGGCACCGCCGACAGGTCGGGATTGCATTCGCGCAATCGCAACCCCTTGCATCGCGCGCCCACATGGCGGCCCAATGCAGCCAGCCGCCTGACGTTTCAGAGGAACATCATGTCTCACCCGGCCCCGTCCGTTTCCTCGTTTCACCCGCTTTCACCCGCGCTCGCGATGGGAGCGGTAAGGCTGCGCGTTCGTGAAGCGGCTCGCTCCATCGCCTTTTATACCCGCACGGTCGGCCTCGCCCTGCTCGGCCATGATGGGGGACTTATCCGTCTCGGTGCCGGCGATCGGACACTGATCGAGCTGGAAGTGGCACCCGATGCCTCTCCACGTCCGCGTGGCAGCACGGGGCTGTTTCATGTGGCCATTCTCGTCCCGGACCGGCCCTCGCTCGCGGTCGTGCTGCGGCGATTGATCGCCCAGCAGATTCACATCGGCGCTTCCGATCATCTCGTCAGCGAGGCGCTCTATCTCGACGATCCTGATGGGAACGGCATCGAGATCTACCGCGACCGCGCCGCTGCCGAGTGGCGCTGGCAGGGGAATACGATCGAGATGGCGACCCATCCGCTCGACATGCGCGGCGTGCTGGCCGAACTACCCGCCGACGCCACCATCGACACAGCGACGCCGGCGGGAACCCGGATCGGCCATGTTCACCTGCAGGTGGGAGCATTGGAACCGGCCCGTCGCTTTTATGTCGAGCATTTCGGCTTCGACGTCGTGACCGATCGCTATCCCGGGGCGCTGTTCGTCAGCGCAGGGAGGTATCACCATCACCTCGGACTCAACATCTGGCAGAGCCGCGGTGGCAACGCGCCCCCGGCGGGCAGCACAGGCCTTATTCATTACGAAACGCTTCTGCCGGACCAAGCGGCGGTCGACGCTCTAGCGGACCGGCTGCGCACGCTTGGCGAGACGGTCGAAGAGCAGGAGTTTGGCTTCGCCGTAGCAGACCCGTGGGGCACTCGTGCCATCGTGAAAACGCCCTGAAGTGCACCGAGCAGACCGCACGCTGATTGGCTTCGGGGCCCGCATATCAGTTAATTTCATCGATGACGGCGCTTCATCGTGAGCGGAAATGCTCTAGAGAGACAGCCCGTATCTTCGGTGCAGCCAGCCATGTTCCGTCGCCTGCTCGACGCCCCCTATCTGCTGCTCTCCCTCGTCTCGCTGTTCTGGGCTGGCAATATTGTGCTCGGGAGGCATGTGGCCGGCCATGTTCCGCCGGTGACGCTGGCATGGCTGCGTTGGGTATTGGCCTTTCTCATTCTTCTGCCTTTTGCATGGCGCGCGATGAAGGCGGACGGACCCATCGCGCTTCGGCACTGGAAGTTGCTCGGCGTCCTCGCCTTCACCGGCATCACGCTGTTCAACACCATGGCCTATCACGCGGTGCAGTTCACGCCGGCGCTCAACGCCCTGCTGATTCAGTCCACCGGGCCGCTTCTCATCGCCTTCTGGTCCCTTGTGCTGAACGGGGATCGCCTTTCCGGCGGCCAAGCTGGCGGCATCGCCCTGTCGCTGCTCGGCGTATTGACGATCATCTGCCGCGGCGATCCGGATGTGTTGATGCGGATCGAGTTCAACCGCGGCGACCTTTGGATGATCGAGGCCATGGTGATCTACGGAATCTATTCCTCGCTGCTGGCACGGCGCCCGGCCATGTCGCAACTGGGCTTTCTGGGTTTCACCCTCGGGCCCGGCGCCCTGCTGTTGACCCCACTGTTCATTGCCGAGCGAAGCGTCGGAGCGCCCATGGTGTTCGACCTGACCTCCTTCGCCGTCATTGGTTATGTGGCGATCTTTCCCTCGGTGCTGGCCTATCTGTTCTTCAACCGTGGGGTGCAATTGGTGGGACCGAACCGCGCGGCCCCCTTCTTCCACCTGATGCCGGTGTTCGGCTCGGTGCTGGCGATCATGTTTCTTGGCGAGCGGCCGCATCTCTACCACGCCGCGGGCTATGCGCTCGTGCTCGCCGGCGTCGTCACAGCAACCGTGTTCGCACCGCGCAGGGTTGCGCCGCCGGAGCTTTAGCCCAGCTCGAAGCTGGTGACGCCGTAGAGCTGATCCAGAGCCACCGGTCGTGGGACGCCGGTATACATGCGCGCGGTCTCGAATACGGGTGAGAGCCCATGCCGGCGCGCCAGCGCCAGTGCCGCTGCGTTGGGCTCAGGCACGTCCAGCACGATCTCTCCCTCACCGACCGCCGCAGCGAGCGCATCAAAAAGCACGTCAGCAGTACCGGCCTCCTCAGCGACCAGCGGACCGATCTTGAAGCCATGGCGCGCCGGGCGGACGACGCCCCAGCCGGCAAGCCGCCCTTCCCGCATCACCGCCCTGCCGACATGACCCGGCGCGGCAAGCCAAGCGCGCAGGAAGGCCGGGCGCGGTGCTGGAAAAATCCGCGCATCGCTGGCTTCCAGCAAAGGAAAGGGGACATCGGCCAGATCGAGAACCCCGGCCGCGTGCGCCTTCATCTCCGCCATCTGCACCGCCCCGGCGAAACGGATATTGCGATAGGCGAAGCGAAAGCCCTGCGACGCATAATTGGCCTGCTGCGCCAGCACGCCGTCGAGCCCGATCACACGCGATCCCGCATGGGCAAGGCCGGCCTGCCAGATCGCCTTGCCTATGCCGCGCCCACGCAGATCCGGCCGAACGATGTAGAAGCCGAGAAAGGCGAAGCCGGCGTCATAGTTCACCACCGAAAGGGTGGCTGCCGGCTTACCGTCGAGTTCGGCTGTCAGGAAGCCCAGCGGATCAACCGCACCAAAGCAAGCGGCATCCGACAGGCCGGGATTCCAGCCTTCCGCGGCAGCCCAATCAATGGCCAACTGGATTTCGTCGGCGCGCAGGGGACGAGTATGCACAGTGCCGGCCATGGCGCTCACCGCTGATTCGGACCTTGAGAGGCATCATGCTCAGCGAACTGATCCTTGGCATAGCCATGAACATCGCAGTGATGCTGGTGCATCTCGGCGCCACCTTCCTGCTGATCGCACTGGTGCGCCCCTTTGAGAGCCGACTTTGGGGCAGCCCCTATCTGCGACTCATGCTGGCCCTGCTCACCACCAATGCGCTGCTGCTGTGCGCGCACCTCTTCGAAGTCGGCCTCTGGAGCCTGCTATATGGCGCTCTCGGTCTGGTGGCCGACCCTGCCGACGCCTATTACTCCGCCTTCGTGAACTATACGACGCTCGGCTATGGCGACGTGCTTCAGGCCACACGCACGCGTCTGCTCGGCCCGATGGCGGCCGGAAGCGGCATACTGATGTTCGGCTGGTCGACCGCGCTGCTGATCTATGTGCTGCAGGGACACCTGCCCCACCTCACAGACCACCGCTCAGCCCCGCGATGATGCCGACCAGCGCGGAAATCAGTCCTGCGTGCAGCTGGCGATCGGGGGCGCGTTCTCGCCCTTGGTCAGGTCATACAGACTGCCGGTGTTCCCCTTGGTCCACCATACGAAGCGGTCGCCCGCATAGCGCGCGCCGGAGCCCGCGAGCACATTGACCATGACCAGATATTCGTCCTTGAACGAAACGGTCGCGAGGGCAATGGGCGGAGCGTTGATATAGGTCGCCTCAAGATCCTTCATCGTGTCGCAGGTATATTTCACCTTGGTCGTGATGACCGAACTGCCTTTGGGAACCGGGATGACGATGTGGTCAGCCGCCTTGGCGGCGCCCGCTCCGATGACGAACAGGGCGGCAGTCAGGACGGGCAGGTTTTGGCGCATGGGGCTCATTCCGGTTTGTGGTGCTCGTGCCAATGGCGGGCGATGTCGATCCGGCGCGGCACCCATACGCGGTCATGGCGGGCGATATGGTCGAGAAATCGCTGAAGCGCGAGAATTCGTCCGGGCCGCCCGACGAGGCGGCAATGCAGCCCGACACTGAGCATCTTGGGCGCCTCCGCCCCTTCCGCATAGAGCGCATCGAAGCTGTCGCGCAGATAGGTGAAGAACGGATCGCCATTGCTGAACCCGGCGGGGATGGCGAAGCGCATATCATTGGTGTCGAGCGTGTAAGGGATGCTCAGATGAGGCCCGCTCGGCCCCTCGACCCAGAACGGAAGATCGTCCGAATAGATGTCGGAATCATAGAGGAAGCCGCCCTCCTCCATAACGATGCGGCGCGAATTCACGGAGGTGCGTCCCGTGTACCAGCCGAGCGGCCTCTCACCGACAAGACGCGTGTGAAGCTCCATGGCGGCGTCGAAGTCGGCCTTCTCCGCCTCATAACTATGGTTGCGGTAATCGATCCATTTGAGCCCATGGCTGGCGATTTCCCAGCCCGCCTCCTTCATCGCCGCCACCGCCTCCGGGTTGCGGGCAAGCGCCGTGGTGACGCCGTAAACCGTCACCGGCAGGTTGCGTGAGGTGAACAGGCGCCACAGCCGCCAGAAGCCGGCGCGCGAGCCATATTCGTAGATCGACTCCATGTTCATATGGCGCATGCCCGGCCAGGGCTGGGCCCCGACGATTTCCGACAGGAAGGCCTCCGAGGCCGCGTCACCATGGAGGATGCAGTTCTCACCGCCCTCCTCATAGTTGATGACGAATTGCACGGCGATCCGCGCATCACCGGGCCATTTCGGGTCGGGCGGAGTACGCCCATAGCCGATGAGATCACGGGGATAGGCAGAATCGATATGGAACATGGAGCGCTACTCGCGAACCGGGTGACCGCAACCGTCGTCCGGCTGTCAGCCTAATGGCTTATCCTCGGCGAGCAAACTGCGCCATGCCATAAGACTGCATGGCCATTTCGCAACTGCCGCATAAATCTTGCCGGCGGGCCTCGACAAGGCGATACCGCCTGGTCTTGATTGGGCCAAACAGATCAAAGGTGTCCGATGTCCCTCCCCGATCCCAGCTTCCTTCTCGCCCGCGCCCCGGTCGTCCCCGTCGTCACTGTGCCGAGCGTCGCGGCCGGGGTGAAGCTCGCGCGGGCTCTGGTGGAAGGTGGCCTGCCGCTCATCGAGGTGACGCTGCGCACGCCCGCGGCGCTGGAGGCCATCGCCGCCATCGCTGCCGAGGTACCGGACGCCATCGTTGGCGCCGGCACCGTGACACGGCCCGACCTGATCCAGAAGTGCATTGATGCTGGCGCCCGTTTCCTTGTCAGCCCCGGTTGCCCGCCGGCGCTCGCCGAAGCGTTGGCCGAAGCACCGGTGCCGGTGATGCCCGGCTGCGCCACGGCGACCGAGGCTATGGCATTGCATGCGCTGGGCTTTCCGGTGTTGAAGCTGTTCCCGGCAGAAGCGGTGGGCGGCGCCAACCTGATAAAGTCGCTGTCCGGCCCTCTTCCCGATCTGCGCTTCTGTCCGACCGGCGGTATCGGCCCGGACAATGTCGGCAAGTACCTCTCGATGTCGAATGTTCTGGCCGTGGGCGGCTCGTGGGTCTGCCCGAACGAGGCCATCAATCTCGGTGACTGGGAGCAAATCGTGGCGCTCTCCAAGGCCGCCGCGAAGCTACACCGCGCCGCGTTTCCCGGCTGAACGTGGCTCACATAACAAAGCCCGCCGGGAGGTGATCCCGGCGGGCTTTTTCATGCCTTGCGTGACGACTCAGAAGCGCAGCGAGCGAGCCTGCTTCACCGAGGGAAGCTGCTGCACTTTGTCGAGCAGTTCGGCGGGAACCTGCCCGTCGACCTCGACGAGAGCAATGGCGTCGCCGCCCTGATGGTCGCGGCCGAGCGCGAAGGTGGCGATGTTGATGCCCGCATCGCCGAGGAGACCGGCGAACCGGCCGACGAATCCCGGCTTGTCCTCATTGGTCACGTAGATCATCGAGGGCGCGAATTCGGCATCGACCTTGATGCCCTTGATGTCGATGATGCGCGGACGGCCATCCGCGAACACCGTGCCGGCGACCGAGCGTTCCATATCCTCGGTCACGACGGTGAGCGTCACCAGGCTCTCATAGTCACCGGCGACGTCGCGGGTGGTCTCTTCAACCACAATGCCACGTTCCTTGGCGACGCTTGGGGCCGACACGACATTGATGTCGGCCAGCGCAGGGCGAAGCAGGCCGGCAACAGCGGCGGAGGTCAGCGCCTTGATCTTGAGGCCGGCGACCGCGCCGTCATAGGTGATGCGCACGGTCTTGATATCGGTCTCGGTGAGCTGCCCCGCGAAGGAGCCGAGCTTCTCCGCGAGCTCGATGAAGGGCTTGAGCTTCGGCGCTTCCTCGGCCGTGATGGACGGGAAGTTCACCGCATTCGAGATGGCTCCGCGCAGCAGATAGTCGCTCATCTGCTCGGCCACCTGCAGCGCGACATTCTCCTGCGCTTCCGTGGTGGAGGCGCCGAGATGCGGGGTGCAGATCACATTAGGCAGGCCGAACAGCGGATTCTCGTTCGCCGGCTCGGTGATGAACACGTCGAAGGCCGCGCCCGCGACATGACCGGACTTCAGCGCCTCGGCCAGCGCCGCCTCATCGACAAGGCCGCCGCGCGCGCAATTGACGATGCGCACGCCCTTCTTGGTCTTGGCGATCGCCTCGGCGGAGAGGACGTTCTTGGTCTTGTCGGTCAGTGGCGTGTGCAGGGTGATGACATCGGCACGGGCGAGCAGATCGTCGAGTTCGACCTTCTCCACACCGATGTCGAGCGCCCGCTCGGGCGAGAGGAAAGGATCGAAGGCGATGACCTTCATCTTCAGGCCAAGCGCGCGGTCGGCGACAATGGAACCGATATTGCCGCAACCGATGATGCCGAGCGTCTTGGCAGTCAGCTCGACGCCCATGAAGCGGTTCTTCTCCCACTTGCCGGCCTGGGTGGAGGCGTCGGCGGCGGGGATTTCGCGGGCCAGCGCGAACATCATGGCGATGGCATGCTCGGCGGTGGTGATGGAGTTGCCGAACGGCGTGTTCATCACGATCACGCCCTTGGCCGTGGCCGCCGGGATATCGACATTGTCGACACCGATGCCAGCGCGGCCGACCACCTTGAGACGCTTGGCGTTCTCGAGGATCTTCGGCGTGACCTTGGACGCCGAGCGGATCGCGAGGCCGTCATAATTGCCGATGATCTCGGCGAGCTTGTCCTTGTCCTTGCCGAGGTTCGGCTGGAAATCGACCTCGATGCCGCGATCCTTGAAGATCTGCACGGCGGCCGGGGAGAGGGCGTCGGAAATGAGAACGCGGGGAGCCATGATTCAGGTCCATCCGATGGATTGAGGTCGCCCGCACAGCGCGGGCAGGCAAATCGTCCCGCCGCTGGCGGGAGAGGACGGCGAAGCGTTCGTCGGGCAGGGCTCGGATCATCGGCGGCGACGGGCCGGGAGAGAAAAGCCGATCGTCGCCGGGATGCGGTCCCGTCCCGTTCGCCGCCCCCTCGCGTCAGCGGCGGGAACGCGCGAGACGGATCAGGCTGCCTTTTTCAGGCCGGCCTTGGCTTCGCCATAGGCCCAGTCGAGCCAGGGAAGCAGCGCCGCAAGGTCCGACGCCTCGATGGTCGCGCCGGCCCAAATACGCAGGCCTGCCGGAGCATCGCGATAGGCACCGATGTCATAGGCGACACCCGCCTTCTCGAGCGCTGCGGCAAGCGCCTTGGCGAAAGCTTCCTGCGCGTCGGCGGGCAGAGCCTTCACCTCGGGATCGGCAACGACAAGGCAGACGGACGTGTTCGAGCGCGTCGCCGGCTCCTTGGCGAGGAAGTCGACCCAGTCGGTCCTGGCGACCCAGTCGGCGAGAACCTTGAAATTCGTGTCCGAACGCCCGACGAGACCCTTGAGCCCGCCGACCGACTTCGCCCACTCCAGCGCATCGATATAGTCCTCGACGCAGAGCATGGACGGCGTGTTGATCGTCTCGCCCTGGAAGATCCCCTCGATCAGTTTGCCGCCGGAGGTGAGACGGAAGATCTTTGGCAGCGGCCAGGCCGGGACATAGGTCTGAAGGCGTTCCACGGCGCGCGGCGAGAGGATCAGCATGCCGTGCGCGGCTTCGCCGCCCAGCACCTTCTGCCAGGAATAGGTGACGACATCGAGCTTGGCCCAGTCGAGTTCCTGGGCGAAAGCCGCTGAAGTCGCGTCGCAAATGGTCAGGCCGGTGCGGTCGGCGGCAATCCAGTCGCCATTGGCGACGCGCACGCCGGAGGTGGTGCCGTTCCAGGTGAAGACCACGTCATGGTCGAAATTCACCTCGGCAAGGTTGGGAAGCTCGCCATAGCCCGCCTTGAGGACACGGGCGTCCTTGAGCTTGAGCTGCTTGACGACGTCCGTCACCCAGCCTTCACCGAAGCTTTCCCAGGCGAGCAGATCGACCGGGCGAGCGCCGAGCAGCGACCACAGCGCCATTTCGACCGCGCCCGTGTCGGACGCCGGAACGATGCCGATGCGGTAGTCAGCGGGAATCTGCAGGACCTCGCGAGTGAGGTCGATGGCAAGCTTGAGCTTGTTCTTGCCAACCTTGGCGCGGTGGGAGCGGCCGAGCGGAGCATCGCTCAAAGCCTCCAGCGTCCAACCGGGACGCTTGGCGCAAGGACCAGACGAAAAATTGGGATTGGCCGGCTTCGCCGCCGGCAGAGCATTCATAGTCATTTTAGCCATCCTCTCAGATGGACGTCCCACGGTGGGGTGGGATAGCCCGAGCGGGGATTTACTCCCGGCCCCGGCCCTGCGCAAGCGGATTTTTGGGATACCTTCCAGGTGAGCGCCACGAACACACGCTCCGGCGCGAAGGTCGATCCGAGAAACGCGCCTCAATCGATAAGGTAGCGGGCACCGAGGCGGATCTCGTGCGCGCTTTGCTGGAAATCGGGCACGCCACCGCCCAGATCGACGCTATCGAGGCTCAGATAGCGATAGCCGACATCGACCTGCCAGTTCGGTGCCACAGCCACCACAACGCCCGCCATGAGCGCCCAGGCCACTCCCCAGCCATCGGTATCGCCGATGTCCGCGCCCAGCAACTCGACATCGGTGAGCGACACGTAGCCGGCGCCGACACCCGCACCGACATAGGGCGTGAGCCCCTTCCAACTACCGAGATCGACATAGAGATTGGCGAGCGCGGTTGCGGTGCTGAAATCGGCAGAGAAGCCCTGCGCCGACACGTCGGCCTTGCCACGGTAATCGACCGTCAGGTCCGCCCGCAGCCAGTCGGCGAGACGGACGCCGACGCCAAGCCCGATCAGCCAGGCGTCATCGATCGCTGGATCAACCGATGGCGTGAAGTCGAGTTGCGACCAGTCCGGCGTTTCGTTGACGACATAGCCAATGTCGCCACGCAGATACCAGCCGCTCTCATCCTCGATGACCGGGGCCTTGGCCAGGAGATCGTCCGCCGATGAGCCGATATCCGCCGCAGAGGCGCTGCAGACGGCAAGCATCAAGGCTCCGCCGGCTCCACAGACACCACGGGCGAGTCGCGACGACCACCATGAACAACGCATCCAACCACCCCCGAGGCGCCGGAAAATCCTCCGGCAACATTCGACGGCGGCAAGGATTGCAGCGAAACTTTAAGGACGGCTTAACCTTAACGCTTCGCCAACAGGCGTCAGCTCAACTTGGCTGAACGTGCCGCAGCCTCAAGGTGCGGCGTCAGCGCAGGATCCAGCTTCAGCGCCAGGGCCAGCCGGGCAAGGAAGGCCCGCTCGGAACTCGTATCCGCGTCAATCGCCAGAAGCGCGGTCATGTAGACTTCCGCGGCCTCTTCAGGTGTCGCCACCTCGCGGGCCAAGCTCTCCACCGTCGCCGGATTGGCGAATTCCGCCGTGAGAAAGCGTTCGGCTTCATCAAGCTGCGCGCCCTGCTCGTTCAGCTTGCCGCTGATGGCGACGCGCTCCCGCTCGTCGATGTGGCCGTCCGCCAGCGAAGCCGCGATCATGGTGCGCAAAAGAACCAGAGGCAGTTGCGTGCGGTCCGCCTGTGCCGGGTTGAAGGGCGAATCCGGCGGCGGCAATTGCGCCCCGTGGGTCGGCGAAGGGGTTGCCGCCTGCTGCGGCTGGCCGCCCTGCTGGTAATTCTGATAGGCCTTGTAGGCGAGCGTACCGACGAGGGCGAGGCCGCCCAGCGCCACGGCGCTCTTGGCGACCTTGCGTCCCGATTTGTTGCCGAGCACCAGCGAGACAAGAGCACCTGCCGCCGCGCCCGAGGCGAGCGAACCGCCATTGTTCGACAGATAGCCCTTGGCCTGGCTCAGAAGGTCGCCGCTGCCGGAGGGCTGCGCCGCGCCACTGGTCGTCCCGCCGGAGAGACCGCCAAGCAACCCGCCGAGAGAATTGGCAAGGCTGGCTCCACCGGTTGACGTCGGCAGGTTACCGGTGCTGCCGGACTGGGGCGAGAGGAACTGGTCGAGAAGGCGCTTGGCGTCGAAGTTGCCGCTATTGAACATCGCGTGAATCCCGTTCTCAAAGAGTCGAACCGGACGTAGGCACGCATCATGGCTTCCGCAGGGAAATGTGAGCGCAACCGATAACCTCCGCGTGATCGCGCATTCGTCCAGGCGAGGGGCTGTCGCATCTCATGTCGCATTTGTTCAACGGCCGCGCCGAAACAATGCTCGCCCTCGCGGCGCCGCCGCGCGAGCATGGTTCATCATCGATCAGGCACATCACTGTCGGAGGCAAAATTGCAGAAATTCTCCGGCCTTGAACTTCTCCGCCGCGCCCTTGGCGGTCACAAGAGTTGGCAGCCCCAGTGGCGCAATCCTGATCCCAAACCCGAATATGACGCTGTCATCATCGGCGCCGGCGGCCATGGACTCGCGGCGGCCTACTACCTCGCCAAGGAGCACGGCATCACCCGCGTCGCGGTGCTGGAGCGCGGCTGGCTCGGCGGCGGCAATACCGGCCGCAACACGACCATCGTGCGCTCCAACTACCTGTTCGACGAGAGCGCCGCGCTTTACGAGCATTCGGTGAAGCTGTGGGAAGGCCTGTCGCAGGACATCAATTACAACGTCATGTATTCGGCGCGCGGCGTGCTCATGCTCGCCCACAACATTCATGACGTGCAGAGCTTCAAGCGTCACGTCCACGCCAACCGGCTGAACGGCGTCGACAATGAATGGCTGACCGCCGAGCAGTGCAAGGAATTCTGCCCGCCGCTCAACATCTCCTCGATGCGCTATCCGATCCTCGGCGGTGCCTTGCAGCGGCGCGGCGGCACGGCCCGTCACGACGCGGTGGCCTGGGGCTTTGCCCGTGCCGCCGATGCGCGTGGCGTGGACATCATCCAGAACTGCGAAGTCACCGGTATCCGCCGCGGGGCGGACGGCGCGGTCGAGGGTGTCGAGACCTCGCGTGGTTTCATCCGCACGAAGAAAATTGGCGTCTCCGCCGCCGGCCACACCAGCGTGGTGATGGCGATGGCGGGCGTCCGCATGCCGCTGGAAAGCTACCCGCTTCAGGCGCTGGTGTCGGAGCCGGTGAAGCCGGCCTTCCCGACGGTCGTCATGTCCAACACCATCCACGCCTATATCTCGCAGTCCGACAAGGGCGAGATGGTCATCGGCGCCGGCACGGACGCCTATACTTCCTATTCCCAGCGCGGCGCGCTGCACATCACCACCCACACGCTCGACGCCATCTGCGAGCTCGTTCCGCAGTTCCGTCGCCTGCGCATGCTGCGCAACTGGGGCGGCATCGTCGATGTGACGCCGGACCGCTCGCCCATCATCGCCAAGACGCCGGTGCCGGGCCTTTATGTGAATTGCGGCTGGGGCACGGGCGGCTTCAAGGCGACGCCGGGGTCCGGCAATGTCTTCGCCCACACCATCGCGAAAGACGCGCCGCACCCGATCAACGCCCCCTTCACGCTGGAGCGGTTCCGCGACGGCTTCCTGATCGACGAGGCGGCCGCGGCCGCCGTTGCGCACTGAGCGAGGACGCGATGCTCATCATCACCTGTCCCTGGTGCGGCGCCCGGCCCGAGCTGGAATTCCGCTATGGCGGCGAGGCTCACATCGCCCGCCCGGCCGACCCGTCCACCCTCACGGACGAGGAATGGGCCGATTTCCTCTACAACCGCACCAACCCCAAGGGCCTGCACGCTGAACGCTGGCGGCACGTCCATGGCTGCGGCCGCTTCTTCAACGCCGTGCGCGACACGGTGAGCGACTTCTTCGTCGTTACCTACAAGGCCGGTGAAACGCGCCCGGACATCGCGGGAGATCAGGCGAAATGACCAACCGCTTCCGCACCCCGTCCGGCGGGCGCATCGATCGCTCGGCGCCTGTTTCCTTCCGCTTCGACGGCAAGACCTATAGCGGCTACAAGGGCGATACGCTGGCCTCGGCGTTGATTGCCAATGGCGTCCATCTGCTCGGCCGTTCGTTCAAATATCACCGTCCGCGCGGCATCCTGTCGGCGGGCTCCGATGAGCCGAACGCCCTCGTTGCCGTCGCCCGCGATGCCGCACGCGTGGCACCCAATCTGCGCGCCACGCAGGTCGAGCTTTATGAGGGGCTGAGCGCGGAGAGCCAGAATCGCTGGCCCTCGCTCGCCTTTGATGCCGGCGCGATCAACGACCTCGCCGCCCCCTTCCTGCCGGCGGGCTTCTACTACAAGACCTTCATGTGGCCGGCGGGAGCGTGGAAGCGATTCTACGAGCCGAAGATCCGCGCCATGGCCGGCCTCGGCAAGGCACCCACCCTGCCCGACCCGGATCGCTACACCCAGAACTATGCCTTCTGCGACGTGCTCGTCGTCGGCGCCGGCCCGGCCGGCCTCGCGGCGGCGCTGGCGGCGGCGGAGAGCGGCGCGCGGGTGATCCTGTGCGACGAGCAGGCGGAGCTTGGCGGCTCGCTGCTGGCGGAAGTCGGCGCGACCATCGAGGGCAAGCCGGCGCAAGCCTGGCTGGCCGACACGCTGGCGAGCCTGTCGAAGCATGAGAACGTTACGCTTCTGCCGCGCACCACCGCCTTCGGCTACTTCCCGCACAACATGATCGCGCTGGCCGAGCGCGTGAGCGAACACCTCGCGGCTCCCGACCACGACCTGCCGCGCGAACGGCTCTGGCAGGTGCGGGCGACCGAGGTGGTGATCGCCTCCGGTGCGCATGAGCGCCCGCTGGTGTTCCCCGACAATGACCGGCCCGGCGTGATGCTGGCCGATTCCGGACGCACCTATGTGAGCCGCTATGGCGCCAAGCCTGGCGACCGGGCGGTGATCTTCACCGCCTGCGATTCCGGCTATCGCACCGCGCTGGAACTCAAGGCCGCCGGCGTCACCATCGCCGCGATCGCGGATCTGCGCCCGCAGCTTCACGGTGAACTCCCCAGCCGCGCCCTCGCCGCTGGCATTGACGTGCGGCCGGGAACCGTCGTCACCGGCACGTCCGGTCGGCTGCGCGTCTCCTCCGCCGATCTCGCCAAAGTATCCGGCGGCGCAGTCGGCCGGTCCGAGACCATCGCGTGCGACACGGTGCTGATGTCGGGCGGCTACACGCCGAGCCTCCATCTGTTCTCCCAGTCGCGCGGCAAGCTGGTCTGGGACGCGGCCTCCGGGTCATATTTGCCGGGCACCTCGGTCGAGCGCGAGCGCTCTGCCGGCGCCTGCCGGGGCGTCTATGGGCTCAACGCCGTGCTGGAAGACGGCTATGCCGCTGGCGAGGCCGCCGCCAAGGCGGCGCGTGACACCGCCTCGCCGCAGCGCGGTGCGACGCCGGTGAACGGCGCCTCGTCCCGTTCCTTCAAGGCCGAAGCGCCGGACCTCGGCAATGACGGCTTCATCGGCGCCACCCCGCACAACCGAAACCCGGCTTTCGCCAAGGCTTTCGTGGACTGGCAGAACGATGTCACCTCCAAGGACATCAAGCTCGCCACCCGCGAGGGCATGCGCTCCATCGAGCATATGAAGCGCTACACCACGACCGGTATGGCGACCGATCAGGGTAAGACGTCCAACATGAACGCCCTCGGCATCGTGTCCGAGGCGCTCGGCACGCCGGTGCCGCAGATCGGGCTGACCACCTTCCGCCCGCCCTTCACCCCCACCACCTTCGGCATCTTCGCCGGCGAGGCGCGGGGCGATCTGTTCGATCCGGTGCGCAAGACCCCGATCCATGACTGGGCGGCCGAGCATGGCGCCGCCTTCGAGGATGTCGGCCTGTGGAAGCGCGCCTGGTACTTCCCCAAGGCCGGCGAGGATCTCCACGCCGCTGTCGCCCGTGAATGCAAGGCGGTCCGCGCTTCCGTCGGCATGTTCGACGCCTCGACGCTCGGCAAGATCGAGATCGTCGGCCCGGACGCCGCCGAGTTCATGAACCGCATGTACACCAATGCCTGGGCGAAGCTCGAGCCCGGCCGGCTGCGCTATGGCGTGATGCTGCGCGAGGATGGCTTCGTGATGGATGACGGCGTGGTCGGTCGCATGGCGCCGGACCGCTTCCATGTCACCACCACGACCGGCGGCGCGCCGCGCGTGCTCGCCCATATGGAGGATTATCTCCAGACCGAGTGGCCCGACCTCGACGTGTGGCTGACCTCCACCACCGAGCAATGGGCGGTGATCGCCGTGCAGGGCCCGAATGCCCGCGCCGTGCTGGAGCCGCTGGTCGAGGGGATCGACCTCGGCAAGGAAGCCTTCCCGCATATGAGCGTGCGCGAGGGACGCATCTGCGGTGTGCCCACGCGGCTGTTCAGCGTCTCCTTCACCGGCGAGCTGGGCTTCGAGGTGAACGTGCCGGCTGAATATGGCCGCTTCATCTGGGAGGCGATCCACGCCTCGGGTGAACGCTTCGGCATCACGCCCTACGGCACCGAAACCATGCATGTGCTGCGCGCCGAGAAGGGCTACATCATCGTCGGGCAAGAGACGGACGGCACCGCGACCCCCGATGACGTCAATCTCGGCTGGGCGGTCGGCAAGGCCAAGAAGGATTTCGTCGGCAAACGCTCACTGGCCCGCGCCTCCATGTCCGCCCCCGATCGCAAACAGTTGGTCGGCTTGCTCACCACCAACCCGGCCACCGTGCTGGAAGAAGGCGCGCAGATCGTTGCCGATCCCACGGCGCCGGTACCCGTGCCGATGCTCGGCCATGTCACCTCCGCCTATCACAGCGCGGTGCTCGGCCGCTCCATCGCTCTGGCCGTCATCAAGGGCGGGCGGGCACGCATCGGCCAGAAGCTGTCCGTGCCGATGCCCGGCAGCGTGATCGAGGTCGAGGTCGTCGAGCCGATGTTCTACGACCCCAAGGGAGAGCGCCTGAATGCTTGATACCCCCTCTTCCGCCGGGCACTCGACCATGCCGGTCTCCGCTGATCCGCTGGCAAGCCTCGCCTCGGGCTCACCCCGCCGCGCCACCGCGCGTCTGACCACGTTGGACCGGACCGCCCGCCTCGTATTTCGCGGCCGCGAGTCGGCCATCGGTCCCGCTGGCGAGGCCTTCGGCGTCGCGCTGCCGCGCGAGGCCTGCCGATTCGCCAGCAATGAAGGCCGCTCCGCCCTGTGGCTCGGGCCGGATGAGTGGATTTTGCTCGCGCCCGGCGCGCAGGCCGGTCCGATCGCGGCCGCCATCGAGGCTGCAACGGCGGGCCTTCCGCATTCGCTGGTCGATGTCTCCTCCCGCAGCGTCGGCATCGAACTGTCCGGCCCCAAAGCCGCCTTCGTGCTCAACCAGGGATGCCCGCTCGACCTCGGTCTCGGCCGCTTTCCGGTGGGCATGTGCACCCGCACGCTGTTTCACAAGGCGGAAATCGTGCTCTCGCGCACGGCGGGCGAGACCTTCCGCATTGATGTCTGGCGCTCATTCGCGCCCTATGTCTGGAGCCTGCTCGAAGAAGGGCGGCGGGAACTGGACTGACGCCCGCCGGCAACGATCCGGTCCTGAGGGCGTGATACCAAGAACAGACCGCGACAGCGGCAGGCGGGGGCGGCAGCGTCGATGATCAGTGCGTTCGAGCTCTTCAAGGTCGGCATCGGGCCTTCCTCGTCCCACACGGTGGGGCCGATGGTGGCCGCCGCGAGCTTCGCCGACGCCCTGTCGGCCTCGGATCTGCTCGCCCGCACCGTGCGCGTCGAGACCGTGCTGTTCGGTTCGCTGGCCTGGACCGGCAAGGGCCACGGCACCGACAAGGCGATCATCCTTGGCCTCGCCGGCGAACGCCCCCAGACAATCAATCCTGACCGCGCCGAGGCGCTGGTCGCCGACGTGACGGACGCCAGGCGCCTGATCGTGGCGGGCACGCAGGCAATCGCGTTCGATGCCACCGCCGACATCCTGTTCGATGGCCATACCCCCGCGCCAAAGCACCCCAACACACTCGCCTTCAGGTCTTTTGACGCCGCCGGAAGCCTGCTCGTCGAGGAACGCTGGTGCTCCATCGGCGGGGGCTTTGTGGTGCCCGAGGCAGAGGTTGGCGAGCCAACGACCGTCGCAGGCGAGCCCGACCTTCCCTACCCTTTCCGCAATGCGCGCGATCTTCTGGCGCTGGGCGCTCGCTCCGGCCTCTCCATTGCCGAGATGGTTACCGCCAATGAGCAGGCCCGCCGCCCGGCCGAGGAGGTGGACCGCCACCTCGATCTCGTGACAGACACCATGATGACCTGCATCGACCGGGGTATCTCCACCGCCGGCGAACTACCCGGCGGGCTGAAGGTGAAACGCCGCGCCAAGGCGATCCGCGACACGCTGATCGCCCGCAACTCCCGCACCCCGCATGAGGTGATGGACTGGGTCAGCCTCTACGCCATCGCGGTGAACGAGGAAAACGCCGCCGGCGGGCGGGTGGTGACGGCCCCGACCAATGGCGCCGCCGGCGTGGTGCCGGCGACCCTGCGTTACTACCGTGACCATTGTCCGGGTGCGAGCCGGGCGGGCATGCACCTGTTCCTGCTCACCGCCACCGCCATCGGGGCGCTGTTCAAGATGAACGCCTCGATCTCCGGTGCCGAGGTCGGTTGCCAGGGCGAAGTAGGGGTCGCCTGCTCCATGGCAGCCGCGGGCCTTGCCGCCGCGCTGGGCGGCAATAATGCGCAGATCGAGAACGCCGCCGAAATCGGCATGGAGCACCACCTCGGCATGACCTGCGATCCGATTGGCGGGCTGGTGCAGGTGCCCTGCATCGAACGCAATGCCTTCGGTGCCATCAGCGCGGTCAATGCGGCCTCCCTCGCCCTGCATGGCGACGGCACCCACATCGTCTCGCTCGACAAGGTAATTGTGACCATGCGCGAGACGGGGCGCGACATGGCCTCGAAATACAAGGAAACCTCGCTCGGCGGCCTTGCGGTGAATCTGCCCGAATGTTGAAGAAGCCTCCGCGCGAAGCTGAAACGGCACCGGTCTTGCTACGCCATGCGGCGAATTTGCTATGCTGTGATCCGGAGCGAGCCATGACCCAGCAACGGCCCACATCATTCGGCAGCCCGGGGGCGCAAAGTGCGGCGGCGCCGGCGCTGAATGTCGGCTTCATCCTGACCGACAATTTCACGCTTTCCGCCTTTTCGCTGATCGTCGATCAGTTGCGTCTGGCGGCCGATGAAGGTGATCGGTCGCGTCCGATCCTCGCCCGCTGGCAGGTGATGTCCTCCCGGTCCGAGCCGATCCGCGCGAGTTGCGGTGTCAGCGTCGCGCCGTCGGGACCGCTCGCCGACCCGGCTGCCTTTCACTACATCATCGTGGTCGGCGGACTGCTGCATGGCGGGAACCAGCTCGACGAGGAGAGCGTCGCCTATCTCAAGCGCGCCGCCCGCGCCGGCATCCCGCTGGTAGGGGTGTGCACCGGCAGCTTCGTTCTGGCCCGCGCCGGACTGATGACCGGACGCCGCTGCTGTGTATCCTGGTATCATTATCAGGATTTCCTCGACGAATTCCCTCACCACACCCCGGTGGCCGACCGTCTTTTCGTCATCGACGGCGATCGCATCACCTGCGCCGGCGGCGGCGGGGCGGCGGACCTTGCCACCGCCCTGGTGGAGAAGTTTCTCGGCCGCTCCGTCGCGCAGAAGAGCCGCCATGTGCTGCTGCTCGACCGCCAGCGGCCGGGCACCGAATCCCAGCCGCATCCGCCCATCGCCGATCTGGTGGCGGATGATCGCGTGCGACGGGCTCTGCTGCTGATGGAACAGCACCTCGCCGACCCCCTGCCGATCGCCGATATCGCCCGCCGGCTGCATTTGTCCACGCGGCAGTTGGAGCGGCTGTTCCAGACCATCATGGGCCAGCGCCCGGCGGAGTTCTACCGCCGGCTGCGGCTGCGCTATGCGCGCTTCCTGCTCGATACGACCGGCCGCTCGGTCACGGATATCGCGCTGGAGGCAGGCTTCTCGGACTGCGCGCATTTCTCGCGTCAGTTCAAGGCGCAGCACGGCTTCACGCCTTCCGATGCGCGAGCCCGCGTACCAGGTCCGGCCACCCAGAGCATGGCGGCGAGCCGTCTGTTCGACTGACGCGATGGGTCAAATGCCGGTCCCCGTCGGGCTGGCGTTGCCCTTCATCAGGATCGGCCCGGTGGGGCGACCGGTGGGCGAGCCGCCCGCCGGTTCCAGCGTAATCTCATAAAGCTGCTCGGCCGCCGGAAGCGGCAAGCCTTCCACCTTCAACTCGACAGTCCGCAGCGTATCCAGCAAGCCGACGGAGACCGGCCCCCGAACGCGGTCCCACAGCGTCCAGACCTGCAGCGACTTGCCCTCCGGCGCCGACAGAGCGCTCAGCGCCAGGAGTTCGGTGCGGCCATCGCGGAAGGCATTGACGACCGCGGCGGGCTGATTCTGATCGGAGAGAAGAACCGCCACCAGGACAGGGGCCTGCGCCGCCTGGCGCGAGACATGTGACAGGCCGACCGCCAGCAGCAGGCTCGCAGCGCAAGCCGTGAGACCCAAGCCGCGCCACAGCGCGAGATTTTCCCACCAGACTTTTGCCCACCCGCGACCAGCCGTCCGGCGCGGCGAAGCGATGCCCCCCAGAGGCTCCAGGGTGCCCGATCGCGCGCCCTCCGGGCTCGCCTGCCCCTCCAGAGAGACTTCGATACGCCGCCACAGGCCGGGATCGGGGGCGACCAGAGGTGCGGTCGCATCGAGTTCCGCAACCCGCTCGCGCCACTCCTCCACCAGCGCGGCAAGCCGCGCATCGACGGGGAGCAGTTCCTCGCACAGCCGTTCCTCATCCGCATCGAGCAACCCCAGCACATACTCGCTGGCAAGACGCTCACGCTCGTCGGGGCTCATGCCAGGCAGTCCTTGAGCGTGCGCAGGCTGCGCCGGATCCACGCTTTCGCCGTGCCGAGCGGCACGCCAAGCCGGCCGGCCAATTCGCCGTGGGTGAGGCCGCGCAGATAGGCCAGCAGGATAGCCCTCCTCCGCATCGGCTCCAGCCGGTCGAGGCACCGCCTGAGGGCGCTGGTCTCCGACAGGGCCACCAGCAGGCTCTCGGCATCGGTCTCCTCCGAGATCGGCTCAATGGCGTCGTAGTCTTCGACCAGTTCGATCCGCCTCTCACCCCGCAAAACATTGAGAGCGGTACGCCGCAGGATAGTGAAGACCCAGGCCGACGCCTTGCCGCGCGCAGCATCGAAACTGCCGGCCTTCTCCCAGATGCGCAGGAAGGTATCGTGGACGACCTCTTCGGCCAGATCGCGGCGACGCAACATGCGCAGCGCGACGCCTGTCATCTTCGGCGCCAGATGCTCATAGAGGCGATGCAGGCTCGCCCGTTCTCCGCGCGCGCAGCCATAGATCGCTTCGTTGAGTTCGTCATCGAGAGGCCCATGGGCGATGCGCGTCAGGCTCGGCATGGGATTTTCCGCAGGTTGCTCTCAACACGGTACGCCCGGCTGGCATCGCTGGATGCAGCGCCAAAACTTTTTTAACAGCGCCTGCGTCCATCGGGGGGCGCCGTGTGTAGCCGCTCCGTCCAGCCGACATGCTGTCGGCGTGAAACGGAGTACGCCATATGAAACGTTCGATGATCGCCCTCGTCATCGCCGGATCGGCGATGGCCGCCACCGGCGCCAGCGCCCAGTCCGTCGCAGCCCTGCTCGACGGCAACACCATCGCCATCGTCGATGTGACGACGGCGAAGGCCGGGGCACCGGTGAAAGTTTCCGGCACAGGCACGCTTGTCGGCATAGATGTGCGCCCCGCCGACGGCTTGCTGTACGGCCTGTTCAATGACGGCACGCTTGTCACCATCGATCCGAAGAGTGGGGCCACCATGGCTAAATCGAAGCTCGACATGATGCTGCCTGCCGGCTCCATGGCGACCGTGGATTTCAACCCGGTGGCTGACCGGTTGCGCATCATCGGCAGCGAGGGCACCAATCTGCGGGCCAATGTGGACGACGGGAAGGTAACCAAGGACGGCGCGCTTAAATATGCCGAGGGCGACATGCACAAGACCAAGGCACCGAAAGTCGTCGCCGGCGCCTACACCAACTCGGTAAAGGGCGCGAAAGAGACCGCGCTGTTCGACATCGACGGCGCGGCCGGTACGCTCATCAAGCAGGCCCCCCCCAATGACGGCGTGCTCAATACGATCGGCACGCTGGGCGTGAGCGCGGGCAGCTACGCCTTCGACATTCCCGCCGGCGGCAGCAACGAGGGTTGGTTGATGGCCGACGGCACGCTCTACCGCGTCGATCTCGCCAGCGGCAAGGCGGCGCCCGTTGGTATGATCGGCGGTGTGTCCGGCAAGGTGCATGACATCGCCATACTGCCGGGCATGTGAGGTCAATTTCGACAGGGGCCGCTCGACGCGGCCCCTCACGGCCCAAATGTCGCGTACAGCAAAGCGCCTGTCGCTTGCGTGAAAGTTTCTCCCGCACTTGTGTCGAACAATTCCAGACGACAAGCGGGGCGCGAACCCGCGAGGGAGAACAGACCGATGCTCGACAGCACGCAGACCCCGCTCAAATCCCTGATCCACCGCCGCAAGCCGGGCTACAGCCTGGAGGCGCCGTTCTACACCAGCCCCGAGATCTTCGAGGCGGACATGGACGTGATCTTCGGAAGCCACTGGATCTTCGTCGGTGTCGAGCCGGATGTCCCCGAGCCGGGCGACGCCATGACCCTCGACATCGGCAAGACCGCCATCGTGATCGTACGCGACGACGACAACGAGGTTCGCGCCTTCCACAATGTCTGCCGCCACCGCGGCGCCCGGCTGGTGCTGGACTACAAGACGACGGTCGGCAACCTCGTCTGCCGCTATCATTCCTGGACCTATGGCCTCGATGGCAAGCTGCTGTTTGCCGAGCATATGGGTCAGGGGTTCGACATGGGCTGCCACAGCCTGAAGCCCATCCACTGCCGCTCGCTCGAAGGACTGATCTTCGTCTGCCTGTCGGATGACCCGCCGGCCGATTTCGACGTGATGGCGGCGAAGATGGCGCCCTATCTCGCCCCGCACGACCTGAAGAACGCCAAGGTCGCCTTCGAGAAGGACATCATCGAGCCGGGCAACTGGAAGCTCACCATGGAGAACAACCGCGAGTGCTATCACTGCGCGGGCAATCACCCGGAGCTGACGGTCCCCCTCTTCGCCTATGGCTTCGGCTTCGCGCCCGAGGAACTGGACGAGCATGAGCGGCTGGAAGCCGAGAATTACGCCAACCTGCTGACGACGAGCCATCGCGAATGGGAAAGCTGCGGCTTCCCCTCCACCATGATGGAGCACCTCGACGACATGGTGACCGGCTTCCGCACCGAGCGCCTGCCGCTGGCCGGCGATGGCGAGAGCCACACCTCCGACACCAAGGCCGCCTGCAAGAAGCTGCTGGGCAAGATCAACGATCCCAAGCACGGCGCGCTGCATTTCTGGACCCAGCCGAACTCCTGGCACCATTTCATGTCGGACCATGCGGTGGTGTTCTCGGTGCTCCCGCTCGATGCCGAGCGGTCTCTGCTGCGCACCAAATGGCTGGTGCACAAGGATGCGGTCGAGGGCGTCGACTACGACATCGAGAACCTCACCGGTGTGTGGGACGCCACCAACGATCAGGATTCGACGCTGGTTGGCTACTGCCAGGAAGGGGCCCGCAGCCCGGCCTATGAGCCCGGCCCCTACTCGCCGCACACCGAGATGCTCGTAGACAAGTTCTGCAACTGGTATATCGGCCGCATGGTCGAGCATGTCGGCCGCTGAGCGATGGATGCATTGACCGCCAGCCCCTCGCCCGATCCCGCTGCCCTGCGTCTTGCCGGCAACCTGCCCGAGTGGAACCCGGAAGCGGACGATATCCTCATCGTCCGCGAGATCCGTGACGAGACGGCGGATGTGAAGACCTTCGTGCTCGCGCCGAAGGAGCCCTGCATCTTCCGCTACGCGCCGGGTCAGTTCCTCACGCTCGACCTGACCATCAACGGTGAGGCGATCAACCGCTGCTACACGATTTCCTCCGCCCCCACCCGTCCGCACACGCTCGCCATTACCGTGAAGCGCGTGCCCGGCGGGCCGGTCTCGAACTTCCTGCATGACCATGTGAAAGTCGGGGGCGAGTTGCGCGCCGTCGGGCCGATGGGAGATTTCTCCTGCTTCCAGAAGGGTACGCCCTCGCCGACGCCGCGCTATCTGTTCCTGTCCGGCGGCAGCGGCATCACCCCGCTGATGTCGATGGCGCGCACCTTCCATGACCTCGGCGAGCCGCGCGACATCGTGTTCGTGCACGCCGCGCGCTCCCCCGCCGACATCATCTTCCGGCATGAACTGGAATTGATGGCGCGCAACCAGAAGGGCAGCTTCCGTTTCGCCCCGATCTGCGAGGGGGACAGCCCCTTCGAGCCCTGGCACGGGCTGCGCGGCCGGCTCAATCTCGGCCTCGTCAACCACATCGCGCCGGACTTCAAGGAGCGCGAGATCTTCGTCTGCGGCCCGGCCCCCTTCATGGCAGCGGTGCGGGAGATGCTGAAGGGCGCGGGCTTCGACATGTCCCGCCATCACGAGGAGAGCTTCGATTTCGCCGCGCTCGCCATCGATGAGCCGGAGATCGCGGCCGACGTCATCGCGGCGGAGGGGCTACAGGCGGTCGAGCAGGCCCCTGAACCGCAGGTGGCGACCTACACCATCGAATTCGCCAAGCAGAAACGCACCATCGAGTGCCGCTCGGACATGTTCGTTCTGGATGCCGCGCGCCGGGCTGGCGTGCGCCTGCCCTCGTCCTGCTCCAAGGGGCTGTGCGGCACCTGCAAGTCGAAGCTGGTCTCGGGCACGGTCGAGATGAAGCATGGTGGCGGCATCCGCCAGCGCGAGATCGATGCCGGCATGGCGCTGCTGTGCTGCTCCAAGCCGACCAGCGACCTTGTGGTCGATCGCTGACGCGGCAAGGGTTTTGAGCTGACGCGCTGAGACCTCAGCGCGTCAGGCCCATCGCATTGCCGAGGGCGTCCTTGACCGTATCATAGGTGGCGATGGTGCCATTCTTGAGCGCGTCATAGGTGGCAGCGGTGCCCTTGACGGTGCGGTCGACGATCTCGCCCGGCCCCGGCAGGGGCGGCAGTCCCAGGAAACCCTCTTCCTGCACCACAACGGCGGGCCCGGGCGCGGGCGCCGGAGGCATGGCGGTGGTGGTCGAGGGCGACATCGACCCGACCGGGTAGGAAGTGCGCACGATCATCGGATCGCGGGTGTCGCAGTTCTCCCCGCAGGTGTCGAACCGCTCGACGCCGACGGGCAGGCTGGCGACAGCAACAGCCGGTTTGCCTGCCGGCTTCGCCGGCTCGGCCGCAACCCGCGATGGCTTGTAGACCGACTCGGGCTCGATCGCCCGCACCAGCGCCGGAATGTCGAGCCGGTCGCCCTTCTCGGTCGGTTCGGTCGTCAACTCGGCCATCGCCTCGGGCGTGACCAGTTGGGCGGCGTCCTTGGAAGCCGTCTGCTCGGCCACGCCGCGCTCATAGCCGCGATCGTTGCCGACGAGATAAAGGCTGGTCGCAACCAGGGCGGCGAACCCGACCGGCAGCAGGATGCGGCCGGGCAGCCAGGCCTGGAAAGCGGCAAGCGAAGACCAGTTGCGGCGCATGGGATATTCCCCCTGTTGTGTCGCCTTCATTTCGGCGCGAGGGCCGGACAATTTTGCGGCGGCTTTCGTTCCGGCCGATGACCATGGCAGGGTATTTCTGCGTGGTGCCTTGCTACAGTCGCGTTCGGCAACACACGGCAAACGGACATGATCGGGTGATTGACCTCTCCAGCCTCACGCGCATCGGCTTCCTTACCTTGCCGAACCACTCGATGATTGCCTGCGCCAACGCGGTGGAGGCGTTGCGCATGGCGAACTACGTTTCGGAAGGCGAGGCCTATTCCTGGCGCATCGTGACACTGGACGGCGCACCGGCGGCGGCGAGCAACGGGCTGACCCTGTCCCCCACCATGGCGCTGCACGAGGCTGGCCCCGTCGATCTGCTTCTGGTCTGTGGCGGCGTGGATGTGCGGCATGCGGCGAGCCCGGCGGTCACCGATACGCTGCGCCGACTGGCCCGCCGTGGTGTCGCGCTCGGGGCGCTCTGCACGGGCAGCTTCGTGCTGGCCGAGGCGGGATTGCTCGATTTCTACCGCTGCGCCGTTCACTGGGAAAATCTGGCCGCCATCCGCGAGGAATTCCCGGAGGTCGATTTCGTGGACGATGCCTTCGTCATCGACCGCGACCGCCTGACCTGCACCGGCGGCGTGGCGCCGCTGGAGATGATGTTGGCGCTGGTGGAGGCGCGCGGCGGGCGCGCCCTTGCCGAAAAGGTGTCGGAACAGTTCATCATCCAGCGCGGGCCACGGCGCCACGGCAAGGCGGAAGCCCGGCCGCGCCCCGCGCTGCCCGATCCGACGCTGGCGCGCGCCGTCCGCCTGATGCAGACCGCCATCGAGCAACCGCTCGGCCTCCAGTTCATCGCGCAGCGGCTCGATGTCTCGCCCCGTCACCTTGAGCGGCTTTTCCGCCGGCACCTCGGCGCAAGCCCCGCGGCCTATTATCTGGGCCTGAGGCTGACCCGGGCCCGCGAACTTCTGCGGCTTTCACCGCTGTCAGTCACCGATGTCGGCCTCGCCTGCGGTTTCCAGTCGGCCGCGCATTTCTCCACCGCCTATGGGCGGCGGTTCGGCCGCCCGCCAAGCGCCGAGCGATCCGGTACAGGAAAGGTGACCACGTCCGTCGCCGGATAAGCGTTGCTTGCTATGGCGCGGTGCAGCATCTGGCCTTAAATACATGAGCGAAGCCGAGTATTCGCTCGCATACCTTTTGTCCCGCCTGCCCATGGACGCGGAACCGAGCCGCGCTGCCGCGATGAATGCGCCTGTGAAACCAACCGGCTATCGCCATCTGGCGGCCCGCTATTCCAATCTCACGGCCGGCATGCTGGCGCCGGAACGCACGCCACTGGCCGATGCGTGGCTGGGCCTGCCCATGACCTTCATCGCCGGGGCGACCAATGCGGGCGGGCTGCTGGCGGTCGGTCAGTACACCTCGCACATGTCCGGCATCATCTCGGCAGCCGCCGACCACGCCGTTTTGGGCTCGCTGGATTTCGTGCTGGCCGGCGCGGGGGCGCTGCTTGCCTTCCTCGGCGGTGCGGCAACGTCGGCCATTCTGGTCAATTGGGGGCGTCTGCATCACACCGGCCGCGAATATTCCCTGCCGCTGACGCTTGAAGCCTTGCTGCTGCTCGCCTTCGGCCTGCTCGGCGTCTACACGCGCCATTCCGAAATCGTGCTCGGCATCGAAGTGGCGGTCCTGTGCTTCATCATGGGGCTGCAGAACGCGACGGTGACCAAGCTCTCCGGCGCTAAGATCCGCACCACCCACATGACCGGCATCGTCACCGATATCGGCATCGAGCTCGGCAAGCTGCTCTACTCCAACCACCGCCGGCGCGGCACGGAGCGCCCGCTGGTGCTGGCGGACCGCGAAAAGCTGAAGCTTCTCAGCTACTTCCTCGGCTGTTTCTTCTTTGGCGGCATCGTCGGCGCGCTTGGCTTCAACTATGTCGGCTTCGTCTTCTCGGTGCCTCTGGCGCTGCTGGTCTTCGCGCTCGCCGGCCCGTCGGCGCTGCGCATCCTCTTCCGCTGAAAATCGGTCGCAACGCTACCGATGCGATGGCGCAAATCTTCTGTTCGGCCTAGGCGGATGCGACGTATCGTGGCGTGATCGGGCCGGGACCCGTGGTCGAAGGAGCGCGCGACCCAACATGATCGCCAATGCCGAGGCATTGCTGAAACCCTTGACCATCAAGGGCCTCACCATCCGCAACCGGGTGATGTCGACCTCGCACGCCCCTGGCTATGGCAAGGATGGCAAACCGCAGGAGCGATACCAGCTCTATCACATGGAAAAAGCCAAGGGTGGCATAGGCTTGACCATGTTCGGCGGCTCCTCCTCGGTGGCCATCGACAGCCCGGCGGCGCCCTGGGCGCAGATCTCCGTCGCCGATGACAGCGTCATCCCCTATTTCCAGCAATTCGCCGACCGGGTGCATGGCCACGGCGCCAAGCTGATGATCCAGCTCACCCATATGGGCCGGCGCACCAAATGGGACACCGAGAACTGGTTCCCCACCATCTCCGCCTCCGCCCGCCGCGAGCCCGCCTCGCGGACCGTGCCGCGGGCGATGGACAAGAACGATATTCGGCGTGTTATCAATAGCTTCGCCGATGCGGCGCGGCGCTGCAAGCAGGGCGGGCTGGACGGCTGCGAGATCTCGGCGGCGCATGGCCATCTGGTCGATCAGTTCTGGTCGCCCTCGATCAATGAGCGCACCGACGAATATGGCGGCGGCCTCGAAAACCGCATGCGCTTCGGCATCGAGGTGCTCTCAGCCATGCGCGAGGCGGTGGGCGACGATTACGTCATCGGCATGCGCATGTCGGGCGACGAGCTGATCGCCGACGGGCTGAGCCATGAGGAGTGCGTCGCCATCGCCTCCGAATATGCAAAGCGCGGTCTCGTCGACTTCCTGAACATTGTCGGCGGGCAGGCGCGCGACCACATCGCCCACGCTATCTCCTTGCCGAATATGTCGTTTCCGGTCGCGCCCTTCCTCTATCTGCCGAGCGCGATCAAGCGCGAGGTCGAGGTGCCGATCTTCCACGCCCAGCGCGTGACGGACCTTGCGACCGGCGCGCGGGCGGTGGCGGAGGGCCATGTCGATATGATCGCCATGACGCGGGCGCATATCGCCGACCCGCATCTGGTGAAGAAGCTGATGGAAGGGCGGGATGATGACATCCGCCAATGCGTCGGCGCGGGCTATTGCATCGACCGGATTTATGTCGGCGGCGACGCGCTGTGCCTGCAGAATGCCGCGACCGGGCGTGAGGCAACCATGCCTCATGTCATTGAAAAGGCAAACGAATTCCGCAAGGTCGTGGTGGTCGGCGCCGGGCCCGGCGGGCTTGAGGCGGCGCGGGTCTGTGCCGAGCGGGGGCACTCCGTGGTGCTCTTTGAGAAGGATTCGGTGCCGGGCGGGCAGGTGAACATCGCCGCCAAGGCCGGCTGGCGCGAGGCGCTGTCGGGGATTCCGCGCTGGCTCTTTGCACAGGTGCAAAAGAAGGGCGTCGACATTCGCCTGGGCACCGAGGCCACCGAGGCGGCGATCCTGGCGGAAAACCCCGATGTCGTTATCATGGCCACGGGCGGTCTGCCCAATGCCGGCCATGCCAAGGGCCATGAGCATGTGGTCTCCACCTGGGACGTGCTGACCGGCAAGGTGGAGCCCACCGGGACGGTGTTACTCTACGACGAGATCGGCGGCCATAACGCTGCCTCCACCGCCGAGGCGCTGGCCAAGAAGGGCTGCCTCGTCGAGCTGGCGACGCATGATCTGCAGATCGCCCAGGAGGTCGGCACCACCAACCAACCCATTCATCTGCGTGAGCTTTACAAGCTCGGCGTGGTGATGACACCGAATATGGAGCTGATCGAAATCTACCCGGAAGGCAACCGGCTGATCGCCGCGCTGCGCAACACCATGACCGACGCGGAAGAAGAACGGGTGGTCGACCGGGTGGTGGTGGATTACGGCACGCTGCCGGTCGAGGGGCTGTTCCAGAGCCTGCGCACCCGCTCGGTGAATGATGGCGAGACCGATCTCGACGCGCTCATCGCCGGCCAGCCGCAGCGTTGGAGCGGGCAGCCGGGCTTTGCGCTCTACCGCGTGGGCGATGCCTGGACCGGGCGCAACATCCACGCCGCGCTGTATGATTCCTTGCGTCTGTGCAAAGATCTCTGACGAAAGAAGCGCGGCATGATCCCCGCCGGGACCGCCTTTTCGCTGCTGATTCTGGCCCTTGCCGCCCTGGCGGCAGGGCTTGTGGCGCGGCGCGTGCGGCTCTGGAAAAGCGGGTCTGAGGCGCGGCTTGTCAGTGCAGTCGGGCGGACGATCAGTGCAGTCAGTGCAGACAAACTGATCGCCGGGCTGAAGGCGCTGCCCCGCCGCTACCTCGTCGATGTGCACCATGTGGTCGGGCGCGACCCCTATGCGGCACGCATGCATGCGCTGGCCGCCGGCGGGCTGCTCGGCGGCTCGCTCCTCGCCCTTGCCGGCCTCATTCCGGTGCTCGGCATGTCCCGCCTGTTCTGGGCCGTCGTCGCCCTCGCCTTCGCCGCCGCGCTGGCGGGCGGCTTCATGGTCGGGCGCCGCCGCCTGCCGGAAAAGCCGGCCCGGCTCTCCGGTGGCCGGTTCCAGCGCCTGCCGCTCTATCTCGCGGCCTATACGGGCGGCGGCCTGCTGGTGGCGCTCGCCGGCGTGCTCCCACCGCTCGCCCCGCAAGCCCTACTCGCTTCTTTTGGCTGGCTCGGCCTCGCGCTGGCAGCGGGAGGCGGCATCGGTCTCGTCCTTCAGATCGACCGGGGGCCGATGCGCCATGCCTTCGCCGGCGCCGCCCATCTGGTACTGCACCCCCGTCCCGGCCGCTTCGAGGGGGAGCGGGCCACGGCGCTGGCCGCGCTCGATCTCGATGCCCCCCGGCTCGGTGCCGCCACCCCCGCCGATTTTCCGGTGAACCGGCTGATCGGCTTTGATGCCTGCATCCAGTGCGGGCGCTGCGAGACGGCGTGCCCGGCCTTTGCCGCCGGGCAGCCGCTGAACCCCAAGCGGCTCATTCAGGATCTCGCCGCCGCCATTGAGCCGAACGCGACCAATGCCGCCTATGCCGGCAGCCCTTATCCCAATGCGCGGCCGGTCGCCGGCGTCGGCGGGCCGGCGCTGCCGCTGGTCGGCGCCGGGGCGATGATCCACCCGGACACGCTGTGGTCCTGCACCACCTGCCGGGCCTGCGTCGAGGAATGCCCGATGATGATCGAGCACGTCGACGCCATCGTGGATCTGCGCCGCTACCAGACGCTGGAACTGGGCGCCCTCCCCCTCAAGGCCGCGCCGCCGCTGATGGAGCTGCGCTATGCCGATGAGACGGCGGGCCGCCCGCTCGCCGCACGCACCGATTTCGCGGCAGGGCTGACGCTGCCGCTGATCTCCGCCCGCCCGGCGGAGAAGGGCCCGGCCGAGGTGCTGCTCTGGCTCGGCGAGGGCGCTTATGAGCTGCGCTATGGCCGCACGCTGCGCGCGCTGGTGACGCTGCTGCTCAAGGCGGGCGTCGATTTCGCGGTGCTCGGCCCGGAGGAGCGCGATTGCGGCGACCTCGCGCGAAGGCTCGGGGATGAAGCCACCTTCCAGCGCCTCGCCCGCGCCAATATCGCGACGCTCGCGCGCTATTCCTTCACCCGCATCCTCACCGCCGACCCGCACGCGCTGCACGCGCTGCGCAACGAATACCGGGCCTTCGGCGGGGAGTATGAGGTGGTGCACCACACCGCCTTCCTCGACGAGCTGGCCGCCTCGGGGCGGCTGACGCTCGGCGCGCTCGGGCAGGCGCGGGTGACCTATCACGACCCCTGCTATCTCGGCCGCTATAATGGCGAGATCGACGCGCCGCGCCGGCTGCTCGACCGTCTCGGGCTGGAGCGGCTGGAAATGGAACGCTCCGGCAAACGCTCCATGTGCTGCGGCGGGGGCGGCGGGGCGCCGGTGTCGGACATCGAAGGCGAGCGGCGCATCCCGGATATCCGCATGGGCCAGGCGACGGCGACGGGCGCTGCCATTGTCGCGGTGGCCTGCCCGCAATGCTCGGCCATGCTGGAGGGTGTCACCGGCGAACGGCCGGAAGTCGCCGACATTGCCGAGCTGGTGCTGATGGCGGTGGAGGCGGCGAAGCTGCCCGCCGCGCAGGTGCTCGCATGACCCGCCAGCGCCGCGATCCGCGCGCGGAGGAACGCCAGCAACTGGTGGCCGGCACGCTGCGCCGCCGGCTCGACCGCACGCAGCGCGCGGCGGTGGCCGCGCCCGTGATTGCAGCCGCGCCCGTGACGGTCACGGAGGCGGCGCCGCGCCTGCGTGTCATCGCCGAGCCAGCCTATCTCGTGGCCGTGGTGCCGGATGCGCCGGGCGGGCGGCTCACGCCGCATGACCGGCAGGTGATCGGCGCCGCGCGTCTGCTGGCGGACGCCGGCGGCGGGGCGGTGCTGGCGCTGGTCGAGACCCCCTCGGACGAGTTCGGCGCCGCCGGCATCGACCGCGTGCTGGCTTTGCCGGTCGCCGGTTATGACCCCGAAGGCAAGGCCGAGGCGGTCGCCGCCGTGCTGGACGGCCTTTCCCTGCGCCATGCGCTGTTTCCCGACAGCGCGGATGGCGGCGATCTCGCCCGCCGTGTCGCCGCGCTCTCCGGCGAGGCGCTGTTCGCCGGGGCGGAGAACCTGAGCCCCAAGGCCGTCACCCGCGCCGCCCGCGCCCGCAAGGCCGAGCAGCGCCGCGCCCCGCCGCGGCTCATTGCGCTTGCGGCGGACGCGGTCGCGCCCCATGCCGGCACGCGGCATGAAGCCGCCATGCTCGCTTTCACCTTCCCGCCGCGTGCGCCGGGCGCCGTGCTGGCCGCCGAGTTCATCCCGGCCGATCCCGCCCGCGTCTCGCTGGCGGAAGCGGAATTCGTCGTCTCCGCGGGCAATGGCATCTCCGATTTCGACGCCTTCCGCGCCCTCGCCACCGCGCTCAATGCCACGCCCGGCGCGAGCCGTATGGTGTGCGATGCCGGGCTGATGCCGCGCGCCGCGCAGGTCGGCGCCTCCGGCACGGTGCTGACGGCGAATTGCTACTTCGCCCTCGGCATTGCCGGCGCACCGCAGCACCTGCAGGGCATCACCGGCTGCGAGCATGTGGTGGCGGTGAACACCGATCTGCACGCCGCGATGATCGAGCGGGCCGGCCTCGCCATCGTCGCCGATGCGCAGCAGGTGATGCCGGCGCTGCTGCGGCTTCTCGCGGGAGAGGACGCATGAAAATCGTCGTGCTGCTCTCCGCCGGGCGCCACCGTGTCTCCGGCCAGCCGGCGCCGGTGCCGGTCGAATTGCAGGCGCTCCGCCTCGCGGTGGAACTCGGCGGCGAGGTGACAGTGCTGCATGCCGGGCCGGAACTCGGGGCACTGGCCGATGCGCTTGGCCATGGCGTCGGGCGGCTCATCCATCGGGTGATCGCTGATGGCGACGACCCGCTGCCGAGCCTCATGGCCGCGCTCACAGACAACCCGCCGGACCTCATCCTCGCCGGGCGCAGCGGCCAGGGCGGGGAGGATGCCGGGCTGCTGCCCTATAGCCTCGCCCGCGCGCTCGGCCGGCCCATCCTCGCCGATGCGGCCGGGCTGAGTGCCGGGCCTGAGGCGGGCACGCTCGCCGTCGAGCAGGCCTTGCCGCGCGGCGCCCGCCGGCGCGTGGTGCTGCGCCTGCCGGCTATTGTCACCGTCCATCCCGCCGCGCCCGCGCCGCTGCCCTTCGCCTTCGCGGCAATGCGGCGCGGGGTGATCGAGAGCGCGCCGGGGATTTCCGCCCCGCAGGCGGTGGAGGTGGAGGAGCGCCCCTATCGCCCCCGCCCGAAGCTGATCGCCAAGGCGGCGGCGGGCGCCTCGGCCGCCGAGCGGCTGAAGGCGGCGACGCAGGCGGCGGGCGGCGGCGGCACGCTGCTGGTCGATCCCTCCCCGGAGGAGGCCGCGCGGGCGATCCTCGCGCATCTGGCCGCGCTGGGTCTGCGGCGCGACGGCTGAGGAGAAAGCCGAGGGCCGGCCCGCCCTGTCACGCCGCCGACATGTGACACCGTCATGCGTGAGGCGGATCATGCAAACGGAGCGGGCGGCATGGTGGAGCGGGCGGTTGAGACACGCGGCGGCGGGCTGGCCATTCCCGCGCGCTGGCGCCTGCCGCTGCTGGTGCTGTTCCTGCTCGCCTGCTTCCTGCCCGGCTTGTTCACCATTCCCGTGGTCGACCGCGACGAGGCGCGCTTCGCCCAGGCCTCCCGGCAGATGCTGGCGAGCGGCGATTATGTCGTCCCGCGGCTCGGCGAGGAAACGCGCTTCAAGAAGCCGATCGGCATCTACTGGCTACAGAGCGCGACCGCGCGGGCGCTCGGCTATGGCGGCGAGGCGCCGGTCTGGGTGCTGCGCCTGCCCTCGCTGGCCGGCGCTATCCTCGCCGTGCTCGGCACGCTCGCCATTGGCCGGCATCTGTTCGGCGAGGAGGCCGGCTATATCGCGGCGGCGCTGCTCGGCGCCTCGCTGATCCTCACCGTCGAGGCGCGGCTCGCCAAGACCGACGCAATGCAGCTCGCCTGCGCCGTCGGCGTCCAGCTGGTGCTGGCGCGAGCCTATCTGGCGCGCAAGGGCGAGCCTCTGGGCCTTGCCCCGGTGCTGCTGTTCTGGGGCGCGCTGGGGCTCGCCATCCTCATCAAGGGGCCGATCGTGCCGCTGCTGGCGGGGCTGACCATCGCCGCGCTGGTGATCGCCGACCGCCGCGCCGGCTGGCTGACCACGCTGCGCCCGGCGATCGGCGTGCCGGTGACGGCGCTCATCGTGCTGCCCTGGCTGATCGCCATCTATCTCCAGGCCGGCACCGACTTCTTCCACGAGGCGGTCGGCAACGACCTGCTTGGCAAGGTGGCGACCGGGCAGGAATCGCACGGCGCCCCGCCCGGCGCGCATCTCGCCGCCTTCTTCATCGCCTTCTGGCCGGGGGCGGCGCTGGCGGCGGGGGCGGCGCCCTGGGTCTGGACGCAGCGCCGGCGGCCCTCGGTGCGCTTCTGCCTCGCCTGGGCGATCCCGTTCTGGATCGTGTTCGAGCTGGTCGCCACCAAGCTGCCGCACTACACGCTGCCGGCCTATCCCGCGCTCGCCCTGCTCGCCGGGGCGGGATTGTGGGGGCTGCGTCACAGCCCCTCCCCGCTCTGGGCGCGCCTGCTGGCCGGCGGGGCGGCGCTGGGCGGGGCGATCGGCGCCTTTGCCGGGCCCGGCCTGCTCTACATGACCGAGCAGCGGCTCGACCCGGTCGCGCTGGCGCTGGCCGTGCTGATCGCCGGGCTCGGCGCGTTCGGCTTCATTCGGGCGCTGCGCGGCGGGCCGCTCAAAGCCCTTCCCGCCCTGCTGATGCAGGCGGCGGCGGTGGCGCTGATGGCCTTCGGCGTGGTCGTGCCGCAGATCGACAGCGCCTTTCTCGGGCCGCGCCTTGCCGCCGCGCTCACCCGCGCGCCCTGCCCGGCGCCGCGCGTGATGGTGGCGGGCTTTGACGAGGCGAGCGTGCTGTTCCATCTCGGCGCCGCGACCCGGCTCGGCAATGGAGCGCAGGCGGCCGATTTCCTCGCGGCCACGCCGGGCTGCCGGGCGGTGTTCGTGAGCAGCCGGCAGCAGGACACCTTCACGGCCCGCGCCGCGGAACTGGGAGCGGCGCCGGTCGCCCTCACCACCGTCACCGGCATCAATACCGCGATCATGCGGCGCCTCAGCCTCACCCTCTATGTGAGCACGGGCACCCCGCCCGATGGACCGACACCATGACCCTCGCCGCCGCCCTCGCCACGCTGAACCTCGTCAACCCGTGGGTCGTGCTGGGCTTTCTCGGCCAGGGCCTGTTCACCGCGCGCTTCCTCGCGCAATGGATCGCCAGCGAGCGGGCCCGGCGCAGCATCGTGCCGGAAGTGTTCTGGCTGTTCTCGCTGGTCGGCGGGGCGACGCTGCTGGCCTATGCGCTCTATCGCGAAGACCCGGTGTTCATCGTCGGGCAGGCGGCGGGGCTGCTGATCTACGGGCGGAACATCTATTTCATCCTGCGCGAGCGCCGGGCCCGCGCCGCCGCGCAGGCGGAGGCGGCGGAACAGGCCCGCTGAGCCGGGCCCCTGTCTTGCGCCAGCGGGCGCGACAGCCTGCCACAGGGACGCTTCGCCGGCAAAATTCTTTTCTTTGGACATTCTTCACACGACTTACATACCGCCGTGCTTTTGTATCATTCTTGCGTATATTTCTGTTCGCGGCGGGGTGAACATGAATAAGTCAGCCGACTTTAATCTGTATTATTGGTGCAAAACGCACCCGATTGCCGCCAGCGCGGGGTTCACCGTCGGTTTATCGCTTCTGTTTTTTCTCTTTCCGACAATAGATCGCTCTTTTACGTCTCTTTTTTACACGCCCGGCGAAGGCTTTGCCGCCGCCCGCATGCGCGGGCTGAACGACTTCCGCAACCTCGCCTCCAATCTCTCGGTCGCGCTACCGGTGATGCTCGGGCTGTGCCTGACGCTCAAGCTGCTCTACCCGTCGAAGCCCTGCCTCGTTTCGCCGCGCGTCTCCTGCTATTTCCTCGGCCTGTTCCTGATCGGGCCGGGCCTGCTGGTGAATGGCCTGCTCAAAAGCTTCTGGGGCCGCCCCCGGCCGGTGAGCACGCAGGACTTCGGCGGCCCCTGGCCGTTCCACGAAGCCTGGGTGATGGCCGATCACGGGCTGTTCAACCGCTCCTTCACCTCCGGCGAAGCGGCGACGGTCGCCTGCCTGCTGCCGCTCGCCCTGTTCGTGCCGCGTGAATGGCGCTGGCAGGTGACCGCGCTGGTCGCGATCTTCGTCGCCGCCACCTCGCTGAACCGCATCGCCTTCGGCGCGCATTTCCTCTCCGACGTGACGATCTCCATCGCGCTGATGCTGCTGATCGCCGCCGTGCTGCGCTATCTGATGTTCGTGCGCCATGCCGCGCACTGGAACGACGAGGTGCTGGAAGCCCGCCTCACCCGGCTGGGCGAGGACGGCGCCCGCTCGCGCGCCGCGCTGGCGCTGCGCCTGCGGGGCGCCAGCGTCGCGGCGTGGCAGAAGGCCGGCGCCCTCGCCGCCGTGTCACGCGCCAACACAAACGGACTGCTCACCCATGTGAGCACTCTGATGGCCCGCGCTGGCGCGTCGCGCCTGCCCGGCCGGCAGAGCTCGGCGGTCTCCTGAGACCCAGCGATCACGGCCCCCGGAAGCGGATTTCCGGGGCGGACTTCCGGGATTTCTGCGTTTCAGCACGTGTTTCAGGGAGTGTCGTCAGGACGGGAGCGCCGCGCTCAGCCCATCGCGCGCGCGAGCGCCCGGACGTGGGCCGGCTTCCGTGTCCGCCGCCGCTATCCTGAAAAGGTCGGGTCAGTGCGCGGGGGAGGACACGGCAGCGGCCATGCGGACGGCGGGCGCCTCGCCGAAAGCCGGCGTCTCGACATTGCTCGCCGCGCCGGCAATGCCCGCCTCCACGCCGCGCGCGGTCCGCAGGCCGAGGGCCGGGCGGCTCTCCTCGCTGACCGGGGGCAGCACGCTGCGCCGGCGCAGCCAGACCACGCCGAACAGATCATACAGCCCGACCAGCGCCCGGCCGAGATTGGTGTATTTCGACTGACCGGCAACGCGCGGACGATCGTTCACCGGCACATAGGCGACCTTGTGCCCATAGCTGAGGAACAGCGCCGGCAGATAGCGGTGCATGGTCGAGAAATAGGGCAGGTCGAGAAAGGCGGCGCGGCGGAACGCCTTGATGCCGCAGCCCGTATCCGGGCATTCATCGGCCAGCAGCGCGCCGCGCAGCCCATTGGCGAAGCGCGAGGCCAGACGGCGCGAGCCGACGGCGCGCCGCTTTGCCCGCACCCCGCCGACCAGCGCCGGCGCGCCACCTTCGGCCGACGCCAGACGCCGCACCAGCGCGGCAATGTCCGCTGGGTCGTTCTGCCCGTCGCCGTCCATGGTGACGATGACCGGGCAGGCGGCGGCGCGGATGCCGTTGCGCAGCGCCGCGCTCTGGCCGGCGCGCCGCCCATGGCGCAGAACCCGCAGCCGGGGATCGGCCAGCGCGCGCAGCTCCGCGCCCGTGCCGTCATCGCTGCAATCGTCCACCACCACGATCTCGCCGAGCAGGCTTTCAGGCAGGACGGCGAGCGTTTCGACGACGAGACGCGTTATGTTGCCGGCTTCATTATAAGCCGGAATCACCACGGAAATGCGCATGGTCCACCCTCACCGAATGGACCAGTCTTCCCCCTGTTCCATGAAGCGCGTGTGAAGCGCCTTTCGCCGGGTCTCAGCGTTGCGCGCTCTGCCAGTTCGGCGCGGTGTAGGTCGGCGCGTTGGAGGGGGCGAGCAGCGGGCGGCCGAGAATATGATCGGCGGCCTTTTCCGCCATCATGATGGTCGGCGCGTTGAGATTGGCGTTGGTGATCGAGGGCATGGTGGAGGAATCCACCACGCGCAGCCCCTCGACGCCGATCACCCGCATCTGCGGGTCGACCACCGCGAGCGGATCGGACGCCGCGCCCATCCTGGCCGAGCAGGAGGGGTGATAGGCGCTCTCCACCTTGGCGCGCACGAAGGCATCGATGGCGGCGTCGTCGGTGACATCGGCCCCCGGCTGGATCTCGCGGCCGCGATAGGGCGCGAAGGCCGGCTGGGCGAAGATCTCGCGGGTGAGGCGGATGGCGGCGCGGAACTCGGTCAGGTCGTCCGGGTGGGTGAGGTAGTTGAACTGGATGCGCGGCGGCTCGAACGGATCGGCCGAGCGCAGCCGCACCCAGCCCCGGCTCTTGGAGCGCATCGGCCCGACATGGGCCTGGAAGCCATGCTCGCTCGCCATGCCCTGCCCATCATAGGTCACGGCCAGCGGCAGGAAATGGTACTGGATGTCCGGCGACGAAATGCCGGCGCGCGAGCGGATGAAGCCGCAGGCCTCGAAATGATTGGTGGCGCCGAGGCCATCCTTGCGCAGCAGCCAGCGGGCGCCGATCAGGCCACGGGAAAACAGCCCCATCTTCGCGTAGAGGCTGACCGGCTGGGTGCAGGCCTGCTGGAAATAGACCTCCAGATGATCCTGCAGATTCTCGCCGACGCCGCGCCGATGCGCGACCATGTCGATGCCATGGCCGGTCAGCTCATCGGCGTCGCCAATGCCGGACAGCTTGAGCAGCTGCGGCGAGTTGATCGAGCCGCCGGAGAGAATGACCTCGCGGCTGGCCCGCACCCTGTGCCGCTCGCCGCCGCGCGACCATTGCACGCCCACCGCCCGGCGCCCCTCGAACAGGATGCGCTCGACGCGGGCATGGGTTTCGACGCGCAGATTGGGGCGCTTCATAGCCGGCTTCAGATAGGCATTGGCGGCGGACCAGCGCACGCCGTCCTTCACCGTCATGTCCATCCGGCCGAAGCCTTCTTGGCTGTAGCCATTCACGTCGTCGCTGGCCGGATAGCCGGCCTGCTGCGCGGCATCGAGAAAGGCGCGGTAGAGCGGGTTGGCTAGCGGACCGTAGCGGGTGGCAAGCGGGCCCTCGCTGCCGCGATATTCGTCGCCGCCGTCGCGCCGGCCTTCGGCGCGCCGGAAATAGGGGAGCACGTCAGCATAGGACCAGCCGGTGGCGCCCTCGCTTGCCCAGCGGTCGAAATCGGCCGCCGCGCCGCGCATATAGACGAGGCCGTTGATCGAGGAGGAGCCGCCCAGCACCTTGCCGCGCGGGCAATGCAGCCGCCGCCCATCGAGGCCGGGCTCGGGCTCGGTCTCGTACATCCAGTTGTATTTCTTCATGTTCATCGGGATCGACAGCGCGGTCGGCATCTGGATGAAGATGGAGCGGTCCGAGCCGCCATATTCCAGCACCAGGACGCGGTTGCTGGCATCCGCGCTCAGCCGGTCGGCCAGCACGCAGCCGGCCGAGCCGGCGCCGATGATGATGTAGTCGGCCATGTCCTCGGGCGCGGCCATCAGTAGGGCGCCTCGACGCGGCCGAGATTGACGTAGACGCTTTTCAGCTGGGTGTAATGCTCGATCGCCGCCTTGCCGTTCTCCCGGCCGAGCCCCGACTGCTTGGACCCACCGAAGGGCAGCTCGATCGGCGTGATGTTGTAGGTGTTGATCCAGCAGGTGCCCGCTTCCAATTGGGCGATGACGCGGTGGGCGCGGGCCAGATCTTTGGTGAACACGCCGGCGGCGAGGCCGAATTCGGTGTCGTTGGCGCGGGCGATCACCTCCTCTTCCTCGGTGAAGGAGAGCACCGCCATGACCGGGCCGAAGATTTCCTCGCGCACGATGCCCATGCCGTCGCCGCAGCCATCGAACACGGTGGGGGCGACGAAAGCGCCCTTGTCGAGCCCGCCCGTGGTGACGCGCGCCCCGCCGGTGAGCAGCTTCGCGCCCTCCGCCGTGCCGCGTTCGATATAACCGAGCACTTTTTCCATATGCTCGGGCGAGATCAGCGCGCCGACATGGGTGGCGGGGTCGAGCGGGTCACCGACCACCATCTTCTCGACGCGGGCGACCAGCTTCTCCAGAAAGGCGGCCCGCACGCTCTCCTGCACGAAGACGCGGGTACCATTGGAGCAGACCTCGCCAGCCGAATAGAAATTCGCCAGCAGCGCGCCGGAGACGGCGTCATCGAGATCGGCATCGTCGAAGATGATGAGCGGCGACTTTCCGCCGAGTTCCAGCGTCACATATTTCAGCGTGCCGGCGGCATCGACCATCACCTTCTTGCCGGTGCCGACCTCGCCGGTGAGCGAGACCTTGGCGATGGAAGGGTGGCGGGTGAGCAGGCGCCCGGTCTCGGCAAAGCCCTGCACCACACTGAACACGCCCTCCGGCACGCCGGCTTCCGCGTAGATTTCAGCCAACTTCAGCGCGGTGAGCGGGGTGAGTTCCGCCGGCTTGAAGATCATCGCATTGCCGCAGGCGAGCGCCGGGGCGGATTTCCAGCAAGCGATCTGCAGCGGATAGTTCCACGCGCCAATGCCGGCGCAGATGCCGAGCGGCTCGCGGCGCGTATAGCCAAAGGCGCTGGGGCCGAGATCGACATGCTCGCCCGACAGGCCGGCGGCAAGACCCGCATAGTATTCGATGCAGTCCGCGCCCGAGAGCACGTCGACCACGCTGGTTTCCTGGATCGGCTTGCCGGTGTCGAGCGTCTCCAGATGGGCGAGTTCGTCATTGCGCGCGCGCAAAAGGTCCGCGGCGCGCTTGAGCACGCGCCCGCGCTCGGCCCCGGTCATCGCCGCCCACCGCTTCTGCCCGGCGCGGGCGGCACTGACGGCGGCCTCGACCTCGGCCTCGCCGGCGATCTCGATCTCGGCGAGCAGCACGCCGGTGGCGGGGTTGCGGGTCTCGAAGGTGGCGCCGTCGGTCGGGTGGTAGCGGCCGGCAATGTGGTTGGCGTGGCGGGGGATCGGTGTCGTCATGAGCGGAGTTCCGGTGACGGGAGCGGCCGGCGTGGCGGCGGCGATCTGGGCATCGACGAAGGCGCGCGCGACCTGACGCGCGCTCACCGAATCGGTCTCGCCGGCGGCGGAGAGCGAGGAGCGCAGCCACAGGCCGTCGATCACGGCGGCGATGGTGATGGCGAGGCGGTGCACCTCATGCGGGGCGACGAGGGGGCGCAGATCGTGCCGCAGATTGGCCAGCATGCGCGCCTGATAGACCCGCTGCACCCGGCGCAGCCGCTCGGAATGCAGCACCTGGCCCCAGAAGGCGAGCCAGACGCTGGAGGTGCGCTGGTCGAATTCCTCCGGCGCGAGATTGGCGTCGATCAGCGCCTGCACGCGCTCGCGCGGCGAGCAGGCCTCGCGCAGCCGCAGCGCCGTGGCGCGGTACAGCCGCAGCGAGAGAAAGCGCAGCGTCGCTTCCAGCAGCCCGTCCTTGTCGCCGAAATAATGCGCGACGAGGCCGGGCGAGACGCCGGCCCGGCGGGCGATCTGCGCCAGCGTCGAGGCGTTGAAGCCGATCTCGGCCAGCGAATCGATGGTCGCCTCGATGAGCTGGCGGCGGCGCACATCCTCCGGCGCACGCCTGCGGTCGGGCTCCATCGCGACGCGGGACGGCGCATCCGCTTTCGCCACACACACCTCCTTTGGCCGCATCGAGTTATTGAATGATCGTACAATACATGGACCACCCATTCGCGCAACGCCCTCCCCTACCGCAGATGCGAGGGTGCGGCGCACGCGTCGCAAGACTTCAAATGCGATGACGATTCGCGTCAAAATGCTCGAAAACGGCGCATGAATACGGGATTTGCGGGCAAAAAATGCGCGTGACAAACCGAACGGGCAAGTATTGAATAGCCATTCAAAAGAAGCCTCCAGAGGCCGCGTGCCGGTACCCGGCGACGTCTTCCATCGCCGGCTCCGTGTGGGTCGATGCTATCTGGGCACCGTCCGGCTGATTGTCCGGGTGCCCTAAGCGGCGCGTTGCGCCGCGACCCCGACTGTTGAATCCGGCTCTGCGGGCCTTGGCGGCCCGCACGCCCGGTTCCATGATCCAGGCAGGCATAACGCAGGCGAAAACGGGAACAGACACGATGCGCACCTTCCACCTTCTGGCCGCCGCCGCTCTCGGCCTCGCGATCAGTGCGACGCCGGGCTTCCACGCGGCGCAGGCCGCCGAACCCGCGGCGTGCAAGACCGTGCGGTTCGCCGATGTCGGCTGGACCGACATCACCGCCACCACGGCGCTGGCCTCCGACCTTCTGGAAGGCCTCGGCTACACGCCGAAGACGCAGGTGCTCTCCGTGCCGGTGACCTACAAGTCGATGCAGACCAAGGACATCGACGTCTTCCTCGGCAACTGGATGCCGACCATGGAAGCGGACCTGAAGCCCTATCGCGACGACAAGAGCGTCGAGGTGATCGGCGTCAATCTTGAGGGCGCCAAATACACCCTCGCCGTGCCGACCTATCTCTATGACGAGGGGCTGAAGTCCTTCGCCGACATCGGCAAGTTCAAGGACAAGCTGGGCGGCAAGATCTATGGCATCGAGCCGGGCAATGACGGCAACCGGCTGATCCTCGACATGATCAAGGACGACAAGTTCGGGCTGAAGGGCTTCGATCTGGTCGAATCCAGCGAGCAGGGCATGCTGGCGCAGGTCGAGCGCGCCTCCAAGCGCAAGGAAGCCATCGTCTTCCTCGGCTGGGAGCCGCACCCGATGAATTCCAAGTACAAGATGAGCTACCTGTCGGGCGGCGATGACGTGTTCGGCCCGAACTATGGCGGCGCCACCATCTATACCAATGCCCGCGCCGGCTATATCGGCGAGTGCCCGAATGTCGGCACCTTCATCAAGAACCTGAAATTCACGCTCGACACCGAGAATGTGGTGATGGGCTACATCCTGCTCGACGGCATGGAGCCCGCCAAGGCGGCGCAGAAGTGGCTGAAGGCCAACCCGAAGACCTGGGAGCCCTGGCTCGCCGGCGTCACCACCTTCGACGGCAAGCCGGCCCTGCCGGCGGTGAAAAAGAGCCTCGGGCTCTGAGGACTTCGCCATCCGTCACGCAGACGGGGCCTGTCTGAACGTCATCCCCGGGCCTGGCCCGGGGATCCATGCCTGCCTCAGGGCGACATTCCGAAAAACGTGCCTCTCGAAAGACGTGGATGGCCGGGTCAAGCCCGGCCATGACGGGGGATGATGCGCCACAGGCTCGTCGGCCTCGATACGGCTCAATCCGCTCATCGCCGCGAGGGAAGCAATCCATGTATGACTGGCTGACCGAGCACAAGATTCCGCTGGGCCTCTGGCTGCGGGATTTCGTGGACTTCCTGACCACCCATGGTCAGGGCTTCTTCGATTTCGTCTCGCTGGTGCTGGGGGCGCTGATTGACGGCTTCACCGCCGCGCTGCTGTTCGTGCCGCCGCTGCTGCTGATCGCCCTGTTCGGCCTTGCCGCCTGGCTGGTGCATCGCTCGATCGGCCTCGTCGTGTTCATCGTCGGCGCGCTGCTGCTGGTCACCAATCTCGGCTACTGGACGGCGACGATGGAGACGCTCTCGCTCGTCATCTGCGCCACCTTCGTCTGCGTCGTGGTGGGCGTGCCGATCGGCATCGCCGCCGCGCACCGGCCCTGGCTCTACACCGCCATCCGCCCGGTGCTGGACCTGATGCAGACCATTCCGACCTTCGTGTATCTGATCCCGACGCTGGTGCTGTTCGGCCTCGGCGCGGTGCCCGGCCTGATCTCGACGGTGATCTTCTCGATCCCCGCCCCGATCCGCCTCACCCATCTCGGCATTTCCTCGGTGCCGCCGGCGCTCTATGAGGCCGGCAAGGCGTTCGGCGCCACCAAGACCCAGCTTTTGTTCAAGGTGGAACTGCCGCACGCGCTGCCGACCATCATGGCCGGCATCACCCAGTGCATCATGCTCAGCCTGTCCATGGTGGTGATCGCCGCGCTGGTCGGGGCGGACGGGCTCGGCAAGCCGGTGGTGCGGGCGCTGAACTCGGTGAACATCGCCATGGGCTTCGAGGCCGGGCTCGCCATCGTCGTGCTCGCCATCGTGCTCGACCGCGTCTGCAAGCGGCCCGAGCGCCGCTCCCGGAAAGGGTGAACCATGGCCGCCGTTGAATTCCGCAACATCGACATCGTCTTCGGCGCCGACCAGAAGCGCGCGCTGAAGCTGATCGACGAAGGCCGCACGCGCGACGAGATACTCGGCCTCACCGGCGCGGTGCTCGGCGCCGCCGGCGTCAGCCTGTCCATCGAGCGCGGCGAGATCTGCGTGCTGATGGGGCTCTCAGGCTCGGGCAAATCGACCATATTGCGCGCCATCAACCGCCTCAACGAGGTGGCGCGCGGCGCGGTGATGGTCGAGCACCGGGGGGCGATGGTCGATGTCGCCCGCTGCAATGAGGACACGCTGCGCGACATCCGCATGAACACCGTCTCCATGGTGTTCCAGCAATTCGGCCTGCTGCCCTGGCGCACGGTGCGCGACAATGTCGGCTTCGGGCTGGAACTGCGCGGCACGCCACCGGCCGAGCGTCGGCGCATCGTCGACGAGAAGCTCGCCATGGTCGGCCTCACCAACTGGGCCGAGAAATATACCAACGAACTCTCCGGAGGCATGCAGCAGCGCGTCGGCCTCGCCCGCGCCTTCGCCACCGATGCCGATATCCTGCTGATGGACGAGCCGTTTTCCGCCCTCGACCCGCTGATCCGCGACAAGCTGCAGGACGAATTGCTGGACCTCCAGCGGCGCATCCAGAAGACCATCGTCTTCGTCAGCCATGATCTCGACGAGGCGCTGAAGCTCGGCAACAAGATCGCCATCATGGAAGGCGGGCGGATCGTGCAGGCCGGCACGGCGGAAGACATCCTGCTGCGCCCGGCCAACGCCTATGTCGCCGAATTCGTGAAGCACATGAACCCGCTCAACGTGCTGCGCGGCACGGCGGTGATGCGCCCGGCCGCCAGCCTGCCGCGCGAGGGGGACCAGGTGATGCTCGACAAGGGCGGGCATGTGCGGCTGAAGGTGGATGGCGAGGGGCGGCCGCTCTCGCTCGATGTCGACGGACGCGCCGGCCTGCTCGCCACCGCCGATGGCGAGGCGGGCGTGATCGACGACAAGCTGGCCCATGAGGCCGACTGCATCGTCGCGCCGGTCGATCTCAAGCTGAAGGCGGCGATCGAGCTGAAGCGCCACACCGATCTGCCGATCCTGCTGGTCGACAATCTCGGCCGCCTCGCCGGCCTGTGCGACGATGACGAGATCTATCGCGGGCTGCTGCGCCGGCTGGATGGGTGAACGTCGGCGACCTTCGCCGCTGACGGGGAGAGGGAGAAGAAGGCCGCGCCCCGGCTACGGGTCGTCTCGGACGAACACAACCCAACGTCATCCCCGGGCTTGACCTGGGGATCCACACTTTGCTTCAGAGGCGACCTGGATGGCCGGGTCAAGCCCGGCCATGACGGCGCAGATGGGGTTGAACGGGACGGTATTGAGGAAGCGCCGCCCTCAGGCCGCCGCCAGCCCCACCGCCTCCACCACGTCGTTCACCACGGCTTCCACCAGATCACGGTCATCGCCCTCGCCCATGACGCGGATCACCGGCTCGGTGCCGGAGGGGCGGATCAGCAGGCGGCCATGGCTGTTGAGCTTCAGCTCGGCGGCGGCGATGGCCTTGATGACGCTGTCATCCTCCAGCGGCCGGCCCTTCTTGTAACGGACGTTCTTCAGGATCTGCGGCAGCGGGTCGAAGCGGTGGCAGACCTCGGACACCGGCCGCTGGCGGCGCACCACCATGGCCAGCACCTGAAGCGCCGCCACGAGGCCATCACCCGTCGTGGAGTAGTCCGACAGGATGATGTGGCCGGACTGCTCGCCGCCGACATTGAAGCCATTGGCGCGCATGTGCTCCAGCACATAGCGGTCGCCCACCGGCGTGCGGGCCAGCGTCAGGCCGAGCCCGGCGAGATGGCGCTCAAGGCCGAGATTGGACATGACGGTGGCGACGATGCCGTCGCGCGACAGGCGGCCATCTTCCTTGAAGCTCTCGGCGACCACCGCCATGAGCTGGTCGCCATCCACCAGGTGGCCCTTCTCGTCGACGATCAGCACCCGGTCGGCGTCGCCATCGAGCGCGATGCCGATATCAGCGCGGACCTCGCGCACCTTGGCGGCGAGCGCCTCGGGCGCGGTGGAGCCGACCTCGCGGTTGATGTTGAAGCCATCCGGCTTGTCGCCGATGGCGATCACCTCGCAGCCGAGCTCCCACAGGGCTTCCGGCGCAACGCGATAGGCCGCGCCATGGGCGCAGTCGACCACCACGCGCATGCCCTCGAAGGACTGGTTGCGCGGCAGGGTGCGCTTGGCGAACTCGATATAGCGGGCATGGACGCCCTCCAGCCGCTTGGCGCGGCCCATGGTGGCCGGCTGGGCCAGCCTGGTCGACATGTCGCCGGTGATCAGATCCTCGATCTGGCTCTCGATCGCGTCGGAGAGCTTGTAGCCATCCGGCCCGAACAGCTTGATGCCGTTATCGTCGAACGGGTTGTGCGAGGCGGAGATCATCACGCCGAGATCGGCGCGCATGGAATGGGTGAGCATGGCCACGGCCGGCGTGGGCATCGGGCCGAGCAGCAGCACGTCCATGCCGACCGAGGTGAAGCCGGCGACCAGCGCGTTCTCGATCATGTAGCCGGACAGGCGCGTGTCCTTGCCGATCACCACACGGTGGCGGTGATCGCCCCGATGGAAGATGAGCCCGGCCGCCATGCCGACGCGCAGCGCCAGCTCCGGGGTTATGATACCGTTGGCACGGCCGCGAATGCCGTCCGTGCCGAAGAATTTACGCGCCATGTTCTGCCTCGTGCGGCCGGGCACCCACGCGGGCGCCGCCGGCCGGAAATGCGGGAGCAAGCCGATGAACGGCGTTTCTCACCGTTCCTCTAGCACCGACAATGACGCAGCACGCTTCACAAAGTGTAAGCGTTCCTTTCCATGCAACCCAGCCGTGCCTCAGCCATGCTCGACCGCCGCCGCGGCCGCCGCCACTTCCCGCTCGGCGGCCTCGGCGCTGCGCACGCCGTTGAAGAAGGCATTGAGCGCGACCGCGACAAGAGCGGCGAGCAGGATGCCGGATTCCAGCAGCGGATGCAGGGCGTGCGGCAGGTTCTTGAAGAAATTCGGCGCCACCAGCGGGATCATGCCGAAGCCGACGGAAAGGGCGACAATGTAGAGATTGAAGCGGTTGGTGCGGAAATCGACCTGCGCGAGGATGCGCGCGCCGGTGGCTGCCACCATGCCGAACATCACCAGCCCCGCCCCGCCCAGCACCACCAGCGGCACCGCCTCGACGATCGCCGCCATCTTCGGCATCAGCCCGAGCGCCAGCATGATGAGCCCGCCCATCGCCGTGACATAGCGCGAGCGCACCCCGGTGACGCCGACCAGCCCGACATTCTGCGAGAAGGAGGTGTAGGGAAAGGTGTTGAAGATGCCGCCGATCAGCGTGCCCGCGCCATCGGCCCGCAGGCCGGCGGTAAGCGCCGCGCGGTCGATGCGGCGCCCGGTCATGTCGGCGAGCGCCAGGAACATGCCGAGCGATTCGATCATCACCACGATCATGACGAGGCACATGGTCAGCACCGGCACGAGGTGGAAGCTCGGCGTGCCGAAATGGAAGGGCAGCACCAGCCCGAACCACGGCGCCGCCGCGACCTTCTCGAAATGCATGATGCCGAGCACTGTGGCGAGCCCGCAGCCGGCGACGATGCCGAGCAGCACGGCGACATTGGCGACGAAGCCCCGGCCCCATTTGGTGAGGGCGAGAATGGCCAGCAGCACGAACAGGGCGAGGCCCAGCCCTTCGAGCTGGGCGTAATTGGGATTGGGGAAGGCGCCCGGCACGCCGTCCACCACCTTGGTGAGCGTCGGCAAGCCGCCGCCCGCCCAGTTGATGCCGACCCGCATCAGTGAGATGCCGATGACGAGGATGATGGTGCCGGTCACCACCGGAGGAAACAGCGGCAAGAGGCGAGAGACGAACGGCGCCACCACCATGCCGAAGGCGCCGGCGGCGATGACCGAGCCGTAAATGCCGAGCAGGCCGATCTCCGGCGCTGTGGCCATGGAAAGCATCGGCCCGACGGCGGCGAAGGTCACGCCCATCATCACCGGCAGGCGGATGCCGAGGCCCGGCGCGCCGAGGCTCTGGATCAGCGTGGCGATGCCGCAGGCGAACAGATCGGCGCTGATGAGGAAGGCGACATCCTCCGGCGAGAGCTTCAGCGCGCGGCCGATGATGAGCGGCACGGCCACCGCGCCGGCATACATCACCAGCACATGCTGGAGGCCGAGCGTCGCAAGGCGCGGCCAGGGAAGCATCTGATCAACCGGGTGGATCGCCTGCGTCATCTCCGAGCCCTCCGCTGCCAGTCACCGGCGCACGGCTGCGCGGTGACGTCGCGGTCGCCATTCAAGCCCCGTGCCACGGCACGCCATGGGGGGCAGATGAACGGAGGATGCCGGCGCGGCGGGTCGTCCCGGCTCAGGCCAGCGTCACGCGTGGAGGGCGGCGCCTATGCGGTAAAAGTGCCGGCGGATACGGCGCTCGCGCCGCATGCGGAAATAGGAGAGCGGGCTCTGGCGCCAGCCGGCGGGACGCAGCATCAGGCCAAGATCGCCACGCGGCTGGGGCGACATGCTGAGCATACCGAGGCCGTGACTATGGTGGAATTCGAAATGCGGGTACTCGCGGGACAGTTCGGCGAAGAGTCGGTGAACACCAAAGTTCCGACCATACTCCGCCGTGTCGTGGAAGAGCACGACGCCATTCGGGCTCATCTTCGGGCGCCACGTCTCGAAGTCGTGGCGCACCGCCTCATAGGTGTGTAGCCCGTCAATATGCAAAAGGTCGATCGAACCATCTTTGAAACGAGGGAGCGCCTCGTCGAACGTCATGCGCAGCAGAGACGAGAACGAGCGGAACTGCGTCTCGTTGATCGCGCTGACCTTCTGGTAGATATCGTCGCCGTAATTGCCCGCATGCTCATCGCCCTGCCAAGTATCGACCGCGACGGCCTGAGCGTTCAGCCCGATCTGCCGCAGAGCCAGGCAGAAAGCAAAGTAAGAGTTACCCGCATGAGTGCCCAGCTCGACAAGGAGTTTTGGGCGCACCTGCGCAACTATCCACCAGGCGAATGGGATATGCTGGACCCAAGCCGGAGTTTCCACATGAAGGTTGACCGGCTTCATATGTAAAATCGGACTATTCATCCCGAGACGATCGAGCGCCAAAGGAGGATAAACAGCCGAAAGCAAGTGACCACTATCCAGAACGGGAACGCATACTTTAGACATACTCAAAAATCCCGATCGAGAGGTATCTACATAAATCAGTTATTCCCTTGCAACAACAAGAATCAGATTGCGAATCACCCCACGGCGCGCTGCGCTGCGAGCAGCGCCCCGGCCGCTCAACGCCGAGAAGAAGAGGCCCCCGCCGGCAGGCCGCGCAAAAGAAAAGCCCCGGCACAGGGCCGGGGCTTTCGATCGTCGGGGTCGCGGGATTATCCGATCCCACTGGAGGCTCAGGCCTGCGGCTGCGGCTCCATCCCGGCATCGGGGCGCGGCGGGCGGTTCTTGCCCGCGCTGGGCACCACCGAGCCGCGCACATTGGCGGGCTCGATCGTGGTGTCGCGCACCGGCGCATTGCCGTCGAGCAGACCGATGATCTCGTCGCCCGACAGCGTCTCATATTCGAGCAGGCCACGGGCGAGGATTTCGAGCTGGTCCTTGCTCTCGGTCAGGATGCGCTTGGCCTCGGCGTAGCCTTCGTCCACCAGACGGCGCACTTCGCTGTCGATGGTCTGGGCGGTCGCCTCGGAGACGTTCTGCTGGCGCTGCATCGACATGCCCAGGAACACTTCGTCATTGTTCTCGCCATAGGCGACATTGCCGAGCTTGTCCGAGAAGCCCCAGCGCGTGACCATCATGCGGGCGAGGCGGGTGGCCTGCTCGATGTCGGAGGCGGCGCCGGACGTGACCTTGTCATGGCCGAAGATCAGTTCCTCGGCCACGCGCCCGCCCATCATGATGGCAAGGCGCGAGGTCATCTGCTCATAGCTCATGGAGAGCTTGTCGCGCTCGGGAAGCTGCATGACCATGCCCAGCGCGCGGCCGCGCGGAATGATGGTCGCCTTGTGCACCGGGTCGGTCGCCGGAACCTTGAGCGCGACGATGGCATGGCCGCCCTCGTGATAGGCGGTCAGCGCCTTCTCGTCCTCGGTCATGACGAGCGAGCGGCGTTCCGCACCCATCATCACCTTGTCCTTGGCGTCCTCGAAATCGCTCATCGTGACCATGCGCTTGTTGCGGCGCGCGGCCATCAGGGCGGCTTCGTTGCAGAGATTGGCGAGGTCGGCGCCCGAGAAGCCGGGGGTGCCACGGGCGATGACCTTGAGGTTCACGTCCGGGGCAACCGGGATCTTGCGGGCATGGACCTTGAGGATCTGCTCGCGGCCGACCACGTCCGGGTTCGGCACCACGACCTGACGGTCGAAGCGGCCGGGACGCAGCAGCGCCGGGTCGAGCACGTCCGGCCGGTTGGTCGCGGCGATGAGGATGATGCCCTCATTGGCCTCGAAGCCGTCCATCTCGACGAGAAGCTGGTTCAGGGTCTGCTCGCGCTCATCATTGCCGCCGCCGAGGCCGGCGCCGCGATGACGGCCGACCGCGTCGATTTCGTCGATGAAGATGATGCAGGGCGCGTTCTTCTTCGCCTGCTCGAACATGTCGCGCACGCGGCTGGCGCCAACGCCGACGAACATCTCGACGAAGTCGGAACCGGAAATGGTGAAGAACGGCACATTGGCTTCGCCGGCGATGGCGCGGGCCAGCAGGGTCTTACCCGTGCCGGGCGGGCCGACCAGCAGCACGCCGCGCGGGATGCGCCCGCCGAGACGCTGGAACTTCTGCGGGTCGCGCAGGAAGTCGACGATCTCGGTGAGGTCGCTCTTGGCCTCGTCGATGCCGGCGACATCCTCGAAGGTGACCCGGCCATGCGCCTCGGTGAGCAGCTTGGCGCGGCTCTTGCCGAAGCCCATCGCCTTGCCGCCCGCGCCCTGCATCTGGCGCGAGAGGAAGATCCACACGCCGATCAGCGCGATGAAGGGCAGCCAGGAGAGCAGCAGGCTCACGAACCACGGCACGCTGTCCTGCAGCGGCTTGGCGGTGATCGACACGCCCTTGCCATAGAGGCGCTGGATCAGCGAGGGGTCGTTGGGCGAATAGGTCTGGAAGGTGCGGCCATCAGTGAAGGCGCCGGAAATCTCCGGGCCCTGGATCACGACGTCGCGCACGCGGCCCTGATCGACCTCGTTGAGCAGCTGCGAGAAGCTGATGTCATTCGCCGCCTGGCGCTGCGCCGGATTCTGGAACAGCGAGAATAGCGCCAGAAGGAGCAGAACGATGATCACCCAGAGGGCGAAATTCCGTATATTGGCGTTCATCACGTTCCTTTCGGCGTCGGGTCTGACCCGGCGCGCGGGTTCCGCCGGCGCTGGCGGACCTCCCTTATGTCAGCCTAATTTAGGTTCGGCATTGAGGATTGCCAAGATGGCGGGGAGCTTGCGTTGCCCTGTCCCCGTGCAATTCCGCGTTAAAAGTAAACCGGAGGGGTCCGCCGCACCGGTGCGCGGCTGATCGACAGGCGTTTCGGCGAGACCCGAACCAGCGCCCCGGCCAGGGTCCGCGCCCCGCTCGCGGCGGGCTCAAGGGTCGTGATCCAGCCGAGCAGCGCCTCCAGCTTGGCCAGTTCGACCGGCCCCTGCCCGGTCTCGCCAATGGCGCGCTCCAGCAGCCGCAGGGCGATCTCCTCGGGCAACGCGGCAAGCCCGGCGCGGTCGATCCGCAGCGTCTCACCCTTGCTGATCAGGCGCTCGCCCGCCTCCCGCGTCGCCGCCTCCAGTGCCGCATCGGCGCGGGACAGGCGCAGGGCGAGGCGCGACAGGCGCACCGAATCCAGCCCCTCGGCGGCAAGAAGCGGCATCAGCGCGCGCAGCCGCACGCGGGCAAAGCGCGGATTCTGATTGGACGGATCCTCGGCGAAGGGGATCGCCGCGGCACGGCAGAGCGCGACCAGATCGGCCTTGGCGCAGCCGAGCAGCGGGCGCAGCAGTGCGACCTCGTGAAGCGGGCGTTCCGCGGCCATACCGGCCAGTCCCGACAGGCCCGAGCCGCGCATCAGCCGGAACAGCACCGTCTCGGCCTGGTCGTCGCGGGTATGCGCGGTGGCGATGGCGCCGGCCTTGAGGATGCGGGCATGGGCCAGAAGGGCCTCATAGCGGGCGTGGCGGGCGGCCTCCTGGAGGCGCGAGGCCGGCAGGGGGCGGGGCAGATCGAGAATGGCGTGGGGCAGCCCGAGATCGGCGGCGAGCGCGGCCACCGCTTCCGCCTCCACCCGCGCCTCAGGGCGCAGGCCATGATCGACGGTGGCGACGGCGAGTTCGGTCGAGGCGCCCGTCTCCCGCCGCCAGCGGGCGGCCAGCAGCATCAGCGCGGTCGAATCGGGTCCGCCGGAGACGGCGAGCAGCACGCCGGCATGGCGCGCGAAAGGGGCGAAAAGCGTCGCCAGCGCGCCGGCGCTCAGGCCGCCGGCCTCAAAGGTCGCGCCGGCGTCAGCAGCCGACACGCTTCTGTTCCTGCGCCACCCCCTGCTTGATGCTGGTGGAGGCCCGCGGGTACTTGTTGTTGACCGCGTTGAGCGTCGCGCAGGCCGCGTCCTTCTCGCCGATGCCGGCGAGCGACTGACCGAGCCGCAGCAGCGCGTCCGGCGCCTTCACCGCATTGGGATAATCGGTGGAGACCTTCAGGAAGCTCTGCGCCGCCTCCTTGTAGCTCTTGCGCTGGAACTGCGTCTCGCCGAGCCAGTAATAGGCGTCGGGCGCCGCCCGGTCGGTCGGGTAGAGCTTGAGGAACTGCTCGAAGCTCTGGCCGGACTGGGCGTAGTCTTGGCGCAGCATGTAGCCATAGGCGAGATCGAACAGGTCCTTGGGGCTGTTGGTCGGCGGCTGCGTCACCCCGCCGGCGGGGGCGGCACCGGCCGCCACCTGGCCGGAGAGCTGGCCGAGATCCATCGGCGCACCCGCCTGCTGGCCGGCGGCGGCGCCCGACGGGGCGGTGGTGCCGAGCGGGCGCGGCGCGCCGGGCGCACCGGCCTGCGCATTGGGATCGAACACATCGGTCCGCCGTCCCGCCGATGGATCGGCGGCGGCGGGAGCACGCGGGACGGCCGCGCCCGCCGGCGCAGCGGCGCCGCCCGGCACGCGGAAGTCGATCTCGCTCTGCATCGCCTTGATCTGCTGCTCAAGCTGCTGGTTGCGGTATTGCAGCTCCTCGATCTGGCCGGTCAGGGTGCGCATCTGGTTCTCGATGCGGTCCATGCGCGTGGTGACGCTGCCCAGATCATCCGCCGGCAGCGCCTCGGGCTGCGCGCCCTGACGCACCTGGCCCGGCGGCTTGAACAGGTTGCCGAAGAAATTGTTGTCGGCCTGGGCGCGCGCCTCGCCGAGCGGGGCAAGCGCCAGAAACGCGGCACCAGCAAGGGCCAAAAGGGCGGAGGAACGCGAAAGACGGACCATCATGGCAACAACGAAGGCTCGCAGGAAAAGGGGGGAGCGGCCCCGCCGCAGCGGCAGGGAACGAATGCGCTAGATACAAAGTCGATCACGTCCAAAGTGTGACTCGCCAAGCGTGACCGGCAAGCTGTGGCTCGACCCTGACTTAACCCGGCCAAGGCGGCAAAACCAAGAGACAAACCACCCACGCACCATGGCGCGACGGGACCGCTTGCGGAAAAGCAAAAGGCCCGGCCGCTGCCGGCCGGGCCTTGCGTCACACGATGGTGAGGCGCGTCAGGTGCCGGTAGCGTTCAGCACCGTCACCGCGCGGCGGTTCTGCGACCAGCAGGAGATGTCGTTGCAGACCGCGACCGGGCGCTCCTTGCCATAGGAGATGGTGCGCATCCGGTTGGCCGGAACGCCGCGCCCGATCAGATAGTTGCGCACGCTCTCGGCGCGGCGGGCGCCCAGCGCGATGTTGTATTCGCGGGTGCCGCGCTCGTCGGCATGGCCTTCGATGGTGAAGGTGTACTTGGCATAGTGGTTGAGCCACTGCGCCTGCTTGTCGAGGGTGGCCTGTGCCTGCGGCGTCAGGTCGGTCTGGTCGCTCTCGAAGAACACGCGATCGCCAACCGAGACGATGAATTCCTGCGGGCTGCCGGGAGGGGCCGAGCCCAGCGCCTGACCGGCGCCGTCCATGGGATTCTTGGCGCAGGCGGCGGCGAGCATCGCCAGACCGAAAATAAGGGCGATGCGCGCTCCGCCCAGCTTGCGCAACATACCGATCATACCGCGGACTCCTGAATTCCCACGCCGGGCGCGGCCCGGCCTATTCGCTGGCGTTAATGAATGGGTCCGTCATCGTTTACGGAACCTTGACGGAATGCACCGAACTTGCGGCCCGTGCATCAACCTTCTCTTATGGTTAACGGTTCCTTAATGCATCAGGAACGTAAGGGCGACCACGCCGGATCCGACGCATAGCTCGGGGTCGGGATGCGCTGCTCATTATAGCCGGTGATGTCGACCGTGTAGAGCTGCGGTCCCGCCGCCCCGCCGGGATCGCGGAAGAACATGATGACGCGGCCGTTCGGAGCGAAGGTCGGCCCCTCATTGTGATAGCCGTCGGTGAGGATGCGCTCGCCCGAACCATCCGGCCGCATCAGGCCGATGGCGAAGCGTCCCTGCGCCTGCTTGGTGAAGGCGATCACATCGCCGCGCGGCGACCAGACCGGCGTCGAATAACGCCCGTCGCCGAAGGAAATGCGGCGCTGGTTCGAGCCGTCCGGGTTCATCACATAGATCTGCGAGCCGCCGCCGCGATCGCTCTCGAAGCAGATCTGCGTGGCGTCCGGCGAATAGCAGGGCGCGGTGTCGATGGCCGGCGTGTCGGTGAGCCGCGTGGTCGCCTTGGAGCGCAGGTCCATCACGAAAATGTTCGAGTTGGCGCCCTGCTGGAGCGACAGGATGACCCGCTGCCCATCCGGGGCGAAACGCGGCGAGAAGCTCATATTCGGGAAATTGCCGACCACTTCGCGCTGGCCGGTCTCGATGTTGAGCAGATAGACGCGCGGCTCGCCGCGGCCATAGCTCATATAGGTGATTTCCTGGCTGGTCGGCGAGAAGCGTGGCGTCAGCACGAGGTCGTCGCCGCGCGTGAGATAGGTCACGTTGGCGCCGTCCTGATCCATGATGGCGAGGCGCTTGACGCGCTTTTCCTTCGGCCCGCTCTCGTCGACGAAGACGATGCGGGTGTCGAAATAGCCCTTCTCGCCGGTGAGCCGCTCATAGATCGCGTCGGCGATGATGTGGGCGACGCGGCGCCAGTTCTCCGGCTGGGTGAAATATTGCTGGCCGATCAGCTGCTGGCCGGCGAACACATCCCACAGGCGGAACTCGGCCTTCACCCGGCCATCCGGCTGGCGGGTCATGCGGCCGGTCACCAGCGCCTGCGCGTTGATCACGCGCCAGTCCTGGAAGCGCGGCGAGGCGTCCGGGTTGGTGATTTTCTCGACGAAAGCGGCCGGGTCGAGCGGGGCGAACAGGCCGGAGCGGCGCAGATCGGCCGAGATGATCTGGGTGACGCCCTTGCCGGCCTCGATATCCTGCGGGCTGCCGCCGCCGACGAATTCGGTGATGGCGATGGGCAGGGGCTGGACGGTGCCCTGCGTCACGTCGAGCTTGAGCACGGCCTGCGCCGGCCCTGTCACGAGGCCGAGACCGGCCAGCGCACCGGCACTGGTAATGAGACCGCGCCGGCCGATGGAGGGGCCCGCGAAAACCGGGCGAATAATCTGCGTCATGATCAATGTCTCGAAAAAAACAAAGGGCAGGATCGGGGGCTCAGCCCCGGACCATTTCGCGTGGATCGAACGTGACTTCGATGTCCTTCCAGGCCTCGTACTTGGCCGGATTGAGCATATTGAAGGGTTGACCACGGAAGATGGCGCGGATGGCGCTGTCGCGGGCAGTCATGAAGAAGGGGCTGGTGCCGGACGTCACCACCATCGGCGGGCCCGACAATGTGCCATCCTGATTGAGGCGGATGCGAATCGTGACGATCAGTTCCTCGGGATTGGCGGCGCCGGCGGGCGGGTTCCACAGCTGCATCAGCCGGGCGCGCAGCGCGTCGATCTCGGTCTGCGAGAGCGTTGCCGCCGTACCGACGGAAGCGCCGAGCGAGGCGGTCGAGTTGATCGTGTCGCCGATCGCGGCCTGACGCGTCGCCGTGCGCTTGTCGAGCAGCGCGGCGATCTCGTTCGGCTTGAATTCCTGCTGGTCCTTGGGCGGCTGCTGCACCACCTTCGGGGGAATGTCCTTGGGCTTGCGCGGCGGCGCGGGAGCGGGCTTGGCCTGCGCCTGCTGGTCCGGCTTGGGCGCGTCCTTCGGGGCTTCCGGCGGCTTGGCGGCGATCGATTCGGCGTCCTTGGGCGGCGCCGGCTCGGGATTGGCCTGCGCGGCGGCGGGCTTGGGTTCGGGCTTGGCCTCGGCCGGGGGCGGGGGCGCGACCGGCTCGGCCGCCGCCTTCACCTCGGGCTTTTCCGTCACCTTGGCCTCAAGCTGCTCGGCAGGCTTGGGCGTCGGCGCCACCTTCTCGACCACGGGCTTGGGCTTCTCGGTCTTCGGCGCGTCCTTCTTGCCCGCCATCATCTGGCTCAGCTCGGCATCGGAGACGATGTCGATCGGCATGGATTCCTGCATCGGCTCGAGGGGACGGGCCGAGGAGAAGGAAACCAGCATGAAGCCGATGAGGCCGGCATGAAGGGCGGAAGAGGCGACAAGACCCGCGCGCATGACCTCAGCCCCCCTGCTCGACTTCGGAGACGAGGGCGACGCGCTTGAAGCCGGCGCCGGAGAGGCGGCCCATCACCTGCATCACCGTGCCATAATCGACCGACTTGTCGCCGCGCACGAAAATGCGCTCGTCATAGCCGGCCTTGGCGATGGCCATGAGCTTGGGCACCAGTTCCGCGACGGGAATTTCGGTCTCCTGCAGGAACACCTGACCCTGATTGTTGATCGAGATCACCAGCGGCTGATGGTCCTGCGAGACCGCCTGCGCCTGCGTCTGCGGCAGATCGAGCGGCACGCCAACGGTCAGCATCGGCGCGGCCACCATGAAGATGATCAGCAGAACGAGCATCACGTCGACCATCGGGGTGACGTTGATCTCGGACATGACGGCGCTGCTGCGTCGCCGGCGCGAACGCCGCGAACTCCAGCCGCCGCTGCCTCCCGAGGACATACCCATGTCGCGTCAGCCCCGCTCGTCGATCTGGCGCGACAGGATGGCGGAGAACTCGTCCGCGAAACCCTCCAGCCGCAGCGCCTGCCGGCCCACTTGAGAGATGAACTTGTTATAGAAAATCGTCGCGGGGATGGCGGCGACAAGGCCAATTGCCGTCGCGAAAAGGGCTTCGGCGATGCCGGGCGCCACAACTGCGAGGCTGGTGTTCTTCGAGGCGGCGATCGACTGGAAGCTGGTCATGATGCCCCAGACCGTGCCGAACAGACCGATGAACGGGCCGGCCGAGCCGACCGTCGCGAGCACCAGCAGCCGGCTTTCCAGCCGCTCGACCTCGCGGGCGATGGTCACGTCCATCACCTTGTCGAGACGCTGGGTGAGACCGGTGAAGGAGCGCGCGCCGCCCTCATAGGACCGCTTCCATTCGCGCATTGCGGCCACAAAAATCGCCGCCATGGCGGTGTTGGGGCGCGAGGACAGCGAGCGGTACAGTTCTTCCAGGCTCTGGCCGGACCAGAAGGTCGCCTCGAAGCGGTCCATCTGGCTTTTCATGCGCTGGAACAGGATGGTCTTGTCGATGATGATCGCCCAGACCCAGACCGAGGCGATGATCAGGCCCGCCATCACGATCTTGACGACGAGATGCGCCTGCAGGAACAGGCCGATCAGCGACAGGTCCTGACTGGCAAGGCCCGCCCCGTCCGACGCCACGGCGGCGCCCGGCACGGTGGGGGCGGCCTGCCCCTGCACCTGCGCCGTCGGCGCGGCGTTGACCGGAGCCGTCTGGGCCTGCCCATAGGCAAATGACGCCGATGCCGCCATGAACAGCATCACCGCAACCAAAAGCTTCTTCAGCGTCATTAGGCCTAATCCTGACAGATCCACCACGGGTCGCACTGCCGCTCCGCATCGGCTGCCGGACCGCAGCGGATGCCGTGCTTGGCTGTTGAAGGGACTCATCCGTCATCAAGCGACCGAGTCTGTCCAAACTTGGGCGAGCGAGGTCGATCCGCTTCCGCAGCCACCCGACACAACACCTTATTAAGGTTAATGCCGGGTTAGCGTTGCCGCATCGCAACAGCCGCGTGACGCAAAAGCAACGCGGGTCGCGCGGCCGGGCCGGGCTTTTCGCAACCTCAGCTCGCGGGGGCCTGGTCCAGCGCCGCCTTCATGGCCGCGCGCAGCGCGTCGGGAATGCGGCGGGCGCGGCCCTGCGCGACGAAAGCGACCTTGACCTTACCCTCGACCAGCAATTCGCCGCCGCGCATCACCTTCTGCTGAAGCGTGATCGACGCGCCGGCCACCTCGACCGGGCTGGTGTGAATCTCCAGCACATCGTCGATGCGGGCGGGACGGACGAATTGCAGCTCCATCGATCGCACCACGAAGGCAAAGCCCGGCGCCTCGGCAAGCGCCTGACCGAACAATTCGCCCTGCACCACGCCGATGAGTCGCAGATGGTCGGAGCGGGCCCGCTCCATGAATTTCAGGTAGTTGGCGTGGTAGACGATGCCGGAGAAATCCGTGTCCTCGTAATAGACCCGCACGGGCAGGACATGGCCGCCCGGCACCAGCCGTCCGGCGAGGTGCAGAAAGGGGTCGGCCTTGAGGACGTCAGGCGAGAAGGGATCGGGGCGCTCATTCATGGCGCCCTCATAAACGAGACCGCGCCCCTTGTGAACAAAGGGCGCGGCACGTCTGGTCGGCGGGCCTCATCGGGGGGCGTCAAGGGCCCGGCCGACCGGAATGTCGGCCTCAGCCCTGCGCGTCGGCGGTCGGGCTGGGCGGCGGGGTGGGACGCGAGCGGCGATCGGCCATGAACTGGTCGAACTCCGCCTTGTCCTTGGCCTGGCGCAGACGCTCAAGGAAGCCCTTGAACTCCTTCTGCTCGTCCTCAAGGCGGCGCAGCGTCTCTTCGCGATATTCGTCGAAGGCGCTGTTGCCCGAGGACTGGAAGCCACGGCGACCGCCAAAGGCGTTGCGAACGGCTTCCATGCCCTCGCCGTTCCAGCGGCCGAAGCCGCACCTGCCACTACAAAACATCCGTCCACTCCCAATGGTGAAGGCCAGGATCGCCAAACCCAGCGGCCACCAGGCCATGAAGCCTAGGACCGTAAGCGCGATCCAGGCCGGCTTGCCGTAAGTGTCGAGCTTGTGAGCGAGCTCCATGGCGTCCGTTCCTGGGTTAATGTTAATCACATTTACATAGGTAGGCAGCACGACCCGCCTTGTCAAGGATCGCCCGGCCCGATCACGCATCCGCGATCACGTGGCGGGTGCAGCAAGGCCTTTCAGGTAAATGAGGAAGCCGGCTTCAAGCAGCTCTTCCGGCGCCATCGGCAGCTTGCGGCGGGCGGCATCCGGCCGGCCAAACAGCGAGGCGACGCCATGCGCCAGCGCCCAGGTGTGCAGCGCAATCATCAGCGCCGGCGGGCGGCTCGGACCCGGCATGGAGGCGACCAGCACATCCGCTGCGTCGCGGAGCACGCCAAAGGCCCGCTGGCTGGCCTGCGACAGCGCCGGATGCGCTTCAACCGGAATGCCGGCCTCGAACATGGCGACATATTCGGACGGGTTGTCGCGGGCGAAGTCGAGATAGGCCCGGCCCATGCGCTCAAAGGCTTCCTGCGGGGCCGGGCGCCCTCCGCCCCATCCCGCTTCCAGCGCCGCCGCGAAACGCTCGAAACCCAATGCGGCGACGGCCGCCAGCAATTCGTCGCGGTCGCGGAAATGGCGGTAGGGGGCGGCGGGCGATACGCCGGCGCGGCGCGCGGCCTCCGCGAAGGTGGCTCCCGAAGGCCCCTTCTCCGCGATCAGTTCCAGCGCAGCCTTGATCAGGGCCTCCCGCAGGTTGCCGTGATGATAGCCGCGGGACTCGCCGTTTTTGGACCAGTTCATGTGAAAGGGACTTACATCACCCGGAGGACGGCGTCGACGCTGTTGCGCGGGCGGGCATCACTCGCCGTCGTCGAACAGCGGCATCTGGTTGGTGGTGGAGGGGACCTGGAGACCGAGATGGCGGAAGGCATGGGCGGTCAGCACGCGCCCGCGCGGGGTGCGCTGGATGAAGCCCTGCTGCACGAGATAGGGCTCGATGATCTCCTCAATCGCGTCGCGCGGCTCGGAAAGAGCCGCCGCGATGGTCTCGACGCCCACCGGCCCGCCGCCATAATTCACTGCGACCACAGTAAGATAGCGACGATCCATCTGGTCGAGGCCGAGCCCGTCCACCTCCAGATGGCCGAGCGCGTGATCGGCGGCGGCGCGGTCGATGATCTCCTTGCCGGCGACCAATGTGAAGTCGCGCACCCGGCGCAGCAGGCGGCCGGCGATGCGCGGCGTGCCGCGCGCGCGGCGAGCGATCTCGCGGGCGCCATCCTTGGAAATCGGAATATTCATGACCCGCGCGCCACGTGTCACGACAAGTTCCAGCTCATCCACCGTGTAGAAATTCAGCCGGATCGGAATTCCGAAGCGGTCGCGCAGAGGTGTGGTGAGTAGTCCCGAGCGGGTGGTGGCGCCGACGAGCGTAAACTTCGCCAGCGAAATCTTCACCGAGCGCGCCGCCGGCCCCTCGCCGATGATCAGGTCCAGCTCATAATCTTCCATCGCCGGATAGAGGATTTCCTCCACCGCCGGATTGAGCCGGTGAATCTCGTCGATGAACAGCACGTCGCGTTCTTCGAGATTGGTCAGCAGCGCCGCCAGATCCCCCGCCTTGGCGATGACGGGGCCTGAAGTGGAGCGGAAACCGACCCCCAATTCGCGTGCAACTATCTGCGCCAGCGTGGTTTTTCCCAAGCCGGGCGGCCCCACGAACAGCACGTGGTCGAGCGCCTCGCCGCGCGCCTTGGCGGCGGTGATGAACACGTTGAGATTGGCGCGGGCCTGCTCCTGGCCGACAAATTCGGCGAGATTCTGCGGGCGCAGGGAGGCCTCGGCGAGGTCTTCCTCACGCTTGTCGGGGGTGACGAGGCGCGTGGTGGTCATCGGCGGCGCCCCGGAGCGTCGGTGCAGTGAGGTGGACGATCAGGCCGATGAGGCCGGTATGTGCGAGCCCGAGACCGGCGCGTCCTCATCGGGCGAGTTCCTTCAGCCCGAGGCGGATCAGCCGGGCCGTATCCGCGCCCTCCCCCGCCTCGCGCAGCGCGGCGGCGATGGCGGTGCTGGCCTGAAGCTGGGCGTAGCCGAGATTGACCAGCGCGGAGACGGCATCGGCCACCGGCGCGGGGGCGTTGCGGTCCTCCAGCTGCGCGGCGAGGCCCGCCACCGCCGGATCGACGGTCGAGAAGCCGGGCGCCTTGTCCTTCAGCTCGGCGACGATACGGGCGGCGACCTTGGGGCCGACCCCATTGGCGCGCGACACCATGGCCTTGTCGCCCACCGCCACCGCATTGGCGAGTTCGGAGGGCGAGAGCGTCGAGAGCACGTTGAGCGCCACCTTGGCGCCGACGCCCTGCACGTTCTGCAGCAGCAGGAACCAGCTTTTCTCCGCCGGCGAGGCGAAGCCGTAGAGACGGATCATGTCCTCGCGCACGAAGGTCTCGATGAACAGCGTCGCCGCCTCGCCCACCGGGGGCAGCGCCTGCTGGGTGCGGCCGGAGCAATGGACGAGATAGCCGACGCCCTGCACGTCGAGGATCACATGGTCCTCGCCATAGGAATCGACGATGCCCTTAAGTTTGCCGATCATCGGAATTCGCCCGTCATCGTGCCACCGCCCGCGCATCGAGGCGCGCGGCGGCCTGCGCCTTCAGTGCCGCCATGCCCCTATGCTGGGCGTGGGTGACGGCGACCGCAAGCGCGTCGGCGGCGTCGTCGGTCTTGAAATCGGCCTGCGGCAGCAGAACCTTCATCATCATGCGGATCTGCGCCTTCTCCGCCCGGCCGGCGCCGACCACGGTTTTCTTGACCAGCAGCGCGGCATATTCGGCCACCGGCACGCCGGCCAGCGCCGGGGTCACCATGACCACGCCGCGCGCCTGGCCGAGCTTGAGCGTCGAGGCCGGGTTCATGTTGACGAACGTCTCCTCCACCGCCGCCTCGTCCGGCGCATAAATGCGCAGCACGGCCGCCAGCTCGGTGTGGAGCACCGCGAGCCGGCGTGCGAGTTCGCCCTCCTCCGGCGGCATCACCGTGCCGCAGGCGATGAAGGTCAGCCGCGTGCCCATGGCCTCGATCACCCCCCAGCCGGTGCGGCGGAGGCCGGGATCAAGGCCGAGAATGCGAATCGGGGCGGTCGCCATACCCTAGCCGTAGTCGAACAAAGGACGAACGCCTAGGGGCAAGGCCGCGCGGCGGGCCTGCCGGCGCCCCCCGCCGGCCCGCATGGTTAAGCGCGCCTTAACGCCCCCCCGCCTTGACGCCCCGCCTCGGCGCACCCCGCCTAACGCCGCGCGCGCCGAACGCCCCGCTGGCCAGCGCGACGCCGACGCCGGTGGCGATGACGCCGATGATCGCCGCCAGGTCCGGGTGCTCGCCGAGCACGGGAATGGCGATCAGCGCGGCCAGCGCCGGCACCAGCCCGGTGAAGGCCGCCGCCCGCGAGGGACCGAGCTTCTCGATGGCGAGGCCGAAGCCGAGCAGCGCCACCACGCCGGCCAGCAGGCCCTGCATGAACAGCTGGAACAGGATTTCGCGGCCATAGCCGTCCGATACGGCGCTGATGACGCCGGGCAGGCCGAACGGCGTGAGGATGAGGGTCGACCACAGGCCGACCAGCCCGACCGTCTCCGTCGCCTTCAGCCCGGTGCGGCGGAAGGCCAGCGTGTAGCAGGCCCACATGGCCGCCCCGAGCAGCAGCAGCAGATGGCCGCGCCAGGCCCCATCCTCCGGGTAGAGCAGGCCGCGCCCGCCCAGCGTGAGCACGCCGAGCGCGATGCACACAAAGCCGAGCGCGCGCCAGCGGCCGAGCCGCTCGCGAAACACCAGCACCGAGACCATCGCCACGATCAGCGGCATGGTGCCGGGCAGCAACGGGCCGACATCGGCCGCCGGCACGAAGCGCATGGCATTGGCGACGACGAGGAAGAACACTCCGCCGGCGCCGAGAAAGCACAGCAGCACGGGCACGAAGCCGCGCTTGGGCCAGAATCCGACCCGCAGCCAGGCCGGCGCCAGCACCACCGCGGCCACGACAAAGCGCAGCCAGCCGACCGTCGCCGGCGACAGATGGCCGTGCACGGCATGGCGGGTGGAGACGATCCAGCCGCCCCAGATGGCGATGGCGAGCAGCGCGCCGCCATAGCCGAGAAGCTGGTCGCGAAAGCCGGTATCGGCCGCATGGCCGGCCACGGCTGTCGAGGAAGGGTTTTTCATGATGCGGTTCCGGCCGCTCCCGTGGGGCGGCGCTCGAAGGGGGCCGCGGAGCGGCGTGTCGGCGCCCAATGTGGCGTGCGCGAGGGAGCGCCGCAAATCAGTTTTCTCGATAGGCACGTTCGCGCAAACTCATGAATCGGGACCGCCTGCCGCGATTGACCCGCCCCGGCCCGGCCGATAGGTCTGGCCCGCCGCGCCGTGCGGCGCCCCGGTTTTTCCCATGACCTTCGATCTGGCCCTCGCCTGGGCCGTCTTCACCGCCCTCGTCGCGGGGGCCACGCGCGGCTTTTCGGGCTTTGGCGGGGCGCTGATCTTCGTGCCGCTGGTGAGCGCCGTGTTCGGGCCGAAAATCGCCGCGCCGACGCTGCTGGTGATCGACACCGCGCTCACCCTGCCCTTTCTGGTGACGGCGTTCCGCGCCTGCGTGTGGCGGCAGGTCGCCCCGCTCGCGATCGGCGCGGTGCTGACGGTGCCGGCCGGCGTGGCGCTGCTGCAATGGCTCGACCCGCTGGCGCTGCGCTGGGGCTTCTGCATCCTCAGCCTCGCCATGCTGGCGCTGCTGGTCTCCGGCTGGCGCCATAGCGGCCGCCAGCACCTGCCGACCACGCTCGGCGTCGGCATGCTGGCCGGGGTGCTGGGCGGCGCGGCGCAGATGTCCGGCCCGCCGGTGGTGGCCTATTGGCTCGGCAGCGGCCAGCCCTCGGCGCTGGTGCGCGCCAACCTGTTCGGCTTCTTCGCGCTGGCGACGCTGGCCAGCGGCACGGCCTATCTCGCCAATGGCATGATCACCCGCGAGGTCGGGCTGCTCTCGGCGATCCTCGGCCCGGCCTATGCGATCGGCCTCTATGCCGGCAACCGCGCCTTTCGCGGCGCCAGCGACGACCATTTCCGCCGCGTCGCCTACGCCATCATCGCGCTGGCGGCGCTCTCCAGCCTGCCGCTGTTCGACGGGCTGCTGGGGCGCTGACACCACGAAACGTCATGGCCGTCCCCGGACTTGATCCGGGGATCAGACCCGGTCCTCCACGCCTTCCGTCCCGACGCGCCCAGCCGAAGTCGTGGATCCCCGGGGCTTCAACAACGTCATGGCCGGGCTTGACCCGGCCATCCACGGCTTCCCTACCGGCGGACCCAGAATAAGACGTGGATCCCCGGGTCAAGCCCGGGGATGACGTGGTGAGGCGGAGATGACGGCGGGTGGGATGGGACACGCGGTGAGGGGTGGCGGTCCCGGATCGGCCGCTGCCGTCCGGGATGACGCTCCCGCCTCCGCGATCAGTCGCTCATCTTGGCCATGAAGGCGTCGGACAGTTCGAAATTGGCGTAGACGTTCTGCACGTCGTCATTGTCGTTCAGCGTGTCGACGAGGCGGATCAGCTTCTCGGCCATCTCGTCATCGACCGCCACGGTGTTCTGCGGGCGCCAGACCAGGCCCGACTTGCGGGGATCGCCGAACTTGGCTTCCAGCGCGCGGACGACCTCGTGCAGGTTCTCGATCGTGGTGGTCACCTCATGGCCGTTCTCGTCGGACGACACGTCGTCGGCGCCGGCGTCGATGGCGGCTTCGAGCATGGCGTCGGCCGAGGCCTTGGCGGCGTCGAACTCGACCACGCCGATGCGGTCGAACATGAAGGAGACGGCGCCCGTCTCGGCCAGAGCGCCGCCGGACTTGGTGAAGGTGGAGCGCACTTCCGAGGCGGTGCGGTTTCGGTTGTCGGTCAGCGCCTCGACGATGACGGCGACGCCGCCGGGGCCGTAGCCCTCATAACGGATCTCGTCATAGTTCTCCGCATCGCCGCCCTGCGCCTTCTTGACGGCGCGGTCGATATTGTCCTTGGGCATGTTCTCGGCGCGGGCGGCGAGGATGGCGGCGCGCAGGCGCGGGTTCATCGCCGGGTCCGGCATGCCGAGCTTGGCGGCCACGGTGATTTCACGCGCCAGCTTGGAGAACAGCTTGGAGCGCACCGCGTCCTGCTTGCCCTTGCGGTGCATGATGTTCTTGAATTGCGAATGCCCGGCCATGGCCGCCTCCACGTCGCGCCGGCGGAAGGCCCCGCGGGCGTCTCAACACTGACAGATTGGGTGCGCGGCTTATAGGCGAGAGGGCGGGCGCGCGTAAAGGCGCACCGCACAATGGCGTTGAGGTATCGGTGGCGCGGCCGGCGCTACCAGAAATCCGGCAGCGTCGGGGCCAGCGCCCCGCCGATGCGCAGGGGGGCAACCGCCACGGCGCGCCCCGCACCATCGGTCTCCACCGCCACGCCCGACAGCGTGCCCTCGCCCATCGCCGGCTCGAAGCGCGAGGAGCCGATCTTGCGGGTGAAGCGGCGCAGCGGTTCTTCCTTGTCCATGCCGATCACCCCGTCATAGCAGCCGCACATGCCGACATCGGTCATATAGGCGGTGCCGCCCGGCAGGATGCGGTGATCGGCGGTCGGCACATGGGTGTGGGTGCCGACAATGAGGCTGGCGCGCCCGTCGCACCAATGGCCGAAGGCCTGTTTCTCGCTGGTGGTCTCGGCGTGGAAGTCGACGATCACCGCATCCGAGACGAGGCCGAGCGGGCCGGCGTCGAGTTCGCGGTCGATGGCGGCGAAGGGATCGTCCATCGGGTCCATGAAGGCACGGCCCATCATGTTGACCACCAGCACCCGCGCGCCGTTCCGCGCCTCGATGAGCGCCGCCCCGCGTCCGGGCGTGCCGGGCGGGTAATTGGCGGGGCGGATCAGGCGCGGCGCGCGCTCGATGAAGACGAGCGCCTCGCGCTGGTCGAAGGCGTGGTTGCCGAGCGTGACGGCATCGGCCCCGGCCTCCAGGAATTCGTCATAGATCGCCTCGGTGATGCCGAAGCCGCCGGCGGCGTTCTCCCCGTTCACCACCACGAAATCGAGCCCGAGCCCCGCCCGCAGCCGGGGCAGGTGATCGAGCACCATCTGCCGGCCGACCCGCCCGACCACATCACCGAGAAAGAGAATGCGCAACGCTGTCAGTCCTCCGCTACCACGCGGATGATGCCGGCATCGGTGGCGATGGCGTCAAGCCGCTCGTCATGCGCCTCGGCGGGAACCTGCGGGAGCTGCTGCACCGCGAAGGCATAGCCGACCGCCTCGATCCGCTTGGCGCGGCGCAGCAGAGCGAGCGTGCGGTCATAGAAGCCGGCGCCATAGCCGAGCCGGTGGCCGCGCGAATCAAATCCCGCGAGCGGCACGATCAGCACGTCCGGCGCGACGGCGGGGGCGCTCTCGGGCGGGGCGGGAATGCGCATCCGGCCGGGGCCGGCGGTGGCGACCAGTTCGACGCCCGGTTCCCACAGGCGGAAGATCAGCGGCTTGCCGGGAGCGAGGACGACGGGGAGCGCGATCTGGGCGCCGGCGGCGCGCAGCCGGCGGATCAGCGGTTCGGTGGCGATCTCGTGGCCGATCGGCGAGAAGACGGAGACGATCTCGCCCGCGACGTCGCCGAGCCAGTCCATGGCATGGCCGGCGGCGACCTCCGAGGCGACGGCGCGCAGCTGCGGGTCCATCCCCGCCCGCCGGGCGAGCGCGAGGGAGCGAAGGCCGGCCTTGTCGGGGAGCGTGTCGGGGGAATGCGCCATGATCAGATGAGTGCGGAGCCGCAATGGCCGTTGGAGGATCGATCCCGGGAACCTACAACGTAGGTGGGCGCCGTGTGTCCGGACCCACGGGTCCGGTCAGGGACAGCTCCCTTTGAGATCGATAAGGCCCCGGGGAATATGTTCTCCTGACGAACCTTGCAGCCCCGCATGACAAATCTAGGACGCCACGGGGCGGATTGCCAGAGGCAAGCAAGGGAAGGTGAACAGCTTTCGGGGTGGCGCGGGTGCCGGGCCTCGCGCACGATCCCGGAGCGGCCGGCGGCCGTCCGGGATGACGCCTTTGTCCGCGACGGCGCGCGGGGCGCCCGTCACCCCACGCTCAGCATGATCTTGCCGATATGGGCGCTGGTTTCCATGCGGGCATGGGCGCGGCTCGCCTCTTCCAGCGGGAAGGTCTGGTCCATCACCGGGCGGACCGTGCCGGCCTCGATCAGCGGCCACACCTTCTCAACCAGCGAAGCGGCGATGGCGGCCTTCTCGGCCTTGGGGCGCGAGCGCAGGGTCGAACCCATATGCGACAGGCGCTTCAGCATCAGCCGCATATAGTCGATCTGCACCTTGGAGCCTTCCATGAAGGCGATCTGCACGATTCGCCCCAGCGGCGAGGCCGCCTCGTAATTGCGGGCGATATAGGAGCCGCCGACCATGTCGAGGATGACATGGGCGCCCTTGCCGCCGCTCTTTTCCTTCACCACGGCGACGAAGTCCTCGGTCTTGTAGTCGATCGCGACATCGGCGCCGAGCGAGCGGCAGACCTCGCACTTCCCGGCGCTGCCGGCGGTTGTGAACACCGTCGCGCCGAACGCCTTGGCGAGCTGGATCGCCGTGGTGCCGATGCCGGAGGTGCCGCCATGGACGAGGAAGTTCTCCCCCGCCTTGAGGCCGGCGAGATCGAACACATTGGTCCAGACAGTGAAGAAGGTTTCCGGCAGCGCGGCCGCTTCCACCATGGACAGGCCCTTGGGCACCGGCAGGGTCGAGCCCTCATCGGCAACGCAATACTGCGCATAGCCGCCGCCGGACACCAGCGCGCACACCTTGTCGCCGAGGGCAAAGCGGCTCACGCCCTCGCCCAGCGCCACCACTTCGCCGGAAATCTCCAGGCCGGGAATGTCCGGCGCGCCGGGCGGCGGCGGATAGAGCCCCTTGCGCTGCATCACATCCGGCCGGTTGACGCCGGCGGCAGCGACCTTGACGAGGATTTCGCCCTTGCCGGGCATGGGGACCGGCCGCTGCTCGGGAACCAGGGCCTCGGGGCCGCCGGGGGTGGGCAGGCCGATGGCGGTCATGGTGGCGGGCAGATCGGTCACGGTGCGTCCCTCGCGTGGTCGATGGTTGAGGCTACGTAGGTCAAGCCGGGCGCACTGGCAACCGGGACCGCCCTCTCCTAGATTGCCCGGCAGCAAGAGGAGACACGCCATGGCTCTCGACGACGATCCGTTCGGCATCCTGCCGAAGATCAAACCGGCCGGCCACGAGGTGGGTGGCGACCTCTCGGCACTGTCCGAGACCGAGATCGAGGAACGCATCGCCCTGCTGGAAGGCGAGATCGAGCGGCTGAAAAGCGCGCTCGCGGCCAAGCGCGCCTCCCGCATGGCGGCGGAGAACTTCTTCAAGCGGTGAGGCCCTGCATAGGGCGGGACGGGCCCTTCTTAACCGTCCATTAAGCTTTCCGATCTATTACTGTGCATGGTCCATTTCGACCGTGAGTGGCCCTGTCCACTCTGTTTGACGCATCCCTGTCTAGACTTTAGAGCCGCCTCTGGGCGGCTCTTTTTTCGCCCGGTTTTTCGCCCATCCTGTGCCATCATCGGCTGTCATTGGCCCCATCTCGCGGTATCGAGCGGGGGCCGGACGGCCACGCGGCGCAGCAAGGCAGCAGACAGGTCGGGCGTCATGGAAAGAGCAGACGGCAAGGGCGATGAGCCGATCAGGCTCGCCGAGCGTCGCATGGCCTCGCCGGCTTTCGCCGCGCTGTTCCAGCAGGGCATGAGGCTGGTCGAGGACGCCGCCGCCTATCTCGATGGCGAAGGCCGGCAGGCCAGCCGCGAACTCTCCCGCGCCGCGCTCGCCGCCTATGCCCAGCAGAGCATGCACCTGTCCACAAGGCTGATGCAGCTTGCCTCCTGGCTGCTGCTCCAGCGGGCGGTGGCGGAAGGCGAAATGTCCCAGCAGACGGCCTCGCGCGAGCGCGTCAAGATCGACCTCAAGGGCGCCGCGCCCGATGAGGCGCAGGAGGCGCTGCTGCCGGACGAACTGATCGCGCTGATCCGCCGCAGCCACGAGCTGCAACGCCAGATCGCCCAGTTCGACGCCGCCATCAGCGCCGGCGAGGAAGCCCGGCCCAACGCCGTGGCCACGCATCTGGGCCGCCTGCGCTCGGCCTTCGAGCGGCACTGAGCGGGCCGGCGCGGCGAGGGACGCAGCGACGACCGATCAAGCCCCCCGGCACCGCCGCGAAGCATGCACCGGCGCGACCCATGGACCGCGCGCAAATAGACCGCGCGAAAGCCCTTCAGCCACAGCCTTCGGACCTACGACGCGCCCCCGTGCGGACAAGCGAAAACCCCCGCCGCGGCCGTGCCGGGGCGAGGGTTTGCGGAAGATCGTCACGCCGGGGCGCCCTCGCGGGAGCCCCGTTCCATCGCGGCCAATCAGGCCTTGAGGAAGCCGGCGAACTTCTTCTGGAACTTCGACACGCGGCCCGCGCGGTCGAGCAGCTGGCCCGTACCACCGGTCCAGGCGGGATGGGACTTCGCGTCGATGTCGAGCTGGAGGACGTCGCCCTCCTTGCCCCAGGTCGTGCGCGTCGTGTACTCGGTGCCGTCCGTCATCACCACCTTCACGAAGTGGTAGTCGGGATGGATGTTGCTCTTCATCGGGTGCATCCTCGCCGCCGCACGGCCGGCCCCTTGCGGGAGCCACGCGGCGATCTCATTAAACGATCCTGCCGGAAATCCGAGCGGCTCTATAACCGAGACATGACTGTGACACAAGCCGCCCCTCGCCTGCCCGTGGAAACAGCCCAGACGCCAGAGAGTGCCGCCGCCTTGTCCGCTCCCTTGTCGACCCCCGCCCCAGCCCGCAGCCCGCGTCTCAAGCCGCTGATGGCGCTGTGGCCGCATATCTGCCGCTATCGCGGCCGGGCGGCCGCCGCGCTGGTCGCGCTCATCGTCGCCGCGCTGGCGACGCTGGTGGTGCCGATCGCCGTGCGGCGGATGATCGACTTCGGATTCGACGCTGACCATGCCGGATTCATCAACCGCTATTTCGCGGTGATGATCGGCGTCGTCGCCGTGCTCTCGCTGGCCTCGGCGGCGCGCTACTTCCTCGTCATGACGCTGGGCGAGCGGATCGTCGCCGATCTGCGCGCGCAGGTCTTCGCCCATCTGCTGACGCTGGACGGGCGCTTCTATGACGGCGCCAAATCCGGCGAGCTGATCTCCCGGCTCACCGCCGACACGACGCAGATCAAGTCGACGGTCGGCGCCTCCGCCTCCATCGCGCTGCGCAACATCGTGCTGTTCTTCGGCGCGGCGGTGATGATGGTGGTGACCAGCCCCTGGCTCTCGGCGGCGCTGCTGATCGCCATTCCGCTCATCGTCGCGGTGCTGATCGGCGCCGGGCGCGGCGTGCGCAAACGCTCGCGCGGGGCGCAGGACACGCTGGCCGAGGCTTCCGCCTATGCCGCCGAAGCAATCGGCGCGGTGCGGGCGCTACAGGCCAACACCGCCGAGCGCGCCGCCGCGGCGCGGTTCTCCGGCGAGGTGGAGCACGCCTTCGATTCGGCCCGCGATGCCGTGCGCGCCCGCGCCCTGCTCACCGGCGTCGGCATCTTCCTGGTCTTCGCCAGCGTGGTCGGCATTCTCTGGGCCGGCGCCAATGCAGTGCTCGACGGCACGATGAGCGCGGGCACGCTCGGCCAGTTTGTGCTCTACGCCGTGCTGGCGGCAAGCGGACTCGGCCAGCTCGGCGAGGTGTGGGGCGAGATCTCGCAGGCCGCCGGCGCCACCGAGCGGATCGCCGAACTGCTTCAGGAGCGCCCGGCGGTGGTGACGCCCACCGAGCCGCTCGCCCTGCCGGAACCGGCACGCGGCGAGGTGAGCTTCAGCGCGGTCGGCTTCGCCTATCCCGGCCGGCCCGACCTGCCGGCGCTCGACGCCGTGAGCTTCACCGTGCGGGCGGGCGAGCGGGTGGCCATTGTCGGCCCCTCGGGCGCCGGCAAGAGCACGCTGTTCCAGCTCCTGCTGCGCTTCTACGACCCGACCAGCGGCCATATCGCGGTCGACGGCACCGACATCGCGCAGGCCGAGCCGGAATCGGTGCGCGCGCGCATCGCGCTGGTGCCGCAGGATGTGGCGATCTTCGCCGCCTCGATCCGCGAGAACATACGCCTCGGCCGGCCGCAGGCGAGCGATGACGAGGTCGAGGAGGCCGGGCGCCTGGCGCTGGCCGACGAGTTCGTCGCCCGCCTGCCGGAGGGCTGGGACACGCCGGTCGGCGAGCGCGGGGTGACGCTCTCGGGCGGCCAGCGCCAGCGCCTCGCCATTGCCCGCGCGATCCTGCGCCGGGCGCCGATCCTGCTGCTCGACGAGGCCACCTCCGCGCTCGACGCGGAAAGCGAGACGCTGGTGCAGCAGGCGCTCGACCGCTCGATGGAGGGCCGCACCACGCTGGTCATCGCCCACCGCCTCTCCACCGTGCTGTCCGCCGACCGCATCCTGGTGATGGAGCGCGGGCGCATTGTCGAGGAAGGCACCCATGCCAGCCTGGTCGCGCGCGGCGGCCTCTATGCCCGCCTCGCGGCGCTGCAATTCGGCGAGGGCAAGGACGGGTAGAACGACCCCTCCCGGCACGTTCAGTCCGCCTTGCCCGCCTCACCGCTCCGATGCCCGCTCCATGCGCAGGGTCGGGCGGCCGGAGGTGGGGTTCACGCCATGGCCGGTGACGGCGAAGCCGGCCTTCTCGTAGAAGCGCACGGCGCGTTCGTTTTCCTCGTTCACGTCGAGGGCGAGCGGGCGCCTGGTCTGCGCGGCGGCGGCGGCGAGGAGCTGGCGGGCGATGCCGGCGCCCCAATGATCGGGATGCACGACAAGCTGGTCGACATAGCCGGTCTTCGGCTGCACGGTGATGAAGCCGAGCGGCGTCTGCGGCCCGCCGTCCGAGGCCGGGACACAGGCAACCCAGATCACCGCACCCTCGTCCACCAGCGCGCCGATGCGGTGGCACAGCCAGCCGCGCCGCGCCTCGAAATCGATCTCCGGCATCGCCTCCTGCCAGGCCTCGACCCACAGATCGGTCAGCGCCGGCATCCGCCCCCAGGCGAAACTCACCAGTTCGGGGGCGGCGGGCGGGTTCATCGCTCGGTGAGCTTCAGCTCGATGCGGCGGTTGCGGTCGCGCGCCTCGTCGGTGCCCGAGCCGTCGATCGGCTGGTACTCGCCGAAGCCGGCGGCGACGAGGTGGCGGGGCTCGATGCCCTTGCTCACCAGATACTGCACCACGGCGATGGCGCGGGCCGCCGAGAGTTCCCAGTTGGACGGGAATTGCGGGGTCTGGATCGGCCGGTCGTCAGTATGGCCGTCGACCCGCAATACCCAGGCGATATCCGACGGAATCTCGCGCTCCAGCTCGGCCACCGCGCGGGCGATATCGTCGAGCGCGGGCAGCGCATCCGGCCGCATATAGGCCGAGGCCCGGTCGAACAGGATTTCCGACTGGAAGACGAAGCGGTCGCCGACCACGCGGATCCCCGGCCGGTTGCCAAGAATGGCGCTCAGCCGGCCGAAGAATTCGGAGCGGTAGCGCGTCAGTTCCTGCACCCGCTGGGCCAGCGCCACATTGAGCCGGCGCCCGAGATCGGCGAGCCGCGACTGGCTCTCCTTGTCCTTCTGCTCGGTGATCGCCAGAGCCTCTTCCAGCGCCGCGATCTGCCGGCGCAGCGCGGAGATCTGCTGGTTGAGGATGGCGATCTGGGCGGCGGCCTGCGCGGTCGCGTCCTGCTCGCTGCCGAGCTGGCGGGCGAGTGCGGCGGCGCGCTTTTCCGCCTCGGCGATTTCCTCGGGGCTGGCGACGGCGGTCGCCGCCTCGCGCAGCACGTCGCGCTCCTGCTCGAGCTGGGCGAGGCTGGCGCGCAGCGCGCCCATCTGGCTCTCGCTGTCGGCGTCGTTGGCGCGCTCCAGCGCCAGCAGATTGGTCAGCTCGCGGATCTGCGCCTGCAGCCGCGACATGGCGTCGTCCTTCGAGCCGATCTCCTGCGTCAGCACGAATTGCGCGAGCACGAAGACGGTGAGCAGGAAGACGAAGACCAGCAGCAGGGTCGACAGCGCGTCGACGAAGCCGGGCCAATAGTCGATCGTGCGATCGCCGCGGCGGGAGCGTCCCAGAGCCATCAGGCGCTCTCGCGGTCAGCGGCGAGGCGTTCCAGCAGCTTCTTGATTTCCTTCTGCTGCTCGGCCTGCGCCTCCACCCAGTCGCGCACCATCTGCTGCTCGGAGCGCATATGCTGGACGAGGCCCTGAAGGCTCTCGGCCAGATGTGCCATGGCGGTGGTCACGCGCTGCGAGCCGGCTTCCGTCATGGTGCGGTCGAGCCGCGAGATCGCCTCGGTAAGCTGGGCGAGATCGGGCGGCGGCAGCAGGGCGCCGGGCGCCGGCAGCGGCGCGGCGGCGGGGGGCGGCACATAGGTCGCGGGCACCGGCACCGGGGCGGGCACCATCCGGGGCCGCGCGCCCGCCTCATGGCCGAGATCCTCCACCGTGGTGGAGAGCCAGTCCTCAAGATCGGTATAGAAGCGGTTCTGCGCCTGCCCGGCCTGAAGGTCGAGGAAGCCGAGCACCAGCGAGCCGGCAAGGCCGAACAGCGAGGAGGAGAAGGCGATGCCCATGCCGCCGAGCGGGGCGGCAAGGCCGGTCTTCATCGTGTCCAGCACCGAACCGGATTCCGGCCCGACATTGAGCGAGCCGATGACCCGGCTGATCGAGCCGACCGTCTCCAGAAGGCCCCAGAAGGTGCCGAGCAGGCCGAGGAAGACCAGCAGGCCGGTGAGATAGCGCAGCAGGTCGCGCGCCTCGTCCAGCCGTGTGCCGATCGATTCGAGGATGCCGCGCATCGTCGCCTGCGAGATCGACATGCGCCCGACGCGGTCCCCGAGCAGCGACGCCATCGGCGCCAGCAGGCGGGGCGTGCGCCGCACTTCGAGGCCGGGATCGACGACGCGGAAGCCGTTGACCCACTCGACCTCGGGCAGCAGGCGGATGACCTGCCGGAAGGCGAAGACGGTGCCGATGAACAGCACGCCGAAGATGACGCCGTTCAGTCCGGGATTGTTGAGGAAGGCCTGCCAGATCTGCTCATGCAGGATGGAGGCGAGCGCGACGCACAGCAGCACGAAGATGAACATCCGCACCAGAAAGATGCGGGGCGAAGAAAGTTTGTGAAAGGGGTCCGTCGCGTTCATGCCTGAGGCCGTCTCCTTCGCCGCGACACCGCCGGAAATGCCGCCCGTTTCCGGCCGGACTATGCCACAGCCCACCGGAAATGAAACGCGACCGAAAGGCTTTCTTGACCCGAGATCCGCCGCTTTGCGGACGATCTTGGATCAATCGGTGCGCGGGCGGCGCGAAGGCGCCGGGAAAGCCCTCCCGCGGACGGTCCGGCCCTCTCCTCCACCTCTCCTGCGCGGGTCTTCCGGGCGGGACGGTGAGCGGCACGGAAGCCCGGCGAGACTCACGCCGGCGGCCACACTATTCGTGCCAATCCGCAAATACTTCACGCCACAAAAAAACCTGTACTTTCATCACCGTTACGTCACCCTCCAGAATACAGCATACGTTTGTATGATTTACTCCAGATGAAATCAGCATCCTAGTGCAGGTTCCCGGCGCGCGACGGCGCCATTGCTGACCCATGGGGCCTGCGCCGGCCTGTTACGGAGGATGTCGCCAGTGGAAACGAACGAGAGTCCGGGCGCGCGCTACCGTCTGTGGCCGATCCGCCGGCGCGTTCTTGTCGGCCTGTGCGCGATCGGCGCCGTCCTCATGCCGATCGTCGGCGCCTTCGCCTATGTCGGCGGCTTCCTCTCGCCGGACCGCCTAACCCAGTCCCGTCTGGTCGATGGCTTCCAGACGGTGAACGGGGTGCACCCCGGCTTCCGGCGCAATCACGCCAAGGGCGTGTGCATTGCCGGCCGCTTCGAGAGCAACGGCAATGGTGTCGCCCTGTCGAAGGCATCGGTGTTCGAGACCGGGACGACCCCGGTGATCGGGCGTTTCGCGGTGGCCGTGGGCAAGCCCTTCATTCCCGACAATGAGACGCAGGTGCGCAGCCTGGCGCTGCTGTTCCGCCTGAAGAATGGCGAGGAATGGCGGACCGGGCTGAACGACATTCCGGTCTTTCCCGCCCGCACCCCGCAGGATTTCTATGAGCTGCTGATGGCCGGGGCGCCCGATCCGGCAACCGGAAAGCCCGACCCGGCGCGCCTGCAGGCCTTCTTCGCCGCCCATCCCGAGAGCGCGGCGGCGCTCGCGCTGATCCGGGCGCGGCCGTTCGCCACCGGCTTCGCCGATGCCAGCTACAACAGCCTCGATGCATTCCGTATGGTGAACGCGGCCGGCACCTCGACGCCGGTGCGCTGGTCGATGGCCGCGAGCGACCCCTTCGTGCCGCAGACCCCCATCGAGGGCGGGAGCGCCGGCACGAACTATCTGTTCGATGCGCTGATCGCGCGGATCGCGCAGGGGCCCGTTCAGTGGCGTCTGATGGTCACGGTCGGCGAGGCCGGCGACGTGACCGCCGACGCCACCCTGCCCTGGCCGGAGACACGCCGGCGCGTCGATGTCGGCACCCTCATCATCGACCATGTCGAGGCCGAGGGCCCCGGCAATTGCCGGGATGTGAATTTCGATCCGCTGGTGCTGCCGGACGGCATCGAACCCTCGGACGATCCGCTGCTCAGCGCCCGCTCGGCGACCTATTCGACCTCGTTCACGCGGCGTGCCGGTGAGCCGAAGACGCCCAGCGAGGTCCAGATCCCGGAAAACGTGCCGGCTGCCACGCCCGCGAAAGGCTCATGACCATGAACGCGCACAGGTTTCCGGCCGTCTCGCGCCTGCTGCACTGGCTGATGGCGGCGATGATCCTCGCCATGCTGTTCATCGGCATCGGCATGGTGGCGTCGCTGGCCGATTATCACTGGCTGCTCTCGCTCCACCGCCCGCTGGGCGTCGCGATCCTGATCCTGGTGGCGGTCCGGCTGGTCAATCGCCTGATCCATCCGGCGCCGGCGCTGCCGGCCGACATGCCGCCGATCCTGCGCCTCGCCGCCCATGGCTCGCATGTGCTGCTCTATGCGCTGATGTTCGCGGTGCCGCTGGTCGGCTGGGCCATGCTGTCGGCGGGCGGCTATCCGATCGTGCTCTATGGCGCGCTGGAACTGCCGCCGATCCTGCCGCAGAACGATATGGTCTTCGCCTGGCTCAGGACCGCCCACACGGCGCTGGCGCTGGCGCTGTTCGCGACCTTCCTGGCCCATCTGGCGGCCGCGCTGATGCACGCGCTGGTGTTCCGCGACGGGGTGTTCCAGAGCATGGCGTCAGTCGGGCGCGCGGACGACGCACCGCCGTCGCCGCGCCGCTGAAACGGCGCAGCCTCAGATCTTGTGAGCCTCGGGCCTTGTGAACCTCGGGCCTTGTGAGCCTCAGGCCTTGCGCAGCATGGCCAGCAGGTCGCGGCGGATGATCTCGTTGCCGACGATGATGTCGCCCTTGGCAAGCATCTTGTCGCCATCGTCGAGATCACTGACATAGCCGCCGGCCTCGCGGACGATGACGATGCCGGCCGCCATGTCCCACGGGCTGAGGCCGCGCTCCCAGAAGCCGTCGAAACGGCCGGCCGCCACCCAGGCGAGATCGAGCGCGGCCGCCCCGGTGCGGCGCAGGCCCGAGACGCGCGGGGCGATGGCGGCATATTCGCGGCCGAACCGGGCGAAGTCGCCGCGGCCCATATGCGGCAGGCCGCAGGAGATGACCGATTCCGAAAGGCTGCGGCGCGCCGCGACGCGGATGCGCCGATCATTCAGGAAGGCGCCGGCGCCCTTCTCGGCGATGTACATCTCGTCGGTGATCGGATTGTAGATGACGCCCGCGACCGGGACGCCGTCGCGCGCCAGCCCGACCGAGACGGCGAACAGCGGAATGCCGTGCAGGAAATTGGTGGTGCCGTCGAGCGGGTCGATGATCCAGCGATGGCTCTCATCGGCCCCGTCAATGTCGCCGCCCTCCTCCAGGATGAAGCCGAAATTCGGCCGCGCCTTGGTGAGCTCCTCCTGGAGGATGCGCTCGGCCTTGCGGTCGGCATTGGAGACGAAGTCCGCCGGCCCCTTCATCGAGACCTGAAGGTTCTCGACCTCGCCGAAATCGCGCACGAGGGAGCGGCCCGCCTTGCGGACGGCGGCGACCATCACGGTCATCAGCGGGGAGCGGATCATGGCGGGTTCTTTCGGACTGGGCGGCGCGACGGCGGGTTTGATCCGCACCTCTGCCCGCGCCCGCGCGTGGCGTCAAGTCGGCGCAACCGTCCCGGAACAGGCCGGCGGACGCCCTCAGCCCATGCCGACGCCACCGGACGGGCTGGGCCCGACTTCGCGGGCGAGGCGCTCCAGCCGCTCGGCGGCGGACAGGATGGTGCCGGCAAGCTGCGCCTCCGCCTCGCCGAGCCGGCGGGACGAGGCCTCGCGGCCGGCGCGCTCGGCAGCGGCCTCCTGCTCGGCCTCGCGCAGGCGCCGGCGTGCCTCGCTCAGCTCGTCGGCCAGCGTGATCGCCGCCATGACGCTGAGCCGCTGGTCGCCGATCTCGCCAAAGGCCTCGCGGAGCTGGTCGATGCGCTGATCGACCTCGACGCCGAGCCGGGTGAGATGGTCCTCCTGCCCGTCGTCGCAGGCCATGCGATAGGCACGCCCGCCAATGGTGACGGTCACATGGGCCATGACGGACCTCTCAACGCTGCTGCGCGGCGAGCACCGCGCGAATGGTTTCCATCGCGCTGCCGAGCCGGCGGGCGACCTCGTCATTGGCGCCTTCCAGCCGCTCGGCGCGGGCCTGCGCGCCATCGAGCGCATCGGCGAGGCGCGAGCGGTCGGCGCCGATGATATGCAGCTGCTGGGCGAGCGCGGCTTCCTGGCGCTCGACTTCCAGCCGGCGCTGGACCGCCGCCTCCAGCGCGTCGACCGCGCCGTCGAAGCGGCGCAGGGCGGCCTCAAGCGGGCCGGGCTGGGTCGGGGGCGGGTTCATCGGCATTCCGGGTTGGCGGGCGTCAAAGATTATTCCGTCGCGGCGTCGGCTTCCGGGCGGCGGGAACGGTCCCGCGCGAGGCGATCCATCATACCTTTGGCCCGACAGCCGATTTCGCAGGTGATTCCGTCAGCATTGAGCCCATGGGGCACGAGGGCGTCAACCGTTCCTGCGCCTGCCGGCTTTGACAGCGGCCGGGGCGGTGCTATCACTCCGCGCGACCGATCCCGCACCGCGGCAGGCTGCGCGCCCGCCAATGACGACGCCTGGAACATCGCAACGCATCGCCTGATCCGCTCGTCCAGCCCTTCGCCCAAACGACAACGCATTTCCCTCGGAGACATAGGTCCTCATGTCGAACCGCGAAAAGCACGACCGCATGGCCAACGCCATCCGGGCCCTCGCCATGGATGCCGTCCAGGCTGCCAATTCCGGGCATCCCGGCATGCCGATGGGCATGGCCGACGTCGCCACCGTCCTCTTCGGCAAGGTGCTGAAGTTCGATCCGACCGATCCGCACTGGGCCGATCGCGACCGCTTCATCCTCTCCGCCGGCCACGGCTCGATGCTTCTCTATTCGTTGCTCTACCTCACCGGCTATGAGGGGATGACGATCGACGACATCAAGAACTTCCGCCAGCTCGGCTCGCGCACCCCCGGCCACCCGGAATACGGCCACACGGTCGGCGTCGAGACGACCACCGGCCCGCTCGGCCAGGGCATCGCCACCTCGGTCGGCTTCGCGCTCGCCGAGCGGATGCTGGCCGCGCAGTTCGGCTCGGACCTCGTCGACCACTACACCTATGTGATCGCCGGCGACGGCTGCCTTATGGAAGGCCTCTCGGAAGAGGCGATCGAGATCGCCGGCCGGCAGAAGCTGAACAAGCTGATCGTGATGTGGGACGACAACCACATCACCATTGACGGCCCGACCTCGCTCTCGGTCGCGACCGACCAGCTCGCCCGCTTCGAGGCCTCGGGCTGGGAAGCCACCCGTATCGACGGCCATGACCCGGACGCCATCCTCGCCGCCATCGAGCGCGCCAAGGCCAGCGACAAGCCCTCGCTGATCGCCTGCCGCACCACGATCGGGTTCGGCGCCCCGAACAAGCAGGGCACCAACGGCGTGCACGGCACCCCGCTCGGCGCCGCCGAGATCGCCGCCACCCGTCAGGCGCTGGGCTGGGAATACGACCCCTTCGTCATTCCGAGCGACGTGCTCGACGCCTGGCGCCTCGCTGGCCTGCGCTCGCGCCAAGCGCACAAGGCGTGGAACGAGCGCCTGTCCGCCGCCGACATGGAGAAGCGCGGCGAGTTCGAGCGTCGCCTGCGTGGCGAACTGCCGTCGAAGTTCAGCGAGGCGGTCGCCGGCGTGATCGCCAAGGCGCGCGCCGATGGCGGCGCGGTCGCCACCCGCAAGTCGTCCGAGATCACGCTGGAGGCGATCACCGCGGCGCTGCCGGAAATGGTGGGCGGCTCGGCCGACCTCACCCATTCCAACAACACCAAGACCAAGGCCACCTCGGTCTATGTCGAGCCGCCGAAATATGACGGCCGCTATGTGAACTGGGGCATCCGCGAGCACGGCATGGCCGCGGCGATGAACGGCATCACCCTGCATGGCGGCTTCATCCCCTATGGCGGCACCTTCCTGGTGTTCTCCGACTATTGCCGCCCGGCGATCCGCATGGCGGCGCTGATGGGCATCCGCGTCGTCTATGTGTTCACGCATGATTCGATCGGCGTGGGCGAGGACGGCCCGACCCACCAGCCGGTCGAGCAGATCGCGGCGCTGCGGGCGATCCCGAACCTGCTCGTCTTCCGCCCCTGCGACACGGTGGAGACGGCCGAGGCCTGGAAGCTGGCGCTGGAGCACAAGACCGGCCCGAGCGTGCTGGCGCTGACCCGCCAGAACCTGCCGCTGCTGCGCACCGATGCCGGCACCGAGCGGTGCCTCACCGCGCGCGGCGCCTATGAGCTGGTCGCGGCCTCGGATGAGGCCAAGGTCTCGCTGTTTGCCTCCGGCTCGGAAGTCTCGATGGCGGTGGCCGCCCGCGAGCAGCTCGAATCGCAGGGCATCCCGACCCGCGTGGTCTCGGTGCCGAGCTTCGAGCTGTTCCTCAACCAGCCGGAGGAAAGCCGCCGGCAGGTGGTTGGCCAGGCGCCGGTGAAGATCGCCATCGAAGCGGCGATCCGTCAGGGCTGGGATGCCATCGTCGGTTCGGACGCGGCCTTCGTCGGCATGCACGGCTTCGGCGCCTCCGGCCCGGCGCCGGAAGTGTTCGCCCATTTCGGCATCACCGTCGAAGGCGTCGTCGCCACGGCGCTGAGCCGGCTGAAGGGCTGATCCCACCCGCTGGGTGGCAAGCTATGCGGCTGGCGCATGAAAAATGCGCCAGCTCCGCGCTCAGGTGGCAGCGGCGAAATGCGCGGCTGGTGTCGTAACGTTCGCCGCGCTAAGACCCTTTCGCGCGGTTGGTTCGACATGAAGAAGCTCACCTGGGGATAGACGCATGACGCTCAAGGTTGCCATCAACGGTTTCGGACGCATCGGCCGGAACGTTCTTCGCGCCATCATTGAATCCGGCCGCACGGACATCGAGGTGGTCGCCATCAACGATCTCGGCCCGGTCGAGACCAACGCCCACCTGTTCCGCTTCGACAGCGTCCACGGGAAGTTTCCCGGCATCGTGACCGTCGACGGCGACACCATCAATGTCGGCCGCGGCCCGATCAAGGTGACGGCGGTGCGCAACCCTGCCGAGCTGCCACATGCCGCGCTCGGCGTGGACGTGGCGCTGGAGTGCACGGGCATCTTCACCGCCCGCGACAAGGCGGCCGCCCATCTGCAGGCCGGCGCCAAGCGCGTCGTGGTCTCCGCCCCCTCCGACGGTGCCGATCTGACCGTCGTGTTCGGCGTCAACCACGACAAGCTGACCAAGGATCACCTGGTCATCTCCAACGCCTCCTGCACCACCAATTGTCTGGCGCCGGTGGCCAAGGTGCTGAACGACGCGGTCGGCATCGACCACGGCTTCATGACGACGATCCACTCCTACACGGGCGACCAGCCGACGCTGGACACCATGCACAAGGATCTCTACCGCGCCCGCGCCGCGGCGCTGTCGATGATCCCGACCACGACCGGCGCCGCCAAGGCGGTGGGCCTCGTGCTCCCGGAACTCGCCGGCAAGCTGGACGGCACCTCGATCCGCGTGCCGACCCCGAACGTCTCGGTGGTCGACTTCAAGTTCGTCGCCAAGAAGACGGTGACCAAGGACGAGATCAACGAGGCGATCAAGGCCGCCGCGACCTCCGGGCCGCTGAAGGGCGTGCTCGGCTTCACCGACCAGCCGAACGTCTCCTCCGACTTCAACCACGACCCGCATTCCTCGATCTTCCATCTCGACCAGACCAAGGTCCTGGAAGGCAATTTCGTCCGGGTGCTGTCCTGGTACGACAATGAATGGGGCTTCTCCAACCGCATGTCCGACACGGCGGTTGCCATCGGCAAGCTGATCTGAGCCATCCCGGCCGGGCCCTCCCCAGGAGGCCCGGCCGCTTCGTTTCAAGATCAACAATCCGAGGGAGAACCCCAATGAGCGAGGCTTCCGCCTTTCGTACGCTCGACGACGCCAATGTCGCGGGCAAGCGCGTGCTTGTGCGCGTGGACCTCAACGTGCCGGTCGATGCCGGCAAGGTCACCGACGACACCCGCATCCAGGCCGTGCTGCCGACCATCCGCGAGATCGCGGACAAGGGCGGCAAGGTCATCCTGCTGGCCCATTTCGGCCGCCCCAAGGGCGAGGACCCGGCGCTGACGCTGGCGCCCATCGCCGGCGAGGTCGCCTCCCGCCTCGGCACCGCCGTCGCCTTCGCCCCGGCCACCATCGGCCCGGTCGCCGAGGCCGCCGTCGCCGCGCTCAAGCCGGGCGAGGTGCTGCTGCTGGAGAACACCCGTTTCGACAAGCGGGAAGAGAAGAACGATCCCGACTTCGTCGCCGCGCTGGCCGCGCTCGGCGATCTCTATGTCAACGACGCCTTCGCCACCGCCCACCGCGCCCATGCCTCGACCGAGGGCCTCGCCCACAAGCTGCCGGCCTTTGCCGGGCGCTGCATGCAGGTCGAGATCGAGGCGCTGGCCAAGGCGCTGGAAGCCCCCGAGCGCCCGGTCATGGCGGTGGTCGGCGGCGCCAAGGTCTCCTCCAAGCTCGACCTGCTCGGCAATCTCGTCGCCAAGGTCGACATGCTGGTGATCGGCGGCGGCATGGCCAACACCTTCCTCGCCGCCCAGGGCAAGGATGTCGGCAAGTCGCTGTGCGAGCACGATCTGGCCGCCACGGCGATCGAGATCCTCGGCAAGGCCAAGGCCGCCGGCTGCGAGATCGTGCTTCCGGTGGACGCGCTGGCGGCGACCGAGTTCAAGGCGCACGCGGCCAACCGCGTCGCCTCGGTCGACGACATCAAGGCCGACGAGATGATGCTGGATGCGGGCCCCGCCTCCATCGCCAATGTCGTCGCCAAGCTCGCGACGGTGAAGACCGTCGTGTGGAACGGCCCGTTCGGCGCCTTCGAGCTGCCGCCCTTCGACACCGCGACGGTCGCGGTGGCCAAGGCGGCGGCCGAGCTGACCGATCAGGGCAAGCTGCTCTCGGTCGCCGGCGGCGGCGACACGGTGGCCGCCCTGAACCATGCCGGGGTGGCGCAGCGTTTCACCTATGTATCCACCGCCGGCGGCGCCTTCCTCGAATGGCTCGAGGGCAAGGCGCTGCCCGGTGTGGAGGCGCTGCGGCGCTGACCCCTTCATCCGGCCCGCCAAGAAGCTCGGGATACCGAGACAAGAGCGGGCCGGGTGCTATAACTCGGATCAACCCGATTTTCCCGATGAGGGCGGGTTCATCTGTTTCGCGCGGGAGAGAGAGATGACGGCAAGCCTCGAAGAGGTCGCGTTTAAACTGGCAGCGGGCGGCAAGGGAATCCTCGCCGCCGACGAGAGTTCGAGCACCATCAAGAAGCGTTTTGACGCGATCGGGGTCGAATCCACCTTCGACAACCGCCGCGACTATCGCGAGATGCTGTTCCGCTCCGAAGAGGCGATGACGAAATATGTGTCCGGCGTCATCCTGTTCGACGAGACCATCCGGCAGAAGGCCAAGGACGGCACGCCGCTGGTCGAGCTGATCACCCAGGCCGGCTCCATTCCCGGCATCAAGGTCGATGCCGGCGCGCGGCCCCAGCCCGGCTGTCCCGGCGAGACCATCACCGAGGGCCTCGACGGCCTCGGTGAGCGTTTCAAGGAATATTACGACCTCGGCGCCCGTTTTGCGAAGTGGCGCGCGGTGATCGACATCGGGCCGCACATCCCGAGCTACACCTCGATCCTCGCCAACGCCCAGGCGCTGGCCCGCTATGCCGCGCTCGCCCAGGCCGCCGGCATCGTGCCGATCGTCGAGCCGGAAGTGCTGATGGACGGCGACCACGACATCGACCGCTGCTACGAGGTCACCGAGTGGGTGCTGAAGGAAGTCTTCCAGCAGCTGTTCTATGGCCGCGTGAAGCTTGAGGCCACCGTGCTCAAGCCGAACATGGTGATCGCCGGCCGCAAGTCGCACAAACAGGCCTCGGTCGAGGAAGTCGCGGAAAAGACCGTGCGCTGCCTCAAGAACTGCGTGCCGACCGCGATCCCGAGCGTCGCCTTCCTGTCGGGCGGCCAGTCCGACGAGGAGGCCACCGCCCATCTCGACGCGATGATCCGCGCCGGCGGGCTGCCGTGGAACCTCACCTTCTCCTATGGCCGCGCCCTCCAGGCCGCGCCGCAGAAGGCGTGGTCGGGCAAGCCGGAGAACTGGGAAGCCGGCCAGGCCGCCTTCACCCACCGGGCGAAGATGAACTACCTCGCCGCGCTCGGTCAGTGGACGCCGGAAATCGAGCAGAAGAAGGCCGCCTGAGCGGTCGCCTTCACCCGCGAAGATCAAGCGCCGCCGAAAGGCGGCGCTTTTATTTTGCCGACTTATATTAAACTTCGGACAGAGTCGGCCTGTGCTTGACCTTACGCAACGCACGCCCGGCCGATTGCTCTAGACTCCTCTCTCACTATGGGAGAGATGAGCGTGCGACACGATCTCAAGGCAGATACCCCGTCCTTCGGCTTCGACGTCCAGAACCTGTCCGGCCACGCGGCCAGCGCGGCCACCGACGAGGTGAAGCTCGACATCCGCCATGTCAGCTTCCGCTTCGGCGACAAGCCGGCGCTGCACGACATTTCCCTGCCGATCCATGCCAACCGGGTGACGGCGCTGATCGGCCCCTCGGGCTGCGGCAAGTCCACCCTGCTGCGGGTGCTGAACCGGATGCAGGACCTGTATGAGGACCAGCATGTCGAGGGCGAGGTGCATCTCGACGGGGTCAACATACTGGCGCCCGAGACCGACGTGCTCACGCTGCGCCGGCGCGTCGGCATGGTGACGCAGAAGCCCGCCCCGTTCCCGATGTCGATCTATGACAATGTCGCCATCGGGCTGCGGCTCAACGAGGAACTCTCACGCACTGAGCTCGACCACCGCGTCGAGGATGCGCTGCGCCGGGCCGCGCTGTGGGAGGAAGTGAGCGATCTGCTCGACCATGATGCGCTGAGCCTTTCCGGCGGCCAGCAGCAGCGCCTGTGCCTGGCCCGCACCATGGCGGTACGGCCGGAGGTGATCCTGCTCGACGAGCCCTGCTCGGCGCTGGACCCGATCTCCACCGCCAAGGTCGAGACCACGATCGAGGAGCTGAAGCCCAGCAGCACCATCGTCATCGTCACGCATAATCTGCAGCAGGCGGCGCGGCTGTCCGACTACACGGCCTTCCTCTACCTGGGCGAGTTGATCGAGTTCGGCCGGACCGAGCATATGTTCTCCGCCCCGCGGGACGAGCGCACCGCGCGCTACATCACCGGCAAGATGGGTTAGGCGCACCCGGCTCTGAAACGATTATCCCCGGCACGAGGCCGGGGATAAGGGGGTGTCGACGCGAGTGCGATCAGGGTCAGCGGCGGAAGCCGCCGAAGCCCCCGCCCATGCCGCCATGGAAGCCGCCGAAATCACCGCCGCCGCCACGGAACCCGCCGAAGTCGCCACCGCCATAGGAGCGGGCGTAGTCGCCCCCGCCGGCCGCGAAGCCGCCGGCACGGGCGATGCTGTCGACCCGGTCATTGCCATATTGCTGGAAGGACCGCTGCTGGTTCAGCCGGTCGACCTGCGACTGGTCGATATCCGACTGCCAGCCATTGGAGGTGTTGCGCTGCCAGCCGCTCGACGGGTCATACTGGTGGATGCTGCCGTCATGGTCGGTATAGACATTGCCATTGTTCCACGCGACGCCATTGCCGGTCTTGGTATTTCCGGCGATGCCGCGGCTGTCGGCGCTGATCTGACCGTTATTGACGCTGACCCCGCTCTCCGAGGCATGGCCGAAGCCGGTGGTCGGGTTGTAGGCGGCGGACTGCCGGCCGGCGGCGAAATTGCCGCTGTCGACATTGCCGACCACGCCCGCGCGCGCCGCACCGGCGGCGCCCGTGTTCGGGTTGAAGAAGGAGCCCTCGCGGCCGGCCGCGTAATTGCCGGTCCACGGGTTGAACGAGGCCGCCGAACGGGCCTGGAAGGCCGTGCCATTGGCGCCGAGCCCGCTCATGCCGTTATAGGCGTAGTCCCGGCCGGTCCACGGGTTGTAGCCATAGGCGTGGTTGATGGTGGCGCTGCCACCCCACTGGCCGTAGATGTTGGTCTGGTTGACGTTGACGCCCGCCCAAGGGCCACCCCACGGGCCGGGGCCCCAATACGGCCCCCAGGCCGGGCCCCAGGCGCCCCAAGGATAGCCGGCGGCAAAGCCGAAGGCGAAGCCCGAGGTCCAGGCGAAGGCGGCGTTGTAGCCATAGGTGGCCGGGCAGCCATACCAGTAGGTGCCGACATAGCCGGCGCAATCATAGCCAGTGCCGTAGACCACCGTGCCGCCCGGCGCCAGCATCACCCCGAGATAGCCCGGCGTGTAGCCGACCGTCACCACATCGGGCGTCGCCGCGTAGATCTTCACATAGGTCACATAGTGCAGCGGCGAGGAGGCCGGGATGGTGTAGATCGCCGCCGGCACGGTCGCGGTGACGAACCACGGGCCGGCCGGCGCCCCGGCGACGAACCAGGCGCCCTTGAACAGCGCGTAATAGCGCGTCGGGTCGATCATGATGACCGGGGTGCGGGTGTTCTCCGCATAGGACAGGCGGGTGCCCTGGATCGGCACGAATTTCGGCGTCCCGCCGTCATACTGCACGGTGAGCTGGGTGTTGCGCGAAATGGTGGCGGTCTGCGGGACGGTGGCGGCGATGGCCGCTTCCTTGGCCTGCGGGGTGCCGGGCACGGCAACCAGCGCATTGGCCGCCGGATCGGTCGGGGCGATCTTCTTGAAATCACCCGGCAGGCTGGTGCCCGGCACGAAGCTCCACGGCCCGTTGAGGCCGGCGGCGCGGAACCAGCGGCCGGAGATCAGGATGTAATACTGGTTGCTCGACGGATCGAGGATGATGGCGTGGTCGGCATTGCCGACGCGCAGCAGCGCCGTGCCATTCACCGGCACCATCTGCGGCGCGCCGTCGGTGATGACGAGTTCGGCGGGTTTGGTCGAGACGACGACGGCCGGCGGCACCTTGGGCGGCTGGCCATCGGCCGGCAGCAGCGTCTCGGCCGCCTCGGCGTAATTGGCCATGCTGCCCGCCGCCTGCATCGACGCATCGGGACGGGCATCGAGCGCCCACGGCCCCTCGATCGCGCGCGCCGCGTACCAGGCGCCGGCCGCCTGAAGGTGGAAGCCGCCATTGGCGTCGACCAGAATCAGCGGGCGGGTGTTGATGACGCGCTGGAAGCCGGCGGCGCCGTCGATCGGGCGCAGCACCGGGGCGCCGGAGACCAGCACGAGGATGGTCGGCTTGTCGGCGAACAGAACCTGCGGCGGGGTGTTCTCGACCGGCTGCGTCATCTCCTTAGTGACTTCCTTGGAGGCGGCGTAGCTGGTGAGCAGGTGATCGAGCGCCACCGTCATGCCCTGCGGCGGCAGATGCGACTGGAGCGCGCTCATCAACGTCACGTCCTGCGCCGGGTCGGTCGGCACATCCACCTTGGTGATGGCGATGTTGCTGAGCTGGACGAGACGCGCCGGCTTGTCGATCGTCACATTGGCAGTGAAATAGGCGATGCCATAGGTCGGCGTGCCGGTCTTCGGCCCGATGGCGACGGCGGCGCGGCCGGAGAGGCTGTTGCCGTCGAACTGCTCGACCAGGGGCTGATAGAGCTGGATCATCTGGTCGCCGAGATCGAAGCTGCGCGGCCAGGCCAGCGCGGCCGGAACGGCGGAGGCGGCACCGGCCGCGTCAGGTGCCACGGCCGCCGGGGTGGCCGTGGGCTGACCGGCGGCGGGTTGAGCAGCAGACTGGGCGAGAAGCGGCGTCGCGCTCAACGCCGTCGCGGCGAGAAGAACGGCGAGGCGGGCATGGCGGATGGGCATGATTTCCTCGAATTATCGTGGCGCGGCGGAGATGCGCCGGCCCTTCAGGCCAACGTGCCGCACCCGCAAGCTTTACCACCTCCGTGACCGCCGGGTGAAGCATTCCGCTGCGCACAGCCTCGCGAGGTGGCGCGCGCGGGGGCCGAACGGGCCCGCTCACGGCCCGGCCGACACGCCGGAAGCCGCTTTTTCGCCCGCCACGGCATTTTCCGGCCACGCAGCGATTCCGTCGCGGGCCAAAGGGCACTAGACAATCTCACCCGGCGCCGCGCTTTCGCCGCCATCCTGAAACATGGCTGATCTCATGGCCCGTACCGCTTCCGAACCGACCCGCCTCGCCCCCCGCCTTTACGTGCTCGTCGATGCTCCGGCCGACGAGGCGGCCAATGCCGCTGTCGCCGCGCTGCGGCAGGCTGGCACCACGATGGACATTGCCGCCGTCCTGCTGCGTCCCGAGGCCGGGCCGGGCGACAAGCCGTCCGATCGGCTGCGCCCGCTGGTCGCCGCCAGCCAGGAGATCGGCGCGGCCTGCCTGATCGAGGCGAATGCGGTGCTGGCGATGGCGCTCGGCGCCGATGGCGCGCATCTCGACGGCGCCGTGGCGCTCAAGGGCGCGCTGCCGGTGCTGCGCCCGAACGGCATCGCCGGTGCCGGCGGCCTGCGCACCAAGCACGACGCGATGACCGCCGCCGAGGCGGGGGCCGATTATGTGATGTTCGGCGAGCCCGACGCGCAAGGGCGCCGTCCCCCCTTCGAGACCACGCTGGAGCGCACCGACTGGTGGGTTCAGCTTTTCGAGCCGCCCTGCGTCGCCTATGCGGGCTCGCTGGAGGAGGTCCGGGCGCTGGTCGAGGCCGGGGCCGACTTTATCGCCATCGAGCACACGCTGCTGGGCGAGAGCGCGGCGCTGGCCGACACGCTCGCCGGAGCCGCCGCCTGATGCGCGCGGGCCGGTTTCCCTCACGCTCGGTCTCCCGGCTCGCCGCGCTGCTCGCCATGCTGGCGGCGGGGCTGACCGCGCCGGCGTCCGTGCGCGCGCAGGACGGCCCGATCCAGCTGCCGGTCTACAACCCGCCGCCGGGCGATGGCCCGCCGGGCGTCAATGTTCCCCCGCCGGGCGGCGCGACGCCGAGCAAGGCGCCGGCCTCGATCCCGCTCACCAAGCCCGGCGCCGCCAAATCCACGACGGCGAAGACGGGCAAGTCGGCAACCCCGCCCGACCCGGCCTTTGCCGCCTATCAGCGCGGGCGCTACAAAACCGCGCTCACCCTCGCGGTGCAGCGGGCCAATGCGCAGGGCGATCCGGTCGCCATGGTGCTGGCCGGCGAGATTCTCTCGCAGGGCTATGGCGTGCGGCAGGACCAGGCCGCAGCGCAGAAATGGTACGAAGCCGCAGCCGCCAAGGGCAATGCGGATGCGCTGTTCACCCTCGGCTCGCTGACGCTGATCACCGGCGCGCCCGACCAGAAGGATGACGGCGTGACCATGCTGCGCGCCGCCGCCGCCAAGGGCAATTCCGCCGCCGCCTACAATCTCGGCCTCATCTATCTGCAGGGCGCGGTCGCCCCCAAGGAGCCGGCGACGGCGGCCGAGTGGTTCAAGCAGGCCGCCGATGCTGACCAGCCGGACGCGGTCTATGCGCTGGCCACGCTGTATCGCGACGGCAATGGCGTGCCCAAGGACCCGCTCGAATCCGCCCGGCTGCTGGCCCGCGCCGATGATCTCGGCAATGTGGTCGCCACCACCGAACTCGGCATCCTGGTGTTCAATGGCGCCGGCGTGCCGAAGGACGAGGCCCGCGCCGCCGCCCTGTTCCGCAAGGCGGCGCTCGCCGGCAACCCGATCGCCCAGAACCGCTATGCCCGCATCCTCTCGGCCGGGCGCGGCGTGCCGCAGGACAAGATCGCCGCCGCCGCCTGGCACCTCACCGCCAAGGCGAAGAAGCTCGACGATCCCGTGCTCGACAAGCTGGTGGAGAGCCTGACGCCGCAGGAGCGCGCCGCGGTCGACGCCCGGTTGAAGCTCTGGCAGTCGCCGACCGCGCTGTGACCCCGCTCTCGTCCCATCAACCGCCCCGGCCGGTATCCGCGCCGCAAATGCTTCACGATTGGGGTGGATGGTCCGCCGCCCGGCCGGCCGGCCTATACCGCAACACCCGGTCCTGCCGGCAATTGTCCGGGATGCCCGGACCCGCACGCCTTGCCCCCGCCGCGCGGCGCCGCTACTCATCGTGGCGCGTCGCCGCGGGGGAGCCGGCGACGGGCGGATTCCTTCGCGGACTTCGTCGCGGTCTTCGACACGGCTGACGCCAGAAGCAGAGGTACCCGTTTGGCCTTCCACCGTCGGTTCCCGCCGTCCCTGCCCGCCCTCGCGCGGGGCTTCGGACGGTTGGCATTCGCCCTTCTCGCGCTCGTGCTGGCGAGCGCGGTCCCGACTTCGGGCGCGATGGCGCTCGAAGCGGTGGCGATCCGTCTCGACGCGCTGGTGGTCGACCTCGCCCCCGCCATCGAGCGCCACACCAGCGACACCGACCGCATCCAGGTCTCGACCGTGCCGGGCTCGGACGGCATCGTGCGCCGCATCGAGGTGCGCTCGGTCGCGCCGGGGCCGGATGGCAGCAAATGGGCGGTGTTCGCGCTCGCCAACAACACCGACGAGCAGGTCGACCGGCTGATCGTGGCGCCGCATTACCGCATGGTCGGCTCGGGCGTGTTCTGGCCCGATCTCGGCAATCGCCGCATCCTCAACGTCACCGCGAGCCAGGGCTTCCGCCCGGAGCGGCAGAGCGCGCCGGACGCCGACGTCTACCTCATCACGCTCGACCCCGGCACGACCGTCACGCTGGTGGCGGAGCTCGCCGATTCCGGCCTGCCGCAGCTCTATCTGTGGGAGCCCGAGGCCTATAAGGACAAGGTCAACTCCTTCACCCTCTATAACGGCATCGTCATCGGCATTGCCGGCCTGCTGGCGCTGTTCCTCACCATCCTGTTCGTGGTGAAGGGCAGCGCGATGTTCCCGGCCGCCGCCGCGCTGGCTTGGGCGGTGCTCGGCTATATCGGCCTCGATTTCGGCTTCTGGTCGAAAGTGTTCGGCATCTCGCCGCTGGCGCAGCAATTCTGGCGCGCCGCGGGCGAGGCGATGCTGGCGGCGACGCTGGTGGTGTTCCTGTTCGCCTATCTCAACCTCAACCGCTGGCATGTGCGCTACGCCCACATCACCGCCGGCTGGCTGGTCTTTCTCGCCGCCCTCGTCGGCCTCGCCCTGCTCGACCCCTCGGCCGCCGCCGGCATCGCCCGGCCCTCGCTGCTGGTGGTCTCGTTCATGGGCTTCGCGGTGGTGCTGTGGCTGGCGCTGCACCGCTATGACCGCGCGGTGCTGATCATCCCGACCCTGTTCCTGCTGGTCGTGTGGGTGCTCACCGCCGGCATGGCGGTGTCCGGCCATATCGGCAACGACCTCGTGGCCCCTGCCCTGCTGGGCGGGCTCGTGCTCATCGTCATGCTGATCGGCTTCACCGTGATGCAGCACGCCTTCGCCGGCATCGGCTCGGTCGCCGGCAGCGCGCAGGAGCTGGAGCGCCGGGCGCTGGCCGTGGCCGGTTCCGGCGACATCGTCTGGGACTGGGACGTCGACACCGACCGCATCCATGTCAGCCCGGAAGCCGAGCACCTGCTCGGCCTCAAGCACGGCGCGCTGGAGACCGAGGCCGCCGGCTGGCTCGACATCATCCACCCGGCCGACCGCGACCGCTTCCGCGCCACGCTGGACGGGCTGCTCGACCAGCGGCGCGGGCGGATCGACCAGGACTTCCGCCTGCGCGCGCAGGACGGGCATTATCTGTGGTTCAACCTGCGCGCCCGCCCGGTGGTCGGCACCGATGGCGAGGTGGTGCGCTGCATCGGCACGCTCTCCGACGTCACCGACAGCCGCACCGCCGAGGAGCGGATGCTGCACGACGCGGTGCATGACAACCTAACCGGCCTGCCGAACCGCGAACTGTTCCTCGACCGGCTGTCCTCCGCGAACGGCTATGCGCGCGCCGACGAGACGCTGAAGCCGACGATCATGCTGATCGACCTCGACCGCTTCAAGCAGGTCAATGCCAGCCTCGGCATGCCGGCGGGAGACTCGATCCTGCTCACCGTGGCGCGCCGGCTGATGCGCCTCACCAAGCAGCAGGACACGCTGGCCCGGCTCGGCAGCGACCATTTCGCGCTGATCCTGCTCTCGGAGAGGGACCCCGAGCGCATCACCGCCTTCGCCGACACGCTGCGCCGCACGCTGCGCGCGCCGATCACCTTCGGCGACCGCGAGATCTTCATCACCGCCTCCATCGGTCTGCTGCTGTCCGACGGGCAGAAGCGGGCGCCGAACGAGATGCTGAAGGATGCCGAGCTGGCGATGTATTTCGCCAAGCGGGTCGGCGGCGACCGCATCGAGGTGTTCCGCCCGAGCATGCGCACGCACAAGCTCGACCGGCTGACCATGGAGGCCGATCTGCGCCAGGCGCTGGAGCGCGGCGAGATCAGCATCGTCTACCAGCCGGTGGTCGACCTCGCCTCCCGCGCCATTGCCGGCTTCGAGGCGATGGCGCGCTGGCAGCACCCCACGCTCGGCCTGCTCGGCCCGGACGATTTCTTCTCGCTCGCCGAGGATACCGGCCTCATCGTCGACATCGACCTGTTCCTGCTCGACAGCGCCGCCCGCCAGCTCGGCGGCTGGCAGCGCGGCATGCGCGGCGAGCCAGTCTTCGTCTCGGTCAACATCTCCTCGCGGCAGATGCTGCGCCACGATTTGTTGCAGGACATCAAGGCGATCCTCGCCCGCAATGTCGTAGCCCCCGGCACGCTGAAGCTGGAGCTGGCCGAATCGCTGGTGATGGAAAACCCGGAATATGCCGCGCAGATCCTGATGCGGATGCGCGAGCTGGGCGCCGGCCTGTCGCTCGACGATTTCGGCACCGGCTATTCCTCGCTGGCCTATCTCCAGCGTTTCCCCTTCGACACCATCAATGTCGACCGCACCTTCATGAAGGCGCTGGGGCGCAGCGGCAACAAGGCACAGCGCCCGGTCATCCTGCGGACCATCATCAACATGGCGCATGATCTCGGCATGGACATCGTGGCCGAGGGCATCGAAACCGAGCAGGCCGCCGCCGCGCTTGCCAAGCTCGGCTGCCGCTTCGGCCAGGGCAAGCTGTTCGGCGAGATGCTGAGCGCCGAGGAGGCCCGCAAGCGGCTTCAGCCGGACGCCGCTCCCGCCACGCTCGGCGGGCGCCTGCTGGCGCGCGGCAAGGGCAAGGACGAGAGCAGCAAGGAGGCGGGCGGCAAGGAAGCGGGCAAGGACGCGCCGGCAGCCAAGTCGGCCGCCACGCCGGCGCCGGGCGGCGATGCCGCGTCGACCGCCCAGCCCTCGCCGCCGGCCAAGGCCCAGCCGGCCCAAGCCCAGCCCGTGCAAGCCCAACCCGTGCAAGCCCAGCCTGCCCAGGCGCAGCCCGCGCGCCGCGCGGCCCCCGCGCGCGCCGCCAATGGCGCGCCGGGCGATGGCGCCAATCCCAATGGCGGGCCACGGCCGGAGCCCCGCCCTCCTGCTGCGACCGCCGCGACGACTGCTGCCGCGACCCCTGCCACGGTGCCGGTCCCCCGCGCCGCCCAGACCCCACCGGCTCGCCCGCCAGCGGCCGCGGCCCCGGTGGACGGCAAGCCCACGGTCCCCGCGGCGGCCAAGACCGCGCCGCAGGGCTGAGCCCTATCGGTTTCGTGACGAGAGAACGGCGCGCAAGCCCGCCTCAGGCGTGGCCGGCCTGCGAGGAGAGCATGCCGGGATCGATGCCGATCTTGCGCAAGGCGAGGTCGTATTTCGCCCCCGCATCGGCATCGAACACCAGCGCGCTGTCGGCCGGGCAGTGCAGCCAGCCATTCTGCTGGATCTCGTTCTCCAGCTGGCCGGGCGCCCAGCCGGCATAGCCGAGCGCCAGCACCGCATTGGCCGGCCCGCCGCCGGCGGCGATCGCCTTGAGGATGTCGAGCGTCGCGGTGAGGCAGATGCCGTCGTCGATCGGCAGCGTCGAATCCTGGATGAAGAAATCGGCGCTGTGCAGCACGAAGCCGCGCCCGGTCTCGACCGGCCCGCCCTTGAGCACCTTCACCCCGCCCGCGCCGGGCGGCAGGTGGATGCGCTCATCCTGCGGAATGACGTCGAGCTGCACCAGAAGATCGGTGAATTTGATGTTGCTGGCGGGCTGGTTGACGATGATGCCCATCGCCCCCTCGGGCGAGTGGGCGCACAGATAGATCACCGAACGAGCGAAGCGTTCGTCGCGCATGCCGGGCATGGCGACGAGCATCTGTCCCTCGAGAAATGTTCCGTTCGAACCGCCGCCGGAAACACCACGGCCTTCCCGTCCGATCCACATGTAGGGAAGCGTAAACCTCGGGCCACCATTTTCAAGCCCCGGCGGGCGCAGGCACGCCCCTGCCCGCCGCCCTCACACGAAAGTGCGGGCCGGCCGCTTTCCACCCGCCGGCCGACAGGGTATCGCCAGAATATGGTGACCTGCTTCCGCCTCTCTCTTCTGTCCGTCCTCGCCGCCGCCGTCGCTGCCGTGGCGATGGCCGTCCCGGCGCGGGCTGAACTCGCCTCGCCCTGGTCGGCGCCATCAGGCACCGCGGTGCGGATCGTCGCCGCTTCGGAGAAGGGCGCGTTGGCCGGCGGGGTCGAGATTCGCCTCGTCCCCGGCTGGAAGACCTATTGGCGTTATCCGGGCGACGCCGGCGTGCCGCCGCGCTTCGACTGGTCCGGCTCCAGCAATGTCGCCCATGTCGAGATGCTGTGGCCCGCGCCGGTGCGGTTCGACGAGGGGGGAAGCCTCTCCATCGGCTACAAGCACGATGTCATCCTGCCCTTCAAAGTGACGCCGCGCGATCCCGGCAAGCCGGTCGAACTACGGCTCACGCTCGATTTCGCCGTGTGCGAGAAGATCTGCCAGCCGGCCGATGCCCGTGTGGAACTGGATGTACCGGCGGAGGGCGCCGGGGCGTCCTCGCCGACGCTGCGCGCCGCCTTCGCCGCCGTGCCGCGCGAGACCGCCATGGGCGGGGTGACCGCCCCGGCTATCGAGAGCGCCCTGATCGAGGGCACAGGCGACCAGCGCAGCCTGCGCATCCTCGCCCGCGTCAGCGATCCCGCCAGCGCCGATCTCTTTGTCGAAGGGCCGGACGAGGCCTGGGCACTGCCCTTGCCGGCGCGCGGCCTCACCGCCGATGGACGCACTGTGTTCGAACTGCCGGTGGACGGCGTGCCGAGTGGCGCCGACATCGCCACCACGCCGCTGCGCTTCACCCTCACCGACCACGCCGGCGCGGTCGAGGTGCTGGCGCCGCTGTCGACGCCCTGAACTCTGCCGCGGCGATTTCCACACAACGACACCGCTTCCCGCGACGCGGGAAATGGCTATTCTAGGGACGTCCGGCCCCACCGGCCCGCAGCGCCGGAGGCGGCGCGCGGGGCGCGGCCGCAATGTCTGTCCCGCGCATGACTTCCCGCGCACGAAAGGAAACGCCCATGACGATCAAGGTCGGCGATCAGCTGCCTAGCGCCACCTTCCGCATCGCCACCGCCGACGGGCCGGTGCCGACCTCCACCGAGGAGTTCTTCAAGAACAAGAAAGTGGTGCTGTTCGCGGTGCCCGGCGCCTTCACCCCCACCTGCCACAAGAACCACCTGCCGAGCTTCATCGCCCGCGCCGAGGAAATCCGCGCCAAGGGCGTGGACGTGATCGCGGTGACGGCGGTGAACGACCCGTTCGTGATGGAAGCCTGGGAGAAGGCCTCCAATGCCGGCGGCAAGATCGTGTTCCTGTCCGACGGCAATGGCGAGTTCGCCAAGGCGATCGGCCTTGAGCTCGACGCCTCCGGGGCCGGCCTCGGCCTGCGCTCCAAGCGTTATTCGATGCTGGTCGATGACGGCGAGGTGCTGATCCTCAATGTCGAGAGCGTGCCCAGCAAGGCCGACGCGACCAATGCCGACGTGCTGCTCACGCAGTTCTGATCCGGCTCTCTGACAACGCCATCCCGGTCCGCCGGGATGGCGGCGCCGGGCCGGGCCCTATGGACGCTCCCTGATGGCGTCCCTGCCCCGCTCAGGCAATGATGTCGGGACAGATCTGGTCCTCGACGAAGCTGATGCGGTCCTTGAGCCCGAGCTTGCGCTTCTTGAAGCGCGCCATCTGGAGCTGGTCGCTGCCGGGCATCTGCTGCAACGCCTCGATGGCGACATCGAGATCGCGATGCTCCTGCTTCAGGCGCTCGAGGAGAGCCCTCAGCTCCCGTTCCTCATCCGCCATCATCTGTGTCAAACGCTCGACCCACAGCCCGATTCGCCCCGGTCCACGGGGGCTTGAGGCGCAGTATCACCATCCCGCGCGCGCCCTGCAACCACCTCGAAGGACGCGGACACCATGCTGCGGCGCAGCGCATCGTTTCGTCGACACGGCGCGGCATACGTGACACAGTGATGACGTTCGTTTCCGAATGACAGGGAGATGCCCATGTCTTTGCAAGCGCATGTTGCGGAGCTGGAACGGCGCCATCAGGCGCTGGAGAAAGAACTTCGAGAAGAGATGATCCGCCCGTCGTCGAACGACGCACGGGTAGCCGATCTGAAACGGCGAAAGCTGCACCTCAAGGACGAGATCACACGGCTCCGCGACGCCACGCTTCACTAGAAGCGGTGCTCGCCGACTGACGCGAATCTATCCCGCTTGCCCGACGTCAGGCACGGCATTGCCGCGACCGGCCACCGGACAGTGCGATCACAGCGACGACCATTTCGCCGCCGGCTCCGCAAGGGCCGGCGGTTCGCGTTTCAGGGCCCCGTCACGGCCACGCAACTCCCGACCGACCTCCCCGCTCGACCAAGGTCGTACGCATTAGAGCGTTCTTGCAACTCCCGCGCGCTGCCGTGAAATTGAGGAAAACAGAACAGACGCCTGCTGGGAGAACGCCGTCATGTGTGCCGCCACGAGCCGCTACAGTTCCGTCCATGCCCGCTCGATCGAGGACCCGCAGGGTTTCTGGCGCGAGGCCGCCCGCGCCATCGACTGGATGGAGCCGCCGGCCACCATTTTCGAGCCCGCCGCCGGGGTCTATGGGCGCTGGTTCGAGGGCGGCGTCACCAATGTCTGCCACAATGCGGTGGACCGCCATGTCGAGGCCGGGCGCGGCGAGCAGGCGGCGATCCTCTATGACAGCCCGGTGAGCGGGACCAAGCGCGCCATCACCTATGGCGAGCTGCAGACTGAGGTTCGCACGCTGGCCGGGATTCTGCGCGAGATGGGCGTGGAGAAGGGCGACCGCGTCGTCATCTACATGCCGATGATTCCCGAGGCGATGTTCGCCATGCTGGCCTGCGCGCGCATCGGCGCGGTGCATTCGGTGGTGTTCGGCGGCTTCGCGGCGGCGGAACTGGCCGGCCGTATCGACGATGCCCAGCCCAAGCTCGTGCTCTCCGCCTCCTGCGGCATCGAGCCGAGCCGCATCGTCCATTACAAGCCGCTGCTCGATCTCGCGCTGACCATGGCCACCCACAAGCCGGAGGCCTGCCTGATCTTCCAGCGCCCGCAGGCGCAGGCGGGTCTCGTGCCCGGCCGCGATCATGACTGGGCGACGCGCCGCGCGCAGGCGCAAGCGGCGGGCGTGAGCGCCGACTGCGCGCCGGTGAAGGCGACCGATCCGCTCTACATCCTCTACACCTCCGGCACGACCGGAAAGCCCAAGGGCGTGGTGCGCGACACCGGCGGCTATATGGTGGCGCTGCGCTGGTCGATGCAGGGGCTCTATGGCGTGGAGCCGGGCGAGGTGTTCTGGTCGGCCTCCGACATCGGCTGGGTGGTCGGCCATTCCTACATCGTCTACGCCCCGCTGCTGACCGGCTGCACCACCGTGCTCTATGAGGGCAAGCCGGTCGGCACGCCCGATGCGGGCGCTTTCTGGCGGGTGATCGAGGAGTACAAGGTCGCCGCCCTGTTCACCGCCCCGACCGCGCTGCGGGCGATCAAGAAGGAGGACCCGCAGGGCCTTCTGATGCGCGATTACGACCGCTCCTCGCTGCGCACCCTGTTCCTCGCCGGCGAGCGGGCCGATCCCGACACGGTGGACTGGGCGACGGCCATGCTCGGCGTGCCCGTGGTCGACCATTGGTGGCAGACCGAGACCGGCTGGGCGATTGCCGGCAACCCCGTCGGCCTCGGCGCGCTGGACATCAAGGTCGGCTCCACCGGCGTGCCGATGCCCGGCTATCAGGTGGACATTCTCGATGAGGGCGGCCACCCCGTCGGCGCCAACAAGATGGGCTCGATCGCCATCCGCCTGCCGCTGCCGCCCGGCTGCCTGCCGACGCTGTGGCGTCAGGACGAGCGTTTCCGCGAGAGCTACCTTCTGGAGTACCCCGGCTATTACAAGACGGCGGATGCCGGCTTCCGCGACGCCGACGGGCAGCTTTTCATCATGGGCCGCACCGACGACATCATCAATGTCGCCGGCCACCGCCTCTCCACCGGCGGCATGGAGGAAGTGCTCGCCGCCCATCCCGATGTCGCGGAATGCGCGGTGATCGGCATCCATGACGATCTCAAGGGCGAGGTGCCCTGCGGTTTTCTGGTGCTGAAATCGGGCGTCGACCGCTCGCCGACGCAGATCGAGGCGGAGATCGTCGCGCTGGTGCGCGAGCGCATCGGCCCGGTGGCGGCGTTCCGCCTCGCCATCACGGTCAACCGCCTGCCGAAGACCCGCTCCGGCAAGATTCTGCGCGGCACGATGAAGAAGATCGCCGACGCGCAGAGCTGGAACATGCCGGCGACGATCGACGATCCGGCGACGCTGGACGAGATCGCCGCGGTGCTGAGCGCGCGCGGCCTCACCAAGGTAAGCGCGGCGTAAGGGACAGCACGCTTAGGCGAGAGCGACCCAGCCGCGGAAGGTGAAGCCGGCATAGAACAGGGCGACATCGCGGAAGCCGGCGTCGCGCAGCAGCGCCTCATCCTCGGCCGGCGAGAGAACCGGCAGGCGATCGCCGATGGTGGCGCCCGCCCGTTCTGCCTGCGCCCGCGGAACGCCGGAGGACGCCGCGAAAGCGGCATAGCGGGCAAACCAGAGCGCGCGCTCCGCGTCATCGCCCGGAATGCTGTGATGGGCGGTCACGAAGGGGGCGCCCGGCTTCAGCCGCTCATGCACCGCGCGTAGCGTCGCAGCCCGCTCGGCCGGCTGGATGAAATGGAGCGTGAGCAGGCAGGCGGCCCCGTCGAACGGCCCGGCCGGCGCGGTATCGATATAGCCTTCATGCAGGCGGACGCGCCCGGCGTGCGCACCCAACGTCGCCTCAGCGAGCCGCAGCATCTCGGCCGACGGATCGACGCCGTCGAAGCGCCAGCCCGGCTGGGCTTCGGCGAAGACCTTCAGCTCCAGCCCGCCACCGGCGCCGAGCACAAGGATGCGGGCGTCGTGCGGCGCGCGCTCGGCGAGCAGAAGCAGCGCCATACGCTGAAGATCGAGGAAGCCGGGCACGAGACGGCGCGGAGCTTCGGCATAGCGCGCGACCGCTGCCGGATCGTCGAAGGAACTCATCGGAACCTCACCGGGCAGAGGCGACAGACATTGCCGCCACATGAAAGAAAAGGGGCGCCCGAGCGCCCCTGATCGTCACGTGAGAACGGTGCAGGAGCCGCCTCACTCCTCCTCGGCCGCGCCCTTGCGCGAGCCGCCAAGCTTGGCGAACACGGTCTCCAGGTCGATCGCCTCCTCGCGCGGCTTGCGCTGGGGGACGAAGGGCTCGTCCATCGCGCCCGCGCCGGTGGTGACTTCGGCCGGCAGCAGCGTGGTGCCGTCCTCGCTCGCCACGCCCGCCGGGCGGTCCTTGGAGGAACGCTGCACCTCGATATCGAGATCGATCTGCGAGCACAGGCCGAGCGTGACCGGGTCCATCGGCGTCAGGTTCTGCGCATTCCAGTGGGTGCGCTCCTTGATCGCCTCGATGGTGGTCTTGGTCGTGCCCACGAGGCGCATGATCTGCGCATCCTTGAGCTCGGGATGATTGCGCAGCAGCCAGAGAATGGCGTTGGGGCGATCCTGGCGCTTGGACACCGGCGTGTAGCGCGGCCCGCGGCGGCGCTTGGGCTCGGGCAGGCGAACCTTCGATTCCTGAAGCTTCAGCCGGTGGTTCGGGTTCTGCTCGGCCTTCTCGATCTCCTCGCGGGCGAGCTGCCCGGTATTGACCGGGTCGAGGCCCTTGATGCCCTGCGCGACCTCGCCATCGGCGATGCCCTTCACTTCCAGCACGTGGAGCTTACAGAAGTCGGCGATCTGGTCGAAGGTCAGCGCAGTATTCTCGACCAGCCACACGGCGGTGGCCTTCGGCATGAGGGGGGCGTTCGCCATGGGGACGCGTCTCCATCCAATTGGTTCATTCGGTCGCGCAGACATGCTCACGCGCTCCGCCCACCCCTCGGGGGCGGAGCCTCGGACCGTCTGACGATGACCGGGATCGCGCGAATATAGGCCGACGCGCGGTTTCCTGCAAATGATTGCGCGAGGAGGCGCCACAGCCATGCCCGGCGCCTGCCGCGGGACCCGGTGATACCAAGCCTAAGACAATGATAATAAAAGATAAATCAGGATGGAAAAAGCAAGTTTGCGCCGTGCTCCGAACTTGCCGGCGCGGAAGCGCGGGCCTAATCTTGCCGGTAAGCGACGGGGGAGAGGCCATGCGTATTCGCGTTTTCACCGCCGCGGCGGTCCTGCTGGCCGGGCTCACTGGCGCGCAGGCCCAGACAGCGGCGGCGCAGCGGCCCGGCCAGCCGGACGTCACGCGCATCACCGGCGGCCTCTATGAGGTCGACACCAATCACACGCAGGTGTCGTGGACCGTCGACCATCTCGGCTTCACCCCGCTCAGCGGCATGTTCGGGCGCATGAGCGGGACGCTGGTGCTCGACCCGAAGGCGCCGGATGAGGCCCGGCTCGACATCACCATCCCGATGAACGGGCTGGTCGCCACCGTCCCCTCCTTCGCCGAGCATCTGGCCTCGGATGCGTTCTTCGACGCCGCGAAATTCCCCACCGCCACGTTCACATCCTCGCGCGTCGCCGCCCATGGCACTAGCGCCACCATCGAGGGCGAGCTGACGCTGCACGGCGTCACCCGCCCGGTGACGCTGGAGGCGCGCTTCATTGGCGCCGGCTATAATGACCGGCACAAGGCCGAGAATATCGGCTTCACCGCCAGCGCGACGCTGATCCGCAGCGCGTTCGGCCTGGACGAAGGCGCCCCGCTGATTTCCGACGAGGTGACGCTCAGCATTGTCGGCGCGTTCCGCAAACGCCCCTGAACGCCCCCCTTGCCACGCTTGACAGCACGGGCGCGGCCACCCATGACGGAAGCCTTGTTTTCACGGGCGCCCGACGGGACGACGCAATGCACGCCGCTGAAAAACCCCCGCTGCGCGTTCTGCTCTGCGCCCCGCGCGGCTTCTGCGCCGGTGTGGTGCGCGCCATCGACGCGGTAGAGCGGGCGCTCGCCCTGTACGGCCCGCCGGTCTATGTCCGGCACGAGATCGTGCATAACAAATATGTGGTCGAGGGGCTGAAGGCGAAGGGCGCGATCTTCGTCGAGGAGTTGCACGAGGTCCCCGCCGGCACGGCGGCGCCGGTGATCTTCTCCGCCCATGGCGTGGCCAAATCGGTGCCGGAGGACGCGGCGCAGCGCAATTTCTTCGCCATCGACGCCACCTGCCCGCTGGTGACCAAGGTACACCGCGAGGCCACCGTCCATCACAAGAAGGGCCGCGAGGTGGTGCTGATCGGCCATGCCGGCCACCCGGAAGTGATCGGCACCATGGGCCAGTTGCCCGAGGGCGCGGTGTCGCTGGTCGAGACCGCCGCGCAGGCGCGAATCTTCACCCCGCGCGACCCCGACAATCTCGCCTTCACCACCCAGACCACGCTTTCGATCGACGATACGGCGGAGATCGTCGCCATCCTCAGGCAGCGTTTCCCCGCGATGGTGGCGCCGCACAAGGAAGACATCTGCTACGCCACCACCAACCGGCAGGAAGCGGTCAAGCGCGTCGCCCCGCAGGTGGATGCGATGATCGTGGTCGGCGCGCCGAACTCGTCCAACTCGCAGCGCCTGCGCGAAGCGGCCGAGCGCGAGGGCTGCCGCATCTCCGACCTTGTGCAGCGCGCGAGCGAGATCGACTGGAACCGCTTCGGCGCCATCGCCTCGCTCGGCATCACCGCCGGGGCGTCGGCGCCGGAGATATTGGTGGAGGAAATCATCGACGCCTTCGCCGAACGCTACACGGTGGCGGTCGAGACCGTGTACACGGTCAATGAAGACGTGTTCTTCCCGCTGCCCCGGCAGCTTCGCCCCGACGCCGCCGAATAGGCTGTTCCACACCCGACAGGCACCGATGGCCGTCTATACCGATGTGACCCCGGAAGAGCTCGAAGCCTTCCTTTCGACCTATGAGATCGGCCGCCTGCGGGCCTTCAAGGGCATTGCCGAGGGCGTGGAGAATTCCAACTATCTGCTCCAGACGGAAGCCGGCAGCTTCATCCTCACCCTCTATGAAAAGCGGGTGAATCCGGCGGACCTGCCTTTCTTCATCGGACTGATGGAGCATCTGGCGAGCCGGGGCATCGATTGCCCGCAGCCGGTGCGCAACCGCGCGGGCGTCGCGCTCGGCACGCTCGCCGGCCGCCCGGCGCTGATCGCGACCTTTCTCATGGGCACCTCGGTGCGCCGGCCCACGGCGGCCAATTGCGCCGCGCTCGGTACCGCGCTCGCCGGGCTGCATAAGGCGGGCGGGGACTTTTCCGCTTTTTCCCGGGTCAACGCGCTCTCCGTTCCCGGCTGGCGCCCGCTCTATGAGACGGCGGGCGAGCGCGCCGACACGGTGGCCCCAGGCCTGCGGACGCTGATCGCCAATGAGCTGGCTTTTCTGGAGGCGCGCTGGCCGGCGGGGCTTCCGGCCGGCATCATCCATGCCGACCTGTTCCCGGACAATGTGTTCTTCATCGACGGGCGGCTCACCGGGCTGATCGACTTCTATTTCGCTTGCAACGACCTGCTCGCCTATGACATCGCCATCTGCCTCAACGCCTGGTGCTTCGAGCCGGACGGCGCCTACAACCAGACCAAGGGTCGGGCGCTGATCGCCGCCTATCAGGCCGAGCGCCCGCTGAGCGAGGCCGAGATCGCGGCGCTGCCGGTGCTGGCGCGCGGGGCGGCGCTGCGCTTCCTGCTCACCCGGCTGGTGGACTGGCTCAACGTGCCGCCCGGCGCGCTGGTGCGCCCGCACGACCCGCTGGAATATCTGCGCAAGCTGCGTTTCCACCGCTCGGTCGAGAGCCCGCGCGACTATGGCCTCGCGACCGAGCACGCCGCGTGAAGACAGCACCCGGCACCGCCCGCATCTTCGGCGACGACGCCAAAGAGCCGCCCAAGGAACCGCCGAAGGGCATCGTCGCGATCTGGACCGATGGCGCCTGCTCCGGCAATCCCGGCCCCGGCGGCTGGGGCGCGATTCTGCGCTATGCGGGGACGGAGAAGGAGCTGTGCGGCGGCGATTCCCCGACCACCAATAACCGTATGGAACTGATGGCGGCGATCTCCTCGCTGGAGGCGCTGAAGCGCCCCTGCACGGTCGATCTGCACACCGACAGCGAATATCTGCGCAACGGCGTCACCAAATGGATGGCCGGCTGGAAGCGCAATGGCTGGCGCACGGCGGACAAGAAGCCGGTGAAGAATGTCGATCTGTGGGAGCGCCTCGAACTCGCCATCGCCCGCCACGAAATACGCTGGCACTGGGTCAAGGGCCATGCGGGCGACCCCATGAATGAGCGGGCGGACGAGCTGGCCCGCGCCGGCATGGCGCCCTTCAAGGCCGCGCGGGGAATGGGATAAGCGGGCGCGCCGGGCGGAAAACGCCCCTCGACCCCCGCCCGTCGATTGACAAGCCCCCCTCCCCTCCGCTATCAGCCGGGCCTCGAATTTAGGTGAAGCTGGCGGATCGGGGCGCGGCCATAGGCGCCGTCTCATGCGCAGGCGCTATCCATCCGAAGGTTAAGTGTCATGAAGATCCGCAACTCTCTCAAGTCGCTGCTCGGCCGTCACCGCGACAACCGTCTGGTGCGCCGCAAGGGCCGCGTCTACATCATCAACAAGACCCAGAAGCGCTTCAAGGCCCGTCAGGGCTGAGACGACAGGCTTCGAGCGACGTTCCGAACGCGGCCCTTGGGCCGCGTTCACGTTTTCTCGGGGTTCGCTTCTGCGTGTTGACGAGGGCGCCATCGCTCCTACACTGGAGTCATGCGCGCCCTTTTTGCTGCCCTGATCCTCGCCTCCCCGCTCGCCGGTGCCGCCCTTCCCGTATCGGCCGACACGCCGCAGGGCCGCGCGCCGCTGCTTTTCGCGCAATCGCCCGCCGCTCCCGCGCCTGACGCTCACTCCAAGGATGCGCCGCCCAAGGATGCGTTGGGCAAGGACGCGCCGGTTCAGGTCGAGATTCCCAAGGCCAAGGACCAGCCCGGCACCGCGGACGGCCGCAGCACCACCTCCCCGGTGGAGAGCGGCAATGCCGAGCCCGACCGCGCCAAGCGGCTCGACGCGCTGTTTGCCGCGCTGAAGGCGGCGCCGGACGAGGAATCGGCCAAGCAGATCGCCGCCCGCATCGACATCGCGCTCACACCTTCCGGCAGCGACACGGCCGATGTGCTGATGAGCCGCGCGGCGCTGGCCACGCAGGCCAAGGATTACGACCTCGCGATTCAGTTGCTCGACGGCGTGCTGGTCGTCTCCCCCGACCATCTGGAAGCCTGGAACAAGCGCGCCACCGTGTTCTATCTCAAGCAGGATTTCTCGGACGCGCTGGTCGATCTGCGCCAGGTGGTGGCGCGCGAGCCGCGCCATTACGGCGCCTGGGCCGGCATCGCCATCATCTGCAAGGAGATCGGCGACGAGAAGCACGCGCTGGAAGCCGCCCGCCGGGCGCTGGCGGTCTATCCCCATCTCGACGAGGTCGAGGAGATGGAAGAGGAACTCACCCTCACCGTGGAAGGCCGGCCGATCTGACGGACGGCGCGCCCCGCGTCAGGCCCGCTCGTAATCAATGAAGCTGAAGGCGTATTCGTCCTTCTCGCCCTTGATCGGCCCCTCGCGATAGGTCTCGCGCCACTCGGCAAGGTCGAAGGGCGGGAAATGCACGTCCCCTTCCGGGCGTGCATGGACCTGCGTCAGCCGCAGAAGCTGCGCCCGCGCGATCGCCTGCGCATAGATCTGCGCGCCGCCAACCACCGCCATCTCGTCGACGCCGAGCCGCGCAGCCTCCGCCGCGCCGCTCTCCAGCGCCGCCTCCAGCGAGGCAACGACGAGTACGCCTTCCGGCGCGGCAAAGCCGGCGTCGCGGGTGATGACGATGCTGGTGCGCCCCGGCAGCGGCCGGCCGATCGACTGGAAGGTGCGCCGTCCCATCAGGATCGGCTTGCCCCAGGTGATGGCGCGGAATCGCTTGAGATCGCCGGAAATGTGCCAAGGCAGTTCGTCGCCGCGCCCGATCACGCCGTTCTCGGCGACGGCGACGACGAGGGTGAGCCGCGTCGCGGGGCCGCCCGTCACGCCGCCTTGCCCGTGAGTTGGGCGAGCGTCGCCTCGGCGGCGGCAATGCCGGTGAGGTGCGCGCCATGGGCGGTGGAATAGGCATGGGCCGAGACCGCCTCGCCGGCGAAGAACACGCGATCTGCCAAGGACTGGCGCAGGCGCGCGCGCATATGGGCGAGACCCGGCAGGGCGCAGCTATAGGCGCCGCCGATCAGCGGGTCCGCCACCCAGTCGGTGGTCGCGACGCCCGTGACATGGGCGCGGATATCCGCGCCGAAGGTGTCGACAAGGGCAGCAAGGGCGAAATCTTCCATCGCCTTCGGGCCGGCGGCGACGAGGCGCGCGGCATTGTCGCCCGCCAGTTGCCCGATCGCCATCGGCGCGCCGAACGGATTGAGCGTGAAATTGATCGGGTGGCGGTGCGGATCGCGCAGGTCGAGCGTGTCGATATAGGTGGTCGGCGCTACGCCGAAGACATCGCGATCGAAATGAACCGCCACCTTCTCCGCCGCGCCCAGCGGCAGCGCCGCGAAGGCTTCCGCCAGATCAACCGGCAGATGCGGGGCGAAAGCCAGCGCGCCGCGCGCGATGACCGGGGTCGGCACGGCGACGATGACGGCACGGGCGGTCAGGCGCCCGCGCGGCGTCTCCAGCGCGACTCCTGCGCCCGACCAGTCGATGGACGAGACCGGGCAGCCGGTGAGCACCGGCAAATCCGGCGCCGCGCGCCGCGCCACCGCCTGCACCAGCGCGCCATAGCCGCTCGCGACCGGATAGTTTTCCACCGTATCGGCATAGGCGGCATAGTCGAGGGTGGAGACCCGCTCCGCCTCGGTGGCGGTCATCAGATTCAGCCAGTGGCGGGTCAGCCGCAACCAGGGCGTGGTGGTGTCGATCACCGCGCTGGCGGCAATGTCGCAGCCCTCGTCGCCGGCGTGGTGGACGGCGGTGAACAGGGCGTCGATGGCGCGCCAGATGTCCTCACGCTCCACCTCATCGGCCCAACGCTCCCCCAGATGGGTCGCTCGCGCCTGCCGCGTGCCGCGCGCCATATAGCCGATGCCGAGCTCGTCAGCCGCCTGGCGCAGCGGATTGACGGAGGCCGAATGCAGCCAGTGGCAGCCGCGATCCCAGGCGACGCCGAAGGTCGCGCTATCGGTGAAAGCCCGCCCGCCGGTGCGCGGCGCGGCTTCCAGCACCCGCACGTCGATGCCGGCCTGATGCAGGCGCGCGCCCGCGGCAAGGCCCGCAGCGCCCGCGCCGACGACGATCACCTCATGATGGCCGCTCACGATCGGGCCGCGCTATTTCTTGCGGAAGGCATCGAGGCGCACCACCTGCGCACCCTTGTTCTCGCCCTCGGCCGCGTCCGGCTCGGAGGATTTCGCCGGTGCAGGCTCGGCGTCGCCCGGCTTGGCGGCGACCGGCTTCGGATCAGCCCCTTTGCCGACCGTGCCTTTGCCGTCCGTGCCCTTGCCGTCCGCCGGTTTCGCGACGGGCGCCGGCCGGCTGGGTACGGCGCGGAGCGCCTCCGGCTTGGCTGCGTCGGCTTTTGCAGCGTCAGACTTGGTCGGTTCAGGCTTGATGGCGTCAGGCTTGGCAGCCTTCGCCAGTTCGGGCTTGGCCGACCCGGCTGCCGAAGGTGTCGCCTTGGCCGCCGGCACCGCCTTCGGCGCACCGGCGGAGGGCGCGCGCATCGACGGCACGGAGGTCGGCCGGGGGCTGGTGATCGGCGTCGGCTGGGAGGATACGGGCTCGACCTCCTCTTCCTCGTCGTCCTCCGCGCTGGTCGGCTCGAACTGGAGGCCGAACTTCACGGACGGATCGAAGAAGCCCTTCAGGCTGTCAAAGGGCACATGAAGCCGCTCGGGAATGCCGTTGAAGGACAGCCCCACCTCGAAATAGGGCTCGGTGACGATCAGGTCCCAGAACTGGTGCTGGAGAACGATGGTCATTTCCTCCGGGTACCGCTCCTTGAGGCGCGGCGAGAGCCGCACGCCCGGAGCGGTGGTGTCGAAGGAGACATACAGATGATGATCGCCCGGCAGGCCGTCGCGCGCGACGTCCGTGAGGACGCGGCGCACCACGGCGCGCAGCGCGTCCTGAACCAGCAAATCATAGCGAATAAGATCGACGCTCATGCCGGCAATGAACCCGATTCCAGCCTCGACCGCCAGCCGGTCATTGAAATGAAGTGGAGGCTTCTGTTGCCAGGTGCCTCCGAACCCCGCCTTACAGTGCTACCCGCAAGGACTTATTTCCCAGAGATCAAACCGCTCACGCGGCCTGAGCAACCGGAGCATAGTTGTCGTTGGCAACTATAAGTTTGGTCCGATGACGGCGGTACCATGCCGAGCGAAAGAAGATCCTTTACGCCCTCGTCGATCCTGTTTCGCCCCCGCCGAAACCCACCGCGTGGGATGGGCTTGGGTGGAGGCGCCGGGTACTGCCCCCGGGTCCGATGGGTTTATTACGATGTCCGTTTATCGCCATAGCCGGCTTGCACCGGCACAGGGAATATAGGCGCTCGCACGCCGGGTTGGAAGAGGGGGCGGGCCGGCATCCCCCGCTCCCCGCACCCGGCCCGCCTCACGCCTCGGTCTGGTCGCCATATTGCAGGCGCTCGATCGGCTTGTTGCCGCCCTGCGAACCGACCAGTTTCTCGTCCAGTTCGGCGATCCGGGTGCGGATGACCTCCATCAGCACCTCGCGCATCAGCTCATAATCGAGCCGCACATCGGAATGGGCGCTGCGCAGCGCCTGCCCGGCGCGCAGCACCAGCGCCGGATTCATGCGCGAGCCTTCCACCACCAGATCGATCGGGTGGGTGGCGTCCTTCTCCAGCAGGTTGAGATGCATGGCGAGACGGTGATGCTCCTTGGCGAGCGCCGTGGTGCTGTCGGTGCGCTCGATATCGGTGCCGGCCAGCGTGGCGGCCTTGTCGGCGGTGGTGGCGTTGCTGGACATGGTGTTCCTCCCTCGGTGAATGATCCGCGCCAGGGGACAAGCCGGCGGGGGGCCGACAAGTTCCCCAGATACCGCCGCACGGCGACAGCAGGGACGCGTCGGGCGTGTTTGCTGTTGGCAGCCCCGCCGCGCCCGTGTTCCGGGCGCGAACTTGCGCTATATATAGTGGGTCGATCCGCCACAGGCGGACGCTGGCGAGATGGGGCGATGCGGCAATATCACGAGCTTCTGGAACGGGTGCTGCGCGAGGGCGCGCGCAAGGATGACCGCACGGGTACCGGCACGCTCTCCGTGTTCGGCCACCAGATGCGCTTCGACCTTTCCGAGGGCTTCCCGCTCGTCACCACCAAGAAGCTGCATCTGCGCTCGATCATCCACGAGCTGCTGTGGTTCCTCGCCGGCGACACCAACATCGCCTATCTCAAGGAAAACGGCGTCTCGATCTGGGATGAATGGGCGGACGCGAAGGGCGACCTCGGCCCGGTCTACGGCCATCAGTGGCGCTCCTGGCCGGACGGCAAGGGCGGCGTCATCGACCAGATCGCGCAGCTCGTCGCCGATATCCGCCGCAACCCGGATTCGCGCCGGCTGATCGTCTCGGCCTGGAATCCGGCGGATGTGCCGCATATGGCGCTGCCGCCCTGCCATCTGCTGTTTCAGTTCTATGTCGCCGATGGCCGGCTCTCCTGCCAGCTCTACCAGCGTTCGGCCGACATCTTCCTCGGCGTGCCCTTCAACATCGCCTCCTATGCGCTATTGACCCATATGGTCGCGCAGGTGACGGGGCTGAAGGCGGGCGATTTCGTCCACACGCTGGGCGACGCGCATATCTACACCAACCATATGGAGCAGGTTCACGAGCAGCTCTCGCGCAGCCCGCGCGCCCTGCCGAGCCTCAGGCTGAACCCGGCGGTGAACGACCTGTTCGCCTTCCGCTTCGAGGATATCGCCATCGAGAATTACGATCCTCATCCCGCCATCAAGGCGCCGGTGGCGGTGTAATCAGGCAGATCCCATGAGCCTTGCGATACGCCCCGCGCGGCCGGACGACGCCGCGCAGATCCTCGCCTTCGTGCGCGAACTCGCCGAGTACGAGAAGCTGCTGCACGAGGTCGAGGCCAGCCTTGCCGACATCGAGCGCGACCTGTTCGGCCCCGATCCCAAAGTGTTCTGCGACATCGCCGAATGGGAGGGCGAGACGGCCGGCTTCGCGCTGTGGTTCTACAATTACTCGACCTTTCGCGGCCGGCACGGGCTCTATCTCGAAGATCTCTATGTCAGCCCCGCTTTTCGTGGGCGCGGCATTGCGCGGGCCATGATGCGCCGCTTGGCCCGGCGCTGCCTCGATGAGGGGCTCGGGCGCTTCGAATGGTGGGTGCTCGACTGGAACGAGCCGGCCATCCGCTTCTATCGCTCCATCGGCGCGGCACCGATGGATGAATGGACGGTGCAGCGTGTCACCGGCGAGGCGCTGACGGCGCTGGCCGCCGATTGACCGCGAACGGCGGGGCGGCGGGGCGGCGGGCTGTCGCGCAAAGCCCTTTTCACCCGGCACATGAAAAGGCCGCCGGCGAACCGGCGGCCTCTGGTGCTAACAGGACTTGCGGAGGAGACGAACCCGCTCAGAGCGGCTCGTCATCCGGCGCGCCCGGACCATCCGGGCCACCGGGCATGGGGCCGGGCGGCATGCGGTGATGGCCGGGGCCATCCGGGCCGTGACGGCCGGGGCCGAAGCCGTGCGGCCCGCGAGGGCCGTCGTGCCGGGCCATGCGCGGCCCCTCCGCCTGCTTGAACAGAATGGCGAAGCGGTGCTTCTGCTGGTCGTCGAGCGTCTTGAACAGCGGGTCGGCGGCATCCGCCACCTTCTTCAGCGCCTCGCCACGCTCCAGCATGCCGTCGGCCCGCTCACGCAGCCGCTCGATCACGTCGGGGCGATCATCGGGACCCTTTTCGGCGCGCTCCTCGCGATGTTCGAGGCGGCGGTCGATGCGCTGCTGGGACGAGTCGCGCAGCGCCGCTTCCAGCGCCGGCCAGAGCTTTTCCTGATCCGGCGTGAGCTTCAGCCCGGCCTTGAGCGCGGCGATGCGTGCATCGCTCATGGCGCCGGCATTTTCGGCCATTTGCTGCGGGGTAGGACGGGGACCGTCGCCCCTCAAATTCGGCGCGGCGACGCCAAAGGCGACGCTGGCCAGCAGGGCGGCGGCGGTTGCGGCAATGATGGTGCGTTTCATCGGCCTCATCTCCTTGTTTGATGAGGCCGATGTTGCGCGCCAAATCGAAGAATCTCAAATGAAACTTCGGTAACGAACGCATACCACCTTCAGAAACGAAGCTGAATATCCGTTCATCTGAATGAACGACAGATTAACCGGGAGAAATCATCTTATCCGGGCGCACGACTGCATCGAATTCTTCATTAGTGACATAGCCGCCGCCCACCGCTTCCTCACGCAGTGTGGTACCGTTCTTGTGCGCCGTCTTGGCGATCTTGGCAGCATTATCGTAGCCGATCTTCGGCGCCAGCGCCGTGACAAGCATCAAGGACCGCTCCAGCGCCGCCTTGATATTGTCCTCGCGGGCCTCGATGCCGACCACGCAGTTGTCGGTGAAGCTGATCGCCGCATCCGCCAGCAGGCGCACCGACTGCAAGAAATTATAGGCCATCACCGGGTTGTAGACGTTCAGCTCGAAATGGCCCTGGCTGCCGGCGAAGCTGAGCGCGGCATTGTTGCCGAACACCTGCACGCACACCTGGGTAAGGGCCTCGCACTGGGTCGGGTTCACCTTGCCGGGCATGATCGAGGAGCCCGGCTCGTTCTCCGGCAGCGCCAGTTCGCCGAGGCCCGAACGCGGGCCGGAGCCCAGCAGGCGGATGTCATTGGCGATCTTGAACAGCGACACCGCCACCGTGTTGATCGCGCCATGGGTGAACACCATCGCGTCATGGGCGGCCAGCGCCTCGAACTTGTTCGGCGCGGTGGTGAAGGGCAGACCGGTGATGGCGGCGATGCGCTCGGCCACCTTCTCGGCGAAGCCGACCGGCGCATTGAGCCCGGTGCCGACGGCCGTGCCGCCCTGCGCGAGTTCCATCAGCGCCGGCAGCGTCTGCTCGATGCGCTTGATGCCGTTGGTGACCTGCTGGGTGTAGCCGGAGAATTCCTGGCCGAGGGTGAGCGGCGTCGCATCCTGGGTGTGGGTGCGGCCGATCTTGATGATGTGCTCCCACGCCTTGGACTTGACGGCCAGCGCATCGCGCAGACGGGTGAGTGCCGGGAGAAGCGCGTGCACGACCTCAACCGCCGCCGCCACATGCATCGCGGTCGGGTAGGTGTCGTTGGACGACTGGCTCATATTGACATGGTCATTGGGGTGAACCGGCTTCTTCGAGCCCTTCTCCCCGCCCAGCATCTCGATCGCGCGGTTCGAGATCACCTCATTGGCGTTCATGTTGGTCTGGGTGCCCGAGCCGGTCTGCCACACCGAGAGCGGGAAATGCGCGTCGAGCTTGCCGTCGATCACTTCCTGCGCGGCGGCGATGATCGCATCGGCCAGCTTCGCGTCGAGATGGCCGAGATCGCGGTTAGTCTGCGCCGCCGCCTGCTTGATGACGCCGAGCGCGCGCACGATCGGCAGCGGCTGCTTCTCCCAGCCGATCTTGAAATTGCCCAGCGAACGCTGCGCCTGAGCGCCCCAATATTTGTCGCTCGCCACCTCGATGGGGCCGAACGTATCGGTCTCGATGCGGGTGCTGCTCATGCTGAGAACCTCTCGGAAGGGGCGTTTCGGAAAAAATTCGGTGTGATGGCATGCGCCGCCGCAGGCATTTATCACGCGGGCCGGTCGCGGGAAATGCGACCTGGGGAGGGGAAAGCGGAGGCATCTTCCGCAGCCCGGAACCGAACGTCAGGCAGGGCAGAAGCGTTCGGGAACGTGCAGCGGAATTGGCGGAAGCCCAGCTGCGACGACCGGGCCTCAGTTCCGCTAGAGACGGATCCCCAGCCTGCGCAGCAGGGTGCGCAACGACCGACGCTGCAATAATGTCCAGCGCGCTAGCCAGCGCATGCGGCGGTCCGCTTCCCGCTGGCCGTAGCTGCGGATTTCCCACGCATAGATGGAGAAGGCATTGGCCGATCGAGGGGCCGCGCGGCAACCGCCAAGCCAGCCCTCATGGCTGTGGCGATCCTCGCTCGTGACAGGTTCGGGCAAGCCGGCCACATAGGACGCCTTGGCCCACCAGAAGTTATACCATACCCACCCGTCGGCGGCGGGGAAGAGGCCGAGCATGTCGATCCGCTCGTCATCGAGCAGGGCGAGAAACTGGCGCCACTCCTCAAACGTGCCGCGCGTGAGCGCCTTTTCGGTGCAGCAGCGGGCCGGGATATTGCGGCTGACGCTCTTGGAATGGAAATACGCGACCCGCGCCTCCGGGCACGCACAAGCGATCTGCCAGAGACGGTGCAGAGCCCAGTATTCATAACGGTTCTCGAGATGAATGAGGATCGTCGCGCGGGGGCCGCACAGGCCCGCGACGAAGTCCGCCAGGCCCGGTGTCGCGTGCGGATCGGTGATGACGATGCTAAGATCGGCCTCCGCCAGCAGACCGTAGCGCCGCAGACTGCCAATCTGCCCCGCCATGATGGCGCGCCAGTTCGACCCGGGGTGGAGAAAGAACCCATAAACGACGTGGATCGGCCGGGAAACGCTTGGGGTGATCGGTGGCTCGCCGCGCATCTGAACTCCCCCCGGTAATAAATTACTCCTTACCGCCTCACGGTAGGGGAGGCCAGATCGAAAACGGCGGCCGGCAGCCGCGATCCGTTTCGCCCATGCCGCCTACCGCCAGCGAGTGGGCGATGCGCACCCAACCCGGCCCCAGCAGCCAAGCACCGGAATCGGTTTTCGGCGCGCTCGGGTAAGGCGCCCCGGCAAAGCGACCCAGGAAGGGAGACCGCCCGGCTCAATGAGCTGGTGATGTGTGACCCAGACGACAGAAATGCTCACAAATACGTGATCGCGACTGTCGCCCGACACATTGAATAAGTCGTTGAAAAATTTAGATTTTTTCCATTTTACATGGAACCGATTACTTCTTGCATGTATTTTGGAAATTTAACTGATATTTCTATAGCACCATAATACCGCTACAATGAGATGACTGACTGCAAATCCTCGCTTTTGCTGCAACATCGATTTTTCTGATCCACTTTATTAACAATGGATTCCACCTCAACCTATTGACGCACATCAACGACGCAGCCACATCCTCTAGGGGAGCGGGAACCGATGTCCGACATTGTGAATCTTCATCGCCACCGGAAACGAATTGCGCGGGAGGAGGCGGAACAAAATGCCGCCGCACGCCGTTTGCAGTTTGGCCGCACGAAAGCCCAGCGCGCCGCAGAGGCGGCCGCCGAGCTTAGGAAAGAAAAGTCGCTGGATGGGCACAGGCGAGTTCGAGAGGACGAGACATGAAGAGTCCCGTGGTCAAGCGATCCATCGTAATCGCAGGACACAAGACAAGCGTCAGCCTGGAAGATCAGTTCTGGGATGCGCTTAAGGAAATAGCGGCGAGCCGCCGCACGACGCTGTCGGAAATCGTGGCGTCGATCGATTCCGGACGAAATCAGGGCAATCTGTCGTCGGCCATCCGGCTGTACGTCCTTGCCTATTACCGCAATCCCCCCTCCGGGCGGGAACATGTGGAACATGCGAGCAACGGTTCGTCGATCCGTTCTCCCGTTGCGTAAGCCCGGCCCGCGCCCCATATGCGAACTTGCGAAGGCGCGTTGTAACCGGGTGTGCCGTCACCTATAACCGCCATCGTCGTGTCTCTCGTCGAGGGAACACGAGAACCTTTATGCACGGTGGCGTCTGACGGTTCTGCGTTTGCGAGCCCGGATGCATCGGGCGCGCAAATGGAGTGGCCGCGGAATGTCGTGGAAGAACCAGAGCGGTGGACCATGGGGTGGTGGTCCGCGCGGTCCCTGGGGTACTGGCCCGCAATCGTCGGGGCCCAATTCTCCTGATCTCGAAGATCTGATCCGGCGCGGCCAGGAAAAGCTCCGCACGGCTCTGCCCGGAGGCTTCGGCAGCGGCAAGGGTATTCTTGCCGTCGTTGTCATCGCTCTGGTTGCCTGGCTGCTCTCCGGCTTCTACCGCGTCGAGCCCGACGAGCAGGGCGTGGTTCTGCGCTTCGGCAAATTCGTCGGCACGACCAATCCCGGCCTGAACTATCACCTTCCCTATCCGGTCGAATCGGTGCTGACCCCGCAGGTCACGCGCGTCAACCGGATCGACATCGGCATCCGCACCGGGGACGATCCCCGCCGCGGCACCGCCGCGCGCGATGTTTCCGAAGAAAGCCTCATGCTGACCGGCGACGAGAACATCGTCGACGTCGACTTCGCCGTGTTCTGGATGGTCAAGCCCGCCGCCGCCGGTTCCACCGAGGATATCGGCGCCGCCGACTTCCTGTTCAACGTCCAGAACCCGGAAGGCACCATCAAGGCCGTGGCGGAAAGCGCCATGCGCGAGGTGGTCGGCCGCACCAACATCCAGCCCATCCTCACCGGCGCCCGTCAGAACATCGAAACGGCGGTGCATGACCTGATGCAGAAGACGCTCGACAGCTACCGCTCCGGCGTCCTCATCACCCAGGTGCAGTTGCAGAAGGTCGACCCGCCCTCGCAGGTCATCGACGCCTTCCGCGACGTGCAGGCCGCCCGCGCCGACGCCGAGCGTCTGCAGAACGAGGCGCAGGCCTATGCCAACCGCGTCGTCCCGGAAGCACGCGGCGAATCCGCCCGCATCACCCAGGGTGCGCAGGGCTACAAGGAGCGCGCGATCATCGAGGCGCGCGGTCAGGCGTCCCGCTTCCTGAGCGTGCTCGGCGCGTACCAGAAGGCTCCCGACGTGACCCGCGAGCGCCTCTATCTCGAGACCATGGAGCGCGTGTTCGACGGCATGGACAAGGTCATCATCGACCAGCCGGCCAATGGCGGCCAGGGTGTCGTGCCCTATCTGCCGCTCGGCGCCCTCGACGCCCGTCGCGCCCCGACCACTGCCGGCCAGGGAGCGGCCCAATGAAAAATAGCCTTGGTATCGTTCTCGCGGTCATCGTCGCGGTTGCCGCCATCATCCTCTACTCGGCCCTGTTCAGCGTCTATCAGACGCAGCAGGCGCTCGTGCTGCGCTTCGGCGAGCCCGTGCGCGTGATCGAGCAGCCCGGCCTCAACGCCAAGATCCCGCTGGTCGACAGCGTGATCATGATCGACAAGCGCATTCTCGACCTCGAGAACCCCTCGCAGGAAGTGATCGCGGCCGATCAGAAGCGGCTCGTGGTGGACGCCTTCGCGCGCTACCGCATCGTCAACCCGCTGCGCTTCTACCAGTCGGTGGGCAGCGTGGAGGGCGCCAATTCCCGTCTTGCCACCATCCTGAACTCCTCGCTGCGCCGCGTGCTGGGTGAATCCACCTTCACCCAGGTGGTGCGCGACGAGCGCGAGGTGCTGATGGCCCGCATCCGCGATCAGGTGAATCGCGAGGCCGGCAATTTCGGCATCACCGTGATCGATGTCCGCATCCGCCGCGCCGACCTGCCGGAAGCCAACAGCCAGGCGGTGTTCCAGCGCATGCAGACCGAGCGTCAGCGCGAGGCCTCCGAAATCCGCGCCCAGGGCGCCGAGGCCGGGCAGACCATCCGCGCCCGCGCCGACCGCGACTCCACGGTCATCGTCGCCGAGGCGACCGCGACGGCCGACCAGCTGCGCGGTGAAGGCGATGCCGAGCGCAACAACATCTTCGCGCAGGCCTACAGCCAGGATCGCGGCTTCTTCGAGTTCTACCGCTCGATGCAGGCCTATGAGGCATCGCTGAAGAAGGGCGAGACGCGCATGCTCATCTCGCCGACCTCGGACTTCTTCCGCTTCTTCAACGCGCCCAGCCCGGAGGGCAGCCCCGCTCCGAGCGTTCCGCCTGCGGCTTCTCCCGCCGCCGGCGCGCCCGCGACCCCCGCCGCTCCCGCCAACTGATCCGGCGGAGCCATGGCGGATCTCATCGTCGCGCTGGGTCTGGTCCTGGTGATCGAGGGCCTGATGCTGGCGGCGGCGCCGGGCGCGGTACGCCGCGCCGCGGAATCGATCGGCCAGCTGCCCGATCAACCGCTGCGGATTGCCGGCCTCGCTGGCGCCGTCGTCGGCGTCCTGGTGGTCTGGCTGATGCGTGGCTGACAGCCCCGCACTCTGAACCCTGCTCAGGGGCGCCCTCACCGGCGCCCCTTTGCTTTTGCGCCCCTCATCTTCCCGCACCCGCCTGTGCGGCTCGCGCGGTTTTGGCTTGCATCGGCTTTTGGCCGGGCTAGCGTCAGCACAACGAGTTCGGGAAGGCGTCGCCTCCCCCGCGGCGAAGGAGGCAGCATGAGCAACGGGATGGATGCGGCGGCGGGCACACGCGGCGCGAGAGCCCGCACGGGTATCGCCGGGCTGCTTCTGGCGGGCCTGATCGCCGCCACCTCGCTCGGCAGCTTCGGCCCGCCCGCCGGGGCGGCGGCCATGAAGGGGCCGGATTCGGTTGCCGACACCGCCGCCAACGTCATGGACGCGGTGGTCAACATCTCGACCTCGCAGACCGTGGCGCCCTCGCGTAGCGTGCCGACGCCGGAACTGCCGCCCGGCTCGCCTTTCGAGGAGTTCTTCGAGGAGTTCTTCAAGCGCCGGCAACAACAGCAGGGCGAGGACAACGCGCCGCGCCGGGTCTCCTCGCTCGGCTCCGGCTTCGTCATCGATCAGGCCGGCTTCATCGTCACCAACAACCACGTCATCGCCGACGCCGACGAGATTTACGCCAATTTCGCCGATGGCTCGAAGCTCAAGGCCGAACTGATCGGGCGGGACACCAAGATCGACATCGCCCTGCTCAAGGTGACGCCGGAGGAGGGCAAGCCGCTGAAGGCGGTGAAGTTCGGCAATTCGGACGTGCTGCGCGTCGGCGACTGGGTGATGGCGATCGGCAACCCGTTCGGGCTCGGCGGCACGCTCACCGTCGGCGTGATCTCCGCCCGCAACCGCGACATCAACAGCGGGCCCTACGACAATTTCCTGCAAACCGATGCCGCCATCAATCGCGGCAATTCCGGCGGGCCGCTGTTCAACATGGATGGCGATGTGATCGGCATCAACACCGCCATCATCTCGCCCTCGGGCGGCTCCATCGGCATCGGCTTCGCCGTGCCCGCCAACACCGCCGTGCCGATCATCGCCCAGCTCAAGGAGTTCGGCGAGGCGCGGCGTGGCTGGATCGGCGTGCGCATCCAGCAGGTGACGCCCGAGATCGCCGAAAGCCTCGCCTTGGGCCGGCCGCGCGGCGCGCTGGTCGGCGCCGTCACCGAGGACGGCCCGGCCGCCAAGGGCGGGCTGAAGGCGGGCGATGTGGTGCTCTCCTTCGACGGCAAGGAGGTGAAGGACATGCGCTCCCTGCCGATCATCGTCGCCGACACGCCGGTCGACAAGGAAGTCGAGGTGGTCGTCGTCCGCAAGGGCACGGAGGAGAAGCTCAAGCTGGTGGTCGGGCGCCTCAACGAGGCGGAGGTTGCCGCGGCCACTCCCGAGGCGCCGGAAGCCAAGCCGGACGCGCCGAAGGTGGAGACGCAGAAGCTGCTCGGGCTCGACCTTGCCGAACTCACCCCGGAACTGCGCACCCGCTTCAAGATCAAGGATGAGCTGAAGGGCGTGGTGGTCATGGCGGTGGAACCCGGTTCGGTCGCCGCCGAGCGCGGCATCGCGCCGGGTAACCTCATCGTCGAGGTCAATCAGGAAGCGACCGCGACCCCGAAGGACATCGAGAACCGCCTTGAGGCGCTGAAGAAGGACGGGCGGCGCTCGGCCCTGCTGATGGTGGCCGATCCCGAAGGCCAGATCCGCTTCACCGCCCTGCCGGTGGACTGAGCGACCGCCGACGCCGGACCCGCGATCAGGCCCGCCTCACCGGCGGGCCTTTTCATGGGGACTGTCGGACCCGACACGAGCGCGCGGCGCTGGCGGCGATCAGGGCTTCTTGGGCGGCATGGGCGGATTGGCCGGCGGGATAGCCGGGGCCGCGCCCGGCACGGCGGCGGAGCGTTGCGGCTCGGTCAGCTGCACCGTCCAGCTTTTCTGCTCCTGCGTGTCCACCTCGAAGAAGCCGGTGCGGTCGAAGCCGCGCGCCAGGCAATCGGCGATGCCGCGAATGGTGAATTCCTTCTCGCGGGTGCACATGAAGGCCTTGCCGGACCACTCCCCGCCGAGATCGTAGTCGATCGCATAGACGTAATAATAGCGGGCGACCAGATCGCCGCGCAGCAGCGTCTCGCAGCTATTGGGGCCGATATTCCACCAGCCCTCGGTCGACCAGCTATTGCCGTCCTTGTAGCCGAGCGCGATGCCGACCCGGCTGGCCGAGCGGTTGCACAGGCGGAAATCGGCAGCCGCCGGCGACGGCGCCAGCATCACGGCGAGCGCCGGCACGGCTCCGGCCAGCAGCAGGAGACGCGCATGGCCCCGCCGTCGGCGGGTCCGTGCGGGATCAGCTATCGATGAAAACGGCGCGGAAATCATTGACGTTGGTGCAGGTCGGTCCCGGCGTCAGAAGGTCGCCCAGAGGCTCGAAGAAGCCCGTCGAATCGTTATTGGCGAGAAAGGCGGCGGGATCGAGACCGGCGGCGCGGGCGCGGGCCAGCGTGTCCGGCAGGACGAAGGCACCGGCGGGGTCGGAGGCATCGCCGCCGCCGCCATCCGTGCCGTCGGTGTCGCCGGCCACCGCATAGATGCCGTTGGTCCCCTCAAGCGCGACGGCGAGCGCCAGCGCGAATTCCTGATTCGGACCGCCCCGGCCCTGGCCGCGCATGGTCACGGTGAGTTCGCCGCCCGACAGCAGCACCGCGCGCGTGCCGGCCGCCTTCAGCTCGCGCGCCTTGGCCGCTTGGGCAGCGGCGACCTCGCGGGCCTCGCCTTCCAGATTGTCGCCGAGCAGGATCGGCTCCAGCCCCGCCGCGCGCACCAGCTTCTCGGTGGCGATGAACGAATCCACCGGCCGGGCGATCAGGTGATACTCGGCATTGGCGAAGGCCGCGTCGCCGGGCTTGGGCGATTCATTGGCGCTGTCATGCAGCGCTGCGGCGATCGAGGCCGGCGGATCGATATGGTAGCGCGCCAGCACCTCGCGCGCCTCGGCCAGCGTCGAGGGATCAGGGACAGTGGGGCCGGAACCTATCACCGCCGGATCGTCGCCCGGCACATCGGAAATGGCGAGCGTCACCACCCGCGCCGGCTGCGCCAGCGCCGCGAGGCGCCCGCCCTTGATGCGCGAGAGATGCTTCCGCACCGTGTTGATCTCGGTGATGTTGGCGCCCGAGCGCAGCAAGGCGCGGGTGAGCAGGCGCTTGTCGTCGAGATCGACGCCCGCGGCCGGGGCGATCCAGTTGGCCGAGGCGCCGCCCGAGAGCAGCACCAGCACCAGATCATCCGCGGTGGCGGAGGCGGCGAGGTCGATCGACTTCTGCGCCCCGGCAAGCCCCGCCGCATCCGGCATCGGGTGGCCGGCTTCCACCATTTCCAGACGCTGCGTCGGGCGGCCATAGCCATGGCGGGCGACGCCGATGCCGGCCAGACGGGCCGGATCGAGGCCGAGCGTGTCGAGATAATGCCGCTCCGCCACTTCCAGCATCGAACCGGCGGCCTTGCCGGCGGCGAGCAGGATCAGCCGGCCCCTGGACGGGGGCGGCGGCAGCGCCGGAGGCAGACACGTGTCGGGATGGGCAGCCGCGACCGCGGCGGAAAAAAGCTGGTCCAGAAAGGCACGCGCCGCCGTGTCGCTCATCTCTAATCCCTACCCCGCCCGACCGGGCCTCTGACCGGCGGTTGGTCCGCCGTGATGCCTTATGGCGCGCAGGATCGAATCCTCATCCCCTGCGACCGTAAACGGGCGTATTCCTATGGCACTCACCGCCTCACGTCACTATCCTCTAGGCACTTAGTCGCATCGCACAGGCAATTATGCGCCGCCTCCCGACGCAAGACCTCGCCCCCGACCTCGCCCCGGAGGCTTCCCCGGCCGTGACCGCCGACGACGATTTCCCGCCCTTCGAGCGTATCCCCGGCGATCCCGCCACCGGGCTGATCCTGCTGTGCGACCACGCCTCCAATGCGCTGCCGCCCGCTTATGGCTCGCTCGGCCTGCCGCCGGAGCAGCTCGCCCGCCATATCGGCTACGACATCGGCGCCGCCGGAGTGACACGCCGCCTCGCCGCGCGTCTGGACTGCCCGGCGGTGCTGTCCTGCTTCTCCCGCCTGCTGATCGACCCCAATCGCGGCGAGGATGACCCGACGCTGGTGATGCGCCTGTCCGACGGCGCGCTCATTGCCGGCAACCGTCATGCCGACGCGGCGGAGATCGAGCGCCGCATCGCCCGCTTCCACCGGCCCTATCATCAGGCGATCGAGGCGGAGATCGAGGCGGCGCTGGCGGCCGGCATCGTGCCGGCGATCCTCTCCGTGCACAGTTTCACCCCGGTGTGGCGCGGCCTTGCCCGCCCCTGGCACGCGGCCATTCTGTGGGACGCCGATCCGCGCTTCACCCGCGAGCTGATCGCGGCGCTGGAGGCACCGGGCGACCTGATCGTCGGCGACAACGAGCCTTATGACGGGGCGCTCAAGGGCGATTGCCTCTACCGCCACGCCACACGGCGCGGTCTTGCCAGCACGCTGCTGGAGATCCGGCAGGACCTCATCGCCGACGCGGCGGGACAGGAATCATGGGCCGCGCGGCTGGCCGGCCTGTTGCCGGCCCTGCTCACGGAGCCGGCGCTGCACCGCGTGGAATGGCACGGCTCGCGCACCGGGCCGGTCGTGCCTATCTATCCGCCTGAGACGCGCGTCTAGCGCGATCCCCTGAGCGCGACGACCCGGGAGTTTCCCATGACCGAGACCACCGCTACCCCTGAACTCGACGCGACGGCTCGCACCGAGCTGGAGGCCGCCGCCTTCCGCCGGCTGGTGGCGCATCTGCGCGCGCGCACCGACGTGCAGAACATCGACCTGATGAACATGGCCGGCTTCTGCCGCAACTGCCTGTCCAACTGGTATCTCGACGCCGCCCAGGAGCGCGGCCTGCCGGTGACCAAGGACGAGAGCCGCGAAGTGGTCTACGGCATGCCCTATGAGGAGTGGAAGGCGCGGCACCAGAGCGAGGCCAGCCCGGAGCAGAAGGCCGCCTTCAAAGGCCCCGGCGGCCACTGAAGCGCAGCGTTTTTCACAGGCAAGCGGTGGATAGCGGGTGCAGTCGCGGGATGCGGGGCGTCGCCGAGCCGGCCAGCCTTGACGCCGCCTTATCCTTGGGCTCCTGTCCCGGCCAATTCACAGCCGACGACGCCGGGCGTGCCATGCCCGCGCTCGACCCGATCTCCCGGAGACGTCATGTCCGATATTCCCAACGACCAGCCGCTGTCCGATGCCGCCGCCGGCTTCGCCAAGGAACAGCTGAAATCCTTCATCGAGCGCATCGAGCGGCTCGAAGAGGAGAAGAAGACCATTGCCGAGGACATCAAGGATGTCTTCGCCGAGGCCAAGGGCACCGGCTTCGACGTCAAGGCGCTGCGCGAGATCCTCAAGATCCGCAAGCAGGACGCCGACCAGCGCGCCGAGCATGAGGCCATCGTCGACCTCTATATGCAGGCGCTGGGCATGCTGAGCTGACGCCGGGCCTCCCGCCCGGCAAGCCGCCAAACAAAAAGCCGGCCGATCATCTCGGCCGGCTTTTTCGTGTCGGGTGATGCTTGGCTTGGGAGGCGCCTCAGAGCGGCTTCTTGAGCGGCGCGGGGCCGGAGACCATCGCCACCACCGGAACCGCGACGATTGCCGCGCCGGTGAAGTGCGCGGTCGGCGGGCCGGCCGGCTGATCCTTGCTGAAGCCGGTCGCCACCACCTGACGCGGCGGGGCGACGAAGGCAGCGAAGCGGCGCAGTTCCGGCGTGCGCAGCACGACATTGCGGGCCACGGTCGGGCCGCTGAACAGACGGCGGATCTCCGCCTGCATTTCGGCCGCATGCGCCGCCGTTCCCGGACGGCTGGGCTGGGCATTGTGCGCCACGGCTGCAGGCTGAGCGGTCGGGGTTGCGGCTTTGGCCGCCGCGCTGGGCAGGCTGGGAGCGGCGCCGGCGGCCGGGGCACGGCCGGGCTGGAGACGCTCGCTCGGGAAGATGTCGCCGGCGGCCGAGGCATAGGCGAGCGCGGGAGCGCCTCCCTGCGTGCCGTTGACGATGATTTCCGGCAGGCCGCCCGTGCCGGCGCGCGCACCGGCCTCGTTCGGACGGGCCGGCGGCAGCGGCGCCAGTGGACCGGCACTGGCGACCACAACCGATGCGGCCTCAGCCGGCGCCTGATGACGCGGCGCCGGCAGCGGCACGGCGGCAGCCAGCGCCGCGAGGCTCTGCGCCCCGGCGGGCGGCGTGGGAGGGGCAATCGTCTGAGCCGTAAGGGTCTGGGCCGCGAGCGTCTGCGGAGCAGGGCTCGGCGCCGCCGCGACGACGGTGCGGCCAAGCGGATGCGGTACGGGAACCGGCACCATGGCGGGCGCGGGGGCAGCGGCCGGCGCAGCCGCCACAACGACGGGCGCCTCGTCATCATCCGCCGCAGCGGCAGGAGTCGCAGCGGGAGCCCGCGCGGCCACCGTGGTCGCCCGCGCCGGGGCGGCGGCCGGGGCCGTATCGGCCTCTTCCTCGTCGTCCTTGCCGAACAGAGCCGCGAAGATGTTCTTGCCGCCCGCGCCGGGGCGTTTGGGATCATTGCCGCCGGACAGGCCGGCAAAGGCCGCGCCGGCGCCGCCCGGCTCGGAGCCGCGCGATTCGACTTCGGCCAGCGCCAGCGCATAGCCCGCCATCGGCTTGCCATCGGCCGGCACATGCACGGTCTTGCCATCAGGGAAGACGCGGGCGAGTTCGGGCCGGGTCATGCGCGGCCAGTGGCGGATGCCACCGGTATCCATGTGCACGAAGGGCGAGCCGGAGGTCGGGTAGAAGCCGACGCCGCCGCGCTCCAGCCGCAGCCCGGCCTCGCGGATCTTCGCCAGCGGCACGCCGGGAATGTAGAAATCCATCGCCTTGCCCTGCATGTGCAGGCTGGTCTTGGCGACGCCGCGCGAACGCTGGCGCAGCATGGCGTTGGTGGCGGGCGAACGGTAGCCGCCGATCACCTGGATCGGCTGGGTGGCGCCGCTCTCGCGATAGACTTCCCAGATGATGTCGAACAGGCGCGGGTCCATATTGGTGGACTCCTTGCGCCGCCAGTCCTGCAACAGGACGTTGAGCTGCTTCAGCGCCGCCGGGTCGTAGCGGCCATTGCGCTTGAAGGTGACGGTGGCGCTCGCGCCGGAATGGACGTGATGCAGCGTCAGCGTGCGCGTATCGCCATTGGCCACCGCATTCTGCAGCATATCGGCGCTGCCGAAGGTGACGAAGGCCGCAAGGGCGGCGACCTTGACGGCGCCCCACTTGGCAACACGGTGACTGCGGAAGACCGATGAAATGCGCACGTACCCGTACCCGAAACCCGAAAGGAAACGTTTCCTTGAGACGACACGGTCGGGATCGACCGGGCCGGACATGGTCAACATAGTCTTGTCGGGTTTGGTTAAAGGGCCGTTACGCCCAAACCCCCACGCCATGGATTAGCATGGCTAGGGGGAGAGTGTGGCAAAAGAGTGCCAACGTGACAAATTCGTAATCTTGTACCGTATCGACTTCTTTTCATGGTTAACCGTGTCCAAAACAACACGATTCAACCCGCTATACTGCCGTTACGGAAGCGATAAACCACACCGCGTCACCGCGGCGCCACCATGCCGCCGCGATCCGCCAGGCGGCGCGTGTCATCGAGACCCAGCATCGCCTTGGTGGCGTCGTTGATTCCGTAGATGTCCTCGCGCGTCACAAGCTGCCCCTGCCCGTCCACATAGCTGGTGAAATAGACCAGATGGACCGGGAATCGCTGCTTCAGGTTCAGATACTTCTCATTCCCGCCGATCAGCGAATTGATTCGCTGCTGGCTCCAGGCATCGCCCGGCAGGCCGACCCCGAACAGCACCTCGGCGAATTTCAGCGGCTCGTGGACCCGCACGCAGCCATGGCTGAAGGCGCGCCGGTCGCGGGCGAACAGCGCGCGGCTCGGCGTGTCGTGCAGATAGACCGAGTGCTTGTTCGGGAACATGAACTTCATCCGGCCCAGCGCATTGCGCTCGCCCGGCGCCTGCCGGAAGGAATAGCCCTGCGAGCCGCGCCGCCAGTCCACCGTGCCGGGGTCGATGATCCGCCCGTTGCGCACCACGTCGATGCCCTGGCGGTCGAGCGCATAGGGGTCGGCCTGAAGCTTGGGCAGCATCTCGTTCTTGATGATGCCCGGCGGCACGTTCCAGGACGGGTTGAACACCGCGTACTGCATTTCCTCGGACATGATCGGCGTCTGGTTCTCGGGCTTGCCGACCACCACCCGCGTCTCATGAATGGTCTGCTCGTTGACCACGATGCGGACCATGTATTCCGGGATGTTCACCATCACATAGGTCGGCGCCACCTGATGCGGCAGCCAGCGCCAGCGTTCCATATTGGCGATCAGGTCGTCGAGGCTGTCGCCCGCGCCGCCATTCAGCGCCGCCAGCGTGCCGCGCCCGACAATGCCGTCCGGCGCGGCGCCGGACAGGCGCTGGAAGTCGCGCACCGCCTCGACCAGATAGGCGTCGTAGATCTCGTCATCGGCCGCGCCGCCAATGCCCAGCCGCTCGCGCAGCAGCGGCACGCGCGGGTCACGCTCGCCCGGCCGGATCGAGGGACCGGGCGGGATGGCGGCGTGAACCTGGCCCTGCCCTTCGGCCAGGCGGCGGCCAAGCTGCAGTTTCAGCAGCCGGTACTCGTCATAGTGGGGAGCGAAGCTGGCAAAGGCCTGCGCTGCATTCGGGGCGCTGGAGACCGTCGCCAGCACGTCGAGCGGGTCCGGCACGGTCGGGGTCGGGTCGACATCCTTGGAGATGCGCTTGGGGTCGAAGCGCCCGCTCTGCACATGGCGGGCATAGAGCAGCGTCGTGCCGGCCACGCGCAGCTCGTAATCGGCGAGCACGCCGTCACCCATCTGCGCCGGCAGCGGCGGCACGGCGTAGTCGGCCGGGTTCAGCCCTTCCGCCGCCGCGCCATTGAAGGCGCCGAGCGCGGCGATGCCGAGCGGGGTGATCGCGCCGGCGGCGGTGAATACCGGCTGGAAATTGCGCGCGGCGTAGAAGGCGGCCAGCGCCTGCTGGTCAGCCGGGCGCTGGGCGAAGTGCGCGAGCTGGCTGGAGATGAGTTCGGCCAGCCGCTCGGGCACGCCCGCGCCCGGACGCGGCGCCTGCGGAGCGCCGGCGGTGGCCGGGGTCGAGGTGCCGGAGGAGGACGGTGCGGACGGCGTGGTGGCCGTCGGCGCGCGGCTGCCGGGCGTCGCCGCCCCCGTGCCGGGAGCGCCGTTGCCGATGGCCGGCGGAGCGGCGGCGGCCGGCGCGGGGGTCGGGGTCGCCGTCTTGGTCCGGCCGGTGTCGTTAATGTCGAACGGCGCGGGATCATGGCCCAGCGCGGCGAGCAGCGCAGCGCCCTGCCCGGCGCTCTGCATGCCGGCGCGGGCCGGATCAAAGGCGGCAACCGGCTCGCCGGTGCCATGGCCGGCGGGGTCGAGGGCGATGGCGGCGCCGGTGCCGTCCTGAGCGGCGGCGCCAAGCGGCAGCAGCAGCGCCCCCGCCATCAGCAGCGCCAGGGCGGTGCCCGCCAGATGCCGACCGCGCCCCTCAGAGAAACTCACGTTACGCCCGGCCATCATTCTCTCCGCTCCGTCCCATCCAAACTCGCCGGATGGGAACGCACCATTGCGCGCTTGGGTCCGCATCGCTTCAACTCACGAAAGCGGCAATACGCCCGCCCGAGCGCCCCGCGTTACCGTTCCGCCACACCGCGCGGACAGATCGCCGACACGCAAACCCTTGCCCACACAGTGGCCGCGGCGCGGTAAAGTTCGTGTTAAGCATGATCGCACCACGCATGGACTTTTTCACGTCCGATGGCGCGGCGTGATGCCCCGCGCCTTCTCCCTTGCCCGGAGAGCCGCGATTCCTATAATCCGCGCCTTCTTTTTCGGGGGAACCGGACCAGCATGAGCGACCAGACGGCAACCGAAGCGCGCCCGATCGCCATCATCATGGGCAGCCAGTCCGACTGGGACACGATGCGGCACGCCGCCGAGACGCTGGAGGCGCTCGGCATCGGCCATGACTGCCTGATCGTCTCGGCCCACCGCACCCCGGACCGGATGTTCGCCTTCGCCAAGGGCGCGCGTGCCGCCGGCTACAAGGCGATCATCGCCGGCGCGGGCGGGGCAGCGCATCTGCCGGGCATGGTGGCGGCGCTGACCAGCCTGCCGGTGTTCGGCGTGCCGGTGGAATCCAAGGCCCTGTCCGGCCTCGACAGCCTCTATTCGATCGTGCAGATGCCCGCTGGCATTCCGGTCGGTACGCTCGCCATCGGCAAGGCGGGCGCCACCAATGCCGGCCTGCTCGCCGCCGCCGTGCTCGCCATCACCGATACCGCGCTCGCCGAGCGCCTTGACGCGTGGCGCGATGCCCGTACCGCCGCCGTCACGGAGCGCCCCGTCTGATGAACCGCATCCTCAAGCCCGGCGACACCATCGGCATTCTCGGCGGTGGCCAGCTCGCCCGCATGATCGCCCTCGCCGCGGCCCCGCTGGGGCTGAAGGCGCATATCTTCGCCCCCGAGGCCGGCAGCCCGGCCTTCCAGGTCGCCGATGCGGTCACGCAGGCCGCCTATGACGACCACGCCGCGCTGGAAGCCTTCGCCAAAGCGGTGGACGTCGTCACCTACGAATTCGAGAACGTGCCGGTGGACACCGCCGCCTTCCTCGCCGGCCATGTCCCCCTGCATCCCGGCGCCCGCGCGCTCGGCATCACGCAGGACCGGCTGGAGGAAAAGACCTTCGTCTCGCGCCTGGGCATCGAGACGGCGCCCTTCGCCGAGGTCAATGACGAGGCCGAGCTTGAGGCGGCGCTGGCCGAGATCGGCCGCCCGGCCGTGCTGAAGACCCGCCGCTTCGGCTATGACGGCAAGGGCCAGGTCATCATCCGCGAAGGCGATGACGCCGCCGCCGCCTTCGCCGCCATCGGTCGTCACCCCGCCATTCTGGAAGGCTTCGTGCCCTTCGAGCGCGAGGTGTCCGTCGTCGCCGCCCGCACCGAGGATGGCCGCTTCGCCGCCTTCGAGGTGACGGAGAACGAGCACCGCCATCACATCCTGTACCGCTCCACCGTGCCGGCCGATGTCTCGCCCGCCGTCGCCGCCGTCTCGGCCGAGATCGCCCGGCGCATCGGTGAGGCGCTCGGCTATGTCGGCGTGTTCGCGGTGGAGATGTTCCTCGTCGTGGTCGAGGGCACGCAGGGCGTGATCGTCAACGAGATTGCGCCGCGCGTGCACAATTCCGGCCACTGGACGCTGGATGGTGGCGAGACCAGCCAGTTCGAGCAGCATGTGCGGGCCATCGCCGGCTGGCCGCTGGGCGCCACCGAGCGGCGCGGACGGGTGGAGATGACCAATCTCATCGGCGACGAGGCCGATAGCTGGCACGCCGTGCTGGAGGAGCCCGGCGCGCATCTGCACCTCTATGGCAAGGCCGAGGCCCGGCCCGGCCGCAAGATGGGCCATGTGACGCGCATCTTCGCCGAAGATTGACGCCGGGCCCGCGGCGGGCTGGTGGACCGAGGACCCCGGATCGGCCTACGGCGGTCCGGGATGATGGCCGCTGCCATTCGCACGCCGACATCCCGCTCACGCCATCGTGCGGGGCGTTGTTGAAATTATGTCTCCGGTCAGGGCGTATAGGCGGGAAGACCTTCCCGCCACGGACCCCCTTTCCATGCCCTTTCTGCGTGAGCCCTCCGGCAAGCTGAGCCTTGAGAAGATCGGCGCGCTGCTGATCGTGCTGCTGCCGCTGGCGCTGCTGGCCGCGCGCGCCCTCTCCGGCGGCTTCACCCCGCCCACGCCCTTCGGCGCGCCGCCGGGGTTGGGCGGAGGCGGACTGGGAGGTGGTGCTCTGGGCGGTGGCGGATTGGGCGGAGGCGCGCTTCCGGGCGAACCGGCGCTCGGCGCCCGGCCCCTCATCGAGGTGATCCGCTTCATTGGCGACTGGACCATCCGCCTGCTGCTGATCACCCTCGCCGTCACCCCGGCGCGGCGCCTGTTCAACTGGCCGAAGCTGCTGAGCGCCCGCCGCACGCTCGGCCTTGGCGCGGCGCTGCTGCTCGCCATTCATTTCACGGTCTATCTGGTCGATCTCGGCGATCTCGGCATGGCCGCCCGCGAGATCGTGCTGCGCATCTATCTCACCATCGGCTTTGTCGCGCTGCTCGCCTTCGCCGCGATGGCCGCCACCTCCTGGGACGGCGCTGTCCGCAAGCTCGGCGGCGAGCGGTGGAAGCACCTGCACGCGCTGATTTACCCGGCCACCGCGCTCGGCATCCTGCATTTCTTCATGCAGCAGAAGCTCGACGTGACCGAGCCGACGCTGATGGCCGGCCTGTTCGTCTGGCTCATGGGCTGGCGCATCCTCCAGCGTTACGGGCGGGGCACGGGCCTGCTCAACCTTCTGGGCCTCGCGGTGATAGCGGCCCTGCTCACCGCGCTGCTGGAAGCCGGCTGGTATCTCGCCGCGACGGGGATCGACCCCGCCCGCGTGCTCGCCGCCAATCTCGCCTTCTCCTATTCGATCCGCCCGGCCTGGTGGGTGTTCGGAGCGGGCGTTGCGGTGACGCTGGCCAGCGAGGTGGCACTACGCCTGCGCCCGCTGCCCGTACGCCGCACGGCGCGAGCCTAAGGGAAAAGGGCGCGCAGCAATTCCTGCGCCTCGCCCTTCGGCAGCGCCGTCCAGCCCTCCAGCTGGTGGCGGAACCAGGTGTCCTGCCGCTTGGCGTAGCGGCGGGTGTCGAGAATGCCGCCCTCGATCGCCTCATCGAGGTCGATCTCGCCGGCGAGGTGGCGGGCGAACCACGGCACGCCATGCGCCTTGAGGATCGTGCGGTCCTCGGGGAGGCCACGCGCCAGCAGCGCCCGGGCCTCCTCCAGCGCGCCCTGCGCCATCATCCCATGGAAGCGTTCGGCGATGCGGGCCCGCAGCGCGGTGCGATCGGTGGCGAGAAAGATTTTCAGGGCCTCGCCGGCCGGCAGCACAGGGGGCGGCGCCGGCTCGGCCTGCCAGTGCGCCAGCGGACGGCCCGTCGCCTCGAACACTTCCAACGCCCGCATCAGACGCTGGGTGTCGGAAGGGCGCAGCCGCGCCGCCGTCTCCGGGTCCACCGCCATCAGCCGCGCATGCAGCTCGGGGGCCTCGTCCTCCAGCGCCCGCACGCGCGCCCGCACCTCGGCCGGAATCTCCGGCATCGGCGCGAGGCCCTGCGTCAGCGCCTTGAAATACAGGCCGGTGCCGCCGATCACGATGGGCAGAAGACCGTCCGCCCGCGCCTGCGCGAGCACCGCGCGGGCGTCCTCCAGCCAGTGCGCGACCGAATAGTCCGCCGCGCCATCCACATGGCCGTAGAGACGATGCGGCGCGCGCGCTTCCTCCTCCACGCTGGGGCGGGCCGAGAGCACGCGCAGATCGCGATAGACCTGCATCGAATCGGCGTTGATCACCACGCCGCCGACCCGCTCGGCCAGTTCCAGCGCCAGCGCCGACTTGCCGCTCGCGGTCGGCCCTGCAATAAGCACCGCGCGCGGGCGCACCGCCTGTTCCGTCACGCCCGCCTCCGCCTTGCCTGACGCGCCCTTCGGCACGTCGCTCTGTCCTGGCGCGCCAAATGGCGCGTGTCCGCTTTTTGCCCGTCGCCGGCCCGGCGGCAAGTCCCGTCTTCAATCCCGTGTTGCCCGCCCATGACCCATGCTGCCCCTCATGTCGCCGTGCTGATCTCCAACCCCGCCGCCCCGGCGGTGGATGAGGACGCGATCGCGAGCGCCCGCGCCGTGCTGCCGGGTGCGGGCGAGGTGCGCGTGCTCAATCGCGGCATCGCCGCCGAGATCGCGGTCGGGCCGGATGCCGACATCACCGCCCTGCGCGCCGCTTTGGAGGGCCGTCCGGTTGATGTCGCCCTCGTGCCGGCAGCCGAACGGCGCAAGAAGCTGTTTCTCGCCGACATGGACTCCACCATGATCGGGCAGGAATGCATCGACGAGCTGGCCGACTATGCCGGCATGAAGGCGCATGTCTCCGCCATCACCGAGCGCGCCATGCGCGGCGAGATCGCCTTCGAGCCGGCTTTGCGCGAGCGCGTGGCGCTGCTCAAGGGACTGCCGCTTGCCGTGGTCGACGACGTCATTGCCGAGCGCATCCGGCTCACTCCCGGCGGCACGGCGCTGGTGCGCACCATGAAGGCGAACGGCGCTCACACGCTGCTGGTCTCCGGCGGCTTCACTTTGTTCACCCAGCGCGTGGCGGCGATGATCGGCTTTCACGCCGACCGCGCCAATGTGCTGGTCACCGACGGCGACGCCTTTGCCGGCCTCGTCGAGGAGCCGATCCTCGGCCGCGAGGCCAAGCTCGCGGCGCTGGTCGAGATGCGGGAGGCGCTGGGCCTTGCGCCGAGCGAGACCATGGCGGTCGGCGACGGGGCTAACGACCTCGCCATGATCGGGGAAGCCGGATTCGGCGTCGCCTATCACGCCAAGCCCGCGGTCGCGGCGGCCGCCCGGTTCCGCATCGACCATGGCGACCTCACCGCCCTGCTCTATCTGCAGGGCTATGCGGCCGGCGACTTCGTCACCGACTGAGGCGTCACGGAGCCAGCGGCGGCGCCATGATCGGGCTGCGCAGCGGGTCCATCGGAATATCCACCGGCGGCGCCAGCGGCGGCGCGGCGCTGCCCGGCTGCGGATATTGCAGTCCATAGGCCGGCGCCGGCCGCACCGGCGCGGGACGCGGCGCGCTTGGGGCGGCCGCGCGCGGGGCCGGTTGCGGCGGGGCCGGTTGCGGCGGGGCTTGAGGCGCCGCCTGTGGGATCACCGGCGGCGGCGTCACCGGCGGCGGCGGCGGGGCCGCGCGGGGCATCTCGTCGGTCGGCTGCCCGCCATCGGTCAGCGGCGTGCGGCCATATTGCGCTTCGAGCCGCCGGGTCTCGCGCTCCAGCGCCCGCATGTTGATCGCGGCGATCAGCGCGGTGATGTCGAAGCGCCGCTCCGGCGCGGCAATCGGCCCGCGCCATTGCACCCCTGCGCCCGGCGGGGCTCCCCCTGCCGCACCGCTGCCACCGCCGGACAGATCCTCGATCTCCAGGGTCGTCTCGAAGCTCAGCGCCGGAATGTCGAACGCCCCGCTCAGCGCGAAACGCTGGTCGCCCAGCGCCGCCCGCGCGGTGGAGGAGCGCGCCACGCCATTGACCACGCTCAGCGCGCTCTCGATACGCGGCAGCTTGAGCGGCCCGCGCGAGAGCCCCTCATTGAGCAGTTGCACGATCCGCGCCTGCTCCGGCGGCAGGCCCCGCTCGGTGGCGAGCATCACATATTGCAGCGCGCGCGGGTCGGTATAGGCGATCTCCAGCCCGTCCAGCACCAGGCTGCCCTGTCCCTGAAGGCTGGCCGCGATGCCGCGCGGCGAGCGCCCGGAGCCGGTGAGGTCGAGCGCCAGCGTGACCTTGCCGCCCGCGCCGGGGCGCTGGACATCGGCGGCGCGCAGCAGCGGCCCGCTCTCCGCATCGGCCAGGGCGAGGTGCCCGTCGAGCTGCAGATTTTCGCCGCGCCGGCGCAGATCGAACCGCCCGGAGAGCCGCCCGCCGGCCAGCGCGCCGGACAGGTCCTCGACCGACACCACCCCCTCGGACAGTCGCGCATTGAGCTTGGCGAGGTCCAGCACCAGCCCCGCCGGCAGATCGAGCTGGCGCAGGCTGAGCTTGACCGAGGCATTGAGCCGGCCGAGCGCCGGCGGGCCGAAGCGGCCATCCGGCCACCCCGCCTGCGCCGCCCCCGCCGCTCCCCCCGTCACGCGCCCGGTGGCCAGAGCGAGCGCCGCGGGCAGGTTCCAGCGGTCGAGCGCGAGGTCGATTGTGATCGGAATGGTCTCATCAGGCAGATAGGCGGCCTGCCCGTCGACACGCTCGCCGGCGATCGCACCGCTCAGCCCGCCGAGCCGCCAGGCCGTGCCCTCGCGCGTCAGGCTGGCCGACAGTTCCGCCGGCACGCTGGCGAGGCCGCCGCTGCTGAGCATCGGGAACAGCCGGGCGAGGTCGGCGCCGCGCAGGGTGAGCGCGAGATCGGGGGCGAGGCGGCCATCGGCCTCCCAACGCACCTTGCCGCGTGCCTCCAGCGCCGCGCCGGCAAAGGCGAGCCGCCCCTCAAGGGTGCTGCCAACCGTCTCGCCAAGCGTCAGGCTGACCTGCGCCGGGCCAAGGCCGGCGCGCAGGCCGGGCACGCCGAGCTTGCCCAGCACGGCGCTGCCATCGCTCGCCTCCAGCGTGAAACGTCCCTCGGGTGGCCCACCCGCGCCGAAGCGGGCGGCGCCCTCCCCGCTCAGCAGGCCGAGGCGCCCCCGCGCGTCGAGCGACAGGCGCCCGGTGTCGGAGGCCAGACTCATCGTCACATCGAGCGGGGCGAGGCTTGGCCCCAGCGCCGCGATCAGCGGCTCGGCCTGCGGCACGCCAAGCGCGCGCGCCAGCGCCGGCAGGCCTTCCGTGCGCGCGCCGGTCAGCCGCGCCTCGAAGCGCCCGTCCGCCTCCCCCCCAATACCGCCGCCAACGCCCGGCACCGCGTCCAGCGCCGCCAGACGCCCGGAGCCGGACAGGTCCAGCCCGCCGAAATTGCGGATCGCGAGCCGCTCGATCCCGACCCCGCCGGCATCCGCCCGCAGGATCAGGTCGGCACCCGCCGCGTTCACGCCGGTGAGGCGCACATCGGTGCCGGCAAAGCTCAGCGCCACGTCGAAACGCTGCCCGCCAAAGCCGATCAGCCGGCGCAGCGGCGGGATCAGCGGGTCGAGATCGACCTTGGCGGTGGACAGCGCCGCATCCACCCGGCCGCGCGTTGCGGCGGTCGGGAAGGCATAGGCCGCCGTGCCGGCAAGGCTGAGCTGGTCGCCGACCGTCAGGGTCAGGCGATCGAGCGCCACCCGGTCCTCGCCCACCGCGATCGCCGCCTTGAGCGAGGCCGCCCCGCCCGGCAGCCCGGCGAGCAGCGCGGTGGCCTCGGGCGCCGCCCAGCCGGCAAAGGCCGGCAGGTCCTCGGCGGACAGCACCATGTCGCCGGTGAACAGCGCCGCATCGGCCGGCGGGCGAATCGGCTGGCCGGCGCCGGTCGCCTGCGGCAGACGGCCGGACAGGGCGAGGCTCGCCCGGCCCGGCAGCCGCGCCTCAAGGGTGCGGGCGCGCCAGCCGGCGGGCGACCAGTCGAGCCCCGCGCGCACGGAACGCATCGGCGCCCCGCCGAGCAGCACCGTGTCGGTGGAGAGGTCGAGCGAGCCGGAGCGGGCGAGGTCGGCCAGCGGCGCCACCGTCCGGGCGACGCGGTTGAGCGCGGCAAGCGGTGCCGCACCGCCGGTCGCGGCGCCAAGGTCGATCTGCCGGGCGGCGAGGGTGAGGTCGAGCCGCGAGCCGCCCGTGTCCGTGGTGCCGGCGGTGGCCGTGGCTGAAGCTGCGACGGCTGGCGCGGCGGCGACATAGCGCCCGCTGCCGGACAGTTCGACCGGCAGTTCGCCGCTGCCGAGCGCGAGCGCGAGATGGGTGACGTCGATTGCCTGCTGGGTCGCGTTGACCGTGCCGGAGAGGCTCCAGCCGGCCAGCGGATCACGCGCCGGCACCGAGCCATCGGCATCGCGCAGCGGTGGGCCGGCGGCACCGGGCGCGCGCATCGAGAGCGAGGCCTTGCCCTGGAAGGCCGGACGCCCGCCGACAAAGGCCAGCGTGCCGTCGGCGTCGATCGAGAAGGGCGAGCCGACATCCTGCACGCCAAGGCGCAGCCTCGCTGCGCCTTCCGCTCCCGCGGCGGCGAGGGTAAGGCGCACGGTACGCCGCACGCCGGCGGCCTCCAGCTCGCCCTCCAGACGCAGCGGCCCGGCGAGACCGCCGAGATCGCCAGCAAGATTCACCCCGCCCAGTTGGACTTCATGCCCGCCGGCGCGGTCGATCAGCTCGAAATTGCTCTGGCGGATGGCGAGATTGGCAATGGTCAGCGGCGCCGGCCGCCCCGCGCCGGTCGGCAGGGCGATCCGGCCATCGGCGCCCAGCACGAGGCGGATGCGGGCACGCTCCAGCGTCAGTTGGTCGGCGACGATCTTGCCGCTCAGCAGCGCGCCGAGCGAGAGCCGCCCGCTCAGTTCGCCCGCCACCACGCCGGTGCCGCCGGCATCGAGACCGAGCGAGACATCGCGCAGCACAAAGCTCGGGCTGGGCAGCAGCCGGGCGTCGATCGGGCCACGGATCACCACCGGCACGCCCAGCGTTCGCGCCGCCTGCGCCTCGAAGGTCGTGCGGAACTGCGTCCAGTCGAGGACGAGCGGCGCCGCAAAGGCGGCAGCGACGGCCAATATGATGGCGCTCGCGATCGTCAGCAGAAGGTTCTGCACGCCTCTCCTCCGGGTCGTCCGACGCCAACACCCCCGATTATCCGCCCGGGCGCGGCAGCCTCCGCCGGTTTACCGCTAGATTATTGATATTTTTCGCATTCCCCATGCTGCCGCGCCAAAGGCCGACACCGCAAGGGGAACCTCGCCGGTTAACGCCTGGTCGTGCGTGGCAGGGCGGCTCACGGCAGGCGGCTCACCTAATGAGGCTCACGGCAGAATCTTGCCGGGATTCATGATGCCCTGCGGGTCGAGCGCCGCCTTGATGGCGCGCATCGCGTCCAGCGTCGCCGTGCCGTGCTCGGCCTCCATATAGTTGCGCTTGCCCTGGCCGACGCCATGCTCGCCGGTTGCCGTGCCGCCCATCGCCAGCGCCCGATGGATCATGCGGGAAATGAACGACTTCGCCTTCGCCACATCCTGCGCGTCGTTCATGTCGACCAGCGTGACAGTGTGGAAATTACCGTCGCCGACATGGCCGACGATCGGGGCGATCATGCCCATTTCCTCGATGTCGCGCTTGGTCTCGTCGACGCAGTCGGCAAGGCGCGAGAGCGGCACGCAGACATCGGTCGCCAGCGCCTTGGCGCCGGGCTTCAGCGGCAGGCAGGCCCAATAGGCATCGTGCCGCGCCTGCCACAGCTTGGAGCGGTCCTCCGGGCGCGTCGCCCAGGCGAACTCGCCGCCTCCGAAATCGCGGGCGATCTCGCCGAAACGCTCGGCCTGCTCATGCACGCTCGCCTCGGTGCCGTGAAACTCGACGAACAGGGTCGGCTGTTCGGCAAGGTTCAGCTTGGAATAGGCGTTGCACGCCTTCACCTGCACCTCGTCGAGCAGTTCGATACGCGCCACCGGCAGGCCGGACTGAATAGTGAGGATCACCGCGTCGCAGGCGGCGCGGATGGTCGGGAAGGCGCACACCCCGGCCGAGATCGCCTCGGGAATGCCGGAGAGCTTCAGCGTCAGGCTGGTGATGATGCCGAGCGTGCCCTCCGCCCCGACGAACAGGCGGGTAAGGTCGTAGCCCGCCGCGGATTTGCGCGCCCGCCGCGCCGTGGTGATGATCTCGCCATTGGCCAGCACGGCGGTGAGCGCGATCACATTGTCCTTCATCGTGCCGTAGCGCACCGCATTGGTACCGGAGGCGCGGGTCGAGGCCATGCCGCCCAGCGAGGCATCCGCGCCGGGATCGATGGGAAAGAACAGGCCGGCATCGCGCAGATGGTCGTTGAGCTGCTTGCGCGTCACGCCCGGCTCGACCACGCAGTCGAGGTCTTCCGGGTGAACGGACAGCACCCGGTTCATCCGCGACAGATCGATCGAGATGCCGCCGAGCGGGGCGTTCACCTGCCCCTCCAGCGAGGAGCCGGTGCCGAAGGCGATGACCGGCACGCCCGCCTTGGCGCAGGCGCGCACGACAATTTGAACATCCTCCGCGCTTTCCGCGAACACCACCGCATCCGGCGCCTCATTGGCCAGCCAGGTCACGGTGTTGGCATGCTGCTCGCGGATCGCCCGCCCGGTGGCCAGGCGATCGCCGAAATGGCTGGCGAGACCGGCAATTACCGCCCGGACCGCCTCATCCGCCGCCGGCTCGCGGGTCCGCTCGTCCAGCATCTGTGCCATCTCGTCCTCCTGCGGCTGCCCGTGCTCGTTTTCCCGGCGCCGGTGACGGCTTATACCCCATCCACGCTCCGTGTGAGCCGCCGACGGGACGCGATTCGTCCGGGTTACGCGCAAAAACCCCGAGATCGCAAGATTTCAGTCATTCAATCGCCACGAGGGCAGGTGACGAATGCCCTGAAAGTCGGCAGAATGCTTGTCAATAAGGCAGCGCAAACGTCGCTTGCTTGTCGGGGATCGTGTCATGCTGGACGGGATCGACTTCGAACCCGTGTTTTTTGCCCCCTTCGTCTCCTCCGTCATGACGGTCGAGCCGAACTGGGTGGACCACAACGGGCATCTGCATTCGACCTATTACACCCTGCTGTTCGAGCAGGCGGTGGACGAGGCCGTGTTCCTGGTAGGCCTCGGCCCGCATCTGACCACGCGCGCGCCAGCCTCCTTCTTCACCATGGAAGCCCATCAGCGTTTCGAACGGGCGCTGCGGGTCGGCGATCAGGTCCGCATCACCCTGCGGCTGATCAATTACGACGAGAAGCGCATGCATCTGTTCCAGGAGCTGCACCATGCCGGCGAGGGCTGGACGGCGGCGACCTGCGAGCAGATCGCCCAGCATGTCGAGCCCGGCAGCCGGCGCGTCGCGCCCTTCCCGGACGAGGTACTGGAGCGCCTCGCGCTGATGAAGGCGGCGCATGGCGCCCTGCCGCAGCCGGAAGGCCTCGGCCGCCCGGTCAACATGCCGATCCGGCTTTCGTGAACCGATACCCCGCCTGAGCGGACGGGTTTCGCTCAGCGTCGGCGCGGGCGTCCCGCGCTGGCGGTGAGTTCCAGCGCCACCCAGCCCTCGATGGTCCGCTTGCGCACCAGATGCAGCCCCTGCGCGCGATAGGCGGCGAGCGCGGCATTGGCGTGCGAGGGCAGCAGCCCCGACAGCACCACCGTGCCGCCCGGCGCCACCAGCCGCGCCAGCGGGCGGGCGATCAGCTTCAGCGGCGCCAGCAAGATGTTGGCGAGGATCAGGTCATAGGGCCCGGCGCGCCGGAAGTCCCCGGCCCCGAGCCCCGGCGCGTGCAGGAAGGTGATCTCCGGCGCCGCCCGGTTGGCGCGGGCATTGGCGCGGGCGGTGGCCACCGCCACGCGGTCGATGTCGCTGGCCAGCACCGGCGCATGGAACAGCCGCGCCGCCGCCATCGCCAGAACGCCCGTGCCGGTGCCGACATCCAGCGTGCGGGCGGGCCGGCGCTTCTTGCCGAAAGCGTCGATGGCGGCAAGGCAGCCCTTGGTGGTGCCGTGATGGCCGGTGCCGAAGGCCAGCGCCGCCTCGATCTCGATGCCAATCTGGTTCGGACCGACCACGGCGCGATCATGCGAGCCGTGCACCACGAACCGCCCGATCGCCACCGGCGCCAGCCCCTCCAGCGAGGCGGCGACCCAGTCCTTCTTGTCGAGCGTGGCGAACACCGCCAGCGGGGCGAGGTCCGGCGCCACCACGGCGACCAGCTCGCGCACCATCTCCTCATCCGGCGGCTCGCCGAAATAGACCTCGACCGCCCAGCCCGAGCCTTCCGCGACATTCTCGATCTCGAAGGCGCTGGTGGCCACCTCGGCCGGGTCGAAGCTCTCGCCGAGAAATTCCGCGAGCGTCCGCGCGGTATCTTCAGGCGCGTCGAGCCGCATCACATGCGAGGCCCCGTTGGGCGGCAATCCTTCGAGCATGGCACTCCTCGCGTGGCGGGCAGAATGGCGCTCTGTAAGCGAGGGCGCGGCGGAATGCCAGAGCCCCTATTCGGCGGCCGCCACCGCTTCGGCACGGAAAGGCACCAGCGCCACCATGTGGTGGGACAGATCGTCGGCCAGCGCCGGATCGTCCCTCAGGGCGGCAAGGCTGCGGGCCGATGGCAACGCCCGTCCCTGCGCCGCCAGCGCCTCGGCAAAGGCGATCAGCGCGTCCTCGGCGTTGAGCAGCGCCGCATCCACATCCTCTCCGGCCGAAAAACAGCCTGGCAAATCGGGAAACCACACCCCGGCCGCATGGTCCGGGCCGGCGTCCTCGATAATGGCGATGTAATGAGACATGGGCCTTTCGCTCAGTCGATCATCCAGCCCGCCGCCTTGTAGATGGCGCGCACCAGCCCCTGCCCCAGATCCTTCTTGGATGAGGCAGAACGATTATCGCCCCGTTGGACGGATTGCGGAAGACGTGGTGCGAGCCCTTGGTGCGGTCAAGCAACCACCCCTCGCCTTCCAGTCGCCGCTTGATGTCCCGACTATTGGTCAGCATGGCACCCAACCGGGCCTAGCGGCTTTTCACATCATGAGCTTTGCCGCGAGGCGGCGATTGCCAGCCCCTCAGGCCGCCTGCACGAAGCTGTCCACCACCTTCTTCTCGCCGGCCTTGTCGAACTGGACGGTGAGCTTGTTGCCTTCCACCGCCACCACCTCGCCATAGCCGAACTTCTGGTGGAACACCCGCTCGCCGAGACCGAAGCGGGCCGGCGAGCCGGTGGATTTGGCGATCAGCTCGCCCTCGATGATCCGGCTGCCGCGCGCCGCGGTGTTGGCGGCAAAGCGCGCCGGCCGGTTGTCGAAGCCGCCGGCATCGCGCCCGCCCGAAAAACCGCCGCCCGAAAAACCGCCCGACGTGCCCCCACCTGACGTGCCCCCACCTGACGTGCCCCCGCTCCCGCTGGTGCGGGCGGCGTTCTGCGCGCGCTGCCAGCCGGGCGTGGAATAGGAGGAGCCGAAGCTCTGCGCCTCGTCGAAGCGGCTCGGGCCATAGCCATAGCGCCCCGAGCCCTGCCCACCGCCCCAGCCGGAGCCGCCGCGCGATTCCGTCACCTCCACATCCTTCTCCGACAATTCGTCGAGGAAGCGGCTCGGCACGGCCGATTGCCACAGGCCATGGATGCGCCGGTTGGAGGCGAAGAACACCTTGGCGCGCTTGCGCGCGCGGGTGAGGCCGACATAGGCGAGGCGGCGCTCCTCCTCCAGCCCGGCGCGGCCCTGCTCGTCGAGCGCGCGCTGGTTGGGGAACACGCCTTCTTCCCAGCCCGGCAGGAACACGGTGTCGAATTCCAGCCCCTTGGCCGAATGCAACGTCATGATGTTGACGGCATCCTGCCCGGCGGCGCCTTCCGCGTCCATCACCAGCGAGATGTGTTCGAGGAAGCCGACGAGGTTCTCGAACGCCTCCATGGAACGCACCAGTTCCTTGAGGTTGTCGAGCCGCCCGGCCGCGTCCGCCGAGCGGTCCTTCTGCCACATCTCGGTATAGCCGCTCTCATCCAGCACGATCTCGGCGAGTTCGTGCTGCGGCAGGCTCGCCATCTGCGTGCGCCAGCGATCAAACGCGCCGACCAGGTCGCGCAGCGTGAGCCGCACCTTGGGCTTCAGCTCCTCGCTGGCCACCAGTTCGCGCGCCGCCTCGATCAGCGGCAGTTGCGCGGCGCGGGCATGGTCGTGGATCTGCCGCAGCGCCGCGTCGCCCAGCCCGCGCTTGGGCACATTGACGATGCGCTCGAAGGCGAGGTCGTCGGAGGGCGAGGCGATGACCCGCAGATAGGCCAGTGCGTCGCGGATTTCCGCCCGCTCATAAAAGCGCGGGCCGCCAATGACGCGGTAGTTCAGTCCCAGCGTGACGAAGCGGTCTTCAAACTCGCGCATCTGAAACGAGGCGCGCACGAGAATGGCGACCTGGTTGAGCGCGTGGTCCTTGCGCTGGAGCTGCTCGATTTCCTCGCCAATGGCGCGGGCCTCTTCCTGGCTGTCCCAGGCGCCGGTCACCGTCACCTTCTCGCCAGACTGGCCCTCCGAGAACAGCGTCTTGCCGAGCCGGCCCTCATTATGGGCGATGAGGTGGCCGGCGGCGCCGAGAATATGCCCGTCGGAGCGGTAATTGCGCTCCAGCCGCACCACGGTGGCGCCGGGGAAATCGCTCTCGAAGCGCAGGATGTTGTCCACCTCGGCGCCGCGCCAGCCATAGATCGACTGGTCGTCATCGCCGACGCAGCACACATTGCGCGAGCCCTGCGCCAGCAGCCGCAGCCACAGATACTGGGCGACATTGGTGTCCTGATATTCGTCGACCAGAATGTAGCGGAAACGCTTGTGATACTCCGCCAGCACGTCCGGGTTCTCGCGCAGCAGGCGGATGCTCTCGAGCAGGAGATCGCCGAAATCGACCGCGTTGAGCGATTTGAGCCGCGCCTGATAGGCGGCATAGAGCTTCTGCCCGCGCCCATTGGCAAAGGCCGCGCCCTCGCCGGCCGAGACCTTGTCGGGCGACAGACCGCGATTCTTCCAGCCGTCGATGGTGTTGGCGAGCAGCCGCGCCGGCCACCGCTTCTCGTCGATGGCCTCCGCCTGAAGCAACTGCTTCAACAGCCGGATCTGGTCGTCGGTATCGAGGATGGTGAAGCCGGAGCGCAGCCCCACCAGTTCCGAATGGCGGCGCAGCATGCGCACGCCGATGGAGTGGAAGGTGCCGAGCCAGGGCATCCCCTCCACCTGCTCGCCGACCATGGCGCCGATGCGCTCCTTCATCTCGCGCGCGGCCTTGTTGGTGAAGGTCACGGCGAGGATCTGCGAGGGCCAGGCAAGGCCGAGCGAGAGGATATGGGCGATGCGGGTGGTGAGCACGCGGGTCTTGCCGGTGCCGGCGCCGGCCAGCACGAGCACCGGCCCGTCGGTCGCCTCGACCGCGGCGCGCTGCTCGGGGTTCAGCCCGTCGAGATAGACGCCGCTGCTCGCGGGTCGGCTGGGACCGGCCAGCGCCGCCGCGCGCGCGGCAATGCCGCCCGGCTTCGGCGCGGGTGCATCCACACGGGCCGGCAGGTCGAAGGGGATGTCGAACGCGTCGTCGTCCGGCGTGTTCCGGGGATCGGCCAAAGGCCCGCTCACAGTCATGGCAGATGATTCTTGGAAGAACAAAATGGCATCGCCATGCCCGTTTGGCGAGGGCGGCGACGAATCAGCCGCCATCCCCCGCTTTTTTCATCCACGCCGCGCGCCCTCTCACGGGCGGGGCAGCACCTGCGTCACCGGCGAGCCGGGCTCCGGCGGGCTGCCGAACCAGGTCTGGTGAATCCGCGCCAGCGTGCCGTTCCGCTTCAGCGCCGCGATCATGTCATCGATCGGCTGGGTCAGCGGCGAGCCCTTGGCGAGCATCAATCCATAGTTCTCCCGCGTGCCCAGGCGCGCCACCACGGCGAGGTCGTTGCGGCCGAGCAGCCGGTACAGCAGCGCCGGCATGTCGCCGATATGCGCGTCGACGCGGCGATGGGTCAGTTCATCCAGCCCCTCGTCGAGACCGCGGACATGGCGCACCTCGCCGATCCGGTAGAGCTCGCGATTGGCCGTCACCCACTGGTCGCTGGTGGTCTCGGGAATGACGCTGACGGTGCGGTGCCTGAGATCGGCCAGCGAGCGGATGGACGAGCCCCGCATCACCACCAGGGCCTGCGTCGTCAGATAATAAGGCTGGGTGAAGTCGAAGCGTTCGCGCCGTTCCGGCGTGATGCTGATGGAGGACATGGCGATGTCGATCCGCCCCTCCGTCAGCGCGGCGAGCATGTCGCTGAACTGGAAATTCTCGATCACCAGCGGCCGTCCAAGGCCGGCGGCGATCTCGCGCACCAGATCGGCCTCGAAGCCGATCACCGCGCCCTCCGGGCTGCGGAACTGCCATGGCTTGTTGGAAAGAGTCGCGCCGACCCGCAGCGGCGGGAGCTGGGCCACGGCGGGCGCCAGGGGTACCGTGCAGACGGCCAGGATGAGCCATAGCAGCATCGCCCCATAGCCGAGGCGCCACACGCCATTGCGCCACCACCGAGCTGGCATGGTCATCCCACGGCCCGCACCCCCCGCCCAAGCGCCGATTGACGCCACCGGCGTTGCCCGTGATGCTGGTGCAATCTCTCCCATCCGTCCAGCCGGTCTCCCATCCATGTCCTACGGCCTTTACCTCATGACGGCCCTCGCGGGCGCGTTTTATGTACTTATGCCCGGCCCTGCTTTCCTGGCGCTGTTCTCGCTGGCGGCGGTGCATGGGCGCCCGGCCGGCGCCCGCTTCGTCGGCGGCCATCTGATCGGCGACCTGTTCTGGACCGCGCTGGCGCTCGCCGCGATCATCGGGGTGAACCAGCTCGGGCCGGCATTGTTCGACCTGCTCGGCATCGGCTGCGGGCTTTACCTCTGCTATCTCGGGGTGAAGGCGATCCGCGCGCGCGGCGGCAGCGACGGCTCGGTCGGCTCCAGCCGGCCGCTGATCACCGGCATCCTGTTCGGCCTGACCAACCCGAAGGCCTATCCGGTCTCGGTGTCGATGTTCACCGCGCTGACCGCGAGCTATGCCTCCGGCCTCACCTGGGAAGCCGCGCCGCAGCTGCTCGGCGCCGCGCTGGTCGGCTTCATCATCGCCGACATCATCCTCATCTGGGCGGCCGGGCTCTCGCCGGTGCGCCGCCTGTTCCAGCGCCATGGCCTCGCCATCACCCGCGTGGTGGGCGTGATGTTCGTCGCCTTCGGCGCCAAGTCGCTGGTCGATGCCGGCCGGGGCATCGCCGCCCGCCAGTAGACTGCGTCCACCCGTCGCCCGCCCCTCCTCGCCCACCTGTCCCCGCCTGCCGAGTGCCCGCCATGTTCGAAGCCCGCTTCCAGTCCTTCGATGCCCCCGCCGCCCCCGCTCTGGGCACCGAGCGGCTGCGCCTGTTGCGCGCGGAGCTGGCGCGGCGCGGGCTCGACGGCTTCATCGTCCCGCGCGCCGACGCCCACCAGAACGAATATGTCCCGCCCTGCGACGAGCGCCTCGCCTTCCTGACCGGCTTCACCGGCTCGGCCGGCGTCGCGGTGGTGCTGGCGGACGCCGCCGCCATCGTGGTGGACGGGCGCTACACGCTGCAGGCCGCCCAGCAGGTCGACACCGCCTCCTACGAGGTGGTGCCGCTAGCGCAGACCACGGCGGAACGCTGGATCGAGACCCATCTGCCGGCCGGCGGGCATCTCGGCTACGATCCCTGGCTGATCACGGTGGACGGGCTGGAGAAGCTGCGCCGCGCGGTCGCCTCGGCGCAGGGCACGCTGGTCGCGGTCGACAGCAATCCGGTCGACGCCATATGGGCCGACCGCCCCGCCGCCCCCGTCGGTGCCGTCACCCTGCGCGATCCGGCGCTGGCCGGCGAGACCAGCGCCGACAAGCTCGCCCGCATCCGCGCCGCCCTCGCCGCCCAGAAGCTCGACGCCACCATCCTGTCCGATCCGCACGCGGTCGCCTGGAGCTTCAACATCCGCGGCGCCGATGTCTCCTTCACGCCGCTGCCGCTGGCCTGGGCGATCGTGCCGCGCGAGGGCCGCCCCTCGCTGTTCATCGACGGGCGCAAGCTCTCCAACGCGGTGCGCGACGCGCTCGGCGCGGAAGCCGAGATCTTCGAGCCGGCGCTGTTCGAGCGCGGCATCGAGCTGATCGCCGCCGGCGGCGCCACCCTCCGGCTCGATCAGGCGACCGCCCCGGCGCAGCTCGCCGCGCGCATCGAGGCGGCCGGCGGCAAGGTTTCCTCCGGCCCGAGCCCGGTCGCGCTGATGCAGGCGGCCAAGAACCCCGCCGAGCTGGCCGGCATGCGCGCCGCACACAAACGCGACGGCGCCGCGCTCGCCCGCTTCCTGTGCTGGTTCGACAGCGAGGCGCCCAAGGGCACGCTCACCGAGATCGACGCGGTGGCGGCGCTGGAAACCTTCCGCCGCGACACCGGCGCGCTGAAGGACGTGTCCTTCCCCTCCATTTCCGGCGCCGGCCCCAATGGCGCGATCGTGCATTACCGCGTCACCGAGGCGACCAACCGGCGCATCGGCACGGACGAACTGTTTCTCATCGATTCCGGCGCGCAATATGAGGACGGCACCACCGATGTGACCCGCACCCTCATCGTCGGCACGCCGAGCGACGAGATGCGCGACCGTTTCACCCGCGTGCTGAAGGGCCATGCCGCGATTGCCCGCGCGGTATTCCCCGCTGGCAGCTCCGGCGCCCAGCTCGACAGCTTCGCCCGGCAGTTCCTGTGGGCGGCGGGGCTGGATTTCGACCACGGCACCGGCCATGGCGTCGGCGCCTATCTCTCGGTGCATGAGGGCCCGGCCCGCATCTCCAAGGTCGGCACGGTGGCGCTCGTCCCCGGCATGGTGCTCTCCAACGAGCCCGGCTACTACAAGACCGGCGGCTATGGCATCCGGCTGGAAAATCTGGAAATCGTCACCGAGGCCCCCGCCCCGGCCGGCGCCGAGCGCGCGCTGCTCGGCTTCGAGACGCTGACCCTCGCCCCGTTCGACCGGCGGGTGATCGAGCCGGCGCTGCTCACCGCCGAGGAGCGCGCCTGGCTCGACGCCTATCACGCCCGCGTCTTCGCCGAGATCGGCCCTCTGGTCGACGCCCCCACCCGCGCCTGGCTTTACGCGGCGACCGCCCCGCTGGGCGCCTGACGGCGACTATTCAATTGATGATGGTTCAATGGAACCATCATCTCGCAGTGGCGTTACTCCCCCGACCAATGTGACGGGGCAGACGGAGACGCCGAGATGACCACCATCCTGATTGTAATTCTTATCCTGATACTTGTCGGCGCCCTGCCGAACTGGGGCTACAGCCGCTCCTGGGGCTATGGGCCGAGCGGTATCGTCACCGTTCTTCTGGTGATCCTGATCGTAATGATGCTGACCGGACGCCTCTGACCGTCGCGCGCCATCAGCAAGGGCCGTCGCGTTCCCCCCGCGGCGGCCCTCTTTTTTGCCGATTTTCCGGCCTACCCGATTTCCGCCAACCAGATTCCTGCCGACCCGATTTGCCGCCGGGCGCCGCCCGCCTGATCAGCCGCGCAGCACGGCCGCCGCATCCGCCGTCGGCACCACCTTGGCCCCGGCAAATTCCAGCGCCGCCATCAACGCCGCCTGCACGTTTGCCGCCGGCACATCGGTCCCGCCAAAGGCCAGATCGAGCGTCGCGGTCGCGTCATGCGCCAGCGTCACCTCATAGCCGAGATCGAGCGCCGCCCGGCTCGCCGCATCCACGCACATATGGCTCATGGCGCCGGCGATCACGAGGCGCGCAATGCCCCGTTCGCGCAGCAGCCGGTCGAGATCGGTGCGCAGGAAGGCGTTGACCTCCTCCTTCACCACCACCGTCTCCCCGTCCAGCGGGGCGAGACGGGGATGAATGTCGGCCCCCGCCGTGCCGCGCGCGAAGAACGGGGCGTCCTCGCCCGCCATTTCATGGCGCACATGGACGACCGGCACGCCCGCCTGCCGCGCCGTGGCGAGCAGGTCGCCGGCCTTCGCCGCCGCCGCCTCGATGCCGACCAGCGGATAGCGCCCCTCGGGGAAGTAATCGTTCTGCAAATCGATGATCAGCAGGGCCGTGTCGCTCATCTCGGGCTCCCGATGGGCTGCGTGTTGAAAATTGTCGCTCAGCCGGCACCCGCCAGCGCCAGCCACTCATCCTCGGTCAGCACGCCGACGCCAAGGTCGCGCGCCTTGGCGAGCTTGGAGCCAGCATCGGTCCCCGCCACCACATAATCGGTCTTCTTCGAGACCGAGCCGGCGACCTTCGCCCCCAGCCGCTCGGCCATGGCTTTCGCCTCGTCGCGGGTCATCTTTTCCAGCGCCCCGGTGAACACCACGGTCTTGCCGGCGACCGCGCTGGCGGCAGACACCGCCTCCATCGGCTCGGGCGTCACATATTCCAGCAGCGCGGCGAGCGCGGCCTGGTTGTTCGGCTCCTGGAAGAAATCCACCACCGCCTCGGCCACCACCGCGCCGATGCCCTCGATGCCGACGATCTCGGCCCAGGGCTCATTGCCCTTGGGATGCTCCGCGCCGGGCATGATGGCGGCGAGTGCCGTCTCGCGCAGCGCCTCGATGGTCGCGAAATGCCGCATCAGCCGCTTGGCATTGGTTTCCCCGACATGGCGAATGCCCAGCGCATAGAGAAAGCGGTTCACCGGCACGCGGCGGCGGGTCTCAATCGCGGCGAACAGATTCTTGGTGGAGGTGTCGCCCCAGCCCTCGCGATTCTTCAGCCGGGTCAGCGCGCCCGGCGCGGAATCGCGCGCTTCCAGCGTGAAGATGTCGGCGGGCTGCTTCACCAGCCCCCAGTCATGGAAAGCCTGAACCTGCTTCTCGCCCAGCCCCTCAATGTCGAAGGCATCGCGGGCGACGAAATGGCGGATGCGCTCCACCGCCTGCGCCGGGCAGATCAGCCCGCCGGTGCAGCGGCGCACCACCTCGCCCTCCTCGCGCACGGCATGCGAGCCGCAGGCCGGGCAGAGGGTCGGGAAGGCATAGGGCTTCGCCTCGGCCGGGCGGCGCTCCAGCACCACGTCCACCACCTGCGGGATCACGTCGCCAGCGCGCTGGATCGTCACCCAGTCGCCCTCGCGAATGTCGATCCCGCCGCGGATCGGCTCACCCTTGCCGCCAATGCCGCGAATATAGTCCTCATTGTGCAGCGAGGCGTTCGCCACGACGACGCCGCCAACGGTGATCGGCGTGAGCTTGGCGACCGGGGTGAGCGCGCCGGTGCGCCCGACCTGGATCTCGATCCGCTCAAGCTTTGTGACCGCCTTTTCGGCGGGGAATTTATGGGCGATGGCCCAGCGTGGGCTGCGCGAGACGAAGCCAAGCCGCTGCTGGAGCGCGAGGCTGTCCACCTTGTAGACCACGCCGTCTATGTCGTAGCCGAGGCTCGCCCGGCCCTCGCCGATGCGGCGGTAATGGGCGAGCAATTCTTCGGCAGAGGTGCACAGCACGGTGAGCGGATTGGTCGGCAGGCCCCAGCGGGCAAAGGCCTCGATGACGCCGAACTGGGTGTCGGCGGGAAGTCCCGCGTCGCTGACCTCGCCCCAGGCATAGGCGAAGAATTTCAGCGGGCGGCTTTCCGTGATCTTGGGGTCGAGCTGGCGCAGGCTGCCGGCCGCCGCGTTGCGCGGATTGGCAAAGAGCGGCTTGCCCGCCGCCTCCTGCCGCGCATTCAGCGCCGCGAAATCGGCATGGCCCATATAGACCTCGCCGCGCACCTCGAAGATGTCCGGCACGTCGTCGCCGGCGAGGCGCTGCGGGATCTCGGCGATGGTGCGCACATTGGCGGTGACGTCCTCGCCCTCGAAACCGTCGCCGCGCGTTGCCGCCTGCATGAAGACGCCGCTCTCATAGCGCAGCGAGCAGGACAGGCCGTCGATCTTCGGCTCGGCGGTCAGGGCAATCGGCTCGTCCACGGGTAGGCCGAGGAAGCGGCGGATGCGGGCGACGAACTCCTCCACATCCTCATCGGCAAAGGCATTGCCGAGCGAGAGCATCGGCACGCGGTGGCGTACCTTGGCGAATTTTGCCGAGGGCGCGGCGCCGACTTTCTGCGAGAGGCTGTCGATCCCTCTCAGCTCGGGAAACTGCGCCTCGATCGCCTCATAGCGCCGGCGCAGCGCGTCGTAATCGGCGTCCGAGACGGTGGGGGCGTCGTCCTGATAATAGCGCCGGTCATGGCCGGCGATCTCCTCGCCGAGCCGTGCATGTTCGCTCGCCGCCTCATCGGCGGTCAGCGTCTCGGTGGGGGGCAGGCTGTCACGCGATGTCATGCCGGGTTTCTAGCGGATTCGGCGGTGGAGAGCAGCCGGTCCGCCGCCGCCCGCGCTTCCGCCGTGACTTCGGCGCCGGACAGCATGCGGGCGATTTCCTCGCGGCGGTGATCGGGGGCGAGCGGGGCGACGCGGGTCGCCACCCGGTCATGCTCGGCGACCATTTCCTTGGCGATGCGGAAATGATTGCCGGCGCGCGCGGCGACCTGCGGGGCATGGGTGACGGCGACCACCTGCACCCGCCCGCCGAGCCGGGCCAGCCGCGCGCCGATGGCGTCCGCCACCGCGCCGCCGACGCCGGTGTCGATTTCGTCGAAGACGAGGGTCGGCGCCGAGCCCTTGTCGGCCAGCACCACCTTGAGCGCGAGCAGGAAGCGGGCAAGCTCGCCGCCCGAGGCGACCTTCATCATCGGGCCGGGCCGCGTGCCCGGATTGGTCTGCACCCAGAACTCGATCCGGTCGTACCCATCGGCCTGACCGTCCACCTCATCGGCCTGACACTCCGTGATGAAACGGGCCCGTTCCAGCTTCAGCGGCGGCAGTTCCGCGTTCACCGCCGCGTCGAGCGCGGTGGCCGCCACGCGCCGGCGGGCGGAGAGCTCGCGGGCGCTCGCGCGATAGGCGGCCTCCGCCTGCGTGGCGGTTTTCTCAAGCGCATCAAGGCGTTGCGCACCATGGTCGAGGGCGTCGAGCTGGTCGGCGAAACGCGCGGCGACCGCCGGCAGGTCATCGGCGATGCAGGAGAATTTCCGCGCGGCGGCGCGCAGGGCGAACAGCCGCTCCTCGATCCGCTCCAGCTCATGGGGATCGAAATCCGCCTCCCGCAGCGCCGATTCGAGGTGAGACCTGGCCATTTCCAAGGCGTTAAGCGCCGCGTCGATCGCCTCGACGGCCGGGCGCACCAGCGATTCCACCTCGCCCGCCCGCCGCTCCAGCCGGCGCACCGCCGCCGCAAGGGCGGGAATCGGCGAGTTCGGCCCGCCCACCGCGTCCTGCGCATCGGAAAGATCGGTCGCGATCTTCTCAAACCGCATCATCTCCGAACGGCGCGTGGCGAGGCGCTCCTCTTCGCCGATTTCTGCAGCAAGAACAGTGAGTTCGTCGAGCGAATGGCGGATGAAGTCGGCCTCTTTCGCCGCCTCGTCCAGCCGCGCTTTCTCTTTTTCAGCCTCCCGCCGCGCCGCGCGCCAGTGACGCCAAAGCCCGCTCACCTCCTCGGCAAGGCTCGTCAGACCGCCAAAGGCATCGAGCAGCACGCGATGCGACGCGGGGTCGATCAGCGCCCGGTCGTCATGCTGGCCATGGATCTCCACCAGCCGCCGCCCGAGCTGGCGCAGCATCTGCGCGCTCACCGACTGGTCGTTGACGAAGGCGCGCGTGCGTCCATCCGCATGCTGCACGCGGCGCAGCACCAGCGCGCCATCATCGTCGATGCCGGCCTCGGCCAGCACGGCGCGGACGGGATGATCGGGTGGAAGGTCGAATTCGGCCGTGACCTGGCCCTGCGGCACGCCCTGACGCACCAGCGAGCCATCACCGCGCCCGCCAAGAGCCAGCGTGAAGGCATCGAGCAGGATCGACTTGCCGGCGCCGGTCTCGCCCGTGAGCACGGTGAGGCCCGGCTGAAAATTCAGGTCAAGCCGCTCGATGAGGACGATATCCCTGATCGACAGGGCGGCCAGCATGCGTGAGCTCCAGAACGAATCCGCGCGGAAAGGGCGATCGACACCCGCCTTCTAGCAGGTCAGGCCGCGTCGCGCACCGGTGTTCTTATTCTGTTCGCAGCAATGCGCAGCTGTTGTGGCGCGCAGGGCTCAACCGAGACCAAGGCCCTTGAAAGCCTTGGCGATCCAGGAGTTCTGGTTCATCTGCGGGTTCACACCACGCGACTGCACAAGCTTATAGGCGTCCTTGTACCAGGAACTGTCCGGGAAATTATAGCCGAGCACGGCGGCGGAGGTCTGCGCCTCGCTCACCACGCCAAGCGCCATATAGGCTTCGGTCAGGCGGTAGAGCGCCTCCTCGACATGGCGCGTGGTCTGGTAGCGCGTGACGACCACCTTGAAGCGGTTGATCGCGCCGGCGTAGTTGCGCTGTTCGAGATAATAGCGCCCGATCATCATCTCCTTGCCGGCAAGCTGGTCGCGCGCGACCTCAAGCTTCTTCTTGGCGGAGATGGCGTATTCGGTCTCGGGATATTTGCGCACGATCTCGTCGAGCGCCTCCATGGCGCGCTCGGTGCGCTGCTGGTCGCGCGAGATGTCCGGGATCTGGTCGAAATAGGACGAGGCCAGGAGATACTGCGCATAAGGCGCATCGGCCGAGCCGGGATGCAGCGCCAGATAGCGTTTGGCAACGCCCGCGCACTCGTCGTACTGGCCCTGCGTGTAATAGATATAGGCGATCATCAGCATCGACTTGCGCGCCCAGTCGGAATAGGGGTGCTGCCGGTCGACATCCTCGAAACGCTTGATCGCCTCGCCGTAATCCTCCTTCTGCATCAGCGTGAGCGCTTCGTTGTAGCGCTGCTCCGCCGGCACGTCGGGATAGATGGTCTCTTCCTTGGTATCGAACATGCCGGCGCAGCCGGCGAGCGAGGCACCGACGAGCACCAGCCCGACCAGACGCACGGCAAACAGAGCAGAGGTCCGTCCACGCGCCGGGCGGGCATCGTTTTGAGCGAAACCGCCGGAACGGACGTGGCTGAGAAGACGCATCACAACTCTCGATCCCAATCTGGTCGCCTGCCGGCCGGGGCGCCACTGTGCGCTATAGCCGCTTTCCGTCCGGATTATGGCGAGTGGCCTGTCGGCGGCAACCGATCGACGGATGAAACGCACGTAGGGGCATAAATGCACCCGGCGGTGGCTCAGAGTTCCGGCGCGTAGGCCGGAACGGCCACATCGACGAGGCCGGCATTGCTGCGCACGCTGCGACCGGCCGGAAGCTTGGCATCCACCAGCCCGGCCTCGACGACCTCATAGGCCGAGCGATCCGACAGCAGGGCGTCGACCACGGCGAAGTTGAGCTTGTGACCGCCCTTGTAGGAACGGAACCGGGCGAGCAGGGGCAGGCCGCTGATGGCGAGATCGCCCACCGCATCCATCGCCTTGTGCCGCACGAACTCGTCGGCGAAACGCAGGCCCGTGGTGTTCAGAACACCGTCGGCATCGAGGCAGATGGTGTTGTCGAGCGAGGCACCGAGCGCATAGCCCGCCTGCCAGAGACGCTCCACATCGGCGACGAAGCCGAAGGTGCGGGCGGTAGCGAGTTCCTTGCGGAAAACACCCGGCGACAGCGTCGCGGCGTAACGCTGGCGGCCGATCGCAGCGTGGGCGAAGTCGATCTCGACCTCAAGCCGCAGGCCGGCATCATAGGGGGAAAGCTCGCCGAAACCATGCTCGGTCTCGACGCGGATCTTCTTGAGCACGCGCAGATAGCGGCGCGGGGCGGCGATATCTACCACACCGACCTGGTCGATGGCCGCCACAAATTCGCCCGCGCTGCCATCGAGGATCGGCACTTCGGGACCGTCGATCTCGACATGGGCGTTATCGATGCCGAGGCCGGCGAAGCAGGCCATCAGATGCTCGACCGTGGAGACGGCCGGGCCGCTTTCATCGCGGAGCACAGTGGCGAGATCGCTGCCACGCACGGCATGACGGGAGGCGCGGACAGACTGGGACGAATCGGTACGGTGGAAAAGAATGCCGGTATCGGCGGATGCGGGAGCCAGGCTCAACCGCGCCTCTTTGCCGGAGTGCACGCCCACGCCCGAAAGCGTGACGACGTCGCCAATGGTCGTCTGCCTTACAGCATTCATCCCAGACCCAGCGAGCGGACCACGATACACCATCCGCTCCCCCAATTCCCCAAGCCAACTTAGAAGCACCCCCGGTTCAGGATTCAGTGGCGAATCCGTGTCGGCGGCTTGTCGTTGGTGGGCAACATATCGGCGGCTCGGAGGTGAGCCAAATCACGCTTGCTTACCGTCTGTTACCGTCCCGTCGCTTCTGCAGCACATCAGAAATTTGTTTACGATCAATGAATTGCGCCCGGGCAGGAGACCCGGGCGCTGCATTGCATCATCGGCCTTGTAACAGAGGCGGCAGACCGCCTCCGTCACACTTGCCGGTCCGGTCAGCCCTGGCGGCGCAGGAAGGCCGGAATGTCGAGATGGTCATCCTCGGCCGGCCGGGCGGCCGGGCGGCCATGGGCGTCCATCGGACGAGCCGCCGGGCGCTTGGCGAACTCGGACGCTTCCGGGCGACGCTCGGCGAGCGGGCGCTGCTCCGGCTGCGGCGCGGGGGCGCGGCGGACCACCGGGCGCATTTCCGCCGGGGGATCCATCTCCTCGTCGTCGCTATGACGACCGAGGCCGACATTGGCGAGGCGCTGGAGCAGCGTCATGCGCTTCTTTTCCGCGTGATGGTGCTCCATCGGCTCGCCGCGGGCGGCGCGGATCTGGTTCTGCGCCGGCATGGGAAGCTCTTCCACGCGCGGCATGCGCGGGCTGCGCAGTTCCGGGCGCTCCGCCTGCGGCGGGATGAAGGGCTCAAGCGTCTCGTGCTCATAAGCCGCCTCGTTCATCGGCTCGGCTTCCGGCTCGGCATAGAGCTGGGGCTTGGGCGCGAGCGGGCGGATGGTCACGTCATCGATCGCGGTGGCCGGAGCCGGAGCGTGGTGGGCGTAATCGGGCTCGCCATAGACATGGTCGCTGCCCGACGAGGCCGCGAAGGTCGGCTCATAACCGTGATCGGCATAGGCCGCATGGTCCTCGGTGAGCGCGGAAGCGACCGAGCGCAGGGCGGCATCGCGGCGCGCCTCGACGGCGGCGCGGCCGGCGTTGGAGACCTTGCGGCCACCGAGATCGGCCAGCCCGTGCAGGCTGTGCGGGATCTGCTCGGGAATGACCGCCGGGTCGATCCCGGTGGCCACCACGGACACGCGGATGAGGCCTTCCAGCGTCTCGTCGAAGGTCGCGCCGAGGATGATGTTGGCGTCGGGATCGACTTCCTCGCGGATGCGGGTCGCTGCCTCGTCGACCTCGAACAGGGTGAGGTCCTTGCCGCCGGTGATCGAGATCAGCAGGCCGCGGGCGCCGCGCATCGACACTTCGTCGAGCAGCGGATTGGCGATCGCCGCCTCGGCGGCATGCAGCGCGCGCTGCTCGCCGGAAGCCTCGCCGGTGCCCATCATCGCCTTGCCCATCTCGCGCATCACGGCGCGGACATCGGCGAAGTCGAGGTTGATCAGGCCTTCCTTGACCATCAGGTCGGTGATGCAGGCAACGCCCGAATAGAGCACCTGGTCGGCCATCGCGAAGGCGTCGGCGAAGGTGGTCTTCTCATTGGCCACCCGGAACAGATTCTGGTTCGGGATGACGATGAGGGTGTCGACGCCCTTCTGCAGCTCGTTGATGCCCATCTCGCCGATGCGCATGCGGCGCTGGCCCTCGAAGTGGAAGGGCTTGGTCACGACGCCGACGGTGAGGATGCCGAGTTCGCGGGCCGCGCGGGCGATGACCGGGGCCGCACCGGTGCCGGTGCCGCCGCCCATGCCGGCGGTGATGAAGACCATGTGCGCGCCGGCGAGGTGATCGCGGATCTCGTCCAGCGCCTCCTCGGCCGCCGCGCGGCCGACTTCCGGCTGCGAGCCGGCGCCGAGACCCTCGGTGACGGCGACGCCCATCTGCACGATGCGCTCGGCCTTGGAGAGGGTGAGCGCCTGCGCGTCGGTGTTGGCGACGACGAAGTCGACACCCGACAGGCCGGCCGTGATCATGTTGTTGACGGCGTTGCCACCGGCACCGCCGACGCCGAACACGGTGATCCGGGGACGCAGTTCACGAATGTCAGGAACCTGAAGGTTGATGGTCATTTCTGTTGTCCCCAAACGCCGGCGGGCTCGAATCCCGTCTCGATCTCAGTGGTGCCGGTTCCGCCGGCGCGGATTGAATGAAGCACGTCAGAAGGCCTCCCGAAGCCAATGCCCGACGCGCGAGAAGTACCCGTCCGATTCCCCATGGGAGAGCCGACGGCGGCGGGCCTCGAAATGTTCGAGCCCCGCAACCTGCGGATAGACGAGAAGTCCGGTGGCGACCGCGAAGGGCGCGCCGCGCGCGGCCTCCGGCAGGCGCGAAATACCCAGCGGGCGGCCGATGCGCACCTGCCCGCCCATCACGCTCGCCACCATGTCGGCAAGGCCGGTGAGCTGCGCCGCGCCGCCGGTGAGGACGATGCGGCGACCGGCGCCGGCGGCATGGCCGGAGGTGATCAGCCGGTCGCGCAGCAGCTCGGTGATCTCCTCCACGCGCGGGCGGATGATCTTGAGCAGGCGCGACTTCGGAATGGCGCGCGGCAGGTCGTGATGATCGTCCGCGATCGGCGGGACAGTCAGCATTTCCCGGTCATCCGCGCCGACCACGGTCACGCCGCCATGCAGGCTTTTCAGCCGCTCGGCATCGGCCAGACGGGTGGAGAGACCGCGCGCGACGTCGTTGGTGACATGCTGGCCACCCACCGCGATGCCGTCGACATGCACGCAATGGCCGTTCTCGACCACCGCCACCGTGGTGGTGCCGGCGCCGAAATCGATCAGCGTGACGCCGAGTTCGGTCTCGTCATCGGCCAGCGTCGACAGCGCCGCGGCATAGGGTGCGGCGACCATGGCCTCGACGCCGAGATGGCAGCGTTCGATGCACAGCAGCAAATTGCGCACCGCCGCCGCCTCGGCGGTCATGACATGAAGATCGACGCCGAGCCGGCGCCCCAGCATGCCGCGCGGCTCGCCAATGCCGGACACGCCGTCAATGGCGTAGCCGACCGGCAGCGCGTGGAGAATGGTGCGCCCCTCGCCGATCGCAAAGGTCGAGGCGGCGTCGAGCACGCGGCGGATGTCGCCCTCGGCGACGGCGGGCTCGGGCAGGTCGACCTCGGCGACGAAATGGTCGGAGGCGAGGCGCCCCCCGGCCATCGAGACGACGACGGAGGCGATCTGCGCGCCGGCCATGCGCTCGGCGGCATCGACCGCGCGGCGGATCGCATGCTCGGCACGCTCCATGTCGATCACCGCACCGCCCTTGATGCCGTGCGACGAGGTGTGGCCGATGCCGAGCACATCCACCGAATGGGTGCGACGGCGCAGGCTGGTCGTGGCATCGCGCGGCTTCAGCCGGGCGATCATGCAGACGATCTTGGAGGTGCCGATCTCCAGCACGCCGACCACGCCGCTGCGGCGCGGCGCCAGCGGGCGCATCTTGGGGGCGATCTCGAAGGGAGCGCGGGGTCTCATGTGTTGCCCCCCTTCTTGGCCTTGGCCTGTGCCTTCAGCTCGGCCTGACGCGCCTCATAGGCGGCGTCGGACAGGCGCACCGACACACGGTCGGCCAGGCGCAGATCGATGATCGTGATGTCGCGGGTGAGCAACTGTTTGTCGCGGTCGAGCACCGCCAGTTCCTGAAGCGCCCCGACAACATCCTTTTCCGGCAGGCGCACGTCGATGCCACTGCGCATCTTCAGCGTCCAGCGCCGGTCGGCGACACGGATCGCCGCGCGCACCTGGTCGCGCACACCGGGAACGAGGCTGAGCGCGTCGACGATCTCGGTGACGTGGCTCTCCGCGCCATCGCCGACCACGACCGGCAGGCGGATATAGCGCGGGTCGTCGGAATAGGGCGCGATGACGGTGCCGTCGCGGGCGATGACATTGATCTTGCCGTCTTTCTGCCAGAGGGCGAAGCCCTCGCGTTCCACCACCTGAATGTCGAGGCGGTCGGGATAGAGCTTCTGCACCGTGGCGCGCTTGATCCAGGCGAGTTCCTCGAGCCGCATACGCGCGCCCTCGGCATCCAGGAACAGAAGGGAAGAGGTCGGCTTCACGCCGGCCGTGGCGAGGATGTCGCCGGGCGTGACGTGGTTCTGGCCGGAGAGGTTCACATTGGCGATTCGGAAGCCGACGAGGTTGGCCGCCGAATCGGCCATGTCGCGGGCGGTCTCGATGGCGGTCGGCATGTGGCCGCCCTGCTGGAGGCCATAGGCGCCCGTACCGGCGAACAGCAGCGCCACCAGCCAGGTGCCGGCGCCGCAGCTCAGTGCCCGCGAGGCCGACAGGCCGACGAAGAAGCGACGCCCGCCAATGATGGCGCGGTCGATGATTCGCACCCGCCCACGCTCGGCCGCGGTGGTCGCCGACAGCCGAGCGGAAGCCCGGCCATCAAAGCCGTTCCGCCTCGTATCCGCCTTGGCCGCGCTGGTCCGTCCGGCCCCGGCAGGAATCTGCCTGGGGGTCAGCGGTCGAGCGAAGCGTCCTCCACCATCCATCGTACAAGCTCACCGAACGAATGGCCCGCATGGGCAGCCAGTTCGGGCACGAGAGAGGTCTCGGTCATTCCGGGTTGGGTGTTGACCTCCAGACAGAACAGACCGGATTCGTCCCCGGTCGTGTCGTCGTAGCGGAAATCGGCCCTGCTAATGCCCCGACAGCCGAGCGCCTCATGCGCCCTAGCCGCTAGCATCCGTACCTTTTGGTAAATATTCGGTAAAATTCGGGCCGGAAGAATATGAACGGATCCGCCCGGAGCGTATTTTGCCTCGTAATCATAGAACCTTACGGCGGATTGAATTTCGATCACATCGAGCGGCTCGCCGCCCATAACGGCGCAGGTGAGCTCCAATCCGGGGATGTAGGATTCGGCCATCAGCAGTTCGCCATGCGGCCAGTCGGGGCGATTCAGTTCCTGCGGCGGGTGCTCCTGGTCTTCGTTAACGATGGAGACGCCGACCGAGGAGCCTTCCCGCACCGGCTTCAGCACATAGGGGCGCGGCAGCACATGGGCCCTGGCGGCCTCCGCCCGGGTGACGAGGCGGCCAGGGGGCACCGGCACGCCGTGGGCCGCCAGCACGATCTTGGCCTGCGCCTTGTCCATCGCCAGCGCCGAGGCGAGCACGCCGGAATGGCTGTAGGGGATGCCGAGGATTTCCAGCACGCCCTGAATGGTGCCGTCCTCGCCGAACGGGCCGTGCAGGGCGTTAAGAACGACGTCCGGCTTCAGTTCGGTGAGCACCTGCGCGATGTCGCGCCCGACATCGACGCGCGAGACGCGGTAGCCCACGCTCTCGGCCGCCTTGGCGCAGGCCTCTCCCGAGCGCAGGGACACCTCGCGCTCCGCCGACCAGCCGCCCAACAGGACCGCAACATGCTTAGACATGGTCTTCTCCTCGCGCCCGTAAGGCGTCAGTCTTTAAGGGCGTCAGTCTGGGGCGCCTCTCAGGCCGGAATGCCGATTCGCTTGATTTCCCATTCCAGCTCGACGCCGGACAGTTCCTTCACGCGGCGGCGCACGTCCTCGCCGAGCCCCTCGATGTCGGCGGCGCTGGCGCCGCCCGTATTGATCAGGAAATTGCAGTGCATCGGCGACACCTGCGCCGCCCCGCGCATCAGGCCGCGGCAGCCGGCGGCGTCGACAAGCTGCCAGGCCTTGTGGCCGGGCGGATTCTTGAAGGTGGAGCCGCCGGTCTTCTCGCGGATCGGCTGGGATGCTTCGCGCGCCTGCGTGACCCTGTCCATCTTGGCGAGGATCGCCGCGCGATCGCCGGGCCGGCCCTGATAGAGCGCGCTGGTGAAGATCAAGTCGGCCGGCACGCCGGAATGGCGGTAGCTGAAGCCGAAATCGGCGTTGGAGAGCACATGGACCGCTCCGCCGCGGTCCACCGCCCGCGCCTCGATCAGGCAATCCCGCGTCTCGCCGCCATGGGCGCCGGCATTCATCCGCAGCGCGCCGCCGAGCCCGCCGGGAATGCCGCGATAGAAGGCGAGCCCGTCAATCCCGGCATCGGCAGCGGCGCGGGCGAGCTTCACATCCGGCACCGCCGTGCCGGCGCGCAGACGATGGCCGTCCTCGACGACGATCTCGCTGAAGCCGCGCCCGAGCCGGATGACCACGCCGGCCACGCCGCCATCGCGCACGATGAGGTTCGAGCCGAGGCCGATCACCGTGACGGGGATGTCGGCGGGCAGGCGCGCGAGGAAATAGGCGAGATCGGCCTCGTCCGCGGGCGTGAACAGGATCTGCGCCGGGCCACCGACGCGAAACCAGGTCAGTTCCGCCAGAGGTTGATTGGCGATCAGCCGCCCGCGCAGCTCGGGCAGGCGGGCGGAGAGGTCGGTGGTGATATCGGGGAAGCTCACGAAGCCGGCCCCGCCTCAAGCTGGCCCGGCAGCGCATAGGCCCATTGCGTGATGTTGCCGGCGCCGAGGCAGACGACGTAGTCGCCCGGCCGCGCCAGCCCCTTCACCAGCCCGGCGAGCTTGTCCGGGGCTTCCAGGGCGACGACCGAGCGGTGCCCGCGCGCGCGCAGCGCCTCCACCAGATGATCGCGGTCGATGCCGGGAATCGGCGCCTCGCCGGCCGCATAGACATCGGCGACGATCACATGGTCGGCGTCGTTGAAGCAGGTGGCGAACTGGTCGAACAGCGATTGCAGGCGCGTGTAGCGGTGCGGCTGGACGATGGCGATGACCTGCGCCTCGGTGGACGCCCGCGCCGCGCGCAGCACGGCGGCGATCTCGACGGGATGGTGGCCATAGTCGTCGAAGATGGACACACCGTCCACCTCACCGGTCCGCGTGAAGCGCCGCTTCACCCCGCCGAAACCGGCAAGGGCCGAGCGAATCTGGTCGTCGCTCGCCCCCAATTCGCGCGCCACGGCAATGGCGGCGGTGGCGTTCAGCGCATTGTGACGACCGGGCATGGGCAGGACGAGATCGCGCAGCTCATGCACGATCGCCCCGGTGCGGTCGCGGAAGATCACACCGAAACGGCACACCCCGCCACGCAGGTCGAGCTCGATAAGTCGCGCATCGGCTTGAGGATTTTCGCCATAGGTGATGACGCGGCGGTCCTCGACATGGCCGACCAGATCCTGCACCACCGGATGGTCGGTGCACATCACCGCGAAACCGTAGAAGGGCAGATTGTCGATGAAGCTGCGGAACGCCGCCTGGACCGCCTCGAAGGTCTTGAAGTGGTCGAGATGCTCGGGGTCGATATTGGTGACGATCGCCACCTCGGCCGGCAGCTTCAAAAACGTCCCGTCACTCTCATCGGCCTCCACCACCATCCACTCCCCATCCCCCAGCCGGGCATTGGTGCCATAGGCGTTGATGATGCCGCCATTGATGACGGTGGGATCGAAGCCGCCGGCGTCGAGCAGGGTGGCGACCAGCGAGGTCGTGGTGGTCTTGCCATGGGTGCCGGCAATGGCGACGCAGCTTTTCAGCCGCATCAGCTCCGCCAGCATTTCGGCGCGACGCACCACGGGCAGTCGCTTGGCGCGCGCGGCGGCGAGTTCGGGATTGTCGCGCTTGATGGCCGAGGAGACGACCAGCACCTCCGCCCCCTCGATATTGCCGGCCGTATGGCCGATCAGCACCTTGATGCCCTTCTCGGTCAGGCGCTTCACATTGGCGCTCTCCGCCACATCGGAGCCCTGCACCGTGTAGCCGAGATTGTGCAGCACCTCGGCGATGCCGCTCATGCCGATGCCGCCAATACCGACGAAATGGATGGGGCCGAGTGAGAGCGGGAGCTTCATGCGATGTTCCTTCGGCCTGCGGGCCTCGCCCGCGCAGGCGCAACGTTCGGGCGGGCAGGAATAGACGAGGCGGGCTGCCGCGTCATCCCGACGATGGTTCCCCGCCCGGCCACGGGATCAAACCTGAATGCCGGCCGTGCGGATCACCAGATCCGCAAGGCGCGCCGCAGCGTCGGCCCGTCCCATGGCCTGCGCCTTCTGCGCCATGCCGGAGAGCTGGGCGGGCGAGCGCATCAGCGCGGTGAGGATTTCGGCAAGGCTGTCCGGCGTGAAACCGCTCTGCCGCGCCAGCATCGCGCCACCCGCCTTGGTCAGCGCCGTGGCATTGGCGAGCTGGTCCTGGTCGATGGCGCCGGGCAGCGGGACAAGCACGGACGGGCGGCCGATGACGCACAGCTCCGCCACCGTCGAAGCGCCGGAGCGGGCGATGACGAGATGGGCATGGCTCATGCGCAGCGGCAAATCGCGGAAGAAGGGGGCGACCTCCGCCCGGACGCCGAGCTTGGCATAGATCTCGCGGACCGCGCCGCTGTCCTCCGGGCGGGCCTGCTGGCTGATGCGCAGCCGCTCGCGCAGCACGGGAGGGAGAAGTGCGATGGCGGGAGGGACGATGTCGCTCATCACCCGTGCCCCCTGGCTGCCGCCGAAGACGACAAGCTGGAACGGCGCGCCCTCCTCGGAGACCTCATAGGGCGCTACCGCCTCGATCACCGCGGGGCGGACTGGGTTGCCTGTGTGATGGGCCTTGGCGGCAAGAGGCGGCTTGGCGCCGAACATGTCGGGATAGCCGGTGGCGATGGCCGTCACCCGCCCTGCCAGCATGGCATTCGCTCGCCCCATCACGGCATTGGCCTCGTGGATGAGGGTCGGACGGCCCGCCAGCGTCGCGGCCAGAAGCGGGGGCACGGTGGGATAGCCACCGAAACCGACCACCGCGGCGGGCCGCAGCTCCCGCATCAACCGGTAGCCCTTGAGCAGACCGCGCGCGAGCGCCAGACCGGTGCGCAGCAGCGCCAAAGGCGAGCGGCCGCGCACCGTATCGGCCGGCAGCACATGGAGCTGGCGCGCGGGAAAGTGCTCGGCATAGCGCGCCGCCCGCTCGTCGGTGGCGAGATCGACCTCGATCCCGCGTGCCCGCAGCGCCCCGGCCAGCGCCTCGGCGGGGAAAAGATGACCGCCGGTGCCGCCGGCGGCGAGCAGGACGAGCGGCTTGTGCGGCTTAAGGGGGGTGGCCATGGGCGCGCTCACGCCGCCCGAGGCGTAGCGGCGCCGAGGCGCGTGGCGAGCCGTTCCAGTTCCGCCAGCGTCGCCGTGCGCGGCCGCCGCCGGGTCAGCGCCAGCAACATGCCCATGCCATAGGCCAGCGACAGCAGCGAGGAACCGCCATAGGAGACGAAAGGCAGCGTCATGCCCTTGGCCGGCATCATGTGGAGATTGACCATCATGTTGATGCAGGACTGCAGGCCGAACAGCATGGTGAGCCCGGCAATGGCGAAGCGCACGAAGGGGTCCTCGTCATTCATCGCGCGCAGGAGCGAACGCAGCACGATGAAGGCGAACAGGCCGGCGATCATCATGCACAGCACCGCGCCGAACTCCTCGCCGGCAACAGCAAAGATGAAGTCGGTATGCCCGTCCGGCAGGACCTTCTTGTAGGTGCCCTCACCCGGCCCCTGGCCGAGCCAGCCGCCATTGAGGAAACTGTCGGTGGCAATGTCGATCTGGTAGGTGTCGCCCGATTCCGGGTCGAGAAAGCGGTCGATGCGCTTGGTCACATGCGGCACCATCGTATAGGCAACGAACAGGCCGAAGGCGCCGACGCCGCCGAGCCCGATCACCCAGATCATCCGCAGTCCTGCCAGGAAGAACAGCCCACCCCACACCAGCGACACCAGCATGGTCTGGCCGAAATCCGGCTGCATCACCAGCGGCGTGACCACCATGGCGAGAAGACCGATGGCGAGGAACTGACCGGGCATTTCCGGCCGGCGCACGCTCTCGGAAAACAGCCAGGCGGCGATGATGACGAAGCTCGGCTTCAGGAACTCGGACGGCTGAAGCGTGATGCTGGCGATGTTCAGCCAGCGCCGGGCGCCCTTGACCTCCGGTCCGATCACCAGTGTGGCGCAAACCAGCCCGAGAAACAGGAAGAACAGCACCAGCGACAGCCGGCGGATGTTGCGCGGCGACAGGAAGGAGGTCGCGAGCATGACGCAGAGCGCCGGCACGAGGAACATCACCTGCCGGTTCACGAAATGGAACGGATCGGCGATGCCCAGACGCGCCGCCACCGGCGGGCTCGCCGCCAGCGCCAGCACGATGCCGATGATCATCAGCGCGGCCAGCGCGCCGAGCAGCAGGCGATCAATGGTCCACCACCATTCGCCCACCACCGTCCGTTCGGCACGCGAGATCATGTAGCACTACTCCGGAGAAACGCTTCCCGGACTATCGAACGATTAAGGTTGACGTCGCCTTAATGCCGCCCCCCGGCCCGGCCGGACTTTACGAAGAAACCGCGCCCGGCAGCGCCGCCACCAGATCGCGGAAAGCATCGCCCCGCACCTCGAAATTGCGGAACTGGTCGAAGCTGGCGCAGGCCGGCGAGAGCAGCACCACCGCGTGGTCGAGCCCGGCGCTCGCGGCATCCCGCGCGGCGCTCGCCACCGCCACCTCGAGCGTACCGCTCATCTCGTGGGGAACGCCGTCCCCCAGGGTCGCCGCGAAATCCTCCGCCGCGACGCCGATGAGGTAAGCCTTTTTCACGCGGGGAAACAGCGGGGCGAGCGGGGCGATGCCGCCCTCCTTCGGCTTGCCGCCGGCGATCCAGTAGATGTTGTCGAAGGAGACTAGCGCGCGCTCGGCGGCATCCGCATTGGTCGCCTTGGAATCGTTGACGAACAGCACGCTGCCGATGGTCCGCACCTGCTCCATGCGGTGGGCAAGGCCCGGAAAGCTCTTGATGCCGACCGCGATCACCTCGGGGGCGAGGCCAAGCGCGCGGGCGCTGGCGAAAGCGGCGGCGGCGTTCTGCGCGTTGTGGCTGCCGCGCAGCGAGCCGATGCCGGAGAGAGGCAGGGTGAAGACAGTGCGCCCGCCTTCCGCCACCACGAGATCGGTGCCGTCGAGATAGATGCCGTCCTCCAGCTTTTCGAGCACGGAGATGCGCACGACATGACGCCCCCCGGCCGCCTCCACCCGGTCGGCAATGGCGCGGCACCAGGGATCGTCGACGCCGATCACCGCCGTGCCGCCGGCCTCGACCTGCGCCACCAGTCGCTCCTTGACCGCCGCGTAATGCTCCATCGTGCCGTGGCGGTCGAGATGATCGGGCGAGAGGTTGAGCAGGATGCCGACCGCCGGGTCGAGGCTGGGCGCGAGGTCGATCTGGTAGGACGAGCACTCGATGACATAGACCCGGCCCTGCTTGGGGGGTTCAAGCCCCAGAATGGCCGGGCCGAAATTGCCGCCGATCTGCGCATCGCGCCCGCCGACCGTCATCAGATGCGCCAGCAGCGCCGTGGTGGTCGACTTGCCATTGGTGCCGGTAATGGCCGCGAAGGGCGGACGGCGCACGGCGCGGCGCCGCTCGCGGCAGAACAGCTCGATGTCGCCGATGACCTCCACCCCCGCGCCCTGCGCCAGCGTCACGCTCCAATGCGGTTCGGGATGGGTCAGCGGCACGCCCGGCGCCAGCACCAGCGCGGCAACGGCGCTCCAGTCGAGCGCCCGCAGGTCGCCGGTCGCAATGCCCTCCGCCGCCGCCTTCTCCACCGAGGCCGGCGAATCGTCAAAGGCCGTCACCCGCGCCCCGCCGGCGATCAGCGCGCGGGCGGTGGCGAGGCCCGAGCCGCCGAGGCCAAACAGCGCCACGGCACGGTCTTTGAACGAACTCACGGCAATCATGGGAGAACCTCGGCTGACGCGCGCCGTCGGGGCGCGCTCCCTCGCTAGCGCATTTCACCGGCTGATGAAATGATCCCCCGCCCGCCGGCGATGCAAAGGATGACGATGACCCCGCCTGCCCCCTCCCCCGCGCTTCTTCCCCTCGGCTCGACCCTCAAGGTGCTGCGCCCCCATCCGAACCTCTTCGCCTTCTATGACGGGCGGATCGAGGGCGCGCGGGCCTTTTCGGCCGGACCGAACTGGCTGGACGACGGGGCCTATGCGCTCGGCGTGTGCGTCTACGCGATTGTCGATGGCACCGAGGCGCTGCTTTACGACACGCATATCTCGCTCACCCATGCCCGGCTGATGCGCGAGACCCTGGAGCGCGCGGGCGTGACCTCGATCCGCGTCGTGCTCAGCCACTGGCATGACGATCATGTGGCGGGCAACGCGGTGTTCGCCGATTGCGAGATCATCGCGCTGGACCGCACGCAGGCGGCGCTGGCCGAGCACCGCGCGGCGCTGGAGAGCGGCAACCCGCCGATCCGCCCGCTCATCATGCCGAACCGCATCATCACCGGCCCGACGGAGCTGTCCGTCGGCAGCCTGCGCGTGCTCCTGGAGCCGGCGGAGATTCACAGCCATGACGGGCTGATCCTGCTGCTGCCGGACGAGTTCATCATGCTGGCCGGCGACACGCTGGAGGAGCCGATCACCTATGTCTCCGAGCCCGCGCGCCTGCCCGTCCATTTGGAGGAGCTGAAGCGCGTGCGCGGCTGGGGCTACAAGCGCATCCTGCCCAATCACGGGGCGCCGGAAGTGATCGCGGCCGGCGGCTACGGGTCCTCGCTGATCGACGCAACGATCCGCTACGTGCAGAAGCTGATCCGCACACGCTCGGTCATGTCCTTCGCCGACCAGGACCTCAGCACCTTCATCGCCGAGGACATCGCCGCCGGCCACCTCTCCTATTTCGCGCCCTATGAGGAGGTGCACGCCAATAATGTGAAGCAGGTGCTGGCGCTGCCCTGACAGCCGGGTCGTGTCAGACGGCTCCCTCATGTGACGTCATCCCGGACGGCCGCAGGCCGAGCCGGGATCGCATGACGCCTCGTTCACGCGCGCCCCGCCCTCACACCGTCATCCCCACCTTCACACCGTCATCCCCGGGCTTGACCCGGGGATCCAAGACTTGGGGCTGGGCGCGGCGGGGGAAGACGTGGATGGCCGGATCAAGTCCGGCCATGACGGCGTGAGGTAATGGCGACGCCGCGCCAGAATTGGATGGCCGGGCTGACCCCGGATCACCTCCGGGGAGGGTCCTGACGGCGTGAGCGCCCACACCAAAAGCCCCGCGCCGCCTCGCGGCCGGGGGTCTGCGTCAGGCGCCGACTGCCCTTTGAAGGGCGCGCGGGGCACCGGGGCGGACGCCACCGGCGGCCGCCTGCACCTTTGTTTTAAAAGGTGGTGCAAGCCTTCACTCAGCCAACCGACACGCCGTCCCCGGCGCCCCGCACGCG
>NZ_JAHCQH010000022.1 GCF_018449475.1 Ancylobacter radicis | reverse complement strand
CACCGTGCCGGCGTTGTAATCGGCCGACAGGCTGTCGGAATAGCCGGTGAAGGCGACCGAGCGGTTGGTCGAGATGTCCTGCCACGTATAGGCCAGACCCGTGCGCAGCGCGAGCGGGCCCCATTCGTTGCCGGCGTAGAGGCCGATATGCCAGTTGTCGCTCGAGCCCGAGGAGTTGCGGCCGGAAATCGAGAAGTCGGTGTAGCTGTAGCCACCGGCCACGCCCACGCGCCAGCCCTCGCCGACCAATGTGTCCGCGCCGATCAGGAAGCCGCCGGTGGAATCGGAGACGCCGGCGGCGTTGGAATTGCCGTCCATCTCGCCCCAATTGCCGAAGGCGGTCGACCACAGCGCGAAGCGTTCCACCGGCGCCAGAGCGGGGGCCGCCTTCATCGGCATGCTCATATCGGCCGCGACCTGCACGGGCGAGGGGGCCGCATAGGCGAGCGCGCCCGAGGACGTCTCGACCACATTCACCACCTGGCCGGAAGAGGCCCCGACCCCGCCCTGCGCCGCCCGCAGCCGGTCATTCAGCGCGCCGCGGATCAGCGAGGACTGTTCCATGAACAGGCTCTGCGTCGAGGCGTGCACCTCGCCCGAGAGCTGGTCATAAGCCCATTGCGCCTCGCCGGCCGAGGTGAGGAACAGGATCGAGTTGTACAGAGCCAGCGAGGCCCCGGTCTGCGGCAGCGTGCCGAGCGCCGCCGAAGTGGCGATCTGGTTCGGCGTCACGGCGACGCTGGTGAAGGCGTCGTCCGAGGCCGAGATCACCACATTGATGCCATTGGCGAGGTCGTTCACGTCCACGGTGAGGAACAGCGAATCCGTCGTCACCGCGCCGAAGGTCCCGACCACCCCGCCGGTGGCGGCGACGATGGTGTAGACCTGCGCCGACTTGTAGCTCGCCTGCGGGTCGAGCGCGACGAGGTTCACCGTCGCCCCGTTGAGGAAGGCCTGGCCGGAGGCGGTGATCAGGTCGCTATTGCCGGCACCGTCCAGCTCGACGACATAGATCGAGCCCGGCGCGAAGGTCACGTCGCCCGTCACCACCATCGTGCCGATCGAGTTGCCCGGCGACACGATGCCGCCGCTGGCCACGTTCAGCACCCCGATCGTCCCGTTGCCGCCCAGCGTCGCGCCGCTGGAGACGTTCACATCCATGCCGCCAATGGCCGCGTTTACCTTGGCGGTGCCCCCGATCAGGTTGAGCGTGCCGGTAAAATCCGGCGAGTCGACGGTGAAATTGGTGACGCCGGCGAGGTGGCGGATCTCGCCGCCAGTGCCGGAGAGCGCGTTGTTGAAGGTGAGGCCGGTGCTGGTGTGGTTGAACACCAGCGTGGCGTCGCCATCGCCGAAGAACACGCCATTGGTGCCCAGCACCGTGCCCGGCGCGACCGGCGCCTCGCCCTCGGCGGCGCCGATGTTGAGCACGCCGACGGAGCCCACCTCATTGGCGATGTGGACGAGATTCGCCGCCGTCAGCGTCGCGCCGTTCTGCACGGTGACGGTGCCGTTGCCCTCATAGCCGACCCGGAAATTGCCGGAGAAGCCGTCGCGGGAGAGCACCTGGAACAGCGTGCCCTCACCGGTCAGCAGCAGCGTGCCGACCGAGCCGGCATCGACGCCGACGGCGGCCGTATAGGCGGTGGCGACCGCGCCATCCGACACGGTGGCCGCGCCATAACCGCCATCGCCATTGCCGGTGCCGCCGACATAGATGTTCAGCCAATTGTGCCAGGTGGTGCCGGCGCCGGTGACGGTGATGGTGGTGACCGCCTCGGTGCCCCCGCCACCAATATAGGTCGCGTCGGCGTTCAGCGTGGCGCCATTGCTGATGAGCGAGGTCGCGCCTTCATCCGGGCTGAAATAGCCGGCGGCCGCGGTCCAGTCCACGGGAGGCGTGGTGTTGCGGGTGCCCAGGAGCATGGTGGTGCCCGGCCCGGTGACGGTGATCGTCGCGCCGGGGCCGGCATAGATGCTGCCGTCATAGGTCTGGAAGCTGGCGCCATTCTCGACGGTGAGCGAGCCGGTGGAGCCGGGATCGCGGGCGATATTGACGCCGCCGGTATTGTACCAGGTGGTGCCCGTGCCGGTGACGGTCAGCGAGCCGGTGCCCGTGCTGGAGGGGATGTAACGCGCCGTCGGCAGGCTGCCGCCGCCAATATACAGCGTCTCGCCATTGGTGACCTCAGCGCCGCCCGAGACCGTCACGCTGCCGGTCCCGTTGCCGCCGATGATCGTCGTGAACTCATTGGTCCAGGACGTGCCGGCGCCGCTCACCGAGACCGAGCCATTGCCGGTCTCGTACTCGCCGATGGTGACGTTGGTGGTGTCCCAGCTGCCGCCGGCGGAGAGCTGGACCGCGCCGGTGCCGAACTGGCCGACGATGACGAAGGTGCTCTCGTCGGTCCAGGCCGCGCCCGTCCCGCTGACGATGACCGTGCCGGTCGAGCCCTCGTCCTGGCCGATGACGGCGCCATAGGCATAGGGGGCGAAACCAATCGCTCCGAGGGTCGTCATCGTCACGCCCGGCGCGACGATGAGGGTGCCGATCTCACCGGCGGCGACACCCACATAGACCTCGTAAAAGGTGTCATCCGCGCTGAGCGTCTCGGTCTGCCCCGGTGGCGGGGCGCTGACGGTCAGCGAGCTGTACCCGTTGGCCCGCGCGGCCGAGCCGGACAGGACCACGGCAAACGCCGTGATGGCGGTGGACGCCAGCAGCGCCCCCCGGAAACTAAACTTGGACATTGCACCCCCGCCCCCGCCTTTGCTGGCAGGTGAGTCATTTAACCGGATCGCTCCGGTCGACCGCCTGTCCGCCACGGCACCCGGCGCCCTGACGGACGATTCCTTGCTGAAACATTCAGCAATCATTGGACGGTATCAATGTGCCATTGAACGGCAAGAGGGAAATCTTCCCGTAGGAGAGGCATCTCGAAGGAAAACGCCGCCTGTGTCACGCGCGCACCACCCTGGATGCGTGGCGCCAATTCTTACACGTAACGGGGCACTTGCGACGGCGCCGGCGGAGGGCGGGGGAGCCGGAGAGCCGGGTCACGCCCGGCCCCGAGAGAGGCCGCGCGGGCTCCCTCTCACTCCTTCGGCATGCGGTTCCAGGCGTCGAGGCCGGCGATCTTGTAGGCTTCGGCGAGCGTCGGGTAGTTGAACGTGTTCTCGATGAAATAGTCGATCGTGCCCTTGAGGTTCAGCACCGCCTGGCCGATGTGGATCAGCTCGGTCGCGCCCTCCCCGACAATGTGCACGCCGAGCAACCGGCGGCTCTTGGTCGAGAACAGCATCTTCATCATCCCGTTGTTCAGCCCCATGATGTGGCCGCGCGAGGTCTCGCGGAAACGGGCGATACCGCATTCATAGGGAATCTCGCGCCGCCGCACCTCTTCCTCGCTCATGCCGACGGTGGAGATTTCCGGCACGGCATAGATGCCATAGGGGAAGAATTCCGGCGGCGGCGGCGGCTCCAGCCCGAAAGCGTGGCAGGCGGCAAGGCGGCCCTGCTCCATCGAGGTGGAGGCGAGGCTGGGAAAGCCGATCACGTCGCCGGCGGCATAGATGTGCGGCACCGCGGTCTGCAGCGTCTTCGGTTCCACCGTGACGCGGCCGCGATGGTCGACGGAGAGCCCGGCGGCGCCGAGATTGAGGCGATCGGTGGCGCCGACGCGCCCGGCCGCGAACAGCAGCATGTCGCTCTGCACCGTGCGCCCGTCGGCCAGCTTGCAGACCGGCCGCTCGTCCGGCCCGAGTTCGATCGAGGTCACCGCCGAGCCGAGCCGCAGCCCGACATTGCGGTCGCGCAGCTCATGCACGAATTCCTCGATCAGCTCCTTGTCGATGAAGTCGAGGAAGGTGGCGCGCGGCTCGATCAGCGTGACCGCGACATCGAGCGCGCTGAAGATGGTGGCGTATTCGACGCCGATCACCCCGGCGCCGATCACCGCGAGGCTGCGCGGCAGGCGCGGCAGGTCGACGATCTCGTCGCTGTCGAACACCGTCATGCCGTTGAACGGCACGTATTCCGGCCGGAACGGGCGCGTGCCGCAGGCGATCAGCACATGAGCGGCGGTCACGCTGTGGACCTCGCCGGCCTCGCTGGTGATCTCGATCGTGTGCGGGTCGAGAAAGCGCGCCTCGCCGCGCGCGGTCTTCACCCCGTTGCGGCTGAACTGATGCTCCAACACCTCGACCTCATGATCGAGCGTCTTGTGCAGGCGGATCATCAGGTCGGCGGCGGCGATGTCCTGCTTCACCCGGTAGCCCCGGCCGTAAAAGCCGCGCTCGCGCCAGCCGGAGAGGTTCAGCACCGTCTCGCGCAGCGTCTTCGACGGGATGGTGCCGGTATGCACCGAGACCCCGCCGACGCGCCGGCCCTTCTCGACCACCAGCACGCTCTTGCCAATTTTTGCGGATTGCACGGCGGCGCGGCGCCCGGAGGGGCCGCTGCCGATGACAATCATGTCGAAGTCGTACATGGAAGCGCCAGTGCCTGTGAGGGTGAAGGACAAGTCGACCCAAGTCGATGCACGATGAATGCCAAGGTCCGATGACGGTTCTCACGCCGGACATTCTGTTGCAGCTAGCGTTACGGGCTTGCATTGGGCTTGCTTTTGCCGGCGAAACGAGTCCCATCGACGAGGCGACGGCACAGAAGGAGCAGGGGCATTGGGCGAGGCGAAGCGCAGCAGGGGCAGCAAGGGCGACGACGTGACGGAGGAACTGAACACCGGCTCCGGCGCGCCGAACGCCAATGAGCGCACGCTGGAACAGGCGCTCGGCCTCCAGGTCCGCGCCATCCGCCGCGATCTCGACCTCACCGTCTCCGATCTCGCCGCCGCCGCCGGCATCTCGGTCGGCATGCTCTCGAAGATCGAGAACGGGCTGATCTCGCCCTCGCTTTCCACGCTTCAGTCCATTTCCAACGTGCTGAACGTGCCGATCTCCTCGCTGTTCTCCAGCTTCGAGGAAAAGCGCGACTGCTCCTTCGTGCCGGCCGGACAGGGCGTGCATATCGAGCGGCGCGGCACCAAGGTCGGCCATCAATATGAGCTGCTCGGCCATGCGCTGGGCGGCGAGGTGGCGGTCGAGCCCTATCTGATCACGCTGAGCGAAGAGGCCGTGCCCTATACCGGCTTCCGCCATGCCGGCGTCGAGTTCATCCACATGCTGTCGGGCGAGGTGATCTACCGGCACGGCGACCGCAATTATCATTTGCGGCCGGGCGATTCGCTGCTGTTCGATTCCGCCGCCACGCATGGGCCGGAGGAACTTCTGGTGCGGCCGATGACCTATCTGTCGATCATCATCTACCCCCGCGAGCCGCGCTGAGGCGCTACCCCTCCCGCACCGCGAACGGCACCACGCCGCGCCGGTCCGGGTCGAGCACGATCTCGCGGTCGAGCGGGGGGAAGGCGCGCTCGGGGCAGGTGGCGCGCGGGCAGATGCGGCAATTGACGCCGAGCGGGGCAAGGCTCGCGCCGCGCAGATCCAGCCCGTCCGCATAGACCAGCTCGGCGGCATGGGAAATCTCGCAGCCCATGCCGAGCGCGAAACGCCGCTCGCGCGCGCCGTAATGGCCGGCCGGCTTGGCGGTGCCGCGGGCGAGGCACAGATAGCGCACCCCGTCGGGCATCTCGCCGACCTGCACCAGCGTGCGCGAGGGCTGCTCGAACGCCTCATGGACATTCCACACCGGGCACGCCCCGCCATAGCGGGCGAACTGGAAGCGCGTCGCGCTGTGCCGCTTGATGACGTTGCCGGCGCGGTCGACCTTGAGGAAATAGAACGGCACCCCCTTCTCGCCCGGTCGCTGCAGCGTCGAGAGGCGGTGACACACCTGTTCGAGACTCGCCCCGGTCATCAGGCTGAGCAGATCGAGATCGTGGCGCTTCTCCCGCGCCAGCCGGGCGAAGCGGCGATAGGGCAGCAGCAGCGCGCCGGCATAATAATTCTGCAAGGAAAGCCGGCAGACCTCGCGCGCGGTGGTCGAGCGAAAGCCCGCCTCGATCACATGGCGGTCGATCAGCTCGCTCTGCTCGAAGCGGGCGATCAGCGCGGCGAGGCGGAAGGCGCGGCTGGCCGGATCGAGCGTGCGCGAGAGCGTCGCCGCCCGCCGGTAGCGGTCATAGGCGATCAGCGGGGCGTCCGGCGCGTCGGCCGGGGCCATGTCGACGGTGATGTCGTGGTGCTGGCGCAGATGCTGGGCGAGCACGCCGGCCGCGTCCTCGCGGGCGAACAGGTCGAGCGCGCCGGCCCGCTCCTCCGCCGCCCGGTCGAGCCCGTCGACATAATTGTCGATGTAGTGGAAATGGTCGCGCACCTCCTCATAGGGCGGCAGGTTGCGCGCCTCCCCCTCCCCCTCGCCGGCCACCGAGAGCACGGCATCGTCGAGCGCGGCGCGGCGCTCCTCCAGCCGGCGCATGGCGCCGTGCAGGCGCAGGAAGGCGCGGGCGAAGGCCGGCGCGTGGGTGGTGGCGTTCTTCAGGTCCTGCAGGCTCGGCTCCAGCCCGCGAAACACCGGATCGGCCAGCGCCTCGCGCAGATCGGCGACGATGCGGTCGAGATCGTCGGCGCCGAAGCGGGTGATGTCGAGATCGAAGGTCCGGCTGATGGCCAGCAGCACCGCCGCCGTCACCGGCCGCTGGTTGCTCTCGATCTGGTTGATATAGCTCGGCGAGAGCGCAAGCCGGCGGGCGAAATCCATCTGCGTCAGCCCCTGCCGCTCGCGCAGATTGCGGACCGCGTGGCCGGCGAACACTTTCTTGGACATGGCCCTTCCTACATCGCCCGGACAACGTCATCCTGAGGTGCGAGCGGAGCGAGCCTCGAAGGATGGTCGCTCAAGCGCCACGGAACCAGCATCCTTCGAGGCCCGGCATGCGCCGGGCACCTCAGGATGACGCTGTACGGGTGGAGACCCCCACCGTCGATTTTGTGAAATTTTTACAGTTTCACGATCCGCATTTTCACAGCTTATGTTTTGGCGGGCAAGGGCCTAGAAGTGAAACAGAGCACCGCCGCCCAAGGAGCCCGCCCCATGAAGCACATTCTGGATGAGCTGGAACAGCGCCGCGCCGGCGCCCGCCTCGGCGGCGGGCAAAAGCGCGTCGAGGCCCAGCACAAGCGCGGCAAGCTCACCGCGCGCGAGCGCATCGACCTGCTGCTCGACACCGGCTCGTTCGAGGAATTCGACACTTTCGTGCAGCACCGCTGCACCGATTTCGGCATGGAGAAGGTCAAGACCCCCGGCGACGGCGTCGTCACCGGCTGGGGCACGGTGAATGGCCGCAAGGTGTTCGTCTTCGCCAAGGACTTCACCGTGTTCGGCGGCTCGCTGTCGGAAGCCCATGCGGCGAAGATCACCAAGATCCAGGACATGGCGCTGAAGACCCGCGCCCCGATCATCGGCCTGTTCGATGCCGGCGGGGCGCGCATCCAGGAGGGCGTCGCCGCGCTCGGCGGCTATGGCGAGGTGTTCAAGCGCAACGTCGTCGCCTCCGGCGTCATCCCGCAGATTTCCGTCATCATGGGCCCCTGCGCCGGCGGCGACGTCTATTCCCCGGCCATGACCGACTTCATCTTCATGGTGCGCGACAGCTCCTACATGTTCGTCACCGGGCCGGAGGTGGTGAAGACCGTCACCAACGAGACCGTGACCTCCGAGGAACTCGGGGGGGCCAAGGTGCACACCTCGAAATCCTCCGTCGCCGATGGCGCCTATGAGAACGATGTCGAGTGCCTGTTGCAGATGCGCCGGCTGATCGACTTCCTGCCCGCCAGCAACCTTTCCGGCGTGCCGGTCTGGCCGAGCTATGACGATGGCGAACGGCTCGACGCCTCGCTCGACACGCTGGTGCCGGATAACCCGAACAAGCCCTATGACATGAAGGAGCTGATCGCGAAGGTGGTCGACGAGGGCGACTTCTTCGAGATTCAGGCGGCCTTTGCGAAAAACATCCTCACCGGCTTCGGCCGGGTCGAGGGCAAGACGGTGGGCATCGTCGCCAACCAGCCCATGGTGCTGGCCGGCGTGCTGGATTCCGACGCCTCGCGCAAGGCCGCCCGCTTCGTGCGCTTCTGCGACGCCTTCGAGATCCCCATCCTTACCTTCGTCGACGTGCCCGGCTTCCTGCCCGGTACGGCGCAGGAATATGGCGGGCTCATCAAGCACGGCGCCAAGCTGCTGTTTGCCTACTCGCAGGCCACCGTGCCGCTGGTCACCGTTATCACCCGCAAGGCCTTTGGCGGCGCCTATGACGTGATGGCCTCCAAACATGTCGGCGGCGATGTGAACTATGCCTGGCCGACCGCGCAGATCGCGGTGATGGGCGCCAAGGGGGCGGTGGAGATCATCTTCCGCGCCGATATCGACGACCCCGAAAAGATCGCCGCGCGCACAAGGGAATATGAGCAACGCTTCCTCTCGCCGTTTGTCGCCGCCGAGCGCGGCTATATTGACGAGGTGATCGCCCCGCGCTCCACTCGCAAACGCATCGCCCGCGCGCTCGCCATGCTCGCCTCCAAGAAGGTCGAGACGCCCATGAAGAAGCACGACAATCTGCCATTGTAGCGACCTGCTCCCTCTCCCCGTCGGGGAGAGGGGTGGGGTGAGGGGCTTCGCCGCTCCGATCCTTAAAGCCGCTTCCCCCCTCACCCGGCGCTCCGCGCCGACCTCTCCCCGGCGGGGAGAGGTGAAGTAGAGGCCCCGAGAACCATGTTCTCCAAGATCCTCATCGCCAACCGTGGCGAAATCGCCTGCCGGGTTATCAAGACCGCGCGGCGCATGGGCATCAAGACCGTCGCGGTCTATTCCGATGCGGACAAGGACGCGCTGCATGTGGAGATGGCGGATGAGGCGGTGCATATCGGCCCCGCCCCCGCCGCGCAGTCCTATCTGGTCATCGAGAAGATCATCGACGCCTGCCGGCAGACCGGGGCCGAGGCGGTGCATCCCGGCTATGGCTTCCTGTCCGAGCGCGCCGCCTTCGCGCAGGCGCTGAAAGACGCCGGCATCGTCTTCATCGGGCCCAACCCCGGCGCGATCGAGGCGATGGGCGACAAGATCGAATCCAAGAAAGCGGCAGCGGCGGCGGATGTCTCCACCGTGCCGGGCTATCTCGGCGTGATCGAGGATGCCGGGCACGCCGCCCGCATCGCCGACGAGATCGGCTATCCCGTGATGATCAAGGCCTCGGCCGGCGGTGGCGGCAAGGGCATGCGCATCGCCCATTCCCGCGACGAGGTGCAGGAGGGCTTTGACCGCGCCCGCTCGGAGGCCAAGTCCTCCTTCGGCGATGACCGCGTGTTCGTCGAGAAGTTCATCGTCGAGCCGCGCCACATCGAAATTCAGGTGCTCGGCGACAAGCATGGCAATGTCATCTATCTCGGTGAGCGCGAATGCTCGATCCAGCGCCGCAATCAGAAGGTCATCGAGGAAGCCCCCTCCCCCCTGCTGGACGAGGCCACCCGCCGGAAGATGGGCGAACAGGCGGTCGCGCTGGCCAAGGCGGTGAACTACGATTCCGCCGGCACGGTGGAGTTCGTCGCCGGGCAGGACAAGTCGTTCTATTTCCTCGAAATGAACACGCGGCTTCAGGTCGAGCACCCCGTCACCGAGCTGGTGACCGGCATCGACTTGGTCGAGCAGATGATCCGCGTCGCGGCGGGCGAGCCCCTGTCGATCACGCAGGACGCGGTGAAGCTCACCGGCTGGGCGGTGGAAAGCCGCGTCTATGCCGAGGATCCCTATCGCGGCTTCCTGCCCTCGATCGGCCGCCTCACCCGCTACCGTCCCCCGGCGGAAAGCGTGAGCGAGGGCGTCACCGTGCGCAACGACACCGGCGTCTATGAGGGCGGCGAAATTTCGCTGTTCTACGACCCGATGATCGCCAAGCTGGTGACCCACGCCCCGACGCGCGCCGCGGCTATCGCCGCGCAGGCGGACGCGCTCGACGCGTTTGTGATTGACGGCATCCAGCACAACATCCCCTTCCTCGCCGCGCTGATGGACCATCCGCGCTGGAAGGAAGGGCGGCTTTCCACCGGCTTCATCGCCGAGGAATATCGCGCGGGCTTCCTAGGTGCGGCGCTGACCCCGACGCTCGCCCGCAAGCTGGCGGCGGTGGCGGCAGTTATCGACAATGTCGGCAATGCCCGAAAGCGCAGGATCAGCGGCCAACTCGCGGGCCGCGCGGTGGTGTTCGAGCATCAGCGCGTGGTGCGCATCGGCGATCTCGCTTTGCGCTGCGAGGTCGACCGCGCGGCCGGCGGCTTCATCGTCACCTTCCTCGACGAGGCCGGCCGCCCCGCCGGCACGCATGAGCTGCGCTCCGGCTGGCATCCGGGCGAGCCGGTGTGGAACGGCGTTTATGACGAGGAGGCGATGGCCGTGCAGGTGCGCGGGCGCCTCAACGGCGTGACCCTCGCCCATCGCGGCGTGGCGGTGGAGGCGGTGGTCCACACCAACCGCGAAGCCGAGCTTGCCGCCCTCATGCCGGAGAAGCAGCAGGCCGGCAGCTTCAAGCAGCTGCTCTGCCCGATGCCGGGCCTCGTCGTCTCCATCGCGGTCAGCGAGGGGCAGGAGGTGAAGGCCGGCGAGGCCCTCGCCATCGTCGAGGCGATGAAGATGGAAAACGTGCTGCGCGCCGAGCGCGACGCGACGGTGAAAACCATCCTCGCCAAGGCCGGCGACAGCCTCGCCGTCGACGCGATCATTCTGGAGTTCGCCTGATCCGCCTCATCGCCGGCGGGCCCCGTGGGGGGCATGCTCGCCGGCATCCCTGTTCGGTCTCACTGGACGGACTGCCCTGATGCTCCACCTCACTGCACCGACGCTCCACGACTTTCCGCCCGCCTCGCGGGAGGATTGGCTGCGGCTCGTCGACGGAGTTCTGAAGGGCGCGCCCTATGATAAGCGGATGCTGGAGGTAACATATGACCTCTATGCACTCGACGCCCTGCCCGAGCGCCGGGCCGACGCCGCCGCCATTGCCGGGCGGCCCGCCGGGGCGCCGTGGCAGGTCATCACGCGCATCGACCATGACCACCCGACTGTGGCAAATACCCAGATATTGGAAGACCTTAACGGTGGTGCGGATGGCATTTCGCTGGTCTTCGCCTCGGCCCCCTTCGCCGGTGGGTTCGGCCTCCCGCTGCGCCATGAGGAGCTTCTGGCCACCCTTCAGGGGGTGCTTCCCGAGCTGATCACGCTGCGCGTGGAGGTGGGAAAATACCAGGGCCGCGACGTCGCGCTGGCGCTGGCCCGGCTTTATGAGGGACAGGATACAACCCGGCTCGACATCCGCTTCGGCCTCGACCCGATCGGCGATTTCGCCGCCCTCGGCGCCGCCCCGATCGAGTGGGACGGGCTCTCGGCGCGTCTCGGTCAGACCGTCAACACCTTGAGATCACGTGGCTTTTCGCACCCGATGGTGCGCGCGGACGGGCGCCTGCACCATGCTGCCGGGGCCTCCGACGCGCAGGAACTCGCGGCCGTGCTCGCCACCGCCCTGGCCTATCTGCGGGCTCTGGAAGCGGCCGGGCTTACCATCGAGCAGGCCGCCGCCTGCATCGAGGTGACGCTGACGGCGGACACCGACCAGTTCGCCACCCAGGCCAAGCCCCGCGCCTTCCGCCTTCTCTGGGCGGCCCTGCTGAAGTCCTGCGGCGTCGAGGGGGCAGCGGTCGCCCTCCACATGGAAACCGCGTGGCGCTCGCTCACCCGGTTCGACCCCTATGTGAACCTCTTACGCGGCACCATCGCCGCCTTCGCGGCCGGCGTCGGTGGCGCTAACAGCCTGAGCGTGCTGCCTTTTACCCAAGTGCTCGGGCTGCCGGAGGCCGGCGCCCGACGCCTCGCCCGCAACACCCAGATCATCCTGATGGAGGAAGCGAACGTCCACCGCGTCGCCGATCCCGGTGCCGGAGCGGGGGCCATCGAGGAGCGGACGGAAAAGCTGGCCGCCACCGCCTGGGAGCTGTTCCAGGCCATCGAGCGCGAGGGCGGGATGGTGGAAAGCCTCACCTCCGGCGCCTGGCAGCGCCGCCTCGCCAGCACCCGCCAGCAGCGCGCCAGGGACATCGCCACGCGGCGCTTACCCCTTACGGGAACAACGGAATTTCCGCTGCTCGGGGATGCGCCGCCTACCGTGCTCGCCCCGGCCCGCTCCAGCGCGGTGGCGCCGCCCGCGGAGGGCGCGCTGCTGGCCGAGCCGCTCACGCCGGCGCGCCTTGCCGCTCCCTTCGAGGCGCTGCGCCAAGCCGCCGCCGCGACCCGGCCGCAACCCGTTGTTTTCCTTGCCACTCTCGGCGCGCTCGCCGACTACGCCGCCCGCCTCGGCTTCGCCCGTGCGGCCTTTGAAGTGGGGGGAATCGCCGCAATCACGGCCGAGGGCGACCTGCCCGCCCTCGTAGAGGCCTTCCGAACCTCCGGCGCCCGCATCGCCTGCCTGTGCGCGTCGGATGAACTCTATATGTCTCAAGGGCTTGAAGCCGCCCGCCAGCTCAAGGAGGCGGGAGCCGGCGCGCTTTATCTCGCCGGCCGGCCGGGCGAGCAGGAAGCCGCGTGGCAGACGGTGGGTATTGAGGGGTATTTTTATACCGGAGCCGATCTTCTCGCTGTTCTGCGCGAGGTCCACTCACGGCTCGGTGTGGTCCGGGGGACGGAACCATGATCCCCGCCGCCGGTTTCCCTAAGGACGGCCATCCGGCCACACACTTGGGAAAGAGCCATGATCACGCTGAATCACGCCTTGGCCGGCGCAGCGATGCTCGGCGCGTTGCTGGTTCTGCCGGTAACGGCGCAGGAGACGCACGCAACGGTCGATATCGGCCTTCACGACGGCGTCTGGCAGGTCGCGGCCGAGCCCGCGACCGGGCCGTGCTCCAAGCGTCACGAATTCAAGCTGTCGGTCGAGGACGGACAGATCAGCTATGGTGGATTGATACCTCTGGCCGAAGCCAGCGGCTCGGTGAACCCGCTCGGCGTCATCGAGATACAGGTGGTACGCGGCGAGGAAACGCTGGCGGCGACCGGGCTGGTGCGGGGCGATACCGCCTCGGGCCGATGGACATCGCCGGTGAAGAACTGTACGGGCTCGTGGGTGGCGCGCAAGGCCTGACGCGCGCGGCTCCCGGCCCTTGGGAGGGTGTCCGATGAGCCGCATCCCCGATTTCGGCCCGATCGACTGGGCCGCCCCAAACCTTCCCCCGCCCCGCGTGGAAGCGCCAGACTGGATGACGCCCGAGGCCATCGCGGTCAAGCCGCTCTATGGCGCGCCGGACCTTGCCGGGCTCGGATTCATTGACGGATTTCCGGGTATCGCGCCGTTCCTGCGCGGACCCTATCCCACCATGTATGCGACCCAGCCCTGGACCATCCGGCAATATGCCGGCTTCTCCACGGCGGAGGATTCCAACGCCTTCTACCGCCGCAACCTGGCGGCCGGGCAGAAGGGCCTGTCCGTCGCCTTCGATCTCGCCACCCATCGCGGCTATGACAGCGACCACCCGCGCGTGGCCGGCGATGTCGGCATGGCGGGCGTCGCCATCGATTCCATCTACGACATGCGCACGCTGTTCTCGGGGATCCCACTCGACCAGATGAGCGTGTCCATGACGATGAACGGTGCGGTGTTACCTGTTCTCGCGCTCTATGTCGTCGCGGCGGAGGAGCAGGGTGTCGCGCCCGCCCAACTCTCCGGGACCATCCAGAACGACATCCTCAAGGAGTTCATGGTCCGCAACACCTATATCTACCCGCCGGCGCCCTCGATGCGCATCATCTCGGACATTTTTGCCTTTACGTCCAAGCAGATGCCGCGCTTCAACTCGATCTCGATCTCCGGCTATCACATGCAGGAGGCCGGGGCGACGCAGGATCTGGAGCTCGCCTACACGCTGGCCGACGGGCTGGAATATGCCCGCGCCGGCGTCAAAGCCGGCCTGCCCATCGACGTTTTCGCGCCGCGCCTGTCCTTTTTCTGGGCGATCGGCATGAACTTCTTCATGGAAGTGGCGAAGCTGCGTGCCGCCCGGCTCATCTGGGCCAAGCTGATGAGCGATATCGGCGCGAAAAATCCCAAATCCCTGCCGCTGCGCACCCATTCCCAGACATCCGGCTGGAGCCTGACGGCGCAGGACGTGTTCAACAATGTCATGCGCACCATGGTCGAGGCGATGGCGGCGACGCAGGGCCACACCCAGTCGCTGCACACCAATGCGCTCGACGAAGCCCTTGCCCTGCCAACGGATTTTTCCGCCCGCATCGCCCGCAACACGCAGATCCTGCTGCAACAGGAGAGCGGCACCACGCGGGCCATCGACCCCTGGGGCGGCTCCTTCTATGTCGAGCGCCTGACCGCCGATCTGGCGGCGAAGGCGCTGGCACATATCGCGGAGGTCGAGGAACTCGGCGGCATGGCCAAGGCGATCGAGGCCGGGATTCCGAAGTTGCGCATCGAGGAAGCCGCCGCCACCACGCAGGCGCGGATCGATTCCGGCGCGCAGACCGTGGTTGGGGTAAATAAATACCGCGCCGAACGCGAAACGCCCATTGACGTGCTCCGGGTCGACAATTCGGCCGTGCGGGGCGCTCAGCTTGAGAAGCTGCGTCGCCTCAAGGCCGAGCGCGATCCCATTGCCTTGGCAGCTACCCTTCAGGCGCTGCAGAATGGCGCGGCAGGCGGTGGTAATCTGCTGGCGCTCGCCATCGACGCCGCCCGCGCCAAGGCGACCGTGGGCGAGATTTCCGACGCGCTGGAGCGTGTCTTCGGTCGCCACCGGGCAGAAATCCGCGCGGTGACAGGGGTTTACAAGCGGGAGGCCGGCACCATGACCGACAAGGTGACCCGCGTGCGGGCGCGCGTCGACGCCTTCGAGCATGAGGAAGGCCGCCGCCCGCGCATCCTCGTCGCCAAGGTCGGGCAGGACGGCCACGACCGCGGACAGAAGGTCATCGCCTCGGCCTTCGCCGATCTCGGCTTTGACGTCGATATCGGCCCCCTCTTCGCCACGCCCGAGGAAGCCGCCCGGCAGGCGGTGGAAAACGACGTCCATGTCATCGGCATCTCGTCACTCGCCGCCGGGCATCTGACCCTGGTGCCGCAGGTCAAGGCCGCGCTGGCGGCCGAGGGGCGACCGGACATCATGATCGTCGTCGGTGGAGTGGTACCTCCGCAGGACTACGAGGCCGTCCACGCGGCTGGTGCGGCGGCGATCTACCCGCCCGGCACCGTGATCGCCGATGCCGCGGTGGAGTTGGTGGAGAAGCTCGCCGAGCGGCTCGGCCATGACCGGCAGGCCGCCGAATAGGCCCGCTGCTGTTTCTTCGGCAGGCAGTGAGCGAGGAATAGGCAGCGCGCGATCTCCCCTCCCGGCGATTGGGATGGTGTCGAGACGGCCCGCGCCTAAAGGACACCGGCTCGGGACCGTGTCCCGCAAATCTCTATTTTTAAAGCCATAATCGCGAGGGGAAGCGCCGCCACGGCATGGCCGCGCCGGGCGGCCGTGCGGCTCCCCATATGTTGGCACGCCCTTTGCTTTTTAGCTTGTATACAAGTTTGTAGGCAAGCGTGATGAACCCAGCTACCGCCAATATCGAAGAAGCGATCCTGTCGGCCATTCTGGCCGGCCGCATCGCGCCCGGCACGAGGCTGGGCGAGCAGAAGCTGGCGGACCTGTTCGGCGTCTCCCGCACCCGCGTGCGCGAAGCCATGATGCGGCTGGAAACGCGCGGCGTGGTTCAGGTCAGCGCCCGGCGCGGCTGGTATGTCGTCGAGCCGTCCGCCGAGGAAGCGCGCGAAGCCTTCCACACCCGCCGCGTCATTGAGGTCGGGCTGCTGCAAACCGTCCCCCATGTGCCGCCAAACGTGCTCGCCGCGCTCAAGGAGCACGTCGCCATGGAGCGCGCCGCCATTGAATCCGGCGATATCGGCTCCCGCGCCTGCCTGCTCGGCGACTTCCACATTCATCTCGCCGACGCGCTGGGCAACCGGCTGCTGACCGAGATCATCCGCGACCTCACCGCCCGCACCACGCTGATCTCGATGCTCTACCAGCCGACCGAGAAGGCGGAAGAGTCGAGCCACGACCATGAGGACATCGTCGCCGCGATGGAGGCGGATGATCTTACCCTCGCCGCGCGGCTGATGGGCGAACACATCGCCAAGGTCGAGGCCGGCCTCGACCTTACCGCCAAGCCGGACCCGCTCGCCGGACTGCGCGAGTTGCTCTCGCCGTCGACCTTTACCGGCAACACGCCCTCAGTGCCGCATTCCCATACCCATCCGCACAGCCACTCCTTCGGAAAAGAGGATTGAAGCCATGAACCGCCGCACCCTTCTTGCCCTCGCCGCCGGCGCGCTGGTCGCCGCCGCGACGCAGGCCCCGCTGTCGGCCAGCGCCGATGCGCTCGCCACCATCGAGACCAACAAGGTGATCCGTATAGCTGTACCGCAGGACTTCCCGCCCTTCGGCAGCGTCGGCTCCGACATGCAGCCCAAGGGCTATGACGTCGACATGGCCAAGCTGATCGCCGAGAAGCTCGGCGTGAAGCTGGAACTGGTGCCCGTGACCAGCGCCAACCGCATTCCCTATCTGCAGACCAACAAGGTCGATCTCGTCATCTCCTCGCTCGGCAAGAACCCGGAGCGCGAGAAGGTGATCGACTTCTCCACCGCCTATGCCCCGTTCTTCAACGGCGTGTTCGGCCCGGCCGATGTGACGGTGAAGGATGCGGCGGGCCTCGCCGGCAAGACCGTCGGCGTGACGCGCGGCGCCGTGGAAGATCTGGAACTGACCAAGATCGCCCCGGCCGACGTGACCATCAAACGCTATGAGGACAATAACGGCACCATCTCGGCCTTCCTGTCCGGTCAGGTCGATCTGGTGGCGACCGGCAACGTAGTCGCCGCCGCCATTCTGGAGCGCAATCCGCCCAAGCGCCCGGAGATCAAGTTCCTCATCAAGAACTCGCCCTGCTTCATCGGCCTGAACAAGAACGAGCCGGCGCTGCTGGCCAAGGTCGATGCCATCATCGCCGCCGCCAAGAAGGACGGCGCGCTCGACGCCATCGCGCAGAAGTGGCTCGGCGCCAAGCTGCCCGCCGATCTCTGAGCGATCACCGCCCCGGAGGCTTCCGGCATCCCCTCCTCTCCCCGCGGGGAGAGGAGGCTACATGATACCGCATTCCTGATCCTTCTCCGGCGCGGAGAGGAACGTCCCGGCATCCCCCACCAGCGGGAGTTCACGGCATGACTTACGCGTTCGATTACGGCTGGCTCGCCGACTACTGGCCAGTCCTCTTGAAAGGCATAGGCATCACCGTCGAGCTCACGCTGGTCGGTGGCGTGCTGGGCGTGGCGCTCGGCATCGCCTGCGCCTGGGCGCGAGCCCTCGGCCCCACCTATCTGCGACCGCCGGTCGCCGCCTATGTCGAGCTGATCCGCAACACGCCCTTCCTGATCCAGCTTTTCTTCATCTTCTTCGGCCTGCCGGCGCTGGGCGTGCGCATGGGCGAATTGCAGGCCGCCAACCTCGCCATGGTGATCAATCTCGGCGCCTATAGCTGCGAGATCATCCGGGCCGGCATCCAGACCACGCCGCGCGGGCAGTTCGAGGCCGGGGCCAGCCTCGGCATGAGCCGGATCGAGACCTTCCGGCATGTGGTGCTGATCCCGGCCCTGCAGCGTATCTGGCCGGCCCTGTCGTCGCAGATCGTCATCGTCATGCTGGGCTCGGCCGCCGTCTCGCAGATCGCGGCGGAGGACCTGACCTTCGCGGCGAACTTCATCCAGTCCCGCACCTTCCGGGCGTTCGAGGCCTATTTCGTCTCCACCCTGATCTACCTCGCCCTCGCGATCCTGCTGCGGCAGGCGCTGCGGGGAATCGGCTGGGGTCTCTTCCCCAAGCGATCGGCCCGGTGAGGAGGCAGCGATGAACGATTTCACCACTTGGGACATCCTGCGCAACCTGCTTCTGGCGGCGCGCTGGACGGTGCTGCTGTCGGTCGTCTCCTTCATCGGAGGCGGGCTGGTCGGCGCTCTGCTGCTGTTCCTGCGCATCGGCAAAAGCCGGCTGGGGCAGATCTTCGTCCGCTTCTATGTCGAGATTTTCCAGGGCACGCCGCTGCTGATGCAGCTGTTCCTGGCCTTTTTCGGCCTCGGCCTGTTCGGCATCGACGTACCGGCCTGGCTCGCCGCTGCGGTCGCGCTGATCCTGTGGAGCGCGGCCTTCCTTACCGAAATCTGGCGCGGCTGCGTCGAGGCGGTCGCGCGCGGCCAGTGGGAAGCCTCCTCAAGCCTCGGCATGGGGTACCTGCAGCAGATGCGTTACGTGATCCTGCCGCAGGCCCTGCGTGTGGCCGTCCCGCCAACGGTCGGCTTTTCCGTGCAGGTGGTGAAGGGCACGGCGCTCACCTCCATCATCGGTTTCGTGGAGCTTTCCAAGGCCGGTACGATGGTAACGAACGCCACCTTCGAACCCTTCACCGTCTACGGCTTCGTGGCGCTGATCTATTTCTGCCTGTGCTGGCCGCTGTCCAAGTCTTCCCAGATCCTTGAGAGGAAGCTCAATGTCGCTCATCGAAATCACTGAAGTGAAGAAGCGCTTCGGCGACAACGAAGTGCTGAAGGGCATCAATATCGACGTCGAGCCCGGCGAGGTCATTGCCATCATCGGGCGCTCCGGTTCGGGCAAGTCGACGTTGCTGCGCTGCATCAACGGGCTGGAGAACATCGACGAGGGCTCGATCTCCGTCGCCGGGGCCCAGCTCCTGCCGGATGAACTGCACCTCAAGGCGCTGCGCCTCAAGGTCGGCATGATCTTCCAGAGCTTCAACCTGTTTCCCCACCTCACGGCGGGGCGCAATGTCATGCTCTCGCAGATGGTGGTGAAGAAGACCCCCAGGGCCGAAGCGGAGGAGATGGCGAAGAAGATGCTGGAGCGCGTCGGGCTCTCCCACAAATTCGACGCCTATCCGGACCAGCTTTCCGGCGGCCAGCAGCAGCGCGTCGCCATCGCCCGTGCGCTTGCCATGCAGCCCATCGCGCTGCTCTGCGACGAGATCACCTCGGCACTTGACCCTGAACTCGTCAACGAAGTCCTTGCCGTCGTGAAGGAACTCGCGGCCGAGGGCATGACACTGATGATGGTCACGCATGAGATGCGCTTCGCCCGCGAGGTCTGCTCACGCGTCGTTTTCATGCATCAGGGGCGCGTGCACGAGATTGGGCCGCCGGAAGAGGTCTTCTCCAATCCACGGACGGCCGAGCTTCAGCAGTTCCTCGGCGTCACGCACTGACATTCGGCCCGCGCAGCAGTTCGAGTGCGGGAGCCGGCCAGCGATAGATGCGGCTGGTGGAGAATATCTCCGCCACCCAGTCGACGAAGACGCGCAGCCGGCTGCTCAGATGCCGATTGGGCGAATAAACGACATGCAGCACGATGGGTGCGCTCGACCATTCCGGGAGGATTCGGACGAGCGAGCCCGCGTCAAGGTATTTTAACACCATTGGCTCGATCGCCTGCGCAATGCCAAGCCCGGCAAGCGCGGCGGAGAGGTAGGCCGTGGAATCGTTCGTGGCCACGGCATAGGGCAGATCAAGCTCGTAACTCTCATCGCCCCGCACCACGTCGAACGCCACCCGCCGCCCGGTGCGGGCGCTGAAATAGCCGATGACGCGATGACTCTCCTCCAGATCACGGGGATCGCGGGGCATGCCGTAAGTCGCCAGATAGGCGGGAGATGCGCACAGCATCAGCCGCACCTCGCCAATGCGCCGGGCGATCAGGCTGGGGTCGACAAGGTCCCCACCTCGTATCGCGCAATCGACATTCTCCGCTACCAGATCGACCGGGCGGTCGGAGACACCGAGGTCGAGCGTGATCTCCGGGTAGCGGGCGAAGAAGTCCGGCAGCGCCGGAATGATCCCGAACAGCGCCAGCGACGAGGGCACGTCAACGCGCAACCTCCCCGTCGGGCTGGCCTGCGAGCGCGTCATCGAACCGTCGAGTTCGTCGAGATCCGACAGCAAGGCCAGAGCGCGCTCGTAATAGGCCGCTCCATCCGGCGTCACGCCGACCCGCCGCGTCGTGCGATTGAGAAGCTTGGTGCGCAGATGCGCTTCCAATTGCTGGATCAATTTGGTGACGGTGGGCTTCGGCATGTCCAGAAGGTCCGCCGCGCGGGTGAAGGTGCCGGCCTCCACCACCCGGACAAAGGCACGCATCGCCGCAATCTGGTCCATCGAGCCGGCTCATTGTTTCCATATGTGAATAATGAAAACACAGATGGCCTATTTTTGCGAGGAGATTGCCAGCCTAATTCTTGTTGCACCGCACTGCGGGAACCGGGTGGCGGAAAAGCGCCCTGTGGGATGGCTGTATATGCAGATGCCGTGGACCGACGAGACGCTGGATTGCGCGGGGACCGCCTTGACGGTGCGCGTATACCGCCCCGTGGCGGCCCAGCGTCCGGCTGCCATCGTGCTGCATCTTCATGGCGGAACCTTCACCTGCGGCGACCTCGATTGCAGCATCGACATCTGCCGCTGCATGGCGGCAGCGGGCGCCGTGGTCATCTCGGTCAACTATCCGCTGGCCCCCGAACATCCGTTTCCTGCGGCGCTGAATGTCAGCTATGCCGCACTCGACCTGATTTACCGCCAGCGGGCGAACTGGTGCGGGCGTGGGGCGCGCCTGTTCGTCGCCGGAGAGGAAGCCGGCGCCAACATCGCGACCGCGCTGACCCTCATGGCCCGCGACCAGGGCCATCCCCCGGTCGCCGGACAGATTCTCGTCTCCCCCATGCTGGACCCTGGCCTCGGCTCCCAATCGGTGCGCACGGCACAGATCGGCGCGCAGGGCTGCCGATGGGCGGATGGCTGGCATTCCTATCTAGGCTCGGCGGACAAGGCGGCTCATCCCTATGCCGCGCCTCTGGGATCGCGTCGGCTCGGGGGCCTTGCCCCGGCGCTCATCATCACATCAGACGCCTGCGCCTTGCGGGATGAAAGCGTCGCCTATGCCCGGCGCCTTGCCGAATACGGCGTGTGGGTCGAGTCGCAGGTCGTGCATGAGGACGTAACGGACGCTCCCCGAGATCCGGCGGAACTGCCGGCCTGGGCGCGCGATCTGACGCCTCTTTTTTCAGCGTTTCTGGCGGGGGGCCCCGCCGCAGCCATTCAAGACGTTCAGGCCTGAGGCCGGGAGAAGCAAGATGAGCGTAGTCGATGCTCGCCCTTCGAATGACAAGCCTATCGCCCAAGTCGCGGGCGCTACCGCAGTAACGCCCCGGTTCCGCGCCTGGCGCGAGCCAAGCATTGCGCTGGGCCTCGCGACCCTCGCCACGGCTGCCGCCGTCTGGTTCGCCTGGCCGATCAGCGCCGCGCTCGCCACCGATCCGGCACCGGAACAGGCCATGCCAGCCACCCCCGTCTCCGTCGCCGTGCTGAAATCGCAGGACACGATGCGCTGGGACGAGTTCTCCGGCCGCCTCCAGGCGGTGGAGAATGTCGAACTGCGCCCGCGCGTGAACGGCGCGGTGAAGGCGGTGCATTTCCGCGAGGGCGCGCTGGTCAAGCAGGGCGACCTGCTGGTGACCATCGACCCCGAGCCCTACATCGCCGCGCTGGACCGGGCGGAAGCCATGCGCCAGGCCTCTGCGGCGCAGGTCGACTTCGCCAAGACGGAACTCGACCGCGGCAAGCAGCTTGTCGACAACCGCGTCGTCTCGGTACGCGACCTCGACCAGCGCACCAACACCTACCGCGAGGCCGAGGCCAATCTGCGGGCGGCGGAAGCCGCCGTCCACACGGCCAAGCTCGACCTCGGCTATACCGAGGTGCGCGCACCGGTGGAGGGCCGGATCGGCCGACTGGAGGTGACCGTCGGCAATCTCGTGGTCGCCGGGCCGACCTCGCCCGTCCTGACGACGCTGGTATCCGTTAACCCCATCTATGTCGGCTTCGACGCCGACGAGACGTCCGTCGGCGAAGCCCTCGCTTCGCTTGGCGAGGGTGACGTGCTCGGCCAGATCGACCGCATCCCGGTCGAGATCACCACGGCCACCACGGCCGGCAAGCCTGTTCGCGGCCATCTCCAGTTCGTGGACAACCAGGTCGCCGCTGCCACCGGCACATTCCGCCTGCGCGCCGTGTTCGACAATCCGGACGGGCGTCTCGTTCCCGGCCAGTTCGCCCGCGTCCGCATGGGTCGCGCCAAGATTGAACAGGCTCTCGTCATCAGTGAGCGCGCGGTCGGCACCGATCAGGACAAGAAGTTCGTCTTCGTGGTCGACGATGCCAACAAGGCCACCTATCGCGAGATCAAGCTGGGCGCGCAGAGCGATGGGCTGCGCGTGGTGACGCGCGGCCTGAAGGAAGGCGAGCGCATCGTGGTCAATGGCCTGCAGCGGGTGCGCCCGGGCGCACTGCTGGCGCCCGAGATCGTGCCAATGGAAACCGCTTCCGCCGACTCCAACGCCTCCGTGACGGCGCGCTGAGCGCCGCGCGACGGGGGGAGGACAACATGAATTTTTCCAGATTCTTCATCGACCGGCCGATCTTTGCGGCGGTGCTGTCGGTGCTCATCTTCGTGGCGGGCCTGCTGGCCCTGCGGGTGATGCCGATCTCCGAATATCCGGAGGTCGTGCCGCCGCAGGTGATCGTGCGCGCGCAATATCCCGGCGCCAGCCCCAAGGTCATCGCCGCCACCGTGGCAACGCCGATCGAGGAGCAGATCAACGGCGTGGAGGACATGCTGTACATGTCCTCGCAGGCGACGACCGACGGCGTGATGACGCTGACCGTCACCTTCAAGCTCGGCACCGACCCGGACAAGGCGACGCAGCTCGTGCAGAACCGTGTCGCGCAGGCCGAGCCCCGCCTGCCGGAAGAAGTACGCAGCCTCGGCGTCACCACGGCGAAAAGCTCGCCGAACTTCATCATGGTGGTGCATCTGGTCTCGCCGAATGACCGGTATGATATAACCTACCTGCGCAACTACGCCGTGCTGAACGTGAAGGACCGGCTCGCCCGCATCTCGGGCGTCGGCCAGATCGAGATCTTCGGCGCCGGCGACTACTCGATGCGCGTCTGGCTCGACCCGCAGAAGATCGCCGAGCACGGCCTGTCCGCCGGCGACGTGGTGAGCGAGATCCGCGCGCAGAACGTGCAGGCCGCCGCCGGCACGGTCGGGGCCTCGCCTTCCGCTCCCGGCGTCGATCTCCAGCTTTCCGTCAACGCCCAGGGCCGCCTCGAGACCGAGGAGGAGTTTGGCGACGTGGTCGTGAAGACCGGCGCCAATGGCCAGATCGTGCGCCTGCGCGATGTTGCGCGCATCGAACTCGGCGCCGCCGACTATGCGCTGCGCTCGCTGCTCGACAACAAGCAAGCGGTCGGTATCGGCGTGTTCCAGGCGCCGGGCTCGAACGCGCTGGAAATCGCCGACAACGTCCGCGCGACGATGGAGGAGGTGAAGAAGACCATGCCGGAAGGTGTGGACTACGCCATCGTCTACGACACGACGCGCTTCGTCGACGCTTCCATCGAGGCCGTGATCCACACCCTGTTCGAGGCCGTGCTGCTGGTCGTCCTCGTCGTCGTGGTGTTCCTGCAGACTTGGCGGGCGTCGATCATCCCTCTGCTCGCGGTACCGGTGTCCATCGTCGGCACCTTCGCGGTGATGTACATCTTCGGCTTCTCGATCAACGCGCTGAGCCTGTTCGGCCTCGTGCTCGCCATCGGCATCGTGGTCGATGACGCCATCGTCGTGGTGGAGAATGTCGAGCGCAACATCGAGAACGGGCTTTCCCCGCGCGAAGCCTCCTATCGGGCCATGAGCGAAGTGTCCGGCCCCATCGTCGCCATCGCCCTGGTGCTGGTCGCAGTCTTCGTGCCGCTCGCTTTCATCTCCGGCCTGTCCGGTCAGTTCTACCGCCAGTTCGCGCTCACCATCGCCATCTCGACGGTGATCTCGGCGATCAACTCTCTCACCCTTTCCCCGGCGCTCGCCGCACTGCTGCTGAAGGGCCACCACGCCGAGCCCGATGCGTTGCAGCGAGTGATCAACTTCCTGTTCGGCTGGTTCTTTCGTGGCTTCAACTGGGCCTTCTCGCGCAGTTCCAACGGCTATGGCAGCGGCGTGCGCGGCGTGCTCAAGGTCAAGAGCCTTGTCATGATCTTCTACGCGGTCATGCTCGGCGCCACCTGGTGGCTGTTCCAGGCCGTGCCGTCCGGCTTCGTGCCGATGCAGGACAAGCAATATCTCGTCGGCTTCGCCCAGCTTCCCGACGGCGCGACGCTCGACCGGACCGAGGAGGTGATCCGCCGCATGACGGAGATCACCCTCGCCGAGCCGGGTGTCGCCAGCGCGGTCGCCTTCCCCGGCCTGTCGATCGCCGGCTTCTCCAACTCGTCGAACGCCGGCATCGTCTTCTCGGTGCTCAAGCCTTTCGAGGAACGCACCACGCCCAACCTCTCGGCCGGCGCCATCGCCATGTCGCTGAACCAGAAATACGGGGCGATCCAGGACGCGTTCATCGCCATGTTCCCGCCCCCGCCGGTGCAGGGGCTCGGCGTGGTCGGCGGCTTCAAGCTGCAGATCGAGGATCGGGCCGGACGGGGCTATGAGCAACTGGCGGAAGTGACGAACGCCTTCATGGCCAAGGCCATGCAGGCGCCGGAACTGACCGGGCAGTTCTCGACCTTCCAGATCAACGTGCCGCAACTCTTCGCCAATGTGGACCGCACCAAGGCCCGCCAGCTCGGCGTGCCCATCCAGGCGGTGTTCGAGACCCTGCAGGTCTATCTCGGCTCGCTCTATGTGAACGACTTCAACAAGTTCGGACGCACCTATTCGGTCCGCGTGCAGGCGGATGCGCCCTTCCGCGCCAAGCCCGAGGATATCGGCAAGCTGAAGGTCCGCTCGCTCACCGGCGAGATGATCCCGCTCGCCGCGCTGCTGAAGGTGGAGGCCACGGCCGGGCCGGAGCGGGCCATGCGCTATAACGGCTTCCTGACCGCCGACATCAACGCCTCGCCCGCACCCGGTTATTCGTCCGGTCAGGCACAGGACGCGGCTCAGCGCATCGCCGCCGAGGTGCTGCCGCCGGGCTTCGACTATGAGTGGACCGACCTCACCTATCAGGAGATTCTCGCCGGCAACTCCGCCGTGCTGGTCTTCCCGCTCGCCCTGCTGCTCGTCTTCCTCGTGCTGGCGGCCCAGTATGAGAGCCTGACGCTGCCCATCGCGATCATCCTGATCGTACCGATGGGCATCCTCGCCGCGCTGTTCGGCGTATGGCTCGGGGCGGGTGACAACAACATCTTCACCCAGATCGGGCTCGTGGTGCTGGTCGGCCTGTCGGCGAAGAACGCGATCCTGATCGTGGAATTCGCCCGCGAGCTGGAATTCGCCGGGCGCAACCCGGTGGAGGCGGCGATCGAGGCCAGCCGGCTGCGTCTGCGGCCGATCCTGATGACCTCCTTTGCCTTCATCATGGGCGTGCTGCCGCTGGTGCTCTCCACCGGTGCGGGCGCCGAGATGCGGCATGCCATGGGTGTCGCGGTGTTCGCCGGCATGATCGGCGTGACCTTCTTCGGCCTGTTCCTCACACCGGTCTTCTACGTCCTGCTTCGCAGGCTCGCGGGCAACCGCGCGCTGCGCCAGCATGGCGAGGCTCCCTCCGTACCTCTCCCCGCGGAGTGAGCCTTGCCGCCGGCCGGGAGGAGGCGCCGCGCCTCATCCCGCCCCCCATTGAGGTTCGACGCGAGCCTACCGGCCGGCCAACTACGCAGCCTTCGGCACCGGTGCCTTCGGGTTCAGCGCCCAGACCAGAACGGTCATGATGCTGACGCCGATGACGATGCCGACGAGACGCTCCACCGGCGGGCTCATCGAGACCGGCGGGCCGACACTCACCAACGTCACCAGATAGGCGATGGCCGATTGCGTACCGACATAGGCCTGTGCCGATTTGGTGAGGTGGATGCGCGAGAAGCCGAACACGCCAAGGAACAGGGCCACGGTCCACCACCAGTGCAGCGACGCATCGATGGCGATCACGATCAGCCCCGCTCCACCCCCGAGAATGCAGCCGAAGATGCGCTGCGCCCCGCGATGGCGGGTCGCGACCGGGTCGCTGTCCACCACGATCAGGCTTGAAATCAGCACCTGCGGCAGTTGCGGCAGGTCGAACAGCGACCAGGTGAGGATGATGGTCAGCGTGCCAACGGCCGCGACGATCGCTTGCCAGAGCGCGTTTTCCGGCGTGGTGGTCGCAAGCTGAGCGACGATGTGAGAGGGAAGCTCTCCCGCCCTCGGCCCGAGCGCCCAGTTGGCCAGCGTGCCGCAGGCAACGCCGATGACGATCTCGTAGCAGCGATAATGCGCGAAGCTGTAGAGATCCTGCGGCTGGACCATGGTGTAGAGCATCACCAGCGCAAAGGTCAGCGCGCCGTAGAACCAGGCATAGCCATAGGCGCTGCGCTGCCGGCCATAGGTGCCGATACCGGCAGCGATCATCACCAAAGCCGCCTGCTGGAAGGGAAGCCCTTCCATCCACTGGCCCACCACATAGCCGCTGAACACGCCGACAAAGGTGCCGGTCACGCGCAGCAATCCCTTGGTGAACAGGGCATCGCGGTCGACATTGGCGATGATCATGACGCTGAGCGCCGCCCAATAGGGCTCCGCCAACCCCATGGCGAGCGCGATGTAGACGGCGGCGAGGACACCCGACGCCGTTGCGAAAGCCTGTCGGGTGACATCATCCATGGCGTCAGAACCAGATCAGCACGCGGGCATCCGAACCGTTGAACAGGCCGAGATCATCCGGCCACGCGTCGAGCGTGATCTCGATGGGAAAGCGACGTGGCAGGCGTACCCAGTCGGTGGTCGGATCGACATAAGGCACGACCTGCGGATTATCCTGGGAACGCGCGACGCCGGCAGCGATGCCGCTCACACGGCCATGGTGGAGAACCCAGGGGTCCGATCCGAGAGTGAGCCACACGCTCTGGCCGGTGCGGATGCGCGCGAGATGGCGCTCCGCCATGTTGGCGACCACCCGCCGCCGCTTATCGGTGATCACGGCCAGCACTTCCGAGCCGGGCTGAAGATAGTCGCCGACACGGATGGTGAAGGGGGCGATGCGTCCCGCCTCGGGCGCCGCGACGGTGGTTTTGGAGAAATCGTACTGCGCCTTGGCGAGGTACGCCTGAGCAGAGGCAATCGTCGCGATGGCCACGGCCACCCGGCGGTTGGACACGTCGAGCGCAGCCTGCGCGGTCTGCACATTGGCGGTCGCCGTCGCCACGTCGCGGACCGCCACGTCGAGACTTGCCTCGGTCGAGTACCCGTCCGTCGATAGAGACTTTACGCGCGCGAGCTGTGCCTGCGCATTGGTCAGCACCGCCTGCGCCGACACCACGCCGGCCTGCGCCGATTTCACCTCGTCTCGCGCAAGGTCCAGATCCGCCTGCGCCTGCTGCAAGGCCGCCTGGGTCTGCTGCACCTTCAGTTGATAGGGCGTTTTCTCGATCTCGAACAAAAGCTGGCCGGCGGTGACGGACTCATTGTTCTGCACCGCGAGGCGCGAAACCGGCCCCTCGATCTCCGACGCCAATACGATGATGTCGCTCATCACATAAGCATCGGCGGTGTAGCCGAAGAAACGCACGCTGATCTCGTAGAGCGCGAACAGCGCAAGCACGGCACCGACGATCAGCGTCACGGGATGGCGCAGCAGGCCATTGAACATAAGGACGAATCTCCGGCACCCCGCCACCGGGGCGCCGGCATCATCGCGGCTTTGGCCGGGAAGCTCAATCCGCCCGTTCGACCGCCACCCGGTAGCTACGCAGGTGGGTGCGGGATGGAGGAGAGCAGTTCTCGGGTGTAGTCGGCCTTTGGTGATGCCATCACCGCTTCTGTTTGACCTTCCTCGACGATGCGCCCGGAGCGCATCACGATGACCCGATCGCACAGCATGCGCACCACTTCGAGGTCGTGGCTGACGAAGATGTAGCTCATGCCGAGACGCTGCTTGAGGTCCTGCAACAGGTTCAGCACGACCGCCTGCACGGAGACGTCGAGCGCGGCAGTCGGCTCGTCGAGCACCACGAGTTCGGGATCGAGCGCAATGGCGCGGGCAATGCCGACGCGCGCCTTCTGTCCGCCGGAGAGCTGGTGAGGAAAGCGGTCGAGCAGGGACACCGGCAGGCCGACGAGTGTCGCCAACTCCTCGACACGCGCCCGCAGCGCGGCGGAGGCCATCGGCTCGCCTAGGCGCATCAGTGGATCGGCGATGGAGCGGGCCGCCGTGAAACGCGGATTGAGGCTGTCCGTGGGATCCTGGAACACCATCTGGATGCGCGAGCGCCATGGTGAGCGGGCAAACGTCTTGGCGGAGATGTTCGCCAGATCCTCGCCATTGAAGATGATGCGTCCCGAGGTTGGGTCGAGCAGGCGCATCAGCATCATCGACGTCGTGGATTTGCCGCAGCCGGATTCGCCCACCAGTCCAAGGCTTTCGCCGCGCGCCAGCGAGAAACTGATGCCGTCGACCGCCCGGAATGGCTCCGGTGGCGCAACCTTTGCGCCGAACAGCCGGGCGAGGCCGGAGCCGGTGGAGGGGCGCGGATATTCCTTGATCAGGTTCTCCACCACCAGCAGGGACGGGCCGCCCGCGAGTGGCTTTGCCGTGGTGAGCGGCGCCATCTCCGCGGCGACCTCTTCGGGGAGCAGGTCGCGCAGCGTGATGCCGCCACGCGGTGTCGCACGCATCAGCTTGCGGGTATAGGCGTGCTGCGGCGCGCGGAAGATCGCCTCGGCGGTCGCGGTCTCCACCACGCGGCCCTTCTCCATCACCATCACCCGGTCGCAATAGGCGGCAGCCAGGCCAAGGTCGTGGGTGATCAGAATGGTCGCCATATTGCGTTCGCGGGCAAGTTCGACCACCAGATCCATCACCGCCTTCTGGGTGGTGACGTCGAGCCCGGTGGTCGGCTCGTCGGCGATCAGCAATTGCGGGCGGCAGGCCAGCGCCAGCGCGATGACGATGCGTTGGCACATGCCCCCCGATAATTCAAAGGGATAGGCGTGGTAGCGTTCCTCGGGCCGGGCGATGCGCACGGCTTGGAGCACTTCGATGGCCTTCTCTCTGGCGTTGCTGGGCTGCGCCTGGACATGCTCGATCAGCACATCCTCGATCTGCTTGCCCACCTTGCGGATCGGGTTGAGAGCCGCGCGCGGGTTCTGGAAGATCATCGACATTTCGCGCCCGCGCAGGGTCCGCACCTGCGCCTCCGGGGCGTTCCCGACATCGACGCCGCCGAAGGTTATGCTGCCTTCCGCGATGCGGCCGGCACGGTCGAGAATGCGCATGACGGTGTAGGAGGTGACGGATTTGCCGGAGCCGGACTCGCCGACAATGCCCAGCGTCTCGCCCTTGGCGAGGGTGAGGTTCACCTTCTCGACCGCCCGGACCATGCCGCGACGGGTGGAAAATTCCACTGTCAGATCATGCACATCGAGCAGAGGCGGCTGCATGTGGTCGGCTCCGGCGTGGATGTTCATCGCCCGCTCCCTCACAGGCGCCGCTGCGGATCGACGAGGTCGCGCAGGCCGTCGCCGAGCAGATTGAAGCAGAAGACCGCGAGCATCAGCGTCACGCCGGGGAAGAAGGCGATCCACCATTCACCGGAGACGATGAAGGACGCGCCCTCAGCAACCATGATCCCCCACTCCGGGGTGGGCGGGCGCACACCCAGCCCGATGAAGGACAGCCCCGCCGCATTGAGGATCGCATAGCCCATGGTGAGCGATACCTGCACCATCATGATCGGCAGGATGTTAGGCGCGACCTGCGTCAGCAGAATTCGAATTTCCGAGTTCCCACAAAGCCTTGCCGCCTGCACGAAACCCGCCTCGCGGCGAATGTTAGCCTCCGCCCGGGCGACGCGGGCGTAGAGCGGGAAGTTGATGATGGCGGTGGCGATGACGATGTTGGTGACGGTGTTGCCGAGGGCGGCGACGATGCCCATGGCGAGCACGAAGAGCGGGAAGGCCATGATCGTATCGCAGATGCGGCCGATGATCCGGTCGGTCCAGCCGCCGAAATAGCCGGCCGCCAGCCCCGCCAGGCCTCCGGCGAAAAACACTAATGCTACCGAGGAGATAGCGATCACCATGTCGAGCCTTGTGGCCACCACGACGCGCGCGAAGATGTCCCGGCCGAGCTGATCGGTGCCGAACCAGTGCCGCGCGCTGGGTGGCTGGAGGGCGGCGGCGGTGTCGCTGACGAGCGGGTCGATCGGTACGATGAGGTGACCGATCAGTGCAGTGAGAACAAACAGCGCGAACAGCCCGAAGGCCAGGCCGGTGACCGGGTTCTCGGTGACGATGTGCCGGGCATGGGCGAGCAGCCCCTCGCGCGCGGACGTCGTACCGGTCGATGCGAGGCTCATATCCGTCTCCCTCAGGCGTCGAGGCGCACGCGCGGATCGACCAGCCCGTAGAGGATGTCGATGGCGAGGTTCAGCAGCACGTAGAGCACCGCCATGGCGAGCACGAAGCCCTGCACGGGAGCGAAATCGGAGGTGATCAGCGCCTCGATGGCGTAGGAGCCGATGCCGGGCCAGGCGAACACCTTCTCCACCAGCACATTGGCGCCGAGCAGGAAGGAGAACACCATGCCGAGCGTGGTGATGACCGGCAGCAGCGCGTTGCGGAAGGCATAGCCCATCACGACCTTGGACGGCTTCAGCCCGCTGGCGCGGGCGGTGCGCACGAAATCGGCGGCCAGTACCGAGAGCATGGAGGCCCGCGTCATGCGCGTGATCGGCGCCAGCGAGAAGATGGCGAGCGTCACGGCGGGCAGCCAGATCTGCGACCAGGCGGCGCGGAACAGCTCGAACTCGCCGGCGGCGAGGCTGTCGACCAGATAGAAGCCGGTGAGCGTGGGCGGGGCGGAATAGAAGAAATCGAGCCGCCCGAGCGGCGCCGGGGCCCAGCCGAGCTTGAAATAGAACACATAGACCAACAGCAGCCCGGTGAAGAACACCGGCAGCGACACGCCGGCGGTGGCCACCACGCGGCACAGATGGTCGATCCACGAGCCCTGCCGCACCGCCGCGAGCACGCCCAGCGGGACGGCGACGGCGACCGAGATCAGCAGGCCCAGAAGCGTCAGCTCGGCCGAGGCGGGCAGCCGGGCGCGAATATCGTCCAGCACCGGCTGCCCGGTGGTAAGCGAGGTGCCGAGATTGCCGGTGGCGAGGTCCTTCACATAGGCGAGGAACTGCACGATCAGCGGCTGATCGAGGCCGAGCTGGGCGCGGATCTGCGCCACCGCCTCGGGCGTCGCCGCCGGACCGGCGAAATAGGCGGCCGCGTCGCCGGGCAGCACGCGGGTGAGCAGGAAGGTGACGATCACCACCCCGACAAGGCTCGGCAGCGCGGTGGCGAGACGCCCGGCGATCTGTTTGAGCAAAACGACCTCCCGTTTGACGGCGACCCAAAGGCGTCGCCTCTACGACCTCTGCCGTCATGGCCGGGCTTGTCCCGGCCATCCATGTCTTGTCCCGCGCCAAAGGCGTGGATGCCCGGCCCAAGGCCGGGCATGACGTCAATGGGGAGGCAGCTTGAGCTTTTTCGGTGAATTCCGGTTCACCGAAAAAGCTCAAGGTTATTGTTCTGACGCATTTTCTTCACGCGAACCGGAATCCACTTCGCTCGAAAATGCTCTAGCCCTTCTTCAGCGTGCGGTAGTCGAGCTGGCGGTGGAACCAGTACTGATAGCCGCTGATCGACTTCTGCATGGCGACGCTGAGATAGGGCTGGTAGAGCGGCACGCGCGGCACCTCGGCGAAGGCGAGGTCGATGAAGCCGGTGACATCCTTGTCATAGGCCGGCCAGTCGCCGACGGCGGAGGCCGTGCGGGCACCGTCGATCAGCTTGTCCATCTCCGGGTTCTTGTAGCCCATGGTGTTAAACAGGGCGTTCTGGCCGTGATAGCACCAGAAGAAGAAGTATTCCGGGTAGTCGAGCCAGCCCGAGAAGAAGTTGGCGATCAGCGGCATTTCCTTCTTGGTCAGCTCGCCGCGCCAGTTGGCGCCGGGAATCTTGTTCAGCGTCGCCTTGATGCCGATCTGGGCAAGGCTTTCCTGCACCAGCGTGCAGAGCGGCTCATTGACCGCCGCGGAACCGAGATCGAAGGACAGCGTGGTCTCGAACCCTTCCGGGTAGCCGGCCTTGGCCATCAGTTCCTTGGCCTTGGCGATGTCGGTCGTGTAGCCATGCGGCTGCGGCCAGACCGGCTGGCTCACCGTGTTGGAGGCGGCCCCGTAAAGCGGCTTGCCGAGGCCGAACATCACCGCGTCCATGATCTTCTGGTAGGGCAGCGCATAGGCCACCGCCTGGCGCACCTCCAGCTTGTCGAAGGGCGGCTTGTTCACGTTCATCCCGATATACTGGATGCCGTTGCTGATCGGGTTGGAGACGACCTTGACCTTGCCGGCCTTGTCCAGCTCGACGAAATCCTTGGCCGGCAGGTCGAACGAGATATCGGCATCGCCCCGCTCGATCAGCGCCCGCCGGTTGCCGGCGGAGGGCACCATGCGCCACACCACGCGCTTCAGCGCCGGCAGCGGGCCGCATTTCCAGCTCTCATTGCGCTCGAACACCACTTCGGTGCCCGACTGCCATTTCACCACCTTGTAGGCGCCGCCGCCGGCGGTGTTCTGCTTGGTGAACTCCATGCCCCATTTGTCCTGCTCGGTGGCCTTGGACTGGACCAGTTTGGCGTTGAACACCGAGGGCACGATCACGGCGAGGTCCGGCATGGTCAGCCGGTCGGGGCGGATGAAATCGACACGGAAGGTGTGGTCGTCCACGACGACGAACTGCTCGGGCTTCTCCAGCGAGCCGGCCTTCATCTGGAAGCTCGGGAAGCCGCCGACCGAGACGGCGCGGTCGAACGACCATTTCACGTCCTGCGCGGTGACCGGGCTGCCATCGTGGAAGGTGGCGTCCTTGCGCAGCTTGAAGGTGACCGACTCCTTGCCGAGATCCCAGCTTTCCGCCAGTTCCGGCACCAGCTTGTCGCGATCATAGGTGACGGTGCCGTCCGGCAGGGTCTTGGAGCCGTAGCTCATCAACCGGTCATAGCAGTTCCACGCCACCTCATAGCCGGGCCGGTTGGTGCCGACGCCATGAATGTCGAGATTGTTGGGGCCGCCCTCGCTGACCAGCAGAAGGGTCTCCTGGCGGGCCGACTGGGCGACGGCCGGCGAGAGCACCGACGGGGCCGCGACGCCGGCCGCGGCGGCCGAGGACAGGACGGTGGCGGACTTCAGAAACTCACGACGGTTCATGGCTCCGGACCCTCGATCTGGCCGACATGCGGCGATGTGCATTGCATTCTCGAGGTAAATTCTGCATGCAATTTTTCAAAATTGCGTGCTCAAATAGTTTCCAGCCGCGCATAAATTCTGGGCTGTATGCACTCCGCAAAGCGTGGCAAGGATAGACAGCGTTTCAGTGTGAACGCAGCGGGATAGGCACCTTCCCATGTTGGACGATCGGCAGACCCGAACCGAGAAACTGGCCGGCGAGATCGCCGATGCCATTCTCGAGGGCACGCTTGAACCCGGCAGCCGCCTTGACGAGCATATGCTGGCCGGCCGCTACGGCACCTCCCGCACCCCGGTCCGCGAGGCGCTGCGCCAGCTCGCCACCACCGGCCTGATCGAGCTGCGCCCCCGCCGGGGCGCCATTGTGGCCAAGGTGACGTCCGAGCAATTGGAGATGCTGTTCATCGCCATGGGCGAGCTGGAGGCGACCTGCGCCCGGCTCTCCGCCATGAGCATGACGCCGATCGAGCGGCGGCGGCTCGGGGCGCATTACGACCAGATGGGCGAGATGGTGGCGCAGGACGATGTCCCCGCCTACACCGCCGCCAACACCGCGCTGCACGCCATGTTCTATGCCGGGGCGCATAACCCGGTGCTGTCCGAAATGACGGCGGGGCTGCGCCGGCGCCTCGCCCCCTTCCGGCGGGCCCAGTTCCGCGCGCCGGGCCGGCTGGCGCGCTCCCATGCCGAGCATGGGGCGGTGGTGCGCGCCGTGCTGGCCGGCGATGCCGCGAGCGCCCATGCCGCCATGCTGCACCATGTCAGCCTGGTGGAGGACGCCTTCGAGCAACTGGCCGGCGCTCCCGCCGGCACCGCCCCGGAAGCGGCGCGGATGAAAGCCGGCTGAACGGGCGGCGGGCACCCGGTTGGGAAGCCAGCGGCCGCGCCGTCTCAGGTCGCCTTTTCCTCGATGGTCGGCAGCAGGCTGGCCTCGCCCTCCTCCTCGCTGCGCTCGCGCGCGCCTGGATGCTCCTCGATATGCGGGCCGGGCGTGCGCGCGGCGCGGGCCGCATCGGTCCGGCGGGACGGCGGGCGCGCCACATCCTCGGCGCGCTGGTTGACCACGCGCAGCGGCGCGGCGTGGCCCTTCTTGTCGGTGCCGAGATACAGCGTGCGGTGCGGGAACGGAATCTCGATGCCGCGCGCCTCGAACGCCGCCTTGATGCGGCGGTAGAACTCGCGCTTGACGTTCCACTGGCCGAGCGGGCGGGTCTTGAAGCGCCCGCGCAGCCAGACATGGGACTGCTCCAGCCCCTCGACACCGACCACTTCGAACGGCTCGATGATGGTCTCGGCCAGCGGGCCGCGGGCGGCCATGTCAGCGGCCACCTCGGCCATCAGCGCCAGCGCGTCGTCGATGCTCTCGCGATAGGCGATGCGCACATCCACCACGGCGTAGGCGAAGTCCTTCGACATGTTCTTGATGGTCTGCACCTCGCCGAAGGGGATGGAGTGCACATTCCCGTCGAAGTCGCGCATGTGAACGGTGCGGATGGAGATCTTCTCCACAAGCCCCGCATGGGCGCCGACCTCGACCACGTCGCCGACCGAGATCGTGTCCTCCATCAGGATGAAGATGCCGGTGATGACGTCCTTGACCAGCGTCTGCGCGCCGAAGCCCACGGCAAGGCCGAGCACGCCGGCGCCGGCCAGCAGCGGGGCGATGTTGACGCCGAGCTCGGAGAGCAGGATCAGCCCGCCCAGCGTCAGCAGCACCACGCGGAAGGCGTTCAGCAGGAAGGGCAGCAGCGTCTTCAGCCGGGTCGAGGCGGGATTGCCGAGCCGCATCCGCTCGGCGAAGGCGCTGGCGATCTCCCAGGCGATGAGGCCGATGACCAGCACCACGCCGATCGAGATCAGCCGGCCGACCATGCCCTGCCCGCGCTCGGAGGCGAGCCACTCGAACGGCGCGGCGCCCCAAATCTCCAGCAGCATCAGCAGAGCGATAAGCGAGATCGCCGCCCGCACCGCCGTGCGCAGCGCCGGAAGGTAGCGGTTGGCGCGCGTCTCCAGCAGCGGGTAGCGGGCGTGCAGGTCGCGGTTGAGCGAGAACATCCGGTCGAAGCCGCGCATGACGAGGCCGAGCGCCAGCGCCGCCAGCAGAATGGTCAGGATCGAGAGCAGGCTCGCGCGGGCGAGGAAGGCGAAGCCGCCAGCGACATCCATCACCCAGACCAGATAAGCGGCGACGATGTAGCCGATCACCAGCACGTGCCAGAAATCGGCCAGCCCGTCGCGCAGCCGCGCCGTCCGTCCCTCCCGCGCCCCGAGCCGCCGCAGCCGCCGCGCCACCCCGCCGCGCACCTGCAGGACGAACACGACGCACATGCCGGCGACGAACAGGCCGAGCAGATTGCCGAGCGAGCGATAGGCGGCGAAGGACAGGCCGAGCACCCAGGCGGCGCGCAGCAGGAAATAGCCGTAGACGATGGTGTGGGTGAAACGCCGGGCCCAGAGATAGCCATAGGCCGCGTTCTCGGGACCCATCGGCACCAGCCGCATCTGCGGCGCATCCGGCGAGAACACCGCCCGCGCCGCCACCAGGATCAGCCGCGCCAGCACATTGGCGTTGATCACCGTCACCACGGCGAGGCGGACGATGAAGGCGAGATCGACCAGTGCCAGCACGCCATAGGCGGCGGCGGCGAAGGCGGCGATGGGCAGGATGTCGAGCATCGTGCGCACCACGAGCAGCAGCACCCGCGTCGGCCATGAGCGCGCCGGCCGCGCCACGACGGAGAGGCGCAGACGGGCGAGCAGCCGCTTCACCAGATATTCCGCCAGCAGGGCCGCCGCGAGCACCGCGACCACCATCGTCACCGCCCAGCCGACGCGCTCCAGCACGAAGGGATCGGACAGCCCGTCCAGCACCTCTCCCGTATAGGCCGGCAGGCGCTCCAGCTCGCCGACAAGGCCAAGTACGGAGCCCGAGAAGGCGCCCAGCGTCTGCGTCGCGCCGGCGAGCCAGTCGTCGCGGGCCGGCGCCTCCGCCGCCTGTCCGGTGCCGGCCAGCGCCCGCAGGCGGGCGATGAACGCGCCGCGCGCGTCATCGTTCTCCAGCGTCTGGAGCAGCGCGCGCAGATCCTCGCGCGTGTCCGGCGCGGGTGTCGCGGTCGAAGCTGAGGCGGCGGGAGAGAGGGAAGGCGACTGGGCCCCGGCGGGGGCGGCACCGAGCAGACAGAGTACGAGCAGCAGGATGCTGAACAGCGCGCGCGGCGGCATGAGTTTGTCCGTCGTTCGCGGCCCGGGCCAGCATCGACCAAGGCTCGCATAGGGTCAGAAAGGATGGCGTCGACCGGGGGGCAACGCTGGGCCAGCGGGATTGTTCCGACATCGGCCAGGACCGACCGGCACGAACCCTACTCAATAAAATATATTTAAATCAAATACTTAAACTGAGTTTCCGACGGATCGAAACGAACTGGTTCAGGCCCTAGGAGGACGCGGCGACCGCCGGCTCCGCCAGTGGCGTGGCGGGGAAAGTGGCCGGCAGGTCGAGCCGGACGGAGGCCCCCGAGCCGCCGATCACGATATCCAGCGACGCCCCGCACATGGTTGCCCGCGCGCGCATGTTGGCGAGCCCGCGCCCCTTGCGGACCGGGACCCGGAGATCGGGCGGCGGCGCTGCCCCCCGGCCATCGTCGCTGATGCTGATCCACCCCCCCGAACCGCTGGCCTCCGGGCCATCCGGCCTCCCGGAGCCGACGCGCACCCGCACGCGGCCGGCGCCGGAATGGCGGGCCGCGTTGGTGATCGCCTCGTCGAGGATGCGCACGATCTGGATGACGTGCCACGGACGCAGCTCGGGATGGAGCGGCAGGCCCTGCTGCTCGGCCTGCCAGTCGAGCTGGATGTCGTGCGAGCGCAACTGGGCCTGCGCGCGCTCCCGCCAACTGCCCAAAGCGAGCAGCAGATCGCCGCCCATATCGTCCATGGCGTCGATGACGAGGCGCAGCTCCCGCAGGGCGGCGCGCGCGGCCTGGTTGATGCGCTCGCCGCCGGCTTCGCGTTCGCTCAGCGCGACAATGCTCATGAGCTGGCCGCCGAGCCCGTCATGCAGATCGCGCGTCAGGCGGGAGCGTTCCGCCGCGAGGGTCATGGCGCGCGACCGTTCCTCCTCGCGGGCGAAGCTGGCGCGGACCTTCTCCTCGGCCTCGCCGACCAGTTCCACCATCCGGCTGGCGAAATTGTCCACCTCGTTCAAAGCGTGGGCAAAGCGCCAGGTCAGGCCGGCCCCAATCGCCACCAGCAGGAAGGAATAGGACAGGCGCGACAGGAAGATGCGGCCATGGCCGAGAATATCGGTGGCCACCAGCAGGTCATAACCCCAGGCCGTGACGAGGGCCGTGATGGCGCAGCTCAAGGTGAGGCTGACAATATCGCCGCGCTGAAGCGTGATGCGCGCGAGAAAGAAGAGGCACAGCACCATGAACAGGCCACCGGCGGAGACGCCAACCAGCGCATAGACCCAGCGAACCAGAGCGGGATCACCGGGAATGGCGCTGATCAGCATCACCAGCGAGGGAAGAAACAGCAGCGGCGTCCAGCGTGGCAGCGGGCAGTGAAAGAACAACACGAGGAAGATGAACATCAGCGCCGCTTCAAGCGGCATCGTCGCGGCCAGCAATGCATCGAGGCTGGCCGGCACGCCGGTGGTCAGCGGTGTCATGGCGAGCCCCTGAAGCACGCCCACCACCATCGTCAGGCCCAGCACGCCATAGGCCACGTCGTGCCGCCGGTTGAGCCACATGATGCCGAGGATCAGCGCGAGGATCGCCTGCCAGGCCTTGAAGATCAGCGGCAGTGTCGAGAACAGGAAATTGCGCAGCCGGTAGGCTGGGCTGAGTTCCGCGCGCGGTCCGATGAAGACGCGGTCCAGATAGCCCCGCAATGGGCCCCATACATAAAGCCGCATGGACAGATCGTTGCGGCCCTCGCGCAGCATCGTATCGGGAATCGTGGCGATGACCGACGGGTTCTGCAATTGCCGGTTCGCAACCGGGTCCAGCCGGGTGTCGAGCACGTTCTGCCCGTTGATCCTCACCTCCACCGCATTGGCGAAGCGCGGCAGCATGATGGCCCAGGGGGTCCCGGCGCTGTCGGGGTGATACTGAAAGCTGCTCTCGAACACCGGCGGATCGGCCATGGTGAAGGTCGAGTGCAGCAGGAAAGGCAGGGAAACCTGCGTGCTCTCGCCATTCGCCACCAGCGTGGCCGAACGGATGGCATAGGCCGCGGGCGGGGTGGGCGGCGCCTGTTGCATGAGCAGCAGGCACGTCACGACAACAAGAAGCTGGAGCACGGCAAAAAGGCCGATGCGCCGCCACAAGGCGGACGGCTTCTCGTGCCGCCTCCCGGACAAGGGGGCGGCACGCCCCGCCGGCTCGTTCACAGCCGGATGAGCCCCTGCTGCACGGCCTCGAACACCGCTTCGCCGCGGGTGTTCACCTCAAGCTTGCGGTAGATGTTCTTGATGTGGCCGGGCACTGTCTGGCGCGACAGGCCGAGATGCTCGGCTATGTCGGCGTAGCTGAAGCCCTTGGCGATGCCCCAGAGAATGTCGATCTCGCGGGCGGTCAGTTTGGCGGTGTTGAGGGCGGGACGGCGTTCGGCCTCCGCATGGGCCTGTCCGCTCGCCTGGGTGCGGCGCACGATGTAGCGGGCGATGGAGGCGGAGATCGGCGAATGCCCCTGCGCCAGCTCGCGCACCGTGGCGGCGACGTCGGTCGGGACCGCGTCCTTGAGCAGATAGCCGGTCGCTCCCGCCGTGATGGCGGCGATCACGCTTTCCTCGTCGCCGAGGATGGAAATGACCATGATATCCGTGCCCGGCGACGCGCGGCGCACCCGCCGGATCAGCTCGATGCCGTGACCATCCGGCAATTGCAGGTCGGTCAGCAGAATGCGCGGCATGCCGGCATCGAGCTTCGCCATCGCCTCGGCGAGGGTGGCGACGCTGGTCACGACGAATTCGCCGGCGGCATCCAGCGCGTCGCGCAGACGCTCAAGCGTCGGCAGGTCGTCCTCGACCAGAAGGATGTCGATCGGCCCTTCGACCGCCGCGTGCTCGGCTCTCGGGTCCATTACCTGTCCTGCAGAAGTCCAGCGGATAGCATAGCCCTTGTCCGCACATGGTGAGAGCCATGATCATGGGAGAGTCGTCTCAAGCCATCCAGTGTCTGCCGTGCCGCCGCGCCGAAGGCAAGCAAGTCCGGCGGCGCGGCAAGGGCAGCGGCGAACGTGGCACCGCTCCGCAAGCCTCGAAACAGCCTAACCCTGTTTCCTGCGGCCAGACATTTCAGATAGGGCGAAAGATGCGCATCTCTATCAAGGCCACCCTGCTCTCCCTGTTCGCCATCCTCAGCCTGATGCTGGCGGTCCTGTGCATCGAGGCGCTTCAGACGTCCTACCGCACGCTCGTCGCGGCGCGAGAGGTCACCAGATTGGCGGAGATCGACCGTTCCGTGTTCGAGGCGCTCGCCAATTTCCGTTTCGAGCGCGGCGAATCGAATTCGGCGCTGACCCTTGACACCGGTGCGAATGGGCGCAGCGTCGATAATATCGCCGCCCGGCGCCTCAAGGTGACAAGCGGCATTGAGGCGGCCATTGCGGGTCTCGACGGCATGCCCGATCAGCCCGGCCTGCCGGAACTCGGCGCCGCTCTGGACGCGCAGTACCAGAAGCTGAAGGCGCAGCGCCTGCTGGTCGACGCGCAGGCCAAGCTGCCGCTTGCCGGCCGCGACAAGACATTCTCGCCGACCTGGATGGAGGACGGCGGCAAGCTGCTGGCGACGCTCGACAAGACCGCCACCGACATTGAGAGCCGCATCCGCTCGCTCGACCCGACGCTCTCGCAGCTCATTCTGGCCCGCGCCATGGCCTGGACCACGCGCAACCATGCCGGCATCAGCACGCTGCTGTTCAACGCCGCCATTCCCAAGCAGCGTTTCTTTACCCCGGACGAAATCCGCGTGCTCACCATCAATGACGCCAAGGCGGATCTCGCCTGGCTGACGGTGCGCGACATCGCGGCGGCGCCGAACGCCCCGGAGAGCCTGAAGCAGGCGGTCGACACCGCCCAGAGCCTCTATTTCGGCGGTTCCTTCCGCACCATGCGCGACCGCCTCGCCGGCCTGATGACGCAGGGCCAGGCGCCCGATGTCGACCTCGCCGGCTGGCGCGCGGGAGTTGATTCCACCCTCGGCACGATCGCCGACATTGCCGGCGTGGCGCTCGACAATCTCGCCGCGACCGCGCAGGCGACCGAAGCGAAGGCCGAGAAAGCCGCCCTTTTCTACGGCGCGCTGCTGATCGTGGCGCTGGGTCTTGCCGGTACCGGGCTGGTCGTGGTCGCCCGCCGGGTGGTCCGGCCGATTTCCCAGCTCACCCGCACCATGCAGGAACTGGCCGGCGGCGCTCTCACCGTCGAGGTGCCGGGCACCGGCCGCCAGGACGAGATCGGGTCGATGGCCAAGGCGCTGCTCGTGTTCAAGGATGGGCTGGTGCGCAATGCCGAGATGGAACGCGAGGCGGAAGAGGCCCGCCGCAGGTCCGAGCTTGAGCGCAAGCAGGGGATGATGGAACTCGCCGGCCAGTTCGAGGCGAGCGTCGGCAGCATCGTGACGCAGGTCACGACCGCCTCCGACACGCTCTATCGCACCGCCGAGCAGATGTCGTCGGCCGCCGACCAGACCTCCTCGCAATCGACGGCGGTGGCCGCGGCAGCGGAGGAAGCCTCCACCAACGTGATCATCGTCGCCTCCTCGGCCGAGGAACTCGGCGCTTCGGTGGACGAGATTTCGCGCCAGGTCGAACAGTCGGCGGCGATGTCGGCCAATGCGGTCAAGGAAGCCGAGAAGACCGGCGAGGTGATGCAGGAACTCGCCCAGGGCGCGGCGCGGATCGGCGATGTGGTCGAACTGATCAACAACATCGCCGCCCAGACCAACCTGCTCGCGCTCAACGCCACCATCGAGGCGGCCCGCGCCGGCGAGGCGGGCCGCGGCTTTGCCGTCGTCGCCTCCGAGGTGAAGGCGCTGGCCGACCAGACCGCCAAGGCCACCGACGAGATCGCCGGCCAGATCCGCGCCATCCAGAACACCACCAAGGATGCCGTCGGCGTGATCCTCGGCGTCGGCCAGCAGATCCGGCAGATGAGCGACGTGGCGGCGAGCATCGCCACCTCGGTCGAGGAACAGGGCATGGCGACACGCGAGATCGTGCGCAATGTCGACCAGGCGGCGAGCGGGACCAACTCGGTGAGCAGCCACATCACCGATGTGGCGAACACCGCCAAGCAGACCGGCGCGGCGGCGGGCGAGGTGCTCAGCGCGTCCTCCGCGCTCAACGAGCAGGCCCGCCAGCTGGAGGCGGAACTGCAACGCTTCCTCGACACGGTGCGCGCCGCCTGATCCACCGATCCCCGGCGCCCGCTCCGGCGGGCGCCGACCGGTCGGCCGGCTCAGATCGCGGCGAGACCGACCCGCGCCGCCAGCGTCTGCGCCGCTTCCTTGCGCTCGCTGTAGCGATCGGTCAGATGGGCGGAGACATCGCGGGTGAGCAGGGTGAACTTCACCAGTTCCTCCATCACGTCGACCACGCGGTCATAATAAGGCGAGGGCTTCATGCGCCCGGCCTCGTCGAACTCCTCGAACGCCTTGGCGACCGAGGACTGGTTCGGGATGGTGATCATCCGCATCCAGCGCCCGAGCACGCGCATCTGGTTCACCGCGTTGAAGCTCTGCGAGCCGCCGCTGACCTGCATCACCGCGAGCGTGCGCCCCTGCGTCGGGCGGATGGCGCCGAGGGCGAGCGGGATCCAGTCGATCTGCGCCTTCATCACCGCCGTCATCGCGCCGTGGCGCTCGGGGCTGACCCAGACCTGCCCCTCCGACCACAGGGACAACTCGCGCAACTCCTGCACCTTGGGATGGTCGGCGCCCGCACCGTCCGGCAGCGGCAGGCCCTCCGGGTCGAACACCCGCGTCTCGGCACCGAAATGGCGCAGCAGCCGTTCCGCTTCCAGCGTCAGAAACCGGCTGTAGGAGCGTTCGCGCAGCGACCCGTAGAGCAGCAGGATGCGCGGCGCGTGGGTGGAAGGCTCGGCCCGCAGAAGCGCCGCGGCGGGCGTCACAACCAGCGCCTCGACGAGATTGGGGAGATCGTCCGTCATCACCATGCCTCCGGGAGCGAAGCGTTGGCGGGCGCGGCGCCGCCCGTGCGGATGAGCGGCGCCGACGGGGTCGCCGGCCGGTGCGTGAGAGAGGGGTCGACGATCGACATGGGATGCCTCAGAGCGCGATGGAACGGGACAGCAGGATGGCGGAGGCGGGGCAGATTCCCGCGGCCTGAGGCGAGCCGGCGATGGCAGGCGGCGCCGTCTCGCGGGCGTGGCGGGTGAAGCCGATCGTCTCGAAATAGGGCGCGGCATCGGTGGTCAGCACCCAGGCCGTGCGGGCGCCAAGGTCGAAGGCCCGGCTCATCAGCAGCAGAACCATGTTGCGGCCGGCACCCTGCCCCCGCCCGCTCTCCGTCACGAGGAGCGAGCGCAGCAGCACATCGGTGCCATAGAGCTCGAAGCCGCCATAGCCGATGAGGCGGCCGCCCAGCGTGCGGAAGCTGTAGAACCGGCCGGGGCTTTCGCGCAAATCCTGCGTCGGCAATCCCGCCTCGCGCAGCGCCTTGGCCAGCCGCGGCTCGCCCGCGCCGATCTGCTCATCGCGCAGGAACAGTGAGCCGTCCTCCCGGACCCTATCCTCGCGGGGCGCGAAGGGCAGAATGTCGAGCACCGTCTCGGACGGGCGGCAGAGCTTGACGCCGAGCGGCGTGACCACGATGGGCCGGTTGATCAGGATCGGATGCGCCATCATCGCGTCGATGATCTGCGCGTCGGTCAAGGCGGGGTCGGCAAGGCCGAGCTGCGCGAAAGGCGTACCCCTCTCGCGCAGCAGGGCGCGTAGCGGCAGGGCCATGCGGGCCACGAGTTGCTGCAGCAGGGCACGGGCGGGCGGCGACTTCAGATAGTCCACCACATGGGGCTCGATGCCGACTGCGCGGATGAGGGACAGCGCGTTGCGCGAGGTGCCGCAGGCGGGGTTGTGATAGATGACGACGTCCATGATCCCTCTCTCACGCCGCGCTGGTTGGCGCGCCCTTGTCAGGCACAGCGGCCCTCACGGCCTCAGAACCGGCAGCGCCGGACAGGGCCGCCACAGCCGGCCGGCACACGTCCGGGTGGCCCCGGCAGCAATCGCGCATCAGAAACTCGATCAGCTCCGCCAGTGCGGGAAAGGTGGCGTTGTAGAGGATGGAGCGCCCCTCCCGCCGGGAGGTGACCAACCCCGCCTGCTCAAGCTGGCTCAGATGGAAGGACATGCGGGAGGAGGAGGCGCCCCCCATCGCCTCGCCGATGACACCGGCGGGAAGACCTTCCGGCCCGGCGGTGACCAGCAGGCGCACGATCCGCAGCCGCGTCTCCTGGGCCAGTGCGCCAAAGGCGTCGATGGCACGCGCTTCATCCATGGAACGCCTCAATATCTCAACATGTCTTGAGATATGACATGCGGATCGCCGGACCGCAATAAGCTCCCGTGGCGAGCCCGGCGCTCAGCGCCAGTCGCGGCTGCGGGCGACGGCCTCGGCGAAGCGCCGGTGATGCTCCCCCGTCACCGAACCATCCGGCTGGAGCACATGGGCAGCGGCCCGCGCGGCGCCGACATCGGCCCCGCACAGTTCGGCAAGGCCGAGCGCCGTCATCTCGTGCAGCGCCGGCACGCGGACGGCGCGGCCCGACGCGGCGGCGAGGAAGCGGGTGAAATAGCCGCTTTGCGACAGGCCGCCATCAATCGACAGGGTCTGGATCGACCCGACATGGGCGGCGGCGGCGTCGATCAGCCCGACGGTGAGCAGGGCGATGCCTTCCAGTGCCGCGCGCACGAGGTCGCGCCGGTCCGTCGCCGCGTCCATGCCGATGAACAGCGGCGCCGCCCGCCGGTCCCAATAGGGCGCCGCAAGGCCGGACAGCGCCGGCACGAAGACCAGCCCGCGGCTCAGCGCCGACGGCCCCTCGAAGCCGTCGAGTTCCTCCGGCGCCGCGTAGAGCCCGAGGCGCCGCAGCCATTCCAGCGCCGCGCCAGCATCATAGACACCGCCCTCAAGGGCATAGACCGGCGCTTCATCGACGCGCTGCCAGGCGACGGTCGGCAGGAGCCCCGGCGCCTCCGGCCGCGACCGGCCCGTCACCGCCAGCAGAAAGGCGCCGGTGCCGAAGGTAATCTTCACATCGCCCGGCCAGCGGCCGCCATGGCCATAGAGCGCCGCCTGCTGGTCGACGATGGACGCTTTGAGCGGCACGCCGTCCAGCAGGCCGAAGCCCGCATCCACGGCGCGGATCGGCGGCAGGGTCGCCAGCGGCACGCCATGCAGTGCGCAGAGCTGCGGGCTCCATTTTCCGCTGCTGAGATCGAGCAGGCCGGTGCGGGAGGCGGTGGCGAGATCGGTGGCGAAGGTGCCGGTCAGCCGGTCGAGAAAAAACGCGTCCGTGGTGCCCAGCCGCAGCCGTCCGGCGGCGTGGGCGGCGGCGACCACGGGATTGTTGCGCATCAGCCAGCCCAGCTTGCTGGCGGAGAAATATGCATCGAGCGGCAGACCGCAGATCGCCTGCGAGCGGGCACTCACATCCTCGCCAAGGCCCGCAAGATAGGTGGCGGTGCGGGAATCCTGCCAGACGATGACCGGGGAGAGCGGCGTTCCCGTCAGCGCGTCCCAGGCGAGGCAGCTCTCGCCCTGATTGGCGAGCGCGATCGCGTCGACCGGACCGGCAGTGGCCAGCACGGCGCGGATATTGGCGAGCAGTTCCTCGGGATCATGCTCCACCCAGCCGGGCGCGGGATGGGACTGGGCGTGCCCACGGGCGCCCGCCACATGGGCGGTGCCGTCCGCCTCCACGGTGAGGCAGCGGGTCGAGGTCGTGCCCTGGTCGATGGCGGCGACGCGCATCATACATTCTCCCGCAGGCGGAACCGCACCGAGCCGGCGGCGAAGGCGGCGGGCGGGATCGGCACGAGGATGCGCCGTTCCGGCAGAAACTGCCGAACCGTCGCCCACACCTCGCGCCCGTCCAGTTCGAGCGACAGGCGGCCGCGCACCGCCCGCGTGACACGCAGCTGGAAGTCGGCGAGCGCCGCCTTCTGTCCGGTCGGGCGCAACAGGCTGGGGACGACGAGCTTGATCGGCTCCTCGAAACCGACCGGAATCGGCGCCGTGGCGCAGGGATCGGCGGCCAGATCGCGCGCCAGCGCCCGGCCGACCGCCTGTCCCTCGCGGAACGACCAGCCCCCGGTCTCCACCGCGCGCAGGAGATTGCCGGCGGCAAAGCAGACGGGATCGAGGGTGCGTCCGTCCTGGTCCACGGCCGGGCCGGCGCTGCCAGGATCAAGGCCGACCGGCGAGGCGAGGAACAGCGCCGATTCCGGGGTGAAGCGACCGGTGAGCAGCACGCCGTCGCAGGCCAGCGTCTCCAGGCGTCCATCGCCATGGCGCAGCGTCGCCGCCTCGACGCGGCCGGTGCCGCGAATGTCGACCAGTTCGGTGCCGCGATGGAAGGGCACGCGGGCGAGCGCGGGAAACCAGCTGAACGGCGCCCCCGCCAGTGCCTGCGGGAATGGCTCGGCCATCGCCACCGGGCGGGCGCCATGGCCGAGGCAGGTGAGCAGAGCGGACAGGCTCACCAGTTCCGAACCGACGATCAGCGGCCGGGTAAACGGCATCAGGCCATGAAAGGCGACATAGGATTGCAGCGTGCCGGTGGTGACGACGCCGACCGGCCGGTCCCCGGAGATGAGGCGCGCGGCGCGCGGCCTCTCGCGCGCGCCGGTGGCAACGAGAATGCGGCGGGCGGTCAGCGTGCCCAGGCCCTCGGGCGTGGCGATGTCCAGCCGCCCGCCTTCATCGAGCCGCACGACGCTGTGGCCGGTGCGGACATCGACACCTGCCCGCGTCGCCTCCGCCGTCAGCCGGCGGCCATAGGCGGCGCCGAGATAGACCCGGCCGAATTCGCGCATGCCGAACGGCGAATGGCTGCAATGGCGGGTGGCGCCGCCGAGCTGCGGCTCGCGGTCGAGCAGCATGACGCGGGGAACACCGGCGCGGCGCAGTTCCACCGCCGCCGCGATACCGGCGGGGCCGCCGCCGATCACGATGACATCGGCGTCGTTCATGCCTCGTCCCGATCCTCCACCGCCAGCGGCACGGCGAGCCGTCCCCGGCTCATCTCGGCCAGGCGGGCATTGCAGTAGAACCCCTGGCAGCGCCCCATGCCGGCGCGGGTGCGCCGCCGCAGGCCACCGAAATCGCCGGGCGGCACGGTGCTGTCGAACGCCGCCTCGATCTCGCGGCGCGTCACCAGCTCGCAATGGCAGACGATCTCGCCATGGCCGGGCTGCTGCCAGTCGCGCGCGCCTGTCTCCGTCAGATTGGGCAGGGTCACCGGCGGGGGATCGACCCGTGGGCGCGCCGGCAGGCCGAAGGCGTCGTGCAGTCTCAGGGCGTGCTGGGCCAGACCCAGCGCGGCGGACAGCCCGGTCGAGCGGATGCCGCCCAGGGTGATGGCACGCTGCTCGGGCCGCGTGGTGACGCGGTAGTGCTTCTTCTCGGTGGCCGGGCGAAGCCCCGCATAGACGGCGGTGACGGGAATGGCGGCCAGAGCCGGCACGATCTGCGCGCCGCGCGCCAGCAGCGCCTCCAGCGCCTCCCGCTCGACGGTGGCGCGCACGCGGTCATCCTGTTCTTCGGCGGTCGGGCCGATCAGCACATTGCCGAAGGCCGTCGGGCAGACCACCACGCCCTTGGTGATCTCGGTCGGCACCGGGAGCAGGATGCGCGGCACATGGCCGAACGCCGCCTTGTCCAGCACCACGAACTGGCCCTTGCGCGGGCGGATCTCGAAATCGGGGGCAAAGCCGAGCCGGCGGTCCACCTCGTCACCATAGAGGCCGGCGGCGTTGACCGCGGCGCGGGCGCGGATGTCGCCCGCACTCGTCGTCAGATGCCAGCCGCCCTCATAGCGGCCGGCGAGCAGCTCGGCCTGGCGCAACAGGCGCGCGCCGAGCGCCACCGCCTGGGTGAGATAGGCGAGCGGGGCGGTCCATGGGTCGATGATGTGCTCGTCGCGCACCTCCAGCGCGGCGACCAGCCGCCCGGACAGGCCCGGCACCGTGGCGCGGGCCTGCGATGCGGTCATCAGCGTGAGGCCCTCCACGCCATTGGCGTGGCCCTGCGCGGCGATGGCCTCCAGCCTGCCGGCCTCCTCCGGCGTCCAGGCGCAGACCAGCGCGCCGGTTTCCACCAGCGACAGACCGAGACTTTCGCGGTCGGCGAGATATTCGGCGCGGCCGGCCTTCACCAGCTCCAGTTCGAGACTGTCCGGCGGCGCGTCGAAGCCGGTGTGCAGAATGGCGCTGTTGGCCTTGGAGGCGCCGGAGAGAATGTCGCTGCCCTTCTCGATCACCACGACTTTTGCCCCGGCGAGGGCAAAGCGCCGGGCGACCGCGCAGCCGACGACACCCGCGCCGATGATGGCGAGGTCGTAATCGTCGGTGGCACAAGGGGGTGTTGCGGGGCGCATGCGCGCTCCTTTCCTGTCAGCACGCGCCGGATCCTGTCCGTCGCGTCACGCGAAGGCCGAGCGGCAGCTCAGGCCATGCGGCCCCGCCCGGAGGCGGAGCCGCGAGGTTCGATAAGGCGATCAACGATAGGGGTAGCCGGCCTTCTTCATGGTCTCGTCGTACTTCTTGAAGGCCGCGACCACCTTGCCGGCGCGCGGGCTGGAAGCGGCGATCTCGTCCCAGAAGCCCTTGGAATCGTCGACCACCTTGGCCCAGTCGGCCGACGGGAGCTGGGTCAGCTCCATCTTGTTGCCTTCCACGCGGAGCTTCGCCTCGCCGCCCCAGTACCAGACGTCGCGGTAGTAATGGGACTGGTCGATGCTCATCAGGAACAGCTCCTTGAGATGCGGCGGCACCTTCGCCCAGCTCGGGGAGTTGGCGAAGTAGCTGCCGAACCAGGCGCCGGTGACGGAGTTGGAGAGCGCGTAGTTGCACACATCCGCCCAGCCAACCTCATAGGCCTCGGTGAAGCCGCACCATGCCACGCCGTCGAGTTCGCCGGTCTGGAGCGCGACCTCGACGTTGTCCCACGGGATGGTCACCGGCACGAGGCCGTACTTCGACAGGAACTTGCCGGCGGTCGGCACGCCGAAGACGCGCAGGCCGTTCATATCGGCGAGGCTCTTGATCGGCTTGTTCACGGTGAAGATGTGCAGCGGGTCCCAGGCGCCGGTCGACAGCCAGGTGACGTTCGGCACCTCGGCATAGGCCTCTTCCCAGATTTCCTTGAGGCCGTAGTAGCGGAACAGGGCGGGCACATCGAGGCTGTAGCGGGTGGCGAAGGGGAAGTAGCCGCCGAATACCGCGATATCGACCGGCGAGGCCATGGTCGCCTCGTCCGACTGCACCGCGTCGAGCGTGCCGGACTGGAGCGCGCGGAACAGGTCCGAGGTCGGCACCAGCTGGTCGGCGTAATAGAGCTCGATCACCATCTCGCCATTGGCGGCGGCGTTGAAGGCGTCGATCTGCGGCTTGATGACGTGGGCGCCGAGCGGCGCGCCGGAATAGGTCTGCAGACGCCACTTGATCGGCCCGGTCTGGGCGATCACCGCCGGGGCCGCGAGCGTGGTGCTGGCAAGCGCCGCGCCGGCGCCGAGGCCGGCCTTGGCCATGAAGTTGCGGCGGCTGGCGAGGATCGTGTCGGCGGCCGGGTCCACCTTCTTCTGCACGGGCTTCTTGATGTCGGTCATTGGTTTCTCCTCTGGTTTTTTGGAAGGTCGTGGAGAGGGCGAGGCGTCAGCCCTTGACGTTCATGTGGGCCGGCAGCCAGAGCGCGATCTGCGGGAAGACCATCAGGATGATGATGGTGAAGAACATGATCGCGGCGAACGGCCAGATCGACCGGTAGATGTCGATCAACGAGATTTCCTTTGGCGCCAGCGAGCGCATAAGGAACAGATTGTAGCCGAAGGGTGGGGTGATGTAGGCGATCTGGCAGGTGATCGTGTACAGGATGCCGTACCAGATCAGCTGGTTGTCGAAGCCGAGATCCAGCGCCTTCACCAGCGGGATGTAGAGCGGCGCGACGATGACCAGCATCGCCGTGTCGTCGAGGAACATCCCCATCACGATGAAGCTGAGCTGCATCATGATGATGATGGTCCAGGGGTTGAGATCCCACTGCTTGACGAACAGGAACTCGATCGCCTTCACCGCGCCGAGCCCGTCGAACACCGTGCCGAACGCCAGGGCGGCGAGGATCAGCCACATGAACATGCAGGAGACGTTCAGCGTCTTCAGCGCGGTGTCGCGGATGATCGGCCAGGTGAACCGACCCTTGACCACCGCCGCGAGCGTGGCGGAGGCGGCGCCGACGGCCGAACTCTCGACCAGGCTGGTGACGCCGAAGACGAATAGGCCGGTCATGAAGAAGAAGATGACGAAGGGAATGATGCCCGCCCGCGCCAAGGCCAGCTTCTCGCGCAGCGGCATGTTCAGCTCGTCATCGGTCAGCGCCGGCGCGAGCTTCGGGTTCAGCTTCACCCGCACATAGATGTAGATGATGAACAGCGCCGCCATCAGCAGGCCGGGGCCGACGCCGGCGAACCACAGCTTGGAGACCGGCTGGCGGGCGATCATGCCGTAGAGCACCAGCACGACCGAGGGCGGGATGAGAATGCCGAGCGAGGAACCGCCCTGCACCACGCCCGAGATCAGCACCTTGTCATAGCCGCGGCGGATCATCTCCGGCAGTGCGATGGTGGCACCGATTGCCATGCCGGCGACCGAGAGGCCGTTCATCGCGGAGATGATGACCATCAGGAAGATGGTGCCGATGGCGAGGCCACCGGTGAACCGACCGAACCAGACGTGCAAGGCTCGGTACAGGTCTTCCGCGATCCCGGACTCCGCCAGGATGTAGCCCATGTAGATGAACATGGGCAGCGTCAGCATGGCGTACCAGTTGAACAGCTTGAACACCTGGTTGAACGGCAGGTCGATGGCGCCGGGGCCATAGAGCATCAGAGCCGCCGCCGAGGCGACGAAGCCGATGCCGGCGAAGACAAGCTGTCCACTGATGAGCGCCACCACCATCGAGGCGAACATCAGCAGCGCGATCATCTCGTAAGTCATCAGATCTTCTCCCCGCGCAGCGTGAAGATGTGCTTGATGACCAGCGAGAAGGCCTGCAGCAGCATCAGGACGAGACAGGCGGTCAGCAGCGCCTTGATCGGAATGACCGAGGGATTCCAGATCGAGAACCGCTTCTCATTGGTGGCGATGGCGTATTGCAGGCTGGAGATCGAGCCCGCCAGCAGCACCCCGAGATAGAAGATGAGGCACCAGACGGTGATCAGGTCCATCTTGGCCTTGCCGCGCTCGGAGAGCGTGGAATACCAGAGGTCCATCCGCACATGCTCGTTGTTGCGCAGCGTGAACGGCCCGCCCATGAAGTAATAGGCGGCGAGGGTGAACTGGGTGAGTTCCACCGCCCAATGCACGGGCATTTTCACAACGTTGCGCATCACCGCATCGAACAACAGCGTGCCACCCATGAAGAAGATCAGCGACGCCGCGAGATAGCCGACATAATTGGACAGGCCGTCCACCACCCGCACATAGCGGGCCGCTACCCCCCAGGCGCCCTCCCCTGCTCGTTTTGCCTCGTCCGCCGTCACGCTTTTGCTCCGTTGATGTCCGCTATCGCGCTCCCCGCCCGCCGCCATCGCCGCGGGCAAGACAGGATGGACGCCGCAGCGCCGGCCGTGCCGGCGGCGAAGTGCGCCATCTCCGCCTTCAGGCAGGAAGTGTCGAAAGCCGGTTCATTCGCCGTCCCCTCGTGCTGCGGTGCACACCAAACATGCCTGCCCGCTTTTCTTGCACTAGCAAGCACTGTACCGTTTTCGCGACCGAGGGGAAGCCCGTTTCTGGCGAAAAATGACCGTTCAGCCACATACTGGCTGCGGTATTGACCGAATGGTCGAATTAAGCTGGCGTTTTATGCCCGATCGGTCTATTTTTGCCGTCAAACCCTCACAACGGAGCAGGCAGTCTGGGGCCACGTCGCCTGCGTGCAACGACCTTGTCGCATTGACGCCGACATCCAGACCCATACGAAGGTCGCATAGGCCAGCCGGAGGCCTCCGCGGGACCGACCCGGCGAGCGATTGCCGCCCGCCCTTGGCGGGAATGACCATGAGGACACGCCGTGCCGACACCCTCGCGCCATGACCGCATCCTTGCGCTGCTCGAACGCTCCGGCGAATTGAGCGTGGAGGCGCTGGCCGAGCATCTGGGCATGTCGCGCGAGACGGTGCGCCGCGATCTCACCCGCCTCGACGCCGCCGGCCGGCTGCGCCGGTTCCATGGCGGCGCGCGCGCCCTTGCCGTGCTCCCGCCGGTGGCGGAGCAGGAATGGCCGTTTGCGCAGCGTGTGGCGCAGAATGCGGCAGCCAAGAAACTGATCGCGGCCGCCGCGACGCGCCTGTTCCGGCCGGAGGATTCGATCTTTATCGACACCGGCAGCACCACCATCGCCTTCGCCGAGGCGCTGGTGGCGGTGCCCGCCCTCGTCACGATCACCAACGCCCCGCGGATCGCCGCGACGCTGGCCTCCAATCACAGTCACAAGGTGTTCCTGATCGGCGGCGCCTATGGCGCCGATGCCGGCGAAAGCCTGGGACCGCTGGCGCTGGAACAGATCGGCAAGTTCCGCGCGCGCCACGCGGTGCTGACGATCGGCGCCATCGACCCGACCTGCGTGATGGATTTCGACCTTCAGGAAGCCGAGATCGCCAAGGCGATGATCGAGCGCGCCGACCAGGTGACGGTCCTGGCCGACCACAGCAAGTTCGACCGCCGCGCCGTGTTCGAGGTCGCCGGCCTCGGCCGGATCGACACGCTGGTGACCGACAGGCAGCCCTCGGACGCCATGGTAAAGGCGATCGCGAGCGCCGGTATTGAGCTGATCATCGCCGGTTCCTGAGAGGGCGCGGACAGATCAATTGTTACGCCATCACGACATCGATGAGTCGTTTTCCGGCCATACCCCTTTCTTCAGCCGGCATATGGGCCCATATAGGAACAGCCCGCCATGTCGGCCGGCCTTTTGAATTGGCAGCCGCCTATCGGGCTGCATGAGATCGGAAACGGTTTGCAGGTTCTTGTCCGCGACAACAATGTCGACCAAGCTCTACGCGTCCTGAAGAAGAAGATGCAGCGTGAAGGCGTGTTCCGGGAAATGAAGGCCCGGCGCTCCTATGAGAAGCCGTCCGAGCGGCGCAATCGCGAAGACGCCGAAGCGGTCCGCCGCGCACGCAAGGCCGCCCGCAAGCAGGCGGTTCGCGACGGGCTCATCGCCGCCCCGAAGAAGAAGCTGATTCCGGGTCGCCCGGCGCGTCCTGGCTCGGCCGGCGGCGCCCCCTTTGGCGCGTCTTCCGAAGCAAAATAAGACGCCGTCGGGGTTGTAATAAGGCTTGCAACCCTGTACGGTATCTGCATCGATCTTGGACGTTGAACTTTGTTTTGCGCAGCGATGCGCGTCGGCGAACTTCCTCTCAAATCGATGCCAGCGGAACGCCCGTATGTATGCGGGCGGTTGAATATCTATGTCGACTGAAAGGAATTTGTCATGGCGACAGGTACTGTGAAGTGGTTCAACGGCCAGAAGGGCTATGGTTTCATCCAGCCGGATAACGGCGGCCCGGATGTGTTCGTGCATATTTCGGCGGTCGAGCGGGCTGGCATGTCCAGCCTGAACGAAGGCCAGAAGGTCTCCTTCGAGGTGCTGGCTGATCGCCGCACCGGCAAGCAGTCCGCCGGCAACCTCCAGGCCGCGTGATCCTTGCTTACCCAGGCCTGGCAAGTCCGGCCGGGTAGACACTTTTTGGGAAGGCCGGGATCGTCCCGGCCTTTTCTGTTTTGAAGGGAACGAGGGATGACCAAGCTGACCCGCGATACCCTGTTCAAGCCCACCCTGTCGCGTACCGAGAGCAAGGCGGAAGCCGTCTCGCGTATCGCCATGTCGATGATCGAGCAGGAAGTCGCCGTGCGCGAGGCGAAGACCGAGCGCCTGCGGCAGGCTCGCCTGGCGCAGGAAGCCGTGGACACGCCGCCGGTGACGACGCGGCGCATTGCCAAATCCGCCGCCGAGCCGGCTGCCAAGGCGACCAAATCCGTCAAGACCGCCTCCAAGGCGCCCCGAACGGCTGCGAAGTCCAAGTGAGCGGACCCGGCGACGCCGGCTTTCCTCTTGCCGCCGGCCGCCCCGCCACTGGCGGGCTCACCTGATGCAGCGCCCCGCGAGGAGCGGACGCGGATGGCTACGCGCACCCGATTTCGGGTCCGCCACCGCCACTTACGAACTCGACGCCACCCACGCCGCCGGGCCGCGGGCCGGACGACTGGTCGCAGAGCTGGCGGCGATGATCGGTGCCTCGGCGACCGGTTGGGCAACGCTGGTTCTCGATTCCGGCGACAGCGTCACCATCGACGTGCAAAGCGTCAGTGCCCTCGGCATGGCGTTCACCGTGCGCGAGCCGGTTCCACCGGAGCTGCCGTGAGACGCTCTGGAACGCCAGCACTGCCATACGCCTCAACCCGCAGCGCCCGTCCGTGCTTCCGCCCCGACGATGCGATCGCGGCCCTCGCGCTTGGCCTGATAGAGCGCGGCGTCCGCGGCGGCGACTAGCCCGCGCGCGTCGCAATGGCCACCATCCTGCACAGCCATGCCGATGCTGACCGTGAGCGTGCCTCCCGGCCGCTCTATGCACGCCCCCGCGATCGCCTCCCGGATGCGCTCCCCCACCCTCAGGGCGCCCTTTGAGTCCGAGCCCGGCAGGATGACGGCAAACTCCTCGCCGCCATAGCGGGCCGTGACATCTTCGAGCCGCACCCGAGCGGCGCCGAGGGCATGGCCGAGCCGCCGCAGCACCTCGTCGCCGGCCACATGGCCGAGTTCGTCGTTGATCGCCTTGAAGTGATCGACATCGATCATCAGCAGCGCCAGCGACTCATTGGTGCGCGCGCAGCGGCTGGCGATGCGGGCCAGAGCCTCGTCGAAGCCGCGGCGATTGGTGAGGCCGGTCAGCGCATCGATACGTGTTTCATGGGCCAGATCCTCGTTGCGCCGCCACAGATCGAGCGCATCGACCGCGACGGCGGCGAGCGCCTCCAGCGGCGCGGAATCGAACGGGGGCGTGTCCGCCGCCGGCTCCCGCCGCAGCACGCACAGGCTGCCGACCGCCAACCCCGGCGACACGAGAAGCGGCACGCCGGCATAGAAACGAAAAGGCAGATGCGGCACCACCGGATGGCCATCAAAGCGCGGATCGTTCTTCAGATCAGGCGACATCAGCGGTTCGCCGGAGGCGATGATGTGCTGGCAGACGGAGCGATTGCGCTCAATGCTCGGGGCGATCTCGTCCGCCGTGACCGATTTCATCCATTGGAAGTCGCCATCGATGAAGCTGAGAAAGGCGACGTCGGCCCCGTACAGGCACTGGGCCAGCCACGCGATCCGGTCGAACCGCTCATCGCGGGGCGAATCCATGATGGCGAGGGCATTCAGGACCGCCAGCCGTTCGGCCTCGTTCGCGGGATGCTCGGGTATCCGCCACATACGATCATTCTGTCCCTGGCCACGGCGAAGCATGGCTAGCACGGCTTGTCCGCGCAAGTGCGGCGCCTGAATACCTCACCTTTCGGGTGCCCGGATGACGGCGCGTGCCGGATCGCTAGTCAACCGCGACGGCACCTCCCGCCAGCGCGAAACGATGCGCCAGGGCGCGCTTTTCCGCGCCGTGCTCCTCGCGCAGAATGCGGGCGAGCAGCACCGCGGCCGGCGGCGGCGGGCGGTCCTTCAGCGTGACCAGCGAGAAGATCGTGTCATAGGCGAGGTCCTGCGCGTCGCGCACCTCGACAAAGCGGTAGATCGACGCCCATGCCGCGACATAGTGGACGGGCAGGAAGCCCACGAAACCTCCGCTGACCAGCAGCGTCGCCACGGCCTCCAGCCCGAAAGCCATGGCGGTGCGTTCCAGCTTCAGCTCACGCGCCGCCATCTGCGTGCGCTGGTCGTTCGTGCGGGTGACGAGCCCATAACCCTGGCGCGCCAGATCGGCGCGGGATGGCGGCGGGCCCTCGCGCCGACAGGCATAAAGGCGGAAATCCTCCAGAAAGAGCGGCTCGAAACGCAGCCGCTCCACCCCCGGCGCGGCGCCGGTGACACCGAGATGCAGGCTCTTGTCCTGCAGGCCGGTGAGGATGTCGCCCGGCAGCTTGATCGAGAGATTGACCGTCACATCCGGCGCCATCTCGCGGAACCGCGCCAGCGAGGCGGCGAAGGCCGAATGCGGGTTGGACAGGCAATTGTCGGCGACCCCGATCCGCAGTTCGCCGGTCATCACATGGCGCGCCAGATTCAGATCGTGGCGTAGCGCCTCCAGCGCCTCCGACGCGCTTATCGCCGCTTCCAGCGCGCAGCGGCCGAACTCGGTCAGCTCGAAACCGGCAGGGCCGCGCAGGCACAGCCGGGCGCCAAGCCGGCCTTCCAGCGTCTGCAGGTGGCGGCTGATGGTGGAGCGTTCCATGCCGAGCGCGCGCTCGGCCGCAGTCAGCCCTCCAGCTTCGGCCACGCTGCGGAATATGCGCAGGAGCCGGAGGTCGCTCTCGGTCAGCGGCGGCACGGAGGTCGGGGTCACAGCATCCATGTTGCACATTATACAAGCATGGGTTCGATCTGCGACATTTTTAATCCTACGCAGGGCGCCTACCGTGAAAATCCGCAGTCAGGCTGCGCCCGGAAATTCACGTCGCGGAAGGATCGTCGGCCATGCCGCCGCTCCGACCGCTGGGAGGTCCCATGGTTCTGCCGCTCACCGTCGAGCCGTCCAAGGCTCACCAGAGCTTCCTGTACGCGCCGATCTCGACCGATCTCGATGCGCTGGACGCCCATATCGCCTTTCTCGGCATTCCCTATGGCAGCGCCTATCATGCCGGCGCCATCACCAACGACCAGTCCAAGGCCCCGGACGCGGTGCGCGCGATGACCGACCGCATTTCGCGCCATCTCCAGCGCCACGATTTCGACGTCGGCGGGCCGATCTACGACAACCGGGCGGTGAAGGCGGTCGACGTCGGCAATGTGCCGGCCGACATGACCGACCTGACGAGCCACTATGTCCGGGCCGAGCAGGCCGTCCGCAAGATTCTCAAAGCTGGCGCCATGCCGATCACGCTCGGCGGCGACCATGGCATCCCGATCCCGATCCTGCGCGCCTTCGAGGATCACGGGCCGATCACGCTCATCCAGGTGGATGCCCATATCGACTGGCGCGACCATGTGAACGGGGTCACCGACGGTCTTTCCAGCCCGATCCGCCGCGCCTCCGAGATGGCCCACATCACGGACATCTTCCAGATCGGCATCCGGGCTCAGGGCTCCGGCCGGCCCGAAGAGGTCGAGGCGGCGCTGGCCTATGGCGCCAACATCATTCCGGCCTTCGAGGTACATGACAGCGGCATCGAGGCGGTGCTCGCCCGCATCCCGGACGGCGGCAAATACTACATCACCGTCGATGCCGACGGGCTCGACCCGTCGGTCATGCCGGCGGTCGAGGGCCCGGCGCCGGGCGGGCTGACCTTCCACCAGGTGCGCAAGCTCATCCACGGCCTTGTCGCCAAGGGACGGGTGATGGGCATGGACATCGTCGAGATCACCCCATCCAGCGATGTGAACATGATCAGCTGCATCACCGCCGGCCGGCTCATCGTGAACCTGATCGGCGCCGCCGTGCGGGCCAACTATTTCGACGCGCCGAAGATCGACCCTTCGACGATCGAAGCCCCCTGAGGGGCAAGCGTGCGCGTGCCGTTCCCCGGCGAGGACCCCCGACCGCGCCTGGGAACATCCTTTCACCCAACGACACGAAAACCAGAGGGCCGTTCCATGTCACTGATGTGCCGCAGAATGCTCATGCTCGTGGCCGGCGCCGCCTGCGCCACCACGCTTGCCCTGCCCGCCGCCGCCGAGACGACGCTGGAGAAGATCAAGCGCACCGGTGAGGTCACGGTCGGCACCGAGGCCGCCTTCCCGCCCTTCGAATTCGTGAAGGACGGCAAGATCGTCGGCTATGGCGCCGACATCCTCGCCGTGGTGGTGCAGGATCTCGGCGTGAAGAAGCTCAACCAGCTCGACCTGCCCTGGCAGGGCATCCTGCCGGGCGTGCTGGCCGGCAAGTTCGATTTCGTCGCGACCACGGTCGGCATCAATGAGGAGCGGGCCAAGCGTTACGCCTACACCTTCCCGATCGCCGACGGCATGCCCTACACGATGAAGCGCAAGGGCGACGCCATCGCCAAGATCGAGGACTTCAACGGCAAGGTGATGGCCACCCAGCTCGCCTCATCCACCGAGCCGGTGGCGCGCGCCCTCGACGAGAAGCTCAAGGCCGCCGGCGGCACGGGTTTCAAGGAACTCAAGCTGTTCACCGCCTTCCCCGAGGCCTATGTCGCGCTCGCCAATGGCGAGGTCGACGCCGTCATGCAGTCGCTGCCGGCGCTTGCGGTAGCGGTGAAGGAAAAGCCGGACCTGTTCGAGCTGGCCATCGCCACCCCGAAGGATGGCGGCTACCCCTATCTCGCCTGGGTCACCCGCCCGGACGACAAGGATCTGCGCGACGCCATCTCCGCCTCGATCAAGAAGATGCGCGACGATGGCCGCCTCGCCGCCCTGCAGATGAAGTGGTTCGGCTTCGAGATGAAGATCCCGGATTCCGGCTACCTGCCGCCCGGCGCGGAGTGACACCCGCCAGCCGGCACCCTGCCTGAACGCGAGAGGAGATGATCGACCTTGAAGTTCAATTTCGAGTATCTCCTCTCCGTGATGCCGCGGCTGATCGATGCCTCGCTGGTCAATATCCGCCTCGCGCTGATCATCATGGCGCTGTCGGTGCTGCTCGGCACCGGACTCACCATCCTGCGCGCCGCCAAGCTCCCGGTGGTCAATGAGGTGATCGCCGTCGTCATCAGCTTCGTGCGCGGCACGCCGCTGCTGATCCAGATCTTCATCGCCTATTACGTGCTGCCCTCGGTCGGCCTCGACATGAGGCCGGAAGTCGCCGGTGTCGCCGCCATCGCCTTCAATTCGATGATCTTCGTTTCCGAGACGCTGCGCGGCGGGCTGGCCACCATCGACCCCGGCCAGATCGAGGCGTCGACCGCGCTCGGCCTGCCGCCGCGCGCCATCTGGTACAAGGTTGTGCTGCCGCAGCTGTTCCGGCGGGTCATTCCGGTCCTCATCAACGAGGCGACCATCGTGGTGAAGGGCACGGCGCTGCTCTCCGTCATCACCGTGGTCGAAGTGCTGCGCACCGCCCAGCAGATTTCCGCCGCCAGCTACCGCCCCTTCGAGACGCTGCTCGGCGCCGCGCTGATCTTCCTGGTGATGAATCTGGTCATCAGCCTTGTCGGCAAATTCGCCGAAGCCCGCTACGCCGTCTCGAGGGCCTGAGCCATGCGCTTCGATCCGTGGATGCTGCTCGATTACTGGGAACTGCTGCTGCAGGGCACCTGGCTCACCATCCGCATCACCGTCATGGCGCTCGTCCTCGGCTACCTGCTGGGCATCGGCGTGGCCCTGCTGGGAATGGCGCGGAGCCGGACGCTGCGCGCCATCGCCGGCACCTATGTCGAGGTGCTGCGCAACATCCCCTTCATCATCATCCTGTTCCTGGTCTATTACGGCCTGCCCTTCAGCGGCGTGCGGATGCCCGCGCTGTTTGCCGGAACGCTGGCGCTCTCGCTTTTCGTCAGCGCCTATTATTCCGAGATCGTGCGCGCCGCGATCCTCGCCTTGCCGCGCGGCCAGTTCGAATCCGCCCGCGCCATCGGCATGTCGCCGGCACAGGCCATGTGGAACGTGGTGGCGCCTCAGGTCCTGCGCACCATCATCCCGCCCTCGACCAACATGACGCTGACCATGATGAAGGAAAGCGCCGTGCTCTCCTCCATCACCGTGCCGGAACTGACCTATCAAGGCCTGGTGATCCAGGGGAACACCTTCGCCCCGTTCGAGGTCTTCGCCGCGATCACGCTGATCTACTGGATGATCGCCATCGTCATCGCCGAAACCTCGCGCCGGCTGGAGGCCCGCGTCGGCCTCGCCCAGCGCCAGAGCGTCACCCGCAACCCGATCGCCGACCGTTACCTCTCGCTCGAACGGAGGCCCGCGCGATGACCGCGACGCTGGCCCTCAAGGTCGAAGGCCTGACCAAGCAGTTCCGTGGCACCACGGCCCTGGACTCGGTCTATCTGGAGATCCAGCCGGGCGAGATCGTCGCCCTGATCGGTCCCTCCGGCTGTGGCAAGAGCACCTTCTTGCGCTGCCTGACCTGGCTGGAACAGCCCGATGACGGCTTCATCGAGGTGGCCGGCCAGCCCTTCGGCCGCGAGCGCATCGGCGCCGTGGTGCGCCGGCAGAGCGGACGGGAGATCGACCGCATCCGTCCGAGGATCGGCCTCGTCTTCCAGCAATTGAACCTCTGGCCGCATCTGACCGCGCTGGAGAACATCGTTCGCCCGCAAATCGTGGTGCTGAAGCGCCCCCGCGAGGAGGCGACACGCCGCGCCCGCGACCTGCTCGCCCGCCTTGGCCTGGCCGACCGTGCGGAACGCTACCCGCATTCGCTGTCCGGCGGGCAGAAGCAGCGCGTCGCCATCGCCCGCGCGCTCGCCATGGACCCGGCGCTGATGCTGTTCGACGAGCCCACATCCGCGCTCGATCCCGAACTCGTGGGCGAGGTGCTGGCGGTGCTGCGCCAGCTCGCCGAGGCCGGCACGACGATGCTGGTGGTCACCCATGAGATCGGCTTTGCCGCCAATGTGGCGGACCGGATCGCCTTCATGGATCACGGCCGCATCGTCGAGGAAGGGCCGGCGCGCCAGCTCATCGACGCGCCGCGCGATCCGCGGCTCAAAGGCTTTCTCGATCTGGTGCTGTCGCATCGCGACGGCCCGGCCCCTCCCCTCGCCTGACGGAGCTGCCATGTCCCGCGTCAACCGCCCCTATGTCGGCATACCGAGCTTCCTGCGCTCGCGCATCGTCGAGGATTTCGGCGCCATCGACGCCGACATTGCCGTGCTCGGCGTGCCGTTCGACGAGGGTTCGCCCTTCCTGCCCGGCTCGCGCATGGCGCCCCGCGCGCTGCGCGAGCATTCGCTGCGCTTCGGCACTTCCGGCATCTACGACCCGGAAACGAAGCGATCCTATCTCGTCGAGGAACTCGCGGGCGGACGCATCGTCGACTGCGGCGATGTCGACGTGCAGCCGACCAATGTGGAAGCCACCTTCGCCAACATCACCCGCGACGTGAAGGCGATCCTCGCCGCCGGGGCCATGCCCGTGGTGCTGGGTGGCGATCACTCGATCACCTATCCGATCTTCCGCGCGCTGGAGCAGCCGGTCCACGTCCTGCACTTCGACGCCCATAGCGACTATGCCGATATTGACGGCGGGCTGCGCTACACCAATGGCCACGCCTTCCGGCACATCAACGCGCTGCCGACCAAGCTGAGCCTCACCCAGATCGGCATTCGCAGCCTGCGCTCGGCGCGGCCGATGATGGAAGATGTCGAGGCCGACGGAAACCGGATCATCCCGATGGGCGAGTTCCGCGCCATCGGCCCGGCCGGCATCGGCACGCTGCTGCCGAGGGAATCGAAGGTCTATGTCTCCATCGACGTGGACGCGCTCGACATGTCGCTGGTGCCGGGCTGCGTCTCGGCCGAGCCGAACGGCATGAGCTACCCGGAACTGCGCGACAGCCTGAAGGCCATCGCCGAGAATTACGAGGTCGTCGCCTTCGACTTCGTCGAGGTCAATCCGCCGCTTGATGTCGGCACCGGCGTCACCGCCTATCTCGGCGCCGTCACCGTCATCGAGTTCCTCGCCCATATCTGCGATCAGCCGCGCTGGGCCGCGCGGCGTCGCGTCCGCCCCGTGTGAGGCCGTCATGCCGATCGAGACCATTCCCGCCCGCCACGGCAAGGCCGTCCGCCTCTCGGCGGGACAGGCCGTCGAGGTCATCAACACCCACGGGACGCAGGTGGTCGACACCTGGGCGTTCTGCGTGGAAGACCTCGATCACTTCATGTCGATGGAGCATACGCGGGTGCAGAATGGCCGGCTGATGCCCGCCATCGGCCAGACGCTGTGGACCAATCGCCGCGAGCCGATCCTGATGATGGAGGCGGACACCTCCTCCGGCATCCACGACACCATCATGGCCGCCTGCGACCGCTGGCGCTACGAGCACCTCGGCTGCACCGAATATCATCGCAACTGCGCGGACAACATGGTGGAGGCGCTCGCCGAGCTGGGACTGGATTTTCACCACATCCCCCAGCCGCTCAACCTGTTCATGAACATCCCGATCGACGCCGACTTCACGCTGGTTCAGGGCGAACCGCCCTGCAAGCCGGGCGACAAGGTGGTGCTGCGCGCCGCGCGCGACTGCGTCGTGGTGTTCTCCGCCTGCCCGCAGGACATCACGCCGATCAATGGCGGCAAGCCGGTCGACGCGCATTTCGCCATTCACGACTGAAAATCAGCCCGCGAATGGCCAGCGCGTGATGCCCACCGCGAACAGCGCCCACCAGATGATGAGCGGCTGGAACGGCAGGCGCAGCCAGTAATACCAGCGCGCGCCCGGCAAGCCGTCGACGGCCAGGCCTTGGATCGCGTTGCGGATATTCGCGGGGAAGACGCAGACGAAATAGAGCGCCAGCATCCAGCCCGCGAGGAGCCGGGTTGGCGGCAGCACCAGCCCCACCGCGCCGGCAATCTCGCACAGGCCGGTGAAGGCAATGACCAAGCCGGGCCAGGGCACGAGGGGCGGCAGCATCGGCCGGTAACGCTGCGGCGTGCGCAGGTGATCGACCCCCGCGAACATCAGGCCCCCGGCCAGCCCCCATGCCATGGCGAACGGCAGATCGGCGGCCGGCATCACCAGCATCTGGACGAGATAGGCCAGCCCGCTCGCCAGCGCGACAAGAACGAAGAACAGCATGGCGGATCACGCGGCACAGGGATGACGCGCGCATCAGTGCCGCTGAATGTTAAGGGTGTCAACATTGCCGCACCCTGCCCCAGCGTGATCTTGCCGACAGACCCGGCGGGCATGTTATCGACAGCAGGACGGCTCTATGGGCGCCGTCTCACGGGGCGCAATCGGGCAGGAGTTCTCATGCGTGCGTGCGGAACATGGCGGCGCCGGTTCATCGCTCTGGCAGGAAGCCTCGCTCTCGCCGCGACGGGAAGCGCCGCCTCTGCCAATGAGGACGTGCTCGCCCATCTCGCCGACCCCGGCGTGCAGGTGTTGCAGACGCTCGATTACGCCAATACGCGCTACTCCCGGCTCGACCAGATCAATGCCGGCAATGTCGGCCAGTTGCAGGTCGCGTGGACCTTCTCGACCGGCGTGCTGCGCGGCCATGAGGGCAGCCCGCTGGTCGTCGATGGCGTGATGTATCTGCACACGCCCTTCCCGAACATCATCTACGCGCTCGATCTCGACAATGACGGACGCATCCTCTGGCGCTACGAGCCGCAGCAGACGCGCGACGTCGCCGGCATCATGTGCTGCGATCTGGTCAATCGCGGCCTCGCCTATGCGGACGGCCTGGTGTTCCTCGCGCAGGCCGACACCACCGTCGTCGCGCTCGACGCCAGGACCGGGGCAGTGCGCTGGAAGGTCGCCAATGGCGACCCCAGGCACGGCGAATCCAACACCTCCACGGTGATGCCGGTGAAAGACAAGTTGATCGTCGGCATCGCCGGGGCGGAGTTCGGCGCGCGCGGCCATATCACCGCCTATGCGCTGAAGGACGGCGCGCGGCTCTGGCGGGCCTATTCCACCGGGCCGGATGCCGAGATGCGGGTGGACCCGGAAAAGACCACCGAACTCGGCAAGCCGGTCGGGCCGGACTCCTCGCTCAAGAGCTGGGAGGGCGAGCAATGGACGCTGGGCGGCGGCGCGCCCTGGGGCTGGTTCGCCTATGATCCCCGGCTGAACCTGATCTATTACGGCACCGCCAATCCCGGCACCTGGAACCCCTCCCAGCGGCCCGGCGACAACCGCTGGGCATCCGCCATCATCGCCCGCGACGCGGATAGCGGCATGGCGCGCTGGGTCTACCAGATGACCCCGCATGACGAGTGGGACTATGACGGCGTGAACGAGATGATCCTGACCGATCAGACCGTGGACGACCATATGCGCCCCCTGCTCACCCATTTCGACCGCAACGGCTTTGCCTACACGCTCGACCGCGCCACGGGTGAGTTGCTCGTTGCCGCGCCCTTCGAGGACGGCGTGAACTGGGCGCGCGGTATCGACATGGACCGCGCGAGCCCGACCTATGGACGGCCGATCCGCGACCCGCGCTATGGCACGGAAGCGGAGGGCGAGGACGTCACCTATTCCGGCATCTGCCCGGCCGCCATCGGCGCCAAGAACCAGCAGCCGGCGGCCTATTCGCCGGTCACCGGCCTGTTCTATGTGCCGGGCACGCAACTCTGCATGGATTACGAGCCCTTCCATGTCGACTACGCGGCGGGCCAGCCCTATGTCGGGGCGACGCTGACCATGTATCCCGCGCCGGGCAGCGAGGGGCGCACCGGGCGCTTCATCGCCTGGGACAACCTCAAGGGCCGCGTGGTGTGGGCGGTGCCGGAGCGGTTCTCGGTCTGGTCCGGCGCGTTGGCGACCGCTGGCGGCGTGGTGTTCTACGGCACGCTGGAAGGCTATCTGAAGGCGGTCGACGCCGCGACCGGGCGGGAACTCTACCGCTTCAAGACGCCCTCCGGCATCGTCGGCAATGTCATGACCTACAGCCATCGCGGCCGACAATTCGTCGCCGTGCTCTCCGGCGTCGGCGGGTGGGCCGGGATCGGCCTTGCCGCCGGCCTCACCGATCCCAATGCCGGTTCCGGCGCCAAGGACGCCTATGCCGCGCTCTCCAGCTATACCGCGCTGGGCGGCCAGTTGACCGTCTTCGCCCTGCCCGGCCGCTAGACCTGCCGGGACGCTGGGCTTATTTGCGCCGCAGCGCGTCCAGCAACGCGGCACCGAGCGCGCCTTGCGGTTCTGCGCGTGACGGTTGGGGTTGGGCGGATCTGGACGGCGCCGCCTTGGGCGCCGGGGCGCGCGCAGCCTGATCGCGCGGCGTGCGATCGCCCTGCCCGCCACCCGCACTATCCTTGCGCATGGAGAGGCTGATGCGCTTGCGCTTGATATCGACCTCCTGCACCCGCACCTTCACCACATCGCCGACCTTCACCACCTCATGGGCGTCCTTGATGAAGCGGTCGGCGAGCTGGGAGACATGGACCAGCCCGTCCTGATGCACGCCGATATCGACGAAGGCGCCGAAGGCCGCGACATTGGTGACGGTGCCCTCCAGCAGCATGCCCGGCTTCAGGTCCTTCATGTCGTCGATGCCATCGGCGAAGGTCGCCGTCTTGAAGGCCGGGCGGGGGTCGCGGCCGGGCTTCTCCAGCTCGGCGATGATGTCGCGCACGGTGGGCAGGCCAAAACGGTCATCGACAAAGGCGCGCGGATCGACCGCCTTCAGCGCCGCGCTGTCGCCCATCAGCACGCGCAGGTCCCGCCCACAGGCGCTCACGATCTTGCGGGCGACGCCATAGGCCTCCGGGTGGACGGCGGAGGCGTCGAGCGGTTCGGCGCCGTCGCGGATGCGCAGGAAGCCGGCGCATTGCTCGAAGGTGCGCGGCCCGAGACGGGCCACACCAAGGAGCTGCTTGCGGCTCGCGAAGGGGCCGTTGACATCGCGATAGGCAACGATCGCCTCGGCCAGCGAGGCGCCAAGGCCGGAGACACGGGCCAGCAGCGAGGCTGATGCCGTGTTGAGATCGACGCCGACCGCGTTCACCGCATCCTCCACCACCGCGTCGAGCGCGCGGGCGAGGTGGTGCTGGTCGACATCGTGCTGGTACTGGCCGACGCCGATGGATTTCGGCTCGATCTTGACCAGTTCCGCCAGCGGATCCTGGAGTCGGCGGGCAATGGAAACGGCGCCGCGCAGCGACACGTCGAGGCCGGGAAATTCGGCGGCGGCCGCTTCCGAGGCGGAATAGACCGAGGCCCCGGCCTCGGAGACCACGACCTTGATTGGCTTGGGCGGAGGCAGGTCGCCCAGCATATCCGCGACCAGCTTCTCCGTCTCGCGGCTGCCGGTGCCGTTGCCGATGGCCACCAGTTCCACCTTGTGCAGGCGGATGAGGCGGGCGAGTTCAGCCTGCGTGCCGCGCACATCGTTCTTCGGCGGGAAGGGATAGACGGTGGAGGTCGCCAGCAGCTTGCCGGTGGCGTCGACCACCGCCACCTTCACACCGGTGCGGATGCCGGGATCGAGCCCCATGGTGGCGCGCGTGCCGGCCGGGGCGGCGAGCAGCAGGTCTTTGAGGTTGCGGGCGAAGACGTTGATCGCCTCGGTCTCGGCGCGGCTGCGCAGCTCGGTCATCAGGTCGATGGACAGATGCAGCGAGAGCTTGACCCGCCAGGTCCAGCCGGCGACCTCCATCAGCCAGACATCGCCCGGCAGCCGGTCGCCAATGCCATAGGCCTGCGCGATGAGGCGCAGCGTGGGCTTCACCGGCGCGGCATCGTCAGCGTCGACCTCGATGTCGAGGGTCAGCACGTCCTCATTGCGCCCGCGCAGCATGGCGAGCGCGCGGTGGCTTGGCACGCCTGCCCATTTCTCCACATGGTCGAAATAGTCGGAGAATTTGGCGCCGGCCTCCTGCTTGCCCTCCACCACGCGGGCGCGCAGGCTGGCCTTCTCGCGCAGATGGGTGCGCAATCGGCCGAGCAGTTCGGCATTCTGCGCGAACTGCTCGGAAAGGATGTCGCGCGCGCCTTCCAGCGCCGCCTTCACATCCGGCACCTCGTCGGTAATGTAGCCCGCCGCCAGGTCAGCCGGCACGCGCGCGCGGTCGGCGAGGATCGTGTCGGCGAGCGGGCCAAGGCCGCGCTCGCGGGCAATGTCGGCGCGGTTGCGGCGCTTGGGCTTGTAGGGAAGATAGATATCCTCCAGCTCCGCCTTGGTGACGGCGCCGGCAATGGCCTGTTCCAGCTCCGCGGTGAGCTTGTCCTGCTGGCGGATCGACTCGGCGATGGCGGCGCGGCGGCTTTCCAGCTCGCGCAGATAGACCAGCCGCTCGTCGAGCCGGCGCAATTGCGTGTCGTCGAGCCCGCCGGTCACTTCCTTGCGGTAGCGGGCGATGAAAGGCACGGTTGCCCCTTCATCGAGAAGCGCGATGGCGGCGGCGGCCTGCTCGGCCCGCGCGCCGATCTCCCCGGCAATCTGCCGGATGATGCGGGCGGCGATGGCGGCAGTCTCGGCGGTCTTGCTGGTCTTGTCGGCGGTCATGCAATCCACGGAATCGTCAGGTCGGGGGCGCGACCATAAAGATCGCCGCCGGCCTTGGCGAGCGCGCCGCCATCACAGCCGCGGCAGGCGGCGCTCGATCTCGCCGAACAGCAGATCGACAAAGATGGCGAACAGCGCCACCAGCACCGTGCCCTGAAGCACATAGGCCGGGTTGGAGCCGGACAGGCCGTCAATGATCGGTGAGCCCAGTGTGAGCGCGCCGACCGTCGAGCCGATAGTGGCGGTACCGATGCCGATGATGGTGGAGGTGCGCACCCCGGCAAGGATCAGCGGAGCGGCGAGCGGCAGTTCCACCTGCCAGAGCCGGGCCACGGGCGAGAAGCCGCTGCCATCCGCCGCCTCGCGCAGCGCCGCCGGCACCGAGGCGAGCCCCGCCAGCGTCGCACTGGTCACCGGCATCAGCCCGTAGAGGATGAGGGCGATGAGGGTGGGCAGCGCACCATAGCCGGTGGCCGGAACGGCGAGCGCCAGCACCGCGACGGGCGGGAAGGTCTGGGCGATGGAGGTGAGCGCCTGAAGGCTGGGCGCGAAGGCCCGCCCGGCACGCCGTGTCGCCAGCACCGCCGCGCCAATGCCGATCAGCGTCGCTACAAGGCTGGCCGAGCCGGCGAGCAGCGCATGGGACAGGGCGAGCTCGGGGAAGCCCGCGCGGGTGTAGACTGGGCGATCGAGGTCCGGGTAGAGCCATGAGAACAACGGGGCCAGACGGTCCATACCGAAGGTGAGCCCGAGGAACAGCGCGCCAACCCAGGCGGCCGGGCGGGCGAGCAGCATTCTCACCGCGCCACCACGTCGTCGAGCGAGATCACGCCGCGCCGGCCCTGCCCATCCTTCACCGGCAGCGATGTGACGCCAGCCGCCGCCATGCGGGCGACCACCTCGTCCAGCATCGCCTCGGCCTCGACCGGCTCGCCAGCGATGGTGCGGGCAAAATCGGCCCGTTCGCCGGCGCTCGCCGTCTGCAGCAGCCGCAGGCCCAGGCGCGGGCCACCAAAGAAGGCGGCAACCTCGGCGCTTGCCGGCGCACGCAGCATCTCGGCGGGGGATGCCGCCTGCACCAGCCGGCCATGGCTGAGGAAGGCGATGACCGTGCCGAGGCGAACCGCCTCGTCGACATCATGGGTGACGAGAATGATAGTGGTGCCGGTACGCGCCTGGATCTCGAGAAGGGCGTCCTGCAGGGTCCGGCGGGTCACGGGATCGACCGCGCCGAAGGGTTCGTCCATCAGCAGCAGTTCCGGCTCGGCGGCGAGCGCGCGGGCGACCCCGACGCGCTGCTGCTGACCGCCAGAAAGCTCGTGCGGATAACGGGTTGCGAGGGAGGGGGGGAGGCCGACGAGGTCGAGCAGTTGGTCGATGCGCCGCTCGATCCGCGCCGTCTCCCACCCCAGCAGGCGCGGCACGGTGGCGATGTTGCGGGCGACGCTCCAGTGCGGGAACAGGCCAACCGATTGAATCACATAGCCAATCCGCCGGCGCAGGGCGACCACCGGCAGCGTGCCCGCTTCCGCGCCGCCAATCTGGACACACCCGCCATCCGGTTCGATGAGGCGATTGATCAGGCGCAAGAGGGTAGACTTGCCCGCACCGGACGGGCCGACCAGCGCGCAGATCGCCCCGGCGGGAATATCCAGCGACACGTCGTCGACCGCGACGGTCGCGCCATAGCGTTTGGTGAGATGGTCGAGCCGGATCATGCCGCCCCCTGCGGTCGGGCGAGGCCGATGAGCAGGCCGAGCGCGAGATGGGCGGCGAGCGCCAGCGCGATGGTGGCGAGCGCGCCGAGCAGCACGAGATCGGCCGCCGTCTGGCCGAGCCCGCGAAAGATGAAGGTGCCGAGCCCGCCCGCCCCGATCAGCGCCGCCAGCACGGTGAGGCCGATCAACTGCACGAGGACGACGCGCGCCATTTCCAGCAGGATCGGCAGGGCGAGCGGCAGCGTGACCTCGCGCGCGAGCTGGGTCCGCGTCATGCCCATGGCCCGGCCAGCCTCCAGCGTCGCCGGCGGCACGGCGGTGAGCGCCGCCGCCACGGCGCGGGCGACCGGCAGCAGGGCGTAGAGCGCCAGCGCGATCAGCGCCGGGAAGGCGCCGATGCCGGCCAGTCCCAGCGCGCGCAGCGCCGGCAGGGCGGCGGTGAGCGCGGTCAGCGGACCGATCAGCAGGGCGAACAGCGCGATCGAAGGAATGGTCTGGATGAGGTTCAGCCCGGCGAACAGCGCCCCGGCCCGCCGGCCCCGCGCCGCCGCATAGGCGCCGATGGCGATGCCGGCGGGCAGCGCCAGCAGCAGCCCGCCAAAGGTGAGCCCGAGATGGGTCGCCACCGCCTCGACGAAGATATCCCGGTTCACTGCGAACTCACGCGCGAGCGACAGGTCCGCCAGCCGCCCACTGGCGGCCAGACCGCCCAGCCCGGCGGCGAGCCCGAGCACCAGCAGGAAGCGCAGCTTCAGCGCCGCGATCCGGCCCGTGGCGTCGGCAAAGACGAGAAGCGCCACCACGAGCCAGATCCAGAAGGCCGGGCCGAGCGAAACCCGTGTGAGCCGGCCGCCGCCCGATGCCCCCTCGGCAACGAGACGGGTGGCCGCCTCGCCGGTGGCGGCGACCAGCCCCAGGACCAGCATGGCCGAGGCCAGCGCCACGAGCAGAGGACGATCGGGCCGGCGCGGGGCGAGCGCCAGCCCGGCGATCAGCCCGGCCAGCGCGACAAGAGCGAAGGTGACGGCTGGCCCGCTGGCGACCCAGAGCGGCAGCGGTTGGCCGCTGGCCAGACGGTTCGGCGCCACCGAGACGAAGCCGGCCAGCCCCGCCACCGCACAGAGCGCGAGAATGAAGGCGGCGGCGAGCGCAGGCGCGCCCGGCCGGGCGCGGGGGAGAGCCAGGCTGCCGTCCTGCGCCGTGCTGTGAGTCATGCAGATCCCTCGGGCGCCGCTATTTCAGCAGCTTCGCCTCCTGAAGGTAAGCCTGCGCGACCGCCCGCGCATCCTGCCCGTCAAGCTGCACCTTGGCGTTGAGGCCCTGAAGCACCTCCAGCGTCAGGCCGGAAAAGGCCGGGGCGAGGATTTCCGCGATCTTCGGCTGCTCGGCGAGCACGCTGGCCCGCACCACCGGCGCGGGCTGATAGACCGGCTGCACCTGCTTGGTGTCGCGCATGACCTTCAGGTCCAGCGCGGCAATGGCGCCGTCCGTGCCGTACACCATGGCGCTGTTGACGCCCGAGGTGCCCTCCGCCGCCGCCTTTATGGTGGCGGTGGTGTCGCCCCCGGACAGGACGAGCAGCTGGTCGCCGGCGAGTTTGAAGTCATAAGCGGTCTGGAAACTCGGCAGCGCCGCGGCACTCTCGACGAATTCGGCCGAGCCGGCGAGCTTGGCCTTGCCGCCCTCGCGCACCCAGCGGCCGAAATCCTCCAGCGTGGCGAGTTTCTGCTGGCGCGCGACATCGCCCCGCACGGCGATGCCCCAGGTGTTGTCGGCCGGCGCCGGGGTCAGCCAGACAAGGTTGTTGGCGGCATCGAGCGCCTTCGCCTTTTCATAGGCGGCCTGCGGGTTCTTCCAGGCGGGATCGTCGGGCATGGAGAAGAAGAAGCCGGCATTACCGGTATATTCCGGGTAGATGTCGATCTCGCCGACCAGCAGCGCGGTGCGCACGATCTTGGTCGGGCCGAGCTGGATCCTGCGGTTCACCTCGATGCCGGCATTCTCCAGCATCAGCGCGATGATGTTGCCGAGCACCGCGCCTTCCGTGTCGATCTTCGAGGCGACGACGACCGGCTTGGCCGCGGCCGCCAACGGCGCGGCAACGGCGAGACCGAGGCTCATCAGGGCGGCACCGGCAAGGCGGATGGCGGCGGCTTTCATGGCGTTCTCCGACGCTGGGGCATTGAGAGGGATCGCGGATGCCCGCTCACCTTGGGAGGATACGTCAACAGCACGCGACCTGTTACCGGGTACGTTCTAGAACAGCCAGAAGATCAGCCCGGCGAGGGCGAAACCCATGAGGCCGACCAGCGTCTGCATGACGGTCCAGGTCTTGAACGTGGTCTTGATGTCCATGTTGAAGAAGCGGCCGACCAGCCAGAAGCCGGAATCATTGACATGCGAGAGCATGACCGAGCCGGCGGCCAGCGCCACCACGATGGCGGCCAGATCCGCGCCCTGATAGCCGGCCGCCTGTACCGCCGGCTGCACCAGCCCGGCGGAGGTGATGAGCGCGACCGTGGCCGAACCCTGCGCGACCCGCAGCGCGGTGGCGATGAGGAAGCCGGCCACGAAAATCGGCAGGCCGATATAGGCCATGCCGTCGGCCAGCGCGTCGCCAATGCCGGAGGCGCGCAGCACGCCGCCGAACATGCCGCCAGCGCCGGTGACAAGGATGATCGAGCAGACCGGGCCGAGCGCCGAATCCAGCGTGCGCTCCACAGTGGCCGCATCGCGCCCGCGCCGGGGACCCAGCACATAGGCGGCGACCAGCACGGAAATGAGCAGCGCCACCGGCGTCGCGCCAAAGGTGCGGGCAAGCTGAAACCAGCCGGCATCGCCATTTACCCAGCCCTGCGCACGGGCGAAATCAAGGCCGGTATTGATGAAGATGAGCCCCAGCGGCAGCAGCAGCAGGCCGATCACCGTGCCGGAGCCCGGCGGATTGACCGGCGGCTCGTCGCTGCGCGTGCCACCGGACAGGATGTCCGGCACCGGCAGCACGATGCGCGCGCCGATCCACTGGCCGAACAGCCAGCCGGCGACCACCCAGGTCGGGATCGCCACGGCAAGGCCGACCAGCACCAGCAGGCCGACATCGGCGCCGAGCAGTTCCGAGGCCGCGACCGGGCCGGGATGGGGCGGCACGAAGACGTGCATCACCGAGAAGGCGGTGGCGACCGGGATGCCGTAGAGCAGCAGACCGCCGCCGAGCCGGCGCGCAACGGTGAACACCACCGGCAGCATCACCACCAGGCCGGCATCGAAGAAGATCGGAAAGCCGAAGATCAGCGAGGCGATGCCCAGAGCCATGGGCGCGCGCTTCTCGCCGAACCGGTCGACAAGGTCGTCGGCCAGCACCTGCGCGCCGCCGGAGACTTCCAGAAGCCGCCCGAGCATGGCCCCGAGCCCGACCAGCAGCGCCACCCCGCCCAGTGTCGAGCCGAAGGAACTGGTCATGGTGGTGAGCAGCGCCTGCGGCGGGATGCCGGCGACGATGGCTGTGAGCAGGCTGACGAGGATGAGGGCGACGAAGGCGTGGACGCGGAACTGGATGATGAGGACCAGCAGCAGCGCGATGGCGCCGACCACGATGGCGAGAAGCGGGCCGATGCCCAGTGTCTGTTCGAAACCCTGCACGCTCATGTCCTCGACGTTTCGCGCTCGCGCGCCCGCTGTTCGAGGCCAAGCCCCTTGATGGCCCGCGCGACCACCTCGTCGGGCGGCACATCGACCGTGATCTGAATGCCCGGCTCGCCCTCGCCGAGGTCTTCGAGCGTGTCGAATTGCGAATCCAGCAGCGAGGCCGGCATGAAATGGCCGGTGCGCCGCGCCATGCGCTCGGCGACCACGGCGCGGTCGGCGATCAGCTCGACGAAGCGCACATCCGCCTTTGCGGCGCGCAGCGTGTCGCGGTAGCGGCGCTTCAGCGCCGAACAGGTGATGATGACATTGCGACCGGCGGCGGCCTCGTCGTCGATGAAGGCGCGGATCAGTTCCAGCCAGGGGGCCCGATCATCGTCGTTGAGCGGAATGCCCTTCGACATTTTCGCGATATTGGCGGGGGGATGGAACGTGTCGCCCTCCGAGAAGGGCCATCCCAGCGCGTCGGCCAGACGCTGCGCCGTGGTCGTCTTGCCGATGCTCGACGGCCCCATGACGATCAGCGCGATCGCCCGGCCCCCCTGCTCTGCGCCCTGCTGCATGTTCGGTTGTTTCCCCGCTCGCCGGCTCGAAAGATCGAGAGGTAGAACGCTAGGGCAGGAGCATGGTTCCCAATAGCCCGCCCGACCCGAAGGACCGTGCATTTTGGCGATCGGCCAAGCCGGAATGCCGACAGTCTCAATCGGCGGCGAGGCAGGGGGAGACGAAAAGCGAGCGGTCGCAGACACCCCGCACGGTGCGCGCCGCGACGAACACCCAGATGGCGGCCAGCAGGGCGACAAGGACGGCCCCGAGAGCGAACACGGCGGCGAGCGGGATGATCTGCGCCAGACGCAGCGTGGCGACGGCATAGACGCCGAGCGGAAAGGTGTAGCCCCACCAGCCAATGTTGAACGGGATGCCCTCCCGCGCATAGCGCAACGTGATCATGACGGCCATCGCCAGCCACCAGGCGCCATAGCCCCACAGCAGGATGCCGCCGAGCAGGCTGGCGCCCGCCACGGCGCTTGCGACATCGCCCAGCCCGTTGGCCGTCAGCACGGCCGGGGCATTCTGATAGAGCACGAACAGGCCGAGCGCGCCGGTGCCGATCGGCCCGAGAGCAAGCCAGCTCGACGACGCCATGCTGATCGGCGGCAGCTTGTGCAGGACCATGCGCATGAACAGCACCACCAGCACGCTCATGGCGAGCGGCACCGAGCAGGCCCAGAGCAGCAGGCTGGTGAACAGGACGGCAAGCTGCGGCTCGGCCCCGGCGAGATGGGGCAGCAGCAGGCCGCCGCTGACCGCCGCCACTTCGCTCGCCACGATCGGCAGCAGCCAGACGGCGGTCATCCTGTCGATGGAATGGGATTGCCGCGTGAACATCATGAACGGAATGGCCAGACCGCAGGCGAGCGACAGCGCCACGTCGATCCACCACAGCTGCGTGGCGATGGCGACCGCCATCTCGCCGATCTGCGCGATTCCGTAGATCAGGAAGCCGTTGATGATCGTCGCCAGCCCCATCGGCACGCAGCCGAAGAACATCGAGACCACCGAATGCTGGAAGATGCGCGCCGCCTCATCGGGATAAAGAACCCAGCGCGCGCCATAGAGCAGCGCACAGCCGGCAAACAGCGCGATGTTGAGCAGCCACAGGGCCTGCCCGGCCTGGAACAGCAGCGGATGCCCGGGAAACTGCGCGAGCGCCACCGACAGGATGCCGGTGCCCATGGTCGCGGCGAACCATTGCGGCGTGAAGTGGCGGATGACATGCCCCCGGCTCGCCAGCAACGCCGCATCGACCGGCCGGTCGGCGACTGAAATCAACTGTGCCACGATCCACCTCCTGCGTCTGGAGGGTAGATAGGCAATTAGACTGTTCGTTTCCAACGAACATTTTTTGATATTTCATTCGTTAAAATCGAACGATGTCAGTCTTCATCCAGCAGCGTTTCGAAGGCAGCGGCTGCCTTGCTGCGGTAGCGTTCCTTGTGCCGCAACAGGTAGAACGGGCGCGGCACGGGCGGGTAGGCCGCCTCGCGCAGCAGCCCGGCGGAAAGCGCGGTGGAGGCGGCGCTGCGGGAGGTCAGCGTCGCGCCGACCCCCGCCTCGACCGCGCCGAGCACCGCCTCATTGCCCGGCAGTACCATGGCGACATGGAGCGCGGGCATCGTAAGATTTTCGCTTTCCGCCAAGGCCTCGAACGCGCCGCGCGTCCCGGAACCGGCCTCGCGCAGCACCCAGGACTGCGCCGCCAGCCCGGCGCGATCCACCGGGCGTCCATCGGCCAGCGGATGGTCCGGCGCCACCACGATGATCATCTCATCCGCCGCCACCACCCGCGACGACAGCACCGGCCGATCAATCCGCCCTTCCACCAGGCCGATCTCGATCAACCCGGCTTCGACCGCGTCGGCGGCCGCCTCGGTATTGCCCATGCGCATATCGAGCGAAATGCCGGGATAGCGGGCATGGAAGCGGGCGAGCCGGCGCGGCAGCCAATGCGCGCCGATGGTCTGGCTCGCCATGATCGACAACTCGCCGCGCTCAAGGTCGGCGAGATCGTCGAGAACGGTTTCCGCCGCCTTGGCTTCGAGCAGCACCTTTTGGGCGCGCTCCAGAAAGATCCGCCCGGTCTGGTTGAGCACGATCGACCGGCCGACGCGATCGAACAGGCTCACACCGTGACGCTGTTCCAGCGTGGTGACGGCCGCGCTGACCGCCGACGCCGTCATGTTCAGCGCCTTCGCGGCTTTGGTGATGTGCTGATGCTGCGCCACCACGGCGAAAACGCGCAACTGGTCGAGTGTCATGAGGCGTCATCCCGTCCGGTTCGCCCGGAGAATATACTCGGGGGCTGATCATCGGGGAGCCCGGCACGAGCGACAAGCCGGCCGGCCCATGCCGCTCTCGGCGGCTTCACATGCCGGACGGGCGGCTCAATGGGGGCGGCTCAATGGGTGTGGATGACAGGCCCGTCGCCCAGGCTGATCCCGATCAGCAGGAGAGCAATCGCCGAGACCGTCGTGAGTTGGTGGGAAAAGTCGGAGCGCGGCGTGTAGACGAACCTGTCAAAGACGCCCGCGGCGACCAGCACGGCGGCGGATGAGGGCCAGCCCAGCCGTGCCGCGAGCAGGAGCAGCGAGCCGATCAGCGCCGTTGTCCCCACCGTGGCCAGAACGGGGTACACCGTCTCCTGCGTTTCCTTGAGCAGCGCAAGGAAGGACGGCAGGCTGAACGTCACCGCGAGGACGAGCACCAGGGTCAGGACGGTAGAAAACATGGCATCGCCCTTTCCCGACCGCCCTCGCCAGCCGCAATGAACCGGCGCAGCTCGGGCAGGCATGAGCCACAATTGGTGCCGCATTTCAGCGCCGCGCCGAGCGCGGCCGTGTCACGCGCACCATCGGAGATCGCCTGACGGATGGCTTCGCTACCGATGCCGAAACAGGAGCAGACGATCTCTCCTGCCGCGACCACGGGACCGCTGGAACGCGCGGCCAGCAGGCTTCTGCGCATCTGGGAATCGAGCGGCCCGGTCGACGCAAACATCGTGAAAAGCCAGTCTGGATCGGGAAGCGCGCCGGGTGCCGCGATCATGAGATAGTCGAGCATCCTGCCGGCGTCGTCCGTGATCGCGCAGCGGAAGATGCCGCGCCTCTGATCCCGCAATTCGGCTCGTCCCGCATCGTCGCCAAGCAGGTGGAGTGCGCGCTCCATGCCGTCTTCGGCCGCTCCTGATCCGGCCAGCCGGTAAGCGTGCCCACCCTCGATGGGCGTCCGGGCCCAGTAGTCGATATTCTCGGGGCGCAGCCGGCGGCGGGAGAGCAGCAGCCCCTCCCAGCCCAGCGGAACGGGAGAGAGGCGGACAGGCGTGTGCTTCAGTTCCGGCTGACCGGAAACAGCATCACAGTCTGGATTGACCGCCCGACCAGGGGAGCCGAACGGCATCGCCTCATCGGTCCAGTGCATCGGCATGAAGATCTGGCCGGCGGACAGATCGTCGCTGAGCCGCACACGCCCCCTCGCCCGGCCCCAGGCGCTGGTGATATCGGCGATGTCACCCTCGCGCAGACCGGCGGCGGCGGCGTCGAGGGGATGGACGGCGACGAAGGCCTCGGCGGCCTGCGCCATGAGGCGCGGCACCTCGCCGGTGCGCGTCATGGTGTGCCACTGGTCGCGCAGCCGCCCGGTGTTCAGAACCAGCGGCGCCGCGGTGGAAGGGGCGTGGGCGGGAGCGGCCTGCCGCACGGGGACGAGGCGCGCCCGCCCGTCCGGTGTCGGGAAACGCCCCTGCGTGAGCAGCCGCGCGGTGCCGGCACGCTGTCCGGCCGGCACCGGCCATTGCACCGGATCGAGCGCCTCATAGTCCGCATCCGACAGATCGGCGAGGCCGGAAATATCGAACAGGCGTCGCTCATTGCGAAAGCCCGACAGCGCCGCATGCTCGCGGAAGATGTCGGCGGGGCTGTCATAGGCGAAGGCCGCGCCATGGCCGAGCCGGCGGGCGACCTGCGTCAGCATCCACCAGTCCGGCCTCGCCTCACCGGGCAACGGCATAAAGGCGCGTTGGCGGGAGATACGCCGTTCCGAATTGGTGACGGTGCCCGCCTTCTCACCCCACGCCGCGGCCGGCAGCAGCACATCGGCATGGCGCGCCGTGTCGGTGCCGGCCACGCAATCGGACACGACGAGAAAATCGCAGCTCTCCAGCGCCGCCCGCACGCGGGCTGCATCGGGAAGACTGGCGGCGGGGTTGGTGCCCATCACCCAAAGGGCGCGGATACGCCCCTCCCCCAACGCGTTGAAAAGCTCCACGGCCTTCAGCCCCGGCCGCTCGGCGAGACGCGGCGCCCGCCAGAAATCGCGCACCCGGTCGAGATCGGCCGCCTCCGTGAAGCCGGCATGGGCGGCGAGCTGGTTGGCGAGGCCGCCTACTTCGCGCCCGCCCATGGCATTGGGCTGGCCGGTGAAGGAGAACGGGCCCATGCCCGGCGCGCCGATCCGTCCCGTGGCAAGATGGCAGTTGATGATGGCGTTGACTTTGTCGGTGCCGTGCGAGGACTGGTTCACGCCCTGCGAATAGACGGTGACGACGCGGCGCGTGGCGGCAAAGGCGGCATAGAAGGCTTCGACCAGCGCCACCTCCAGGCCGCAGCCGCGCGCGACCGTCTCGACATCCGGCGCGTCCTGCTGTGCCGCGGCAAGCGTGGCCGGGAAGCCGGCGGTAGAACGCTCGAGATAGGCCTTATCGAGCGCGCCGATGCGGGCGAGATGGGCCAGCAGGCCATTGAACAGCAGCACATCCGTTCCCGGATGGATCGGCAGGAACAGATCGCAGTCGCTGGCGGTGGCACTGCGGCGCGGGTCGATCGCCACCAGCCGGGTGCCGCGCCGGGCGCGGGCATCGGTGAGGCGGCGGAACAGGATGGGGTGGCACCAGGCGGCATTGGAGCCGACGAGAATGACAAGGTCGGCCTCGTCGAGGTCCTCATAGCAGCAGGGAACGATGTCCTCGCCGAAGGCGCGCACATGGCCGGCAACGGACGACGCCATGCACAGGCGGGAATTGGTGTCGATATTGGCCGCGCCGATGAAGCCCTTCATCAGCTTGTTGGCGACGTAGTAATCCTCGGTCAGAAGCTGGCCCGAGGCATAGAAGGCGACCGATTCCGGCCCATGCGTCTCGATCGCCGCGCGAAAGCGCGCCGCCACCAGATCGAGCGCGGTCTCCCAGCCGGTGCGCTCGCCCTTCACCATCGGGTGGAGCAGGCGGTTCTCCAGCGAGAGCGTTTCCCCCAGCGCCGATCCTTTGGTGCAGACCCGCCCATGATTGGCGGGATGGCCGGGATCGCCGGCAGTGACGGGCGAGGGCCCGCCCAACACCCCGCATCCCGTGCCGCAATAGGGACAGGTTGTGCGCACCAGGGCGGGAGTGGTGAGTGCCGTCATCAGCCTGCCCGTCAGTACACGTCGGCCTGATAGCGGCCGGCGGCTTTCAACGCCGCGATATAGGCCTTGGCGGCGGCGGCATCGCGCCCGCCATGCTGCTCGACCACCGCATGCAGAGCCTTGTCGACATCGGCCGCCATGCGCTTGGCATCGCCGCAGATATAGAAATGCGCTCCCCGCTCCAGCCAGTCGAACAGGCTCGCCCCCTCCTCCCGCATCCGGTCCTGCACATAGACCTTGCGCTCCCCATCGCGCGACCAGGCGAGCGAGAGGCGCGTCAGCGTGCCGGTGGCCTGAAGCCCCTCCAGTTCCTCCTCGTAGAAGAAATCGCTCTCGCGGCGCTGATGGCCGAAGAACAGCCACGCCCCGCCGCTCGCGCGGGTGGCAAGGCGCTCCTGAAGAAAGGCGCGGAAGGGGGCGATGCCGGTGCCCGGACCGACCATGATGATCGGCACCTCGCCCGAGGCCGGCAGCGCGAAGCCATGGGCCTTCTGCACATAGACCGGAAGGGTGGCGCCCGGTTCGATGCGGTCGGCAAGGAAGGTCGAGGCGACGCCGAGGCGGGTGCGGCTGCCAATGTCGTAGCGCACCGTATCCACCGTCAGGCTCAACTGACCGGGCGAGGCTTTCGGGCTGGAGGAGATGGAATAGAGCCGGGGCTGGAGCGGATCGAGCGCGGCGAGGAAGGCGCCCGCCTCCGGCACCGCGGAGGCCTTGTCGAGCGCGGCCAGGACATCGGTCGTCTCGAGGTCGCCATCGGGATCGTCCCCTTCGGCCAAGCGGGCGAGCTTCACCTTCTCGTCCGGGTCCGCCGTGGTCTCGGCCAGCAGCGTGAACAGCGCATCGGGGGCGGCACCGAGCGCCTTTTCGGTAAGGAGCAGCCCGCGCACAGAGCGACCGTCCACCCTCGCGTCGAGGGATAGGCCGAGCCGCGCCATCACCGCATCCACGAGTTCAGGCGCGTTCACCGGCAGCAGGCCGAAACTGTCGCCCGCCGCATAGTCGAGCCCCTCCGGCAGCTGAAAATCCAGATGCCACGTCTGCTTGGCCGATGCGCCCTTGTTGAGCCGGCGGCGGGACAGGAAGGTCGCGCTCACCGGGTGCTCGCGCGAGCGGCCGGGCAACGGCCCGGACGAGGGCGCCGGCGCGGCCTGGGCGATGGCGCCTGTGGGGGTGCCCGCGTCGCCGTCGCGTTCGGCGGCGAGCTTTTTGAGCATGCGCAGCGTGTCCTTGCCGCCGGGCTGGCAGAGATTCAGCCGCGCCTCGGCGCCGCCGGCGAGGGCGTTGGAATAATCCTCGCAGGTGTAGCCGCACTGGCCGCAATCCTGCTGGGCCATCGCCGCCATCATCCGGCGGCGCAACGGCCGGCCGGCCGCCATCTCCATGCGCTCCCCCAGCGGAAGGCTCGGGTCATGCCAGGGCGCGGCGCCATCATCGCCATCACCCACTGCCCCCTGCGGCAGGGTCAGGCCCGGCATCAGCGCCTGCGCGTCGCCCGGCGCAAGCGGGGACGGTCCTTGCCCGTCCAGCGACAGCAAGCCCGCAAAGAAGCCGTTGAGCCAGGCCCGCTGCACCGGCGTAAACGGCGCATTGTCCGGCAGGAGCGGGGTGAGAAAGGGAGGCGGCTGGACGCTCATTGCGCACCCTCCGGGCCGAACATCGCCGCAAGCTCGGCGACCTCATGGCGGTGCGAAAAGGCGGCGAAGCTCTCATCGGGCGAGGCCCGCCGCTCCATCCAGACGCCGAGCATGCGCTCGATCAGGCGGGGCGTGTCTTCCGCCTTCACCTGCGCGAAGACTTCGCGGCCGATGGCGGCCTCCGGGCCGAAGCCGCCGCCCACCAGCACATTATAGCCATCCACCGTGTCGCCCTCCTCCGAGACCGGGACGCGGGCGCCGAGCAGGCCGATATCGCCGATGTAATGCTGCGCGCAGGAATGGTGGCAGCCCGTCAGATGGATGTTCACCGGCTGGTCGACGCGGATGCGGCCATCGCACCAGGCCGCGATTTCCTCGGCGTTCCGCTTGGTCGGGGCGGCCGCGAATTTGCAGCCTTCGCTTCCCGTGCAGGCCACCAGACCCGCGCGCACCGCGCTCGCCGATATGCCGATGCCGAGCGCCTCCAGCGCCGCGGTGGCCAGAGCGACATCGGTGTCCCGGATGCCGGAAATCAGCAGGTTCTGCCAGACCGTGAGGCGTATATCGCCATCCCCGAGATCGCGGGCGATGCGGGCGATGCCGCGCATCTGGTCGAGGTCCATGCGACCGACCGGGAGCACCACGCCGATCCAGTTGCGCCCGGCCTGCTTCTGCCGGTGCACGCCGATATGCGTCTGCCGGCCGGCGCCGGGACGCTCGGCGATGGACCCGGCCGGCGCCCGGGTGAGCGGCGCGCCGAGCTTGCCCTCGACTTCCCGGAGGAAAGCGTCGAAGCCCAAGGCGTCCAGCACATATTTCAGCCGGGCCTTGTTGCGGTTGGTCCGGTCGCCATGGTCGATGAACACACGGACAATGGCATCGGCGACCCGGGTGGCATCCTGCGGCCGGACGATGACCCCGGTATCGCGGGCGAAGTCCTTGTGGCCGGTGATGCCGCCCAGCGCGAGGCGGAACCAGATGCCCGGCGCAACGCCGTGGCCGTCCGTCACCTCCACCGCCTGAAAGCCGATATCGTTGGTGTCTTCCAGCGCGGCGATCAGCCCGGCGCCGTCGAAGGCAACGTTGAACTTGCGCGGCAGGCCGTACATGACCCGCTCATTGAGGATGTGGTGGTGCCATTCCAGCGCATAGGGGCGGGTGTCGATCAGTTCCTGCGGATCGATGCCGGCGGTCGGCGTGCCCGTGACGTTGCGGATATTGTCCGCGCCCGAGCCCTTGCAGGTAAGGCCGAGCCCGACGAGCTTCTCCAGCACCGCGATGCCATCAGTGGCCGGCACTTCGCGGATCTGAAGATTGGCGCGGGTGGTGACATGCGCATAGGGGCCGCCATGGGCCTCGGCAATGTCGGCCACGCCGGCAAGCTGCCAATGGGTCATCACCCCGTTGGGGATGCGCAGGCGCACCATGTAGCTGTCCTGCGTCGGGCCGACGAAGAACAGCCCGTGATAGCGCCAGCGCAGCACATCCGGCCCCTTGGGATAGCTGCCCTCCTGGGCCGCCTTCTTCATGCGGGCATAGGAATCGAGGCCCATTTCCTCGCGCTTGGCGATCTCGGCATCGACCAGCTTCCTGCCCGCAGCCTCGAACCGGGCCATGGCGCGGTGGCTCGCGGCATCCGGGCCGATCGGCTCGGGATGTGAGGCCGACGCAGCCGCCGCCGCCTTCGTGCCGACGATGGGGCCGAGGCCACGGGAGGCCCGCATCGCGGCGATGCCGGAGACGAAACCTTCCAGGTAATTCTTCTGCTCGACCGTGAAATCCCCGCTCATGGCGTCCTCAGCTCGAATCGTCAGGCGGCCGCGCACAGGGCCGGGCCAAAGATCAGGGTGTCGCGGATGGGATCGATGTCCCGTCCGCTCTGGATGAGATCGAAGAAGAAGCCGGCATCCGTGGTGTCACCGCAGAGCACGGCACCGACCAGGCGGTCGTCCCGCACCACAAGGCGGGCGTAGTGGCCCATGCGGGGATCCCGCAGCACGATGTCCTCGCTGCCGGGACCACCGGCGAAGTCTCCGGCCGAGAACAGGTCGATCCCCGTCACCTTCAGCCGCGTGGCGGTCGGCGAAGGAACATAGTGACCGGCCTCTCCGGCAAGATGGGTGGCGAGCGCCCGCGCCATCTCATAGAGCGGCGCGACGAGGCCGTGGCAGATGCCCCTGTGCTCGGCGCATTCGCCCAGCGCGTAGATTCCGGGCCGGCTGGTGCACAGCGCGTCGTCCACCACGATGCCGCGCGCGATCTCAAGCCCAGCGGCGCGCGGCAGCTCCACACGGGGGCGGACGCCAATCGCCAGCACGACGAGGTCGGCCGGGAGGGTCTGGCCATCGACAAGGCGCACTCCGGTGACATGATCCGTGCCGGTGATTTCCTGCGTTGCCGCGCCGGTGAGGATGGCGATGCCGCGCGCCTCCAGAGCCCCGCGTAGCAGACCGGCGGCTTCCGCGTCGAGCTGACGCTCCATCAGATGAGGCATGAGGTGCAGCACCGTCACCGCCATGCCGCGCCGGACGAGGCCATAAGCCGCCTCCAGTCCCAGCAGACCTCCGCCGATTACCACGGCCCGCCGCCCCGCGCCGGCCTGCGCCAGCATGGAAGTGACATCCTCGACATCGCGGAAGCGGACGACCCCCGGCAGCCGGACACCGGGGAGTGGCGGAACGACCGGGTCCGAGCCGGTTGCCAGCACCAGTCGGTCATAGGTGAAGGCGCGGCCGTCGGTGGCGACGACGCGGCGCGCCTCCGGCTGGAGAGCCTGCACCGTGACGCCGGTATGGAGCGTCACGCCATGCCGCGCATACCAGCCGGGCTCATGGATGAGGATGTCGTCGGCCACCCTCTCGCCCGCGAGAACGGGGGAGAGCAGGATGCGGTTATAGGCCGGGCGCGGCTCGGCGCCCAAAATGGTGATGTCGAACCGGTCGGGCGCGCGTTCCAGCACCTCCTCGACCAGCCGAATGCCGGCCATGCCGTTGCCGATGACGAGGAGGCGCTCGCGTGACGGCGGGGTGCTGAGATGGTGCATCGCCCCCTCACGCCGCCTCGACGAAGCGATGACGTTCATAGAGGAACTTCAGCACCGCCGCCCGGCAGCGCAGATAAATGGGGTCCGCCACCAGATCGAGGCGCCGGCGCGGGCGCTCCAGCGGCACGTCGAGGATTTCGCCGATGCGGGCCGAGGGGCCGTTCGTCATCATCACGATGCGGTCGGAGAGCAGGACGGCTTCGTCGACATCATGGGTGATCATCATCACCGTGTTGCCGAGGCCGGCATGGATCTGCATCACCGAGTCCTGAAGGTGAGCCCGCGTCAGGGCATCGAGCGCGCCGAAGGGCTCGTCGAGCAGCAGCACCTTCGGTTCCATGGCGAGCGCCCGGGCGATGCCGACGCGCTGCTTCATGCCGCCGGAAATCTCGGAGGGCCGCTTGGCGCGGGCATGGCCCATCTGCACCAGATCGAGATTGTGCATCGTCCAGTCGTGGCGTTCGGCGGAGGTCTTGCGCCCGCGGAACACCTTGTCCACCGCGAGGCGGACATTGTCGTAGACGGTAAGCCAGGGCAGCAGGGAGTGGTTCTGAAACACCACGGCGCGGTCCGGCCCCGGCGCATTCACCTCGCAATTGTCCAGCAGCACCGCGCCCGTGCTCACCGGGGTGAGGCCGGCCACGATGTTCAGCAGCGTGGACTTGCCGCAGCCGGAATGGCCGATGATGGAGATGAACTCGCCGCGATCGACCTTGAGGTCGATGTCGGTCAGGACCTGGGTGGTGGCCCCGCCGCGCGAATACGACTTGCCGACCTGTTCGATGGAGAGATAGGCGCTTGCCATGATCGCCTCTTCCTCAGGAGGTGGCGGTGCCGCGGGTGACGAGCACCCCGACCAGCGCGACGGAACGATCCAGGAAGAAGCCGATGATCCCGACATAGATCAGCGCCACGATGATGTCGCTGATCAGCGAGGAGTTCCAGGCATCCCAGATGAAGAACCCGATGCCGACGCCGCCGATCAGCATCTCCGCCGCGACAATGGCGAGCCAGGACAGGCCGATGCCGATGCGCAGACCGGTGAAGATGTAGGGAGCGGCGGCCGGGATCATGATCTTGACGGCGTATTCGAGCGGATTGAGCTGAAGCACCCGCGCGACATTGCGATAGTCCTCGGGAATATTGCGGATCCCGACGGCGGTATTGATGACGATCGGCCAGACCGCGGTGATGAAGATGACGAAGATCGCCGAGGGCTCGCCGCTCTTGAAGGCCGCCAGCGCCAGCGGCAGCCAGGCGAGCGGCGGCACGGTGCGCAGCACCTGGAACAGCGGATCGAGGCTGCGCATCGCCCATTGCGACTGGCCGATCAGCGTACCGATCGCGACGCCGCCAATGGCCGCGAGCGAATATCCCAGAAGCACGCGCTGGAGACTGGCGAACAGGTGCCAGAACAGACCCTTGTCGAGCCCGCCCCGATCATAGAACGGATCGGTGATCAGCTCCCACGTATCGGCGACGACGCGGGACGGCGGCGGCAGCGCGGCATCCGGCCCGGCGCACAGCAGTTCCCACACGACCAGAAGGAACAGGAGCGGGATCAGCGGCGGCACCACCTTGCCCGCAACCGCGCGGCCGACGGCGACGAACCGGGCGCGCCAGGGCTTGGGCCGGGCTGCCACGATCGGCAGCACCTTCGCCTTCGGAAAGGCAGCGACCCTGGTCTCGGGAGCGGGAACGCTATCTCGGGCGGGAACGCTCATGGCGGCTCTCCTGCGGCGCGCGCTCACGCGGCGATGCGCTTGATATCGAGACTGGCGAGGTAGTCGCCGGGCTTGTCGGCATCGAAAACCTTGCCGTCGAAGAAGGTCTCGACACCGCGCGAGGTGGAGGCGGGGATGTCCTTGACGCCCAGCTGGACGGCCGCCTCCTTCCACAGATCCTGCCGGTTCACCTTCGCGACCATCGCCTTGATGTCGGCTTCCGGCGGCAGCTTGCCCCAGCGGATGTCTTCCGTGAGGAACCACAGATCGTGGCTCTGGAAGGGATAGGAGGCGTGGTCGCGCCAGAACTTCATGAAGTGCGGGCTGTTCGGCTCGATCCGGCCATTGCCGTAGTCGTAATTGCCCTTGATGCGGTCGATGATGTCTTTCTTGGGCACGTTGAACCAGGCACGCTTGCCGATGATGTCGGCCATCTGCTCCTTGTTCGCCATGTCGTCGCACCATTGCTGGGCTTCCATAACGGCCATCATCAGCGCCTGCGTCGCCTTCGGGTTGGCGTCCACCCAGTCGGCACGCATCGCCAGACTCTTCTCGGGGTGCAGGTTCCACAGTTCGGCGGTGTTGCAGGCGGTGTAGCCGATACCCTGATTGACGAGCTGTTCGTTCCAGGGCTCGCCGACGCAGAAGGCGTCCATGGTGCCGACCTTCATGTTCGCCACCATCTGCGGGGGCGGAACCACGATGGTCTCGACATCCTTGTCCGGGTCGATGCCGGCGGCGGCGAGCCAGTAGCGCAGCCACAAATCATGCGTGCCGCCCGGAAACGTCATGGCAACCTTGGCCGACTGGCCGGCGGCCTTCTTCCGGGCGAAGGCCTCGCGCAACGGCGCGGCGTCCACCCCGACCTTGAGATCCGCATAGTCCTTGGCGACCGAGATGCCCTGCGCGTCGAGATTGAGCCGGGCGAGGATGTACATCGGCAGCGGCACGTTGTTCTGCGTCACCTTGCCCGCCGAGATGAGGTAGGGCATCGGGGTCAGGATATGCGCCCCGTCAATGCCCGAGCCCTGCGAGCCGAGCACGAGATTGTCGCGCGTGGTGCCCCAGCTTGCCTGCTTGTTCACCTCGACATCGGGCATGCCATGCTTGGCGAAGAGGCCCATTTCCTTGGCGATGATCAGCGGCGAGGCGTCGGTCAGCGCGATATAGCCGAGGACGGCGCGTGTGGTTTCCGGGCCCGCGGCCTCGGCCACATACGCCCCGAACGGGAAGGTGGTTTTCGCCGCGGCGAGCACCGCAGTGGCGGAGGCTGCCCGCAAGATGCCGCGCCGGGTGATCCCGCCGCGCAGAGTGGTGCCGTCGATCTTCCGTGAAGTCGTCATGTCGCTGGCCTCTGGTGCAAACAAAAACGCCGCCGCGCATCCCGGACGAAATGACCAGGCTCGCAGCGGCGTTGCTTATGGATGCACCCTTCGTTGGGCGCGAAACGTGCCGCCCGCATCATGGGGCGACGAAACTCTGGGTCGTGACACCTGCTCTTGTCAGGACATCTAACCGAGCATCAGTTTCGAAGTGCTCTCAACTTTGTGCAAGACGGTTTATTGTGCGCACCCTGCACAAAGCGTGGTCACTTCGAGGTTTCTGCCAGATAACCCGCCAGATTGAGCGGATCGAAGCTTGGGCCGGCAAAGGCGCCGATGCCGTCGTCCCGCCGCCCGCCACCCGCCATTCCGGCAAGCGCCATGTCATATATTTCAGGCGAATAGCAGCTTTCCACGGCCGCGCGCCCCGCCTCACCGAGCGTGGCCTGCCCCCAGCGCACCATCTGCGCATAGAGCCAAAGAGCTTGGCGGACATCCGGCCGCGCCGCCGCACTTTCGAGCACCAGATAGCGCGGATCCTCGCGAACCATGCCCCTGGCATCGATGCGCAGCCGCCCGTCCAGCGAGCGCAGGATCAAATCCGCCCCCAGATTGAGCCGTTCGGGCGCCGCCAGCATATGAGCAAGCGCCACCCTGTTCTCCGGCGTCGCGCACCAGGCGGTGGCGCGGATCAGAGCGCGGGTCAGCGCCAGCGTCGCCTCGCCGTTTTCCGCGACGAAGCCGGCGCGCATGGCCAGCACCTTTTCCGGGCAGGTGGCGACGATTTCCGAGCCGAAATGCAGGATGCGCCCAATCTCCGTCTCGACCGCCACGCTCGGCCAGGGCGCACCCACGCAGAAGCCGTGGACATGCCCGTTCGAGAGCGCGTCGACCATATAGGGCGGCGGCAGCACTATCAGGCGCACGTCGCGGTCCGGGTCGATGCCGGCGGCGGCCATCCAGAAGCGCAGCAGGTAATTATGCGTGGAGAAGGGAAAGGTCATGCCGAAGGCAAGCTGCTCCTCGCCGCGCGCGGCACGCGCCGCGACAAGGCGCTTCAACGCCGCGCCGGAGATGAAGGGATCGGCGAGGTCGCCGCCCTGCGCCTCCTCCTCCAGCGCCCGGAAGGTCTCGTTGCCGAGCAGGAAGGAATTGCCGTTCTGGTTCATCGCGATGAGGCTGGCGAGCGGCACCCGCGCATGATCGAGGCCAAGGCTGATCGAGATCGCCAGAGGCGCGAGGATATGGGCCGCCTCGAAATGGCCGAGCGTGAGTTTGTCCCGCACATTGGACCAGGACACTTCACGCACCAGTTCGAGTTCGATCCCCTCCGCCGCCGCGAATCCATGATCGGCCGCCGCCACCAGGATGGCGGCATCGACCAGCGGAATAAAGCCGGCGCGGATTCTCATTTCAGCAACTCCGCCGCCGTGATGACGGACTGGGCGATCTCCGCGACTTTCTTCTGGTCCTTCATCGCCTTGGAGCGCAGCAGATTATAGGCATCCTCCTCATTCATGCCGCGCGCCCGCATCAAGATGCCCTTGGCGCGGTCGATCAGCTTGCGCTCGGCAAGACTGGTACGCGCGATATCCAGTTCGCGGCGCAGCCGTTCGAATTCCTGAAAGCGCGCCACCGCGACATCCAGCACCGCCCTCACCCGCTGCGGCTGGAGACCGTCGACCACATAGGCGCTGACCCCGGCGCTGACAGCGGTGCGCATGGCTTCCGTGTCGCTCTGGTCGACGAACATCACGATCGGCCGCGCGACCTCGCGATTGGCGATACGCAATTGCTCGATCGTGTCGCGGTCGGGCAGATCGAGGTCGACGATAAGAACATCGGGGGCCGCCTGCCGCAGCAAGCCCAGCAGATGGCTGGAGCCGACGGCGGCAATCTGCACCTCTACATCCGGCTCGGCCTGCAAAGCCGCCTGAACGCCCTCGGCCCGCTTGCGATTCTGATCGATCACCAATACGCGCAGCACTATCCACCCTCGTTTCCCCGCTGAGCAGCAAATAGCAGGCCAGCGCACTCTTCGAGGCGGCTTTGTTCACGGCGGCTGTCAATGCGCGAATGGCGGCAAGCTCGTGCGGGTGTCTTGGAACGGGGCCCCCCGCCGAACACGTTCCTCCCGGTCTTCGCCGCGCGCATATGCTCGCCGCGCATCTCTGATTTCCCGATGGCCGAGTTGGCCGCTCACCAGGATCGACGCACGCCGTCGGGGAGCAGCGTGTTCCCGCCATCATCGCCTTGGCTCGGCGCGGGTCCTGGCGTTGTGCTTGGCGCACAGCGCGGCGCTTGGGCCGTGGCAGGGCGAAGGTCGACCCTAACGACGCTTAGAGGAGCGAGACATCATCTCTTTGAAAACCCAAATCGCAAGCCTGTACTTTGGGCCGCAGGCGCGTCGATTTGAACTACCGACAGCTCACCATCACCTTATGAGGTGATGGAGTAGCCGAGTCCGTTTGCACCTCGCAAAAAAGGGACGCGGCTTGCGCCGCGCCCCATACCGGCCATGTCCCCACATGGCGGATTCCGGCTAAACAACCGGAATAGCGTAATCCGCTGACGCATAGATCGATCTAATGACAGCGGACTTTAACGGCGGCTTCCGACTGACGCCTCAGCTTGGCTACAACGGTTCATTCCGTCTCGACCTTGGCGATCGCAGCCGCAACAGCGTCCTGCGTCAGCAGTCCCAATCCCACACCGCCTTCGACCACCAGGACCGCGCGGAGGTTCTCCTCATTCATCCTCTGCATTACTGTCGATAAGCGATCGCAGCTGGAGCATTGCGGCAATTCGTCATTCGGTGCCGATCGGGCGACAAGGGCTGCTCTGCAGGCCGTCTTGAAGCCGGGCCTCGCGAAATAATCGACAATGTCGCGTTCGGTGAGCAGGGCGACGGCGCGACGACGGCAATCAATGAGCACAAGGGCTGGCAGGCCGACGAAGCCCATCAACGCAACAGCGGATTCAATCGGCGCATCCGCGGCGAATTCGACGATACGCATGGCATCGCGGCAAAGAATATCGCGAACAAGCAGCGCCATGCTGCCCCCATGACATAATATGGCACTCGAACGCCATACAGCCGCTTATTATAAACGGCTTACATGAATAAATCATTTTCAAGTCTATCAAACCAGACTGAACTTTCATCTGCGGTTACTTGTCGCAAGTATTTCTCTTCATGTATAACAGATACGGATTCGCCATATTCTTTAAATTTATTATCATCCGCAATAAAATTCGAACTCGATTTCACGCTGTCGCCTTTCGCCAGGAGGCTCCAGCACCGACTCTCATAGTCGGGCGGAGCACTACCTTGAGCGAGCAATTCAGCCGCTATGGTTCGGGCCGCCACCATTGCCTGGCTGTTGGCGGCAAAAGCGGATTTTGGCATCGCGCCCGCATGCGCGGCATCGCCGAGCACGAAGATGCTTGAATCGATGAGGGAGCGCATGTCCCATGCCCCCACCGGGCAGAAGCCTGTCGCGTCCGCGAGCCCTGATGCAACCGCGATCTGCGACGCCGTCTGCGCCGGGATCACGTTCACCAGTGCACAGTCGCGAAATGTTTCGAAGCCTGTCTCGACGCTCATGGTCAATGGGTCGACCTGCTTGACGCCCTCATGGATGGAGGGCGGCAGCCAGTCGATCATGCCGGGATAATATTTCTCCCAAGCATCTAGAAACAAAGCCATTTTTGCAAAACGCTCCTTGACGTCGACGATGAATATCCGGCATCCGCCGCGTCCCGACGCCTTCAGCGCAAAAGCCATCATCGAGGCCCGCTCATATGGTGCCGGCGGACATCGGGACGGATCGGGCGGAGGCAGGATCACAATCCGCCCGCCGTCCGGCACCGCATCAAGCTGCCGCTTAAGCAGATGGAACTGTTCCGTTCCCTTCCAGGCGTGCGGCATGATGGCGGCGACCTCCCGGCTCCAACCCGGCACGCTGCCATAATCGAGCCCGATGCCGGGGGCGACGATGGCCAGGTCATAGCCAAGCCGGGCACCATCCGTGAGAACGACCTCCCGGCGGGAGCGGTCGAACCGCGCGGCCCGCGCCGCGACCCATTTTATGCCGGTGCGGCGGGCGAGCGCGTCATAGCCAGACCAGATTGCCGGCGTCTCTATTATTCCACCGAGCACAAGGTTCGAGCGATAGAGCGCCAGATAACCCGGTGCAGGTTCGACCAGAACGATTTCGCCCACCCCCTTGAGAAGGCGGGCGGCATAAGTGGCGAAGGAAGCGCCCGCCACGCCGGCGCCGACAACCACGACGCGTGCCGGCGCCGCACGTGCCACATGCGGCAGGGCGAGCCCGCCTATAACGCTCAATACCAGTGCGCGCCGCGTCCGTGAGATCGGCACCGGGCGCCTCATCCGACCTTCATATAGGCGAAGCCCTTTCCCTGAAGCGTCGCGCAGGTGGCCACCCCCGAGGGCACGAAGGAGATGAAGTCCGCCTGCTTCGCTCGGGACAGGTCCAGCTGGTTCCGCTTGAAGGTGATCTCGCAGAGATAGACCTTCAGCCCGGTCTTGGAGATCGCCTCAGCACGGGCAAACAGTTTCGGCGGCAGCTTTTCATCCGCCCACATCGTGCCGTCGAGACTGTCGAGGAAGAACTTGATGCCGCCAGCATGCACCACCAGCACGATCTGCAGCGCGAAGGGGTCCGCGCCATAGACTGAATAATGGTTGCCGATATTGTTCAGCGTCTGGGCGAAGCGGTCGGGGTCGCCATAGTCGCAATGGTAGAGGCAGGCGACCTCGGCATCCTTCTTGATCTCGTCCAGCGTCACCTGCACGGGTGCTGCGGCGGCCCTGTCGACGGTGAGCGCGGCACCGCCGACGGCCAGGCCAGCCATCACGTTCCGGCGGTTCAACTCCAGTATGGGCATGGCGCTTTCCTTCCTGATTGGCGGATGCAACGGCAGGCGTGCAGCCGCAGCCTTATTCGACCGCGCCGGCGGGCTTGTCGCCTTCCTTGCCGGCATCGGGCGTGACATCGAGCACCGCCGCATGGCTGGTGATCTCGACCTTCGGCTTGCAGTCCTTCATGCAGGGCTGCGCATTCCAGAATGCCTTTTCCGTGATCTCGCGGTCGTCATCGTAGAAATTCGCCTGGTTGGGTAGCGCGACCTTCGGGAAATTCTCCTTCGACAGGACATAGTCCTCGGCAACGACGTCGTTGAGATAGAGCAGATAGGCGACGATGGCATAGACCTCGTCCGGCTGCAGCGTCTGCGCGGCGCCAAACGGCATGGCCCGATGCACATAGTCGAACACCGTCGAGGTATCGGGCCAGAACGAGCCGATGGTCTTCTCAGGCCGCTCGGATTTTAACGTGCCCTGCCCGCCGGCGAGCACCGGCCACCGACCGACGCCCTCGCCGAATTCGCCATGGCATGCGGCGCAATTGTTCTGGAACAGTTCCTCGCCCTGCGACACGGAACCCTTGCCCTCGGGCAGGCCGAGGCCGTCCGGGCGCACGTCGATGTCCCACGCCTTGATCTCCTCCGGCAGCGCCGGCCGGCCGAGCTTCACCGCATCCGCGCTGGCAAGGCCAGTGAAGGCCAGGAGAAACGCACCCGCGACAGCGCAGGACCTAGCTGACCTCGACATTCTCCGCCTCTCCATTGCTGCGCACCAGCCAGGTCTGGATGCCGTTATTGTGGTAGATCGAGTTCACGCCACGCACGGCGCGCAGCTCCGCTTTGGTCGGCTGCACATAGCCAGTGTCGTCCATGGCGCGCGACTGCAGCAGCAGTTCCTCGCCGTTCCAGTCGACGTCGAGATAGAAGCGGGTCATGGCGCGCGGCAACGCTGGCCCCTCGATGCGAGCCGTCGTCCAGTTCTTGCCGCCATCGAGAGTGACATCGACGCGGGTTATCGTGCCGCGCCCCGACCAGGCGACGCCGGAGACCACGTTCGGCCCCTTGGCATGGAGCGGCGCCTGCGGGCTCGGGCTGGTGACCACCGACTTGGCGTCCATGATGAAGGTGAAGCGGCGCGAACGGCCATCGGCGAGCAGGTCGGTATATTTCGACGTCTCCTCGCGCTGGCCCCAGGGCTGGTCGCCCACCTCAATCCGGCGCAGCCACTTGATCCACATATTGCCTTCCCATCCGGGGACGACGAGGCGCAGCGGATAGCCCTGCTCGGGGCGCAGCGCCTCGCCGTTCATCGCCCAGGCGACGAGGCAGTCATCCATCGCCTTTTCCAGCGGGATCGAACGTGTCATGGCGGAGGCGTCGGCGCCCTCGGCGAGTACCCACTTGCCCTTCGGCTTCACCCCGGCGGCTTCGAGGAACGCCCGCAGCGGCACGCCGGTGTAGACCACGTTGTGGATCATGCCGTGGGTGTACTGGCAGCCATTGAGCTGGGCGCCGCGCCATTCCATGCCGCTATTGGCGGCGCATTCGAGGAAATAGACCCGGTTGGTGCGCCCCGGCATGCGCTTGATGTCCTCCATGGTGAACACCAGCGGCTTGTCGACCATTCCATGGATCATGAAGCGGTGGCGGGCGGGATCGATCTCCGCCTCGCCCCCATGATGGCGGACGAAGCACAGGCCGTTCGGCGTGATGATGCCGTCGAGCGCGTAGAGCGGTGTGAAGCTCACCGAGCTTTCGCTGCTGGCGGTAAGCCAGGTGACCTCGCGACGGACGACGTCCTTCTCGAAGGGCGAGGGGGTGCCGTAGGGGTGGTTGTTTACCCCGGCCCCGAGAGCCTGGGTCCAAGGCGGCAGGTTGACGATATCGGGGTCGGGCGTCGCCTCGGCGGCCGCGGGCCGCACCCCGGCAGCCGCACCGGCGCCTGCAAGGCCGGCCAATGTGAGAAAGCGGCGGCGATCCACTCGCCTCCCCGGCTTGGTTTGGTTCATCGCATCCTCCCGGACGGATATTCAAATTCGCATTTTTGAATAAGTATGACGTGCATCGAAGCCTCCGCCCCCGCCTCAGGTGCCGGAAACCTTGACCGAGCCCGTCGGCGTTATGTCGATGGTCTTGGTCGCGGCGACGTAACGCTCGAGCAGTTCCCAGATCGGCGGACCGTCCACGCCCTGGTTGACGCTGGCCCAGCCGGCGACCGCATAGGTCTTGGCCGGATCAAGCGGTTGCCCGGTTTTCAGGTAAGTCAGCTCACTTATGCGCTTACCCATGGGCTGGCCGATATCAATGGCATAGCCGACCCCACCGACACGGACCATGTCGCCGCCGCCCTGGAAATAGGGGTCGGGGGTAAAGATATTGTCGGCCACGTCCTCAAGCACGTCCTTGAGTTGCTGGCCGGTCATCATGTTACGATAGCAAGCCGGATAGGTGATCGCCGTGGCGTTGGAGATCGCCTCGAAGGTGATCGGGTCACCCGGCAGAAGTGTGCCACCCCAGCGGAACCCCGGCGAGAGGGCGATCTCGGCGTCGCGCTCGGCCAGCATGGCCTGGCAGATCATATCGTCGAAAGTGCCGTTGAAATTGCCGCGCCGGTAGAGAAGGCTCCCCGCCTGCCCGACCACGCGCCCGAGATCGGCCGCGTACGGAGCCCGCACCTCCTTCACCAACGCGGCCATGTCCGGGTCGGGCGCGATGGCGTCGGAGAATACCGGCAGCAGCCCGTAGCGGAAGCCGGCCACCTTGCCGTCCTTCACGTCGAGATCAAGCCGCGAGATGAACTTGCCATGCGAGCCGGTGGCGATGAGCAGCGTTAAGCCGACCATGACCGGCGCCGGCAGCGCGTCATGAGTATGGCCGGTGAGAATGACGTCGATGCCCTTCACCCGGCTGGCGAGCTTGCGGTCGACATCGAAGCCGTTGTGCGAGAGCAGCACGACCACGCTGGCGCCGGCGGCGCGGGCCTCGTCCACCTGCTTCTGCAGGTCCTCCTCGCGCAGGCCGAATTCCCAGTCGGGGATCATCCAGCGCGGGTTGGAGATCGGCGTGCGCGGAAAGGCCTGGCCGATGACGGCGACCTTGGCGCCGCCACGCTCGAACATCTTGCGGGCTTCGAAGACCGGCTCCTGCCACTCCACACTGCGGATGTTCTGCGCCAAGAAGGCGAACGGCGCCTTCTCGACGATTTCCTGCACCCGTGCCGCGCCGTAGGTGAACTCCCAATGGCCGACCATGGCATCGGTGCCGAGCGCGCCGAAGACGCGCACCATGTCCTCGCCCTTGGTCTGCAGCGAACTCCAACTGCCCTGAAGACCATCACCGCCGTCGAGCAGCAGAACATTGCCATCGCCGCGCGCGGCGCGGATGGCCTTCACCAGCGTGGCGATGCGGTCGACGCCACCCATGCGCCCATAGGTTCCGGCCAGCGCATCGAAATCGAGGCTGGTGAGCGAATAGGCCTCCGGCCCGCCGGCGGCGAGCTTGTAATAGGCGAGGAAGGCCTCGTCGACGAGATGCGGCGGCAAGCCGCGCACCTCGCCGACCCCGATGTTGACCGAAGGTTCGCGGAAGTAGATCGGCGCGAGCTGCGCGTGCAGATCGGTGGTGTGCAGGATGGTGAGCGTGCCCACGGGATCGAAGCGCAGTATGTCGTCCTGCGTCATCTTTCCCGAGCGGGCCGCTTGGGCGAAGGCACCGCGGGCGCCGGATGCGAGCATCCCGGCAGCCATCGCGGCGATCACGAAATCGCGGCGTGAGATCATATGGCAAGTCCCTGCTGGCAGGTCATCCCTGTTGGACGCCGGCCCATGGTGGGGCGGACGGATCAGGCAACGGTGAGCTTGGCGCTCGCCGTCTGTTCGGAGCCGTCGTCGTCCTTCCAGGTGAAGGTGAACTCGCCCGTTTCGGACGCCTTGTAGAAGAAGGCCTGATACGGGTTCGCCGAGATGGAGGTGAACCAGTCCGCCTCGAAGAAAGTCTTGCCGTTGAAGGCGGCGGTGAACTTGTTGATGATGGCGCGTGGAATGGGCTTGCCGGTGGAATCCTTGCGCTGCCCGCTCTCCATCTCGTGCGAGATGAGGGTCTTGATCTCGATGATCTCGCCGGCCTTCGCTTCGGAAGGCGCTTTGACGCGCGGCTTGGACTTGATGGCCATGTTGGCGTTTCCTTGTCGTTTCCCCAGATGTCGATGCGCGCGGCCGTGAAGGCCGGACGCGCCGCTCAGCCGCCGCAGCCGCCGATCGTGACCTTCACCTGCGCCTTGGCGGTGAAGAGCGCGCCGTTCGACATCTCGGCCACGGCGACGACGTTCTGCGTCTGGGCGAGGCGCATGCGGACCGAGGCCGCCGCCTTCCCGGACTGGGGTGTGAACTTGTAGGTCACGACCTGAGGCAGCGGATTGCCATCGGCGAAGACATGGACGGCCCTGACGTAGTCCTGCTCGGTCATCGGGCTTTCCACGTCGATATTGAGCGGCACGACGAGGCCGTTTTCGGCGATTTCGGGCAGATCGAGCTTGATCTTGCCCTGCGCCATCGGCTTGTCGCCATAGAGCTTCTTGAGCTCGGCCGCGGTCGCTTCCTCGGTCGCCATGACAAGGTGGGGGGCGAGCGCCGCCGCCAGCATGGCGGTCAGGCCGAGTCCCATGGTTTCCCGTCGCGACGGAGTCCAACTGCGAAGTTGCATCAGGCGTCCTCCTGCTGGCGTCGAACGCCAACTCTTTGTTTTTGCTTTGATTTAATCGTCAGCGATCATTTTTCGCCGGTGACGAACATACATATTGTGATATTAAATTTTTTGAATGTAAAGTGGACTATCGAGCGATCGCCAAAGCCTATCATCGCTCGCCACGGAGACCGCTTCAACATCCTCGCAAGAAGGGTGAGGCCGCGGCTCAACAGCTGGGGAAGCACATGCCCAAGGAACAGATACGACCCAAGGAACACGCCCAACCGACGCGACGCTTCGTCGCCGGGTGCGTGGCCCTCGCCCTCCTCGCGCTGCCCTTCATCCTGACCACGGCTCAGGGCGCCGAAGATGAGAGCGAGAAGGAGATCGAACGCTACCGGCAGATGATCGAGGACCCGATGGCCAATCCGGGCTACCTCAATGTCGACCGGGGCGAAGTGCTGTGGAGTGAGCCACGCGGCACCAAGAACGTCTCGCTGGAGAGCTGCGACCTCGGCGAGGGACCGGGCAAGCTCGAAGGCGCCTACGCCCATCTGCCGCGCTATTTCGCCGATGCGGACAAGGTGATGGACCTTGAACAGCGCCTGCTGTGGTGCATGCAGACGATTCAAGGCTTGGATACCAAGCCGATCGTCGCCAAGCCGTTCTCCGGCCCCGGCCGGACCTCCGACATGGAGGATCTCGTCGCCTTCATCGCCAACAAGTCGGACGGCATGAAGCTCCATGTGGAGCTGGCGACACCGCAGGAGAAGGATATGTATGCGATCGGCGAGGCTCTGTTCTTCCGCCGCTCCTCGATCAACGACTTTTCCTGTTCCACCTGCCATGGCGACGCCGGTAAGCGTATCCGCCTTCAGGCGCTGCCGCAGCTCGACGTCCCGGGCAAGGACGCGCAGCTGACCATGGGCACCTGGCCGACCTACCGCGTCTCGCAAAGCGCGCTGCGCACCATGCAGCACCGCATGTGGGACTGCTACCGGCAGATGCGCATGCCCCCGCCCGACTATGGCTCGGACGTGGTGACCGCCCTCACCCTCTATCTGACGAAACAGGCAGAGGGCGGTGAGCTCAAAGTGCCGTCGATCAAGCGTTGAGGGAGGCGAAAATGACTGTTCATACCTTTCTGGCGCGCGCCGCGCTCGCTGGCACCGTCCTCCTTTCTCCACTCGCCGCGACCGCGCAGGATGCGACCAGAACGCCTGCCATCGACCCGGCGCGGGTTGATGCGGTGGTCAAGGCGGGCTTCACCAAGCTGCCGGAGGGATGGCAATCGCGTCTCCAGCAGGACGAAACGCAGCGCATCTGCTCGCTGACCCGCAATAACCCCTCGCCCGAACAGGCGAGCGCAATCATGAAGAGCGAGGAGGTAAGGATCATCTTCCCACAGGGCGCCATCCTCGGGGACTGGAAGGAAGGCGCCAAGGTCGCCCAGAACGGGCGCGGCGGGCAGTTCAGCGATCCGCCAGGCACGGTAAGCGGCGGCAATTGCTATGCCTGCCACCAGCTCGACCCCAAAGAAGTGAGCTATGGCACGCTCGGGCCCAGCCTCGTTGGCTATGGCCGCGAGCGCAATTACGATCCGGCCGATGCGAAGGCGACCTTCGCCAAGGTCTATGACGCGCAGGCCTCGCTCGCTTGTTCGAGCATGCCGCGCTTCGGCGTCAACGACGTGCTGACCGAACAGCAGATCAAGGATGTGGTGGCGTATCTGTTCGATCCGAACTCGCCGGTCAACAAATAGCTGACCACCTAAGGCGCCTTCTGCGCCGCCATCCAGGCTTCGAAGCCGGTGCCGTCATAGGCGCCGGCTTCGACATATTTGAACATGGCCAGGAACTCGGGCTTGGGCAGCAGACCCGGCAGCCGGGCCACCTCCACCACCCGGCCGCCCCGCATGCCGAAGAACTGGAAGGTGGGCGTCGCCCGCACCGCATACTGCCCTGCAAGGGCCTTCTCCGACCGCGCTGCGCTCTCGAAGCCCGTCACCTCGCGCGAACCGAAAATGTCGAGATGGACGACACTGAAGTGGTCGCGCACATAGGATTCGATGACCGGATCGGCGAAATACTCCGTATGCAGCCGCTTGCAGAGCGGGCAACCGCGTTGGCTCCATTGAAGCGCGAAGCCCTTTCCCGCCGCCCTTGCCGCTGCGAAATCCTCGGAGAGGTCGAGGAAACTCTCGACATACCAGTCCTGTACATACAGCCCGTCCTCGCCGAGGAGGGTCGCGGCGCGGCCGGCGCCGGGAGCGAGAAGCAGCGCGCTTGTGGCAAGGGCAAGCGAACGGCGGGTCAAGTGGAGTTCCATGATCGGCTCCATCTCACGGGCGCGCCTTATCCGATCGCGCCGAGTGTGGGGAAGGTATCGAGCAGCCAGGCGGATAATTGCGGCATCCAGCCGCCGATGAAGACGACGCCGGTGGCGACCAGCAGCACGCCGGAGGCCTTCTCGACCAGGCCGAGGCGCGAGCGCATCGCCGCCGACCAGCGCAGGAAGCCGGTTGAGAATGCCGCTGCCGCGATGAAGGGCAGGCCGATCCCGGCGGCATAGGTGGACAGCAGCAGCACGCCTTTGGAGAGGGAATCCTCGGTGCCGGCGATGATGAGGATCATCGACAGGATCGGCCCGACGCAGGGCGTCCAGCCGAAACCGAAGGCGAGCCCGACCAGATAGGCGCCGGCGAGCCCGGCGGGGGCGCGTGCCACATCCGGCGCCACCCGGCGGTAGAGCAGCGGAAGGCGCAGCAGGCCGAGGAAATGCAGGCCGAACAGGATCAGCATCGCTCCCGCCACGATCGTCAGAACCGGTGCGTGCACGGCAAACCACTGGCCAAGCTGCGAGGCGGTGGCGCCGAGCAGGATGAAAACGCTGGAAAAGCCGGCGACGAAAGCCACGGAGAGAGCGACCAGCCGCGCGCGCGTCACGCACCCGCCGGAGATGCCGCGACCGGCACCACCCAGAAAGCCGAGATAGGCCGGGACAAGCGGCAGCACGCAGGGCGAGGCGAAGGAAAGGAGGCCGGCCCCGAAGGCCCCGGGCAACGTTATATCGAGCGACACGGCGTTTCCTCACGGCCCGCTCCGCTCTGCGGCGGATTGGCCATCGAATTCATATTCGAATGCGTTTATATAATGGGAATGAGACAACGTCATCTGGTAGAGATCATACAGCCACGGCTTCACGGAAAGATGAGCGGATGGCGCGGCACGGCGTTTGCCAGCGTCGCCGTCTTCGGCGCGATCGCAGGCGCGTTGTGGGGCGCGGCGCCGGCGAAGGCGGCAGAACTACTGGTGTTCGAGCAGCCGGGCTGCGTCTGGTGCCAGCGCTTCGACCGTGAGATCGCCCCCATCTATCCTGAGACCGAGGAGGGGCGTGTGGCGCCGCTGCGCCGGCTCGATCTCGGCGACGACGATGCCGCGCTGGCCACTCTGGCCGCGCCAGTGCGCTACACTCCGACCTTCGTGCTGGTCGAGAATGGGCGCGAGGTCGGGAGGATCCCAGGCTATGCCGGCGAGGAGGCTTTCTGGGGGCTGCTCGCGGAACTGACCAAGAAATTGCCGCGGACGCCATGACGCTTTTGCAGGCGGGGCGAGTCCGATAGGCTGGAATTGAAAGCGACGTGGTGATGACTGGAATTGTTTCCAAACGCATTGAGGACGAGTTACGCGACGGCCCGGAGGTCTCGCCGGAGCTCGACCGTCTCATGCGCAATGCGCGGGAAGCGAGCGACTTCCTCAAGGCCGTCTCGCATGAGAACCGCCTGCTGCTGCTGTGCCTGCTGGCGGAGCGCGAGCGCTCCGTCACCGAGCTTGAAAACATCCTGTCGTTGCGCCAGCCGACCGTGTCGCAGCAGCTTGCCCGCCTGCGGCTGGACGACCTCGTCACTACCCGGCGCGACGGCAAGACGGTCTATTACAGCCTAGCCGACGAGGATGTGCGCCGGCTGATCAGCGTGATCTACGACATCTTCTGCGGAACCAAGGAAGACTGAGCCACATAAGCGCCGGCCGAGATGGGCACCAATGCCCGCGGGAGCCATGGGACGGGAGGACCAGGCGCAATGGACGACCTCAATGCGTGGTGGGCCGCCCTCGCCGGCCTCGCCATCGGGATCGCCGTGGGCTTCACCACCCGTCGCGCCCGCCTGTGCAGCTTTGGCGCCATCGAGGACGCGCTGGTGGGCTCCGATACCCGCCGGCTGCGCGTCTTCGGCCTGGCGCTGGGTATCGCCATTGCCGGCACGCAATTCCTCGTCCTGACCGGCCTGCTCGATCCGCAGGCAACCTCCTACGTCCCCGGCGCGCTGCCGTGGATCGGCATCGCGTTCGGCGGCGTCATGTTTGGCCTCGGCATGGCGCTGGTCGGCACCTGCGCGTTTGGCAGTTGCATCCGGCTGGGCTCCGGTGATCTGCGTAGCCTTGTGGTTCTCCTGGTCTTCGGCATAACCGCCTACGCCATGCTGCGCGGCACGCTGGCGACCTACAGGATCGCCTTCGGCGAGGCCTGGGCTCTCGCCATCCCCCACTCCGGACAGGCCGACCTGCCGGGCCTGATCGAGCCCTTGCTCGGCCTGTCGAGCCGCGCCCTACTTGCGGCCGGCATCGCCGCCATCCTCATCGCTCTCGCCGTGGCCGACACGCGCCTGCGCAAGGCGCGGCGCCTGCTTGCGGCCGGTGTCGTGCTCGGCGCCGGGGTGATCGGCGGTTGGCTGGCGACGCAGTTTCTCGTCGACGAATTCCAGCAGGCGGCCCGGCCGCAGAGCCTGACCTTCGTCGCGCCGGTCGCGATCACCCTGCACGGGCTACTGCTCGACGGCGCGACGCTGCTGAATTTCGGCACCGGCTCGATCGTCGGCGTGATCCTTGGCGCCTTCGCCGCCGCACGGGCGGGCGACGAGTTCCGCTGGGAAGCCTTCGACGACGCCCGCGAGATGAAGCGGCATCTGCTGGGCGCCGTGCTGATGGGCGCCGGCGGCGTGCTGTGCGGCGGGTGCACCATCGGGCAGGGCATCACCGCCGGCTCGCTGATGGCGCTCTCCTTTCCCCTTGCGGTCGCGGGCATGATGATCGGCGCCCGGCTCGGCATTGCCTTTCTGGTCGAGGGCCGGGCCCTGTTCTTCCTCCCGCGCCGGCCCGCCCGTTCCCGCCTCGGCGGAGGGCGACGCGCGCGCTCCTGAGCCCCGCCGCGACGCTTATCAGTTGAAGGCCGGCCCGCTCCAGCAGCCGCTACGCTGGCCGCCGCCCACATGCCTGCGATCATCCATCGCAGAAAAGCACCCGAATGCCCGTTACCTTCCCGTCGAACCGGTAGGATAGCCTCCAGAGCTTGGAGCCGGTGGGTGTAACGAGAAGATGCAGCCCGCCTCCATCTGACAGCTTGAATGGCTTATCACCGCCCTTAGCCTGCCGGATCGCGACATCTGTCAATGGCATTCGAGGCGCCCCCTGTTGGCATCGCGATTTGTTGGCATCCGCGGATGCCAACGACCATGCCAACAAATTTCACGGATGCCAACGAGCCACCCAAAGCCGCTATGAGCTTCGAGACTGGCCTAACCTCAATGAATTTCGGGGTTTCTGAGCTTCGGCGAGCGGCCTAAAGCGAGGAAATGGTGCCCAGGGACGGAGTCGAACCGCCGACACTGCGATTTTCAGTCGCATGCTCTACCAGCTGAGCTACCTGGGCATACCGGCATGGCGCGAAGGCCGTGCGGAGCGGGCGGGTTATAGAGTCTCCCCCTGCCGCTGTCCATATGCCTGGGGCCGGAATGTGCGGGCTTTTCCCCAGACATGACAGAGAAGCGACGGGCATCACCCTTGAATGTCGGGAACGTCGGAAGCCCTTGCGTGGTTGGCCGACATTCGCCGCCCACCCGGCGCGCCGCACCGGCAATCCGAGCGTCAGGCCCGCTTCAGCCTGGATCGAGGCTGCATACTACCTCTCGCGGGGCGGCGCGGGAGCGAGGGAGGGTTCCTCGCCGTCCTCGTCGTCTTCCTCCGTCACCGGAATGGCATAGGCGCCGGTGAGCCAGCGGTGCAGATCGACATCGGCGCAGCGGCTGGAGCAGAAGGGTTTGTACTTCTCCACCATCGGCTTGCCGCAGATCGGGCATGGCTTGGCGGCGGGCGGTTCATCCACCATGGCGGGCTCCTCCCTTCACGCCGGATGGCCCCAACGCTGCAACACCGGGAAGCGTTCGCCCGCCAGCAGGGCCACGGTTTCCGCCAGCGGCAGGCCGACGACATTGCTGTAGGAGCCGACCAGCTTGATGACGAATGTGCCGGCAAGTCCTTGAATTGCATAGCCTCCTGCCTTGCCCTGCCATTCGCGGGAGGCGAGGTAGGCGTCCATTTCCTCGCGGGACAAACGCTTGAAACGGACGCGGGTTTCGACCAGGCGGGTGCGGATGGCGCCCTTCGGGGTCATCAGGGCGATGCCGGTATAGACCCGGTGGGCGCGGCCCGACAGCAGGCGCAGGCAATCGGCGGCCTCCTCCGCGATCTCCGGCTTGGGCAGGATGCGACGGCCCACCGCCACCACCGTATCGGCGGCGAGGAGATAGGCGCCGTCATACTCGCTGGTCAGCTTGCGACGTGCGTCGGCGGCCAAAAGCTTTTGCTGCGCAAGGCGTTGGGCGAGACGGCGGGGCAGCTCGCCGCGCTCGGGCGTCTCGTCGATATCAGCCGGGAGGAGGGCTTCGGGTTCGATTCCGGCCTGGGCCAGCAGCGCGAGGCGGCGCGGCGAACCCGAGGCCAGCACCAGTCTGGGGCGGCTATTCACGCAAGAAAACTCCTGATTCCGCCGCATCGACGGGCGGTCATGTCGGGGCGCACGCTAGTTCAATCCGGGCCAAAATTGAACGGCTTATCGGTGCAGTGAGGTGAACGATCAGGCCAGTGAGGTCGACGATCAGGCGCGAAAGCGTCGCTTGATGCGCATTTCCAGCTCGTCGCGCACCGTGCGGTAGGCATCCATGCGCTGCTCGCGATTTCCGCTCGCCAGCGAGGGGTCGGGGGTCGGCCAGTATTCGACATCGATGGCGTTGGTGCGGGTCAGTTCCAGCGCGCGGTGATGGGCGTCGGGCGAGAGGGTAATGACGAGGTCGAAGGCGAGGCCCTCATTCTCCTCCAGCTCCTCCAGCGTCTGCGGCCGGTGCCGGCTGAGGTCGAGGCCGATCTCGTCGATGGCGGCGCGCACGAAGGGGTCGTTCTCGCCCTTGATGACGCCGGCCGAGCCGACATAGAGCGAACGGCCGAACAGATGGCGGGCGAGAATCGCCGCCATGGGCGAGCGCACCACATTCTGCCCGCACATGAACAGCACCGATTGCGGACGCGCGCGGCGCGTGGAACCTACGGGACCTTCGAGGGCAGCGGTGCCGGGAGGGCCGTCCACGCTCAGCCTTTCCAGTGCAGCGCGCAGACCAGCGTGAACAGACGCCGGGCGGTGCTGAAATCGAGGGCGACCTTGTCCTTCAGCCGCTCGCGCAGCACCTCCGAGCCTTCATTGTGCAGACCGCGCCGGCCCATGTCGATCGCCTCGATCTGCGAGGGGCTCAGGGTGCGGATGGCGGAATAATAGCTCTCGCAGACGAGAAAATAATCGCGCACCACCCGCCGCAGCGGGGTGAGGGAGAGATGGTGCTGCACCACCGCGCCGCCATCCTGCCGGGTGATGTCGAGCAGAAGACGGCCCTCGGTGAGCGAAATGGCCAGGCAATAGGGGCCGGCCCCGTCATCGCCCAGCGGCGCGAAGCTGTTCTCTTCCAGCAGGTCGTAAATGGCCACGGCGCGCTCATGCTCGACATCGCGGCTGGCGCGACCGATCGAGGCCGGATCGAGCGTCACCGCCGCGAGGCGGCGGGTGGCGGCGTGGGGGTCTTTCTCCTGAGGATATTCCCCCGAACCGCCCTCCCCCGGAACGTCACCGCCCGGATTGTCACCGTCACCCATGGCCCCTCCGTCAGAGGTTGAGCCGGATCGCGACCGAGCGGGCGTGGGCGCCGAGCCCTTCCGCCTCGCCGAGCGCGATGGCCGCGGGGCCGAGCGCGCGAAGCTGCTCGGGGCCGCATTTGAGGATCGAGGTACGCTTCATGAAATCGAGCACGCCGAGCCCGGAGGAGAAGCGGGCCGAGCGCGCGGTGGGCAGCACATGGTTGGAGCCGCCGACATAATCGCCGATCGCCTCCGGCGTATGGGCGCCGATAAAGATCGCCCCGGCATGGCGGATGCGCTCCACCAGCGCCTCGGGATCGGCGGCCATGATTTCTAGGTGCTCGGGGGCGATGCGGTCGGACAGCGCGGGGGCTTCATCCAGGCTGCGCAGCAGGATGACCGCGCCGTAATCGGCCCAGCTCGCCGTGGCGATGTCGCGGCGCGGCAGGGTGGCGAGCTGGCGCTCGACCGAAGCGATCACCGCCTCGGCCAGCGCCGCGTCATCGGTCATCAGGATCGACTGCGCCGCCGTGTCGTGCTCGGCCTGCGCCAGCAAATCGGCGGCGATCCAGTCCGGGTTCTGCTCGCCATCGGCGATCACCAGCACCTCGGAGGGGCCGGCCACCATGTCGATGCCGACCGTGCCGAACACATGGCGCTTGGCGGCGGCCACATAGGCATTGCCGGGCCCGACGATCTTGGCCACCGGGGCGATGGTCTGCGTCCCATAAGCAAGCGCGGCCACCGCCTGCGCCCCGCCGACGCGGTAGACCTCGTCGACGCCGGCCAGCCGCGCGGCGGCCAGCACCAGCGGGTTGAGCACGCCATCGGGCGCCGGCACCACCATGGCGAGGCGACCGACGCCCGCCACCTTGGCCGGCACGGCGTTCATCAGCACCGAAGACGGGTAAGCCGCCGTACCGCCCGGCACATAAAGGCCGACCGCTTCGACCGCCGTCCAGCGATGGCCCAGCTCGACGCCGGCGGCATCGACATAGCGACCGCTGGCAGGAAGCTGGCGGGCGTGATGGGAGCGGATGCGCTCATGGGCGAAGGCCAGCGCCGCGCGGGTCGCGGGGTCGGCGGCGGCCACCGCCGCGTCGATCTCGGCTTCCGTCACGCGGATGCCGATTGTGGCGAGGTCCACCCGGTCGAACTGGCGGGAAAAATCAATCAGCGCCGCGTCGCCGCGCGCGCGCACGTCGTTGATGATGCGCGCCACCGCGTCGGCGACATCCTGCGATACTTCCCGCTTGGTGCCGAGAAAGGCCGAAAAGCGCGCGGCAAAATCAGGATCGGCGGTGGAGAGGCGAAGCGGCATGATGAAACCTGGCAGGCGCATGCGGTGGACGCGACAACGCTCCAGCCGCACGGGGCGCGCTTGAGCTCCCCCGTCCTATCACAACCGGGCCGGCGGAACACAAGAGGCAATGGCGGACCCTGGCGCGCCGCCCGCGCCCGCCGGACAGCACGGGCCGGCGGAGCTCATTTCACATCGTGGCAGGGTGTGCCGGCGGCATCCCAGGCGGGGCCGAGATCTTCAAGGCCCGCTTCCATGCACTCGACATCGAGCTGCACCTCGCCGCCGCCGGAGAACAGGAAGCTCACCGTCCCGGAGGGGGACTGGGTTTCCTCGAATTTCAGCGCCAGCAGATTGAGCACGCCGAGCTTGTTCTTGAGGTCGATGCCGCGCACCCGTGCCGCCAGCACGCGCTCGAAGCGCATGCCGGAGCGCCGGCGCACGCACGGCCCCGCGCTCGCCGCCGCCGCGCCGAACGGCGCATCGGGCTCGGCCATCGCCTCGGCCTGGATCGCCTTTTCCCAATCGAACCGGTTGGCCAGCAGCACGAAGCGCCGCTCCTTCGGCAGATAGGTCATCTCGCCCACCGTCACGATGGCGTCCTGCATATGCACCGAGAGAACGGCGAGGTCTTCCGCATCCAGCGCGATCAGTTTGAGCCCGGCCATGATCTTCGTCTCCGCCACGCCCGCACGACGCCCAAACGACGCCGCCGGCCCCTGTCACAAGCGACGTCCCGCGCCGCCGTCTCATGCTGCCCAGATGGCGTTGGAGGCGCCGCGTGGCAAGGGGGGATGGGTGGTGGAGGGTGCGAGCTTGGTTACGCCCTTTGCAGAGGAGGATTACTGCCCGCGGCGGCGTCTCACGCGGGGTCCCGGCTGCACGATGGGGCCCCCAACGTCACCACGTCATGGCCGGGCTCGACCCGGCCATCCACGTCTTGGGCTCGTGCGCGGGCGGCGGGCAAGGCGTGGGTCCCCGGGCCAAGCCCGGGGATGACGGCGTTCCGGATGGGAGCCATTGCTGAGCCGCTATGCCCCCCGCACACCGTTGGTCTCCCAGCGACGTCATGGCCGCCCCCGGACGTGATCCGGGGATCAGACCCGGTCATCCACGACCTCCTCAGGCGTGCTCGTAACGGTCCTCCAGATGTCCCTCCGTTCGCAGACCTCGGAACTACAAGGTTGCCCCATCCTTGATCCCCGCCTCGATCCAGGCCCGCGTCTGCTCGAGGATCTCGTCCGAAAGAGCGGGATCAGCAATGGCCCGGGCGAGAATGACGGCCCCGACCATCGCCGCCCAGCTGCCGATCGCTGCCCGGTGCCGGTCTGCCGGATCCAGCTCCGGGAGTGCCTTCTCGATACGGGCGATCTGGGCGCGAAGCCCTTCCGTCATCGCGCCGCGTGCCGCCGGGGTCTGGTGGCGGATGGCGGCGGCGAGCCCTGCCGTGGGGCAACCCGCGGCCGGGTTGTCGCGATGGCGCGGCGACAGATAGGATCCGAGATAGGCGCGGAAATCGCCACCTTCACCCGAGTCCGCCGCGAGGACATGGGCCAGCGTCTGCGCGACCAGATCATCCTTTGAACTGAAATGCCCATAGAAGCCGCCATGGGTGAGCCCGGCGGCCTTCATCACTTCCGCCACGCTGACCGCGTCGAACCCCCTGTCGCGAAACAGCTCGCTGGCGACCTCCAGGATGCGGCGGCGGTTCTCCGCCATCTGCTCGCGGCTGACCTTCATTTCGAAATCTCCCGGAACCTCATTGACAGTTACATGATGATCATCATATTTAAGGCTAATCATGATGAATATCATGTATATGATTTCGAATTGCAAAGAGAGCAACCCCATGGCCTCGCATCCCTCCGTTCTCGTCACCGGCGCGTCGACCGGTATCGGCGCGGCTTACGCCGAGCGTTTCGCCCGGCGTGGGCACGATCTGGTGCTGGTTGCCCGCAACACGGCGCGCATGGAGGCGCTGGCGGCTCGCCTGCGCGAAGAGACCGGCGTGGCGATCGACATCATCGCGGCGGATCTCACGCAGCCCGCCGACCTCGGCGTCGTGGAAGCCCGGCTGCGCGAGGATGCGCGCATCGGCATCCTCATCAACAATGCCGGCACCGCCATCGGCGGGAGCTTCGTCGAGCAGAGCACCGATGATGTCGCGCGGCTGCTCGCCCTCAACACCACCGCCGTGCTGCGGCTGGCCAGCGCCATCGCCCCGCGTCTGGCACAGGCCGGCGAGGGCGCGATCGTCAACATCGGCTCGGTGGTCGGTCTGGCGCCCGAGTTCGGGATGACGGTCTATGGTGCGACCAAGGCCTTCGTGCAGTTCCTGTCGCAGGGGCTCAGCGTCGAACTCGGCCCGAGGGGCGTCTATGTCCAAGCGGTGCTTCCCGCCGCCACGCGCACCGAAATCTGGAGCCATGCCGGCGCGGACGTCGACACCATGTCCGGGGTGATGAGCGTCGATGAGCTGGTAGACGCGGCCATGACCGGCTTCGACCGCCGCGAGGCCGTCACGATCCCGCCGCTGCCCGATGTGGAGCAGTGGAACGCCTTCCAGGCCGCGCGTCAGGCCATGCTGCCGAACATAGGCCAGGAACACGCCGCTGCCCGCTACCGGGCGGCCGATTGAGCACTCGCGCCGCCAAGGCCCAGCTCGCCTCGCGGCCCTTTCCCGCGAGGCGAACGCCCACGGCAACCCGGAGAATGGATCATCATGAAGGCCTTCATCCTCGACAAGTACAGGAAGGGTGGCGCCCTGCGCTTCGGCGATTGGCCGGAGCCGGCGGTGGGCGATGAGGATGTCCTGGTCGAGATCCACGCCGCCGGGCTCAACCCTCTGGATTCCAAGATCCGCGACGGCGCCTTCAAGCCCATCCTTCCCTATCGCCCGCCGCTCATCCTCGGACACGACATGGCCGGGCGGGTCGTCCGCGTCGGGGCCAAGGTCCGCCGTTTCAAGGTGGGTGACGAGGTCTATGCCCGCCCGCGCGATGGCCGCATCGGGACCTTCGCGGAGCGGATCGCCGTCCATGAGGACGATCTGGCGCTGAAGCCGACGAACCTGACCATGGCGGAGGCGGCGTCGGTTCCGCTGGTCGGGCTGACCGCCTGGCAGGCACTGGTGGAACGCGCCGGTCTGCGCAAGGGGCAGAAGGTCCTCATCCATGCGGGCTCGGGCGGCGTCGGGACATTCGCCATCCAGCTGGCCAAGCATCTCGGCGCCACGGTCGCGACGACGACCAGCACCGCCAATGTCGATCTGGTCAGACGCCTCGGCGCCGATGTCGTGATCGACTACAAGACGCAGGATTTCGCGGCGGTGCTGTCGGGTTACGACGTCGTGCTCAACAGCCTCGATGGCGCGACGCTCCAGAAATCCCTGAGCGTGCTGAAGCGCGGGGGCAAGCTGATCTCGATCTCCGGTCCGCCGGACCCCGATTTCGCGCGGCAACAAGGGTTGAACTGGCTTCTGCGTCAGCTCATGCGCCTTCTCAGCTTCGGCATCCGACGGAAGGCCAAAGCCCGAGGGCTCGCCTATTCCTTCCTGTTCATGCGGGCGGAGGGCGGGCAGTTGAGCCAGATCACGTCGCTGATCGAGGCCGGCATCATTCGCCCGGTCGTGGATCGGGTCTTCCCGTTCGACGCGACCAATGATGCCTTGGCCTACACCGAAACCGGACGGTCCAAAGGCAAGGTCGTCGTCGCGCTGAAGTGACGGCGGTGCCGCCTCCCCCGACGCACGGCCGTGCCGGCTGCTCCTACCCCAACACCGCGATCGCGCCCCCTCCCCTCTTCAGCAAACCGGATCAACAGCCATGCCCTCCCCTTCCCAGAAAACCGCTCTCGTCACGGGCGCGTCGTCCGGCATCGGCCGGGCGAGCGCCGAAGCCCTGGCGCGGGCCGGCTTCACCGTCTTCGGCACCAGCCGCAAGCCGGGCGGTGTCCCCCCGAGCAAGGTCACGATGCTGACCTGCGATGTGACGGATGACGGCTCTGTGGCCGCCCTCGTCTCCGAGGTGCTGGCGCGCACCGGGCGCATCGATGTTCTCGTCAACAATGCCGGCGTCGGCCTATTCGGGGGCGCCGAGGAATCGTCAGTCGCGCAAGTCCAGCGCCTCTACGACGTCAATCTGTTCGGGGTTGTCCGGGTCATCAACGCGGTGCTGCCGTCGATGCGGACCCGCGGGCAGGGCCGCATCATCAATCTCAGCAGCGGACTCGGGATCGTGCCGGCGCCGTATTCGGCCCATTACGCCGGCAGCAAGTTCGCGCTCGAGGGCTATTCCGAGTCGCTCGATCACGAGGTCCGCGCCTTCGACATCCGCGTGTCGTTGATCGAGCCCGCCACGGTGACCGGCAGTTTCGACCAGAGCGCGCTCGAGCCGGACACCAAGAAGAAAGAGTACGACGCCGCGCGCGCCTGGGTGCAGGACTTCATCAAGAAGGCCTTGCCCACGGCGGTCACTCCCGAAGAGGTGGCGGAGGCGGTGCTACGGGCGGCCACGGCATCGCGCCACACGCTCCGCTACCCTGTCGGCAAGGTGGCGAAGCAGGTCAGCCTGCTGCGCCGCCTCATGCCCGCGCGGCTGTTCGACAAGGTGCTGCGCCAGCAATTCGGCCTGCCGCGCTAAGGCAATCGGCGGCATCGCGCTTGCTGCGTGCGGGTCAGGCTGCGCAAGACCGGAACCGGGCGCGATGCCAGATTGTGCCGACCCTCGATGTCGGCGCGCTCACCCGCCATGGTCTCACTCCGCGGCGAGAGCAAAGGAGCGATCGAAGCCGGTTGCCCGATCCGCGATGTAGTGCATGAAATCGTAGATCGGCCGCTCCAGATAGGAAAGATGGCCGGCGCAGGCCACGCCCGCATTCATGCCGCGGAACACCTTCTCGGTGCAGCCGCGATCCTCGACATTCACCTCATCCAGCAGGTTCTTGAGCGTCGCCACATACTCGCCGGCCCGTGGATCGGCCATGAATTCCGGCGACAGCCCGCCGCCGAACACCATCGCCACCTGACCCGTGCCCTTCGGGTGCAGGGACAGGTACCAGAAATAGCCGGGGGTCAGGGTGATGAGGTGGCTGGGATAGAGGGCCAGCAGCGCGGTCGTCTTGCGCCAGCGTCCTTCAAGACGGGTATTGTCGGGATGCGCATTCCCGATCGGCAGCGAGGCTTCCTTGGTGATCCAGTGATAGTTGAAGGCGGCGAGGCCCGGTGGGCACTCCATCTCCTCGAGTTTTGAGTGCCCGCCCACGGTGTCGGCGTGACAGACCGGAAGGTGGTAGCTCTCCATGAAGTTCTCCGCGAGCACCTTCCAGTTGGTGTCCCATAGGTGGGTCTCGCGGAAGCACTCGACATAGTTCTCCATCTGGTACTGGGCGATCATCGCTTCCAGCGGCCGCAGCGTCGCGGCAACGCTCGGGCGATCCTTGTCGAGCGTTATGTAGATCCACCCAAGCCATTCCTCGCAGCGGATCGACGGGAGGACGTAGTCGTCCTTGCAGAAGCCCGTGGTCTGGGCCATGAACGGCGCCCCGCGGAGGTGGCCGTCGAGACCGTAGGTCCAGGCGTGATACGGACACACGATCGCGCGCCGGTTTCCGGTGCCCTCGAGCAGCGTCGACATGCGATGCAGGCAGACATTGGAAAAAGCGCGTAACTCGCCTTCCTTGTCGCGCAGCACCATTACCGGCTGGCCGGCAAGTTCATAGGTCAAGTAGTCGCCCGCAGTGGCGAGGCCGCTGGATCGGCCGACGCATATCCACTCCTTGGAGAAGATGGTGTCCAGCTCGCGCGCAAGGAATTCCGGGCTGGTGTAGACGCTTGGCGGCATTGCGCGTGCGTCCTCGAACGGCCGCGCGGCGGCCTCGAGCAGTTCGGCAACGGGCTGAGCTGGCGACATGCGCTGATCCTTGTCCTCGCAGGCAGGCGCCACTCCGGTCGAGCAGGGCAGCCGATCGGAAACCAGATTGATCTTTTTTCAAGATAGGGAAAAACTCAAATATCTTGGTTTTAGACAAGGTTTAATATGGTTCGCTACACTCTGCGCCAATGCACCTATTTCCGTGCCGTCGCCGAGCATGGCGGCATCGCGCAGGCGGCTCGCGCGCTCAACATCTCCCAGCCCTCGGTCGCGCAGGCGCTGGACAAGCTGGAAGACGTCACCGGCCTTGCGCTGTTCGATCGGCACCACGCACGGGGGCTGACGCTCACGCTTCAAGGTCGCGTCTTTCTGGAGCACGTGACCCGTCTGGAGGAGCAGGCCCAGCAGGTCGAGCGCGAAGCCTCGGCGCTGGCCGCGGAAGCGGCGGGCGAGATTCGTCTCGGCGTATTCTGGACGCTCTCTCCCTTCTACGCGGCGCGCCTCATCCGTTCATTCGCGGACATCGCTCCAGGAATCACCATCCGCCTCAGGGAGATGGCGCTCACCGATCTCGCCGATGCGCTCCGCGAGGGCTCGATTGACCTCGCTCTGACCTATGATCGCGGCGCAGAACCTGACGGGCTGGCCTTTGTCGAACTCGCCGCACTCCGGCCGATGGTGGTGCTCGCCGCCAACCATCCGCTGGCCGACCGCCGCTCGATCAATCTCTCGGATCTCGCCGCCGAACCCTATGTCATGCTCGACGGGCCGGGGAGCCGGAGTTATTTCGAGGACCTGCTTGAAGAAATCGGGATCAGCCCACGCATTTCCTACATTTCCACCTCGCTGGAAGCGGTACGGAGCGCGGTCGCTGCCGGCTTCGGCTTCACGCTGCTGGTGATGCGGCCTCCATCCTCCGTCACATACGATGGAGGCAGGGTGAAGACGCTGGAGATCGATAACGAGGTGCGCCCGCTGCGGGTCGTGCTCGCTTCGCGCGGCGGGGCCCATCGCGGGCAAATCCTGCGGCGGTTTGCCGACCACGCCGTCGACCATTTCGCGTCTCGTCGCACCACTCAGGCCTCTTAAGGCGCAAAGGTCATGGCTGCGAGCGCCGACCGCCGATCTTCTAGAGCTTTTTGTTCTGACGCATTTTCTTCACGCGAACCGGAATCCGCTTCGCTCTAAAATGCTCTGGCGGAGCGAGCGAGAATCTCACACCCCCCGCCCCTCTGCCGACCGATCTGTTTGTCGAACACCGGCTGCCCCGGCACGCGCTGGAAGCCGAACCCATCCTCCAGCACGGCGAAGCGGCCGGAGATGTCCTGATGGCGGCGTGAGGGCTCGTAGGCCAGGCCCGCGGCCTTGGCGAGGTCGGCGGCGACGCGCGGGCGCAAGGCGCACCATCCGCCCTGCGAGCCGGAGGGGCTACGTGACCAAGCCTGCGTCGAGACGGCCGGCATGGCTCAGAAGAACACGGTGAAGCGGGCGGTCAGTTCCTGGCCGACATAGTCCTCGCCGATCTGCGCCTTGTACTCGGCGCGCAGATCGAACCGTCCGTCATCCACCAGCTGTAGACCGGCGGTGAGGTCCAGCAGGGCATCCGGTAGGGGCACGGTGTTGGTAAAGCTCGGCACCTGCGCCTCCGCCCCGACGAGACGGCTTTCGAACTCCAGCCCATCGCTCGAATAGAAGCTCGCGCCGATGCTGGCATAGGGCCGCAGCCAGGTAGCGCCGCTCAGGTTCGCCCGTGCGCCGATCTCCAGCGCCGGGCTGAACACGAAGGTCCATTCCTCCAGCGCGGAGATGGAGAGGTTGAGCGCGCTGGCGCCGGTTTCCTGATAGCCGGGCATGTAGGTGTAGAGCAGGTCGAGATCCGCATAGGGGCGCAGATACCAGCCGTCGAACATGAACTCATAGGAGGCGCGGAACCTCAGCCCCGCCGTGAGCACGTCGGAATCGCCTTCGGCGATCCAGGAATCCGTTCCCAGAAACACCGAGCGGTTCGTGTCGTAGCTGCCGTAGCCAACGTGACCCGCCAGAGACAACAGCCAGGGGCCGATCTGATGCTTCAGCGACAGCGCGGCATCGAAGCTGTCGCCGTCGGATTCGCCGAGCCCATTATCGGTGGTCATGGAGGAGTTGGAATAGCCGAGCGTTGCGCCGAGGAACCAGTTCGTCGCCACTTCCCGCTGGACACCGAGACGGTAGGTCAGCGCCTCCACCGTGTAGCCGCTGCCGACAGCGTTCGACGACTGCTCCGCACGGCTGCCGGTGATGCGTGCCCAGGTGCAGTCGGTCTCCTCCATCAATGTGCTACTCCCGGAAAACACCGGGCAGCTGAGGGCGGAAGCGAGCGAGGTGCGGGCCCCCCGCGTCTGCGTCACGGTGGAGGCCTGCATCTGATCGCCCGACAGGCTCTGCAGCGCCGTCTGGTAGGCCGTGGAGGTCTGGACGTTGGCCATCGAGCCGAAGATGGGCGCGTAGGTAGTGCCGCCATTGTCCCATGCGGACTGAAGGTTCTGCGCCATCGCCTGTTCATTCGAGGTCAATGGGATGCTGGACGGGGCGAAATTCGCCGTCGGGTTCAGGAAGAGTTCATTCATCTCCTGAGCCAGGCCGAAGCTTATGACCCCGAGCGGCGATGGCTGGATCACCTGCGCGTTTCCCGTCAGGGTGCCCGTGCTGCCGAGGATCATGTAACTGCCCGGCAGCAGATTGGCGCCGACCAGCGGCTGTACCGCGCCGGAAAGCGCGGTCGTCCCGGCGACATTCAGCACGTCGCTGGTCTGACCACCGCCCACCGCCGCATTGATGTCGACAGCCAGGATACCGCCGGCGCTCTGGACGAAGCTGGCGTGCAGCATGGTCGCGGCGATGACACCGGCGCCTCCCGGATTGACCGTTCCCTGGTTGGTCAGGGTGCCCAGATCAAGCGCACCGAGCTGATCGTAGATGCCGAGGTCGACGGTGGCGCCCATATTGAAGAGACCGCCGGCCTCATTGTCGAAGGTGCTCGGCCCCGCCTGGCTCAGATCGATATTGCCGGAAACCGTGCCGCTGTTCTCGATCTGGAAGGTCTCCAGCGTGCCGATGATGGCGGTTCCCGACAGCGCGCTGACCATGCTGCCGGGGCGCAGAGTCACGGTGTTCAGATAGCCCCCCATCAGCACAATGGCGGCGCCGTTCCCGCTGCCGCCCACCAATGTGCCGCCGAAAGTCACGTCGATCGTCGCGCCCGTCTGGATGATCGCGCCGTTCGACGCCTGAACGCCGGATTGCACCATGATGCCCGCCGCACCCGCGCCCCTCGCGTTGATCGTGCCGGTAAAGTCGATGGTGACGAGCCCTGTGTTGTAAATCCCCGCCGAGCCGCGCCCGGCGCCGGTGACGGGAGCGATGGCGATGCCCTGGGTGGTCGCGATAGCCCCGCCGCCCGCCGCCAGGCTTTGCGCGAAGATGCCATGGGCGTTCGCTCCTGTAGTCGAGATGGCTGCGCCGCCCTCGGCGGTGATGGTGATGGCGCCGCCCGTCTGGCTCTGCACATCCGTGGATGAGGACGAACTCAGCCACGTCATGCCCGCCGTGTTCATCGCGCCGCTATAGCCGCCACCGCCGCCGATGGACTGGGCGAAGATGCCGATCGCGCCGACCCCGGTCGTGCTGATCGTGCTGCCGCTTCCCAGCGTGACTGTGACGGCGCCGCCCGCGCCGCTGCCGCTGCCGCCCACGCTGCCGCTCACCGTGACAGGCATGGTCGCGCCGGCCCCGTCCGTCGCGAGACCGCCGCCGCCGCCGATGGATTGAGCCAGAATACCGAAGGCATTGTCGCCCGACGTCGCGATCGCGCCGTCATGGGTAATGGTGACAGCGCCGCCACCGCCCGAGGTCAGCGAGGAGCCGCCGATGGCCAGATCGACCGTCCCGCTCGCATTGTAGAGCTTTTCCGCGTAGCTGCTCGCCAGCGCGTCGAGATCGACACCGAGCGTCTGCAATTCCGCGAGGATCTGGTTTTGCAGCGCGATGATCTCGGCGTTGCTCGGCTCGGTCAGGCCGGGCTCCTCGGGGTTGAGGACGAAGAGGCCGCCGCCGCCGCCGATGGACTGCGCCACCAGCGCATGCGCTTCACTCCCGGTGGTGATAATCGCCCCGCTGTTAGTGACCTGAACGGCCATCGCGCTGCCGGTCGCCCCCTCCAGCGTATTGCTGTTGTTCGGGTTCTGGGCGTTTGAACCGCCGACGGTGATCGCCGCGGTGAGGGACAGGCTGGTGGAATCGGTCGCGAGTGCCCCCAGACCACCGCCGCCGCCCACCGACTGCGCAAATATGCCGAAAGCGGAGTCGCCGGCCGTGCGGATGACACCGAGATTGGTCACCTCGACAAGCTGTCCAGTACCCGCCGCGCCGCCGGCGCCGCCGACGCCGACATCGATGTTGATGACATTGCTGCCGGCCATGGTGGCGCCACCGCCATTGCCGCCACCGCCGCCGACGGACTGCGCGAAGACGCCGAAGGCGACGTCACCCAGCGTGCTGATGGTGCCGATGTTCGAGACGGCGACCTGCCCGCCATCGCCCGCCGCACCGCCGGCCCCACCGACGCCGATATTGGCCTCCGTCGTCGGGAATTCGAGCTTGACAGCCTCGTTCGCGGCATAGGCGGGGAGCTTGTAGGCGAGGATCGATTTCAGCATCGAAGCCGTGAGATATTCCATCAGGCCGCCCGTCGCTCCGCCGGGATCGGAGGAGGCGGTTCCGCCGCTGCCGCCGCCGCCGCCGACGGACTGCGCCTGAATGCCATGCGCCCCGTCCGCCGCCGTGGAAATGCTGCCCCCGGCAATGTTGGCGACCTCCACCCCACCGCCATTGCCGCCGCTGCCGCCCGAGCCGCCCACCGAAAGGTTCAGCTGATAGTCGTCGGTCCCGGCGGCCTGGCCGGCCGCCCCACTGCCGCCCCCGCCGCCGACCGACTGGGCGAAAATGCCACGGGCATCGATGCCGATGGTGGCGATGGATCCGGCATTGGTGACAAGCACCTCGCCGCCCACATTGCCCGATCCGCCCGCGCCGCCAATGCCAATGCTGGCCGCAAAGGATTCGTTGAACGAGAACGGGATCAGGTCGGTACTGAGATTGACGCCATTGACCTGCCCCGACCATGACACCGGCAGGCTCACCGATGTGGCGGCCGTGCCGGTCCCGCCGCTGCCGCCGCCCCCGCCGATGCTGGACGCGTAAATGGCGTCGGCCGCGAAGCCACCCGTCCACAGGGAACCGCCGAAGCCATTTTCGACCGTGACGGCGTTGCCGATCCCCCCGCCACCGCCGCTGCCGCCCAGGCTGACCGAGAGCGCGAGATCGAGCGAGGAGCCGTAGGTGTAGGTCGAGGTCGCCGCGTTGCCGCCATTGCCTCCGCCCCCGCCGATCGACTGGGCGTGAATGGCAAAGGCCTGGTCGCTCTGGGTGGTGATGGTCGCGGCGCTTGCCACGGTGACACTGCCGCCGTCGCCGCCATCCGCACCCGAGCCGCCGAGTCCCACCGTCACGGAGATGCTGGGAATCTCGCCGAAACCGAGGCTGTAGGAGCTCGAATCCGCGTTGCCGCCCGATCCACCGCCCCCGCCGACGCTCAGTGCGGAAATGCCGATCGCGTCGAGACCCACCGTCGCGATGGGCGCGGTGTTGATGATGCCGACATTGCCGCCATTGCCGCCGAACCCGCCCCCGCCACCCAGCGCGACGGTGACGGCAGGCACGATGAACGCCAGTTCGGTCGTGCTGACCGTGCCGCCCGCGCCGCCTGCTCCGCCGACGCTCAGGCCATAGATGCCGATGGCGGAATCGTTCGTGGTGCTGATGGCGCCGCTATTGGTCAGGCTGACCGCGCCGCCCGCGCCGCCGCCGCTGCCATTCCCACCCACCGTGATGTTGATGAGGCCGATACCGCCGGCCGATCCGCCCATGTCGCCGCCGCCGCCGATCGACTGGCCGAACAGCCCGTAGCCCTGATCGCCGGTGGTGGTCAGCGCGCCGCTATTGGTCAGCGAGATGCCGGCTCCGGCGCCGCCCGTGCCGGCATTGCCGCCCTGCTCAACGATGTCGCCATTCGCGCCGCCGCCCGCGCCGCCGCTTCCGCCCTGGCTCAACCCATAAATGGCATAGGCAGCGTCGCCGCTCGTGATGATGGTCCCGTCATTGCTGACCGTGACGGCGTAGGTGACGGTGATCGATCCTCCCGCCCCACCGGCCCCACCCGCTCCGCCATCGGCGTCGAAATCCTCGTTGGACACCCCGCCGGACCCGCCATCGCCACCCAGAGCAGCGGCATAAATGCCGTAGGACGACCAGCCGGACGTGGTCAGCGACGCTGCGCTGGTCACGTGCACCGTGCCCCCGTCTCCGCCCGCGCCACCGCTGCCGGCATTGCCGACCGTGCCGTTCTGGTCCGAGCCGTCGCCAGCCGCGCCGCCGGCGCTGAGCCCATAAAGGGCGGCGGACGCGTCGCCATAGGTCATCACCGAGGTGCCGGCATAGGCGGTGACGATGCTGGCACCGGCGCTGCCGCCGGCTCCGCCGCGCCCGCCATTGGCGTTGCCGGCCGTGGCCTGCGAGCCGCCGCCCCCGGCGCCCCCCTGGCTGACGGCGCCGAGGCCGACAGAACCGCTGCCATAGGTGATGGCCCGAGCCGCCGCGCCCGCGGCGGTGCCGAAATTTACCGTTGCGCTTGCGCCCGCGCCGCCCGTGCCGCCATGCGCGCCGTAACCATCGACGGCGGCACCGCCCGCACCACCGGCACTGGTGAGCCAGACTGCCGGCGAGAGCGCGCTGAAGCCCGGAAAGAGCTCGGTCCCGGTGGTGGTGACGGCACCGGTGAAGTCGAGAGAGACAGACCCGCCCGACCCGCCGGAGCCCCCGGAACTCGTCCCCTGCCCGGCACCTCCGGTGGAGGCGAGGGAGAGGCCCGCCGACGCGGTGCCCGAAGCCGTCGCGCCGTTGGCGGGCAAGGCCAGCGCGGCGCTCACGGTGATCGTCCCGCCATTGCCCGCGTCGCCCGCGTCATTGATGATGCCGCCCGCGCTGGTGGCGAACAGCGCCGGTGCAAGGAACCCCTGCGTCGAGACGGTTCCACCGATCGTCAGGGCGATGGTGCCGCCATTGCCGCCCGAGGCATCCGCCCGGATCGCCGAAGAACCGAGCCCAGCGGCTGAGATGGACGAGGTGGCCCCCGTCTTGACGGTGACGGTCCCGCCGTCACCATCAGTGCCGTTGCCCGCCATGCCCGTACCGGCGACGCCACCGGTCGCCGCGGCATAAATTCCGTGGGCACTCGCACCGGATGTACTGATGACCCCGTCATTGGAAAGGATAACCGTGCCACCGGTGCCGCCATTCCCCCCATAGCCGATCTCGTTCGGGTCGGTTGTCGGATTGCTGCCGCCGGCGCCGCCCAAGGCGGTGGCGAAAATGCCTGTGCCCCCGTCACCCGTTGTGGTGATCGTGGCGCTGCCGCTGATTTGCGTGGCGCCGCCCGCGCCGCCTGTGCCGCTTGCCGAGAAACTGCCCCCCTGGCCACCGGCGCCGCCATCGCTCACGGCACGCAGGCCGGCCGAGCCGGAGCCGGCCGCTTCCAGCGTGACGCCGGCATAGGTGAAGACCTGTATGGTGCCGCCCTGAGCTCCGGCGCCGCCCGTGCCGCCATCCCCGAAACCATCCCCGGGCGAGGCGGCCGATCCGGCGCCGCCGATCGCCAGGACGGCCGCCGCCGCGGAGTCATCGCCATCGGTGGAGAGGACCGTGACCGCTCCCTGAGAGTTGCCGAGGGTGAGCCGCGCGGTACCGGCCAGACCACCGCTGCTGCCATTCGTGCCGCGCGAGGCGGTGCTGTCGCCCGCCGCGCCGCCATTGGCGACGATATAGGCGGCGGCCGAGTCCAGGCCGGTCGTCGAGAGCATACCGGTGACCATCGCCGTCGATGTGCCGCCGGCGCCGCCCGCCGCGCCCGTATCCGCCGCCCCACCCGTCCCGCCGGTAGTGACGACCGCGAGGGCCGGCGAGCCGCTTCCAGAAGTGGTGGGCGCGTTGCCGGCATTGGGCATGAGACCCACGATCGCCGTGGCTATGCCACCTTTGCCCCCCAGACCGCCGGTCGCATTGCTGCCGCTGGTTCCGCCATTGCCGCCGACAGCGAAGGCGCCGACACCCGACGCATTGACGCCGGACGTCGCCACCGTGCCGAGCGCCGTTACCGTCGCGATGCCACCATTGCCGGCCGCGCCGCCATCGCCTTGGGTGTCCGCCCCCGCGCTATACCCCCCGCCATTGCCGCCCTCGCCGCCATTGGCTTCGGCGGAAATCCCCAGCGATGACGCGCCGCTCGTGATGATGATCGACGCGGCCGTCGTGCGGATCGTCACGGTGCCGCCGTCATGACCGGCGCCGCCGGCCGAACCGATGGAGGAGAACTCCGCGGCCCCGTAGCCGCCCTCACCGCCGGCGCCCCCCATCGCATCGGCGCCGAGGCCATAGGACTGCTGGCCGCTGGTGGTGATGCGGCCCGCATTCGTCAGCGTGACGCTGCCGCCCTTGCCGCCGATCCCGCCGGCGGTGCCGCTTCCCTCGTCATCGCCGCCGGCACCGCCATTGCCACCGGCCGCACTCGCCCATATGCCCGCCGAACTCAGGCCGGACGTGGTGACGATGCCGCTATTGCTCGCGACGATGGTTCCACCATTGCCGCCATTTCCAGCATTCCCGGCGCTGTAGGAATTGCCGGGATCGGCGCCATCCGCGCCGATGCCACCCTGGGCGCTGAGGAGGATGGCCGCGGCATCCGAACCGGCCGTGGTGATCGTCCCGCCGGCTGCGTTGGTCGCGTTCGCGCTACCGCCTTCGCCGCCACTGCCGCTATTGCCCGCGCCGGCGAACTCAGCCGCACCGCCACCCATCACGCCGGCGCCGCCATTGGCGAAGGATGAAAGGCCGCTTGCCGAGTTGGAGATCAGTATCAACGTGCCGCTATTCGTCGTGCTCGCGCTGCCACCCTGGCCGCCGCCGCCGCCATCCGAACCACCATTCGACCCCGAACCTTGCTGAGCCGCGCCACCTTGGCCGCCTGAGGCGTTGGCGCTCACCGCGGACAAAGGTGTCGGCGCACCGCCGGGGATCGAGATCGTGCCGCTATTACCCGCCGTGGCGGTCCCGCCTGTTCCGCCCGCTCCGCCATTGGAGGGGCCGTTGGTGAAATGCCCACCATCCAGGCCGGCCTCGGCGCCGGCACCGCCCTGACCGCCAGTTGCCGTCGCCTCGACGGCGATCGCGCCGCCGCCGCTGCTCGATATCTCGGCCGTTCCCCCCGCGCCCCCCGTGCCGCCGGGATAGTCATTGTCGGACGAGTCGCCACCTGGGGAGCCAATGCTAATGGCCGTGTAGAAGGTGCTGCTGTCCGTCGCACAGGAAACCGCCTGACAGGAAATGCTCTGCTGTGCCGCCGCACCGGGCGATGCCAGCGCCAGAATGAGCGCGCCAAGCGACGCCGACGAGAGGGTGGTCGAGTTAAGTGGGTGGAACGCACCGAAGGTCCGCCGCCGAACTACGCGCAACGAACAACGCATCGACACCCCCACGAACCGCACCCTATCAAAGACGCGCCGGTAATTTCGTAGCAGGGGCTTAACCCAAGGTCACGAGCCCGCAGTCGTTTTTTACGGCCACTTCGGAGATTAGGGGCGAGTTTTACGGAGGCGTTTGACAGGGCGCAGGTCCGTCGCCAACCGCCCACGGTCAGACAAGCCGGCGCTCAGCGCGGCGGGCGAAGAGACCGCCCTGCACCGTCGCAGGCTGGGCGATAGGCACCCTCCCCACACCGTCAGGACCGTCCCCGGACGTGATCCGGGGATCAGGCCCGGCCATCCACGCCTTCGGCTGGCGGGCGGCGGGCAAGGCGTGGATCCCTGGGTCAAGCCCGGGAAGGACGGCGTGTTGGGAGTGTATGACGGCGTCCCCGGATGCAGCGACCCGCCCGCCCCCTCAGCCGGCGAGGCGCTCGATCTGGGCGCCGCAGGCGGAGAGCTTTTCCTCCAGCCGCTCGAAGCCGCGGTCGAGATGGTAGACGCGGTGGATCATGCTCTCGCCCTCGGCGGCCAGCGCGCCGATCACCAGCGACACCGAGGCGCGCAGGTCGGTCGCCATCACCGGGGCGCCGGTGAGCTTTTCCACGCCCTCGATGGTCGCGGTCTCGCCGTCGAGCTGGATACGGGCGCCGAGGCGGGCGAGTTCCTGCACATGCATGAAGCGGTTCTCGAAGATCGTCTCGGTGATCTTCGAGGTGCCGCGCGCCCGCGTGGTCAGCGCCATGAGCTGGGCCTGAAGATCGGTCGGGAAGCCGGGATAGGGGGCGGTCGACACCTCGACCGGGGAAATCCCCGCGCCGTTGCGCGTCACCCGCAGGCCTTCATTGGAGACCGTCACCTCGGCGCCGGCCTGCCGCAGCGTGTCGAGCGCCGATTCGAGCAGGTCCGCGCGGGCGCCGGCCAGCAGCACGTCGCCGCCGGTCATCGCCACCGCCATCGCATAGGTGCCGGTCTCGATGCGGTCCGGCAGCACGCAATGGCGCGCGCCGCGCAGGCGCGGCACGCCGATGATGCGGATGGTCGAGCTGCCCTGCCCCTCGATCCGCCCGCCCATGGCGTTGATGCAATCGGCGACATCGACGACCTCGGGCTCGCGCGCGGCGTTCTCGATGATGGTCTCGCCATCCGCCAGGCTCGCCGCCATGATCGCGGTATGGGTGGCGCCGACCGAGACTTTCGGGAAATCGATCCGCGCGCCCTTCAGCCCCTTGGGGGCGCGGGCCAGCACGTAACCGGCGTCGATCTCGATCTCGGCGCCGAGCGCGCGCAGCGCGTCGAGATGGAAATCGACCGGGCGCGTGCCGATGGCGCAGCCGCCCGGCAGCGAGACCTTGGCCTGGCCCATCCGCGCCAGAAGCGGGCCGATGACCCAGAAGCTGGCGCGCATTTTCGACACCAGATCATAGGGCGCGGTGGTGTCGACGATGACGCGGGCGTCGATCTCCATGGTCTGGCCGGCATAGGCATCGTCGCCACGCCTTTTGCCGTTCACCGTGATGTCGATGCCGTGATTGCCGAGAATGCGCTGCAGCAGCGCGACGTCCGCGAGGCGCGGCACATTTTCCAGCACCAGCTTCTCGTCGGTGAGCAGGCCGGCGATCATCAGCGGCAGAGCGGCGTTCTTGGCGCCGGAGATAGGGATCGTTCCGTTGAGCGGGTTGCCGCCGACGATGCGGATGCGGTCCATGAATGTCAGTTCTCCTTAACGCCCGGAACGACGGCGCGCCCGCCACTCCCGGCGGCGTTCGCGACGGTCCGGGCGACATGACCGGCCGATGGGGCCGATTCGTGGCGCCGATTCGGAACGCCCACGCCGGCTACATTTCCCAAAGGGTCTAGCGCGAGTGGCGAGGCCGCACAACGCGGGGCTTTCAGCCGGTCTCCCCAGTGGTATCTCGGGAGGGGGAAACCGGCGGCGCGGATGAGGTGTCAGTCGCGGCATCGCCCCGCGCGGTATCGGGAACGGTGCGCCCCTTCGCCTGCACCTTGCGGCGCTTCAGGTTCTCCCGCAGCGCCGCGGCAAGGCGTGCCGCGCGGTCCGCGTCATCGGGCGGGCTCATCCCACGTCTCCACCTTCCGGCCGCGAACGCGCGGCCGCCTCCAGCCATAGCGCCGGTGCAAGCGTGGGGAAAGGGTGGCATGGCAAGAGACCGCGACAGGGCGCGACGCCTCGGGACGCGACGCCGGGAAGCCGGCGCGCATGCCGGCCGGAACGCTAAGACTGGGGAATAGCAACGCGGGCGCTTGCGCCGGCCGGCGCGCTGTGGCAAACGTCCCCGCGCTTCGGCGGCACACAGCCGAACGCCTCAATGCTGCGGTAGCTCAGTGGTAGAGCACTCCCTTGGTAAGGGAGAGGTCGAGAGTTCAATCCTCTCTCGCAGCACCAGCCTTTGCCTTCAAGATCAGCACTTTATCGATGGATCAAGGCTTTGCGGCTGCCATTGCTGCGGGATGGCGCTGCAAATGGCATGGCGCATGGCCCGCCCTTTCTGTGATCCGTCCCTTCCGTCATCCTAAGACCGGCATTTTCTGGTTTCGCAAGGCGCTTCCCGACGCGCGCGTCGGGAAGCGGGAAATCTCGCAAAGCCTTCGCCAGCCGAGACCCGGACACCGCCAAGGAACGCGCCGCGCCGCTCGATGCCGAGTGGAATGCGCGCTTCAAGTCGCTCCAGTCGGGCCTGACCGTCCTCACTCAGAAGCAAATCGTTGCGCTTGCCGGCCGCGTCTACAAGGCGTGGATGGCAGAGATGAGCGAGGAGCCCGGCCCGGCGACGATATGGGAACGGCTGGGGACGCTCGCGGAGGAGCGGGCCAAGGCAGGCAAGCCGCTGGACTGGTTCGCCACAGAACTGAATGAGGAGCTGCTTCGCGAGGGCCTCACGGTCGATGAATCGACCCGCGCGCGCCTGATGGTCGAGGCGGACAAGGCGTTCTTGCAGAGCACGCGGCAGCTCAAGAGGAACGCCCAGGGCGACTATCGGCCCGACCCGGAGGAGAGCCGCTTCCCCGAATGGGTGCCCCCATCGGCTCCCGAGCAGGCCGCAGCGGCCACCCCCGCGACGCCGATCATGGAGCTTTTCGAGGGCTATCTTCGGGAGCTTCGGGCCTCCGGCAAGGGTAACGAGACAGAGCGCCGTTGGACGCCAGTGCTCCGGGCCTTCATCGCCTTCGTTGAGCACGACGATGCGAGCCGTGTGACGAAGGAGGACGTCATCCGGTGGAAGGATGAGCGGCTAGGCGTGCGTTCGCCCAAGACGGTGCGCGATACGGAAATCGCCGCTCTCCGGGCTGTGTTCGGATGGGCCGTGGATAATGCGAAGCTCGCGGAGAACCCCGCCAAGGGGGTCAAGGTGCGCCTCACGGAGCGCCCGCAGAGCCGCGAGAAGGGCTTCACGAACGATGAGGCCAGCGCCATCCTGAAGGCCGCCCGCGATTATCAGAAGCCCCCGCGAGAATACGCTCAGACCGCCGCCGCCAAGCGTTGGGCGCCGTGGCTGTGCGCCTATTCCGGCGCGCGCATCGCGGAAATCACTCAGCTCCGTAAGGAGGACATCCGGCAGGCGGACGGCATCTGGTACATGCGCATCACGCCCGACGCGGGCTCGGTGAAGACCCGCCAATACAGGGACGTGCCGCTGCATGAGCATGTCATCGCGGAGGGCTTCCTCCGCTTCGTCGAGGCATCGCAGCCGGGGCCGCTGTTCTTTGTCGCGGGAGAGCGCACCAGCAATGTCCACCCCTCCAAGCAGGTCGCTCAGCAACTCGTTGAATGGTTGCGCGACCTCGGCATCATCGGACAGGACGTGAAGCCGAACCATGGTTGGCGCCACACGCGCAAGACCATCGGCCGGGAGCTTGGCCTGAACCCGAGGGTGCTGGACGCCATTGAAGGGCACGCGAGCCGCACCGCTGGCGATGACTACGGGGACGTGACACTGAAGGCGAAGGCGCTCGCCGTGTCGCAGTACCCGCGCTTCAAGGTCGGGTGAGGCTGCCCTTACGGGTCCTGTATAGGGAGGGAAGGCTCCTCCCTAGAGAGCCGAGGCCGTGACCGGGATGGTGGTGCCGGTGGTGGTCTCCCCGACCACCGACATGATCCGCGCCACCTCATCAGCTTTCGATGCCGGAGCGAGGAGGCCGTCATGAATCCCAAGCCCCACAATCCCCCTCGCCTGCATCTCGGTCAGCACCGCCACGAGCATCTCGCTCTCCGTATGCATGAGCTTGAGCCCGATGCCGGAGCCGAGACAGGGCGCGAGGGCTGGGTGGCGCGAGAGGACGGCCGCCTTCACCTTCTTCACCGTCCAGCCCACGGGCAGCACCTCGCTTGGTTCCGCCTTCTCCCCTTCATCGAGCAGCATCGCGGGCCACGAGTTGCGCCTGTGGCTGTCGTTCAGAAGGACATTGAACGCGGTCTTCACCGCCGCTCTTTGGTCGATCAGCCCCGGCAGGGCGTACATGTCGCCCTCAGGAGGGGTCGCCCCCACATGAGCATAGGCCAGCCTGACGGCCATCTGCCCATAGTCCAGCTCTGCCACTGGCTCCCCGTTTATGCGGATGCCGCCGCGCCGGGCCGATGGCAGGTTCTGCCAGAACCCACCGAACAAGCGTCCTCCCCGGTCAAATTCCTGGCCTTCGGGCAGCGCGGTGATGAAGTGCCTGCGCATCGCCCTGTTATGCACATCGACGGGGCCGGCTCCATCGTCCACGAACGCGATGTCTGCGGATGAGAGGACGGAGTTGAGCCTCTCCATGGCCTGACGCATGGCGACCGTTTCGGAAGTGTCGATGTAATCGACGAGTTGCCGCACGACGCCACCGGAGCCGGGCGCGCGGCGCCCCTTCCGCGTTAGGACGATGGTCTCCTCCCCCGCGACACGGCCAAAATCTTCCGTCCTGATGCCTGCGCTTTCTACCCGCGTGCGGAAGGACGCGGCGGGCGACACGGACCACGCGTCACGCTGTGAAGCCGGTTTATGCCAGTCGATCAGTTCCAGTTCGGTCATGCGCGCCAGCAAGTCCCGGAGGGGCTTTCCAAGCGCTGTGTTGTCGTACCGGGCGGCGCCCTTCGCTCCGTTGCCCGTGATGATAGCCAGCCGTCCGGTCTCGCTCGGCACCAGCACTTCATTCGCGAGGTTGCTCACGACCACCTCCACGGCCACCTCGAAGCGGCTCTGATCGACCGCCTTACGGGCTCGTTTACGGGCACCCTTGGCGCGCTCCAGCGCCTCCACCTCGCCGGTAATGTCCACGACCAGCTTGCGGAGGGCCGGGCCTCGCGCGCCTCGCCAGTCGTCGAACCAGCGGTGGCGCTCAGGGAGATGAAAAGGCTTGTCCATGAGGATTCTCTGCGGCACCGGGAGTCCGCGATCAAGGGGCGTTTCGGGGAGGTGAAGGGGGCTGCAAAAGGGATAGACACCCCCTCGAACGTCCACGCGAAGATATCCACAGGAGGCGCTTCAGGGGTGTGGATATCATCGGGGACGGATGCGCACAGGGGCGCCCCGAGACGGCCGGCATTCGAGCAGCGGCACGCCTCCGGGGGTCCTATAGTGGGGTGTTAGCTATTCCCATTTGGACATAGGATGAGCACCCTCAGTCATCCCAAAGGCAGCCCCTCAGGCGGGACTTCTGGGGCAGCTTTCGGCTCCACCTTTGGCTTCCGCTTCGGGGCGCCGTTCTCCATCACGTCCACCATCCACGGGCCGAAGGTCTTCACCTTCTTCGCGGCGGCATTCGCCACCAGTTCATCCAAGCCGGCGCGGGTGAGGAACGTGGCATTGGAGAAGGTCGGCTCCGGGCGGCCCTCGGTGGTGTCGAAATCCTCGCGGGTGAGCGTGATGCGGTTCGCGTCCGAGACTTTCAGGCCGGCGAGGATAGGCCGCGTGCCGTAAGGCGGCTTGGGTGTGTAGCCGATGGCGAGAAGGACATCGTGCGCCATCATCAGGCGGCCATGGGCGGGGTGCCGGGTGGCACGGATGGCCTTCCCCGCGAAGCGCAAGGTGGCGAGAATGGGGGACGTAGGGACGTGCGTAGGGGTGGCATCGGTCATGATGCAGTGGTCTCCATGTTTTGGGGATGACGGTCATGAGAACGCGAAGCGCAGAAACAGCGCTATGAGAAAAGCAATGCTTATGTGTACGTGGATATGAAGATGTAGATGAATGGTCATGGCAAAGGCCCTAGATACAGACCTCCGGGAGGGAAAGGCTTGGGGTTGTATCTATTAGGCAGGAGTGCCACGAGCTCCTGTATCTAGCCTGCTTGGCTCGTCCGTATCGCCCGCATCACCAAACTGTTCAGGCTTCCGCAGTATTTTCCGTTGCCACGACACGCTGCACGGCAGACACGCCGATGCCGAGCGTCTTCGCTACCTTGAGAATGCCCATTCCTTCGGCCCTGAGAGCCCGGATGCGGACCTCAACATCGCGACCTAAGGTGGGCCTGCCGAGCTTCGTTCCGGCCGCCTTGGTCCGCGCAAGGCCCGCCTTCACGCGCTCTTGGATCATCGACCGCTCGAACTCAGCGAAGACGCCCATCATCTGGAACATCGCCCGCCCGGCTGGTGTCGAGGTGTCGAGGGCTTGCTGGTGAAGGTAGAGGTCCGCACCACGGGCATGCAGCTCCGTGAGGAAGGACACGAGGTCCGGCATCGAGCGGCCGATGCGATCCACCGACCAAGCGGCCACCAAGTCCACCTCGCGGCGCGTCACGGCCTTCAGGAGGGCATCATAGCCCGGCCGCTGCTCCCTCCCCTTGGAGCCGGAAATGCCGGCATCCTCGAACACGGCCACGACATTCCATCCCGCCTTGGCGGCCACCGCCTCCAGCTCGCGGCGCTGGTTCGCGGTGGTCTGCTCTCCCGTGGAGACGCGGAGATAGAAGGCGACACTCTTGGCGGTCATGGTCTTGGCCTCGCTTGGAACGACATACCGAATACAAGTGATTTAGGTATATCGTCAAGCGGCTTCGCGAGGTGTTGGAAATGCTGGGGTAGGAAAGGCGATTTCGGAGGGGGTTATCGGTATAGGGCCTCTGAGGCGGGGTTGATGATGGTGTTGATGGTGGTCACAACCCCAGCGCCACCTCCCACCCCTCGCTCGACAGCCTCTAGGTGGGAACCTTCACTCCCTATACAGGACCCGTAAGGATCAACCTGTCGGTTCACCCTCGTTTCGCTGAGGTCTATTACCCAAGAGTACAACAGCGCCGGGAACGAACCTCAGTCCTCCACCGGCTCCCGCCGCTCCAGCCACGCCTTGAGATACTCGGCAATGGCCGCGTTCTCCCGCGCCGTCACCACAGGGCGCGGCTTCTTACGCCCCTTCCGCCACACCTTGCGGAACTGCCGGCGCACGGCGATGTAGCCCTCATCAGCTTCAGGCGCCCCGAGCCGCCATTCGGCCACCGTGTCCGCCACCTCGGCATTCACGACCTGCCGCGCTTCTTCCCGCGTCAGGCCCTCGCGTCCGCCATTGATGCGGAGCAGCCGCTCATAATCCGTGGCTCTATGCCGTGCGGAGCTTGTCGCCAAGACGCCAGCAATCTCCCCGAGCCGCCCGTAATGGCCGCCCTTCCGCGCCCGCTCCACCAGCTCAAGCCGCCACTCAGGCGGACAGCCGGGATACATCGCCGCGAGGTAGATGCCGAGCTGCTCTAGGAAGCGTTCCCGCTCCTCCGGGGGCGGGTCGATGCGGAAGAACCATTGCGATTTACCCCGCCTTGCGTGCGGTGGTCCGGCGCTCTCCGTGGCGGGCGGCTCTGATGGATCGTCTGTTGTCATGCCCCGAAGGATAAGGCGGGGAAACGCCCATCAGGAAGGCGCGCATGGCGAGTCAGATTGACTCACCAGCGGCCGGCAGAGGCTCCCGGCAGGGTGTGGCGCGGTGGACCTGAGCGGGGCTGTAGGGGCCTCGTGAGGGGCGCCCTGAGCGGGGCCGATTGCCGACCGGGAGGCCCCCATGGGGGGTATCGCGCGGCTCCTCTATTTCAGATGGTCGCACGAATTTTTCTGATGGAATATTCCGGGTCCCCTCACGGGAAGCCGGGGGAGACCATCGCTTCACAACGGAGCAATGATCGACCCCATTCCCGATTGTCGCGCCGCCATTGCGTGCCAAACGGAGGCTTAGTCCAGGTCGCCGGGATTCCAGTTCTTCCGCGCATACGCCTCATGGCGATACAGGCGCCTGTTTGCCGCCGGCCCCTCCGCGCGCTGCTTCTCGAGTCGGCTAACATGGCAGTTGGCCAAGTTAGCCCAATTGACGGCGATGCGCTCGACTTCAGGGATACCAAGGCGGTCAGGATAGCGGCGCGCACCGAATGCCCCGACGAGCGAGCCGAGCAACTTTTCCACGGCATGATGGACGCCATCACGACATGGTTGCGGCAGGCGCGGTGAAGAACGTGAGCGCGCGGCTGAAGAACGATGCCCTACCATCATAATCTATGATGGTAGGGTGGCCGATCAGCACGCGCTCGACCACCGGCACGCAGAGCATATTGAGCCATCGGGTTGCCCCCCCGTTCGCCAGCTCTTAGCCGCAACGTACCAGCAGGTTGCGTGCGGCCATCAGGTCGCCCCGCTCCGGGTGGTCGATGGCGAGGGTTGAGGCTCCCTTGAAGGGGGCAGAGGCGCTAGTCGCAACGTTGACTGCTCAGCACCGCCAATAGCGGATGGGGTATTGATCGTGCCTTAACTCCGGCTGGATGATCCGCTTTCCGTACTGGCCGACATACATCTCCCAGACGTCCGCAGGAGCCTTCTCCCCCTTGAACCCGAAGCGATGCGACTCGGAGCCGTCCGCGTATGAAATTTCGGGTTGAAAGTTCTCGGGGGTGGCGGGCAGCCACTTATGGGCCTTGTAGGCGCCGAGCACTACGCCTCGTAGGACTGCGAGAATATAGTCCGCTCTCTCGGCACGAGCTTTGTTGATCCGCCAGCAGTAGCGCACTAGCCGATAGATATCATCGGCGCCCTCACGGTCGGTCAGCTTTCGGATATTTATCAGAACAAGGCGATGGGGCGGGCTCTTCGGCAACTCGGGAAGACCGTACTTGATCATGATCTCCTTGGCTGTCATGAGGCCGAACTCTCCCGAACCGTGGCCACCAACGGCGTTGGTGAGGTTTGGATAGGCGTCTATGAGCGACGCCTCTACGAGGAATGCCTCCGTCTCGGTCAGGCCGTGGCGGTGGATGAGGTGGACGACCTGAAGTCCCGATGCCTTGATCTGATGAATGGTGTCGAGCTTCGGCGGCAGAAGCGCCTCCCGGTCAGGCTCTATCTCACCGCGAGCGTGCTCGAAGACCCGGTTCCCGGTCCCCTTACCCACATAGAAGGTCTCATTCGTGCGTGGATCGACCAGCCGGTATACGTACTTGCCCAGCCGCCATTGAACCTCATCGGGAAAGAACGAAGGCTGATCCGGCTGCAAGGCTACTGACATAGACTGTCCCTCCGAAAGGCATCTTGTACCGCCTCAGGAGTAGCGCCGCCCTTGGCAGACTGCCAAAATGTTTGGCCTCGGCAGCAGCCGCTCTGCTTGATGCCGAAAACGTTGCGAACATCCGCCGCGAAGACCACGGGTTCCCCTCCAGAGGCACCACGCGGATGCGGTAGGTGGTCGTTGCGTTGCCGTTGCGGGTGATGAAGTCGAATGTGTTCCTAGCCAAATCGGTATAATGCTGCCCTAGGCAACTAGGATAGCGGAACAATGTGGGAGACGTCGGCAGCCGTGGCATCGGCAATACTGGCCGCCTTCGCCTTGTTGGGGGCTTGGTTGGGAGCGCGAGAACGCTCGCTGCGACGCGAGGAGGTGCTCTCATGGGCTAACAGCGGCATTGAGCAGCTCCAAACCCTGCACTTGTTGCTCGTTCTTGCGCGACGCAAACGGCTTTCAGATCAGTAAATCAAAAGTCGAATGTCGGATCTAATATTTGCCACTTCAATTGAAATTGAAAAGGGTAGGTTATTCTTTAAAAATCATACAATCGATGATTTTGGTAAGGAGAAAAAAGAAGCCTATCGAGGCTATCGGCCGCTAATACTAGATCAACTGGTGGTAGCCCATCAAATTGCATGTGAGTTTCCGGAGGCCAATGACGACGAACGGCTTCGAATGGAACTGGTGGCCGAAGATTGCCTGAAAACGTTCGTCTCAATGGCACAGAAAGAAGTCGGGCGAGACCGGACAGCGTCTGCCGATACCCGACAGGGCGGCGATGGCGCGCAGCTGTGGCATAGAATGCAAGACGTGAATGAACGCCAGTTGTCTCGGCTGCGCATCGCGCAGTCCAATCTCGTAGCCCCCTCGCGGCGTACCGACGCCGAAGTCTGAAATTCACCCCACGCAATTGCCGCTGCAGTAGGTCCCCGAAGTCCGGCAGCGTTGGTTGCACGGGACCCTTGGATCTGCGCCTCCATGCGGTTGAACTCCTCCACGTAGCGGACCTTGAAGGCGAGCGCGGTTTTCCCGGTGAAGCCCATCGCGAGGAGCGTGAAGCCGTCGCGGGTCATTTCGTAGGCGGGGAGAATGCGGCCGGTACTGTCCCGATATTCGCTCAACCGGAAATTCGGCTCAGTGCTCGGCGCTTCCGCAAGCAAGGCTTTGATGCTGTCAAGAACATGCGTGTGTCTTTTCCCCAAGAACGCCGCAACGTCTCGACTGGAGGCGTAAGCGGTGCCGTTTCGGGTGTACACGGCGGGGGGTGTCCATCACGGTCGGTAGGCTGTTACACGGGAATGAATACTCTTCCCGACTCAGTGACACCCACCCATGACCATCTCCTTTGCCCCTCGACGGGGCACCATCCTCATGTGCGACTTCGGTGACGCGAGAGTTCCGCCTGAAATGGAAAAGCTGAGGCGCGCCGTGGTGGTCTCGGATACGACCCTCAATCATCGGCACGGCAGGGCACCCGGTCTCTGCACTGTGGTTCCGTTCAGTGGCACCCCGCCGCACTCACCCCGCCCCTGCGACGTTTTCATTCCTGTCGGCCGCTACAGGAGCCTCACCATCGACGTATGGGCGAAGTGTGCCATGCTCACCAACGTCTCCCACGAGAGGCTCGACCGCATCCAAACGGTCGGCGGCTATCGGAACACAGAGGATTTGAACGCCGAGGACATGCTGGCGTTGGAAGATGCGCTGCGGAGCGTCCTGCGCCTTTAGCTTCCCATCACCATTGCTATCGCAACCTTGGACGCCTATATTGGTGAGGTCCTCGAAAGAGGCTTTGGAGGCCCGATGCGTTTATGCGCAGCTACCTAGGTAGCAATCGGGCCTCAGGTAAAAAGGTCCTTCGGTTCGCCGGGGGGCCTTTTTTGTAACTGCGGTACCGACCTATATGCTGCCATACGCGAGGGCGCTCCTCTGGATGGATTTCAGGGGCTTCCGCGCTAGAAGAGGTGGCATGTCAGAAATCTCAATGGCCGAACGACGCAGACAAGCCCCCGGACATTACTATATCAGGGCTGATAACGCTCGTTATAGCTCCCGCGTTCTCTCGTCATTATACCCCTCCTCTGCTACCACTTTCGCCCGTGATGTCGATTTCAGGGGCGACCCAGCAACAGCCCTTGCGGCAGCCGCGCGCCGGGAGATGAGCCTCGCGATTGAGTTGATCGTGAAGGCGGTAATTGCACAGCGATTGGAGAACAGAGAACACCTTGCGGCATCATCTGTCCCGATGACCCACAATGTTCCGGTTCTTTGGCGCCAAGCCCGATTGCCGGAACTTGAAGAGGCAGACCAAAGACGGCTTCATGCATTTGGTGTTATCATGACGTGGGCCGGTCGGTACGCAGCTCCAACGCCCGGAGGAGAGAACAAGCCCGAATTGAGTTACCCTCTTGAGCCAACGCAGAAGCTTGGACGCAGGCAGCTATTCCGCAACGTGATCATCTCTTGGGATGATTTCGAGCGCATCTATCAGGTTGCTCAAGCCGTCTATGGGCAACTGCAACCTGATATCTAGCCCTCCAGAATTCCGCCCGCGTGCCGCTGAAACGCCACCGCATCGGTCCTTTCAGCAAAGCATACGAGCACTTCCCGCGCACCATCCAGGCACCGGCTCACCTTCCTCTCCGCACTGGAGCGATAGAAGCCCGCGCCGCGCATATGGTCGTGGTTCACCTCGCTATCGGGGAACACCACGCGGAAGGGGTGCTCCCGCAGGATCATCGCGGGGGTCAGCTCACCCTTCCGCTTCGGGCTCATGGCGGTTGATCCAGCGAGACGGACGGCCTCGCAAATAGCCCCACGAGGCTTGCTTGCGCGCCTCTTCAAGTTGCTGCTGGAGCAACGCCTGTCCGTGCAGAAGGGCGCGTATGGTCGCCCTAGCGTCCCCTGAACACTCCGCGAGCACGGCGCTCACGTCCGCTTCGGTGATGACGATGGGTTCCGCCTCGGCTGAGTCGGTGGGAACTTGGGGGTGGTTTGCGCTTGCCTGCATGGGCGTGTCTCCTCGTTCTCCAGAGGGAAGCATGAGAACGAAAAGAGAACAAGGCAACTCTCAAAGGCGCCGCTCCCAAGGAGGCGCGCTCATCGGGACGCCGTCACCGTGGACATAACCGTCCTCTTCACTGAAGCCGTAGCTCTCCGCAGTCCGGCTAACGGGCACGACCAGCGCGATTATCTGGACGGCCATCAGAGCCAGCTTGATGCCCGCGAGGCCCGAGCCGGGGATGAAATAGCTTCTGACCTCGAAGGCTACCTTGCCTTCGGTGCCGCCCAAGATGGCCGGAGCCTTCAGTATAGCGCGGCCCTTGGCATCGAATATGTCCGGCTTGGCCGTCCACTTGTGGCCCTTGCGCGGCCCCTGCTTCACGACACCGCTCGCCGGCATCGAGAACTTGAACTCGATTTCACCCGTGGGCTCTTCGGTCTCGTTGTCGTAGACGGTCTTGAACAGGTCATTGACGGTCACGGCGTTCAGCTTCTTGCGCCAGCGCACGTCGAGCTTCCTGAACTCCTCCTCCGCGAACTCAATCGCAGCGTCATGGTGCGGCTTCAGCGTCGCGACGAACGCCGCCACCGCCGGGTCATCGGCCCGGTAGACCACCGAGACGGAATACTCACCGTCCGGCTTGGGGAACCTCTCGTTGCCGAAGTCCGGCTCGCTTAGCTTGGGGAGCTTGAAGATGCCGCGAGGTGTCGTGAACTGTCCTGCCATGCAATGGGCGTCACACGGCAGCGCGTCAGCAATGGGGCTCCAACACGCCGTTGACACGGGCAAGCCCATTGCTGCATATCGGTGCTACAGAAGCGAAATCTGCGGCCCGAAAAAAGATAGATTTATCAATAAGTTCTGAGGCCGTGCGGCGAGTTCAATCCTCTCTCGCAGCACCATTTTTCCCAAGGAAAATCAGCACTTAAGCGCGAATGCTGTCCCTGCTCCCCCACGGGTCGGAGCGGAACAAATCGTGTTTGTTGCATCTGAACTGGGAGAGAATCCGGGGAGTTCGTTCCCGGGCCGTTCCGGCGTGCACGCGCGAATGAGGGTGGAACCGCCTGACCCCCAAAAAGGAAACCCCGCCAAGCGCGGCAACGCTGGCGGGGCAATCCGTAGTGGCAATCATTCCGAAGACAGCAGAGACGGAAATTATCACAGGTCGCCGGAGCGGACAATAACGCCGTTCGGGCGGCAGCCGATGACGCTTCGCCTGCTCGCGAGCCAGATGGCGGCGCGAGCGGTCCAGCGGGACGCGGTCGTGCACAAGTGGCGGGTGTTCCGCGATATCCGCGAGGGTCGGGAGCTGATCGGCGCCACCGAGCGATCCCTCTCGGTCCTGAACGCCCTGCTCAGCTTCCATCCTGAGACGGCTCTCGGCGGCGACGCCGCCATCATCGTCTGGCCATCGAATGAGCAGCTGGCGGCTCGCGCGAACGGCATGCCGCCGACCACCTTGCGCCGGCATATTGGCGTGCTCGTGGATTGCGGCCTGATCATTCGCCGCGACAGTCCCAACGGCAAACGCTTCGCCCGGAGAGGCCGCGGCGGCGAGATTGAGCAGGCCTATGGCTTCGATCTTTCCCCTCTGGTCGCCCGGGCCGAGGAGTTTCGCGATCTTGCCGACGCCGTCCACGCCGAGAAAAAGGCCTTCCGGGTCGCCAGGGAGCGTCTCACGCTGCTTCGCCGCGACATCGTCAAGATGATCGACGTCGGTGTCCACGAGGGCATTCCCGGCGACTGGACGCGGGCGGAGCGGAGCTATCAGGAGATCATCACGCGGCTTCCGCGCTCCGCGCCGCGCCAGCTCATCGAGGCTATTTCGGCCGACCTCGCCCAGCTGTCGGACGAAATCCGGAAGGCATTGGAATCGTTCGCTAATTCATCGATTCCGGGCGCCAATGCACGCCAATCTGGCGGGCACATACAGAATTCAAAACCAGACCACCCGATAGAAATTGAAGCGGCCGAGCGGGCAGCGAGAACGGCGGGTGACGGCGAGCCGCCGGAGTGCCCGGACACTCCGTCGCCACGTGAATTGTCTCTCGGCATTGTCCTCACTGCCTGCCCGGCGGTACGGGAGCTGGCACCTGGGGGGCAGATCCGGTACTGGCGGGAGTTCGTCGCCACATCTCAGCTGGTCGGCCGGATGCTGGGCATTTGCCCAAGCGCCTGGAACGACGCCCGAAAGGTTCTGGGCGAGCAGCACGCGGCCATCACGCTCGCGGCCATCTACGAGCGGGGTGACAAGATCAGCAATGCCAACGGCTATCTGCGGAGCCTGACCCAGCGCGCCCAGCGGGGCCAATTCTCGATCTGGCCCATGACCATGGCGCTGCTGCGTTCGAATCTTCATGACCGGAAGGCGGTGTAGAATGATGCACCTCTGGTGTCGCAAGCCTTTATGGGCAGGGCCGGATCGCCTTCTTCCCGAGATGCCAGCGTGCTCGTGGCGGTCAACGGCTGCGCCGTCCTTCGCTGCGCTTCGGCCCTGCCGGGTGACAGCCCCTGCGCGCGCCGGCGGCGCGGAGGGCGTCGGGACGCGGGGCGTCCCGACAGTAAGATCGACGGCCTGCGGCGCGTCGAACACGGGGCGGGCCTCCTGCCCTTCGGGGGTTTCGAAAGGGGGCTCTGGTCCCCTTCGCCTACGCCGCAACCCTGGTTGCGGCTAGTAGGTTATGCAGATGTCGCACCTGCGCCCCGCGGCCCTCGCCAATCCACGCGCCATCTCCACCCGGATCAGGAGCAAGCACCGCGTCGCCACGAACAACCAGCGTAACCACGATCTGCGGCTCGGCCGCCAGCCCGGCTACGTGGACAGCGACCACACAGTGCGCAACCGGGTGCTGCTTGCCAATCTCACCGGAGGTGAGCTGCGGCTGATCTGCGATCAGCGCCGCGAAGCGTCGGGTCAGGTCCGGCAGCGCAGGGTCAGCGATAGCGCGGCGGTGTCGGTCGCCGGCATCATCACCTTCGGCAAGCAGGCGCAGGCCTGGGTCGAGGCTCTGGCAGCGGAGCGCCAGGATCGTCTGTTCCGCGACGTCGACGACGCCATCGCCGAGCGCCTCGGCACCACGCTGCATGGCCTCGTCGTCCATCTCGACGAATCCGCCATCCATGCCCACTACCAGCTCGCCGCGATCACCCGGGCCGGCGGCCCGGTTTCCAAGGTCGCGACCAAGGCGGTGCTGAACCAGCTTCAAGACATCGCGGCCGCCGTTGCGCAGCGTCACGAGCCTCGGATCGAGCGCGGGTATCGGAAAGCCGATCGCCTGGCCGCCGGGGCGAAGCCGGCCGAGGTGGTGAACCGCTCCGTGCGCCAGCTTCACCAGGACCTGGCAGTTGAGCTGGAAGCTCTGAACCAGCGGATCGAGGCCTCCCGCGACAGGCTGGCCAAGAATGAGCGCCTGGCGAGGGAAGCCACACTGAAAGCTGAGAGGCTGGCCGACAATGCCGCCAAGTCAGATGCCGCGCGGAAGAATGCCGAGATCTATCACCGCCGCGCCGAGGCGGCGCGCGCCGATCTGGAGGCCGCTGAAGTGGCTTTGGCCGATACCCAGGCGAAGGTAGCGGCCGCGCGGGCGGCGCTGGCCGAGACCGAAGCGAAGCAGGCCGCGCTCGCCCATGTACCGGTCCCGGATCCGCCCGTGGTGGAGCCTCCTCCACGTGTGTTCCTTCCCATGGCCTCGACCACGCCGGAGGCATGGGCTGCCGAGCAGAGCGCCGTGATCGCGGGCCAATGGGAAGCGGTGCAGGCCGGCACAGCGGCCCGGCAGCGCGATCTTGAACGCCGGGAGCGGGAGGTGGAGGAGCGGATCAGGGTGGCGCTGAAGCGGAACGGAGCCGCGGGATCCGAATCCGCCGGCGCCAGGAGGAAGAGGCGGCCGAGAAGGCCCGCGCCGCCGAGCTTGCCGCCGGCCGGCGCGCGATCGAGCAGCTGAAGCAGATCGACGCGAGCCGAAGGCCGCTTGAGCTTGGGGAGGTTCTCCAATCGCTGGATTTCACCGCGCATCCGGGAGGAGTATGGCGCGGCGCGGCGGGCATGGCTGTTAAACTCGGCGACGCCAGCAAATGGCAGTTCAGGAGCGGCAGGGAGGCCGCCATCAAGGCCGGGCGCGGCGCGCTTGACCTCGTGGTCCTGATCCTCGGCTCGTTCGAGCGGGCCGTTTTCCACCTGTGCCATGTCTTCGGCTTCGAACGTCTTCGCCCGGAGGTGGAGGCCGCCGCGGCGAGGGCCGTCATCGACCGGGATCAACGGCCGCCTTCAATGCCTGATGGCCCATCGATGTAGCCCCCCCAATGTCAACATTCCTTGACATCTCCACCGCAAGAGGCGCGTCGTCGGATGGCATCTTCGGGCTCCTGCGGCTATTGATCTGGCTTCAACAGGCCGGAGGCTATCATGACCCCTACGAAGTTCATGGCCCAGCTGGCGATCCAAGCCGCGCTCCTATTCGGACGCGCTGCCCGGCATCTTAGGCGCTGGCCGGGGCCGACAGTTCTGAACAGACACGCCAGCAGGGCCCCCCACGCCGGCCAGGTGGACTTCAAGCCGGAACCGATGACGATAGACCTGAAGGTCTCGATGCTCGACTGAAGCCGGCATTCGGCACCCCGCCAGCCCCTCTCGTGAAGTGGCGGACCGTCCCGCGGGACGTCCATCCTTCGCCCGCTGGCAAACCACATTCCCGCTTCTGCCGAAGATATTCTGGCGCAGGCGAGAGACCCGCGCCGCCGTGTAGCTTCGGCAGCCTGATCAGAAGGCCGGCCCTGCGTGGGCGGGGGAGCCACGCCGGCCTGATCCATCTCGCGAGAGATCATGGGTCCATCCCCGCGTGGGCAGGGGAGCCGCTTGACCGTGGCGGCGAGCACCTCCGGCCAGGGGTCCATCCCCGCGTGGGCGGGGGAGCCTTCCGGCGCCTGCGTGAATTCCTGATCGAGAAAGGTCCATCCCCGCATGGGCGGGGGAGCCCCCTACACCCGCGCGGCTGGCGCGATCCTGCCGGGTCCATCCCCGCATGGGCGGGGGAGCCCGCGACATCGAGGACATGACCGGCAGCTTTTCGGGTCCATCCCCGCATGGGCGGGGGAGCCATGCTCGGCGCCATCACCGCGCCGGACGGCACGGGTCCATCCCCGCATGGGCGGGGGAGCCGCCACGGCGGGCACGTCTGCATTGCGAAGCCCGGGTCCATCCCCGCATGGGCGGGGAGCCTGTTGATCAGGAAGTCGCGTTCGGTGATGTCGGGGTCCATCCCCGCATGGGCGGGGGAGCCCAAAGCCAGGAGCACCGTGGCCTCTATCCCGAGGGTCCATCCCCGCATGGGCGGGGGAGCCTTGGCGAAGTCGAGCCCGCTAACCGTCGTCGCGGGTCCATCCCCGCATGGGCGGGGGAGCCTTGAGTTCCGCCTCGGTATAGCTGCTGTCATAGGGTCCATCCCCGCATGGGCGGGGGAGCCGACACGACTCCCCCGCGCGCGAAGGGGATGACGGGTCCATCCCCGCATGGGCGGGGGAGCCGACGAACACGGAGTTCGCCGGCCCGTCCTGCAGGGTCCATCCCCGCATGGGCGGGGGAGCCCGGAGGCCGCCAACGGCAAGCCCGTGCGAATGGGGTCCATCCCCGCATGGGCGGGGGAGCCCATGATCAGCCCAGAGCCGCCTTGTCCACGTAGGGTCCATCCCCGCATGGGCGGGGGAGCCAATCGCCGCCGATGCCCGTTTGGTCGGGCGCAGGGTCCATCCCCGCATGGGCGGGGGAGCCGCTGTCCGCGGCGCGCGGGGCTTTCTTGCCACGGGTCCATCCCCGCATGGGCGGGGGAGCCCGAAGGTAAAAGCCGCCGGACGCCCATTTGAAGGGTCCATCCCCGCATGGGCGGGGGAGCCGCCGTGATCGGCAGCAGCGTGCCATCTTGCACGGGTCCATCCCCGCATGGGCGGGGGAGCCCAATCGAGCGGGTCGCGCTCCCAAAGCTGCGCGGGTCCATCCCCGCATGGGCGGGGGAGCCCCTTGCGGCCGATGCGGTCCACATCAATCACGGGGTCCATCCCCGCATGGGCGGGGGAGCCGCTCATTCGGGTTTCTCGCGTTCGGGGATGAAGGGTCCATCCCCGCATGGGCGGGGGAGCCTATCCCAGCTCAACGTCGTAATTTCCCCATGCGGGTCCATCCCCGCATGGGCGGGGGAGCCGACGAGCCGGGCGGCACGTTCGCCAGCAGCCGGGGTCCATCCCCGCATGGGCGGGGGAGCCCGCAAAGCGCGATCATGCGGTAGGTCTTGGTCAGGTCCATCCCCGCATGGGCGGGGGAGCCTCGCGCGCCTCGATGATGGCGAGGTCGGTCACAGGTCCATCCCCGCATGGGCGGGGGAGCCGTAAGCGCCAGCACGCCGAGCAGCCCGAGCAGGGGTCCATCCCCGCATGGGCGGGGGAGCCTCTGAGGGCTAGGTTATTCCATACACTTACAATTTCAAACAACAGAGGTGCGTATGGCTGTCCGCAATGCGCTTACGCAGCAGCGCTGGCAGACGGTTTCCTGCGCACGACCAGAACGCCATCGAGGTCCGCCAGCTCTACCGGCGGGGTTCCGAGCATGGCGAGGCCAAGCTGGCCGGCGCTCGCGCTGTCCCGCCAGGTCATCACCACGGAGCCGCCGGGCTGCGTTCCCCACCAGTCGTTCAGCACGCTCCAGACGCGCTCGCGCACCGCTCGGGAAAGCTCCGGCGAGACATAGACGCCCGGTGCAACCTCCGGCATGACGGAGGACAGAAAGCCGCGATAGCGATCGGGCACATCACGCGTCACCACTACGGTCATGGGCATCATCGGGCCTCGTGATTTCCTGTTCGAGCCGTGCACGGTCCCCCGCCGTCGCCTTGCGGGCTCGCCGCATCGGTGCATCGCCGCTGGCTTCGGCCGAAAACAATGCCTTGATGCGGTCAATCATAGCCGCGATCACGTCCTCGCGGCGCAGCGTCTCGCCGACAAGCCGCCGCGTGACGCGTTCGATCGACAGATGAGGTGCCTTCTTCTGCACTCCGACCGCCCGAAAGGCGCACGGCACGGTGATCGCGTCCCGAAACAGATCGGCGACATCAAGCACGAAGCTCTGACCGGAATCCTCGTGAACAAAGCCGAGCTGAGGAATGGTCGCGGTTGCGGTCACGGCAATCGCCGCGGCTCCCTCCACAGCGCTTGCGGCATGGTTGAGTGCCTGGTTTGGCAGATCGGCGGCCAGAGGATCGGCCCGGTCGTAGCGCCGCCCCTTCCAGGCAAGGCCGAAGCGCTGGGCGAGATTGGCATAAAGCGCTTTCACCCGCGCCCCTTCAATGCCCCGGAGCACCGCGATATCGCGATGGGGCAGCACCTCGCCCAGCCGCCAAGCATACATGCGTCGGGCCACGTCCAGCCGGCCGCGATTGGCATCGGCCCACAGCTCGGCCTGACGACGGGCGAGATGAGAAAAATCCGGCATCAGCGGCGGTGCCGTGTAGAGGCGCACGCCGTCATCGCCCACGGCCGCCAGCCCAGCCCCGTGCCGGGCAAGCAGCCGCAGTGCATCGTGGCTTACCATGGAGCCGGGCCCCAGCAGGAGCAGAGAAATGGATTGGTGGGGGATGGTGTAGTCGCCACGCTCCACCGCCCCGCCACCGGCAGAGGCGAAGCGCAGGCAGCCTGCCTCGACCGTCAGCGCGCCGCGGTCGAGCAGCAGCAGCCCGTGCCGGTCGGCATGGGGCAGACGGGCTGTCTCCAGGCCGAGGCGTCCCAGCAGCATGACCCTCTCCTCTTAGCCCCCGGGCCGGCGTTGCGGCGGGCGCAGCAGAAGCATGCCATAGCCATAGGCCCGGTGACGGCCGATGCCTGCCGCCAGCACACGGGCGAAGGCTTCGGTGTCGGTAACGATCAGCGTGCCGTGCACGGTCGCATCAGGCCCTTCGAGCCGCCGCGCGTTGCGGATAACAACCTGCCGCCGGAAGCCGACGAGGCGGGTCGTTTCCGTCTCAAGCTGAGCCGCCCCGGCGAGACGCTCCGCCAGCCAGTCGAGATAGACCGTCGTGCGGTCCGGCGGGCTTGGATTGTCCACCCCGGTGCGCAGGCTGCGCGCGAGAAAGGCGTCAACCTCGGCACCCTTGCGCAGCGATACGGCCTCCCCCGTCTCGGTCTGGCCGGTACTATCGTTGCGCAGCCGCACCACCGGGCGCAGGCGCACATCGAAGCCAATGCGCTGACCTTCCCGCCAGATTGAGGTGGGTCGGGGAATGGATCGCAGACGATCGAGCCGGATGACGGCGTGCTGTCCGGGCGTCAGGCTCGCGAGCGCCGTTTGGCGCAGCCCCTCAGCGTCCTGTGCGGCATAGGCGTAGAGCGTCGCCGCCTGTCCGCCTTCGGCCACAAGAAGGCGGAAAGGCTGCAAGGCGGCCGGGCCAAAGGTCTCGCCCAACAGATGATGCAGCATAACCCCTTCATCAATGCCGCTTCCGCCGGATCCCTTCGCCACCAACCGCCGCGCGCCGGCCCACAGATGCAGGTCGCGCAAGGCAATCGGCGCCTCCACCAGATGCAGGCTCATGCGATTTCTCCCTCGCTCACCCGGGAGGCGCCCCCATGAAGCCCGGTCTGCCAGTTGCGCCGGTCGGCGACATCGCGGCGGGTGCCGCCCTCTTCGTCGGCCGGCCAGAGTGCGCGGCCTCCCAACCCGAGCGCGGCGAGGGCAGCACGAACATCCACCCCTTCGACCCATCCGGCAACAAGGGGAGCGGCGGGCAGGCAGGGCTTGCGGCCGATGAAGAGCGGCCTCGCCGGCCGGTCGAGTGCTGCCGCTAGAGCGTCAAGATCGGGACCCTCCGGGGCGTCGCGCAGCCGGAGCACGACGCGGCAGTCGTGGTCGGCAAGAAAGTCGCGGCGGCGGCGGTGCGGCGAATCATAGGTTGCGCCCGCCCGTTCGTCCGGTTTGCCCCACGTGGTCCAGCCGCGGTCGTTCGCCTCCAGCTTGGCGTTCTGGATGTCCGTCAGCAAATGGCCTGGCCGGGCAACAAGTGCGCCGAAAATGAGCCTGTCCTGCAAGGACTGGTGCGCCGCCCCATCCTCGCGTCGCCAACCGAGGGCGTTGCCAAGCAGGCCCGTTAGCGCGGAGGCGGAGGGAAAGTCGCGCGTCGGCCCGACATGGTCGATGGCGACATCACCAAAGGCCATGAGGGGAGCCACAAGGCGCAGATGCAGCCAGCGACGGGTCATGCGGCGGGTTCCGCGAACGCCTGCGGCAGCGTGCCGGCAAAATGCGCGAGATCGGCCAGCGCGCCGCGTTCGGCGCCGGGAATATCGGTGTTCGCCAGCGAGAGAAAACGCCGTGTCTCACCGGTCGCATAGGCCTCGTCGAGGCGGGTCAGATGATCGGCGAGCCGCCGGATGGCGACGCCCGCCTGCGCCGCGCACGGATCACGGAACGCTTCGGCCAGCGACCGGGGCTGGCGGTCGCCGGCTTCCACCAGAAGGAACGAGGCGCGGGAATAGGGCGCCGTCGAGCCGAGCTTGGCACCCGGAGAGACCTCGGCGATGAGATAGAGAAGATTGTGCAGCACTGCGCCGGCCAGCTCGGCATCGCCCGCGAGATTGAAGAGCAAGCCGCGAATGTCGACCACGACATAACCGTAGAACAGGCCTGATGTCAGTTCGGTCTCCTGAATGGTGTCGGCGCCCGTCTCCTCTTCGCGGGCGAGATCGTCGGCGGCGATGAAATAATCGCTTTCCGCCTCCTCCGCATGGACGGTGAAGGCGTGCGCGACATGAACCGGCGCATCGATGTTAGCGCGCGGGTCGGAGGTGACCATGCGCCCGAACAAGGCGGCGGTCAGACCGCCGGGGAGTTTCGCGCCCTCGCCCAGTGCCTTGAGATTGGCCTTGTCGGACTTGCGCCATTCCTTCGCCAACTCGTCGGCCGCCTTTGCATCGCCCGCGGCGGCAACGACAAGCCGGCGCGCCTCGGCGGTGAGAAAGGCGATCTCGGCCTCGCCCAGCAGCAGCGTCTGACGCGACTTCTTGTCGGCACCCTTGTCGCCATAGACGGCGACCAGCAGCGCCTCGCGGATGGGCTTCACCACGCCCTCGTCAACGCCCTGCGTCCAGCCTTCCAGCACCCGGCGGTCGATGATCTCGCGGGAGCGGAACGATGCTGCATCTGCGGCCAGCGCCGCCAGCGCGTGCGGATCGTCGGCGAGACGCCAGTGGCGCTTGAGGCATTGCGAGGAGACACGGGTGCGCATGGCGCCGCCATACGGCAGCCGCTTCGCGAGGCCGGCATCGTCGCGGTTCAGCAGGGCCGCCGTATAGGGGGCGAGAAAATGGATCTGCAGGAAACGGGGCTCAGGCATGTTCGACCTCCCGGGCGGGGCTTCTGTCAATGCGGGCGTAATAGTCGCGGGCGAGCGCGTTGCTCTCGGCGCTCATCACGGTGCGCGCGAGGCTCACCACGTCGAGCCGGGGGCGGGAGCGGCCAACCATGCGGATGGCGCGCTCCAGCGCTTCCAGCCGTGCCTCGTCGCGGCTGGCGAGCAGGCGGGCCAGCCGCTGTTCGGAGAGAAACGGCCGACTGGAGGCCCGGAGATCGGCGCCGGCATCGCCGCCATCGGCCAGCACGGCACCGAGACGACGGCCGGACTGATGAATCGACTCCGTGGCGCTGGCCGGCGTCAGCAACGCCACCATGCGGGTAAAGCGCAGCCAGAGCTGCTCCTGCGAGGGGGAGATGCCAAGCCGCGCCACTTGCCGCCAGAACAGCGGCGCGCCCTGCTCATCCATGCGCCGCGCCTGCGCCTTCTCGCCGGGGTCGGTCGCGCCGAGTGCCCCGGCAATGCCAAGGGCGATCCGGGCGATAGCGTCGCTGTCGTCAGCCATGGGCTGCCTCCGGTTGCTTGAATTTCTCCATCGCCCCGGCAAGCCGCGCCTCGAGACGAGCCGCGCCGCGCACCTCCGCGCGCGGGCGTTGAATGCTGGCGCAGGGAATGGTGTCCCGGGCGGTCCGGAATTCCCGCCGCGCCAATCCGGCGAGTGCTTCCAGGAAGGCAAGGCGCAGGCGGCCGAATTCGGCATCCGATGTCGCGGCGACCCGTCTCCAAAGCTCGGGAAAGAACAGCCGGTCGGCGGCGCGGCGCAGCGCGGCGCGGGCTGGGCCGGTGCGCGCGTAGTGCGATTTGCCAACCTTGTCGCGGTCGCCGCCGGCGGCAATCAGCGCGAGGCCGTCGCGCAGCGCCACGTCGATGGCAGCGATGTCCGCGAGCAGTTCTTCGGCCACCGCCACCGGGCGCGGACCAAGGAAATCCGTGACAACGGCGCGCGGCACCGGGATGACGCGGGACCGGAAGCCGTCGGTCTTCGAGTTGCCCCGCGCAAAGGCCTCGGCAATGAGCAGCAGCGGTGTCGCCTCCTCGCCCGGCGCAGGGCGGGCCAGTAGCGGCACTTTCCATTCGCGCCCGTCCCCCTTGAACAGCAGCGTCACCAGCATGTCGCAGGTCCAGTCGCGTTCGCCCAAGGTGAGCGCCTTGCCCTCCGCGACATGGAGCGGCGCCCAGGGGTCGCCGGTTTTGCCCTTCGACTCCTTCCCCGCAAGGCGCGCGGCCTTGGAAGTGCTCCGCTCGGCCAGAAGCTGTCCCGCCCGCTTGGTCAGGCGAATGCGCCGGCACACTTCGATGAACAGCGGATCCAGCGTGTCGAGCCCCAGGGAGCGACCTTCCGGCCAGGGCTCCAGCCACAACAGCGCCGGCCCTCGGAGACCCGACCGGGTTTCCAGCAGCCGACGCACATCGCGTTGCCACCACAGCGAGGGATCGACTTCCGCCGAGCCCGGGCGGGCCGGCGCGAGGCCGATCATTACGCGCGAGGAGGAGCCGCCATTCATCCGGGCTATGCCGTAATTTCCCGCCCCGCCAAAACCTTCCATCGTCTGTAGGCTGATAAGAGCGAAGAACCAGTCCTGCGGAGCGCCCTCGCGGGCGATCTCGCGCTTCACATCGTGATTGCGCGAGGTGACCAGCATGTCGAGCGCGTCCGGCGTGGCGACGGGCGACCATTTCAGCCCGCCGGGATCGGGCGGCTGCAGGAAGGCTGGCTTGGCGCGATCGTCGACACTGAGGCACCAGGGCTCATCGTCGGGGAAATCCGGCGTCAGCCCGCGCAGCGCCTTCCGCCACGTCGCCTCATGCTGCGGCAGATCGCGTGCGCCCGCGGCGTCGAGCGCCAGCACAGCGAGCTGGACCAGAAACATATGCAGCGCCGGCCGCTGATGCGGGCGCAATGCCGGAAAGCCGGTCACCTCGCCCCGTACCATGGCGGCGAACAGGCCGGGCAGGCTGTGCCCACCGGCGTTTGTCTCGATGAGAGGGGCGAGGAGAAGGTTGCGCATCATCCTTTGTCGGTTCCCCCACGGCTCAACCCTGCCGGCCCGTAAATCATCACGCGGTCGGCCAGCTTCAGCCGCAGCGGCGGCCCGCTCTCTTCCACCACGACCTCTTCCTCGCCCGTCAGCCCACGCGACCAACGGGCAGGGATTGCCAGTACCGAGACGGGAAGACCGAACGCTCCCGGTGTGTCCTCCGGCAACCGGAGCACCACGCCATCCTCGCCAAGGCGGGTGCGCAAGGTCTCGTCATCAGGGAATTCGGCCAGCGGCTGCGCGCGGTCGAGAAGACCGAGACGGGCGGTGGCGCGATCGCCGAGCCGTTTGCCGCTTACCCTCTGGCTGTAATCCTGCCATCCCCGCCGCTCAGCGACCGCCTCCAGCGCCTCGGGGTGCGTCGCGGCTTCCACCAGCGCGCGATTCATGGCCGGCAGGTGCCAGACCGGCCGCGCGTCGATCTCGTCCAAGGTCGCCGCGAGGCCCGGCACGTCGAGATAGATGCCGCTGAGCGTCGCGCCATCGCTATAAGCACCGAGCCCGTTGTCCGCCCTGCGCGTTAACCCATCGAGACCGTCCGGGGGCGTGAGCACCACGGCGCGCGCCACCTCGAAGCCCGCTGGACGGGGGCGCCGATGACGGTGCAGGCGACCGATGCGCTGAAGCAGCACATCCATCGGGCACAGGTCCGTGATCAGCAGATCAGCGCACAGATCCAGCGACTGTTCCAGCGTCTGCGTGCCGATGACGATGCGGCTGCCGACGGGACTGCCCTTGCCAATCGCCTGTTCGACCGCCTCATCGAGCCGCGCCCGATCTTCCGCTGCGAACCTGCCATGATGAAGGGTCGGGATGCCGTTGACCTGCAACAGCCAGTCAGTCGCTTGAGCCCGGCAGGCCGCATAGGTCTCCTGAGCCCGCGCCACCGTGTTTCGGATCACAAGCACGCGCGCGCCCTGCCGCGCCATATCTGTGGCAAGGCGGGCCGCGTCGTCACCCGTCCAGCCTGCCGACGCCCGCACATGCACCGTCTTGCCCGCTCCGACCTCCGCCTCAACGGGCTGCACACCGCGGGATGTCCAGATGGCGGGATAAGGCACAGCCGCCTCGCTGGCGTAGTTACCCACCGGCTGTTCGAACCATTGCGCCCGCGCGACGGCCCCCAGGGTCGCGGACATCAGCATGACATGGCCGCCCAGCGAGATATGGTCACGCGCCATCGCCGTTTGGATCGTGGTCATGTAAGCGTCGGACGCATGCACCTCGTCGATGACGAGCAGTGCCCGACTCAACGTCGTACCGCGCAAATGCGCGTATTTGACCTGAAGTCCGCCGAGCGCCACCTGGTCGACCGCGCCCACAGCCACGCGGGAGGCGAGAAAGCGTGCGGCATGTTCAGCGGCCCAGCGGGCCGGTAAATCTTTCTCGTCGTCCCACAGCATGGTGAAATCAGGAAGCCGGGCGCCCGAGGCTTCACCGGCCTTTACCTGACCGGGAATGGCCAGTACCGCCTCCGGCGGATCAACGAACATGCGTTCCAGAGCGTCGTTTACCCGACGCTGAAGCTGTCGCGCCGCCGCACGGGTGGGAACGGCGAAATAGAGCGCGTCGACCTCTCCGGCCGCCACCAGGGAGACAAACCGCCAAAGCGCGGCTTCCGTCTTGCCGGCTCCCGTCTCAGCTTCCAGCAGAACAAGTCGCTCCTGCAGCGGCATCGCTCCGGCCGCTGCCTGTGCCGGCCGCGGCGCCGCATGGTCGGAGATCAGCGCCCAGCCCGGGGATCCACGAAGGCTCAGTCCCTCCCGCGAAAATCCGATGTCACGAATGCGCTGTACCGCCCGCGCCTGTGCGGTGGCCCAGTAATCTGGCCGGAACGTCGGCTCGAAGGGGAAGGCACGCTGGTCCGACCCGATCCAATCCGCGAGGGTGATAAGGCCGCAGAAGAAATGCACGAGCCGGGGCGAGGCAGGGGGAGGCAGAAGCTCAGCGAAATCGGGGAACCAGGCAAGCAACGCTTCACCCATCCGTTCTTCTTCTACCTTCCAGTCATAAGCGATATCGCGAGGCGTATAGAACGGGCTGGCTAATCCTGAACCCGGCGCGGGGACGGGGCGGCCGTGATGGGCAAACAAGACCAACAACCAAATGCGGATTTCGGACCAGCGCGCCAGATGGCGGGCCGCTCCGGCCAATGACTGCGCATCTAGCGTTCGGGTCCAGAGCCACCCGCATTCCAGGTGGCCGCGAAATGGGACGTTATGCTGGCCCACCCAACCCTTGGCTTGAAAACCTGGTGCCAATTTTCCGATGTCGTGCAGAAAGGCGAGCGCGGTAAGCGCCCGCAATTCTACCTCGTCCAATTCACGCCCAAGCGCCGCATCAGCCGCGCGCCGAATTATGGGCTGATCTAACAAAATAAGAAGTGCCGCAGCGACATCCGCAGAGTGATGGGCGAGATGATGAAAGTTCTGCCGGTCGGGCGAACACTTCCCCCATGCGGATAATCCGCAGCCTATATCTGGAGCCTCCAGGGTCACGTTGATTTATGACCACCCTGACAAAGGAAGCAATCGCTAGACATCGAGCACCCTCGCAACCTTAGATAGTTACTCTGTCACGTTTACCGTCGATTCGCCAACTGTTGTCACTTGGATTTCCTCGGCGCGGCTTCCCCATCAAACCGAAGGCGTTATCGCACGCCTAAATGTATGATAATGTCCTTTATCATATGTCTGGGGATGGGTGATGATTGGTGAGACGCAGCCAGGAGGTGAGGTCAAAGGTTCAGCTCCTCCGCCCGAAGAGGGTAAGGCCGACTTCTTTGCGCAAGGGCGTAAGGCGCTGATGGATCATCTATGGAAAGCCGCAGCGGCTGCTGCCGTAGCTGCGGTTGTCGTTACCATAGCCGCGTCTTGGGCGTGGCTGACCGGAGGCGGTTTGATACGAGCGTTGGGTGGGGTCACCCAACCGTCGGAACTGCCCGTGGATGCTATTTTGGTGATCAAGGGAGTTAATTGCCCTGCACCGGGATGGCGTGTCTCAGAGATTACAAAAGGGCGTTTTCTCATCGGATCGGGGCAAGGGCGCAATTCGGATGGCACGCTACTGAAGGAGCGCGCTGAGGGTCAGATTGGCGGCAAAGAGCAGCATCCACTCAGTCCAGCTGAATTGCCGCCCCATATCCATCGAGGCCGAACTGGTCCCATGGATATTCCGTCTCCAATTCGCCTTGTCCGGATCGAAGGCACGGTAAGCGTCGGGGGGCCGCCTCCCGGGGCATTCGGCGCCAGTCAGAGACAGGTCCAACAGGTCGTTGAGCAGGAGTACGTAATCGACCATTGGCATAGCTTCGAGACCGATGGCGGTGTTGGGCTAGAGGGTAGGCCTCAGCCTGACAACATTATGCCTCCCTGGTTCGCAGTAACCTTTTGTGAGCGTAGTCAATGAACCAGCTCACCCGCATCGTGAGCCCGGCACTGCCCTTGCTTGTCGCAGCTGCCTGCGACCGCGCCCAGATGCGCTTCCTCGACTTTTTCACCGCGAACATCCGCAATCCGCACACCCGCCGCGCCTACGGCCGCGCCGTGACCGACTTCCTGACATGGTGCGCGGATCAGGGCGTATCGGGGCTGGGCGAGATCCGCCCGCTGCACGTTTCCGCCTGGGTGGAAATGCAGACCCGCTCGCACGCTGCGCCGACCGCCAAGCAGCGGTTGGCTGCGGTGCGCCATCTGTTCGACTGGCTAGTGACCGGGCAGGTGGTGCCGGTGAACCCTGCCGCGTCGGTGCGCGGCCCCTCGCACATCGTGAAGCGGGGGCGCACGCCGGTACTCGCACCGGAGGAGGCGCGAACGCTGCTGGACGCGATCGACGTGACCACGCCCATCGGCCTGCGGGACCGAGCGCTTATCGGCCTGATGGTCTATTCCTTCGCGCGGGTGGGTGCGGCGCTCGCGATGAAGGTCGAGGACGTCTATGTGCAGAACCGGCGCCTGTGGGTGAGGCTGCACGAGAAGGGTGGCAAGCGGCACGAGATGCCCTGCCACCACAACCTTGAAACCTATCTGCACGCCTACATCGACGGCTGCGGGCTGGGAGAGGATCCGCGCGGGCCGCTGTTCCGCACGATCGGGCGTGGCACGGGCGAGCTGACGCAGAGCCCTCTCCCCCAAGCCAATGCCTATGCGATGATCGGACGGCGTGCGGCAGCGGCCGGGATCGGCACCAAGGTCGGGAACCACACGTTCCGGGCGACCGGCATCACGGCCTACCTGAAGAATGGCGGGACGCTTGAGCGAGCGGCCGCCATGGCGAACCATTCGTCGACGCGTACTACCCAGCTTTATGACCGGCGGTCGGATGAGGTGACGCTGGACGAGGTTGAGCGGGTGCTGATCTAACGCACACGTGAACCGCCCCGACTTCACCGGAGGCCATTTGGTTTAAGTCACGCCGCCATTTTCTGCTCACCGAGCATGACGTAGTAGCGCTCCTCGGCTTCGGCCGGCGGGATGTTACCGATAGGCTCCAGCA
>NZ_JAHCQH010000021.1:11771-355368 GCF_018449475.1 Ancylobacter radicis | reverse complement strand
GCCCGCCGCCACGCCGTTCTCACCGAACAGCGCCGCCGCCACATGCGGGGTATCCGGCACCATGGTGATGATGATGTCGGCGTTCTTCGCCACATCCGTGCCGGTCGCGCAGGCGACGCCGCCCTTACCGGTCAGTTCGGCCGGAACCGGCTTGATGTCGTAGAGATAGAGCTCGTGACCCGCGTCGATGAGGTGGCCGGCCATGGGCGCGCCCATGATGCCGAGACCGACAAATCCAACCTTCGCCATCGTCTTTTCCTCGCTCGTTGAACCGGTCTCAGGCCTTGAACTTCTTCGCGATGGCCTCGGTGCTGCGCGCCAGCGTGCCGGTGTCGATGCCGACCGCCGTAAAGGTGCTACCCGCCGCCATGTAGCGCCGCGCCAGGGTCTCGTCGCCGGTGAGAATGCCGGCCGGCTTGCCGGTGGCAAGGATGCGGTGCAGCGCGCCCTCGATCAGCTCGACGATGTAGGGATTGCCCTGGTCGCCGAGATAGCCGAGGTCCGACGATAGGTCGCCCGGCCCGACGAACAGGCCGTCAATCCCGTCCACCGCCGCGATGGCCTCGATGTTGTCGAGCGCCTGCTTGGTCTCGATCTGCACGAGGATGCAGATCTCCTCATGAGCGCGGGCATGGTAGTTCGCAACGCGACCATAGCGCGAGGCCCGCGCTGCGCCGGCAAAGCCGCGAATGCCGTGAGGCGGAAAGCGGGTCGCCGCCACCGCCGCCTGCGCCTGCTCCACCGTCTCGACCATCGGCACGAGGAAGGTAAGCGTCCCGATGTCGAGGAAACGCTTGAACACGATGGGATCGTTGACGGGGATGCGCACGATGGGGTGCGTCGGGGTCTCCATCACCGCATGAAGCTGCGAGAGCACGCCGGGCACATCGTTGGGGGCGTGCTCGCCATCGATGATCAGCCAGTCGAAGCCGGAACCCGCCAGAATCTCGGTGGCGGTCGGGCTCGCCATGCTGTTCCAGAAGCCGATCTGCTGGCGACCGGCCGTGAGGCCGCGTTTGAAGCTATTGACGGGCAGGTCCACGGTGAGCGTCCTTGTCGTGATGAGGCGGATGGAGGGATCGGGTCGCTACTCGGCGAGCGCGCGCTTGCGCGTCTTCAGCACCGCTGGCGAAAGCATGGCGAGCAGCATGATCGCGACGATGGCGAGCAGTAGCGCGCTGATCGGCCGGGTGACGAACACCGACGGGTCGCCATCGGCGAGTTGCATGGCCCGGCGGAAATTCTCCTCCAGCTGCGGACCCAGCACGAGGCCGAGCAGCAGCGGCGCCGGCTCGACACCGACCTTGATGAAGAAATAGCCGACCACCGCGCAGCCCAGCATCAGCCAGACATTGAAGGCGCTGTTGGAGATGCCGTAGGTGCCGATGCAGCAGAACAGCACGATGGCGGGAAAGAGCAGCCGATACGGGATCTTCAGCATGGAGACCCACAGGCCCACCAATGGCAGGTTGATGATCAGCAGCATCAGATTGCCCGTCCACATGGAGGCGATGACGCCCCAGACCAGTTCGGGCTGCTCGGTCATCACCTGCGGGCCGGGCTGGATGCCCTGCATCATCAGCGCGCCGATCATCAGCGCCATCAGTGCGTTAGCGGGAATGCCGAGCGTCAGCAGCGGGATGAAGCTGGTCTGCGCACCGGCATTATTGGCGGCCTCCGGCCCGGCGACACCCTCGATGGCGCCCTTGCCGAAACGCGAGGGATCCTTGGCGAGCTTCTTCTCCAGCGCATAGGCGGTGAAGGGCGGCAGCGCCGCTCCCCCGCCCGGAAGCACGCCAAGCGCCGAGCCGATGAACGTGCCGCGCAGCATGGCCGGAAAGGCCGCCTTGAGGTCGGCCCGCGAGGGAACAAGGTCGCGCAGCTTCTGGCTCACCACCTGCCGCACGGCCGGGCGCTCCAGATTGGCGATGATCTCGGCGAGGCCGAACATGCCCATGGCGACCGGCACGAAATCCAGCCCGTCCGCCAGCGCCGGGACGCCGAAGGTCATGCGCGCCACACCGGAATTCACGTCGATGCCCACCGTGCCGATGAGCAGGCCGAGAAACACCATGGCGAGCGACTTGGACACCGAGCCGTGCGCGAGAATGACGGCGGCGAACAGGCCGAGCACCAGCAGGCTGAAATATTCGACGGCGGTGAATTTCAGCGCCAGCGCCCCCAGCGGCAGAGCCAGCACGGCGATCACGATCGTCGCCACGGTGCCGGCGAAGAAGGACGAGATGGCGGCGATGGCAAGCGCCGGGCCCGCCCTGCCCTGCTTGGCCATCTCATGCCCGTCGAGGCAGGTAACGACCGAGGAGGTCTCGCCGGGCACATTGACCAGGATCGCCGTGGTCGAGCCGCCATATTGAGCGCCGTAGAAGATGCCGGCGAGCATGATGAGCGCCGAGGCGGGCGCGAGGCCGAAGGTGAAGGGCAGCAGCAGCGCCACGGTCGGGATCGGCCCGATGCCCGGCAGCACGCCGATGGCGGTGCCGATCACCACGCCGATCAGGCAATAGAACAGGTTGTTCCACTGCAGCGCGGTCGAGAGTCCCAGGAGGAGGTTGTCGAAGAGTTCCATGGCGTCTCAGGACTCACCAGGGCCAGATGGAAACGGGCAGTGCCAATGCCTTGATGAACAGCAGCACCGCGCCAACCGTGACCGCGAGGCCGAAAACGATCACCTCGAAAAAGCGGCTCTCGCGGCTGGCGGCGGCAGCGATGAGGATGGCGGCGAAGGAGGCGAGCGCGAGGCCCGCATTCTCGATCAGCAGCGCGAAGACGCCGACCGCCACGCCGACGCCGAGGATGGGGCGCAGTTGAACCGGCTCGATGCCGACATGGCCGCGCAGCAGGCCACGCCCGGCGAAGAACAGGCCGAAGGCCAGCAGGATCAGCGCGATGGCGCGGGGCATGTAGCCCGGCCCCATATCGGCGGCGGTGCCACCGTTGAGCCCGCGCGTGGCGACGAGGGTGCCCGCCGCCACGGCGATGAGGAAGGCGCCGAACGCAAGGTCCGGCCAGTCGAAGCGGCGGCGGGTCACGGCGCGTCCCGCTCAGTTGGTCTTGATGTCGGCGGCGCGGACGATATCGCCCCAGCTCTTGATGTTGGTCGCGAGCCAGGTCTTGACGTTCTCCGGCGAGCCGGGACGCACCGAGCCGCCCTGCTCGGCGATCTTTTCCTTGATCTCCGGCAAAGCGAGGATCTTGTTCAGCTCGGCATTGAGCTTGGCGACCACCTCGGGCGGCGTCTTGCCGGTCGTCAGCAGGCCCTGCCAGGTGCCGGCGTCGCTAAGCGGGAGCTTGGCTTCCTTGAACGTCTCGACATTGGGCAGCGCCGCCAGACGCTCGTCGCCGGTCACCGCGATGCCGACGAGCTGGCCATTGGTGACGAAGGGGAGCGTCGCCGTCGCGCCATTGATGATGACCGTGCTCTCGCCGGAAACCACCGCGCGGGAGGCCGCCGCGCCGCCCTTATAGGGCACATTCTTCCACTCGATGCCGAGATCGCGGGCGAGTGCCACGGCGGTGATGTGGTTGAGCGCGCCGACACCGGAATTGGCGACCGCCAGCTTGCCCGGATTGGCCTTGGCATAGGCGACCAGCTCGGCGACGTTCTTGGCCGGCACGGCGGGGTTCACCGCCAGCACATAGGGGCCGAACATGACCATGCCGACGGGGGCGAGGTCGGCCTCGACATTGTAGGACAGATCCGGGAACAGGCTCGGCGCGATGGCGAGCGAGCCGATATCCATCAGCAGCAGCGTATGACCATCCGGCCGCGCTTTGGCGACCGCGTCGGCGCCGATATTGCCGGCTGCGCCCGGCTTGTTCTCCACCACCACGGGCTGGCCCACGGCCTCGGAGAGCTTGGGCGCGATCAGGCGGGCGAGGATGTCGGACGTGCCGCCAGGGGCGAAGGGCACGACGATGCGTACCGGGCGGTCGAAGCTCTGGGCCGCCGCCGGGGTCGGGGCAAGGGCGGGCGCAAGAACGGAGAGGGCGAGAGCGGCCGCGGCCGCCTTGAGAATGCGAAGGCTCATTGGCGTTACCTCCAGGGAGTGGCGATGGCGACGTTGCGCCTTGCTTGTCATTGGGAGGCGGTTGCTGCCTCCATCGTCAATCTAGGGTGCTTTCGATGCGGGAATGAGTTGTTCTCTGCATTGATCAATGCCATTTTTAGATCAATGTTTGAGCTCAGCCATCTCCGCTGCTTTGTCGCCGTTGCCGAAGAACTGCATTTCGGCCGGGCGGCGGCGCGCCTCAATCTGACCCAGCCGCCACTCAGCCGGCAGATCCAGCTCCTTGAGCATACGCTCGACGTGAAGCTGCTGGAGCGCACAAGCCGCTCAGTCAGCCTCACCCGCGCCGGTCACAGCTTTCTGCCCGAGGCGCGGCGCCTGCTGCGCCTTGCCGAAGGTGCGGCGCTGGCGGCGCGGCGGACGGCGAGCGGCGATGTGGGCTCGATCACGCTCGGCTTCACCGCCGCCTCCGGCTACGATTTCCTGCCGCGCCTCATCACCCGGTTCCGCGCGGCGGCGCCCGGCATCGACCTTGTGCTGAAGGAGATGGTGTCGACCGACCAGTTCGAGTCGCTCACCTCCGGCCTCATCGATGTCGGCCTCGTTCGCCCCACCTTCAACCGCCGCGAGGTGGTCTCGCTCTGCGTCGTGCGTGAACCGCTGATGATGGCCGCACCCGAAGGTCATCCCCTCACCGGCGCCGGCGAGGTTCAGCTGGCCGATCTCGACCGGCAACCCATGGTGACCTATTCGCCCTATGAGGCCCGTTACTTCTACGACCTTCTGGCGACCTTGTTCGCCACCGCCGGCATCACCCCGCGCTATGTGCAGCACATCAGCCAGGTCCACTCGATCCTCGGCCTGGTGAAGGCCGGCCTCGGCGTGGCTCTTGTGCCCCGCGCCGCGCGCAATCTGCGCTTCGAGGGCGTGGCGCTACGCCCCCTCGCAACCGGGGCCTCCCCTACCGTCGAGTTGCACGCCATCTGGCGTCCGGGCAACACCAACCCAGCCATACCCGCCCTTCAGCACACCTTGCAGGACTTGGCGGCGAGGCCGGAGGCAGATCTCTAGGCTCAGGACACGGCTAAATGCAGCCTCGCGTCTGATAGTGCATTTGGTTCCACGTGAGCCGGGGGCGCTGCCATGGCTGACGAATTATGCCGGATGGAGGAGCAGCGCGAGCGGACCTCGATCATTCAGGTAGGCGCGTTCCAGCCATCGATGCGGGTGTAGATCGCGTCGCGCAGTTCTCTCACGTCCCGGTTCAGTTCACCAAGATGTGCCGGGCTTTGGCCGGATGCCACGAGGAGGGATTCCCCGAGGCAACCCGCCCGGGCGCGGAGGGCGCGCCCCTGATCGGTCAACGCGACGACGACCTGCCGTTCATTTTCGGGGTTTCGCGTTCGGCGCAGGAATCCGGCGGCTTCAAGCCGCTTGAGCAAGGGTGTCAACGTGCTGGATTCCAGCGCCAGCCGCTCGGCGATGCCGCCGACCGTCAGTTCATCCTCACGCCAGAGCACGTTGAGAACGAGGTACTGCGGATAGGTCAGTCCCAGTTCGTCGAGCAGCGGCTTGTAGACGCGCTGAATGGCGATGCCCGCCGAATAGATCGCGTAGCAGAGCTGGTCATCCAGCGGCACGGGGCGGTTCTCTTTCTGGGTCATCATCAGCTCCTTCGGAACCTCATATAACCGCTCTGACCGCAAAAAAGAATATCGCGATAAAAATTATGCTTCGCAGGAAGAGGTCTGGGATCAAGCCCAAGGTCGTGACAGCGTGATCGACAACACGGCGACAGCGATCTCCGCCCAGGCCCCTGATCGTCGACACCTGCCGGCCCGGCGCGGCGAGAGACCGCGCGACGCTTATCCGCGTGGCTCCCGGCCGAAGGCGAAGCGGATGGCTTCGTTGACGCAGGCGGGCAGCACCGACATATGCGTCTCGCCCGCGATCAGCCGGAATTGCGCGGCGAGCCCCGGCGCACGCGCCAGCCGCTCGGCCATCTCCCGGCTGTTGTCAACGATGCGGCTCTCCTCGAAGCTGGAAAGGCGCTTGGCCTCGTCCTCGGCGCCGCGCTGGAAGGGCGCGAGCGCCTGCTCATATTCCCCGGCCAGAACCAGCAGCCGCCCATCGGCGCGCCGGCCCTCGGCGAGGAACGCCTCGGCCCGGTCGACGATGCCCGCGCCTTCCCACCAGATGGCCGGGCTCGCGGAAATCCAGCGCGCGAAGGCATCGGGTCGGCGCAACAGGGCGTGGAGCACGAACAGGCCGCCGAAGGAATGGCCGAGAATCGCCTGACGCCGGCGGTTAATCGGCACGCGGCGGGTGATCTCAGGCTTCAAATCCTCCTCGATGAAGGCGAGGAAGTGGTCGGCGCCGCCGGTGCGCACGGGCGGTCCGTCCGGCGTGTGCGGCGGGTAGGTCTCGCCCGGCGGCGGGCCCATGTCCCAGGAGCGGCGCACGCTGTCATACGCGCCATCCGTGGGGTAACCGATGCCGACCATCACACCCCAGTCGATACCGGTGCCAAGCGGCCAGGCGGCCTGCACGCGCAGGATGTCCGCCGCTGTTCCCGCCACCGCGTTGGCGTCGAGATAATAGAGCACCGGCCAGCCCTCGGCCGGCGGCTCGCCCGGCGGACGGTAGAGGAAGATGCGCCATGGCGCGCCACCCTCGCGCGGGGCGATGTCGAAGGTCACGGTGTCCGGGATGGCGGCGTGTGTCATGCGGAGGCCTGTTTGCGTGAAAGCAGCCAGAGAAAGGCCGGCGCGCCGATCATCGAGGCGACGAGGCCGGCGGGCAGTTGCCAGGGGAAGGCGAGGCTGCGGCCGATGAAGTCCGCCGCCACCATCACCAGCGCGCCGATCAGCGCCGCTCCATAAAGTTCGGCCAGCGGCCGGCGCAGGCCGATCAGGCGCGCCAGATGCGGCGCCATCAGCCCGACAAAGGACAGCGGCCCGACCAGCAGCGTGGCCATGGCGGTGGCCACACCGGCCAGCAGGAGGAGCATGATGCGGCTGAGCCCCGGCGGCATGCCCAGCGCACGAACCGCCTCGCCGCCCAGGGGCAGGATGTCGAGCCAGCGGACAATCAGCGGCAGCAGCGCCAGCAGTACGACAACGGCCAGAAGGCTCGCGCCCGCCATGTCGGTGGTGACGCCATAGGTCGAGCCGGTCATCCAGTTGAACAGCAGCACGGCACGCGGGTCGCCGCTCGCCATCAGCACGCTGACCAGCGCGTCGAGCAGCGCGCCGACGGCGAGGCCGGCGAGGATCACCCGCTCCGGGCTGCCTTTCGCGCTGCGGGCCAGCGCCAGAATGGCGAGGAGCGCCAGGCTCGCCCCGAGCGATGCCGCCAGCGCCTGTTCCACACGGCCGAAATCGGCGAGCAGGAACAGCGCAATTGTGAGCCCGCAGGCGGCGCCGGCGCTCACGCCCAGCACTTCGGGGCTGGCCATCGGATTGCCGGTGAGGCGCTGGAGGATGCAGCCGGCCACCGCCAGCATCACCCCGCCGGACAGCGCGGCGAGCGCCCGCGGCAGCCGAAGCGGCCACAATGCAACCGCGTTCCCGGAGCCCCCCGGCCCCGGCCAGGACACGCTCCAGCCCTCCAGCCCCGGCCCGAACAGCGCGGAGAGCACCAGCATGCCGAGAAGCAAGGCCCCGAGCCAGGCGAGCCGGCGCCGGGCGCGGACCGCACCATGATCGCCGCGCACGGACAGGGCCGGCGTGGCATGGGGCGGCAGACGCAGGCGCGGGATCATCCAGAGCAGCAGCGGCGCCCCGAACAGCGCCGTCACCGCGCCGGTCGGCACCATCTCGCCAAAGCTTGCGGCGGCGAGTTGCACGCCCTGATCCGTGGCCCAGAGCAGCACCGCCCCGAGCAGGCCCGACAGGGCGAGCCGCGCGCCCGTGCCGCGCACGCCGCACAGCCGCACCAGAGCCGGCGCGGCGAGGCCGATGAAGCCGATGACGCCCACCGATGCCACCACGAAGCCGGTGAGCGCCACCGCCACCAGCAGCACGGCGAGGCGCACCGCGCCGACGGCAAGGCCGAGCCCGCGCGCCTGCATGTCATCCAGCCCCAGCAAGGTGAGCGGGCGCAGGAGAAGCGCCACCGCGAGCACGGCAATGGCCAGACGCGGCAGCAGGAAGATCGTGCCGTCCCAGCCCTGCTGGCTCAGCGAGCCCGCGCCCCACAGGAACAGGCCGGCGAGATAATGGCTGTTGAACAGGGTGATGAGCGCCGCCAGCGCGGCGCAATAAAGGCTCACCACCATGCCGGCGAGGATCACCACCAGCGGCGCGAAGCCGCTCGACCGGGTCAGCAACAGCACCACGCCAATGGCCACAAGGCCGCCGCCAAGCGCCACCCATTCGCGGCCGAAAGCCAGCAGCTCGGGCGTCCAGACCAGTGTGGCCGCCAAAGCGAGATTGGCGCCGGACTGGATGCCGAGCACGGTCGGCGAGGCCACGGGGTTGCGCAGCACCTGCTGCAACAGCGCCCCGGCAAGGCCCAGCGCCGCCCCGGCGAGCAGGCTGATCACCAGACGCGGGGCGTAGCTGTAGGCAATCAGGGCCTGCGCGGGATCGTCCATGGCGGGGGCGACCAGCATCCCCCACACGGCCCCAATCCCACCTTCCGGCAGATGCGCGGCGAGATTGATGGCGCTCGCCAGCAGGGCAACGGCACCAAGGCCGAGAAGCAGGGTGGCGGCTCCGCGGGGGCGGCGTTCGGCGCAGGAACGTAGGGCGATGTCAGCCATGGCTCGGCGCCTCCGCCAGCCGGCTCTGGAGCTGCCGCGCGAAACGCATGGCGGAAGGCAGCATGCCGAACATCAGCACTGGCGGCAGGCGGTCGATCCGGCCGGCGCGCACGAAAGACAGGGTGTTCCACAGCGGGCTGGCGGCCAGACGCTCCAGCGTGTCGGGCGAGACGGGCTCCATATAGATGAGCCGGCCGGCGGGAATTTCCGCCAGCGCCTCGATCCCCACCGTGGCGAAGCCCCAGTAATTGACCGGGCGGGTCCAGCCATTGACGAGACCCGTGCGCTCCATCACGTCGCCGAACAGGCTGCCGGCGCCATAGACCCGGACATGGCGGTCATCGAGGAAATTGACGACCAGCAGCGGCCGCTCATTGAGCCCGGCGGCCGTGAGGCGGGCGCGGGCCGCCTCCATCGTCGCCTGCGCGCGCCCGACCAGATCCTCCCCGGCGCTCACCGCCCCGATCGCCGCGGCAAGCGCACGGGTGGCGATGATGCTGCGCGCATAGGCGTCGCCTTTTGGCGGCGCGTAGATCGAGAAGCGGCGGGTCGGCGCAAAGCGGCGCAGCAAAGGCTCGATGCCGTCGAGATAGGGCGTGGTGACGATGAGGTCGGGCCGCAGCGCGGCGAGGAGTTCGAGATTGGGCTCCCGGTCCGTGCCGAGATTGACCGTGCCGGCCGGCAGCGCCGGCTCGACGACCCATTGCGTCCAGCTGGCCGGGTTGGGGACGGCAAGCGGTGGACGGCCCATCTCGATGAGGGTTTCGGTCAGGCCGAAATCCATCGAGACGATGCGGGAGGGGTCGCGAGCCGGCGCATCCGGTGTCCGCGGGCCGGCGGCAAGGAGCGGCCAGCCCGCCATGGCGGCGCCCGCCGCGCCGAGCAGCAAAGCCCGGCGTGACGGCACGGCCCTGATGCTCACCAACGGTACTTCAGCCCGGCGATCACGGTGCGCGGCGCGCCGAGATAGCAGTAGCCGGCATCGCAGGTGGTGTATTCCTCGTCGAGCAGGTTCTCGGCGTTGATCTGGAAGCTCCAGCCCTTGAGCGCGGGGTTGATATACTGGAAGTCGTAGCTCAGCTTGGCGTCGAGCAGGGTGTAGGCGTCGTTCTCGAACGTATTGAGCGAGTCGCCCCAGGTGGTGCCGATATAGCGCACGCCCACGCCGACCCCGAGACCGACCAGCTTCGTTCCGGCCTGGAACTGATAATCCGCCCAGAAAGCGAACGTGTTCTCCGGCTGGCCCGACGGCACGAGGCCGACCGTGTCGGGATCGCCGGCGATATTCTCCATGTCGAGATAGGTGTAGGCGCCGCGGACCTTCAGTCCCGCCCCGAGATTGGCAACGGCTTCCAGTTCGAAGCCACGGGCGCGCACCTCGCCGGTCTGCACCTGGTAGAGCGGGTTGGTGTCGTCGGTGACGAGGCCGTTGTTCTGGTTGATCTGGAACACCGAGGCGGCGAAGAAGCCGTCAAAGCCGATCGGCTGGTACTTCACGCCGGCTTCGATCTGCTTGGCCGTGGTCGGCGCGAAGGCATCGCCATTGATGTCCACGCCGAGATTGGGCGCGAACGAGGTCGAATAGCTCACATAAGGCGCGATGCCGTTGTCGAACAGATAGGTCAGACCCGCGCGATAGGTGAACTCGCTGTCGTCAATGTTCTCGGCAGTGTCCGCCAGAAGGTCGATATCGTCGGTGTCGACCCAGTCCTGCCGGCCACTGAGGGTCAGGATGAACCGGTCGTACTGCGCCTGCTCCTGCACATAGAGCCCGACCTGGTTCTGACGCTGCCGGTAGCTGGCGGCGGTCAGCGCGGGATCCTCGATCGGGCCGAGCGGCTGGTTGGTGTTGAGGTCGTAATCCGAGGCCGCGCCATAGCCGATGCCGCCGCTCAGGGCGAGATAGGAATAATCGAGACCGACCAGCAGCTTGTGCTCGACAGCACCGGTCGCGAAATTCGCCTCGACCTGATTGTCGACGACGAAGGAGTCCAGATAGTCCTGGACATAAGCGGAATAGCGGCTGGCGACATTCGTGCTGGTGTCGAGCCCGGTCGCGCCGGTGTAGCGTACGCCCGTATTGGTGCTGCCATAGCGCAGGTTCTGGCGGATGGTGAACACGCTGTCGATGTCGTGCTCGGCCAGATAGCCGATCCGCCACTGCTCCTGATTCAGCGCGTTGTAGTCGCCGAAATTCTTGCTGAACACCTCACCGCCCGTGCCCGTCCAGCCATAATAGGGCAGCGACGCCGGTGTCTCGGACTTCTGGTACTCGCCGAGGAAGGTGATGCGGGTATCGTCGCTCGGCTTCCAGGTCAGGGCCGGGGCGATGAAGGTCATGTCGTTGGTGCCGCCGCCATAGACGTTCGGCGAGCCGGCATCGCGCAGCACGCCGGTGAGGCGGTAGAGCCACTGGCCTTCCTTGTCGACCGGACCGCCGATGTCGAACTGGCCCTGCCACCAGTCATAATTGCCGCCCTGAACCTCGACCTCGCCGAACGCCTCTTCGGTCGGACGCTTGGAGGTGATGTCGACGAGGCCACCGGGCGAACCGAGGCCATACAGCGCCGAACTCGGGCCGCGCAGCACGGTGACGCTCTCGACGCCATAGGGCTCGACCTTGAAGATCGCCATATTGGCGCCGGGCAGGCGCATCCCGTCGCGGTAGATGCCGTTATAGGTGACATCGAAGCCGCGCACCGAGAAGGCGTCGTAACGCGGATCATAGCCGCTCTGCTGGGTGCGCACGCCGGGCGTGTAGGCGACCGCCTCGGTCAGGGTCTGCACGTTGCGGTCGTCGAGTTCCTGGCGCGTGACCACCGTGATCGACTGCGGGGTCTCGATCAGCGGCGTGTCGGTCTTGGTGCCGGCGGTGCTGGCGGTGGCGACATAGCCCACCGTGCCATTGCCGTCGGCGGCGACGTCGATCGTGTCGAGCTCGATGCCGGCCGTTGCCCCGCCGGTCGCGGCAGCGGCGGGATCGACGATCGTCACCCGGTTGGGACCGGTGAAGCGATAGCTGAGGCCGGTGCCGCGCAGCAGAAGCTCAAGCGCCTCGGCGGTGCTGTAGCTGCCCTGAACCGGGCTGGAGCGCCGCCCCCCGAAGCGTTCCGTATCGAAGAAGACCCGAAGGCCGGCCTTCTGGGCGAAGGACAGGACAGCGCCGTTGAGATCCTGCGCCGGGATGTCGAACGCGATCCGCGAGGCGACCGGAACCGCCGCCGTCTGGCCCTGCGCCCAGGCGGCCGGCGCCATGCCCGCGAGGCCTACGGTGACAAGACCGGCCCGGACGAGACCAAGGGCCAGTGCACGGCCCGCCACGCTGCCGAGATGATGCCGGCGCAGGCGCCGCGTGCGGTGACTTACCCAGTTCGTCATTGGAGCGTTCTTCCTTCCTGCCGGATCGCGGTAGCGCGGTGACAGCCGTCGCCGCCGGCCCGCAGGGAGGAAGACAACCGGGCGGGCGGAGTCCGTAAAAGAAATTCGGAATCCGCCGATAAATTTAATAAAGCACTGTAATAAAAGGATAAAGTGACCGCTGCCCAATGCCCAGCTCGGAGGTGATGGTCTCGATGGCGTCCCCCAGATCGCTGGTGGCGAACACGCCGCTGACCCGCCGCTCGGCGAGTGCCTCGTCAAGGATGACGATCCGTCCCCGCCGATAGCGGTTGAGCGTCTCCACCACCTGGCCTAGCCGCGCGCCGTTGAACACGAGCATGCCGCGCCGCCAGGCGGTCGCAATCGCGACGTCGCGGGCGTGCACATGCCCGAGACCGGCCCCCCTGCGGTAGCGGACCTCCTGCCCCGGCGAGAGCACCACGCCTTGGCGCTCCCCGTCCTGCTGCATCGTCACCTCGATCTGGTGCTCGATGGCGAGCACGTCGGCACCTTCATCATCCTTCTCGACGACGAACTGGGTGCCGAGCGCCGTCGTGGTGCCGCCCGCCGCCTCCACGAGGAATGGCCGCGTCTCGCGCCCGTCGCGCGGGAGTGCGGCAAAGAACACCTCGCCCGCCAGCAGGCGCACCCGCCGCTCGCCATTGTCGTAATCGACGGCAATGGCGCTGGCCGGCCCCAGCTCGGCCGTGCTGCCATCCGGCAGGCTCACCGCGCGCACTTCGCCCGGCGCGGTCCGGTAATCAGCGGTGGCCAGCAGCCAGGGATCGCCGAACTGGTAGCGCGCTCCGACGGCGACCAGAACCATGAGGCCGACCAGGGCACCGATGACCGCCGCACGGCGGGCGGGCACGGGGCGCCGGCGCGCCGGCACGAGATCGCGCAGCGGTCCCGGATCGCGGCGCAGCAGCGCGAGATCGCGCCAGGTGGCGCTCGCCTCCTCGAAGGCCGCGCGATGGTCGGGGTCCTGAGCCAGCCAGTCGCGCAGCGCGCCGGTCTCGGCCTCGGTGAGCGGCGATCCGTCAAGCCGGGCCACCCATTCGGCCGCACGCAGCCCGATGACGTCCACCTGCCCCTCGTCTTCGCTCACCCAAGGCCTCATGAATCGACGCGCTCCCCCCTATAGACAATCGAGCGGGAGGAAAGCCGTAAATTTCGCGTCCTATCGGCCGCGCAGGCGGCACGTCATATGCGCGATGGCCATGGCGAGGTGCTTCTGCACCGAGCTTTCCGAAATCCCAAGACAGGCCGCGACCTTGGCATGGGACAATCCTTCAACCCGGTTGAGAGCGAAAATCTGCTGCGTGCGCAGAGGCAGCTCCTGCACCAGAGCATGGATGCGCTCCAGCTGGAGGCGCGAATCCACCACATCCTCCGGCGTCGGCTGATCGGCGGCAATGTCGGCGAACGCCTCCGGCGCCACCACATCGGTGCGCCGCCGCGCTTCCTGCTTGAGATGGTTGAGCAGGAGATTGCGGGCGATGGAATAGAGATAGGCCCGGATGTCGTTGATCGGGGTTTCGGGCCGCTCGATGACGTTCAGGAAGGCGTCCTGCACCAGATCGCCGGCCATATGCCCATCGCCGAGCCGGCGCTGCAAATAGCGGCGCAGTTCCGACCCGTGGGTCGAGAAGACAAGCGACAGGTCCGGCTGCATGTCAGGTCAATCGCCATCCGCATCAAAAATACGTTAGCAACGGCGTTTAACATGCCTGCCGGAGAGCAGTAAGATCGACAGCCAATATTTAGAATAGATCAAATTCTATTGTAAGATCCGCTGCTTCTTGAACCTCCCCAGAGATGGTCGCGCGCGGAAACGGGCGATAGTCGGACAAGGGTGAGGCCCGTTCCGGCTTCACGCCCGGCAAGAGCATCGCGGGAGGCAACAGGCCTTTCCCTACCGATCAGCCGCACGCGGCGGAGCCGTGTTCCTCCAGCGCCTCGACATCAATGAAATGCCCCGCGCGCTCGCGCTTGGCCGCGAGATACCTCACATTGTCGGCGCCGCGCCGGCCATAGACGTTCTGAAGGTCGACAACGGTCAGGCCCGAGCGCCGCATCGTCTCGGCCTTTTCGGGATTGTTGGTCATCAGCACGACCTGCGAGAAGCCGAGCAGGCGCAGCATCTCCGCGGCGAATTCAAAGCGGCGCCCGTCGAGGTCGAAGCCCAGCGTCTCGTCCGCCTCATAAGTGTCGAGCCCCTCATGCTGGAGCTTGTAGGCGCGGATCTTGTTGGCGATGCCGTTTCCCCGGCCTTCCTGGTCGAGATAGAGCAGCACCCCTCCCCCCGCCTTCGCCATGGTGGCAACCGTGCCGCGCAACTGGTCGCCGCAGTCGCAGCGCAGCGAGCCGAACAGGTCGCCGGTCAGGCAGGCCGAATGCAGGCGCACCATCACCGGCTTGTCGGGGTCGGGATTGCCGACGACGACGGCAATCTGGTCGCGCATGCCCTCGCCACCGCGAAACACCACGAATTCGGCGGCGCGCGCGGCCAGCAGCGGCACCGGTGCGCGCGAGACGAGGGTGAGCGTCTCTGCGCGGTTCTGCGCGAAGGCCTCGACCGCCGGCGCCCGCACCGTGACGGAGGGGATCATCTCCAGCGACTCCGCCGAGAGCGGGGCGACCAGCATGGCGGGAAGCAGCAGCGCCAGCTTGGCCAGATCGATGGCGGTTGCCATCGCTACGTCGCCCGGCCGCACCTCCTCGTGCAGAACTTCGCCGCGGCGCGACACCAGCGCGCTCACCCGGTCGCTGTCGAGCGGCCGCAGGGCGATCGCGCACGGCGCCGACGCATCGGCATGGCCGAGCGCGCGCAGGCGGGCGGGCGTCAGCACGAGCATCGCCTGCCCGCCACCGATGCGGTCCAGCGCCGCGATGAGGTCCGCCGAGGCGTGCTCCGCCGCCGCCGCCATCAGGAAACGGCCGGCGCTCTCGATGACAACCGGCCGCCCGGCGCGCAGCTCGGACAGGGCGCGTTCGACGGCGGTCTGGGAAACGTCGCCGAACAGGCCCATAATATCGGCTGCAGCACTTCCGGGATTTGTCATCGGGAGCTCGCTTTCGTTGCACCATTTTGCGGTGTGGGACGTAGTGGTTACGGATGCCCGCACCGAATGGACCAGTCTTTTCGGTTTCGGGCGCCTGACCTGTCGCGGTTGAACAGCAGCGGAAGTGGCCCATGGATCATGCACGAACCCCTTCGGACCCGCCTTACGCCCTGTATGAGCCGATGCTCAGCCATCGCGGTCCAACCCCCTTCATCATTGCCCAGCTTGGCCAATCGCTGGACGGGCGTATTGCGACTCCAACCGGAAAATCGCGCGACATCAACGGCTTTTCCGGGCTCGACCATCTGCATCGCCTGCGCGCCTCGGTCGATGTGGTGGTGGTGGGCGTCGGCACGGTGATCGCCGACGATCCCCGATTGACCACCCGCCGCGTGCCGGGCCGCAGTCCCGCGCGGGCGCTGATCGACCGGCAGGGACGCTCCCCGCGCGATGCCAAATGGCTGCACGGCGACGGTTGCCGCCGCATCGTGTTCTCGGAAAACCCGCAGGGCTGGCCGGAAGGCGTCGAATGCATCGGCAGCGCGGATGAGCCGGATATTTTCGAGCCCGCACGGCTCGTCGACGCCCTGACCGCGCGCGGTCATCACACGATTCTGATCGAGGGCGGCGCCTCGACCATTTCGCGCTTCATCGACGCCGGCCTCGTCGACCGGCTGCATATCTGCCTTGCCCCGATCATTCTCGGCTCCGGCCGGGCCGGCCTCAATCTGCGCCCGATCGACGAACTCACCGGCGCCCTGCGCCCCCGCGCCAACGCCTATGTTCTGGCCGACGGCAATGTCCTGTATGATTGCGACCTGCGCACACCGGCGCGGGGAGGCGTCCATGGGGCCGACTGATCGTGACCGAGCCGCCACGCCGGCGCGCTATAGTTTTGCCGCCCGCTTGCTGCACTGGGTGGTGGCCGCCTTCGTCATCATGCTCATTCCGCTCGGGCTCTACATGGTGGCGCGGGGCGAGGCGACCAGCTTCGACGCGCTCACCGGCGATCTCTACAGCCTGCACAAGCTGCTCGGCTTCATCGTGATCTGGCTGATCGCGCTGCGTCTCCTGGTGCGCCTCACACGCCGGCCTCCCGCACCGCTGGCGACGCTGACGCCCTTCGAGCGGATCGTCTCGGCGAGCGTCCACGGCCTGCTCTATGTGCTGCTGATCGCCGTGCCCCTGCTCGGCTGGGCCGGGGTCTCTTCATATCCCGCGCTCAACATATTCGGCCTGTTCGATTTGCCCGCGATCCTGCCCGCCAATGAGCCGCTGGCGAACCGGCTGTTCGGCGTGCACGGCCTGCTGGCGCAGATCCTCGGCCTGCTGGTGCTGCTGCACATCGCCGCCGCCCTCATGCACCGCTTCGTCAAGCGGGACGGCCTCATGCGGCGCATGTGGCCGTTGAACTGATCGCGCGACGCCGACCTCAGATCACGGCGAAGATGTCGGTATGGCCGATCGTCACCTCAGCCGCGTCCGCCCGCGCGCGGGCCCAGACCGCGGCGTCCTCGTGCAGATCCGGTGCTATCTCGATGGCGGCCTGCGCAAAGCCCGCCGCCAGCGCCGCCGCCAGCCGGTGATCCTCCCGCCCCAGCCGCCACGGGCTGTCGCCGGAGGCGCAGCGATAGCCGTGCTCGGCAAGCATCCGCCCGAACACCTCGCCGGACGCCGGACCGAGCGCCGGGCCGAACCCCTTGTCGCCGCGCTGGTGCCGGTTGAAGGCGGCGATGATCCGGGCATCGAGCGGCAAGGCCGGCTGCCACGCGGCGACTCCGTCATAGTTCAGCACGGAATAAAGCGGCACGCGGTCCTGCGCGCAGGCGGCGACGAGTTGCTCCAGCCATTCCCCCGAGACAAGGTCGAACAGCGCCGCTGCCGTGACGAGATCGGCGCCGACGTCGCGGAAATGCAGATCGCGCACCGTCAGGTCGGCCGCCTCGACGCTCACCGCGATCTGCTGGCCCCCCTTGGTCAGAAGGAGGCGGGTGCCGGCCTCCTCCACACTGTCGGCCCAGCGCGAGAGCACCCGCCGCGCCTCGGCCAGCAGCACCGCATCGCCATCGACCAGATGCCAGTGCTGGCGCGCCGGCAGCAAGGGCGCCAGCGCGCGCAGGTTCGAGCCGGTGCCGCAGCCCAGATCGACCACCACGAGCGAGGCGCGGCCCGCGAAATGATCGCGCAGCTTTGCCGCCACCTCGCGATTGCGGGCGGCGTGGTCGACCGGCTCGCGCAAGGCCAGCCAGTCGGGATCGAAACCGCTCATCGCGTCATCTCCTGCATCGCTTTCATGATGATGGCGGCTGATTCCGGCCAGCGCGGCAGACCCTGCGCCGCCTGCCAGGCCGCGCCCGCCATGCGGTGCCGCAGCGCCGGATCCTCGATCAGCCGCGTGATGGCGTCCGCGAGAGCGGAGGCATCGCCCGGCTCGACCAGCAGGGCCGCCTGCGCCGGCAGCGTTTCCGGGATCGCCCCGCCGCGCGTCGCCACTACCGGGAGGCCGCGCGCAATGGCTTCGGTGAGGCCCATGCCATAGCCCTCGAACAGCGAGGCCGAGACCAGACAATCCGCCGCGGCGAATTCGGCGTCGAGCGCGTCGGAGCCGATCGCGCCCGTCAGGACGATCCGCTCGCCAAGGCCGTGCCGGGCAATGAGGTCGCGCAGCGCCCGTGTCTCGCCGGGGTCGCGGTCGGTCGCCCCGACGATGCGGCAGCTCCAGTCGCGCCCTGCAAGTCCGGCCAGCGCCTCGACCAGCACGCCATAGGCCTTGCGCGGAATGACGGCGCCGACAGCGAGAAGGCGCGGCGGCGTACCCGTGCCGATGGCGCGGGGGGCGGGATCGGTGCCCGGCACGGCGACGCGCAGCAGTTCCGGGCGGACGGCATAATCGCGCTCCAGCAGCCGCGCGGTGGCCGGGCTGGTGGCGATCACGGCATCGACCTGCGCCAAAACCTCCCGCTCGCTGGCCTCCAGCCGGGCGCGTTCGCCCGAAGCCAAGCCGGCTTCCAGCGCCAGCGGATGATGGATCAGCGCCGCCACCGGCCGCCCCAGCCCGCGCAGCAGCGCCGCCGGCATGGCGCCCAGCGCCAGCCCGTCGATCAGCACGGCTTGCCCGTCCGGCAGCGCGCGAAGAAGCTGCTCGCTGTCCGCCAGATCGGCGAGCGAGGGAAAGGGAAAGCCTGCGGGCAGCGCCACATGCACGGCGGCGCCGCCGGCCCGCCGGCATTCCGCGAGGATGCGCCGGTCATAGGCATAGCCGCCGGTCGCCAGCGAGAGGTCGCCGGGGATGGCGAAGGCGAAAGCTGACACGGCCCGCTCCTCAGCCGATGGCGCCCTCAAAGCTGGCGCGGGCGAGATCGGTCTCGTGCAGCGTCACGCGGATCTTGGCGAGCCCCGCCCCGTCCTCGCCCAGCGCGCCGGTGCGGGCAGCATCGGCCACCGCATCGAAGATGTATTTGGCGAGGAATTCGGTGGTCGTCAGAAGGCCCGCAAATTGCGGCAGGGTGTCGAGATTCTGGTAGGCGAGCGGCTTCAGCACCGCTTTCAGCACATCGAGCGCGGCGCCGATGTCCACCACCACATTCTTCGCCGTCAGTTCGGGGCGGAAGAAGGCGACATCGACCACGAAGGTCGCGCCATGCATGTTCTGCGCGGGACCGAAGAACGGATCGGGCAGCGAATGGGCGATCATGATGCGATCGCGGACTTCTACACAGAACATGACATCCTCATGAGTAAGCGAGCAGGATCGCGAGCGCGTCCTGCCCACCGGTCAGCAGCCCCGGCAGGTGAACCGGGGCCTGTTCAAACGGAACGACATGCGTGATCAGCCGATCGAGCCGCGCATCGTCCAGCAGCGCCAGCGCCTTGCCAAGCCGGCGGGCGTGCGGCCAGCGCGGCCGTCGTGAAGGGGATACGGCGCCGACCTGCGAACCGATCAACTGAAGGCGGCGGCTGTGGAAGGTTTCGCCCAGATGCACCGGCGTGGCGCGGCTGCCGTACCAGCTCACCTCGACGATCCGCGCCTCGAAGCCGCCAGCCGCAAGGGCGGTCTGCAAGCCGGCGGCGGTGGCGCTGGTATGGAACACGATGTCGGCATCGTCGCCGGCCTCGCCCGGCGTCGCGAAGCGGGCGCCGAAGGCCTGCGCCAGATCTGCGCGCCCGGGGCGCACATCGACCAGCGTCACCTCCGCGCCGGGCAGCGCGGCGGCAAGCGCGGTCACCAGCAGCCCGACCACCCCGCCGCCGACGATCACGATCCGGTCACCCGGCCCGGCCCCGGAATCCCACAGCGCGTTGAGCGCGGTCTCCATATTCGCCGCCAGCGTCGCCCGCCGCGCGGGGACGGCGTCCGGCACCGGTACCACCGCCGAGACCGGCAGATGATAGACATCCTGATGGGGATGCAGCGCAAAGACGGTGCGCCCCAGCCATGCCGGCGGCCCGTCCTCGACCCGCCCGACGCTCTGATAGCCATAGAGCACCGGAAAGGGGAATGCGCCCTGCTGGAACGGCGCGCGCATCCGCTGATGCTCGCTCTCCGGCACAAGGCCCTGGCAGACCAGGCTCTCGCTGCCCCGGCTGACCCCGGAGGCCAGCGCCCGCACCGTCAGCATGTCATCGCCGCGGGGGGCGAGTTCCGCCGCTCTCATCTCATAGCGCCCCGGCGCCGCGCACCAGAGCTGGCGGGCGGAGCGCCGGCGCGTTTCGGGGTAGGCTGGCTCTGTCACGGGCGGGCGAACTCCGGTCACGATGATCCTGTCTAACAGCGGTACAGGGCAGGCGATCGCAACAAGCGCGTGAACCGGCCCACCGCCCCTGCGTATAAAGGTCGTCGCCGCCCGGAAGGGCAATGGTTCCCGCACCCCGAGTGGCCGCATGAGTCTGAACGAAGAGATTGCCGGTGATGTGTCGTCCCTCGTCCCGGCGGCAACCGGACTGACTCCGGCGGGCATCCAGTCCTCTCGCACCCTCTTCCGGCGGCGCGTCTTGGTCGCCGTCCTCAATGTCGCGACCTATGCCGGGCTGGTCGCACTGTTCGCCCGACTGCTCGCCACCGGCGGCGTCACCGCGCTCGACGCAATGCTGCTGATCGCCTTCTGCGTCTCGACGCCCTGGACCATTCTCGGCTTCTGGAACGCGGTGATCGGCCTGTGGATGCTGCACGGCCCGGCCGATGCACGCGCGCAGGTCTATCCCTTTGCCGATACAGGGAGCGAGGATGGCCCGATCACCGCGCGCGTGGCGGTGCTGATGACGCTGCGCAACGAGGATCCCGAGCGCGCGCTGTCCCGCCTCAAGCTCATGCGCCAGGATGTCGAGCGCAGCGGCGCCGGCGCGCATTTCACCTGGTTCGTGCTGTCCGACACCACCCGCCCGGACATCGCCGCCGCCGAAGAGGCGCTTTTCGAGGCGTGGCGGCGCGAGACCGGCGGTGTGCGGCTGCATTATCGCCGGCGTGACGACAATACGGGGTTCAAGGCCGGCAATATCCGCGACTTCCTCGACCGCTGGGGCCATGAGCACGACCTGATGCTCACCCTCGATGCCGACAGCTTCCTCAGTGCCTCCGCGATCCTGCGCCTCGTGCGGATCATGCAGGCCCATCCGCGCCTCGGCATCTTGCAAAGCCTCGTGGTCGGCATGCCCTCGCAATCGCCCTTCGCCCGCATCTTCCAGTTCGGAATGCGTCACGGCATGCGCTCCTACACCATGGGCGCCTCCTGGTGGGCGGGCGATTGCGGACCCTATTGGGGGCATAACGCGGTGATCCGCATCGCCCCGTTCAAGGCGCATTGCCACCTGCCCGTCCTGTCCGGCAACGGCCCGCTCAGCGGCCCCATCCTCTCGCATGACCAGATCGAGGCGGTGCTGATGCGCCGCGCCGGCTATGAGGTGCGCGTGCTCCCCGAGGAGATGGAGAGCTATGAGGAGAATCCGCCGCATCTGACCGAATTCACCCGGCGCGACCTGCGCTGGTGCCAGGGCAACATGCAGTATTGGCGCCTGCTGGCGATGCCCGGCCTCAAGCCGATGAGCCGCTTCCAGATCGCTTGGGCGATTCTCATGTATCTCGGCGCCTTCGCCTGGATCGGCTTCATGGTGCTGGCGACGCTGAAAGTGTTCGACACCGAGATGTATGACGAGCCGTTCCCGGCGGCGCTGGGACTGGCGCTGTTCCTCGCGACCTTCGCCATGAGCCTGACGCCCAAGCTGGCCGGCCTCGCCGATGTGCTGCTGCGCCGCGAGGAGCGCCGGCGTTATGGCGGCACGGGGCGGCTGCTGGGCGGCGCGTTCACCGAGTTCCTGTTCGGCGTGCTGCTCGGGCCGGTGGTCGCCGTGCGCATCGCCCTGTTCATGCTCGGGCTCGCCTTCGGGCGGACCATCACCTGGGACGCGCAGGCGCGCGACGCGGCACGGCTGTCCTGGCGCACCGCGCTGGCCGGGCTCTGGCCGCAATTCCTGTTTGGCGCGGCGATGGCGGCGACGCTCTACAGCTTCGCGCCCGGCGCCCTGATCTGGGCCGTGCCGGCGCTGACCGGCCTGCTGCTCGCCGTGCCCTTCGCGGTGCTCACCGCCGAGCCGGCGCTCGGGCGCTGGCTGATGCGGGCCGGCCTGTGCGCGATCCCTGAGGAAACGCAAGCCGCCACCGGCCTGCCGACCGTGGAGCCGCAGGCCGAGGCGGCCTGAAGCCGCCGCCATTGTCCGTCAAACGGCGGCGCGAGAATGCCCGCCCGGCCGACTTAGCGCGAGCAGCACCCGCGCCGCCTCGACGCTCCGGGCGATGCGGTCGAGCCGGCGCAGATCGAGAACGCCGCTGGTCCGCCCGAAATAGATATCCCAGGCACCGGCCGGCACCGGCGCGCCGGCCATGTCGCGCTCGATGTGCCGTGCCGCCGCGGCGATCTCCTCAAGGGAAAAGGCGGTGGGCGGGGTCTCCTCGTCGTCGAAACAGTCCTCGCACATCGGCCCGCCCCTCAGCCCTCGAAGCGCAGAATGTCGAGGCCGCGGTCGCGGTCGAGCAGATAGACGATGCCCCGTTCGTCGACATCGACATCGTTGCTCTGCGGCGCCGCGTGGCCGGGCGCCGGCGCGGGGATGAAATAGGCCCGCTCCACTGGCAGTTCGGGATCGGCGAGGTCGATGACGCGCAGCCCGCCGGAAAACCAGGTCGCGAAGACGAGGCTGCCGATCTGCCGTTCCTGGAACTGATGCGCGCCGAAGCGCCCACCCGTGGTCGCGTAGGGCGAGGCGGATTCGCCGACATGGAAGGTGGAAATCGGCGTGATGCGGCCGAGATCAGCCACGTCCAGCACCCAGAGGAAGGCATGCGGCTGCCCGGGTATGTGCTCGTGCTCCTCGTCGATCACGAGAGCGATCTGCCGGCCGGCGATCGGCTGGGCGAGACGAAAGAAGGTGTGGGTCGGCTCGGGATAGGGGGGGTGGTAGTTGAAGCTGCCAACCGTGCGCGGATGGGCGATGTCGGAAATGTCGATGGCGTAGGCCCCGGCATACCAGCACGAGGCCCACATCACATCGCCAACCCGCAGCGCATGATGCAGGCGATGGCGCTGGCCGGACCAGCCCAGCGTCTCGCCGCCGGCGACATGCTGGCCGGGCAGGTGCCAGCGCGAGACTTCGCGCGGGTGGCTCGGGTCGGCAAGGTCGTAAATGACCAGTATGTTGCCGACATAGCCTTCCATCTCCGTGGAAATATAGGCGTAACGCTCGTCCATATCGAAGCGGTGCACGCCGATGCCGCCGGTCTTCACATAGGCAAGTTCGCGCGGCTTGGCGGGGTCGGCGATGTCCCAGACGCGGAAGCCGCCGTCGCTATAGCCCCGCGCGAGCCCCGCCCGCAGATCGTCGAGATCGCCCGGCGCGACGCCAAGCGCCGCCGCGACCTCCCCGGCGCCGGGCGCCCGCCCGAGCCGGGCGGCAAGCTCGCCCGTCACCGTCTCGATGCGCTCGCCCTTGCGGTAGAAATGCCGGCGGTGCCGCTCGACATTGGTGATCATCAGATCGCCGGCGACCTTCACCTTGTGGGTGTGGGAATAGCCGTCCGGCGGCGGCAGGCTGGCGACGAGGCGCGGCGCTTTCGGGTCGCGCACATCGTAGATGCTGGTGCCGAGCGGGGGCGACATGTGGCCGATGAAGGCATGGCCCTTGTGCACCACCACCTCCCCGCCGCCGGGAATGTCGAGCCGGGCGAGCGGGGTGATGTTGGCGCTGTGCAGCGGCCCGGCGGGAGAAGCGGTGCCGCTCATGCCGTGGCCGCCCGGCTGGCGGCGCGGTTGCGGCGCCATTGCACGATGGAGGGAATGGCGAGCGAGACGGCGAGCGCCACCCACAGCACATTGCCCACCGGCGAGGAGACGAACACCCAGGGGTCGTTGCCGCTGATCCGCAGCGCCCGCATCACATTCGCCTCCAGCATCGGCCCGAGGATGACGCCGATCAGCAGGGCCACCACGTTGAAGCCGGTCTTGCGGCAGACATAGCCGATGGCGCCGAAGATCAGGGTGAGCCACAGGTCGAACATGTAGCCGCGCGGCGCGAACGCCCCGACCAGCGTGAAGGCGATGATGATCGGCGCCAGAACCGGGGTCGGGATGAGCACCAGCTTGGAGACGTATTTGGTCAGCGGCAGGGTGGTGAACAGCATCACCGCATAGGCCACCAGCATGGTGATGAACACGCCATAGCCGAGACCGGGGTTCTGGATGAACAGGCGCGGGCCGAGCTGCACGCCGTGATAGGTCATCACGATCAGCATCACCGCCGCCGTCGTGCCGCCGGGCACGCCGATGACGAGCAGCGGAATGAGATCGCCCGAGGCGCAGCCATTATTGGCCGATTCCGGCGCGATCACCCCTTCCGGGATGCCGGTGCCGTATTTCTCCGGCGTTTTTGAGTAGAGCCGCGACTGCTGGTAGGCGACGAAGGCGGCGATGGAGGCGCCGGCGCCCGGCACGATGCCGATGATGAGGCCGATAATGCCGGTCCAGATCATGTGCCAGGTGCGCTGGAAGGACATGACGACGCCCTCCCAGGTCTCCTTCCAGCCAGCCTGCTTCATCATCTGCCGGCCGGCATCGCTGAGCACCGAGCTGTTCTCCATCATGATCAGCGCCTCGGAGATGGCGAAGACGCCGATCAGCACCGCGATCAGCGGCACGCCGTCATACAGCTCGATGAACCCGAAGGTGCCGCGCGGCGTGGAGTAGATGTGATCCGCGCCGATGGCCCCGATCAGCAGGCCGAGGAAGCCGGCGATCAGGCCTTTGAGCATGTTGTCGGAGGCGACGGAGGCGATCAGCGTGATGCCGAACAGCAGGATCACCACCATTTCCACGCTGTGCATGTAGAAGGCGAGCCGCGCGATATAGGGCAGCAGGAAGATCGACAGCAGCGCCGTGACCATGCCGCCCACCGTCGAGGCGACGAAGGAGAGCACCAGCGCCTGCTGGCCCAGCCCCTTGCGCGCCATCGGATAGCCGTCGAGGCAGGTCGCGGCCGAGCCGCCATTGCCGGGAATGTTCAGCAGGATCGAGGTGATGCCGCCGCCCATATGCGAGGCAACGAACAGCGAGACCATGAAGATCATCGCCACGTCCACATCCACCGCCAGGGTGAAGGGCAGCAGCATGATGATGGTGTTGGCGGAGCCGAAGCCCGGCATGGCGCCGATGATGATGCCGATGGTGGTGGCGATCACGATCAGCCACAGATAGCTGAAATTCAGCAGGAACTGGTCGGATAGGATCTGGAAGCTGAGATTCATGGCGGACCTCCCGTCCGTGCCGGCTCACAGGCCGATGAGCGCCGAGGCAAGCCGCTCGAAGGGACCCTGGGGGAAGGACGTCCGCAGGATGAGGATGAACAGCACATAGCCGGCAAAGGCGAGCGCGCCGGCGGTGATCGCGGCGTTGCGCGCCGACATGCCCTGCAGCCAGACGAAGCAGGCGAACAGGAAGCCGAAGGTGCTGAGGGTGAAGCCGGCCCACGGGATGATGGCGACCGAGGCGACGGTGAGGGCGAACAGCGAGCCGCGGATCAGGGCCAGCTTGTGGCTCTCATAGAGGCTGCGCAGCTCGATGTAATGCGTGCCGCGCAGCAGCCCGAGCACGGTACGCAGCGCGAAGATGCCGATCAGAAGAAACAGGACCACGGCGCAGAACACGCCGCTGACCTTGGCCTCCCAATCGAGATCCTTGATCGAGATGAGGTAATAGGTGGCGAAGCCGGCGCCGAGGATCGGGATGATCCAGTCGGCGCCGGTCGCGACCTTGCCGTTGCGATCGTCATTCATGATGGCATCCTGCGCGCGTGCCGACGGGCTCCGGCGGCACGCGCCGCGCGGAGCCCACAGGACGGCTTACTTCGTGGCGGTGAGAAGGGCGCGGTAGCGGTCGGCAAGCTCGACGAATTCGCGCGCCGACTTCTGGCACGAGGCCGCATCGCCATACTGGATGAACTCCCAGGGTGTGCCGGCCTTCTCCGCGACCGCCTTGTAGTCAGGATCGCTGAAGACCTGCTGGAAGGTGTCAGAGAGCTTCTTCACCCGGTCCGGGTAGGCCTCGACCGCCTTGGCGTGGATGGCGATGGCCCGCTGGCCGGACATGGGCGGGATCTTGGTGCCGAGCGCCGCGTTCACCGGCGGGGCGTTGTTGGTCAGTTCCGGCGCACGGTTGGTCTCGTTGAACACGGTCAGGAAGCGCGCCTGATCGCCAAGGCCGAGCGAGGAGGACAGGAAGGTGGCGCAGCCATCCACCTCGCCGGTGATGGCCGCTGAGCGGGCCGGCCCGCCGCCGCCATAGGGGATCATCCGCACCTTCATGCCGGTCGCCTCGGCCAGCGCCAGAGCGCCGATGGTCGAGGGATGCGGCAGGCGGCTGGTCGAGAGGGTGATCTCGCGCTTCTTGCCCTCATCGACCATCTCCTGAATGGTCTTGAACTTGCTGCCCGAGCCGACCCAGATGACGGAATCATCGACATCCATGCTGCCGAGATAGACGAAATCCTCCGGATATTTGTACTTAACCTTCTGGGTTGCGTACATGATCATCTCCGGCCCGATATTGCCGAAGAGAATATTGTAGGCGTCGGCCGGGCGCTTCGAGATGAACACCTCATAGCCGACCTGACCGGAGGCGCCGGGGAAATAGGAATACTCGAAATTCGCGCCGAGATATTTGGCCCAGATGCGGTTGAAGGCGCGGGCCGCCTGATCGACGCCGCCGCCCTCACCGGTGGGAATCAGCACCTGGAGCGGCTTGTCGGGAAACGCCCCGGTCGCCCGCGCGGCGGGAGCGAGCGAGGCGGCAAGGGCGCCGGCCCCGGCGAACAGAACATGGCGCCTGTTGAACATGTTGGTCATCAGCAGTCCTCCCTTGGGTCGCTTCGGACCCTGTCTTCTTTTGTGCGCGCAGGCGCGGAAGCCCCGCCAACCTGTCAGCCATATTGCTATTGGTTATAAATTGGTTCGCGCCCGCGTCAAGCACATCGCGCATGACAGCAGCACCGCGTGGCCGCGCGCACCCCTCCCATAGAGGCCAGAGGACCGAACAGCCGTGTGCATTGCGGCAAAGCGGGATCATATCAGCCAATTGGCGGCAAAACGTGGCGGCCATCCCGACGCTGGCACCGCCTCCCGCGATTAATACATCGCCCGAAGTGAAACCAAAGTGAAATTGGTTGAATATCTCAACGCCATATCTGCTGGGCAACAAGGGCCTTTCACGCAAGCCCCCGGCCCGACGCAGCCGCGAACGCGCCTCCCGCCAGATACGTTCGGCCATGAGATGACATTCATATTAATATACACAGAATTACATGTCGGCCATTAACGCTACAGCCTATCGAATACGTTCTTATTTTTAATAATTACAATCTTATTGCCAAAAACGTCGCGCGAATTGTCGAAACTAGACTCGAATGATAACCAAGACCTCAACGAAATACGTCCGTCAGCATGACGTTACGTGATATTTGAGGGGCGAATTACATGAATACATGTCGTCTGCCGCAGCCTTCGGCACTGGCGCTCACGCTGGCACTGCTCGGCCTGCCCGCCGCTCCGGCCCTCGCGCAATCGACCCCGCCCGCCGGCACCGTGGCGCTCGACCCGATCGAGGTGGAGGCCGACAGCGGCGAGGACGAGACGGACGGCTATGTCGCCCGCACCACCAGCGCCGCCACCAAGACCGACGCCGCCATCGAGACCACGCCGATCTCCATCTCGGTGGTGACCAGCGAGCAGATCGAGGCGCAGGGTTCGCAGACCGTGCAGGAGGCGCTGCGCTACGAGGCCGGCGTGATCGCCGACGCCCGCCCCGGCAATCGCTATGACAGCATCATCATGCGCGGCTTCGGCGGCTTTGGCGGCAATGCCAATTACGTGCAGTTCTGGGACGGGCTGAAGCTGTTCAAGGGCCTCAATTACGCGGTGCCCAGCATCGACCCCTATCTGCTCAGTTCGATCAATGTCGTGCGCGGGCCGATGTCCTCGATCTACGGCCAGAGCAATCCGGGCGGCAGCGTCGACCTCGTGAGCAAATGGCCGGACCCGAAGGCGCAGAACGAGATCATCGCCGGCATCGGCTCCTATGGCGAGCTGGAACTCGGCGCCGATCTCAACGGCAAGCTGACCGAGGACGGCTCCGCGCTCTACCGGATCATCGCGCTCGGCCGCCGCACCGAGACCGACGTCGAAGGCTCCGAAGGCCAGCGCCTCCTGATCGCGCCGATGGTCTCGTTCCAGCCGAGCGAGAATACCCGCGTCCAGCTTCAGGCCACCTATGAGCGCGACCCGGAGAGCTACTATTCAACGTGGCTTCCGGCGCTCGGCACGCTGCAGGCCAATCCGAACGGGCAGATCCCGCGCGACTTCTCGCCCAGCGAAGATTCCTATTCCGGCTTCGACCGCACCCAGTGGAGCCTCGCCTACCGGATCGAGCATGATCTCGACAGCGTGTGGACGCTGCGCCAGAACTTCCGCTTCCTCGACGTGGAGACCGATTTCAAGGCACTCTCGGCGCTCGCCAACGCCAATGTCTGGCGCGCCGCCTCGGGCTGCGGCGGGGTGTCCTATCTGTGCATGGGGCTGTCGCCCTCGCGCTATATCGAGACGCTGCAGGGCGTGACGCTGGACAATCAGGCGCAGGCCGACTTCGCCACCGGCGAGATCGCGCATACCCTGCTGATCGGCGCCGACGTGCAGTATTACGAGGCGGAATCGACCTACGGCACCGGCAGCACGGTCTATGTGAACTATCTCAACCCGACCTGGCCGAGCATCAGTTCGCCGACCCTGACCACCCGGCAGAATGCCGACCGCACGCAGGTCGGCGCCTATGCGCAGGACCAGATGACCTATGGCAACTGGCACGCCCTGCTCGGCATCCGCGAGGATTATCTGAGCGGCAGCACCTCGACCGAGACGCTCGCGACCGGCAGCACGGTGAGCTATGACAATGAGGACACCGCCTTCACCTACCGCGCCGGCCTGCTCTACCAGTTCGACAACGGCCTCGCGCCCTATGTGAGCTACGCCACCTCCTTCGATCCGGTGATGGGGACCGGCTATGGCGGCGTGCCCTTCGAGCCCACCACGGCGGAGCAGTTCGAGGTCGGCGCCAAATATCAGCCGACGACGTTCAACGGCCTGTTCACCATCTCCTATTTCGACCTCACCCAGCAGAACGTGCTGACCACCGACACCGCGCACACCAGCACCAACACGGCGGTGACGCTGTGCAGCAGCTCGACCTGCCAGACCCAGACCGGCGAGGTGGAATCGAAGGGCCTCGAGATCAGCGGCAAGGCGGAAATCCTGCCCGGCTTCAACGTGATGGTCTCCTATGCCTATACCGACGCGGTGGTGACCCAGAGCAATGTCGCGGGCGTCGAGGGCAAGGCGCCGGTCGGCGTGCCGCGCAACGCCGCCTCGGCCTGGGCTGACTACACCTGGAGCACCGGCACGCTGAAGGGCCTCACCATCGGCGGCGGTGCCCGCTATGTCGGCGAGACCTATGGCGACCAGACCAACACGGCGGCGATGATCGTGCCCGACCGCGTGCTGTTCGACGCCGCGCTGCACTATGATTTCGGCGGCAAGCCCGGCGGAGACGATGGCTGGCGGCTCTCCGTCACCGCCACCAACCTCGCCAACAAATATTACGTCTCCGCCTGCGCCTCGGCCTATCAGTGCTTCATCGGCACCGGCCGCACCGTGCTCGCCACCCTCGCCTATCACTGGTGAGCGGACACCGCTTCGCGCTTCACCCTCCCCCGGCGACAGGCTAGGCTGCGCGCCGAAACCGGGCCGTGGGGATTGGGGAGCGGGATGGAGCCGGACGCCGACGTTCTCATCATCGGAGCGGGGCCGACCGGGCTCACCCTCGCCATCTGCCTGCGCCAGTTCGGCCTGCGGGTGCGCCTGATCGACCGCGCGGCGGCGCCGAGCCATGTGTCGAAGGCGCTCGCCGTATGGAGCGCCAGCCTGGAGGCGTTGCAGGGCCTTGGCGCCAGCGAGGCCCTGCTGGCAGCCGGCAAGCGGCTGAAGTCCCTGTGCATCGGCGACGGCCCGCACCGTCTGGCGCGGCTGGAGATCGGGGCCGGAATCGACAGCCCGTTTCCCTTCCCTCTCCTGCTGCCGCAATCGCAGACCGAGCGGATCCTGGCCGCCCGCCTCTCCGAGCTGGGCGGCACGGTGGAACGCGGGGTGGAGTTGATCGGCCTTACCCAGGACACCGGCGGCGTCACCGCACGGCTGCGCCACGCCGACGGGCGGGAGGAGGAGGCCCGCGCCGCCTATCTCGCCGGCTGCGACGGTGCGCGCAGCGCGGTGCGCCACAGCCTCGGCATCGCCTTCGACGGCTATACCGAGCCCGCCACCTATCTGCTCGGCGACGTGCGGATCGACGGCGGCGATCTGGATCGCGACAGCATCCACATCTGGTGGGGCGATGGCGGCAGCGTCGCCCTCTTCCCCTTCGAGGCCGATAGCTGGCGCGTCTTCGCCATGCGCCCGCAGCCGGAGGCCGACGGCGCGACGGCCCCGGCCGAGGACGCCCCCGACGCCACTCCCTCGCTCGGCGAATTGCAGGATCATGTCAGCCGCTACGGCCCGCCCGGCCTCACCCTGCGCGATCCGAGCTGGCTCTCCGCCTTCCGCATCAATGAGCGCGTCGCCGCCAGCTATCGCGCGGGGCGCTGCTTCCTGGCCGGCGATGCCGCGCATATTCACAGCCCCGCCGGCGGCCAGGGCATGAACACCGGGATGCAGGACGCGGCCAATCTCGGCTGGAAGCTCGCCCATGCGCTGAAGGATGTCGGCGATGCCGAGCTTCTTCTGTCGAGTTATGAGCCGGAACGGCGTCCGGTGGCGCTCTCCGTGGTCAAGGCGGCGGGCCAGAAGCTGCACATCGCCTTCGCCAAAGGCCGGGCGGCGCGGCTGATCAAGAACGCCGCCGTCACCCTGATCGGCAATCTGCCGGCGGCGCAGCGGCAATTGCAGATCGAATTGTCGGAAACCGAAATCGCCTATCAGGACGGCGATCTGCTCGCCCTGGGCGAGCCGCCGCGCCACAACCGGCGCCGCACCGATGCCGGCACGCGGGCGCGCGACGGGGTGTTCCTGCGCGAGGGTCAGCCGCAGGCGCTCTGGCCCCTGCTCGGCGGGACACGGCATGTCCTGCTGGTGCTCGACGACGAGAGCGCACCGGTCGATCTGCTCGGCCGGCTGGAGCGCACCAGCGATCATCTCACCGTGCTGCGCGTGGCGCCGGAGGCGGACCCGGACAGCGCCCTGCGCGCCCGCTACGCGATCGACACCACCGGCTGGGCGCTGATCCGCCCCGATTTCGTCATCGCCGCGCGCGGCGGGCCGGACGATCTCAAGCGGCTCGACCGCTATCTCGACGAGGTGGTGCGCGGCTGAGCGGCGATGGCTCGCCGGTGGAACCACTCACCTACCACCGGGTTGCCCTTCCGACGCAAGGCAGGGGGAGACCATCATGGCGCGCTGGCGCTGGATCGTGCAGCAGATCACCCGGCGGCTGTGGTTCCGCGCCACCCTGATCGGCATGGCCGGCGTGGTGACCGCCGGGCTCGCCGCCATCGCCGAACGCTACATTCCCTGGGAAATGCCCGGCTCGATCGGCGCCGATGCGGTGGACAGCATCCTCGGCATTATTGCGTCCTCCATGCTGGCGGTCACCACCTTCTCGCTTAGCGTGATGACCTCCGCCTATGGATCGGCGACCAGCAATGTGACGCCGCGCGCCACCCGCCTGCTGATGGAGGACCGCACGGCGCAGAATGTGCTCTCCACCTTCATCGGCTCCTTCCTGTTCAGCATCGTCGGCATCGTGGTGCTGAAGGCGGGGGCCTATGGCGACCGCGGCCGCGTGGTGCTGTTCGTCGTCACCATCGGGGTCATCGCCCTGATCGTCGTCTCGCTGCTGCGCTGGATCGATCATCTCACCCATTTCGGCCGTGTCGGCGAGACCACCGACCGCGTCGAGCGCGCGACCCGGCAGGCCCTCGACGCCCGGCTCGCCGCTCCCGGCCTTGGCGGCGCGCCGCAGCGCGGGGGCGCGCAGGCGATACCGCACAAGGCGGCGCCCGTGCCGGCGCGGGCCATCGGCTATGTCCAGTTCGTCGACATCGGCGCGCTGTCACGCCTTGCCGAGGAATGCGACGCGGACATTCATGTCGCCGCCCTGCCCGGCAGCTTCGTCTATCTGGATTCGCCCCTCGCCTGGATCGCCCCGCCCCGACGGACAGCGAGCGGGCCGGAGGAAAAGCTGGAGCAAAAAGACGAGGACGACACGATCCCGACGCAGATGCGCGCGGCCTTCTCGATCGGCAGCGAACGCAATTTCGACCAGGATCCGCGCTTCGGCCTAGCCGTGATGAGCGAGATCGCCTCGCGCGCGCTCTCGCCCGGCGTGAATGATCCCGGCACCGCCATCGACGTGATCGGCCGCAGCACGCGCCTCCTGTGCCATTGGGCGGAGGGCGGCGACGGCGCGTCGGAGGTGCGCTTCCCGCGCGTGCATGTGCCGGTGCTGGTCGCAGATGATCTGTTCGAGGACGCCTTCATGCTGGTAGCGCGCGACGGCGCCGGACTGGTCGAGGTCCAGCTCCGGCTGCGCAAGGCGCTGCTGGCGCTCGGGCGGATGGGCGACGCGTCGTTCCGCGCCGCCGCCCGCCATCAGGCCGAGATGGCGCTGGCCCGCGCGCAGGCGGCGCTGTCGCTGGAGGCCGACCGCCAGCGCCTCGCCGAACTCGCCGCCGAGGACGCCTGAGGCTCAGCTCGTCTGAAGTTCAGCTCCCGTTCGGCTGTTCCGGTGCCGCGATGAGCCGCCGCTGGAGTTGCGAGGCCCGCACGAAGGCGAGGATGAAGACGAGGCTCATCAGCAGCACGATGGTCGGGGCCGGCGCGCTGTCGAGGAAGAAGGACAGGTAGACACCGCCCAGCGAGCAGCCCACCGCCACGAGGAGCGCGGCGAGCAGCATCGCCCCGAAGCGCCGCACCAGCAGGAAGGCGATGGCGCCCGGCGCGATCAGCATGGCGATGGCGAGGATCAACCCGGTCGCCTTCAGCGCCCCGACAATGGCCAGCGAGACAAGGCACAGCAGCCCGTAGTGCAGCACCCGCACCGGCAGGCCGATGGCGCGCGCCTGCGCCGGGTCGAAGGCGTGCAGCAGCAGGTCCTTCCACTTCACGCCGATCACCAGCGCCACCAGCCCAGCGATCAGCGCCGTCTCGGTGATGTCGGCCAGCGAGACGCCGAGCATGTCGCCGAACAGGATGTGGTCGAGATGCACCTCGGACTGGATCTTCACATAGAGCACCAGCCCGAAGCCGAACATGCCGGAGAACACGATGCCCATCACCGTGTCCTGCTTGATGCGGCTGTTGTCCTGCAGATAGCCGGTCGCCACCGCGCAGAACATGCCGGCGAGGAAGGCGCCGATGGCCAGCGGAATGCCGGCGATATAGGCCAGCACCACGCCGGGAAACACCGCGTGCGAGATGGCGTCGCCCATCAGCGACCAGCCCTTGAGCACGAGGAAGCAGGACAGCAGCGCCATCGGCACCGCCACCAGCGCCGAAATCACCAGCGCGTTGACCATGAAGTCGAACTGGAAGGGAACCGCGAGAGTGGCCAGAAAGCTCATCACGCGGCCTCCTCAGTGAGCGCCTGCGCCGCCCGCCGCCGGGCGGCCAGCAGCCCATGCTTGGGCGCGAAGACGAAGGCGGCGAGGAACAGCGCGGTCTGCAGCACGACGATGATGCCGCCCGTCGCCCCGTCGAGGAAATAGCTCGCATAGGCGCCGAGAAAGCTCGTCCCCGCCCCGATCGCCACCGCGATCATCAGAAGGCGCGGAAAACGGTCGGCCAGCAGATAGGCGGTCGCCCCGGGCGTCACCACGAGGCAGATGACGAGGAAGGCGCCCACCGTCTGCAATGCCGCCACCGTCGAGGCCGAGAGCAGGGTGAAGAACATGATCTTCAGCGCCGCCGGCTTCAGCCCGATCGAGCGCGCATGCGCCTCGTCGAAGAACACCGCCATCAGGTCCCGCCACTTCAGCAGCAGCACCGCCAGCGACACCCCGCCGATGATGGCGAGTTGCAGCGTGTCCTCCGGCGTGATGGCGAGGATGTTGCCGAGCACGATGGTCTGGATGTTCACCGAGGTCGGCGACAGCGAGACCATGAACAGGCCGAGCGCGAAGAAGGAGGAGAAGATCAACCCGATCACCGCATCCTCCCGCAGCCGCGTGCGCTGCGACAGCAGCAGCATCGCCGCCGCCGCCAGCCCGCCGGAGAAGAAGGCCCCGAGCGCGAAGGGCAGGCCGAGCATATAGGCCCCCGCCACACCGGGCACGATGGAGTGGGAGAGCGCGTCGCCGATCAGCGACCAGCCCTTGAGCATGAGGTAGCAGGACAGGAAGGCGCACACCGCCCCGACCAGGGCCGAGACCCACATGGCGCTGCGCATATATTCATAGCCGAACGGCTCGGCGAGCAGCGCCATCATGGGGTCTTCCCCGAGGAGCTGTCCGGCGCGCCCTCGCGGCTCTTGTGCTCCATGGCGCCGTCTTCGCCATAGAACACCAGCGGGCGCTCGTCATCGGTCAGCACGGCGAGCCGGCGCCGGTCGTCATCATCGTGCAGCCCCGCCCCGCCGAGCACGAAATGGCGCAGCACGCCGCCGAAGGTCTGTTCCAGATTGGCCTGGGTGAAGGTGGTCGCGGTCGGGCCATAGGCCAGCACCGTGCCCTTGATCAGCACCGTGCGGTCGCAGAATTCCGGCACGCTGCCGAGATTATGGGTCGAGACCAGCATCACCCGCCCCTCGTCGCGCAGCGCGCCGAGCAGGGCGATGATGGTCTCCTCGGTGGTCACGTCGACCCCGGTAAAGGGCTCGTCGAGCAGGATCACCCGCGCATCCTGCGCCAGCGCGCGGGCCAGAAACACGCGCTTCTTCTGCCCGCCGGACAGTTCGCCGATCTGCCGCTTGCGCAGGGCCGCCATGCCCACCCGCGCCAGCGCCGCATCGACCGCCGCGCGGTCGGCGGCGCGGGCGATGCGCATCATGCCCATATGGCCGTAGCGGCCCATCATCACCACGTCCTCGACCAGGACCGGAAAGTTCCAGTCGACCTCCTCGGCCTGCGGCACATAGGCGACGAGGTTCGACTTCAGCGCCCGCTCGACGCTCTGGCCGAGAATGCGGATGTCGCCGCGCGCCACCTGCACGAAGCCCATGATCGCCTTGAACAGCGTGGACTTGCCGGAGCCGTTCACCCCCACCAGCGCGGTGATGGTGCCGGTGGGGATGGAAAAGCTCGCCGCACGCAGCGCGGTGTGACCGTTGCGATAGGTGACGGTGACATCCTCGACGCGGATCCCCGCATCTTCCGCCCCGCTCAGGCCGGAGGCGGCGCCCGCGATCTGGTTTCGGACCGATTCATTCATGGCGACACCCCGTCGGCAAGGCCCTTGGCGATGGTGGTCGAGGTCACGCGCAGCAGATCGAGATAGGTCGGCACCGGCCCGTCCGCCTCGCTCAGCGAATCGACATAGAGCACGCCGCCATAATGCGCCCCGGTCTCGCGCGCCACCTGACGCGCCGGCTTGTCCGAGACCGTGCTTTCGCTGAACACGGCGGGGATGTGGTTCTTGCGCACCGCGTCGATCACCCGGCGCACCTGCTGCGGCGTGCCCTGCTGGTCGGCATTGATCGGCCAGAGATAGAGTTCCTTCAGCCCATAGTCGCGGGCGAGATAGGAGAAGGCGCCCTCGCTGGTGACCAGCCAGCGTTTCTCCACTGGGACGGCCTCAAGCTGGGCGCGGATCGGCGCCGCGCTGGCGGCGATCTTCGCCTTATAGGCCTCGGCATTCGCCTTGTAGGTGTCGGCATGGGCCGGATCGTAGGTCGCCAGCGCGTCGCGGATGTTGTCGACATAGACAAGCGCATTGTCCGGCGACATCCAGGCATGCGGGTTGGGCTTGCCGCTATAGGGCCCTTCACTGATGCTCATGGGCTGCACGCCGTCGGAGACGACGACGCTCGGCACGCCCTTGAGGTTCTGGAAGAAACGCTGGAACCAGAGTTCGAGGTTGAGCCCGTTCCACAGGATGAGCTGCGCGCCCTGCGCGCGCTGCAGATCGCCCGGCGTCGGCGTGTAATTGTGGATCTCGGCGCCCGGCTTGGTAATGGATTCCACCACCGCCGCATCGCCGGCGACGTTGCGCGCCATGTCGGCGATGATGGTGAAGGTGGTCACCACCTTGAACTTTTCGCCGGCAGCGGCCGGCCCGCTCTCCTGCGCCCCGGCCGGACCGGCGCCGAGCGCCATCACTAGCCCCGCCGCCAGCATCCCCGACAGCACGGAACGGCGCGTGCCCGAGCCCCACGCCCGCCCCCTGCCCGCACCAAGCCCCGTCCCGCCTGCGACACGCATCTCCACCTCCTGCGAATGAGTTGCAGAAGCATTCTACGCGGTTCGCCACCGAACGCAATTGCGAATTAATTGCAGGAAGGTGGAAGGGGGCTGCGAAACGCCTCTAAAGAATAGAATGCAGGTCATCATAGGATTGCGGCCCTCGCACTCCCGACATATCCTCGACTTGTCGTGATAAGGCCTTCAGGGGTAATAAACTACGCTATCCATTTTGATATCTATATTTAGATCGTATTTTAATTTCAATTTTGAACGACACTATCGATGAGGATGTTGCAGACGTGACGGCCGCTTCGCTTGAGGGGAAACCAGGATTGACCAATCTGTCACCACAAGTGATCTACGAAGACGACGACCTCGCGCTTCTGTGGCAGCCGGTAGTGGATGCCGCGGGCATTGTCGTCACCTTCACACCGCTGATGAAGGCGCCGCCGAACCCGCTGGTCGGTTGGGCGCAGTCCATCGTGCCCCGCTTCGGTGCCTCGGGCCTCTTTTTCGTGTCCAAATGGAACCATTGGTGGCAGGTGCCCGGCTTGCCGCGGGCGCTGACCCTCGCCGCCGAGCGGACCCGCGACTTCGACCGGGTGACGACCTACGGCACCAGCATGGGCGGCTATGGCGCGCTCGGTTTTTCCAGCCATGTCGGGGCCACCACCGTCCTTTCCATGTCGCCGCAATTCTCCATCGACCGCCGCAAGGTCCCCTTCGAGCGGCGCTGGCAGCATCACGCCCGCCGGCTCGGCTTCGAGTTCGACAATCTCAATGAGGGTCTGGCCTCCGACGCCCACATCACCCTCGTTTATGATCCGATGAACGATGACGCCAAGCATGTGGCGCTGGTCGATGCCCCCATGGCCCAGCACGTCCGCATCCCCTTCATCGGCCATGGTACGCCGGACTATCTGAGCAAGGCGGGGCTGCTGAAGGTGCTCCTGCTCGCCGCCATGGAAGGGCGCGAGGCCGAAATCGCCATCTCCAAACACGCCCTGCGGCGGGAAGCGCATTACTGGAAGAACATGGCCGAGGCGGCTCACCGGCGCGGCCGACGGCAGCTCGCCGCGCGCTTCTACGAGCGCGCGCATGAATTGAGCCCGCGCAGCTTCGGCATTGCCCGGCGGACCGCGCGGGCCTGGGAACTGAGCGGCGACCGGGAAGCCGCGGCACGGCACTATCTCGCCGCCGCGCGGCTGCGCGGGGGAGAGATCACCTGCAGCAAGCTGGCGCTGCGCAATCTCTACATGGCGGTGCGCAGCCATGCCGCAGCGCAGAATCTTGAGGCGGCGGAGCAGCTTCTGCGGCTTGCGTCGGGCATCGAGACCGACGCCGCGCAGCTGGCGCGCTATCGACGCATCCTGCGGCGGCAGCGGATCCATGCGGCTTAAGCTGCTTGCCGCGCTGGTCGTTGCGCTCCTTGCAACCGGCGATGCACGGGCGGACCGTGCCTCCACCACGCCGGAGCCGCGCGATGCCCGCTGGCTGTCGCTTTCTCAGGCGCGCGGCGCGGCCCTCGACCGGCACACCGGCAAGATCGTCATCATCGGGGATTCGATAGCGGCCCGTTTCCCGCGCGAGATTCAGCGCGAGGCGTTTGGCGGGAGCTTCATCAATCTGGGCATCGGCGGCGACCGGACCGAGCACCTGCTGTCGCGCCTGCCGCATTATGATTTCGCCCGCGCCCGCCCACGCGCGGTCATTCTGATCATCGGCACCAATAATCTGCGCATGAACGACACGCCCGAGGAGATCGTGGCGGGCATCCTCGCGGCGGTGCGCGAGATCCGCGAGGAAACCGCAGCGCCGTTGATGGTCTCCGAGATCCTGCCACGCGGCCGGGATCTGGCGTTCCATCAGGCCGACATCGCCGCCGTCAACCGGCAATTGGCCGAAGCGGCGCCGGCCGCGGGTTTCCAACTGCTGCGCACGCATGAGGCGATTGCCGCGGCAGCGCAGCGCCAGGGAGTTGCGGCGATCTTCGTCGACAGCGCGCATCTCACCCCGGCGGGCTACGGCATATTGGCCGATCAGATCCGGCTCCTTCTCCCCTCGGAGGAAGAAGGCCGGGCCGGTGTCGGCGCCCCGCCCTGAGCTGTCACAACCCTCTCCGGGATGACGATCATTTCCAGAAGTCGAGGAAACGCTCTCCCGCCGCGTCGAGGCTCGGATAGGGGTCTCCGCCGGGACCGGCGGGCGGGACGATCACCGTCGTCTCCTGACAGCCGGCCAGATACCAGCGGTGGCTTTCGCCCGTCGCCTTGTCGCGCGCCATCTGGGTGTAGATGCCGTCCTTTTCCTCGATCGGCCCGAGAATGAGCCCCGGCGTCACCTCGCCGGCGAGTTCGAACGGCCGCGAGCAATGTTCCGGCTTGAAGTACTCCTCGGCCAGTTCCGGCGCGGCCTTGTCCATCTTCTTGTTGACCCAGTCCTCGCGCTTCCAGTTCTCCCAGCGCGTCTGGCCGAATTCGCGGGTCCAGTAGGTGCGCTCCATCTGCCCGGCACGCCCCGGCGCCAAACCGGAGCGATCCGCCTGCGAATAGGGGTGGGAGATGATCGCGTTGAGCTTTTGCCCGTTGGTGAAGGTGAAGTCGCCGCGCGTCCACAGGGCGAGGATCCGGTTGGGATAGGCTTTCGGGCAGGCATCGCCCGGCCGCGACAGGTCCAGCAACTGGCCACGCTTGCTGAAGACGGTGAAACCGATGTCGCCATTGGCCAGGTGCGTGTAGTCGGCCAGCACCCAGTTGCGGAAATAACGGGTCGAGGACTCCGGGGCGGCATCGCAGGTCGGCGTTACCCCGCCGCCGAAGCGCCCGCCATCCTTGCCCCGTGTCCACATGCCCATGATGAAGGCGTAGCGGTCATCGAACCACCGCACCGACAGATAGGCCGTCACCCAGGGATCATCGGTCACGCAGGGCTTGCGGTCGATGGTCACGAAGCCGACCACGCGCTCGCGGTTGTTGCGGGTGAAAGGCAGGTTGTCGCGAAAGGTCTGCCGCGCGTCGCACCTCAGGGGCACCCCGGCGGCGGCGAGGTGATAGGGCACGCGCTCCCCCTCGCGGATGTCGCGGTGCGCGGTGCAGCGCGGATCGCCGGGCGCGACGCCCGGCATGACGGCGCCGCCAGCATCGAGGCAGACATCCTGAATCATGTAGTCGCGCATATCGACCGGCTCGGCCCGCGCCGGGGCGCCAAGGGCGACAAGCAGCAGGCCGGCCAGAACATGACGGCTCACAGCAGGCTCTCGGGCAATTCGTCGATACAGACGCGCCAGTGGTCGGAGCGGGCCAGCTGCGGCTCCAGCCAGGCGGTGTAGTCATAGCCGAGGGCCAGGGCGAGCCGGGCATAGTTGAAGCGGAGCGTATAGCTGCCATCCATGATCGGCAGCAGTTCCAGCACCCGCGTATCCCCCCGGCAGAACATGAGATGCGAGAGCCCGGCGCCGTGCGGGGCGACGATGGAGCGCACGCCGGAGGCAAGAGCGATCTGCTGCCACAGCGGCATCGTCGACATCAGCACAACCGCATAGCCGCGCTGCTGAAGGGCGCCCTCCAGTTCTTCCTCGTTGAGCAGGCGGCGGCGCGTGCTGTCGCGGCGGGAGATATAGACCTTCTCCGGGCAGGCGAAGCCGTTCGCCGCGGCCATCTCGCCGGCCCGTGCCGCCACGCGCTCGAAGATGCCCCCGGTCGCCTGCCAGTGGCGCAGACCGGCCATCCCCACCGACGGCACCACCAGCCGGCGCACGAACACCACCTCCGAGATCGCAATCACCTGCTCATCGGCGATCCCGGCAAGGGCGAGGCTCTCGCGCTCGAAGCGGGGACCATGCGCCCCGATCAGCACCGGAATGTCCGGCTCCGGGCCGAGAAGGGACAGGTGCGGGAGAAGATCGACCACCCAGTGATAGATGCCACGGGTTCCGCGCAAGGCCGGCAGCGCCACGTCGAGCTGCCGGCAGGCCTCCCGCGAGGTATGCGCGATCGGCCGCCCGGTCGTGACGATGATGGAGCCGTCCTCGGTCCAGATCTGCCCGGTCGGATCGACGAAAACGTCGTGATACTCACACACGCTCGGCGCGGCCGGCTTGGAGAGACGGCGGCGGAAACGATCCCGCGCCACCGACAGCCCCTCGACATGGCGGGGCTCCACCTCGGTCGACGCGACAATCCGCACCTCCCCCATCGGCCGATTGCGGCGCGCGGGGTCGTCGCGGAATGAATAGTCCGACGGGCTGGGCTCCACGGCCTCGCCCAGCAACGCGTCCAGCGCGGCCTGGATCGCAGACACCAGCTCGGGCTCGCTATGCGAATAGGCGAGCACCTTGCGAACCTGCTGGATATAGCGGTGATGCCCGGTGATCGATCCGTCGGCGCTCAGCACGCGCCAGGCGTCGGCCGGCCGGGCAAATTTCAGCAGCGGGCGCACCGCCGCGAAGCGCAGTTCGGCCCGCAGCGTGGCCCGCTCGACGACGTCGATGGTGCGGCGCACCTCTTCGTCATTGCCGTCCTCCAGCGCCGCCTCGATGCGCAGCGGGAGCAGCATGGGCTGACCGGCCAGCGCCTCGACATCGGCGGTCGCGGCAATGACCTCGCTCCAGCGCCGCTCGGCCGCGTGGGCCAGCACCGCCTGAACCGGCACCTTTCTGGACGTCTTGTGCAGCATCCCCTACCCCACCTTCTGCCCTTCCGGCATCAGCCGCTCATAGAGCGCGCCGATGCGCGCGTGGTAGCGCGCTTCGGAGAACTGCGCGGCCTGCATCCGTCCCCTGGCGGAGAGGCTGGCGCGCAGCTCGGCGTCGCCGGCCATGGTCTTGATGGCATTGGCGATGGCGCGCGGGTCGTAGGGGTCGACCATCAGCGCGGCATCGCCCACCACTTCGGGAATGGAGGAGGTGTTCGAGGTAATCACCGGCGTGCCGAGCGACATCGCCTCCAGCACCGGCAGGCCGAACCCCTCATAAAGCGAGGGGAAGACCAGAGCCTTGGCGCCGCGGATCAGGCTCACCAGCAGCGGGAACGGCGCGTAGTCGAAGCGCCGCACGCGGTCGCGGGTGAAGGTCAGGTTGTCGAGCTGTTCGAGATAGCGGTTGCTGCCCTCGTTCAGAAAGCGCAGTTCCTCGCCGGCCTTCCACGCAGTCTTGCCGAGCAGCACCAAAGGCTCGCTTACCTGCGAGGCGAGATAGGCCTCGACCAGCCGGCCGATATTCTTCTTCGGCTCGATGGCGCCGAAGAACAGGAAATAGCCCTTATATTTCAGCCCGAACGCGCCCTCGACCTCCTCGCGCACCAGGTCGTCACTCTTCTGCGCGTATTTCGCGGGGATCGAGACCGCCTGATAGGTGTTGGTGATCTTCTCCTCGGGGTAGCCGAACAGATCGACAATATCGCGCTTGGAGGCTTCCGAGACGGTGACGATATGGTCGGCCCGGTCCAGCACGCCCTGGATCATGCGCTTGTAGAACTTCTTGTTGTCGAGCGTGGTGAAGGGCAGGCGCAGCGGCACGAGGTCATGCAGCGTGTAGATGTTGCGCGTGCCCGGCAGGCGGATCGGCAGCGGGTAGGTCCAGTGCATCAGCGCCGGCTTGTCCACCCCGCTCACGGTGAGAAAGTGCTTATAGGCGTGGAAGTGCCAGTAGCTGCGGGAGAACAGCTCCGGCGCGTTCCAGATCCGGTCATAATGCGGCAGGCGCGACTGGAAGCTGCGGGTGATGACCTTGCCGCTCATCGGCACGTCTTTGGCCCGCACCCCGAGCGGCGAGGTCATGAGCTGGCGCAGCCGCCGGGTGATTTCCAGCAGCAGCGAGGGCGAGCCGACATTGGGGTCGAAGAAGGCGATCTCGCGCAACAGCGGGTCGGCGCTCGGCGCCGCCCGCGTGCCGTAGAGGATCTCGGTCCGGTAGCCCAGCGCGCCGCAGGCGAAGCTCAGATTGCGGGCATAGGTGGCGACCCCGGTGCCGGCCTCCAGCGCGAGATTATAGCCGTCGATCATCACCGTGCCGCGGCGCGGCGAGCCGAGCTGCGCGGGCGCGGCCGGCATGAAGCCGCCCGGCGTGCCCGCGCCGGTCTCGTCACCCCGCAAGAGCATGGGCCTCCGGCGCCTTGCGCTTGGCCGGCGCCTTGGCGGGGCCGTGCGAATAGGGAATGTCGCGAATGAGCGGCAGGTCGAACACCGTGCCCTCGCGCGGGGCGGCAAGCGGGGCGACGTCGATCGGCAGCGCGTCGATCAGCGGATCGACATCGAATTCCACCGGCCGCCAGGCAAGGTCGATCGCCCAGATCAGATGCGCCCAGTCGGTGCGCTTGTTGCGGCGCTGCACATAGACGGGAATGCGCGTGCGGCCGACGCCCTGATAAAGGTCGGTGATGCGCAGATCGAAGCCGTCATCCGGGTCGAGCTTGCGCTCGATCAGGCCTTCCGGCTGGCCGCGCGGGGAGAAATACAGGCAGGGAATGCCGTAGCTCTCGGCGAACACCATGCCGTGCAGGCTGGTGGAGACGAGGCGCTTGCAGGACAGGATCTCGTCCAGCTTGTCGCGCAGGCCGTCCGCGCTGATCGGGGTCAGCGTGTTGATGATATGCACGCTCCCCTCGAACTCGGCGGGGATGTGATACCGCTCATAGGCCTCGCGCGGCAGCGTATCGAGCGCCCGGTCGGTCAGGTCCGAGAGATGGACGATGACGCCGAGTTCCCATTTCTTCTCCAGCGTCGGGTTGTAGAAGCGCGGCAGCGCCCACACCGGATCGCCGAACACCGCCGGCCCGACCGCGTTCTCCTCGCCGAGGATCGTCCGGCTGACCGGGCCGCGCGTGGCATGGACGCGGTAGATCGAGGCCGGATCGGGCCGGAACAGCTGGCGCTCGCCATCCTGCGTCGGGTTGAGATAGCGCGAGGAGCCTGTCCCCCACACGGCGATGTCGCCGCCCTTGAGATTCTGGGCGATGGTGCCGACCGCCGCCATACGCGTGCCCAGGCTGTCATGCGCCTGGTGGATGATCGGCCGGCCCGAGAGCAGCGCCACCATCACCGGGGAGAGCGCATCGCCCAGGTTCAGGTAGTTCTGCTGCCGGGTGGCGGCCGCCCAGGTCAGCGGTACGATGCCAGTGTCACGGACGATGTCACGCAGGGTGGGAGTGCTCACAGGGTACTTTCCTTACGTTTGCGCTTACTCGGCCGCTAGAACCGTGGCGGCGGGAACCGGCGCCGTCTCGACGCGCTGGTAGATGTCCTCCAGGCGGACGATGTCGTCCTCGCCCAGATAGGAGCCGACCTGCACCTCGATGAGTTCGAGCGGAATGCGTCCGGGGTTTGAAAGACGGTGGACGGAGCCAAGCGGGATGTAGGTCGACTGGTTCTCGTGAACCGTCGACACGGTCTCGCCGACCGTCACCTCGGCCGTGCCACGCACGACGATCCAGTGCTCGGAGCGGTGATGGTGCTTCTGCAACGAGAGCCGCTCGCCGGGATCGACGACGATCTTCTTCACGCGGAAGCGGGAGCCGAGATTGATCGTCTCATAGCTGCCCCAGGGACGGTGGCATTTGGGGTGTTCATTGGCCTCGTTGCGGCGATCAGCCTTGAGCGAGGCGACCAGGTGCTTGACCTCCTCCGAGCGGTGCGAGGGCATCACCAGAATCGCGTCACCGGTAGCGATGATCGACAGGCCCTTCACGCCGACGGCGGCGACCAGCGGCCCTTCCGAATGCACATAGGAATCCTCGGCATCGACCAAACGCACCGGGCCGCGCTGCACATTGCCGCGCTCGTCCGGCACGGCGATCTCGCGCATCGCGTTCCAGCTGCCGACATCCGACCAGGGGAAGCTTCCTTCCACCACGGCCGCGCGGCTGGTGCGCTCCATCACCGCATAGTCGATGGAGACGCTGGGGGCGCTGCGGAATTCCGGGCCGAGCCGGCAGAAGCCGAGATCGGCCTTGGCATGGGCGAGCGAGCGGCGCACCGCGTCCACCACGTCCGGCTCGTACAGCTCGGCCTCTTCCAGCATCACATGGGCCGGGAACAGGAAATTGCCGGAGTTCCAGAGATAGCCCTCGTCCATATACTGGCGGGCGAGTTCGGCATGGGGCTTCTCGGCGAAGGCCTCGACCCGCGCGGCGCTGCCGCCGTTCAGCGACGCGCCCGGCCGGATATAGCCATAAGAGGTGCGCGGCTCGGTCGGGGTGATGCCGAAAGTGACGATATGACCGAGGCCGGCGGCGCCGAGTGCCTTGCGGCAGGCGCCATGGAAGGCCGGCGCATCGCCGATCACATGGTCGGCGGCGAGCACCAGAACGATCGCCTCCTCGCCATGCAGGCGCTGCGCGAGCAGAGTCGCGGCTAGCAGAGCGGGGGCGGAATCGCGGCGCACCGGCTCCAGCAGCACGGTCGGATCGATGCCGATCTCGCGCGCCTGGCGCTGGGCGAAGAAGCGGAATTCCTCATTGGTGACGACGATCGGCGCCGCGAACATCGGGCCGGGCGCGACCCGGCGCAGCGTCTCCTGATAGAGCGTGCCCTCCCCCTCGCCCAGCGCGAGAAACTGCTTGGGCAGGGAATCGCGGGAGATCGGCCACAGCCGGGTACCGGAACCGCCAGCAAGAATCACAGGTACGATCTTTGACTCAGCGATCATCTATTGTCTCCGCCAGTTGCGCGCACGGTCATCGCGTGACCATGGATCATCTCTTCGCAAGTGCGAGATAGTATATATGATACCGAATACGTCAACTTAAAGTCAGAGGTAATTTTTACTTCGAATTTAATCAAAATTATAAAGTCATATCCTCAATAAATACCTCTGATTTTGATTTCTTATCGGGTATTTTAGAAGCATAGGTAATCGAGCGCGGTGACGCTGCATCGCAGCATGGTTCCGCCGCCTCGGCCCGCGCTTCCGTCCGCACATCCACCGCGAAAAGCCGCCGCAGCACCGTCTCGCGCAGGAAAGGCGGGGCGACCCGGCCGAGCGCGACCAGCCCCGCCAGAGCAAACGGAAAGCTGACGCTGCGCGCCCCGCGCTCGGTGGCCCGCGCGATCGTCGCGGCGGCGCGCTCGGCGCTCCATTGCAGCGGGCGCCAGCCGCGATAGGTCCGCGCCATGCCGGTATCGATGAAGCCGGGGCAGGCAATAGTGAGGCTCACTCCCTTGGCCGCCAGCACCGGGCGCAGCGCCTCGCCATAGGCGATCAGCCCGGCCTTGGTGGCGCTGTAGGTCGGCTGGTCGGGCAGCGGCATGCGCCCGGCGAGCGAGGCGACCAGCACGATGCGCCCCTGCCCGCGCGCCCGCATCGGGTCGATCAGCGGCTGCACGGTCACCACCGCGCCCTCGAAATTGGTACGGATCTGCGCCAGCACATCGTCCAGCGCCTCCGCCTCGCCCAGCGGGCCGAGGCTCGCTTCCACCCCGGCATTGGCGAAGACGGTGTCGATCGGGCGCTGCGCATCGGCCTTGGCGATCAGTTCGTGCAGCGCCGCGCTCTCGCGCACATCCAGCACCAGCAGGCGCACATCCGCCCCCTTGGCCCGGCACTCATGGACCACGCGGGCGAGCCGCTCGACATTCCGCCCGACCAGCAGCAGCGCGACGCCGGGCGCCGCGTAATGGCGGGCCAGCGCGGCGCCGAGCCCGCCGGACGCGCCGGTGATGAGGATATGGCGCCCGCTCATCCGCGCGCCTCCGCCATCGGGTCCGCGCCCCGCGCGCCGGCCATCCGCTCCGCCTCGAAGCGGGCGACGAGGCTGTCCACCGCCCGCGCGATCGCCTGCGGCGCGAAGAAGCCGCCATCGAGCTGCGTGCGGGCGATCACCAGCCGGCGATAGGCGGCGACCAGCGCCGGATCGGGCGCCGCGCCGGCGCGCCAGAAGCCATCAAGCGCGCCCTGATGCGACAGGCCGGCCATGTCATAGGTGGCGCGGCCGAGAACTTTAAGCGGGCGGCCATGCTTCAGCGCCAGCATCGCCGTGGTCGAGTTGACCAGCACCACGCCGGCGCTGCCCGCCACCAGCGGCTCGATGTCGCCATCCTCGATGAAGACCACCCGTTCCGCGAGACCCAGCTCGGCCGCCAGCCGCGCGATCATGTGCCGGCTGGCCGGAAAGCGCGTGTCATAGGGATGGCGCTTGACCAGCAGCGCCGTCCCCGCCGGCGCACTCTGGGCGAAGGAGCCGAGCACAAGGCGGGCCACCTCCTCGACCGAGCCGAAATCCGAATGCACGCGCATCTGGAAGTCGCCTTCCAGTTGCAACGGGAACAGGAAATAGGCCCCTTCCCCGGCGAGGCGCGCCCGTGCCGCCCGGTCGCGCCGGGCCGCGCCGGAGGCCCCGAGCCAGCGCAGCACCCAGCCGGCATAATCGCGCGCGGGGTGGATCAGCGTATGGCGGCGGTAGTGCCGGAACAGCGGCGCCAGCGCGCCATAGCCCAGATGCCAGCGCACATCCCACAATGCCCGCGGCGCGAAGGGTTCCTCCAGCGGCGCGGCATCGGCCGGCTCCGGCAGGCCGGCGGCCTGCGCCCTCACCTGCGCCGGCTCACGCGGCAGGTCGGAATGGGCGTTGACGCCGGCCCGCTCGCAGGTGATGCGGCCGGGCCGCACATAGCCTTCCTCCAGCAGATGCATCCGCAGGCCGAGGGCACGCGCGCAGGCGATGGCCGGCACATGATAGGGCCGGCAGTCGCCGAACAGCACCAGATCGCTCACCCGCGCCTCGGCCATCAGCCGCTCCAGATAGGCCGGCCAGTCCGCGAGCCGGCCACGATAAAGCCGGGCCGCGCCCGGCCAGAACACCAGGTCGCCACCGCACAGATGCACTTTCTCGACCCGCGCGCCGCGCGCGATGAGCGCCTGCGCGAGCCGGAAGCCGAAGGGCGAGGCCGGCCCCTGAAGGAACAGGAACACCGCCCCGGCCAACGCCTCGCGCACCGGCGCCGCAGCTGTCGGCACCGCACCCGTCGGCGCCGGCACGTCTTCGACCCGGCGCGGCCCGTCGCGCCGTTCGGCCGTCACCGGCGCGAAGGCCATGGGCTCGCGGGCCACCGCGTCCAGGCCGGCGCCCTTCGCCGCCGCACCGCTCAATAGTCGATCCGGTCGACGATCGCCGCCGGCAGCGGCCAGCTCGTGTCCTCGGGCGACACCGCGAGCGGCATCGGGAAGGCGCGGATCAGCGGGCGGTCGTCATAGGTGAGCGGGCGCCATTTGCCATAGACCCAGGCCAGCACGGCGTTCCAGTCGGTCGGCTTGGAGCGTTCCAGGCAATAGGAGGAAAGCGTCGTGCGTCCCGCGCCGGAATAGAAGTCGCGCATCCGGTGGTCGATCTGGTGCTCGTGATTGCCGAGGTCGAGCATCCGCCCCTCGCCGTCGCCATAGGTGGCGAACCAGGCGCAGGGAATGCCATAGGTCTCGGCGATGACGAGGCCGTGCAGCGAGGTGGAGACGATGGCGCGGCAGGAGACGATCTCCGCCACCTTGGCCTTCATGCCCTCGGGCGTCGGCGGGCAATGGGTGTTGATCAGCCGGATCCGGTCCTTGAAGGCGTCCGGCACCGCATAGCGCCGCAGCGAGGCCTTCACCTTCGCGTCCAGCGTGCGGTCCTCCAGCTCGGTGATGTGCAGGATGACGCCGAGATCGTGCGTCTTCTCCACATCCTTCATCGGCCAGAAGCGCGGCAGCATCCACACCGGGTCGCCGAAGATGTCGGGCACCTCGATGCCGGCGGCACGCAGGGTGCGGGCGCTGTTCGGGCCGCGCAGCGCGTGGATGTTGAACTGCGTGTCGACCGGGCGAACATAGCCATGCACCAGCGGATCGACCGGGTTGCGCTCGGCATCCACGCCGGTGCCCCAGAAATGCAGCACGCCGTTGCGCTGGTTGTGGCCGATCGTGCCGACCGCCACCATGCGCTCGATCGGCTGGTCGAAGCCGGCGCGCCGCACCGGGATTCCGGCCATGCCGGCCACGATCAGCGCGCTCAGCGTATCGCCGAGATTGGCATGCGGGCTCTCCCGCGTGGTCGCCGCCCAGGAGAGCGGGATCGAGATTCGATCGGCATTCATCCGCAGCAGGGCGGCCAGTTCCGGCGGCATCGCGGCCGGCGACGCAGCAGCGGGCGTCGCGGGAACCCCCTTCGGCGGCGCATCCGTGTGGGGCGCGTCCTTGAGGGGCACATCGGTGCGCTTCATCTCGACCGCCGCATCCGCACGGACATCCGCCACCTCCGCGCGCGATGCGCCGGAGGCACGCGCCGCCTTCCGGGCCCGGGCGAGCTGGGCCCGCGTCGGGGCGGGCGCGGGTTCGGCAGGCGCCGATTCGACCGGCTCGACATGCGCCGGCCGCGCCGCCTGCGCGCTCTCGGCCTCGCGGTCCTGCTGCTGCAGCAGCGCCACATCATGGCGCAGCGTGATTCCCTTGATCACCGGGTGCTCCCAGATGCTCTTGCCCGCCGGCGCCTTGAGCGGCGAGGGCGTGAAGGGGAAGGCGTCGATCAGCCGGTCGGCGACGAAGCCCGAGGGCTCCCATGTCCGGTCCACCGCCTCCATCACGCTGTGCCAGTTGGTCGGCAGGCCGCGATCCTGGAAATAGGCGGCGGTGTGGCGCCGGCCGAGGCCGAGATAGAGATCGACGATGCGCAGATCCGACGGCCCGTTCGGGTCGAGATCCATCCGGCCGAGGCCGCGCGGCTCCGACAAGGGCGAGAAATAGAGGTTGGGAATGCCATAGGCCTCGGCGACGACCAGCCCATGCATGCTCATGGACACGATCCGCTCGCAGGCCAGCATCTCGTCGAGCTTGGCCCGGATCGACTCGACCCCGAGCGGCGTCACCGTGGTGATGAGGCGAATATCGTCCTTCAGCTCATCCGGGATCTGGTAGCGCAGGAAGGCCGGCAGCGGGCGCGCCTCGAAGGACCGGTCGGCCAGTTCGGAGACGTGCAGGACGACGCCGAGCTTCCACTTCTTGGCGATCGACGGGCGGTAGAATTTCGGCAGCAGCCAGGCCGGGTCGCCATAGAGGCCGGGACGCGGCCCGCCATTGGCCATCAGCTTCTCGGCCACCGGCCCGCTGGTGGCGTGCAGACGCATGGCGCCATGCGCCGGCGCTTCAAACGCGATCCGCCGGTCGGGCGGCGCGGAAGGGTTCTTCCAGGGGGAGCATCCGGTGCCCCACACATGCACCTCGCCGCCCTCGAACGTGTGCCCGATGGCACCGATCGCGGCCATGCGCACCGATTTCGAGCGTGCCGGCACCCGGCGGACCGGAACGCCGCCCACCAGAGCCGTCATGATCGGGCTCAGGGCATCCTCGAAATTAAGGTAGTCCATCAGGGTGGTCGAACCTGCCCAGCCGAGCGGGACTTCGCCCTGGGACCGAACGATCGCGTCGAGCGTCGCCGCCATATTACCTCTCGAATACAAGCAATATCGAAACTCTTCGCCCGCATTTTTCCGCGGAGAGTGGTGCTAACGTAATAGAGTTAGCATGTTCTTCCCGTGTGTCCACTGTTCGAAAATATTGATAGTTGTATTGAACCTTTTCGCACCCGGCGCGTTCTAACCCCCTTCGCGCCGCCCGGCGCCCTCCCGCGCGCCGGCCGCTCCTGAGGTCGACGGCGGCACGGCGGGCCGACATTCCGCAGCGCAACATATTCCCTAACGTCAAATGGTTTCCCGGTATGGAAAACGCGAGACTTCGCGGCAACCCGGAACATCTCGCTCAATTCCACGTTATGGCCGCATTCATCGGAATCCTTGTAAGTACAGAATGCGTCGCTCCGGTTTGTTGATCGAACTGGTTTGTTTCAAAAATCGACATAGTGAATCATGTGAATCGAAATACTCTCGCTGTACGGTCACAGGCTACCACATTTGGAAAAAATGGGGCTTTAATACATAAACTTATAACTGGACACGGGTTTGCTTTTGATGCTGCAATGCACACCTCATGCGTATCGAGAGGCTTTCCGGCGGAGTGCGGCGGTCGGCATCGCCCGATCCTCTTGCCAATAAGTGGGGCGATTCATGAACTTTGAGACCTTCGGGCGCCAGGTAGGACGCGACGCGGCACAGGAGGGTTTGGTCTCCCTGGCAGAGGATCTGCGCGAAAGGCTGGCGCGCGGCGACGACATTAATCAGGAACAACATCTTGCCAATGCGCTGGAGCTGATCTCCGCGCGGCATAATTACTTGACCTTACCGGCTGACGAGCCGGTGGTCGGTGGTATTTTCGTCGAGGACGGGCAGGCCGTCGCCTGGGGCTTCGACCGGAGCGATCTGGCCCGACCGGTGACGCTGCGGCTCATCATTGACGGCGTCGTGGTGTTCGAGCGCGAGACCGCTCCCCAGGCCTATCTGCCGATTCACGCCACCGGCTATCGCCTCGCCGCGCACCGCCAGATGCTGCTCACGGTCAATGGCTCCAGCGCCCATGCGAGCGCCTATGCCGGGCCCGTCTCCGGCGTGGCGTTCTGGCCCGACCCGGCGGCGCGCGAGGAACTCGGCGATTTCATCGCCAATATCGGCGGTGTCGCCCGCGAGGCGCGGCTGCGCCACCGCATCTGGCACGACATCCCCAAGATCGCCCGCCGTCTGGAAAAGTCGGACGAGCCGCCGGCCCGCTGGCGCGCCTCGGTCTATACCCGCTACATGGCCAATCGCCTCGGCCAGCAGACCAAGCTCTCCGGCGGCCAGTCGGTCGCCAACTGGATCGTCTCGGACGTCTTCGAGGACAGCTACAAGCGCCAGGTGTTCTGCCTGACCGACGAGATCCGCACCCTGCTCAGCGAGCCGGTGATGAACCGCCGGGTGATGAAGCACGAGATCAATCTGACGCTGTTCGCCTTCTGGCGCCGCCACTATCCGCATATCGACATCTTCACCGAGGAAGGGCTGCGGCTGGTCCAGTACAAATTCGCCACCGCCCCGTTCATCGCCGACAAGAACAATGCCAGCCTGGTCTCGGACGGGCTGCGCCGCTCGCTGGCCGCCCCGGCCGACATGTACCGCAACCGCGAATTGCCCTGGAGCTGGTACTGGCTGTTCCTGCTGGAGGATCAGGGCCTTGGCGGGCGGATGCGCGAGGAGAACTTCGTACGCCTCACCTCCTTCCGGGAAGTGGCGCTCGATGTGACGCAGCCGAACCGGCTGTCCTTCACGCCCCATGTCTGGCGCGCCTATTGGGGGGCCGGCGGCACGGGCGATTTCACCCGCTTCGATCTCGCGCTGATCGCCATCATCAGTGGCGTGGCGATGCCCGAAGTGGCCATCGCCGAGCGCGGCGCGGACTTCTGGCGCGACCGGCTGCGCAGCGATGTCTATGCGCGCGCCCCGGAACTCGGCGTGCTCTCGGCCGCCGGCCGGATCGAGGGCGAGGGCACCGAGCCCGCCGACGACCTGCCGATGCGCGACCTCGTCATCATCGGCCACGCCAACGAGACCGGCGTCGGGCGCAACCTCTCCATGTTCGTGGAGGCGCTGTCCAACTTCTCGCCGCTCGTCTTCAACGCCGATGACGGGGCCTGCCTCAACCCGGATGTCGACTACAACCCCACCATCGGCGTGCGCGCCCGCGTGGTGGTGCTCTGCGTCAATGCCGACCGCGCGCCGGAGATGCTGTCGCGCTTCGCCGGCATCTGCGAGGACGCGCACATCATCGGCTTCTATCTGTGGGAAAGCGACCGCCCGCCGGCCAGCCACGCGCTCGGCGCGGTTGCCGTCGACGAGATCTGGGCGCCGACCACCTATGTCGCCGATGCCTATCGCAAGATCACCTCGGTGCCGGTCAGCGTGGTCGACAAGGGCATGCACCGCCCGCTCGCCTATGTGCCGTTCCTCGACCGCTTCCGCCGCTCCCCGGAGGAGTTCATCTTCCTCACCGCGGCGGAATTCGGCTCCTCCATCGTGCGCAAGAACCCGCTCGACGTGGTCAAGGCGTTCCAGAAGGCATTCGAGCACAGCGATCACCCGACCCGGCTCATCATCAAGATCCGCGAGGTCAATCCCGGCCACTGGAGCAACATCGATTCCTACTGGGAGGAGATCGAGGAGCGCATCGCCGGCGATGACCGCATCAGCGTGCTCGAAGGCAATCTGACGCCCGAGGAATACTGGACCCTGCTGTGGACCTCCGACGCCATGGTCTCGCTGCACCGCTCGGAAGGCTTCGGCTACGTCATCGCCGACGCCATGCTGGCGGGCAAGACGGTGGTGGTCTCCGACTATTCCGGCTCGCAGGATTTCTGCGACGAGAGCAACGCTTTCCTGGTGCCGGTGCAGCAGACCCCGACCCCGCCGGAATATCTGGCGAGCCGCGGCTATATCGGCCAATGGGGCATCCCCGATGTGGACGCCGCCGCGCGCGCCATGTTCGAGGCCGCCGAACATGCGGAGCTGCGGGCGTCGCGGGCCGAGGCCGGCCTCGCGCGGGTGTCCCGCAAATATGACTTCGCCACCTGGTCCGCCGCCATTGGCGGGCGGATCCAGCAGCAGATCGACGCCAGCCGGCGCGCCGACGAGCCGGCGCCAGCCCCCGATCAGCCGGCCCATGACCGGGTGGAAAGCTAGCGCCGCCCGCCCCGGCCAGACCCGCGCGGGCGCCGCCCGCCGTGCCCCCGGACACGTGTCTCCGGTGCAGCCAAAGAGGTGTCGTTTGACCCATGCCGCGACCGGCGCGAATGCCGACCAAGCCTCCCTGCTGGCCCAGCCGCTCCATGACGCCGCCATCATCGGCTGCGCCTGCCGGCTGCCGGGCGCGCGGGACGAGGCGGCATTCTGGTCGCTGCTGGCACGGGGCGAGTGCGCGGTCACCGAAATCCCGGCCGACCGCTGGTCGCGCGAGCGTTTCCTGCACCCCGGCCGCGGCGTGCCCGGCCGGGCCTACAGCTTCGCTGCCGGCGTGCTGGACGACATTTTCGGCTTCGACGCCGGCGCCTTCGGCCTGTCGCCGCGCGAGGTCGAGCAGATCGACCCGCAGCAGCGCCTGCTGCTGGAGCTGGTGCGCGAGGCGTTCGAGGACGCCAATCTGCCGCTGTCACGCCTTGCCGGGGCGCCGGTCGGCGTGTTCGTCGGCGCCTCCTCGCTCGACCATTCCCTGCATTTCGTCACCGATATCGGCGCCGCCGACGCGCATTTCGTCACCGGCAACGCGCTCTCCATCATCGCCAACCGCATCTCGCACGTGTTCGGCTTCACCGGGCCGAGTCTGGCCATCGACACCGCCTGCTCCTCCTCGCTGGTCGCCTTCGACCGCGCGGTGAAGGCGATCGAGAGCGGCGAGATCGAGACCGCCGTGGTGGCGGGCGTGAACGTGCTCACCAGCCCGTTCAACTTCATCGGTTTCTCGCGCGCCGGCATGCTCTCGCCGACCGGCCGCTGCCGGCCCTTCTCGGGCGCGGCGGATGGCTATGTCCGCTCGGAAGGCGGCGTCGTCACCATCCTCACCCGGCTCAAGGGCGCGACCGGCGCCGGCATCACGCCGCGCGCGGTGGTGATGGCGACCGGCACCAATTCGGACGGGCGCACGGTCGGCATCGCCATGCCGGAGAGCCGCGCCCAGCAGCGCCTGCTCGACGATCTCTACACCGCCCGCGCCATCGACCCGAACCGGCTCGCCTTCATCGAGGCGCATGGCACCGGCACGCTGGTCGGCGACCCCGCCGAGGCGCGCGCCGTGGGCGAGGCGCTGGGCCGACGGCGCTCCGCGCCGCTGCCGATCGGTTCGGTGAAATCCAATATCGGCCATCTCGAGCCCGCCTCCGGCCTTGCCGGCCTGCTCAAGGCGCTCAGTGCGCTGGAGCGGCGCCAGCTTCCCGCCTCGCTGCATCTCGACACGCTGAACGCGAACATCGACTTCGCCGCGCTCAACCTCGCCCCGGCCGCCGCGCCGGTGGCGCTGGACCCGGACGCCCGGCTCGCCGGCATCTCCTCCTTCGGCTTTGGCGGCACCAATGCCCATGCGGTGATCCGCCTGCCGGAAGCGGACGAACTGCCCGCCCCGCCCCCGGCGCCGGCCGCCCGCGTGCTGATGCTGTCCGCCCAGAGCCCGGAGGCGCTGGCCAGCCTTGCCGAAGCCTATGCCGAACGGCTCGATGGCGAAATCGAACGCTCCCGCCTCGCCCATGCCGCCGCCCATGGCCGGGCGCGCCTGCCGCACCGCCTTGCCGTCTCGATCGAGGATCCCGAGGCCCCGGCCCGGCTGCGCCGCATCGCGCGCGGCGGCAATGAGGTGGCGCTGCTGCGCGGCATCGCCGGCGCGGGCGGGCATGAGGTCGCCTTCGTCTTCACCGGCAATGGCGGGCAATATCCCGGCATGGGCCATGCGGCATGGCTGGCCAGCGCCGCCTTCCGCGCAGCGATCGACGAGATCGACGACATTTTCGCGCCGACCGCCGGCTGGTCGCTGGCGCAGGCCTTCCGCCAGCCGCCGGACGAGACCGCGCTGGCCGCCACCGAGCTGGTCCAGCCGCTGATCTTCGCCCTGGAAGTGGCGGTCGCCCGCGCGCTGATGGAGGCCGGTTGCCGGCCCGCCGCCGTGATCGGCCACAGCGTCGGCGAGGTCGCCGCCGCCCATATCGCCGGCGCGCTCAGCCTGTTCGACGCGACCCAGCTCATCTATTGGCGCAGCCGCCTTCAGGGCGAGACGCGCGGCGCCGGCACCATGGCCTTCCTCATGGCCAGCCCCGCCCGCGCCCAGGAGCTGATCGCCGCCGCCGCCCAGCCGGAAGTGGTGATCGGCGCCTTCAATGCGCCCAAGGGCATCACCCTGTCCGGGCCGACGCCCGCCGTCGACGCCGTGCTGCGCCTCGCCCGCCGGCAGGGCGTGGTCGGCAAGCGGATCGGCATCGACTACCCGTTCCATTCCCCGGCCATGGCCCCGCTGGAGCAGCCGATTCTTCAGGCGCTGAAGCTGCTGGAGCCGCGCGCCCCCACCATCCCCTTCATCTCCAGCCTCACCGGGGCGCCCGTGAGCGATGCGAGCCTCGGTGCCCGCTACTGGTGGGACAATATCCGTCAGCCGGTAATGTTCGACGCCGCGATGCGCCATCTGGCGCGCGATCCCGCCATCGGCATTTTCCTGGAAATCGGCCCCAAGCCGGTGCTCACCGGTTTCGTGCGGGAAATCCTCGCCGACGAGAACCGCGCGGGTGTGGTGCTCGCCTCCTTGCAGGAAAAGGACCGGACGGAAGAGGACCCGATCGAGCGGGCCCTGCTCGCCGCTCTGGTCAATGGCGCGCAGGTCGACGAGCAACGCCTGTTCGGGCCCGCCGCCCTGCCCGGCCGCTTCGCCCTGCCGGCCACCCCGTGGAACCGCCAGAGCATCCTGCCGCCGCGCACCAGCGAGGCCGTCGACATCATCGGCGGCGCCGCGCCCGACCACCCGCTGCTCGGCGCCCGGCTGATGCAGGGCGGACGCGAATGGCGCGGCGCGCTCGACATCGAATCCCGTCCCTTCCTCGCCGACCACAAGGTCGGTGACAGCGTGATCGTGCCGGCCACCGGCATCGCCGAAATGGCGCTCGCCGCCGGCCGCGCCCTGTTCGGCACATCGCACCTGCTGCTGGAGGATTTCGACATCCTCGCCGCGCTGCGCCTGACGCCGGGCGAAAGCGTCGAGACGCGGGTCTATGTCGACCCCGAGGGCCATGTCGCGATTTCCTCGCGCACCCGCGGCACCGAGGACTGGACGCTCAACGGCCAGGGCCGGGTACTCTCCGCCGAGGAGAGCGCCCGCGCGGCGACCGCGCAGGACGCTTCCGCCGAGCCGGCGGACACGGTGCTCGATGCCGAGGCGCTTTATGCCGGGGCGGCACGGCTCGGCCTCGATTACGGGCCGGCCTTCCGGCTGGTGCAGCGGGCCGCGCGCCGGGGCGACCGCATCACCCTCGATCTGACGGAGCCCACGCAGAACAATTGTGTGGGCGAGTCGTCTTTTGTTCTTTCTCCCCTGCGCGCCGACGCCGCGCTGCACGGCCTGGTCATGGCGGCCGATGCCAGTGCCCCGTCGGGCACCGCCTTCGTGCCGGTCCGCTTCGGCGCGCTGCAGGTGCTGGGCAGCACGGCGCCGATGCAGGCGGTGCTGACCGTGCGCCGCGCCAGCCCCCGCTCGCTCGAACTCGACATCGTGCTGCGCGACAGCGCCGGCGCGACCGTCGCCCGGATGGAGGCGGTGCGGCTGCGCGCCCTCACTTTGTCGAGCACGCCGGAACTCGATTGCGATTTCCGCCAGAGCCTCGTGCCGGTCGGCCCCGCCATCAGCGAGGCCGGCGCCCGGCTCGCCGCCCATCTCGACCAAGCCACGCCCGCCGCGCCGGATGACGACGCGCTGCTGACCGACGCGCTGGCCTATTCCATCGCCCATCGCGCCGTCATGGCGGTGGCGGGCGACGAGGCACGGGCCGGCGAGCGGGTGGAGGTCGATCGCCTCATGGCCACTGGGCGGCTGGCCCCGGAACGCCGCCCCCTGTTCCTCACCCTGCTCGACCTGCTGGCCGAGGGCGGCCTCGCCCGGCACAGCGCGGAAGAGGGATGGCAGGTCACGGCGGACAGCGACCTGCCGGCGCCCGAGCCGCTGCTGCACGAAATCGCCGCCATCGCCCCCGACCGGGCGGCGGAGATCGCCATCGGCGCGCGCCTCGCCGCCGACCTGCCCGATCTGCTCGGTCACACTGGCCCGATCGTCCACCTCACTGGCCTGATCGACCACTGGGAAACCGCCTCTCCAGGGGCCCGCGCGCTGGCCGAACAGGCGGCGGTTCTGACCGCCGCAAGTGCCGGCGATGGCCCGCTTTCGGTGCTGCTGGTGGAGCGCCATGGCCTCGTCTACGACGCGTTGCGCCCGCTCGCCGAAGATGGCCGCGTCCAACTCACCATCATACCGTCAGACGCCGCCGCCCGCCCCCATCTTGCCGACCGCATTCGCCCGACTGCGAATATTGTCCTTGCAGATCAACCGGTTGGCATGGACGTGGATCTTGTCATCCACGCCGATCCGCGCCGCCGCCTCGACCCGCTCAGCGAGGCCGGCACCGAGCTGATCGAGGCCCTGCGCCCCGGCGGCGCGCTGCTCTCGCTGGCCCTCGCGCCGCTCGGTTTTGCCCGACTGGTCGCCCTTGAGGGCGCGACGGGGCCGCGCGGACGCCTGCTCGCGGGTGCCCGCGGCACCACGGAAGTGTTTGTTACACCAGCGAAAAACCGGAAGGAACCGGATCGCGGGACGCTCACCCAGGCGACCCTCGCCTTGCTGGCCAACGACGCCGCCAGCTGCCTCGTGGCGCCACATGGCCACGAACTCGACGGCGACCCGGCCACTCCCGGCGCCACGGTGCTCATATACCGTCCGCTGACCGGAGACAGCGCCGCCTCGCTCGCCAAGGCGCTCGACAAGGCCGGCCGCCTGCTGGAGACGCTGCGCGCCAGCACCACCCCGCCGGCGCTGCGTTTCCTGATCGACGGTGATCCGCTCGGCCCCCACCCCCGCGCCGCCGCCCTCTGGGCCTTCGGCCGGACGGCGATCAACGAGTATCCCGACCTCGACATCAAGCTGGTAGCATTGAACCTCCGGCTGATCGACCAAGGCACCGCTTCGGACCTCGCACGCGCCTTTGCCGGCCTGCCCGACGAGCGCGAATTAGTGTTGGACGACAAGGGTTTGCGCGCGATCCGGCTGGCTCCGACGCCGAAGCCTGCACCGGCCGGAGGCGCCTCCTCGCTGCGGCTCGTCATGGATCGGCCCGGCGCGCTCGACCGCCTGCACTGGCGGGCGCAGACGCGCCGCGCGCCCGGTCCGGGCGAGGTCGAGATCGAGATTGCGGCCAGCGCGCTGAACTTCCGCGACGTGATGTTCGCGCAGGGACTGATCGGCGACGAGATGCTGGAGAACGGTTTTGCCGGCCCCAGCCTCGGCTTCGAATGCGCCGGCCGCGTGCTGCGCGTCGGCCCGGATGTCACTTCGCACCGGCCGGGCGACGCGGTGATGGCCTTCGCGCCTGCCGCCCTCGCCACCCATACCATTATACCGAGCATCGCCGCTTTGCCGGTCCCGGCCGGCCTTTCGCTGGACGCCGCCGCCACCCTGCCGGTCGCCTTTCTCACGGCCTGGTATGGACTTGTCGAATGCGCGCGGCTGCGCAGCGGCGAGACCGTGCTGATCCACGGCGCCGCCGGCGGCGTCGGCATGGCCGCGATGCAGATCGCCCGCGCCCGCGGCGCTCGCATCATCGCCACCGCCGGATCACCGGAAAAGCGAGCTCTGGCAAGGCTTCTGGGCGCCGACGCGGTGTATGATTCCCGCGACACCCGCTTTGCCGACGAGGTCCGCGCGCAGGGTGGCTGCGATGTCGTTCTGAACTCTCTGTCCGGCCGGGCGATGGAACTGTCGCTCCGCACGCTCAAGCCGTTCGGTCGCTTCGTGGAACTCGGCAAGCGCGATTTCATCGCCAATACCGGTATTGGACTACGCCCTTTCGCCCGCAACCTGTCCTATTTCGGCGTCGATGCCGACCAGCTCATCGCCGCCCAGCCGGAACTGGTGCGCGCGATGCTGGAGGAACTCTCCGGCCTGTTCGCACGCGGCATTCTGCGTCCCCTGCCCTACCGGCTGTTTGCCGCTAACGACGTACGCGCCGCGCTGCGGTTGATGCAAGGCGCTGGTCATATTGGGAAAATCCTCATCCGCCCGCCCTCCCTGCCCGCCTCAACCGCGCCGGCCACCCCGTTCCGCGCCGCAGAGGGTGTCCACCTCGTCATTGGCGGCACGGGCGGCTTCGGCCGGGAAGCGGCCCGCTGGCTGGGCGGCCAGGGTGCCAAGCTCATCGTCACTGCCTCGCGCAAAGGTGTCATGGAACCTCCGTTGCAGTTCGACGGGGCCGAGGTGACGGCTGAAAGTCTCGACATTCGCGATAGTCAGGCCTGCCATCAGTTTATCGCCCGGATGCTGGCCCGGCATGGCCGCATCGCCGGTATCATCCACACGGCCATGGTCCTCGACGACGCCCTGATCCGCGACCTCGACCGGGCCCGTTTCGAAGCCGTACTGGGTCCGAAAGTGGACGGCGCCCGCAACATCGATGCGGCGACCGCGAAACTCGATCTCGACTATTTCGTGCTGTTCTCGTCGGCCACGACGCTGGTCGGCAACCCCGGCCAGTCCGCCTATGTGGCTGCAAATGCTTATCTTGAGGCGCTTGCCCGGCGGCGCCGCAGCGAGGGCCGCCCGGGGCTGGCCATGGCCTGGGGCGCGATCTCCGATGTGGGGGTGCTGGCCCGCGATGGCGCGACCTCGGAAAAACTCAGCCGCCGTCTTGGTCTTGGCATGCTCAGCGCCGCCGACGCGCTGGAGGAGCTTGGCCGGGCCCTGGGCAGCCCGGACACGCCCGCGGCGCATGTTCATGCACCGATCGACTGGCGTGCGGCACGCGAACTCACCGTTATGCGCGGCGCCGCCTTTGCGGCGCTCCGGCCGGGGCCCGAGGAGACCATCGAAGGCGCGGGCGATGGCGACCTTCTGACCCTGATCGCCGACCAGAGCGACACCGAGGCCCGCGCCACGGTGATGCGCCTGCTCACCCATGAAGTCGCCCGCATCCTGCGTCTGCCGGCGGAGTCCATCGAACCCACGCGCGCGCTGGGCGATATCGGCATGGATTCGTTGATGGCGCTGGAGTTGGACATGGAAATGCAGCGCCGCCACAAGGTGGCCCTGCCGATGCTCGGCCTCGGCGCCGGGGCCAGCCTGCAGAATGTCGGCGAGAAGCTGCTGCGGAAGCTGCGTCCCTCGGTCGAGACCGGCACCGGCGAGCCCATCCTTGCCGCCGGCCTCCATCTTTCCGCGGACACGGCGGAACTGGCGGGCCGGCATTTGCGGGTCGAGCCGGCAGCGGTGGAAGTCTTGAAGGCGCGCGTTGCCGCCGAGATGCGCCGGGATGGGAGCCTCCTGCGATGAGCGCGCCGGATACCCGTCTCGACGGCATTGCGAGGAGCGCGCTTCTGGCCCGGATGCGTGGCCGCCCTGCGGACACCAGCGCCGCACCGACACAGTATTATGATACCTCTTTCGAGACGCTTCCCGGTTTCGAGGAGTTGAAGATCATGCGAACGGCCGGCGACGTGCTGGGCATCGCCAATCCCTTCTACCGGGCCCATGAAGGTTGCGCCGGCGCGACCACCCGGATCGATGGCCGCGAGGTGATCAATTTCGCCTCCTATGATTATCTCGGCCTCAATGCGCATCCGGCCGTGCGCCACGCCGCGCAGGAAGCCATCGCGCACTATGGCACCAGCGTGTCGGCAAGCCGTCTCGTGGCCGGCGAGCGCCCCTTCCATCGCGCACTGGAGACGGCGCTGGCCGGGCTCCACAGGGCCGAGGATTCGGTCGTCTTCGTCTCGGGTCACGCCGCCAATGTCGCGACCATCGGCAGCCTGCTGGGCGCCGATGATGTCGTGTTCCACGATGCGCTGATCCACAACAGCATCATCGTTGGGGCGGAACTCTCCGGCGCCCGGCGTCGCGGCTTTCCGCACAACGATCTGGATACGCTGGAAGCCCTGCTGCTGGCGGAGCGGGCACAGAGCCGCCGGGCCCTCATCGTGGTCGAGGGGCTCTATTCGATGGACGGCGACATGCCGGACCTCGCGCGGCTGGTGGCCCTCAAGGAGCGTTTTGGCGCGTGGCTGATGGTCGATGAGGCGCACAGCGTCGGTGTCCTGGGCGCGGCCGGCCACGGCATCGCCGAACATGCCGGCGTCGATGCCTCGCGCGTCGACATCTGGATGGGAACGCTATCCAAGTCGCTCGCCTCCTGCGGCGGCTATATTGCCGGCTCGCAAACGCTGATCGACTTCCTCAAGGCAACCGCGCCGGGCTTCGTCTACAGCGTCGGACTGCCGGCCGCGGCCGGAGCGGCGGCACTCGCCGCGCTGACCATGATGCAGCAGGAGCCCGAGCGGATCGCCCGCCTCGCCGCCAATTCCCGCTCCTTCCTGGAGCAGGCGCAGGCGGCCGGACTCGATACCGGCACCGCCGAGGGCCACGCCATCGTGCCGGTAATGGTCGGTGACTCGCTCAAGGCGGTCCTGCTGTCCGAGCGCCTGCTGGCACGCGGTATCAATGTACTTCCGATCATCCATCCGGCGGTGCCGCACCGTTCGGCCCGCCTGCGTTTCTTTATCAGCGCGACCCATGAAGACAGCCACATCCGCGATGCGGTGCGTCTGCTCGTGGAAGAGGTCGCGCACTGCGATCACCTGCTGGCCGGACTTGGCCTGACGATGGCGAGCGCCGAGGGGGCCGGCACCGTGCCCGCTGCGGCGTGGGAGAGTGCACTATGAAGGCTGTTCTGGACATCACGCGCCTGCTGCGGCGCTCCGGACAACACACCCCCACGGGCATCGACCGCGTCGAACTCGCCTATGCGCGTCACCTGCTGGAGAGCCACGAATATGAGGGCCGCGCCGCCTTCGTCGCACGGCTTCGGGCGACGACATGGTATCTTGATGCCTCTACCGTCTCCGCCTTCATCGATACGCTGGCCCTGCGCTGGAAGCTGTCGGAAGCCCGCGTCACCAAGCGCGAGCTTTTCGCCATCGAGCGTTTCCTGGGCCAGCCAACTGGCTCGCTCGCCAATCTCGAACCGCCGTCGACGCCGCGCTCGGCGCTGCCCGACGTGCTGCCCCCGCTGCGCCGGCTGCTCTCACCCCTGAACCTGCTGCCCCGGCTGCTGCGCCGGCGCCACGCCGACGGCGCCGTCTATCTCAACGTCTCGCATGAGGGGTTGAATTCGGTGAGCGGCGTGCGCAGCCTGGCACGCGGCCAGCGCATGAAGCCGATGTTCCTGGTCCACGACCTCATCCCCCTCACCCACCCGGAATATGTCCGGCCGGGCGACGCGGAAAAGCACGAGATGCGGATGCGCACCGTGCTCTCTTCCGCCAACGCCGTCGTGTGCAACTCGCGAAACACGCTGAACGAGCTCAACGCCTTCGCCGAACGCCTCCGCCTCTCGGTACCGCAAACCGTGGTCAGCCCGCTCGGCATCGAGGACGAGTTCCAGGGCGGCGAGATGGAGAGCGTCCCCACCCACCCGTTCTTCCTGACCATCGGTACCATTGAACCGCGCAAGAACCATCTTGTGCTGCTCCATGCCTGGCGGGTGCTGGTGGAAAAGCTCGGCCCCAAGGCGCCCAAGCTCATCATCGTCGGTCGCAGGGGCTGGGAGAACGAGAACGTCGTCGACATCATCGAGCGTTGCCGCAAGCTCGGCGACCATGTGCTGGAATGCAACCGGTTGCCGGACGCGCATCTGCGCTGGCTCATGCGCCAATCACGCGCCGTTCTGTTCCCCTCCTTCGCCGAAGGGTTCGGCCTTCCGCTGTTCGAGGCTTTGGCGCTGCGCGTTCCGGTCATCTGCTCGGAACTTGAGGTATTTCGCGACATTGCCGGCGACGCGCCGCGCTACCTCGACCCGATCGATGGCCTCGGCTGGGCCCGCACCATCGAGGAATACGCGTCCCCCAATGCCGAGGATCGCGCGGCGCAGCTCGCCAAGCTGGCCCGGCTCAGCGTGCCGCGCTGGCGGGATCATTTCTCGGTCATCGACCGCCTGATCGACTGCGTGGCGGAGCCCTCATTCAAGCCCTCGCCCAAACTGGCATCCTTCCCCGTCTCCATGCCCGCCCCCGAGCCGTCCGTCGGCCGGCGCACCGCACCGAGCTTCGAGCGCAGCAGCTCGTTGATCTTCGCCGGCGAGAGGTCGCTGGAACCGGCCGGCTCCACGTCCTTCTGCACCGCCCAACCGCATTCGAGCATGAGGTAATCCGTGGCCGTATCCTCCGCCAGCACCTCATACCCGGAAAGGATGGGGGCATGATCGCCGTAGAACACCAGCAGCGACCGGTCGGTGCGCAGGTCGAGCGCCTCCGCCACCGTGCCCAGCAGCGCATCGGCATTGGCGAGGTGGCGAGCATATTGCTGAACGGGATCATCGCTCTCCGGCAGGCGACCGGGTCCGTAAGGGTCGTGCGCCTCCATGGTGATGGCCATGACAAACAGCGGCTGCCCGGCGTCGACCGCCTTCTCGATCTCGCCAATGATGGTCCGGCCCACCGCATGGTCGCTGACATAGGGCCCGAAGCGATCTCCCTCGCCAAAGGCATGTTCGGTGATGAATCGCCCGAAGCCGAGTTGCGGAACGGCCCGGTCGCGCCTGAAGAAACGTGCGTCGTGCGGGTGTATGAATACCGTGCGCCAGTTGGCGCGGCCGAGCACAGTGGCGAGCGATGCCTCCGCGAGCCGCGCCGGTCGCAGATACGGATCGAAACGATCCATCCCCTGCTCGGCGAAGGGAATGCCCGTGAGCATTTCGACTTCGGAGCGATGCGTGTAGGCGCCGAAGCAGGAAACCTGGAGCCTGCCCTTGGTCAGGGCCCGCCGTCGCAGGCGGTCGAGATTGGCAAGATCGACGCTCAGGCCATGCCGCCGCAGATCGGAGAAGGACTCGGACTGGACAACAATAACAGCGCGGTAGCGGCCGTGACTGGCAGGAGGCGCCGCGCCGCGCTCCTCGACGCCTCGGCCATCGCGCGCGCGGCGCCACAGAGCAAAGCCCCCCACCAGCGACACCGCCAGACCAAGATCGCGAACGAACTCGGCGGCCGGGGCCTGCTTCAATTGGGCGAAACGCTCCATGAAGCGCGTGCCGACGCCTCCGGCCCCGATCATCAGCGCAGCCACGCCGCAGCCGGCGAGAAGGCCGGCCTGCGCCAAGGCACCGTGCCAACGCGGTTCCTGCGTCATCCAGAAGGCAATGAAAGCCGCGATGGCGAGGAGCAGCAGAACGAAACCCATCGCCTCGCGTCGTCCGAGATAGAACAGCGACGGGTGGCGAATAAGGGTCGCGATGTAGCTGAGATCGCTGAAGACCAGCGGTTCGCGCAGATAGCCGTATTTCACGCGCGAGATTCCCACGAAGACGCCCAGCGTGATGAGGCTCGCGGTCATCGCGAAGAGGGGGCGGGCGGAAAGCCCAAGCCACAAAAACCAGAGCCAGAGCAGTATGGCCACCCTCATCCCCTGTACGGCGGCGGAGCGGGCGCTCTTGCGGGACGAAGGAACAGCGAGACGGTCCAACCAGAACCCGCCCATCAGAAGCAGCGTTATTGCGACCACCCCCGCCCCTGCGCTCCCATTCATGTAAATCATTCCACCCTATTCGCTACCGCCGGGAAGCTTGAGACAGTAATAAACACGACAGTTGATATCAATGCATTAGAAATTTATTTTCTCAAAATTACTACGAACGTGAAATATACATCAAAATTCAATAATAAATTTACGCATAGTACAGTGTATGATAAAATATATTCTATCGAGAATACCAAATCGGAGGCGTGTCATGAGTGAACGGCATCGCGTAGTGCCCATGCCCGCCGCCATGGGAGAGCCCGAGAGCACGGCGGAAACCCTCATTCAGGCAAAAGCAAAGCCCGTTCGTCCGGCGGCACGTGTTGTGGCCGAGGGTGATCGCGTGGCGTCGCGACTCCGTCTGAAGCCGGTCCGCCCCCCTCAAACCGAACGCGCGCGCTTTCCGCTGCCGGACGTCGAAGGCTCGGATCTCAGCGCGGCACTCCCCCGCCGTCGGCGTCAGCGACGCTCAATCGGCCTGTGGGTATCCTTCTTTCTGATGGTGGCCCTGCCGACCATCGCCGCTGGCGTCTATTACGGCTTTTTCGTCTCGAACCAATATGTCTCGGAGTTCCGCTTCGCGGTTCGCAACCAGAACTTCTCGCCGGCCGGCGCCACCGCCGCAAGCACAGCGCTTGGCACCGCAGCGCGTTCCGGCGCCTTTACCGACAATTTCCTCGTCGTCGATTACATAACCAGCCGCCAGGCCGTCGAAGATCTGATGAAGACCGTCGATCTCCGGCAGATGTACAGCCGCCAGAACGTCGACTGGCTGTCGCGGCTCGGCACCAGCGTGACGATGGAGAACCTCGTCACCTACTGGCAGTCCATGATCGACGCCACCTTCGACATGTCGACCGGACTGGCGCTGGTGCGCGTTCGGGCGTTCACCCCGGAGGATGCCTTCACCATTGCCGCCACGCTGGTGAAGCAGAGCGAACGGCTCATCAACGAGATATCCGCTCGCTCGCGGCTCGACGCGGTGAGGTTCGCCGAGGGCGACGTCTCGCGGGCCGAGCAGCGGCTGCGTGATGCGCGTGCCCAGATGCACAAGTTCCGTGACAGCGAGCAAACCCCCGACGCGGCGCGCACGGCGGGCGGCACGCTTGACCTCGCCATGAAGCTGCGGGGCGAACTTGCCGGGTTGCAGTCGCAGCTTGCTTCGCTGCGGACGTATATGGACGCGAGTGCGCCCAGCGTGAAGGTCATAGAAAGCCGTATTTCCGCGACCACCAAGCAGATCGCCACAATCGAGCGCGAACTCGGCAAGGGCGATGTGGCGCGCGCCGCCGGCACCAATGCGGGCGGCGGCGCAACGGCCTCCTCGCCGGTCATTTCCGAGATGCTGTCCAATTACGAGGATGTCGACCTCAGCCGCCAATTCGCTGAGAAATATTACGAAACGACATTGTCCGCCCTCGAACTGGCACGCTCGGAAGCCGCGTCGCAGCACACCTATGTCGCGACCTATGTCCAGCCGGCTCTGGCTCAGGCGAGCGAATATCCGCAACGCTTCGTCTCGGTGCTGATTGTGCTGCTGTCGGTCGCCGCGATCTGGTTCATCAGCGTAATGGTGTTCTTCTCGATCCGCGACCACGTCGCCTGAGCGGGAACGGATCGCACATGTCATTCAGCTCCTTCTTCACCGAGCCGGGCTCCACCAGCCGAAGCGGCCGTTTCGGTGAAGGCCTGCGCACTCAGGGCCGCGTCATCATCGCGCTGATGCTGCGCGAGATGCGCCTCCGCTCGGTCCAGTCCAGGATGAGCTATCTGCTCGCCCTGTTCGAACCGATCCTCCATCTCGCGGTGATGATCGCGATCTTCACCTTCCTGGGAAGGCGGCCCGATTTCGGCACCAGCATGCTGCTGTTTCTGGCCACCGGCATCGTGCCGTTCTTCCTGTTCACCCATGTTTCCGGGCGTACCACAGGCGCCATTCGATCCAGCGGCCTCGTGCGGGCGCTCGCTCCGGTGCAACCCCTCGACATCATCCTGGCGCGCGCGCTGCTGGAAACGGCAACGCTCGTCATCATCGGCACATTGCTGTTCTGCTTCATCTATTCGACCGGGGTCAAAGAAGCGGCACCTGTGCGGCCGATGAATGCGGTCCAGGCTTTCGCCGCCACCGGCGTGCTGGCCATCGGCGTCGGCCTCATCAACGGTGTGATCGGCGCGTTCTTCCATCTCTGGGCGGTGATTTACGGCGTCAGCTCGCGGGTCCTGCTGTTCACGTCGGGTGTGTTCTACGTGCCCGACTTCATGCCGCCTCAGGTCCGGCAATACATCGTGTGGAACCCGCTCATGCATGCGCTGGAGTGGTTTCGCACCGGCTTCTATCTCACCTATCCCACCTCCCTGCTGGACAAGCCCTACCTGCTCGGCTTCGGCCTCGCGACCGTTCTTATCGGGCTGGCGCTCGAGCGCGTCTTCCGTCCGAGGCTGGTATGATTGCGGTCCGTCTCATTGACGTTGCGAAGATGTATCGGACAGCCCGCCGGCAGGCTCGCGTGTTCGAGCATCTCGACGCGGCCTTTCCGGGCGGGGCATCGGTTGGCATTCTGGGAGCCCGCGGATCGGGTAAGTCGACATTGATCCGCCTGATCGGCGGCTCGACGCTGCCGGATCGCGGCAAGGTCCGGCGGGTCGGCTCCATATCGCCGCCCATCGCCAGCGGACAGGCCTATCATGCGGCGCTGACCGGCCGGGAGAATCTGCATTTCGTCGCCCGCGTGAACGGCTTCGATGGCGAAGCCGCCACTCATTTCGTGGCACGGTTCGCCGATCTGGAGCAGGTGATCGACCAACCCATGTCAACCTATACGCGGGAACGGCGCGCCCGATTCATGTTCGCCGCGTCCTATGCGATGCCGTTCGACATTTTTATTGCCGACGAAGCCCTGTTCGGTGGCGAAGGCGCGTTCCGCGAACGCTGCTCCGAACTTGTGCAGGCGCGGCGAGCTCAATCCACCCTCATCTTCACGACGCGCTCGCCCCAGATGATGCGTCGTTTCGCGGATATCGGTGCGGTCCTGCATGGCGGGAGGCTCTACACCTTCCCGAATGTCGGCGACGCGATCCGAGCCTATCTCTCCATCGACCGGAATGCGCCTCCTGACGCGGGCGGCATGCCGGACGATGAGGAGCATGAGGAGCGTTCCATCGAGGAACCGTTCGGACCTCTGGTCTGAAGTCCAGCCCCCTTTCGTCGGGACTCACCCCGACCCAATCCTGAGGAGCTAACATGACTGACCTGCCCGACATAAGCCGCCAGCTTGAGCGTTTCGTCGCCCGCCGTCTGGTCGAGTTCGACCCCGCAGCGTGGAAGGAACTCAGCACCGAAAAGCGCAAGGAATGCATTCAGGCGGCCCGCCGCGCCCTGAAGGCCGAGCGGCAGTTCTTTGCGCGCGAGGCGCGCATGCCTCAAGCTGCGGAGTGAACAACCTCGGTGCCGACCCTGACAAGGGTCGGCACCGATTCGGTCAGCCTCGAATTTCGCTTCTAATTCTCCAGTAAAATAATGCAATTATGCGGTATTATAATATCGAACTACATTTCATACCTGACCCAATGTGACTTCACGGCCACAATATTTCATCTTAATCCGCCGTTATCGATCACAGCATAGTAATGCACCCGATCATCGGCTTTACATGTGCCGGGCATTACGAAAGAGGATAACGCGGTTTGATTATCCGTAGGTCAAAGGCCAGCCTCGCAGGGCTCGCCGTGTTGAGTCTGACCCTTGGCGGATGCGTCTTCTTTCCGGGGTCGGGGCCGACCACCCAGGAGGTGATGGCTCCCAAGGAAGAACCGACCGATTACGTGATCGTCGACGTGGACGCCGAAAGCGTGCGGGCCATGAGCCTGTGGCATTCCTCCAGCCTGGTCCGCAGCTTCGGCGCGCGGCGCAACGCGCCCGAGACGCGCGTGAGCGTGGGCGATGTAGTCTCCATCTCCATCTGGGAAGCGAGCGGCGGCGGGCTGTTCGGCGGCCGCTCGGTTGTCGATACCGGCTCGGGCAGCGAGACCCTCCCCGCGCAGGTGGTCGACCGCGACGGCCGCATCAAGGTGCCCTATGTCGGCGAATTGTTGGTGGTCGGGAAGCGCCCGAGCGACATCGCCAAGATCATCGAGCAGGGACTGACCGGAAAAGCCATCGAGCCGCAGGTGCTCGTCACCCTGCCGCAGCAGACCTCCGCCTCCGTGGTCGTGGTCGGCGATCTCACCGGCGCCGGCCGGGTCAACCTGAACGTCAAGGGCGACCGGCTTCTCGAAGTCATTGCCCAAGCTGGAGGAATCAAGGGCGCGGCGCATGAGAGCTTCGTGCGGGTGACGCGCGGCAGCCGCAGCACCACGGTGCAGCTCGCGGCCATTCTGTCGAACCCCGAGGAAAACATCTACATGCAGCCCGGCGACACGGTCTATGTGTTCCGCCGGCCGCAGACCTTTACGGCGCTGGGTGCGGTCAAGGCCGCCGGCGAAATGCCGATCGACCGCGAGGAATTCTCGGTGGCGGAGGCCATGGGCGTGTCGGGTGGTCTCGTCGACAGCCAGGCGGACCCCAGCGGCATCTTCATCTTCCGCTATGAGCAGCCGGCCGTGGTCCGGGCCTATCGGCCCGACACCCCCCTGCTGGTCGGCAACAGCCTCGTTCCGGTGATCTACCGCCTGAATCTGAAGGATCCCAGCGGCTATTTCATCGCCCGCGCCTTCCCCGTTCGGGTCGGCGACATCGTCTATGTGGCGAACGCGCCGGGAGTGGAATTCACCAAGTTCCTGCGGATGGCGCAGACCATCACCTCGACCATACGTTCCAACGCGGTCGCGGTATCCGACTAGGTGTTTGATCCCGGCCGGGTTGGGCCGCCGGGGGTCAGGCGTCCATCGAGAACGGGTCGGCGCCGAACTGCGCGGTGTGAAGGCGGTGATAGAGGCCGCGCTGGGCGAGTAGCGCCTCGTGCGTGCCTTGCTCGGCGATGCCGTCCGTCGTCACCACCACGATCCGGCCGGCATTCTGGATGGTGGCCAGCCGATGGGCGATCACCAGCGTGGTACGCCCGCGCGCAAGTTCATCCAAAGACTTCTGAATTTCCCGCTCGGTGTGCGTGTCGAGGGCGGAGGTGGCCTCGTCCAGAATGAGAATCGGCGGATCTTTCAAGAAGATACGGGCGATGGCGAGGCGCTGCTTCTGGCCGCCGGAGAGCTTCACACCGCGTTCGCCGACGATGGTGTCGAGGCCCTCGGGAAGCTCCGCCAGCAGCCCTTCCAGTCGCGCGCGGCGCGCCGCCAGCCGGATGTCGTCTTCGGAGGCATCCAGGCGGCCATAGGCGATATTCTCGCGAATGCTGCCGCCGAACAGGAAAACATCTTGCTGCACGATGCCGATATTGCGGCGGAGCGAGGCCAGCGTCATGTCGCGCAGATCAATGCCGTCGATGTGGATGCTGCCCGAATCCACCTCGTAAAAGCGCGGCAGCAGGGACAGGAGCGTGGTCTTGCCGGCGCCGGAAGGGCCGACGAAGGCGACCGTTTCGCCGGCCCGGATATCAAGGTTTATACCCTTGAGAATGGGCCGGTTTTCGGAATAGCCGAAGGACACGCCGGCAAAGCGGATGTCCCCCTTGAGATGGCCGACGGCCCGCGCGCCCGGATGGTCGGCGACGTCGGGCGCGGTTTCCAGCAGTTCCTGATAGCGGCGGAAGCCGGCGATGCCCTTGGGATAGCTCTCCATCATCGCCGCGATTTTGTCGAGCGGACGATAAAACACCGTCACCAGCAGAAGAAATCCGACGAAACCGCCGATGCTCAAGCTTCCCTGTACCACATACCAGCTTCCGGCCAGCATAACGCCCAGTTGTACGAAGCGCATCGCCATGTAGTTCAGCGCCTGGCTCGCCGCCATGATCCGGTAGGCATCGAGCTTGGTGTCTTTATACCGCTGATTATCGCCCGCAAAGAGCCGGCGCTCATAGGCCTCATTGCCGAAGGCCTGCACCACCCGGATACCGCCGATATTCTCCTCCAACCGCACGTTGAAGTCGCCGACCCGCCCAAATTGCGCCTGCCAGTTGCGGGTCATGCGGCCGCCATAACGGGCGACAATGAGTGCAGTGAGGGGGACGATCAGTGCAGTGAGTCCAGCAAGAGGCGGGTGGACCCACAGCATCAGGAGGAAGGCACCGACAAAGGTCATCACCGCGATGAACAGGTCCTCCGGGCCGTGATGGGCGATCTCGCCGATCTCTTCGAGGTCCTTGGTGACGCGGGCGACGAGGTGGCCGGTCTTGAAGTTGTCGTAGAAGCGGAAGGAGAGCTTCTGCAGGTGCTCGAAGGCCCGCTCGCGCATCTCCGTCTCGATGTTGATGCCGAGCACATGGCCCCAATAGGTGACCACCGCCATCAGCCCGCTATTGAGCAGGAAGATTGCCAGCAAGCCGACGGCGGCGAGCCCGATGAGCTGGAGGTCGGCCTGCGGCAGCAGCACATCGACGAAGGCTTTCATCGCCATCGGGAAGCCGAGTTCCAGCACCCCGGACAGCACGGCGCAGCCGAAATCCAGAATGAAAAGCCGCTTGTGCGGACGATAATAGGAAAAGAACGCCTTCAGCATGGGGCGCGCCCGCGCGCCGGATGAAGGCGATCTGTGAAAGCGTAAGACTTCGTGGGGAAATTCATACCGGTCCTGCCCGTCGGCACCGACGCGCCGCGTGCGCCGCGCCGAAGCACGGCGGAAAACGATGCGCACCATGTGCCGCGAAGTGGCGCGCGCGGCAAGGTGGATGACGCCTCCCCGGTCCGTGCGCCGGCGCCTTTGATTTGCCGCGATGCGCGGGGATGAGGGGCGCTCCTCGCGTCGGGCCTTTCCCATCATGAGCATCACCGCCTCCGGCGGGGTTACCACCCCCCGCCCGCCGCTCTCCGCCTATGGGCATCTGCTGGCCATCTATCTGGTCTGGAGTGGCGGCTATCTGGCGGTGAAGATCTGCGTTTCCGGCCCGGCCATGGTGAGCGTGTTCCAGCTGCAATCCTCGCGCATGTGGCTGGCCTCGCTGCTGCTCTCGGGCGTGGCGCTGATCCGCTGCGGCTTGCCGATTCGCCCGCGCCCGCGCGACCTGCTGATCTGCGCCGCCAGCGGGGTCCTCATGTGGGTGGCGGGCAACGGGCTGGCGACGCTCGCCTCCAAGCACGCCACCTCCAGCTTCATCGTCATGGCCATGGGCGCCATCCCGCTGTGGAGCTGCCTGCTGGATCTGCTGATCGCCCGGCGCGTGCCCTCACCGCGGGTGGTGGCCGGCCTGTTCCTGGGGCTGGTGGGGCTGTTCCTCGTGGTCTCGCCAACCCTGCTCGACGCGCATAGCGCCATCATCGAGCCCGGCTACGGCGTCTTCACCACGGCGATCGTGATCGGCGCCGGCATCAGCTGGTCGCTCGGCACCATCGTTCAGCGCCCGCTGATGCAGCGCATGCCGACGGAATGGGCCGCCGCTTTCCAGATGCTGGCGGCCTCGCTGGTGCTGACCGTGCTGACAGGCGCGGAAGCGGCGCCGCTGCCGGGCCCGCCGAGCGTGCAGCAATGGCTCGCCTTCGGCTTCCTCATCATCTTCGCCTCGGTGATCGGCCTCACCTCCTATATCCGGGTGCTGCGCGCGTTCTCGCCGGCGGTGGCGACGACCTTCGCCTATGTGAATCCGGTTCTCGGCGTGCTGCTCGGCTGGGTCATCCTTGGCGAGCAACTGGCGCCGGTTTCCCTCGCCGGCCTCGCCGTGGTGCTCGCCAGCATCGCCATGGTGCTGAGCCGGCGCGGGTAACGCGCGCCGGCTCTGTCGCGAACGCCCCGATCATCCCGGCTGGAGACCGATCTGGTCCTTCGGGAAGCGGGCGATGATGGCGGGGTCGATGTTCAGGTGCTGGGCGACCAGTTCCGGCGGGGCGTGGCTGAGCCAGTCGGCGAGATCGACCTCCTGATATTCGGGCGCCTTGAAGATCACCAGCATCTCGATGTCTTCATTGCCGGTGTTCTCGATGTAGTGGCCCTGGCTTTTCGGCACGACGCCGACATCGCCCGGCTTGAAGTCGATGGTCTGGGCGCGGGGACCGGCATTGAACACGGTCATGCGGCCCTGCCCCTTCATCCAGTACTGCCATTCATCCGCATTGGGGTGCCAGTGCATGCGGCGGAGCGCGCCGGGCTTGATGGTCTCGATCGCCCCGGCAATGGTGTTCGACACCTTGAAGGTGCGGCTGTCGGCGAGCTGGACCTTGCCGCTCTCATTCTCCTTCACCGGCTGGCTCGATCCGAGGGAGAAGGTGAAGGGCAGAGGCGGCACGCCGGCAGAGGCGACCGCCGCCTGATCGACCGCGAGCGGGGGCGGCAACTCGCCCTGGAAAATCCACAGATCATGCAGCGGGATGTTCTTGAACGCCTCCTCGGGCACGCCGAAATTCTGCGCGAGGATTTTCGGCGGGGTGTGGGCGAACCAGTCGGTCAGCAGCAGCGTGTTATATTCGGACTGATAGGCATCATCGAACACGATGAGGAACTCGCAGCCATCCGGCCCCAGCCCCTGCAGCGAGTGAGGGTAGCCGGCGGGGAAGAACCACAGATCGCCCGGCCCGACATCCTGCACATAGGCGCGGCCATCCTTGTCGAGCATGGTGACGCGGCAATGCCCGCGCGTCATCAGCGCCCATTCGCTCGCCAGATGCCAGTGCATCTCGCGGATGCCGCCGGCGGCGAGGCGCATATTCACGCCGGAGACCTCCTTGGAGGCGGGAAACTCGGTGGCGGTCAACTGCCGCGCCCAGCCGCCCGCCTGGATGCGCTTCGGCATGATGTTGAAGGAGGACCAGTTCATCGGCATGCTGCCGACATCGGTCGCCGGAGGGCTCTCAAAGGCGGGAATCTGGTTGGCGAGCGCGGGGTTCTGCGGGCCGGGATCGGACAGCGCGCCCGGCGCCGCGTTGACCGCGCCCTGGGCCGGCTGGTCGGGATTGCCGAAGCTGGCGGCGTGCGCCGCGCCGGCAGCGAGAGCGACACCACCAAAGGCGCTGGCGGCCAGCATGGCGCGGCGGGACAGATCTTCCATGGACCTTCTCCTGATCGGTGGCGCCGTGGCGCCGGTGCCTGTCGACGACGCGCTGGGCGCCGTCGATCTGTGGGAGCAAGGATAGGAAAACGCGGCGGCGGGGCCATTCTACATGCGGTTGGCTGCTGGCATCGAAGGGATGGCGGGGGCATACGCGGGTATGCTGCCCACCGCAGGCGGCGCCCGCCCCAAAAGTACCGCACCTGACCTCGCGCGCCGCGATCCCAGAAAACATGGAACGGCCGGCGCGCGGCGGCGTTGATCCGTGCCGCCTCGGGCGGCTTTTCGTTTGGCTGGGAGGCTGACTATGGAAGACGCACAGATCGGGTGGATTGCCGCCATCATCATCGGCGGCCTGGCCGGGTGGATCGCCTCGTCGATCATGAACACCGGCACCGGCATTTTCCTCAACATCGTGCTGGGCATCATCGGCGCCTCCGTGGCGAGTTTCCTGTTCGGCTTTCTCGGCGTCGGCTTCGGCGGCTGGCTCGGCTATCTGGTGGCGGGCGTGGTCGGCGCGTGCATCCTGATATGGCTGGTGCGGGCCATACGAGGCTGACGGGCCTGACTCATGAGGCTCGGCTATCACGCCTCGCACGAGCAGTTCGCGCCCAGCGAACTGCTCGCCTGCGTCATCGCCGCCGAACAGGCCGGCTTCACCGGGGCCATGTGCTCCGACCATGTGCAGCCCTGGAGCGAACGCCAGCACCATTCCGGCTTCGCCTGGAGCTGGCTCGGGGCGGCGCTCGCGGCAACCCGGCTGCCGATGGGCGTCGTGACCACCCCCATCGGGCTGCGCTACCATCCCGTGATCATCGCCCAGGCGGCGGCGACGCTGGGCGAGATGTTCCCCGACCGTTTCTGGATGGCGCTCGGTTCCGGCGAGGCGCTGAACGAGCGCGTCACCGGCGACCGCTGGCCGGCCAAGCCCGAGCGCGACGCGCGCCTGATCGAGGCGGCCAGCGCCATCCGCGCCCTGCAACAGGGCGAGACGGTGACGCGCGAGGGCCTCATCCGATTCGAGGAGGCGCGGCTGCACAGCCTGCCGGCCACGCCTACCCCGCTGGTCGGCGCGGCGCTCTCCCCGGCCACCGCCAGACGCGCCGGCGGCTGGGCCGATGCGCTGGTCACGATCAACCAGCCGCATGACGGCCTGCGCGCCATTCTCGACGCCTTTGCCGAAGGCGGCGGCGCGGGCAAGCCGGTCTATCTTCAGGTGCACCTGTCCTACGCGCCGACGCTGGAGGAGGCCCGCGCCAACGCGCATGACCAATGGCGCTTCAACGCGCTGTCCAGCTCGGTCGCTTCCGAGCTGAAGACCCCCTCCCAGTTCGACGACGCCACGCGCCATGTACGGCCGGAGGACCTTGAGGAGAGCGTACGCATCTCGCCCGATCCGGCCCGGCATGTGGACTGGATCGGCGAATATGCGGAACTCGGATTCCGCGACATCTACCTTCACAATGTCGGGTTAAACCAGCGCGCCTTCATCGAGGATTTCGGGGCGAAGGTGCTGCCGCACTTCGCGGCCAACCAAACCCCGCGCTAAGGGAGTGCCGACATGAGCGAGGCCCAGTGGTGGCAGAAGGGGATCTTCTATCAGGTCTATCCCCGCTCCTTTCAGGACACCGACGGCGATGGCGTCGGCGATCTCGACGGCATCCGCCAGCGTCTGCCCTATCTCGCCGATCTCGGCGTCGACGCGGTGTGGATCTCGCCGATCTACCCCTCGCCGATGGCTGATTTCGGCTATGACGTGGCCGATTACTGCGGCGTTCACCCGATCTTCGGCGATCTTTCCGCCTTCGACCGGCTGGTCGCCGAGGCGCATGGTCTCGGGCTGAAGGTGGTGCTCGACTTCGTGCCGAACCACAGCTCGGCGCAGCATCCCTGGTTCCTGGAGTCGCGCTCCTCGCGCAGCAACCCCAAGCGCGACTGGTACATCTGGCACGATCCGGCGCCCGATGGCGGGCCGCCCAACAACTGGATCAGCAATTTCGGCGGGCCGGCCTGGAGCCTCGATCCGGCGAGCGGGCAATATTACTATCATGCCTTCCTCAGGGAGCAGCCGGACCTCAACTGGCGTAACCCGCAGGTGCGCGCGGCGATGCACGAGGTGCTGCGCTTCTGGCTCAAGCGCGGCGTCGACGGCTTCCGCGTCGACGTGATCTGGCACCTGATGAAGGACCCCCAGTTCCGCGACGACCCGCTGAACCCGGCCTACCGGCCGGGCGAGCCGGAAGTGGCGCGGCTGCTGCAAACCCGCTCCACCGACCAGCCCGATGTTCACGAGATCATCGCCGGCCTGCGCGCCGTGCTGGAGGAATATGGCGACCGGGTGCTGATCGGCGAGATCTACCTGCCGGTCGAGCGGCTCGTCACCTATTACGGCGAGAACCTCGGCGGGGCGCATCTGCCGTTCAACTTCCAGCTTCTGCATGCGAGCTGGGGCGCTCCCGCTCTGGCCCGGCTGATCGAGGAATATGAGGGCGCGCTGCCGGCGGGCGGCTGGCCCAACTGGGTGCTCGGCAATCACGACCGCCCGCGCATCGCCAGCCGCATCGGTTCGGAACGGGCGCGGCTCGCGGCGATGCTGCTGCTCAGCCTGCGCGGCACGCCGACCATGTATTACGGCGACGAGATCGGTATGGAGAACGTGCCGATCCCCACCGATCAGGCACAGGACCCGTGGGAGAAGAACGAGCCGGGGCTCGGCGTCGGGCGCGATCCCGAACGCACGCCGATGCAATGGGACGGCACGGCCAATGCCGGCTTCACCACCGGCCGGCCGTGGCTCCCGCTGGCGCGCGATCACGCCACCCGCAATGTCGCGGCGCAGAGCGCCGACCCGCATTCGCTGCTGACGCTCTACCGCCGCCTCATCGCGCTGCGCCGAACACGGCCGACGCTTCAGCTCGGCAGCTACCTTGCCGTGGGCACGGCCGGAGACGTGCTGATCTTCATCCGCGAATGGCAGGGCGAGCGCATTCTGGTGGCGCTCAATCTCGGCAGCGACCCGCGCGGCGACATCGCCCTGCCGGCGGGCGAGACCCGTGGGCGCATCCTCATCTCCACCGAGCTGGACCGGCAGGAGCCCGTGCAGGGCGGCTTCTGGCTGCGCCCGCATGAAGGGGTGATCGTCGCGCTCGGCGAGGGTTAGGGTCTGCTGACGCTTGGCTCAAATCCGTTTCGCATCGACGCTCCGCGCGACTATGCTGTCCGCGACTGAGCTTTGAACGAGACCTGCATGACGCTCGACCTGAACGCCGCCGCCCTGATTCCGATCGACATGCAGAAGGGTTTCGACTTTCCGGCATGGCCCCCTCGCTGGAACTCCTCCGTTGACCGCCACGGGCACGCCCTGCTGGACGCCTGGCGGCGAGCCGGGCTGCCGATCTTTCACATCCGCCATGACTCGGTGGAGCCCGGTTCCACCCTGCGCCCGGACCATCCCGGCAACGCGCTGCGGGATGGGTTCTTGCCCATCGGCGACGAACCGCTGATCAGCAAATCGGTCAATGCGGCCTTCATCGGCACCGATCTCGACCTGCGTCTGCGCCGGGCCGGCATTTCAACGCTCGTCCTGTTCGGGATTTCGACCGACATGTGCGTGTCGACCAGCACGCGCGTGGGCGCCAACCTGGGATATCGCGTCATTCTGGTCGAGGACGCCTGCGACTGCTTCGATCTGCCGGACGGCCGGGGAGGGAATATTCCCGCACGGACCGTCCACGATATTCACGTGGCCACCCTGCGCTATGAGTTCGCGACCATTGCCACAACGGCCGAGGTGCTCGCGGCGCTGGGGTGAGGCTAACGCTCGCTGCGCCGATAGGCATAATCGAGGCCGCCGACGCGGAACCAGCGATAGCCATAGGGCTCCAGCGTGATGGTGTGGCGCCCCTTGGCATCGGCCTCGCTGTGATCCTCGGAGAGGAGGTTGACCAGCCGGTTCGGCTCGCCCTCCGGCGGGGTCAGCGGGAAGGTGATGACCTGCCCTTCGGCATGGAAATTGTGCAGGAACAGCACGGTGTTGTTGCGCCAGACATAGCGCAGGGCGAGCACCGAGGGGTGGCCGACATCGACCACGTCGAATTCGCCCCAGCCGATCTCCTGCGTCTCCTGGCGCATGCGGACCATGCGCTCCATCCAGTTCAGCATGGAGCCGGGATCGCGCCGCTGCTCGGCGACGTTCACCTGCTCATAGCCATAGGCGCCGGCGGAAATGACCGGCAGGAACGTGTCCGGGCTCTCGCTGAAGCCGCCCTGCGGCTCGTTCGACCATTGCATGGGCGTGCGGGCGCAGTGCCGCTCCTCCAGCGAGAGGTCGTCGCCCATACCGATCTCGTCGCCATAACGCAGCACCGGGGTGCCCGGCAGGGTGAGCATGAGACTGTAGGCAAGTTCCAGCCGGCGGCGGTCGCCCTGGAGCATCGGTGCGAGCCGCCGGCGGATGCCCCGGTCATAGAGCTGCATCGACTTGTCTGGCCCGAAGGCGGCGAATACCTGCTGCTGCTGCTTGCGCGTCAGGCGGCCGAGATCCAGCTCGTCATGATTGCGCAGGAAGATGCCCCATTGCGCGGTCGCGTAGTCGGGCCGCGTGGCTTCCAGTGCCTTGGTCAGCGGCGCGGTATCGGATGAGGCGAGGGCGTAGAACAGCGTCTGGTTGACCTGGAAGTTGAACATCATGTGCATCCGGTCGCCGTCTTCGCCGAAATATTTCTTGTCGTCCTCCGGCAGGATATTGGCCTCCGCCAGAATGATGGCATCGCCGCGCCGCCACTGCAGGAACTCGCGGAAGCTGCGCAGCATGCCGAAATGCTCGACCGGCTCGCCCGCCACATCCGGCCCCTTCTCGGCGATGACAAAGGGCACGGCATCCATGCGGAAGCCGGAGACGCCGAGTTGCAGCCAGAACCCCATTATCCGCAGGATCTCCGCCTGCACATCCGGGTTCGCCGTGTTGAGGTCGGGCTGGAAATGGTAGAAACGGTGGAAGTAATAGGCCTTGGCGGCCTTGTCATAGGTCCAGGTACTTTTCTGCACGCCGGGAAAGACCATGCCCTCATTGGCGTTCTTCGGCTTCTTCTTCGACCAGACATACCAGTCGCGATAGGGCGAGTTGGGGTCGGAGCGGGCCGAGCGGAACCAGGGATGCTGGTCGGAAGTGTGGTTGACCACCAGGTCGATCAGCACCCGCATGCCGCGCTGGCGGGCGGCGTGGGTGAACTCCACGAAGTCGCCCAGCGTGCCGTAGCGCGGATCGACGCTGTAATAGTCGGCGACATCATAGCCGTCGTCGCGACCCGGCGATTTCAGGAAGGGCATGAGCCAGACGGCGGTGACACCGAGGCCGTGCAGATAATCCAGCCGGCGCATGAGGCCGCGAAAATCGCCCACCCCGTCGCCATCCGAATCCATGAAGCTCTCAACCGAGAGGCAATAAACGATTGCGTTCTTGTACCAGAGGTCGGTGATCACGAGGACGCTCTCTCCTTGGTCAGGACGAAAGCGCAACGCACCGGGCGGCCGGGCGTTCCCCCGGCCTTCAGGCGAAGGGGGCGATCAACGCTCGCCGAGAACCGCGCGGTATTCGGCCGACAGCGTCTCGATCTGGGTGACCTCGAACGGCCAGGCCCCGTCCACGATTCCCTGCCGGATTTCGTTGGCGAGCACGGGCCAGAACCGCTCGACCAGATCGGGCAGTTTGTCCTCAGCAATGCCGCGCGCACGAAGATCGAGAGCGCACATCTCGCGTGCCGTCTGTTCCGTCCGTTTCAAGATGCCCCCGACATTTCCGCGACGCCCGCTTACCCGGCCCGCCGCACGCCCTTCGGCTATTCCTCATTGAGGAATGAAATGTCGCCCAGGCTACGAAACTTCAAGCCATCGGCTGTCAGGTCGAGCGCCTCGATCGGCATCCAGCGATCATTATCGAGCACCAGCGTGGCGCGGCGCGCGGCGCGGGCCTCCACCATCTGGGTCAGTTCGCCACGCACTTCCCCCTCGGCGACCAGAACACCGTTTTCGGTCCGTATGGAAAACTGGTAGCTGGCGGTCGAGGACCCGAAATTGCTCGTTCGCAGCCAGCCCCGCCCCTTCACTCGTCGCGTCATCGCGTTCCCGACCTGATGGCGCCTGCAGGGTCCCTATACGCGGACCCCTTTTCTACGCCGATCCGAAGGTCTGAGCGGCGGCGGCAGGCTGCATTGATGAGTATTTTTACGTAGGCTCGTCCGTGCGGATCATCCGCCGGTGATTTTTGACTCATCCGGGGGCGGGCAGATATCGGCCGGCTCGCGCCGGGAGGAGACGCCTGTCGCGCGCCTCCCCCGGCTCAGATCAACGCCGTCGCCGCCCGAACGCCGGACGGCAAGGCGCACAGAGGACGGGCTGCGCCTCAATAGCGTTTCCCGCTCGACCACAGGCAGCCGGCCAGAAAACCGGCGGCGGCGGCGAGCACCATGCCGGGCAGCGGGTCGACATAGGCAGCCACAGCGGCATTTCCGCTGCGATAGGCGCTCTTGCCCCGCTCGCCGACGTCACCGGCGAAATTCTGCGCCGTCTCGATCGCTTCGTTCACCTTGTCACTGAGCGCCTCGGTCTCGTTCCTGGCGGCGCTGGCAAGCGAGTCGGCCTTGGACGGAAGGTCATCATTCATCGACATGGAAGTCTCCTGTAGGGGATGTCCGGGCTGCCGGGCGGGGGTGTGCGGGGCAGCATCCGATGGGGAACGCCTCGATTGACGCGCGGTTCCTGAATCGTCGCGGTCGGCCGCCCATGGCGTCCCGGCGTTTCATCCTTTCGTGCCCGGCCGGCGGCGGGCCCCGGCATTGCCGCTGAACGCGCCGGCGGTGTCGGCCATGGGCGAGGCCGCGCCGCGCCGGCTCGGGGGAACTTCCAACGTGCGGCGAATGCTGGCGATCTCGCTCACCGGCTCGACCTCGCCGCCCTGCATGCGCACATTCGGGTCCACATCGGCGGGAGTGTGCGCCCCCGGCAGGGCGCGATCCGGCTCGACCGGGATGTCGGCATTGGCGACGGGGGCGCCATCGAGCATCGGCGAGGCCGTGGGTGCGGCGGGTGCCGCGGCGGCGTCCACCGGGCTGAAGCTCTCGCCGCGATCACGGGCAGGCGGGCTCATCTCCCCGTCGTCACCCGCTGGGCCGTCATCCACCTCATCGCGGCTTGCCTCGTCGAGGCTGCGCTCGGCGCGGTGCCAATAATCGAGATCGCGCCCATCGGGCCGGCCGTCCCGCTCCCACAGAAGATAGGCCTGATGGCGAATGCGTTGCTCGCGCTCGTTCATGATGTCCTCCCTGTTCGTGCCAGCCAACGCACGGAGAGCGGAGGACGTTCCGGCGCGTTTGCTCAGGGACGGATGCGACCGACGATTTTCAGCGCGCCGCCCTCGGCCCGCAGCACCACCCCCTCGCCCGAGGCGAGATTGATGCCGGTGAGCGCGGTGATGTTCACCTGATGCGCCACCACCACCAGCGCGCCCGGCCCGCGCCAGTCGAGCAGGCGGCGGCGGGCGGCGGCGGTCTGCGCGGGCTCATCGGCTCGATCCTGAAAGAAGGAATCAAAGACCGGTTCCGCCACCACCTTACCCGGAAAGGCCAGTTCAGCGGTCTCGGTGGCGCGGCACCAGCGCGAGGTTTCCACGCGACTTACGCTCACCCGCTCGCGGGCGAAGGTCTCGCCGATCCGCCGCGCCTGCGCGCGGCCGGCGGCATCGAGGTTGCGCTGGGTGCTGCAATCGCCGATGCGGAAGCCGGCCGGATCGCCGACGCCGGGCGCGCTGGCATGGCGAAACAGCACCACGCCGCCCGCGCGCAACGCCTGCCAGGCGACGGCCTCGTCGGCGCGGGTCAGGCCGGTCATCGACACAAGAAGGGCGATGGAGGCGAGGATCAGGCGGCGGTGCATGGACGGATCTCCACAAGCGGCGGAGCGAGAGGCACCCGGCCCCGCTCCTTTGCTACGCGGAAGGGGGCCGCGACGATCACCGCCTGTCACCGGGCGTCGCGACTGCACGCCACGCCCGGCCCCGGCCTGTGGTCGACGGGACCGTCAGACCTTCGTCTTGCCGGACGGCTTTGCCGCAGGCTTGCTCTTTGCCGTAGGCTTTTCAGCAACAGGTTTGGCCGCAACAGGCTTAACAGCGGCGGGCTTCTCGGCGGCGGGCTTCTCGGCGACCGGCTTTGCCGGCTTTGCGGGAGCGGTCTTCTTGGCGGGCTTGCCGGGCGTCTGCGGAATCTGCATCTCGCCCTGGTCGGTGGCGGTGGGGAACTCGCCGGCATTGACCAGCGCCTCGATGGGCTCGGCCGCCGGCTGGGCGGCGACAGGCTGAAGCGTGGCCTGCTGGTTTTCCTCGACGGCCACCATTTCCATGGCGGCGAACCAGTGCTGCTCGGCGCGGCCGTGCGGGTACCCCTCTTCGACCCACAGCCGGTGCGCCCTCTCGCGGATGCGGTGTTCACGCTCGTCCATCATGTCCTCCCATGCGGTAGTGCTAAAACGTCGCGGCGGGGGCCGCGTTCCCCGACCCTGTGCCGCCGCGCCGAACCGTTCGGGCATCGACCGCACCCTCGCGGCAGAGAAAGCGGACGGGCGTCCAACGCGGTACTGGGTGGCCACCCTGTCATCATCGAAATGCCGCCTCAAGGTGACTGAATCGACGCCCCGCGTCGAGGGCGCGATGGGCCGCAGCGACCCGTCCTCCTGAGCCCGAACGCGGGTGGGCAGAGTTAGCAGGCTGCGAACAACACTGTGACGACGCCGCCCGCCGCGGCGACGGGCACGCTTCTCCGCTCGGCCAGCCGCCCATGCAAAAGGGCGCAAGCGGGAGGCCGCCTGCGCCCTTGTCACGGGCCGGATTGCCGGGCGGCTCGACGAGGCTGTCAAGCCGCCCGCAGCATAGGGGGCACCGGCACCTGTCCGGCGCCGACGCCGGCAGATCACGCCGCCTTCAGCGCCTTGGTGTTGGCGACCTTGTCGGCGAGCTTGGTGAGCAGGTCGTCGGTCTTCGACTCCTCCTGAAGCGTCGCGTCGAGCAGCGTCACGGCGTCGTTGAGGCCGAGTACCTTGGCCCAACGCTTCAGCGTGCCGTAGCGGGCGATCTCATAATGCTCCACCGCCTGCGCGGCGGCGGCGAGGCCCGCGTCCAGGGCCGGTTCGCCCTTGAACTCGTCCATGATCTCTTCGCCCTCTTCGAGGATGCCCTCGATCGCGGCGCAGGTCTTGCCCTGCGGGCGCTTGCCGATCATCTCGAAGATCTGCTGGAGACGTTCGATCTGGCCTTCGGTCTCGTCGCGATGCGCCTCGAAGGCCTTCTTCATCTCCGGCGACTGCGCGCCACGCGCCATCTTCGGCAGCGCCTTCAGGATCTTGCGCTCGGCGTAATAGATGTCCTTGAGCGTCTCGTGAAACAGGGTGTCGAGTGTCTTCTCCGCCATGTTCGTCTCCAGTTCATGTATCCCCTCAAGCGAGCAGACAACGGACGGCACGGGGCTTCGTTCCGTCCCGCCGGAGAATGCGGGCAGGATCAGGAACCCCTTGCCGGCGAACGGTATTGGCGCCTTCAGAGCAGCTCCCGACGCCAGCCGCGCCGCGCCCGCCAGAACACCGTGCTGTCGGCATAGCCCAGCGCCTCGGCCACATGGGCGAGGCTGGAACCGCCCTCCACCAGCTGCTCGGCGATGGAGCGGCGCTGCTCGCGCACGAGATCGCGCAGGCTCACCCCCTCCTCGGAAAGGCGGCGCTGGAGCGTGCGCGGCGACAGGCCGAGCTCGGCGGCGACCGAGGTGAGGGTCAGCGGCTTGTGGCCGAGATAGATGCCGATGACCCCGCGCACCTGATCGGCCAGCCCCGCCGCGCGCTGCGCCTTATCGCCGAGATCGGTCGCGTGCCGCTCCAATATGCCGATGAGGTCGCGATCCTCCGTGCGGTAGACGCGGTCGGCATCGGCCTTGGTCGTCAGAATGCGGTTGGCCGACTGGCCGAACAGGATCGGGCAGCGCAGCAGCCGTTGCAGCGGCGCCGGATCGAGCGGGGCACCGTGCTCAAGATGCACCTCGAGCGGGTTCCAGCCGGCGGAAAAGCAGCTGCGCACCATCTGGCAGGTCGCCGCCACCGAGAACTCGCTGTCCTGCCGGCGCGGCCACAGGCGCGGGTCTTCCAGCCGGTAGCTCCAGACCAGCCGGTCGCCCTCCTCCATCAGGCCGATGGCGGTCGCGCCCTGCACCACCGCCACATGCTTGGCCATGCGCGCCAGCGCGGCGCGGATGGTGCCGGAGAGCGAGAACAGCATGCCGATGGGGCCGATATCGGCGGGCCGGAACGCCGCGCCGAGCCGCGCGCCGAAATGAGAATCGCCGGTATGCACCGCCGCGTCCTCGAACACGGCGAGATAGCGCGCCATGGGGATAAGGGCGTAGGAATCCTCAAGCTGTGAGCGCAACAGCCCATGGCCGGCGAGGATCATGTCCGCCTTGCCGGTCAACCGGTCGAGCGGGCCCATCAGACTGAGCAGCACGGAGGCCCGAATTGAAGCGATTTCAGGCACGCGCACGGTCAAATTCGGTGCATTTGCCATCGATGGCAGCTCCCGCGCCATCACTGGCGCAAACTATCGAAATCTCGGCATATCCAGCAATTTCAGGACCACCCGACACCCTCGATATTCCCCATAGGAAATAAATGCCTCAACCAGAGGGGGTCCTCATGTCCTTGAACGATGCAGTGCCTCATGCCGTCAGCGGCGGCGCGTTGCCGCTTGCGACCGACGCCTCTGCTTCGCGGGCGCTGGCGAAGAATTCCGTCGGCCTCGCCCATATCGTGTTCTTCGTGGTGGCGGCGGCCGCGCCGCTGACCGCCGTGGTCGGCGCCTCGCCGGCCGCCTTCGCCTTTGGCAACGGGCCGGGAGTGCCCGGCGCCTTCGTGCTGGCGGGGCTGCTCTACCTCGTCTTCTCGGTCGGCTTCACCGCCATGAGCCGGCATGTCGGCGGCGCCGGCGCCTTCTACACCTATATCGCGCAGGGCATCGGCAAGCCGGCCGGGGTCGGCGGAGCGATGATGGCGCTGGTCACCTACAGCGCGGTGCAGATCGCGGTCTATGCGCTGTTCGGCGTGTTCGTCGCCGGGGCGCTGGCGCCCTTCGGCATCGAGCTGCCCTGGTGGGTCTGGGCCTATGTGGCGCTGATCGCGGTGATGGCCTGCGGCCAGCGCAACATCGCCTTTTCCGGTGCCATTCTCGGCGTGTGCATGGTGGCGGAGATCGCCATCCTGCTGCTGCTCGATATCGGCATCGTACTGAAGGGCGGCGGGCCGGAGGGCTTCACCTTCTCCGCCTTCGCGCCGTCCACCGTCTTCGCGCCGGGGCTGGGCGTGGCGCTGGTCTTCGTCATCGGCTCCTTCATCGGCTTCGAGGCCACCGCCATCTTCGGCGAGGAAGCCGAGAACCCGGAGAAGACCATTCCCCGCGCCACCTATGTCGCGGTGCTGCTGATCACCCTGTTCTACGCCTTCTCGACCTGGGCGGCCGTGCAGTTCTACGGCCCCTCGCAGGTGCAGGGCATCGCCGAAAAGGGGCTGGAGGCCTTCTACTTCACCGCCGCGGCCGAAGTGCTGGGCGGCTGGTCGGTGGAGGTGATGAACCTGCTGCTCATCACCTCGCTGTTCGCCTGCATCCTGTCCTTCCACAACACGATCAACCGCTATTTCTTCGCGCTCGGCCGCGAGGGGCTGGCACTGCGCGCGCTCGGCAAGGTGCATGAGGTGCATGGCTCGCCGCACATCGCCGGCTATGTGCAGAGCGCGGTGGCGGCAGTGATCCTCGCCCTGTTCATCGCGGCGGGCGCCGACCCCTACACCACCGTGTTCTCCTTCATGTCGGCGCTGGCCGTGCTCGGCATCCTCGCCGTGCAGGTGCTGGTGTCGCTGGCGGTGATCCGCTTCTTCCGGGTCACCCCCACCCGGCACGGCATCTGGACGACGCTCATCGCCCCCGTGCTCGGTCTTGTCGGCCTCGCCGGGGCACTGGTGCTGGTGACGGTGAACCTGTCGCTGCTGACCGGCAGCGACGGCCCGCTGGTGATGGCCTTCCCCTATGGGCTGGCCGTGGTGTTCCTGCTCGGGGCCGGCTTTGCGCTGTATCTGCGCCAGCGCCGGCCGGAGCTTTATGCCAGCCTCGGGGAGGTGTTCGCGTGAGCACGCTCAACCTCTCCCTCCATACGCACGCGTCCGCCCCGGCGCCGGGCCTCGCCCGCGACCTGACCCGCGCCGCCCTCGCCGGAGCGGTGGTCGCCCTGCTGATCGTCGCCAGCATCGAGAGCCACGCACTGTGCGAGCTGTTCTGCCTGCACGAAGCGCTGGGCGCGCCGATGGACACGGTGCTCTGCACCGCCGCCGCGCAGCCCTGATCGCGTGATCCCCTGATCCGGCGGGCGCCGCGCCCGCCTGACCCATCCCGGCGGCGGGGCTGCGGCCCCGCCGGTTCCCTCATCCGTTCGGGAGGTCCGCCATGGACGCCAAAGTCGACATCACCCACCCGCTGGACCCGCTGAGCCTTGCCGAGATCGCGCAGGCGGTCGCCATCCTCACCGCCGCGAAAGGTCTCGGGGCCTATCACCGCTTCCCCATCGTCCGGCTGGAAGAACCCGCCAAGGCCGAGCTGGCCGCCTGGCGGGCCGGGGCGCCCCTGCCGCGCCTCGCCTTCCTGCTGACGCTCGACGTGACCACGGGCGAGGCGAGCGAGGCCATCGTCGATCTCCTTACCGCGCATGTCACCTCCTTCACCATCCTGCCGAACGACCAGCCGCCCTATGGCCAGCCGCCGGTGATGATCGAGGAGTTCATCCGCGCCGAGGAGATCGTGAAGGCCGATGCCGGCTGGCGCGCGGCGGTGGCCAAGCGCGGCATCACCGAGGCCGACATCCCGCTGGTGCAGGTCGACCCGTTCTCCTCCGGCTTTTTCGGCCGTGATTTCGAGAAGGGCCGCCGCATCGTGCGTGCGGTCTCCTATTGGCGCGAGGACATCCGCGACAATGGCTATGCCCACCCGATCGAGGGCGTGGTGGCGGTGGTCGATCTCATCGCCAACAAGGTCGTCGACCTCGTGGACGAGGAGAAGATCGTCCCCGTTCCGAAGAAGAAGCGCAATTACGGCCGCGAGGCCTTCCCGGACGTGCGCACCGACATCAAGCCGCTCGACATCGTGCAGCGGCAGGGGCCGAGCTTCACCGTCGATGGCTGGCGCGTGGAGTGGCAGAACTGGAGCTTCCGCGTCGGCTTCACCCCGCGCGAGGGGCTGGTGCTGCACGAACTCGCCATCACCGATGGCGGGAAGCTGCGCCCGGTGATCTTCCGCGCCAGCGTGACCGAAATGGTCGTGCCCTATGCCGACCCGACCGCCAACCATTACTGGAAAAGCGCCTTCGACGCCGGCGAATACGGGCTCGGGCGCCTCGCCAACCAGCTGGAACTCGGCTGCGACTGCCTCGGCCACATCCATTATTTCGACGTGCCGGCCGCCGACGATCTCGGCCAGCCCTTCGTCATGAAGAACGCCATCTGCATGCATGAGGAGGACTATGGTACGCTGTGGAAGCACTATGAGTTCCGCAACGGTATCTATGAGACGCGGCGCTCGCGGCGCCTCGTGATCTCGTTCTTCGCCACGGTCGGCAATTACGATTATGGCTTCTACTGGTATCTCTACCAGGACGGCACGATCCAACTCGAGGCCAAGCTCACCGGCATCATCCAGACCGCGGCGGTGACGCCCGGCGAGGTCTATCCGTGGGGCGGCATGGTGGATGAGGGGCTGGGCGGGCCGACGCACCAGCACTTCTTCAACGCCCGTCTGCACATGGACATTGACGGCGGCGGCAACACCGTGACCGAGCATGAATTCGCCCCGCGCGCCTGGGGCGAGGACAACCCCTATGGCAATGTGTTCGACACCAAGACCCGCACCCTGAAGCGCGAGCTCGACAGCCCGGCGGTGGCCAATGGCGAGACCGGCCGCTACTGGAAGGTGGCGAACCCGCAGGCGGTCAACAGCGTCGGCAAGGCGCCCGGCTACAAGCTGGTGGTGACGCCCACCCCGGTGATGCTGGCGCAGGAAGGCTCGACGGTCGCCCGGCGCGGCGGCTTCGCCAAGAAGCACATCTGGGTCACCGCCTTCGACAAGGGCGAAAAATATGCCTCGGGCGACTACCCGAACGTGAATGCGGGCGGCGGCGGCCTGCCGGCCTATGTGGCGCAGAACCGGCCGATCGAGAACGCCGATGTCGTACTCTGGCACAGCTTCGGCCACACCCATGTGTGCAAGCCCGAGGACTTCCCGATCATGCCGGTCGAATATGCCGGCTTCCTCCTGAAGCCCAACGGCTTCTTCGCCGGCAACATCGCCATGAACCTGCCGCCGGAGAAGAACGCGCATTCGCGGGATAACCGCGAGGCGGGGGACGACGAGGGCGGCAAGGAAGGCAGCGGCAAGACGGGCGGTGGCTCCTGCTGCCATTGAGGCGGGGGCGTACAGAGGACCGTCATGGCCGGGCCTGGCCCGGCCATCCACGACTTTCCCCTCGCGCCCGGCCGAAGGCGTGGATCCCCGGGTCAAGCCCGGGGATGACGGCGCGCGGAAGACGTCGCGCTTGTAAACCCTTCACACACCCCGCCGGGCGGTGGCGTAGAAGCTCTCGGCCATTTCGGTCTCGTTCAGCGTGAAGCGGTGATCGACCGGGGGCTGGGCGCGCTGCTCGCAGTCGAGGCGCGGGCAGATGCGGCAGCCGACGCCGATCGGCACGGTCTGCGAAGGGTCGGCGAGGTTCATGCCGTCCGAATAGACCATCTGATGGGCGTGGCTGATATGGCAGCCGAGCCCGATCGACAGATGACGGCGCGGCGCGTTGTGGCGGTAGCCGCCGCGCGTGATCGAGCGGGCGATGCAGAAATAACGCTGCCCCTCCGGCATCTGGCTGAGCTGCACATTGATGCGCTCGGGATGCAGGAACGCCGCGTAGACGTTCCAGCGCGGGCAGGCACCGGAATGGCGGGAGATGTGGATTCCCGACAGCGAGAAGCGTTTTGAGATGTTGCCGGCGATGTCGGTGCGCACCAGATGCAGCGGGATGCCGCTCATGCCCGGCCGCTGCAGCGTCGTCATGCGATGGCACACCTGCTCGAACGAGGTGCGGAAGCGCCGCTGCACGCGCTCGATATCGTAGCGCGTCTCGGCGCAGGCGCGCAGGAACGGCTCATAGGGCATGACCAGCGCCGCCGCGAAATAGCTCGCCAGCGCGTTGCGGGTGAGGATCGGCGCGTCGCCGGCAAGGTTGCCGCTCTCGATCAACTGGTCGATCTCGCGCGAGGCGGCGAGCAGGCCGAGCTGGTGCGCCACCGCGAAGATCGCCGATTCGGGCGGCAGCACCTCGGCGGTGATGAGTTCGCGCGCATTGGCGTCGTGCCGGCGGGCGATGCCGGCGGGTAGCGAGGCCGAGCGCCAATTCAGCCCGAACACGTTGAACAGATAGGTCTTCAGCCCGTATTCGAAGGAATCCGAGGCGACGTCGATATCGTGCCGCACGCGCTCGGCAGCGGCTTCCAGCGTCGGGAAGTAGTTGCCATGCTCCTGGATGAAGTCGGACACCGCGTCGGTGGCGGGGTGATAGCCGATTTCGTCCGCATCGGGCACGCCGGCCGTGCCCGTGCGCCGCGCCTCGCGCAGCGTCTTGAACTGGTCGTAGAGCCGCACCACGGCGCGCCCAACCGCCGGGTTCGAGCTGGCAAGGTCGCGTATGTCCTGATTGGTCAGGCCGGCATCGGTGAACAGATCATCGCTGAACAGCTCCATCAGGTCGCCGACCAGGCGCGACTCGTCGCTCTCCACCAGTTCGCCCGGCTCAATGCCGAAATAGCCGGAGAGCTTCATCAGCAGCGGCACGGTGATGCGCCGGCGGTTGTGCTCGATCAGGTTGAGATAGCTCGCGGAAATGCCCAGCGCCGTGGCGAGGTCCGCCTGCGAGACGCGCTTGGTGCGCCGCAGCCGCTGCACGCGGCTACCAATGCGCGGTTCGGTGGCGAGCATGGCCCGCTCCTTTGCTCGGTTTACAAAACAGGCCTGTAAACTTTACAAGCCTTATCAGCTTAACATACTCATACTGCTATATTTATTGCCTGATCATGTCGAGTGTGAAATCTTTACATCACACCCTCACTGGAGGAATTGACATGACCCGACACCAGCAGCACGGCGACGAGGAATTCGTCACCATCGTCGGCGGCGACGCCGAGGAGATCAGCCGGACCTTCCGCGAGCAGGGTCTTGCCGAGCAGGATTACAGCATCGTCCACCGCATCGGCCGCCACCGCTTCGAGCTGGCGCCGGGCCAGGACCTGCACTCCCTGCTCGACGGCCGCGCTTTGGTGGCCGCGACCTATACCCGCCGGGCCCGCTAGTTCCGCCATGGCTGCCCGGCCGCGTTTCCGCCCGATCCGCTTCGATGACGCGCGAAGCGGTCGCCCCGGCGGATTGTCGGGCGCGGGGGCTGCCCCCTCCACAGCCTCCGCGCCCGCTTCGCCCCTTTCCTCACCTTCAACAGCAGGCCATTCCCATGCTGGACTCCCGCCGCGACACCCCGAGCAATCCCTTCCCCGCGCCGCACTGGGCGCCGGAACGCTGGAACGGCATCAGCCGCAGCTACGGGCCCGCTGACGTCAACCGTCTCTCCGGCTCGCTGCGCGTCGAACAGACGATCGCCCAGCACGGCGCCCGCCGCCTCTGGGAGCTTCTCCAGAGCCAGGATTATGTGCCGACGCTCGGCACCTATACCGGCGCGCAGGCGATCCAGCAGGTGAAGGCCGGGCTGGAAGCGATCTATCTCTCCGGCTGGCAGGTCGCCGCCGACGCCAATTCGTCGGGCGACATGTATCCCGACCAGAGCCTCTACCCGGTGGACAGCGTCCCCGCCGTGGTCCGGCGCATCAACAAGGCGCTGATGCGCGCCGACCAGATCCAGACCATGGAACGGGCGGACGGCATCGAGGGGCCGCAGCACGATTATTTCGTGCCGATCATCGCCGATGCCGAGGCCGGCTTCGGTGGCCAGCTCAACGCCTATGAACTGACGCGGGCGCTGATCGAGGCCGGCGCGGCGGCGGTGCATTTCGAGGACCAGCTCGCCTCGGAGAAGAAGTGCGGCCATCTCGGCGGCAAGGTGCTGGTGCCGACCCGCCAGTTCATCCGCACGCTGAACGCCGCCCGCCTCGCCGCCGACGTGCTGGGCGTGCCGACGGTGCTGATGGCGCGCACGGATGCCGAATCCGCCCGCCTCATCACCTCCGACATCGACGAGACGGACCGGCCCTTCATCACCGGCGAGCGCACCGCGGAAGGCTTCTACCGCTACAATGGCGGCTTCGAGGCCGGCATCGCCCGCGCCGTCGCCTATGCGCCCTATGCGGACCTGCTGTGGTGCGAGACCTCGACGCCGAGCCTGGACGACGCCCGCCGCTTCGCGGAAGGCGTGCACAAGGTCCATCCCGGCAAGATGCTCGCCTATAATTGCTCGCCCTCCTTCAACTGGGCCAAGCATATGGACAAGGCGCAGATGAAGGCGTTCCAGCGCGAGCTGGGGGCGATGGGCTACCGCTATCAGTTCATCACGCTGGCCGGCTTCCACAACCAGTGCTTCACCACCTTCGAACTCGCCCGGCGCTACCGGCAGGACGGCATGGCCGCCTATTCCCAGCTCCAGGAATCCGAGTTCGCGGCGGAGAAGGACGGCTTCACCGCCACGCGCCACCAGCGCGAGGTCGGCACCTCCTACTTCGACGCCATTGCCACCGTGCTCAGCGAAGGAATGAGCTCGACCACGGCGATGAAGGAATCGACCGAGACGGCGCAGTTCTGACGACCGGCCGTCCCGCCTCACGCAAGGCTGACATGCGACAGGCGCCCCCATCGGCATCTTGCCGGGGGCGCTTGTCCGACTATGTGCGATATTGCGACGCACCCAAACTCGCTGCATAGCACAAACTGGCCGACGCCCGTCTTCGGCGTCGGTCCCAATCATTGAAGGGGAGGGACCCGTCCATGAGCATTACCGACGTCGCCGGCCTTAAGGTGGACAGCGCGCTTGTCGACTTCATCAACCGTGAAGCGATCCCCGGCACCGGGGTAGACGCCGCCGCTTTCTGGAAAGGCTTCGCCGCGCTCGTGGCCGAATTCGCCCCGCGCAACCAGGCGCTGCTGGACCGCCGCGACGAGCTTCAGGCGCAGATCGACGCCTGGCATCGCGCGCACAAGAACAAGCCGGTCGATCCCGTGGCCTATGAGGTGTTCCTCGCCGAGATCGGCTATCTGATGCCCGAGCCGGAGGCGTTCGAGGTCGCGACCGCCCGCGTCGATGACGAACTCGCCCGCATTCCCGGTCCGCAGCTTGTCGTGCCCGTCACCAATGCGCGCTATGCGCTCAACGCCGCCAATGCGCGCTGGGGTAGCCTTTATGACGCGCTCTACGGCACCGACGCCCTGCCCGAGGACAATGGCGCGAGCCGTTCCAATGGCTTCAACGCGGTGCGCGCCCAGCGCGTGATCGAGCGCGCCCGCGCCTTCCTCGACGAGAGCGTGCCGCTCGCTTCCGGCAGCCATGCCGAGGTTACCTCCTACCGCGTCGCCGGCCCGGCGCTGGAGGCCGTGCTGGCCTCCGGCGCGGTGGTCGGGCTGAAGGATGCCGCCCAGTTCGCCGGCTATCGCGGCGCGGCGGGCGCACCCTCCTCGGTGCTGCTGGTCAATCACGGCCTGCATATCGACATCGTGATCGACCGTACCCACCGCATCGGCGCGACCGACCCGGCCGGCATCGCCGACATCGTGATCGAGGCGGCGGTGACCACCATCGTCGATTGCGAGGACAGCGTCGCGGCGGTGGATGCGCAGGACAAGGTGCTGGTCTATCGCAACTGGCTCGGCCTGATGAAGGGCACGCTCAGCGCGGAATTCGCCAAGGGCAAGGAAACCGTCGAGCGCCGGCTGGCGGGCGATCGCACCTATGACGCGCCGGATGGCGGCAGCCTGACCCTGCACGGGCGCAGCCTGATGCTGGTGCGCAATGTCGGCCAGCACATGATGACCGACGCGGTGCGCGACGCCGCCGGCAAGGACATCCCCGAATCCATCCTCGACGCAGCCGTGACCACGCTGATCGCCCTGCACGACCTCAAGGGCGAGAGCGCGGTGAAGAACAGCCGCACCGGCTCGGTCTATATCGTCAAGCCGAAGATGCACGGGCCGGAGGAAGTCGAGCTCGCGGTCGACCTGTTCGCCCGCGTCGAGCAGATGCTGGGCCTTGAGCCCAACACGCTGAAGATCGGCATCATGGACGAGGAGCGCCGCACCAGCGTCAACCTCGCCGCCTCGATCCGCGCGGCGCGCGAGCGCGTGGTGTTCATCAATACCGGCTTCCTCGACCGCACCGGCGACGAGATCCACACCTCGATCGAGGCCGGCCCGATGGTGCGCAAGAACGAGATGCGGGCGCAGGCCTGGATCAAGGCTTATGAGGACAACAATGTCGATGCGGGCCTTGCCGCCCATCTCGACGGCCATGGCCAGATCGGCAAGGGCATGTGGGCGATGCCCGACCGCATGGCCGACATGATGGTGCAGAAGGTCGCGCACCCGCTCGCCGGCGCCAACACGGCCTGGGTGCCCTCGCCCACCGCCGCGACGCTGCATGCGCTGCACTATCACAAGGTCGACGTGTTCGCCCGGCAGGACGAATTGCGCAGCCGCACCCCGGCCTCGCGCCGCGATATCCTGACCATCCCGGTGGTCGATCGTGGCAATTGGGAGCCGGCGGCGGTGCAGCAGGAACTGGACAACAACATCCAGGGCATTCTCGGCTATGTCGTGCGCTGGATCGACCAGGGCGTCGGCTGCTCCAAGGTGCCGGACATCCATGATGTCGGGCTGATGGAAGACCGCGCGACGCTGCGCATCTCCTCCCAGCATGTCGCCAACTGGCTGCTGCACGGCGTCGTCACCGAGAAGCAGGTGGAGGACACCTTCCGCCGCATGGCCGCGATCGTTGACCAGCAGAACGCGGGGGATCCCGACTACACGCCGATGGCGCCGGCCTTTGACGGCTTCGCCTTCCGTGCCGCGCGCGACCTCGTCTTCGAGGGCCGCACCCAGCCGAACGGCTATACCGAGTTCATCCTGACCAATCGCCGCCGGCAGGCCAAGCAGGCGCAGGCCGCCGCCGCCTGACGACGGCGACGGGTTCCGGTGAACACCGCGCACGACCACCGACTGGGAAGGCCGCTCCGGGAAACCGGGGCGGCCTTTTCGTTGTGCTTTCGCCACATTTGGCCGGCCAAGCGTCTACTTCTGCACGCCCGCCGGCCTTTGCCGGCGCCATCATACCTTCCGATAGGTCACATTGCCGGCGCAAAGTCCGGGCCTGATTGAGGAAATTCCTCTGATGGCGGACCCACCCCATGGCTTCTGCGCTGCGTGCGGGCGTCGCCGGGCTTGATGTGACCCTGCGCATCACGCTCGGCGTGCTGGCTCTGGCTTCCGGCGTCTACACCTATCTCGGCGTGCGCGACCTGCTGGACGGCTCGCCGGTCATCACCGTCTTCGCGGCGCTGATCTATTCGACCGCCGTCTCGGTGGCGATCTACGCCTTCTGGACCATGCTGCTGACCTTCCTGCCGCATGTACGCGACGCGGCGAGCCGCGTCTGGCTCACCGCCGCCATGGTGCTGGGATCGCTGATGATCGTCGCCATGTCGTCCTGGCTGAACGCGGCGGCGCTGGCGGGCTCGGCGGCGATCGAGCAGCATCTCGCCGTCACGCTCCAGGATTACACGCGCGATCTCGACGCGGCGCATAACCGCGCGCTCGGCGCCCAGAGCCTCACGCCGGACATCCAGCTCGCCTCGACGCGCTTTGCCCGCCTCGCCGAGGCCGAACGCTCCGGCGCGCTCACCGGCACGGGCGGCTCGGGCACGGTGGTACAGTTGCTCACCCAGATGTCGAACCAGCTCGACGATCTCGGCCGCCAGCTAACCGAGAGCGGGGAGCGCACCCGCCAGCTCTATGCCGAAGGCAGCGCGCAGATCGCCAAGATGCGCGAGACGGTGTCCGGCAGCGGCGCGATCCGGGAGCGCAGCGATGCCTTCGGCGCCGAGGCGTTGCGTCTCGTCGGCACTATCGCGGCGATGGAGCAGAGCTCGATGGCCCCGGCGGTGAAGCGCGCGGCGGACGACATGGCGCGCGGTTTCATCGCTCCGGCGGCGGACGGGCGCAGCGCAGATCTGGCCGGGCGGCAGAACGCGGTGGTCGGCAATGTCGAGCGGGCGGTGGCCGTGCAGGCCCGCGCGCTGTCGCAGGCGGCGGACGACATCATCGGTTCCGGCCCGGTGGAGCCGGCGCGGTTCCAGCCGCTCTCCACCGCCGAGGCGGTGCTGCGCTATGCCGGCGACTTCCTGCCAAGCTGGGCCGGCGCCATCTCCATCGACCTCCTGCCCGCCGTGCTGGTGCTGGCGCTCTGCGTCGTCCATGCCGCGCTGCGGCGGGAGGACGCGCCTGCCGATGCCGAGACCATGACCGCCGCCCAGCTCATCACCGCCATGCGGCTGCTGCGCGAGGTGAGGCAGGAGGAGGCCGGCCCGGACGGTACGGAGAGAACTGACGATCTCGACGCGGAGGTGGCCACCGCGCTCGCGGCCTCCACCGTCACCCCGCTCCCCGGACGCGGGGCGCGCAAGGAATGAGCGCGACCGACACAGTGCCGGCAACCGCCCCGCTCTGGCGCCGCTGGCTCGGTGCCCGGCCGGACGAGACGGTGCTGCGCGCGGTGTTCCGCACGCTCATCGTGCTCAGCCTCGCGGTGATCGGCTGGGATGCCTATGACCGCGCGGAGCAGGCCGCCAACGCCCCACCGCCCGCTTTGCTACCGGGCGAGCAGCCGGAGGCGCGGCCCTTCCTGCCCTCGGCCCGGCCGGGTGTCGACCCCGCGCAGGAGGAGCGTACCCGCCCGGCGCCGCAGGCCGATCTGCGCCAGGCGATGACGCTGGAACTCGTCGCCGGCGGGCGGCTGGAGGCGCGCGGCACCATCACGCCCGGCACGGCGGAACGCTTCGTCGCCGAAGTGGAAAAGCGCGGCGCCTATGTCACCACCGTCGTGCTGAACTCGCCCGGCGGCTCGGTGAGCGACGCGCTCGCCATGGGCCGGCTGATCCGCGAGAAGGGCTTTGCCACCGAGGTGCCGGCGGAGGCGCATTGTGCTTCCTCCTGCCCGCTGGTCTTCGCCGGCGGGGTGTGGCGCGTCGCCAAGGCGGGGGCCTCGCTCGGCGTGCATCAGGTCTTCGCCATGGCGCCCGGCGGCGGGGCGGCCGATACCGGCATGGCGAGCGCGCAGCGCGTCTCCGCCGAATGCCAGCGCCATCTGGTGGCGATGGGCGTCGATCCGCGCGTATGGATTCACGCCATGGAGACGCCGCCGGAAAAGCTGTTCTACTTCTCGCCGCCGGAACTGGCCGAACTGAAGCTCGTCACGGGAGCCTAAGGGCGGACAAATCCTGATGGACGCTCCCGACGCGGCGTAACATAGTGCCGGCAAGGTCCGTATCCTCTTGTGGCCGCCATTCCGGTGGCCCGTTGCGGCGCGTCCCATGAGCGTTCTCGTGCGTTTCCGCCTACTGCCCACCGTGCTCGCGCTCTCTCTGCTGACGGCGATGAGCCTGCCCGCGCGCGCCCAGACCGCCGCGCCGGCGGAGAGCGCCATCCCCACGACGGCGCCGCTGCCGATCAGCCCGCAGCAGTTCGATCAACTGGTCGACGCCCTCTCCAAGGCCGTGGCCGAGCGGCTGAAGGCAGAACAGGTGGCCGCGCCCGCCGGCACAACGACGCCCGCGACGGCAGCCGCGCCGGCTTCTCCCCCCGCCGCCCCGCCCATGATGGACATGGAGATGGAGGAGCCGCTCAGCGAGGTCTTCATCGAGGTGGTGGAGCGCGGCGACGATGCGCTGGAGCATTTTCCGGCGCTGATCCAGCAAGCCGTGCGCATTCCCATGATCCTCGGCCCGGACCTCAATAGCGGGCGCGATCCGAACCGCTTTCTCCTGCTGCTCGCCGCCTGCGTCGCGGCGGCGCTGGCGACGGAGGGGTTGCTGCGGCTCGCTTTGCGCTGGCCCCGCCGCTATCTGGCGAGCCGCGTCGAGGGCGCCGCCTCGATCTGGGCGCTGGCGGCGCTGATCGGCCTCGACGTGGTGGTGCTGACCGGCATGTGGCTGGTGACGCACGGCTTCGTCGTCGGCCTGTTCGCCGGCAGCGAGCCGCAGGCGCGCTTCGGCTATCTCGTGCTCACCAGCGTGTTCTACTGGCGGCTCTATCTGCTGATCTTCCGCATTCCGCTCCGGCCGAAGCTGGCACCGGCCCGGCTGGCCGATATTGGCGACGATGATGCGCGCCGGATCTATCGCTGGGCCTCGGCGGTGATCCTCATCGCCATTGTGCTCGCGGATATTCGCCGCATCCTCGAAGGCATGCAGTCGCCGCCGCTGGTGGTCGCCTGCGCCATGCTGATCAACACGATGATCCTCACCAGCGTGCTGATCGCCGCCTCGGTGCATATTCGCGAGCCGGTCGCCAAATGGCTGCACGGCCTCACCCAGAGCGGGCGGCCGGGGGCGCTGGCCGGTCTCGCCGCGCGCTGGTGGCTGGCGGTGGCGATCCCCTTCTTCCTCGCGCTCGGCATGGCGCGGGTCTATGGCGCGCTCACCTCGCTGGAGGGCATCCACCTCGCCATCCTGATGACGTTGGACGTGCTGATCGCGCTGATCGTCATCGAATCCTTCATGGACAAGGTCTGCCGGCTGATGCGGAGCGAGACCGCGTCGGGCGGGAAGCCGGAAAGCCGCGAGCGGCTGGTCGAGGCGATCATGCGCTGCGTGCGCGTGGCCGTGCTGCTCGGCGCCATGTCGCTCACCATCCGCATCTGGCTGGTCTATGGCATCGGCATGATGGACAACAGCCGCTACAACGCGATCGCCGGGGCCGCCCTGCCGGCCGGCGCGATCCTGCTCGGCGCCTATTGCGCCTGGCAGGCGGTGATCTATGTCACCGGCAAGCACGCCGGCAAGCGCAGCACCACCATGCCCGGCCTCGACGCCGAGGACGGCAATGAGGGCCCGGCCTCGCGGATGAGCACGCTCATGCCGCTGCTGCGCGTGACCCTGCTGCTCGCCATCATCATCCTCGCCGGGCTGACGATGCTCGGCCAGCTCGGCATCGACGTCGTGCCGCTGATCGCCGGCGCCTCCATCATCGGCCTCGCTATCTCCTTCGGCAGCCAGACGCTGGTGAAGGACATCGTCTCGGGCGTGTTCTATCTGGTGGACGATGCCTTCCGGGTCGGCGAGTACATCGATTGTGGCAAGGCCACAGGCACGGTGGAAGGCTTCACCCTGCGCTCGCTGAAGCTGCGCCACCAGAACGGCCAGATCCACACCATCCCGTTCGGCCAGCTCGGGCAGGTGACCAATTTCAGCCGCGACTGGACGACGATGAAGTTCAACCTGCGCTTCGCCCGCAACACCGATCTGGAAAAGCTGCGCAAGACGGTGAAGCGGATCGGCCTCGAAATGCTGGAAGACCCGGAACTCAAGGAAGAGTTCCTGATGCCGCTGAAGATGCAGGGCGTTGCCGATATCGACGACACCGCGCTGATCGTGCGCTTCAAATTCACCGTGCGCCCGGTCAAGCCGACCGTGGTGCGGCGCGAGGCGATCAAGCGGATGATCTTCCAGCTCCCCGAGCAGGGCATCGAATTCGCCAACAACACGGTCGCCGTGCAGTCGCTCGCCGCGCCCGAGCATGGCGGCGCGGCCGCGGCGGTGGCGACCGCGCGGGCGCGCGCGGCCAACGACCTGCTGCAGCAGGCGGAAGCCGAGGCCGCCGCGAGCTGAGGCAACGGCTAGCTGAGACGTTAGGACGTCAATCGGCCGGGGGCGTCCAGCGCGTGGTGAGCGCCGCCACATCCGGGCGCGCTCGCTCGCTCGGGGGCTCCTTGGCCGTGCCGACATGCAGGATTCCGGCGACGCGCTCGCCCTCGCTCACGCCGAGCAGGCGCACCGCCGCGTCATGGGTCGCCGCCCAGCCTGTCACCCAGATGCCGGCATAGCCGAGCACATGGGCGCCGTGCAGCAGGTTCATGCACACCGCGCCGGCGGACAATTCCTGCTCGAACGGCGGAATGCTGGTGCCCTCGACCGGGCGGCTGACCACCACCACCGCCAGCGGCGCCGGGAACAGGCGGGACATGATGCCGGCGAACTTCTCCCGCTTCTCCGGCGCCATGTGCGGGTTGCCGGCGCGATAGGCCTGCGCCAGCCGGGCGCCCAGCGCGGCGCGCGCCTCGCCCTCGATCAGGATGAAGCGCCAGGGCGTCAGCATCGCATGGTCGGGCGCACGGGCGGCAAGGGTGAGCAGCGTCTCGATGTCGGCTGCGCTCGGGCCGGGTTCGGCCAGCCCTGCCGCCGCCACCGAGCGGCGGGAAGCGAGCGCCGCCAGCAGCGCCGCGCGGGGATTGGCCGGGGCAGCGTTCCCGTGAGCGATCGTCGTCATGTCGGACATCTGAGCCTTTCCACGGCGCGTTCCGGCTCTAGATGGAAGCCGTGACGCGACAAATTCACCTGCAGGGCCAGCGCGAGGGGCGACTCGCCGGCCGTTTTGGTCGACAATATCCCATGGTCGCCCCAAACCATCCCGACATAACAGGGAGCGGCCCCCAAGGAGCAAGAGATGAGCATCAACGGCGAAATCCCCGTTCGTGACAACCGCGCCGCCGACCGTTTCGAGATCGAGCAGGACGGCCACCTCGCCGTCGCCCAGTATATTCTGGCGCCGGACCACATCATCTTCACGCATACGGAAGTGCCGCCGGAGCTTGGCGGGCGCGGCATCGCCACGCGCCTTGTCGAGGCGGGCCTGGCCAGCGCGCGCGAGCGCGGCCTCTCCGTGGTACCGCGCTGTTCGGTGTTCGGCCGCTACATGATGAAGCGTCCCGAGACGCATGACCTGATGGCGCCGGAAATCCGCGCCACGCTCGGCCTCGCCTGACCCCGGCGGCTGACACATACGTGCCACACTCCGGGGAAAACCCGCCGCTCCATACCCTTCATTAACGCTGTGCTCCTAACCATGGAGCACGGCCGAAGGGGCGCCAACCGCGCTCGGCGGTCGGTGCCCCCCGGTATCAGCGGCAAAGGTTCTGGCGTCCATGCGTACCCCGGCGCGTCCGTCCGATTCGAACGAGACCAAGCCTTCCGAGGCGAGCGAGAGCGCGCCGCGCTTTGTCTCGCGCGCGAATCCCAAGCCCGTCTTCGCGCCGCCGGCGCCGAAGGGGGCCAAGGCCGGCAAGGCATCCCCGGTCGGCACGCCCGGCCGGGTGCTGGTGCCGAGCTGGCTACAGCCCTTCACGCTGCCCTCCAACACCCGTTTCACCCGAACGCCGGACTACCTGCTGCGCAAGCCGGTGGCCGAGACGCCCGCGCCGACGCCGGACGAGCCCGCCTTCGACGGCACGAGCTTCGCGAGCGCCACCTTGTCCAGCACCGCGCTGGTGCCGCCGCGCCCCTCGCAGACCCCCGTGCTGCGCGTGCCGCCGCGCAAGCCGCCGCTCGGCGTCGCCACCAAGCCGCTGATCGCCGCCGATGCCCGCCGGGCGCTGGCCGCGCAGGATACCGTGCTGCGCGAGGCGGCTGACGCCGTCGCTATCGCCGCCGCGTCGATCCCGGCCGCGTCGATTCCGACCGAGCCGGTGTCCGTTTCGCCCGCCCCCGCGCTTGATGTGCCGCCCGCCGCCGCGCCGGCGCAGAGCGTGTATCTCACGGCGGCGCCGCTGCCCGTGGAGGCCGGACCGCCCTCGTCGATCCGCCAGATCGCCGGCATGATCCAGCTCGGCTGGGACGTGCCCCCGGTCGTGCCGGCTCATCAGGACGTCGTGCAGCAGGACACCGCCCAGCTCGGCACGGTGCAGTTCGACGCGATGCAGCAGGATACGGCGCTGCTTGAGGATGACGGGCTGGACGATGACGAGGACTGGCTGGCGGCGGCGGAAGCCTTCGCCGCGCTGCCCTATGACGACGACGAGGGCGATGATCAGAACGACGACCTGGCCGGTTTCGACGCGCCGCCGCAGGAAGACGCGCCAGCCTATGCAGAGAGCCCCGAGCCCCTCGCCGCCGACACCCTGGCGGCCGGACCGGAGTTTGGCATTTCCCTGCCGAGCCTTGGCGGCTACACGGTCGCGCCGACCGAGGTGTCCTTCTCCTGGCCCAGCTTCGCCCTGGTCCCGGCTCCCGCCCCCGTCGCGGAGGCCGAACCCGCTGCCGCGCCCGTGGTCGCCGACATCATCCCCGCCCCGACGCCCATCGCGCCGGCTCCCGTCACCGCCCTGCGCCCGGCTCCCGCTCCGCGCCCGGTGGCTGTGGCCCGCCCGGCCCTGCCGGGCGACGAGTATGAGCTTCCCCCGCTCGACCTGCTGACCGAGCCGCCACAGAACGAACCGGATTACGAGCTGTCCGAGGAATTCCTCGAGCGCAATTCGGTGAAGCTGCAGCAGGTGCTGCATGATTTCGGCGTGCGCGGCGAGATCATCGACGCCAATCCCGGCCCGGTCGTCACGCTCTATGAGCTGGAGCCGGCCCCCGGCATCAAGTCGAGCCGCGTCATCGGTCTGTCCGCCGATATCGCCCGCTCGATGAGCGCCATCTCCGCCCGCGTCGCGGTGGTGGAAGGGCGCAACGTCATCGGCATCGAGCTGCCCAATCAGCGCCGCGAGACGGTGTGGCTGCGCGAGATGCTGGCGAGCCATGAATTCGAGGCCGCCAAGGCCAAGCTCGGCATCGGGCTCGGCAAGACCATTGGCGGCGAGCCGGTGATCGTCGATCTCGCCCGCATGCCGCATCTGCTGGTCGCCGGCACCACCGGCTCGGGCAAGTCGGTCGCCATCAACACGATGATCCTCTCCCTGCTCTACCGCCACCGGCCCGAGCAGTGCCGCCTCATCATGATCGACCCGAAAATGCTGGAACTCTCGGTCTATGAGGGCATCCCGCATCTGCTGACCCCCGTCGTCACCGACCCGAAGAAGGCGATCGTCGCGCTGAAATGGGCGGTGCGCGAGATGGAGGACCGCTACAAGAAGATGAGCCGCCTCGGCGTGCGCAACATTGACGGCTTCAATGCCCGCGTGGCGGAGGCGGCCGCCAAGGGCGAGATCATCACCCGCACGGTGCAGAAGGGCTTCGATCGCGAGACCGGGGAGATCATCGAGGAAGAGGAGATCATGGATCTCGCTCCCCTGCCCTATATCGTCATCGTGGTCGACGAGATGGCCGACCTGATGATGGTGGCCGGCAAGGAAATCGAAGGCGCCATCCAGCGTCTTGCCCAGATGGCCCGCGCCGCCGGCATCCACCTGATCATGGCGACGCAGCGCCCGAGCGTCGACGTCATCACCGGCACCATCAAGGCGAATTTCCCGACCCGGATTTCCTTCCAGGTCACCTCGAAGATCGACAGCCGCACCATCCTTGGCGAAATGGGCGCCGAGCAGCTGCTGGGTCAGGGCGACATGCTCTATATGGCCGGCGGCGGGCGCATCTCGCGCGTGCACGGCCCGTTCGTATCCGATCAGGAAGTCGAGCGCGTGGTCGAGCACCTGAAGTGTCAGGCGCGGCCGGAATATCTCGACGAGGTCACGGCCGAGGAAGAGGACGAGCCGATCCCCGACGATGCGGCGGTGTTCGACAAGACCGCCATGGGCGACGAGCCGGGCGAGGTCTACGATCAGGCGGTGGCCGTGGTGATGCGCGACAAGAAGGCGTCCACCTCCTACATCCAGCGCCGCCTCCAGATCGGCTACAACCGCGCCGCCTCGATCATGGAGCGGATGGAGAACGAGGGCATCGTCGGCCCGGCCAACCATGCCGGCAAGCGCGAGATCCTGCGCGAGAGCCGCTGAGAGCCGGCTCGCGCGGGGCCTCACGCCATGAGCGCGGCCCAGATGGCGAGCAGCGCGCCCGTCACCACCACCGCGCCGGCCAGCAGATAGGCGGCGCGGCGGTTGCCGGTGCGCGTGCGGGCAACCCGTTCCCCCGGCATCTGGCCGGGATGGCTGTCATGGGCCTGGTCATTATAGGGACGAGACCTCTCGCCGGTGTCGCCCGGCGGGGTCCTGCCACTGGCGCGCGCCGCGGTGGCCTGTGCCAATTCGATCCGTTCCGCGGTCGGCGGCGTGCCGGCGGCCTCGTCATCGGTGCCGAGCGGCGCCGCCGCCGGATCGGAGAACGGCACCTTGTCGCCGGTGCGTCCCCGGTCGATATCCTCACGCAGTCGATCCGCCGTCGCCATTGGTTCCGCTCGCTGCTGCTGCTCCGACGGTAACGGCCCCGACGCATCCGGGTTCCGCGCTTGTGCCGCTGCGGCAGGGGTGCGCTTGTGCGCGAATGCGCCAGCGGCCCCGCGCTCACACCCCTTTCACATTGCGGTCAGGAACATTAGGTGTGATCCATCCGATGCCGGCCCGGCCGGCCCCCTGCCGAAAGGACAGACCATGCTCACCGTCTCCTATCCCGACGTCCAGCTTTTCATTGACGGTCAGTGGCGGGGAGGTAGCGGGCATGATGGGGCGCCGGCGACGCAGCCCATCATCAATCCGGCGACCGAGGAAGTGATCGGCACCCTCGCCCATGCGAGCCGCGCCGACCTCGACGCGGCGCTCATCGCCGCCGAAAAGGGCTTCGCCACCTGGCGCCATACCGCCCCGCATGAACGCTACAAGCTGATGCGCAAGGCCGCCGAGCTGCTGCGCGAGCGGGCGGAAGACATCTCCCGCATCATGACCATGGAGCAGGGCAAGCCGGTCGCGGAAGCCCGCGTCGAGACCCTCGCCGCCGCCGACATCATCGACTGGTTCGCCGAGGAAGGCCGCCGCCAGTATGGCCGCCTGATCCCCGCGCGCGCCGCCGGCATCCAGCAGATCGTGCATCGCGAGCCGGTCGGCGTCGTCGCCGCCTTCACGCCATGGAACTTCCCGATCAACCAGGCGGTGCGCAAGGTTTCCGCCGCGCTGGCCGCCGGCTGCGCGGTGATCCTCAAGGGACCGGAAGAGACGCCGGCGAGCTGTGCCGCCCTCGTCAAGGCCTATGAGGATGCCGGCCTGCCCCAGGGCGTGATCAACCTCGTCTTCGGCGTGCCCGCGGAAATCTCGCAGTACCTGATCCCGCACCCGATCGTGAAGAAGATCTCCTTCACCGGCTCCACCGTGGTCGGCAAGCAGCTCGCCGCGCTCGCCGGCGCGCATATGAAGCGCGTCACCATGGAACTCGGCGGCCATGCCCCGGCCGTGGTGTTCGAGGATGCCGATGTCGAGGTGGCGGTGAAGCTGCTGTCCGGCGCCAAGTTCCGCAACGCCGGTCAGGTCTGCGTCTCGCCGACCCGCTTCCTCGTGCATCAGGACATCTATCAGCGTTTCGTCGACGGCTTCACCGAGGCGGTGCAGACCGTGAAGGTCGGCAACGGCCTCGATGAGAGCGTGCGCATGGGCCCGCTGGCCAATGCCCGCCGCGTCGAGGCGATGGAGGCGCTGACCGCCGACGCCGTGGCCAAGGGCGCGACCCTGCGCACCGGCGGCGAGCGCATCGGCAATAATGGCTATTTCTTCCAGCCCACCGTGCTGACCGACCTCTCCCCCGATGCCCGCATCCTCAATGAGGAGCCCTTCGGGCCGGTCGTGCCGGTGATGCCGTTCTCCTCCATGGAGGCGGTGATCGCTGAGGCCAACCGCCTGCCGTTCGGCCTTGCCGCCTATGCCTACACCACCTCCGGGTCGCGCGCCGACGAGTTCGCCCGCCGGGTGGAAAGCGGCATGGTCTCGATCAACCATCACGGCCTGGCGTTGCCCGAGACGCCCTTCGGCGGCATGAAGGATTCCGGCTACGGTTCGGAAGGCGGCACCGAGGCGATGGAAGCCTATGTGAACACCAAGTTCGTCACCCAGCTCGGGGTCTGACGCCGCGTAATCGCTCGGCAGCGGGCGCGGGATAGGGTATTATCGTAGTCCCTTCCCCGCGACCCGCTGCCACCCGATGGAACTCTCCATATTCCTGGTCGTGCTCCTCTCTGCCGTGATGCAGGCGGGGTGGAACGTGATCCTCAAGATCCGGCTCGATCCGTTCAGCGCGCTGGTGCTGGTCGGCATCTGCGGGGGCATCGTGGCGCTGCCCTTCGCGCTGTGGTTCGGCCTGCCCGGCCCCACCGTGCTGCCCTGGATCGGCGCCTCGGTGGTCTGCCACCTGTCCTATTACGCCTTCCTCATCGGCGCCTATACGCGGGCCGATCTGGGCATGACCTATCCGGTGGCGCGCGGCAGCGCCCTGCTGATGACGGCGGCGGTCTCGATCCTGTTCCTGCACGAGCCGATCGGCCTGATCGGGACGATCGGTATCCTCCTGCTCGCGTCGAGCATCCTGATCATGGCGCGCCACGCCTTCGGCCACAGCCTGGAAGGGCGGGCGCTCGTGCTGGCGCTCGGCTCCGGCGTGGCGGTGACCGCCTTCACCGTCATTGACGGCACCGCCGCGCGATTGACCGGCCAGGCCAATCTCTACACCACCTGGCTGTTCGTCTTCGATGCGGTCGTGATCGCGGTTCTGGTCCTGGCGTGGAAGGGGCGGGCCGTGCTCGGGCCGATGATGGCCTTCCTTCCCTGGGGATTGCTCGGCGGCGCCATGCTGTTCGTGAGCTACTGGCTCTCGGTCTGGGCGATGACCAAGGCGCCGATCGGGCTGGTGACGGCAGTGCGGGAATCCAGCGTGCTGTTCGGCGCCATCATGGCGGTGACGCTGCTGCGCGAGCCGCTGCGCGCCGACCGGGTAATCGCGGCGGTGCTGGTGGTCGGCGGGCTGACCCTGATCAAGATCCACTAGAACCTTTTGCCGGCTCAGCGAAAGCTCGGCAAGGCGGCGTGAATCAGCTAACGACGGGGCGTCTCGCACTCTCCGGCAGGTCCATGGAACCCAGCGTGTTTCTGGCGGTCATCGCCGCCGCCGCCATGCATGCGGGCTGGAACGCCATTCTCAAGATCCGGCTCGATCCGCTGGTCGCCGTGGTGCTGATCACCGCCGCGTGCAGCGCCATCGCCCTGCCGGCGGCGATCTGGGTCGGCCCGCCACCCGCCCATGTCTGGCCGTGGATCGCCGCTTCCATCGCCATCCATCTCGTCTATTACCTCACCCTGACGGGCGCCTACCGGCTCGCCGATATGGGCTTCGTCTACCCGCTGGCGCGCGGCGGCTCGCCGCTCATCACCACGCTGTTCTCGCTGCTGCTGCTCGGCGAACCGATCGACGCGCAGGGCGTGTTCGGTGTCGTCGTGCTGGCGTTGGGCGTGCTCGCCATCGCCTGGCGGCCCAAGGGCGGCGGGTTCGACGGGCGCGCCCTGCTGCTCGCCGCCGCCTGCGCGCTCAGCATCGCCATCTATTCGCTGATCGACGGTCTCGGCGCCCGCAATGCCGGCAGCCCGCATCTTTATTCGGCTTGGCTGTTCCTGCTCGAAGGGCCGTGCGTGCTGGTGGTGGCCCTCATCCGCCTCGGCCCCGCCGCGCTGCGCCCGGCGACCGGCTTCCTGCTGCCCGGCCTGTTCGGCGGCGCCATGTCGCTCTCGGCCTACTGGATCACCATCTGGGCGATGACCAAGGCGCCCATCGGCCTCGTCGCGGCGGTGCGCGAATCCAGCGTGATGTTCGCCGCGCTGATCGCCGTGGTGGTGCTGCACGAGCCGCTGCGGCCGGCGCGACTGGCGGCGGCGGGGCTGATCGTGCTCGGCCTCGCCCTTATCAAGCTGCACTGACGTCGCGCAGCGCCGCCGGCTGTGCTTCCTTGCGGGCATGAGCGACCATCCGACCCCGACGATTCGCCCCGCGACCCGCCTCGCCATCCCGGAGGATGCCTTTGCGGGGCCGCTGGCCTTGATCGACCAGGGGGCGCCTCTGGTCATGGTGCTCGGCGGGGCCGGCACCGGCAAGACCACCTTCCTTCAGGCGCTGCGCAAGCGCGGCGGCAGCAAGCAGGCCTTCCTCGCTCCCACCGGCGTTGCCGCGCTCCAGCTCGGCGGCCAGACCATCCATTCCTTCTTCGGCCTGCCGCCGCGGCTGATCGACCCCGACCAGATCAAGATCCGGCCGCAGAAGCGCACGCTGATGAAGAAGCTGGAGCGCCTCGTCATCGACGAGGTGTCGATGGTGCGCGCCGATGTACTGGACGCGGTCGACCGCTCGCTGCGCATGGCCCGCAATGATCCCCGCCCGTTCGGCGGCGTGCAGGTCGTGCTGGTCGGCGATTTCCTCCAGCTCCCGCCGGTCGTGCCGCAGGCGGAGCGCGAGATCCTGATCCATCTCGGCTATGAGGGCCCCTTCGCCTTCGACGCGCGGGTGCTGCGCGAGGTGGAGATCACCCGCCTGCCCTTCATCCAGGTCTACCGGCAGACCGACGACGCCTTTGTCGGCCATCTGGCCGATCTGCGCGGCGGGCGGCAGGTCGGGCGCGCGGTGGACGCGATCAACGCCGCCTCGTTCCGCGAGCACCGCGCCGGGTCCATTCCGGTGGTGCTGGCCCCGACCAATATGCGCGTCGACGCCTATAACCGGCGGGGGCTCGACGGGCTCACCGAAGCCGGCCGCATCTATGAAGGGCGCAGCGAGGGCGAGTTCGACCTCGCCAATGACCGCCTGCCCGTCCCCGAACTGCTGGTGCTGAAGGTCGGCGCGCGCGTCATGGCGGTGCGCAACGATCCCGAGCGGCAATGGGTCAACGGCTCGGTCGGCACGGTGATCGGCCTCACCCCCAACAGCGCCTTCGTGCGGCTCGACGGCGCCGGCGTGGTCGAGATCGAGCGCACCTCCTGGGAGCGCATCCGCTACGACTGGAGCGAGGTCACCGGCAAGGTCGAGGCCAAGGTGGTCGGCACCTACACGCAGATCCCGCTGGTGCCCGCCTGGGCGGTCACCGTCCACAAGGCGCAGGGCCTGACGCTGGACGATGCGCGGATCGACTTCGACAGCGGCGCCTTCGCCGCCGGTCAGGCCTATGTCGCGCTCTCGCGTGCCCGCTCGCTGGAAGGGCTGTCGCTCGCCCGCCCGCTGCGCGCCTCCGACATCCGCATCGACCGTCGGGTGGCGGCCTTCACCGCCGCCTTCGAAGCGGATGCCGAGTTCCCCTTTTTGGGCTGACGCGGCTCAGAAAAACGCCTGATGGCCGGTGATCGCCCGGCCGAGGATCAGCGCGTGAATGTCGTGCGTGCCCTCATAGGTGTTCACCGTCTCCAGATTCACCATGTGGCGCATCACCGGATATTCCGACGAAATGCCATTGCCGCCATGCATGTCGCGGGCGAGGCGGGCAATCTCCAGCGCCTTGCCGCAATTATTGCGCTTGAGCATGGAGATGGTCTCGACCGGCAGCCGGCCGGCATCGAACAGCCGCCCCGCCTGAAGCGCCAGTTGCAGGCCGAGGGTAATCTCGGTCGCCATGTCCGCCAGCTTCTTCTGGATCAGCTGCGTCGCCGCCAGCGGCTTGCCGAACTGCTTGCGCTCCAGCGTATAGCCGCGCGCCGCCGCATAGCAGGCTTCCGCCGCGCCCATCGTGCCCCAGCCGATGCCGAAGCGCGCGCGGTTGAGGCAACTGAACGGCCCCTTGAGCCCGGAGGCGTCGGGCAGCAGGTTCTCCTCGGGGAGCTCGACGCCATCCAGCACGATCTCGCCGGTGACGGAGGCGCGCAAGGAGAGCTTGCCCTCGATCTTCGGGGTGGTGAAACCCTTCATGCCGCGCTCGACCAGAAAGCCGCGAATCTCGCCGTCATGCGCTGCCGACTTTGCCCACACCACCGCGACATCGGCGATCGGCGAATTGGTGATCCACATTTTGGTGCCGGACAGGCGATAGCCGCCGTCGATCTTCTCGGCGCGGGTGCGCATGCCCGACGGGTCGGAGCCCGCATCCGGCTCGGTCAGGCCGAAGCAGCCGACCCATTCGCCGGTGGCCAGCCTCGGCAGGAACTTCTTCTTCTGCGCCACGCTGCCGAAGGCGTTGATCGGGTGCATGACCAGCGAGGACTGCACGCTCATCGCCGAGCGATAGCCCGAATCGACCCGCTCCACCTCGCGCGCCACCAGCCCGTAGGACACATAGCCGAGGCCGGCCCCACCATATTCCTCGGGGATGGTCGGCCCGAGCAGGCCAAGCTCGCCCATCTCGGTCATGATCTCGCGGTCGAAACGCTCCTCCATATAGGCGGAGGTCACGCGCGGCAGCAGCTTTTCCTGTGCATAGTCCCGCGCCGTATCGCGAACGAGGCGCTCCTCTTCGGTGAGCTGGCCGTCGAGATCGAGCGGATCGGCCCAGTCGAAGGCGGCGCGGGCGGCCTTGGTCGGCGTCGGGGCGGCGGAAGCGGCGGACAGCGCGGCACTCATGAGCGGACTTCTCCCATCAGCCGGCGGAGCGCGCCGGTTGCCATGCTCTTACAACTTCGCACGGCGCCATGCACGAGGCGCGGCGTGGTTGGCACGCCCTTCCTTGGGTCATGCGACTTTGGTCGGGGGGTGGGGTGAGATTGCGCAATACTCGGACACGTGATTGATTTCACGCTTGGACGACGGAGATCAAACAACAGGCTGGCCCACACAATGGGCACGGCGCCGCTTCGTTCCACGAGAGGGGTCTTTCTATGCGGGTAATCACTCCCAAGCTGGCGCTTGCCGCCGCGATGCTTACCGTCCTGTCGGCGCCCGCCTTCGCCGCCAAGACGCTGGTCTACTGCTCCGAAGGCAGCCCGGAAAACTTCACCCCGGCGCTCAACACCACCGGCACCAGCTTCGATGCGGCCCGCCCGGTCTACAACCAGCTCGTCGAATTCGAGCGCGGCTCGACCAAGGTCGTCCCGGCGCTGGCCGAAAGCTGGACGGTGAGCGATGACGGCAAGGAACTCACCTTCAAGCTCCGCAAGGGCGTGAAGATCCATTCCGGCGTGAACGGCTTCACCCCGACCCGCGATTTCAACGCGGATGACGTGCTGTTCTCGTTCGAGCGCCAGTGGAAGCCGGAGAACCCGTACCACAAGGTCACGGGCGGCGCGTATGACTACTTCAACGACATGAGCATGCCCGACCTGCTCAAGTCGATCGACAAGGTGGACGACTACACGGTCAAGTTCACCCTGACCGAGCCGAACGCGCCGATGCTGGCGAACCTCGCCATGGATTTCGGCACCATCACGTCCAAGGAATATGCCGACTTCCTGCTGAAGAAGGGCACGCCCGAGCAGTACGACCAGATCCCGGTCGGCACCGGCCCGTTCTCCTTCGTTGCCTACCAGAAGGACGCGGTGATCCGCTACAAGGCCTTCCCGGCCTATTGGGGCGGCCCGGCCAAGGTGGACAACCTCGTCTACGCCATCACCCCCGACCCGACCGCGCGCTATGCCAAGCTGAAGAAGGGCGAGTGCCATGTGATGATCGCGCCGAACCCGGCCGACATCGCCGCCCTGAAGACCGATCCAGCGGTCAACCTGATCTCCCAGCCGGGCCTCAACATCGCCTATCTGTCGTTCAACACGCAGAAGCCGCCCTTCGACAAGAAGGAGGTCCGCCAGGCCTTCAACATGGCGATCGACAAGGGCGCGATCATCAAGGACGTCTATCAGGGCGCCGGCCAGGCCGCGATCAACCCGATCCCGCCGACCATCTGGTCCTACAACACCGCCGTGAAGGACTACCCGTACGATCCCGAGAAGGCCAAGGCCATGCTCGCGGCGGCCGGTGTCAAAACCCCGCTCGACATCGACCTGTGGTGGATGCCGGTGCAGCGTCCCTACAACCCGAACGCCAAGCGCATCGCCGAAATGATGCAGTCGGACCTCGCCAAGATCGGCGTCAATGCCAAGCTCGTCTCCTATGAGTGGGGCGAGTACCGCAAGCGCCTCCAGCAGGGCGAGCACATGACCGGCCAGCTCGGCTGGACCGGCGACAATGGCGACCCGGACAACTTCTTCTTCCTGCTCGGCTGCGCCGCCGCCCGTCCGGGTGGGCAGAACCTCGCAAAGTGGTGCAACAAGGAGTTCGACGACCTGATCAACAAGGCGAAGACCATCTCGGACGTCGCCGAGCGCACCAAGCTCTATGAGCAGGCGCAGGTCATCGTGAAGGAAGATGCGCCCTGGTTCACCATCGCCCATTCGGTGGTCTATGAGCCGACCCGCAAGGAAGTCGTCGACTACAAGGTGAGCCCGTTCGGCCGCCACGAGTTCTACGGCGTCGACCTGAAGTGAGCCCGCGCGGCCCCAGGCGGCGGGAGCGCGCCGCCGGGGCCGTGCCTTTCGACAAGACGGGCCGCGCCGTCGCCTGTCATGGGGCGGCGCGTGCCGCGACCGGGGCCGTTCGCGCCCGCTGATCCGCCGAGGGGCTGATCCATCAAGGAACTGTTCCAACAGGCGTGCTGATTCAACAGGCGCCGGCAACCGCACGGACGCAGAGCAGCGTCCGCGCCGATGCCTGGGACAGGCCGCGGCCCTTTCGCGGGCACGACATCGCTCCGTCCCGTCACGTTCGCCTTTGCGCGTGCCGCCGCAGGTCTCGGCCTCGCGTGCCGGCCTCGCCTGTCGGCCTGATCTGGCCGGCCCCAAGCCCGGGAAGCCCATGTTCCGCTTTTTCCTACGCCGCGTCGCGCTCACCCTGCCGACCTTCGTGGCGCTGATGTTCGTTACCTTCGTCGCCGTGCGCCTCGTGCCCGGCGACCCGATCGAGGCGCGCACCGGCGAGCGCGGCATCGCGCCCGAACGCCTCGCCCAGCTGCGCCATGAGCTTGGTCTGGACCAGCCGGTGTGGCGCCAGTTCCTCGACTACGCCAATGGCATCGTGCACGGCGATTTCGGCGTTTCCATCGTCACCAAGACCCCGGTGCTGCAGGAATTCGCGGTGCTGTTCCCGGCGACGCTGGAGCTGGCCTTCTGCGCGCTGATCTTCGCCGTGGTGCTCGGCATCCCGGCCGGCGTGCTGGCGGCGGTGAAGCGCGGCTCGGTGTTCGACCATGCGGTGATGACCGTGGCTCTCACCGGCTACTCCATGCCGATCTTCTGGTGGGGCCTGCTGCTGATCATGTTCATGTCGGAATATCTGGGTCTCACCCCGGTCTCCGGCCGCATGGACCTGATCAACTACTATTTCGAGCCGGTCACCGGCTTCATGCTGATCGACAGCATCCTCTCCGGTCAGGAAGGCGCGTTCGGCGCGGCGGCGGCGCATCTCGTCCTGCCGTCCATCGTGCTCGGCACCATCCCGCTGGCGGTGATCGCCCGCATGACGCGCTCCTCGATGCTGGAGGTGCTGGGCGAGGATTATGTCCGCACCGCCCGCGCCAAGGGCCTGTCGCCGCTGCGCGTGGTCGGGCTGCACGCACTGCGCAACGCACTGATTCCGGTGGTCACCGTGATCGGCCTGCAAACCGGCACGCTACTCGCCGGCGCGGTGTTGACCGAGACCATCTTCGCCTGGCCCGGCGTCGGCAAATGGCTGATCGAATCCATTGCCCGGCGCGACTATCCGGCCTTGCAGGGCGGCATCATGCTGATCTCGGGCATCGTCATCGTCGTCAACCTCATCGTCGACCTCACCTATGTCGCGATCAACCCGAGGATCCGGCATGGCGGATGATCAGGCCCTCGCTCTTTCCCCCGCCGTGCCCCCGGTCGAGGGCGTGCCGGCGGAAGCCTCGCCGCTGCGCGCCTTCTGGTCCGCCTTCAGCGAGAACCGCGGGGCCGTACTGGGCCTTGCCGTGGTGGTGTTCATCGCGCTGCTGGCGCTGTTCGCGCCCTTCGTGGCGCCGCATTCGCCGATCGAGCAGTTCCGCCAGCATGTGCAGCAGCCCCCGGTCTGGGCCGGCGGCACCTGGGCATTTCCCTTCGGTACCGATGCGGTCGGCCGCGACGTGCTCTCGCGCCTCATCTATGGCGCGCGCATCTCGCTCGGCATCGGCCTGTCGGTGATGCTGGTCTCGGTGGTGGTCGGCATCGTGCTCGGCCTCGCCAGCGCCTTCCTGCGCGGCATCGTCGAGGTGGTGGTGATGCGCGTCATGGACCTCGTGGTGGCGATCCCCAGCCTCGTGCTGGCCATCCTCGTGGTCGCGGTGCTCGGCCCGAGCCTTCTGAACACCATCGTCGCCGTCACTGTCGTCTATCTGCCGCGCTATGTGCGGCTGGTGCGCGCGGCGGCGCTGGCGGAACTGTCGAAGGAATATGTCATCGCCGCGCAGGTCGCCGGCGTCGGCAGGCTGCGGCTCATGTTCGTCACCGTGCTGCCGAACTGCCTCGCCCCGCTCATCGTGCAGGCCGCACTCGGCATTTCCGACGCGATCCTTGAGGCTGCGGCGCTCGGCTTCCTCGGCCTCGGCGCCCAGCCGCCGACCCCGGAATGGGGCGCCATGCTCGCCGACAGCCGCGAATTCATCCGCGCCGCGCCGTGGATCGTCACCCTGCCGGGCCTTGCCATCCTCGTCACCGTGGTCGCCATCAACCTGATGGGCGACGGCCTGCGCGACGCGCTCGATCCCAAGCTGCGCAGGAGCTGAGCCGATGGAGACGGAGGCCGTACCGGTAGGATCGCTCTGGCAGGCGGTGCAGGATCCCCGGCTCATCGTCGCCGCGATCGGCATTGCCAGCGGCGTGCTCGGCGCCGCCGCCACCGCCATGTTCAAGGCGCGCTACGATCTGCGGCAGGAGCGCCGGCTGCGCCGCCAGCGCCAGCGCGACCTTCTCGTCGCCGTCCATGCCGAGATACTGGCAGGCGTGGGGGCGAGCGAATGGCAGGTGGGTCAGGCGGAATATGATTACGCGCTGGCGAACAGCTCGCCCTTCGCCACCGCCGACGACAATGACTTCGTCTTCCGCAGCGCGCTGGGGGAACTCGCGCTGCTGCCGGCGCCGGTCATCCACGCCGTGGTCGAGTATTATCGCCTCGCGGCCCAGTCCAACGATCTGACGCGCGAACTGCGCACGCCGGAATTCGCCGCGCAGGAACCCGGCGAGCGCACGAAGTTCATCAAGGGCCTGATGACGGTTGTGGACATGCAGCGGGCGGCCGGCGAGCGGGCGATCACGGACATCGCCGCTTATCTGCCGGACATGCAGCTTGAACGTCAGTCGGTCCATTTTCTGGAACGTCGCCGGGCGGCGATGACGCGCGCTCGGGCGCGCGAAGCCAGCCGACGCCCTGTCGGGGGCGGTGCGGGCAGCTCAGACGATGGGAATGATCGGGCCGCGCATGACGTTTCTCCAGATGACCCGAATATAAGCTCCAAAGGTGCGGAATGAAAGAACCCCTCCTCTCCATCCGCAACCTGTCCGTCACCTTCGCCACCTCGCGCGGGCCGTTCAAGGCGGTCGACGGCGTCGATCTCGATGTGGCCGAGGGCGAACTCGTGGCCATTGTCGGCGAGTCCGGCTCGGGCAAGTCGGTCGCCATGCTGGCGGTGATGGGGCTGTTGCCCTGGACCGCGAAGGTGAGCGCCGACCGGCTCGCCTTTGGGAATCGCGACCTGCTCACCCTCTCGGCGCGCGAGCGGCGCAAGATCATCGGGCACGACATCGCCATGATCTTTCAGGAGCCGATGTCGAGCCTCAACCCCTGCTTCACGGTCGGCTTCCAGATCCGCGAGGCGATGGCCGCGCATCTCGATCTCTCCAGCGCGGAGCGGCAGAAGCGGGCGGTCGAACTGCTCGATCTGGTCGGTATTCCCGAGCCGGAGCGGCGGCTGAAGGCCTTCCCGCACCAGCTCTCCGGCGGCATGAGCCAGCGCGTGATGATCGCCATGGCGCTCGCCTGCAGCCCCAAGCTGATCATCGCCGACGAGCCGACCACCGCGCTCGACGTCACCATCCAGGCGCAGATCCTCGACCTGCTGCTGCGGCTGCAGAAGGAGAGCGGCGTCGGCCTCGTGCTCATCACCCATGACATGGGCGTGGTGGCGGAGACCTCGCAGCGGGTCTGCGTGCAATATGCCGGGCAGCAGATCGAGATGCAGGGCACGCGCGGCCTGTTCGCCGATCCGCACCATCCCTATACGGCGGCGCTGCTCGACGCCCTGCCGGAGCGGGCGAGCGGGCGGCTCCTGCCGTCCATCCCCGGCGTGGTGCCGGGCCTTGCCGACCGCCCGGCCGGCTGCCTGTTCTCGCCGCGCTGCCGCTTTGCCACCGATACCTGCCGCACCGTGCCGCCGTCGCGCGCCAGCGCCGCGCTTGGCCTCGCCCTCTGCCACTATCCGCTGAAGGACGGCGTGCCGCAGCACCGGGAGTTCGCCCTATGAACCAGATCGCCCCCCACGAACCCGCCGCCCGCGATGCGGTGATGGAAGCCGTCGACCTCACCCAGAGCTATGAGGTCGCGCGCGGCCTGTTCGCCAAATCCGCCATCGTGAAGGCCGTCGCCGGCATCAGCTTCCGCCTCGCCCCGCGCTCGACGCTGGCCGTGGTCGGCGAGAGCGGCTCCGGCAAGTCGACCCTCGCCCGCATGCTCACCATGATCGAGCGGCCGGGCGCCGGCTCGCTGCGGCTCGACGATGTCGATGTGGCCGATGCCGACACGGCGACGCTGCGCCGGTACCGCGGCGATGTGCAGATGGTGTTCCAGAACCCCTATGGCTCGCTCAATCCGCGCCAGACGGTCGGCAACGCGATTGAAGAGCCGCTGCTGGTCAATACCAAGCTCTCCGCCGCCGAGCGGCGGGCGCGGGCGCTCGACATGATGGCCCGCGTCGGCCTGCGGCCGGAGCATCATGGGCGCTACCCGCATATGTTCTCCGGCGGCCAGCGCCAGCGCATCGCCATCGCCCGCGCGCTGGTGATGCGGCCGAAGATCCTGGTGCTGGACGAGCCGGTCTCCGCGCTCGACGTGTCGGTGCGCGCGCAGGTGCTGAACCTGCTGGTGGAGCTTCAGGACCAGCTCGGCGTCGCCTATGTGTTCGTCTCGCACGATCTCGGCGTGGTCCGCCACATGGCCGATGAGGTGCTGGTGATGTATCTTGGCCGCGTGGTCGAGCATGGGCCGCGCGAGGCCATCTTCACCGCGCCCAAGCACCCCTATACGCGCGCCTTGCTCTCGGCGACGCCGGTGGCGGACCCGGAGGCGAAGAAGGAGCGCATCGTGCTTCAGGGCGAACTCCCCTCCCCGTTCAACCCGCCGGGCGGCTGCCCCTTCAACCCGCGCTGCCCGCTGGTGATGGACCGCTGCCGGGTGGAGATGCCGCCGACCGAGCGCAAGGGCGAGCAGCTGGTCGCCTGCTGGGCGGCGTAGTCACCATGGCGAAGGACGACACACCGACGCGGGACGCGACGCTCTGCGTCCACCCGCCTGAGGTATCGCAGGAAGGCTATGCCAGCCTCGCCGTGCCGACCTATCGGGCCTCCACCATCGTCTATCCCGATGGCGAGGCCTTCCTGCGCCGGGCGACGCGCGGGGCCGACGGGTACACCTATGGCCTGCACGGCACGCCGACCACGCGCACGCTAGAGGAGCAGATCACCCGGCTGCACGGCGGCGCGCGCACGCTGATCGTGCCCTCCGGCCAGGCCGCCATTTCCATGGTGATGCTCGCCGTGCTGAAGCCGGGCGATCATGTGCTGATCCCCGACAATGCCTATCCGCCGGTGCGCGCGCTCTGCGCGGATTATCTCAACCCCCGCGGCATCGCCCACACGGTCTATGACCCGATGATCGGCGCCGGCATCGCCGATCTGATCGAGGCGCGCACCCGCCTGCTCTGGATCGAGGCGCCCGGCTCCGGCTCGATGGAGGTGCCGGACGTGCCCGCCCTGATCGCGGCGGCCCGCGCGCGCGGTGTGCTCACCGGCTGCGACAATACCTGGGCGACGCCGCTGCTGTTCAAGCCGCTTGCCCATGGCGCGGACATCGTCTGCGAGGCGCTGACCAAATATGTCGGCGGCCATTCCGACCTGCTGCTCGGCTCGATCACCGTCGCGGATATCGCCCTGCACCGGGAATTGCGGGCGACGCTCGGCACGCTCGGCATCGGCGTGTCGCCGGATGAATGCGCGCTGGCGCTGCGCGGCATCCAGACCATGGCGGTGCGCCTCGCCCATGTCGGGCAGGTGGCCGAGGATTTCGCCCGGCGGCTCGTTGGCCGGCCCGGCGTCGCGGCGGTGCTGCACCCGGCGCTCCCAAGCCATCCCGGCCACGCCGCCTATAGCCGCGACTTCAAGGGTGGTTCGGGCGTCTTCAGCCTGGTGCTGGAGCCGGGCCAGGAGGCACACCTCGGCGCGGCACTGGGCGCGCTCAAGGTGTTCGCCATCGGCGCGTCCTGGGGCGGCACGCACAGCCTCGTGGCGCCCCAGGACATCGCGTCCATCCGCACCGCGACGCGCTGGCCCCATGCCGGCCCGCTGCTGCGCCTCAGCATCGGGCTGGAAGACCCCGCCGAGCTGTGGGACGACCTCGCCGGCCTGCTGGACCGCCTCAGCGCAGGTTGAACAGCACCGGCACGGTGAAGCTGAAGCTGCCGCCGGGCATGTCGGCCGGCGGCGCCGGCAGCGGCGAGGCGCGGCGCACCATGGCGACCGCTTCCTCGTCGAGGCTGGCCGAGCCGGACGAGCCGACCAGCCGCGCCGCGACCACCTGTCCCGCGCGATTAATCGTGAAGGCGACGCGCGGACGGCCCTGCTCGGCATTGGCGCGCGCCTCGTTCGGGTAACGCTTGTGCCGGTTGAGATGCGACATCAGCCGCGAGCGCCAGTCCGCCTGCGCCCGGCTCGACGAAGCGCTCGACCCGGAGGTCGGCGCGGCGACACGGTCGGACGGGGCGGCATTGAGCGAGGGAGCGGCGGAGGTCTTCGGCGCCGGCGGCTTCTCGCTTTTTTCCCGCTCCTTCGGCTTCGGCTTCGGCTTCGGGCGCTCCTTCGGCGGATCGGGCTTCTTCTCCGGCGGCGTCAGTTCGGAGGCGAGCGGCGGCGGCGGAGGCAGCGGCACCTCGATATCGGGCGCCGGGCTTTCCGCGACGTCGGGGACCGGCTCCTGCTCGGGCTCCGGCTCGGGAGGCGGCACGTCCTCCTCCTTGGCCAGCGGATCGGGCGGCACCTCTTCCTCGATCTTTTCCGGCGCCTCGACCATCTCCGGGCCCGGCGGCAGTTCGACCGGGTTGGCGGCCGGGGCCACCGGCATCTCGGCCAGCTCGATCATGATCGCGGCCGGCTCCTGCGCCGCGACGATCGGCGGCTCGGAGAGCATATAGGCGAGCGCCCCGCCATGGGCGGCCAGCACCAGCCCGCCGCACACAGCCCAGCCCGCCGCGCGCACCATCTCCTGGCGCCGGCTGCCATGCAGCAGCATCAGGCTCATGGTGCGGGAGTTCCCGGCGCGGGCGCCGCCGGCGTGGCGGCAGGCGTCCCGATTGCAGGCGTCCCGGCGGCAGGAGCCGCCCCCGGCGCGGCGGGGGCAGTACCCGTGGCCGGCACCCCGGCCATCTCGATGCCGACCAGGGCGATCTTGAGGTAGCCGGCGGCGCGCAGCAGGTTCATCACCTCCATCAGCTCGCCATAGGGCACGGCCTTGTCGGCGCGCAGGAAGATGCGGGTGTCGCGCTTGTTCTCCGTCGTGCGGTCGAGCGTGGCGCCGAGCGCGGGGCGCTCCACATCGTCATTGCCGAGCGCGAGACCGAGATCGCCCTTCACGGTGAGATAGACCGGCTTGTCCGGGCGCGGCTGCACGGCGGCGTTGGAGGCCGGCAGGTCCACCGCGACATCGACCGTGGAGAGCGGCGCCGCGACCATGAAGATGATCAGCAGCACCAGAATGACGTCGATGAACGGGGTGACGTTGATCTCGTGGTTTTCGACGAGATCGTCGCTGTCCGTGCTCTGGAGCTTGGCAGCCATGGCAAATCACTCCTGCCCGCACGCTCGCGGATTAGGGCCGTCCGCTCACTCGGCGGCGGCGCGGACACGGACGGCCGCCACCGGCGAGCCGTGGCCGGTGTGGCGCGGGTCGTTCTGGCGCGCCTCGGCGCTGTGGCGGGCGATCGCGTCGCGCTTGTCGAGATCGCGCGAGAGCAGGCGCAGCACCTCGGCGCTGGCATCGCCCATCAGCACCCGGTAGCCCGAGACCTGCCGCGAGAAGTGGTTGTAGATCACCACCGCCGGAATCGCCGCGACGAGGCCGATGGCGGTCGCCAGCAGCGCCTCGGCAATGCCCGGCGCGACGACAGCGAGATTGGTGGTCTGCGCCTTCGAGATGCCGATGAAGGAATTCATGATGCCCCACACCGTGCCGAACAGGCCGACGAAGGGCGCGGTGGCGCCGATGGTGGCGAGCAGGCCAGTGCCGCGCGTTATGGCGCGGCCGGCGCCGACCTCGATGCGGCCGAGCGAGATGGCGACGCGCTCTTTGATGCCTTCGGCCGGCAGATCGCCGGAACGCTGGAGTTCGAGATCGGTGGCCTTGAGCATGGCGGCGGCGGGCCCGGCGGCGCGTACGGCCCGCGCCGCATCCAGCGAGGCACTGCCGAGATAGCCCTTGAGCGAGCGGCGCAGCCGCGCCTTGGCAAAGGTCAGTTCCAGCGACTTGGCGAGCCAAACGGTCCAGGTCACGACCGAGGCGAAGGCGAGGCCGATCATCACCGCCTTCACCACCCAGTCCGCCGCCATGAACATGCCCCACGGAGAGAGGTCGTGCGGCAACTGGGCGGCGACGCTGACATCCTCGCCGGCCACCGGCGGCATGGCCGGCGCGCCGGCAACCGACGGCGCGTCGGCCGGCGCGGGAGCGGCGGTCGCATCGGGAGCCGTCCCGGTCGCGCCGGGCATGGGCGGCACGAGAGCGTCACCCGTGGCCGGCGCCGGAGCCGCTGCTGCGGGGGCCGGGGCAATGGGGGCGGGAGCCGGCTGGACAGCGGGAACCGTGGCCGCGGGGGCCGGCTGGGAGGGCGCCGGCTGGGCCGTCGGTGCCACCGGCGCCCCTTCCTGCGCCAGCGCGGGCAGGATCGGTCCGCAGCACAGAGCCAGAGCCAGCAGCGCGTGGACGCAGCGGCGGAACGGGGCGGTGGTGCGAGACGTCAGCATGGCGGCTATCCGATGTTCGGCCGGCTGCCGCGCTCCGCAGGCGCACGCGGAGATCATCGGGGAAGCCGGTCCCGTCAGTTAACGGCTTCCATACCCCTCAACGCACAAGGTCGACAACAGCAAAACGCCGACCTAATGCATTGTAGAATCGCTCAAAACAGCGATGATCGAAGTAGTTCTTGTTTGTTATAATTCCAGAGAGCTACGTTTCTACCGCCCGTTGCTAAGCACCTTGCCGGGATTGAGCAGGCCGGCCGGGTCCAGCGCCGCCTTGAGACGGTGCATCAGATCGAGCGCCACCGGATCGGCGTAATGGGCCAGTTCCTCGCGCTTGAGGATGCCGATGCCGTGCTCGGCGGCGATCGAGCCGTCCATCTCGGTCACGATGTCGTGGACGATGCGGTTGAACCTCTCCCACAGGCCGATGAAGGCGGCCTTCTCCATGCCCACCGGCTGGCTCAGGTTGAAATGGATGTTGCCGTCGCCGACATGGCCGAACGGGCACGGCCGCAGCCCCGGCAGCGCCGCCAGGCAGGCCGGCAGCGCCCGCTCCAGAAATTCCGGCACGCGCGAGACCGGCACGGAGACGTCGTGCTTGATCGAGCCGCCCTCGTGCTTCTGCGCCTCGCTCATATCCTCGCGCAGCCGCCACAGATTGGCCGCCTGCGCCTCGCTGGCGGCGATCACCGCGTCCAGCACCTCGCCCGCCTCCATGGCGGCACCGAGCGCCTCCTCCATCAGCGCGCCGAGATCGAAGGCGCGGGTGGGAGCGGAAAGCTCGGCCAGCACATACCAGTCGTAGCGGTCGGCCAGAGGCCGCACCGTGCCGGGCATATGGGTCAGCACGGTCTCGACGCCGAACGCCGCCATCAGCTCGAAAGTGGTGAGCGCATCCCCCGCCTCGCCGCGCAGGCGCTTCAGCAAAGCGAGCGCGCTGGCCGGATCGGGGACGGCGAGGAAGGCGGTGGTGCGCTGCGCCGGCTGCGGAAACAGCTTCAGCACGGCGGCGGTGATGATGCCGAGCGTGCCCTCGGTACCCAGAAAGAGCGGCTTCAGGTCATAGCCCGCATTGTTCTTGCGCAGGCGCTTCATGCCGTTCCACACCCGCCCATCGGCCAGCACGACCTCCAGCCCCAGTACCAGATCCTTCGCATTACCATAGCGCAGCACGGCGGTGCCACCGGCATTGGAGGCGAGGTTGCCGCCGATGCGGCAGGAGCCCTGCGAGGCGATGTGCAGCGGGAACAGGCAGCCCGCCGCCTCCGCCGCCTTGTGGACATTGTCGAGGATGCAGCCCGCCTCCACCGTCATCGTCATGTCGACGGGATCGACCGCGCGGATACGATCGAGGCGCGCCAGCGAGACCAGCACCTCGCCGAACGGCATCTGTCCGCCCACCAGCCCGGTATTGCCGCCCTGCGGCACGATCGGCACCCCCGCCCGCGCGCAGGCCTCCACCACGAAGGCGACCTCTTCCGTGGAACCCGGCCGCAGCACGGCCGGCGCGCGCCCCTGATAGAGCCCGCGCTCCTCGTGCAGGAACGGCGCCATGTCGGCCGGCTCGGTCAGCACATGGGCGGCGCCGATGCGCTGGGCGATGGCGGCGAGAAGCGGGGCGAGGGAGGGCATGGCATCAGGCGTCATTTGCAGCTTTGACAGAACGACGGTATGAATAAGTCATACCGAACCGATGGAGGGAGCGATGGCGACCGCGGAGAAGCGCACCTTCAGTCTGCCACGCGAGCAGGCCGATTTCATAGACCGCCTTGTGGCTTCCGGCACCTATGGCAGCGCGAGCGAAGTCATCCGTGCCGGGCTGCGCGCCCTCAAGGAGCGGGACGACGCGGTGGAGCGGTGGCTGCGTGACGAGGTGGTGCCGGTGATGGCCGACATGCAGGCTCACCCCGAACGGGGTCTTGCGGCAGAGGATGTGTTCAACGAGATCCGCGCCCTTCACGCCAGCCGCAACTCCCGCCGTGGCTTATAGGGTCGTCTTCTCGCCCGAGGCCAGCGACGATCTGCTCGGCCTCTATCTGTTTATCGCGCAACGCTCGGGACCCGACATCGCGCTCGGCTATGTGGAACGGATCGAGGTCTACTGCCGGTCCTTTGCCGATTTCCCGATGCGAGGAACCTGCCGGGACGACATCCGGCCCGGCCTGCGGGTTGTCGGTTTCGAGCGCCGCGTAACCGCGGCGTTCCACATTGATGGTGATCGCGTGGTGTTCGACCGTCTCCTCTATGGAGGACGCTCGCTCGAAAGGCTGAGCGGGGACGATTGACTCCCTGTTCCCCCTTGCCCGGCGCCCGCTCATCCCCTATCCCCGCGCCATGGCTCCTCCTCTTCTTCTGCTTCAAGACACGCGGCTCACCTTTGGCGGCACGCCGCTGCTGGATGGCGCCGAACTTTCGGTCTCCGCCGGCGAGCGCGTCGGCCTTGTCGGGCGCAATGGCTCGGGCAAGTCGACCCTGCTCAAGATCGCCGCCGGCCTCGTGCAGGCCGATGGCGGCAACCGCTTCGCGCAGCCCGGCGCGACCATCCGCTATTTGCCGCAGGAGCCGGACCTCTCCGGCTTCAAGACCACGCTGGCCTATGTCGAGGCCGGCATGGGGCCGGGCGATCAGGAATACCGCGCCCAGTACCTGCTGAGCGAACTCGGCCTCACCGGCGAGGAAAACCCGGCCAACCTGTCCGGCGGCGAGGCGCGCCGCGCGGCGCTGGCCCGCGTGCTGGCGCCCGAGCCGGACATCCTGCTGCTCGACGAGCCGACCAACCATCTCGACCTGCCGGCCATCGAATGGCTGGAAAGCGAGCTTGCCTCGCTACGTTCCGCCCTCGTGCTGATCAGCCATGACCGCCGCTTCCTGCAGGATCTGACCCGCGCCACCGTCTGGCTCGATCGCGGCACGACGCGGCGCATGGAGCGCGGCTTCGCCTTCTTCGAGGAATGGCGCGACCAGGTGCTGGAAGAGGAAGAGCGCGACCAGCAGAAGCTGGCCCGCAAGATCGTCGCCGAAGAACACTGGATGCGCTACGGCGTCACCGCGCGGCGCAAGCGCAATGTGCGCCGCGTCGGCGAGCTGGCCGATCTGCGTGCCAAGTTCCGCGATCATCGCGGCGCGGTGGGCACCATCACCATGGCCGCGACCGAGGCGGATGTCTCCGGCAAGCTGGTGATGGAAGCCGAGCACATTTCCAAGGCCTATGGCGACCGCGTCATCGTGCGCGACCTGTCGATCCGCATCCAGCGCGGCGACCGGATCGGCATTGTCGGTCCCAATGGCGCCGGCAAGACCACGCTGCTGAAGATGCTGACCGGCGAACTCGCGCCCGACAGCGGCAAGGCCAAGATGGGCACCAATATCGAGATGGCGACGCTCGACCAGCGCCGCGCCGCGCTCGATCCCAATCGCTCGGTGCGCGAGACGCTGACCGACGGGCGGGGCGATCAGGTGTTCGTCGGCGGCAATCCGCGCCATGTCATCGGCTATATGAAGGACTTCCTGTTCACCCCGGAACAGGCCGGCACGGCGGTCTCACGCCTGTCGGGCGGCGAGCGCGGCCGGCTGCTGCTGGCCTGCGCGCTGGCGCAGGCCTCCAATCTCATGGTGCTGGACGAGCCGACCAACGATCTCGACCTCGAGACGCTCGACCTCCTGGAAGAGATGATCGACGACTATGCCGGCACAGTGCTGCTGGTCAGCCATGACCGCGATTTCCTCGACCGCACCGTCACCGCCACCATCGCCTATGAAGGCGACGGCAATTGGGAAGTCTATGCCGGCGGCTATTCCGACATGGTCAACCAGCGCGGCCATGGCGTGAAGGCCCGCGCGGCCGCCGCCGCTGCGGCCACCCCGGCCAGGTCCTCCGGCAACGCGCCGGCCCGCGCCGCTTCCGCCAGTGTCCCCGCCGCCGCCTCCAGCGGCAGCAAGCGCAAGCTCTCCTTCAAGGACAAGCACGCGCTGGAGCAACTGCCCAAGCGCATCGCCCAGCTCGAATCCGACATCAAGCGGCTCAACAACACGCTGGCGACGGCGAATTTCTACACGCGCGACCCGGCCGGCTTCCAGAAGGCCACCGCCGAACTCACCCGGACCCAGGCGGAACTCGCCAAGGCCGAGGAAGAATGGCTGAAGCTGGAAATGCTGCGCGAGGAAGCCGGCGGCTGAGGCGGCGGGCGGCGCGAGGGTTCAAAACCCGAGCCACGTCATCCTGAGGTGCCCGGCCAATGGCCGGGCCTCGAAGGATGGAGGTTCAAAGCGGCGTGAGACGACACCCGCCTGCGTGCTTCGAGACGCGGCGCCATGGGCCGCTCCTCAGCATGACGAGGGCTCAATCCCCGTCCGCCGCGCCCCTCATCCCCAGAACCACGTCATCCTGAGGTGCCCGGCCAGCGGCCGGGCCTCGAAGGAGGCCGGCGACAGCGCCAACCTCCTCACGCCAGTTTCACAGCACCCAAATCACGGCGCCATATCCGGCACCGGCTTGACCACGCCACCCGCCGGGGCGGTCACGCCGCCATAGGCGGAGACGTCGAGCACCGGGGCGGCATTGGCGAGCTGAAGGGTCGCGCCGGTAGCCGTCCAGACCTGCTGCACCATCTCCGGCCGCTCATTCAGCTTCACGCCATAGCTCGGCACGATCTGGTGGATGCGCGCCTGCCATTCGGGCGTCGCGACCTTGTCCTTGAACACCTTCTCCAGCACGCCGAGCATGATCGGCGCGGCGGTCGAGGCGCCCGGCGAGGCGCCGAGCAGGGCGGCGATCGAGCCGTCCCTGGCGCTGACGATCTCGGTGCCGAGCTTCAGCGTGCCGCCGCCTTCCTTGTCGCGCTTGATGATCTGCACGCGCTGGCCGGCCTGCCAGAGGCGCCATTCCTCGCCCTTGGCCTGCGGGTAATAGTCGCGCAGCGCCGCCACGCGCTCGGCGTCCGACAGCATGAGCTGGCCGGCGAGATATTTCACGAGATCGAACTGCTCGGCGCCGACATCGAGCATCGGCCAGAGATTTTGCAGCGTCACCGAGCCGAACAGGTCGAAATAGGAGCCATCCTTCAGGAACTTGGTCGAGAAGGTCGCGAACGGCCCGAACAACACCACCTGCTTGCCGTCGAGATAGCGCGTGTCGAGATGCGGCACCGACATGGGCGGCGCGCCGACCGAGGCCTTGCCATAGGCCTTGGCGAGATGGCGCAGCGCCACATCCGGGTTGTCATTGACCAGGAAGGAGCCGCCCACCGGGAAGCCCGCATAGTCCTCGCCCTCGGGAATGCCGGACTTCTGGAGCAGATGCAGCGCCCCGCCGCCGCCGCCGATGAAGACGAAATTGGCATCGACCGTGCGCTGCTCGCCGGTGCCGGTGTAGCCATAGGTCACGCGCCAGCTGCCATCGGCGTTGCGGGTGATGTCCGCGACCTCGCTGGAAAGCTCCAGATCGAAATTCGGCTGGCTGCGCAGATAGCCGACATATTGCCGGGTGATCTCGCCCCAATCGACATCGGTGCCGAGCGGCGACCAGGTGGCGGCGATGGTCTGGGAGGCGTCGCGCCCCTCCATCATCAGCGGCACCCATTCGGCGATCTTGGCGCTGTCGGTGGAGAATTCCATCCCGGCGAAAAGCGGGCTGGCCTTCAGCGCCTGATGGCGCTTCTCCAGGAACTCGATGTTCTCCTCGCCCCACACGAAGCTCATATGCGGGGTGGAGTTTATGAAGGAACGCGGGTTGCGCAGCACGCCGCGCCCGACCTGATGGGCGAGGAACTGGCGGGTGACCTGGAACGCCTCGTTGATCTCGACGGCCTTCTCGATATGCACCTGCCCCTTGTCGTCCTCGGGCGTGTAGTTCAGCTCGGCCAGCGCGGAATGGCCGGTACCGGCATTGTTCCAGCCATTGGAGCTTTCCAGCGCCACGCCGTCGAGCCGCTCGATCATGGCGATCTTCCAGTCCGGCTCCAGCTCGTTGAGCCACACGCCGAGCGTCGCGCTCATGATGCCGCCGCCGATCAGCAGCACATCGACCTTCCGGTCCCCCGCCGCCGCCAGCGCCGCGCCGATGCCGCCCGGCAGCGCGCTCGCCGCAAGGCCGGCAAAGGCCGTGCCCAGCACCTGCCGGCGGTTCATGGCCAGCCCGTCAAAGGGCGCGGAAGTGGTCAGGAGGGTGTCCTTGCTGCGCGTCGCCATCTGTTCTTCCTTGTCCTGATCGAGTCCCGCGCCGGGCTCGTATCGGGCCGCCTTAGGCAAAACAACCTGACCATCCGTAGAACTACGCGATTTCGAATGAAACCAGATCGAAAGACGGCCAGGATGCAAGGCACGCGCAACCGAGACTTATCCATTTGTAAGATAATCGTTTTTCTTCGAGCCTCTACCGCCGGGAGGCGCGCCTGCGCTTTCGTTTCCCGGCTGTCTGGCGCATAGGTGCCCCGCGACAAGCGCCGGGCTGGCGGCTATGAAGCGGCCATGGCCAGTCTCATTCCCCTCACCGCCCCGGACGATCCGCGCATCGACGCCTACCGCGTCATCAAGGAGCGCGATCTCGTCGGCCGTGGCGGGCGCTTCATCGTCGAAGGGCGCACCGTGCTCGACGTGGCGCTCTCCCCGCGCAACCGCTTCACGCTGGAATCGCTGCTGCTGGCGGAAAGCCGGATCGAGGCGCTCGCCCCCCTGCTGGCGCAGGCGCCCGCCGACCTGCCGGTCTACACGGCGAGCCAGGCGATCCTCGACGGCATCACCGGCTTCCACATCCATCGCGGCCTGCTCGGCATCGGCCTGCGCGGGGCGGAGCCCTCGATGGCGGAACTCATCGCCTCCCTGCCGGAGGAGGCGCTGGTCGTGGTGCCGCTCGGCATCACCAATCACGACAATGTCGGCGGCATCATGCGCAACGCCGCCGCCTTCGGGGCGGATGCGGCGCTGTTCGATTTCGCCTCCTGCGATCCCTTGTACCGCAAGGCGATACGCGTCTCGGTCGGCGGCAGCCTGATGGTGCCGTTCGCCCGCGAAGGTTCGGCCGAGGCGATCCTCGACCGGCTGGCGGCCAGCGGCTTCACCCTGATCGCGCTCTCGCCCTCCGGCGCCAGCGAGCTGTCCACCCTCGCCCGCCCGCCCCGCGCGGCGCTGCTGCTGGGGGCGGAGGGGCCGGGCCTTGCCCCGCATATCCTCGCCCGCACCCTCACCACGCGCATCGCTATGGCCGGGAACTTCGATTCCCTGAATGTCGCGACGACCAGCGGTATCGCGTTACATGCCATGCGCCGCACGCAGATAACGCCGGCGTGATCCGCCGAATCAGTCCTCGACAAGAAGCCGGAGTCGGCTCATGCTTTCATTGGATTACCAGACGGCGTTCCCGTCTGCATGACCGTCGACTTTATCAAGGCTCGGGGCTCGTCCCCGGGCCTTTTTTTCTTGCCGCGGGGTTTCCGGCCAGCCTGCGGCGCCGTTTCCATTGATCGCGCCGACGCTTGGGCTAGTTTGCGGCAAACGGCGTCGCCCGACCTCCCCTTGGCGGCACCCTTCAGGAAACGTCCCATGCCCGGATCGCGCGCGCCCCGCCCGTCCGATGCCGCCCATCCCGCGCCGCTCGTCGTCAAGCTCGGCGGCAGCCTGCTCGGCGCCCCGCTCCTGCCCGCTTTGCTCCACGCGCTCGCCCATGCCGGCGCGCCGCTGGTGCTCGTCGCCGGCGGCGGGCCGCTGGCCGATGGCGTGCGCGATCTCCAGCCGCGCCTTGGCCTGTCGGATGCCGCCTGCCATCGCATGGCGATCCTCGCCATGGAGCAGACCGCGCTGGCCCTCGCCGATATCTCCGGCATCCCGACCGCCGCCGACCCCGCGAGCATCGCCCGCCACCATGGCGCCGGCCGCGCGGCGCTGTGGCTACCCGCCGCCATGACCCTTGAGGCCCCCGACCTGCCGGAAAGCTGGGACCTGACCTCCGACAGCCTCGCCGCCTGGCTTTCCGCGCAGCTGAGCACGCGGCTTGGCGCGGGCCGGCTGGTGTTGGTCAAATCCGCCCCCGCCGCCCCCGGCAGCCGCCCGCAGGACTGGGCCGACGCCGGGCTGGTCGATCCGCTGTTTCCCCGCTACGCCGCCGCGTTCGGCGGGGCGGTGGAGATTGTCACGCTGGATGCGGCGCGCGCCACCTTTACCGACGGGAGCATGGCCGCATGAGTGCCGACAAGGGAACCTATCCGCGCTGGGCCTGGGCGCTCACCGGCTCCGGCCATTTCTTCACCGAGTCGATCGCGCTGATCCAGTCGCTCGACGCGGTGGACCTGTTCGTCTCGCGCGCAGCGGACGAGGTGCTGCGCATGTACAAGCAGGACCTGCCGAAGAACACCCGCATCTTCAAGGAGACCACCGCCAGCTCGGCCCCGGTCGGGCGCTTCTACGAGCAGCTCTACCACACGCTGGTGGTCTCCCCCGCCTCCTCCAACACGGTGGCGAAGGCGGTGTACGGCATCTCCGACACGCTGGTGACCAATTGCTTCGCGCAGGCCGGCAAGTGCCGCGTGCACGCCATCGTCTTCGCCTGCGACACCGCGCCGGAGATGATCACCATGGCGCCCGGCGGCGAATACCCGGTCTATCCGCGCCGCATCGACCTGGAGAACACCGCCCGGCTCAAGGAGTTCGACGATACCACGGTGGTCGAGTCGCTCGCCGATCTCGACGCCGCCATCGGCGCGCGGCGCCTTCTGCTGGCGGAACGGGCCGCCCCGGTCGATGGCTGACACCCCCGAGCCCCCGCGCCGCGCGGAAAAGATCGCCCTCGTCACCGGCTCGCTGGCCGAGCCGCGCCTCACCCGGATCGCCGGCGAGATTACCGACGCGGCGGTCGAGCCGGTGGTGGTCAATGTCGGCGTCAAGGTCGCGGCGCTGATGACGGCGGAGATCGTCGAGCGCCGGCTGAAGCTGCCGGAGGGCACCGACCGCGTGCTGATGCCCGGCCGCTTCCGCGGCGATCTCGACCGGCTGGAACGCTTCTTCGGCGTGCCCTTTTCGCGCGGGCCGGACGAGATGGCCGACCTGCCGGATTATTTCGGCCAGAAGCGCCGCGCCGCCGACCTCACCCGGCACGACGTCACCCTCTTTGCCGAGATCGTCGACGCCACCGTGATGAGCGTTGATGGCATCGTCATGCGCGCCCGCGCCCTGCGGGCGGAGGGCGCTGACGTCATCGACCTCGGCTGCCTGCCGGACACCGCTTTTCCCCATCTGGAAGAGGCCATCGGCGCCATTCAGGCCGAGGGGCTGAAGGTCAGCGTCGATTCCTTCGATCTCACGGAGCTTGCCCGCGCCACCCGCGCCGGCGCCGATTTCCTGCTTAGCCTCAACGAGAACACCCTGCACATCGCCCGCGAAGGCCCGGCCGTGCCGGTGCTGGTGCCGGCGACGCAAGGTGATCTCGACTCGCTCTGCCGCGCGGTGGACGCCTGCCTCGCCAGCGGCCAGCCCTTCTATGCCGACCCGATCCTCGACCCGATCCATTACGGCTTCACCGCCTCGATTCTGCGCTATGCGGAGCTGCGCCGGCGCTACCCCGACATTCCCGTTCTCATGGGCATCGGCAATGTCACCGAGCTGACCGACGCCGACACCACCGGCATCAACGCCATCCTCATGGGGCTGATCTCGGAAATGCGGCTCAACGCGGTGCTGGCCGTGCAGGTGAGCCCGCATTGCCGCACCGCCGTGCGCGAATTCGACCGGGCGCGGCGCGAATATTATGCCGCCCGCGAGGCGGGCGCGCTGCCGCAAGGGTTCGGCGGCGGGCTGATGGCGCTGCGCGACCGCAAGCCCTATGCCGCCAGCCCCAAGGACATCGCCCGGCTGGCCGGCGCGGTGCGCGACCGCAATTTCCGCATCGACGTGACGGAAGCCGGCATCCACATCTACAACCGCGACGGCCACCACATCGCCGCCGACCCCTTCGCGCTGTTTCCCCATCTCAAGGTCGAGGCGGATGGCGCCCACGCCTTCTATCTCGGCGTGGAGACGGCGCGTGCCGAGATCGCCTACACGCTCGGCAAGCGTTACGCGCAGGATGAGGGCCTAGCCTGGGGCGTCGCGGGCGAGATCGCCGGCAGTCCCGAGGCGGCGCATCGTTTGACATTCAAGGAAGCCGGCACGACCCTGCGGGCCGAGAAACAGACCGACAAAAAAGACTCCGACAAGGAGGCTGCGGCCCCGGCCGCGCCGGAGGGCGCGCCGCAGACCGAGACCGGAAAGGCACCGAACCGTGATCCGTGAAGCCATCGTCACCACCCGTTCGTCCGGCGGCGAACCGCATCTCGCGCCCATGGGGGCGACGGTGATCGAGGGCGGCTATCTGCTGCAGCCCTTCCGCCCCTCGCGGACGCTGGAGAACCTGGCGGCGACCCGCATCGCCGTCATCAACTTCACCGATGATGTGCGTATCTTCGCCGGCTGCGTGGTTGGCCGTCCCCTCAAGGTCGATGTGCGCAAGGCCGACCGGATCGACTGCCCGCGCCTTGCCGATACGCTCTCCCATGACGAGCTGATCGTCGAGCGCATCGAGGATGATCCGCAGCGGCCGAAATTCTTCTGCAAGATTCACCACTCCGATGGCCATCGCCGCTTCGAGGGGATGAACCGCGCCAAGGCGGCGGTGCTGGAAGGCGCCGTGCTGGTGAGCCGGCTCGCACTGCTCTCGGATGAGAAGATCGACCAGGAAATGGCCTATCTGACCATCGCCATCGAGAAGACCGCCGGCCCCGAGGAGCTGGAAGCCTGGGGCTGGCTGGTCGAGGCCATCGCCGCCCATCGCCGCCAGCGCGGTAACCAGAACGGCGCGCCGAGCGTTCTGCAGGGCGCATCATGAGCGCGCCCTCGCCCGGCCTGCTCGCCAGCGTCGCGGATCTGCACGAGATGGAGCTGGCGCGGCAGGGCGGCGCCGATATCGTCGATCTCAAGCAGCCGGCCTATGGCGCGCTGGGCGCGTGGAGCAGCCCGGCGCTCACCGCCGCCGTCATGCTGTGGGACAGTTGGGGGCCGGCGCGCCCGGCGCTCTCGGCCACGGTGGGCGACCAGCCCATGGTCCCGGCCCTGCTGCTCAGCGCCGCCGAGCGCATCGCCACCACCGGCGTGCCGCTCGTCAAGGTCGGGCTGTTCGCCTCCGAGCATGTCGGCGCCTGCATCGAGGCGCTGGCGCCGCTCGCCACGCGGCGCCGGCTGATCGCCGTGCTGTTCGCCGACCAGAACCCGGATTTCGGCCTGCTGGCCCCGCTCGGCGCGGCCGGCTTTGCCGGCGCCATGATCGACACCGCCGACAAGGCAGGCGGGCCGCTGACCCGCCATCTCGACCCGCTGACGCTCAGCCAGTTCACCGCCGAGGCGCGCCGCCACGGGCTGATGACCGGCCTCGCCGGCTCGCTCACGCTGGACGACATCGGCCCGCTGGCCGGCGCCGGGGCGGATTATCTCGGCTTTCGCGGCGCGCTGTGCGAGGGCGGGCGTACCGGCCGCTTCGACCCCGCCCGCCTCGCCGCCGTGCGCGAGCGCCTCACCACCGCCGCCGGCTCGCTGCGCGGCTGACGGCCGGGCGAAGGGACGGTTCCCGCGCCCCCGCCCTCTACACCCCCCGTCATGCTGAGGTGCCGGCCACCGGCCGGCCTCGAAGCACGCACCCGTCCATCCCCTCATCCCCGGGCTTGACCCGGGGATCCACCCACGATGCCGAACCCGGCCGGGTATGAGGACGGGGGCAAGCCCGGTCCTGAGGGAGACGGGACACCCGCGCCTTCCACCGGCAGCCTTGTTCAAGAGCACGGCGCGCCTCTGCGTCCTTCGCGGCCCGCCTTCGGCGCGCACCTCAGGATGACGAGCCCTCCGACGAGTCGTCTTCGAACCCGCCCGCCCCTACACCCCCGTCATGCGGAGGTGCCGGCCACCGGCCGGCCCCAAGCGCCCATCCCCCGCTTGACTCCGCTCCCGCGCGGGTCCATCTGCCCGGCGCCGCGTGTCACCGCGCCGCAATCGGAACCCCTTACCCATGCCCAGCGACAGTCCCAGTCGATTGTCCGGCCGCCGGCGGCCGGCGCTCTGAGCCGACCGCGGCCCTGAGGGGCATCGGCTCTCTGCGTCCGCCTCCGGTGACCGGACGTCGGAAAGAGAGCCAAGATGGACGATACCCGTACCCCGGCGGATTCCCGCCGTGACGATGCCCGCCGCGACGATGAATTCGTGGACGCCGCCGCCCTCGCCGCCGAGCTTGCCGAGGAGCATCCCGCCGACATCGCCGAGGCGCTCGACGAGGAAGAGCGTCACACCGCCTCCGCCGTGCTGGCGAGCCTGCCGCGCGAAAAGCAGGTCGAAATCCTCGACCTGCCGGATTTCGACCTCTCCAGCGAGCTGATCGAGGCGCTGCCGGTCGAGGAGGCGGTGCGCCTGCTCACCGACATGTCGGCCGACCGTGCCGCCGACCTGTTCCGCTGGATGGAGGAGCCGGCGCGCTCGCATCTGTTCGCCCATCTGCCGGCCGAGACGCAGGCCGAGCTGAACCGCCTGCTCGCCTGGCCCGAGCACAGCGCCGGCAGCCTGATGACGACCGAGTTCGTCACCGTCCCCGCCAATTGGACGGTGGGCGAGACGCTCCGGCACATCCGGGCGATCGAGCGCACCCGCGAGACCATCTACGCCATCTATGTGCTGGACCCCGACAGCCACGCTTTGCTGAAGGCGGTGACGCTGCGCCGTCTCATCACCGGCGCGCCGGAAGACCCGATCCTCTCGGTCGCCCCGCGCCATGACCCGATCACCACCTCCCCGCTCACCGACCGCGAGGAAGTGGCCAAGCTCATCTCGAAATACGACCTGCTCGCCGTGCCGGTGGTGGACGAGCACGACCATGTGCTGGGGATCGTCACGGTCGACGACATGATCGACGCCATCATCGAGGAAAGCACCGAGGACGTGCAGAAATTCGGCGGCATGGAGGCGCTGGACGAGCCCTATATGGAGATGGGCTTCATCGCCATGCTGAAGAAGCGCGCCGGCTGGCTCTCCATCCTGTTCCTCGGCGAGATGCTGACCGCCAACGCCATGCAGCATTTCGAGGACGAGCTGGAGCGCGCCATCGTGCTCACCCTGTTCATCCCGCTCATCATGAGCTCGGGCGGCAATTCCGGCTCGCAGGCGACCTCGCTGATCATCCGCGCGCTCGCGCTGGGCGAGATCAAGCTGAAGGACTGGTGGCGCGTCGCGCTGCGCGAGCTGCCCTCGGGCCTCGTGCTCGGCTCGATCCTCGCCACGCTCGGCGTCACCCGCATCACCATCTGGCAGCTCGCCGGCTTCCATGATTATGGCGAGCACTGGGTGCTGGTGGCGGCGACGGTGGGGGCGGCGCTGATCGCGATCGTCACCTTCGGCTCGATGACCGGCTCGATGCTGCCCTTCGTCCTGCGCCGCCTCGGCTTTGACCCGGCCAGCGCCTCCGCGCCGTTTGTGGCGACCTTCGTCGACGTGACCGGGCTGGTGATCTACTTCACCGTCGCCTTGGTCATCCTGCACGGAACGCTGTTGTAGGTCTGAACACCGTCATCCCGGCCGAGCGCAGCGAGCGCCGGGATCGTCAGCCGTCGCGGCACGCGATCCCGGATCGGCCTTTGGGCCGTCCGGGATGACGACCCAGAGGGCGGCTAGACCACCAGAACCTCGCCCTGCCCGCCCATCAGCGTGTCGCCGACGAGGCGGCGCGCCTGGGTGACGTCCTTGAGCGTGGCCGCGAGGTCCGGCACGCGCCGGGCGAGCAGGCGCAGGGCGACGAGGTCGTGCGTGCCGGTGTCGGCGAAACCGGCCGGCAGTTCGGGAAGCGCGTTTACCAGCAACGTGCCGCGCTTCATGCCGCGCCCGGCCAGCGTGCCGACCGATCCGGCGACGCTGATCGTGCCGGCGATCATGCCGGTGGCCAGCCCCGCGCCGGCATCGCCACCGATCAGAATCAGCCCGCCGCGCTGGCGGGCGCCGGCGCGTTCGCCAGCGGATCCGGCGATCTTCAGCACGCCGTCCGACATGCCGCGCCGCGAGCCGGAGGAGGCCCCGCCCGCGTGAGCGCCGGCATTGCCGGCCAGTTCGATCCGCCCGCCGGACATTTCCGCGCCGAGGAAGTCGCCGGCATCGCCGGAGATGCGCAGCACCCCGCCGGACATGCCCCGCCCGGCCCAGGCGCCAACCCGTCCGTCGACGATCAGCTCGCCCCCGGCCATGCCGGCGCCGACCCCGTCGAGCCTCTCATCGCCGATCTCGATCAGCAGCACGCCCTCCGGCGCGCCCTCGATGAAGAACAGCTCGCCCAGCGGCACGGAGGTCGCGCCATAGGGCACGGCCAGATGTTCCAGCTCGCGCAGCGAGGTCGCGCAGGCCACCGCCGGGGTGAGCCCGGACAGGTCCACCCGCGCCTCAAGGGCCGCGCGCGGCTTCAATGATACGCCGCTCATGCCACGCCTCCCGCGCTGCCCGCTCCCGCGCTCATGATCTCGCGCAGCTTGAAATGGAACGGCCCGAGATTGCCGCCATAATTGCCGGCGTCGATGGCGACCACGCCGCCCTCAGTGCCGACCGCGCAGACCGCCTCGATGCCGACGCGCGTCGCTTCCGCCACCGCCTCGAAGCTCACCCCGTCGATCACGATCTCCATCACCGAGCCGACCTCCGGGGGAAGCTGGCTCGGCACCGCGCCGCGCAATGTCGGGCAATAGGCGTCGTTGGTGGAGGCGAACAGCGCCTTGTATTTCGAGCCGACCTTGGAGCCGGAGCGCACCACCCCGCCGGGGAAGGGCAGGATGATGCCGGGCACCTGGCCCATCGCCGCCACCGCCTGTTCGGCGGCATGCAGCGCCTGCCCGCGCGAACGGGCGAGGATGAGGAAATTGCCACCGCCGACGCCTTCCACGGAACCCGTGTCCTCGTCGCAGACGAACTCGCCCTCCATCACCGGCAGGCGCCAGAAGCGTTTGCCGGCGAGCTTCTTGGAAATCTGGTGGCCATCGGCGAAATAGCGGATGGTCTTGGCCAGAGGCACGCGCTTGCCGCCCTCGACGCCGGCATAGCAGGCGGTGGTCGGGCAGGTCAGCACGCATTGGCCGAGCCGCAGCGGCACGACCTTTTTCAGCGAGCCGAAATCCATCGCGAAGATCAGCAGCGATACGCCCGGCCTTCCGTCCGGCGTGTCCTGCGGCGCCAGCACGCGCTCGATCCCCGCCTCGCAGCCGCAGCCGATGACGGAGGTGGCAAAACCGGTGGTGACGCGCCCGGCCGTCAGCGCCCAGTCCGGCGTGTCGGCGGTGACGATCAGCCTTGTGCCGACCATCGGAAAGGCTTCCGCGAAGGTGTCGCGGATCTCGACGCCATTAAGGATCATCGCGCGCCCTCCGGCATGGTCACGAGGAGCCGACGCCCAATCACAACCACGCGCCCTGCTCCCTCTCCCCGACGGGGAGAGGGCTGGGGTGAGGGGCAGCAGTGCGCCAAAGCGGCGAGCGCGGGCCCCCTCACCCGGCGCTGCGCGCCGACCTCTCCCCCACGGGGAGAGGTGAAGGACACGGCACTCGCAAGCCGCGAAAGCCCCGTCATCCCCGGGCTTGACCCGGGGATCCACGACTTGGCCACCGCGAGGCGCACCGGGGAAAGGCGTGGATGGCCGGGCCAAGCCCGACCATGACGGCCAGCCGGCTGCGAGGATGACACCAAACGGATGGGTTTCATCACCCCTCCCCCCGCTCGCAGGTGAGAATGGTCGGCCCCGCCCCGTTTCTCAACTCGCCATCGGCGATGCGGAAATGCTGCGCCTTCAGCCCGACCGATTCGTCGAACCAGCGTTGCATGTCGGTGTCGATGGCGCGGTCAAAGGTCGGGCGGGCGACATGGGTGGTGCCCTGAGCCAGTTCCACCACCACCCCGTCCTTGACGATCAGCCGGCCGTTCTTGAACACCATGCGGGTGGTCGAGAACATCGCCTCGCGGTCGGCATCCTCGGTGTGCACAGCGATGTCCGCCACCGCGCCGGGGCCGAGATGGCCCTTGTCGGTGAGGCCGAGAATGCGCGCCGGGGCGGCGCGGGTGAGGATGGCGATCTCCTCCAGCGAATATTCCCGCGTGATCTGCGGGAGCATCGTGTGCTTCTGCGCCGCCTTGTTCAGCGTGGCGAGCTGCGCGTTGCGGAAATCGCGGTCCATCAGCAGCCGGATCAGATGCGGGTAGGTGGTGAACGGCCCGCCATTGGGGTGATCGGTGGTGAGGAAGATCCGCCAGGGGTCTTCCACCAGCAGGAACAGCTCCAGCCCGATCGCCCATTGCAGCGCGTTGACGAAGGACTTGTCCTTGTACTCGAACGGCACCACGCCGCAGGCGGCGTCCAGCTCGATGTCCATGCCGATCGACTTGTTCGGTGAGGCGATGGCGCGGTTGCGGTATTGCGACATGTAGTCGGCCGAGGCGGTCACCGTCTGGCCGAACATCACCTGCCCGACATCGACCGAGATGTTCGGGTTGGCGTTGACCAGCTCAGCGATCCGCGCCGCCGAGGAGGAGAACCTTTTGTCGCCCTCCGTGCCATAGGAATGGAACTGGAGATGGGTGAGGTGCAGGCGCCTCCCCTCCGCCGCGCGGATGGTGGCGAGCGTGGTCTCGTCATTGCCGGGCACGCCGAGATTGCAGCCATGCAGATGGATCGGGTGCGGCAGGCCAAGCTCGGTCACCGCGCGGATCAGCGTCGTCAGCACCTTGCGCGGCGTGACCCCGTAATAGGGGTTGGCCTCGTCCAGCTCCATGCGGCGGGCGTTGAACTTGAAGGCGTTGATGCCGCCGGGATTGACGATCTTGATGGCGAAGGCCTGCGTCGCCTCGATCATCCAGCCGACATAGGCATTGACGGTTTCCTGATGCGCGCCGGCGGCCAGCAGGCGCAGGAAGAAATCGTCATTGCCGAGCACCAGATAGGCGCCGGTGTCGAGATTAGGGATATCCGCCATTTCCAGATGCGCGCCGCGCGCATTGGCCCCCACCATGGCCGGCTCGAACACCGTGGTGTAGCCAAGCTCGGCATAGCGGCAGCCGGTGGCATGGGCGGTCGGGGCCGCCCGTCCGCCGCCGCAGCCGCAGAAATTGCCGGGCATTTCCGGGAAGGCCTTGCGGTCTTCCTGCATCAGCAGGCGGGCCAGGTTCATCTTGCCGCCGGCAATGTGGCTATGCAGGTCGATCCCACCCGCCATCACCACCGCGCCGCCGAGATCATATTCGGCATCCGCCTTGCGATCGGTGGCGGCGACGATACGCCCGTCCTCGATCTCGATGTCGCGCACGGCGCCGCTGGCGACGCCGTTCTCGCCATTGGCCGGGTCGAGCACACGCCCGCCCTTCAGCCTCGTTCTCATCTAGCCCTCCGCTATGCGACGCACAGCCTCGGCAACGCTGGGGAGCGTCGCGACGCGCAAGGCGCCGAGCGGCATGCTGACGATGGAATCCATGCGGAACACGGTGCCGGCATGGTCGATGCCGGGCGTGCCCACAGGGATGACAACATCTGGTTCGGTCTCGAAGACCGTATCGGGATGGGCAAGGGCGATCACCTTGCCCGTAAAGGACGGCGGCGGCTCCGGCCGAAAGGCCGAGACCCAGACCATCACATCGGCATCCTTGAGCGCGGCCTCGGTCGCGTAGAGCGTGCCGTCATGGGCGCTGCCCTGCCCGCTCACCAGCGTGCGCAGCGGGTAGCCCAGCCGCCAGAGCATGAGCTGGTTCACGCCCATCAGATTGTCCGTGCCGCCCAGCGGGAACACCCCGGCGCGGGTGGTCACGTTCAGCGCGTCGACCAGCGCGGTGGCCCGCTCGGCGACAAGGTCGCCATCATCCAGCGCCGCCGCGTTCCAGGTCACCACCGCGTATTTCGACCCGCGCAGCGCCTCGGCGAGAGCGGCGACCTCCGCGAGCGGCAGGCCGCCAATGGTCGCCTGCGGCGGGGTGCGCCCGGAAACCAGCAGCGCGAGCGCCTCCAGCACCTCGACCGGCGCGCCGGGAAGCTCGGAGAGGGTGATGCCCGCCAGTTGCCGGCGCGCCTTCTCGCCGGGCGTGCCGCCAAGGAACACCACCCGGCGCTCGCCGGTCGCGAACAGAGGAGTGGCCGGGTAGAATTTCTCGAACAGCCGGCCCCAGTTCGCGGTCGGGTCCTCGCCCACCACCAGCAGCAGGTCGCAATGGTTGCGCACCTCGGCAAGGGTGGAGGCGAGCCAGCCGGTGCGCTGCACCGCCGCATAGTTGCGGAACAGGCCCATTGAGGCGTGATGGTCGAGCACCCCGCCGAAGCGGATGGCGAGATCGACCAGCGCCCCGGCGCCGGTCATGTCGGTGCCCATGCCGGCGATCACCGGGGAGGTCGCCGCAGTGAGCAGGCGGTGCGCCTCACTGGCCGCATCGGCCTGACTGGTCACCTCACCGGCCACACGCGCCACCGCGTCAGCGGTATCCAGACGCCGGAAAAGCCGGGCCGCCTCAGGGCAGACGGTGCCGCCCGGCCCCGCCTTGGCGCGGACCTCGCGCCCCTCGACCTCGACCGTGAGATCGTCGCAGGCCAGCCCGCAAAAGCCGCAGGCCACATTCTCGATCGTGCGCACCTCAGCCATGATAAATACCTGAAAAATCAATCATATTTGATATAGGAAAAGCGAAGATCGCCGTGCGGCGTGCCTTCCAGCGCGCTGCCGGGCTCAAGGCCGGGCTGCCAGCCGACGACCTCTTCGATCTTCTTCGCCAATTGGAAATCGCGCTCGGTGATGCCCTTGGCGTCGTGCGACATCAGCCGCACCTCGACCCAGGCATAGGACGCGGTGATATCGGGATGGTGCCAAGCCGCCTCGGCCAGATGCCCGACAGCGTTGATCACCATCAGCGTCCCCTTCCAGCTGGAGGTGCGATAGGTGCGCCTTATCCAGCCTTCCTGGAGCTTCCAGTGCGGCAGTTCGATAGCGAGCCGGTCCTCCACCTCATTGATGGTGAAGGTTTTTTTCGGATCCACGGCCATGCTGTGGCGTCCTCCTCGGTAGGTCCGCCCGTTCTGGCGCAGGCGGCTTTTAACGATTCGGTAGCACGCGGCGGGGCCCGGCCGCAAATCCCAACTCGCGGGGATTTGTCACCGGACACGGCAGCAAAACGCCGCGCCCGCCGTTAAGCCGACGGCCAAGGGCGCTTGTCCTGCCCGCCCTTGCGGCCTTACGATGCAGGCCGAGGAAACGCCGGTGAACAAGATAACGCCGAAATCGCCGACGACACGCCAGGAGGACGGATCGAGCGTGGTGCGCATCACCGCGCCCGCCCGGCTGCACCTTGGCTTCATCGACCTCGCCGGCACCCTCGGCCGCCGCTTCGGCAGCCTCGGCATCACCCTCGACCGCCCTTCGACCATCGTCCGCATGCGCCGGAGCCACGCGCTCACCGCCACCGGGCCGGATGTCGGCCGGGCGCTGGCCGCGGCAGAGAGGGCGGCGCAGTGCTTCGGCATCGACAAAGCCATTGAAATCACGGTTGAATCGGCTCTGCCGCCGCATTCCGGCCTCGGCTCCGGCACCCAGCTCGGTCTCGCCGTGGCCACCGGGCTGTGCCTGCTGAACGGCCTCACCCTCTCGCCCCGCGAGGTCGGCGCGGCTTTGGGTCGCGGGGCCCGCTCGGCGATCGGCATCGGCGCCTTCACCGAGGGCGGGGTGATCCTCGACGGCGGCAAGAAGCGCGGCTCGGACGCGCCGCCGCCCATCCTCTCGCGCCTGCCCTTCCCCGAGCATTGGCGCATTCTTCTGGTATATGACAAATCCCATCAGGGGCTTAGCGGCAAGGAAGAAGTGGCGGCGATGGATGGCCTGCCGCCCTTCGCCGACACGCTGGCCGGCCATATGGCGCGCCTCGCCGTCATGGTGGCGCTGCCGGCGCTCGCGGAAGCGGATGTGGATTATTTTGCCGCTTCGATCGGCGAAATGCAGCGACTTCTCGGCGACCACTATGCGGACGCCCAAGGTGGCCGCTATACAAGCACAGCCGTCGCCGAGGTGATGGACTGGCTGGAGACGCGCGGTCTGCGCGGTCTTGGCCAGAGTTCGTGGGGTCCCACCGGTTTTGCCATTCTCGGCAACCCGGATGAGGCCGACCACGTGATCCGCGAGGCCCGCGCCCTGTTCGGCGACCGGCCCGCTCTGGCTTTCGACTGTGTACGCGGCAGCAATGTCGGCGCACGGATCGAATGGCTTGCCTGCGTCGAGCAGTGCTAGCGACGGCTTTGGCTTAAGGCCCGCGTCGCTTCTTCCCCGATCATGAGAGGCCGCAAGGCCCGATTTTGCCTAGGGAATGGAACCACATGGCGGACATCGCCCCGATTCTTCACATCGTCTCGCCCCTGCGTCACGTCTCGCCGTTCGACGTGAACATGGCCGTCGATGCCGGCTACACGACCATCCTGCCCTATTCGGGCGTCACCCTCGATGAGATGGGCGACCTGACGCAGGACATGATGTTCTCGCGCGCCCCACAGGCCGCTCCGCGCACCGGCCTGTTCATCGGCGGCAAGGATGCCAGCCTCGCCCTCGACATGGCGGCGAAGGCCAAAAGCGTCCTCTTCCCGCCCTTCGAAATCTCCGTCTTCGTCGACCCGGCCGGCTCTTTCACCACCGCCGCCGCCATGGTGGCGGAGGTCGAGCGCAAGCTGCGCCCGACCCATCCTGACGGGATCAAGGGCTTGAAAATTCAGGTCTATGGCGCCACCGGCGTGGTCGGCGGTATTGCCGGCGTGATCGCCGCGCAGGCCGGCGCGGAGGTGACCTTCGTCAGCCACCGCGACGTCGAAGCGGTGGCCGTGAAGGCGCGCGACTTCAAGCGCCGCTTCAATGTCGACATCGCCTGCGCCAGCGCCAGCAGCGAGGACGAGAAGCGCGCGCTGGTTCCCGAGGCCCATGTGGTGCTCGCCTGCGGCAAGGCCGGCGTCGAGATTCTCTCGGCCGAAGCCCTCGCCTCCGCCCGCAACCTTATCGCCGCGGCGGATGTGAACGCCGTGCCTCCCGCCGGCATCGCCGGCATCGACGCCCATGCGGATGGCAAGGTTCTCGCCAATGGCACTCTCGGCATCGGCGCACTGACCATCGGGCACCTGAAGTACCGGGTTCAGCACGAAATGCTGAAGCAGATGAAGGTCACGACGGAAGCCCTCACCTTCGGATTCGAGGATGCCTTTGCGCTCGCACGCTCCCTCGCGGCCTGACGCTTCCGCCGATATCGCCGTGGTCGGCGTCTCCGCGCGCAGTCTTGCGGCGGCGGCGCGGCGGGCGGGGCTGCGCCCTCTTGTGCTCGACCTCTTCGCGGACGAGGACACGCGGGCGCTTGCCGCCACGACGGTAATCCTGCAACGCGGTGAGGGGTTTAGCCTCGATCCGAAGGACCTGATGGCCCAGCTCGAGCGGCATGTCGGCCCCGACCTGCCGCTTGTGCTCGGCACAGGGTTCGAGGCGATGCCCGAACGGGTCGAGGCGATTGCGAACCGTTTCCGGCTCATGGGCAGCGGGCGCCGGACGTTGACCTGGCTGAAACAGCCGGCAGCCTTCGCGCAGCTTCTCGCGGACCTTTCCATCCCCCATCCCCTGCTTTTCGCGGAAAGCGCGCCGAACGGCGTGGCGGCGTTGGAAAAGCAGGCGGGAGCGGCGGGCGGTGGGCATGTGCGCCCGGCCCGGCGCGCCCGTGGGGCCGGCTGGTATCTGCAGGAATTCGTGCCGGGGCGCAGCGTCTCGGCGCTGTTCCTCGGTAATGGCCGTTCCGCGCGCCTGCTCGGTTTCTCCGAGCAATGGTGCGCACCGACCGAGGACGCTCCCTTCCGCTATGGCGGGGCCGCCGGGCCGATCCGCCTCGCGCCCGATCTGGAAGCCGAGATCGAGGCTGCACTCACTGCACTCACCGACGCCACCGGACTACTAGGCCTCGCCAGCACCGACCTTGTCATTGGCGAGACCGGCTGGTGGCTGATCGAGGTGAACCCGCGTCCGGGAGCGTCGCTGGACGTGTTCGACCGCCCGCCTTTGGCGCCGCTGCTACGGCTGCATCTGGATGCCTGCGAGGGTCGCCTGCCGGAACTCAAACCTTGCAACCTCGACATTGGGGCGACCGTTCAGGCCGCGGCCATTTTCTACGCGCCGCGTCCTGTCGAAATCGGCAGCGATCTTCCCGTCTGGGTGGCGGACCGCCCGGCTCCCGGGAGCCTCATCGACCAGGACGAGCCGATCTGCACCGTCTTCGCCTCCGGGCACGACCTCACCGAAGCCCGCGCGCAACTCGCCGGGCGCATCGACCATCTTTGGCATGGGCTGAACGCAGCCAGCCGCCAAGCTGCGGAGTAACTCCCTGATGCATACCCACCATATGTCACGGCCCAGCGTCTCGGCCCTCGCCGCACCGCTGGTCGAGGCCCTCATCGCGCGGGCTGGAGTGCTCCGCCTTGCCATCTCGCACAGCGCCAATGGGGCGCGGATCGTCGACGCGGGAATCAAGGCGGCCGGAGGCATCGAGGCCGGCCGCCTGATCGCGGAGATCTGCCTCGGCGGGCTCGGCACGGTGGACATTGTTCCGTCGCCGCGCTTTTCACGTTGGGGTACGAGTCTCGGCGTGCGCACAGCCGACCCCGTCACCGCGTGCCTCATCAGCCAATATGCCGGCTGGAGCCTGTCCGAGGGCGATTTCTTCGCGCTCGGATCAGGCCCCGCCCGCGCGCTCCATGCCAAGGAGACGCTTTACGAGGAACTCGGCTATCGCGACAGCGCGGCGAGCGCCGTTCTGGTGCTGGAGGTCGACAGCTTCCCGCCGGAAACGCTGATCGACCGGATCGGCGCCAATTGCGGCGTGGCCACCGACAAGCTGACGCTGATCCTCACCCCGACCCGCAGCCTCGCCGGCACGGTGCAGGTTGTCGCCCGCGTGCTGGAAGTCGCCCTGCACAAGGCGCATGCGCTGCATTTCCCGCTGGAGCGCATTGTCGATGGGCTTGCCAGCGCCCCGCTGCCCCCGCCGGCGCCCGATTTCATTACGGCGATGGGCCGGACCAATGACGCGACGCTCTATGGCGGCGACGTCCATCTGTTCGTGGACGGACCGGAGGACGAAGCGGCCAAGCTGGCGGAAGGCCTCCCCAGCTCGACCTCGCGGGACTATGGCCGCGCCTTTGGGGAGATCTTCTCGGCCTATAATGGCGACTTCTACGCCATGGACCCGATGCTGTTCAGCCCTGCCCGCGTCACCGTGACGGCGCTGTCCACCGGACGCAGCTTCACCCATGGCGCCTTTGACGAGGCGGTGCTCGACCGCTCTTTCGCATGAGCGCCCCGCGCAGCGACCGGGTCGTCATCTTCACCGAGGATGCCGACTGGCACACCCGCAATCTCAAGGCGGCGCTGGAGCGCACCGGGCTCGGCGTTACCGTGCTCTCGCTCAATGATTGCGGCTTCGCCCTCGGCGAGACGGCGCATGGGCTGGTCCTGCCGGGCTTCGGCGACCGGCTGCCGGTGGCGGCGTTCGTGCGTCTGATCGCCAAGGGCACGACCGAGCAGATCACCGCCCGGCTCGGGCTGCTGCACGCCTTGCGCGAACTCGGGGTAAAGGTGATGAACGACGCCCGCGCCGTCGAGCGCTGCGTCGACAAGAGCATGACGAGCTTCCTCATCGCGCAGGCCGGCCTGCCGACGCCGCGCACCTTCGTTGGCGAGAACCGGGCAGCGATGCAGGCTCTGGTGGACGAGGCGCCCGGCGACATGGTGTTGAAGCCGCTGTTCGGCGCACAGGGCAAAGGTATCCGCCGCCTTGCCCCACGCGCCGACCTGCCGGAGCCGGAAAAGGTTGGTGGCCTCTATTATCTCCAGGATTTCGTCACCCAGCCGGCCGGCCCGGATTTCCGCGACTGGCGGGTCTTCGTCATCGGCAACCGCGTGGCCGCTGCCATGATCCGCCGGTCGCCGCGCTGGATCACCAACATCCATCAGGGCGCGACGGGGGAACCGGCACCGGCCGATGCGCATGCGCATGACCTCGCCATCCGTGCCACGGCGGCGGTAGGCGCCGATTATGCCGGGGTGGATCTGATCGAGGATGAAAGCGGGGCGTTCCAGGTGCTGGAGGTAAACTCCATGCCAGCCTGGAAGGGCCTGCAAAAGACCACCGAGGTCGATATCGCCAGCGCGCTGGCCCGGCACGTCGCCGAGGCAATCGGACGTGTCGAGGCGTGATGACGCCGGACCATCTTGCGGCCACCTTTCGCGACGCCTGCGCCGCCGAGCTGGCGGCGCTGAAGGTGGGCAATGTCCATCGCTTCAGTCCGGGACACGGCATGGAGGTGGCGCATTTCGAGGTCGCCTACCGTGCCGCCGCGCCGTTCATCGCGGCCAATGGAAGGCGGGTCGGTGCGCGGATCGAAGCGGCGGTGCAGGCCTCGCTCACAGCGACGGGGCTCAACACCAATCTCGGCATCCTGCTGCTCTGCGCGCCGCTCGCCGCCGCCGCTGAGCGCGGCGGACCGCTGCGTGACAGCCTCCGACAGGTACTGGCAAGGTTCGATGACGGCGATGCGGCGGCGACGTTCCGCGCCATCGCCGCCGCCAGTCCCGGTGGCTTGGGCCGGCATGATGAACACGACGTGACCGCTCCGGCTCGCATCGGGCTGATCGAGGCGATGGCCCTCGCGGCGGAGCGCGACCGCATCGCCTGGCAATATGTGAGCGGTTTTGCCGACATCTTTGAACTCGGCCTGCCACGTCTGGCCAGCCTTGCGGGAGCGGAGACGGAGGCGGGGGCCGAGGCCGTGCACCTCGCCTATCTCGCAGCGTTCCCCGACAGCCATATTGCCCGCAAATTCAGCCTCGCGCTTGCGCGGGAGGTGCAGCGTGAGGCGCAGAAGGTCGCCGCCGAGGTGGATTTCACCGCGTCGGCCGAGACTCGGCACAAGCCGCTTCTCGCCTTCGACGCGGCGCTCAAGCGGCGCGGCATCAATCCCGGCACCACCGCCGACCTTACCGTCGCCACCCTCTTCGCCGCGGCGCTCAGTTCATGAAGGCCGCGATATCGTCCGGCGACAGCCGCCCATCATGAAGCGCGCTCGCCAGCAGCACGCCCGCAGCCCCGTGATCCGCCAGGCGCTTCAGGTCGTCGAGATCGCGCACACCGCCAGCGGCAAAGACGCGGCGACTGCCGGCACGGGCCATTACCGCGCGCAGCCGGTCAAGGTCCGGCCCCTCGCCGGCGCCGACCCGCGCCAGCGTCATCACGATCACCGCCTGCGGCCACAGTTGCACCTGCTCATGGATGACAGCGGGCCCGCGCGGGCCTTCGATTCCGTAATCGAGCGAGAGGATCGCTCCCGCCACGGCAAGCGCCGCTGTCCCGCTGACAGGGTCGCGCATCGCCTCGCTGCCAACAACCGGCCTCCCCGGCCCCTGCGCGGCGCGGCGGGCGACCCTCTCCGGCTCTCCCTCGCCGGCATCGACCCAGAGCCCAAGGCCGGGATGATCGACCGCGAGAGCGGCAAGAGCGGCATCGTGGCTCCCCGTCCCGGCAATGGCGTCGAGATCGGCGACATAAAGGGTGCGGAACGGCGCGAGCTGCAAAAGCGCCTGCGCAACCTCCGCCGGGGCCGCGCCCGCGCAGAGCGGCGACTGGATCGGGCGGTAGTCGGCGCGGGCGCCGCGCCGCGCGTGCACCACCACACCTCCCATCAGATCGAGGACAGGTATAAGTTCCACGATGCGTTCCTTCCCGGGCGTATCAATCGGGCTCGAGCTTACTAATGCGCGTCTTCGTCTGCGAAACGGTGTCCGGCGGCGACCATATCGGCGTTGATCTTCCCGAGGCCCTGATAGCCGAAGGCATAATGATGCGCGACGCGCTGATCGGCGATCTCGAAGATCTCCCCGGAATCCGCGTGATCACAACCCATGATGCGCGGCTCGATCCGCCCGCGCGCGGGGACAGCATCGCCATCCGGCCGGGCGACGATACGCGCGCGATCTGGAACGACCTCGCCGCACAGGCGGATTGCTGCTGGCCGATCGCACCGGAGTGCGAGGGCATTCTCGACCGTCTGGTCGAGCAGTTGCGCGCCCGCAATTCCCGCGTGATCGCCTGCGAGGAAGAAACCCTGCGGCTCTGCGCAAGCAAGGCCCGCACCGCCGAGCAGCTCACGGCCGCCGGAATTGCGGCCATTCCAACCTGGTCGCCGGACACGGTCCCGACCGGCCGGTTGGGACCGTTCGTCATCAAGCCGGACGACGGCGCCGGCGCGGTGGATGTGCGGGTCTTTTCCCGCTTGCCCGCCGGTCCCTATCCGCCTGGCGTGGTCGTCCAGCCCCTGGTCGAGGGCATGGCGGCGAGCCTCAACCTGCTCTGCCAGTTGGGCCGGACCCATGTACTATCCGCCAACCGCCAGCATATGAGCACAGTGGACGGCCAGATGGTGCTGCGCGGCGTCACCGTGGGAGCTTTCCCGGTCGACGAGGCATTGCGCGGGCTTGGAGAAGCCATCGGCGCCGCTTTTCCGGGACTGCACGGCTTCCTCGGCGTGGACTACATCGCCACGCCGGACGGACCGGTGATCGTGGAGATCAATCCGCGCCTCACCACTTCCTATGTCGGACTGCGCCGGTCCCTGGGCATCAATCCGCTCGCCTTCCTCGCCGAACTCAGTCACGACGGGGTGGTGCCGGACCTGCCTCCTCTCCCTTCCACCGTTCCAGTTGAGATCAGCCTTTGACCCGAATTAATCGCCTTGGTTGGGATGTCGGCGGCGCCCATGTGAAGCTGGCCGCCTTCGGCATTGAGGGGGGGCTGAAGGCCGTGCGCATCGCGCCTTGCCCCGTCTGGAAGGGAGCGGATCATCTGCGCGAGGCGATCCGCACGCTGCGCGCCGAGTTTCCGCCCGAAGCCTCCTCCGCCGTCACCATGACCGCCGAAGTCGCCGATCTGTGGCCGGACCGGCGCAGCGGCGTGGTGGGGACGGTGGCGATCCTGATGGAGGAACTCGCCGGCGCGCCGCTCGCCCTGTTTGCGGGACCAGAGGGTTTCGTCGAGGCGGAGCAGGCGGTCGCGCATGCCGACGCCATCGGTTCCGCCAACTGGTACGCCACCGCCGCCGTGCTGGCCCATCTTCTGCCCGGAGGGCTGCTGGTGGATATCGGCTCGACCACCAGCGACCTCATCCCGTTTTCCGCGGGGCGTGTGACGGCACGCGGCTTCACCGATGCGGAGCGGCTCGCCGGCAATGAGCTGATCTATACCGGCGCCGCCCGCACGCCGGTCATGGCGCTGGCGCCGGAGGCACCGTTCGGCGGCCGCTGGTTGCCGCTGATGGCCGAGCATTATGCAACGAGCGCAGATATCTACCGGCTCACCGGCGAATTGCCGGAGGGTGCGGACCTGCATCCGAGCGCGGATGGCGGGCCGAAGACGGAGGAAGCCAGCGCTCGCCGCCTGCTGCGCATGGTCGGGCAGGATTATGCGCCCGGCAGCCTCGCCCCGGCCAGAGCGCTGGCGCGCCATCTTTCGGAAGCCCAGCTTTACCGCCTTTCGCGCGCCGTGGATTGTGTCGCCTCCGCCCAGAATGAAGAGATCGACATGATCGTCGGCGCGGGGGTCGGGCGCTTTCTTGCCGCCAAGCTGGCCGAGCGCCGGGACGCGACCTATCTCGACCTTGCCAATGTGCTCACCGACGACGAAGCCCTCTCCGGCGCGGCGGCGGACTGTGCACCGGCCGTCGCCGTCGGCCTGCTCGCCGCCGCCCTCACCGCCTGAACCGCCGGAAATCCCTTCATGTCCGACCGCATCTTTCTAAGAGGAATCGAACTGCATGCCCATCACGGGCTGCATGAGGAGGAGGCGCGGCTCGGCCAACGCTTCATCATCGACATCGACTGGTGGCTGGACGCGGATCCGGCGGCACGTGCCGACGATTACGGGTCAACGGTCGGCTATGAGAAGGTGTTCGCTCTGGTGCACGAGGTCTCCTCCGGTCACCGCTTCCATATTCTCGAGGCACTGGCGCAGGCGATCGCCGAGACCGTGCTCACCCGTTACCCCAGAGTCGAGAAGGTGCGGGTCGAGCTGCACAAGCCCTCCGCGCCGATCGCCGGCATCTTCCGCGATGCCGGGGTCGAGATCACCCGCACCCGCTGACCCTTCAGCGCCCCCGCCGATCGATGCGGACCGGGATCGGCGTGCCCATGACCGAGCGCGAGGGCAGCGGCGCGTAGCTGCGCCCACGCGTCTCGTAATTGCGGGCAATGCGGGTGAAGCGATCGCGCCACGGCTCCTCGATCCGCGCATAGGTAAAGGCGGCCAGCGCGATCACCAACCCGACGAAGCCGGCCAGCAAGACGCCCGTCAGGAGCGGATCGCCGAGATCATAGAGCGTCTTCATGTGGCCGAGCACATCGACGTCCTGCCGCACCGCCACGCCCGCCACATCGCCATAAAGCCAGATGCCATAGGCGAGCAGGATCAGCAGCGGCATGTGGATGAGATAGATCGAATAGGACCAGCAGCCCAACGCGCGAAGCGGACGGGCGCGCAGCATCACGGAAACCCACCCGCCCTCGCGCGCGAAGACCAGAATGGCCGCGCCAAAGGCAACCGGGGCCAGCACGCTGATCGGCTTCACCTCATCCGGCCCGGTGCCGACAGAGGCGATGAACAGACCGGCCAGCGCAACAGTGCCGACTTCCCAGAGAGTTGCCATCGGGAGCGGCAGATGACGCAGGCGCTGATGCGCGTGATAAGCGACCACACCCGCGAAAAAGCCGGCAATGCAGCGGATGAAGCCGTAATCAGCGGTCGAATTCATGTAAGTCGGCGCGACGATGAGGATCGCGCCCATGGCCAGCAAGGTGATGACGAGGGCCGCCGGCACCAGCCGCCGCGCGCCGGCCAGCAGAGTGACGGCGGCGAACAGGGCGTAGGTGTAGAACTCCGCGCCGATGCTCCAGGCCGGGCCGTTCCACGAGACGCCATAGAAACCCATGGAGTTGAGCAACGCCGCATTCAGCAGCAGCGCGCGCATGGAATAATTGCCCGTGCCCGCCTCGATCATCAGATGATCGGGATGCCGGCCGGAAATGTTGATCGCCATGACCGCCAGCATGAAGGCAAAGAGCACCGCGATATGCAGCGGCCAGAGCCGCCCGATGCGCCGCAGCAGGAAGCCGCCGACGCTGCGCCCGCTGCGCAGCCGGTCGCGATAGGCGTGGCAAACGACAAAGCCGGAAAGCACGAAGAAAAAGTCGACGAACAGATACGCGTTGGAAAGCAGGTTCCAGTGCAAATAGTCCAGTCGCACAATGTAGATGAAGTGGTAGATGATGACCATGACGGCGCAGATACCACGCCAGGAATCGAGTACCTCGAAACGCTCGCTTGCCACCGTCATCTTCATGCGTATCTGTCCTTCTCGGGCGCAATCGGGACCGCGCCAGGGGCCGACCCAGCGATCAATTAACCGACATCGGCAGATCAGGTTCCCGGTTCCAACGACGCCCGGATCCACGGGGGCTTTCGGATCGCCGCCTGACGCTCTACTTCTTGGGCGTCCCTGTACGGAGCCTTCTCATGTTGCGTGATGCCGAGCCCCAGCCTGTCCGCCTCAGCCAATATCGGCCGCCGGACTGGCTCGTCGACACGGTGCATCTCGACATCCGGCTTCATCACAGTGCCACGCGCGTCATCGCCCGGCTGGCGATGCGGCCCAATCCCGAGGGACGTGAAGGCTCGCCCATCGTGCTGGACGGCGACGAACTGGTGCTGAAGTCGCTGGCGCTGGACGGCGTGCCGCTCGCCGGCACGTCCTATGCCGCGACCCCGTCGTCCCTCACCATCTTCGCCCCGCCGCAGCAGCCCGTGACGGTGGAGATCGAGACGCTGCTTGCCCCCTCCGCCAACACCAAGCTGATGGGCCTCTACCGTTCCAGCGGCACCTACTGCACGCAGTGCGAAGCCGAAGGGTTCCGCCGCATCACCTATTTCCCGGACCGGCCGGACGTGCTTGCCGTCTACACCACCCGCATCGAGGCGGAACGCGACGAGGCGCCGGTGCTGCTCGGCAACGGCAACAAGGTCGAGAGCGGTCCGATCGAGGGCACCACGCGCCATTTCGCCATCTGGCACGATCCCTGGCCGAAGCCCTGCTATCTCTTCGCCCTGGTCGGCGGAAAGCTGGAGCGCGTGGCCGACAGCTTCACCACCGCCACCGGCAAGGTTGTGGAACTCGGCATTTATGTCGAACCCGGCAAGAGTGGCCGAGCCGGCTACGCCATGGACGCGCTCAAGCGTTCCATGCGCTGGGACGAGGAGGCCTTCGGCTGCGAGTACGACCTCGATGTGTTCAACATCGTCGCCGTGGCTGATTTCAACATGGGGGCGATGGAGAACAAGGGGCTCAATGTCTTCAACGACAAATACGTCCTCGCCAGCCCCGAGACGGCGACCGATGCCGACTATGCGAATATCGAGGCGATCATCGCCCATGAATATTTCCACAACTGGACCGGCAACCGCATCACCTGCCGCGACTGGTTCCAGCTCTGCCTGAAGGAAGGACTCACCGTCTTCCGCGATCAGGAATTCTCCTCGGACCAGCGTTCCCGGCCGGTGAAACGCATTGCCGATGTGCGCCTGCTCAAGAGCCACCAGTTCGCCGAGGATGCGGGCCCGCTGGCCCATCCGGTGCGGCCGAACACCTATCGCGAGATCAACAATTTCTACACAGCGACCGTCTACGAGAAGGGCGCCGAGGTGGTGCGGATGCTGAAGACCGTGCTCGGCGCGGAAGGCTTCCACGCCGGCATGGACCTCTATTTCGACCGTCATGACGGCGACGCGGCGACCGTCGAGGATTTCCTCGCCTGCTTCGCCGATGCCAATGGCGTCGATCTCGAACAGTTCGCGCTCTGGTACAGCCAGTCCGGCACGCCCGAACTCCGGGCGGAAACCTACTGGAATGAGGCGGCGCGCACGCTGCGGCTCGATGTCGAGCAGCGCCTGCCGCTCACCCCTGGCCAGACGGACAAGCAGCCGATGCTGATCCCGCTCGCGCTGGGTCTTGTCGGCCCCGACGGCGCGGATCTGCCGCTGACGCTGGATGATGGCTCCAATGCCGAACGGGGCGTGCTCCTGCTGCGCCAGCCCAAGCAGAGCTTCGTCTTCCCCGACCTGCCGCATCGCCCCGTCGCCTCGCTCAACCGGGGCTTTGCCGCGCCGGTGAAGCTCAGCTCGAATCTGACCACCGACGATCTCGTCTTCCTTGCCCGTAACGACGCCGATCCGTTCAACAGGTTCGACGCGGTGCAGACGATCGCGCTTACCCATCTCGTCACCGCCACGCAGGCGCTGCGCGAGGGCGAAGCCGCGCCCTCCCCCGCCCCGCTGGTCGAGGCGCTGGGAGCGACACTGGGCAATGGTGCGCTCGACCCGGCCTTCATCGCGCAGGTGCTGGCCTTGCCCTCAGAGTCCGATATTGCGCGGGAGATCGGCCGCGATGTCGATCCCGACGCCATCCACAGCACCCGGCGCCTGCTGCGCCGCACGCTCGGCGAGGCGCTCCGCCCCGCACTGGAGGCCGCCTACTCTCATGCCGCGCCCGCGGGCGGCTATTCCCCGGACGCCGCGTCAGCCGGACGCCGGGCGCTGCGCAACACGGCGCTGGACCTGCTGGCCGCCACCGGCACATCGGCCGATATCGGACGGGCGCTGACCCATTTCGACGCCGCCGATAACATGACGGACCGTTTCGCCGCGCTGTCCGTCCTCGCCCATGCCGCGCCGCCGGACCGCGAGGCGGCGCTTGCCGCCTTCTATGACCGGTTCCGCGACGATCCGCTGGTCATCGACAAATGGTTCGCCCTGCAGGCGCAGATTTCCGAGCCGGGAACGCTGGAGCGGGTGCGCGCACTCACCGAGCATCCCGCTTTCGCCATGAGCAACCCGAACCGGGTGCGTTCGCTGATCGGCTCCTTCGCCAGCGCCAACCAGACCCAGTTCAACCGCCCGGATGGGGCTGGCTATGAATTCGTGGCCGAAACGGTGCTAACTCTCGATGGCATCAACCCGCAGGTCGCGGCTCGGCTGCTCGCCGCGTTCAAGAGCTGGCGGGCGCTGGAAGCGGGCCGCGCCGGCCGCGCCCAGAGCGCGCTGCGGCGGGTGGCGGAAACGCCGGGCCTGTCGCCCGACGTCTCGGATATTGTCGGTCGCGCGCTCGACTGAGCGGCGCTGCGCGAGCCGGCCCTTGCACGGGCCGGCTCGCAGGCCATCAATACTCGACCACGCCATCGAGCGCGTAGTGCTTAACCGTCTTGCGGTTGGCGATCAGTTCGTCGACCGTCGGCTTGCCGGTCATCGCCCGCTCCAGCGCGATCTTCATCGCTTCGTAATTGGTGCGGTAGAGATCGGCCTTGTCGAGGTTCGGATCTTCGGCGCAACGCGGATCGAGCCACACCATCACGATCATGCAGATCTCGTCCGCCTGATCCTTGGGGAGGATGCCCTCCGCCAGCGCGTCGACGATGGCGTCGCCGATGGCGCCCTGCACCACACCGCCGAGCAGATCGACATATTCGAGCGTGTGAATGGTCGCCTTGGTGGTCATCATCGTGGCCGGGCGCACCATCTGGTTCAGGTCGCGCACCACGAACATGCGGGTGTGGCCCTGCACCTGGCCCATCATCCCCGCGAAGGCATGGCCGGCCGGACCGCGCACCGAACCGATCAAAACCTCGGGCATGGCGTCGGTAAACTGCCCATCGGCCGCCAACACCGTCGCTTCGCCGGTACGGAACCAAATCTCACTCATTTTTTCGTCTCCCATGCTCAGACCGCGCCAAAGCGCATAGCATCAGGGGTTCGGGGCCGTCCATGCGCATTGGCGACATTACCGCCGCACCGCCACGACCACCCAGAGATTGCCGAATCGTTAACTTGACTCCCGAGGACTCTGGACAGGGGGGGGCTGCTTCGATTCAAATCAGGGTGATTCGGAGAGATGCGGCACATCCCTCCTTCACACTGGGCACTGGGACTCGGGGGAGACCGGCGATGGCGCGCGCCAACGCTGCGGGTGCGTCCGTGCGCGCCCAGGCCATGCAAGGCCTGGCACGCTCGGTTGCAAAACCCGCTTATCAGCGGCTGGTCGACGCCGAACCCTTTCTGCGCAAGGCGGTGCCTGCGCTGATCGTGGCGTTCATCGCCATTGTCGCCATTGCGGCGATCATCCAGACCCGCTCCTATCGGGCCGACGCCCTTGCCAACGCCAAGGACGAGCTTGCCCTCTTCACCGCCGCTCTCTCCAGCGAGATCGATCGCCGCGGCACGGATAGCCCCATCGCCGACACACTCGCCGCTGCGCTCCCCCCGCGCGCGGTGGATGACGATCGGCGCTACGGTCTCATCGACAGCACGGGCAAGGTCCTCGTCACCCATGACGCCGCCGGCGCTTCCACCGGCACGGCCAGCACGGGCGACGACATCCGCCACCTGATCAGCAATGTTCAGGCGCTGACCATCTTCGCCGAAGATGCCGGCGTGCTCGAAGTGACGCTGCCGGGCGGCGTCGTGGCGCTCGCCACGGTGCGCAACCTGCACGCGCTGCCGCTCCAGCTCGTGGCGGTGCAGCCTGTCGCCAGCGCGCTCGCCACCTGGCAGTCCGACACCATCCTGACCGTCACGCTGCTCAGCACGACGGGCGCGGTGCTCATGATCCTCGGCTTCGCCTTCCACTGGCAGGCGACGCGGGCACGCGAGGCGGACGGCATCTATGACACGGTGCGGGCCCGCATCGACACCGCGCTCTCGCGCGGGCGCTGCGGTCTGTGGGATTGGGACATGGGCCGCGGCCGCATGTTCTGGTCGAGTTCCATGTTCGAAATGCTCGGCCATGAGCCACGCGACGAGCTCGTCTCCTTCGGCGAGGTCGCCGCGCTGGTGCATCCCGACGACACCAATCTCTACGACGTCGCCAAGGAGATCGCCGACAAGCCGGGCCGCACCATCGAGCGGGTCTTCCGCATGAAACACGCGGACGGGCACTGGGTATGGCTGCGCGCCCGCGCGGAAGTGGTGGCGCAGGAAAATGGCGAGCCGCCGCATCTGGTCGGCATCGCCGTCGATGTCACCGAGGAACGGCGCCTGGCCGAGCGCACCGCCACCGCCGATATGCGCCTGCGCGACGCGATCGAGAGCATCTCCGAGTCCTTCGTGCTGTGGGACAGCGCCAACCGCCTCGTCATGTGCAACTCGAAATTCCAGTCCCTGCATGGCTTCGGCGACACCAATGTCGTCCCCGGCACGCCATTCGAGGCCATTGCCGCCATTGCCCGCCAGCCGGTGGTGCGCATTCCCCTGCGCACCGAGGACCGGCCGGATGAGGGCGCCCGCGCCTTCGAGGCGCAGCTTGAAGGCGGGCGCTGGCTGAAGGTCACCGAGCGCCGCACCAAGGATGGCGGCTTCGTCTCCGTCGGCACCGACATCACCGCGCTGAAACGCCACGAAGAACGCCTGATGGAGAGCGAGAAGCGCCTCATGGCCCTTGTCGCGGATCTGCGCAAATCCCAGCAGACGCTGGAAATGCAGGCTCTCCAGCTCGCCGAACTCGCCCAGAACTACGCCGACGAGAAGAACAAGGCGGAGGACGCCAACCGCGCCAAGTCCGAATTCCTTGCCAATATGAGCCATGAGCTGCGCACGCCGCTCAATGCCATCATCGGCTTCTCGGAACTGATGGAAAGCGGGCTGTTCGGCCCGCTCGGCAGCGACAAGTACAACGAATATTGCCGCGACATCCGCGATTCCGGCCGTTACCTGCTCGACGTCATCAACGACATTCTCGATATGTCGCGCATCGAGGCCGGGCGGGTGCAGCTCAACCTTCAGCCCACCAATCTCGACGAAATCATCACCGACGCCATCCGCGTCATGTCGGTGCGGGCGGACGAGAAGCAGCTCACCGTCGCCGCCGAGTCGGATGAAGGCGTCACCGTCGAGGCGGACCGCCGCGCCCTCAAGCAGATCGCGCTCAACCTCATCTCCAACGCCATCAAGTTCACGCCGGAAAAAGGCCGCATCACGATCCGCACCCGCGCCTCGCAACGCGCGGCCCTGCTGGTCATCGAGGATTCCGGCATCGGCATTCCCAAGAACGCGCTGGCCAAGATCGGCAGGCCCTTCGAGCAGGTCGAGAGCCAGTTCACCAAGACCTACAAGGGCTCCGGCCTCGGCCTCGCCATCGCCAAGTCGCTGGTGGAACTGCACGGCGGCACCATGCGCATCCGCTCCTCGGAGGGCGTGGGCACCACGGTCATCATCCGCCTGCCGCTCCAGGGTCGCCCGGCGCTGCACTATCGTAATGCGCCCGCTTTGCCGGCGCGCTAAGAACCCCGCATGACGAGTGACGATCCGGCTTTCATCGACTGCGTGGTGGCGGGCGCCGGGGTGGTCGGCCTCGCCATCGCCCGCGCGCTTGCCCTGGCCGGACGCGAGGTTCTGGTGCTCGAATCCACCGGCCTCGTCGGGTCGGAAACCTCGGCCCGCAACAGCGAGGTGATCCATGCCGGCATCTATTATCCCGCCGGCACGCTCAAGGCCCGGCTCTGCGTTGCCGGGCGCGATGCGCTCTATGCCTATTGCGCGGAGCGCACGATTCCGCACCGCAAGTGCGGCAAGCTGATCGTCGCCACCACCGAGGCCGAAACCGCGAAGCTTGCCGCCATCGATACCCATGCGCGGGCCTGCGGCGTCACCACTCTCCAGCCGCTGACCGGCACGGAAGCGCGCGCGCTGGAGCCGGCGCTGAATGCCGTGGCCGCCTTGCTCTCACCCGCGACCGGCATCATCGACAGCCACGCGCTGATGCTCGCCTTGCGCGGCGACCTTGAAGATGCCGGCGGCATGATCGCCTTCAACGCGCCGATCCTCAGTGGCGAGATCGTCCCGGATGGGATCGTTCTGCGCGTCGGCGGCGCCGAGCCGATGAGCCTGCGTTGCCGCAGCTTCGTCAATGCGGCCGGCCACGGCGCGGTGCCAATCGCCCGCGCCATCGCCGGCATTCCGGCCCAAGCGATCCCGCCGGCCTATTTCTGCAAGGGCAGTTATTTCACCCTCGCCGGCCGCGCGCCTTTCACCCGCCTCATCTATCCCGTGCCGGAACAGGCGGGGCTCGGCGTGCACCTCACCCTCGACCTCGCCGGGCAGGCCCGTTTCGGGCCGGACACGGAATGGATCGAGGCGATGAACTACGATGTGAATCCCGCGCGCGGCGAGGTGTTCTATGACGCGATCCGCCGCTATTGGCCGGCCCTGCCGGACGGGGTGCTCACTCCCGCCTATGCCGGCATCCGGCCGAAGATCACGCCGCCCGGCTCCCCCGCCGCCGATTTCCGCATCGATGGACCGGACGAACATGGCGTGGCAGGGCTGGTGCAGCTGTTCGGCATCGAATCGCCCGGCCTCACCGCGAGCCTCGCCATTGGCGATCTGGTAGCGGAAAAGCTCGCAGCCACCGCCTGACGCGTGTTCAGGCCCGCCGGCGCCGGCGGGTCGGCTCCTGGGTGAGGATGCGCTCGAAGGCGGCGCGCACGGCGTTCTGCGCCTCGAACAGATGCGCCTCCAGCGTCGAGAAATCCGGCATCGCCCCGGCCCGCGCCAGCAGCCGGCGCAGCGCCGGGCTCGCCGTCTCGGGCTTGAACGGCTCGGTAATGCACAGGCGCAGCACCTGCGTCAGGTCATGCATCAGCTTGCCGGTATCGGCCAGCAACTGGCCGTCCTGCGCATCGATCAGCCCCGCCTGCGTCGCCTGCGCGATCACCTTCAGCGTCGACGTGTCGACGATGGTGGGGTGGCTGCGTCCATGGGCCAGAACCAGATATTGCGCGATGAACTCGATATCGACGAGCCCACCCCTGGCGTATTTCAGGTCCCAGCGTTCGCCGTCGCCTTTCTCGTCGGCGATGGCGCTGCGCATGTCGCGGATGTCGGCGGCAAGCCGTCCCGGCTCGCGCTCGCGGCACAGCACCTCGGTGATGACGGCCTTGACCCGCGCCCGGAAAGCTGGCGAGGCGCAGACGACGCGGGCGCGGGTCAGCGCCATGTGTTCCCACACCCAGGCTTCCTCGGCCTGATAGACCTCGAAGCGCGGCAGGCTGGTCGCCACCGGGCCCGACCGGCCGGAGGGACGCAGCCGCAGATCCACCTCATAGAGCTGGCCGGCATTGGTCGGCGTGGTCAGCGCACTGACGATGCGCTGGGTCAGCCGGGCGAAATATTGTGCGCCGTGCAGACGGCGAGGCCCCTCGCTCTCGGGGTGGTCCTCGTCGAAATCATAGAGCACGATGAGGTCGAGGTCGGAGCCGGCCGTCATTTCGCGCCCGCCGAGCTTGCCCATGGCGAGTACCGCGATCTCCGCGCCGGGCAGACGGCCATGCGCCTCGCGGAACCGCGTCTCCACCGCGCGTTCCAGCGCCCGGATCAACACGTCGGCCAGCCGCGCGAAGGCCTCGCCGGCGCGGGCGGCCGGCAGCGTGCCGGAGAGGATGCGCACGCCGATCAGCACGTGCTGTTCCTGCCGGAAGCGCCGGGCGCGGTCGAGCAGGTCTTCCTCGCCCTCGGCAAATTCCAGCTCGCGATCCAGCCGCTCGGCCAGCGCCGCCTCATCGGGCAAGGCGCCGAAGAAGCTCGGATCGAGCAGCGCGTCGACCAGCGAGGGTCGGTGCGCCAACATCTCGCCGAGGCGCGGTGCGGTGCCGAGAATGGTGGCGAGCAGCCGCACCAGATCGGGGTTATGCATCAGCGCCGGCATCAGCCGCACGGCGGTCGGCAGCTCCTGGAAGAAACGGTCGGCGGCGATCAGCGCCGCGTCCGGCGCCCCGCCCCGCGCCAGCGAGTCGAGCAGCAGCGGCACGATGGCCGCCAGTTCCGCCCGCACCGGCTCCAGCCGCAACGCCCGGTAGTCGCCGGCCAGCCAGCCGCGCACCAGCGCGCTCGCCGCCAGAGGCTCCGCATAGCCGAGCTTGTGCAGCGTCGCCAGCGTCTCGCGGTCGTCCTTGTCGGGGGGAAAGTCGAGCCGGCCTTCCACCGCCGCGCGGGGCGGGGCGTCCTCGAACAGCTTCGAATAGTGATCCTGCACCGTGGACAGCCGCGCGGTGAGGGCATCGGCAAAGGCCGACAGCTTGGCGTAACCCATGAAGCGGGCGAAATCGGCGAGCGCCGCCTCATCCTCTGGCAGCGAATGGGTCTGCGCATCCGCCACCATCTGCAGACGATGCTCGACACGGCGCAGGAAATGATAGGCCTCGTCGAGTTCAGCCCGCGCCTCCTCGCCGATCCACCCGGTCCGGGCGAGAAGGGCCAGCGCCTCCAGCGTCCGGGGCGTGCGCAGATCCGGGTCGCGCCCACCGGCGATGAGCTGCTGGGTCTGGGCGAAGAACTCGATCTCGCGAATGCCGCCGCGTCCGAGCTTGACGTTGTGTCCCTCCACCGCGATCGCCCCGTGACCGCGAAAGGCGTGGATGTCCTGCTTCATCGCATGGACATCGGCCACCGCCGCATAATCGAGCGAGCGCCGCCAGACGAAGGGGGAAAGCTGCTTGAGGAAGGCCTCGCCCAGCGCGATATCGCCGGCAATGGGCCGCGCCTTGATATAGGCCGCCCGCTCCCAGGTCGCGCCCTCGCGCTCGTAATAGTCGAGGGCGGCGTCGACGGAGACCGCCACCGGTGTCGAGGCCGGATCCGGCCGCAGCCGCAGGTCGACGCGCGCGACATAGCCGTCCGCCGTGCGCTCCTGAATGAGGCGCACCAGCTTCTGCGTCATCCGGACGAACAGCGGCGCGGCCTCGACATCGGCGCGCAGCGGCGCGAGGTCGGGGTCGTAGAGCACGATGAGGTCGACATCGCTGGAATAGTTGAGCTCGCGCGCGCCATGCTTGCCCATGGCGAGAATGGTGTAGCCGCGCCCCTGCGCGCCCTCCGCCTTTAGCTTGCGGGCACCGACCGCCTCGCGGAACAGGAAGGAGGTCGCCGCCGCGATCGCCGTGTCGGCGGTGTCGGTGAGTTCGGCGGTGACCGTCGTGAGATCGAACACATCGCCAATATCGGCCAGCGCGATGGTAAGCGCGCTCTGCGCGCGCAGCCGGCGCAGCGCGACCATCACCTCGGCCTCATCCTCGCTCGCCGCCACGGTCTCGACCGCGCGCGCCCGCGCCTCGGCCAGCGCCACGGCTGGATCGCTGTCGAGGATGTGCAGAAGCCGCGCGGGATCCTGCCGGATCAATTCGGACAGGAACGGTGAATGCAGCGCCACCCGCGCCAGCACGCGGCGCGCCTCGGGATAGGTCGCCATAAGCGTTTCGAGCGGCTCGCGCACGACCGGCGGGGCCGGCTCCAGCAGATCGGCCAGCGCGGCCGACATTTTCGCGGGAATCCGAGCGCCCTTTTCCAGCCGCAACCGCGCGGCAAGGGAGCCGCCCGGCGGCGTCGGCTGCTCCGCGCTCGTTCCCGGACCACCGCTCTGCAACACGCTGTGACGTTCTGCTTTCCGCACCATGCCCCGAGTCTAGCGGAATTTCCTTGCCGAAGTCCTGAGCTCCTGCCGCAAAGTCAGGCAGCTCCCTCCTCGGTCGGCGCCAGCGGCAGCTCGATAATGACCTTGAGCCCCGGTTCGTTGCTCTCCAGCGTGATCGAACCGCCATGCAGGTGCACCACCGCCGCCACCAGCGACAGGCCGAGACCGAAGCCGGGCCGGGTACGGCTCGCTTCCAGCCGCACGAAGCGTTCCAGCACCCGCCCCCGATCGGCCTCGGCGATGCCCGGCCCTTGATCGGCCACCGTCAGGCGCACCCGGCCGTCGATAAGTCCGGCGGTGAGCCGAACCTCCCGGCGCTCGCCGGGTACCGCGGGGGCGCTGTACTTGATCGCGTTGTCGATCAGGTTGGAGAGCGCCTGCGCCACCAGTTCGCGCACCGCCTGCACGGGCAGCCGGCCGGTCGCCTCCAGCACGAGGTCGAGCCCGTTCTCGTCCGCCACCGGCTCATAGAGTTCGGCCACGCCCTCGACCATGGCGGCGAGATCGACCCGCACCATGGAGGCGCTGGCTTGGCCAGCCTCGGCGCGGGCGATCATCAGCAGCGCGTCGAAGGTGCGGATCAGCCCGTCCGATTCGTCGATAGTCTGCTCGGTGGCGGCCCGCCACTCCTCTTCCGTCCGTGCCGTGCGCAGCGCGTCCTCGGCGCGGTTGCGCAGCCGGGTGAGCGGGGTCTTCAAATCATGGGCGATGTTGTCGGAAACTTCCTTCAGCCCCGCCATCAGCGCCTCGATGCGCTCCAGCATGGCGTTGAGGCTGAGCGCCAGCCGGTCGAACTCGTCGCCGGTGCCGTCCACCTCCAGCCGGCGCGACAGATTGCCGGCCATGATGACCTCGGAGGTCGCGGTCATCCGGTCGATCCGCTTCAGCACGCGCCGGGTCACGAACAGGCCGCCGGCAATGCCCATGACCACCAGCAGACCCAGCCCCCAGAGCGCCGGGCCGATGATGATCTTGCGCAGTTCCTCGCGCTCGACGACGTCGCGCCCGACCAGCAGGCGGAACTCGCCCGGCAGGAAGATGACGTTCACCAGAGCGCGGCTTGGCGGCGCGGTCTGCTCCTCGGAGCGCACATAGTCGATCTCCCGCCAGCCTTCCTTGTCGAGGAAGTTGAGCGGCAGGTTGAGCACATTGCCGGCGAGGGGTTCGCCATTGAAGCTGGTGATGAGCAGCAGCCCGGCATCGGGCGCGCGGGCGCGCCGGTTCACCACCTGCACGAGCCGGCTCACCCCGCCGCGCTCGAACTGCGCCTGCATGAAGCGGGTGTCGTTCTCGATCGCCTCCACCGCCTGCCGGGTGACGAGGCGCTGCGTGTGCCAGCCGAGATAGGCGATCACCGAGCCGGCGAAGACGGCGAAGACGATGATATAGGCCGCGATCAGCTTGAACGCGGTGGAACGGAGCAGCCTAGCGAGCGACGTCACGGACGATGTATCCCGCGCCGCGCACCGTATGGAGCAGCGGCGGATCGAAGCCCTTGTCGATCTTCGAGCGCAGGCGCGAGACGTGCACGTCGATCACGTTGGTCTGCGGGTCGAAATGATAGTCCCACACATTCTCCAGCAGCATGGTCCGCGTCACCACCTGCCCGGCATGGCGCATCAGATATTCGAGCAGCCGGAACTCGCGCGGCTGCAGCACGATCTCCTGCCCGCCGCGGGTGACGCGGTGCGCCAGACGGTCGAGCTCAAGGTCCGCGACGCGATAGACAGTGTCCGTCGCCTGCGGTCCGCCGCGCCGGGCGAGGGCCTCGACACGCGCCAGCAGCTCGGAAAAGGCATAGGGCTTGGGCAGATAGTCGTCGCCACCGGCGCGCAGCCCGGTCACGCGGTCATCCACCTGGCCGAGCGCGGAAAGGATCAGCGCCGGGGTCTTGTCGCCGCGCCCGCGCAGCTCGGAAATGAGCGAGAGCCCGTCGCGGCGCGGCAGCATTCGGTCGACGATCAGCACGTCGTAACCGCCATCGAGCGCGAGAGCGAGGCCCTCCTCGCCATCGGCGGCGAGGTCCACCACATGGCCGGCTTCACGGAACGCCTTGCGCAGATAGTCGGCGGCATCGCGATCATCTTCCACGACGAGCAGGCGCATGGCGTCTTCGGCATTCTTCCTGAGGTCCGCCGGATCGAGCGCGTAGCGGTCTCGGCCCGCGGCGGACTCATGGGCGGTGGAGGGATTCGAACTCGCTTCCATGTACGTCATTTCACGCCTCCCGCCTATCGGGGCGGTTCAAGAGGGTACCGTCGCGGACGCTGAAACGAGGACGCGGGAAGCCCTTTCGGACTTCCCGCGCCACCGGACCAGCCGCAGCCCAAGGGGCGACGGAACGAACTGCGGCCGGAACCGATCGATCAGCCGCGCTGCTCGCCGAGCGAGATGGCGACGAAGCGGGTGCCCTGCTCGGACTTCACGCGCATCAGCACGGCCTTGCGGTTGTCCTTGCGCGCGGCGGCGAGGCCGTCGCGGACATCGGAAGGGGTGGCGACCGGCTTGCCGCCGACATCGAGGATGACGTCACCAGCCTTCAGGCCGCGCTCGGCGCCCGGGCCGTTCGGGTCGACCTCGGTGATGACGACGCCCTGGTCGCCGGCGCCGGCAACGCCCTTGGCCGGGGCGAGGCTGAGGCCGAGACGCGGCACGTCGCGGTTGCCTTCCTCCGTGCCCGAACCCTTGCCGGTATCGTTCGAGGCGACATCGGTCGGGAGCTGCTCCAGCGTGACCGGGACGGTGATGGTCTTGCCGTCACGCAGCACGGAGAGCTTGATTGTGGTGCCCGGCTTCTTGCGGGCGACCTCGCGCGACATCTCGCGGGAGTCCTTGATGGTCTCGCCGTCGATCGCGGTCACGACGTCGCCGGGCTTGAGGCCGGCCTTCTCGCCGGGCGTGCCGGGCTGCACCTGGGCGACCAGCGCGCCCTCGGAGTTCTTGAGGTCCAGCGCCTCGGCAACCTCGTCGCTGACCGGCTGGATCTGCACGCCGACATAGCCGCGCGCCACCTGCCCGCCGGCCTTCAGCGCGTCCACCACCTCGATCACCGTCTCGGACGGGATGGCGAAGGCGATGCCGACATTGCCGCCCGAGGGCGAGACGATGGCGGTGTTCACGCCGATCACGTCGCCGTCGAGGCTGAAGGTCGGGCCACCGGAATTGCCGCGGTTGATCGGGGCGTCGATCTGCAGGAAGTCGTCATAGGGACCCGAGCCGATGTCGCGGCCACGGGCCGAGACGATGCCGGCGGTCACGGTGCCGCCAAGGCCGAACGGGTTGCCGACCGCGACCACCCAGTCACCGACGCGCGGCGCCTTGCCGGCCAGCTTCACCCAAGGGAAGTCCGACTTGCCGTCGACCTTGAGCAGCGCCACGTCGGTGCGCGGATCGGTGCCCACCACCTTGGCGGTGTAGCTCTTGCCATCGGTGAGGGTCACGTCGACTTCGGAAGCACCGTCGACCACATGGTTGTTGGTCACGACATAGCCGTCAGCCGAGATGAAGAAGCCGGAGCCCTGACCGACCACGGCGCGATGGCCGGGGCCGCCACGGCGCGGACCCATGTCGGGACCGCCCTGACCGTTCGGGCCGAGGCCGAAACGGCGCATGAAACGCTCGATCTGCGGCGGAATGTTCTGGTTACCCTCGTCATTCATCGCGACCTGGTCGTCGCTGTCCTTCTTCACCTTGACGCTGACGACGGCGGGGGAAACCTTCTCGACGATGTCGGCGAAGGAGAAGGTGCCGGCCGGCTGGTTGGTGGTGATCTGGGCGTTGGCCGGGGTCACGGTCTCCGGCAGGAGCAGACCGCCGACGGCGCCGCCCGCGAGAGCAAGGGTGAAGACGCCGGCCAGCAGCCGGGTGCGGCTGCGGCGCAGGGTGGAGTTCTGGGGCTGCGCGGAATTGGGCTGCGAAGGCGCGGTGCGCGACATGTAACGTTCCTCGTTCGACAACGACGGCCCCCTGTCGGGGAGGCGTTGAACGAGAAGCTAGCGGCCGTCGCCTTAACGCAGGCTGGCGGGGCGATTAAACTTTGGTAACCTCGCCGGCCCCGTCGGCCTCGCCGAGCGCCTGCCTCAGCCGCGCCTCCTCGTCAGCCGACAGCGGCATGATATTCGGCTCGGCGCTCGCGCGGCGGCGGCGATAGGCGATGATGGCGCCCACCGCGCCGATCGCCAACACCGCGAAGGGAGCCCCCCACAGGAGCAGGTTGGCGCCGTGGAAGGTCGGGCGCAGCAGCACGAATTCGCCATAGCGGGCGACCAGGAAATCGAGCACCTGCTGGTTGCTGTCGCCGGCCTTGATGCGCTCGCGCACGAGGATGCGCAGATCCTTGGCCAGCGGCGCGTCGGAATCGTCGATCGACTGGTTCTGGCAGACGAGGCAGCGCAGCTCCTTGGAAAGCTCGCGCGCCCGCGCCTCCTGCGCCGCATTCGGCAGCACCTCGTCCGGCTGCACGGCATGGGCGGGAGCGGCGAAGGTAAAGCTCAGCAGACAGGCCGCGAGGAGCATGCCCATCCATCCACACAACCACCCCTCATGCCCGGGCTTGACCCGGGCATCCAGAGGGAGCCGGCTGGCGGGGGCCGTGCTGGATCCTCGGGTCAAGCCCGAGGATGAGGACAAAAAGGGCTGATCGCGCATCCGCCTCACTCCGCCGCCACCGGCGCCGGCGTCGGGACGACCTTCGGCTTCTTGGCGGGCTTGGGCGCGCCGACCCGCAGGCGGCGGTCGGAGAGCGACAGCACGCCGCCCAGCGCCATCACCACGGAGCCCAGCCAGATCAGCGTGACCAGCGGCTTCCAATAGGCGCGCACGCCGATGCCGCCGCCCGGCAGTTCGTCACCGAGACTCACATAGAGCTGGCTGAACCAGAAGGTGCGGATGCCGGCTTCGGTGGTCGGCATGTTGCGGGCGAGGAAGACGCGCTTGGAGGATTCGACGGTGCCGATCTCCACCCCGCCCCGGCGGATGGTGAAGATGCCGGCGAGGTCGCGGTAGTTCGGCCCGTTGCGCGGCTCGACCCGCGCCAGCGTCAGCTCATAACCGCCGACGGTGAAGCTCTCGCCGAGCTTCACGCCGGTGATGCGCTCGGCGTTCCAGCTCGTCTCAGCGATGATGCCGAACAGGCAGATGCCGACGCCGGCATGGGCGATGGCGGCGCCCCAGGCGGCGCGCGGCAGGCCCTTGAGGCGGGCAATGGCGCTCGCCGCCGGCACGCGGCCGATTCCCGCGCGCTCGGCGATGTCGACCACCGCACCGAGCACGATGAAGGCCGCGAGCCCCATGCCGAGAGGCGCCAGCGCCGGCCCGCCGCCCTGCGCATAGAGGCAGATCGCAGCGATGACGATGCCGGCGCCAAAGGCCAGCATCAACCGCTGCGCCGCCCCGGCGAGGTCGCCGCGCTTCCAGGCGAGCAGCGGGCCGAACGGCATGGCGAACACCACGGGCAGCATCAGCGCGCCCACCGTCAGGTTGAAATAGGGTGGGCCGACCGTGATCTTGGCGCCGTTCCAGGCTTCCAGCGCCAGCGGAAAGAGCGTGCCGATCAGCACGGCAGCGGCGGCGGCGGTGAGCAGCAGATTGTTCAGCACCAGCGCGCCCTCGCGCGAGATCGGCGCGAAGATGCCGCCTTGCCGCAGCATCGGGGCGCGGAACGCATAAAGCGCCAGCGAGCCGCCGATGAAGAAGATCAGGATGCACAGGATGAACACGCCGCGCGAGGGATCGGTGGCGAAGGCGTGGACCGAGGTCAGCACACCCGAGCGCACCAGAAAGGTACCGAGCAGCGACAGCGAGAAGGCGAGGATGGCGAGAAGGATGGTCCACACCTTCAGCGCGTCGCGCTTTTCCATCACCACCGCGGAATGGATCAGCGCGGTGCCGGCGAACCACGGCATCAGCGAGGCGTTCTCGACCGGGTCCCAGAACCACCAGCCGCCCCAGCCCAGTTCGTAATAGGCCCAGTAGGAGCCCATGGCGATGCCGACCGTGAGGAAGGCCCAGGCGGCCAGCGCCCAGGGCCGCACCCAGCGCGCCCAGGCGGCGTCGATCCGCCCGTCGAGCAGCGCCGCTACGGCGAAGGCGAAGGTGACGGAGAAGCCGACATAGCCGAGATAGAGCAGCGGCGGATGGATGGCGAGGCCGATATCCTGCAGGATCGGGTTGAGATCCTGCCCTTCCGCCGGCGGCGGCACCACCCGCGTGAACGGGTTGGAGGTGAGCAGGATGAACAGCAGGAAGGCGACGCCGATCGAGCCCTGCACGCCCAGCACATTGGCCTTCAGGCTGGCCGGCAGGTTGGAGCCGAACACCGCCACCAGCGCGCCGAAGATCGCCAGCACCAGCACCCACAGGAGCATGGAGCCCTCATGGTTCCCCCACACGCCGGTGATCTTGTAGAGCATCGGTTTGAGCGAGTGCGAATTCTCGACCACGTTCAGCACCGAGAAGTCGGACTGCACATAGGCCGCCGTCAGCACGGCGAAGGACAGGGCGACAAAGCCGAAAAAGCCGATGGCGAGCGCCGGGCCGGTGCGCATCAGCGCCGCGTCCCCGACCCGCGCGCCCCAGATCGGAAGCACCGTCTGCAGGATCGCCAGCGCGAGCGCCAGCACCAGCGCGTATTGGCCGATTTCCGGGTTCATTGCGTCGCCTCGCCTTCCTTCCAGACGCCCTGTTTCTTCAGCGCGTCGGCGACTTCCTTGGGCATGTACTTCTCGTCATGCTTGGCGAGCACGGTGTCGGCGCGGAAGCTGCCATCGCCCTCCATCACGCCCTCGGCGATGACGCCCTGCCCCTCCCGGAACAGGTCCGGCAGGATTCCGGCATAGGCCACCGCGATGTCGGCGCCGCCATCGGTGACGACGAAGCGCACATGGGCGTTGTCCTGCCTCACCACGCTGCCATCCTTCACCAGCCCGCCGAGCCGCAGTCGCGTGCCCGGCGCGGTACGCTCGGCGGCGATCTCGCTCGGGGCGCGGAAGAACACGATGGTGTCGTTCAGCGCGAACAGCACCAGCCCGGCGGCGATGCCGAGCACGCCGAGCGCGGCGGAGATGAGAACGAGGCGGCGCCCTTTGCGGGTCATGGTTTCAGCTCCCGAGGCCGAGTTCGCGGGCGAGCGCGTCGATGCGGCCGAGCGCGCCATCGTCGCGCGCGAAATGGGTGCGCGCGTCGCTCACCGCCGCCTTGGCCTTGTCGGCCTCGCCGAGCACGGTCCATGCGCGCATCAGGCGCAGCCAGCCGTCGAGGTCGTCGCCATTCTGCGCGAGGCGGGCCGAGAGCCGGTCGACCATGCCGCGCACCATCTGCTGGCGCTGCTCGGGCGACAGGTCGCCGGCGGCGGCCACCTCGGCCGCGCTCGGGCCAGCAGCGGGTGCGGGAACCGGCGCCCCGACACGGGCGAGCGCCTGCTGCACGAGGCCGAGCCAGGGCGCGTCGGCGGGGGTGTCCGCGGCAAGCTGGCTCCAGATCGCGGCCGCCTGCTGGGGCTGCCCGTCCTGTTCGGCGGCAAGGCCGAGAAAATAGCGCGCCTTGGGGTCCTTCGGGTCGGCCGCCAGCGCGGCGGCGAAGGCCGCCTTGGCGTCCGTGGTGACGACCCCGCCGGCCTGCGCGATCAGCGCCTCGCCCAGCCCGGTCTGGCGCTGCGGGGTGGAGCCGAGCAGCCTTATGGCGTTGCTCCAGGCCCGCGCCGCGTCGTCCAGCCGGCCGATGCGGGCATAGATCGGGGCGATGATCTCATAGCCGCGCCCGTCCTGCGGGTTGGCCTCCAGATGCGACTCGACCTTGCGGATGAGAATGGCGATGTCGGATTGCTCGGGCCGCGCCTCCAGCCGGGCGGCGAGCGGCTGCGGGCCGTAGCCGGGCGAGCCGAGCGCGATATAGAGCGAGCCGGCGATCAGGGGTATGCCGACGAGCCCGGCCACGGCCGCGACGCGTCGGCGCCGGTCCGCATTGCCGCCCGCTCCCACCGCCCCCTCCGCCTCGGCGGAGGCGCGCAGGATGCGGCGGGCGACCTCGGTACGGGCCGCCTCGCCCTCGGCCGCGCCGATCAGGCCGGAGGCGCGGTCGCGCTCGATCTCGGCCAGCTGGTCGCGATAGACGGCAAGGTCCGCCAGCGCCGGCTCGCTCGCCACCTCGTTGCCGGCAGGCTCGGCACTCGCCCCCCGGCGCACGCGCAGGGGCCACAGCACGGCCAGAATGGCGGCGCCGGTCATCAGGGTAATGGCAATCCACAGCGACATTAGTCTTCCTCTAATGCGCTGAGGTAGCTGACGGGCGCGCTCCCGCCAATCCGTATCACCCTCAGTCGGATCGCCGCAGGCCCGCGCTTAGGCGACTCTGCGGCATCTCTCACGCGAGCGTGAAGGCGAAGGGGCGGGCGCGCGGCCGGGTTCAGCCCGCCACAGGGGTCCACGTCCCGTCCGGGTTGCGGCAGGCGGTGCCGCGCGCGGTCTGCGGCTGGCCATTGATGTAGATGGTGTGGGTGTATTCGCGGCAGCGCGGCGAGCCGCCCCGCGCATAGGCCGGGCCGGGCACGATGGTGCCATAGGCGCCGTCATCGCCGCGCCAGCTCACCGGCGCGCCGGGCTGGCCATATTCGAGCGCCTGGATCTCGGCCTGCTGGGCCCGCTGGCGGTCCTGCTCGTCGAGCGCGCTGCCGATGGCGCCGCCTATGAGACCGCCGGCCAGCGCGCCGATCGCGGCGCCCGCCACGTTGCGTCCGGCAATGGCGCCAATCACGCCGCCGGTCACCGCGCCCAATGTGGCGCCGCCGACCATGTTCGGGTTCTCCTGCGTGGCCGTACAGCCCGCGAGGGTGGCGCCGATGAGGCCAAGAGCGACGAGTTGAATAGCGCGCATGAAAAATCCTTCCAGAAACTACCGCGAAGCAGCCGACCGGCCGGCAGAAGGCGTCAGGAATAGGGCGAAACCGCGGCCCCGTCACCCGGCCCGGCCACCGCCGGTCAGGCCGCGGGCAGGCGCACCCGGCAGCGCAGCCCGCCCAGCGGCGCGCGTTCCATGGCGAGGGCGCCGCCATAGAGCGCGGCAAGTTCGGTGACGATGGACAGGCCGAGCCCCGAGCCCGGCTTGGTCTCGTCGAGCCTTTTGCCGCGCTGGAGCGCCTGAGATTGCTGGGCCGGGGTGAGGCCGGGGCCGTCATCGTCGATGACGATCTCGAAGAAATCGCGCTGCCCGCCCGTTCCCGGCAGCAGCTCGACCGCGACGCGCACGCGGGTCTCGGCCCATTTGCAGGCGTTGTCGATGAGATTGCCGAGGATCTCCTCCAGATCCTGCCGCTCGCCGCGAAAGCGCAGATCGGGCATCAGGGCCGGCATGGGCGCGGTCTCCACCTCCACGCCCTTGGTGCGGTAGACCTTGGCGAGCGTGCCGGCGAGCTTTTCGACGATCGGCCCGACCTCCTCCACCGAGGTGACCACGGAGGCGCGCGCCGCCATCCGGGCCCGCTCCAGATGATGGGCCACCTGCCCCTTCATGATCTGCGCCTGCTCGCTCACCTTGGCGGCGAGGCCGTCATCGGGGTTCAGCCCGGCGGCACGGGTGGATTCGTTCTGTAACACGCTGATCGGCGTCTTCAGCGCATGGGCGAGATTGCCGACATGGGTGCGCGCCCGCTCGACGATCTCACGATTGGTCTCGATCAGCGCGTTCACCTCCGCCGCCAGCGGGGCGATCTCGATCGGGTAGTCGCCCTCGATCCGGTCGGCCCGGCCCGCCCGCACGGCGGAGAGCGCGGCCAGCATGCGCTTGAGCGGGCGCAGGCCGAAGAGGACCTGGAACAAAAGAGTGAGCAGGAAAGCGGCACCGAGCACGGCGAGCGTCACCGCCAGCGAGTTGTTGAACCCCGCCACCTCCTCCTCGATCTCGCCGGCATCGGCCGCCACCGCCACCGCGTAGCGCCCATCCTCGCCGAGATCGACGATGCGCTCGACCACCCGCAGGTTCTGCTGCGAGGGCCCGCGCGCATAGGCCTCGCGCAGGCCCGAAAGCTCGGCCCGCTCGTCGCGCTCGACCAGAAGCGGCAGCGTGCCCTCGGGCAGCGAGCGCGAGGTCTTCACCTGCCGTGCCGCCCCGTCCAGCCGGGTGATCTGCCAGTACCAGCCGGAGATGGGGAAGTTGAACAGCGGATCGCCCAGCGTGGTCGGCTCGGGCATGGTGCCGGCCGGCGCGTTGGCGACATCGGCGACGATGGTCTTGAGATACACGTCGAGCCGCTGGTCGAACGCCCGCTCCACCGCCCCGCGATACAGCGAGGACAGGGTGAAGCCGGTGAGCAGCAGCACCGCCACCATCACGACCGTGGCCGAGACGAAGAGGCGGAGCGCGATCGAGCGGGCGCGCATCAACGCGGCGGTTCCGGCGGCACCAGAAGATAGCCCAGCCCACGCACGGTCTGGATCACGTCGACATCGAGCTTCTTGCGCAGCCGGCCGACAAAGACCTCGATCGTGTTGGAATCGCGGTCGAAATCCTGATCGTAGAGATGCTCCACCAGCTCGGTGCGGGAGACCACCCGCCCGGCATGGTGCATCAGATAGGCCAGCAGGCGATGCTCATGCGAGGTGAGCTTCACCGACTGGCCGTTCACCGTCACCCGGCCCGAGCGGGTATCGAGCATCACCGGCCCGCAGGTCAGTTCGCTCGCCGCATGGCCGGCGGAGCGACGCAGCAACGCGCGGATGCGGGCCAGCACCTCCTCCATGTGGAAGGGCTTGGCGACATAGTCGTCGGCGCCGGCATCGAAGCCCTGCACCTTGTCGCTCCAGCGGTCGCGCGCGGTGAGGATCAGCACCGGCATCTTCTTGCCGGCACGCCGCCAGGATTCGAGCACGGACAGCCCGTCCATCTTCGGCAGGCCGATATCGAGCACCACCGCGTCATAGGGCTCGGTCTCGCCGAGATAATGGCCTTCCTCGCCATCGAAGGCGCGGTCGACGGCATAACCGGCATCGACCAGCGCCTCATGCATCTGGCGGTTCAGATCGGGATCGTCCTCGACAACAAGAAGTCGCACGGCAATTCCTCGGCACGCGCCGCGCCTGTTCGCGCGGCGGGCGGAGAATGCCACCACAAAAGGGCGATGTCAGGTGCGGCGCGCCCGGATACGTCATCCCGGACGGCCGCAGGCCGATCCCGGATCGCGCGGCGCGCCCCGCCACCTCCCGCTCTGCGCCGTCATGGCCGTCCCCGGACTTGATCCGGGGATCAGCCCGGCCATCCACGACTTGGGTGGCGAGAAAGACGTGGATCCCCGGGTCAAGCCCGGGGATGACGTGGTGACCGGCGGGAGCCTCGTTCGGCTCACGCGACAGGCGTCCGGGATATCAGCCTGCCCGGCCCCAGCCGCACAGCGCGCGGCCGACGGCGTTGTGCGCCTTCACCTGCCGGATGGTCGGGTCGGTGTCGGCGTCGGCCCAGCTGATCGGCCGGAAGGCGCCGCACGCGCCTCTACTCGCGGCGGAAGGCGTCAGGCTCGCGCAGCCGGCGAGGGTCGGCAAGGCGCTGGTCAGCAGCAGCGCGCGCATGATTCGCCCGCTCAATGGTCTCCACGACATCGCGTTCTCCTTGCGCCAGACAGGCCGCCCGCCCTTCATGGCGTCCCTTGAGATAGATCGCGCCCGCCAGCAGGCCGGCGAGCAGCAGCGCCCCCGCCAGCCGCCCGGCCGGCGAGGCGATCAGTCCGAGGATCAGACTCATGCCGCCTCCCCCGCCCGAATGCGGGAGAGCGCGGCGCGCAGGGTGAGCCCGACACCGGCCAGCATGAGCGCGGCGAAGACCCATTTCAGCGGCCCGCCATAGGCGGCGAGCGGGGCCAGGCGGTCGGCCTGTTCGGCCACCACCGCGCCGAGCCCGCCCAGGCCGGCGAGAAGGCCGGCCGCCCCTTCCGGCGTGCGGGCGAGCCGCGCATCGGACGGCCGCGCCCGCCCCGCCGCCGGGTGCTCCGGTGCGGCGCTGTCGCGGCCCGCCGCCATCGCCAGCGCCGCCGCCCGCACCTCGCCGACACGGCGGCTCCAGCCGGCGCCGAAATGGCGGAACGTCCTGAGCGAACGCAGCATGGCGAGGCGCCGCTCGCACACCGCCGCGATCAGTTCGGGCACCTCGGCGGCCATCAGCGCGGCGAGCGTCGCCTCGCCGATCTGCCCATCGGCGGCGACGCCGAGCGCGCGCTGGAGCCATTTGGCCGCCTGCGCCGGGCCGGAATTCACCCCGGCGTCGAACAGGCAGTAATCCAGCCCCGCCGGCAGGTCGTCGGCGCGCAGCGCGTCCCAATATTGCGCGCGGTAGATCGCCGCCACCTCATCCGCCGCGATCCGCCGCACCGGGCGCAGCGCGCGGCCGTTGCGGCGCCGCCAGCCATCATAGACGCGCTGGGTGATGCCCTTCATCGTCGCCCCGCCGGGGTCGGCGGGATGGTCGGCATAGCCCCCCTCATGGACGAGGACGCGCCGCAGCGCCCCGTCGAAGCTCGACGCGGTCATGCAAGGTCTCCGCTGGAAGGAGTGTCAGGGCAGCATCTGGCCGAGCGCGGCATCGAGCGCCGCCACATCCAGCGCCGTCTGGGCGAGCAGCACGGCGGACAGCCCGCCACTGAAGGGTTCGCCATTCGTATTGGTGGCGCCGATCAGCACGCGCGCGCCCTGCACCGTGTTCGCGCTCGTGCCGGCGGTCTGGAAGGGGCCGCTGGTGCTGGCGCCGTTGACGACGATATCGGCCTGCGCCGCGCCATAGCGGACCCGGCCGATCAGCCGCCCCCAGATGCCGGGCGCCAGCGCGTCGGCCGCCGTCACGCGCGTGAACGCATCGGTGTCGAGGCGCCGCCCGCCGGCCACCGCCCGGTAGCCATCCGCCGCGAACAGAGCGAGGCTGGCGCGGGTCAGCACGGACGTCCCGCCGGACGGCGCGTAGACAATCTGCTGGTTGCCGGCGGCGGCATTGACGCCGGTGCGGGCCACCACGGCGGCCAGAGTGAGATTCGCCTGCGCCTGCGAGAAGGCGAGGCTGTCGCTGATCGCCAGCCAGTCGTCGATGCCGTCGAACAGCGCAACTGGCCGCCCGCCGGGGCCCAGCTCGGCGCTTCCCGCCTGCACCAGCCGGGGCTGCGCACCGGCGCTGCTCTGGCCGGCATGGCGGTCATTGCCGGTCTGGTCATAAAGCGTCACGAGGAACACGCTGGCGCTGCCGCCCCAGGCAAGCAGCGCCGCAATGTCCAGCCAGCCATCGCCGCGCGGGCCGAAATCGGCCTGCGCATGGTCGGAGCCGCGCCGCGCCCGCAGCAGCGGGCCGGTATGGGCGGAGAACATCCGCCGCAGGCCATGGGCTGCGTAGAGCGCCAGCCCATCGAGCGGCGCCCGCGACGGACCGGCGCGCCGCCGCGCGGCACCGGGGCCGAAGCCAAGGGAAAGGCCGAGCGAGCCGGCCATCTCAGTACACCGCGTGAATGTCGAGCCCGGCGCTGGTGCCGGTGGCGAGCACCCGGCGGCGCGAGGGCGGTGCGGCGGCCCCCTCACAGCGCCACGAAGGCGATCTCGGCGGCGATTTCCAAGCTGGTGATCTGGAACGGGCCGGTCAGCGTGCCGAAATCCGGCACCACCACCTGGCCCTGCCGGATGTCGCCGTCGAAGAAGCTCTGGCGGATCAGCGCATCCGACGCGGCGTCCTTGAACAGGCCGGAGCCGGCGATCGCCGCGCGCTTCACCCCGGCGCCGGCCAGTAGCTCGCGCCAGCGCCCGGCGCTCTCGGCATGGGTCACGTCGACCGGCTCGGTGTTGAAGGCGATCTGCCGCGAGCGCAACCCGGCGACGGTGATGAGGGCGCTGCCGTCATGCAGCTTCAGCAACAGGTCCTTGCCCTTCTGCGCCGCCATGGCGGGTCTCCTTGTCTGGCAATGGGTGGTAATGGCGTGTATTCAGGGAGCGTTAACCCTGATGTGGCAGATTAAGTCCGATCCGGCGCCGGGATGGCGTCGCCCCACTTCGCGGCTTGATTCAGGAAATCGCCGCAAGTGACCTCATCTTCTGAATCAACTTCACGCCGATTCATGAGTCGGTGGAATCCCTTGGCGCGGTTCGCTCGCGCGCGCGGAAAACCTCAATCGGTTTCGGTCATCGCGCGAAAGCGCAGCAGCGCGCGGTAGGTCCGCCCGCCACCCTCGCGGCGAATCTCGGCGCTGGTCGCCCGCAGATTGACGAGGCGATGCCCGTCGAGCGCCAGCGGCGCGTCGTGCAGCACGGCCTGCACGAGATGGGCGAGATGATGGGCCTGCCCATGCCCGCCCTGACGCGACCAGACGTTGAGCGTCAGCCGGTGCTCATGGCCGGTCTCGGTCGCCGTCGAGGCATCGATCAGCTGCGCCTCGCCGAGCGTGACATAGGGAAATTCCGGCGACGCCGGCGGCACGTCATGGATGCGCGGGCCGCCCAGGGCGGCGGTCAGCGCGGCATCGGCGACGAGCGTGGCGTGGAGCGCGGCGCGCAGCGCATTGGCGGGACTCACGCTCATCGGCGCCCCCGCTGCGCGATCTGCGCCAGCCGGCGGGCGAGCGCCGCGAGGCCCTTCATCCGCACCTCGAACTTCATGGCGTTTCCTCTCGACACTCGCAGACGAGGCGGCGCCCGCGCCCCTCGGGATCGCTCACCGCCTCGACGGTGAAACGCCGCGCCCCCAGCCGCAGAACGTCGCCCGGCTGCACCGTGGCGGGCGCGCGGATCGTCACGCGATGGGCGAGCACCGCGCCCGGCCGGTCGGCCATCTCGGCGGGGGTCGCCCCCGTCTCGATCGCGCCCCACAGCGCATCCACCGCGAGGAAGATGCGGGTCACCCCGCCCTGCCCGTCCGGCGTCTCGAGCGGCGTCTCATGCACCAGCCGGTGGCGCAGCGCCGAAACCGGGAGCGCGCTCATAGCCGCGTCACCCGGAACGGCGCGATCAGCGCATCGAGCCGGGCGGGAAAGGCCGCGCCCGGCCCCGGCACGTCGCGATGCTCGTAGAAATGCGCCAGCACCACCCGCACCGCCTCGACCAGCGGCGAGGGCACATGGTCGGCGCTGGACCCGTGCCCGGCGGTTATGTTGAGGACGATGCCGGCAAGCGCCCGTCCCGGCGCCGGCACCGCCGCGCGGTCCACCCGGATCAGGCCGGGCAGGCGCGCCACATCGAGCGTGAAGGCGGACAGCGGCAGCGCCGTCTCCCCGCCGGCCGCGTCGATCAGCTTGACTGCCAGCAGGTCGCGCAGCGGATTCACCGGCGCCGGGATCAGCCCGGAGGCCGGCCAGGCATCGCGCACGATCCGCCAGCTCTGGTCGATCAGCACGCGCCGCGTCAGCGCCTCGACGGTGGCGCGGGCGCTGGTCAGCAGCGCGGCGATCAGCGCATCCTCGGCCTCATGGTCGACGCGCAGATAGGCCTTGGCCTCGGCAAGGGTCAGCGGCTCGGCCGGCGGCCCGGCGAGAAGAAGGGCGGGCATGGGCGCCTCTTGAGTGGGGGGGATGGGAGGGTGGCGGGGCAACGACATCCTTCGAGGCTCGCTGCGCTCGCACCTCAGGATGACGATGTGTGAGGGAATGAGCGTCATGCTGAGGTGCCGCCGCAGGCGGCCTCGAAGCACGCAGGCGGCTTGAGGTGCCCCGTTCCCCGGACGAGCTGCGCGCAACGATGATCCGCCTCGCGCCGTCATGGCCGGGCTTGGTCCGGCCATCCACGTCCTGGCCGGGCGCGGGTGCGAAAGTCGTGGATCCCCGGATCAAGTCCGGGGATGACGGTGTGAGTGCGGCCGGGACGCAGGGTCGGGCCGGTGCGGATTGACGGCGCCGACGGGCGCGGCGACAAGGGCTCCTCTAGTGGCACGCCCGCCTTCGCACGCCCGCCTTCATACAGCCCCGTCGCCCACCCCCTCGCCGGAACCACCCATGCGCCGCCTCGTCCTTACTCTCGCCGCCCTCGCCTGCCTCGCCCTGCCCGCGCGCGCCATTGTCGGCGGCGTGCCGGCGGAGGCGGCGCTGAAGGCGGAGACGGCGATGATCGTCTCGACGCGCGGGGCGGCCTGCACCGGCGTGGTGCTGGCGCCGAGCGTGCTGCTCACCGCCGCCCATTGCGTGCAGCCGGCGGCCGATTACGCGGTGGCGGTGTTCGAGGCGGCGGGCCCGCGGCTGATCCCCATCAACCGCATCGCCGTGCATCCCGGCTTCGACCCGAACTCCTTCGACACCCGGCGCCCGACGCCCGACCTCGCGCTGGTGCGCCTGTCCGAGCCGCTACCGGCGAGCTTCCGCCCGGCGACGCTGACGTCCGAGCTGGCACTGCCCGCCCGCCGCACCGGCTTCGTCATCGCCGGCTTCGGGGTGACGAAGGACGGCGACGGCAAATCCGCCGGCACGCTGCGCCGGGTGGAACTGCCGAGCATCGGCACCACCGGCGGCATCATGGTCCGCCTGTCAGACGGCGCAGCCAAAGGCGGCTGCACCGGCGACAGCGGCGGGCCGGTCCTGCTCGACGGCACGGTCGCCGGCATCATCGGCTGGTCGACGGCGGCGGGCGGCGCGCGCGGCTGCGGCGGCGTCACCGGCGCGACGCTGATCGGCCCGCAGCGCGCCTGGATCGACGCGACGGCGCGGGCGATGGGGCGGTAGCGGGCGGTCTGAATTAACAGGCCGTCATGGCCGTCCCCGGACGCGCCCTCACACCCGCCGCACGCGCGGCGCGGACTGGGGGCCGAGCGCCAGCGCCGTCACCGCCCAGACCAGCGCGTCGAGCCGGTCCGGCGAGCGGCCATTGGACAGGCCCTCCGGCGCGAAGTCGCACATCTCGTCCTCCAACGCCGGAAACACCCCGGCATGGCGCACGCGGCCCTGCTCGTAGAGCGCGGCGACCGGCTCGGCGCGCAGCCATTTTCCGCGTGTGGCCCGCACCTCGCGCACCGGCACGGCGGGGTCGATGCCGGCGAGAATGGTACGCACCATCTCCCCGCCCTGGTTGATCTCCACCACCACCCGGTCGGCGGACAGCCGATGGAACAGCCCGACCGCCCGCGCGCCCCAGGCGGTCGGCGTCAGGCCCTGCGCGCTCTCATCGGCCAGCACATGGACCAATCCGTCGCGGTCGATCCCGGCGGCGACCAGCCCGCAGGCATCGGCCGTGCGGCGCGAGGACGCCGGCGGGTCGACCGCCACGACGATGCGCACCAGCTTTTCGCGCATCAGCTCCGGCGCCATCTCCTCCCGCGCGGCTTCCAGCGCCGCCCGGTTCCACAGCGCGTCCGGCCGGTCCTCGATCAGCTCGCCGGCCAGTTCCTGCCGGCCGAGCCGGGTGCCGGCATAGCGCCCGACCACCGTGTCGAGAAAGCTCGGGGCGAGATGGGCGGCGTTCTCTGCTGTTCCCATGCGGGTGATCGCGCTGCGCGGATCGGCCAGCAGGGCGCGGATCAGCGCGCTCGGGCGGGGCGTGGTCGTCACCATCTGGCGCGGCCGGGCGCCGAGCCGCAGGCCGAATTGCAGCATGTCGAAACTCGCCTGCGCGTGGCGCCATTTGGCGAGTTCATCGCACCAGGCGGCATCGAATTGCGGACCGCGCAGCGCCTCCGGGTCCTCGGCGGAAAAGCCCTGCGCCACCGCGCCATTGGGCCATTCCAGCCGCCGCCGGGTCGGCTCCCAGACAGGGCGCTCAGCCCGGGGGTGGATGGCGAGCAGGCCGGAGACGCCCTCCACCATCACCTCGCGCACATCGTTGAAGGTCTCGGCCACCAGCGCGATGCGCCCCGCCCGTGGCCCGGCCCGGCCATGAATGAGCGCGCGCACCCATTCGGCGCCCGCCCGCGTCTTGCCGGCGCCGCGCCCGCCCAGCACCAGCCAGGTCAGCCAGTCGCCGCCGCCCTGCGCCTGTTCGGGGGGATGCTGGGCCGGCCGACCGATCAGCGGCCAGTGGTGCAGCAGCCAGCGGCAGGCGGCGGGGTCAAGCGCGGCCAGCGCCTCAGGGAGCTTTCCGGCCTGCCAGCACGCGCTCAAGCGTTGCGCCAAGCTCGCGTCGGAAGGCGTCGGCATCGCGTCCGGCGGCATCATCGGCGTCCTCCTCCGGTGCGTTGCGCGAGAGCGCCGCCAGTTCGCGCAGCGAGCGCACGAGAATGGCCAGCGTGCGCGCGGCCCGCTCGGCCTCGGCCGCGCCATGAGGGGCGAGCCCCGCCCGCGCGACGATCCGCTCGACCGCGCCGATCTCCGCCTCGATGCGGGCGACCAGCCGGGTGATGAGGTCGCCGCCCGCAACCGGCAGCGCCGGCACCAGAGGCGCGCCCGGCAGGGCGGCCAGCGGCGGCCCGTCGGGTGCGGGCGGGATGGGAAGCGGTGCGGGAGACGGCATAGCGGGCGGAATACGCCCCGCCCGCCGGGTCCAGCCCCAGCCGGGGATGCGGCTGTTCAGGGTGGATTTGGAAATACCGAGCATGGCGGCGATCTGCTGCACCGGCACATTGCTGCGCTCATAAAGCCGGCGCGCCTCATCGAGCGCCTCCGGCGTGATGACATGAGCGGGAACCGACATGGCGCCTCCCGAGGGAATGGGGTGAAAGGTCTGGCAAGGCCGAGGCACGGCGCCGGTCACGCCGGCATGAAAAAGCCGGCCCGAAGGCCGACGGGAGGATGGCGTCTATCGCATTCGCCGCGGCAACCGGGCGGAAGCACCCGGCCCCTCGACGCAACTGTGGAGCATGACCGAAACCTACCCTGCCAGCGTCGTGCTGTCAAGGACTATTTTCCTAGAATTGCGATCTACGTACCTAGAGCTATAATGACGCGAGCAACCAAGCTGTGGAACATTCCCCGGCCGAGGCAGTGGCGGCGATTATCGCGGCGCTCACATCACGTGCGAAGAAATGGCCTCTCATGGTCTTGCGCGCTTACATTGATGATAGTTTTGAAAAAGATCGCACTGGATGGTTCGTCCTAGCCGGTTTCATTGCTGAACCGGAAGAATGGTCGCGTTTCTCTAGTGATTGGAAAATTCTATTACCTTGGGCTCCCCACAACAAAAACGGAGTTCGAGAATTTAAGGCGTCCGCCATGATGGCTCGCCCAAGTCGGGAAGAGACTATTGCTCCGTTTACAAGGGCAATCGACGAACTCGTTGCGACCCCGATATTTTCAGCGGTTTCATTTAGAGAATTTGAAACGGCATGCAGCCGATTTAAAATTAACGGAACGGATTTAAATTTTCTGAAAGATATTTTTATAATTCGATTTTGCTTTCAGGCGCTATTAGACGGACTAGCTGTAGGTAGAGATTTATTCAATGAATTACTACCTTCAAATGTAGAAATTGATTTTATTTTTGACTATTCTAGCGAATCCAATCGACTCATTCGAGGTTGGAATGCAAGCAAACCACATGAAAATCTGGGTGGGATCTACGGCAAACCACCTATTTTTGAAAACAGCGAAGAATGCATGCCTTTACAGGCGGCAGACTATTTAGCTTGGAGCACCCGAGCGAGCTTGAATCGAGCATTAATTGATAGTCATCGAAACTTAAACATTGATATTAGCATAGGCGCAGGGATTGATCGAAAATTAAAATACAGAAAATCTATAGGCCTGATACTCCCTGAAAAGGCCTGATACTCCCTGAAAAAAGCATGTGGCTACCAATTTTCAATTCAATCAGATTTGCCATGCCAAATGCGGATATTTCATGTGACGCCGCAATAATTGAACATATGAAACAAATAGAATTTCGAAAATGGTAGGCTGAATGAATTTGATAATTTGATTAATCATCAATCAGCCGCATAATATCCAGCTTCATTTTCTGGCAAAGATGAAGCTCCAGCCCAGAAATTGCCCCCCTCGACAGGTGGAAGGCCGGGACACGCCCGGCCATTACGGGGATACGGATTGCGGGTCGTAAAAAGGGCAACGCTGCCGCCCAGCGCGACACGCCCCCTCTCCCCGTCGGGGAGAGGGGTGGGGTGAGGGGCCGGGACGCTTCAGGCGGAACCCGCGTGCCCCCTCACCCGGCGCTTCGCGCCGACCTCTCCCCCACGGGGAGAGGTGAAGAACCGCCGGCTCAGGCGGGGCAGCCGGCCACGCCTTAGGGCCGGCGCCCCCCTCAGAGCGCGTGCGCCTTGGCGTGGGCCAGCAGGTGGATCTCCTTCAGCAGCGCGTCGACGCCGCCGACCACGAAGCCCTGGGTCTTCTCGTCGGTGAAGGCGCCGTCCTTCACCTTGTCGGCGACGTTGGGGATGGCGAGGTGGGGGTAGTCGATGACCCGGCAGCCGGCCGCGCTCAGCGTCTCGCGGACCTGCGCCTGGGCGCGGATGCCGCCGGTCGAGCCGGGCGAGGAGGTGAGCACGAGCGCCGGCTTGCCGCGCAGCGCGCCCTTGCCATAGGGGCGCGAGCCCCAGTCGATGGCGTTCTTCATGGCGCCGGAGGTGCCGTAATTATATTCGGGCGAGGCGAGGATGACGCCATCCGCCGCGGCGATGGCCGCGCGCAGCGCCGCCGCCCCGGCCGGCGGGGTCTGCGTGTCCTCGTCCTGGTTGTACATCTCGACATCGTTCAGCCGGAACACGGTCAGCTCGGCCTTGTCGGCGAGCGCGCTTTGCAGCGCCTCCAGCACGGCGGTGGAGAAGGAGCCGGCGCGCAGGCTGCCGGAAATGCCGAGGATCTTCGGACGGTCGGTCATGGAACAACTACTCCTGAGGCGGCCGGGGGGCCGCCGGTATGGGACGAGGATCGCCAGCAAGATCGAGGCCGGGCGGGGCGAGCACAAGAGGTCGGCCTTGCGATTTCGCAGGGATCGGCTTGCGCGGGCCCAATGACCTTGCGGCAGAGCGAGGCCGGCGTCGGGCGGTGGCCCCGCGCGCCCGCCAACACCCGGCGCGGAACCTGCGGCGTGCCCCCGCGTTTGCCCGCTCCGCGAAGCGTGCTACCGATTCGCTCCCGTTGCGCTGCCAGCGAGGCCTGAGCCCGTGATTTTGACCGACCGCGATATCACCGATGCGCTTGCCGCCGGCACGCTGTGCATCGATCCGCCGCCGCCGGCGGATTTCTACGCGCCGAATGGCGTCGATCTGCGGCTCGACAGCCGGCTCACCCTCTACCGGGAGCCGGCGCCGGACGAGGATCCGGTGATCGATCCGGCGGGGCCCGGCTATACGTTCCGCGAGGCGATCACCGGGATGGCGGATGACATCGAGATCGGCGAGGAGGGCTTCGTGCTCGATCCCGGCCGGCTGGTGCTCGGCTGGACTCTGGAGCGGGTCGACTTCGGCGCCGGGGCGCGGCTGGCCGCGCGGGTCGAGGGCAAGAGTTCGCTCGCACGCATCGGCCTGATCGTCCACCTGACTGCACCGACCATTCACGCCGGCTCGACAGGGCGCATCCAGCTCGAGATCATCAATCTCGGGCCGCGCCCGATCCGCCTGCGCGCCGGTATGAAGGTATGTCAGCTGATCCTTGAGCAGACGCTGGGCATTCCCCAGCGCCGCTATGGCGGCCAGTTCGCCGGCCAGCGCGCGGCCGGCTGACAAAGCAACGCTCAAGAACAGGGTGGAGGTATTAAATCACCGCCTGCCGGTGCGCATCTTGCGGGCGGCGTAACGCTCATCGCGCTTGGCCTTGGCGGCGACAATATCGGCCTTGGCCTGCTCCAGAGCCGCGGTGCGCGCCGCGATCTCGGCGGCAGCCGCCGCCTCGCGGGCAGCGACTTCCTCGGCGAGGCGGGTTTCCTTGGCGATGCGCTTGGCCTCGGCAGCGGCGGCGCGCGCCTCAGCCTGGGCCTTGCGCTCGGCGGCGCGGGCGAGCACGGCGGGATCATCGGCGGCGGGGCGCTTGGCGAGCTGTTCCAGCAGGCGGGCCTTGGCGGCAGCGGCGGTCTCGCGGCGGTCCTTGAAGGTATCGGTCGGTTTCATGCGCGTTGTTTAACCTCAGATCGGCTGGATTGACAGCCCGCCGCGGCGATTTAGCTTGGCCTCCATCGGCCGCGGGAGACTGCGTCCCCCATGCTGGCGCCGAAACGATGAATGCGAAAGACCTTTCCGCCTATCTGTTCCTGGCGATCGCCTGGGGACTGTCCTTTCTTGTGATGACGCAGGCGGTGCAGGGCTTCGGCTGGGCCGGTGCGGTGTCGTTCCGCGCCTTCATCGCCGCCGCGACGCTGCTGGCGATCACCCGCGCGATGCGCCGCAAGCTCGATTTCTCCTGCGGCATCAAGCCTCTGGTGATTGTCGGGGCGACCACGGTGGCGGGCCAGCTGGTGTTCCTGGCCTATGGCCTGCCGCTGATCGGCACCGCCATGTCGGCGATTCTGGTCGCCACCATCCCGGTCTTCTCCATGCTCATCGCCCGGTTCTGGGGGGTGGAGCAGCTGACCGCCGGCGCGGTCGCGGGCATCGCGCTCGGCGCTGTCGGTATAATATTGCTTGTCGGCTTTCCCGCCGTGCCAGTCACGAGCGGCTTCCTCACCGGCTGCGCCGTCACGCTGGGCTCCACCCTGTGCGCCGCCTATGGCAGCGTCTATGCCGGCCGCCGACTCAAGGGCGTCGGCTCGATCGAGGTAACCATCGGCGCTTTTCTCTCCGGCGGGCTGCTCACTTTGCCGCTTCTGCTGGTGGAGTCCGTCCCGGCCCTGCCGACGGCGCTAGACTTCCTCGCCATCGCCACCCTCGGCGTGCTCATGAGCGCCGCGACCTATGTGCTTTACTTCCGTCTTATCAACACCATAGGCCCCACGAGGGCGATCAGCGTGGAGTTCGCGGTAACCGGTGTGGCGGTGCTGGTCGGCACGCTCATCCTGCGCGAACCGCTCTCCCTGCCGCAGCTATTCGGTGCCGGGGTGATCGGGGTCGGCTGCGCGCTGGTGCTGGGGATCGTGAGGCTGCGCCCCGCGAAATCCGCCGTCACCCCGCCAGCAGCGTCGAGCGGTTGAGCCGGCGCACGGCGAGATCCTCGCGTGCCTCGTCGCGGCGGAAGGTCTCGACGCTCTGCCCGGTGAAGGTCATGTGCGCCTCGCTCGCCTCCTGCGCCGCCGCCGGATCGCCGGTCAGGATGGCCTCGCCGATCGCCCGGTGCTGGGCGAGCAGCGTGTCGCGGAAGTCGGCATGGGCGAACAGGCTGGTGCGGTTGAAGAAAATGTCCCGCCGCAGCATGTCGAGAAAAGCCCGCATGACGTGCAGGATGACCAGATTGTGCGAGGCGGCGTAGATCAGCCGGTGCAGCACGATGTCAGCCTCGGCCTCGCGGTCGGCATCCTGCGCCTCATGGGCGGCGACCATCTCGTCAAGCGCGTCGGCAATCGCCTGCCGCTCCGGCTCGGTGGCCCGAATCGCGGCAAGGCCGGCGGCGGCGCGTTCGACGGCGGCGCGGAACTCGAAATAATCCGCCGTCACCCCGTCATTGGATTGCAGCAGCCCCGCGAGCGGATCGGTCAGGGCGGCGAGGAACTGCGTTACCCGCGTGCCGTCGCGGCTGGTCGCCAGCAGGCCGCGCTGTTCGAGCAGCTGGAGCGCGTCGCGCAGCGAGGGGCGTGACACATCGAGCCGCTCGGCGAGGTCGCGCTCGCTGGCCAGCTTTTCGCCGGGCCGCAGCACGCCCTCCAGGATGAGCCGCTCAATGTGACCGGCAATGATCTCCGCCAGCTTGGGCGCGCGCAGCCTGTCGTTCATGGCACCTTGTTCCGTCTTGTTTTTCTTGGTGATTTCCAGTGCGGCGGTCAAGTGGCGGCGTCGGATTGGCGGACTTCATACCATCCGGCTTATCTGGTAAAGCAAATTTACCAAGGCGAGATCGCTCGCCGCTCCCCTCGCAAGGACAAGGCAGATGGCTACCGTCACCAATATCCAGGACCTCCGGCGGATCGCGATGCGCAAAGTGCCGCGCGCCATCTTCCATTATGCCGACCGGGGCTCCTATGACGAGGTGACGCTGAAGGCCAACAAGGCGGACCTTGCCGCGATTGCCCTGCGCCAGCGGGTGATGATCGACGTCTCCGAGCGCAGCACCGCCACGACGATGATCGGCGAGAGCGTGTCGATGCCGCTCGCCATCGCCCCCACCGGCCTCACCGGCCTGTTCCACGGCGACGGCGAGATCCATGGCTGCCGCGCCGCCCATGCCGCCGGCATTCCGTTCACCCTTTCCACCATGTCGATCTGCTCGATCGAGGATGTGGCGGCGGCGGTCGACAAGCCGTTCTGGTTCCAGCTCTATGTGATGCGCGACCGCAAATTCTCGGAATCGCTGATCGAGCGCGCCAAGGCCGCCAAATGCTCGGCGCTGGTGCTGACGCTGGACCTGCAGATCCAGGGCCAGCGCCATATGGACATCAAGAACGGTCTGGCCGTACCGCCGAAGCTGACATTGGCCAACGCGCTCGACATCGCCACCAAGCCGATGTGGGCGGCGAGCGTGCTGATGGGCAAGCGCCACTCCTTCGGCAACCTCGCGGTGCGCAAGGAGAGCGACAGCCTGACCACCCTCTCGCAGTGGATCGCCGGCCAGTTCGACCCGTCTCTGTCGTGGAAGGATGTCGAGTGGGTGCGCTCGATCTGGCCGGGCAAGCTGATCCTCAAGGGCGTGCTGGACGTCGAGGATGCCAAGATCGCCGCCGCCACCGGCGCCGACGCCATCGTCGTCTCCAACCATGGCGGGCGCCAGCTTGACGGCGCGGTGTCCTCCATCTCGGCCCTGCCCAAGGTGGTGGACGCGGTCGGTGACAAGACCGAGATCTGGTTCGACGGCGGGGTCACCTCCGGCCAGGACATTCTCAAGGCGCGGGCGCTCGGCGCGCGCGGCTGCATGATGGGCAAGGCCTTCCTGTGGTCGCTCGCCGCCGGCGGTCAGGCCGGCGTCGCCCAGGCCATCAAGATCATGCGTCGGGAACTCGATGTCTCCATGGCGCTCACCGGCGTGAAGGACATCAATCAGGTCGACCGGAGCGTGCTGGCGCTTTGAGCGGCGCGGCCGCGCGGGCGGGGCGGGTTTTCGCCGCCGCCCCGCGCGGCAGCCGCAGCGGCCAGCGCACCAGGTGTTCGATGAAATCCTCCAGCGGCAGGTCGTCTTCCAGCGCCGCCACCTTGCCGCGCACCGAGACGCCGGCGTGATGCACCGTGTCCCGGTCGCCGGAGACGAGGTGGTGCCACCAGTAGAGATCGCGCCCTTCCTCGACCAGCCGGTAGGCGCAGGAGGGCGGCAGCCAGTCGAGCGCGCGCACGGTCGCGGGCGTCAGGCGCACGCAGTCCGGCACCTGCGCCTGCCGGTTGGGATAATCCCGGCAGCGGCAGCCATCATCGTCCAGCAGCTTGCAGCCGATGTCGGTATAGGCGATCGCCTCGGTGTCCTCGTCCTGCAGCTTGACCAGGCAGCAGCGCCCGCAGCCATCGCACAGGCTCTCCCACTCGGACGGGTCCATCTGTTCCAGGCTCTTGGAAAGCCAGAAGGTTTCGGTTGGTTCAGAACTCATTCAGCATCCGCGACGACGGGCAGGCCGGAAACAAGACGCTTCACCATCCGGCAATCTCCGCCTAGATAACCTTGCGGCTCCGCCAAGGCGAGCCCGGATCGCACCCTCATGCGCCGATGCGCCCGGCGGGACGGCGATCCGGCCGATCGCCATGAAGCCGCCCAGAATGAAGCGCGTGAGGACGCGCAGCCGTCAGCGCCCAGGGAGTATCGGGCTTGAACGACACGCCGCAGGACCATCAACCGGAGCCGCAGCCGAAGGGTTCTTCGGACGGCACGGAGCCGGCCGCGCCCCGCAAGGGCCGCAGCCGCCTGCGCAATTTCCTGCTCGCCATCGATTCCTGGATCGACAGCACGATCTATTCCAGCGGCGTCAATCTGCGCTCGGGCTGGGACGGATTCGTCGCCTTCACCGAACGGTTCAACGTGCAGGGCCCCGGCCGCTGGGCCATATCCATCGCCTCGGAGGGCATGACCTGGGGCGCGGTCGGCGCGGTGCTCATGCTGGCGCTGGCCATTCCCGCCTTCCGCGAGACCTCGGATGACTGGCTGAAGAAGGCCGAACTGTCCGTCACCTTCCTCGACCGCTATGGCAACATGATCGGCGAGCGTGGCATTCGTCACAATGATACCGTGCCGCTGGAGGAATTCCCGGACCACCTGATCAAGGCCGTTCTGGCCACCGAGGACCGGCGCTTCTACGAGCATTTCGGCATCGACATTCCCGGCACCTTCCGCGCCGTCCTGTCCAATGCGCGGGCCGGCGGCGTGGTGCAGGGCGGCTCCTCGCTCACCCAGCAGCTCGCCAAGAACCTGTTCCTGTCGAATGAGCGCACGCTGGAGCGCAAGATCAAGGAAGCGTTTCTGGCGCTCTGGCTCGAATTTCATCTCACCAAGAACCAGATCCTCAAGCTCTATCTCGACCGCGCCTATATGGGCGGCGGCGCCTTCGGCGTGGACGCGGCGTCGCAATATTATTTCGGCAAGTCCGCCCGCGACGTGAACCTGGCGGAAGCCGCCATGCTGGCCGGCCTGTTCAAGGCGCCGTCGAAATTCGCTCCCCACGTCAATCTGCCGGCCGCGCGCGGGCGCGCCAGTGTGGTGCTCGACAATCTGGTCGATGCCGGTTTCATGACCGAGGGCCAGGTGTTCGGCGCCCGCCGCAACCCGGCGACGCCGGTTGACCGCAAGCAGGACGACGTACCCGAGTATTATCTGGACTACGCCTTCAATGAGGTGAAGGGCATCGTCGACACGCTGCCCAAGAGCTTCGCCGAACGTTCCTTCATCGTGCGCACGGCGCTCGACCCGAACATCCAGAAGGCGGCGGACACCGCCGTGCGCGACAGCCTGCGCCAGTTCGGCAAGGATTACGGCGCCAGCCAGTCGGCCATGGTGGTGATGGAGCCGAGCGGGGCGGTGCGCGCCATGGTCGGCGGGCGCGACTATGGCGAAAGCCAGTTCAACCGCGCCACCGACGCGCTGCGCCAGCCCGGCTCGTCCTTCAAGCCGTATGTTTATACCGCTGCGCTGATGACCGGGAAATACACCCCGCAGACCATTGTGGTGGACGGGCCGATCTGCATCGGCAACTGGTGCCCGCAGAATTACGGCCGCTCCTATGCGGGTTCCATCACCCTGATGACCGCGCTGACCCGCTCGCTCAACACGGTGGCGGTCAAGCTCGCCGAGAACATCGGGCGCGGCCGCATCGTCGATCTCGCCCATGCGATGGGCGTCAGGAGCGAACTCAAGATCACCCGCGCTTTGCCGCTGGGCGCCGCCGAGGTCACGGTGCTCGATCAGGCGACCGGCTATGCGGTGTTCGCCAATGGCGGCATGTCGGTGGCGCCCCACGCCGTCATCGAGCTGCGCACCCCGGCGGGCGAGCCGGTGTGGAACTTCGCGCAGGACGGGCCGAAGTCGAAGCAGGTCATCCCGCCCAACATCATCGCCATGATCAACCCGATGCTGAACAGCGTGGTGGAGAACGGCACCGGCCGCCGCGCCATGATCGCGGGCACCAAGGTGTCCGGCAAGACCGGCACCACCAACGCCTATCGCGACGCCTGGTTCGTCGGCTTCACCGGCAATTATGTCGGCGCCATCTGGTTCGGCAATGACGACTACACCTCGACCCGCAAGATGACCGGCGGCTCGCTGCCCGCCATGACCTGGCAGAAGGTGATGGCCTTCGCCCATCAGGGCATCGAACTCAAACCCACGCCCGGCCTCGGCAACCTGCCCCCGCCGGTGCTGGACGGCGCCGCCGCGCAGGCCTCCGCCCTGCAGATCGAGGGCGTCCGCCGCCCGGTCACGCTCTCCCCCGCCGCGGCGGAACGGCTGATGGCGCTGTCCGCCCGGATGCGCGAGGCCGCACGCCAGCCGATCCGCCGCCCGACGGCGGCCGCCGATCCGCGCCAGATGGTCGGGCCGGCGGTGAGCGGCAGCAACTGATGATGGCCCTGTTCCGCACGGCCGGATTGACCTTCCGCACCCGCGCGCCCATCCATGGGCGCCCCGTCATCGCATCGGATTGATCGCCCCGTGCGCGCCCTGCTCTTTTTCCTGACGCTCGCCATCGGCGCCGTGGTCGGCCTCGGCCTCACCTGGATGACCACGATGCGTGGCTACGGGCCGACGGCGATCCGCGCCGGCGCGTGGGAGGCCTGGCCGAAGGCCGGCACCGAGGACGCCGATCCCTATGCGCGGGCGGCGCTGGCGCGGGCGGGCGAATTGCCGCTCGAACTGGCCGACGGCATCGCCTTCGTCGCCGCGACCGACGATGCCGGCAAGCCGCTCGACGGGCGCTGCGACATTCGCCTGTCCGGCACGGTGCCGCAGGCCCGGTTCTGGACCCTCACCGCGACCGACGAGCGCGGCCGGCTGATCGACAATGCCGCCCAGCGCAGCGGCTTCACCAGCCCGGAGGTCGTGTGGAACCGCGACGGTACGCTGGACGTGGCGCTCGGCCCGCGCGCCCGCCCCGGCAACTGGCTGCCGACCGGCGCGCGCGGACGCATCGTCCTCACCTTGCGGCTCTATGATACCTCGGTCGGCCTCGCCAGCCGCACCAGCGACGCGCCTTCCATGCCGCGACTCACCACGGAGCGGTGCCCATGAAGCGGCTGATCCTGCCGATCATCGCCGGCCTCGTTTTGGGCGGCATCGTCCATCTGGTGGGCGTTCTGCTCATGCCCTATGTCGCGGAGCAGGATGCCTATTCCCGGCTCGCCGCCATCGGCGAGATCAACGCCGTGGCCGAGATCGACGATCCCAGCGTGGAAGGCGCCGTGCTGCCGGCCAGCGACCCGGCCTTTCTCTCGGCGGTATGTCTGTACGACCTTGCCGAGGGCCCGGTGAAGATCCAGGTGCCGCCCACCGACGACTACACCTCGATCTCGTTCTATACCCGCCACGGGCTCCCCTTCTACGCGATCAACGACCGCTCGGCCGGCCGCAGCCTGATCGAGCTTGATCTGATGACCGCCAAGCAGCGCGCCGCCATGCCCGAGGACGCCGAGGTGACAGCGGCGGACCGGCTGGTGGTCGAATCCCCGAGCGTCGAGGGGGTGGTGCTGATCCGCGCGCTGGTGCGCGAGCGGGACGCCCGCGAACAGGTCAAGGCACGGCTCGACCTCGCGCGCTGCAACGGGGCGTCATAGCGTCTCGCACGGGGCGCAGGACACGCCGAGCGGGACGGCGGGACGCACCATCTGCACCACCGGCAGAATGACGACTTCCGCCGAGCCTTCGGGAATGGGACGGCGCGGGCGGATGTCCGCCAATACGCGACGCACGGGAAACGGCACGATCAAGCCCATCTCGTCCTCCGCTGCTGCGGGAGCCCGCGCTGCCCAGGGAACGGCCAGCCGAGCCTGCGTTACGTCAACCGGACAGGCCCATAACAAACCGTCATGGTTAACGGGTTGCTAACGATCCAGCCCTAGCTTGGTTTCGCGAGGCTGTCGTGCCGCGCGCCACTCGATTCTCCAGCAAGCCTGCCTCATGCCCTCGACACCCGGCTCCGGCCTCAAAGACCTGATCGACGATGCGCGTCGCCGGCACGAGGACACGCGCCCGGAGATGTTGCGCGCGCTGGTGAAGCTCTATATGCAGGAGCCCGAACACGGCCCGGCCGAGCAGGCGCGCTTCGCCACGCTGGCGCGCCGGCTGTTCGATTCCGTCGACATTCCGGTGGCGGCGAAATATGTCCGGCAGATCGCCGCGCGGGCCGATCTGCCGCGTCAGCTCATGCTGCATCTCGCCCGTGGCCCGCTGGCCATTGCCGGCCCCGTGCTGCGGCTCTCGCCCGTGCTCGGCGACGACGATCTGGTGGAACTCGCCCGCAGCGCCCCGCCCGATCACCGCGCCGCCATCGGTGCCCGCCGCGACGTCTCGCCGGACCTCGCCAAGCGCCTCGCCGCCCTGATCGACGACAAGCCCGCAGTCGCAACACCCGCCTCCGCGCCCGAGGCGGAGGACGTGGCGGAGGACGTGGCGGAGGACGTGGCGGAGGACGGTGTTTTTATACCGCATAACGACGCCGCCACCGACGCCGCCCCCATTGCCGTCGACGCTGGGGATGCGCCGCCGCAAGCGCCCCGCGCCGAGACGGTGGCGCTAGAGGCGGATGCGGCGGAGGCCGCCCTCCTCCCGGAAACGCCCCTGCCCGCGGCGCCGGACTCCGCGCCCGCAGTGCCGTCGTCGGCCGCGCCCGCGCCGAAAAACGGCGCCGAGCCGTCACCCGATTTCAGCTTCTTCGCCGCCGGTCCGGAAGAACGCACTGCACTGATCGTCCGCCTCATTACCCTCCCGCCACTCCCCCTCGCCGAGCGCGTGGGAGCCCCGGCTGGCGACGCCTTCACCGATGCCCTGCTGGACGCCGCCAAGGCCGACGACAAGGACCGCATCACCGCCCTGATGGCGGAGGCGCTGGATCTTGCCCCGGCGGCCGCCCACAAGATCGTGGGGGATGAAACCGGGCAGGCGCTCGCCGTGGCCGCGCGGGTGCTCGGCCTCTCGCTCGCCATTCTCTCGCGCGTGCTGTTCCGACTGCACCCGGTGACCGGCCGCTCGGCGGGAGAAATGACACGCCTCGCCGAATTGTTCGATTCCCTGCCGGCCGCCAGCGCCCAGCATCTTGTCGCGCAGTGGCGCGGCGTGCGCAGGACAGGCCGCGAGCGGGCGGACGAGACCCCGCCGATCCGCAGCTATGGCGTGGCGCGCCCGGCCCCGCTCGGGGCGAGCGACACGGCAGAGGGTCGCCAGCGCGGCTAAGCGCCTTACTGGCTTACGATATCGAGAAAATGCCGGCCGTCGCGGTCTTCGATCTCGACGAACCAGAGATCAGGATCGAAGCGTATCTCCCGCCGCATCCGCTCCTCGCAGTCGACCTCCAGCGACCCCGCCGGCACGATCTCGGCAAAGAGCCGCTCGCCCGGCTCGCTATCGCCCGAAAGCGAGGGCATCGCCGGGCCGTAGAGCGCCGCCGTGCCGTCGAGGCGACAGGCCTTGACGAAGATCGCCCCCGCTTCCTCCGAGCCGCGCCGGCGCACGGCGGCGAAGGCGCCCGCGCCATTGGCCCGGCGGATCAGCGCCGAAACCCAGATAGCGCTTTTCAATCGCATGGCGGAGCCTATTGGATCGAGAAGCCGGCGACGGCGTTCAGCTCGCGCACCAGACGATCGGAAATCTCACCCGTGACCGGCAGGCGGCGGTCGCGCTCGAAACGGAGGATTGCCTCGCGCGTGGCCTCGCCGGTTCGCCCGTCGATGCGGATCGGGCCGTAGCCGAGCCGGGCCAGCGCCTTCTGCACCTCCATCACCCGCGCCGACACCGCGACATCGGCGGGCGGCACGATGGGAGCGGGGCTCGCGGCGGCGATGGGATTTGCGGCGGCAGGCGCAGCCGCGCGCGGCGGCGGCGGCGCGGCGGGTTTGACCGGGGGAAGCGGCGGAGCGGGCGCCGCTACCGGTTCCGCTACCGACGGGGCGGGGCTTACGGCGGAGGCGGCAGGAGCCAGGCTGGGCGGGGCCGGCTGCACGGCCGGCGGGGTCGGAATCGTCCTCAGTTCGTTTGGCGCGTTCATCGGCTTGGGCACGTCGCGGCGCGGGCCCTGAAGCATCAGCGCGTTGAACAGGAAACCGGCGCTGGCCACGGCGGCGAGGAACAGCATGAACACGTCGGAGCGTCGGCGGCCCGAGCGATAGGGCCGGCCGGCGATTCGTTCACCGTGCAGATCAATGTCGTCGACAAGCAGGTCGCTGGCATAGGAACGCGGCATGTCCACCCAACCGGTGCGCCCCCCTGGCGCGTTGAAGCGTCACTCTGGCACGCGGGGTTTAAACGAACCCTAAAACCCGCGCCGTGCTTAACAAGGCCTTGCGGAAATCGTGCAATTTCGCCGCTTTCCGGCACCGGTTGAGCAACCCCTCGCCCTTATGATGAAGCCTTGAGGTAGTGGGTGACGGCCACGGGACGCGTCATGTTTTTTCTATTGCGCATGTGTTTCTGGTTGGGCCTCGTGCTCTTGCTGCTGCCGGGCATCACCGGCGGCATGTCCGGGGATTCGCCGGCGGGAGAGCCGAAGGTCGGCGCCATGGAGGCGCTGTCCGCCGCGTCCTCCGCGGTGGCGGATGCCGGCGGATTCTGTTCGCGCCAGCCTCAGGCCTGCGTCATCGGCGCGGGGCTGATCGAGATGATCGGCGAGCGAGCCGAGGCCGGGGCGCGCTTTGCCCTGTCCTATATCAGCGAACAGCTCATGGAGGAGAAGCGCAAGGCCGCCTCGCGCGCTCTGGGCGTGCCCGCCGGCGATACGCTGACGACCCGCGACCTGAGCCCCGCCTGGCAGGGTCCGCGGCTGCCGGACGCGCAGCCGACCGCCTCCGGCGCACCCGCCCATTCCCCGGCGCCCGCCCCGACTGAAGCCATGCCCGGCGTCCCCCTGCCGCCGAAAAGGCCGGCCTGAACGCCCGACACCATTGCACCCGCCCGCCCCCCACTCCTATATGCCGGGCGAGAGGCGACAATGAGCACATCCAGGATCGACGGCATCATCGAGGATTTCGAACTCCTCGATAATTGGGACGACCGCTACCGCTATCTGATCGAGCTGGGGCGCAGCCTGCCGCCCTTCCCGGAAGAGGAGCGCAGCGATCGCACCAAGGTGCAGGGCTGCGCCAGCCAGGTCTGGCTCGTGAGCCGGACGATACCCGCCAGCGAGGGGCCGACACTGGCCTTTGTCGGCGATTCCGACGCCCATATCGTGCGCGGCCTGATCGCCATCCTGCTGGCGCTTTATTCCAACCGTCCGGCCGAAGACATCCTCGCCGCCGATCCGGCCGCCGTTTTCGGGCGGATCGGGCTGAAGGATCACCTCACCCCCCAGCGTTCCAACGGGCTGCGCTCGATGGTGGAACGCATCCGCGCCGATGCGCATCAGGCCATGGCGCAAGCCGCCCCTTAGCGCGCTCCCCCGCCCTCCGGCGGCGCGCTCCAGGCCCGCAGCTGCGACCGCGAGGGCCCCTGCGCCGCCACGCCGAGTCCGTAATGGCGCGCCAGCCGGTCGAGCCCCAGCGCCAGCACGATCTTGCCCGTGCGCGCCGGCCAGCCGCGCTCGCGCTCGACCTCCTCAAGTCCCTTCAGGAAGCAGCAGACATCAAGCAGCAGACCGGAGAATTCCGGCCCGGCCGCCTCGATCGCCCGCGCCACCCGCTCGCGCGCGGCGAGCGCAGCCTCCGAGAAGATCATGCCGGGCGAGCTGCCCCGCCCGCGGCGGGCGGTGGCGCTCCAATCGGCGGTGAGGCGCGGGCTCATCTGCGCGCGGGTGAAATCCGCCCGCAGGCGTTCCCCGGCGAGAAGCTGCACCGGGGCGATGAAAGCCCGCCCGTCCCGACCCCGCCGGCGGGCAAGCCAGCCGAGCGGGGATTCGTCGAGATCGACCTCGACCTCGGCGATCACCCCGTCGACCGTGACCTCCAGCCGCGCCAGTTTCCGCTCACGCGCCATCGCCGCCCTCCCCGGCAAGGCGCGCGCGCACCTGCTCCTCCAGCAGCCCGACCCAATGGTCCCAGCCGGCGATCTCGCGCCGCTCCTCGATTCGCCGGCAGGCGTGATCGACACTGGTGCGGTGGCGGTGGAAGCCCTCGGCGACGCGGGCCAGCGGCAGGCCAAGCCCGACATGGGCGAGATAGATCGCCAGCGCCCGCGCGGTCGACACGGGGCGCACGCCCGGACCGGGCGCCAGCAGATCGTCAAGCGCGATGCCGCTCGCCGCTGAGGCGGCCTCGGCGCAGATGAGCAGGCCGGGCGGCAGTGGGCGGGCGACCGGCCGGCATCGGGCGCCCCGCCCCGCCTCGGCCTGCGATGAAAGCTGCACCATGAGCATCTCCTCGATTTAGGAATTTAACCCTAAATCGAGGAGATGCTTTCGACAAGAACAAAATACGAACTAGCCTGAAAAGATCAACAAACCCGCCAGAACCGCCCACACAAAAGTTTTAGGATTTTTATCCTCACACATGGCGCCACTCCCCATACTCGCCGCATCGGCAGCGAGGTGGCGGATGACACAGAAACAGGAGAGGCGGCGTATCCGGGCGATGCGGCTGGATGAACCCGACGCCCAGATCGTGGCGCGGGCGGCGGCGCTGCGCCCTTTCATCGGGCGCACAGGAGACGAACGGGTGACGGCGCTGCGACGCCTATTGCGTCAGGAGCGGCGGGCGTCATTGATCGGGGGCGGTTATGACGCCTGCCGCCACGCGGCACTGACACGGCTTCTGGCTGAAGCTCTGGCGGGCGCCAGCCCCGCCCGCCACGAAAATGGCCGCCGCGAATGAACGCGGCGGCCATCGAAAACCGGCGGAAACGATCCGGCGAGGATCAGGGCGCGACGCGGCGGCGCTGCTGCCCGAGGCCCATTTCCTTGGCGAGAGCCGAGCGGGCCGCCGCATAGTTCGGGGCGACCATCGGGTAATCGGCCGGCAGACCCCACTTCTCGCGGTACTGCTCCGGCGTGAGATTGTACTGCGTGCGCAGATGGCGCTTCAGCGATTTGAACTTCTTGCCGTCTTCCAGACAGATGAGGAAATCCGGCGCGATGGATTTCTTCACCGGGACCGCCGGCTTCAGCGGCTCGGCCGCCGGCTCGGCCTCACCCTTGGTCACGCGCTGCAGCGCGCTGTGAACATCGTGCAGGAGATTGGGCAGCTCATTGGCCGGCACCGTATTCTTGCTCACGTAAGCGGAAACGATATCGGCGGCGAGCTCGATATAGTTGGCAACGTCCAGCGTGTCGCTCATGGCTCATTCTTCAGATGACGTAGGAAACTTGGCATACCGGCACACAGCACACACATGCACGCGCCTATATCCGTGAAATACACTGCTTTTCAGCTCGCACCATTTGGTACAGAGATATGAAGGCATAGATAGACTTCCGAAAAACGTTTCGCAAGATATTTTGGATTAGATTCGCTCATTTCGGTCGAGCTCTGCATGTTGCTGTCTGCAAAGCTATCGTGACGCATAGCTGAAATGTTTTCCAACGGAAGGCTTAGCCACCGGCCGGACAGGTCCGCGCGGGCTTGCCGCTGCGCCTTGTGCACATTATCTCACGGCATATCATCAGGAAAAATCCCATGAACGAGGCCTCTCGCCGACCGAAAGTGATCAAATCCGAAGCCGAATGGCGGGACCAGCTCACGCCGGAACAATATCGCGTCACCCGCGAGCATGGCACGGAATGCGCCTTTGGCGGCCCGCATCTCAGCCAGAAGGAACCGGGCCTCTATAGTTGCGTGTGCTGCGACGCCCCGCTGTTCCGCTCCGATGCCAAGTTCGAATCCGGCACCGGATGGCCGAGCTTCCTGCAGCCAGTCGACGCGCAGGCGGTCACGGAACGCCATGATTTCTCCTATGGCATGCACCGCGTCGAGGTGCTCTGCGCCACCTGCGACGCCCATCTCGGCCATGTCTTCCCCGATGGACCGCGCCCGACCGGCCTGCGCTACTGCATGAACGGCGTCGCGATGAATTTCACGCCGGACAGGGACGGGGCCGCCTCGTGAGTGACCAAGCTGCGCAGACCACCCACGCCCCGCTCGTGCGCGCCTTCCATGGCGTCACGCTGAGCGATCCCCATGCCTGGCTGCGGGCCGAGAACTGGCGGGACGTCATGCGCGACCCCTCGCTTCTCGCGCCGGATATCCGCGCCTGGCTGGAGGCCGAGAATGCCGCCGCCGAGGCCTGGTTCGCACCGCGAGCGGAACTGCGCCAGCACCTGGTCAAGGAGATGCGGGGGCGTATCAAGGAGGATGATTCCTCCGTCCCCGCCACCGATGGGCCGTTCGCCTATTTCACCCGCTTCCGCGAAGGTGGCCAGCATCCGCTGATCTGCCGCCGCCCGGCCGGGGCCATCGCCGGCGAAACCGTCATCCTCGACGGCGACGCGCTGGCCGAGGGCAAGGCCTATTTCCAGTTCGGCGACGCGCGCCAGTCGCCCGACCACGCGCTCTATGCCTGGACGGCCGACGAGGCGGGCTCGGAATACTACACGCTGCGCATCCGCGACATCGCGACGGGCGCCGACCGTGCCGACGAAATCGGCGAGACCACGGGCGACGTGCTGTGGAGCGCGGACGGCCAGTACATCTTCTACATCCGCCGCGACCCCGAGCACCGCCCGAGCTTCGTCTACCGCCACCGGCTCGGCACCGATCCGGGCGAGGATGTGCTGATCTATGAGGAGCCGGACAAGGGCTTCTTCGTCTCGCTCGGCCAGACCCAGTCCGGCCGCTTCGGCCTCGTCTCCTGCGGCGACCATGACACCAGCGAAATCTGGCTGATCGACCGCCATGATCCGCTGGCGCCGCTGCGGCTTGTCGAGCCGCGCGAGGTCGGGCTGCGCTACGGCGTCGAGCACCACCCCGACCTTGACGGCACCGAGAGCCTCGTCATCGAGACCAATGCCGACGGTGCCGAAGATTTCAAGATCGTCGCCGCCCCGCTCGCCACGCCCGGCCGGGCGCAATGGCGCGAGATCGTGCCGCACAAGCAGGGCCGGCTGATCCTGTCGGTCGCCGTGCTGCGCGGCCACCTGCTGCGGCTGGAGCGCGAGGACGGCCTGCCGCGCCTCGTGGTGCGCGACCTCGCGGGCGGGGCGGAACATGCGGTCGCCTTCGCCGAGGAGGCCTATTCGCTCGGCTTCGATCCCGGCTATGGCTTCGACAAGTCCGAGATCCGCTTCACCTATTCCTCCATGACCACGCCGACCGAAGTGTGGGACTATGATGTCGCAAGCCGCGCCCGCGTGCTGCGCAAGCGCCAGGAAGTGCCGTCCGGGCACGATCCCGAACGCTATGTCACCCGCCGCCTGATGGCCCCGGCGGCCGATGGCGAGCTGGTGCCGGTGTCGCTGCTGTTCGCCCGGGACACGCCGCTTGATGGCAGCGCGCCCTGCCTGCTCTATGGCTATGGCGCCTATGGCATCTCGATCCCGGCGGGGTTCTCCACCTCCCGGCTGTCGCTGGTCGATCGCGGCTTCGTCTATGCCATCGCCCATATACGCGGCGGCACGGAGAAGGGCTGGCGCTGGTACCGCGAAGGCAAGCTTGCCCGGAAGACCAACACCTTCCACGACTTCATCGCGGCGGGCGAGCATCTGATCCGCGAGCGGCTGGTCGCCCCGGACAAGATCGTCGCCCATGGCGGCTCGGCCGGCGGCATGCTGATGGGCGCGGTGGCCAATCTGCGCCCGGACCTCTTTGCCGGCATCGTCGCGGAAGTGCCGTTCGTCGACGTGCTCAACACCATGCTCGACGACACGCTGCCGCTGACGCCGCCGGAATGGCCGGAATGGGGCAACCCGATCACCGACCCGGACGCCTTCGCCCATATCCGCTCCTACTCGCCCTATGACAATGTGGCGGCGCAGGACTATCCGGCGATCTTCGCGCTGGCCGGCCTCACCGATCCGCGCGTGACCTATTGGGAACCGGCGAAATGGGTGGCGCGGCTGCGGGAGGTGAAGACCGACCCGCGCCCGCTCCTGCTGCGCACCAATATGGAAGCGGGCCATGGCGGCGCCGCCGGGCGCTTCGACCGGCTGGAAGAGACCGCGCAGGTGCAGGCCTTCGCCCTCGCCATCGCCGGTAAAGGCTAGCGCATTTTCGAACGACGTGGATTCCGGTTCGCGTGAACAGACAGCAAAGCAAAGGGGCGCCGAAGCGCCCCTTTTTCGTATCGCCCGACTGGCGCGGGGTCAGTCCTCGCCGCGCGCGGCGCCGCCCGACACGTGGTCGCGCAGATCCTGAAGCGAGGCGAAGCGCAGTGTGCCATCCGGCAGGTCCGCCTCGATCGAGCCATCCGAGTAGAGCTTGTAGGCCATGCCGCCGATGACGCCGGACTTGAGCACGCTCACTTCCGGCTCGGCCGCCGGCTCATCATCGCCGAGCAGATCGGAGACACTCAGGAAAGCCGGCGGAGCGCCCGGATCGGGACCGAGATCCGCGCGCGGAAGAGGTTCGCGCACTACCGGTTCGCGCACCACCGGTTCGGGTACACGCGGCGCCGCGATACGCGGTTCCGGGATGCGGGGTTCAGCAATACGGGGGTCGGCAATGCGCGGTTCGGACAGCCGTGGTTCGGGCGCGCGGCGCGGCTCGGGCACCCGAGGCTCCGACATGCGGGGCTCGGAGATCCGCGGTTCGGAGACGCGCGGCTCGGCGGGATGAGATTCAGCCCGGTCAGCCGCGAACCCAACGGGCATCGGACGCTCCGGCGCCACAGGGCGCTCGGGAACCGCGGCACGCTCGCCGGGCGCCGAGGGCGGCCCGCTGCGCAGGAAGGGCGGCAATTCGCGCCGCGCGGCCACATCGGCCTCACGCTGGGCCGCTTCCTCGCGCCGGGCCAGTTCGGCGCGCGCGGCCTCGGAGGCCGGACGCGGCGGGGGCAGCGGCTCGAATTGAAGCGCCGGTTCGGCAATCTCCGGCTGCGCTTCGATCTCCGGCTCGGGAACCGGTTCCGGCTCACGCTTGCGACGGAACCAGGATGGCAGCCCACCCGCCGGATCGAGCGGACGCTCCTCCGCCACCACGGCCGCCGGTGCGATCGCCTCTTCCGGCTCCGGCTCGGGCTCCGGTTCCGGCTGGATTTGCCGGGCCGGGGCCGCGGGAACGGGCGGCGGGGTCCGCTTGGCCGGCTTGGCCGGCGGCGGCGGGGCGGGTTCGGAAATGGGCGGGAAGACGGGGAGGAAGTCCTCGGCCTCCAGCTCCAGCCCGGCCCCATGGCCATGCTCACGGTCCTGCAACGGGCTCTGCAGGGGAGCCTGCAACTGGCCGTGCAGATGGCTGGCCTCTTCTTCCTCGAACTGGATGATACCGTCGAGCCGGTCGGCAACCACAACCAGCGACCTCTGCACGAGGCCCATCGCAACCAGCAGCAATCCGCCGACAAATCCGATGCTTCCCGACATCAGAATTGCCGCGCCGGAAGTCGTCTCCGAGCTGCTGAAGCCCCACGCGCCGAAGACGATACCGATGACGGCCACCGCTACGCCGACGCCGATGACAAGTGCACCCATAAATTCACTCCGCCCGACCGATTCGCGCTCGGCCTTATTCACGTGGACTTTACGTCGAGACTTGCTTTTACAAAAGCTGCACAGGAAAATGCACCCCCTCCACCGGTAAAACGCGGCGCCGCCGTCCACCGCCTTCGCCTCTACGACCTTCGGCGGAGAAGAATTTCGGCGCGCGCGATGCTTTTGGTTGTCCGCTGCGGCGGAGCGCCCTATCTAGACGGAGCCGCCCGCGCGGGTGCCAAAGCACCCGTACCCGATGCCGGGACGGCGCGGCCGGATTTCATTTCGCGGAGACAGTTTCGATGTCCTTCACGCTTCCCGAGCTTCCCTATTCCTACGATGCCCTCACGCCCTACATGTCGCGTGAGACGCTTGAGTATCATCACGACAAGCACCATCAGGCCTATGTCACCAACGGCAACAACCTGCTGAAGGGGACCGAATTCGAGGGCAAGTCGCTCGAGGAGATCGTCACCGGCTCCTATGGCAAGAATGCCGGCCTGTTCAACAATGCCGGCCAGCACTTCAACCACATGCACTTCTGGCATTGGATGAAGCCGAATGGCGGCGGCGCCATCCCCGGCGAGCTGGAAAAGAAGATCGTCGAGGATCTCGGCTCGGTCGAGAAGATGAAGGAAGACTTCATCCAGGCCGGCGTCACCCAGTTCGGCTCGGGCTGGAACTGGCTGGCGGTCAAGGACGGCAAGATCGTCGTCATGAAGACGCCGAACGGCGAGAGCCCGCTGGTCCACGGCGCCACCCCGATCCTGGGCTGCGACGTGTGGGAACACTCGTACTACATCGATTATCGCAATCGCCGCCCGGACTATCTCAAGGCGTTCGTCGAGAACCTGGTGAACTGGGAATACGTCGCCGAGCTTTACAGCAAGGCCGTCTGACCCTTCCGACGATCACGGTTCCCATCAAGGCGTCGGCCCTCGCGGCCGGCGCCTTTTTGCTGCCCGCGTCAGCCTGGCGGGTCAGCCGGACGGGTCAGCCCGCATAGGGGCGGCGCGGGCGCGGCTGGTCGCTGAGCACGCAGTAATCGGCCCAGAAATTATACTGGTAGGTGGAGCGCCACTGGTACAGCCAGTTGTCGCATTCCGCGCGGGTGCGGAAGCAGCCCTCCACGGTGCGCGTCTGCAACCGGTTGAGATAGAGCCCCCATTCACGCTGGCCGGTGAAATGGCCGTACCAGAGCTTGTTGGGCGGAATGGTACGCGCCATTTCCTTGCAGTCGCCGCCGGGGAACGCCCCGGTGAATTCATAGGCGTCGGCGGCTCCCGCCCAGAGCAGGACCGCGACGGCCGGCAGAAGTCGCAGCGCGGCGCGCATCACAGCCATTTCACCCCACGGAACACGCTCATCAGTACCATGCCCAAAGCGAGGGCGAGGAGCACCATGGTCCAGAAGCCGTTGGGGTCTTCGGCAAAGGGAATGCCGCCGACATTCATGCCGAACAGGCCGGTGATGAGGTTGAGCGGGGCGAACACCACGGTCACCGCCGCCAGGATGAGCATGGAATGGTTCATCTGCTCGGCCCGGCGCTCAACCATCTGGTCGTAGATCACCGCCGCACGGTCGCGCACGGAATCGAGTTCCTCGGCAAAGCGCGTCACCCGGTCGGCGGCCTCGCGCAGCCGGTTGCGGTCGCGTGGGGAGAGCCATTCGGCATCCTCCAGCGAGAAATGGTTCAGCGCCTCGCGCTGCGGGGCGATGTAGCGGCGCAGGATGATGGCCACGCGGCGCACTTCCGACACCTTGACGCTGAGATTGGACAGCGTCGCGCGCAGCACCTGCTCCTCCAGCTCGTCCGCCTGCTCGGCCAGCGCGGTGATGACCGTGTCCATGCGGTCGACCAGCCGCATGGAAATATCGGCGACGAACTCGCCGGGCGTGCGCGGCGCCCGCCCGCGCTGGATCGCGTCCTCGAAATCGCCCATCGCCGAGAGCGGGCGCTTGCGCACCGAGACGATGCGGTTGGGCTCGACCCAGAAACGCACCGAATGCATCTCATCCGGCAGCGAATAGGGCATCAGATTGATGCCGCGCAGGTTCAGGAAGGCGCCGTGCTCATAGAGCGCGCAGCGCGGCCGGGTCTCCGCCGCCACCAGCGATTCGATGATGGCGGCGTCGATGCCGCTCTGCTGGTGCAGCCAGTTCTGCGGGTGTCGGTGCTCCAGCTGCTGCAGGCTGATCCAGACGAAGGCGGGGGACTTCGGCGCGCCCTGATGGATCTCCTCCCAGCCGATGCGGCGCGCGCCGCCCGCGCCATCGAATATCCAGGCCCCAACCAGTCCCTCAGTATCGAAATCCGGCACGCGCGCGCTCCTCAGGACAGGCATGAACGCCAGATGAACGTCGCCTCTGGAATGCGTTCAGTTTGATGAACCTATTGCAACAGCCGGTTCAGCTTGGGTTCGGCCCCCTCGTTCTAGCTTCGGTTCCATCAACGGCCAATACCGGCCGCGAGCGACCCGCAGAGTTCTCACGAGGACCGCCATGATCCGCCTCGCAAAACCCGCCAAATTCGCCGCCCTTGCCCTTGTCGGGGCGACGCTGGCTTCGGTTCCCACCGCTTCCTATGCGCGCAACAACACCGGCGCCGCCGTCGCGGCCGGCGTGGTCGGCGGGCTGCTGATCGGCGGCATCGCCGCCGCTGCGGCCAATGACTACGCCCGCAACGACTATTATTACGCCCCGCCGCCGCCCCCGCCGCCGCGCTATGGCTACGGCCCGCGCTACGTCCCGGCCTATGGTCCCGGCTACGGCCCGGGCCCCGGCTATGGTCCCGGCTACCGGCCGCACCGTCCGCGCTGCTGGGTGGAGACCCAGACCTATTACAATCGCTGGGGCCATCCGCGCTCGCGCGATGTCGAGGTCTGCCGCTGATCAAGGCCTGCGCTGATCGGCGCATCACGAAATTGGAAAAAGGGGCGGCGGAGCGATCCGTCGCCCCTTTTCTATGCGTCGCCCAAGGACGGGGGATCGACCTTGACGATGCCCGATCGGTCCAGCGCCTCCAATGCCGCACGCACCGGCACGCCGCCGACCACCAGATCGGGGGCCAGTTCCGCCAGCGGAATCAGCGCGAAGGCCCGCTCCATCATGCGCGGATGCGGGATTTCGAGGTCCGGCTCGTCCACCCGCTCCTCACCATAGAGCAGGATGTCGATATCGATGGTGCGCGGCCCGAAGCGTACTTCGCGGGTGCGGTCGCGCCCGAAGGCGTGCTCGACCCCCAGCAGCATGTGCAGCAGTTCGCGGGCCGACAGCTCGGTCTCCACCGCCACCACCATGTTGAGATACGGCCCCTGCGGCACCGGCCCCCAGGGCGGCGTCTCGTAAAGCGAGGAACGGGCGATGATGGTGAGCCCGGTGCGCGCGATCAGCCCCACCGCCTTCGCCATGGTGCCGGCCCGGTCGCCCAGATTGGAGCCGAGGCAGAGATAGGCGGTGCGCTTCTCGACCTTGCGCGGCCGGCGGATGAAGAAGTCAGGCGGCGCCACGGATCGCCTCCGTCACGCGGGCGGCCTGCACATGGGCGGCCACGTCATGCACGCGGATGATGGCGCAGCCCGCCATGATACCGATCACGTTGGAGGCGATGGTACCCGGCAGGCGCTCGGCCGGCGCGGTCTCGATCACCTTGCTGATCAATGACTTGCGGGAGGTGCCGAGCAGCAGCGGGAAGCCGAGCTTACCGATCTCGCCGAGCGAGGCGATGGCCCTCAGATTCTGCTCGAAGGTCTTGCCGAAGCCGATGCCGGGATCGAGGCTGATGCGGTCGGCGCGGATGCCGGCGCGGGCTGCGCGCTCCAGCGCCTGCTCGAAGAAGGCGATGATGTCGGCGACGATATCGACCGTCGGATCGACGCTGGCCCGGTTGTGCATGGCGACCACGCCCGCCTCATGAGCGGCCGCGACGCGCGCCATCTCCGGGTCTCCCATCAGGCCCCATATGTCGTTGACGATCACCGCGCCGGCCTTCAGCGCCGCCTCCGCGACCACGGCCTTCTGCGTGTCGATGGAGATCGGCACGCTGAGCCCCGCCAGCGCCTCGATGGCGGGCAGCACGCGGCGCATCTCCTCCTCGGCCGGCACCGGCGTGTGGCCGGGCCGGGTCGATTCGCCGCCAATGTCGAGAATGTCAGCGCCTTCCGCGACCAGGCGATGGGCGTTCGCCACCGCGTCGTCGAGCGCCGCGCTGCGCCCGCCATCGGAGAAGGAATCGGGCGTCACATTGAGGATGCCCATGATCAGCGTGCGGCCGGCATAGTCGAGCCGGCGCCCGCGCGCATCAAGGCACCGTTGGGTCGGCGAGATGAGAGAAGCCATCAAGGGTTCCGGCGTCGGGTTGCTGGCTTCCAAATCGCCCGCCGCGCGGAGGAAGGCAAGGCCTACACATGTCCGGTCGCGACGCATCCATCGCCCTCACGGCTTGCCGAAGCGCGCGCGGCGCGCTCTAAAGTGCGTCAGACCCGCTCGCAGAGGACCACCATGTCCGGTGATATCGACGGCAAGATCTATCTCGGCCGGAGCGACAAGCCCGAATATCTCACGCTCAAGCTGGCCAACCGGCACGGCCTCGCCACCGGCGCCACCGGCACCGGCAAGACCGTCACCCTCCAGACGCTGGCGGAAGGCTTCTCCCGCGCCGGCGTCCCGGTCTTCGCGGCGGACATCAAGGGCGACCTGTCCGGCATCGCCATGCCCGGCGAGGGGCAGGACTGGATCCTCAAGCGGTGCGCGGAAATCGGCATCGACTACGTGCCGGACGAATTCCCCGTCATCTTCTGGGACCTGTTCGGCGAGCAGGGCCACCCGGTCCGCGCCACCGTCTCGGAAATGGGCCCGCTGCTGCTGGCCCGGCTGCTGAACCTCAACGAGGTGCAGGAGGGCGTGCTCAACGTCGTCTTCCGCGTCGCCGACGAACAGGGCCTGCTGCTGCTCGACCTGAAGGATCTGCGCGCGATGCTCGCCTTCGTGGCGGAGAATGCGGGCAAACTCACCACCACCTATGGCAATGTCTCGGCGGCCACCGTCGGCGCCATCCAGCGCCAGCTCCTCGTGCTGGAGAATCAGGGCGCTGACAAATTCTTCGGCGAGCCGGCTCTGAAGATCACCGATCTGATGCGCGTCGAGCCGCGCTCGGGCTATGGCACGATCAGCATCCTCGCCGCCGACAAGCTGATGGGCGCGCCGCAGCTCTACGCCTCCTTCCTTCTGTGGCTGCTGTCGGAACTGTTCGAGGAGCTTCCCGAGGTCGGCGACCCCGACAAGCCGAAGGTCGTGTTCTTCTTCGACGAGGCGCATCTGCTGTTCGACGACGCGCCCAAGGCGCTGCTGCAAAAGATCGAGCAGGTGGTCCGGCTCATCCGCTCCAAGGGCGTCGGCGTCTATTTCGTCACCCAGAACCCGCTCGATGTGCCCGAAAGCGTGCTCGCCCAGCTCGGCAACCGGGTGCAGCACGCGCTGCGCGCCTTCACCCCGCGCGACCAGAAGGCGGTGAAGTCCGCCGCCGACACGTTCCGCCCCAATCCGAAGCTCGACACCGCCCGCGTCATCACAGAGCTCGGCAAGGGCGAGGCGCTGGTTTCCACCTTGGAGGGCAACGGCACGCCTTCCATGGTCGAGCGCACGCTCATCGCCCCGCCCACCGGGCGTGTCGGGCCGATCACGCCGGAGCTGCGGCGGGTGGCGATCGAGCGCAGCCCGGTACGCGGCGTCTATGACGAGACGCTGGACGCCGAGTCCGCCTATGAGATGCTGGCCAAGCGCGCCAGCGAGGGCCCGGCCCCGGAGACGCCCACCCCGGAGACCTCCTCCCCCACGCAGGCCGATGCCGCCGGCGGCGGCTGGATCAGCGATGTGCTCGGCGGGCTGTTCGGCGGCGGGCGCACGCGCGGACGCATGACCATCGGCGAGCAGGTGACGCGGCAGGTCACCCGCGAAGTCACCAACCAGATCACCAAGGCGATCCTGCGCAACGTGCTGGGCGGCGCGCGACGACGCTAGCCTCGCATCATTTTACGCTTTTCACGCCCGGCCCGCCGCTCGCGGGCCGACGACAAGACCAAAGGACTTCGTGTCATGACCGATCTCGACCGCGTTCTGGCGACCGTCGACGCCGATCTCGATGGCGCTCTGGAACGGCTTTTCGCCTTCCTGCGCATCCCGTCCATCTCGACCGATCGCGCCTATGCGGCGGACTGCCGGCGCGCCGGCCAGTGGCTGGTGGACGACCTCGCCGGCCTCGGCCTCACCGCCACGCTGAATGACACGCCCGGCCACCCGGTCGTCACCGGCATCTCGCAGCTCGGCACCGGCAAGCGGGTGCTGTTCTACGGCCATTACGACGTGCAGCCGGTCGATCCGCTGGAACTGTGGGAGAACCCGCCCTTCGAGCCGAAGATCATCGAGGGGCCGAACGGGGTGAAGCGCATCGTCGCGCGCGGCTCCTCCGACGACAAGGGCCAGGTCATGACCTTCGTCGAGGCCTGCCGCGCCTATCTGAAAGTCACCGGCACGCTGCCGGTCGACGTCACCATCATGGTCGAGGGCGAGGAGGAGAACGGCTCCGGCAATCTGCCGCCGTTCCTTGAGGCGCATCGCGAGGAACTCGCCGCCGACATCGCGCTGGTCTGCGATACCTCGATGTGGAACGCCACCACCCCGGCTATCACCGTCTCGCTGCGTGGGTTGATGCATGACGAGATCGTCGTCACCTGCGCCAATCGCGACCTGCATTCCGGCTATTATGGCGGGGCCGCCGCCAACCCGCTGCATGTGCTCTCCACGATCATCGGCGCGGTGCACGGGCCGGACGGGCGCATCACCATTCCCGGTTTCTATGACGGCGTGGTCGAGCCGCCGGACGAGGTGAAGGCGCAGTGGAACGCGCTCGGCCTGACGCCGGAGGTCTTCCTCGGCCCCATCGGCCTGTCGCAGCCCATCGGCGAGCGGGGCCGTTCGCTGGTGGAGATGACCACCTCGCGCCCGACCTTCGAGGTCAATGGCATGTGGGGCGGCTATATTGGCGAGGGGTCGAAGACCGTCATTCCCTCCATCGCCACCGCGAAAATCTCCTGCCGCCTCGTCGCCGGGCAGAACCCGGTCCATGTGCGCGATGCGGTGCGCGCCTTCGTGCGCAGCCTGATCCCTGCCGACTGCACGGTCGAGTTCCGCGGCGGCGAGGGCTCGCCGGCGGTCGCCGTCTCCCATGACAACCCGAACCTCGCCAAGGCCAGCGCCGCGCTGGGCGACGAATGGGGCAAGCCGGCGGTCACGGTCGGCGCGGGCGGCTCGATCCCGATCGTCGGCCATTTCAAGAAGACGCTGGATCAGGACACGCTGCTGATCGGCTTCGCGCTGGACGATGACCGCATCCACTCGCCGAACGAGAAATACGACCTCGCCTCCTTCCACAAGGGCATCCGCAGCTGGGTGCGGGTGCTGGCGGCACTCGCCGCCTGAGACGCCCGTCGCGTGGCGCCACTCGCCGCCTGAGGCACCGAAAGTCGCGTGGCGGGGATAGACCCCGCCATGCCAGAACCGATCACCCGAAACTGCCGGCCGCATCCCCGGCCGCGACGCGCGGAGCCTTCCGATGTCCCATAGCTGGACCCGCACCTTCACCTATCTCGACGGCGCCTGGCATGAGGGCAATGTGCCGATCATGGGCGTGCGCACCCATGCGGCCTGGCTCGGCACCTCGGTGTTCGACGGCGCCCGCGCCTTTGAGGGCGTCACCCCGGACATCGAGCTGCATTTCCTGCGGGTCAACCGCTCGGCGGTGGCGATGGGGCTGAAGGCGGTGGTGCCGATCGAGAAGTGGATCGAGCTGACCCATCAGGGCCTCAAGCACTTCGCGCCCGACGCCGCGCTCTATATCCGGCCGATGTACTGGGCCGAATATCCCGGCGCCCGCACGGTGGACGCCGATGCCGAGTCCACCCGCTGGTGCCTCAGCCTGTACGAGGCCGGCATGCCGGACCCGGCGCGCGGCACCTCGATCACCCTCTCGCCCTTCCGCCGCCCGACGGTGGAATGCGCGGTGACCGACGCCAAGGCCGGCGCGCTCTACCCGAACAATGCCCGCGCGCTGGTCGAGGCGCATAAGCGCGGCTTCGACAATGCGGCGCTGTGCGACATGCTCGGCAATGTCGCCGAACTCGCCACCGCCAATGTCTTCATGGTGAAGGACGGCGTCGCCTTCACCCCCGCCGCCAACGGCACGTTCCTCGCCGGCATCACCCGCACCCGCACCATGGGCCTGATGCGCGAGGCCGGCATCGAGGTTGTCGAGACCTCGCTGCGCTGGGAGGATTTCCGTGGCGCGGACGAGCTGTTCACCACCGGCAACTATTCCAAGGTCTCGCCGATCACCCGGATCGAGGAGCGCGAGCTCCAGCCCGGCCCGGTCTATCGCCGGGCGCGTAAGCTCTATTGGGACTTCGCCCATAGCTGATCGAAAGCCGAGCCCCGCCGTGGTCCCCGCGCACGCCCTCCCCTCGCTCGATTCCCTGGTCGACGGCGTGCGCGCCGGAAACCGGGCCATGCTGGCGCGGGCGATCACGCTGGTGGAATCGCGCAAGGCCGAGCACCGGGCGCTGGCGGAGGAGCTGCTGCAAAAGCTGCTGCCCTTCACCGGGCAGGCGCTGCGCGTCGGCATCACCGGCGTGCCGGGCGTCGGCAAATCCACCACCATCGACACGCTCGGCACGCAGTTGATCGCGCAGGGCCACCGCGTGGCGGTGCTGGCGGTCGATCCCTCCTCCACCCGCTCGGGCGGCTCCATTCTCGGCGACAAGACCCGCATGGCGCGCCTGTCGATGGACAGCCGCGCCTTCATCCGCCCCTCGCCCTCGGCCGGCACGCTGGGCGGCGTCGCGGCGCGCACGCGCGAGACCATGCTGCTCTGCGAGGCCGCCGGCCATGACGTGGTGCTGGTCGAGACGGTCGGCGTCGGCCAGTCCGAGACGGCGGTGGCGGATATGACCGACACCTTCCTCGTACTCATGCTGCCCGGCGCGGGGGATGAGCTTCAGGGCATCAAGAAGGGCATCATCGAGCTGGCCGATATCGTCGCGGTGAACAAGGCCGATGGCGACAACGCCGTCCGCGCCCGCACCGCGGCGAGCGAATACCGCGCCGCGCTGCATGTGCTGGGCGGGCGTGACGCGCACTGGACCGTGCCGGTGCTCACCTATTCCGGCCTCACCGGCGAGGGCCTGCCGGAACTGTGGCAGCAGGTCGAGCAGCACACCGCGCGCGCCCGCGCCGCCGGCAGTTTCACCGCCAAGCGCAGCGCCCAGCAGGTGAAATGGATGTGGACCCTGTTCGACGACCGGCTGCGCACGCGGATGCGGTCGGAACCGGCGCTGCGGGCGGAACTGGCGCGGCTGGAGAAGGACGTCGCCGACGGTCATCTCTCGCCGACGCTCGGGGCGGGCCGGATCGCCGCGCGGCTCGGAATCTGACCCGCTCTCCCTCAAAAAGCCGGAATGAGGGCGTGACTGTGCAGACCTGCCTTTAATGCGTTTCGCCGCCCCGCCGCACGCTGCCCCGTTTCCGGGAAGGCACCAAGCAGGCCGAGAGGACATCATGACGAAACCAGACCTCTCCGGCCGTCGCATATTTCTCGTCGAGGACGAGGCGCTCGTCGCCATGATGATCGAATCGATGATCGAGGAACTGGGCGGCACGGTCGTCGCCACCAAGTCCGGCGTGAACGAGGCGCTGGATTTCGTCGCCGCGTCCCATTCGGAGATCGACGTGGCGCTGCTCGACCTCAATCTCAACGGCAAGCGTTCCTATGACGTCGCGCAGGCGGCGAGCGGGCACGGCATTCCCGTGGTGTTCGCCACCGGCTATGCCGATGACGACATCGTCGAGACCTGGCGCGGCCGCCCGGTACTGGCCAAGCCCTTCCAGCTCGCCGATCTCGAAGGGGCGCTGGCCCGCGCGCTCAGCGGTCCTGCGGCCTGAACCGACGACGTGGCGCCCGGCCCTGCCCCCGTCAGCATCCTGATCACCGGCTTCGGCCGCTTTCCCGGCGCGCCGGACAATCCGTCCGCCTCTCTGGCGCGGGCGCTCGCCCGCAGCCGCCGTTTTCCGGGCGCCCACCTCACCGCCGATGTGCTGCCCACGCTGTGGCGGACGGCCGAGGATTTTCCCGCTCGGCTGGAGCGTGAGCGGCCGGACATCGTGCTGATGATAGGTCTCGCCGCGCGCCGCCCCCATCTGTGCGTGGAGCGTCTCGGCCGTAATGGTGGCGGCGTGTTTCCCGATGCCGGACGCCGCCGCCCGGCCCGGCGCGTGCTCGCCCCCGGCGGTCCGGCCGGCATCGCCTCCACGGCCGAGCCGGTGGCGCTGCTGCACGCGCTGCGCGGCGCGCGGGTGCCTGCCCGCCTGTCGCGCGATGCCGGTCGCTATATCTGCAACGCGCTGGCCTACCGCGCCTATGGCTGGGCGCGGGCGCAGGGGCGCCTCGCCATCTTCATCCACGTCCCGCTGCCGCGACCGGGCCTCAGCCTTACCCAGATGCGCCGGGCGCTGGAGGCGCTGCTGCGGGCGCTGATCGCCCAGCACCGCGCCCGCGCGCTCATGGCGGCGGCTCGGCGGTGATGCGGATCGCGGCGTACCAGGCGGCGAGGTTGGCGATGTCGGCATCGGTCAGGTCCTTGCTCACCACCGTCATCATCTCGTTGACGCGGCGGCCGGCGCGGAAATCCTCCAGCGACTTCATCAGATACATCTCGACCTGACCGGCAAGGTTCGGCGCCTCCGGGTGCTGCGACAGGCCGTTGGCGCCGTGGCAGACCGCGCATTGGGCGGAGGCCTTGGCGCGCCCCGCCTTGGCGTCCTGCGCGTCGGCGGGCGAGAGGGAGAGGGGCGAGAGAGCGACGAGCAGAAGGGCCGTCGCGGCGAGCGGCGGGTGGAGCAGGTGTGGCATGGGGCGTCCCGGCACAGGGCGCGTTGACAGCGCGCATCAAAGAAGGCGCGCCCGCAGTGGATGGACACCGCGGGCGCGTGGGCGACAGGCGCGGCCTATTTGCCGTAGGAGATGCGGTAGATCGCCCCCGACGTGTCGTCGGAGACCAGCAGCGAGCCGTCATTGAGCTGCGCCACCGACGCCGGCCGGCCGAGATACTCGCCATTGCTGGTCAGCCAGCCCTCGGCGAAGGGCTCGGACTTGGCCGCCGTGCCGTCCTCGTTGAGCGTGGTGAACATCACCCGCGCCCCCACCGGCACGGTGCGGTTCCACGAGCCGTGCTGCACCGAGAAGATGCCGCCGCGATAGGCCGCCGGGAATTGCTGGCCGGTATAGAAGGTCATGCCGAGATCGGCGGCATGGGCGACCATCTCGATCGCCGGATTCACCGCATCGGCGGGCGGGGTGGCGTCCTTGTACTCGGCGGTGCGCACCGTGCCGCCGCCGAAATAGGGGAAGCCGAAATTCTGCCCGGCCTTGGTCGCCCGGTTCAGCTCGCCGGGCGGGATGTCGTCGCCCATGCCGTCCACCTGATTGTCGGTGAACCAGAGCGTCTTGTCCTTGGGATTGAAGTCCATGCCGGCGGAATTGCGCACGCCCCACGCATAGACATCGCGGTTCTTGCCGTCACGGTCCATGCGGACGATGCCGCCGATGCCGACCTTCTGATAGAGGTCGTACTTCTCCTGCGGCATCACGTTGAAGGGCTGGCCGAGCGTGATGTACAGCTTGTCGTCCGGCCCGATGCGGCACACCCGCGTGGTGTGGTTGTAGGATTCCTCGGCGCGCGGGATCAGGTCGCCCTGCTTGACCACCTGGAAGGCGGCGACGTCCGGCCCCTCATAGAAATACTCGGCCGCCGGGAACAGCAGCACGCGGTTCTGCTCGGCGACGAACAGGAAGCCGTCCTTGGAGAAGCAGACGCCGTGCGGCAGCTTGAACTGCACCGAGGGCGCGAACACCTTCACCTCGTCCGCCACCCGGTCCTTGTCGCGGTCGGTGACCGCCCATACCTTGGATTTGCGGGTACCGACGAAGACGACGCCGGTGGTCGGCCCCACCGCCATTTCGCGCGCGTCGGGTACGATGGCGTAGAGCGCGATCTTGAAGCCGTCCGGCAGCTTGATACCCGCCAGCGTCTTGTTGAAGGCGTCGACGCGCGGGCCGGTCTGCGGGACCGTCTCCATCTCCATCGAGGCGCCGGTGGTCTGGAAGCTGGAGAGCTTCTCCAGATTGTCGGTGGCCTGGGCGCTGGCGGTGCCGGCCGGCAGAATGGCGAGGCATCCGGCGAGCATGGTGGAAGCCAGCAGCGCGCCAGATCGCGCGCCGTGACGGATGTTGGACATGGGGTTTCCTCCTGGGTGCCGGGCCTCGAGCGGGCCCGTTAGCGGCGGCACGCTAGCACGTTGGAGCATGACGTTAAGTCAGCAACAGTGACGTTTGTGGTAATTTATTCTTACCGGAACGATGATTTTTATCCCGAGCCGTTCATGTAACATTCCAATACTACAACGCACTCGTTTAAGCTTCATTTCTACATAATAACGAATGCCACCGCCCCGCCGCTCCCGTCGGAGCCGGGTCATGCCGCCAGCGCCGAATCCTGCTAAGGCGTTGGCCTGGAGCGATCCGGTGACCACCCGCGAGGGGCCGCCGGCGCGGAAGGGCGCGGGTCGAATGACGATCTATCTGCCGATAGCGGAACTGCCGGTGAACATTTTCACCCTGCTGGCGATGGGCATCGCGGTCGGGTTCATCTCCGGCATGTTCGGCGTCGGCGGCGGATTCCTGATGACGCCGCTGCTCATCTTCCTCGGGGTCGCGCCGGCCGTGGCGGTGGCGAGCGTGTCGACCCACATGGCCGCCTCGTCCTTTTCCGGCACGCTGAACTATCTGCGACGAAAGCAGGTGGATAAACAGCTCGCGCTGGTGCTGCTGGCGGGAGGGCTCACCGGCACGCTGGCGGGCGTGCTGATCTTCATGGCGCTGCGCCGCTTCGGCCAGCTCGATCTGGTGATCGCCGTCGCCTATATCGTGCTGCTCGGCGCCATCGGCCTGTTGATGGTGGTGGAAAGCCTGCGCGCGCTCGCCCGGCGCCGGCGCGGCGAGCCGCCCATGGTGAAGCGGCCCGGCGCGCATGCCTGGTTCCTGCGCATGCCGTTCAAGATGCGGTTCCGGCAATCGCGCATCTATGTCTCGGTCATTCCGGTCGTCGTCATCGGCTTCCTCATCGGCCTGCTCGGCGCGCTGATGGGCATTGGTGGCGGCTTCCTTCTGGTGCCGGCGCTGATCTATCTGCTGCGCGTGCCCACCCTCACCTCGGTCGGCACCTCGCTGATGCTGACGCTCGCCACCATGCTGGCGGCGATCATCATGCAGGCGGTGCTGAACCAGACGGTGGATGCGGTGCTCGGGCTCGTGCTGATGGTCGGCGGCACCATCGGCGCGCAGTTCGGCAGCCGCGCCGGGCAGGCCCTCCGGGCCGAGAATCTGCGCCTGCTGCTCGGCCTGCTGGTGCTCGCGGTCGGCCTGCGCGTCGCCTATGACCAGACCACCCGCCCGGCCGATCTCTACGCCGTCACCATTGACGAGCGGCTGCCATGATGCCGGCTGGCATGCCCCCTGGCCTGAGGCGCCGCGCCGTTCTGCTCCTGCTGGCCGGGGCGATGGTCGCCCTCGCGCCGGCCCTGGGGCGGGCGGAGGCTCTGGTGCTGTCGCTCTCCAAGTCGCGGATCACCATCACATCGAGTTTCACCGGCGACAGCATCGTTCTGTTCGGCGTGATCGAGGCACTTCCGGGCCGGTCCACGGATACCCCGCGCGATGTCATCGTCACCGTACGCGGGCCGAATGAGAGCTTCGTCACCTGGCGCAAGGAGCGTCATTTCGGCCTGTGGGTGAATGTCGACAGCCGCTCCTTCCTCTCCGCCCCCTCCTATCTCGCCGTGCTCAGCAACCGCGATCCGGCTGAGATCAGCGATAGCGACACGCTGCGTCAGGAACAGGCGGGCCTGACCCATAACCGCTTCCTCCAGCGCGTCGGCAGCGACTATGCCGATGTGGTGCCGGAGGATCCATTCCGGCAGGCCTTCATTCGCGTGAAGAAGGCACAGGGGCTGTATTTCGAGGACAGCGCGGGCGTCACCTTCATCGCCCCGCGCGTGTTCCGGGCAGTCATTCCGATCCCCGGCATCGCCCCGGTCGGCACCTATCAGGTCTCGGTCAAGACCTTCCTCGACCAGCATCTGGAAGCCCACGGACTGCTTCCGCTGGATGTCACCAAGGTCGATTTCGAGCAGACGGTGGCCACCGCCGCGCAGGATCATCCCTGGCTCTACGGCCTCGCCAGCGCGCTCGGGGCGCTCGCCGTCGGCTTCATCGCCAGCATCGCCTTCCGCCGCGACTGATTTTTTGCAGCCCTGAACGCGAACAGGGCGTGACTCCGCCTTTGTCCCGGATAATATAGGGGGGTACCCTATTTTGGATCGAGCATGTCGCACACCATCAAGGAAAAATCCCGCCTGCTGGCGCGGGTGCGTCGCATTCGCGGGCAGGTCGAGGCGGTCGAGCGGGCGCTGGAGGCGGAGCTTGGCTGCGCCGATGTGCTGCAGCTCGTCGCTTCGGTGCGCGGGGCGATGAACGGGCTCACCGTCGAGCTGATCGAGGATCACATGCGCCATCACGTCGTCGATCCCGCCACCGAGCCGGACCGCGAGCGCGCCCGCGGCGCCAGCGAACTGCTCGATGTCATCCGCACCTATCTGAAGTGAGCCGGAGGCCCGCCATGCACGCCCCAACCCCCACCGCCCTGATGCCCGCCGGCCCGCTCTCCGACCGCCACACACATCAGTTCCTCGGCCAGCGCCACGGCCGGCACGAGCGCCGCACCTGGATCGTCATCGCCATCACCGCCAGCGTCATGGTGCTGGAGATCGTCGCCGGCTCAGTGTTCGGCTCCATGGCGCTGCTGGCCGATGGCTGGCACATGTCGACCCATGCGGCGGCGATGCTGATCACCGCGCTCGCCTATCGCTACGCCGCGCGCCACGCCGATGATCCGCGCTTCAGCTTCGGCACCGGCAAGGTGGGCGACCTCGCGGCCTTCGCCAGCGCCGTGGTGCTGGCCATTGTCGCGCTGCTGATCGGCTGGGAGAGCGCGGTGCGCCTCACCGCCCCGGTCGCCATCGAGTTCCGCGAGGCGATTGCCGTCGCCAGCTTCGGGCTGCTGGTGAACCTCGTCTGCGCCTGGCTGCTGCGCGACGATCACGACCATCTGCATGGTCATTCGCATGGCGGTTCGCACGGTCATGGCCACGCGCCGCATCAGCACGACTCCCATGCGCGCGAAGCCCATGCGCACCCGCATCACGATCACGCGCCGCACGATCACGCGCACGACGATCACGCCCACGACCATCCACACCCGCACGCCCATCCGCATGAAGCGGCGCGGGCGCCGGCCCGCGACAATAATCTGCGCGCCGCCTATCTGCATGTGATGACCGACGCGCTGACCTCGGTGTTCGCCATCCTCGCCCTGCTCGGCGGCAGCCTGTACGGCTTCGTCTGGCTCGATCCGGTGATCGGCATTGTCGGCGCGCTGGTCGTTGCCCGCTGGTCATTCGGCCTGCTGCGCGACACCGCCGGCGTGCTGCTCGACGCCACGCCGCGCCGCGACCTGCCGCAGGCGATCCGCGCGACGCTGGAGGAACAGGGCGCCGAAGTGACGGACCTGCATGTCTGGCAGGTCGGCCCCGGCCATCATGCGGCGGTGGTCGCGCTGCGCGCCCGCAGCCCGCGGGCGCCGGCGGCCTACAAGCACGAGCTGGAGCACATTGAGGGGCTCTCGCACGTCACCGTCGAAGTGAACCCGGTCGAGGCCAGCGCGGCCTGACCACGCCTCGCCTGAGGCCTAGAGAACCGGCTCGGGGGCGATGGCGACACCGGCCCGCTCCAGCACCCGCGCCGCCTGCAACGCCGCGTCCTCGCGCCAGGGCGCGGCGATCAGCTGGACGGCGACCGGCAGATGCTCGCCGAGCGGCACGGGCGCCGCCACCACCGGCAGGCCGATGAAGGAAATGGGCTGGGTGTAGATGCCGATATTGGGCCGCACCAGCATTTCCCGCCCGTCGAGCAGGAAGGTCGCCTGCCCGCTGCGCGGCGCCGGCACCGGGGTGGCCGGGGCGATCAGCACGTCGATATCGGCGAACAGCTCCAGCGCCCGCGCGTGGAACCAGCGGCGGAAGATCTGCGCCCGCGCGATCCAGCCGGCCGGCAGCACCGCCCCAGCGAGCAGGCGCTCGCGCACCGCCGGGTCGAAGTCGCCCGGCCGTTCGCGCAGCCGGTCGAGATGCAGCGCCGCCCCTTCCGCCATGGTGATGAGATAGGCGGCGGCGCGCGCCCGCTCCACTTCCGGCAGTTCCACAATGCGCGTCGCGCCCAGCGCCTTGGCCGCCGCCGCCACCGCCGCATAGGCCTGGCTGGTGCCCTGCCGGGCGAACCAGCCGCCGAGCACCGCCACCTTCAGCTCACCCGGCTGGTCGAGCCCGCCAAGCGTCGACGCCGCCGGCACATCGGCCAGCGCCGGATCCTCGGCATCGGGGCCGAGCAGCGCGTCATAGGTGGCGGCGAGGTCGGCGACATGGCGCGCGAAAGGGCCGAGATGGTCGAGGCTGGCCACGAAGGGGAAGCTGCGCGCCCGCGAGAGCCGCCCATAGGTCGGCATCAGCCCGAAAATGCCGCAGAAGGACGAGGGCACGCGGATCGAGCCATTGGTGTCCGAGCCGAGCGCGAGCGGCACCAGCTTGCCGGCCACCGCCGCCCCCGAGCCGCCCGAGGAGCCGCCGGCCATGTGGCCATGGTCGTGCGGGTTGCGGGAGTTGCCGTCATGCAGATTCTCGCCGGTGAAGTCATAGGCATATTCGCCCATGTTCAGCCCGCCGAGGCACACCGCGCCGGCCGCGCCGAGCCGCTCCACCAGCGTCGCGTCGCGCGTGGCGGGCGGACGGTCGCGGTTGATCTTCGAGCCGGCCCGCGTCGGCAGGTCCTTGAGATCGAACAGGTTTTTCACCGCGAAAGGCACGCCGGCAAGCGGCCCGAGCGTCTCGCCGGCGGCGCGGCGGGCGTCGAGCGCATCGGCCTCGGCGCGGGCGCGGGCGGCGGTGATGTCGGTGAAGGCGTTCAGCAGCGGATCGACGACGGCGATGCGGGCGAGCGCCGCCTCGGTGACGGCGCGCGCCCTCACCTCGCCATTCTGGACGGCGGCGGCAAGCGCCAGCGCCGGGCCGACCAGCAGCGCGGCCGCGCGGTCCGGCTCGGAGGTGGCGTCGATCATCGCATTCGTCATGGCATCGCTCGCGGCATGATGCGCAGGGGCGGGCTGAGGGGCTGGGTCCACAGACGCGCTCTCATGGGCGATAGACGGGCGCCGGCTCGGCATCGTCCGGCAGAGCGAAACCGGCCACCAGAGCGGCCATGGCGATGGCGGTCTCCAGATGCATCACCACGCGCGGGCGCAGCGTCTCTTCCAGCGGCAATCCCTGCAACGCCAGCCCGCCATCCAGAAGCGCGCCCGTCGCGCGGGCCCGGTCGTCCCTCTCGCCCGTCCCGTCCATCGCGCCCCCCGCCTGTTCGGCGGCATTAGATTGCATGCAAGTAAAGCGGACAAGCCTTCATTTTCACCATGAAGGCCCTCTGCACGCCCATCCGCCTGTGTATGTCCGGGCCTGCGGGGCAGAACTACGCACAGGCGCTCTTGCCAAGCGGGGGCCGCGCAATTAGGTTCCGCGCCGTTCTGGCACGCAGCTGTAGCTCAGTTGGTTAGAGCGCCGGTCTGTGGAACCGGAGGTCGGTGGTTCGAGCCCACCCAGCTGTACCAGAAATCAGGATACCCGCTTGCGGGCGCTCTACTGCGTCACGCAGATATAGAGCGAGGTATCCGCCCCTGCCTCCTTCAGCTTGAGCCAGATATCGGCGCGCACGCGCAGGCGCGAACCGTATTTGCGGGCATAGGCGACGGCGAATTCATCCGTCGCGTGGGCTTCCTCGGCCGACATGACCTTCGCGCTCCCTGCTGCAAGGACGCCATCAGCCATGCAAGCGAGCGGCCAGACGGCGCGGAACGCTCCGCGCCGCCGATCACTCTTGGTTCAGGGCGCGAGCAGGCCCGGCGCCGCCACCGGCCTGGGATAGGGCAGATCGTCCACCAGCTTCGCGCCCGGCGTATCCTGCGCGAACAGCGGATCAAGCTCGATCGTCAGATAGTTCAGCCGGTTGGCGTAATTGGCGATGCTCAGCCGGTTGTTGGTGAGATCCTTCACCACGACCCACTGGGTGTAGTCGGAGCCCAGCGACCCGTCCGGGTTCTTGAACTGGGCGATGCCGACGGGAATGTCCACATTGTTGAGGATGTGACCGACCATCTGCGCCGCGCCGGCCGCGTCCTTCGGCTGCTCGGCGTAATGGCGCAGGAAGGCCGCCTTCACGAAGCGCGAGGGCGGGGTGTAGTCGCCGGGCAGGCCGAGACCGCCACCACCCGCGCCGAGCTCGGTCACATTAAGCGTGCCGACCTGGCGCTGCGCCACCGCGACGGTCGACAGGCTCAGATAGTTGCGCAGATTGTTCAGGTGCCAGTCATAGGTCGGTGCGTTGGTCAGCACATGGGCGGCATTCTGGTGGATGCGCACCTCGCCATCGACATATTCGACCACGATGCCCGCGCCGCTGCGGTCGACAAAGACGAAATGCAGCGTGGGCGGCGTCGGCCCGCTCGGCAGCGAGGCATCGGCCCACACCTTCATCGTCTTCAGCGCCGGTTCGAGCTCGGCCACGCTGGCGAAGCTGCCGAGCGCCCAGGAGCCGAAGGTCAGCACCGACTGGTACTGCTTATCCTGCGCCGTCACGGTCTGGTACTGGGTGAAGCCGGGCAGGAAATTGGCGCTCATCGAGAGGCCCTGCGCGTTCTGCCCGTCGAGCAGCGCGCCACCGGGGATGATGCCCGCGCTCACCCCGACCACGGCATATTTGGTCGTCACCGTCACGTTCGGCAGGCCGGCCGCCTTGGGCGCCACGAGGGTGAGCGGTGTGCCCTTGGGCTGGCTCACCAGCGTCCATTTCATGTCATAGGCCCATTCCATGGTGCGCCCGGCGATCACCGATTTGTCGGCGGCAATGAGATCGACGGCGGTGCAGGCGATGCCCGCATTGACCATGGCGAGCAGGGAAAGCGTGGTCGCGACCAGACGCATCATGGCGTTACCTCCTGTTTTGTCCGTTTTTCGCTACATCATGCGAACGCTCAACGTGACGCTCATCCATGAAGGCGACGTGTATGGGCCGGTCGGACGGGCCCCCGCGAGGAGGTTTCGGCGGCCGGAAAGCCGCTGCCCCGTGGGGCCGGCCCACCTTCATACAGGTTGATGTTCATCGGCAATCGTCCATGCTCATCACACTTCCGTTGCCGGAGCCTTCATGCCGATATCGCGTGGTTCCTTCATTCTCTCGACCCTGATCCTGCTCGCCCTCGGCCTGTTCGCGCTCGCGGCGGTGGTGGTGAGCAATGTCTGGCTGGTCCAGCGCACGCAGGACCTCGTCACCGAGGTGCAGCAAATTCGCCGGCTGCGGGCGGCGACGGTCGATCTGCGCTCGCTGCTTCAGGATGCGGAAACCGGCCAGCGCGGCTATCTGCTGACCAGCGACGAGGCTTATCTCGCCCCCTTCCGGCAGGCGGTCGAGCGGCTCGGCACCCAGGTCGAGACCTTCACCCGCGCCGCGGACGCCGATCCGGTGGCCAGCCGGCTCGCACCGTCGCTCGTCACCACGGCGCAGACCAAGGTCGCCGAGCTCCAGCGCACCATCGACATGGCGCAGGCCGGACAGGTTCAGGCCGCCGTCGAGGAGGTGCGCACCGATCGCGGCAAGGAACTGATGGATGAGGCGCGCGCCGCCTTCCGCGACATCATCGAGGAAGTCGAGACGCGCCTCCAGAGCATCAACGCCCGGCAGGCCTCAAGCGCCGACGCGCTGTGGTGGGTGTCGGTGGTCGGCGGCCTGTTCGTCCTCGCCGTCACCATCGCCGGCATGGCTACCATATTCGTCTATCTGCGCCAGATCGCGCAGACGCGGCAGGAGATCGAGGAACTCAACGCCAGCCTGGAGGAGCGGGTGCGCGAGCGCACCTCCGAGCTCGGCCGGGCCAATGAGGAAATCCAGCGTTTCGCCTATATCGTGACGCATGATCTGCGCGCCCCGCTGGTCAACATCATGGGCTTCACCTCCGAGCTGGAGCAGAGCGTGGCGACGCTGCAGGGCTTCGTAGACCGCCATGACGGCGACGAGAACACCACGGATCTGGAAGCCGTCCGCCTTGCCGCGCGCGAGGATCTGCCGGAGGCGCTCGGCTTCATCCGCTCATCCACCCGCAAGATGGACGGACTGATCAACGCCATCCTCAAGCTCTCGCGCGAGGGGCGGCGCGCGCTCAAGCCCGAGCGCATCGACCTGAAGGCGCTGCTGGCCGCCTCCGCCGCCGCGGTCCAGCATCAGGTCAGCGAAGCCGATGGCGAGATCGCCATTGATGTGCGCGTGCCGAATCTGGTCGCCGACAAGCTGTCGCTGGAACAGATCATCGGCAATCTGCTCGACAATGCCGTGAAGTACCGCCGCCGCGGCGTGCCGCTGCGCATCTCGATCCGCGCGACGTCGCGGCCGGGGGGCCTCGTCGACATCGCCGTCGAGGACAATGGAAGGGGCATCGACGCGCAGGACCATGAGCGCGTGTTCGAGCTGTTCCGCCGCTCCGGCCAGCAGGATCAGGCGGGCGAAGGCATCGGCCTCGCCCATGTGCGCACCCTGGCACGGAACCTTGGCGGCGATATCTCACTTAACTCTACCTTTGGACAGGGCAGCGTATTCACGCTGAGTGTGCCCGCCCATCCGCGGGCTGTAGCGAGGAGTGTGGCCGCGTGACCGACAACGCCAAATCCGTCACCATCATCATGATCGAAGATGACGAGGGTCACGCCCGCCTCATCGAGAAGAACATCCGCCGCGCCGGCGTGAACAACGCCATCCTGCCCTTCAGCAACGGCACGGAGGCGCTGGCCTATCTGTTCGGGGCCGATGCCTCGGGCGAGGTCAGCAAGAGCCGCTCGCTGCTGATCCTGCTTGACCTCAATCTGCCGGACATGACCGGCATCGAGATTCTGGAAAAGGTAAAGAGCAACCCGCACACCAAGCGCACCCCGGTTGTGGTGCTGACCACCACCGACGACGCGCGGGAAATCCAGCGTTGCTATGACCTCGGGGCGAATGTGTACATCACCAAGCCGGTGAACTATGAGAGCTTCGCCCACGCCATCCGCCAGCTCGGGCTGTTCTTCTCCGTCATGCAAGTTCCCGAAACGACCTGATCCCCGAAACGACCTGATCCATGCCCGCCAGCGTGCAATGCGTGCTCTACATCGACGATGATCCGGGCATGGCGCGTCTGGTGCAGAAGGGACTTACCCGGCGCGGTTACGAGGTTGAACTCGCGGCTGACGCGGAGGGCGGACTGCGGCGCATCGACGAAGGCGGCATCCATGTCGTCGCGCTCGACCATTTCCTGCCGACCGGCACCGGCCTCGACGTGCTGAGCGCGCTGCGCGGGCGCCCCGGCGCCCCGCCCGTGGTCTATGTCACCGCCTCCGCCGAGACCACGGTCGCGGTGCAGGCGCTCAAGGCCGGCGCCGTCGACTATGTGCCGAAGACCATCGAGGTCGAGTTCATCGAGCTGCTGGTCTCCGCCATCGACCAGGCGATCGAGACCGCCCGGCTGCGCCGCGCCAAGGAACAGGCCGAGCAGGAAGTGCGCGAGGCCCGCGACCGCGCTGAGGCGCTGCTCGCCGAGGTCAATCACCGCGTCGCCAACAGCCTCGCCATGGTCTCGGCCATGGTGCGCCTGCAATCCAACGCCATCGAGGACAAGGAGTGCCGCGCCGCGCTGGCCGAAACGCAGGCGCGCATTCTCGCCATCGCCGGCGTGCATCGCCGCCTCTACACCTCCGCCGATGTGCGGGTGGTGGCGATCGACGAATATCTGCACGGGCTGATCGAGGATATCGGCGCCTCCATGCGCCAGGCCGGCCACACTTCGCAGCTCAGCCTCACCACTGATCACCTGATCCTGCCGACCGACCGCGCCGTGCCGGTCGGGGTGATGGTGGCCGAACTCGTCACCAATGCCTTCAAATATGCCTATGGCCCCGATGGCGCCGGCGAGGTCCGCGTGCGCCTGTCGGTCGATGTCGCCGCCCATGCCGCCGAGATCGCGGTGGAGGATGACGGCATCGGCTGGAATGGCGAGGGCAAGCCGCTGGGCAGCGGGCTCGGCAGCCGGATCGTGCGCTCCATGGCGGGCAGCATCAACGGCACGCTGGAATGGCGCCCGCGCCCGCGCGGCACCTGCGTCGCCGTCACCTTCCCGCTGCCGGAGGCGGAACCGGCGTAACAGGCCGGAGGCCGCGCCACCCGGAGGCGGCGCGGCCGATCGGTCAATGCGCCAGGAACAGCGGCACCGGCATGCGCTCCAGCATGTCGCGGGTGACGCCGCCGAGCACGAATTCGCGCAGCCGCGAATGGCCGTAGCCGCCCATCACCACCATGTCGATGTGGCGCGTGGCGACTTCCTTGAGGATCACGTCGACGATGCTCTCATCGGAGGCCGGCACAAGGCGGCGCAGTTCCACCGTCTTCTCGTGGCGGGCGAGATGGCGGGCGAGGTCGGCGCCGGGCAGCAGGCCGGGCTTGCGGGTGCGCCCGCTCTCCACCACCACCGCCTCGACAAGGTCGGCATGGGCGAGCAGCGGACGCGCCTCGGCCACCGCGCGGGCCGCCGAGCGGCCGCCATCCCAGGCGACCAGGATGCGCTTGGCGGAGAACGGCTTCTGCTGCTTGCGCGGCACCAGCAGCACCGGGCGGCCGGAATCGAACATCACCGCCTCGGCGATCACTTCCTCGGCGCCCATCTTCTCCGGGTCGGCCTGGCCGACAATGGTGAGATCGTAGAGCCGCGACATGATGCCGATCTGCTCGGCCGCGCCGCCGGGCGTGCCGTCGATGGTGCGTACCTCGCCGGTCAGCCCGACCGAGCGCGAGGCCTCGCCGAAATAATCGATGGCATGCCGGGCGAGCTTCTGGCTCTCGGCGCGCTGGGCTTCGAGGAAGTCCGTGGAGAAGGCCTCCGTGTAGACCGGCGGAATGTCGATCTCATAGCTCACCGCCACGCCCGTGAGATGGGCGTTGAGGGTCATGGCGGCCGAAACCGCGTAATCGACCGTGGCGTCGGGGCCGGTCCCGACCCGAAGGCTGACGAGAATGTCCTTGATCATGGGCGTCTCCACTCCTTGCTTTTGATTAGCTTAGGCTCAAACAAGTGACGCGCTGTTGATGGACGTCAAGCCTCGCAGTGCCGCTGCGGCAGGTCGTCCGGGCGCGCCGCCCCCGAGCCGCGCGAGACCACCCTCGCGCAGCCCCGCCGCCGCCACTATAAGGAAAGACCCTCATCTAGGAATTCACCGCATGGCCGGAATCGGGCGCGGGCTCGCCATCAGCTTTGTGCTTCTGGGCCTGTGGGAAGCCACGGTGCGGCTGCTGGCGATTCCCGCCTATATCCTGCCCGGGCCGCTGCGCATTGCGACGACCGGCTGGAACAATGCCGCCATCCTCGGGCAGAACGCGCTGATCACGCTGGGCGAGATGCTGCTCGGCCTGCTCTGCGGCTCCGCGCTCGGCATCGCCTGCGCGCTCGCCATGGCGTCCTCCCCGCTCGCCCGCCGTGCCATGCGCCCGGTGCTGCTGGTGGCGCAGGCGCTGCCGGTCTTCGCCATCGCCCCGCTGCTGGTGATCTGGTTCGGCTTCGGCCTCGCCTCCAAGATCGTGATGGCGAGCCTCATCATCTTCTTCCCCGTCGCCTCGGCCTTTCATGACGGGCTGGCCCGCACCGAGCAGGGGCTGGTCGATCTCGCCCGGCTCGGCGGCGCCGGCACCTATGGGACGCTGCGCTTCATCCGCATTCCCGCCGCCCTGCCCCAGCTCGCCTCGGGCCTGCGGGTGGCGACGGCGGTGGCGCCCATCGGCGCGGTGGTCGGCGAATGGGTCGGCGCCTCGGCCGGGCTCGGCTATCTCATGCTCTATTCCAATGCGCGGATGCAGACCGACATGGTGTTCGCGGCACTGGCCATCCTGCTGGCCGTGGCGCTGACCCTGTTCGCGCTGGTCGACCGGGCGCTCACCCGCCTGCTGCCCTGGGCGCCGGAAACCGCCCGTTGAGCGCGGGAACGCGCTGATCCGCTTGGAACGAAGCGAGAACTTCGTCAGACTGAGGCATGACGATTCGCCTCGCCAACACCGATGCCCGCCGCGTCTTCCTCGCCACCCAGGGGCTAAGCGAACGCGCGCCGGCGGGCAAGGCGGGGCTGCTCGATCTCGTCACCCAGCTCGGTTTCGTGCAGGTCGACAGCATCGCCACGGTCGAGCGGGCGCATCACCACATCCTGTTCGCCCGCAACCCGTCCTATCGCCGCGAGCACCTCGCCGCCCTGCTGGAGAGCGACGGCGCGCTGTTCGAGCACTGGACCCATGACGCGGCGATCATCCCCACCGCCTTCTTCCCCTATTGGAAGCACCGCTTCGCGCAGGAGCGGGCGACGCTGGCGACGCGCTGGCGGAGCTGGCACGAGAACGGCTTCGAAGGTTATGTCGACCATGTGTTGGAGCGGGTGCGCAGCGAGGGCCGGCTGATGGCCCGCCATTTCGAGGCGGAGAAGCGCCCGCCCGGCGGCTGGTGGAACTGGCACCCGGAAAAGACCGCGCTGGAATATCACTGGCGCACCGGGGCGCTGGCCATCGCCGCGCGCGAGGGCTTCCAGAAGGTCTATGACCTCACCGAACGGGTCATCCCGGCCCGCCACCGGGAGCCTGAGATCGACCCCGCCGCCTTCCTCGACTGGGCCTGCACCGCCGCGCTGGAACGGCTCGGCTTCGCCACCCATGGCGAGATCGCCGCCTTCTGGGATCTGGTCTCGCCCGAACAGGCGAAAGCCTGGGTGGAGGCCAACCGCGACCGGCTGGAGCCCGTGCTCATCACCTGCGCCGATGGGCGCGAGCGGGCCAGCCACGCCTTTGCCGGTGCCGGCGCGGCCTTCGCCGCCCTGCCCGCGCCGCCCACGCGGCTGCGCGTGCTCAACCCGTTCGATCCGGCGCTGCGCGACCGCAACCGGGCGGAGCGGCTGTTCGGCTTTTCCTACCGCATCGAGGTGTTCGTGCCGGCACCCAAGCGCGTCTATGGCTATTACGTCTTCCCGCTTCTGGAGGGCGACCGGCTGATCGGGCGCATCGACATGAAGGCGGACCGCAAGGCCGGCACGCTGGAGGTGCGCCGGCTCTGGCTGGAGCCGGGGCTGCGCGCCACCAAGGGCCGACTGGAGGCGCTCGACGCCGAGCTCGCCCGCCTCGGCCGTTTCGCCGGGGTGGAACGCACGGTCTATCTCGACGGCTGGCGCGGCGCGTAAAGCATTTTCAAGCGAAGTGGATTCCGGTTCGCATGAAGAAAATGCGTCAGAGCAATAACCTCGACAGCGGCGGCGGAGGGCGTCCTCCGCCCCGCGCAGCCCAGCCTCCCGCCGCTCGCTGGTTCACGCGCGGGCGCAGACGTGATAGGGCGGCGCCCTGTTCTTCCCGTCACGAAATGGCCGCTCATGACCACCGATGTCCGCCCCGTCGCCCGCGCTTTGCTCTCCGTCTCCGACAAGACCGGGCTCGTCGCCTTCGCGCAGGCGCTTGCCGCCCATGGCGTCGAGCTGGTCTCGACCGGCGGCACCCGCAAGGCGCTGGCGGAAGCGGGGCTCAAAGTGCTCGACGTCGCCGACCTCACCGGCTTTCCCGAGATGATGGACGGGCGGGTGAAGACGCTGCACCCGACCGTGCATGGCGGCATCCTCGCCATTCGCGACAATGCCGAGCATCAGGCGTCGATGAAAGAACACGCCATCGCCCCGATCGACCTCGTCGTGGTCAATCTCTACCCGTTCGAGGCGACCGTGGCGCGCGGCGGCGACTATGATGACTGCGTCGAGAATATCGACATTGGCGGCCCAGCGATGATCCGCGCCGCCGCCAAGAACCACGCCGATGTGGCGGTGGTCGTCGATCCCAGCGATTACCAGACCGTGCTCGACGACCTTGCCGCCCATGGCGGCACGCGCTTCCTCACCCGCCGGGGCCTTGCCCAGCGCGCCTATGCCCGCACCGCCACCTATGACGCGGCGATCACCACCTGGTTCGCCAAGATCGCCGAGGAAGATGCGCCGCAGACCCGCCTGTTCACGGGCACGCTGGCCGAGGCGCTGCGCTATGGCGAGAACCCGCACCAGAGCGCGGCCTTCTATGCCGGCGGCGCGGCCCGTCCGGGCGTCGCCACCGCCCGGCAGATCCAGGGCAAGGCGCTCTCCTACAACAACCTCAACGACACCGACGCCGCCTTCGAGGCGGTCGCCGAGTTCGACCCCGCCCGCGCGGCGGCGGTGGTGATCGTCAAGCACGCCAATCCCTGCGGCGTGGCGGAAGGGGCCACCCTTGAAGAAGCCTACCGCAAGGCTCTGGCCTGCGACCCGACCTCGGCCTTTGGCGGCATCGTCGCGATGAACCGCACGCTCGACGCGGCCGCCGCCCGCGCCATGGTCGACATCTTCACCGAGGTGATCGTCGCCCCCGACGCGACCGAGGAAGCCATCGCCATTGTCGGCGCCAAGAAGAATCTGCGCCTGCTGGTCACCGGTTCGCTGCCGGACCCCCGCGCGGGCGGCCTCGCGGTGAAGTCGCTGGCCGGCGGGCTGCTGGTGCAGTCGCGCGACAATGCGGTGGTGGATGACATGGAGCTCAAGGTCGTCACCAGGCGCGCCCCGACCAACACGGAACTGGCCGACCTCGCCTTTGCCTTCCGCGTCGCCAAGCATGTGAAGTCGAACGCCATCGTCTACGCGAAGGATCTGGCCACCGTCGGCATCGGCGCCGGGCAGATGAGCCGGGTCGATTCGGCCCGCATCGCCGCGCGCAAGGCCATCGACGCGGCCGAGGCGGCGGGCCTCGCGGAGCCGCTGACCAAGGGCTGCGTGGTCGCCTCCGACGCCTTCTTCCCCTTCGCCGACGGGCTCGTCACCGCCATCGAGGCGGGGGCGACGGCGGTGATCCAGCCGGGCGGCTCGATCCGCGACGCCGATGTCATCGCGGCGGCGGATGCGGCGGGCATCGCCATGGTGTTCACCGGCGTGCGCCACTTCCGCCACTGAGTGGGCTCGCGCCGCCACCGCCGCTGATTTGCCGTGGCATACCCGCTCTGCTAGTCTTTGCGCGTCCGAGGGGTGTCCCGCGGCCCGAACGGGCCAAGGGGCTGAGATGGCAACCGCCAGACCCTTTGAACCTGATCCGGGTCATGCCGGCGAAGGGACGGAGCGACGGCGGGACCCTGTCCGATGGGACAGACCGCGCCGGATTCCCCCGACAGCTCATGCGCCGGATCTCCAACACGGGAGGAGATCCATGTTCACGAAAATCGCCGCGGCCGCGCTCGCGCTGGCCCTCACCGCCGCCCCCTTCGCCAGCGCCCCCGCGCGGGCGGCGGACAAGCTCACCGTCCTGCTCGACTGGTACGTCAACCCGGACCACGCGCCGCTGATCATCGCGCAGGAGAAGGGCTTCTTCAAAGCCCACGAGCTCGACGTCGACCTGATCCCGCCCTCCGATCCCTCCGCCCCGCCGCGCCTCGTCGCCGCCGGGCAGGCCGATGTCGCGGTCAGCTACCAGCCGAACATCTATCTGTCGGTGAAGGAAGGCCTGCCGCTCATCCGCTTCGGCACGCTCATCTCCACCCCGCTCACCGCGCTGGTGGCGCTGAAGGACGGGCCGGTGAAGTCGATCGCCGATCTCAAGGGCAAGACGGTCGGCTATTCGGTGGCGGGCCTTGAGGACGCGCTGCTGATCACCATGCTGGCCAGCGCCGGGCTTCAGGCCTCGGACGTCACCCTGATCAACGTCAATTTCGCCCTCTCGCCCGCGCTGGTGGCCGGCAAGGTCGACGCGGTGATCGGCGCCTACCGCAATTTCGAGCTCACCCAGATCCGGCTGGAAGGCAAGGAGGGCATCGCCTTCTTCCCCGAGGAGCATGGCGTCCCGGTGTTCGACGAGCTGATCTATGTCACCCACAAGGACAAGGTCGGCGATCCCCGCCTCAAGCGTTTCCTCGCCGCCGTGGAGGAAGCCACCATCTACATCCTCAACCACCCGGACGAGGCATGGGGCGTGTTCGTCAAGGCCAACCCCAAGCTCGACGACGAGCTGAACCGCACCGCCTGGACGGACACGCTGCGCCGCTTCTCCCACGCCCCGGCCGCGCTGGACGAGGGCCGCTATGCGCGCTTCGCCGAGTTCATGAAAAGCCACAAGCTGATCGACACGGTCGAGCCGGTCTCGGCCTACGCCACCGCGATCAAGTAAGGCGTCGCGCCGGCCGGCGAATGTGCCCGCCGGCGCTTTTCCCCCCCGCCCGGTGATGCTAACCCCAACGGGTAGCGCAGGACGGGGCAGCACATGCATAACGGCTTCTATTACGGCGTGGCGGTTCTGGTGGGGGCCGTGGTCGGCGTCATAGGGGCCGCCTTCCATCTCGGCGTGGAATGGCTCAGCGCCGCCTGGCCGGCTTACCTGTCGGGCGATCTCGGCCTCACCGGCGCGCCGCTCTACCTCGCCGCCGCGCTGATCGGCGCCAGCATGGCGGTCGCCTCGCTGTTCCTGGTGCGCCGCTTCGCGCCGGAGGCGGGCGGGTCCGGCGTGCCGGAAATCGAGGGCGCGATGGAGGGGCTGCGCGAGGTGCGCTGGCACCGCGTGCTGCCGGTGAAGTTCGTCGGCGGCCTGCTCGCGCTCTCCTCCGGCATGGTGCTCGGGCGCGAGGGGCCGACCATCCATATGGGCGCCTCGGTCGCCAAGGCGGCGGCCGACCTCACCAAGATGACCTCGCAGGACATGCGCGGCCTGCTCGCCGCCGGCGGCGCCGCCGGCCTTGCCGCCGCCTTCAACGCCCCGCTCGCTGCCGTGCTGTTCGTCATCGAGGAAACCCGCCGGCAATTCCCCTACAGCGCCCGCACCTATATCGGCGTGGTGCTGGCCTCCTTCTTCGCCGCCGTGGTCACCCAGATGTTCACCGGCGACATCCCCTATATGCGGCTCGCCGTAGACACGCTGCCGCTCGCCCTGCTGCCGGCCTTTGCCGGGCTCGGGCTGATCCTCGGCGTGGTCGGCACCTTCTTCAACCGTACGCTGATCTGGTCGCTCGACCATGTGCGCGCGCTCGGCCAGCGCAGCTCCTTCTACCTGTTCCCGCTGGGGGTCGGCCTCATTGTCGGCGTGCTGATGTTCGCTCTGCCCGAGGCGACGCAGGGCGGGGAACTGCTCGCCGTGCAGCTCGCGCAGGAGCACCGCACCGTTCTGGCGCTCGCGCTCATCGTGCTGCTGCGCTTCGTCATGACCATGGCGAGCTATGCCACCGGCGTCGCCGGCGGCATTTTCGCGCCGATCCTCGCGCTCGCCACCACCATCGGGCTCTGCTACGGCGCGGCGCTGGAATTCGTCCTGCCGCTGCCGGACCGGATGGAGGTGGTGCTGGCCATCGCCGCCATGGGCGGGCTGTTCGCCGCTACCATCGGCGCGCCGCTGGTCGGCATGGTGCTGGTGATGGAGCTGACCGGCGCCTACACCGCGCTGATGCCGGTGATGCTCACCACCATCACCGCCAACATGGTCGCGCTCTGGCTCGGCAACCGGCCGATCTATGAGATCCTGCTGGAGCGCACCCTCGCCATGGAGGCGAAGGCGCGGCAGGCGACCCGCACCGCCGACCCCGCGCGCCCGCCCGCCCGCCTCGATGACGGCGCCGCCGCCGGGGGCGGCATCGACAACACGCTGCGCGGCTGAGCCATCATCCCCCGCGCCTACTGCGCCGCCGCCAGCGGCGGCACGAGGGCGAGCCGCGCCGGCCCGTCCACCGTGCGTTCCAGCGCGATATGGGTCTCGTGCAGCTCGATCAGCGTCGAGCGGTGACCGATCGAGAGCAGCGCGGTCTGCGGCAGACGCTCGCGCAGCATGCGGTAAAGCGCCCCCTCGCTGGCCTCGTCGAGCGCGGACGTCGCCTCGTCCAGCAGCAGCACGTCGGGCCTGACCAGCAGCGCGCGGGCGACCGAGAGGCGCTGCTGCTCGCCGCCGGACATGATCGAGGGCCACAGTCCCCGCTCGTCGAGCCGCCCGGCGAAATCGGGCAGGCCGACCGCCTCCAGCGCCTCGCGCAGCTCCTCGTCGCTGTAACGCTCCATCGGATCGGGATAGGCCAGCGCCCCGCGCAGCGAGCCGACCGGCAGATAGGGCCGCTGCGGCAGAGTGAGCACGCGCCCGCCCGGCGCCACCGCCACCTCGCCATGGCCATAGGGCCAGATGCCGGCAATGGCGCGCAGCAGCGTGCTCTTGCCGGAGCCGGACGGCCCGGTGAGCAGCACCCGCTCGCCGCGCTGCACGCCGAGCGCCTCGACGCTCAGCAGCGCCCGCCCGTCCGGCAGACGCACCTCCATGTCGCTCACCATCAGCGGCGCGCCGCCCTGCGCCGGCACCTGGCGGTAGGCGCCGCGCAGCGTCTCGGCCTGGGTGTGCTCGACCGAACGCTGGAAGCCGATCAGACGGTCGACCACCGATTTCCACTCGGCGAGCGTCGAATAGGCGTTGATGAAGAAGGAGAACGAGCCCTGCACCTGGCCGAAGGCGGAGCCGGTCTGCATCAGCTGGCCGAGTTGGATGGTGCCGGCGAAATAGGCCGGCGCCACCACCACGAAGGGGAAGATCACCGAGAGCTGGCCATAGCCGGCGGTGAACCAGGTCAGCCGTTTCTGGGCGATCATGATGCCCCAGTAATTGTGCACGACATGGCCGAAGCGATCGAGCAGCCGCGCCCGCTCGACCTTCTCGCCCTGCATCAGCGCGATCTGCTCGCCATTCTCGCGCACCCGGACGAGGTCGACGCGGTAATCGGCCTCGAAACGTTGCTGGTCGAAATTCAGCTTCACCAGCACCCGGCCGATGAGATGGGCGAGGAAGGTGCCGAGCGCCGCATAGGCGAAGGCGGCCCAGACCAGATAGCCGGGAATACGCCACTCCCCGCCGAACAGGTTGAAGGCGAAATCGCCCGACAGCCCCCACAGGATCACCGCGAAGGACAGCAGCGTCATCACCGCATTGAGCAGGCCGATGAAGATGCTGATGGTCTGCGAGATATAGGCGTTGATGTCGTCGGCGATGCGCTGGTCGGGGTTATCCGCGAGGTCGCCCTTCAGCCGCAGCCGGTAATGGGTCTCGTTCGCCAGCCAGGCGGAGAGGTACTTGTCCGTCATCCAGGTGCGCCAGCGGATCTGCAGCCATTGGCGCAGATAGATCTGGTAGACCGCGATGGCGATGGAGGCCGCCGCATAGAAGGCGAACAGCCAGAGCTGGTGGGTGAAGGCGGGGTAATCCTTCTCCTGAATGGCGTTGTAGAACGCCGCGTTCCACGTGTTGATCAGCACCGTGGCGTAGACCCAGCCCACTTCCAGCGCGACCACCGCCGCCAGCAGCGCGCCGCCGCGCCATTTGTCCTCGCCGCGAAAATAGGGAATGGACAGCCGCCAGACATCGGCGAGCAGGGAGAGAATGGCGCGCAAGATGGGGATCTCCGGCAGGGGAATGCTTGGGCAAAGAGGAATGCTTGGACAGGCCGGCGTCTGACGCCGTTCGACCATTAGCCGAAGCAATACCGCCGGGATCGTGGCGAATGGATTAAACTTTGGAAAGCAAAACGGCCGCCGATTACACGGGAGCGCCCCTCCCGATGCGCCGTAAGGGAACACCGGACGGGCGGCCCCAGCCCTCCCGGCACCCGGGGGGCACTCAGCAGTTCACGCCATCGGGGAAGCCGAGCAAGGTTATGGCCATGGCGCCGAACACGATGTCCCCACCCGCTTGGCGTCCAGTCGTGGCGGGGCGGGAGCTGCTGCGCCCGCCCCGCGCCCGGCGGTCAGCCGGCGGGATGGAGAGGCGCGGCTTTCGCGGCGTGGGCGGCCGGGGCGCCGGCCGGCGCGGTGGGGCCAGGGTCCATGCCGAACGCCGCCTTCCAGGGTTCGGCTTCCTGGTGCAGCGTCTGCCAGAAATCCTTCCGCTCATCCTTGGAGCGGCCTTTGGCGGCGGCGGGCGAGATGGCAAGTGCCGGCAGGGCAAGGGCCGCGATCAGCGTGGCGGCGAGAGCAAGGCGGGTCATGTCACGTGCTCCGTGTTGGGGGCGTCATCGCGCCCACACGGAGCATGTCGGAAACGCACGGCGTCGTGCCAGAGCGGTTCACGAAACGCTGAAGTTTATGACAAAAAATACATATAATTCATGACGTTAGGGCAGAATGAAAAGCTTCTGCCCGCTGCGTCAGGTGCCGTTCGCCGCGCGCCTCAGATGAAACGCTTGCGGATGTTCTGGCTGATCATGTCGAGCAGCGAGACGGTGATCACCACCATGATGAGGATCGCCGAGGCCTGCGAATAGAGGAAGCCGCGCATCGTCTCGTTGAAGGTCATGCCGATGCCGCCGCCGCCGACGATGCCGAGCACGGTCGCCGAGCGGACATTGGATTCGAAGCGGTACAGCGCATAGGAGATCCACAGCGGCATCACCTGCGGCAGCACGCCATAGATGATTTCCTGAAGCCAGGTGCCGCCGGTGCCGCGAATGCCCTCGACCGGGGCCGGGTCGATCGCCTCGACCGCCTCGGAGAACAGCTTGGCGACCACGCCGGTGGTGTGGATGAACAGCGCCAGCACGCCGGCGAAGGGGCCGAGGCCGACGGCGGCGATGAAGATCAGCGCGAACACCAGTTCGTTGATGGCGCGGCAGGCATCCATCATCCGGCGGATCGGGAAGGCGACCCAGCGCGGCACCACATTGTCGGCCGAGAGGATGCCGAAGGGAATGCCGGCGATCACCGCGAGGACCGTGCCCCAGATGGCGATGGCGAGCGTTTCCAGCATCGCGTTGACGTAGACGTCCCAGTCGGAAAAGTCCGGGCGCAGGAAATCGGCGCCGAGCGTCGCCATGTTGCCGGCGTCGCGCACCAGCTGCGCCGGGTTCATCTCCGCCTCGTACCAGGCGAACACCAGCACCGTCACCGTCAGCGCCGCGAGGGCGAGGCGGAAGAGTTGCGTGGTGAACGGCGTCTGCGGCGGGGCCGGCAGGGTGCGTTCGGCGGAACGGTGGGCGAGGTCGGCGGCGGTCATCTCGGTCATTCCTGCGTCATCGCCGGCGGGAGGCGCATCCGGTGGGCCGGGACGCTTCCCGGTAGCTCTGTCGTCGGTAGCTCTGTCGTCGGTAACTCTGTCGTGGCGTCATCCCGGCGCGGCGCGCGGGCCGTCCGGGATGACGTGTCGCGTGAGGAAAAGGTGGAGCCGGCGTCGGCCGGCCCCGCCCGATCACATCGCCGGCAGCTTCTTCATCTCGTCTTCGAGAGCGGCGAGCTTGGCGTCGATTTCCTTGACCTTGGCGGCCTTCTCGTCAGCCGACAGCTTGTCGTCGTTCTGCGTCTTGACCTTCGCCTTGAACAGTTCGAGCTGACGGATCGGGATCAGCTGGGCGTCGGAGGAGGCGAGGAAGGGGCCCCAGCCGTCCGAGGTCTTGGCGAGCACCGCGCGGGCATGCTCGATCTCTTCCGGGGTGCCGAGGCGGCCATAGCTCATGAAGAAGTAGTAGATCTTCGCCTTGAGGTCGGCCGGCAGGTCCTTGCGCCACACGATCGGGTCGCCGGCGATCAGCGGCGAGCGCCACACTTCCTTGATCTTGGCCGCGTCCGCCGGGCGGGTCTGCTGGAGGCGCGAGACGTTTTCGGTGTTGTTGGTGGCGAAGTCGACCTGCTTGTTGGCGACCGCGAGCAGGTTGCCTTCATGATTGCCGCCCACCACGCGCTTGTAGCACTTGGTCGGGTCGACATTGTTCAGGGCGAACACATAGTAGCTGGGGACCAGGAAGCCCGAGGTGGAGTTCGGATCGCCATTGCCGAAGTTGTAACCCTTCGAGCAGTCGAGGATGTCCTTGAGGTTGTTGATGTCGCTGCGATCGACATTGGTGACGATCAGCGAGTAGTAGCCCGAGGAACCGTCCGGCTTGGCGGTCTTGACGAACACTTCGCCATTGGAGCGGTCCACCGCTTCCATGGCCGACTTGTTGCCGAACCACGCGACGTCGACCTTCTTGAAGCGCATGCCCTCGATCACGCCGGCATAGTCGCCGACGAAGAAGGGCTTCACCGGAATGCCGATCGCCTTTTCCATGTCCTTGAGCAGGGGCTCGAAGCTCTTGGCGAGGTTGGCCGAGGATTCGGTGGAGATGAAGCCGAAGTTCAGCTCCTTGACTTCCTGCGCCGCCAGCGGGGCGGTCAGGCCGGCGAGCACGAGGCCGGCCGCGAGAATGCGCTTCATGGATGTCGCTCCTGTCAGGATACGGTCTGGGTAACGGGGATCTCGGCGGGCACGGAGGCACCGACGACAAACTGGCTGGGCAGGATCAGCTCCTCGGCGCTGGCGCCGTAGAGCTCGGTCAGGAAAGCGGCGTTGATCTGCGACGCCGGGCCGTCGAACACCACGCGGCCGGCATTCATCGCCACCACGCGGTCGAAATAGGCGGTGGCGTAGTCCACCTGATGCAGCGAGACGACCAGCGCGATGCCGTGGTCGCGGCTCATCGTCACCAGCGTGTCCATCACCCGCTTGGCCGATTTCGGGTCGAGCGAGGCGATCGGCTCATCCGCCAGCACCAGTTTGGCGCCCTGCACGAGGGCGCGGGCAATCGCCACGCGCTGCTGCTGGCCGCCGGAGAGTTCGCGCGCCCGCTTGGCGGCGTGCTGGGCGATGCCGACCTCGGCCAGCGCGGCATAGGCGGTGCGGCGCTCATCCTCGTTGAACAGGCCGAGCGTGCCGCGCAGCACGCTGATGCGCCCAAGCGCGCCGACCAGCACATTGGTCAGCACCGACATGCGCCCGGCGAGCGCGAATTGCTGGAACACGAGGCCGATATGGCGGCGCGCCGCGCGCACCTCGGAAGCGAGCCGGCCGCCCTCCTGCACCTTCACGCCAAAGGAGTGGACGGCGCCCGTGCCCTGCCCGTGCGGATCAGCCAGAATAAGCCCGGCGGCGAGGCGGATCAGGGTCGACTTGCCCGAGCCCGACGCGCCGATCAGCGCCACGCGCTCGCCCGGCTGAATGATGAGCGAGACATCCTCCACCGCGCGCATGGCGCCGTAGGTCTTGCTCACGCGGTCGAGTTGAAGGGCTGCCGCCATCGGATCTCCGCCGGCCTGTGAAAGACCGGCTTGGGGTAGCCCCGACGGATGACACGTCGATGAACCTTACGTAACGTTTCAATGAACCTCCCCGCCTCAATCCCGGCAAGGTTCCGCACGCCCTGTGCGCCGCAGCATGGATGACGAAAGCACGACGGAAATTCGCGTGTGTCGTCAAAAGCGATGCCCGGCCTCCCGGTCCCCGGCTTGAATCCGGGGTTCCATCCTCCCCGCATTGACCCCCGCCGCCCCGGCGCCCACCATGGCGCGGGGCGCGCGCCGTCGGGCGCGACACGGGAAGAGGCGCGCGCCGTGCGCGGCGCCGCACGCACGCTTGTATCGGGGGACGCATGTATTACGCGATCATTCTGCTCACCATGGTGGTGCTGCCGGTTCTCAGCATTGCCGGGGAGCTGGCCACGACCAGCGGCATCGGCGCCTTCCTGGTGGTGTCGATCAAATGGTTCGCCTTCTGGGCGGTGGGCGTGCGCCTGCTGCTGGCCGGCATCACGCAGATCTGGAAACCCGCCTTCACGGTGAAGGGCATTCTCGGCATCGACGAGCCGCGCGCTCATGTGCTGGCGCAGGAACTCGGCTTCGCCAATGTCGCGATCGGCTTTACCGGCCTGCTGTCGCTCGCCTTCTCCGCCTGGGTGCTGCCGGTGGCGCTGGTCGGCGGCCTGTTCCTCGGCCTCGCCGGGATCAACCACGCCCGCCGCCCGCACCGCAACATGCGCGAGAACGTCGCCATGTTCTCCGACCTCTGGGCCGCGATCATACTGCTCGCGACCTTCCTGCTCAGCCTGTTTTGAGCCGGCTGGCGGCCGCAAGGCCCGGCGGCATGGTCCGAAGGGGCGCCAACGCCCCGCCCCCTCACATATTCGGGTAGTTCGGCCCGCCGCCGCCTTCCGGGGCGACCCAGGTGATGTTCTGGTTGGGGTCCTTGATGTCGCAGGTCTTGCAGTGCACGCAGTTCTGCGCGTTGATCACATAGACCGCCTCGCCATCCTTCTCCACCCACTCATAGACGCCCGCCGGGCAGTAACGATAGGACGGGCCGGCATAGACATCGTGCTCGGAGGCCTTCTGGAGCGCCATGTCGGCGACCTTCAGATGCACCGGCTGGTCTTCCTCGTGATTGGTGTTGGACAGGAACACCGAGGAGAGCCGGTCGAAGGAGACGATGTTGTCCGGGCGCGGGTAGTCGATGCGCCGGGACTGAGCCGCCGGCTTCAGCGTCTCATGGTCCCCCTTGCCATGCTTCAGCGTGCCGAAGGGCGAGACGCCGAGAGCGGTGTTCAGCCACATGTCGAGCCCGCCCAGCGCGATGCCGGCATAGGTGCCGAGCTTCGACCAGAGCGGCTTGACGTTGCGCACCTTCCACAGATCGCGGCCGATGTCGGAGCCGCGCCAGGCGGCCTCATAGCCGGCGAGCACGTCATGCTCCCGCCCGGCGGCGAGCGCGGCAGCGGTCTCCTCGGCGGCGAGGATGCCGGAGAGCACGGCGTTATGGCTGCCCTTGATGCGCGGCACATTGATGAAGCCGGCCGAACAGCCGATCAGCGCCCCGCCGGGGAAGACCAGCTTCGGCACCGACTGCCAGCCGCCTTCGGTGATGGCGCGCGCGCCATAGGAGATGCGCTTGCCCCCCGTCAGCGTCTCGCGCACCAGCGGGTGGGTCTTGAACCGCTGGAATTCCTCGAACGGCGACAGATACGGGTTGGCGTAGTTGAGGTGGACGACGAAGCCCACCATCACCTGGTTGTCCTCCATATGGTAGAGGAAGGAGCCGCCGCCGGTGGCGTTGTCGAGCGGCCAGCCGAAGGAGTGCTGCACAAGGCCGGGCCGGTGCTTTTCCGGCGGCACGGTCCACAGCTCCTTGAGGCCGAGGCCGAATTTCTGCGGCTCGCGCCCCTCCCCGAGGCCATAGCGGGCGATCAGCTGCTTGGAGAGCTGGCCGCGCGCACCCTCCGCGAACAGGGTGTATTTCGCGCGCAGCTCCATGCCGCGGGTGAAGCGGTCGGTGATTTCCCCGTCACGGCCGATCCCCATGTCGCCGGTGGCGATGCCGACGATACGGCCGGCCTTAGTCGCACCGGCCGATTCCCCGGCCTCATCGGCCTGACTGTCCACCTCACTGGCCTCATCGACCAGCAATTCGGCGGCGGCAAAACCGGGATAGATTTCCACGCCAAGCGCCTCGGCCTTTGCCGCCAGCCAGCGGCAGACATTGCCGAGCGAGCCGACATAGGCGCCGTGATTGCTCATGAGCGGCGGCATCAGCGCGTTGGGCAGGCGCAGCGCCCCGGCGGGGCCGAGCAGATAGAAGCGGTCATCGGTGACCGGCGTCTTCAGCGGCGCGTCGGAATCCTCCCGCCAATCGGGAAAAAGCCTATCCAGACCAATGGGATCGATCACCGCGCCGGAGAGGATGTGGGCGCCCACCTCCGAACCCTTCTCCACCACCACGACCGAGAGATCGGCATTGATCTGCTTCAGCCGGATCGCCGCCGCCAGCCCCGCCGGCCCCGCGCCGACGATGACGACATCGAATTCCATCGCCTCGCGATCCGGCAAATCCGCCGCGTCCATAGCTGCCTCCGGCGCTCCCGCATGTTCTCTGGACTTCTTCCACGCTTGCCGCCCCCTGACAACCATGCCGCGGCGCGATAAGGTCATCCCTTGGATGCAAGAAGGCCCTTATGGACCCGAGACTTAACGAGCGCGACGCGATTGCCGACATCCTCGCCTTCCATGTGGAGGCGGGCGTCGATGTCGCGCTGGGCGAGGCGCCGGTGGACCGTTTCGAGGAAAGCGCCCGCGAGCGTACCCTCGTCCGGCCCCGCCCGCCGGCGCCCGACTCACGGCCCGCCGCCACCGCCTCCGCACCTTCCTCCGCACCCGCCAGACCGGTAAATAATACCTCCCGCCCGGCCGCACCCGCCGCGCCGGCATCGGCGGGCGATGCCCCGCCCCCGCCCGACATCGCCGCCATCGCCGCCCGCGAGGCGGCCGCCTCGGCCCCGACGCTGGAGGCACTTCGCGAGCTATTGGAAGGGTTTGACGGCTGCCCGCTGAAGCACACGGCGACCCGGCTGGTGTTCGCCGACGGCAATCCGAAGGCCAGGCTGATGCTGGTCGGCGAGGCGCCGGGCCGCGACGAGGACATTGAGGGCAAGCCCTTTGTCGGCCGCTCCGGCAAGCTGCTCGACCGCATGCTGGCGGCCATCGGCATCGACCGGACCACCGCCTATATCGCCAATGTCGTGCCCTGGCGCCCGCCGGGCAACCGCACGCCGACCCCGCAGGAGACGGCGATCTGCCTGCCCTTCATCCGCCGGCAGATCGAGCTGGCGAACCCCGACATCCTCGTCTGCCTGGGCGGCCCCTCGGCGCAAACCCTTCTGGGCATTGGCGAAGGCATCACCAAGGCGCGCGGCCGCTGGCTGAGCTATGACACGGGAACGCGGGTCATTCCGGCGCTCGCCACCTTCCACCCGGCCTATCTGCTGCGCACGCCGCTCGGCAAGCGCATGGCTTGGCGCGACCTGCTCGCCATCGAGGCGCGGCTGGCGCAGGAGCCGGCGCATCCTCGCGATTGAGGTATTGTAACACCCCTCCGTGCGAATTGAGCAGAATGCCGAATTTGAGTCATTCCATCGTAGCCGTGCCGGGCTTAGTGTCGCTGCGTCATCCGCTGACCCGCGGCGACAAGCATGGGGAGCCCGATGGAATTCGATCCCGTCTTTCTGGCGCGAATCCAGTTCGCCTTCACGATCTCCTTCCACGTCATCTTCCCCGGTTTCACCATCGGCCTCGCCGCCTATATCGCGACGCTGGAAGTGCTGTGGATCGCCACCGGGGCGGAGCGTTATCACCGCATCGCGCGCTTCTTCACCAAGATCTTCGCCGTGTCCTTCGCCATGGGCGTGGTCTCGGGAATCGTGCTCTCCTACCAGTTCGGCACGAACTGGAGCCACTTCTCCCACGTCGTCGGCAACGTCATCGGCCCGCTGATCGGCTATGAGGTGCTGACCGCCTTCTTCCTGGAGGCGACCTTCCTCGGCATCATGCTGTTCGGCTGGAACAAGGTGCCGCGCGGGCTGCATGTCTTCGCCTGCATCATGGTGGCGTTCGGCACCACGCTGTCGGCCTTCTGGATCCTCTCCGCCAATAGCTGGATGCAGACCCCGGCCGGCCATGAGGTGATCAACGGCATCGCCCATCCGGTCGACTGGCTGGCGATCATCTTCAACCCCAGCTTCCCCTACCGCTTCGCTCATATGGTAACCGCCTGCTACCTCACGACCGCATTCGTCGTGCTGGCGGTGGGCGCGCGCTATGTCTATCAGGGCCGCTATGGCGAGGATGCGCGCACCATGATGCGCATGGCCCTCGGCCTCATCGCCATCCTCGCCCCGCTCCAGGCCTATATCGGCGATTCACACGGCCTCAACACGCTGGAGCACCAGCCCGCCAAGATCGCGGCGCTGGAAGCGCATTGGGAGAACGAACCGGGCGAAAAGGGCGTGCCGCTGGTACTGTTCGCCATCCCCAATGAGGCGGCGGAGCGCAATGATTACCAGATCGCCATCCCGCATCTGGGCAGCCTGCTGCTCACCCATAGCTGGGACGGCACATTTCCGGGCCTGAAGGAATACGCCCCGAACGACCGGCCGCCGGTGGCAATCCCCTTCTTCGCCTTCCGCGTGATGGTCGGCATCGGCGTCACTATGATCGCCATTGGCTGGTTCGGCGCCTGGCTACTCTGGCGGCGGCGCCTGTTCGAGACGGACTGGTTCCTGGCGCCGCTCCAGCATGTCTGGCCTCTCGGCTTCATCGCCATCCTGTCCGGCTGGTTCGTCACCGAGGTCGGCCGCCAGCCCTGGGTCGCCACCGGTATCCTGCGCACGGTGGACGCCATCTCGCCGGTCAGCGGCTGGGCGGTGGCCACGACACTCGCCCTCTTCGTACTGGTCTATGGCATCGTGTTCTCGGGCGGCATCTACTACATCAACCGCCTCATCGCCCGCGGCCCCCAGGACGTCGCGATCGACACGCCCGAGGAGGGCCTGCCCAGCCGCCCCATCGCCTCGGCGCATCAAGCCACCCGCGCCGCCATCAACGCTCCGGGGGAATGAGCCATGGACTTGAGCGTCGGCATGACCTGGTACCTGCCCGTCATCTGGTCCCTGCTGCTGGCAGTAGCGATCGCCATGTATGTGGTGCTGGACGGCTTCGATCTCGGCATGGGCATCCTGTTCCCCTTCGCCAAAAGCGACGTGGAAAAGGACCAGATGATGAGCTCGGTCGCCCCGTTCTGGGACGGCAACGAAACCTGGCTGGTGCTGGGCGGCGGCGGCCTGTTCGTCGCCTTCCCCCTCGCCTATTCCATTGTGATGCCGGCGCTGTATCTGCCGGTGATCTTCATGCTGCTGGCGCTGGTGTTTCGTGGCGTCGCCTTCGAATTCCGCCATGTGGCCGATACCAGCCGCTTCCTGTGGAACATCGCCTTTGCCGGCGGCTCGACGCTGGCGGCCTTCTTCCAGGGCGTGCTACTCGGCGGCTTCGTGCAGGGCATCAAGGTGGAGAACAACGCCTTCGCCGGCGGGCCGCTGGACTGGGCGACGCCCTTCGCCTTCTTCTGTGGCTTCGGCGTGGTGGCCGGCTACGGGCTGATCGGCGCCGTCTGGCTCGTGATGAAAACCGAAGGCGCCGCCGCCCGCCACGCCCGTGCCCACGCCAAGCTGCTGCTGCCGGCGGTGCTAATCTTCATGGGCGTGGTCAGTCTCTGGACGCCCATCGCCTTCCCGCGCATCGCCGACCGCTGGTTCACTACGCCGAACCTGTTCTACCTCGCGCCGATCCCGCTGGTCACGCTGCTGCTGGCCTGGTTCGTGTGGCGCTGGTTGAACGAGGGTCGCGAGAATAGACCGTTCTTCGGCGTCATCGGCCTGTTCCTGCTCGGCTATCTCGGGATCGGCATCTCCATCTTCCCGAACCTCGTGCCCCCGAGCCTGACCGTCTGGCAGACCGCCGCCGCACCGGCGAGCCAGATCTTCATGCTCATCGGCACTGTCTTCATGCTGCCGATCGTGCTCGGCTACATCGCCTTCGTATACTGGCTGTTCCGCGGCAAGGTGCGCGAGGGCGAAGGCTACCACTAGCCTTCAGCCCTCTGGCGACGGTCCGGCCGGGTCACTCGGCCGGCAGCATCCGCGCCCGGATCGGGGCGAAAGAGGTGCGATGGTGCCGGCACACGCCGAGTTCTGCCAGTGCCGCCTGATGCTCGCGCGTGCCATAGCCCATATGCCGCTCGAAGCCGTAGCCGGGATGGGCGACCCCGAGCGACGCCATCAGCCGGTCGCGCGTCACCTTGGCGACGATGGAGGCGGCGGCGATGGAGGCGACCAGCCCATCCCCCCCGATGATGGCTCGCGCCGCGCAGCCGACCGGTGGCAGATCATTGCCGTCGACCAGCACGAGGCGCGGCGCGCGCGGTAGCCCCGCCGTGGCGCGCGCCAGCGCCCACAGCGTCGCCTGCCGGATATTATGCGTGTCGATGCGGGCGGGCGGCGCGAAGGCGAGGGACACCTCGGCGGTGGCGCAGATCACCTCGAAAAGTCTTTCGCGTTGGGCCGCGCTCAGCCGCTTGGAATCGTCCAGCCCCTCCGGCACACGCTCGGGATCCAGCACCACGGCGCAGGCCACGACAGGCCCGGCAAGCGGGCCCCGCCCCACTTCGTCGGCGCCGGCCACCGGCACCTCGCCGGCCGCCCAGGCGGCGCGCTCATGGCTGAAATCGGGTTTGCAGCGGGGTTCGGCCATGGCGATCCTGACGATAGGGAATGGCGACTCACTCCCCGATGGGAGGCTCGGCGGACCATGCCGGGCCGTCGCGAGGGACGCAACGCCACCATTGGCAAGGCGCCGGATTGCGCTTAAGGCTGCCATGATCGGCGGGGGAGCCTTATGAATCTGTCGGAACGCCTTGAGGAATTCGTGACGCTGTGGGTGGTGATCGACCCGCTCGGCACGCTTCCGGTCTTCCTTGCCGTCACCGCGACGCTCGACGCCGCCTCCCGACGCAAGGCCGCCATACTGTCGACGCTGGTATCTTTCGGCGTGCTGGTATTCTTTGCCATGGCCGGCCATTGGCTGCTGCGGGCGATGGATGTCTCCATCCATTCCTTCCAGATCGCCGGTGCTATCGTACTTTTTCTCTTTGCCCTCACCATGATCCACGGCAAGAGCCACACCGACGCGCAGGCCCCGAGCGAGACCAACCCGATGGAGATCGCCATCTATCCGCTGGCCATCCCCTCCATCGCCAGCCCCGGCGCCATGCTGGCGGCGGTGGTTCTGACCGACAATGCCCGGCACAACTTCCCGATCGGGCGCTGACCATTCTGGTGTTCAGCATCGTGTTGCTGATTACCCTGGCCATCATGCTCGCCGCCGGCCCGCTCGGGCGGCTGATCGGGCGCGGTGGCGCCTCGATCATCAGCCGCGTGATGGGCATGATCCTGGCGGCGCTCGCCGTCGATCTCGGCCTCAGCGCCGCCGCCGACTGGCTGAAGCTGCCGCCGATCTGACCCCGCTCAGGTTTCCACCGGCGGCGGGGCGCCGAGATGTTTGGCGAAGAAGTCGAGCGTGCGGCCCCAGGCGAGCTCTGCGGCGGCGGGATCAAAGCGGGTCGGGCTGGTGTCGTTGTTGAAGGCGTGGTTGACGCCCTCATAGACATAGATCGTGTAGTCCTTGCCCGCCTTCTTCAGCGCCTCCTCATAGGCCGGAATGCCCTCATTGATGCGGTTGTCGAGCCCCGCATAGTTCAGCAGCAGCGCGGCCTTGATGTCGGGCACGCGCTCCAGCGGCGGCTGCATGCCGTAATAGGCGACGCCCGCCTTCAGTTGGGGGCTCGCCTGCGCGAGCAGGTTCACCATCGCCCCGCCCCAGCAGAAGCCAACGGCGCCGACGGCTCCCGTGGAGTCCGGGTGCGCAGCGAGGAAAGTCACGGCATCTACCGCGCGCCTCACCGTGGTCGGGCGGTCGAGCGCCGCGATCATCTCGCGGCCACGGTCCTCATTTTCCGGCGTGCCGCCATCGGCCGAGAGGAAATCGACGCCGAAAGCGAGATAGCCGGCCAGCGCGACCCGGCGCGTGACGTCCTTGATATGCGGGTTCAGGCCGCGATTCTCATGGATGACGATCACCGCCGGGCGCTTGGCCACCGCGCGCCTCGCCTTCACCAGATAGCCGCTGATGCGCGTGCCCCCGGATTCATAGGTCGGGGTGGTGATCTCAAGGCGCGGATCGTCATCCTCGACGATAGCGGCGCGGGCATAATCATTGGTGAGCAGCGGCAGCAGCGCGCTCGCCGCCGCGACCGAGCCGGCCAGTCCCGCCAGCCGCTCCATGAAGTCGCGCCGGCCGATCTGGCCGTGAGTGAAGCGGTCATAGAGATCGATGATGCGCTGGTCCAAAATGCGCTGGTCCAAGCCGCCCTCCCGCGTGCCGTTGGGTCAGAGACCGGCACGATGGCCCGGATCGACCGGCACGGCACATCAGAAATATGGGAGCGGTATTTTTACACCGCACAGAAAAAGGGCGCCGCTCGCGCGACGCCCTTTCGTAGAATGCGGATCGAGACAGCTGGATCAGAAATCCATGCCGCCGCCGCCCGCCAAAGTCGGCTGCTGCCGACTTTGGTTTCGCGACAAAAGCCGGGCGGCTCAGCAGGACGTCCTCAGAAGTCCATGCCGCCCATGCCGCCGCCGCCCGGCATGGCCGGGCCGGAGGAAGCGGGCTTCGGCAGGTCGGCGACCATGGCCTCGGTGGTGATCAGCAGGCCGGCGATCGAGGCGGCATCCTGCAGCGCGGTGCGCACGACCTTGGCCGGATCGACGATGCCGGAGGCGATCATGTCGACGAACTGCTCGGTCTGGGCATTGAAGCCGAAGTTCTGGTCCTTCGACTCCTGCACCTTGCCGACCACGATCGAGCCTTCAACGCCGGAATTCTCGGCGATCTGGCGGATCGGGGCCTCAAGCGCGCGCAGCACGATCTTGATGCCGGCGGTGATGTCCGGGTTGTCGGAGGACAGCTTCTCGACCGCCTTCTTGGCGCGCAGCAGGGCGATGCCGCCGCCGGGGACGATGCCTTCTTCAACGGCCGCGCGGGTGGCGTTGAGGGCGTCGTCGATGCGGTCCTTCTTCTCCTTGACCTCGACCTCGGTCGCGCCGCCGACGCGGATCACCGCGACGCCGCCGGCGAGCTTGGCCAGACGCTCCTGGAGCTTCTCGCGGTCGTAGTCCGAGGAGGTCTCCTCGATCTGCTGCTTGATCTGGGCGACGCGGCCCTCGATGTCCTTCTTCTTGCCAGCGCCGTCGACGATCGTGGTCTTTTCCTTCTCGATCACGACCTTCTTGGCGCGGCCGAGCATGGCGAGGCTGACGCTCTCCAGCTTGATGCCGAGCTCTTCCGAGATCACCTGGCCGCCGGAGAGGATGGCGATATCCTCCAGCATGGCCTTGCGGCGATCACCGAAGCCAGGGGCCTTGACGGCCGCGACCTTGAGGCCGCCGCGCAGCTTGTTGACGACGAGCGTGGCCAGGGCCTCGCCCTCGACGTCCTCGGCGATGATGACGAGCGGCTTGCCCGACTGCACCACGGCTTCGAGAACCGGCAGGATGGCCTGCAGACCCGAGAGCTTCTTGTCGAAGATGAGCATGTACGGATCTTCGAGATCCACCGTCATCTTCTCGGGATTGGTAACGAAGTAGGGGGACAGGTAGCCACGGTCGAACTGCATGCCTTCGACGACGTCGAGCTCGGTCTCGGCGGTCTTGGCTTCCTCGACGGTGATCACACCCTCATTGCCGACCTTCTGCATCGCGCCGGCGATCATCTCGCCGATCGTCGCGTCGCCATTGGCGGAAATGGTGCCGACCTGCGCCACTTCGTCGGTGTTCTTCACCTTCTTGGCGCGCTTCTGGATGTCCTTGATGGCCTCGATCACGGCGAGGTCGATGCCGCGCTTCAGGTCCATCGGGTTCATGCCGGCGGCCACGAACTTGGCGCCTTCACGGACGATCGACTGGGCCAGAACGGTCGCGGTGGTGGTGCCGTCGCCCGCGAGGTCATTGGTCTTCGAGGCCACTTCGCGCACCATCTGGGCGCCCATGTTCTCGAACTTGTCCTCGAGCTCGATCTCCTTGGCGACGGTGACGCCGTCCTTGGTGATGCGCGGGGCGCCGAAGCTCTTGTCGATGACGACGTGACGGCCCTTGGGGCCGAGCGTCACCTTGACGGCGTTAGCGAGGATATCGACGCCGCGCAGCATCTTGTCGCGCGCGTCGCTCCCGAATTTTACTTCTTTGGCAGCCATGAGGCCTACTCCTGAATGGGGGTTGGTCGGCCCCCACGGCATCACCGCCGGGAGGCGGGACGAACACATGGGGGCAGAAAAGGTCCGGTGTCAGAGGGTCGTCAGCCTCAGCCGACGATGCCCATGACGTCGGATTCCTTCATGATCAGGACGTCCTGACCGTCAATCTTCACTTCCGTGCCCGACCACTTGCCGAACAGCACCTTGTCGCCGGCCTTGACGTCGAGCGGGACCAGCTTGCCGGCCTCGTCACGGGCGCCGGGGCCGACCGCAATCACTTCGCCCTGCGAGGGCTTTTCCTTGGCGCTGTCGGGGATGATGATGCCGCCTGCGGTCTTCTCTTCCGCGTCGAGGCGCTTCACCACGATACGATCATGCAGGGGACGAAACTTCAGCTTGGCCATTTCGGGCTCCTCGGATCTTCCGCTCTGGCGCCGCCATGGCGCTCGTGAACAGGTCTTAGCACTCTTCATAGGGGAGTGCCAAAGCCACTGCGGAGATAGGGGGGCCATCCGAGGCTGTCAAGGCGCGAGGCGGGCAACATTTACCGCAGAACAGGCGCCATAGAAACGAAAAACCCGGCCTGGGGACAGGCCGGGTTCAACAGGGTGAGGCCGGATCAGGAGGCCTTCTTGATCGTCTTCTCGACCGAGGCCTTGATCGGCTCGGCGGTATCGGTGGCCACCTTCTGGGCGAGGGTGGACAGTTCCTTGGCCTGCGCCGAAAGCACATCGAACTGCTTGCGCATGTGGCCGGTGGAGAGTTCCACGGCCTCGGACACGCTTTTGGTGCCGAGCAGCGCGCCCATATAGTCGAACGCGGCGTTCACATTAGTGCGCAGCGACTCCAGGGCGACGGCGTTGTACTCGGCAACACCCTTCGACGCCGTGGTGTAGGTGTCTTCAAGGAGATCGGTGGTCTCTTCGGCGCTGGTCTTCATCTTCTCATACGCCTCGCGGGCGGACTGGACGCCCTTTTCCGCCATTTCGCGAACCACCGCCGGCACTTCAAGCGCGGTGAGGTCCATCTTCGGCATGGCGGATTCGAAGGCAGCGGTGGCGGCCTTGGCGGTCTTCTTCGGCGACGGCGGAACGGTGGTGGCGTCAACCATGATTTTCTCCTCGCGTTCGCGGGTCATGACAAGAAAGGCGACGGTCGCATCCGCGCGTGCGCGACGGCGCCTCCGACTTGGCAGACGCGGCTACAGGGAGCCCACCCAAGTCGACAGAAATTAATTGTGCACTGCAATATCATATTGCAACGCACAATCAACCGGGAGTGGCGGATTTTTTTTACGCCCCGCGCGGATTGGCGCGGGTCGACAGAGGTGCCGGGTGGCCGGCGGTCAGCTCGCCTTGGAGCCGGGCGGCTTCGGCCCGGGCTTGCCTGCCGGCGGCACCGGAGCGACGGGCATCGTGATGTGCACGCCCAGTTCCTTGGCCTGCGCGGTGAGCCGTTCGGCCTGAACCTTCACATAGTCCGCCTGCAGCCGCGACCATTCCTCGACCGTTGAGGCCCGCGCGAGGCGCGCGGCGAAATCGAAGCCGGCGGCAATATTGTCTTCGGCGAACCGAAGAGTGGTCCGTCCAAGATCGCGCGCACTGTCATGCGCCACATCGACCTGACGTCCGGCATCGTCGAGCGCCTTGTGAGCGGCGTTGATGAAGCCGTCCATGGCGGCGCGCGCCTGATCGACCCCTTGTTCGGCGATGTTGCGCAGTTCCGGCGGCACTTCCAGCTTCGGGCCGTTGGCCATGGCAATCTCCTCCGCGTTGCCCCGTCATCGTACCGGCAACTGCCGGCTGGTCCATTCGCGTTGACGCCTACGACTAAAGTATTGCTCCGCACCGCCATTGCAACAAAATTCGGCCGCGAAGGGCCCATCCGGTGCAACGGCTGGTTAACCGGGATCGGTGGCGTCCGGTTAACCGGAAAGTACGAAGGTGGCACGACAGGGGGTGGGGATCGTGGCGCCGGGCCACGGCACGCACTATTCTGACGGCAGGAGCGGGGCTCGCATGGCGCGCGCCGGCATTCCTCGACGTCCCAGAGGGGCAGTTTTCGGGCGCTATGAGCATTCCGACGGACGGGCAACATCCTTCGGCCGCGACGGGCGCGGATGAGGCTCTGCGCGCGCTCGCCGCGCCCAGCCTTGCCGCCGCTGCGCCGGCTCTGCTGATGCGCCTCGACGGCTCGCTGATCGCCGCCAATCCCGCCGGCCGCGCGCTGATCGGCGCGTCGACGCCGCCGGACGAAACCCGCGCCGCCGCCGCCCGCGTCGCCGCCACGCTGCGTCCGGGCCGCCCGTCGCGGCTGGAACGGCTGCGCCTGCCCGGCCGGCTGGTTCCCTCGACCATGGCCTGCTCGCTGCTGGCCGCCGGCACGGCCCGCGCCATGCTGATGGTGTCGGTGGACGCGGGCGCGCCCGCTTTGAGCAGCAAGCCTTTGCACGATCCCGCCGAGACAGCCCCCGCGCACCCGGACCTGTCGGAGCCGGCCGCCCCGGCCCCGCTGCGCTTCACCTGGCGCACCGACCTCCAGGCACGCCTCACCCAGGTGGATGCCCGGCTGGCGCAGGCACTCGACCTGCCGGCGGACAGCCTCATCGGCCATGACTGGTACCGGCTCGGCGCCAGCGAGGCGCACCGCGCCATTGTCGAGGGCCGCAGCTTCGCCCGGCTGCCGGTGCTGCTGCCGACCCGCCGTGGCGACGCGCTGGTGGTTGAACTCGGCGGCGCGCCCATTCGCGGGGAAGGCATGCGCGGCTATGGCATCGTGAAGGGCCGTGGCGCCGCGCCGGCCGGCGTGCCCTATAGCGCGCCCGCACCATCCCCCGTCGCGCGGCACTCTTTCGCTCCAATCGCTACGACCCCGTCCGCCACGGCTTTGCCTACCTTGCCCCCGACGCGAGAGGCGTCTTCCGCGCCGATCGAGCGGACCGGCGACATGCCGCCCACCCCGGCTGCGCCATCGTCTGACGCGCCCGCTCCTTTTGTGCCGCCCCCTGAAATTCCGCCCGCCGAGGCGGAGGCTGCCGCGCCGGTCCGTGTCACGCTGAGCATCGTGCCCTCGTCGCCCAATGTCGTGCCGCTGCGCAGCGGTGTGGAGAACGGCGGCGCCCGCACCTCGTGGGAAGGCCTGTCCACCGGAGAACGCAACGCCTTCCGCGAGATCGCCCGCGCCCTCGGGGCCCGCCTTGAAGGCGTGGAGGATTTTCCCGAGCCGACGATGGTGACCCCCTCCATCCCGTCTCAGTCGGAAATCGTCGCGCCGGCTGAACCCGTTTCTCCCGCCTCGCAAGCAGCCCCCGCGCCGACGGACGCCCCCCCGCCGCGCCCCGAGCCGGATGGGTTGCAGCGCGTTCTCGTCGAAGGCGAGCGCCCGGTGCTCGACCGGCTGCCGCTCGGCATGGTCGCCTTCCGCGGCGACCGCCTGCTCTATGCCAACCGGGCGCTGCTCGACTGGACCGGCCATGCCGATCTCGCCGCGCTCGAAGCGGCGGGCGGGCTCGCGGCGCTGTTCGGGACGGATGCCTCATCGAACGATGAGGACAGCCGCTCCCTGAGCCTGCGCGGCGCCGAGGGCGAAGCCATCGCCGTCGAAGCCCGGCTGATGTCGGCGCCCTGGGATGGCGGCACCGCCATGCTCTACATGCTGCGCCGTCTCGATCCCGCTGCCGACGAGAAGCTGCGTCAGGCCGAGCTGGCGCTGCGCGAAGCCGAGAACGTCTCGCGCGAACTGCGCTCCATCCTCGACACCGCGACGGATGGCGTGGTGCTGATCGACGCCGCCGGCACCGTGCTCAGCATGAACCACCCGGCGGAAGCCCTGTTCGGCTTTTCCGCCCGCGAGGTCACCGGCGAGAATTTCACCCTGCTATTCGCTCCCGAGAGCCAGCGCGGGGCGGTCGATTATCTCGATGGCCTCGCCGCCAATGGCGTCGCCAGCGTGCTCAATGACGGCCGCGAGGTCATCGGCCGCGTGCGCGAGGGCGGGCTGATCCCGCTGTTCATGACGATCGGCCGCGTCGGCGAGGACGCCTCGAAGTTCTGCGCCGTGCTGCGCGACATCACCCAGTGGAAGCGTGCCGAGGAGGAACTGACCGAGGCCAAGCGGCTCGCCGAGCGCGCCAACATGGCGAAGTCCGACTTCCTCGCCAAGATCAGCCACGAGATCCGCACCCCGCTCAACGCCATCATCGGCTTTTCCGAAGTGATGATGGAGGAGCGTTTCGGCGCAATCGAGAACCAGCGTTACCGCGACTATCTGCGCGACATCCACGCCTCGGGCGGCCATCTCATCTCGCTGATCAACGACCTGCTCGATCTCTCCAAGATCGAGGCCGGCAAGCTGGACCTGTCCTTCACCAGCGTGTCGGTGAACGAGATCGTACAGCAGAGCATGGCCATCATGCAGCCGCAGGCCAATCGCGAGCGCATCATCATCCGCTCCTCGCTCGCCTCCGAGCTGCCGCCGGTGGTGGCGGATGCGCGCTCGATCCGGCAGATCGTGCTGAACCTCGTCTCCAATTCGATCAAGTTCACCCGGCCGGGCGGTCAGGTGATCCTGTCCACCGCCTTCACCGAGGAGGGCGAGGTGGTGCTGCGCGTGCGCGATACCGGCGTCGGCATGTCGGAGGCGGACATCTCGGTCGCCATGGAGCCGTTCCGCCAGCTTGCCACCTCCGGCCGCGCCGGCTCGGGCGGCACCGGCCTCGGCCTGCCGCTGACCAAGGCGCTGGCGGAGGCCAACCGGGCCAGCTTCAACATCCGCAGCGCGGTCGATGTCGGCACCATCGTCGAGATCGTCTTCCCCTCGACGCGCGTGCTGGCGGAATAAGGACGCTCAGGGCAGCGGGCCGGCGACGCCGAGGGCGGCGGGCTTGGCGAAAAGCGGGCGGGCGGCGCCGGAGCGGCGGATCAGGGCCTGCGGATCCGGCAGGATCACCGGCTGCTCCCAACTCCCGCGCACGATAAAGGGCAGTTCGAAAGAGACCAACTGGGGCGAGCCGCCTTCAGCGGCCAGCGCGGCAGCCGCTCCCTGCGGCGCGGCCCCGGCGCGGACGGCGCCGACAAGCTGGGCCACGCCGACGAAATCGAGGCTCCGCTCGGCGATCGAGCTTTCCCCCGCCAGCGAAATTCGCAGTTTGTCACTGGCGATATCGAGCCGGCCGAGCGTGGCGATGCCGCCGCGAATAGTACTCTCGATGGCGATCTCGCTGAACGGCGTGCGTCCGCCGCGAAGGTCGCCGGTGGCCGAGAGCGGGCGCTGTTCCAGCCGGGCGAGGATGCGCCCGACATCGAAGCCGACCAGCGCGCCGCTTTCGCCGGAGAGGCTGAACGTCCCGTTGAGCGCGCTGATGATCTGCGCCACGCTTGTTCCCGTGCCACCCGCCGTGAGACGGAAGGAGCCGGCGCCCTCCAGCCGCGACATACGGAACAGGTCGCCCATCGCCCGCGCGAGCGCGACCTGGTCGGCGGACAGTTCGAGCCGCGCCTCGGCGCCGCCCGGAGCGGGCGCGACATGCATCGCCGCGCGGAAGATGCCGTTCCACGCCTCCGCCTCGCCGATGGCGAGCAGGAGCTTGCCCGATTTCAGCGTGGCGCTCGCCGCCATCCGCTCAAGCCGGCCGGTTCCGAGCCGGACCTGCGTGGCGGACAGGCGCAGATCGAGATCGAACTGCGAAAGGCGCGACAGGTCGATCGTGTCATGGCTCCAGTCCGTGCCCGCCGCATCCGATATCGAGATCTGGCCATAGGGGCTGAGATCGAGGGTCTCGGTCGCCAGCGAGCCCTGCACGACCGGGCGGGGCCCGTCGAGACGCAGCGTGAATCCGCCCTCGCTCACATTGCCATCGAGTTCCAGCCGCGCGCCCGACAGCGAGGCGCCCTGCCCGGACACCACGGACTGGGCCTGCAACGAGAAACTGCCAAAGCCTTGAGACGTCGGCGCCTCCAGCCCGAGCCAGACAAGCGTCTGGCGCAATTGCCGCGAGCCGAGGGTCAGCGTGCCATTGGCGACGGGGCCGCCGGCAAGCTTGGCCGTGCCGTCAAACGCCATGTCGAGTGGCGCACCGGAGAGCTTCATCTGGATCGCGCTGGTGCCGCCGGTCATCAGCGCGCCGATGGTGTCCGCCGCGAGATCCACGTCGATCGGCTCGCCGCGCCAGACCACCCGCCCTTCGACCTCGGCGTCGCGACCGCCGCGCCAGCCGACGCGCAGATCGGCCGCCGGGATGATCACTTCGCGCGTGTCGCGGCGGGCCAGAACCACCCGGCCATTGGTAATGCGCAGTTTGGCGTTGAATTTGGCGGAGGCCAGACGGAGCACGGCGGTCGAGAACGGGTCGATGTCCAGCTCGCCCTCGGTGAGGGTGAGTTCGGGACCTTCAAGCTCGATATGGTCCGCCCGCGCATGGCCGGTGAGCAGCGGCAGAAGGTCGAGCACCACGCGGGCATGGGGCACAGCAAGGCTGGCCGGCCCCTCGCCGAAGCTGATGTCGCTCACCTCCAGCGCCGGCCAGGGAAAGATCGAGAAGCTCACCGCGCCGTCGATGCGGGGGGATTGCCCGGCCGCGTGCTGCAGCGCAGCCGTCGCCTCGGCGCGCAGGCGCGCTTCGGAGGCGAGCTTGGGCGCCAGCGCCGCGCCGACCAGCACGAGCACCACCGGCAGCAGAAGGATGGGAACCAGTTTTCTCATAAAATGCCGATAAAACCCCCGGCTTCTGGCCTAGCGCAGGCGGAACAAGCTGCGCAAGCGTCACGGGCAAGCGATGGGGAACCCGTCCTCAGTTCGCCGCAACATGTTGCGTCTCTGTGTCTGTTTGATGGCCTGACAGACGCCGGGGCTGGAGCTATGAATGGCGCGGGAAACCGCATCGCGTGAGACGGGCGGACCGTTTGGGAGACCGATGACATGGCTGTCGTGACCGAGGAAGCGTTGTGGACCCCCAGCCCGGAACGCATCGCCGGAGCGGCCGTTACGGCCTTCATCCGCGCGACCAATGAGCGGCACGGCACGGATCTGAAGACTTATCGGGACCTGCATGCCTGGTCGATCCTGCGGCCCGATTGCTTCTGGGAACAGGTCTGGGATCTTGGCGAGGTGATCGGCGACCGCGGGGACGTGGCGCTCATCGACGGCGAGAAGATGCCGGGCGCCCGCTTTTTCCCCGAGGCCCGGCTGAACTATGCCGAGAACCTGCTGCGCTCGCGCGACCTGTCGAGCCTCGCCCTCATCTTCCGCGGCGAGGACAAGGTCGAGCGCCAGGTGACCTTCGGCGAACTCTGCGATCTCGTCTCGCGCCTTCAGCAGGCGTTGCGCGCCGCGGGGGTCGGGGTCGGCGACCGGGTGGCGGCCACCATGCCGAATCTGCCGGAAACCATCGCCGTCATGCTGGCGGCGGCCTCGCTCGGCGCCATCTTCTCATCCTGCTCGCCGGATTTCGGCGAGCGCGGCATTCTCGACCGCTTCGGCCAGATCGAACCCAAGGTCTATGTCGCCTGCGACGGTTACTGGTACGCCGGCAAGCGTGTCAGCATCGCCGACAAGCTGAAAGCCGTCGTGCCGCACCTTCCCACCGCCGTGAAGACCGTCATCGTGCCCTATCTCGGCGAGGCCGAGGAGGTGGCAGCCAGCCTGCCGAACGGCGTCAGCCTCGACGCCTTCCTCGCGCCCTTCGCCCCCGCCCCGCTGCATTACGAGCGGCTGCCGTTCAATCATCCCCTCTTCATCCTGTTTTCCTCCGGCACCACGGGCGTGCCGAAATGCATTGTCCATGGCGCCGGCGGCACGCTGCTCCAGCACATCAAGGAGCACCGGCTGCACTGCGATCTGCATCCGGGCGAGCGGCTGTTCTATTTCACCACCTGTGGCTGGATGATGTGGAACTGGCTGGTGACCGGCCTCGCCAGCGGGCTCACCCTCTGCCTGTTCGACGGCTCGCCCTTCGCCCCCTCCCCCTCGGTGCTGTTCGACTATGCGGCCAAGGAGCGTTTCGCGCTGTTCGGCACCTCGGCGAAGTATATCGACTCGCTGCGCAAGGAGGGGCTGCGGCCGGCCGACACGCATGACCTGTCGGCGCTGAAGACGCTCACCTCCACGGGCTCGCCGCTGGCGCCGGCCGACTTCGCCTATGTCTATGAGGCGATCAAGCCGGACCTGCACCTCGCCTCCATCTCCGGCGGCACCGACATCGTCTCCTGCTTCGTGCTGGGCGACCCGACGGCGCCGGTCTATCGCGGCGAAATCCAGTGCGCCGGCCTCGGCATGGCGGTCGAGGTCTGGTCGGATGACGGCCGGCCGGTCACCGGCGAGCGCGGCGAACTGGTCTGCACCCGCCCCTTCCCGTCCATGCCCGTGATGTTCTGGAACGACCCGGAGGGCGCGAAGTACCACGCCGCCTATTTCGACCGGTTCCCCAACATCTGGTGCCATGGCGACTTCGCCGAATGGACCGTGCATGGCGGTCTCATCATCCATGGCCGCTCGGACGCGACGCTGAACCCGCAGGGCGTGCGCATCGGCACGGCGGAGATCTACGCCCAGGCCGAGCAGGTCCCGGAGATCGTCGAGGCGATCGCCATCGGTCAGGACTGGGACAATGATGTGCGCGTGGTGCTGTTCGTCCGGCTCAAGGCCGGCGCGGTGCTCGACGAGGCGCTGGAGAAGCGCATCCGCACGCAGATCCGCACCGGCGCCAGCCCGCGCCACGTGCCGGCCAAGATCATCGCCGTCACCGACATTCCCCGCACCCGCTCCGGCAAGATCACCGAACTGGCGGTGCGCGAGGTGGTGCATGGCCGGCCGGTGAAGAACACCGAGGCGCTGGCCAACCCGGAGTCGCTGGAGCTCTACCGCAACCTGCCGCAGCTCGGCGCCTAGAGACCGCGCCGCCGCGCTCTCCTCGAGCTGGAGCATCAGTCCTGCGTCGGGCGGCTCAGCCGCGCCAGCAGGATCACCGGGGCGAGGCCCACCAGCACGATCAGCAGGGCGGCGATGGCGCCGTCCTCATAGGTGCCGCGCGCCGCCTCGGCATAGACATGGCTCGCCAGCGTCTCGAAATTCAGCGGGCGCAGCATCAGCGTCGCCGGCAATTCCTTCATGCAGTCGACGAACACCAGCAGCGCCGCCGTCCCGAGCGCCGGGCGCAGCAGCGGCAGATGGATGCGCCGCACCACCCCGCGCGGCCGCTCGCCCAGGCTGCGGGCCGCCATGTCGAGGCTCGGCGAGATCTTGCCGAAGCCCGCCTCCAGCCCGCCGACGGGAATGACGAGGAAGCGGATCACATAGGCGATCACCAGCGCCGCGCCGGAGCCGGACAGCAGCAGCCCGGTCGACATGCCGAACATCTGGCTGCTCGCCGCCGCGACGAGGTTGTCGAAGGCGGCAAGCGGCACCAGCAGGCCGACTGCCAGCACGGTTCCCGGCACCGCATAGCCGAGCCCGGCAAGGCGCGGGACAAGACCGGTACGCAGCGCGCCGGTGCGCCCGGCAAGGGCCACCAGCAGGCCGCCGCCCAGCGCGATGGAGGTGCCGGCGGCGGCGAACAGGGCGGTGTTCAGCGCCTCCTGCGCGACGCTCACCGGAAAGCCGGTGAACTGCCAGCGCGCCCACGCCATATGCGCGAGATGGCCCGCGGGCAGCAGGAAGCCGAGCAGCACCGGCAGGAAGCAGCCGATGATGGCGAGTACTGCCGCGCCGGCCGTAAGCTGGCGCCGTGCGGGCGGGCGCACGCGGGCCCCGACATTGGCCACGCTCAGATGCCGCCGCCCCCACCGCTCCAGCACCACCAGCCCGATCATGATGGCCAGCATGAACAGGGCGATCTGCGCCGCGCCGGGCAGGCTCGATCGGTTGAGCCAGGTCGAATAGATGGAGAGCGTCAGCGTCTGCACGCCCAGAAATTCGGAGGCGCCGACATCGTTCACCGTCTCCATCAGCGCCAGCGTCACCCCCACCGCCAGCGCCGGGCGGGCGAGCGGCAGGGCGATGCGGAAGAAGCTCTCCCACGCCCCGGCGCCCAGCGTACGGGCGGCCTCCAGCACGGAGGACCCCTGCACCAGGAAGGCGGCGCGGGCGGTGAGATAGACGTAAGGGTAGAGCACCAGCCCGAGCAGCACGATGCAGCCCGGCAGCGAGCGCACCTCCGGCAGCCACAGGCCGCGCGGGCTGGCGATGCCGAGCACCTGCCGGATCAGCGTCGGCACCGGCCCGAGCGGATGCACTGCATCGACATAGACGAAGGCCTGGATATAGGTGGGAATGGCGAGCGGCAGCAGCAGCGCCCACTCGAACAAGCCGCGACCGGGAAAGCGGCACACCGCCACCAGCCAGGCGGTGCCGGTGCCGATGATCCCGGCGATCACCCCGACGCCCAGCACCAGCAGCAGCGTCTGGCCGAGCGCATGCGGCAGCACGTGACGCAGCAGATTCGGCCACAGATCGCCCGAGCCCTGCGCGGCGGTCCACAGCAGGGCCAGCAGCGGCAGCAGCACGACGAGCGCGACCAAAGCCGCGCCCCAGCGCAGCGCCCGGCCTCGATCCACTCCCGCACCGCTCTGGGCCACGGCCATCGTCATGCGGCTGTCCCGCCTTCAGCACCCGAAACGCAAAATCCCCCGCACGGCCATCGCCATGCGGGGGAGCCCTTACGCCCGACAGGCGTATCGATCAATTGTCGAACCCGACCTTGTCGATGAGGTCGGTCGCGGCCTTGCGCGCCTTGGCGACCGCGACGAGGTCCACCTGATCGACCTTGAGCGGGCCGAAGGCGGCGATGATCGGGTCGATCGGCGCACCGGGAACCACCGGATACTCGTAATTGGCCTGCGCGTAGATGGCCTGCGCTTCCGGGGAGACGAGATATTCCAGCAGCTTGACGGCGTTCGCCTTGTTGGGGGAGGACTTGGCGACAGCCGCGCCCGAGATGTTCACATGGGTGCCGCCATTCTGGAAGGTCGGCAGGATCACGTTGATCGCCTGCGCCCACTTCTCCTGGTCGGGGCCGCCCTTGCCGGAGCGCATCAGGCCCACATAGTAGGAATTGGCGAGGCCGATATCGCAGAGATCGCCGAGGATATCGCGGGCGACGTCACGGTCGCCGCCGGCCGCCTTGCGCGCCAGATTGGCCTTCACGCCCTTCAGCCATTCCTCGGCCTTCGCCTCACCATTATGGACGATGAGGGCGGCGACCAGCGCCACATTGTAAGGGTGCTTGCCGGAACGGATGCAGACCTCGCCCTTCCACTTGGGATCGGCGAAATCCTCATAGGTGATGGCGGAGAGCTTCACCCGGTCTTTCGAGGCATAGGCGACGCGGGCGCGCATCGAGAGCGCGAACCAGCTGCCATCGGTGCCGCGCAGATTGGCCGGGATCGCCTTGGTCAGGACGTCCGAGGTGACGGGCTGCGTCACGCCCTGATCGACGAGATCCATCAGGTTGCCGATATCGACCGTCATCAGCAGGTCGGCGGGGGACGCGGCGCCCTCCGCCTTGACGCGCTCGGCAAGGCCGTCCTTGACGAACACGGCATTGACCTTGACGCCCGTCTTCTCGGCGAAGGCGTCGAACAGCGGCTTGGCCAGCCCGACTTCGCGGGTGGTGTAGACGTTCACGACTTCCTCGGCCGAAGCCGGAGCTGCGAGCATCAGGCTCGCGGCAAGGATGGTGCCGAGCGCGCCACGGCGCGTTCCCATGGTCCAGGCCAACTTCGCCATTCCCGTCTCCTCCTGCTGGGGCACCCGCGTCGCCGGGCCACCCATTTGACGTTACGTCGTGCGGCGGTACGGGACAGCGGCGCGTCGGTCAACAAAAAGAGACGTTACTTCAATACCTTAGATTTAATCTAAAACGTAACGACTCTAATCTGCGTGCTGCGTCGCAGGAGAAAAGGCCGACCCCAACGAAAAAGGCCGGTCTTGCGACCGGCCTTTTGTCGTCAGCATGCGGGACAATCAGTCTTCGAGATCGCCGATATAACGCTGCGCATAGAGCGCAAGGCCCAGCTTGTCGATCAGGTCGAGCTGCGTCTCAAGGAAGTCGATATGGCCTTCCTCGTCCGCCATCAGCGCCTTGAACAGGTCGCGACTCGGATAGTCCTGCACCGTCTCGCAATAGGTCGCGGCTTCCTGATAGAGCGCGCGCGCCTCGATCTCGGCGGCAAGATCGCACTCGATCACTTCCTTGACGTCCTGGCCAATGCGCAGCGGGTCGAGGACCTGCAGGTTCGGGAAGCCTTCAAGGAACAGGATGCGGTCGATGAAGCGGTCGGCGTGGTGCATCTCTTCGATGGACTCTGCCCGCCACTTGGCGCCCAGCTTCTTGTAGCCCCAGTTGTCCAGCATGCGGAAATGCAGCCAGTACTGGTTGATCGCCGTCAGCTCCGAGCGGACGCCGCGGTTGAGATAGTCGATGACTTTGGGATCGCCCTTCATGGCCGGGGCCTTTCCTTCGATGAAGCTGCCGATTTTTTAGAATAATTCCAAGAATCGGGCAAGGCACAATCGAGAGGGAAAAGCCAAAATCAGTGCGCGGTCAACAGCCTGCCGCGCCTCCGCTCACTCCGCGGCGAGGAGATTGACGGTCCGCAGACCCTGCGGGGCGTGGTTGTGATTATGGTTGTGCGCGGGGTGGCCGGGCGTCTGGAGATTGGCCGGGCACTCGCGCGGGCAGGCGCCGCAGGCGCTGGCATTCACATCGGCGATCAACTTGCGGATGGTGCGGGCACAGCGGCCACACTGGGCGCTGCAACCGAGACAACGGTAGACCTGCCCCGCGGTCTTGACCGAGGGTTGGGTTTCCGTCACCGCGTCGCGGATCTGGCGGTCCGACAGCACATTACAAGAGCAAACGATCATCGCGGGACGGGACCGAAGTGACCGGCTGTTTAGAATTATTCTAAAATCAGCCCTATGCTTAGGTTCTCGCGCTAATCCCGCCTTCCGTCAATCGGGAAAACCCCATGTCCCGATCACATAAACGCATAATGGCAGCAAACAGACGGATAGGTTTTAGTCATTCTAGAAAAGGAGCCGCAACTCAACGCAACTCCACTTTTGAACACTCCTAAACAACCACCCTGCCCTCATGCGCGACCGGATCGGTGGCAAGGCGCGCATAGAGAAGATGGTCCTGCCAACTCCCGTTGATGCAGAGATATTCCCGCCCATAACCCTCCCGGTGGAAGCCCGCACGCTCCAGCAGGCGGATGGACGGTGTGTTGGTCGGCAGGCAGGCCGCCTCGATCCGCCGCAGGCCGAGAGCGCCGTGCGCGAAGGGCAGCAGGGCCCGCACCGCCGCGCTCATATGGCCCTTGCCGGCATAAGGCGCGCCCATCCAGTAGCCGAGGCTCGCGGTCTGCGTCACGCCGCGCCGCACATTGGACAGCGACAGCCCGCCGAGCAGCGTCCGGTCAGCTGCGCGGAAGACGAAGAAGGGATAGGCGATATCCTCGCGCACATCGCGCTGGTAGCGCCGCATCCGTCGGCGGAACGAGCCTCGGGTGAGATCGTAGGGCGGCCATAGCGGCTCCCAGGGGGTGAGGAAGGCGCGGCTGCGCTCGCGCAATTCCGACCAGGCGGCGAAGTCCGACATATGCGGCATGCGCAGCACGATGCCCTCGCCCTCGATCAGCGAGGGCGGCTCAGGCCAGGAGACCGTGCGAAACAGGGCCATGAAGCCTGCCGTAAAGGGTTATGCCGGCTTGAGACGTTCCGCGATACGCGCCGCGGATTCAAGAGGCTTGCCCGGCCCAAGCGCGGTGAAGGTCGGCCGCCCCCGCGCGATCAGCCCGCGACCTGCCGCCTTGGCCGCGTCGAGCGTCACCGCCTCGACCTTGGCGACGATCTCCTCCAGCGCGATCGGCCGGCCAAAGGCGAGCATCTGCCGGGCGAGCTGGTCGGCGCGGGCGCCGGAACTTTCCAGCGCCGCCAGCAGCCCGACCTTGGCCTGCGCCTTCGAGCGGGCAAGTTCCGCCTCGCTCATGGTCTCGATGGTCTGTTCGATCTGATCGATCACCACATCGACCAGCTCCCCGACGTCCCCGCCATCGGTGCCGGCATAGATGCCGAACAGCCCGGTATCCGAATAACCCCAGTGGAAGGAGTACACGGCGTAGCAGAGCCCGCGCGCCTCCCGCACCTCCTGGAACAGGCGCGAGGACATGCCGCCGCCCAGCACATTCGTGAACACCTGCAAGGCGTGGATGCCGGGATCCCGGTAGGAGAGCCCCTCCAGCCCGATCAGCAGATGGGCCTGTTCCAGCTCCCGCCCGCCGCCGATCTCGACCCCGCCCTCATAGCGGCCCGGCACCGGCACCGGCTTGTCATCGCCGGCGATTCCACCGAGACGGGCCTGCGCTTCGGCGACCAGCCGGTCATGGTCCACCGCGCCGGCCGCGGCAACGATGAGCTTGGGGGCGCGGTAATTGCGGCCGAGATAACGCTGCAACCGATCCGGGCCGAAGGCGCGCACGGTCTCGGGGGTGCCGAGGATCGAGCGGCCGATCGGCTGGCCGGGGAAGGCCCGCTCCTGGAACAGGTCGAAGACCAGATCGTCCGGCGTGTCGAGCGCCGCGCCGATCTCCTGCACGATCACATTGTGTTCGCGCTCCAGTTCCTCGGGATCGAAGGCCGGTTCGGTGAGAATGTCGGCCAGCACGTCGATGGCGAGCGGCACGTCCTCGCCCAGCACGCGGGCATTGTAGCTGGTATGCTCGACGCTGGTCGCCGCGTTGATGTCGCCGCCGACCGCCTCGATTTCCTCGGCGATGCCCCGCGCGCTACGCCGGCGCGTGCCTTTGAACGCCATATGCTCCAGCAGATGCGAGATGCCGTGCTCGTCGGCTTCCTCATCACGTGCCCCGACCCCGGCCCAGATACCGAGCGAGGCGGTGGCCAGATGCGGCATGGCGTCGGTCACCACGGTCACGCCATTGTCGAGACGGGTGATGCGCGGACCCTTTTCCTCGCTCATGCCGTGTGTCCCGAGGCGCGGGCGTGGGCGGTGATGTAGGCCTCGATCGCCGTGATGTCGTTAGGCAGGGTCGGCGTGCGCTCCGGCCGCTCCATCAGGTCCGCCAGATGCGGCGGCAGCGCCGGGCGCTCGCCGCAGGCACGCTCCACCGCGTCGGGGAACTTGGCGGGGTGGGCGGTGGCCAGCACCACCTGCGGCACGCGCGGATCATGCGCCGCGCGCTCCGCCACCGAGACGGCGACGGCGGTATGCGGATCGAGCAGATAGCCGGTCTCCCGGCGCACCCGCGCGATGGTCTCGGCGGTCTGCGCCTCATCGGTGCGGCCGGCGTCGAAATCGGCGCGGATCGCCGCCATCGCCGCATTGGGCGGCGCGAAGGCGCCGGATTGGGCGAGGCTCGCCATCAGCCCGCGCAGCGCGCCCGCGTCACGGTCCAGCGCGTCGAACAGCACGCGCTCGAAATTGGAGGAGACCTGAATGTCCATGGAGGGCGAGGAAGACGGCATGACGCCGGTGATCTCATAGCGCCCGGTCGCCAGCGTGCGGGACAGGATGTCGTTCACATTGGTCGCGATGGTCAGCCGGTCCACCGGCAGGCCCATGCGCTTGGCGACATAGCCAGCCAGCACATCGCCGAAATTGCCGGTCGGCACGATGAACGAGACCGGGCGGTGCGGACTGCCGAGCGCCGCGCCGGCCACGAAATAATAGACCACCTGGGCGACAATCCGCGCCCAGTTGATCGAGTTCACGCCCGCCAGCCGCAATTCGTCGCGGAAGGCGTGATGGTTGAACATCGCCTTCACATGCGCCTGGCAATCGTCGAACGTGCCTTCGATGGCAATGGCGTGGACATTGGCGTCCGGCACGCTGGTCATCTGCCGGCGCTGCACCTCGGAGACCCGGCCAGCCGGGTAGAGGATGAACACATCAGTCCGCTCGCGGCCGCGGAACGCCTCGATGGCGGCGCCGCCGGTATCGCCCGAGGTGGCGCCGACAATGGTGGCGCGCTGGTCGCGCTGGATGAGGACATGGTCCATCATCCGGCCGAGCAGCTGCATCGCCACATCCTTGAAGGCCAGCGTCGGGCCGTGGAACAGCTCCAGCACGAAACGGTTGGGCGCGATCTGCACCAGCGGCGTGGTCGCCGGATGGCGGAAGCTCGCATAGGCTTCCTCGAGCATCGGCTTCAGCACGGCGGGGGCGAAGGCCGCATCGAGGAAGGGCGCGATCACCTTGCCCGCCACTTCCGCATAGGAGTGGCCGGCGAAATGGGCGATCTCGCTCGCGCTCAGCGCCGGGAAGGCCTCCGGCACATAGAGGCCGCCATCGCGGGCAAGGCCGGCGAGCAGGGCATCGGAAAAGGCGAGAACGGGCGCCTCGCCCCGGGTCGAGATATAGCGCACGCGCGCCTCCGGTCAGAAAGTCGCGGCAAACTAGTGGTGGGGCGGGCCGGAAGCAAGCGCGCCGGCGCGCGTCAGCCCCGCGCTCAACGGCGGCGCAGGCGCGGCCAGGCATAGGCCGCGAACACCCCGAGCAGCGTGGCGGCAAGCCCGTACCAGGTCAGCGCATATTCCAGATGCCGGTTGGGGAAGGTGATGCGCGTCAGCCCGCCCTTCGGCCACCCGCCGGGATTGGCCGAGGCATCCGCGTCGATGAAGAAGGGCGAGACGCGCAGCAGCCCCTTGGCGCTGGCGATGGCAACGGGGTCGCGCACGAACCAGCTGTCCTTCGCCGCATCATTGCCCGGCGTGAACAGCCCCGCCTCCTCCGGCGTGCGCAGCAGCCCGGTGATGGTGACCAGCCCCGGTACCTGCCCTTCCGCGCGGCTCGACGGAGCGCGCCGGTCGAGCGGCACGAAGCCGCGATTGACGAGGATGGTCGCGCCATCCGGCAATTCGAGCGGGGTGATCACCCAGTAGCCCGGCCCACCCCCGCCATTCGGCGTCTTGTCGATCAGCGCATAGACCTGCACTTCCAGATCATGGCGCAGGCGCCCCTGCGCGCTCACGGGACGGTATTCATCCTGCTCGAAGTTCACGGCGTCCCAGTCCGCCTCGGCGGGCACGGCCTGCGGCGGCTGATGGATGCGCGCTTCCACCTTGGCGATCAGGTCCTGCTTCCAGACCAGCCGCTCCATCTGCCAGGTGCCGAGCCCGACCAGCACGAGAAAGGCCGCCAGCACCGCCAGCGAGACCGGCAGCAGGCGGCGCAGCGGCGAACGGCCAGACCCAGCCGGCACGGCCTCGCTCACGCGTCACCCTTGTCCAGCCGGCCCTGCTCGGCCTTCTTCGTGTATTGCAGGGCGATCATCGTCGCCTTGAGCGGGCGCAGCAGGCCCAGCGTCGAGATCAGGACCAGCGGCGTCCAGAGCAGCGCATGAACCCAGAAGGGCGGCGTGAAGACGATCTCCACCCATAGCGCCAGCCCGACGACCAGGCTGCCGGCGAGAAGAATGATGAAGACGACCGGCCCGTCGCCGGAATCGTCGAAGCTGTAGTCGAGCCCGCAGGACTCGCAGGACGGGGCCACGGTGAGAAAGCCGTTGAACAGCCGCCCCCGCCCGCAGCGCGGACAGCGGCAGGTGAGGCCCGCCTGATAGGGCGAGACGCCCGAATGAAACGGTTGCAGGTCCATGTCCGGCTTCTACTCCGCTTGGCGACCGAAAGGAATCCCGACCTTCGCGTAGCGCCGCCCGCAGGCCGTGGCCGGCATCACCGCCGGAGGGCCAGACCGGGGCGTCAAATGAAAAGGGCGGCTCGCGCCGCCCTGATCGCCGAAGGAGCCATCATCCTCAATGGGCGGAGGTGCCGGCGCCCCAGACATAGATGAAGGTGAAGAGGAACAGCCACACCACGTCGACGAAGTGCCAGTACCAGGCGGCAGCCTCGAAGCCGAAATGATGGGTCGGCGTGAAGTGGCCGGCATACAGACGGCCCAGGCACACAGCGAGGAAGATGGTGCCGACGATCACATGGAAGCCGTGGAAGCCGGTCGCCATGAAGAAGGTCGCGCCATAGATATTGCCGGAGAAGGCAAAGGTCGCGTGGCTGTACTCATAGGCCTGCAGCAGCGAGAACAGGAAGCCGAGGCCGACGGTGAGCCACAGGCCCCATTTGGCGCTCTGCCGGTCGCCATGCACCAGCGCGTGGTGAGCCCAGGTCAGCGTGGTGCCCGAGGTCAGCAGGATCAGCGTGTTGAGCAGCGGCAGATGCCAGGGATCGAAGGTCTCGATCCCGTTCGGCGGCCAGTGTCCGCCGGTGAACTCGGCGCGGGTGTAGTTGATCGCCTCGCCGGCGAAGATCGAGGCGTCGAAGAAGGCCCAGAACCACGCGACGAAGAACATCACTTCGGAGGCGATAAACAGGATCATGCCGTAGCGCAGATGGAGCTGCACCACCGGCGTATGGGCGTGCTGGTGCTCGGCCTCGCGAATGATGTCCCGCCACCACACGACCATGGTGTAGATGACGCCGAGGAAGCCGGCGATCATGACCAGGGAGGTCAGCTGGCCATGCATCCAGAAGACCGCGCCGACGGCCAGAATGAACGCGAACACCGAGATGACGAAGGGCCACGGGCTCGGGTCGACGAGGTGGTAGTCGTGGTGTTTCGCGTGGGCCTCGGCCATGGGTCGCGCTCTCCGTTCGGTCTTCTTCTCTAGCGAGGCACCGGCGTGCCCGCAATGTGGCGTTCTGCCCGCTTCACGCGGCGGATTACAAGGGTCTCAGGTTACAAGGGCGTCTTGCCCGGCTCCGGCTTGCCCGCCGCGACGGGAGCCGCCGCCTTGGGGAAGAAGGTGTAGGACAGGGTGATGGTCTTCAGCCCGTTCATCTCCGGGTCCTCGGCCAGCGCCGGATCGACGAAGAAGATGACGGGCATGTCGAGGCTCTCGCCCGGCTGCAGCGTCTGGTCGGTGAAGCAGAAGCACTGCATCTTCGCGAAATGCACGCCCGACTGCGCCGGCGTGACATTGTAGGTCGCGGCGGCGGTGACCGGCTGCGAGCCGCGATTGTGCACGCGGTAATAGGCCAGCTTGGTCTCGCCGATGCGCACCGTCACGGCCCGGACTTCCGGCGCGAAGCTCCAGTCGAGGCCCGGCGCCACATTGGCGTCGAAACGCACCTCGATGGTGCGCTCCAGCGCGTGCTCGGGCGCAGCCGTCGCCACCTTGGTCGCGCCGCCGAAGCCGGTGACCTGGCAGAACATCTGGTAGAGCGGCACGGCGGCGTAGGACGCGCCGACCATGGTGGCGACGAAGGCGGCGCAGCTCAGTGCGACGATGCGGTGATTGGCGCCGCTGCGCGCACGGCGGGGTGCCTCAGGGGCGACCTCTCCGGTTTCGGTGTGGTGATCCTTTGCCATGACGCCTCACAGGGGCCTGATCAGCACGGCCGGGCCGAGCTTTACGATGGTGACGACGTAGAACAGCACGCACAGCCCCGCCAGCACCACCGCGATCGCCACAGAACGCTGGCGGCGGCGGCGCTTCTGCTCGTCGCTGAGCACGACACCGTCCGTCTCCGGCGTGATCGGCTTGTTCTTGTCGGCCATCGTCATTCTCCCTCCAGCCATGCGCTCACAGCCCGAACCCGGCCGGCGCCACCGCCTCGACCAGGAGCACGGCGAACAGCAGGAAGAGATAGAGGATGGAGAAGGCGAAAAGACGCTTGGCCGCCTGTTCGGCGGGAGCGCCCTCGCGGCGGCGATAGACCTGCACGGCAAGCAGCAGCATCAGCGCGCCGGTCACGCCCGACACCACCCCATAGGCGATGCCCGCCATGCCCAGGAAGAAGGGCGACATGGCCAGCGGCACGAGGACCAGCGTGTACAGCAGGATCTGGCGCCGGGTCTCGGCGGTGCCGGCCACCACCGGCAGCATCGGCACGCCGGCGCGGGCATAGTCGCCGGACTTGTAGAGCGCCAGCGCCCAGAAATGCGGCGGAGTCCAGAAGAAGATGATGAGAAAGAGCAGCACGCTCTCCAGGCCGATGCCGCCCGAGGCCGCCGCCCAGCCGACCATGGGCGGGAAAGCCCCGGCCGCGCCGCCGATGACGATGTTCTGCGGCGTCCAACGCTTCAGCCACATCGTGTAGACGACGGCGTAGAAGAAGATGGTGAAGGCCAGCAGCGCGGCGGACAGTTCGTTGACGAGCAGGCCGAGCACCAGCACGGAACCGATCGACAGCGTCATGCCGAAGGCCAGCGCCTCGCCCGGCGCGACGCGGCCGGAGGGGATCGGCCGGCTCTTGGTGCGGCTCATCACGGCGTCGATATCGGCATCCCACCACATGTTCAGCGCACCCGAGGCGCCGGCGCCGATGGCGATGCACAGAAGGGCGGTGAAGGCGATCACCGGATGCACGTCGCCCGGCGCGCGCACGATGCCCACCAGCGCCGTGAAGATGACGAGCGACATGACCCGCGGCTTGAGCAGGGCGACATAATCCGACACCGAGGCATAGTGCGGCGCCTCCAGCGGGCGCTGCGCGGGGCCGGTCAGGTCATAATCGCTCGAGGCGAGGTCGCTCATCAGGTCACTCCGGCATCGCGCGGGGCGATGCGTCGCTGCGGGCCGGCGCACCGGCAAGGTCTCCGGGCAGGCCCGGCAGGCGGGTCCGCCCCGCCTGGGTCTGGATCACTCCCGGCGGGACGGTCCGCGCCGGGAGTGTCGTCACATCAGGTCCGGCCGATCACTTGATCTTCGGCAGGACGTCGAAGTGGTGGTAGGGCGGCGGCGACGGCAGGGTCCACTCCAGCGTGGTCGCGCCTTCGCCCCACGGGTTCGCACCCGCCGGCACCTTGGCGGCGAACATGCGGTACACGCCGAACAGGAACACCAGCACCGCGAAGCCCGAAATATACGAGCCGATCGAGGAGACGAAGTTCCAGGCGTGGAACGCATCCGGGTAGTCCGCGTAGCGGCGCGGCATGCCGGCGAGGCCGAGGAAGTGCTGCGGGAAGAAGACGAGGTTCACGCCGATGAAGGTCAGCCAGAAATGGACCTTGGCGATGCCTTCGCTGTACATGTAGCCGAACATCTTCGGCGCCCAGTAGTACCAGCCGGCGAAGATCGCGAAGACCGCGCCGAGCGAGAGCACATAGTGGAAGTGGGCCACGACGTAATAGGTGTCGTGCAGCGCGCGGTCGATGCCGGCGTTGGAGAGCACGACGCCGGTGACGCCGCCGACCGTGAACAGGAAGATGAAGCCGATCGCCCAGAGCATCGGCACGCGGAACGAGATCGACCCGCCCCACATGGTCGCGATCCAGGAGAAGATCTTCACGCCTGTTGGCACCGCGATGATCATCGTCGCGGCGACGAAATAGGCCTGGGTCGAGGAGGACAGGCCCACCGTGTACATGTGGTGCGCCCACACGACGAAGCCGACGACGCCGATCGCCACCATCGCATAGGCCATGCCGAGATAGCCGAAGATCGGCTTCTTCGAAAAGGTCGAGACGATGTGCGAGACGATGCCGAAGCCCGGCAGGATGAGGATGTACACTTCGGGGTGACCGAAGAACCAGAACAGGTGCTGGAACAGGATCGGGTCACCGCCGCCGGCCGGATCGAAGAAGGTCGTGCCGAAATTGCGGTCCGTCAGCAGCATGGTGATGGCGCCCGCCAGAACCGGCAGCGACAGCAGCAGCAGGAAGGCGGTCACGAGCTGCGACCAGGCGAACAGCGGCATCTTGTGCAGCGTCATGCCGGGGGCGCGCATGTTCAGGATCGTCGTGATCAGGTTGATCGCGCCGAGGATCGAGGACGCGCCGGCGATGTGCAGCGAGAGGATCAGCAGATCCATCGCCGGACCGGGGTGGCCGAGCTTGGAGGAGAGCGGCGGGTAGATCGTCCAGCCGCCGCCGAAGCCGTTGGAGCCGGCCGCGCCCTCGACGAAGAGGGAGAGGATGGCGAGCGCGAAGGACGGCGGCAGCAGCCAGAAGGCGACGTTGTTGATGCGCGGGAAGGCGGTATCCGGCGCGCCGATCATCAGCGGGATGAAATAGTTGCCATAGCCGCCGATCATCGCCGGCATGACCATGAAGAAGATCATGATCAGGCCGTGGCCGGTGGTGAAGACGTTGAAAGTCTGCGGATCTGAGAAGATCTGGAGACCCGGCTCCTGCAGCTCGGCACGGATGCCGATCGAGAGGATGCCGCCCACGATCCCCGCCACGATGGCGAAGATCAGGTACATCACACCGATGTCCTTGTTGTTGGTCGAATAGACCCAGCGCTTCCAACCCGTCGGATCGCCCGCGTGACCGGCTGCGTATGCCATGGAACCGTCCCTCATTCGCGCGTTTTCACACGCTCTGAAACTGTGATTGCGCGAGGCGCGAGGCGCCGCGCGGGAAAAGGCGCTCAGCGCGCCCCGGCGGCGTCCGCCTGCCCGACATCGTTCTGCGCGACGATGCGGGCCGGCTGGTCGGCCGACGCGTATTTCTGCTTGGCTTCCTCCACCCAGGCGGCGAAGTCGGCCTCGCTCACGACCCGGATGGCGATCGGCATGAAGGCATGGTCACGTCCGCACAGCTCCGAGCACTGGCCGTAATAGACGCCTTCCTTGGTCGCCTGGAACCAGCTCTCGTTCAGCCGGCCCGGCAGGGCGTCGATCTTCAGGCCGAAGGAGGGCATGGCGAAGGAGTGGATGACGTCGGCGGCGGTGACCTGGATGCGCACGATCTTGCCGACCGGCACCACGACCTCGTTGTCGACCGCCAGAAGGCGCGGCTGGCCGGGCTGAAGGTCGGCGGTCTGCACCATCAGGCTGTCGAAGCTGAACTGGCCGTTGTCGGGATACTCATAGGACCAGTACCACTGATGGCCGGTCACCTTCACGGTCATGTCCGCCTTCGGAAGGTCAAGCTGCAGGAACAGCAGACGGAAGGACGGGATGGCGATGGCGACGAGGATCAGGACCGGAACCACCGTCCACACCACCTCGATCAGCGTGTGATGCGTGGTGCGCGAGGGGACCGGGTTGGCCTTCTCGTTGAACTTCACCGCCACAACGATGAGCAGCACCAGCACCAGCAGCACGACGGCGGTGATGATGACCAGCAGGAAGTTATGGAACGAGTGCATCGTCTCCATCACGGGAGACGCCGCCCCTTGCAGGTCGATCTGCCAGGGCGAGGGCTGGCCCGTGCCGGCGGCGGCCACACCCGCACCGGCAATCGTCAGGGCCAGCACGCCGACCATTGCACCGATAAAGCCGGCGGCGGTCCGTCCAGCGTTGCGGATCCACGATTTCATCGCGATCGTCACTCCCATCAACTCCCACTGTACCCCGGCTTCGACACAGACAAGCCGCCCGTCGGGCCAGTGGCATTTGATCTTCATCAAACACAAAAAGGACACGCGGGCAACGCGCCTGGGGCCTTCTGCTCCTGCGACATGACGTCGGGTGCCTGGAACCGTTCTATCTCCAATGCCGCTGGGGCAAGGCTCGCCCCGCCGCATTGTTGACATGCATGTGATGCGCTCTTGCCGCGCACCTCATGCGCTGCTCTTACGCAGCTCACACACGATTCGCCTTGTCCCGCCGTGGCGATTCTTTAGAAGACTCCTCAGTCAGATTTTCGGGAGACAGCTGATGCGCGGTTTCGCGGCCCTCCGTTCGTCCTTCCTCGCGGCCGTCGCCGCCTTCGCCCTGCTGGCGATGGCAAGCGCCGGGGCGCAGGCGCAGGGGGTCGTGCGCTCCGTCCATGGCGAGTGGCAGATTCGCTGCGACACGCCGCCCGGCGCCCAGTCCGAGCAATGCGTGCTGCTCCAAAGCGTGCAGGCCGATGATCGGCCCAATGTCGGCCTCACCGTCATCGTGCTCAAGACCGCCGACCAGCAGAGCCGCCTCCTGCGCGTGCTCGCCCCGCTCGGCGTGCTGCTGCCCTCCGGCCTCGGCCTGAAGATCGACGATGTGGATGTCGGCCGCGCCGGCTTCGTGCGCTGCGTGCCCAATGGCTGCGTCGCCGAGGTGGTGATGGACGACAAGCTCGTCGGCCAGATGCGCAACGGACAGAACGCCACCTTCATCGTGTTCCAGACGCCCGAGGAAGGCATCGGCATCCCCCTCAGCCTCAAAGGCTTCGGCGAGGGCTTCGACGCGCTTCCGTGAGGGCGCGCCGTGAGCCCCCCCTCGCCCATCCGGCTCGTCATCTTCGACATGGACGACGTGCTTCTGCGCTATGACGTGGAGGCCCGCCGCGCCGCCATCGCGCAGATGGCCGGCCTTGCCGTCGCCGATGTCGAACGCCTGATCTGGGCCAGCGGCATCGAGGATTCCGCCGATGCGGGCCGGCTTTCCGCCGATGCCTATCTCACCGCCGTGACCGCCGCGCTCGGCGTCCCCTTCGCCCGCGAGGACTGGTTCCGTACCCGCCGGCTCGCCATGACGATGGATATGGCGGTCGTCGACCTCGCCCTCGCGGTGCGCCGGCGGACGGCGCTGGCGCTGCTCACCAATAACGGCTTCATCATGAAGGAGCACTTCGACGCGCTGGTGCCCGGCCTGCGCGAGGTGTTCGGTCCTTCCATGCATGTGGCGGCGGAGTTCGGCACCAAGAAGCCGGACCCGGCGATCTATGCGCGCCTCGCCGCCCTGTACGGCGTCGCTCCCGGCGAGGCGGTGATGATCGACGACAAGATCGCCAATGTGGAAGGGGCGTTGAAGGCCGGGTTGAAGGCCCATTGCTTCCGCGACGCGGCAGAGCTGCGCTCGTTCCTCGCCGACCTCGCCCTTATATAGAGATCGCGGACACGCCGCCCGCAGGCCCCGCCAACAGGATCCCGATGCCCGAGCTTCCCGAAGTCGAGACCGTCCGTCGCGGCCTGGCACCGGTCATGGAGGGGCGCCGCATTCGCGAGGCGATTGCCCGCCGGCCGAACCTGCGCTGGCCGCTCCCTGAGCGATTCGCCGAGCGGCTGGCCGGCCGGCGGATCGTTAGCCTGGGCCGGCGCGCCAAATACCTGCTTGCCGATCTCGAACCCGCCGATGGCGGGGAGGCGGAGATCCTGATCATGCATCTCGGCATGTCCGGTTCCTTCCGCATCGAGGAGACGCAGGCGCCGACCCTCATTCCCGGCGATTTCCACCTGCCGCGCTCGAAAGCCTCGGCCCACGACCATGTCGTCTTCCATCTCGATGGCGGCGTTGAGGTGATCTACAACGACCCCCGCCGCTTCGGCGCCATGCTGCTCGCCTCCCATGAGGCGTTCGAGCGCCACCCGCTGTTCGCCGGGCTGGGCCCCGAGCCGCTCGGCAACGGGTTCGACGCGGCGAGCCTTTCCCGCGCGCTGGCGGGCCGGCGCACCTCGATCAAGGCGGCGCTGCTCGATCAGAAGGTCGTTGCCGGCCTGGGCAATATCTATGTCTGCGAGGCGCTGCATCGCGCCGGCATCGCCCCGGAGCGGCTCGCCACCACCCTCGTCACCGCCACCGGCCGGCCCACAGCGGCGGCGCGGCGTCTGGTCGCCACGATCCGTGTGGTGCTGGAGGAGGCGATCGACGCCGGCGGCTCGACCTTGCGCGACCATGCGCAGGTCGACGGCACGCTGGGCTATTTCCAGCACACCTTCCGTACCTATGACCGGGAGGGCGAGCCCTGCCTCACGCCCGGCTGCCGCGGCACCATCGCCCGCCTTGTGCAGGGCGGGCGCTCGACCTTCTATTGTGCTTCCTGCCAACGCTAGGGGACGTCCATGGCCTATGAGAACATCCTGGTGGAGACCAACGGCCGGGTCGGCATCATCACGCTGAACCGCCCCAAGGCGCTCAATGCGCTCAACGCCGCGCTGATCGGCGAGCTGGCGCGGGCGCTCGACATGTTCGAGGCGGATGCCGGCATCGGCTGCATCGTGCTCGCCGGCTCCGAGCGCGCCTTCGCCGCCGGGGCGGACATCAAGGAGATGCAGCATCTCGGCTTCCCCGCCACCTACAAGGACGACTTCATCACCTCCTGGGAGCGGCTGTCGCGCTGCCGCAAGCCGGTGGTGGCGGCGGTCGCGGGCTACGCGCTCGGCGGCGGCTGCGAGCTGGCGATGATGTGCGACGTCATCCTGGCGGCGGAGAATGCCCGCTTCGGCCAGCCGGAGATCCAGCTCGGCATCATGCCCGGCGCCGGCGGCTCGCAGCGGCTCGCGCGCGCCGTCGGCAAGGCGAAGGCGATGGAGATGTGCCTCACCGGCCGCAACCTCAGCGCCGAGGAGGCCGATCGCTATGGCCTCGTCTCGCGGGTCGTCCCGCTTGCCGGGCTGATGAGCGAGGCGATGAAGGTCGCCGACACCATCGCCGGCCTGTCCCTGCCCGCCGTGATGATGACCAAGGAGAGCGTCAACCGCGCCTTCGAGACCACGCTGGCGGAGGGCATCCGATTCGAGCGCCGGCTGTTCCAGGCCCTGTTCGCCACCGCCGACCAGAAGGAAGGCATGGCCGCCTTCGTGGAAAAGCGCAGCCCGTCCTTCAGGAATAGCTAGGCGCGGCGCTCCTGCGCGCCGGTCTCGGGCGCTTTGATGTTGACGCGGCGGCGGGTGCCGACTATAAGCCCGCCACTCGCGCGGCGCTCCTCCGGGTTGGCTCCGCTTTGTATTTTGCAACCAAATTCTGGCAAGGAACGGCTCGTGCCGACCTTGCGATGATGAAGAGGACGGCCGATGGCCAATACGCCCTCCGCCAAAAAGGCGGCTCGCAAGATCGAGCGCCGTACCGAGGTCAACAAGAACCGTCGGTCGCGGATGCGCACCTTTGTGCGCAAGCTCGAGGACGCTCTCGCGTCCGGCAACCGTGATGCGGCGACTGTCGCGTTCAAGGCGGCTGAGCCCGAGATCATGCGCGCGGCGCAGAAGGGCGTGCTCCACAAGAACACCGCCTCGCGCAAGGTTTCCCGCCTTGCCAACCGCGTGGCCAAGCTCGGCGCCTGACGGCGAACGACGCAAAGCAACTCAAAGTAGTTCGCAAGCCCGGCGCCCGCGCCGGGCTTTTTGCGTTCGGGACCGCGGAACCACCCCTCGCCGGGCGCGCGACGGGCCATGTGCTGGAAGCGCACATGGGTCGCGCCAGGCGCGGCGGTGGCGTCATGGCACCGTTGCAATTCCGTCACACGGCGAATTTTGATGGGGATGCCCGGCGGCATGCTCTCCGGCTTGCGCTTGACTCTCCCCAGCTTACGGCGCAGTGGCGATTCGCCTTTCCGGGGCCATTCCCCATTCCCGAGCCGCGCAGAAATTCATCTTTAATATCAAAAACTTATACCCCACGCCTCGGCACACCCCCGGAATCACCCCACCCCGTCACCGACACCCCCCCCGGAGGGGAAAAATAGGTGAGGAAACACCCGTCGCCGCGCACCCGAGAATCTTGCAAGTGAGTCAGAGATTTGCCGACTGATGTTCGTTTTTTGGTCAGCCGATTCGCCCATCCGGCGGGCAGCCGGCGCCCCAACGGCGTTGCACCGCGGGGGACCCATGTGTATGGTGTGTTCATCCGGTCCTGCCGGGCACTTCAGCGACAAGTTGAGTTTAGGTGCAGCTCATTCAGGCATGAGGAGGTAGTTGCGTGACTGTTTTACTACCCCTCAGCGCAGCCGGCCCTCGGATGGCTGGCTATTACATGACAAGACATGCCCATAGGGCACTCTTGTCCGAATGAGCCCGTGACCACATTCGTTTGTAGTTCATTATACAAAAACGAAATCTGCGACGGGGACGGCAAGTCTATTGCCGCGAAGGGGCTGCTATGATTGCGGGAATGAGCGTGAGCGGGGATGACGGAACGGGGCCGCGCGACGGCCTGCCGGATATGCCTTGCCAGATGTTCTATCCTTGTGACTCAGTCGCCCGGTCCCGGTCGCCGGAGGCGCGTCCTCCGAGCTGAACCACCTTTCCGGCCATAGCCGCTCATCGATCTGATTGAAGGCTGGCCGCGGCGCACGGCGCCACATCTCATTCATCGGCATTGATTGTCGCACGCCCTCGGCGCTGCCGTGCTTGCACGGTGCTTCAGCCGGGCGGGGTCCGTTGTCTCTGCCTTTCCCAAGAACCGCAAAAAACCAGCGGAGCTACGATGTTCAAATCCAACAGCCTTGAGCCTTCGGACGGTGTATCCTTTCCGGGTCCCGTCACGGCAGCCGGTTCCCCTGTCGATTTGGACACCGCCCCGCGCGATGCGTGGGAGAAGGTGCGTCGCCGCCTGCGCGCCGAGATCGGCGAGGAAGTCTATTCAAGCTGGTTTCCGCGCCTCGAACTCGACGGCATTTTCGGCGCCACCGCCCGCCTGTCGGTGCCCACGCGCTTTCTGAAGACCTGGATCCAGCAGCACTACATCGAGCGCCTCACCGCTCTGTGGAGCGAGGAACTGGGCGTCGAGCGCGTTGACCTCATCGTCCGCACCGCGGTGATGCGCGCCCCCGGCCTGCCGATGCGCCATGCCGCCGTCCCGACGCCGATGGTCCGCCCGGCCGGCGAGCCGCGCCCGGCCGCCTCCACCCCGATCCCCGCGCCGTCCCTGTCGGGCGATGTCGGCGGCGGCTCGCCGCTGGATCCGCGCCTGACTTTCGCGTCCTACCGTCTCGGCGATTCCAACCGCCTCGCCCATGCGGCCGCGCTCAAGGTGGCGGCCGCCCCGGCCGGCGCCGGCCCGGTGTTCAACCCGCTTTATCTCCATGCCGCCGTCGGCCTCGGCAAAACGCATCTGCTGCAGGCCATCGCCGCCGCCGGGCCGGAGCATGGCCGCCGCGTGGTCTATCTGACCGCCGAACGCTTCATGTATGGCTTCGTCGCCGCGCTGAAGACCCAGTCGGCCATCGCCTTCAAGGAGCAGCTGCGCGGCATCGACACGCTGGTGATCGACGACCTCCAGTTCCTGCAGGGCAAGAGCGTGCAGCAGGAATTCTGCCACACGCTGAACGCGCTGATGGATTCCGGCCGCCAGGTGGTGATCGCCGCCGACCGTCCGCCGACCGAGCTTGACGCGCTGGAGGAGCGAGTCCGCTCGCGCCTCGCCGGTGGCCTCGTGGTGGAGATCGCCCCGCTCGACGAGGAGCTGCGGATCGACATCCTGTCCGCCCGCGTCGGCGCCCTCGCTTTGCAGCATCCCGGCTTCAACGTGCCGCCGGATGTGCTGAGCTTCATCGCCCGCAATTGCGGCCAGAACGGCCGGGATCTCGACGGCGCGCTGAACCGGCTGCTGGCGCATAACCAGCTCACCTCCCGCGCCATCACGCTGGAGATGGCCGAGACCGCCGTGCGCGACCTCGTGCGCTCCTCCGAGCCCAAGCGCGTGCGGGTGGACGACATCCTGCGCATCGTCGCCAAGCACTACAATGTCACGCGCGCCGACATCCTCTCGCAGCGCCGCACCGCCAATGTGGTGAAGCCGCGCCAGATCGCGATGTATCTCGCCAAGATGCTCACTCTGCGCTCGCTGCCGGAAATCGGCCGTCGTTTTGGCGGGCGTGACCACACCACGGTGCTGCACGCCGTGCGCAAGATCGAGGGCCTGGTCGGCAGCGACCGCGCGGTGGCGGACGAGATCGAGACGCTGAAGCGGCTCGTCAGCGACGATTAGGCGCGCGGCGCCGGCCGGGGGATGGCGGCATGCCCGCTATCCCCGCTTCTATCCCCATTATTTCGCCGCATCGCAGCACCCCGCGCTTGCCTTGGCGCAGGCATGACGGCAATGTCGACGCCCCCGGCGGCGCGCCTGCGCCGTCCGCCCGGGGCGCACGATGCGGGTCGATGCCTCGCCGTCTGCGCCCTGTGCGTCTCTGGTTTCTCGTAATGCTACGGGTGTCGCGGCCATGAAGGTCACTGTCGAGCGGGCCGAGTTGCTCAAGTCACTCGCCCACGTTCATCGTGTCGTTGAGCGGCGCAACACAATCCCGATCCTCGCCAATGTGCTGATGCGCACCGATGCGCGGGGCCTCGCCCTGCGCGCGACCGATCTGGATATCGAGATCGTCGAGACGATCTCCGCCGAAGTCGGGCAGGAAGGCGCCACCACGGTGCCGGCGCATACGCTCTACGACATCGTGCGCAAGCTGCCCGAGGGCGCGCAGGTCCAGCTGGAGACCTCCGGCGACCGCGGCACGCTCACCGTGCGCGCCGGGCGCTCGCGCTTTGCCCTCCAGACCCTGCCGGAAGGCGAGTTCCCCGATCTCGCCGCCGGCGAGATGACGCACCGCTTCACCCTGCCGGGCGGGGAGCTGAAGCGCCTCGTCGACAAGACGCAGTTCGCCATCTCGACCGAAGAGACCCGTTATTATCTCAACGGCATCTATTTCCATGTAGCGGACGCCAATGGCCCGGTGCTGCGCGCCGTCGCCACTGACGGGCACCGCCTCGCCCAGGCGCAGACCGCCGCCCCCGAGGGCGCGATCGGCATGCCGGGCGTCATCGTGCCGCGCAAGGCGGTGGCGGAAATCCAGCGCCTTGCCGAGGATGGCGATGCCGAGGTCACGGTGGAACTCTCCACCGCCAAGATCCGCGTCTCGCTCGACCGGGTGGTGCTGACCTCGAAGCTGATCGACGGCACCTTCCCCGATTACGGCCGGGTGATCCCGGTCGGCAATGACAAGACGCTGGTGGTCGACAAGGCCGAGTTCGCCTCCGCCGTCGACCGCGTCTCGACGGTTGCCAGCGAACGCGGCCGGGCGGTCAAGCTGTCCATCGGCGACGGCAAGCTGACGCTCTCCGTCACCAACCCGGATTCGGGCAGCGCGACCGAGGAGCTGGAAGTCGAATACGCCTCCGAACCGATCGATATCGGCTTCAACAGCCGCTATCTGCTCGACATCACCTCGCAGATCGAAGGCGGCACCGCCGAGCTCAAGCTCGCCGATCCGGGCTCCCCGACCCTGTTGCAGGATCCCGAGAAGCGCGGCGCGCTCTATGTGCTGATGCCGATGCGCGTGTGAGCGCGCCCACGGCCCCGCGCGCCCGCATCCGGCGGCTCCAGCTCGCCGATTTCCGCAGCTACCACGCCGCCGAAATCCGCGCCGGCGACGGCCCTGTCGTACTGGTCGGCGCCAATGGCGCCGGCAAGACCAATCTGCTCGAAGCCATCTCGCTGCTCTCCCCCGGCCGTGGCCTGCGCCGCGCCGGGCTCGACCAGTTCGCCGCGCGCCGGCCGGACGGCGCCCGCGCGCCGGGCTGGGCGGTCTCCGCCCGCGTCGAGGGCGCCTATGGCGAGGTGATGCTCGGCACCGGCGTCGAGGCCGGACCGGAGGAGGCCCGTGCCCGCCGCTGCCGCATCGACGGCGAGCCGGTCGGCTCGGCCGCCGCTTTCGCCGATCATCTGCGCGTGGTCTGGCTGACCCCGGACATGGACGGACTGTTCACCGGACCACCCTCCGAGCGCCGCCGCTTTCTCGACCGGCTGGTGCTGGCGGTCGATGCCGAGCACGGCGCCCGCGTCAACGCGCTGGAGCGAGCGCTTCGCTCCCGCAACCGCCTGCTGGAAGACCCCTCCACCGATCCGCGCTATCTCGATGCCGTCGAGCAGGAACTCGCCGCGCTCGCCATCGCCGTCGCCGCCGCCCGGCTGGAAACCGTGCGCCGCCTCGCCGCCGGCATCGCGCTGGGACGCGACGACGCCTCCCCCTTTCCCTGGGCCAGCGTGACGCTGGAGGGCGAAGTCGAGCGCGCGCTGGCGGAGCGGCCGGCGACCCTCGTCGAGGACCAGTACCGCGCCGCCCTCGGTGCCGCCCGCCCGCGCGACCGCGCCGCCGGGCGCACGCTGGAAGGCCCGCATCTGTCGGACCTCTCGGTCGGCCATGGCCCGAAGGGCATCGCCGCCGCGCTCGGCTCCACCGGTGAGCAGAAGGCGCTGCTGATCGGCCTCGCCCTCGCCCATGCCCGGCTGGTCGGGGAGATGGTCGGCATGGCGCCGGTGATGCTGCTGGACGATGTGGTGGCCTATCTCGATCCCACCCGCCGCGCCGCTCTGTTCGAGGCGCTGGAGCGGCTGGCCGGACAGGTGTGGATGACCGGCGCCGACCCCTCCGCCTTTGCCGCGCTGGGCGATCGGGCCGAGCGTTTCCTCGTCACCCCCGGCCATGTCGTCCCCGCCGGTCAGCCCGCCGATAACAGCACTTGACCTCGCTCGCGCGTACGCGCACGAGTGCGCCATCATGAATATGATCGACCTTGCCGTCTTCGCCGCCGCCCTCGCCCTTGCCGCCGCCTCGCCGGGGCCGAGCGTGATCGCGCTGGTGGCCCGCACGCTGGCGCGCGGGCGCGAGGGATCAGGGCCGCTGCTCGCCGGCATCGTGCTCGGCGACATGGTGTGGCTTGCCGCCGCCGTGCTTGGCCTCGCCGCGCTGGCGGCCACGCTCGGCTCGCTGTTCGTGCTGGTGCGCCTCGCCGCCGCCGCCTACCTGATCTATCTCGCCTGGAAGCTGTGGACCGCCTCCGCCGCGCCCGCGCAGGCAGCGACGATCCGCGAAGCGGATTCGCGCCTTGGCCTGTTTCTCACCGGTCTCGGCATGACGCTCGGCAATCCGAAGGCGATGGCGTTCTACCTCGCTTTGCTGCCGACCATCGTCGATCTCGACCGTCTGACCATGCTCGGCTTCGCCGAGCTGTGCGCCATCATCACCCTCGTGCTGGTCGCCGTGTTCGGCAGCTATGTGGCGCTCGCCCACCGCGCCCGGCACTTTGCCGGGAGCGCGCGCGGCGTCCGCCTGATCAACCGCGCCTGCGGAACCGCCATGGCGGGCGCGGCGGTGCTGGTAGCGACGAAATAAACGCGCATTTGCGCTACAAAAGAACCCGTCAATTCAAGCGATTCGAAGAGCTGCATCCATGGCCGAGCCCGACAACGTCCCGACCCCGGCCTCCAATGGGGAAGACTACGGCGCGCAGTCGATCCAGGTGCTGCGCGGGCTCGACGCGGTGCGCAAGCGGCCGGGCATGTATATCGGCGACACCGATGACGGTTCCGGCCTGCACCACATGGTCTATGAGGTCGTGGACAACGCCATTGACGAGGCGCTGGCCGGCTATGCCGACGAGGTCACCGTCACGCTGAACGCGGACGGCTCCGTGACCGTGACCGACAATGGCCGCGGCATCCCGACCGACATCCATACCGAGGAAGGCGTCTCGGCGGCGCAGGTCATCATGACCCAGCTGCACGCCGGCGGTAAGTTCAACCAGAACTCCTACAAGGTCTCCGGCGGCCTGCACGGCGTCGGCGTCTCGGTGGTCAACGCGCTCTCCACCACGCTCGATCTCACGATCTGGCGCAACGGGCTTGAGCACCATATACGCTTCCGCAACGGCGACGCCGAAGCGCCTCTGGCGGTGAAGGGCCCGGCGCCGGAAGGCAAGCGGGGTACCATGGTCACCTTCGTGCCCAGCCCGAACACCTTCACCCACATCGAATTCGACTACGCCACGCTGGAGCACCGGCTGCGCGAGCTCGCCTTCCTGAACTCCGGCGTGCGCATCGTGCTGACCGATGCGCGGCACCCGGAAGTGAAGCGCGAGGAGATGATGTATGAGGGCGGCGTCGAGGCCTTCGTGCAGTATCTCGACCGCTCCAAGCAGGCGCTGCTGCCCAAGCCCATCGTGATCCGCGCCGAAAAGGACGGCATGATGGTGGAATGCGCCCTCTCGTGGAACGACAGCTACCACGAGAACGTGCTGTGCTTCACCAACAACATCCCGCAGCGCGATCGCGGCACCCATTTCACCGGCTTCGCCGCCGCGCTGACGCGCCAGATCATCGGCTATTCCGAGCGTTCCGGCATCGCCAAGAAGGAAAAGGTCGACCCCACCGGCGAGGATTGCCGCGAGGGTCTGACCGCCGTGCTCTCGGTGAAGGTGCCGGACCCGAAATTCTCCTCCCAGACCAAGGACAAGCTGGTCTCTTCCGAGGTGCGCCCGGTGGTCGAGGCGCTGGTCAACGAGGCGCTCGGCAGCTGGCTGGAGGAACACCCCAGCGAGAGCAAGTCGCTCGTCACCAAGGTGGTGGAAGCCGCCGCCGCGCGCGAGGCCGCGCGCAAGGCCCGCGAGCTGACCCGCCGCAAGAACCCGCTCGACGTCGCCTCCCTGCCCGGCAAGCTGGCCGACTGCCAGGAGCGCGACCCGGCGAAGTCCGAAATCTTCATCGTCGAGGGTGACTCGGCCGGCGGCTCCGCCAAGATGGGCCGCAACCGCGCCTTCCAGGCCATCCTGCCGCTGCGCGGCAAGATTCTGAATGTCGAGCGCGCGCGCTTCGACAAGATGCTGTCCTCGGACCAGATCGGCACGCTGATCACCGCGCTCGGCACCGGCATCGGCCGCGACGACTTCAATGTCGACAAGCTGCGCTACCACAAGATCATCATCATGACGGACGCGGACGTGGACGGCTCCCACATCCGTACCCTGCTGCTGACCTTCTTCTTCCGGCAGATGCCGGAACTGCTGGAGCGCGGCCACATCTACATCGCCCAGCCGCCGCTCTATAAGGTCACGCGCGGCAAGTCCGAGCAGTATCTCAAGGACGAGCGGTCGCTGGAGGACTATCTGATCCAACAGGGCCTCGACGAAGCCTCGCTCATGCTCACCTCGGGCGAGGTCCGCACCGGCAGCGATCTCAACCATGTGCTGGAGAGCGCCCGCTCCTTCCGCCATGTGATGAACGGTCTGCACCCGCGCTACAACCGCGCCGCCGTCGAGCAGGCGGCCATTGCCGGCGCCTTCGCGCCGGGCCTGCTGATCGAGGAGGAGCGCGCGGCTGACGTCGCCGCCCTCGTCGCGACCCGCCTCGACCGCATCGCCGACGACACCGAGCGCGGCTGGACCGGCACGGCCGATCCCACAGGCTTCAGCTTCACCCGCGTGGTGCGCGGCGTGAAGGAAGTGGCCGTGCTCGACGCCACCTTCATCGGTTCGGCCGAGGCGCGCCGTCTCGATGCGCTGGCCGCCGATCTTCAGGAAGTCCATGCCGACCCGGCCACGCTGCGCCGCAAGGGCACGGAAACGCTGGTCTATGGCCCGATGGACCTGTTCGACGCCGTCACCGATGCCGGGCGCAAGGGCATTGCGCTCCAGCGTTACAAAGGCCTGGGCGAGATGAATGCCGAGCAGCTCTGGGAAACCACGCTCGACGTCAATGCCCGCTCGCTGCTTCAGGTGAAGGTCAAGGAGGTCGCCGATGCCGACGACCTGTTCAACCGGCTGATGGGCGATGTGGTGGAGCCGCGCCGCGAGTTCATCCAGGACAACGCCCTGCGCGCGAGCGTGGACGTCTAGTTCGGTCGACGTCTGACCCGCTCAAAGGCACCGGCGGCAATCCGCCGGCGCCCTTCAGCGCGACGCGATCCGCCCGCCGATGCGGGCGGTGCCCTTCTCGCCATTGTCGCGCAGCCAGGCCACCTGCCCGTCGCCGATACGGGTGAGAACGAAGCACATAGGCTTGCCGTCGTACCAGCTCTCGAAACGCTGGCAGAGCCGGTCATCGGCGATCCACCAGCGCCCCTCATCCTTGGGCTGCGCGAGGCGGCCGAGGCCGACCGCGTCGCCATCCCCGTCGACCTTGCCGTCCGGGTGATAGTTCAGCGGAAACTCGCCGCCCAGCGGCGCGGCAAGGAAGATGTGGCGGCCGATGATCTCGCGGCGGATATCCTCCGCGCTCAGTTCGGATGCGACCGCCGGGGCGGCGATCAGCAGCCCGGCCATTGCGAGGCAGTGCGCTTTCAGCATCATGGAACCTCCTGTCCAGCGATGGAACGTGCCAAGCTCGGTCCATTGCTACGCAGCAGGAGAGCGCCCGGATCTCTGGCGAAAAAGTGAGGCGCCGCCCCCTCGCCCGACAGGCGCATCGCCCCATAGTCTCCCGCAGCTTCCGCAACGACAGGAGACGCGCCATGCCCCGCCTCGCGCACCCGTTCACCCGCTGCCCGCTGCTGTCCGCGACGATCGTCGCCGGCCTGCTGACCGCCCCCATTCTGTCGCCCGCGCTCGCCCATCACGGCTGGAGCTGGGCGGAATCGGAGAAGATGACGCTGGAGGGCACGATCACCGCCATCTCCATGGCCCCACCCCATCCGACGCTGCGTGTGCGCGCCGCCGACGGCCGGGACTGGCAGGTCGACCTCGGCAATCCCCGGCAGACCGCCGCCTCCGGCTTCACCGGGCAGACGGTAAAGGTCGGCGACGCCATCACCGTGCTCGGCAACCGCTCGCGGGACTCCGATGAGGCGCATATGAAGGCGGTGCGCATCACCATCGCGGGGAAGAACTACGACATGTATCCCGAGCGGATCGGCGCCAACTGACGCGCGCCGGGACGCGACGAGGTGGATGCTCTCACGCCTTTCACCGAGGCGCTCGCCGGCTGGCCGGGGGCGCGGGCGCTGCGCGCCTCTTGGGTGGCCTATCTGCTGGTCAACGCCGCCCACATCCTCGGCATCGCCCTGCTGGTCGGGCCGATCCTGACGCTGGATGCGCGGCTTCTGGGGCTGTGGCGCGCCGTGCCGCTCGCCGTTCTGGCGCCGCTGCTCACCCGCGTCGCCGCCGGCGGGCTGGGGCTCGCCCTGCTCACCGGCTTCTGGCTGTTCACCGTCCAGCCGGCGGACTATCTCGGCAACCCCGCCTTCCTCGCCAAGCTCGCGCTGCTCGCTCTGGCGCTGGCAAATACCGGCCTCCAGCACTCCCGGCCGGCCTGGCGGACGGCGCGGGCGGGCGGGGAGGTGACGGCAGGGGTGCGCCTGTCTGCCGGCCTCTCGGCGCTGCTGTGGATCGCGGTTCTGGTCGCGGGCCGCTGGATCGGCTTCGCCTGAAGCCCTACTCGCCTCCCGCCCGGTCCCGCTCTAGAGTGCCGCACATCCTGCCGCCCTGAGTCCCGCGTGTTGCCATGACCATGTTCTCCGCCTCCGCCCGCACCGGCGCCCGCCTTCTCGTCGATGCGCTCATTGCCAATGGCGTCACCCGCGCCTTCGGCGTGCCCGGCGAGAGCTATCTCGATGTGCTCGACGCGCTCTCCGACACGGAGGTGGACTTCGTCATCTGCCGGCAGGAGGGCGGCGCGGCGATGATGGCGGAAGCGGTGGGCAAGCTCACCGGGCGGCCGGGCATCTGTTTCGTCACGCGCGGGCCGGGCTCGACCAATGCCAGCGCGGGCGTGCACATCGCCCAGCAGGATTCCACGCCGATGATCCTGTTCGTCGGCCAGATCGCCCGCTCCATGCGCGGGCGTGAGGCGTTTCAGGAAGTGGATTACCGCGCCGTGTTCGGCCCGCTGGCCAAATGGGCGGTGGAGATCGACGAGGCCGCCCGAATCCCCGAGATCATCGCCCGCGCCTTCCGCGTCGCCATGCAGGGCCGCCCCGGCCCGGTGGTCATCGCCCTGCCCGAGGACGTGCTGAGCGAGCTGGCCGAGGCGCCGGATGCGCCGGCCGTGGAACCCGCCGAGACCTGGCCGGGCCTCACCGACATGATGCGCCTACAGAAGATGCTGTGGGCCGCCAAAAAGCCCCTGATGATCCTCGGCGGCGCGCGCTGGAACCCGAAGGCCATCGCCTCGGTCACGCGCTTTGCCGAGCGTTTCGACCTGCCGGTCGCGGTCTCCTTCCGCCGGCAGATGCTGTTTCCGGCTGACCACGCGTCCTATGCCGGCGATATCGGCTTTTCGCTCAACCCGAAGCTCGGCGCCCGGCTGAAGGAGGCGGACCTCGTCATCCTCGCCGGCGGTCGCTTCGGTGAAGTCCCCTCGCAGGGATACAGCCTGCTGGGCATTCCCGATCCCGGCGTGCCGCTGGTGCATGTCCATGCCGACCCGGACGAACTCGGCCGCGTCTACCAGCCGACGCTGGCGATCAACGCCTCATCGGCCGCCTTCGCCGCCGCGCTGGAAGGGGTGCAGCCGCCCAACTCCATCGTCTGGGGTGAATGGCGGGCCGGTGCGCGGGCGGATTATCTCGGCTGGACCGAGGACCCGCCGGCCAATCCCGGACCGGTACAGATGGCGACGCTGGTGCGTTATCTGCGCGCCCTGCCGCCGGAAACGACGATCTGCAACGGCGCCGGCAATTTCGCCATCTGGGTGCACCGCTTCCACCGCTTCCGCGCCTTCGGCTCGCAGCTCGCGCCGACCTCGGGCTCGATGGGCTACGGCCTGCCCGCTGCCATCGCCGCCAAGCGCGCGCAGCCCGAACGCCCGGTGGTCGCGGTGTGCGGCGACGGCGATTTCCTGATGACCGGTCAGGAGTTCGCCACGGCCGTGCAATATGGCGTGCCGGTGGTCGCGGTCGTCGTCGACAATGGCATGTACGGCACCATCCGCATGCATCAGGAGCGCGAATACCCCACCCGGGTCTTCGGCACGAGCCTGAAGAACCCGGATTTCGCCGCCTATGCCCGCGCCTTTGGCGGCTTCGGCGTGACGGTGGAGCGCGACGAACGGTTCGTCCCGGCGCTCGACGCCGCCTTCGCCTCCGGCCTGCCGTCCATCGTCCATGTGAAGCTCGACCCGGAGGCGATCACCCCCTCCACCACCCTCACAGCCCTGCGCGAGAAGTCGCTCGGGGACCGCTCGGTGAGCTGACCGGACCGGCGCGCGTTTACTCCGGCGCCTTGTGGATCGGATCGACCCAGTACACCGCCTCCGGCTTCTCCACCGGGTCGATATCGGTGATGTTCACCACCACCGCCTCATTGTCGGAGCGCACCAGCACGCAGTCGAGCGGCTGGCCGGGATCGGCGTTGATCTCCTGATGCGGCACATAGGGCGGCACGAAGATGAAGTCGCCCGCTTCCGCCTCGGCGACATATTCCAGCCGCTCGCCCCAGCGCATGCGGGCCTTGCCGCGCACCACATAGATCACGCTCTCCAGCGCGCCATGGTGATGCACGCCGGTCTTGGCGTCGGGCTGGATGGTGACCGTGCCGGCCCAGATCTTCTGCGCACCGACGCGGGCGAGGTTGATCGCCGCCTGCCGGAACATGCCCGGCGTCTGCGCCGTCTGGGGGTCGAGCCGGTCGCCCTTGATCACGCGCACGCCGTCATGTTTCCAGCGCGCATGATCGTGCGGGTGGTGCCCGTCATCGTGGTGCCGCTCGTCAGGATCATGCGCCATGCCGTCCTCCCGGTGTGCGCGGCGTGTCTCCACCGCTTGAACGCCAGACTAGGAGGCGGCGCTCCTCGACATCAAGTCCGTCGATATCAAGTCCCCCGCATCAAGCCTGCGGCGCGACCTGATACGGCACCACCGTCACCGGCGCGGCCGCCAGCCGGCGATAGAGGCTGCGCTTCTGCACGATGGGCCACCAGTCATAGAGGAAGATTTCCATCGGCCGCCAGTTCGCGACCCAGCCAAGGATCATGAAGCCTTCCAGGATGAAGGACGCAATATGCGTGGTGCCGGACAGAAGATTGTACAGCACCTGCCCGATCACGACGCACAAGGCCAGAACCACCAGACCGACCCCCAGCGCCTGCCGCCCGAGCCGCAGCAATTGCGACAGCTCGCGCGAGCCACGCTCGGCCTGCGCCGCGAAGAAGCTGGCAAAGGCGACGCTGAGGCCCCGCGCCGCTTCCGTGTCGGCGGCCGCCGCCGGCATGTGGATGAAGATGGCGATCGGCGCGGTCGAGGGCATGTCGACGGCCTCGTCATAGATGTGCTCGTCGACCTCGCCCGCGATGTCGCGCTCGCGGAACGGGTACGGGTCCATCATGTCGAACAGCTGGAGGACGTCCGTGACGTGCAGGTCGATCCGGCCCTCGACGTAAACCACCATGATGCGCCCCCCAGCCCACAGAAAACCCGCCGGGCATTGCACCGGCGGGGATCGTTCCTGAAGCCGCAGACGACTAGGCAGCGCCCTTGGCGAGTTCCCCGGCCAGCGCGCGGGCGATCAGCGCGCGCGTTTCCGGGATGCCATAGGCCGCGACGAAGGAGCCGAAGCGCGGGCCTTCCTTCTCGCCGAGCAGCAGTTCGTAGAGCGCGCTGAACCAGGCGAAGGTGACGCCCGGCCCGCCGGTCGGGCTCTTGCGTTTGTGGTCCTGATAGCGCGGCTCGGCGCGGCCGACATCGAGCACCGCGTTCTGGATCGCGTCACGGTCCTCGCCATCGACCTGCGCCAGCGCGGCGTCGAGCGCGGCAAGCGCCTTCGCTTCCACATCGTCCGGCAGACGGTAGACCCGGCGCGGCTTCACCCGGTCGACGAAGTAGCGCACAGCATAGCCGGCGAGCTGGTCGAGCGTGGGATGGGTGGCCGGCGAGGTGCCCGGCGCGTAACGCTCGATGAAGCGCCACAGCACGGCCTTGTCCTCGGCATTGGAAGCGGAGGCGAGCTTCAGCATCAGGCCGAAGGTCAGCGGCAGCTCCTCGACCGGCGGGTTGCCGGCGTGGATGTGCCAGACCGGGTTGCCCAGACGGTTCTTCAGATCCTGCGCGGGGTAGCGGGCGAGGAAGTTGAAATACTCGTCGACCGCCTTCGGGATCACGTCGAAATGCAGCTTCTTGGCCGAGCGCGGCGACTGGAACATGTACAGCGCCAGACTCTCCGGGCTGGCATAGGTCAGCCAGTCGTCAATGGTGATGCCATTGCCCTTGGACTTCGAGATCTTCTGGCCGTTCTCGTCGAGGAACAGCTCATAGACGAAGTGCTCGGGCGCCACGCCGCCGAGGATGTTGCAGATCGCGTCATAGATCGGCGCGTTGGTCTGGTGGTCCTTGCCGAACATCTCGAAATCGACGTCGAGCGCCGCCCAGCGGGCGCCGAAATCCGGCTTCCACTGCAGCTTCACATTTCCGCCGGTGACGGGGACGGTCTTCTCCTCCCCGTCTTCATCGGTGAAGGTGACGGTGCCGGCCTTGGCATCCACCGCCTTCAGCGGCACATAGAGCACACGGCCGGAGGTCGGCGAGATCGGCAGGAAGGGCGAATAGGTCGCCTGCCGCTCCTCGCCCAGCGTCGGCAGCATCACCTCCATGATCGCCTCATACTTCTCCGCCGCCTTCAGCAGGACCGCGTCCAGCTTGCCGGAGAAGTAGTAGTCAGTGGCGCTGGCAAACTCGTAATCGAAGCCGAACGTGTCGAGGAAGCGCCGCAGCATCGCGTTGTTGTGGTCGCCAAAGCTCGCAAAGCCACCGCCGAACGGGTTCGGCACCTTGGTGAGCGGCATCTGCAGATAGGGCTTGAGCGCGGCCGGGTCCGGCACGTTTTCGGGAATCTTGCGCATCCCGTCCATGTCGTCCGAGAAGCACAGCAGCCGCGTCGGGATCTTGTCTTCGGTCAGCACGCGGAAAGCGTGGCGCACCATGGTGGTGCGCGCCACTTCGCCGAACGTGCCGATATGCGGCAGGCCCGAGGGGCCGTAGCCGGTCTCGAACAGGACTTCGGCTTTGGGTTTCCGCTTCAGGCGCTCGACGATCTTGCGGGCCTCCTCGAACGGCCATGCGCCGACGGTCTCCGCCAGCTCGCGCAGTTCGGCTGCATCTGCAACATCTTCGACCTGAGCGGTCGCCGTCATGGTCTGCCCTCCTGGGCTTTATCTCGGAAAAGGGGCGGCAACCGGCAAAGCCGGGCGCGCGCGTCATGCTCTAGGTAGTGGAGCCGCCCGCGTCAATAAACGCTGATCGGAAACCAGCGCAGATAGAGGTCGGTATAGACCCCCTCCTCCCACAGCCGGGCCAGCGCGTAGTTCAGCGACTGGCGCAGCGCCTCATTGCCCGGCTTCACGGCGATGCCCATGCCCTCGCCGAAATACAGGCTCTCGGTGAACGGCCCGCCGGCAAAGGCGCAGCAATCGGCCGAGGCCGTGCCGTTGAGCCACAGCGCGAGCTGCACGCCGTCGCCGAACAGCAGGTCGACCTCGCCCTTCTGCAACGCCTCGCGCGCCGCCTCGGGGGTGGAGAAGGAGCGCACCGCCGCCTCGGCGAAGAAGTCGCGCAGATAGGCCTCATGCGCCGTGCCGCCGACCACCGCCACCTTGCGGCTCGCCACCGCATCGGGCGACACGTCGCTCAGCCCGTCGGCGCGGCGTGCGACGAAGCGGGCGGGCGAGCGGAAATAGCGGTCGGTGAAATCCAGCATCTGCCGGGTGGCGGGGGTGACGGCGATGCCCGCGATCGCGGCATCCGCCTTGCCCTCCTCCAGCGCGGCGACAAGCTGGTCGAACGGCACCACTTCCAGCGTGCAGGTGATGGCCAGCTCGGTGCAGATGGCGCGGGCGATATCGACATTGAACCCGGCCGGACGCCCGTTCTCGTCGCGGAAGCTGAACGGGGGATAGTCATCCGTGGTGGCGAAGCGGATCTGCGTCGGCAGGCGGGTGACATCGGGCCGCTCCGGGCGCCGGTTCGGATCCCAGAAGCCGGGCACCGCGACGCTCGGCAGGGTGATAGGGGAGGCGGCGCCTGGGGGAGCGGCATTTGGGGCCTGAGCATACGCGATTTGAGGTATTGAAATACCAAGCGCCAGCAAAACTGTCGCAGAAAGCTGCGACAATCGACGCATTACAGAATTACCGCTCAAACTTGGCCTCACCCTTGCCTTGCCGTGTCGCCCGCGCGCAGCGACTTGTACCGTGGCGCGCGGGCGAAGGCGAGTGCCCCTTGAGCCAGCCCGAGGCCCGGATGCGACCGCAGACAAGAGTGCGCGTGCTGGATTCCGGCCCGGATCTCGACCTGCCGGTCGAGATTGCCGGCATTGTCGACCGGCTGGAGCCCGGCGACCTCGCCTATGCCCAGAGGCGCGCGCGCCTGATCGGGGTGAGCGCCGACGAGGTGCTGATCGCCAGCGGCGTGGTGACCACAGACGCGGTCGGCGAGGCCGCCGCGCGCCGGCTCGGCCTGCCCTTCACCCGGCTGGAGACCGTCGCCTCCGGTTCCGGCCCGCACCCGCCCCATGCCGATCTTCTCGCGCTGATGCGCTCCGGGCTGATGCGCGGCACTCAGGGACGGCTCGTCCTCGCCCCGCGCGGTGACGGGCTGCGCGCGCTCGCCGCGCGGCTGGCACTCCGCCCCGAGCTGCGCGAGGAGATCGCGCTCACCACCCCGGAGCGCCTCGCCCTCTATGTGCGCCGCCGCTTCGCCCCGACACTGGCGCGCCATGCCGCCTACGGCCTGATCGAACGCAGTCCCGATCTCAGCGCCGGCACGCTCGGCCCCTCGCGCCTGATCTTCGGCCTGTGCGCGGTGCTGCTCGCCCTGCTGCCCTTCCTGCTGCACAGCGCGCCCGGCCCGCTCGCCGTCGCGCTGGCGCTGGCCATCGGCGTGGTGCTGCTCGGCTGGAGCTGCCTGCGGCTCACCGCCGTGATCACCCCGCCCGAGCCCGCCGATCCGCCGCTGCTGGCCGACCGGCTGCTGCCCCGCTACAGCCTGATCGTCCCGCTCTACCGCGAGGCGCGCGTGGTGCCGCAGCTGATCGAGGCGCTGCTGGCGATCGACTATCCGCGCGAGAAGCTTCAGATCCTGCTGGTAATCGAGCCGGACGACGCGGAAACCGCCACCGCCCTGCTCGCCCAGAAGCTGCCGGCCCATGTCGAGATCATCACCGCGCCCGATCTCGGCCCGCGCACCAAACCCAAGGCGCTCAACGCGGCGCTGGCCTTCGCGCGCGGCGGCCTGATCGGCGTGTATGACGCCGAGGACCAGCCCGATCCGCTGCAATTGCGCCGGGTCTGCACGCGGTTCCGGCTGACCGGCGACCCGCGCCTCGGCTGCGTGCAGGCCCAGCTCGCCATCGACAATCTCGACGATGGCTGGATCACCCGCCAGTTCGCGGCGGAATATGCCGGCCATTTCGACGTTCTGCTGCCCATGCTCGGCGCCAATGGCATGCCATTCCCGCTCGGTGGCACCTCGAACCATTTCCGGCGCGAGGCGCTGGAGAGCATCGGCGCCTGGGACCCGCACAATGTCACCGAGGATGCCGATCTCGGCGTGCGCCTCGCGCGGCGCGGCTGGCACATGGCGGTGATCGCCTCGACCACCGACGAGGAAGCCCCGCGCCGCTTCCGCGCCTGGCTGCGCCAGCGCACGCGCTGGTACAAGGGCTGGATGCAGACGCTGCTGGTGCATGCCCGCCAGCCGCGCCGCCTCGTCCGCGAGGCCGGCCCCGGCGCGGCCCTCGCGCTGTTCGTCCAGCTTGCCGGCGGCGTCGGGGCGGCGCTCGTGCACCCGTTCTTTCTGCTGGCGGTGCTGTGCGACCTGACCGCCACCACCCCCGCGCCGCCCTCGACGGCGCTGGCGCTGGTCGACGGCCTCGGTGTCACCGTGCTGACGGTCGGCTATGCGAGCGCGCTGCTGGTCACCGGCCTCGGCATGCGGCGGCGCGGCCTTCCCGGCATGGCGCGCACCCTCGCGCTGATGCCGCTCTATTGGCTGATGATGTCGCTCGCCGCCTGGCGCGCCGTGCTCCAGCTCATCGTCGCCCCGCAGCATTGGGAGAAGACCGATCACGGCCTGGCCCGCACCTCGCGCCGGCGGCCCCGGCTGGTGCGGGCGCCGCGCGCTACAAATAGCGGCGCAGATCGGCCGCGGCTTCGGCCGGCGGGCGCTTCAGGTTGAACGGGGCGATGAACTCGCCGTCCTTGCCCATCAGATAGACGATGGCGGTGTGGTCCATCGTGTAGTCCTCGCCCTGCGTCGGCACCTTCTTGGCATAGGCGCGGTAGGCCTTGGTCACGGCGGCCACCTGCTCGGGCGTGCCGGTCAGCCCCTGAATGCTCGGGTGAAAACTGCCGAGATAGGATTTCAGCGTCTCCGGCGTGTCGCGCTCGGGATCGACGGTGATGAACAGCCCGGCCACCTTGCGCGCATCCGGCCCCAGCGCCTCGAAAAGCTGCGACATCTCGAACAGCGCGGTCGGGCAGATGTCCGGGCAATGGGTGAAGCCGAAGAACACCAGCGTCGGCTCGCCGGCGAAGGTCTCCTGCGTCACCGTCTGGCCATCCTGGTCGACCAGCTCGAACGGCCCGCCGATCGCCACCGTGCTCGCCGGCACGGGGCCGCGCGGCAGCAGCGCCAGCGCACCGCCGACAATGATCACGGCGCCGATCACGAAGGCCGAGAGGAGGATGAGAACGCGGCGGTTGGCCATGGGAAGACGCCCTTGCGAAATGAGTGGACGCCGGCCCGAGACCCGGCGCGGGCGCCTAGAAACAATAGGCCACCCCGGCCGCCACGATGTCGAAGAAAACGGCGGCACCGTGGCGCGCCCAAAGGCCGATCGCCGCAGCGAGCAGCAAGACGATGCCCAGCCCCACGGCCCAGCGTGCGAGTTGCGCCTGCGTGCAAAAGAATGTCATCTCGTCCGCCGTGGGGTTACCCGACACATCATATTGTGTAAACCGTGATGACTTGGATTCAAACGGATTGATGTGCCTGGCTTGCACTCGTTAGAGATTAGTAATCAAATGACACCATGGGTGGTTGTGCGGGCAACCTCCCTGATTTAGTCAGGGCGCGTGCTCCAAGGTCTTTCACGAGGTCGATCACGCGCGGATGGGTGGGCGGACCAATTGGTTACGGTCAAAATCGGGCAACCGAACCCGCCGGGTTCGCAATTGTCGTCAGAACAGCAGCCGGCTGATCCCCGGTTTGCCAGCGTGATCGCAGCCATCGACTCCATGGCTGACGGTTTTGCATTGTTCGACCCCCAGGACCGCCTTGTGATCCACAATCGCCGCTTTGTGGAATTCTTTCCCTTCCTTGAACAATTGGGCGACCTCCACGGCTTCACCTTCTTTGCCCTCGCCTCGGTGCCGAGCGGCGAATGGGCACGGGTGGCCGACCCGGAATCCTATGTGGCCGAGCGCATGCGCCGGCACGCGGCGGCCGACGGCACGCCGTTCGAGATCGCGCTGGAGGATGGCGGCTCGGTTCAGGTCCGCGAATGCCGCACGCCGGATGGGGGCATCGTCTCGCTGTGGAGCGATGTCACGCGCATCAAGCTGGCCGAGGCCAAGCTGCTGGAGGCCGTTGACGGCATCCATGAAGGCTTCATCCTGCTCGATCCCGACGAGCGTGTCGTGCTGTCCAATGCCTGCCTGAAGCACATGTTCGCCAATGCCGGGATCGAGATCACCACGGGCGCCCGCCTGTCGGACATTCTCGGCGAGGCGCAGGCCCGTGGCCTGTTCGCCGCCGAGGCCGGCTCGATCGACCAGATGCTGGCGCAGGTCCGCCAGTCGCGCGAATTGCGGGCCGAGATCCCGCTGCGCGACGGCAGTTGGATGCTCGCCAGCCACCGGCAGATCCCCAATGGCTGCACGGTCGGCATCTGGACCGACCTGACCGCGCAGAAGCGGCGCGAGAACGAGCTGATTACCGTGCGCGAGCAATTGCGCCAGCAGACCGAGGCGCTGGCCGATTTCGCCCGCCTGGTCGCGCTTCAGGCGCGCAGCGACATGCTCACCGGCCTGCCGAACCGCTTCGCGCTGGAGGAGCGGCTCGACCAGATGCTGCGCGACAACGACCCGCGCAACATCTGGGTCGGCATCATCGACATCGACCATTTCAAGGGCGTCAACGACGCCGTCGGCCATGCGGCGGCGGATGAATTGCTGCGGGAAGTGGCGTTTTTCCTGCGCGGCCAGCTGCGCGGCGACGATCTGCTGGTGCGCGTCGGCGGCGACGAATTCGCGATGATGCTGACCGATATCGACGAGCGCGACGCGCTGCGCATCGCCCGCCGCATCAACACCGCCGTGCACAACCACCCTTTCCACATCGGCGGGCGCGCCTTCACCCTCGGGCTCAGCATCGGGCTGGTGCGGGCCAACGGGACGCAGAAATCGGTCTCAAGCCTGCTCGCCGCCGCCGACACCGCCTGCTATGTCGCCAAGGAATCCGGCCGCGACCGGGTGCAGCTCTACGATCTCGGCGATCCGAAGGTGAACAGCACCCGCCAGCGCATGAGCTGGGCCGAGCGTATCCAGCTCGGGCTGGAACTCGACCGCTTCCACATGCATCTGCAGGCGATCGTCGGCCATGATGAAAAGGTGCTCGGCTATGAGGCGCTGATCCGCCTGGTGGACGAGACCGGCACCTGGTGCCAGCCCTCGCAATTCCTGCCCGCCGCCCAGCGCCTCGGCCTGATGGGACGGATCGACGCCTGGGTCTGCCGCCACGCGGTGGATTACGCGCTGCGCCTGATCCAGCGCGGGGCCAATCAATATGTCTCGATGAATATCGGCGCCCACTCGCTGGCCGATATCGCGTTCCAGCGCAATTTCATGGACATGCTGGACCTCAATCCCGGCATCGAGGCGGCGCTGCGGATCGAGGTGACGGAGACCGAGGGCCTCGACGATCTCGGCGAGATCACCAGCTTCCTCACCGAGCTGCGGGCGCGCGGCGTGCATGTCTATCTCGACGATTTCGGCAATGGCTACAATTCGTTCGAGTCGCTCAAGCGCCTGCCGGTGGACGGCATCAAGATCGACTGGACGGTCACGCGCGACATACTGCGCGACCCCATCGACAAGGCGCTGATGAAGGCCGCCATCTCCATCGCCAGTTCGCTCGGCCTCGAACTCGTGGCCGAGGGCGTCGAGGACGAAATCCAGCTCGCCAAGCTGCGCGAGCTGGGCGCCACCATGTATCAGGGCTTCCTGTTCCACCGCCCGGCCGACGCCGAGAGCGTTCTGGCCTGAGCGTGCTGACCCGAGCGGTTCTCGCCCGAGGCCCGGCGCCGTCAGGTCCCCTGCCCCGCCTCATCGCAGAACAAGATCTCAGGCGGCGATCAGCACCGCCTCGCCAATATCGAGGCTGAGCGTGATCGGCGTGCCGACCGGGTGCGCGCTGATGATCTCCGCGCCCGTCACCCGCGTCTCGACCAGACCGATGCCCGGCACCTCCACCCGCGTGATGGTGTGCGAGCCCTGGTAGATATGCGCCGCCACCGTGCCGGTAAGGAGGTTCGCTCCGGCCTCGCCGGGCAAGGCCGGGCGCACCTGCTCGGGGCGCAGGAAGGCCTGCACCTCGGCGCCGTCATTGAAGCTCCACTGCGCCCGCGCCGGCGCGGTCAGCCGCCCGACGCCCGGCAGCACCAGCGCCGCCATCTCCCCGGCCCGCTCGTAGCGCGCTTTCGGCAGCGCGTTGATCTCGCCGATGAAAGAGGCGACGAAGCCATTGGCCGGCGTGCGGTACAGCTCGATCGGCGTCGCCACCTGCTGCACCTCGCCGCGATTCATCACCACGATCCGATCCGACAGGCTGAGCGCCTCGCCCTGGTCATGGGTGACGAAAATGGTGGTCAGCCCGGTCTTGCGATGCAGGTCGGACAGTTCGACCTGCATCTGCGCGCGCAGATTCTTGTCGAGCGCGGAGAGCGGCTCGTCGAGCAGCAGCACCTTCGGGCGGATGACGATGGCGCGGGCCAGCGCCACGCGCTGCTGCTGGCCGCCGGAAAGCTGGCGCACGCGCCGCGATTCCATGCCGGTAAGCTTCATCATCTCGATCGCCCGGCGCACCTCGGCCTCGATCTGCGCCTTGGGCAGCCTGCGCATCTTCAGGCCGAAGGCGACGTTGTCGAACACATTCATGTGCGGAAAGAGCGCGTAGCTCTGGAACACCATGCCGATGTCGCGGCGATAGGGCTCGACCTCGGTGAGATCGACGCCGTCGACGATGATCTTGCCGGCGGTCGGGGTGACGAAGCCGGCGATCATGCCCAGCAGGGTGGACTTGCCGCAGCCGGACGGCCCGAGCAGGGTGATGAACTCGCCGCGCCCGACCGTCAGCGACACATCGGCGACGCCGACCGCCGCGCCGAACTCCTTGCGGACACGGACGATCTCGACGGCATCTCCGGCGGGGCTGTCGGGGCGGGTGTGGGGCGTCATGAGGCAGGTCTCCGGCACGTCGAACGGGATCAGTGGGTGTCGATCGCCAGCACCCGGCGCAGGCCGAAGGCCCGGTCGGCGATGAACATGATGAGCGTGGTGACGATGATCAGCATGGCCGAGACCGCCGACACGGTCGGGTCGGCATATTCGCGGATGTAATTATACATGGCGACCGGCAGCGTCTGGGTCCGGCTGCCCGTCACATAGAGGGAGGCGGTGAATTCGGTGAGCGAGAGCACCGCCGCGATCAGCCAGCCGCCCGCCATGCCCGGCAGCACCAGCGGCAGCTCGATGCGCATCAGCACCTGGAACGGCGAGGCGCCGAGATTGGCGGCGGCGCGGGCGAGGTTCGGGTCGATATTGGCGAGGCTGACATAGACCGCGCGGGTGACGAAGGGCATCACCAGCACCATGTGCGCCAGCACGATCATCACATAGCCCTGCTGCAGCCCGAAGGCACCGCCGAGCAGCAGGAAGCCGAAGCCGAGCGTGAAATGCGGGATGATCAGCGGCGACCACAGCACCGCCTCCAGCAGCCCCCGGCCCCGGAAACTGTAGCGTTGCACCAGCCAGGCGAAGGCCGAACCGACGATCAGCGCCAGCGTCGAGGCGAAGCCGGTGACGATCAGCCCGTTGCGGAAAGCGATCTGGAAGTCGGGATAGGTCAGCGCCTTCTCGTACCACTGGAAGGACACGCCCTCGGACGGGAAGGCGAGGATCTCGGTCGGGTTGACCGAGGTCATCAGCACCACCAGCGTCGGCAGCGTCATATAGGCGAGGATCGCCGTGACGAGGCTCCAGAAGGCGAAGGATCGCATATCGGCCTCCTCAGGCGATCGCCAGCCGCTTCTCGATGCGGCTGGTGGCGGATTTCATCAGGACGAGGCTGCCGAGCGCGCTGACCAGCGCAATCAGGCTGAGCGTCGCGGCGAAGGGCAGGTTGAGCACCGAGAAGCCCTGGAGATAAGCGAGGTTGGCGATCATCAGCACCTTGCCGCCGCCAATCAGCTGCGGGGTGGAGAAGGCGCTCATGGTCCAGGCGAACACCACGACGATGCCGGAGAGAATGCCCGGCAGCGTGAGCGGCAGCGTCACATGCCAGAACACCGCGCCGGGGCTGGCGCCGAGATTGGCGGCGGCCTTCTCGCAGTCACGGTCGACATGGCTGATCGCGGTAGCGAGCAGGATGATCATCACCGGCATGGAGAACTGCACCAGCGCCACCACCACGCCGAAGCGCGTGTACATGATCTGCAAGGGCATATCGATCAGCGACAGCTTGCGCAGCATGGAGTTGATGAAGCCGTCCGAGCCCAGCATCAGCATCCAGGAGAAGGTGCGCACGATCTCGCCGGTGAACAGCGGCGTGATGGAGAGCGAGACCAGCAGCGAGCGCACCCAGTCGCGCCGCGCCCGCACCAGCGCGAAGGCCACCGGATAGCTCAGCAGCAGCGAGAAGATCGCCGTCAGGAAGCTGATGTAGAAGGTGTCGAGCATCACCCACCAGTAGATCGGCCGGTTGATGCGGGTGAAATTGTCGAGCGTGAAGCCGCCCACGTCGAGCGCGCCGGGAATGAACGCGCGCACGCTGTATTGCAGCACCTCGAACATCGCCGCGACCAGGATCACCGCCGTCAGCACGGCGGGCGCGAGGAAGGTGATGAAGAAGGGGCGGCGCTGGGTCATGGGTCTATAAAGGTGGTTCGCGTTGACGTGGGTGCTTCGAGACGCGGGGCGATGCCCCGCTCCTCAGCATGACGAGGTGCAGGGATGAGCGATAATGACAGAGGCTTTTCAGCCTCCATCATCAACAAGCGCGCGTCATCCTGAGGTGCCCGGCACAGCCGGGCCTCGAAGGACGCAGGCGCTGCCCGCCGGAGAACGGCCCCCGCAGGTGGCCCCTGGTCCGTCATGCCCGGGCCGGACCCGACCATGACGGCATTCTTGGGAAGGTCGCCGCCTTCAGTGCATCATGTTCTCGGTGAACCACGCCTTCCACTGCGGCAGCAGGGTGGCATAGGTCTTGTCGTCGACCAGGATCGCTTCCTTCTGGATCTGCTCGGCGCTGGTGAAGATGCCGGGCAGGCTGGCGATGGCCGGGTCGAGCTTGGCCTTGGGGTTCATCGGCGAGCATTTGTGGAAGTTGCAGAGCTGCGCCAGCATCTCCGGCTCCAGCGCCAGATTGATGAACTGCTGCGCCAGCTCCTTCTTCTTCGAGCCGGCATTGATGCCCCACACATCGGTGCCGACCACGGCGCCTTCCTTGGGCACCTCGATCTTCACCGGCAGGCCGAGCTTTTCGAGGTGATAGCCGTTGATGTTGAGCAGCACCTGAACCGGGGTTTCGCCGGTGCGCATCAGGTTCTGGCTGGTGGCGTCCGACTGGTAGAAGGCCTTGATGTTCTTCTTCAGCTCCAGCAGCTTCGGCTTCACCTTGTCCCACTCGGCCGGGCTCACGCCGGCGAGGCGTGTGGCGGCGATGATGATATGGCTGGGGTCGAAATCCGGCAGGCCGAGCTTGCCGGCGACTTCGGGGCTCCACAGCACTTCCCAGCTGTCGATCTTGAAGTCCTTCGGCATGGAATCGGTGCGGAAGGCCGGGGTGTAGACATAGACATAGTCCGACACGGTGTAGTCGGAGCGCCGCGCCAGCGGGTAGAGATCCGCCGCGTTCGGGATCTTGGAATAGTCCAGCTTCTCCATCAGCCCGTCGGAATAATAGAGATAGCCGACATGGGCGGTGGTGTTGACGAGGTCGGATTCCGGGTTGCCCCGCGCCACCTTCGCCTTGGCCAGACGGTCCAGCGTACCGCCGGTGATGTACTCGACCTCGACGCCGGTCCGCTTGGTGAATTCCTTGCCGATGATCTCGACGCCGGCCTTCCAGTTGCCGCCCCAGGTGCTGACGACCAGCTTCTCCTGGGCCGAGGCCGCACCGGCACTGGCCATCACGGCCAGCGCACCCAAAGCAATGCACAGCTTCTTCATGTCCCACCTCTTTGATTGGGGCGGCCTTGCGCCGCCCATATTGGTCCTGCCGGCGGCTCAGTAGCCGCGGGCGGGATCCACTTCGTGCAGCGGCGGCAGACCCTGCCGGACGCGGCGAATGCTCTCCGCCACATCGCGCGCGGCCTGCTTCGGCACGGTGATGCTGGCCATATGCGGCGTGATCAGCACATTCTCCAGCGACCAGAGCGGGTGCCCCTTGGGCAGCGGCTCGGTCTCGAACACATCGAGCGTGGCTTCCCCGATCTGGCCCGAACGCAGCGCCTCGATCATCGCCGCCTCGTCGACCACCGCCCCGCGCGAGGCGTTCACGAACTTCGTGCCCTTCTGCATAAGGGCGAATTCGCGCGCGCCGAGCAGGCCGCGCGATTCCGGCGTCAGCGGGATCAGGCTGACGATGATCTCGTTGCCGGCGAGCACGCGCTCCAGCCCCTCGCGCCCGGTCTCCGAGGCGACGCCGGGAATGTCCTTGGGCGAGCGCGACCAGCCGGTCACGGTAAAGCCCATCGCCGCCAGCGTGCGCGCCGCCGGCCCGCCGAGTTCGCCGAGACCGAGCACCGCCACCTTGACCTCGGACAGCGCGCGCGGATGCACATAGTCCCATTCGCCCCGACGCTTGGCGCGCTCGAAGACCGGGATGTCGCGGGCATAGCGGGTGACGGCGAAGACCACATAGGAGGTCATCATCTGCACCATGCCGGGGTCCGACAGGCGCGAGAACGTCACCGGCGCGAGGTCGTCGCGGCGCACCAGCGCATCGACGCCGGCGCCGAGATTGGTGACCAGTTTCAGGTTCGGAAAGCGCGAGAAGAACCCCTTGGGCGGGTTCCAGCACAGGGCGTAGCGGATATCGGCGGGGTCGCCGACCGCCGGGTCGACGCGGAAATCGAGGTCGGGCAGTTCGGCGGCCAGCGCCTCGCGCCAGGCCGCGGCATCGTCGACCGCGCTGTAGAAGACCAGAGCGTCGCGGCTCATGAGATCACCGCCCCTGCGGCTGCGGCGCCGACCCCGACAGCGCGCCCGGACGCGGCCTTCCGCAAGGACAGGCAGCGCGCCGCCCATCCTGTCGCTCGTAAAGACGCCGCGCAAGCACCCTGCATCCGACCCGATCCCTCGCTGCGAAATTTTTCCTGCGAGGAAATGTCGCCTTGGATCAGTGGATAGAAAAATACTTTTAACTGTTACTCAAGATAGCAAAAGCCGATGCAGCATTCGACGGCCTGCCGCAGCGGTCAGCACGCCTTCAGCGACTTCCCGTCGGCGAGAGAAACGCGACGATGGCCTCGCCATTGGGCGCGCAACTGGCCCGCAACGTCCCCTCCTCGCGGGCGATCAGCGTTTCTCCGGGATGAACCAGCGCCGCGCCGAGCGGGTGGCCGACCTGCCATGTGCCGGTGACCGCGTGCAGCACCACCAGCCCGCCATCGGGCGCCGCCAGCAGGGGCTCCTTGTCGCCCTTGGCCGGCATCACCTGCGCGTTCCAGCGCCCGCGCCGCGTCATCACATTGAGCACCCGCACCGCCCCGTCCGGCAGGCGCGAGGAGGGCTGCTGCACGCTGTCGAAATAGAGCGGCTCAAGCCGCTTCAGCGCCCGCGTCTCATGGGCGAACACCAGTTCCAGCCGCTCCGGCGTCAGCAGGGTGATGTGCCGGTCGACCCCCGGAAAGGAGGAGAACGGCCCCTCGCTGACGATCGGGGCGAGGCTGATGCGGATGTCGAAGTTCTCCTGGCTGGCGCCGTCCGGCAGCAGCAGCACGTCCTGGGTTATGCCGCCGCCATTCTTCCACGGCGTGGTGGTGTAGTCGGAGATCTTGAGAACCTTCAATCCGCTCATCGCGTCACACTCTCCGGCGGGCCGGCCCGCGCCGTGCCTTTTCCGGGCAAGAAAATTCAGGGAGCGCGGACACTAGCGAGGCGCGGGCGGGCGCGGCAACGGCCAACTACCCGCACAACCAACAGAATGCCGATGCACGGCATAGGCGATCCCTATTCGAGGAGATCACCGCACCGTGCTGTTCGGGGAGAGCGTGCCGGGCTCGAACAGGCCGCCGGGCGAGAAGCAGGCCTTGAGATGGCGGGCGAACACCTCCACCGCCGGGCGCGGCGCCTGCCGGCGCAGCTTGAGGCTCACCACCCGCACCGGCTCAAGCGCATCGGTCAACGGCACGGCGGCGACGCGCCCGCCATCATGGGTGGTCTGGGTGCGCGGCAGCACGTTCTGGATGGTGTAGCCGCGCCCATGGCCGACCAGCCCGCGCGTCAGCTCATAGGCCTTGGAGCGGAAGGCGATCTGCGGCTCGATGCCGACCGAGCGGAACAGGCTCATGAAATAATCCCGCGAATGCGGCAGGTCGAGCAGGATGAACGGCTCGTCGCGCAGGTCGGCGAGGCTGATGCGCTCGCGCCGGGCCAGCGGGTGGTCGCGATGCAGCACCGCATAGGGCGGCAGCTCGGCGAGCTGCTCGGCCACCACCTCGTCGGGCCGGGCGAACTCATAGGACAGCGCCAGCTCGGTCCGCCCGGAGATGATGGCTTCGAGAATCTGCTGCTGGTCGCCCTCGTCGAGGCTCACCGTGATGCCCGGATGGGTCTCGGCGAAGCGCGAGAGCAGGCTCGGCATGAAATGGGTGGCGATGGTCCAGAAGCAGCCCACTGCGATCTCGCCGCGCACCTCGTCGGCCATGGCGCGGGCATTCTGCCCGAAATCGCGCGCGTGATTCAGCAGCAGCCGCGCCTCGTTGATGATCCGCGTGCCGGCGATGGTGGTCGTCACGCCTTTTGCATGGTGGCGGACAAAGACCTGGACGCCGCAATCCCCCTCGAACTGGGCAATCGCCGCGGAGATGGAGGGTTGCGACACGTTCAGGTGCTTGGCCGCTTCGGTGAGATTGCCGAAGTCGGCGGTGGCAACGACGTAGCGCAGGGCGCGGAGTGAGACATTCATCGGATTTTTCTATGCCAAACAACGAATGAAAATATTTTACCGATCCACCGGACCCGCGCAATATTTCCTCATAGGAAAAGGATGCACTAAATGATCCGTACAGGCGACGACTACCGGCAGGGACTTCAGGACGGCCGCGAAATCTGGATGGACGGCGAACGGGTGAAGGACGTCACCCAGCACCCGGCGTTCAAGCCGATCGTCGACGTCCGTGCCCGCATGTACGACATGGCGCATGAGTCCAAATATCAAGACCGCCTCACCTATGTTGAGGACAACAAGCGCAACACCATCTTCTACAAGCCGCCGCGCGAGACCAAGGACTGGACCGACAAGCTCGACGCCGTCGACGCCGTCATGCAGGATATTGGCGGTGTCGTCACACGCGTCGGCGACGAGACGATCGGCGAGGTCTGGTCGCTGATCGACGGCCGCGACGTTCTGGCGGAGTTCGACCCGCGCTTCGCCGACAATGTCGACCGGCACGTGCAGAACATCTTCGACAACGACATTTTCCATATTTCGGCCAATACCGATCCCAAGGGCGACCGCTCGCTTCCGCCCCAGGAGCAGGACCCCGACATGATGGTGCATGTCGTGAAGGAGACCGATGCGGGCATCGTGATCCGGGGAGCGAAATACGAGACGGCCGCAGCTTACGCAGACCAGGCTTTCCTGAAGCCGACCGTCGGCGCGTGGACCAGCGAGCAGCTTTCCGACTATGCGGTCGGCGGCATCATCGACATGGGCGCGCCGGGCGTGAAGCAGATCTGCCGCTCCTCCTTCGCCGGCCGCACCAACCCGAAGGACTACCCGCTCGCCAACAAGTTCGACGAGGTCGAATCCCTCGTCATCTTCGACAATGTGCTGATCCCCTGGGAGAACGTGTTCTTCTACCGCCACACCAAGGCGGCCCAGTACATCCGCGCCACGCTGCACCGCTACTCGGCCTTCCCCTATGTGCACCGCCTGCTCTATGTCGCCGACATGATGATCGGCGCGGCGATGTGGAACGCCCGCCAGACCGGCCTCGAAAAGCTCCAGTCGGTGCGCGAGAAGCTGGCCGACCTCGTCTGCTACCGCGAGGGCATCAACGCCCATCTCACCGCCTCGATCACGCTGGCGGAAAAGAGCCCCGGCGGGCTGCTGATGCCCAACCAGTCGATGCTCTATGCCGGGCGCGTCCATGCCTGCGCCAATCTGCCGGCGATGATGCACATCGCCCGCGAGCTGTGCGGCGGCCAGATCTGCGTCACCCCGAACTCCGCCGCCTTCGAGGCCGAGGGCTCGGGCCACTGGCTGAAGAAGTTCTACTCGCTGAACAAGCAGTGGGAATCGGAGGACCGGCGCAAGCTGCTCGCCTTCGCCCGCGACCTCCTGAACTCCGACTATGCTGGCCACCGGCTGACCTTCGTGCAGTTCGCGCAGGCGCCGCACTTCAACCATCTGAACGCGGTCTACAACTCGTTCGATTTCGACGGCCCGCTCGACTTCGTGCGCAAGGCGGCCGGCCTGTCGGACCGGGTGATGGGCGAGACGATCAAGGCGTAACCCTGCAAAGGATGAGCATCATGAGCCAGATCGACGCCGGCCATTTCCGCACCGCCATGGGCCGCACCGCCTCCGGCGTCACCGTGGTGACGACCGACGGCGCGGCCGGGCGGGGCGGCGTCACGGTGTCGAGCCTGTGCTCGCTGTCCATGGAGCCGCCCTCCGTGCTGTTCTGCCTGCACAAGGACAGCCGGGTGCTGCCCACTTTGCTGGAGAACGGCGTGTTCGCCGCCAACATCCTCGCCCATGACCAGCACCGCGTGGCCGACAGCTTCGCCGGGCTGATCGCGGAATATCGCGAGGACCGTTTCGCCATTGCCGACTGGGACGCGCTCACCACCGGCGCGCCCCTGCTCAAGGGCGCGCTCTGCCGCTTCGACTGCCGGATCGCCAGCGTGTTCGGTTTCGGCACGCACCACATCATCGCCGGCGAGGTGATGGCGCTGGAAACCGCCGAGACTCGCCCGCTGGTCTATTCCAACCGCGCCTATCACCACCTCAAGGTCGCCTAATCGCATGACCATTCAGGGCGTTGCCGACATCCTCACCGCGGAGCCGGACCAGCCCGCGCAGACGACGACGCAGACGACAACGCTTGCCCGCACGCGCGCAATTCTGGCCGATCTCATCGCCTTCCCGACCGAGAGCGCGCGCTCCAACCTCGCAATCGTCGACTACATCGAAGCCTATCTGGCGCGCGAGGGCATCACCGCCCGCCGTATCCCCAATGCGGATGGCAGCAAGGCCTCGCTCCTCGCCACCATCGGCCCGGAGGGGCAGCCGGGCGTGGCGCTCTCCGCCCATACCGATGTCGTGCCGGTCGCCGGGCAGGACTGGTCGAGCGACCCGTGGACGCTGACCGAACGCGAGGGCCGGCTTTATGGGCGCGGCACCAGCGACATGAAGGGCTTCCTCGCCGTCGTGCTCGCCCATGTGCCGCTGTTCAAGCAGGCAGCGACGCACACGCCGGTTCACCTCTGCTTCTCCTATGACGAGGAACTGGGCTGCCTCGGCGCGCCCGATCTGGTGGCTGAGGTCGCCGCCCTGCCGGTGCCGCCGGCGCTCTGCATCGTCGGCGAGCCGACCGCGCTCAAGGTCGCCCGCGCCCATAAGGGCAAGTTCGCCCGCCGCCTGACCATCACCGGGCGGGGCGGGCATTCCGCCCTGCTGCACCGCGCCGCCAATGCGGTGGAGGCCGGCGCCGAGATCACCGTCGGGCTCGGCGTGCTTGGCCGCTCGCTGCGCGGCGAGACCAACGAGGCCTTCGATCCGCCCTGGACCAGCGTGCATGTCGGTTCGCTGCATGGCGGCACCGCGCTCAATCTCGTGCCGGACCACGCCACGTTGGAATTCGAGGCCCGCACCTTGCCCGGCACCGATCTCGACAGCCTCAATGCCCGCATCGCCCTGATCATCGACGAGGCCCGCGCCCGGCTGCTGGCGCAGGCGCCGGAGGCCGGCATCGCAATCGCCACGCTCAGCGACTATCCCGGCCTCGACACGCCCGAAGACAGCGGCGCGGTGCGCTTTGTCGCGGCGCTGGCGGGAAGCAATGCCGCGCCCGTCACCCTCGCCTTCGGCACCGAGGCCGGGCTCTATGCGCGGGCCGGAATCCCCACCGTGGTGTGCGGGCCGGGCGATATCGGGCGCGCCCACAAGGCCGATGAATGGATCGGCCTCGACGAGCTGGCGCAGGCCGGCGCCCTGATGGTGCGCCTCGCCGGCCGGCTCGGCACGCCTCTTGCCCCTTCGGACTTCGCCCGACCCGCTTTCGCCTGAACCAGCCAGATTTCGCTGAACCAGAAAGAGTGACCGTCCATGCCGACCCACACGCGCATCCGCCCGTTCAACACCAAACAGACCTATCCCGAGCAGAAGCTGAACAACGACCTCAGCCAGGGCGTGGTGGCGCGCGGCACCATGGTGTTCCTGCGCGGCCAGGTGGCGCAGGACCTCGACACCCGCGAGAGCGTCCACATCGGCGATGCCGGCAAGCAGGCCGAGAAGGCGATGGCCAACATCAAGATGCTGCTGGAAGAGGCCGGCAGCGAGCTCGGCCATATCTGCCGCATCGTCGTTTACCTCACCGACATCCGCTACCGCGAGGCGGTGTATCTGGAAATGGGCAAGTGGCTGGGCGGCGTGTTCCCCTGCTCCACCGGCCTTGTCGTGCCCGCGCTCGCCCGCCCGGAATGGCTGGTCGAGATCGAGGTGACCGCCGTCATTCCCGACGCCGCCTGACCGGAGAGCGCGCGTGACCTTCTCCATCTCGGCCCGCTGCACCCGCACCGGCATGTTCGGCATCGCCGTCTCCTCCTCCTCCCCGGCGGTGGCGGCGCGCTGCGCCCATGCCCGCGCCGGCGTCGGCGTGGTCGCCACGCAGAACATCACCGACCCGATGCTCGGCCCGCGCGGGCTCGACCTGCTGGCGCAGGGTGTTCCGGCGGCCGAGGTGCTGGAAAAGCTGCGCGCGACCTCCGACTTTTTCGACTACCGGCAGGTGGTGATCCTCGGGCGCGACGGCCCCGCCGCCGGCCATTCCGGCACGAAGACGCTCGGCACCCACGCCATCGCCTTTGGCGCGGACGTCGCGGCGGCGGGCAATCTACTGGCCTCAAAGGACGTGCCCACCGCCATGGTCGCCGCCTTCGAGGCGATGCCCGACGCCGGCCTCGGCGACCGGCTGGTCGCCGCCATGCAAGCGGCGGTGGCGGCGGGCGGCGAGGAAGGCCCGGTGCATTCGGTCGGCATGCTCTTGGTCGACACCGTCGGCTGGCCGGTGGCCGATCTGCGCATCGACTGGTCGGACGGCGACGTGATGGCCGAGTTCGCCGCGCTCTGGGCGCTCTGGGTGCCGCAGATGGACGCCTATGTCACCCGCGCCCTCGACCCCTCCACCGCGCCCGCCTATGGCGTGCCGGGGGACGAGTGAGGGGGACCTGCGTGCTTCGAGACGCGGGGCGCCGCCCCGCTCCTCAGCATGACGACCCTTGACGCCACGTCATCCTGAGGCGCGCGCGCCAGCGCGCCTCGAAGGACGCAGAATCGACCCGCACTTCCCTCCTGCCAATCCCCCGCGAGGCCCGCATGTCCGGCAGCTCTCCCGTCACCCGCCCGGCCCTGAAGCTCACCCATGAGGGCGCGCTGACCATGCTCGCCGCCGCCGTCGCCAAGGCGAGCGAAATGGGCGTGCCGCAGAACATCAACATTGTCGACGAGGGCGGCAATCTCCTCGCCTTCGTGCGCATGGACGGCGCCAAGCTGCTCTCGCGCGAGACCTCGCTGTCCAAGGCGATCACCGCCGCCTCGCACCGCCAGCCAACCTCGCGGCTGAACCCGGCCGACGAGATCAAGCTCTCGCTCGCCGCCGGCCAGCGCCTGACCAATCTGGAAGGCGGCCTGCCGATCATCATCGAGGGTGTCTGTGTCGGCGGCATCGGCGTCGGCTCGGGCAAGGGCGCGGAAGATGTCGAGGTGGCCCGCGCCGCGCTGGCCGCCATCGGCGCACAGGACCAGATCCCATGAAGCTGATCCACGCCCCCACCTCCCCCTTCGTGCGCAAGGTGATGGTGGTCGCCATCGAGACCGGCCTCGCCGGCACGCTGGAGATCGAGTTCAACCCGGCCAGCCCGCTCCAGCGCGACCCGGCGCTAACCGGGGCCAATCCGCTCGGCAAGATCCCGGCGCTGGTGCTGGAGGACGGCACCACGCTCTATGACAGCCGGGTGATCTGCGAGTACCTCGCCGCCACCGCCGGCGACACCACCCTGTTCCCCGCGCCGGGCCCGGCCCGCTGGCAGGCGCTCACCCAGCAGGCGCTCGGCGACGGCCTGCTCGATGCCGCCATCGCCAATCGCTATGAGACGGTGATGCGTCCCGCCGAGCTGCGCTGGCCCGGCTGGACGCAGGCCCAGCTCGCCAAGGTCACCGGCGCGCTCGACGCCATCGAGGAGATGGCACAGACCGGCCTGATCGGCCTGACTGTGCACCACATCGGCCTCATTACGCTGGGCTGCGCGCTCGGCTATCTCGACTTCCGCTACGCCGATCTCGGCTGGCGCGAGGGGCGCCCGGCGGCGGCGCAATGGTTCGCCGCCTTTGACGAGCGCCCCGCCATGGCCGCCACCCGCCCACGCGAGCGCGTGGCCTGACCCTATCTTGAAAAAGCGTGCGATATCATGAGCCTAGCTCCCATCCGCCTGTTCGTCCTGAACGGCCCGAACACCAATCTGTACGGGCTCGACCCCACCGGCCCCTATGGCACGCTGACCCTTGAGGACATTGCCGAGACCTGCCGCACTCGCGCGCAAGCCCTTGGCGGAACGGTGGATTTCCGCCAGTCCAACCATGAGGGCGCGCTGGTCGACTGGATTCAGGAGGCGCGGCTGGCAGCGGACGGCATCGTCATCAATGCCGGCAGCCTGTCCTATTCCTCCATCGCCATCCTCGACGCGCTCGCCGCCGTTTCAAAGCCCGCGCTTCAGGTCCATGTCAGCAACGTCTTCAAAAGAGAGGCTTTTCGCCATCACTCCCCGCTCTCGGCGGCGGTGATGGGCTGCATTATCGGCCTCGGCCCGGAGGGTTATCCCACCGCCGTCGAGGCATTGATCCGGCATATTCGCGCCGTCTGAGGCCGCCTATGGAACGTCTTCGCGGGGTGGCGCCTTAATGGGGTAGCTTCACCCCCCGGAGGCCGTCCGATGCCCCTCCCCGACCGTCATTTACGCCGCCCCGGAGCCGCGCGATGAGCCCGCGCGCGACCTGGAAGGGCTTTCTGAAGCTCGACGAACTGGTCTGCGGCGTCGGTCTCTACACCGCTGTCTCGGCCACCGAGCGCGTCAGCCTCAACATGGTAAACCGTAAGACGGGCAACAGGTTACGCCGCCGCTTCATCGACCCCGAGACCGAAGAAGCGGTCGAGCGGGAGGACCAGGTGAAGGGCTATGAGGTGGCCTCGGGCGAGTACATCGTGCTGGAGCCGGAGGAAGTCGCGGAGGTGACGCCGCAGGGCGACAAGACGCTGGCGATCGACACCTTCCTGCCCTGCGCGCAGGTCGATGACCTCTATTTCGACAAGCCCTATTATGTCCGCCCGGCCGACGACGCCTCGCAGGCCACCTTCGCCGTGATCCGCGAAGGCCTGCGCCGCCGCAAGGTGGTCGCGCTGGCCAGCGGCGTCCTCTTCCGCCGCCCTCGCACCGTGCTGATCCGCGCCTATGATGACGGCATCATCGCCACCACGCTGAACCATGATTACGAGGTGCGCTCGGCCGATGAAATCTTCAACGATATCAAGGATGTGAAGATCGAGGGCGAGATGCTGGAACTCGCCCGGCACATCATCTCCACCAAGGCCGGCACCTTCCAGCCCGACACCTTCCACGACGCCTATGAGGCGGCGCTCGCCGAGCTGGTGCGCGCCAAGATCGAGGGCCGCCCGATCAAGGCGCCCAAGGCGCCGAAGAAGGGCAAGGTGGTCGATCTGATGGAAGCGCTGCGCCAGAGTGCCGGCATGGGCAACGACGCGGAGGCGAAGGCACCCGCGAGGAAGTCCACCCGAAAGACAGCAAAGAGCGGTGGAAAAAGCGCCGCAAAAAGCCCGGCGAAAAGCGGCACGGCGGAGCGGGGACGCGCCTCGGCCACCACGCGCAAGGCGAGCTGACACGCCATGGCCCTCGACACCTACCGCGCCAAGCGCGACTTCACCCTCACCGCCGAACCGGCAGGAGCGGAGGGCAAAGGCGCCGGCCAGACCTATCTGATCCAGAAACACGCCGCCCGCCGGCTGCATTATGACCTGCGGCTGGAGATGGACGGCGTCCTGAAAAGCTGGGCGGTGACACGCGGGCCGAGCCTGGTGCCAGGCGAAAAGCGCCTCGCGGTTCATGTCGAGGATCACCCGCTCGACTATGGCGACTTCGAGGGCACCATCCCCAAGGGCCAGTATGGCGGCGGCACGGTGATGCTGTGGGACAGCGGGAGCTGGGTGCCCAAGGGCGATCCGCGCAAGGGCTACAAGAAGGGCCATCTCGACTTAGAACTGCGCGGCGAGAAGCTCTCCGGCCATTGGCATCTTGTGCGCATGCCCAAGAGAAAGGGCGAGAAAAACGAGAACTGGCTGCTCATCAAGGCCGAGGACGAGGCCGCCCGCACCGAGGACGCGCCGGACATTCTGGAGGAAGCGCCGGACTCGGTGAAGACCGGGCGCACGCTGGACGAGATCACCGAGGGCGCCCCGGCACATAAGGGCGGGAGGAAGACGGGGGCCGCCAAGCTGCCCGATTTCCTCGCGCCGGAACTGGCGACGCTGGTCGCCAAGGCCCCGGCGGGGGCGGGCTGGATCCATGAAATCAAGTTCGACGGCTACCGGCTTCAGGCCCGCATCGACCGCAGCGCCGGGCCGAAGGGCCAGCTGCGCCTGCTCACCCGCTCGGGGCTCGACTGGACGACGCGTTTCGGCCCGGCGCTGGCCGACGCCCTGCTCGCCTTGCCGGCTCAGACCGCGCTGATCGACGGTGAACTCGTGGTGGAGACGCCGTCGGGCGCCTCGCATTTCGCCGCGCTTCAGCAAGACCTGTCGGAAGGGCGCCGTGACCGCTTTGTGTTCTACGGCTTCGACCTGCTGCATCTCGACGGCCGCGACCTCACGCGCGAGCCGCTGCTCGCCCGCAAGGCGGCGCTGGCGGCGCTGTTCAAGGACGCGCCGGCCCCGCTGCGCCTCAGCGAGCCGTTCGAGGTCGATGGCGCCACCCTGCTGCGCCATGCCTGCCGCCTCAGCCTGGAGGGGCTGGTGTCGAAGCGCGCGGATTCGCGCTACCGCACCGGGCGCGGCAAGGATTGGGTGAAGTCGAAATGCGCCGAGCGGCAGGAATTCGTCATCGCCGGCTTCGTGCCCTCCACCGCCATGGCCAACGCCATCGGCTCGCTGGTGCTGGGGCTGCATGAGGACGGCAAGCTGCGCCATGTCGGGCGGGTCGGTACCGGCTTCTCCCACCGCATCGCCGCCGATCTCTACCGCGACCTCTCCGCCCTCGCCCGCGCGCGCAGCCCGTTCGCCGATAAGCTCTCCGCCGATGCGCGGCGCGGCGTGATCTTCGTGAAGCCCGAGCGCGTCGCCGAGGTCGAGTTCCGCGGCTGGACCGGCGACCAGAACCTGCGCCACGCTGCCTTTCGCGGCATTCGCGAAGACAAGCCCGCAAGCGAGATCATCCGCGAGGAACCGGCTCCGACCTCCGTTGCCGCCCGCCCGGCGCCGCTCAAAAGCGCGGTGAAGCTCACCCATCCCGAGCGCATCTACTGGCCCGAGGACGGCATCACCAAACAGGGCCTTGCGGATTACTACGCCGAGATCTGGCGCTTCATCGCTCCCTATATCGTCGCCCGCCCGCTCGCGCTGCTGCGCTGCCCGGACGGCATCGCCAAGGCTTGCTTCTTCCAGAAACATGGCTGGCGCGGGATGAACAAGGCGATCAAGCTGGCCAAGGACAGCGATGGCGAGGAGATGCTGTTCATCGAGGATCGCGACGGCCTCATTGCGCTGGTGCAAGCGGGAGCACTTGAAATCCATCCCTGGGGCGCGCCGCTGGCGAGCCTTGAGGCGCCCGACACGATGATCTTCGACCTTGATCCCGGCCCCGGCCTTGGCTGGGCGGATGTGGTGGCCGGCGCGAAGGATGTGCGGGCCCGGCTGGAAGAGGCGGGGCTGCCCGCTTTCGTGAAGACCTCCGGCGGCAAGGGCCTGCATGTCGTTGTCCCGCTGAAGTCGGAAGCGGGTTGGGATGCGGTGAAGGGCTTCGCCAAATCGCTGGCGGAAGCGATGGCCGGGGACGCGCCGGACCGCTACATTGCCGTCGCCACCAAGGCGAAGCGCGAGGGGCGCATCTTCATCGACTATCTGCGCAACGGGCGCGGCGCCACTGCCATCGCCCCCTATGGCACGCGCGCCCGGCCGGGCGCCGGTGTCGCCATGCCGGTGGCATGGGAGGAGATCGACGCTCTCGCCAGCGCCGCCCAGTTCACGCTGGAGAACGCGCCCGCGCGGCTCGCCAATCTCGAACGAGACCCATGGACCGACTTCCGCGCCAGCGCCGCGCCGCTGCCGGAGGTGCCAAAACACCGACGCGGACGGCGCTAAGCTCATGACAGCCGCCTTTCCCTTCCTGCCGCCGGCGGACATCGAGGCTCTGCTGCGCCTTCTCATGGCGGCCGCCTGCGGCATGCTGATCGGGATCAACCGCGATCTGCGCGGCAAGCCGACCGGCATGCGCACGCTGGGCCTCGTCTGCATGGGCGCGGCGCTGATCTCGCTGACCGCCGTCCGGGTCGATGGCATGGCCGGTCACCCCGACGCGATGAGCCGCGTCGTGCAGGGCATCATCCAGGGGGTGATGACCGGCATCGGCTTTCTCGGCGCCGGCGTGGTCCTGCGCAATCACCGCGATCTGGAAATCCATGGCCTGACAACGGCCGCCACGGTCTGGGTCACGGCGGCGCTGGGCGTGGCCTGCGCGCTGGCCACCTGGCACCTCATCGTCCTCGCCCTTGTGGTGACGCTGGTGCTGCTCGCTCTGGTCCTGCCGCTGGAGCGGATGATCGAATCCCGGGCGGAAGACCCGAAGCCGGCCGAGCCCAAACCGACCCCGCCCTCGACAAACCGGGAAACCACGGACGCGCCATAGGGCTATTTGCGCGGGCGGACGCCCTTCTCGCTGGCGAGGCTCCTCTTCAGCGCGTCCATGATGTTGACAACATTGGTCGGGGCCTCCGGCGCCTCCTTGCCCTTGCGGGCGCGCGGCGCGCGGCGCTGCTTCTTCTTGCTGGCGATCAGCGCCTTGAGATTGTCCTGCAGCGGATCATGGACGAGGCTCGCCTCCCATTTGCGCGTGCGCCGGTCGATCAGCTTGGCGACGAGATCGACCAGCTCGCTCTCCGGCTGCGCGTCGATATCCTCGAAATAGCCCTCCGGCGGGCGCACTTCCTCGGCATAGCGCAGGGTCCAGACCACGATGCCGCGCCCGCGCGGTTCCAGCATCACCGGCCGTTCGCGGCGATAGAGCACGAGGCGGGCGATGCCGACCGTTCCGGTCGCCGCCATCGCCTCGCGGATGACGGCGAAGGCCTCCTCGCCGACCGGATCGTTCGGCAGGAGGAAATGCGGCTTGTCGTACCAGAGCCACTGCACGCTGTCGGCAGGGGTGAACATCTCGATGTCGATGGTGCGGGTGCTCTCCAGCCCCACCGCGTCCAGTTCCTCATCCTCCAGAATGACGAACTCGCCCGGCCCGCGCTCATAGCCGCGCGCCTGATCGTCGTCATCGACCGTCCGGCCGGTCTCGTCGTCGACATAGATGCCCTCGACCCGGTTGCCGGAGGCGCGGTTGAGCGTGTGGAAGCGCACCTTTTCGGCGTCGGATGTCGCGGACATCATCGTCACCGGGCAGGTGACGAGCGAGAGCTTGAGATAGCCCTTCCAGAAGCTGCGCTGCGCCATCCCGCTTCCCCCTATCGATCCACCGGTCGCCGGTTTCAACGTGAGCGGAGCACCGTCGGTTCCGTCGCGCAGACGCGCGGCGGAGCTTTGTGACAGACAGTTGACAGAGGCTTATACTCAGTTCTAGCATAAGTGGTCTGCCGGGCGTGAGCCCGGTATTGTTTGGCCCGAGTTATACTCATAACGAGCATAAGGGAGGACGCGATGCTGGACATGCCCATCGCCGCCCGTGCCGACCACGCCGCCGACAGCATTGCCGGCGCCGCCACCGCCTTTGCCGGGGCACCTGTCAGCCTGCCGCTGCCCCATCTCTATGCGCGTGTCGCCAAGCACATCACCCCCGCCGAATGGCCGCTCATCGCCCGCGAGGTCGAGGCCATCGAGCGGCTGAAGCGCGAGCGCAACGCCGTCGTGCTCGGCCACAACTATCAGGCGCCGGAAATCTTCAACACGGTGGCCGACATCGTCGGCGACAGCCTGGCGCTGGCCCGCGAGGCCGTAACGGTCGATGCCGATGTGATCGTCATGGCCGGCGTTCATTTCATGGCCGAGACCGCCAAGCTGCTGAACCCTTCCAAGACCGTGCTGATGCCGGACATGAGCGCCGGCTGCTCGCTCGCCGACAGCATCACCGCCGCCGATATCCGCCTGCTGCGCCAGCATTATCCGGGCGTGCCGGTCGTCACCTATGTCAACACCTCGGCTGAGGTGAAGGCCGAGAGCGACTATTGCTGCACCTCCGGCAATGCCGTGAAGGTGGTGCGCGCCGTGGCGAAGGAATGGGGCGTTACCCGCATCCTCATGCTGCCCGACGAATATCTCGCGCAGAATGTCCAGAAACAGGTGCCCGAGCTGGAGCTGATCGCCTGGAAGGGCCATTGCGAGGTGCATGAGCGTTTCACCCCGCAGGACATTCGCGATCTGCGCGAAAACCATCCCGGCGTGGTCGTGCTCGCCCACCCCGAATGCCCGCCCGAAGTGGTCGCGGAGGCCGATTACGCCGGCTCCACCGCCGGCATGGCGGATTATGTGCGCGACGAGAAGCCGGCCCGCGTGGTGCTCATCACCGAGTGCTCGATGGCCGACAATGTCGCGGTGAACCATCCCGACGTCGAGTTCGTGCGCCCCTGCAATCTGTGTCCGCACATGCGCCGCATCACGCTGGCGAACATCCGCCGGGCGCTGGAAACCATGAGCCCGCAGGTCGAGATCGACCCCGCCCTCGCCGTCCGCGCCCGCGCGGCGGTGGAACGCATGCTCGCCCTCAGCTGATCCCCGTTCGGGAGCACCATCCGTGAACCATTCGCCTGACACGATCGTCGTGGTCGGCGGCGGCGTCGCCGGCCTCGCCACCGCCCTGCGCCTCGCGCCGCTGCCGGTGACGCTGGTCGTCGCCGCCCCGCTCGGCGCCGAGGCCGCCACCGGCTGGGCGCAGGGCGGCATCGCCGCCGCCATCGGCGCCGACGACCGGCCGGATTTCCACGCCATCGACACGCTCTCGGCCGGCGCCGGACTCTCGCAGCCGCCGGTGGCGCGGCGCGTCGCGGGTGCCGCGCCCGCCGCCATCGACTGGCTGCTGGAGATCGGCACGCCCTTCGACCGCAATCCCAATGGCAGCCTCGCGCTGGGGCTGGAGGCCGCCCATTCGCGCCGCCGCATCGTTCATGCCGAAGGCGACGGCACCGGCCGCGTGGTGCTGGAAACCCTCACCCGCGCCGCCCGCGCCTGCCCGTCCATCACGGTGATCGAGGGTGTGCGGGCCTGTGAGCTTCTGAAGGACGAGACCGGCCGCGTCGCCGGCGTCGCGCTGCGCGACCGCGAGGCGCGGGTGCAGGCGCTCCCCGCCCGCGCCATGGTGCTGGCGACCGGCGGGCTTGGCGGGCTCTATGGCTCGACCACCAACCCGCTCGGCGCCGTCGGCTCCGGCCTCGCACTGGCCGCCCACGCAGGCGCGGTGCTGCGCGACATGGAGTTCGTGCAGTTTCACCCGACCGCGATGGCGGTCGGCGCCGACCCGATGCCGCTCGCCACCGAGGCGCTGCGCGGGGAAGGCGCCAGGCTGTTCAATGCGCGCGGCGAACGCTTCATGCTGGACGTGCCCGGCCAGGAGCTCGCGCCGCGCGATGTCGTGGCGCGGGCCATCTTCGCGGAGATCGCCACCGGGCAGTCGGTCGTGCTGGACGCCCGGCTGAAAGATATCGCGGCACGCTTTCCCGGCGTGGTCGCGCTGTGCCGGGCCCATGGGCTCGACCCGGCGGCGGCGGCGATCCCGGTGCGCCCGGCCGCGCATTACCATATGGGCGGCATCGCCGTGAATGAAGCCGGCCGCGCCAGCGTGCCGGGCCTGTGGGCCTGCGGCGAAGTCGCCTCGACGGGGCTGCATGGCGCCAATCGGCTGGCCAGCAACTCGCTGCTGGAAGCCCTCGCCTATGCCGGCTGGATCGCCGCCGACATTGCCGGCGAGGATGCCCGCCCCGGCACGCCCACGCCCGCCGGCCCGGCGCGTCCGCTCTCCCCGGCTCGCGCCGAGATCCGGGCGCTGATGGACCTGAAAGTGGGCGTCATCCGCAACGCCGCCGGGCTGGAGGAAGCCGCCGCCCGCCTCGGCACGATCGCCGACCGTGACGGCGACGACCTCTCCCTCGTCGCGCTGATGGTCGCGGAAGCGGCGTTGCGCCGGGTGGAAAGCCGTGGCGGCCATTACCGCGCCGACCATCCCACCCCCGCGACAGCGGCCCGGCATTCCGAGACGCGGTTCGAGGACGCCTCACGCACCGCCGAGGTGCGGCGGGTGGCGTGAGAACACCGGCGCCTTTGCGGCGCACCGTCATCCTGAGGTGCCCGGCATAGCCGGGCCTCGAAGGATGTCCCTTAGTCCCATCCTTCGAGGCTCGCTCCGCTCGCACCTCAGGATGACGTTGCCTTCGCAGGAATACCCGCCATGCTCACGCCCCTCCTATCGCCCCTGCCCCGCCTGCTGGTCGAACCCATCGTGCGCGCCGCGCTGCTGGAAGATCTCGGCCGCGCCGGCGACATCACCACCGATGCGGTGGTGCCGGCCGATGCGCGCTTCACGGCGGTGATCGCCTCGCGCCAGAGCGGCGTCATCGCCGGCATCGACGCGGCGGTGATCGCCTTCAACCTGATCGACCCGTCTCTCACGGTAACGGTCGAGCGCGGCGACGGCAGCGCGGTGGCACCGGGTGACGTGGTGCTGCGGCTGGATGGGTCGGCCCGCGCCATCCTCACCGCCGAGCGCGTGGCGTTGAACATCGCCTGCCGCATGTCCGGCATCGCCACCGCGACCGCCGGCCTCGTCGCCATCGCCCGCCAGCATGCCCCGTCCCTTGGCAAGGCGCGGATCGTCTGCACCCGCAAGACCACGCCCGGCCTGCGCGCGCTGGAAAAACACGCGGTGAAGGCCGGCGGCGGCTCGAACCACCGCTTCGGGCTCGATGATGCCGTGCTGATCAAGGACAACCACATCGCGGTGGCCGGCGGCGTCATCCCCGCCATCCGCGCCGCCCGCGCCCATGCCGGCCATCTCGTGAAGATCGAGGTGGAGGTCGACACGCTGGCCCAGCTTCACGAGGCGATGGCGGAGGGCGTCGACGCGGTGCTGCTCGACAACATGACGCCGGAGCAGCTCACGGAGGCGGTCGGCATCGTCGGCGGGCGCGCGCTCACCGAAGCCTCGGGTCGCGTCTCCGCCGAAACGGTCGGGCCGATCGCCGCGAGCGGGGTGGACCTCATCTCGGTCGGCTGGATCACCCATTCCGCGCCGATCCTCGACCTCGGGCTGGATGCGGCGCAGGCGTGAGGCTGGCGCCGCGATTTTCAACCCTCCCCTCCCAAGGTCGCACCCTCAACCTGCCGTGAGCAGCCGAACTGCCCTTGAAACGGGCATGCTTTTGTGCGATGCATATAACCGTCTGATAATGACTATGCGGGAGAGATCGACAGTCCTCCCGGACACGTGTCGACGCCGACGGAGCAACCCCCCAGGAAACTCTCAGGCACCACGGACCGCATAGACAGGACGATCTGGAGAGAGGCGTCGGCGCATCGCGCTAGGACGTCCACCGAAGGGGAAGCCCGCGTCGCCCGGCTATGCTGGACGTCTCGGGGCGAGCTCTCAGGTACCGCGACAGATTGGGGACAGTCGGCCAGGAAACGCGGTGTTGCCGCGACCATGGCCTTGTCGTCCTCAAGCGCGGGAGTTCCCCATGCGCCATATTGCTGTTGTCGGCGCCGGCATCACCGGTATCACCACCGCTTACGCCCTCACCGAGAAGGGCTATGACGTCACCGTCATCGACCGTCACCGCTATGCGGCGATGGAGACCTCGTTCGCCAATGGCGGCCAGCTCTCCGCCTCCAATGCCGAGGTGTGGAACTCCTGGTCTACGGTGCTCAAGGGCATCAAGTGGATGCTCACCCCCGACGCGCCGCTGCTGATGAACCCCAAGCCGTCCTGGCACAAATATAGCTGGATGGCCGAGTTCCTCGCCAACATCCCCAACTACACGGCGAACACGGTCCAGACCACACGCCTCGCCATTCAGGCGCGCAACCATATGTTCGACATCGCCAAGCGCGAGGGGATCGACTTCAACCACGAGACCCGCGGCATCCTGCACATCTACCGCGACAAGGCGGCGCAGGATAATGCCCGCCTCGTCTCCGGCCTCTATGCGCAGGGTGGGCTGGAGCGCCGCGAGGTGACGCCGGACGAGATCCGCGCCATCGAGCCGACGCTGCACGGCCAGTTCTATGGCGGCTTCTACACCCCCTCCGATTCGACCGGCGACATCCACAAATTCACCTTCGGCCTCGCCGAAGTCTGCCGCGCCCGCGGCGTGCGCTTCGTCAACGAGGCGGCGGTCGAGCGCATCACCCATACCGGCCGCGGCCCCGATGGCACCGGCGTCGAGATCGCGCTGACCCTGCTGCCCGACGAGGAAGATGCCGCCCCGCAGCGCGAGGTGATGAGCTTCGATGCGGTGGTGGTGTGCGCCGGCGTCGGCTCGCGCGCCATCGCCGCCAGCCTCGGCGACCGGGTCAACATCTATCCGGTCAAGGGCTACTCGATCACGGTGATGCTCGACGATGAGCGCAGCCAGCAGGCGGCGCCGTGGGTCAGCCTGCTCGACGACAAGACCAAGATCGTCACCTCCCGCCTCGGCAAGGACCGCTTCCGGGTCGCCGGCACCGCCGAGTTCAACGGCGAGAACCGCGACATCCGCTCCGACCGCATCCGCCCGCTGACCGACTGGGTGCGCAAGCTGTTTCCGGGCGTCTCGACCGAGAAGGTCGTGCCCTGGGCGGGCCTGCGCCCGATGATGCCGGACATGATGCCGCGCGTCGCCGCCGGCAAGAAGCCGGGCGTGTTCTACAACACCGGCCATGGCCATCTCGGCTGGACGCTGTCCTGCGCCACCGCCGAGATCATCGCCGCCAAGGTCGCCGACGCCATGCCCATCGAGACCCCCGCCCCGATGCTGCGCATGGCCGCCGAATAGGTTCACCAACCCCGCCCCGGGCCTTCCAACCGTCCGGGAAAATTGGAGCCGTTCCCTTCCGGCTCCCACCCCGCCTCCGGCGCACATCCGGGGGCGGGGTTTTTCTTGTGGAGATAGGACGTTCTCAGAGAAGACGCTTCCTCAGAGAAGGCGCTTCGACAACCCTACCCGGCCTACAGCCGCACGCTCCGCAGCCGCAGCGCGTTGGCGATGACGCTCACCGAGGAGAGCGACATGGCCAGCGCCGCCACCATGGGCGAGAGCAGCAGCCCGAAAATCGGGTACAGCACACCAGCGGCGATCGGCACGCCGGCGGCGTTGTAGGCGAAGGCGAAGAACAGATTCTGCCGGATGTTGCGCATGGTCGCCTGCGAGAGCCGGCGCGCCCGCACGATGCCGCCGAGATCGCCACGCAGCAGCGTCACCCCCGCGCTCTCGATGGCGACATCCGTGCCCGTCCCCATGGCAATGCCGACATCGGCGCCGGCCAGCGCCGGCGCGTCGTTCACTCCGTCGCCGGCCATGGCGACCACGCGGCCCTCGGCGCGCAGCCGTGCCACCACCGCCGCCTTCTGGTCGGGCGCCACCTCGGCCTCGACCTCGGTGATACCGAGCCGGCGCGCCACCGCCTCGGCCGTGGTGCGGTTGTCGCCGGTCAGCATGACGACGCGAATACCCTCGGCCGCGAGATCGGCCAGCGCCTGCGCCGTCGTCGCCTTGATCGGGTCGGCAATGGCGATTGTGGCGGCCAGCGTGCCGTTGACCGCGATGAAGATCGCGCTTGCTCCCTCGCGCCGCAACTCATCGGCCGGGGCCGCGAGCCCGCTGGCGTCGATGCCGAGTTCGCGCAGAAACGCCGCGCTGCCGAGCACCACCCGCTTGCCCTCGACCAGCCCATAGGCACCCTTGCCGACCGGTGAGTCAAAGCCGCGCACCTTGGGTATCGCGATCCCGCGCGCCTGCGCCGCGTTCACGATGGCCTGCGCCAGCGGATGCTCGGAGGGCTGCTCGACAGCGGCGGCGAGACGCAGCACCTCGTCTTCCGCAAAACCCTCCGCCGTAACGATCCGGGTCACCGAAGGCGCGCCTTCCGTGAGCGTGCCGGTCTTGTCGACCACCAGCGTGTCGATCCGCTCCAGCCGCTCCAGCGCCTCGGCGTTCTTGATCAGCACGCCCATCTGCGCCCCGCGCCCCATGCCGACCATGATCGACATCGGCGTGGCAAGGCCCAGCGCGCAGGGGCAAGCGATGATCAGCACCGCCACCGCCGCCAGCAGCGCGTGGGAAAAGCGCGGCTCCGGCCCGAACGTTGCCCAGGCGGCGAAAGCCAGCAGCGCGCAGCCGACGACCAGCGGCACGAACCAGCCGGCGACGCGATCGGCGAGGCGCTGGATCGGCGCGCGCGAACGCTGCGCCTCCGCCACCATCTGCACGATGCGCGCGAGCAGGGTGTCGCGGCCGACCTTCTGCGCGACGATGACCAGCCCGCCGGAACGGTTCAGCGTGCCGCCGATCACCGCGTCGCCCTCCGCCTTGGTGACGGGCATGGATTCGCCGGTGACGAGTGCCTCGTCGACCGCCGAGCGGCCCTCCGCCACCTGCCCGTCCACCGGCACTTTCTCGCCCGGCCGCACGCGCAACCGGTCGCCGACCATCACCTGATCGAGCGGGATCTCCGCTTCGCTGCCGTCGTCATTGAGGCGCCGCGCGGTCTTGGGCGCGAGGTCGAGCAGGGCTTTCAGCGCGCCGGAGGTCCGCTCGCGCGCCCGCAGTTCCAGCACCTGGCCGAGCAGCACCAGCACGGTGATGACCGCCGCCGCCTCGAAATAGACCGCGACGGACCCATCCGGGCCGCGGAAGGTCGCCGGGAACAGGCCGGGGGCCAGCACGGCAACGAGGCTGTAGCCATAGGCGACGCCGGTGCCGATGGCGATCAGCGTGAACATGTTGAGATGGCGTGTCACCACCGACTGCCAGCCGCGCACGAAGAAAGGCGCGCCGGCCCACAGCACCACGGGGGTCGCCAGCACGAGTTGAACCCAGGCGGAGATGGCCGGCGGCACGAGGTGATGCAGGGCGGGGATCAGATGCGCGCCCATTTCCAGCGCGAAGACCGGCAGGGTCAGCGCCAGGCCGATCCAGAACCGGCGGGTCATGTCGATCAGTTCGTGGTTCGGCCCGTCATCAAGGCTGACCAGCATCGGCTCCAGCGCCATGCCGCAGATCGGGCAGGTGCCCGGCCCGATCTGCACGATCTCCGGGTGCATCGGGCAGGTGAATTCCGTCCCCTCCGGCACCGGCTCCGCGTCCGGCCGGCCCTCCAGATATTTGCCGGGGTCGGCCATGAATTTGGTGCGGCAGCCATTGCAGCAGAAATAATAGGTGCGCCCGCCATGCTCGGCCCGGTGCTGGGCCGTGTGCGGATCGACATCCATGCCGCAGACCGGATCCTTGGCCATGTGGGCGTGCCCGCAACCGGCAGGGTCATGCGCGTGGTCGTGAGAGGCGTGGTCGTGCCCCGCCTCATGCCCCTTCCCGCCGCAGCATGCGTGGTCCTGCGCATGGCCGGGCCCGCTGGCAGGGGCATGATGGGCGGGCTCGGGTCGAGGGTCGTGGTTACCGGACCCACCGCAGCAGCCGCCCGTTTTGGTGGCGGTTTTGGCGGCGGCATCGGCCGGCGGCACCGGCTCATGCCCGTGCTTATGCTCGTGCTCTGCCATGACACCCTCCTTCTGCTGCGCTGCCACATACCCCATATGGGTATCCAGCAGTTGCGGTATATACCCCGTATAGGTATATGACAAGCATGCAGCACGACACCCGCACCGCCTGCCTGAAACGCCTGAGCCGGATCGAGGGCCAGGTCCGCGGCCTCTCCCGCATGGTCGAGGACAACCGCTATTGCATCGACATCGTCACCCAGGTGGCGGCGGTGCGCGCGGCGCTGAAGAAGGTGGAGGAGGAGGTGCTGCGCGATCACGTCGCGCACTGCGTCGAGCACGCCATCAGCTCCGGCGACGCCGACCAGCAGCGCGCCAAGGTTTCCGAGCTGATCGCGGTGCTCGGCAAGCTGAAGGGGTGACGTCAGGCGCGCGCGGCGCGGGCGCCTTCAGTTGCGCTGAAGGGCCAGATGCGTGCCGAGCCCGACCAGCACCGCTCCGCCCGCCCGGCGCATCAGGCGCTGCGCCCGGTCGGATCGGCGCAGCCGCTCGACCAGCGCCCCGGCGATCAGCACGCAGACGAGGTCGGCGGAGGTGAACAGCACGTTGACCAGCGTGCCGAGGATGAGGAACTGCCCCCAGACCGGCAGGCTCGCCGCCGGGTCGATGAATTGCGGCAGCAGGGCCACGAAGAACAGCGCGGTCTTGGGGTTCAGCACCTCCACCGCCACGCTCTCCAGAAAGGCCCGCCGCGCCGACTTGGCACCAAAGGCGGGGAGCGCGGTCTCCTGCCCCTTCGCCCTGGCGCGCAGCATCGCCACGCCGAGCCAGATCAGATAGGCCGCGCCGGCCAGCTTCACCGCCATGTAGAGCGCCGGCACCGCGTGGAACAGCACGGAAAGCCCGGCCGCCGCAGCGATGACATGGACATAGCAACCCAGATGCAGGCCGAGCACCGCCATCAGCCCGGAAACCCGCCCCCGCGCCAGCGTCTGCGCCGCCGTATAGAGCATGGCCGGGCCGGGTATGCAGGCGAACAGGCCGGCGGTGACAAGGAAGGCGACAAACAGTTCAGCGCGCGGCATGGCGTGTTCCCGGCGGGCCCAGGGCGGAACCGCGTGGCTCCAGCATGAAGGGTGCCGCACCAGCCATCAAGGGCTGCCTCCGGCGTGCCCGCGCGCCGGTTACGGCGCCTCAAGCCCGAGCGAGGCGACATAGCCGCGATTGACGGTGGCGTTGGCGAATTTGGCGTTCTCGATATAGGCGTCGAGCGTCGCCTTCACGGCCTCGCGCGAGGGCTTCGGCATGGTAGCCCACTCATCGCGCGGGGCCGAGCCGAAGGCGGCGATGGCGTCCCAGCCCTCCGGCTTGGTGATGGAGACGACGGTGGAGCGGGAATCGAGATTCTTGAAGGTCCAGAAGCTCCAGCCAATGCCGAAGCGCTCATTCATCGCCCGGTACTTGGCGTTCCACTCGTCGGTCAGCTCGCCGGTCTCGCCGAGGAAGATCGGCACCCCCCAGCGATTGGCGAAGTTCACATAATCCTGCACCTCGCGCCGCTCCGGGCTCGCCCAGAACTTGTGATAGGTGTAGGCGAGATTGTCATCGAAGGGCGGGCCAAACACGCCGAAATTCGTGCTCCACTGCGCCGCCGCGAGGATGATCGGGTGGTTGGGATCGACCGCGCGAATGGCCGCGGCGATCCGCTGATAGAGCGGCTCAAGGCGCGGGTTCAGGTAATCCGTGTCGTGATAGGGCGAGATCGGCTCGTTGAGCAGATCATAGGCCATCACCGTCGTCTCATCGCGATACCGCTCGGCGATGGCGCGCCAGAGCGTGATGGTGCGGCGCTGGAACTCCGGCACATAGAAGGTCAGCGGGTAGCCGACGCCGTCATCATGGTTCACCCCGGTCTGCCCGCCCGGCGCGGCGTGGATGTCGAGAATGACCTTGATGTCATGCGCCTTCGCCCAGCCGAGCACGCGGTCGATCAGCGCCCAGCCCTCGCCCTTCGGGTCGACCTTTGACGGGTCGGCCGGGTCGAGGAAGAACTTCCAGTGCAGGGGAATGCGCACCGTGGTGAAGCCCGCCGCCTGCATGAAGGCAAGATCCGGCTCCTGGATGTACACCTCGCGGAACGCCTTCCAGAAGCGCGCGGCCTCCTCCGGCCCGGCGAGATAGGAAATCACGTCCTCGATCTCCCGCGGCGAGCGGTGGACCTTGAACTTGAACATGTAGCCTTCGGGCAGCAGCCAGTTGCCGAAGCTCATGCCGCGCACCGGGAAGGTCGAGCCGTCCGGCCGCACGAAGCGCGTGCCCTCCGTGCGGATGAAACCGGCGGCGGGCGTGGCGACGACGGGCGTGGCTACCGTCTGCGTGCTCGTCCCGGCGGGCGCCGGGGATGCGGCAACCCCGGCGCCATTCTGCGCCCGCGCAGGCGCGCCAGCCAGCAGCAGGGCGGCAAGGCCAGCGAGGATAACGCCCGAACGGGAACGGGTTTTGAGACGGGAAAGCGTCGTCGAGACCATGCGCGCGGAAACCGATGCCTGCGGCCAATGTCTGCCGCCATGGCCGGCAACCTAGTCAAGCCGCCGCGCGCGGGCAATGGCACGGTGAGCGGAGTGCCGGCTGGCCACCCAAACAACGTCATGAACAACGTCATGGCCGTCCCCGGACTTGATCCGGGGATCAGCCCGGCCATCCACGTCTTGCCCCCGCAGCGCCCGGCCCCAAGTCGTGGATCCCCGGATCAAGTCCGGGGATGACGGCGTGAGGGATGGAGAGCGCGACCCGCGCCGGAACGCCCGGCCCCTCCCCCGTCCCCCATCCAAGGGCACATGGACACCCGCCCCGCGCCACGCTAAGCGAAAGGCCGTCTCCTGCCCGGTCTGTTCCCGCTCATGTCGCTTCAACAAGCCGCCTTCTTCGCCGTCGCCGTGTTGGTTCTGGCGTTGCTCGCCCAGCGGGGCCGCGTCCAGCCTTTCCTGGCGCTCACGCTGACCGCCATCGGCTTCGGCTATGCGGCGGGCATGTCGACCAGCCATGTGGCGAAAGCCTTCAGCCTCGGCTTCGCGCAGAGCCTCAACGCACTCGGGCTGATCGTGGTCGGCGCCGCCTTCATGGCGGAGATCGCGGATGCGACCGGGGCCACCGCGCGGCTTCAGGCCGGCGCCGCCGGGCGCAGGCGGCGCTCGCTGCCCCTCGCCGTGCTCGGCCTCATCGCCAGCGTCGCCTCGGCGCCCGCCGCCGCCTTCGCCGTGCTGGACCCGCTGCGGCGGGGCATCGGCGGCGACAGCCCGCGCGCGGCGCTGGTGCTCGGCCTCGCGCTCTCCGCCGGCCATGGCCTGCTGGTGCCCGCCCCGGTCATGCTGGCGAGCTTCACCATTCTCGGCGCCGACTGGCGGCTGACGCTGGCCATCGGCCTGCCGCTCGCCCTGCTGCTGGCCGCCTTCGGCATGCTGTCCGCCCGCGCGACCAGCGACCAGCCGAACCCGGTCGACACCGCCCCGCTGATCGACGGCGACACGATGCACGCGCCCCGGCGCGGCGCGCTGGCGCTGTGGGCGGTCAGCCTCGGGCTGATCGCGCTGCTCATCACCCAGTCGCTCGGCGATATCGCCTCCGAGCCGCTGGGCGGCGGCTCGAACCGCGAACTCCTCATCGCCCTCGGGCGTCCCGTCGTGCTGCTGCTCGCCGGCACGGGCGCGCTCCTGCTGCTGAGCTGGCACTGGGAGCCGGGCGGGCTCACGCAGGCCGGCTGGGCCGGGCGGGCCATCACCCGCGTCGCCGGCCTCGTCCTGCTCATCGGCGCCGCCGGCGGCCTCGCCAAGATCGCGCAGGAAACCGGCATGGCGGAGATGAACGCCGAGCGCCTCATCGCCTATGCGCCGCTCGGCGCGCTGGCGCTGCTGCTGCCCTTCGCGCTCGCCGCCACGGTGAAGACGCTGCAGGGTTCCTCGCTGGTGGCCGCCATCACCGCCGCCGGCATGATGATGGAACTGGTCGCCCCGCTCGGCCTCGGCGATCCGATGGGCCGGGCGCTCACCGCGCTCGCCATCGGTGCGGGGGCGATGGGCGCCTCGCACATTAATGACGGATTCTTCTGGCTGGTTGGGCAGGCGGCGCGGCTTCCCGCCGGCAGCATGATCGCGCGCTTCTCGCTGGTCACGCTGGCGCAGGGGCTCCTCGCCGCTTTGCTGCTGGTGGCGCTGCGCGCCATCACCGCCTGAATTCGCCAGAGCCTCGCTTGGGCCGTGATGGCCCCGAAGGAGCAACGCCGCATGCTTCGCCGCCGTGACTTCCTCGCCTCCGCCGCCGCGACCGCGGCCGCTACGGCCACCTTGCCGGCACTGACCCGCGCGGGCCTCGCCCAGAGCGCGGGCCAGAGCGCCGCGCCGGCCGGCGGCGCGCGCATTCCGCCCGGCTTCGTCTGGGGCGCCTCGACCTCGGCCTATCAGATCGAGGGCGCGGTGACGGCCGATGGCCGCAAGCCCTCGATCTGGGATACCTTCTCGCACACGCCCGGCCGCATCGCCGACGGCACCAATGGCGATGTCGCCTGCAACCACTACAACCTCTATGCCGAGGATGTGGAACTGATGGGGAAAATGGGCTTCCAGGCCTATCGCTTCTCCATCGCTTGGCCGCGCGTCATGCCGGACGGCACGGGCGCGGTGAACGCCAAGGGGCTCGACTTCTACGACCGGCTGGTCGACCGGCTGCTCGCTGCCAACATCCTGCCCATGGCGTGCCTCTATCACTGGGATCTGCCGCAGGCATTGCAGGACCGGGGTGGCTGGCACAATCGCGACATCGCCAACTGGTTCGCCGACTATGCCCGCGCCTGCGTCGAACGCCTCGGCGACCGGGTGAAGCCTTGGGCGATGCTGAACGAGCCCTCGGTGCACGCCATTTTCGGCCATGGCTTCGGCAATCACGCGCCGGGCCTCACCGGCTGGGACAGCTATGTCCGCGCCCAGCACCACCAGAACCTCGCCCAGGGGGTGGGCATCTCGACGTTGCGGTCCATGCGCTCGGACCTCAAGCTCGGCACCGTGTTCTCGCTGCAGCCGATCTTCCCGTCCTCGCAGCAGCCGCAGGACATCGCCGCCGCCGCGCGCTTCGACGCCTGCTGGAACACCATCAATCTCGACCCGCTGTTCCTCGGCCGCTACCCGGCAGCGTTCGAATCCAGCTTCGCCCCGCTGGTGCAGGCCGGCGACATGCAGGCGATCCGTGTGCCCGTCGATTTCCTCGGCGTGAATTACTATGGCCCGTCCTGGATCAAGCACGACCCCGCCGCCTTTCTGGCCCAAGCCGGCTATGGCGCGGTGCCGGACGGCACGCCGCGCACCTTGCTCGGCTGGCCGATCAGCGCCGACGGACTGGTCGCGGTGCTCGCCCGGCTGCGCGACCAGTATGGCAACCCGCCGGTGTTCATCACCGAGAACGGCGCCTGCTATGAGGACCCCGCCCCGGCGAATGGCGTCGTTCAGGACCCCGAGCGCACCGCCTATATCCGCGCCCATCTCGACGCCTGCGCCCGCGCCATCGGCCAGGGCTGCGCGCTGAACGGCTATTTCGTCTGGTCGCTGCTCGACAATTTCGAATGGGCCGAGGGCAAGCGGCGGCGCTTCGGCGTCACCCATGTCGATTTCGACACGCAGGCGCGCACGCCGAAATCCTCCCTGCTCTATCTGTCCCAGCTCATGCGCGCCCACGCCACCGGAGCCGGCGCGGTGCCGTGAGCGCGGCGCTCGCCGTGCCACTGACATGCAGCCGACACATATGTCGGCCAATTGACGCAGGTTCTGGAACCGCCGCTGTTTGTGCTACCACACCGAAAGAGAAACGCCGGGCCGGCCATGGTGGCGTTTCCCACACGTCTCGAACCTGGGCAGATCGATGCAGACTGACGACCCCGCCATTGCCGAAATCGTCGCCTTCATCTCCGGCGAAGTGGGCGTCGATGCCAGTCTCCTGACGGCGGACACGCCGATCGCCGACCTCGGCATTTCCTCGCTCGATCTGATCGAGACCATCTTCAAGCTGGAAACCCGCTTCGGCATCGAGATTCCCAATGACGGGCCGCTCAGCGGCAATGACGTGACCGTCGGCACGCTGGTCGAGCATGTCGCCGAACTGCTCGCCGCCCAGAGCGCGCGCCGCGCCCCGTCCGCCTGATGGCTGCGCGCGTCGCCATTACCGGCCTCGGTTCGCTCTCCGCCCTCGGCAATGACGTGGCGGCGCATCTGGCCGGCCTGCGCGCCGGCACGGTCGGCATCGGCCCGACCCAGGGCATCGACGTCTCCGCGATGAAGACGAAGATCTCCGCCGAGGTGCGCGGCTTCGTGCCGGAAGACCATTTCGATTCGCGCCAGCTCGGCCTTGTCGACCGCACCGCGCAATTCGCCGTGGTCGCTGCGCGTCAGGCGCTGGCGGATGCCGGCCCGGCGCTGGAAGGCGTCGCGCGCCACCGCGTTGGCGCCATCTTCGCCGCCTCGGTCGGCTTTCATGCGGTCGATGACAGCTACCGCAAGCTCTATCTGGAGCAGGCGCCGCGCCCGCATCCCTTCACTGTGCCGCGCGCCATGCCGAGCGGTCAGGTGAGCCATGTGACGATGGATCTCGGCATTCACGGCCCGGCCTTCTCCATCGCCTCGGCCTGTTCCTCCGCCTCCCATTCCATCGGCACCGCCTTCCAGATGATCCGCAGCGGGATGCTCGACGTCGCGCTGGCCGGCGGGGGCGAATCGCAGCTCACCTACGGGATGCTGAAAAGCTGGGAGGCGCTGCGCGTGCTCGCCCCGGAAGCCTGCCGGCCCTTCTCCAAGGACCGCGCCGGCCTCGTCATCGGCGAGGGCGCCGGCGCCGTGGTGCTGGAAAACATGGACCGCGCCATCGCCCGCGGCGCCACCATCCATGCCGAGATGATCGGCTTCGGCATGAGCGCGGACGGCATGGACATCACCGCGCCTGACCGCGACAGCGCCGCCGCCGCCATGGCTTTCGCGCTGGAGGATGCCGGGGTGTCGCCCGAGCGGATCGACTATGTCAGCGCCCACGGCACCGCCACGGCGCTCAACGACAAGACCGAGACCGCCGCGCTGCGTCAGGTGTTCGGCGCGCATCTCGAGAAGCTGCCGGTATCCTCGTCGAAATCGCAATACGGCCACACCATGAACGCCTCCGGCGCGCTGGATTTCGTAACCACCGTGCTGGCGCTGCGCGAGGGCTTCCTGCCCCCCACCATGGGCTATAACGAGCCCGACCCCGACTGCGCCCTCGACTGCGTGCCGAACGCCGCGCGCACCGCCGCGATCGAAACGGCGATCTCCTCCAGCTTCGCCTTTGGCGGCCTCAACGCGGTGCTGGCGCTGAGGCGGTATGCGGGGTGAGCGCCGGTTTCCGATAGTCGGAACGGCTGGCGATCCTCTCACACCGTCATCCCCGGGCTTGTCTCAACCGATTCCGACATACGCTCGTGAGCGAGATTTGAGATTTCCCGGATCCGCTGAACGGAAAGGTGCCGCCAGGTGTTCAGTCCCGAGGTCAAGTGGTCGAGATTGAGCCTGAAGCGTTCGGGTTCGGCTGCCTATGCCTTGCAGACAGCCTCGTAGGGCGTGAGGCCGCGTAAGTTCTTCAGACGCCTAGCGAAATTATAGGCGCCTAGGAACGCGGCGAGATGATCCTGAAGTTGCCGGTGGCTTTCGTGATGGTAGCGCCAGACGGTAGCCTCCTTAAGGGTGCGGTTCATCCGTTCGACCTGACCATTGGTCCATGAGTGATTGGGCTTGGTGAGGCGGTGCTCGATGCCATGACCCCAGCAGGTGCAATCGAAGGGGTGTCGGCAGAATCTGGCGGTCGGCCCTTCGCGGTTCCTGGGCAGGGCGGCGAACTGGATGCCGTTGTCGGTGAGCACTGTGTGAATTTCGTAGGGAATCGGTACCACCAAACGCCTCCAGGAAGGTCCGAGCCTCACGCGTGGTCGCCTTCGGCATTAGCCGGGCGAAAGCGAATTGCGAGGTCCGGTCAACGGCGATGGAGAGATAAAGCTTGCCTTCCTCGGTCCGCACTTCAGCGATGTCGATGTGGAAGAATCCGATCGGATAGGGCTTAAAGGCCTTCTTCGTCGCTTTGTCGCTCCCGATCTCAGGCAGCCGGCTGATGCCGTGGCGCTGGAAGCAGCGGTGCAGGGCCGAGCGCGTCAGATGCGGGATCGAAGCCTGGAGCGCGTAGAGACAATCGTCCATCGGCAGGGCCGCCGCTTCCGCCTGATCGTGAACTCACCGCATCTCAGCCAGACGTGACGAAACGCTCCAGTTTGCCCAGCGTTTGCAGGCCCAGTTCGATGGCGCCGAAGCCCTTCGCATTCTGGAACTCGGCCTCCGTGCTGAACACCATGCCCAGCGTCACCTTGGTCGCCCCGTCCTGATCTTCCAGCAAGACCCAGGCGTCGGCGTGCTTCGGCCCGTTCTCGCCCCAGAGCAGCGCATAGCCGATCCTCTCCTCGGGACGGACCTCGATGTAGCGATGGTGGTTCGGGTAGATCGTGCCGTCGGGCCCGATCATGTCGAACACCCATTCGCCGCCCGTTCGCAGGTCGATCTTCCGGGTGCGGCAGGAATATCCGTCCGGTCCCCACCATTGCGGCAGCGTCTCGGGATTCATCCATGTGCTCCAGACGACGCTTCGCGGCGCCCGTATCAGGCGCTGGAGCACCATGGTTCGCCGGGCCACTCCCGCGAGATTGTCCAGTCCCGCGCCGAAGCCCTGCCGGTAGCCGGCCTCCATATCCTCGGCCAGCGAGGAAAGCTGCACCGTGACGACCAGCCGGCTATGCTCCTCCATGCCGGAGAAATCGGCCGTCACCAGCGCCGCCGATTGCGTCACGCCCTCGGATGAGACCACCTCGTAGTTCACGCTGCGCCGCGCCGGCTGCAATTCGAGCCAGCCGCACTCGCAGCGGATATCCGGCTGGCCCTCGACCTTGCAGAGCGAGACCTCGCGCCCACTCACCCTTGTGTCGGCCTCCAGGAACTCCACGACGGTCGAGGGCGTCGGAGCCGCCCATGCCTCCCGCGCGGCGGGGGCGGTCCAGGCCTGCCACAGCACGGACAAGGGCGCGGCCACGTCCCGCTCGAAAGTAAGGGTCGCGAAATGGCCCTTCGCAGGGTCGCGCGCAGGCGTGCGGACCGGATTGAAATTCGCTGTCATTTGGTGCGCTCCTTCATCGACTTCATCGCAAAGGCCTCCAGCCGGTCGAGGCGGGAGTCCCACAGGGCTCGCTGCTCGTCGAGCCATGTCCGGACCGGTCGCAGGGCCTCGGGTACCATGGCGCAGGTGCGTACCCGCCCATCCTTGGAGGTGGCGATCAGTCCCGCTTCCTCCAGCACCGACAGGTGCCGCATCACCGTGGGCAGGCGCAGGCCGGTGGGTTCCGACAGCTCCGTGACCCGCGCCGGCCCTTCTGCGAGCCGGGTCAGGATCGACCGACGGGTCGGGTCGGACAGAGCGTGGAAGAGCCGCGAGAGATTGGGATCATGCTTAGCCATGTTGCTAACTATTATCCCGATGCGGCGGGCGCGCAAGAGAAACGTCGTCAACATGCTGGAGCATTCTCGAGCCGCGTGGATTCCGGTTCGCGTGAAGAAAATGCGTTAGAAGAATAATTTAGAGCCTTGGCATGCCGGACCGCGAGCCGCCGGGTCACCGCGCATCGTTACTGTCCGATGTGGCTCCTTCGGAATGGCCAGCAACATCGGCCGTCGCCCATTCCCACTTCCGGTCATCTGAAAACCGGTCCCGTGCTGCCCCGCAGGACAAGCTCCACCGGCAGCACCGTGTCGTCCGCCCGGTCATCTCCAGCGATCCGGTCCAGCAGGCGTTGTGCCGCCTGGCGGCCGATGGCCTCGCGGGGCTGGCGGATGGTGGAGAGCGCGGGTGTCATATGCGATACGAGCTCGATATCGTCGAACCCCATGACCGAGACATCGCGCGGCACCATCACCCCATGGTGCTGGACCTCGCCGATGAAACCGCAGGCCATCGCGTCGCTGGCCAGAAACACCGCAGTCGGGCGCTCGGCGGGTGCCAGCGCCAGCCATTCCTCGCCGGCGCGGCGGCCCGAGGCGAGGCTGAAATCGCCGGCAAATACCTGGGGTGGGGGCAGGCCCCGCGCCGCCAGCGCCTGTTCGGTGCCGGCCAGTCGGGCGAGGGTCAGTACATTGCCGGGCGGCCCCGCGACATGGGCGATCCGCCGGTGGCCGAGATCGGCGAGGTGGTTCACGGCCATCATCGCCGCCTGCCGGTTGTCGATCTTCACCCGTGGCGCGTCAAAGCCGGGTATCCATTCGCAGGCCAGCACCATCGGCATGCGGGGTGACAGCCCTTCGGAGGGCAGGGATCCGTCGAGCACGATCAGCCCATCGGCCCGGCTTGGCTCGGCATAGCGCAGGATCGAGTTGCCGCCTTCCGCCCGCGTGTCGGACACCAGAAGATTATAGCCGGCCGGCGCCAGCACCGAGGCGATGCCGGACAGGATCTGCGAGAAGAACGGGTTCGACAGATCCGGCACCAGCGCGACGACGCTGCCGGTGCGCCGGTGGCGCAGGTTGCGGGCGGCCTGGTTGAGCCGATAGCCGGTCGTGCGGATCGCCTCCTCGACCAGCCGGCGGGTTTCCGCGCTGACGATCTGCGGGTTCGACAAGACGCGGCTGACCGTGGCGGTGGAAACGCCGGCAAGCCGCGCCACATCGCCAATCTTCGGCCTCTGGTGCTGCATGGCCTCTCCTTAGCCGTGCCGCAGGGCGGATTGCAATCGCCCGGGCGCGTCCTGGCGAACCGGCATGACGGCCTGCCGAATCCTCTTGCAACCGATTACATCCGCCGGTTAGGCTGCCTGCAACCGATTACAAAAACAAACGGTTGGTCGGCAAAAAGTCCGGCCGGGAGGACGCCATGCGGACCGTCAAGGGGCCAGGACTCTTCCTGGCTCAGTTCATTGGCGCGGATGCGCCTTTCAATGGCTGGGACAGCATCACGCGCTGGGCGGCCGATTGCGGCTATGCCGGCGTCCAGGTGCCGACCAACGATCCCCGCATTCTCGACCTCGATGCCGCCGCCGGTTCGCGCGGCTGGTGCGAGGATTGGGCGGGGCAGGCCAAGGCCAATGGCGTCGCGGTCACCGAGCTGTCCACCCATCTGCAGGGCCAGCTTGTCGCGGTGCATCCGGCCTATGACGCGATGTTCGACGCTTTCGCGCCGCCGGCCGTTCACGGCAAGCCTGCCGTGCGGCAGGAATGGGCGGTCGATCAGGTCAGGAAGGCGCTCACCGCCTCCAAGCATCTCGGCCTCACCGCCATGGTGAGCTTCTCCGGCGCGCTGGCCTGGCCCTTCGTCTATCCCTGGCCGCAGCGGCCGGCCGGCTTGATCGAGGAGGCGTTTGACGAACTCGCGCGCCGCTGGCGCCCGATCCTCGACCATGCCGACGACTGCGGCGTCGACATCTGTTTCGAGATCCATCCCGGCGAGGACCTGCACGACGGCGACACGTTCGAGATGTTCCTCGATCGGGTCGAGCACCATCCCCGGGCGAAAATGCTCTACGACCCCTCGCATTATGTGCTGCAGCAGCTCGACTATCTCGACCATCTCGACATCTATGCCGAACGCATCGGCATGTTCCACGTCAAGGATGCCGAGTTCAATCCGACCGGCCGCAAGGGCGTCTATGGCGGCTACCAGCCCTGGCTGAACCGCGCCGGGCGGTTCCGCAGCCTCGGCGACGGGCAGGTCGATTTCGGCGCCATCTTCTCCAAGCTGGCGGCGATGGATTTCGACGGCTGGGCGGTGGTCGAGTGGGAATGCTGCCTCAAGCATCCCGAGGACGGGGCGCGCGAGGGTGCGGCGTTCGTGAAAAGCCACATCATCCGCGTCACCGAAAAGGCATTCGACGATTTCGCGGCCTCCGGCACCGACCGCGCCGCCAATCGCCGCCTGCTGGGGCTGGACCGATGAGCGCGCCGATCCGCGGCCCGATCCGGCTCGGCATGGTCGGTGGCGGCGAGGGCGCCTTCATCGGCGGCGTGCATCGCATCGCGGCCCGCCTCGACGGGCAGTTCGAGCTGGTTGCCGGTGCCCTGTCGTCGACGCCGGAAAAAGCCCACGCTTCGGCGCAGGCGCTCGGCCTTGACCGCTCCTATGACGACTTCACCGCGATGGCGGAAGCGGAGGCAACGCGCGCGGACGGCGTTGAAGCGGTTGCCATCGTCACGCCGAACCATCGGCATGCCGGCCCGGCGATCGAGTTCCTCAAGCGCGGCATCCACGTCATCTGCGACAAGCCGCTGACCGCGACCATGGACGAGGCGCGCCAGCTGGCCGAGGTCGCGCGCGCGTCCAGGGCGCTGTTCATCCTGACCCACAATTACACCGGCTACCCCATGGTGCGCCAAGCCCGCGCCATGGTCGCGGCGGGCGACCTCGGCACCATCCGGCTGGTGCAGGTGGAATATGTGCAGGAATGGCTGACCGAGGCGGCCGAGACCAAGGGCTCCAAGCAGGCGGAATGGCGCACCGACCCGGCGCGCTCAGGCGCGGGCGGGGCCACCGGCGATATCGGCACCCATGCCTATAACCTTGCCTGTTTCGTCTCGGGGCTGGAGCCACAGGCGCTGGCCGCCGACCTCTCCAGCTTCGTGCCGGGCCGGGCATTGGACGACAACGCCCATGTGCTGCTGCGCTTTGCCGGTGGCGCCAAGGGCATGCTGTGGGCCAGCCAGGTGGCGCCGGGCAATGAGAACGGTTTGCGCCTGCGTGTCTATGGCGAGAAGGGTGGCCTTGAGTGGGCGCAGGAAGACCCGAACCGGCTGTGGTTCACCCCGTTTGGCGAGCCCAAGCGGCTGATCACCCGCAACGGCGCCGGCGCCGGCCCTGAGGCGGCACGCATGTCGCGCATTCCGCCGGGCCATCCCGAAGGCTATCTGGAAGCCTTCGCCAACCTTTATGCCGAGGCCGCGCGGGCGATCCGCGCGCATCAGGCGGGCGAGGCGCCGCCGCTCGGCACGACCTACCCGACGCTGGCGGATGGGCTGGCGGGGATGCGCTTCGTGGAAGCCTGCGTGCAGTCCTCTCAGGCCAATGCCGCCTGGGTGACGCTGTAATGGCGGCGGCCCCGATGCTGGAACTGCGCGAGGTGCGCAAGAGCTTCGGTCCGATCGAGATTCTGCACGGCATCGACTTTGCGCTGCATCCGGGCGAGGTCCACGCGCTGATCGGCGAGAACGGCGCCGGCAAGTCGACCATCATGAAGATTCTTGGCGGATTTCTGCCCCCTACGTCGGGGCAGGTCCTCCTTGAAGGCCGGCCCGTCCCCTATGCCAGCGGCGCGCAGGCCGAGGCGGTGGGCGTCGTGGTGATCCATCAGGAATTCAACCTGGCCGCCGATTTGAAGGTCAGCGAGAATGTCTGGCTGGGGCGCGAACTCGGCCGGGTGTTCCTCGACCACCGCGCCATGCGCGCGGGCACGCAGGCGCTGCTCGACCAGCTCGACAGCACGATCAGCCCGGACGCCCGCATCCGCGACCTGCCCGTCTCGGACCGGCAGATGGTGGAGATCGCCAAGGCATTGTCGCGCAAGGCGCGCGTGCTGATCATGGACGAGCCCTCGGCGGTGCTGACGCATAAGGAGGTCGAGGTGCTGTTCCGCCAGATCGACCGTCTGCGCGCGCAAGGGGTGGCGATCCTCTACACCTCGCACCGGCTGGAAGAGGTCACCCGTCTTGCCGACCGTCTCACCGTGCTGCGCGACGGGGCCGTGGTGCGCCGGGCCTTGCGCGGCGAGCTGACCGAGGACGGTATGGCGACCGCCATGGTCGGGCGCGACCTTCAGGACATCTACCCCGCCCGCCGCCATCCGATGGGCGAGATCGCGCTGGACGTGCGCGGCTTCTCCGTGCCCCCGCTGGTTCAGGACATCTCCTTCACGCTGCGCCGGGGCGAGGTGCTGGGCATTTCCGGTCTTGTCGGCTCGGGGCGCACGGAACTGGCCGAGGGGCTGGTGGGGCTGCGCCCCGCCGCCGGGCAGGTGTTTCGCAATGGCGCTTCGGTTCATATCCGCAGCGTGCGCGAGGCCGCCGCACACGGCATGGCCTATCTCACCGAGGACCGGAAGGAGCACGGCCTGCTGCTCGACAAGACGCTGCGCGAGAACCTGACGCTCTCCACCCTGCCGCGCTTCGGCTCGCCCTTCATCTCCGCCGCGCGGGAAGAGACCGCGCTGACGGAGGCGATCCGCGATTTCGACATACGCGCGCCGCGCCGCGACATGGCGGTTGGCAACCTGTCCGGTGGCAACCAGCAGAAGCTGCTGCTGGCCAAGACCATGCTGTCCAGCCCCGAGGTGGTGATCATCGACGAGCCGACACGCGGCATCGATGTCGGCACCAAGAGCCAGATCTACGCCTTCATCGATGCGCTGGCGGCCGAGGGCCGCAGCGTCATCGTCATCTCGTCCGACATGCCGGAAATCCTCGGCCTGTCCGACCGCGTGCTGGTGATGCGGCAGGGCCGGGTCGCCGGCGAACTTGACGGCGAGCGCATCTGCGAAAAGGCCGTCGTCCGGCTGGTGATGGGCACGGCTGAGGAACCCGCTTATGTCTGATGCTGCCGTCCAGAAGCCCGCCCGCACCGCGCAGTTGCCCGGCCTCTCCGCGCTCGGTCCGCTGCTGGCGTTGATCCTGCTGGTCGTGCTTGGCGCCTTCCTGAACGACAATTTCCTGTCGCAGGGCAATATCACCAACGTGCTGGCGCGCTCCGCCTTCATCGGCATGATCGCGGTCGGCATGACCTTTGTGATCACCTCCGGCGGGCTCGACCTGTCGGTCGGCTCGATGGCGGCATTCGTCGCCGGCGTGATGATCCTCGCCATGAACGCGCTGCTGCCCGCCATGGGAGTCGGCGTGCCGCTGATCCTCGCCGGCATGGCCGTCGCCCTGGTCGTCGGCCTGCTCGCCGGGCTGGCGAACGGCCTGCTGGTGACCCAGGCGCGGATCGAGCCCTTCATCGTGACGCTGGGCACGATGGGCATTTTCCGCTCGCTCATCACCTGGCTGGCCGATGGCGGCACGATCAGCCTCGACTTCGCGGTGCGCCAGCTCTACCGGCCGGTATATTATTCCGGCCTGTTCGGCATCGCCTGGCCGATCCTGGTGTTCGCCGTGGTGGCCATCGCCGGCCAGATCGCCATGCGCCATACCCGCTTCGGGCGTTACTGCGAGGCCATCGGCTCCAACGACAAGGTGGCGCGCTATTCGGCGGTGGGCGTCGATGGCGTCCGGCTGATGACCTATGTGCTGCTCGGCCTGCTCGTCGGCCTTGCCACCATCATGTACGTGCCGCGCCTCGGCTCGGCCTCGGGCTCCACCGGCACGCTGTGGGAGCTGGAGGCGATCGCCGCCGTCATCATCGGCGGCACCGCGCTGAAGGGCGGCTATGGCCGCGTCTGGGGCACCGTGGTCGGTGTGCTGATCCTCAGCCTGATCGACAACATCCTGATCCTTGCCGACCTCGTGTCCCCCTATCTCAACGGCACGATCCAGGGCGTCATCATCGTTCTCGCTGTGGTTCTGCAGCGTGGAAAATCATCCGCCTGAGAGCGGAGCAATGGGAGGAAGCAACATGGAACGCAGGACATTCCTGGCCACATCCGCCGCGGCGGCGCTCGCGACCGGCCTCGCCGTGCCGGCCTCCGCGCAGGGCAAGAAGGCGGTGATCGGCGTCTCGATTCCTTCGGCCACGCATGGCTTCATGGGCGGGCTGAACTGGCACGCGCAGGAAACCATCAAGCGGCTGAAGGCCACCTACCCGCAACTCGATTTCGTGCTCGCCACCGCCGGCAATGTCGGTAAGCAGGTCAACGACATCGAGGACATGGTGGCGACCCGCAATATCGACGCGCTGGTCGTCCTGCCGTTCGAATCCGAGCCGCTGACCAGCCCGGTCAAGGCGGTGAAGGACGCCGGCAAATGGGTGACGGTGGTCGATCGCGGCCTGTCGCAGCCCGGCATCGAGGACCTCTATGTCGCCGGCGACAACACCGCCTTCGGCCGGGTCTCGGGCGAGTATTTCCGCGCCAACCTCAAGCCCGGGGCCAAGATCGTGGTGCTGCGCGGCATCCCGACCACGCTCGACAATGAGCGCGTCGACGCCTTCCAGAAGGCGATCGAGGGCTCGGGGATCGAGATCCTCGACATGCAGCACGGCAACTGGAACCGCGACAAGGCGTTTTCCGTGATGCAGGACTACCTGTCCAAGCACAAGAAGATCGATGCCGTCTGGGCGGCGGATGACGACATGGCGATCGGCGTGATGGAGGCCATCGCGCAGTCGGGCCGCCAGAAGGAAATGTGGATCGTCGGCGGCGCCGGCATGAAGGAAATCATCAAGCGGGTGATGGACAAGGACCCGCAGGTCCCGGTCGACGTCTCCTACCCGCCGGCGCAGATTTCCACCGCGCTGGAAGTCACCGCGCTGCGCTTCGTCTCCGACACGCCGGTCTATGGCCGCTTCATCATCGGCTCGACGCTGATCACCCCGGAGAACGCCGCCGCGTTCTACTTCCCCAACAGCCCGTTCTGAGGCGGCCGAGCCTCCGGCCGACCGACATTGCCATGGCGGCGCTGCTCCCACGGGAGCAGCGCCGTAGGGGCGGCAGCTTCCGCCGATCAGGCCCTGCGGGCCTTGCTCGCCGATACCGGCCTGCGTGCCGCTATATCCGGCCCGTCGACCCGCGCCATCGGAGACCGCGCCCAAAGTGACGCTGGCGTGGAAGCCCTGCCGGCAGGCGCATCGTCGGCCTCATGGGCATGACGGTTCGGACGTTGCCCCTCATCCCTCATCCCTCATCCAGCCTTCTCCTCGAATTCGATCGGGCTGATGCAGCCGATGGCCGAGTGCCTGCGACCCGTGCTGTAGACGTGCGCGATGTAATCGAACACATCGGCCCGGGCTGCATCACGACGCGGCATCACGACTTGGCGCCCGTCGCGATGCCGTGCTGTCAGATTGGTGATGATGGAGGTCCGGCCTCTGCCGGCCGATGCTTATTGATCCCTCAATAGGATGCGGCGGGATTGACCTGCCAGATTTCGTCGACCAGCTTGCCGTCGCGATAGAGCAGCACGTAGCGCACTTTAACGGTGTTCTTGCCCGTGAAGGTGGCATCCACCGTCACCGTGCCGCCCTTGGGGTTGGCCGCCTCGGTGGTCGCCGCGATGCTCGCCTTCTGGGCGCCCTGGGCGGCGAAGAACTTCGACCACACCTGCTTGATTTTCTCCGGCTGGCCATAGGTGCCGTCGAGCGGGCCGCCGACCCAGTGCAGGGTGGCCGCCGGGTCGTAGGCGGCAGTCACGGTGGCGAGGTCGCCGCTGGCGATGGCATCGATATGCGACCTGGCAAGGGTCTCGATGGGGCCCGCCAGCGTGGCCGAGCCGGAAGCGGCGACGAGGACGAGGGTGGCGGCGAAGGTTGAAAGATGCATGTGCGTGTCTCTCCAAATGGGGTCTGCACCCCGGAGACTCGCGCCACACCGATTTATTCCACCCGCAGGACTTCGATTGCTGAATTTCTTTCCGCGCGGCCGTGCATCGGACGGGCCGATGCCAGGGCTTGAAGAAAATATGTGTCGTCCCGGAATAATCGGCCGGGCCGGGAGTCCCACTTCCCGAAGGCGCCATCGCGCCGGATGGAGAAAATCCCATGCGAAAGCGACACCTCGCCTGTGTCGGCGTGCTGCTTGCGGCATGCCTCACCGGCGCCGCTGCCGAAACACATGACCACGATCACGGTGCCGGCACCGCCGCAGCCGCCAGCGATGAAACGCCCTTCCTCGCCGAGAACGCCGCCGCCATGGACAAGATGATGGCGGACATGGAGGTGAAGCCGACCGGCGACATCGACGCCGACTTCACGGCGATGATGATCCCGCACCATCAGGGCGCCATCGACATGGCGGTGGCCTATCTGCGCTACGGCCAGAACCCGCAGCTGCGCCGCCTCGCGCAGGAGATCATCATCGAGCAGCAGCAGGAGATCGCCGCCATGCGGCTCGCGCTCGGCCAGCCCCTGCCGCCCTCCGCGCCGGCCCCGACCGAGCCGGCGGCAAGCACGGCGCACGACCATTCCGCCGCGCCTCACACCGCGATGTCTCACACCGCGATGTCTCACGGCGCGCTGTCCGCCGGCACGTCCGTGCTCGGCCTGTCGATGCCGACGAAGTAGGAAATCATCCATGAAGAACCCCCTCCTGACCGGCCTGCTCGCGGGCGTCATGCTCGCCTGTGCGGTGCCCGCCTTCGCCGGACAGGCGCCGTTCGCCGCCTCCGCCCCCGACATCCCGCTGAGCGGCCGCGACCGCGTCTATGCCGCCGAGCAGTTCTCCAACACCATCTCCGTCACCGATCCCGCCACCAACAAGCTGGTCGGCGTCATCCGGCTGGGCGAGCCGCAGCCGGTCAATTTCAGCCCGCTCTACAAGGGGCAGGTGCTGGTGCACGGCATGGGCTTCGCGCCGGACCGCAAGACCCTCGCCGTGGTGTCGATCGGCTCGAACTCCGTCACCTTCATCGACACCGCGACCAACAAAGTGAAGCACACCACCTATGTCGGCCGCTCGCCGCACGAGGCGTTCTTCACGCCGGATGGCAAGGAAGTCTGGGTCACGGTGCGCGGCGAGGACTATATCGCCGTGCTGGACGCGGCGACCTATGAGGAGACGACGCGCATCAAGGTGCCGAACGGGCCGGGCATGCAGATCTTCTCGCCCGACGGCAAATACGGCTATGTCTGTTCGTCCTTCATGCAGGAAACGGTGGTGATCTCGGTCGCCGACCACGCCATTGTCGGCCATGTGAAGCAGGCGAGCCCGTTCTGCCCGGACATCGCCGCGACGCCGGACGGCAAGCAGGTCTGGTTCACGCTGAAGGACATCGGCAAGACGCAGGTGTTCAACGCGCAGCCGCCTTTCGACGTGATCACGATGATCGACACCGGCCCGCTCACCAACCACGTCAACTTCGCCCATAATGCCAATGGCAGCTTCGCCTATGTGACCATCGGCGGATTGAACGAGGTCAAGGTGTTCCGCACCGATGACTTCTCGCAGGTCGCCACCATCCCGGTCGGCAAGCTGCCGCATGGCCTCTGGCCGTCGGGCGACGGCTCACGGATCTATATCGGGCTGGAGAACGCCGATGCCCTCGCGGCCATCGACACGCTGACCAACACGGTGATCGCGACCATCCCGATCGGCCAGGCGCCGCAGGCCGTGACCTATGTGCCCGGCGCCGTGCCGGAGGGCGACGGCACCCAGAACCTCCAGCCGCTGGGCGTCGCCGGACAGGCGGCCCATCTCAGCCTGACCAAGGATGGCAAAGCCGCCGACAAGGCACCGACCAGCGTCACGCTGTTCGACCAGGGGCTGATCCAGGTCCTGCAGGCGTCAGTGACCGGCCTCGCGCCGAAGAAGCCGTATGTATTGGCGCTGGCCAGCCAGCCCGACGGCAAGGGCGCGGTCGAGCCGCTCTCGGCCTTCATGTCCAATCCCGCCGGCGCGGCGATCGTCAACGCCGCCGGACCGATCCGCCAGATCGTGCACAGCGAGGCCAGGGCACAGCGCCGCTATCTCGTCATCACGGAGGGCACGGCCGCGCAGCCCGGCGCCATCGTCCAGCGCCAGACGCTGGATTGACGGACCACCGCCTCCGCCAGGAGAGTAGCTCCCGGCGGAGGTTCGCTTCTTCTCGAAAGGAGACGCCGTGAATCACGAGATGGTGCGCCTTATCGAGCCGCTGATCCCGGCCTTGCGGCGTTATGCGCGCGCGCTGATGCGCGAGCGGGCGGCCGCGGACGACCTGGTGCAGGATTGTCTGGAGCGCGCCATCAGCCGCTGGCACCAGCGGCGGCCGGGCGACGACTCGCGGGCCTGGATGTTCACCATCCTGCACAATCTCGCCATGACGCGCCTGCGCCGCACGACGCAGCGCCCGGTTCATATCGGGCTCGACGACGCCGATCCGGCGAGCCTCGCCTCGGCGGCGCGGCAGGAGGACGGGCTGCGCCACCGCGACCTGCTCGACGCGCTGGCCCAACTGCCGGAGGAGCAGCGCACCGTTCTCCTGCTGGTCACCGTCGAGGAACTCTCTTATGCCGATGCGGCCCGCGTGCTCGACATTCCGATCGGTACGGTGATGTCGCGCCTGTCGCGCGCCCGCGAACGCCTTGCGAAGCTGATGTCCGCCGAGCCGCGGACAGCCCGCCAGTCGCCCCATCTCCGGAGCGTGAAATGACCCCTCTTCCGATCACCGAAGACGACCTGAACGGTTTCGTCGACGGCACGCTCACTCCCGACCGCCGCGCCGAGGTGAGCGCCTATCTCGACGCACATCCGCACATTGGCCGACGCATCGCGGTTTATGGCGAGCAGCGCGACATGCTGCGCGACGCCTTCGCGCCGGTGATCGACGAGCCGGTGCCGACGGAGCTCGACCTGTCGCGCATGATGGCGGAACGCCGCCTTCCCCGGCAGGCGCCGCGCTGGGCGATGGCCGCGGCGGCGGTGCTGCTGCTGTCGGTGGGCGCCGTCGGCGGCTGGTCGCTGCGCGGCATGGGGCCTTCGGCCTCCGAAGGTGTCCAGGCGCTCGCCCGCGAGGCGGCCGCGAGCTATGCGACTTATGTGCCCGACCAGGTGCGGCCGGTCGAGATCCGTGCCAGCGATCGCGACGTGCTCGCGGCCTGGACCGCCAAGCGCGTTGGTCGTCCGATCGGCATTCCGGACCTGACGGCGGCGGGTTACCGGCTCATGGGCGGGCGCGTGGTGCCGACCGAGCACGGTCCCGCCGCGCTGTTCATGTTCGACGATGATCGCGGAACGCGCCTCGTGATGCTGGCGCGCCCGATGAAGGCCGAGCCGGCACTGCCGATGTCACCTCACGCCGACGGCGCCCTCAACGGCTTCGCCTGGGCCGACGACGGCCTCGGCTACAGCCTCGTCGGGATGGTGGCGCCGGACCGGCTGCACCCGCTGGCGGACGAGGTGCGCCGCCAAATCCGCAGCGAGGCCTAAGCGGGACAACGATCAGCTGGCTGCTTATTCTTGAGCCAGGAGTCCGGGGTCTCGGTCGCCGATCTGTGCCGCAAGCACGGTGTAAGCGACGCCAGCATCTACAAGTGGAAAGCGAAGTTTGGCGGGATTGATGTCTCGGAAGCCAGGCGCCTGCGGACGCTCGAGGATGAGAACGCAAAGCTGAAGCGGATGCTGGCCGATGAGATGCTACAACGTCGTGCTGAAGGAGCTGCTGGGAAAGAAATAGTGACGCCCGCCGCCGAGCGGAAGCCGTCGCGCCTCTCGTGGAGCATCACGCGATGAGCGAACGGCAGGCGTGTAAAGCCATCGGTTGCTGCCGCATGACCGTCCGATAACAATCCGCGCGCCCAGATGACCGCGCTCTGCGGGAGCTGATGATCGCGAGCGCCCGCGAACGCCGCCGCTTCGGCTATCGGCGCCTGCATGTGCTGCTCAAGCGCGAGGGGCACGTCGTGAACCACAAGCGGCTCTTCCGGCTCTATCGTGAGGAGAAGTTGGTGGTGCGCCGGCGCGGTGGCCGCAAACGAGCCATCGGCACAAGAGCGCCCATGCGGATTCCGCTCGGGCCGAACGAGCGCTGGTCGCTCGACTTTGTCTCCGATCCGTTCACGGATGGCCGCCGCTTCCGGATCCTGGCCATCGTGGATGACTGCACGCGTGAGAGCCTGGCGCTGATCGCCGATACCTCGCTGTCGGGGCTTCGGATCGCACGCGAACTCGACCGCGTGATCGACGAACGTGGCAGGCCAAAAATGAACGTCGGCGACAACGGGAGCGAGTTCACCAGTAAAGCGATCCTCGCATGGGCGGATCAGGCCCGCTTCGAATGGCACGACATAGCGCCAGGCAAACCGATGCAGAACGGCTTCATCGAAAGCTTCAATGGCCGCCAGCGAGACGCACTGCTCAACGAAACGCTCTTCTCGTCCCTCTCGCAGGCGCGGGCCGCATTGGCCAACTGGCGCACCGACTACAACACCGCGCGGCCGTACTCCCAGCTCGATTGGCAGACGGCCACGGCCTTCGCCTCGACCTTCACCCCGCGCCGGGCCCCGGCGCCGCGCTGTGTGACAAGCCAGCGCCAGAACCCGTCGCTTCACCTGCCCGAACGGGCTCTAAAACCGCCGGAAACGAACTCAAAGCTGAATAAAAATTGGGGGGAACGTCACCGCGGTTTCACCCCGCCAGGGTCGCCGTGCACGACCACGGCGGCGTGCAAGTGAATGTTCCCGACCATCGTCGAGGTTGGTTCATTCGTGAGGTCGGTCTCGTCGCAAAAGGCTAGAAAGCGGCTGTCCGGTGGAGCCCGGGCTGACGCTTCGGCACGTAGCTCTTTATCGGTAGAAGATCAGACGGTATGTAGGGATGGGAAGGGGAGTGTCGCCGGCCACGAATCGTCGTCGAGGCAGGCAGCGCTTGGGGGAGTGGTCTGTGTCCAAAGTTGCGCATGCGGCCTTCGCCGCCAGCCTGTTGTTGTTCTCAAACGCCACCGTCAGCACTGCCTTCGCTGATTCGGTTTCCTGGGAGGGCGGCACCAGTTCCGACTGGTTCACCGATTCGAACTGGGTATGGGACGGCCATGTCCCCGATGCCGACGACACCGCCCAGATCAACGGGACGTCCCCCAACAGCCCGATCATTTCCTCGACGGGTGCCGCGGCCGGCTCGCTGTTCGTCGGCGTCACCTCCACCACCGGCACCCTGACGATTGACGGTACCGGCACGACCGCCACCCTTGCCACCACGACCACCTCTGTCGCCTATGCCGCAGGCTCGCTCGGATCGCTGCTCGTTACCGGGTCGCAGGCCAGCTGGACCAATAGCGGCGCGGCCTATATCGGCAATGAGGGCGCGGGCACCCTCACCATCACCGGCGACGGCGCGCAGGCCACCATTCAGGACACGCTCTATATCGGCGCGGGCGGCGGCGCCGGCGCGGGCACCGTGACGCTGGAAGACAGCGGCGCGCTGGACGTCACCAACACGCTGTTCGTCGGCTATGCCTTGTCGAGCGCGACCAGCGAGCTCAATGTCACCTCCGGCACCGTCACCAGCGGCACCGCCATCATCGCCGATGGCGTCGGCTCGAAGGGCGCGGCCTCGCTCACCAGTGCCGATTCCACCTGGACCAATACCGGGCTGATGACGGTCGGCGGCGGTGGCGTCGGCTCGCTGACCATCTCCGGCGGCGGCACGGTGGAAACCGGCAGCGCCGGTGTCGGCAATCTCGTCGGCGCCGACGGAAGCTCGGTCGAGGTAAGTGGCACGGACAGCACCTGGACCGTGACCGGCGACCTGTTCATCGGCAATTTCGGCGATGCCACGCTGACCATCGAGGATGCCGGCAAGGTCACGAGCGCGCTGTCCATCATCGCCCGTCTCGACGGCAGCACCAGCTCGGCGACGGTCACCGGGACGGGCTCGCTCTGGGAGGCGGGCGACCTGCGCGTTGGTGGCTTCGACGGCGCCACCTCCGATCTCGGCGGCGATGGCACGCTGACCATCGAGGATGGCGGCAAGGTCAGCACCAGCGGCGTCAGCGCCGGCGATGTGGGCGGCGCGAGCGCCACCATCTCCGTGACGGATAGCGGCTCGCTGCTGGAATCGACCGGGCGCATCTTCATCGGTCGCGCCGGCACGGGCGAGATCACCGTCTCGAACGGGGGCGACGTGACCAGCGTCGGCGCGAACTTTGCCAATGAGGCGACCAGCACCGCCACCGTCACCATCACCGGGACCGGCAGCAGCTGGACCAGCACGGCCAACATCTATGCCGGCAATTTCGGCGACGCCACGCTCTCCGTGCTCTTGGGCGCCTCGCTTTCCGGCGTCGACGGCTATGTCGGCACCGAGCTCGGCTCCGTCAGCTCCGCCACGATCGACGGCGCGGGCTCGGTCTGGACCAATTCGGGCGACTTCTTCGTCGGGCATAGCGCCGGTTCGGTGGGCACGGTCACCATTTCCGACGGCGGCAAGATCACCGATGTGCAGGGCCTGCTCGGCGACCTCGAGGGTTCCTCCGGTACGATGACGGTGACCGGCGCCAATTCGCGCTGGGAAAACACCAGCGATCTCAATGTCGGCCGCTTCGGCACCGGCAACCTGACCATTTCCGACGGCGGCGTGGTGATCAGCAATCGCAGCTATCTCGGCAATGAGGAGAGCGGCTCGGGCGAGGTGCTGGTCACCGGCGCCGGCTCCAACTGGACCACGACCACCGGGCGCCTGTTCGTCGGCACCGATGGCGATGGCGAGCTGACCCTCACCGACAGCGGCTCGGTGACCACCCGCGAGGTCGTCATCGCCTATGGCGCCAACAGCACCGGCACGCTGAACATCGGCGCGGCGCAGGGCGCCACGGCGGCGCTGGCCGGCACCATCGACGCGCCCTCCGTGGTGTTCGGCGACGGGACGGGTCGGCTGGTCTTCAACTTCTCCAATGCCAGCTACACCTTCTCCTCGACCATCAGCGGCAATGGCGCGCTTTATCTCGCGGGCAACACTCTCACCCTTACCGGCGCCAACAGCTTCAGCGGCGGCGTCACGGTCGCGGCCGGCACGCTGATCGGCAGCACCGCCAGCCTCGGCACCGGCAACATCGTCAATAATGGCACGGTGGAATTCGCCCAGACCACTACCGGCACCTATGCCGGGTCGATCACCGGTTCTGGCGCGCTGGTGAAGACCGGGGCGGGCACGCTGATCCTGACCGGCGACAGCACCTATACCGGCGGCACGACCATTTCCGCGGGCACGCTGCAGATCGGCAATGGCGGCACGACGGGCTCGGTGATCGGTAGCATCGTCAACAATGCGGCGCTGGTGTTCTACCGGTCCGGCACCTATGACTTCCCCGGCACCATCACCGGGTCGGGCTCGGTGACCATTCTCGGCGGCACGGTCAATTTCACCGGCTCCGGCGGCTATGACGGCCCGATCGCGGTCGAGGAGGCCAGCCTCGTGCTGGCGGCCGGCTCCACCACCGGCTCGAGCTTCACCGTCGAGAGCGGCGGCACGATCGGCGGCACCGGCACCATTGGCGGGCTCACCGTGCTGAGCGGCGGCACCGTCTCGCCCGGCTATTCGCCGGGCACGGTCACGGTCGCCGGCAATGTCAGCTTCGCGGCCGGCTCGACCTACACGGTCGAGGTGTGGGCCGACGGCACGCATGACCTGATCAGCGCCACCGGGACCGCCACTTTGTCGGGCGGCACCGTCGCGGTGCTGGCGCAGGCCGGCTATGCCAACCCGCTCGCCACCTACACCATCCTCACCGCGCAGGGAGGCGTGACCGGCAGCTTCGCCACCGTCACCACCAATTACGCCTATCTGCTGCCTTCGCTGAGCTATGATGCCAGCAATGTCTATCTGACGCTGGCGCGCAACGATGTGCGCTTCGCTTCCA
>NZ_JAHCQH010000021.1:0-11761 GCF_018449475.1 Ancylobacter radicis | reverse complement strand
CAATGAGGTGGCGAGCGCCAATGCCACGGAATCGCTCGGCCTCGGCAATGCGGTCTATGACGCGGCGCTCCAGCTCACGGCGGCGCAGGCGCCGAACGCCTTCGACCAGCTCTCGGGCGAGGTGCATGCCTCGACGCAGAGCCTGTTCATGGAACAGTCCTCGCTGATCCGCGGCGCGCTGAATGATCGCCTGCGGGCGGCGCAGGGCGGGGTCGGGGCCTCTTCCGGCCAGGTGGTGAATGTGATCGAGACGTCCTCGGGCGCGCTCGCCTATGCCGCGCCCTCTTCCGTGCAGGTCGCGGCCGATATGAGCATGCCGATGAAGGCGGCCCCCGCCTTGGCGGCGGTGGAACGCTTCGCGCTGTGGTCGACCGCCTTCGGCAATTGGGGCGAGATGGACGGCAATTCGAACGCCGCCGGCGTCTCCGATTCCACCGGCGGCTTCCTGATCGGCGCGGACACATTGGTCGGCGAGGGCTGGCGCCTCGGCGTGGCCGGCGGCTACAGCTACACCGACTTCTCGATTTCCGGCCGCAACTCCTCGGGCTCGAGCGACAACTGGCACATCGGCCTCTATGGCGGCAATGAATGGGGCCCGCTCGCGCTGCGCACGGGTCTGGCCTATACGTGGCAGGACATCTCGACCAACCGCTCGGTCGCCTTCACCGGCTATTCGGACAGCCTGTCGGCCGGTTACACTGCCGGCACGGTGCAGGCCTTCGGCGAACTCGGCTACCGGTTTGACGCCGCCGGCATCGCCTTCGAGCCCTTCGCCAACCTCTCTTATGTCAGCCTCGACCAGGACGGCTACACGGAAGAAGGCGGCGCTGCCGCGCTCACCGGCGACTCCCAGACCATGGACACGACCTTCACCACGCTGGGCCTGCGCCTCGCCAAGGAGATCGCGTTCGGCTCCACCGCGGCGACGCTGCGCGGGGCGATCGGCTGGCGGCACGCCTTCGGCGACATCGACCCGACGGTGACGCAGGCCTTTGCCGGCTCCGACGCCTTCACCATCACCGGCGCCCCGATCGCCGAGGACGCGGCGGTGCTGGAGGCCGGGCTCGACGTGCTGATCAGCGCGACCTCGACGCTGGGCATCGCCTATACCGGCCAATATGGCGACGGCGTCACCGAGAACGGCTTCAACGCACGGCTCACCGTCCGGTTCTGAGGCGGGGCGGTTCTGAGGCGGGCGGGTCGCCGCCCTTCCCTCCGGCTCGCACGGCGAACGCCCAAACGAAAACCGCCCCGCGGCGATGCGGGGCGGTTTCTTTTTCGGGGCCTCAGGCGGACTCGCGGCCCGGCAGTGGCCTTTACGCGGCGTCCACCAGCCGCTTCGCCGCCGTGAGCGTGTTCTGCAGCAGGCAGGCGATGGTCATCGGGCCGACGCCGCCCGGCACGGGGGTGATGGCGCCGGCGATGCCCTGCGCCTCGTCAAAGGCGATGTCGCCGACGAGGCGCGTGCCGCCGCCGGGCTTTTCCACCCGGTTGATGCCGACATCGATCACGGTGGCGCCCGGCTTGATCCATACGCCGCGGATCATTTCCGGCCGGCCGACCGCGCCGATCAGGATGTCGGCGCGCCGGCACACATCGGCGAGGTCGCGGGTGCGGGAATGGGCGATGGTGACGGTGCAGTCCTCGCGCAGCAGGAGCTGGGCGAGTGGTTTGCCGACGATGTTGGAGCGCCCGACCACCACCGCCTCCAGCCCGGCGAGGCTGCCGAGCTGGTCCTTCAGCAGCAGCACGCAGCCGAGCGGCGTGCAGGGCACCAGCGCCTCCAGCCCGACGGCGAGGCGGCCGGCATTGACCACATGAAAGCCGTCGACATCCTTTGCGGGGTCGATGGTGGCGAGCACCGCCTGCGCGTCGATATGGGCGGGCAGTGGCAATTGCACGAGAATGCCGTGCACAGTCGGGTCGGCGTTGAGCGTGCGCACCAGCGCGAGCACCACGTCCTGCGCGGTATCGGCCGGCAGCTTGTGCTCGATCGAGGCCATGCCGGCCTCCAGCGTCTGCTTGCCCTTGTTGCGGACATAGACCGCGCTGGCCGGGTCCTCGCCGACCAGCACTACGGCGAGGCCGGGCTTTACGCCGGTCGCGGCTTCAAAAGCGGCGACCTCGGTGGCGATGCGGCCGCGCAAGCCTTCCGCGAAGGCCTTGCCGTCGATCAGGCGGGTCTCGACCATTTTTTCCTCCAGCGCGGATCGCTTACGGCTTTGTCCTGCGTCCTTCGAGGCCCGGCAAGCCGGGCACCTCAGGATGACGGCGCGTTGCGCGCCTTCGTCATGCTGAGGAGCGGGGCAAGGCCCCGCGTCTCGAAGCACGCACGCATCCTCAGTCGCGCAACCTTTAGTCCCGGAAGACCACGGTCTTGTGGCCGTTGATCAGCACGCGGTCGTCGAGGTGCCAGGCGAGCGCGCGGGCGAGCACGCGGCGCTCGATGTCGCGGCCCTTGCGCACGAGATCCTCGGCCGAATCCTGATGGGTGATGCGCTCCACATCCTGCTCGATGATCGGACCCTCGTCGAGATCGGAGGTCACGTAATGGGCGGTGGCGCCGATCAGCTTCACGCCGCGCGCATGGGCCTGATGATAGGGCTTGGCGCCCTTGAAGCCGGGCAGGAAGGAGTGGTGGATGTTGATGCAGCGGCCCGACAGCTTGGCCGACAGCCCGTCCGACAGCACCTGCATGTAGCGGGCGAGCACCGCGATCTCGGCGCCGGACTTCTGGAACGTCTCCCAGAGCTGGGCTTCCTGCTCCATCTTGGTCTGCTTGGTGATGGGCAGATAATGGAAGGGGATGCCGTCGAAATCGAGATGCGCGTAGGTCTCTCGCGGGTAGTTGGCGATGATGCCGACAATGTCCATCGGGATTTCGCCAATGCGCCAGCGATAGAGCAGGTCGGCGAGGCAATGGTCGAATTTGGAGACCAGCAGCATCACCTTGCGCTTGGTGCCGCGCGGGCGCAGGCGCCAGTCGAAGGAGAATTTCTGCGCGATCTCCTCGAAATCGGCCTTCAGCGTCTCCAGCGAGCCGTCGCCGCCCGCGCGGTCGAACATGACGCGCATGAAGAAACGCCCGCTCTCGGTGTCGTCGAACTGCTGCGCTTCGAGGATGTTGCCGCCATGCTCGAACAGGAAGGTGGCGACGGCGGCGACGATGCCCGGACGGTCGGGGCAGGAGAGGGTGAGGACGCAGGGCGCGGTGGGTGTTGTCATCGGTTCTCTCGTCGAACGGCCAGCGGCGCGGCGGCGCGCTGCGCGGGCTTTTAAGGGAGATGCGGCGGAGTGGGAAGCGCGCGGCGCGCCGCGATCAACCTCGGACATCGAGGCGGAGGCCGTATTCCGCGCCGGAGGTGACGAGAAAGCGGCAGAATGCCGCGAGATAGGAGCGCAGCACGAGGAGGCGGAAACCCTCCGGCCCGGTGCGCCACAGCGTGACGCCGATATGGGCGAGCACGGTGGTGGCGGCGTCGCCCTCGCGGAATATGGCGGGGTCGAGGTCGATCAGCGCGCCCTTGGCGAGCAGCCAGCCGGCCTTGGGGCCGGCGAGGTCGAGCACGATATAGCCGTCCGACTGCTCGGTGACGGCGGCGAGCGGGCCGGCTGCCTCGCGCAGGTGCGTGGCGAGCGCGGCATCCTCCGCCAGCGCGATCCAGCGGCCCGGGCCCATGCCGATAAAGGCGGGCGCGGTGCCGCTGACGCGGGGGGCGTCGACGACGGGGGCGCCGAAGATCGCCGCCAGCCGTGCCGTCAGTGCCGGCGTCTGCCCCTTGCGGGCGGCGAGGGTGGCGAGGGCGAGGCCCTCGACGATGCGGGCGGTGGCGCCCGGCGTGCCCGGCCGGCCATAGTGCCCGGCCGGTGGCACGCGGTCGAAGGCGATGCCGGCGAGGGGATCATGTGTCGAATGCTCAGCCATCGGATCAACCACGCAGCCGCTCCCCTTCCGGGTCGATGAAGCCGGGCGAACAGACCTCGACCTCGAAGTCGTTGCCACGCACCGGATCGTAAGCCCGCACCCGCTCGCCGATGCGGGACGGGCCGTTCTTCAGGAAGCCGAGCCCGATCCAGTGGCCCAGATGCGGCGAATAGGCGACCGAGCTCATATAGCCCTCGTCATTCTCCACGCTGGCGACGGCGCCGGGGGTGAGGAAATGCGCCCCGGCGCGCAGGCGCTGCGCGGGGTCGACCGGCCTGAAGCCGATAAAGCTCGGCCGGTCGGGATCGGTGAGGCCGGGACGCGCGGCCATGACGCGGCCGATATAGTCCTTCTTGGTCGAGGCCATCCGCCCCATGCCGAGATCACCCGCCGTGGTCTGGCCGGTCAGCTCATTGCCGGAGACATGGCCCTTCTCGATGCGCAGCACGCCCAGCGCCTCGATGCCATAGGGGGTGATGCCGAACGCGGCGCCGGCGGTCATCAAGGCGTCGGCCAGCGCCGCGCCATGGCGGGCGGGCACGGCGATCTCATAGCCGAGCTCGCCGGAGAAGGAGAGGCGGAACAGGCGCGCGGGCACGCCGCCCATCACCGCGCCCTCGATGGCGCCCATGAAGGGCAGGCCTTCATTGGACACATCCACCCCGGCATCGACGATGCGGGCGAGCACGTCCCGCGCACGCGGGCCGGCCAACGCGATCTGCGCCCACTGGTCGGAGACCGAGGCAATCGTGACATCGAGTTCCGGCCACAGCACCTGCAGGCAGAATTCGAGGTGCTGATAGACCTTGGCCGCGTTCACCGTGGTGGTGGTCATCACATAATGCTCGGGTGACAGGCGGGCGGTGGTGCCGTCATCCATCACCATGCCGTCCTCGCGCAGCATCACGCCATAGCGCGCCTTGCCGACGCCGAGCTGGGCGAAGCCGTTGATGTAGACCCGGTCGAGGAAGGCGCCGACATCCGGGCCCTGCAGGTCGATCTTGCCGAAGGTCGAGACGTCGATCAGCCCGACCGCCGCGCGCACCGCCGTCACCTCGCGCGAGACGCTCTCCAGCCAGTCCTTCTCGCCGGGACGGGGGAAATACTGCGCGCGCAGCCACGCGCCGGTCTCGATGAACACCGCGCCCTGCGCCCGCGCCCATTCATGGGTCGGGGTGAGGCGGACGGGGCGGAAGTCCTTACCCCGGTGATGGCCGGCCAGCGCGCCGAGCGAGACCGGCGTGTAGGGCGGGCGGAAGATGGTGGTGCCGGTCTCGGCGATGCCCTGCCCGGTGAGGCTGGCCATGATGGCGAGGCCGGTGACGTTCGAGGTGCGGCCCTGATCGGTCGCCATGCCCAGCGTGGTGTAGCGCTTGAGATGCTCGACCGAGCGGAAGCCTTCCCTGTGGGCGATGGACACGTCCTTCGCCGTCACGTCGTTCTGGAGGTCGACAAAGGCCGGGCCGACCGACTCCGCCACATGCCAGAAGGCGGTGGCCGCGCCGGGCGTGTCCTGCGCCTTGGGCGCCTCGATCATCGGCGACGTGTGCCCGACATCGGCGGCGGCCTTCGCGCCGAGGGTGCGACCCTCGCGCAGCGCACCGCCAAGGCTGAACGTGCCGGCGGCCGCGCCCGCGACTTCGAGGCCGGGCGGGCAGGTGCCGGGCACGAAGGCGGCGAGCGCCTCATTCCACACCGGCTTGCCGCCATGGTGGCAGGTGAGATGCACCGAGGGCGACCAGCCGCCGGAGACGGCGAGCGTCTCCGTGGCGAAGCGCTCGCGGCGCCCGTTGGCGATTACATCGACATGGGTGAGCAGCTTGCCCTTGGTGCCGGTGATGCGGCCATCAAGCAGCGTGCGGATGCCGAGCGCGCCGGCCTCGCGGGTCAGCGCCGGGGCGACCTCGCGGCGCACATCGACGATTGTCGTGACGCGGGCGCCGGCCCGCTGCGCCTCGAAGGCGCCCCGCCAGGCGTCGTCATTGGTGGCGAAGACGACGGTGCTCGTGCCGGTCGCCACGCCGAAGCGGTTGGCATAGGCGCGCACGGCGCCGGCCAGCATCACGCCCGGCCGGTCATTGCCGCCGAACACGATGGGCCGCTCGGTCGCGCCGGCCGCCAGCACGGCGCGAGTGGCGACAATGCGCCAGAGCCGCTGGCGCGGCTGAAACGGGCCGGGGGTGGGCAGATGATCGGCGACACGCTCCAGCGCGCCATAGGTGCCGGCATCATAGACGCCGAACACCGTGGTGCGCGTCATCACCCGCACATTGGGCAGGCTGTCCAGTTCGGCGCGGAGGCGGGCGGCGAAGGCCGCGCCCGCCATGCCGTCCACTTCCAGCGCCTCGGCATTGAGCCGGCCGCCGGGCAGGAAGTCCTCATCGGCGAGGATGACGCGCGCCCCGGCGCGGCCGGCGGCGAGCGCCGCCATCAGCCCGGCCGGGCCGGCGCCGATGATGAGCACGTCGCAGAAGGTGGTGAGCTTCTCGTAGTGGTCGGGGTCCGCCTCGTCGGCGGCACGCCCGAGCCCGGCGGCGCGGCGGATCACCGGCTCGTAGAACTTTTCCCACAGCGCGGCCGGCCACATGAAGGTCTTGTAGTAGAAGCCGGCGCCGAGGAAGGGCGAGAGCAGCCCGTTGATGCTGAGAAGGTCGTGATCGAGCGAGGGCCAGCGGTTCTGGCTCGCCGCTTCCAGCCCGTCATAGAGCTCGGCGACGGTGGCGCGGCTGTTGGGCTCGCGCCGCGCGCCGGAGCGCAGTTCGACCAGCGCGTTGGGCTCCTCGACGCCGGCGGAGAAGATGCCGCGCGGGCGGTGATATTTGAAGGAGCGGCCGACAAGGCGCACATCGTTCGCCAGCAGCGCCGAGGCGAGCGTGTCGCCCTCATGGCCGCGATAGAGCGTGCCGTCGAAGGTGAAGGCCAGCGGGCGGGCGCGGTCGATCAGACCGCCGACGGGAAGGCGGCTCATGCGGGGTCTCCCGAGGTCGCCGCGCCGTCGCGCGCCAGCGTGGCGCCGCCGATCGCGTGGGTGCGGGTGTCGCGGGCGACCTTCACCCACTGGCGGCACCCTTGAGCGTGGTACCACCACTCCTCATGCGCCCCGGCCGGGTTGGTGCGCTGGTAGACGTAATCAAAGAAGCGGCCTTCCGCGTCCGGCGCGGCCGGGTCGGGTCGCGTCAGCGTGGCATCGCCGAGATAGGCGAATTCATGGGCGTCGCGCGCGCCGCAATAGGGGCAGGGAATGCGCATCAATGCAGGTTCGGCTGGGCGCCGACTCCCTTTTCGTCGATGAGGTGGCCGGTGCGGAAGCGGTCGAGGCGGAAGGCGGCGCCGACCTTGTGCGGCTCATCCTTCGCCAGCAGATGGGCGAAGCACCAGCCCGAGGCCGGGGTCGCCTTGAAGCCGCCATAGCACCAGCCGGCATTGAGATAGAGGCCGGGAATGGGCGTGTGGTCGATGATCGGCGAGCCGTCCATCGACATGTCCATGATGCCGCCCCACATGCGCAGGAGGCGCAGCCGGCCGATGCGCGGCATCAGCGCCATGCCGCCTTCCGCGACATCCTCCACCACCGGCAGATTGCCGCGCTGGGCGTAGGAGTTATAGCCGTCAATGTCGCCGCCGAAGACCAGGCCGCCCTTGTCGGACTGGCTGATGTAGAAATGCCCGGCGCCGAAGGTGATGACGCCGTCGACCATCGGCTTCAGCCCCTCCGAGACGAAAGCCTGCAGCACATGGCTTTCGATCGGCAGACGGGTGAGCCCGGCCTGCGCGGCGACGCGCGAGGTGGAGCCGGCGACCGCGAGGCCGACCTTCTTGGCGCGGATGGCGCCGCGCGTGGTCTCGACCCCGGTGATGGCCTCGCCCTCGCGGATGAAGCCGGTCACTTCGCAATTCTGGATGATGTCGACGCCGAGCCTGTCCGCCCCGCGGGCATAGCCCCACACCACCGCGTCATGCCGCGCGGTGCCGGCGCGGCGCTGCATCAGCCCGCCCTGGATGGGGAAGCGCGCATTGTCGAAATCGAGGAAGGGGTACATGGCGCGCACCCCCTCGCGGTCGAGCAGCTCGGAATCGGCGCCGTTCAGCCGCATGGCATTGCCGCGCCGTGCATAGGCGTCGCGCTGGGCGTCGGAATGGTAGAGGTTGAGGATGCCGCGCTGGCTGACCATCGCGTTGTAGTTCAGCTCCTGCTCCAGCCCCTCCCAGAGCTTCATCGACCATTCGTAGAACGGCTCATTGCCCGGCAGGAGATAGTTGGAGCGGATGATGGTGGTGTTCCGCCCGGCATTGCCGGAGCCGATAGTGCCCTTCTCGATCACCGCCACATTGCGGATGCCGTGGACGCGGGCGAGGTAATAGGCGGTCGCCAGCCCATGCCCGCCGCCGCCGACGATGATGACATCGTAAGCAGGCTTCGGCGCGGCATCGCGCCAGGCCGGTTTCCAGCCCTTCTGCCCGGTGAGGCCATTGGTGAGGAGGCTCAGGAAGGAATAGCGCATGGACGGCTCGCTGAACGGTTGATCCAGCTATAGTACGGACCGATTGCGCGGGTAATATAAGTTTGAGTTATAGTGAGGTTCATCCGGGCGCCGTCATCCTGAGGTGCGAGCGCAGCGAGCCTCGAAGGATGGAGGGCCGGGACATCCTTCGAGGCCCGGCGTGCCGCCGGGCACCTCAGGATGACGTTGTTCCCTTGGATGCGGGAAGAGGGACCACCCGAGGACCATCATGGCCGACACGCTTCCCTTCGACCTGCGCGCGCTGGAGATCTTCCTCGCCGTCTGCGACGCCGGCTCCATGGCGGAAGCGGCGCGGCGGATGGGGCTGACGCAGCCGGCGATCTCGCAGGCGGTGGCGGAGATGGAGCGACGCATCGGCGTGCAGCTTTTCGACCGCTCGGCCCGACCCCTCGCGCTCACCGGCGCGGGCGGCGCGCTGCGCCAGCGGGCAAGCGCGCTGCTCTCGGAAGCCCGGCAGATCGCCCCGCTGCTGCGCGAGGCCGAACATGCCCGCCTGCCGCTGTTGCGCGCCGGGCTGGTCGATTCGCTCTCGCGTGCGCTGATGGGGCCGCTGTCGCGGGCGCTGGGCGAGCGAGCCGAGCAGGTCTCGCTGCTGTCGGGCCTCACCGCCTCCCATGCCGGGGCGCTGCTGACCCGCCAGCTCGACCTACTGGTGGGGGCGGATGAGCTCGACGAGATCGAGGGGCTGGAGCGCTGGCCGCTGCTTTCCGAACCCTATGTGCTGCTGATGCCGTCCGACCAACCGACCCCGACGCGGGCGGGCGATCTGGAGGAACTGGCGCGGGCGCTGCCGCTGGTCCGCTATTCCGCCCGCTCCAAGACCGGCATGGAGATCGAGCGGCATCTGCGCCGCCTGCGGCTCGACCTGCCGCGCCCGCTGGAATTCGACACGCCCTATGGGGTGACGGCGGCGGTGGCGGACGGGGCGGGCTTCGCCATCACCACGCCGCTCTGTCTGGTGGAGGCGGGGCTGGCGCTGGACGGTCTCATCTGCCGTCCGCTGCCCGGTCCGGGCCTTGCGCGCCATCTCACGCTGATCGCCCGTCGGCAGGAATTGGGGCGCCTGCCGCGCGAGGTCGCCGCCTTCTGCCGCGAGCGGCTGGAGGCGTTGCGCCCGGCGGTGGTCGCGCTGGCCGGGGATGAGCTGGCGCGGGAGTTTCGGGTGGAGGGGTGAGGGGATTCGCTGTTGAGCGGCCGGGCGTCTCTCCTCCCACGCGCCGTCATGGCCGGACTTGATCCGGTCATCCACGTCTTCGGCCGGGTGCGGACGGCAAGAAAGTCATGGATCCCCGGGTCAAGCCCGTGGCTGCATCGGCTCCGACACTCGCGCGAGAGTGCGGGCGCGATGGGTAAGGTGATCGGCTTTGCAGGGCCTGTCTGTTTCCTGCGACACCCCAGTTAGCAATAGAGACGATGTCACCATGCGGCACGGCGTGCACTTCCCCACGCTTGGCACCCGGTGTGAGCACGAAACGGGTGACGAGTTGGCCGATGGCATAAATCGCCTCGCGACGATCTCGCCAATAGCGCCCTTAATTTGGGGCAGCTCGTGCTGGTCAGATTCGCGCGATGTCCGACGCTCCCGGTTGAGCCGGTTGGTCTCTTCTGCGAAAGCGCGCATGGCCTCTGCCGCCTTGTCCGGCGCCATGAGCCGGTTCTTCAGGCCGTTGACCACGCGCGCCTCAAGCTTGTCACGAGTGATGGTCCGGCTTTTGGTGCGGCCGGTCCCCATCAAGTGGCTGGTGCAGCAATAGCGGTCCTGGCCCCGGCGGACATAGGGTTGGTCACAGCACCCGCAGAACATCAAGCCGGATATCTCGCGTTCGCCGCGGATCGGCTCGCCTCGGACGTCGAGCTGCTTCACCACCCGATAGCCATAGGCATTGCCGCCACCGAGCTTGCCCGCCTCTACCCGGCCACGGATCCCCCGGTGGGTCTTGAGCGCCAGATCCTTCAGGAACAGCGCGTTCATCGTGCCCTTGAGGCCGACATGCAGTTTGCTGACCTCGCCCTCTGAGAGAGTGATGAGCCTGACCCCGGCAAAGCGCATGCGCTTATAGACGGCGGCGACATCCTCCTGGTTCCGGCTGATGCGGTCGAGTGCCCGGACAGCACGATGTCGAACCGGCCGTCCTGCATATCGGCCATGAGCTTCTGGATGCCGGCACGGATCAGTGAGGCGCCGGAGATGGCGCGATCGGTGTAGCCCTCGACGATGCTCCAGCCCTGCCGCTCGGCATAATCCCGGCTCTGGCGCAGTTGGTCTTCAATCGACGCATCACGCTGATTATCGGAGGAGTAGCGGGCATAGAGCGCAACGCATGTCATGGAAGCCTCCTGCGACCCTCGTCGGTCACGGCGATCTGGCCACAGCTGATTCAGCCGTTCAAGATCTGCCGGACGGCTCCCGGCCTAGCGAAGGGGGCTTCACCTTCAGCCCGACCTTATCATGCGGTCCTTCCGCCTCGAACATCTCGCGGGCCATGCGTCGACCAATCAGGCGGGCCAGCCTCGTGACGGACATATCGATCCGCCCCTTCCCCGTCGCGTGCCGGTCCAATCCACCGATCTTCCCGGCCGCTATCCGATCGCCACGTTTACGATAGTCGCGCATGTGCCCATCCGTTCCAGCGAATGGGCGACATTCGACGGGCTGCAGCAGCTACCGGAAAGGCCCTTTCGGCGGTCGTCGTTGCCTGGAGTGCAACGACTTGCACGAAGGCGAAGCAGTTCTGCTGCTTGCCGGTCGCGCAAGCGATGGAGGAGAGAAACGGCTTTGCGGAAATCCGCTTATACGGGCGCAATTAGGCAGATGGGCGGGATCCCGTCGGAGGCAGGAACAGGCGGCTTCCCGAGAGCCATCTGGTGCATAAGCGAACCTCCTGCGCGCAGGCTGATCCGCTGGCACCCGGTCGGGATCAACCAACCGCCCCGCATCGGCGCGGGGCGGTTTTGTTTTGAGGCGCGCTCTTACGGTCGGCCATCTGGCCGGCGGGGAGGCGTAGAGCCGCCCCCCGCCGCCGCCCCCTCAGAACCGCACGCTCAGCCGTGCGTTGAAGCCGTTCTCGGTGACGCCGTCGCCATATTGGCCGGTATAGGCGATACCCAGCGTCGAGGTCGCGCTGATCAGCACATCGAGCCCGGCCTCCAGCACCGCCGCGTCCTCGGCGATCGGCGCGCCGGTGACGGTGAAGGCGTCCGAGCCGGCAAAGGCCTGCGTCACCGTCGGGTCGATGTCGCCAAAGGCGTGCCGCCAGCCGATCGCCCCGCGCAGCGTCGCCGCGGTGGAACCGAACGCGATCTCCTTGGCGAG
>NZ_JAHCQH010000020.1 GCF_018449475.1 Ancylobacter radicis | reverse complement strand
TCGGCCGCGTCATCGACAAGCTGGCGGACATGTCGATCAATACGCTTTTCGACAGCAAGACGGGCGCTCTGGGCTCGCTCATCACCTCGGCATTCAGCGGTACGCCCAAGTTCGCCGAAGGCGGCTTCACGGGCGCGGGCGGCAAGTACCAGCCGGCCGGCGTGGTTCATCGTGGTGAGTATGTCTTTGATCAGCAGTCGGTGCGCGCCGCTGGCGGGCCTGCCGTGCTGGACGCGATGCGGGCGGGGCTCAAAGGCTATGCTTCCGGCGGGGCGGTTTCCGTGCCGTCGCCCTCGGCGCTGCTTTCGTCGGTGCGGCGTCCCGTCGCAAATGGCACTGCCCCGCCGCGTGTCACCGTGAACAACTACAACGCTCCGGCCGGCTATCAGGGGGACGCGAAGGTTTCGACAGGCGCCGATGGCTCGCTGCAGGTTGATGTGCTTTGGCGGCAGCTTGAAGACCGGATGGCGCAGAGCGTTACCAAGCGCGGCAATCTCGGCCGAGCTATGGAAGCCCGCTATGGGCTCAACCCCGCTCGGGGGCAGGGGCGGTAACCGGGGTCGGGCGGTTTACTTAGACAACGGCTTGCCGGCGGCCTTAAGTTTTTCATCTAGGGCGCGCTTTCTGGCGGCGGCTTCGGCTGGTCGGACATAGAAATGATCAAACATTTCTTCGATTATTTCTAAGCACCACTCCGCCTCTTCCGGCTCGACATCAATAATTTGCAAGGATGTAACATCGTTAATAGGATGTGCAGAGAAGTTTCCGAAATTTCGAATGGCATCAACAGTCATTCTGAGGATCGTTGATGGAGCTTTGGATGTGTCCGCTTCATCAAGAAATAAGGAAATTTCTTTCGATAAATCTTTTGCAATATATCCATTCGCTCGAAGTATATTCTGCAGGCAGCGCCTTGATAGAGCGGCGGATGCCTTTGGGCTAAATGAAATTACTTCACATGCTTCTCTGTAATCGTCTGCAATAGAAGTCGGAACAAGATTCGATACAGGGCCCCGTGATCCAACTTTTGGAAGTAAGTTGGTCCAATTGTCGACAGAAGAACCGTCCGTGTACTGCAATACGTCCTCTTTGCAATTGGGGCAGGTACATATACGATATCTCCACTCATGGAATCTTTGGTCCTTATATATAAATCTGCTCGGGTACCAAATTGTGTGTATGGCAATAGTGCAGTGCGGGCATTTCATATCAAATTACCCTAGTGAATTTCAAAGAAAATGGCGGGTATAGTTGATGTTTGCCGGCCCCCAGTCGGATTTGAACCGACGTTTCCCGATTAGAAGTCGGGCGTCCTAACCGGGCTAGACGATGGGGGGAGAAATCTCCCCGATGGGCCGTGCAGTATTATCTAACTGCACCGGATCACCTTTCGTCAACTCTTCCTCAACCGCACCCCGGGACCCTCGCCGTTCTCGGCGACGAAGATGACGCCAGCGGCCTCAAGGGCGCGTTTCACCGCCGCAACATTGTTCGTCAATCCTGTGGCAGGCCCGGCGCTCGCCTCCATGCGCCGCAGAGTCGGCACCGAAATGGAAGCGGCATCCGCCAGTTCGGCCTGACCGAGGCCCGCAAGCACGCGGCCTGCAGCAATCTGGCGGCCGGTCAACTGATCGTTTTCGCTCACTTTGATTGCTACCTATTGACATCCGCTCATTGTGAGCGAAATATATCAACATTAACGTTTTCAATCAATGGAGCACGCGCATGGGCACCCATGATCGCGAACGGGAGAAGTGCATCCCCAGCCGGCGCGAGGCGCTGCGCACAATCGGCCTCGGCACGATGGCTGCTGCCGTGCCGGCCGGCGCGCTTGCCCTCGCTGGCGAGCCGCATCCCGACGCCGAACTTATCCGCCTCGGCGCCGAGTTCGACCGCTTGCACGCCACCTGGCTGCCGCTATGGCGGCGCTGGACGGAGATCGAGCTTGCTACCCGAGCCATGGCTGAGAGGCTCTCCGCAGGACATGGAGAAGCGGGCTGGTACCTGTACAAGCACTATCGCACCGCCTCGGCCGCCAATGGCCTCGACGCCAGCATGGAAGCGGCCGATGCCGTGCTCAGGCAGATGAGGGATCTGGCGGAGAAGATCCACGCCATTCCGGCGCAGGGGCTCGCGGGGCTCTACGTGAAGGCTCGCGTTGTGCTGCATGAAAGTGTCCCGACGTGTGAGTGGTATGGCGTCGCCGACAACGACATGGATTGGGATGTGCTCGTGTTCATCCGGTTCGTGCGGGAGATGGCGGCCTTGGCCGGGGAGGCGCGGGCATGAACGCGCACACCCGCGAATTCGTGATGGTGGAGCGCCTGGCCCTGCGCCAGCGGGTTGAGCGCGCCATCGAGTCGCTCATCTTCATGCTCGATCAGCTTGATGGCGATCCAGACATCGAGGACGACGACTTCCCCGAGGATGACGACCCGGCGGAGGATGATGATCCCGCAGGGGGTAACGAGCACGCCTAGATGGGGGGCGGTGATATCGGAATTCCGATATCGAGTGTGGAAAACGTCGCTCTAATTGCTGGGTCAATCCCATTAATTGTTGATTTAACGCCGGCGGACATCCTATCATGGGACTAATGACGGATTGCGCCCAGAAACTAGAGGCCCGCTATGAAACTCAACACTTTTGGCGCCCAGATGGTCGCCATGCTCGGCATCGAGATGAGCACCTTCACCGAAACCTCGCGCGCCCTGCGGGAGCAGAGTGCGCAGTTTGAGCATGATCCGAGCGGCCGCTTCGGCCCCGACATCCTGAAGGGGCGGGTTGGCCCCGGCGGCGGCATCGATGTGGACCCGTTCCGCGCAGCCTTTATGCTTATCGCGCTCATCGGTGGCGGGCTCCGCAAGGAGGCTGCCCGCAACGTTTGGCGCATCTGGCACTTCCGCCTGCCTGGCTACACGCGTGGCGGGTTTGTTGGCGAAGAGCCCCAGGCGCAGCCCTTGCCCTCGTGCGGGCTGACGGGTGAGGGGCGGTTCGGCGAAGCCGTTCTCAAGATCATCGAAGATGAAGACCTCGCCGCCCGCGTCACTCTGCTGTCGGTCAGCCCGCTCGGTGCGGAGATCGTGTTCGATGGCGGCGAAGTTTCGCGCTTCACGGCCGGGATACCGAGCATGAATCGGCCGCGCTTCTATTACGAAGCCAAGGTTGATGGCGTGATCATTCAGGGTTGCGCGCGGCTCTTCGGCGGGTCTGCAACTCGCCCGAATCGTCTGGTGCCGGCGGTGACCGCCGCTCAGGGCGAGTTGGTGTGAGGCACTCGCAACAGGGCTCAATGCTGGAGAAAGGGGTTCGCCCGGTGACCGCCCGCTCCCTGAGGCAACAGACGCTGCCGCGCTTCGCCCTTCGCCGGGATGAGGCGGCCGCCAGCCTGAGTGTGTCCCCGTCGACCTTCGATAATTGGGTGGCCGAAGGCAAGATGCCGGCCGGCCTTAAGATCGGTGCAATCATGCTTTGGGACGTGCAGGCGATCCACGACCATTGGCAGGCGCTCCGCGAGGCCCCCCTCGCGCATAATCCGCTCGATGGCCGCGTGCTCTGATGGCCGAGATCAAGCTCCGGCATCTGAGCCCCGACACCGACGCGCGCGGAAATGTGCGCTGGTATGTCCGGGTTCCGGGCCGCAAGAAGGTGCGCATCCGCGCCGCGCTCAATGAGGATGGCTCGCTCTCTGACGCCTTCGTGGCGGCATACTTCCGCGCTCTGCGCGGCGTTCCTGAGGATGGCCGGCCAAAGCTGGAGCGAGTGCCCGATGGCAGCTTTCAGTGGGCATTGAACCGCTATTATGCGTCTTCGCTCTTCAAGGGCCATGAGCCCGCGACGCAGCGCGACAAGCGCAGCGTGCTGGATCGGTACGCCGTCAACGCCGGGCCGCTCCCGCTGGCCGCTTTCCGCCGTAGCGATATTGAGAAGAGCCGGGACAAGCGCCGGCAGACGCCCGGCGCCGCCGACAAGCTGGTGAAGTACCTTAAAGCATTCTTCGCCTGGTGCGTGCTTGAGGGCTTGCTGAAGGCAAACCCAGCGGCCGGCATTGGCAAGATCAACACGTCGAGCGAGGGGTTCCACGCCTGGACGGTGGAAGAGGTGCGGCGGTTCGAGATCGCGCACCCGATCGGCAGCATGGCGCGGCTGGCGCTGGCGCTCCTACTCCACACAGGCGGGCGGCGCGGCGACATCTATGCGCTTGGGCCGCAGCACGTTGAAGGCGGATACTTCGCGTTCACACAGGAGAAGAATCGCAACCGGCGCCCCGTGCGGATCGAGATCCCCGTGCGCGCCGAACTGCGCAAGATCATTGCCGCCACGCCCATTGGCGAGCGGTCCTTCGTCGTGTCGGCACATGGCAAGCCCTACACGAAGGAGAGTTTCGGCAACCGCTTCCGTGACTGGTGCAATGAGGCTGGCCTGCCGCATTGCTCGGCCCATGGCGTCCGTAAGGCGGCGGCGACGATCCTCGCCGAAAGCGGGGCTACGGCTTCCGAGCTCTGCGCCGTGTTCGGCTGGTCGAAGCTGGAGACGGCTGAAATCTACGTCCGCAAAGCGCAGCGCAAGCTTATGGCCGCGAACGCCTTCGCCCGGCTTGACGCTCTGGCGGCCCGTCCGATTGTCCCACTTTCGCCTGTCTCGCCGAACGGCGGGGCAAAAGGAGCAAAAAACGATGGAAAATCAAAGCCCCTCGGAAAATCTGGTGGGCCCGGTAGGACTCGAACCTACAACCAGACCGTTATGAGCGGTCGGCTCTAACCATTGAGCTACAGGCCCACGGCGCCGCTTAGGCGCGAGGGAGGCACGTTATCAAAGGCGGCACCGCCCGCCAACCGCGCGTGGCGGACGGTCCACACGCATCCGATCATCCGTTCGACCCCATCGGCGCGCCCCGACTGGCGCGCAAGGATAGGGTCCTGAGCCGTCAGTCCACCGACGAGGAATCGACCGCCCGCGGCCGGCGATCCGCTCCGATCGCGACGAAGGTGAAGATCGCCTCCGTGACCTTGTTCATGACTTCCTCCTCGCGCGGGCGTCGCCAGGCTTCCACCCGTATGCGCAGCGAGCTGCGACCAACCGACAGCACATCACCGTAGAAACTGACTTCATCGCCCACCAGCACAGGGCTGATAAAGCTCATGCCCTCGACGGCAACGGTGGCGACGCGCCCCTTGGCTCGCCGGGTCGCCACGTTGCCGGCCGCCAGATCCATATGCGCCATCAGCCAGCCGCCGAAAATGTCGCCCGCCGGATTGGTGTCGGCGGGCATGGCGACGGTGCGGATGACCGGACTTTCTCGATGCGGATCAGTGACGTGATTCATTATTCTGCCTGGTGAGGAGAGGCGACGACGGCATGAAGCCGCCGGCTAGGGTAGATCGGACCGGCATTGAAAGTAACTCCGTACCCTGGCGACATTCGCAGGGGGCTGGAAAAATTCCGCATCCCTTTCACGGCGCGGCGCGAAGCAGAGCGGCCCCAAGGCGTCGACGGAGGCAGGCGGGGCCCGGCCCACCGCAACGCGGCACGCCCGCTCAGCGGATGCGCACGCCGGGGCCATGTTCGCCGGACGGCAGCAGCATCACTCCGGCCTCCTGCAGCGTGCGGACGATCTGCGTTTCCGTCCCGCGATGCAGGACGTGACGATGGCATTCGAAGTCCCGCACGGTGCTGCGCGAGACCCCCGCCTCCTCCGCCAGCCGCTCCTGGGTCCAATTCAGCAGTCCCCGAGCGGCCCGGCACTGTTCCGGCGCCAATTCCATGGCTTTTGCCTTGCGTGACGACACGCAAATCAACCATAATGGGCGAAATCACGCAAGATCGGGGCGATAGCAGGAGGGCAGACGCGCAAATGTCGAATGGCTGGTTGCTCCTCGCCGCGCTGGTTCTGCCCTTCGCGGGCGCCCTGCTGGCGGGCTTCCTGCCGACCAATGCGCGTAACGCTGCCGCCGTCCTCGCCGGTGCCATCGCGGTCGCCGGCTGCGCCATCATCGTCGCGCTCTATCCCGATGTGGCCGCGCAGGAGCCCGTGCGTCTGCGTCTCGACTGGCTGCCCATGCTGGGGCTCGACTTCACCCTGCGGCTTGACGGCCTGGCCTGGCTTTTCGCCCTGCTGATCTTCGGCATCGGCGCGCTCGTGGCGCTTTATGCGCGCTATTACATGTCGCCGGACGACCCGGTTCCGCGTTTCTTTTCCTTCCTGCTCGCCTTCATGGGCGCGATGGTGGGCGTGGTGATCTCCGGCAACCTCATCCAGATCGTGTTTTTCTGGGAGTTGACCAGCCTCTTCTCATTCCTGCTGATCGGCTACTGGCACCACAGCGCCATGGCCCGCGACGGCGCGCGCATGGCGCTGATCATCACCGCGGCGGGCGGGCTGTGCCTTCTGGTCGGCGTGCTGCTGGTCGGGCGCATCGTCGGCAGCTACGATCTCGACGAGGTGCTGGCCTCCCGCGAACTGATCCTCGACAGCGACCTCTACACGACCGCGCTGGTGCTGATCCTGCTCGGCGCCTTCACCAAGAGCGCCCAGTTTCCGTTCCACTTCTGGCTGCCGCACGCCATGGCGGCGCCGACGCCTGTATCCGCCTATCTGCATTCCGCGACGATGGTGAAGGTGGGCATATTCCTGCTCATCCGGCTGTGGCCGGTGATGGCCGGCACGGATGCCTGGTTCTACATGGTGGTGCCGGCGGGCCTCATCACCCTGCTGCTTGGCGCCTTCGCGGCGATCTATCAGCAGGACCTCAAAGGCCTTCTGGCTTATTCGACCATCAGCCATCTCGGGCTGATCACCTTGCTGCTCGGCCTTGGCAGCCCGCTGGCGGCGGTCGCGGCCATCTTCCACACCATGAACCACGCCATCTTCAAGGCATCGCTGTTCATGGCGGCGGGGATCATCGACCACGAGACCGGCACCCGTGACCTGCGCAAGCTGAGCGGGCTCTACCGCTACATGCCCTTCACCGGCACCCTCGCCATGGTGGCGGCCGCCTCCATGGCCGGCGTGCCGCTGCTTAACGGATTCATTTCCAAGGAGATGTTTTTCGCCGAGGCGGTGGCGGACCATACCGGCTCGCTGCTCGATGACAGCCTGCCCTATTGGGCGACACTGGCCGGCGTCTTCAGCGTCACCTACTCGCTGCGCTTCATACTTGGCGTGTTCTTCGGCCCGCCGCCAATCGATCTGCCGCGCCGGCCGCATGAACCCGCGCACTGGATGCGCTTCCCGATCGAACTGCTGGTGCTGATCTGCCTGCTGATCGGCATCGTGCCGAGTTTCACGGTCGGTCCGCTGCTGGCGACGGCGGTCGAATCCGTGCTGGGCGGCTCAACACCCTATTACAGTCTGGCCCTGTGGCATGGCTTCACGCTGCCACTATTGATGAGTTGCATTGCCCTTGGCGGCGGCATCCTGCTGTACCTCGCCCTGCGCGACTATCTCAACAGCGGCATTGAGGGGCCGCCGGTGATTCGCGGCCTCAAGGGACAGCGCATCTTCGAGAAGGCCCTGGCAACGCTGGCGCTGCAATGGGCGCCTGCGGCGGAAGGGGCCCTCGGCACGCGCCGTCTTCAGCCGCAAATGCGGCTTGTGGTGCTGCTGGCGGCACTCGCCGCTTTGTCGCCGATCCTCGTCGGCGGGGTGGCGGGCACCGGCACGCTGCCGGCAACCCCGGTCGAGCCGGCCTTCGCGCTGATGTGGATCGTTGGTGCGGGCTGCGCCCTCGCCGCCGCCTATCAGGCGAAATATCACCGCTTCGCCGCCCTCGTTCTGGTCGGCGGCGCTGGCCTCGTCACCTGCCTGACCTTTGTGTGGCTCTCGGCGCCGGACCTCGCCGTGACGCAGTTGCTGGTGGAGATTGTCACCACGGTCCTGCTGCTATTGGGCCTGCGCTGGCTACCGAAGCGGATCGAGGACAACTACCCGACGCGGCCGCCGCTCTCGACCCTGATGCGCCGCTATGCGGATTTCGGCATCGCCTGCGCCTTTGGCGGCGCCCTCGCCTTCCTGTCGTATTGCATGATGACGTGCCCGCTGCCGGAGAGCATCTCGCGCTTCTTTGTCGAGCGCGCCTATACGGAGGGCGGCGGCACCAACATCGTCAACGTGATCCTGGTCGATTTCCGCGGCTTCGACACGATGGGCGAGATCGTCGTGCTGTGCCTGGCGGGGCTGACCGTCTTCGCGCTGCTGCGCCGGTTCCGGCCAGCGCCGGAAAGCGAGGAACTGCCCGAGCAGCAGCGTCTTCAGGATGCGCTGGACGACGCCGCGCCGGACCGCACGCCGGGCGACACGGTGAGCGACTATCTGCTCATTCCGCGCCTCATCATGAACTGGCTGTTTCCGGTGGTGGCCGTTCTGGCGGTGTACCTGTTCATGCGCGGCCACGACCTGCCCGGCGGCGGCTTTGCGGCGGGCATCACCCTCTCGATCGCCTTCGTCATCCAATATATGGCGAGCGGCACGCGCTGGGTGGAGGACCATTTACGGGTCCTGCCGCTGCGCTGGATGGGGCTCGGCCTGCTGACCTCGGTGGGAACCGGCATCGGCTCCTGGGTGTTCGGCTACCCCTTCCTCACCTCGCATTTCCAGTATCTGGACCTGCCGGTGCTCGGGAAGATACCGCTCGCGACCGCCCTGCTGTTCGATCTCGGCGTGTTCGCGCTGGTGGTCGGCGCCACCGTGCTGATCCTCATCGCCCTCGCGCACCAGTCGCTGCGCTCCACGCGCGCCTCGCAGGCCACGGAAGGAGGCGAGAGATGGAGATAGTCCTCTCCCTCGGCATCGGCATTTTAGCCGCCTCGGGTGTGTGGCTGGTGCTGCGTCCGCGCACCTTTCAGGTGATCATCGGCCTCTCGCTGATCTCCTACGCCGTCAACCTGTTCATCTTCTCGATGGGCCGGGTGACGCTCGATGCGCCGCCGATACTGGCGCCGGGCGGCATCGGCGATCCCACGAAGATGGCCGATCCGCTGCCGCAGGCGCTGGTCCTCACCGCCATCGTCATCGGCTTCGCCATGACGGCGCTGTTTCTCGTGGTGCTGCTCGCCGCGCGCGGGCGCACCGGTACCGACCATGTCGACGGGCGGGAGGCTGAATGATGCGCAGCCCAGTCGACCATCTCGTTATCGCCCCCATCCTGCTGCCGCTGGCGGTGGGCGCCTTCATGCTGCTGCTGGGCGAACGGCGGCGCCGCATCAAGATGGCCCTCAGCCTGGGCACCGTCGCGGCGCTGCTGGTCATTTCGATGGCGCTTGTGGCGATCGCCAACACGCCGGTGGGAGACCGCTGGTCCTCCCTTATCGTCTACCCTCTGGGCAACTGGCCACCCCCGTTCGGCATCGTGCTGGTGGCGGACCGGTTATCGGCCTTGATGCTGCTCGTCACCTCCATCCTCGGCTGCGCCGCACTGGTGTTCTCGCTGGCCCGCTGGCACCGGGCGGGGCCGCGTTTTTACACCCTGTTCCTGTTCCTGCTGACCGGCCTCAACGGCGCCTTCCTTACCGGCGACCTGTTCAACCTGTTCGTCTTCTTCGAGATCCTGCTCGCAGCCTCCTACGGCCTCGTGCTGCACGGTTCCGGGACGGCACGGGTCCGCGCCGGCCTGCACTACATCCCGATCAACCTCGTGGCCTCGTCGCTGTTTCTGGTCGGGGTGAGCCTGATCTACGGAGTGACGGGCACGCTCAACATGGCCGATGTCGGCCGGATGGTACCGGCGCTCTCCAGTCCGTCGCTGGTGCTGTTCGAAATCGGCGCCGGCATTCTGGGCGTCGCCTTCCTTGTGAAGGCGGGCATGTGGCCGCTGAGCTTCTGGCTGCCGACCACCTATGCCGCCGCGAGCACTCCGGTGGCGGCGATGTTCGCCATCATGACCAAGGTCGGCGTCTACGTCATCCTGCGGCTGTTCCTGCTCGCCTTTGGCGAGGAAGCCGGCGCCGCCGCTGGCTTCGGCGCGGAATGGCTGTATTTCGGCGGCCTGGCGACCATTGTGTTCGGCGCTATCGGCGTGCTGGCGTCGCAATCGCTGCAGCGGCTTGGCGGTTATAGCGTGCTGGTTTCCTCCGGCACCCTGCTGGCGGCGATCGGCACCGGCAATAGTGCGGTGATCTCGGGAGCCCTGTTCTATCTGGTGGTCTCGACGCTGGCGATCTGCGCCTATTTCCTTCTGGTCGAACTGGTTGAACGCGGGCGCCAGGCGGGGGCGGATGTGCTTGCCGTCTCGCAGGAAGTGTTCGGCGACCCGGACGACGAGATCGAGGATGAGGAGGACGAGGTGGGCGTCGCCATCCCCGCCACCATCGCCATGCTGGGCGGCGCGTTTGTCGCCTGCACCGTGCTGCTCGCCGGCCTGCCGCCACTCTCGGGCTTCATCGCCAAATTCGCCATGCTCTCGGCCCTGCTCAACGAAGCCGGCAGCATCAAGCCGGATGACTGGGCTTTCGTGATCCTGCTGATGCTGTCGGGCTTTATCACGCTGGTCGCGATGAGCCGCTCGGGCATACGCGCGCTGTGGGTTCCGTCCGGCGACGAGATTCCACGGGTACGGGCGATCGAAATCCTGCCGATCGGCGCGCTGCTGTTCATCTGCGTGGGCCTGACGATCCTTGGCGGACCGGCCATGCGCTATATGGAGGCCACCGCGCAGGTGCTCTACTGGCCGCAGGTCTATGCCCAGGACGTACTCGGCACCGGCGCACCGGTGCGGGTCCCCTCGGAGGCCGCGCCATGAGCCTGATCCGCCGCGTGCTGCCATTTCCGCTGATGTTCCTTGCACTTGTGGTGATGTGGCTGCTGCTGAAGCAGAGCGTCGCCCCCGGCACGGTGCTGTTCGGCGCGCTGGTGGCGTTCGGCGGCACCTGGGCGATGGTGGCGCTCGATCCGCCGCCCGCCCGTCTGCGCCGCCCCCGCGCGGTGCTGCAGCTCGCGGGACGCGTTTTCATCGACGTCTTCCGCTCCAACCTTGCGGTAGGGCGGATTATTCTGGGCGAGGCGGAACGGCGGACCCATGCCGGTTTCATGAGCCTCCGCCTGGAGATGACGGACCGCTACGGCCTCGCCGTGCTGGCGATCATCCTCACCTGCACGCCGGGCACGCAATGGGTGAGCTACGACCCTTCGCGCGGTACACTTCTGCTGCATGTGCTTGATCTGGTTGACGAACTGGAATGGGCGGAGCTCATCAAGCTGCGCTATGAGGTCTTGCTTCGGGAGATCTTCGAATGAGCGTCCTCATCCTCAGCTGGTCGCTGACCCTGGCGCAGATCATGCTGGCGGTCTCGATGGGGCTGTGCGCCGTGCGCTTCCTGCGCGGACCACGGGCGCAGGACCGTATTCTCGGGCTCGACACGCTCTATGTGAACGCCATGCTGATGCTCATCACCATCGGCATCGGCTCGGGCACCACGCTCTATTTCGAAGCCGCCCTGCTCATCGGCACGCTCGGCTTCGTGGCGACGGTCGCCATGGCTAAGTTCTTGATGCGCGGGGAAGTTATCGAATGAGCGAGGCACCCGACCTGCCGCTCTGGGCGGCTCTCCTAGTCTCCGTGCTGGTCCTGCTCGGGGCGGTGATCGCGCTGATCGGCTCGATCGGGCTGCTGCGGCTGCCGGATTTCTATTCGCGGGTGCACGCCCCCTCGCTGGGCGCGACGGTGGGGGCGGGGTGCCTGCTGGTCGGCTCGATGATCTGCTTTTCGGTGCTGCAGGGGCGGATGCTGGTGCATGAACTGCTGATCGCGCTGTTCCTGACCATCACCACGCCGGTGACCCTGATGCTGCTGGCCCGCGCCGCGCTGCATCGCGACCGGGTCGAGCGCAACGGGGACGCGCCGGAGCGCGACCCCGAACCTATTGATATCGCTTAGCTATCGACGCGGATCGGCCGGCGATTGCGGCGTGCCGTCGGGGGGAGCCGTCGACGGTTTGCAGCGTATCGGCCGCGAAACGCCCGCCGGTGCGCTCATTGCGGGCGCCGTCCTTGGGATCGTTGTCGTTGTGGATCTCGTCGAGCGGCGGGGCCTTGGAATCGCTCACATCGGTGGTCCGATCCTCAAGGACGGCATCGACATTGGCGGGGTCGACCACCACCGGGTTCTGGTCGAGAATGCGCGGGTCGCGAACCATGTGCTTGCCTCCATTGGTGTTTTCCATGGGGGCAACGGATGGCGGGGCGTTCGGGTTCCGCACGGTTCAGGCATTCAGCAGGCGGCGATAGAGCGTCGAGCGGTTGATTCCGAGCCGCCGCGCGGCCTGCGAGACGTTGCCGCCGCAGGCGTCCAGCATGCGCCGCATGGCCTCTACGGTGAGGGTGTCGAGGCTCTCCGGGGGAGCGGCGCGTGAGTGCAGTGAGGCGGACGATGAGGCCAGTGTGCGCCAGTCGGTGGCGCGTGTGTCCGCTCCCCGGATCTCCGGCGGCAGCATGTCCGGCCCGACCGGGCGGAACGGATCGGCGAGCGCGGCGAGAGCCCGCAGCGTGCCGGCGAGCTGGCGGAAATTGCCCGGCCAGCCATAGGTGGCGAGACGGTCGAGGCAGTCCGGGGCGAGGCTGAGCCGCTCGTCGGGCACGAGGCGGCGCCACAGATGGGCGATGGTGGCGGCGCGATCGTCGAAGGCGCGCAGCGGCGACAACTCCAGCGTGTAGTGGGCCACTCGGAAATACAGGTCGGAGCGGAAGCCGCCCGCCTCCGCCAGCGTGCGCAGATCGCGATGGGTGGCGCAGACCAGCGCGAAGTCGACCTTGACCGGCTTGCCGCCGCCGAGCGGGGCGACTTCGCGCTCCTGCAACACGCGCAGCAGGCGCGATTGCAGCGGCAGCGGCATGTCGCCGATCTCGTCGAGAAACAGCACCCCGCCTTCCGCCTCGCGCAGCAGGCCCTTGCGGCCGTGCCGGCGGGCGCCGGTGAAGGCGCCGTCCTCATAGCCGAACAGTTCGGCCTCGATCAGCGTCTCGGGAATGGCCGCGCAATTGACCGCCACGAAGGGACCGCCCGCGCGGCCGGTGCGGCGGTGAATGTCATGCGCCACCATCTCCTTGCCGGTGCCGGTCTCGCCGATGATGAGAACGGGGACGTCGGCCTCGACCATGCGCACGGCGCGGGCGACCATGTCCCGGTCAGCCGGACGCAGCAGCGGCCCCTCCTCGCGGGGGCGTTCCTCGTGGCGCGGCGGGGGCGGCAGGCGCAGGCCGGCGGTGGAGCCCGACGGCCCGGCAGGCGGATCGAGCCGGCAGTAAAGCTCACGTCCATCAGGGCCGCGCAGCACATGGGCGGCGGAATCGGCCCGCGGCAGGCCTTCGAACAATTCGCCCGCCCTGAGCACGCCGAGCGCCGACCAGCCGGCTCCGACCAGATCGAGCCCGGTGCGGCTCGCCGCCACCAGACGGTCGTCCTCGAACACCAGCACGCCCTCGCGCGCGGTGCCCAAAAGCGCGCGGTCGGCCTGGAAGCGGAGCACGCGGCGGCCGCCGAAATCCTCGTCAAAGAAACGATGCTCGATCTGCTCGACCGCCAGGCGCACGAGGCCGAGGGCGTGGCGATGATCGACCGCGGCCGGGCCGGACAGGTCGAGCGCGCCGACGGTGCGGCCATAGGGGTCGATAATGGGCGCGGCCGAGCAGCTGAGAATGCCATGCGGGTCGTAATAATGCTCGCCGCCATGCACGGCGATCGGCAGGCCTTCCACCAGCGCGGTGCCCACCGCATTGGTGCCGGTCGAGCTTTCGCCCCAGAACACGCCCGGCCGCAGCGCCACCTGGGCGGCGCGGGCGGCGAAATCGGCATGGCCGAGCGCGTCGAGGATCAGGCCCTCATCATCGGTGAGGATGACGACGCAGCCGGTCTGCATGGCGTCGGCATAGAGGCTTTCGATCTCCGGCCGGCACAGGCGGCGCAGCCGCTCATGGCGCTCGCTCACCTCGCGCAGTTCGCGGCTGGTGAGCGGCTCCAGCCGGGGCAGCGCGGCACTGTCGAGGCCACGCGCGGCGCAACGCTGCCAGGAGCGCAGGATCGGCTCGGACAGCGCCGAGGCGACCAGAGGCCCCTCCGCCCTGCCCTGAAGAAAGAACTGCTTTCGCGCCGCGAGCACGGCCCGCGGGGTCGGTTCCGTCCGCATGCGATCCTCCCGTGTGTTGCATTTTGCAACACGTGTCGCAGGCATTGTTGTTCTATCCGACAGTTTTTACCAAGTTTTGACCGCCCGTCCAGCGGTATCGCGATGGCACGACTGCGTGATGATTGCTTGTGCCTTTGGTTTCAATATTTTCCCGTCCTGCAATAACGATTTTGTGCAGCGCGGGATGACACTGGCACAGGCGGTGCAATCTTGGTGCTCCCAGCCTGGGAGGAACAAACATATGAACAAGCCAGAAATCACCATTACCAAGCAGTCCCCGTTCAAGGCCCGCTACGGCAATTTCATCGGCGGCAAATTCGTCGAGCCGGTGGCCGGACGCTATTTCGACAACACCTCCCCCATCACGGGCGCCAAGATCTGTGAGATCGCCCGCTCCGACAAGGACGACATCGAGAAGGCGCTGGACGCCGCCCATGCCGCCAAGGACGCCTGGGGCCGGACCTCGTCCACCGAGCGCGCGCTGATCCTCAACAAGATCGCCGACCGCATGGAGGAGAACCTCGACCTCCTCGCCCTCGCCGAGACGTGGGACAATGGCAAGCCGATCCGCGAGACCACGGCCGCCGACATGCCGCTGGCCATCGACCATTTCCGCTATTTCGCCGGCGCCGTGCGGGCGCAGGAAGGCGGCATCAGCGAGATCGACCACGACACCATCGCCTATCATTTCCATGAGCCGCTGGGCGTGGTCGGCCAGATCATCCCGTGGAACTTCCCGATCCTTATGGCGGTGTGGAAGCTGGCTCCGGCGCTCGCCGCCGGCAACTGCGTGGTGCTCAAGCCCGCCGAGCAGACCCCGGCGAGCATTCTCGTGCTGGCCGAGCTGATCGCCGACCTGCTGCCGCCCGGCGTGCTGAACATCGTCAACGGCTTCGGTCTGGAAGCAGGCAAGCCGCTCGCCTCCTCGCCGCGCATCGCCAAGATCGCCTTCACCGGCGAGACCACGACGGGCCGGCTGATCATGCAGTATGCCAGCCAGAACCTGATCCCCGTGACGCTGGAACTCGGTGGCAAGTCGCCGAACATCTTCTTCAGCGACGTGGTGGCCGAGGACGACGATTTCTTCGACAAGGCGATCGAAGGCTTCGTCATGTTCGCGCTCAACCAGGGTGAGGTCTGCACCTGCCCGAGCCGCGCGCTGATCCAGGAAAGCATCTATGACCGCTTCATGGAAAAGGCGCTGAAGCGGGTGGAAGCCATCGTGCAGGGCTCGCCGCTCGACCCGGCGACCATGATCGGCGCGCAGGCCTCCTCCGAGCAGCTCGAGAAGATCCTGTCCTATATCGACATCGGCAAGCAGGAGGGCGCGCAGGTGCTCACCGGCGGCGCGCGCAACGAGTTCGGCGGCGAACTGGCCGGCGGCTATTATGTGAAGCCCACCGTGTTCAAGGGCCACAACAAGATGCGCATCTTCCAGGAGGAGATCTTCGGACCGGTCGTGTCCGTGACCACCTTCAAGGACGACGCCGACGCGCTCTCCATCGCCAATGACACGCTGTACGGCCTCGGCGCCGGCGTGTGGACCCGCGACGGCAACCGCGCCTACCGCTTCGGCCGCGCCATCCAGGCCGGCCGCGTGTGGACCAATTGCTACCACGCCTACCCCGCCCATGCGGCGTTCGGCGGCTACAAGCAGTCCGGCATCGGGCGCGAGAACCACAAGATGATGCTCGACCACTACCAGCAGACCAAGAACATGCTGGTGAGCTACAGCCCGAAGAAGCTCGGCTTCTTCTGAGCGCGGCCTCGCCTCCGCCGGGCTCCTCGTGAGCCCGGCTTTCCTCTCGCCACATTGGCGTGACCGACTGACGCCGTCCCGGTTCCCTTCACCGGGGCGGCGGCTCTTTATCGGGAGGACCGGATGGACATGATGACCAAGGACGCGCCGGCGGACACGGTGCCGCGCGTGCTGGCGACTCCGGCGGCGCTGGAGCTGATCGCCACCCTCACCGCCGAGCACGGCCCGGTGCTGTTCCACCAGTCCGGCGGCTGCTGCGACGGCTCCTCGCCCATGTGTTACGCCAAGGGTGACTACATTGTCGGTGACGAGGATGTGCGGCTCGGCGCGATCGGCGGGGCGCCGTTCTATATGAGCCCCTCGCAATTCGCCTATTGGCAGCACACCCAGCTGATCATCGACGTGGTGCCCGGCCGCGGCGGCATGTTCAGCCTGGAGAACGGGCGCGACCAGCGTTTTCTCACCCGCTCGCGGCTGTTCGGCGACGAGGAGACCGAGCGCCTGACACCGATCGGCCGGGGGCCCGCGGACTAGCGCATTTTCGAGCGAAGTGGATTCCGGTTCGCGTGAAGAAAATGCGTCAGAACAATGGGCTAGAGCTTTTTCGGTGAACCGGAGTTCTCCGAAAAAGCTCTAGCGCGGGCGCGACCACGCGCTGCCCCATCTCAGACGGCATGAAAAAGGCGCCATCCTGGGGGGGATGGCGCCTTTCTTCATGGGAGCCTTGGGGCGGGGCGTCCCATTACTGGCAGAGCAGGATGTCCTGTTCGCGGGTGAGGCGGTAATTGTCGCTCAGCTTCACCACGTAGCGCACGTCGCCGGCGCTGTTGAGGCAGTAATCGACCAGCCGTCCATCCGCCCAGGCGATGCGGACCGCGCGCGGATTGAAGCAGATGTTCTGAAGCTGAAGGCGCTCGCCATTGCTGCCCGAGCGGATCTCGACCACGCAGGTGCGGTCGACCATCTGCTGGAGCGCTTGGCCGGGCGTGCGCGGCTGGGCCTGCGCGCCGCTGATGGCGGCCAGCGCGGTGGCGGCGGTGAGAGCGGCGCAACCAAGCGCGCCAAGCCATTTATACACGGTTTCCTCCCGGTAATGTCCGGTGTTTGCACAGAGGTTACACGTTGTTAGGCATCGCGCAACAATTTAGTTCGAAAGTCGTTCTAATTTTCATCAAAATTTCAAACTTTCAGCCTGCGATTTAATCGCGCGCGGCCAATTCCGCAGCGTCAGCGGGCGGCAAAAGCACGCGCCCGCCCGCGCCAAAGCACGGCCGGCGCTGCGTCAGGTGAGACAGTAACCTATTGGAAACGTGCCTATTTCGGCGCCAGCGCGGTGACCGCCAGCGCCGTCGCGGCGGCCCGGTTCTCGACCCCGATCTTGGAGTAGATCTGTTCGAGGTGCTTGTTCACCGTGCGCGGCGACAGGCCGAGAATTTCGCCGATATCGCGGTTCGCCTTGCCGCGGGCGACCCACATCAGCACTTCCGCCTCGCGCCCGGTGAGGTTCAGCTTGGCCTTGAGCACCTGCTCGGGCGGCAGGCTCTCATCCTCAAGGATGCGCAGCAGCAGTTCCTCCGGGCCGATCTGCCCGACATAGGAGAGCTTCAGCCGGCGCGGGCTGCCCTCCAGCGGCAGGTCGATGGCATCGGGCGCCGCGCCCGCCTCGTCGCCCCGGCGCCCGGCCAGCCAGCGGCACACCGGCTCGGGCAGCATCAGGCTGTCGCCCGGCGGCGAGGTGGTGATGGCGGCGAGCAGCGTGGTCGCCTGCGGCGTGCTCCACAGCACCCGCCCGGCGCGGGTGGCGGACAGCAGGAAACGGCCGGAGGCGTCCAGCGCGGCGCGGGCGCTGTGAGTCTGCCGGGCATTGGACAGATGCACGCGGATGCGGGCGATCAGCTCGTCCGGCGAGATCGGCTTGGTCACATAATCGACCCCGCCCGCCTCCAGCCCCTTCACGATCTGCTCGGTCTCCGACAGGCCGGTCATGAAGATCACCGGCACATGGGCCACGGCCTTGTTGCGCTTGAGCTGGCGGCAGGTCTCGAAACCGTCCATGCCGGGCATCACCGCGTCCATCAGAATGACGTCGGGGGTAATGCGCTCGACCAGGGCGAGCGCGTTGGCGCCCTCCACCGCCACCAGCACGGTGGCGCCAGCCGCCTCCAGCGCATCCGTGAGGAGGCTGAGCGTCTCGGGGGAATCGTCCACCACGAGGATGATGTCGCGGCGCTCCACGCTATGCATCATTGCTGCGCAACGCCTCCAGGACGGCCATGTATTGCTTGAGGTCGAAGGTTTCCATGAGATCGCGCATATGCGCGACGAAGGCGCCGTTCTCGGGGGCGTCGCCCTCGATCTCGGTGAGCTTGGCCTTGATGCCGCGCACATAGCCGATCTCGCCGAGCTTCATCAGATCCTCGACATGGCGACCCGCCGGCGGGCGCAGGCTGGCGATCGGCACCGGCGCGCTCGCCGGCAGCATCTCGCCCTCGCCGATCCATTGCAGTTCCAGCAGCTTTTCCAGCTTCTCCAGCAGGCCGCGCAGATGCACCGGCTTGACCACCTGATCGTCATGCTGGCGGGCCGCCAGCCCCTCGCGGATCTCGCCGGCATTGGCCGAGATCATGACGATCTTCAGCCGCGCGAAGCCCTCGTCGCGCACGAGGCGCACCACCTCCCAGCCATTGAGGCCGGGCATGGAGATGTCGAGCAGCAGCACGTCCGGGTCCCATTGCCGGACCATGTCGAGCGCGGCGACGCCATCGACCGCGGCGAGCACGGTGAAGCCGAGCGGCACCAGCAGCTCATGCATCAGGTCGCGATGGGCGGCGTCGTCATCGGCCACCAGAATCGTGCGGCGCGGGCCGGCATAGCCGACGATCCGCCGGTGCTGGATCGGCCCGAGGCGCGAGGGGTTGGTCACTTCCGACAGCATCAGCTTGACGCGGAAGATGCTGCCCTCCCCCGGCGCCGAGGTGAGCGCGATCTCCCCGCCCATGATCTCGGTCAGCAGCTTGGTGATGGTGAGGCCGAGGCCGATGCCGGCGGTGGAATAGGTGCCCGCCCGCTCCCCGCGCTCGAACGGCTCGAAGATGCGCTTGTGGTCGGCGGCAGGAATGCCGATGCCGGTATCCTCCACCTCGAACTCGGCCACCTGGTTGCGATAGGCGACGCGCAGCGCCACCCGCCCGCTGGCGGTGAACTTGATGGCGTTGGAGAGCAGGTTGATGAGGATCTGCCGCAGCCGCTTCTCGTCGGTATAGACCACCGCCGGCAGGCGCTCGGGCCGGACATAGACGAAGTCGATGCCCTTCGCGGTCGCCTGCAGGCGGAACATGTCGACCACCTGGTCGAGGAACTCGCCGATGCGCACCTCGTCGCGCGACAGGTGCAGTCGCCCGGCCTCGATCTTGGAAATGTCGAGCAGGCCGTCGATCAGCCCCGACAGATGCTCGGCCGAGCGGCGCACCACCCGCACCGCGTCGCGCCGGTGCACGGGAATGGCGGAATCACGCTCCAGAAGCTGGGCATAGCCAAGAATGGCGTTGAGCGGCGTGCGCAGCTCGTGGCTGATGCCCACCACATAGCGGCTCTTGGCCAGATTGGCCGCCTCGGCGACCTCCTTGGCCTTTTGCAGCTTGGCATCGGTGCGCTTGTGCGCCTCGATCTCGCGCATCAGCAGCGCGGTCTGGCGGTGGCTCTCCTCCTGCGCCACGCGCCGGCTCTCCTGCGCCAGCACGAACAGCCAGGCGGCAACGCCGGCGATGATGAGCAGGATGAAATACAGGGTGAACAGCACGCTGCCGACCGCCGCCCGCTCGTCCGGCGGAGCGAAGCTCGCCTGGAGATAGATGACGCCGAGGATCGCCGCGATGACCAGAGCGAGCAGCGACAGCACGCCGATATAGTGGCCGATGCGCGAATTGATCTGCGCCACCGCCCAGCCCGGCAGCGTCTTGCGCAGCACGGCGAGGATCTGGTCGGGAAAGCGCGCGTCTTCCTTGCAGCGGTCATGGCAGCGCGCATCGAGCGAGCAGCACAGCGAGCAGATCGGCCCGGCATAGACCGGGCAGTGCGCCATGTCCTCCGGCTCGAATTTATGCTCGCAGATACAGCATTTGAGCGTGGTGCGGGACTGCCAGTTCCGGGTGGTGCGGCGGGCAATGTAGTAGCGGCCCTTGGTGCCGAAGGCGATGGCCGGGGCGGTGACGAAGGAGACCACCAGCGCCAGGAAGGGCGAGAAGGCCTGCGCCACCGCGCCGAACAGGCCGCTGAAGGCCATGCTGCCGAGCACCGTGCCGGCCAGCACCGCGCCGAGCCCGACCGGGTTGATGTCGTACAGATGCGCCCGCTTGAACTCGATGCCGGCCGGGCTCCAGCCCATCGGCTTGTTGACCACGAGATCGGCCACCAGCGCCGCCACCCACGCCACCGCGATGATGGCGTAGAGGCCGAGGATCTGCTCCAGCACCTTGTAGATGCCGAGCGCCATCAGCAGCAGCGCGATGGTGACGTTGAACACCAGCCAGACCACGCGGCCGGGATGGCTGTGGGTCAGCCGGGAGAAGAAGTTCGACCAGGCGATCGACCCCGCATAGGAGTTGGTCACGTTGATCTTGAGCTGCGCCAGAATGACGAACACGCCGGTGAAGGCCAGCGCCACCGGTGGCGAGAACACCGTCTCGAACGCCACCAGATACATCTGGGTCGGCTCGGCGGCGTGCAGGAACGGCACGCCGTGGGTGAGCGCGAAATAGGCAAGGAAGGAGCCGGCGATCATCTTTATGGCACCGGGCACGATCCAGCCCGGCCCGGCCGAGAGCAGCGCCAGCCACCACACGCCGTTGCGCACCAGCGCGGAGCGCCCCGGTGCCCGGCGCGGCAGGAAGCGCAGGAAGTCCACCTGCTCGCCGATCTGCGCCACCAGCGCGAACACCACGGTGGTTGCGGCGCCGAACAGCAGCGGATCGAACGAGCCATCGGTGGCGCCGATCCGCCCGGTATAGTTCTCCCACCCCTCGAAGGCATCGCCATGGAAGGCGAAGATGAAGATGAAGGGGATGATGTTCAGCAGCAGCCAGAAGGGCTGGGTCCAGAGCTGGAACCGGCTGATGAAGGTGATGCCATGCGTCACCAGCGGGATGACCACCAGCGCGCTGATGAAATAGCCGACCATCAGCGGCACGCCGAAGCACATCTCCAGCGCCAGCGCCATGATCGCCGCCTCGATGGCGAAGAACAGGTAGGTGAAGGAGGCGTAGATCAGCGAGGTGATGGTCGAGCCGATATAGCCGAAGCCGGCGCCGCGGGTCAGCAGATCGATGTCCACGCCGAATTTGGCGGCGTAATAGCTGATCGGCAGGCCGGCGGCGAAGATGATGAGGCTGACCACGAGGATCGCCGCCACCGCATTGGGAAAGCCATAGGCGAGCGTGATGGCGCCGCCGATCGCCTCCAGCGCCAGAAACGAGACCGCGCCCAGCGCCGTGTTCGCCACGCGCAGCGCGGACCAGCGGCGCGCACTCTTCGCCGTGAAGCGGAGCGCGTAATCCTCCAGCGTCTCGTTGACGACCCACTGATTGTAGCGGCGCCGAACGCGAACGATCTTCTGTTCTGCCGCCATGGGGGTTTGCCTCGCCGCTTCGACGCCCGACATGCTTACGCGCTCGCCCTCCCCAGCACTTTCTTGTTGTTGCACCGCTGCATTGGGCTGGTGTTTCAGCCCACCGCACCACACCAAGCACAAACCGTTCCACCCTGTGCAGCGGAACCGATTTTACCATTCAGGACGGGATGACGGCCTGTCGCACCCTCCCGTCATCCAATAATATTCACGGCAGACTGCCGCCGAAACAGACAAATTGTCGCTAAATTTTCGAATAGACACGGGTTTTTCTTCGCGCGCGCGCGCGAAAAGCTTCGCCTTCACGGCAACACGGGCTGCCGTAGCGTAGGACCGACTGTGAGGCCGCGCTGTGAATTCCCCTATACGTCAATCGACGTATTGCTGCGCCGCCGCATCGCCCCCCACGATCCGCACAATGCAAGCACATCGAGAAGCTTGTTGATGCCACGTCAAACCCGTGGAGGGGAACGTATGTCTTCCGAGAACGACAATCCGTCAAAGCTTTCCAGCACGCGCCGCAAGCTTTTGATGGGAATGGCCGCGCTTCCGGCCGTGCCCATGCTGGCGTCGAGCGGGCTCTTTTCCTCGCCGGCCTATGCCCAGACGCCTGCGACGTCGGCCGTCAACACGACGGGACTTGCCGTCACCGACACGGAAGTGACGGTTGGCATCCTTCACTCGGTCACCGGCACCATGGCCATTTCCGAGACCGGCTCGGTGCAGGCCGAGAAGCTCGCCATCGAGCAGATCAACGCCATGGGCGGCGTGCTCGGCCGCAAGATCAAGTACATCCAGGAAGACGGCGCGTCCGACTGGCCGACCTTCGCCGAGAAGGCCAAGAAGCTGCTGGTCAACGACAAGGTCGCGGCCGTCATGGGCTGCTGGACCTCGGCCTCGCGCAAGGCGGTGCTGCCGGTGTTCGAGCAGTATAACGGCATGCTGTACTACCCGACCTTCTATGAAGGCCTGGAGCAGTCCAAGAACGTCATCTACACCGGCCAGGAAGCCACGCAGCAGATCCTCGCCGGCCTCGACTGGGTCAACAAGACCAAGAGCGCCAAGAGCTTCTACCTCATCGGCTCGGATTACATCTGGCCGCGCACGTCGATGAAGATCGCCCGCAAGCACATCGAGGCGCATCTGGGCGGCAAGGTCTCCGGCGAGGAATATTTCCCGCTCGGCCACACCCAGTTCAACTCGGTGATCAACAAGATCAAGCTGACCAAGCCGGACGTGATCTACGCCGCCGTGGTCGGTGGCTCGAACGTCGCCTTCTACAAGCAGCTCAAGGCCGCCGGCATCGACCTCAACAAGCAGACACTGCTGACCATCTCGGTCACCGAGGACGAGATCGACGGCATCGGCGGCGAGAACTTCGCCGGCGCCTATAGCTGCATGAAGTACTTCCAGTCGCTCGACAACCCGAACAACAAGGACTTCGTCGCCGCTTTCAAGAAGATGTGGGGCGAGAAGACCGTGATCGGCGACGTCACCCAGGCCGCCTATCTCGGGCCGTGGCTGTGGAAACTCACCGTCGAGAAGGCCGGCTCCTTCGACGTCGACAAGATCGCCGAGGCCTCGGCCGGCATCGAGTTCCCCAAGGCGCCGGAAGGCTACGTCAAGATCCACCCCAACCACCATCTGTGGTCCAAGACCCGCGTCGGCCAGGCGCAGCTCGACGGCCAGTTCAAGGTGGTGTTCGAGACCCCCGAGCTGATCGAGCCCGATCCGTTCCCGAAGGGCTACCAGTGATCGGCTGACGTTCCCACCCGGAGAGGGCGCGCGCCCTCTCCGGGGCTCTTTCCGTTGACGGAGACCGCGCCGCTCGCGCGCACGCCGGGGGATTCCTGAATGTTTTCTGAATATTCGCTGACGGAGCTGAGCTCCATTTTCCTGATGCAGGGCTTTGCCGGGCTGATCCTGTTCTCGGTCTTCCTGCTGATGGCGCTGGGGCTGGCGATCATCTTCGGCCAGATGGGCGTCATCAACATGGCCCATGGCGAGTTCATGATCCTCGGCGCCTATGTCACCTATTTCACCTCGCAATTCTTCCTGAATTTCATTCCCGGCCTGTTCGGCATTTACTTTTTCATTGCGATGATACTGGCCTTCTTCGTCACCGGCGCACTCGGCATGGCGGTGGAATGGCTGATGATCCGCCGGCTCTACAAACGCCCGCTCGACACGCTGCTGGCCACCTGGGGCCTCAGCCTGATCCTCCAGCAGCTCTACCGCACGGTCTTCGGCCCGCGCGAGGTCGGCGTCGAGCTGCCGAGCTGGATGATGGGCTCGCTCCCGGTCACCGAGGTGGTCGAGGTGCAGATCAACGGCCTGTTCGTCATGGGCCTGACCATCGCCATTACCGTCGCCGTCGCCGTGCTCATGTACAAGTCGAGCTGGGGCAAGCAGGTGCGCGCCGTGGTGCAGAACCGCGTCATGGCCGGCGCCGTCGGCATCAATACCGAGAAGGTCGACCGCTACACCTTCGGCCTCGGCTGCGGCATCGCCGGGGTGGCCGGCTCGGCCTTCACCATGATCGGCTCGACCGGCCCGACCTCCGGCCAGCTCTACATCGTCGACACCTTCCTGGTCGTCGTCTTCGGCGGCGCGCAGAGCCTGCTCGGCACCATCGCTTCCGCCTTCACCATCTCGCAGGCCCAATCGACCATGGAGTTCTTCCTCTCCGGCTCGATGGCCAAGGTTCTGACGCTGCTCGGGGTGGTCATCATCCTGATGCTGCGACCCCAGGGCCTGTTCGTCATCAAGGTCCGTCGTTGAGGAGGCGTCCATGACCATTCCTGCCCCCAAATCCGCACGCACCTTCTTCCTGCGCCCGCAGGACATGATCGGGATCGCGCTGCTCGCTCTCCTCCTGCTCGTCGTGCTGCCGCTGGCGCTGGACAATTTCCGCCTGCAGTTCGTCGGCAAGTACCTGACCTACGCATTCGTGGCGCTCGGCCTCGTGCTGTGCTGGGGCTATGCCGGCATTCTCTCGCTCGGCCAGGGCGTGTTCTTCGGCCTCGGCGGCTACTGCATGGCGATGTATCTCAAGCTGGAAGCCTCCAGCCCCGAGAACACCAAGATCCAGTCGACGCCGGGCATCCCGGACTTCATGGACTGGAACCAGATCACCTCGCTGCCGTGGTTCTGGGAGCCGTTCCGCAGCTTCGGCTTCACCACGCTGGCGGTGATCGTGGTGCCGGCGATCTTCGCCTTCATCGTCGGCTTCGCCATGTTCAAGCGGCGGGTGGGCGGCGTCTATTTCGCCATCATCACCCAGGCGCTGGCCGCCATCCTCACCATCCTGATCATCGGCCAGCAGGGCTATACCGGCGGCATCAACGGCATTACCGACCTGCGCAGCCTGCACGGCTGGGACATCCGCACCGACAGCGCCAAGACCATCCTCTACTTCATCTGCGTCGGCCTGCTGCTCGCCTGCATCCTGCTCGCCTATTTCGTGAAGTCCTCCAAGCTCGGCCGCATCCTCGTCGCCATGCGCGACAAGGAGGACCGGGTGCGCTTCTCGGGCTATGACGTCTCCTCGTTCAAGATCTTCGTCTTCTGCCTCGCCGCCTCGCTCTCGGCCATTGGCGGGGCGATGTTCACGCTGCAGGTCGGCTTCATGTCGCCCTCCTTCGTCGGCATCGTGCCCTCCATTGAGATGGTCATCTACACGGCGGTCGGCGGGCGCCTCTCCATCCTCGGCGCCATCTACGGCACGCTGCTGGTGAACTGGGCGAAGACCTCCTTCTCCGAGAGCTTCCCCGAACTCTGGCTGTTCGGCCTCGGCGGCCTGTTCATCGCCGTGGTGCTGATCTTCCCGAACGGCATTGCCGGTCTCTGGCAGAGCTATGTCGCCCCGCGCCTTGGCCCGCTGTTCGGTGGCGCCCCCACCCGCCGGGCCGCGCCGCCCTCCGCCAGCCCGCCGGCCTCCGGGCCGATCGCTCCCGCCGCCGCCGAGTGAGGAGAACCGCGCCATGAACACCCAACTCATCACCGACACCATGAACAAGGACTTCGTCCTGGCGGTGGAAGGGCTCACCGTCTCCTTCGACGGCTTCAAGGCGGTCAACGACCTGTCCTTCTATGTCGACGAGAACGAGATCCGCGTCATCATTGGCCCCAACGGGGCCGGCAAGACCACGGTGCTCGACCTCATCTGCGGGCGCACCAAGGCGACCACCGGCTCGATCCGCTTCAAGGAGCGCGAGCTGACCCGGATGAAGGAGCACGAGATCGTCCGCGCCGGGGTGGGCCGCAAGTTCCAGAACCCGTCGATCTATGAAGATCTCACCGTCTTCGAGAACCTGGAAATCTCCTACCCCAAGGGGCGCACCGTGGTCGGCGCCCTCACCTTCCGCCGCGACACCGCGGTGAAGGAGCGGGTGCAGGAGATCGCCGAGACCATCTTCCTCGCCGACCAGCTCGACCAGCGCGCCGAATATCTCTCGCACGGCCAGAAGCAGTGGCTGGAGATCGGCATGCTGCTGATCCAGGACCCGGAACTCCTGATGCTCGACGAGCCGGTGGCCGGCATGAGCGTGTCCGAGCGCAAGAAGACGGCGGAACTGCTCAACACCATCATCAAGAACCGATCGGTGATCGTCATCGAGCACGACATGAAGTTCGTCGAGGACATCGCCCACAAGGTGACGGTGCTGCACCAGGGCAAGATCCTTTCGGAAGGCTCGATGGCCAAGGTCCAGGCGGACCCCAAGGTCATCGAAGTCTATCTCGGCCATTGAGGGACGCCCCATGCTGAACGTCTCCAACCTGCACGTCTCCTACGGCGAGAGCGAAGTCCTGCACGGCCTGAACTTCAACGTCGCGCCCAACGAGATCATCGCCATCATGGGCCGTAACGGCATGGGCAAGACCACGCTCATGAAGTCGCTCATGGGCATCGTGCCGACCAAGAGCGGCACCGTCACCGTCGGCTCGACCGACGTGACCAAGCTCAAGAGCTATGAGCGCGTCGCCAATGGCGTCGCCTATGTGCCGCAGGGCCGCATGATCTTCTCCACCATGACGGTGCAGGAGAACATCGAGACCGGCCTGATCCCGCGCGGCGAGAGCAAGGTGCCGCCGGACATTTACGAGCTGTTCCCGGTGCTGCTGGAGATGAAGGGCCGTCGCGGCGGCAACCTGTCCGGCGGCCAGCAGCAGCAGCTCGCCATCGCCCGCGCGCTCGCCACCGCGCCCAAGGTGCTGCTGCTCGACGAGCCGACCGAGGGCATCCAGCCCTCGATCATCCGCGAAATGGCCCGCACGTTGAAGCGCATCCGAGACGAGCGCGGCCTGTCCATCGTGGTGTCCGAACAGGTGCTGTCCTTCGCCCTCGACATCGCCGACCGCGTGTTCGTCATCGAGAATGGCGAGATCGTCCATGAGGACCTGCGCGCCGACATCGACGAGGCCAAGGTCGCCCGATTCCTGTCGGTTTGAGTTTTGTCGGTCTGAGCCCCCGCCGGACCGCTTTTACCAAGCCTGCCCAATTCCAGCTTGCCAAGATCCCAGCTTGCCCACGGGGAGTGAGACGCATGACCGAGACCCTGATCAAGATCGACCTGAACCAGTCGGCCTATGACAACGACATGGTTCACAACCGCTGGCACCCGGACATTCCGATGGTGGCCTGGGTGAAGCCGGGCGACGACTTCATCGTCGAGACCTATGACTGGACCGGTAGCTTCATCAAGAACAACAACTCCGCCGACGACGTGCGCGACATCGACCTGACGATCGTGCACTTCCTGTCCGGCCCGATCGGCGTCAAGGGCGCCGAGCCGGGCGACCTGCTGGTGGTCGACCTGCTCGACATCGGCGCCATGCCGGACAGCCAGTGGGGCTTCAACGGCTTCTTCTCCAAGAAGAATGGCGGCGGCTTCCTGACCGACCATTTCCCTCTCGCCCAGAAGTCGATCTGGGACTTCAAGGGCATGTTCACCTCCTCGCGCCACGTGCCCGGCGTGAACTTCGCCGGGCTGATCCATCCCGGCCTGATCGGCTGCCTGCCCGACCCGAAGCTGCTGGAGACCTGGAACAGCCGCGAGCAGGCGCTGATCGACACCAACCCGACCCGCGTGCCGGCGCTCGCCGCCCCGCCCTTTGCTGCCACCGCCCATATGGGCCGGCTGACCGGTGATGCGAAGACGGCGGCGGCCGCCACCGGCGCGCGCACCGTTCCCCCGCGCGAGCATGGCGGCAATTGCGACATCAAGGACCTGTCGCGCGGCTCGAAGATCTATTTCCCGGTCTATGTGGAAGGCGGCGGCCTCTCCATGGGCGACCTGCACTTCTCGCAGGGCGACGGCGAGATCACCTTCTGCGGCGCTATTGAGATGGCCGGCTGGGTGCACCTCAAGGTCGAGGTGCTGAAGGGCGGCATGGCCAAATACGGGATCAAGAACCCGATCTTCAAACCGTCGCCGATCACGCCGAACTACAAGGACTACCTGATCTTCGAGGGTATCTCGGTCGATGAGGCCGGCGGGCAGCACTATCTCGACGTGCACATCGCCTATCGCCAGGCCTGCCTCAACGCCATCGAATATCTGAAGAAGTTCGGCTATTCGGGCGCGCAGGCCTATTCGATCCTCGGCACCGCGCCGGTGCAGGGGCATATTTCGGGTGTCGTCGATATCCCCAATGCCTGCGCCACGCTGTGGCTGCCGACCGAGATCTTCGAATTCGACATCAACCCGACCGCCGCTGGGCCGACCCAGTTCATCGACGGCTCGATCCAGATGCCGCTTTCACCGGACCTCTGACCCCCTCTGACGTCCGGTGCTGCGGGGCGGTGCAGAGCGCCGCCCCGCTCTCTCTTCAGTTCGAGGAAACGCCCAAGGAACGCCCATGCCCGTCTATGAATATCTCTGCGAGAGCTGCGGCGACTTCACCGCCATGCGGCCGATGAGCGAATATCAGGCGCCCCAGCCCTGCCCGGATTGCGGCGCGAGCGCCCCGCGCGTGATGCTCACCGCCCCGCATTTCTCCGGCATGGCGCGCGAGAGCCTGGTGGCCCACGCCACCAATGAGCGGGCCGCCAACGCCCCCATGACAACCGGCGAATTCGCCGCCAAATCCGCCGCCGCGCGGCACGGTTCGGGCTGCTCCTGCTGCTCCGGCGGCATGAAAAGCCGGACCAAGAAATCCAAGACGGCCACCGCCGCGAGCGGAGCCAAGAGCTTCCCCTCGGCGCGGCCGTGGATGATCAGCCATTGAGGTGAGGCTTACCCAAGCAAGCGTCATCCCCGAACGGATAACCCCGTCATGGCCGGGCTTGACCCGGCCATCCACGCCTTGGTCGCGGGCCCAAAGTCATGGATCCCCGGGTCAAGCCCGGGGATGACGATATGTATGAGGCCAAGCCATGGGATGACGGCCTTCTGGGGTTGATCGCCCTGCCTCATTCCCCGATCGCCACGCCCTCGCGGCGCGGGTCGGCGGCGCCGATCAGGCCGTCGGGCGTGATCGCCACCGCTTGCACGCCCGAGGTCATCGGCGCGGTCTTCACCTCGAAGCCGAGCGCCTTCAGTTCCGGCGCCAGCCCTTCCGCCGCCGTGCCCGCCTCGATCTCCACCGCGTCGAAGCGCGCCAGCACATTCGGCGCGGCGATGGCCTGATCGAGCGGCAGGCCCCAATCAAGATGGGCGATCAGCGTCTTGGCGACATAACCGATGATCTGGCTGCCGCCGGGCGAGCCCAGTGCCAGCACCGGCGTACCGTCCCGCATCACGATGGTCGGCGCCATGGAGGAGCGCGGGCGCTTGCCCGGCTCCACCCGGTTGGCCACCGGCACGCCGTCCTTGTGCGAGCGGAAGGAGAAGTCGGTCAGCTCATTATTGAGCAGGAAGCCGCCGACCATCAGCCGCGAACCGAAGCCGGCCTCGATGGTCGAGGTCATGGAGGCGACATTGCCGTCGGCATCGACAATGGTCACCTGCGTGGTCGAGGGCAGTTCCAGCGCCGCACCATCCGCGCGCGGCTCAGCGCGGGCATGGTCCCAGGTCGGCTCGCCCGCGCTGACGGCGGGCAGCGCGTCATCGCCCTTCAGCAGTTCCGCCCGCCCCTTGAGATAGTCCGGCGCGAGCAGCCCCTTGGTCGGCATGGGCACGAAATCGCTGTCGGCCATATAGCGTTCGCGGTCGGCAAAGGCGAGGCGCGAGGCATCGGCGATCAGCCGCCAGGCCTCCGGCGAGGTGGGGCCGAGCGCCTTGAGATCATAGGAGTCCAGCAGGCCGAGGATCTGGCCGAGGGTGAGCGCGCCGGAACTCGGCGGACCCATGCCGCACACCTCATAACCGCGATAGGGCGCGCAGACCGGCGCGCGTTCCTTCACCCGGTATTCGCGCAGATCGCCCAGCGACAGCAGGCCGGGATTGTCCGCCTCGCGCACGCTGCGCACGATCGCCGCGGCCAGTTCGCCGCCATAGAAGGCATCCGCGCCATAGGCCGCGAGATGGCGCAGCGTCGCCGCATAGGCCGGGTTGCGCAGCGTGGTGCCGGCCTTCAGCGGCGCGCCCTGCGCGTCGAGGAAATAGGCCCGCGCGGCATCATCGCGCTTCAGCGTCTCGACATCCCCGGCGATCAGCGCGGCAAGGCGCGGCGAGACCGCAAAACCCTCCTCCGCCAGATGTTGCGCAGGGCGAAACAGCTGCGCCCAGGCGATCTTGCCGTAGCGGCGGTGCACGGTCTCCATCAGGCGTGGCGTGCCGGGGGTGCCGACCGAGCGCCCGCCGACCACCGCCGCCATGAAGCCGAGCGGCTCGCCCTTCTCGTTCTGGAACAGCGTCGGCGTCGCCGCGCGCGGCGCGGTCTCGCGCCCGTCAAAGCTGGTGAGGCGCTTTTGCGCCGCGTCCCAATAGACCAGGAACGCGCCGCCGCCGAGGCCGGAGGATTGCGGCTCGACCAGGCCGAGCACGAGCTGCGTCGCCACTAAGGCGTCGATCGCGTTGCCGCCCGCGCGCAGCGCCGCCGCGCCGGCCTCGGCGGCCAGCGGGTTGGCGGCCGTCACCATCCAGTTCTTGCCCGTCGCGGTCTTGGCACCGGTGAGCGCGGCGCCGGCCCGCTCGGGCGCCTGTGCGTCCGCCGCCTGCTGGGCGGCGGCGGGGGTGAGCGCGAGCAGGCCCGCCAGAAGCAGCCCCAGAAGAGGCGCGAGCGGGCGCGCAAGGGTGAAGCCGAATGAGCGTGCCGATGAGCGTTTCATGGGTGTCTCCCGGGGTATTCCCTCGCCTCACGCCCGGCTGACAGGCCGTAACGCTATGTGAACGTAACCCATCCCGGGAGGGATGACGAATGCGCGAATCGGTATAAGCTTCAGTGGTCGTCAACAATTGAAAGGAGGTGATCCAGTGTCTGATCGTCTTGATCCGCGGTCGTCGGTATCCGTGAACTGGACACTTGCCTCTTGCGAGGTCCGTGCCGCGTGATGCGACACAATGCGCCGCCTTCTTGGCGGTTACCGGGCCGGACCGCGGTCTGACATGGGAAGGGCTGTCCTCGCGGGCAGCCCTTCTTTCTTGGTTCTCACGCCTGGAGTGCCGGTATTACTTTGCTGAAGCCGATCTTCATCTATATCGACGCGGACGCCTGCCCGGTGAAGGACGAGACCTACCGCGTCGCCGCCCGCCACCGCATCAAGACCTTCCTCGTCGCCAACAGCTACATCGCCACGCCGCGTGATGTGGAGGTGGAGCGCGTCATCGTGCCGTCCGGGCTCGATGTCGCCGATGACTGGATCGCCGAGCGGGTGGAGGAAGGCGACATCGTCATCACCGCCGATGTGCCGCTCGCCGCCCGCGTCGTCGCCAAGGGTGCCGAGGCGATCGCGCCCAACGGAAAACCCTTCACCGCCGCCAGCATCGGCATGCAGCTGGCGACCCGCAACCTGATGACCGATCTGCGCGAGGCCGGCGAGATTACCCGTGGCCCGCGCGCCTTCGCGCCCCGCGACCGCTCGGAATTCCTGCAATCGCTGGACCGGGCGGTGATGCGGCTGAAACGAAAAGGCCACCCCGCGGGTTGACCCTCGACGGTGCAAGGAGAGTTCGATGCTACAGGCCTGCCTCAACGGTTCGCGGACCAAGGACTTTCATGCCTTCACCCCGCTGACGCCGGCGGAACTGGCGACCGACGCGGCGCTGGCGGTCGCCGCCGGGGCGAGCGAGCTGCATCTGCACCCGCGCGGGGCCGACGGGGCGGAAACGCTGGAGCCGGCGGCCGTCGCGGCGGCGATCGAGGCGATCCGCGCGCGGCTGCCGGACACGCCGATCGGCCTCTCCACCCATGCCGGCATCGCCCCCGGCGGCGCCGGCCGGCTGGCGGCGGTGCAGGCGTGGCAGGTGCTGCCGGATTATGTCTCGGTGAACCTGATCGAGGAAGACGCGCCGGAGATGATCCGCCTGTGCCTGTCGCGCGGCATCGGCATCGAGGCTGGCCTCTGGTCGGCGGCCGATGCGGAACGCTTCGTCGCCTTGCCGGAGGCGCGCCAGGTGTTGCGCATCCTCATCGAGATCAACGAGCAGGATGCCGCCGAGGGACTGGAAGTCGCCGCCGCCATTCGCAAGGTACTGGCCCGCGCCAGCCTCGATCTGCCCATTCTCCAGCACGGCTTCGACGCCAGCAAATGGGCGCTCTACCAAGACGCGATGATGCGCGGGCTGGATACACGGATCGGCCTTGAGGACGGCAAGCTGATGCCAGACGGAAGCGAGGCCGAGGGCAATGCGGCGCTGGTGAAGGAAGCCTTCCGCATGGCCCGCCTGCCGCCGAACACGGTACCGGACACGGTCGCGGCGGGGTGACGCCTCAGGGCATCGATGCGGGATCGCGCCTGGCATGGCGCACGGCATGGATGATCACGGCATCCGGCGTGACCTCGTAGAAGATCACATACGGGTAGGGCCACGCGGTCAGCCGCCGGATCGCGGGATGTTCAGTCTGCGGACCAAGGAAGGGTTGATCCGGCAGATGCTCGATCAGCGCACGCAGGCGCTGGCTTACCCGTCGTGCGGATTGCGGGGAGTGGGCTGCGATATAGGCCGCAAGCTCCCGGATATCCGCCACTGCGGGGCGCGTATAACGCAGCCTCAGAGGCCGTGCATCGCCCATGCGGCCCGGACCTCGTCATCCGATGCGAAATCGCCCCGCGCAGCGGCCGCGCGTGAACGCTCGACCGCGGCCCGTTCGCTGGACGTCAGGGGTACGGATGCACCCTGCTCCTCCGCGAGAGCAAGCAGGGCGCGCGCGATATCATCCTGCATCTGATCCGGCAGGGCGCGGGCGGCGGCAATGGCCTTGTCGAACAGGGTCGTCATGGGTGGAGTATGCGCGCGTCTTCTTCCGCTGCAAAGCCCGCGCAGGCTGTCCATCAGGTCCGCGCGGTCGTCCACACTGGTGTCGGCGACGTCGCGTGTCAGCTCTGGGGATGAGCCCAGACAGCCCCGCCCGTCCGCTATTTCATCTCCACCTCGACGAAGCTCATCGGGGCATCGCCGGCATTGCGCACATCGTGGCGGATGCCGGCGGGGCGGGAATAGGCGGCGCCCGCCGCCATGGCGACCTGCGTCACCGTCCCGTCCACGTCGATCTCCATCAGCCCGTCGGTGACGAAGACGATGGCATAGTCCATCGCGTGCTCGTGCCAGCCGGTGGTGGCGCCGGGCTCGAAATCCCAGCGCGTGATGCGCACGCGCTCATCGTCGGCCAGCGTCGTCGGCCGGGCCGGTATCGTGCAGGCAAACACCATGACCGCGCCTCAGCCGGAGTTCCGCAGGCCGGCGGAGATGCCGTTGATGGTGAGCTGGATGCCTTGCAGCACCTTCTCATCCGTGTCGCTCGCCCGGTATTTGCGGAGCAGGCCGACCTGTACATGGTTGAGCGGGTCGATATAGGGGAAGCGGTTGCGGATCGAGCGGTCGAGCAGCGGGTTGGAGCCGAGCAACTTGCCCTGCTGGGAGATGGCCAGCAGCGACTCGATGGCGGCCTGATATTCGGTGCGGATGCGCCCGAAAATGCTCTCGCGCAGTTCCACATCCTCCACCAGCATCGCGTAGCGCGAGGCGATGGCGATCGAGCTCTTGGAGAGCACCATGTCCATATTGGACAGCTGGGTGCGGAAGAACGGCCACTCGCGGTACATCTCCTGCAACAGCGGCAGGCCGTCCGGGTGGCGCTCCAGCCACGCGGTGACCGCCGAGCCGAAGCCATACCAGCCCGGCAGCATGAGCCGGCACTGGGCCCAGGAGAACACCCAGGGAATGGCGCGCAGATCCTCGATCCGCCGGGTCTTCTTGCGCGAGGCCGGGCGCGAGCCGATGTTCAGCGTCGCGATCTCGTTGATTACCGTCGACTCCCAGAAATAATCCTCGAAGCGCGGGGTCTCGTAGACCAGCGAACGATAGGCGCGGAAGGCCGCCTCGGAGAGTTCCTCCATCACGGTGAGATATTCCTCGCGCGGCGCCCTGGCGTCGCCCGAGAGCAGCGTCGCCTCCAGCGTGGCGGCGGCGAGGATTTCCAGATTGCCGCGCCCGACCGCCGGATTGGCGAATTTCGAGGAGATGATCTCGCCCTGCTCGGTGATGCGGATCTCGCCCTGCACCGCCCCGCCCGGCTGGGCGAGGATGGCGTCATAGCTCGGCCCGCCGCCGCGCCCGACCGAGCCGCCGCGCCCATGGAACAGGCGCAGCTTCACGCCATGGCGCCTGAACACCTCGATCAGCTCGATCTCGGCCTTGTAGAGCTCCCAGCCGGAGGTGACGAAGCCGCCATCCTTGTTGCTGTCCGAATAGCCGAGCATCACCTCCTGCATACCGCCGCGGCTGTCGACCAGCCGGCGGTATTCCGGCAGGCGGAACATCTGCTCCATCACCTTGGCGGCGTTGCGCAGATCCTCGATGGTCTCGAACAGCGGCACGATGTTCACCGCCGCCGCGCCGGCGGGATCGACGAGGCCGACCTCCTTCAGCAGCAGCGCCAGCTCCAGCATGTCGGAGACGCCCTCGGCCTTGGAGATGATGCAGGTCTGGATCGCCTCGGGGCCGTAGATCTGGTGGATGCGGGCGCAGGTGCGCAGCATCGCCAGCTCGCCCACCGTCTCCTCCGAATAGGCGGCGAAGGGCGAGGTGAGCGGACGCGCGGTGCTCAACTCGCGCAGCAGCAGCGCCGTGCGGGTGCCTTCCGGCAGCGCCTTGTAATTCGTGCCCGGCGCGGCAACCTCCAGCAATTCGGCCACGCAACGCTCATGCACGTCCGAGTTCTGGCGGGAATCGAGAATGGCGAGGTGGAAGCCGAAGCAGTCCACCGCCCGGCGTAGCGCCCGCAGCTTGCCGCGCGCGATGGCAGCGGAGCGATGCGCCTTGAGCGAGGCATCGATGATGTCGAGATCGGCGCGGAACTCCCTGGCCGAGGCATAGGGGGCGACCGACGGCTTCACGGTGAGCCCCAGAAGGTCCGCGATCTCCAGCCGGAAGGCCGTGGCACGCAGCTTTGCGCCGATGGCGGAGGCGGCGAGGCGGTAGGGCTCGTTGCGCCGATGCGGCGAGGAATCGGCGGCGGTATCGACCAGCGCCAGCAGATCGTCCGACACTTTCACCCGGATGGTGGAGATGGAGAGTTCCGCACCCAGTGCGTCGAGTTCGCCCAGATAGAAGCGCACCGCCTGCGCGCTCTGCATCCGCATGGTCTCGCGGGTGACATCGGCGGTGACGAAGGGGTTGCCGTCGCGGTCACCACCGATCCAGCTACCCATGCGCAGGAAGGAGCCGACCTCCGGTGCCTCATGCGGCTTCACGCCCTCGACCACGGCGAGGCGGTCCTCGAGCGCGGCGTAAAGCTTGGGCAGTTCGCGCAGGAAGGTATATTCATAATAGGCAAGACCGTTGGCCACCTCGTCCAACACCGTCAGCTTGGTGCGGCGCAGCAGGTTGGTCTGCCAGAGCATCAGCACGCGGCGGCGCAGCTCGTCCTCGGCGGCCTCCACCTCCTCCGGCGTCGGGTCGAGGCCGGCGCGCTCGGCCAGCAATTCGGCGATGCGCATTTCATGCGTCTGGGTCGAGCGGCGGCGCACCTCGGTCGGGTGCGCGGTGAGCACCGGGCTCGCCAGCGCGGTGGCGAAGAACTTGCGCAGTTCCGCCACCGGAATGCCGGCCTCCTGGGCGCGCGACAGCGCATGGGCGATGGAGGCGGGCGCCACGCCACGCCCGCTCGCCGCCACCGCCCGGCGCCGGCGGATCACGTTCTGATCCTCGGCGATATTGGCGAGATGCGAGAAATAGCTGAAGGCGCGCACGATCGAGATGGTCTGGTCCGCCCCGAGATCGGCCAGCATCGTTTCCAGCTCGCGCCGCGCGCCCTCATCATCCTCGCGGTGGAAGCGGGTGGAGACGCGGCGGATGCTCTCGACCAGTTCGAAGGTCGCCTCGCCCTCCTGATCGCGCAGCGTATCGCCGAGCACGCGGCCGAGCATGCGGATGTCGTCGCGCAGCGAGAGGTCCAGCTCGCCGTCACCGTCGGTGTCGGTGTCGGGCAAGGCGATGGTCAGGGCTAGAGACATGACGCGACTCCCGACATGGCGATACTCCTTTAGGCGTAGAGAAACTTAGCAATTAGCATGCCGGACATGACAGCCATGTCCGGGAGCGCCGTTGTCGCAGGCGCCGCGAACGCCTAGGTGAAGCGCCCCGACAGTGAGGCGAATGCGCAACAGGCTTCGGATTCTTTCGTTTTGCCATATGGCCGCCGCGTTTCTGAACGGAATCGCGGCGAATATGAACGCAAGGCTCAGGCAAGGTTAACCGTCAAACGTTCATAGTCGGTCTCATCAGAAGGGCGTCGTCCAGTGGCGGCGCTCAAAGGTCACCCGGTCGATGCGAGTCGCCGGATGCGTATGCGTAACAGAAGGACGTCCCAAATGCCTCCCGTCATGAACCGTTCCGAGGTTCAGGCCCCCGCTGCTCTCACCCCCAAGGCCATGATGCCCGGTCGTGTCTCCGCCAATCCTGCGGCTGACAAGAAGACCGCCAACGTCGTCACGGCCCCGGTAGGCTCGATCGCCTCGCTCGAGTCGCGCCTCGGCTTCTGAGGCGCTGTCGGGAAGCCGCGCCGCCGCCTTCGTCGCAGCGACGTGATGGCGGCGGGGTAGAAATCTCCGGCCAGCTCCCCCATATGTGACGCTGCGGCAGACCCTGTTCCGGGCCTGCCTCCACACAAAGCGTCCTGGGAGAATCCGCCCCGTGAAGTCCTCGCGTTCCCGTTCCACCCTGCTGCGTGTCGCGCTCGCGACCCTGTTTCTCGGTGCCGGCCTGATGGTCGCGACCGACTTCGCCGAGGCCCGCGTCGGCCGCAGCGGCAGCTTTGGCAGCCGTGGCACGAAGACCTGGTCGACCCCGGCCCCCACCCCCACCGCTCCTTCCGCCCAGCCGATGCAGCGTTCCGCGACGCCGCAGGGCCAGACCGCGCCCGGCGCGGCGGCTCGCGCGCCCGGCGCCCAGCCCGGCGGCTTCTTCAACCGTGGCGGCTTCATGGGCGGGCTGATGGGCGGCCTGCTCGGCGCCGGCCTGTTCGGCCTGCTGATGGGCTCGGGCTTCTTCTCCGGCCTTGGCAGCCTCTCCGGCATTCTCGGCCTGCTGCTTCAGGTCGGCCTGATCTTCATCGTCGTCCGTCTGGTGATGGGCTGGCTGCGCAACCGCAACCAGCCGTCCTATGCCGGCGGCGCCCGCCCGGACGCGACCGGCCCGGACGCTTCCCGCCCGCAGCCGCTGCAGCGCGACGGCCTCAACGGCACCGGCGCCCCGCAGGGGGCTCCGATGGGCGCCCCGCTTGGCGGCGCCGCGCCCCGCGCCGGCTTCGGCACCGCCCCGCGTGGGCGCCCGCTGAAGCTGGACGGCACCGATTTCGACAGCTTCGAGCGCCTGCTCGGCGAGGTGCAGACGGCCTATGGCCGCGATGACCGCGCCGCGCTGGCCGAGCGCCTGACGCCGGAAATGATGGGCTATATTGGCGAGGAACTGGACGATCTGGCCAAGGACGGGCTGGAGAACCGGCTCACCGACGTGAAGCTGCTGCAGGGCGACCTGTCGGAAGCCTGGAGCGAGGACGGCCGCGACTACGCCACCGTCGCCATGCGCTACCAGCTCAAGGACGTGACGCTCGACAAGGCCACCGGCCGCGTCGTGCAGGGCGACCCGGAGCGGCTGGAGCAGGCGGTGGAGTTCTGGACCTTCACCCGCACGCCGGGTGCCGCATGGCAGCTCAGCGCCATTCAGCAGGGCTGAACGGCCGACCTCTCAAGAACGGAACGGGCGCCCTCGCGGCGCCCGTTTTCGTTTGTGGGGTCAGCTCAGGATATCGTGGCCGAAGCGGTTCGGGCCGCGCGTGCCTCTCACCATGAACCAGAAGAAGATCACCAGAGCCCCGATGCCGGTGAGGCCGATCAGCAGCCACCAGCCGCTGCGGTCGAGGTCGTGAAAGCGCCGGGCCGCGACGGCGATGGAGGGAATGAGCAGCGCCAGCCCGACCAGCGTGCTGATCGGCGTGAAAGCGTTGATTTCGCCATAGGCCAGCAGCGACACCGCGCCGAACAGCGCCGTGTCGAGCACGCTGGTGGCGATGTTGACGAGGACCGAGAACAGCACCCACCACCAATATTCCGATCGTGGCGCTCGGCCGGTGAAGCTGGCGTACTGGCCGAGAACGCTGGAAATCGCCTGCGTGAACGTCATGTCATCCCCCATGCCTGATTGGCATCGCCGCTCATTCTTGCCACGAAGGGCGGTAAAGACCACCTCGCGCAAATACGAGGCCGTAAGGAGCAGCCCATGAGAATAGACGTGGAAGCCTATCCGGCCGCCGAGGTGCGGGAGCTGATCGACCGGGGGCTCGATGTTTACAACGAGGCCAAGGGTGGCCCGCTGCACGCATCGAACTTCTGGGTCATCGCCCGCGACGAGGATGGCGGGGTCCAGGCCGGGCTCAAGGCGCACTGCTATTTCGGCTGGATGTTCGTCGACTGGCTATGGGTGTCGCCCGACGTGCGGGGCGGCGGCGTGGGCAGCGCCCTGCTCAATGCCGCCGAGACCGAGGCGCGGGCACGTGGCTGCATCGGTGCCCATCTACAAACCTACAGCTTCCAGGCGCCGGACTTCTACCAGAAGCACGGCTACCAGCGCTTCGGCCAGATCGACGATTACCCACCCGGCCATGCCTGCATCTGGCTGAACAAGCGGTTCTGACGCCCCCTCACCGCCGCGTCACCGCCCCTTGCGGCGTCCGCCGGGGCGGTAGCCCTTGGTCATCGGGTCCGGCCGCTCGGGGCGGACCCAGTCTTCCACCCGCAGCGGTTCCGCGCGGTCGGTGCCCGGCCCCATATCGTCCAGCGAGGGGGTGACGATGCGCGAGCGCGGCAGCGGGGTCTCATCACCCGCGTCATAGACCGCCTGCGCCTCATCCGCCCGCGCCGCATGACCGGAAGAGACGTGACCGGGCGAGGAGCGCGGACCGGCCTTGCCACCCCCCTTGCCCCGTCCCGCCTTCTTCTCCGGCATATTGGCGGCGCGGCCATATTTGCGCTCGCCGCGATAGCCGCCGGTCTGGTCGTCGATGCTGGCCTGCCGCGCCAGCGGATCGTCGGAGATGACCAGTTCCGTCGCCTGCAGCCGCTTGATCTCGTCGCGCAGCCGGGCCGCCTGCTCGAAATCGAGATCGGCGGCGGCGGCGCGCATGCGCTTCTCAAGGTCGGCCATGACGGTGGCGAGGTTGTTGCCATAGGTCGCCGCGCCCTCGGCCATGCCGGCATCCACCGTCACATGGTCGCGCTCATAGACGCTGTTGAGGATGTCGCCGATCCCCTTCTTCACGCTCTCCGGCGTGATGCCGTGCTCGGTGTTCCAGGCGACCTGCTTGGCGCGGCGGCGCTCGGTCTCCGCCATTGCCCGCTCCATCGAGCCGGTGATGTTGTCGGCATAAAGGATGACCCGCCCGTCGACATTGCGGGCGGCGCGGCCGATGGTCTGTACCAGCGAGGTTTCCGAGCGCAGGAAGCCTTCCTTGTCGGCGTCGAGAATGGTCACCAGCCCGCATTCGGGGATATCGAGGCCCTCGCGCAGCAGGTTGATGCCGATCAGCACGTCGAAGGCGCCGAGCCGCAGATCGCGGATGATCTCGATGCGCTCGATCGTGTCGATGTCCGAATGCATGTAGCGCACGCGGATGCCGTTCTCGTGCAGATATTCCGTCAGATCTTCCGCCATCCGCTTGGTGAGCACCGTCACCAGCGTGCGGTAGCCCTGCGCGGCGGTGGCGCGCACCTCGCCGAGCAGGTCGTCGACCTGCGTGCGAGCCGGGCGGACCTCCACTTCCGGGTCGACCAGACCGGTCGGGCGGATCACCTGCTCGACGAACACGCCGCCGGTGCGCTCCATCTCCCATTTGCCGGGGGTGGCGGAGACATGCACGGTCTGCGGGCGCATCGCCTCCCATTCCTCGAAACGCAGCGGCCGGTTGTCCATGCAGCTCGGCAGGCGGAAGCCATATTCCGCCAGCGTCGCCTTGCGGCGAAAGTCGCCGCGATACATGGCGCCGATCTGCGGGATCGTCACATGGCTCTCGTCGCAGAAGATCAGCGCATTGTCGGGCACATATTCGAACAGGGTCGGCGGCGGCTCGCCGGGCTGGCGGCCGGTCAGCCAGCGTGAATAATTCTCGATGCCGGCGCAGCTTCCCGTCGCCTCCATCATTTCCAGATCGAAGGTGCAGCGTTGCTCCAGCCGCTGCGCCTCAAGGAAGCGGCCCATGGCGTTCAGCTCATCCAGCCGGTGCTTGAGCTCGGCCTTGATGCCCTGGGTCGCCTGAATCAGCGTCGGGCGCGGCGTCACATAATGCGAATTGGCGTAGAGCTTGACGAATTTCAGGTCCTGCGACTTGTGCCCGGTGAGCGGATCGAACTCCTGGATGCTCTCCACCTCGTCGCCGAACAGCGAGATGCGCCAGGCGCGGTCCTCGTAATGGGCCGGGAACACCTCGATCACGTCGCCGCGCACGCGGAAGGTGCCGCGGCCGAAATCGGCCTGGGTGCGCTTGTACTGAAGGGCCACGAGATCGGCGAGCAGCTGGCGCTGGTCGACCCGCTCGCCGACCTCGATCTTGAAGGTCATCGAGGCATAGGTCTCGACCGAGCCGATACCGTAGATGCAGGACACCGAGGCGACGATGATGACGTCGTCGCGCTCCAGCAGCGAGCGCGTGGCGGAGTGGCGCATCCGGTCGATTTGCTCGTTGATCGACGATTCCTTCTCGATGAAGGTGTCGGTGCGCGGCACATAGGCCTCGGGCTGGTAATAGTCGTAATAGGAGACGAAATACTCCACCGCATTGTCGGGGAAGAAGCTCTTGAACTCGCCATAGAGCTGCGCCGCCAGCGTCTTGTTGGGCGCCAGCACCACCGCCGGGCGCTGGAGGCGCTGGATCACATTCGCCATGGTGAAGGTCTTGCCCGAGCCGGTGACGCCGAGCAGCACCTGATCGCGCTCCCCCTCCTGGGCCGCCTTGCACAATTCCTCGATCGCGTGCGGCTGGTCGCCATTGGGCGTGTAGTCGGATTTCAGCACGAATTCGACGCCGCCCTCGGATTTCTCCGGGCGGGCGGGACGGTGCGGCATCCAGAGCCGGCCGTCGACTTCCGGGCGACCGGTCTCGATCAGCGCGGTGAGCGCCGCCACGGTGGCGGAGGCGCCCGAGGTCGGCGCCACGCCGAGCTTCTCGGCGAGGGCGGGATCGAGCGTGGCGGATTGGGCGGGCTCGAACGCGCGCTGGGAGCGTTCCGCGAATCCGCCGGGACGTGCTGCTTTGGCCATGGCCGGAATATGGGCGCTGGGAGGCCCGGAGAAAAGGGGCGCCGCCGCGGCTCTGTCGCTCAGAAAAAGTCGTAAGGACCGGGAAAGCGGCCGATCGGGACATGGTGCGTCACCAGCCCGGCCTCCGGCCGCCAGTGATGCAGCAGCAGCGCCGGCGGCTCGACGAAGGAGGCCGGCTCGGCATCGGGGGCGAGGCGCAGGGCGATGGCGGTGGTGGTGCTCGGCACGGTAAGCAGCAGCGTGCCGCCAAAGCGCGTCTGCATGAAGCGGTGGACATGCCCGCACAGCACACGCTCGACCTGCGGATGGCGGGTGAGAAGGGCGGCGAGGCGCGCGCCGCCGCGGCAATTATATGCGTCGATGCAGGCGATGCCGCTGAGGATCGGCGGCTGGTGCATCATCACCAGCGTGGGCCGCGTGGGCTCGGCCGTCAGCGTCGCCTCCAGCCACTTCTCGGCCGCCCAGTCGAAATCCCCGTGATGCTCGCCGGGCACGGTGACATCCAGCGCGACGATGCGCACGGGGCCCTGATCGCCCACCGCGAAATGCAGGGACCCGGTGGCCGGCAGATGCGGGTGATCGGCAAAAGTGGCGCGGAACGCCTCCCGCTCGTCGTGATTGCCGGGAATGGCCAGCAGCGGCGCCGTCAGCCGCGCCAGCATCTGACGGGCATGGGCATATTCCTCGGCCGTCCCCTCATCGACCAGATCGCCGGTGAGCAGCACCAGATCGGGCTGCGGATCGAGCGCGGCCAGATGGTCGAGCGCCGCCGCGAACATGGCGTTCGAGTCGACCAGCCCCTGATAGAGCACGCCCGGCGGGCGCAGATGCGGATCGGAGAGATGGGCGATGAGCATGTGGCATCCATGGCACGGCGACGCGCTTATGTCGCCGCCCGCCATCACTCTGGCAAGGGACGCATGGAGGGCCGGCCAGTGCCGGCGGGCGATGCGGCCCTACTCAATGGAGCATTGTCGCGGGGCAGGTCTCGCGGAGAGAGCGGCCGGACATTTCGCCCGGGGCGGTGAAGAATCGCAGCCCGGTCAACGCCTCGACCGTGCTGACGCCGACGCGGAAACCGCTCAGATAGGTCAGCGCCTTGACCTTCTTGCGCCCCGGCCGATGATCGATGTTCGGCATCACATAGGCATTCACCCGCTGCAGCGCCGGATCATAGATGATCTTGTACAGCGCCGCCGGAACGACGGCACCGGCGCCGGCGCCGCAGGGCACCGAGGGATCGGTGTCATTGGCATCGCAGATTGACGTTCTGGCCGGCCGGGTCAGTTCGACGGCGTTGCCGCATGCATCCGCCTCGGCCGGCAGGCGAATCCCTTTTTCCTCCAGATTGACCGGCCCGGTGATCACCACCACCTCGCCGCGCTCACGCGCCAGATGCTGCACCAGATCCTCCAGTTCCCGCCATATCTGCTGATTGAAGCCGCGCCCCGACTGCGGCACCGCGTTGGAATAGAAGAAGGTGTCGATCATCGCCTCACGATCGCCGCTGAAATCGGCCGACGCCGCCTGATGGCCGCGATCCATGCCGCTATCGGCATAATCGGCATTGACCGCTCCCTGGCGCCCCGGCGGCAGCGCCGTCTCCTCCTTGAAGGAGACGTCCGGGCGTGTGAATTCCTGCGAGGCCGTCTCGGCCGTGATGCGCTCGACCACCCAGTCCGGGGTCTTGTTGGCGTTGTTATGCCCGGTGATGTAGCCGATGTGGCACACCGTCGTGATCTCGCGCCCATCATCCGCCGCCGGATCGGGCAGACCGACACTCTGCCAGATCGCCCGGCAGGTCAGCGGATCGTTGGCCGGATGGTCGGCGGCGCGCGCCGGGTAACCGGCCAGCAGGATGGCAAGCGGTAAGGCGAGGACCATGGCCAGATCGCCGGCGGGCCCGGCCGGCGACGCGCGACAGCGGCATGGCCTCGATGTCATTCTCCGCCCCCCGACGGCTGGGCTTTGGACTGCCCGACAGCCTTGGAGACGACATAGCTGCCGCCACTGATGCCAAGCAGACCGAGAACATTGTTTGGAATATCGACGAAACCGCCGCTCTCGATGGAGAGCAGGAGAAACAGGCCCGCCACCACGAAGGTGAAGATGAGGAACTGGAAACGGGACAGGCTTGCCTTCGGCACGACGCCGGGAGCCGCCCCCGGCGCTGGCGGCTCCGAGACAAGCTCGGCAAGATCAATCTTGCCGGCGAGGATCTGCCACAACACCACGGCGGCGAACCCCATCAGAATGATGGCGATCACGAGAAATCCCAGGGTCGCTATCGTCGGTCCGTTCATGGAATGCTCCTAGAGGCTGCGAGCGATCTTTCCGGCGAGATAGACGCCGTTGCTGCCCATCAGCAGCACCAGCAGGGTGTCGGATATGTCGGGCATGCTTGCGGGCAACCCGCCCTCCAGCGGGATGGCCATGGCGTGAAACGCCTCCATTCCCTCCAGCGCGTAGGCTCCGATCACAAACGCGAAGACGGCAAGCGACTGGACACGCTCGGGGTCGATGGCATGGCTATCTTGGTGGGTAAGCACGCCGGCCAGCCGCAGATCACCGCGCAGGCCGCGCACGACAAGGGTTCCCAGCAGAATGGCGAACCATCCGAGCAGCCCAAACTGCAACACGTCGGCCGCCCAGGCTGCCACGTTCTGCCTCATCCATCGGTGAAGGAACAAGACTGCGTCGAACGCCAGTGGGTACAAGCAAGGCAAGGTCGGCCAATGCCGCACGACGCCTTTTCGGCAAAGGCTCGTGGCGGCAATTGAACCAGCATCCCGCCACCTCCGTCAAGGACCGTGCGCCCGGGCGGCACGACGGCGGCGAGCCCGTGGAGCAGGAGCGGCACACATGCTGCAATTTGCACATTTTATATTCAATCACGCGAAATAGGGCGCTTTGTTTTCGCCGAACGACGAATGAGTATCTCCCTACACTCATAGAAATCATGGGCTTATGACGCCAGCTGAGCTGGCACAGCACATGCATACACGAATGTATGCAATGAGCGACGCCGCTCCGCGCTGGGGATCAATCCATGCCCGACAGCCTTCTCGCCGCCGAACCGGCCCCCCTCGCCTTCAATCCGGCGCGGACGGCGCTGGTCATCATCGACATGCAGCGTGACTTTCTGGAGCCCGGCGGCTTCGGCGAGACGCTGGGCAATGATGTGTCCCTGCTTCAGGCGGCGGTGGGGCCATGCAAGACGGCGCTTCAGGCCGCCCGCGACGTCGGGATGCTGGTGATCCACACCCGCGAGGGCCACCGGCCGGACATGATGGACGCCCCGCCCGCCAAGGTGGAGCGCGGCGCGCCGACCGCCCGCATCGGCTGCGCCGGGCCGATGGGGCGCATCCTCATTCGCGGCGAGGCCGGCCACGACATCATCGCCGAACTCGCCCCCGCCCCCGGCGAACCGGTGCTCGACAAGCCCGGCAAGGGCGCCTTCTACCAGACCGACCTCGAACTCATGCTGAAGAACCGGGGCATCGACACGCTGCTGGTGTGCGGCGTCACCACCGAGGTCTGCGTCCACACCACGATCCGCGAGGGCAATGACCGCGGCTATCGCTGCGTCGCGCTGGCCGATTGCTGCGCCTCCTATTTCCCGGAGTTCCACCGCGTCGGCCTCGACATGATCAAGGCGCAGGGCGGCATCTTCGGCTGGGTTTCCTCGTCCTCGGCGCTGCTCGCGGCGCTGGCCAACAAGACCCCGGCGGCGCGCACCGACGCCGCGTGAATTTCCGCGCGCCTCGCCGCGCGCGCCCTCTGCCTGCCTCGCCGCGTGCCCGATCACCGCTCAACCAAGGGGACGACTTCCATGTCCGCGACCGAGATGACCCCGATATCGCCCTCCCGCATCGGCATGCGGCCGACGCTGTGGACCCGGGGCGACTGGAATGCCCTGTTTGGCTTCGGCACCAACATTCTCGTCAACATGCTGGTGCTGACCGGCCTGCTGCAATTCGTGCTGAAGATGCCGCCGGAGATCGTGTTCGGCCGCATCCTGCCGGCGGTCGGGCTGATGATGTTCCTGTCCACCGTCTATTACGCCTTTCTCGGCTACCAGCTCGCCAAGAAGACCGGCCGGGACGATGTGTGCGCCCTGCCCTCCGGCATTTCGGTGCCGCATATGTTCGTCGTCACCTTCGTCATCATGCTGCCGATCGGCGCCGCCACGGGCGACCCGATCAAGGGCTGGGAAGCCGGCCTCGTCTGGGTGTTCTTCCAGAGCTTCATCCTGATGATCGGCGGCTTCGTAGCTCCGTATATCCGCAAGATCACACCCCGCGCGGCCCTGCTCGGCACGCTGGCGGGCGTCTCCATCGCCTTTATCGCGATGCGCCCGGCCTTCGAGATCTTCACCACCCCGGTCATCGGCCTCACCTGCTTCGCCATCATCATGGTGAGCTGGTTCGGCGGGGTGAAATATCCCAAGGGCATTCCCGCCGGCCTCGTCGCCATCGCCGTGGGCATGATCATCGCCTGGGGCTCGACCGCCCTCGGGCTGAACTATGGCGGCATGAGCGTCGACAAGGTGGGCGCGGCGTTCTCCAGCTTCGGCTTCTCCGTGCCGCTGCCGGCCTTCGGCCATGTGTTCTCCGGCTTCGACTATCTCGGAATCATCCTCGTCACCGCCATCCCCTTCGGCATCTACGATCTGGTCGAGGCGATGGACAATGTGGAGAGCGCGGAGGCGGCGGGCGACCATTACCCGACCACGCGGGTGCTGACCGCCGACGGCGTGGTTAGCCTGATCGGCTGCCTGATGGGCAACCCCTTCATCAACGCGGTCTATATCGGCCATCCCGGCTGGAAATCGATGGGCGGGCGCATCGGCTATTCGGCGGCGACCGGGCTGATGGTGATCATTCTGTCCTGGTTCGGCATCATCGCGCTGCTGCTGGCGCTGATCCCGGTCGTCGCGATCTCGCCGATCCTGCTCTATATCGGCATGCTGATCGGCGCGCAGGCTTTCCAGACCACGCCGGCCAAGCATGCCCCGGCCGTGGTGCTGGCGCTGACCCCGCATCTGGCCGCCTGGGCCAAGCTGCTGATCGACAATTCGCTCGCCGTCGCCGGCACCTCGGCCGCCACGCTGGGGCTCGACAAGCTGGGGGCGGTCGGCGTGCTCTATCACGGGCTGGAGGTGATGGGCGGCGGCGCCATTCTGGTCGGTTTGGTGCTGGGCGCGATCGGCGTTTTCGTGGTCGAGCGCAAATTCGTGCCGGCCGCGGCCTTCGCCCTGGCCGGTGCCGTTCTCACTTTCTTCGGCTTCATGCATGGCGAGAGCGTGGGAATCGCGGTAACGCCGGGCGTGGCCCTCGCCTATGCGATCGTCGCCGGCTTCCTCTTCGTCTGCTCGAAGATGACGGTGGAAGCGCCGGCGGCGGAGAGCGTGCCCTCGACGGCGCATGCCGCACCGGCGGAATAGGTTTTCGCTTCGAACCTCCGGGGGGCGGATCGAAGCGGCTTGAGACGGCGCGGCTCATCGCACAGGATGAGCCGCGCCGCTCCTGCTTGTGGCGCGTCCAGCCGAGGTCCCCATGTCCTTTCTGCTTCGCTTCGCCCCCGACACTCTCGGTACGCCGGAGGAAACCGCGCCGCTGCCCGAGCGCGTCATCGCCGGCAATCCGCGCCACCTCACCTGGAATCTGGAGACGCTGCCCGACAACGCCCTGTTCGCCGGGGTGTGGGAATCCAGCGCCGGCGCGTGGCGGGTGGATTATGAGGAATGGGAATTCTGCACCCTGCTCTCGGGCGTCTCCATCCTGCATGAGGATGGCGAGCCGGCGGTGCGGCTGACGGCCGGCGACAGCTTCGTCATCCGGCCGGGCTTCAAGGGCGTGTGGGAAGTGGTGGAGACCACCCGCAAGCTCTACGTTATCCGACTGATATGATCCGGGGCGCCTTGTGCGCCCCTGCCATGGGAGGTTCCGATGCTGCGCATATGCCGACGCTTCGCCTCTTCTTCCGCGATCACCCATCCATCACGCGACTCCGGTTCGTTCCGGCGGCTCGCAGCCAGCACCTCGCTGATGCTGCTGACCGCCGGCACCGCCGCCGCCGACTGCACCTGCCGGGCCGGCGGGCGGGACTACCAGCTCGGCGCGCGCGTCTGCCTCGAAGGCCCGGGCGGCCCGCGCTCGGTCGTCTGCGGCATGAACGAGAACGTATCGAGCTGGCTTGTCGACAACTCTCCCTGCCGGATATCGGCGCGGCCCACGCCACTGCCGGCACTGGCCCATGCCATGGCGCCTCATTAGAAGACGCCCGGCGATTTTGCCGCCGGTGTGGCTCGCCCGTCCTTGACCCGTGGCGGGGCGGGATGCATCGTCCCGGCAGTATGTCGGAGGGTTTGGGATGAGCAGGGATCGGTGCCGTTTCTTTGACGGCGCAGCACATGGGCTGACTTGTATGCTGGCAGGCGCCGGCCTCCTCGCGGCCTCGCTCTCCGGCGCGCAGGCGGCGAATTTCTTCGAGAAGAATTTCTGGCTCTCCGGCCCGAACTACAGCGGCAATGTGCCGGCCTGCGACACGCCGGAGGCGCTCCGACGGGTCCAGAAGGAGTTCGCCACGACCGAATCGCGATTCTGGGACTCCAAGCTGAAGATCGACAGCATCGAGCAGGTCCACGAGGTCGCGTTCCGCCCCTGGGGCGAGGAGACGATCCCGCGCCGCTACTGCCGCGCCTCGGTGGTCATCTCCGGCCTTGAGGGCACGCCGAGCTTCACCAGCGACGGCGCCTATGGCAGCGGCGCCTATGACGGCAAGGTGGCGGGCAAGGTCGCCCTGAAAAGCGGGCACCATCGCACCGTCTGGTACTCGCTGATCGAGGATGGCGGCTTTCTCGGCTTCTCCTGGGGCGTGGAATGGTGCGTCGAAGGTCTAGACCGGTCCTGGACCTACGCCCCGAATTGCCGCATGGCGCAGCCGTGAGGCTGCGCCGCGGCGTCCGGTTCGTCCTCGCCGCGTTTGCTCTTGCCGCATCTGCCTTCGTCAGCCTTTTTCCCGGCAGCGCCGAGGCGCGTAACCGCCCCGGCGACTTTGATTTCTACGTGCTGTCCCTGTCCTGGTCGCCCAGCTATTGCGAAAGCGAGGGCGACAAGGCCGAACCGACGCAATGTGCGGGCCCACGCCCCTTTGCCTTCGTCGTGCACGGGCTATGGCCGCAATATCAGCACCGGTGGCCGGAATTCTGCCAGAAGCCGCCGCCCTTCGTCGCCGAGCCGGTGCTGCGCTCCATGCTCGACATCATGCCGAGCCGCAAGCTGGTGCTGCACCAGTGGCGCAAGCACGGCACCTGCTCGGGGCTGGATTCGGCGACCTATTTCGAGAAGGTCCGGCTGGCCTTCAGCCGCGTCACCATTCCCGAGGAATACCGCCGGCTCGACCAGTACAGCATGGTCGCGCCGCACGAGGTGGAAGCCGCCTTCCGCGCCGCCAATCCGGGGCTCGATGCGGACATGATTTCCGTCGAGTGCAGCGGCCGGCACCTGCGCGATGTGCGCATCTGCATGAGCCGCACCTTCAACTACACCGCCTGCCCCGAACTCGAACGCCGGGCCTGCACGGCCGAGCGCGTCGCCATGCCGCCCATGCGGGGCGGCTGAACCGCCGGAATCGCCGATGAATTATCGCCACGCCTTCCACGCCGGCAATTTCGCCGATGTCGTCAAACATGCCGTGCTCGCGCGCATCCTCGCCTATCTCGGCCAGAAGGACGCCGCCTATCGCGTGCTCGACACCCATGCCGGCGCCGGGATTTACGATCTTGCCGGGGCCGAGGCCCAGCGCACCGGGGAATGGGAAGGCGGCATTGGCGCGGTGCTGCGTGCCGAGTTCACGCCGGAGGTGGCGGCCCTGCTGAAGCCCTGGCTCGATGTGGTGCGTGCGGTCAACCCGGCCGAGGCCGGCGCGCAGCCGGACGAATCCGCGACGGCGGGCGCGGCGCCGCTGCGCCATTATCCCGGCTCGCCGCTGATCGCCCAGGCGCTGACCCGGCCGCAGGACCGGCTGCTGCTGTGCGAGACCGTGGCGGGCGTGCGCGAATCGCTCGAAGACGCCATCGGCCGCGATGGGCGGGTAAAGGTGCTGCCGACCGATGCCTGGCAGGCGCTCAGCGCCTATCTGCCGCCCAAGGAACGGCGCGGCCTGGTGCTGGTCGACCCACCCTTCGAGGAGCCCGGCGAGTTCCACCGCATGGCCCATGGTCTGATCGAAGCTCACAAGAAGTGGCCGACCGGGATCTACGCGCTCTGGTACCCGATCAAGGATGTGCGAGCCGTCGATGGCTTCCGACGCGAGATCGAGCGCGCGCGGCTGCCGAAGGTCCTCAACATCCAGTTCGACCTGCGCGCCGTGCGGCAGGTGGATGCCCTGTCGGGCTGCGGGCTGATGATCGTCAACCCGCCCTTCACGCTGGCGGACGAGTTGCGCCAGATGCTTGGCGCCCTGGTGCGTGTCCTCGCCACCGATGGCACGGGCCGCGTCCGCATTGGCTGGATTACCGCCGAACGTTGAATGCCCGTCACATCGATCCGGCATTGGTCTTGCTTGAACGCCCTGCAGACATATCCGGCCGGGCGGAATGCGACCGCGCGGGCACGAGGAGAGCAGGCGCATGGCGACGACGGGCACCGTCAAATTCTTCAACACCGAAAAGGGCTATGGCTTCATTCGCCCGGATGATGGCGGACGCGACGTGTTCGTCCATGTGTCGGCCGTCACCCGCTCGGGCATGGGCACGCTTGCCGAGGGCCAGCGGGTGAGCTTCGAGGTCGAGCCGGACAAGCGCGGCAAGGGCCCCAAGGCCATCGACCTGCAGGCGGCCGACTGATAAGTCGGGCCGTGAAGCCGGGATGCCCCATCCACGGCCGGAACCGGCCGCGGGCAGGCTTCGGCGCGCTCGCCGGCACGGCTCGAAAAGAGCGAAGACCCGATGAATCTGCGTTCCTCACCCGCCTCCCCGTTCGGCCGCAAGGTCAAGATCGCCGCCGTCATCTGCGGCCTCCACCTCGACATTGAGCCGGCCGACACCACCAATGCGGCCGATACGCTGCGCGACCAGAATCCGCTGGGCAAGATTCCGGTGCTGCTGCGCGAGAATGCGGCGCCCCTGTTCGATTCCCGCGTCATCGTCGATTATCTCGACGCGCAGGCCGGCGGCGGCGTCATCGTCCCGGCCTCCGGCGAGCCGCGCTTCGCGGCGCTGACCGGGCAGGCCATGGCCGACGGGCTGATGGATGCGGCGCTGCTGCAGGTCTATGAGGTTCGCTTCCGCCCGGAAGAGAACCGCAACGCCGCCTGGATCGACAATCAGGCCGGCAAGGTGGCCCGCGCGCTGAAGGCCTTCGAGGCGGCGCCGCCGGCGGCGCTACCGGTCAGCGGCGCGGCGCATATTGGCGAGATCGCGCTGGCCTGCGCCCTTGGCTATCTCGACCTGCGCTTTCACGGCCGCTGGCGCGAGGATCATCTGGCGCTGGTCGACTGGCTGGACAGCTTCGCCGCGCGTGTGCCCGCTTTCGAGGCAACCCGCCCGAGCTGACGAGGGTTTCCAACCCAAACGAAAGACCCCGGACGTCGCCGTCCGGGGTCTTTGCATTTCACGCAGCGGACCTTGCGGCCCGGCAGATCAGAACTTGTAGTTGATACCGGCGCGGACGATGTTGGCGGTCAGACCGCTGTCGGCGCCGATGCTGTCGTAGTAGTCCTCGCCGAGGTCCATATAGAGGTACTCGGCCTTGACGGTCCAGTTGTTGGCGAAGGCGTATTCGACGCCGCCGCCGATGGTCCAGCCGGACAGGGTGTTGCTGGAGCTCACGCCAGTGAAGTCATTGGTGACTTCATTGTGACCCCAGGCCCAACCGCCGGTGACGTAGGGCATGACGTTGTCGAAGGCATAGCCGAGACGGGCGCGGACGGTGCCGAAATAGTCCATCTTCTGCTCGACGCCGAAGGCCGAGTCCTTGAGGCTCGAACCCTGGATGTCGGCCTCGACGCCGAGGACGATGTTGTTGTCGAGCTGGATGTTGTAGCCGATCTGGCCACCACCGGCGAAGCCATCGGGATCCATGCCGAGCGCGTCGGCCGCACCCTCACCCGAACCCCAAGCGTAGCCGGCATTGGCGCCGAGATAGAAACCGGTCCACGAGAACACCGGCACGGCAGCGACCACCGGAGCCTTCGTGGGATAGGGCTGCTGCAGGTCGGCGGCGAAGGCCGGGACCGCGACGAACAGGGCGGCGGCGGCAACGCCCGAGCTGATGATCTTCTTCATGGATACTCTCCGAGGAACTGTAGGCAGGAACGGCACGGCGACTTCACGTCACGTTCGATTGGTGAGATAGGCGGGCAGCTAGGCGTGTCAAAGGCGGGATTGCGGCAGAATTCGTCATAATTGCTTTCAATATCGGCCTCACAACTCTGTGATTTAGCCTCGCCGGCCCGCACGGGCGCTTGATTCGTGGAGGTATTTTGTTCCGTAAAACGCCTGATCCGCCCGCAACAATTTCGCCATGATAAGTAAGTGAATGCCGATTACCTGTTGCACAGGAACAACAGATTCCACGACGACTGCACGCCGCGGGAGCCGCAAAATGCAATGACCGCCGGCACTTGCGCGCCGACGGTCATTGTCTTGCAGGGCATCGCGGGCCGTGACCCGCATCATCCCGCGTCACACAGCGTCCCGAAGGTCGCCTTGCGCGCGGTGATCGCGGCTCAGAACTTGTAGTTCACACCCGCGCGCAGGATGTTGGCGGTGGTGCCGATATCGATCGGGCCGCCGACCGTGTCATAGGTCTCCTTGCCGAGGTCGAGATAGAGATACTCGGCCTTGACGGTCCAGTTCGGGGCGAAGGCATATTCGCCGCCGGCGCCGATGGTCCAGCCGGTCTGGGTCTGGTCGTTCGACAGGCCGCCAAGCTCGTAAGTGCCGCGGCCATAGGCGAAGCCGCCCGTGCCGTAGATCAGCGCCTGATCGAAGGCAAAGCCCGCGCGGGCGCGGATCGTGCCGAAATAGTCGAGCTGGTAGGTCGGGCTTTCAATGTTGGTGGCCTGCAGGTCGGTCTCGAGACCGAGCACGAAGCCATTGCCGAGCTGCCAGTTATAGCCGGCCTGGATGCCGCCGAGGAAACCGTTGGTGTCGTCCGACCAGTCGGCCTCGCCCCAGCCATAGCCGGCATTGGCGCCGATATAGAAACCGGTCCACGTGAACACGGGGGCCGGCGCCGCATAGGCGGCCGGGGCCGGATAGGCGAGGTCGGCGGCCATGGCGAGCGGGCTCGCCGCGAGAGCCGCCGCCAGAGCCGCGCCGGCCAGAATCTTGCTGTACATCTTCGTCTCCTGCGTCGTGAGGCGGCGCCGCCGGGCACCACCTGAATTCGGTAATGCTGACGATCGCATAAATGTATGAGCAGAATCTTAGTGCCGCGTGTAAGGATATATTATGTTTAACGAGCGGTTTACTGTCATTCACGCATCCGTTATTAACCATATCGCCATATCCGATACCAAGCTCGCACCACAATATCTTTGCAATCACGGCCTTATCTGACGCATCATGGTTAATGATCTCCACAAACGGGAGAAAGGTACCGATGATCCGGCACCGGGGGTAAGTGCGTAACTGTCCCGCCCGATAACGCGGCCAGTGCCGCAACGCATGAAAAGCCATGGAACCGACCGACATCACCGCCATCCCCGCGCCCGCGCGCCCCGTCGCCCTCGTCACCGGCGGCGGCGTGCGCATCGGCCGGGCGATCAGCCTGGCTATGGCCGGCGCGGGCTATGACATCGCGGTCCATGCCCGCCTCGCCAAGCCGGCGGTCGAGGCCACGCTGGCGGAGATCCGGGGGCTGGGCGCCCGGGCCGCCCTCGTCACCGGCGATCTCGCCGAGATGACGGCGGTCGAGGCGCTCATTCCGGAGGCGACGGCGGCGCTGGGCGCTCCCAGCCTGCTCGTCAACAATGCCTCCGAGTTCCACCCGGACGCGCTCGGCAGCCTCGAACCCGGCATCTGGGAACGCCATATGGCGTGCAATCTGCGGGCCCCGGTGTTTCTCACCCAGGCCTTCGCGGCGGCGCTGCCGGAGGGCGTGGCCGGCGCGGTGGTCAACATCATCGACCAGCGGGTGTGGAAGCCGACGCCGGCCTATCTGTCCTACGCCATCGCCAAGAACGGCCTGTGGGCGGCGACGCGGATGCTGGCGCAGGCGCTCGCCCCGCGCATTCGGGTCAACGCCGTCGGCCCCGGTCCGACGCTCGCCAATGACCGGCAGGATGGCGAGGCCTTCGCCTATCAGAGCCGCGCGGTCCTGCTGGGCCGCGGCCCGACGCCGGAGGAGATTGCCGGCGCGGTGCTCTACCTCGCCCGCGCCGCGAGCATTACCGGGCAGATGATCGCCGTGGATGGCGGCCAGCACCTCGCCTGGCAGACGCCGGACACCGAGACGGATTAAGCGCGCTCAGCGGCCCCGCCGGTCGCTCAGCGTGAACCAGCCGATGCTGGCGGTGACCAGCAGGGCGCCGAACAGGTCCAGCGCCGTCATCTCCTCGCCGAGGATCAGCACCGCGAGCGCCATGGTGGCGACCGGGCTCAGCGTGCTGATCATCGCATTGGCCTGCGCCGAGATCCGGCTCAGCGCCGCGTTCATCAAGAAGGTCGGCAGCACGGTCGCGCCGATCGCCAGCATGATCGACAGCCAGAAGACATGCGGGGTGACGATGAGCTTCTCCAGCGGATGCGTCACCGCGAACTGGCCGAGCGCGGCGGCGGAAGCTGCGATCATGGCGATGCAGGTGAACAGCGCCGAGCCGATTTGCTTCAGCAGGCGGCTCGCCAGCACCTGATAGAGCGCGAAGCTCATCGCCGTCAGCGCCACCAGCCCGGTGCCCAGCACCGCGTCGTGGCCGAGATGAGAGAAATTCTGCACGAAGATCAGCGCCAGCCCGCTATAGGCGACGGCAAAGGCCCACAGCGCCTTGCCCCGCACCGGCAGCTTGAACAGCAGTGCGCCGAACAGCACGACAAACACCGGATAGGTGAACAGGATCAGCCGCGCATAGGAGGCGGAGATATATTGCAGGCCGAGGAAATCGGTATAGCTGGCGAACCAGTAGCCGAGCGCCCCGACCAGCGCCGAGAACAGCACGATGCGCCCGCCCGGCAGCGGCTCGCCCCGGCCCCGCACGCGCAGCAGCGCCAGCGCGCCGATGACCAGATAGAACGGCAGCGAGAACAGCATGCGCAGCGCCAGCAGCGTCTCGGGATCCACCCCTTCCGCATAGGCCAGCTTGATGACGATGCCCTTGGAGGCAAACAGCATCGCCCCGCCGGCAGCGAGCGCATAACCGGAGAGCGGGACGACGGGCGTGCGGGGGGCATCGGCGAGGCTGGACATGCCCTTCCATAACCCCATTCCTGCCGCGACGCAGCATCGCGGCGCGGGTGGCCGGCAACCGGGGCGGGAAAATGCCGTTCAGTTCGTCGGCAGGACGACCGTCGGGCGCCAGCCGACCAGCCGGGCCTTCACGTCGGAACGCCCGACGAAGAGGAAATTATTGATATAGGCGAAGGGTGCGCGGGCCGCCGTGCCAGCCTCGTTCAGGCTGGCCGGGCTCTGGTCGCGGGCGGCATCGAAGGTCGCGATGGGGTGGAGGCCGTCGGCGCGGGCGAAGTAGCCTTCATAGCCGAGCGGCTCAAGGCTCGCCCGCAGGCTCGCCACCGCGCCCGGCCGGTGACGCTCCTCCGCCTCGATCAGCAGGGTCGGGCGGAACGAGGCAATGAGCCCTAGCCCGCCATCAATGACCTTCTGCTCATGACCTTCCACGTCGATCTTGATGAACGAGATATTCTCGTCGAGGCAATCGTCGAGCCGGAAGCAGCGCACCGTCACCTCGTCCACCGGCACGCCCTGCCCCACCGCATTGCCGTCGATGGTGGCGAGAGGCGAGTAGCCGCGCGGGATGTGAAGCTCGACCAGCCCGCTTTCATCGCTCAGCGCCCCGTCGAACAGCCGCAACCGCCCGTCCTCCAACGCCTCGGGGAATCGCCGGCGCAGAATGCGGCCCATGAAGGGATTCGGCTCGAAGGTCGCGACATCGGCACCGAGACGCAGCAGCCAATAGGTGAACACGCCCCGATTGGCGCCGATATCGCAGGCAAGCTCGCCCGGCCGCACCAGAAGCGGGACGAATTGCAGCTCGCTTGCGGGATTACGCGCCGCACGATGATCCGCGAGACGGCTCAGAAACGCGAAAACGCGTGGTAGCCGCGTTTCCGCTGCGGTTCTCAATGCTGTCAGCAATTCGGCGCTTCCCGATTTTTCCAAGAGTTACCATGCGTGCACAACGAAGGTAAGTCGGCTGACGCCGGCCGCGTGCCCCTGTTCGAGCCGGCCGGGAATTCGTATCTAGAGGCCATGATCGCCCGACCGACCCAGGACCTTCCCGACCTCGACGATGCCGACGACAGCGCCGGCCCGGAGGGGGAGGAGGAGCTTCTTCTCGTTTCCACCGAGGCCGACGAGGCCGAGCCCGCGCCGGGTTCGGTCGCGATGGGCCGCGCCGCCATTCAGCGCGCCATCAAGCACGCCCCGAACGGGCCGGGCGTCTATCGGATGATCGGCACGGATGGCGGGGTGCTCTATGTCGGCAAGGCCAAGAGCATCAAGAAGCGCATCGTCGCCTATACGCGGCCGGCGGGGCTGACCGCGCGCATCATGCGCATGGTGGCGTCAACGGCCGAGATGGAATTCGTCTCCACCGGCACCGAAACCGAGGCGCTGCTGCTCGAGGCCAACCTGATCAAGCAGTTGCGCCCGCGCTTCAACGTGCTGCTGCGCGACGACAAGTCGTTTCCCTATATCCTCATCACCAAGGACCATGTCTCGCCGCAGATCACCAAGCATCGCGGCGCGCGCAACCGGCCGGGGGATTATTACGGCCCGTTCGCCTCGGTCTGGGCGGTCAATCGCACCATCAACGCGCTGCAGAAGGCGTTCCTGGTGCGCTCCTGCTCGGACAGTTTCTACGAGGCGCGCACCCGGCCCTGCCTCCTGTTCCAGATCAAACGCTGCGCCGGGCCCTGCACCGGAGAGGTCGCCCATACCGACTATGCCGACTATGTGCGCGAAGCCCGCGACTTCCTCTCCGGCAAGAGCCGGGCAGTGAAGGAGGAATTGGCCCGCGAGATGGAGCGGGCGTCCGAGGAACTGGAATTCGAGCGCGCCGCTGCGCTGCGCGACCGCCTTGCCGCGCTCTCGGCCGTGCAGGGCACGCAGGGCATCAACCCGCGCTCGGTGGAGGAGGCGGATGTGTTCGCCATCCATCAGGAAGGCGGGGCGACCTGCGTGCAGGTGTTCTTCTTCCGCACCGGGCAAAACTGGGGCAACCACGCGCTCTACCCGCGCGCCGACCGCTCGCTGGAGACCGGCGAGGTGCTCGGCTCCTTCCTCGCGCAGTTCTATGAGGACAAGCCCTGCCCGCGCCTTGTCCTGCTCAGCGACGATATTGGCGAGCGCGAACTGCTGGAGGAGGCGCTGTCCGCCCGCGCCGGCCACCGCGTCGAAATCGCCACGCCGCGGCGCGGCGAGAAGCGCGAACTGGTCGAGCACGCCCTTCAGAACGCGCGCGAGGCGCTCGGCCGCAAGCTGGCGGAAAGCGCCAGCCAGACCCGGCTGCTGGAGGAATTGCGCCGCGCCTTCGAACTGCCCGACGTGCCCCGGCGCATCGAGGTCTATGACAACAGCCACATCATGGGCTCGAACGCGGTCGGCGGCATGATCGTCGCCGGACCGGAGGGCTTCGCCAAGAGCCAATACCGCAAGTTCAACATCCGCTCGACCGAGCTCACTCCTGGCGACGATTACGGCATGATGCGCGAGGTGCTGACCCGCCGATTCTCCCGGCTGATGAAGGAAGCGCCGCGGACGCCGCGCGCCAGCACTCCTGCCCCCTCTCCCCCCGGGGGAGAGGGTTGGGATGAGGGGGCTTCAGCGGAAACGGGTAGCGCCCTGCCCCTCACCGACCCGCTGCGCGGGCCACCTCTCCTCGACGGGGAGAGGGAAGGCACCGAAGAAGCTGAAGCCGCCTCCACCGCCTGGCCGGACCTCGTGCTGATCGACGGCGGCCCCGGCCAGCTCAAGGCGGCCAGCGAGACGCTGGCTAGCCTTGGCATCACCGATGTGCCGCTGATCGGCGTCGCCAAGGGCCCGGACCGCGATGCCGGGCGCGAGACCTTCTATCGCGAGGGCAGCGCACCGTTCCGTCTGGAGCCGCGCGATCCCGTGCTCTATTTCGTGCAGCGCCTGCGCGACGAAGCGCATCGCTTCGCCATCGGCTCGCACCGGGCGCGGCGCAAGAAGGACATCACACAGTCCGGCCTGCAGGAAATCCCCGGCGTCGGCCCGAGCCGCAAGCGCGCGCTGCTGCACCATTTCGGTACGCTGAAGGCGATCGAGCGGGCCTCGCTGGCCGATCTTGAAGCCGTGCCGGGTGTCAACGCGGCAACCGCGCGGGCGGTCTATGACTTCTTCCACGCCAAACCGGGACGATGACGATGCCGGAGTGGAAAATCGGCGTTGTTTTCGCGGCGCCGGCCCGATGGTCATGCCAGGGCCACAGGGCGCACGCAGCATGTTGGCAGCAAGCGGAGCAAAACACGCATCGCCCGATCGTGCCAACGCGATTGACGCGGCTGCCCCGCGTGGTTACGTCCGTCTGATGGGAGCTGGCGAAGCATGGTCGATGTCACTACCAGCGAGCCGCCGATACGGGAGCCTGCCAAGGTGAAGCGCGGGAACGCCTTTTCTCTGCCCAACCTTCTCACCTATGGCCGCTGCGTGGCGGTTCCGGTGCTGGCGGCCTGCCTGTTCTGGTCGGATATTCTCGACGGCGGGCTGTGGCTGCGCTGGCTGGCGGTGGCGATCTACGTCATTGCCGCCATCACCGACTTCTTCGACGGCTATCTCGCCCGCGCCTGGTCGCAGCAATCGGCCATCGGCCGGATGCTCGACCCGATCGCCGACAAGCTGCTGGTTTCCGCCTCGCTGCTGATGCTCGCCTCCGACGGCACGATTCGCGGCTGGTCGCTCTGGGCCGCACTGGTCATCCTGTGCCGCGAGATCCTCGTCTCGGGCCTGCGCGAATTCCTCGCCGAGCTGCGCGTCAGCGTGCCGGTGACGCAGCTCGCCAAATGGAAGACCACCGCCCAGCTCGTGGCCGTGGGCGTGCTGCTGGCCGGCCCGGCGGCGGATCTTCTGGTGCCCGGCATCACGCTGTTCGGCATCGCGCTGCTCTGGGTTGCGGCAGTGCTGACGCTCTACACCGGCTGGGACTATTTCCGCGCCGGGGCGCGTCACCTCATCGGGGACGAGTCGTGAAGATCCTTTATTTCGCCTGGGTGCGCGAGCGGATCGGCCGCGAGGCGGAAGAGATCGAGCTGCCGGGCGATGTGCGCACGGTCGGCGACCTCGCCGCCTTTCTCGCCACGCGCGGCGAGGGCTATGCCCATGCCTTCGAAAACCCCAAGGTCGTGCGCGCCGCGCTCGACCGCACGCATGCCCGGCCGGACACGCCGCTCGGCACGGCGCGCGAGATCGCCTTCTTCCCGCCGATGACCGGCGGCTGACACCGGAGGGCGGCATGTCGACGGCACCCCTGTTCACCGTCCGCATCCAGGCCGAGGATTTCGACGCCGCGACGGAGGCCGCCGCGCTCACGCGCGGGCGCACCGATATCGGCGCCGTCGTCACCTTTGCCGGGCTGTGCCGCGCCGACGACGCCCCCGGTGGCGCGCCACTGATCGCGCTGACGCTGGAGCATTATCCCGGCATGGCGGAAGAGGAGATGGCGCGCCTCGTCGAGGAAGCCCGCGCGCGCTGGCCGCTCACCGGCGCCACCGTGATCCATCGCTATGGGCGGATGGTGCCGGGCGACAATATCGTGCTGGTGGTCACCGCCTCCAGCCACCGCGCCGCCGCCTTCGAGGCCGCCGCCTTCCTGATGGACTGGCTGAAGACCCGCGCCCCGTTCTGGAAGATGGAAGAACGCGAGCAAGAGCGCAGCTGGGTCGCCGCCAAGGAGAGCGACGACGACGCGGCGGAGCGGTGGGGCTGAGCGCGCGGGCGCCACACAGCGTAGCGCCTCCTACCCGTCATGGCCGGGCTTGGCCAGGCCATCCATGACTTGGCCGCCGCCCACAAGCTCGAAAGGCGTGGATGCCCGGCCCAAGGCCGGCATGACGCTGCTCTCGGGGATCGGTCGAGGCGCGAACGACCGCATGTCGACGGAGCGACTGGCCGAGGCCTGAAATCCTTGACCTCTCTAACGCCGTCATGGCCGGGCTTAACCCGGCCATCCCCGCCTTCCGGCCTCTGACAGGCCCAAAAACGTGAATGCCCGGCACGAGGCCGGGCATGACGTTGCGCTCAGGCTGGCGCGCGACTTCAGGCAGCAGCCTCAGGCCGCCGCCTTCTTCGGCTGCACCTCGGCCATGTAGTCGTCCATCAGCGTGCGGGTCACCGGGCCCGGCTGATAGTGGAAGCGGCCGGCGATCTCGGAGACCGGCGTCACCTCGGCGGCGGTGCCAGTGATGAAGCACTCATCGAAATCGGCCAGCTCCTCCGGCATGATCGCCCGCTCGATCACCACGATGCCGCGGCGCTTGGCGAGCTCGATCACCGTCTGGCGGGTGATGCCGTTGAGGAAGGCATCGGCCTCCGGCGTGTGGATGACGCCGTCCTTGACGAAGAACACATTGGCGCCGGTGCATTCGGCGACGCGGCCGCGCCAGTCCAGCATCAGCGCGTCGGCATAGCCGTTGCGCTCGGCGGCGTGCTTGGAGATGGTGCAGATCATGTACAGGCCGGCCGCCTTCGAGGTCGAGGGCGCGGTCTGCGGATCCGGCCGACGGTACTTCGCCTCGTCGATGCGGATGCCCTTCAGCCGCTGCGCCGGGTCGAAATAGCTCGGCCATTCCCACGCCGCGATGGCGAGGTGGATCTGGTTGTTCTGCGCCGAGACACCCATCATGTCCGAGCCGCGCCAGGCGACGGGACGCAGATAGGCATCCTTGAGGTTCATCCGGGCCAGCAGCTCGCGAGACGCGGCGTTGATCTCGGCATCGCTGTAGGGAAGCTCGAAATCGAGAATGCGGGCGCTCTCGCGCAGGCGTGCGGTGTGCTCGTCGAGCTTGAAAATCTCGCCGCCATAGGCCCGCTCGCCTTCGAATACGCAGCTGCCATAGTGCAGCCCGTGGGTCAGCACATGAACCTGGGCGTCCTGCCACGGCACGAAGGCACCGTCATACCAGATCCAGCCGCTACGTTTGTCGAAAGGCTCGCTAGCCATGGTCATCTCCCAAATGGGGTCCGGGGCGCCCTCGCGGCGCCGGCCCCTCTCGTCCTTCGGCCTGCCGGGGCTTCGGCGTTGCGCCTGATAGCGCAACCTTTTGCCTCGCAGCCGAAGTCCCGTTATCGTTTGCCGCCCTTGGGGCAGCCCGTCCGTCCCGTTTCGAACCGATTGCCCGGCGCCTGCCGAACGATCCTTTCGTTGAACGGGACATCTCGGTAACGATCATAACGAAAAAAGTCAACATGGCTGACATAAATGTCTCGGCGCCTTCCCGCCCCGCCAAGGGCGATTCCAGCGCGCCTGCGCGCGCCCCCGCTGCGGGCGAGGCAGAGCCGCTGATCGACCTGATCGAGCTTTTCTTCTTTGCTTACAGGAACTTCGTCAGTGATCCCGACGAAATTCTGCAGGGCATCGGCTTCGGCCGGGCGCATCACCGCGTGCTGCATTTCGTCAGCCGCCACCCAGGTATGCGGGTGACCGACCTGCTCGACATATTGCGCATCACCAAGCAGAGCCTCGGGCGGGTGCTGCGCGAACTGGTGGACCAGGGCTTCATCGACAGCCGCGCCGGCTCGTCCGACCGCCGGCAGCGTCTGCTGTACCTCACGCCCAAGGGCGAGGCACTGGCGCAGGAATTCGTCTCCATCCAGTCGCACCGCCTCCGCCGCGCGCTCGCCGAATGCGGGCCGGACATGCGCGAGAGCGCCCGCCGCTTTCTTGTCGCCATGATCGACCCGGAAGATCGCGGCCCGGTCGAGAAGCTGATCGCCCGCGCCGACCAGCAGGCGGAAGCCCGCGCTAGCGGCGCCGTCAAGGCACCGGCGGACAAGCGCGCCACGGCGCGCCCGACCGGCTGAAGGAACACGCCATGCTCAACGCCGCCACCGGCACAGCGACGGTGAAGACCATGCCCGCCGACGACGCCGTCCACCTGCTGATCGTCGACGACGACCGCCGCATCCGCGACCTGCTCTCGCGCTTCCTCACCGAGCATGGCTACCGCGTGACCACCGCCGAATCGGCGGCGGATGCCCGCGCGCGGCTCGGCGGGCTCACCTTCGATCTGCTGATCCTCGACGTGATGATGCCCGGCGAGAACGGCTTCGAGCTGGCGCGTCACGTGCGCACGCAGTCGAGCGTGCCGATCCTCATGCTCACCGCCCGCTCGGAGACCAGCGACCGCATCCAGGGGCTGGAGATCGGCGCCGACGATTATCTCGCCAAGCCCTTCGAGCCGCGCGAATTGCTGCTGCGCATCGGCAACATCATCAAGCGTTCCGCCACCCCGCAGGCGCAGGCGATCGAGACGCTGCGCTTCGGGCCCTTCATCTTCCATCTGGAGCGCGGCGAACTCACCCGCGAGGGCGAGCTGGTGCGCCTTACCGACCGCGAGCGCGACATGCTGCGCGTGCTCGGCGAGCGGCCGGGCGAAACGGTGCCGCGCCAGGCCCTCGTCGCGCCCGGCGTCGCCGCCGGCGACCGGGCGGTGGATGTGCAGGTCAACCGCCTGCGCCGCAAGATCGAGCGCGATCCCGCCAACCCCGCTTATGTGCAGACCGTGCGGGGCGTCGGCTACCGCCTGGTCGTGGCGCCTTGAGCCTGCTCGACACCCATATGGTGGGCGCCGCCCGGCAGCGGCTGCGCCTGACGCAGGCGCGGATGCGCGAGAACAATGCGCGCTTCGGCGCCTGGTTCAACCGCATCATGCCCAAGGGGCTCTATGCCCGCTCGCTCATCATCATCGTCACGCCGATGGTGATCCTGCAATCCGTGCTCGCCTTCGTCTTCATGGAGCGGCACTACAACACCGTGACGCGCCGCCTCTCGGCGGCCGTGTCGCAGGACATCACCGCAATTTCCGATCTGGCGGCCACCTTTCCCACCAGCGCCGACCAGGAGCGGATCAAGCAGATCGCCCAGTCGGCCATGGGGCTGACGGTGGATTTCCTGCCGGGCGAGCGCCTGCCGCCCCCGGGGCCCAAGCCGTTTTTCTCGATCCTCGATTCCAATTTCACGGGGGAACTGGGCAAGCGCCTGCGCCGCCCGTTCTGGACCGACACGGTCGGCAATTCGAACCTCATCGAGGTGCGGGTGCAGCTGGACGGCATGGTGCTGCGCGTGTTCGCCCGCCGCACCCAGGCCTATCTGTCCAATTCGCACATCTTCCTGGTCTGGATGGTCGGCACCTCGCTGGTGCTGCTGGCCGTCGCCATCCTGTTTCTGCGCAACCAGATCAAGCCGATCGAGGCGCTGGCGGATGCCGCCATCGCCTTCGGCAAGGGGCGCGACGTGACCGGCTTTCGCCCGCGCGGCGCGCGCGAGGTGCGCGGCGCGGCGCTGGCCTTCCTGGAGATGCGCCGGCGCATCGAGCGGCAGATCGAGCAGCGCACCACCATGCTGGCGGGCGTGAGCCACGACATGCGCACCATCCTCACCCGCTTCAAGCTGGAGCTGGCGCTGATCGGCGACAGCCCGGACACGGAAGGGTTGCGCAAGGATGTGGACGAACTCCAGAACATGCTGGAGGCCTATCTCGCCTTCGCCCGCGACGATAATGGCGAAACCCCGGTGCTGGCCGACGTCTCCCGCATCATCGAGGACACGCGCCACAATGCCGAGCGCCACGGCGCGACGGTGAGCGCGGTGTTCACCGGCGACCCGATGGTGATGATCCGCGCCGATGCCTTCCGCCGCTGCCTCGCCAATCTCGCCGCCAATGCGTGGCGGCATGGCACGCGCATCGAGATCACCGCGATGCGCGACGACCGCTGGCTGACCGTGCTGGTGGACGATGACGGGCCGGGCATCGCGCCGGACAAGCGGGAGGACGTGTTCCGCCCCTTCGTGCGGCTCGACGATGCGCGCAACCAGGATGCCGGCGGCTCCGGCCTCGGCCTCACCATCGCCCGCGACGCCGCCCGCTCCCATGGCGGCGATATCAGCCTCGGCGAGAGCCCGATGGGCGGCTTGCGCGCGACGGTGCGGATCCCGGTGTGAGGCGACGACGCCTCAGAACAGCCTTGCGCCGTTCGGCACCTCGCGGTCGGGCTTGAACAGCACCACCGCGCCGTCCTCGTCCGGGAAGCCGAGGGTGAGCACTTCCGACATCATCGGCCCGATCTGGCGCGGCGGGAAATTGACCACCGCCGCGACCTGCCGGCCGACCAGATCCTCCGCCGCGTAATGCAGGGTGATCTGCGCCGAGGACTTCTTGCAGCCGATATGCGGGCCGAAGTCGATCACCAGCTTGATCGCCGGCTTGCGCGCCTCCGGGAAGGGCTCGGCCTGGATGATCGTGCCGACGCGGATGTCGACCTTGAGGAAATCGGCGAATGAAATCGGCTCGCTGGGCGCCAGGCTCACGATGATCCCCTTCCGTCTCGGCTTCAGGCTGCGGCCGGTTCCTCCGGCGGCTGGGCTTCCTTCTGGCCCCGCCGGCCGCCCGTGGCAAGACGCACCGCGCCTTCCAGAAGGCCGAGCGCCCGCTGGCCCTTGTCGAGTTCGCGGTCGAGCGCGGCCATGGTGCGGGCCAAAGCGGGGTCCTCGTCGCGCAGGAAGGTCTGCAGCACGCGGGCATAGACCAGGGCCAGCCCCTGCGCCCGCACCGCGCCCTTGAGGCCGGCCGTGTCGATCTTCGCGGCTGCCAGCATCCATTGCTGCGAGCGCACCGCGAGGCGGTTCAGCGCGAGGGCGAAGAACGGGTTGCGCCGGGCCGATTCGGCGAGCGAGCGCAGCGCGCCCTTATGAGGGCCGAGCGCATCCAGCCGGCGCATCAGCACATCGAACAACCGGTCGCGCGCCGGCTCGTCCGCCATGTCGTCGGTCGGGCCGGCCAGAACCTTGCGGTCGGTCTCGCGCACGAAGGCCGACACCATGTCGAAGGTCGAGCCATAGGCGGCGCGCAATTCCGCCAGCGAGACGCCGGCCCGTTCGGCAACATCGCCGAGGCTGATGCGCTCGAAGGGCCGCTCGGCCAGCAGGACGAGGAAGCTGTCGAGGATCGCCGCCCGCGCCTCGTCGCGCGCAGCGGCCGCGTTCGGCACCGGCGTGCTGGCTGCCGTCGAAGTGTCCGTGCTGTCGGAAGGGGCCTTGGCGGCGGACGTCTTGACGCTGGCGGTCTTCGCCCCAGCCGCCTTGGCTCCGGTCGTCTTGGCTCCGGTCGTCTTGGCTCCCGTCGTTTGGGTCGCTGGCGTGTTGCCGGTGGTCTCGCCGTCGGTCGGCGCCTTCGTTCCGGATGAGCGTGCCATCGTGACCTCCTGTCCTGAACGTTCTTTCCTCAATCTAGGTATTCGGACTGGTCAGGAGAAGGGGACGAGGCGCAGCTCGACCCCCACCATGCGCAAATACCGGTGAACGCCTCAGCCGGCGAGTTCGCGCGAGCGGCGTGCGGCGGCAAGCACCGCCTCGGTAAGCAGCGGAACGAAGCCGCGCTCCTCATCCATCAGCACGGCCAGCGCCGCCGCCGTGGTGCCGTTGGGCGACGTGACATTCTTGCGGAGCTGCGCCGGCTCGATACCGGAACGGATCATCAGTTCGCCGGCCCCGGCGACGGTGGCCCGCGCCAGCCGGTCGGCCATGTCGGCCGGCAGCCCGGCCTGCGCCCCGGCGGCCGCCAGCGCCTCCGCGAGCAGGAACACATAGGCCGGGCCGGAACCGGAAACGGCGGTGGCGACGTCGATCAGCGCCTCCTCCTCGACCCATTCCACCCCGCCGCTGGCGCGCAGCAGCGCGTCGGCGATGCTCATCTGCGTCGGCGTGACCGCCGCATTGGGCACCGCGACGGTGACGCCGCGCCCGATCGCCGCCGGCGTGTTGGGGATGGAGCGCACCACGGCCGTGCCCGGCGCAAAGGCGGCTTCAAGAAAACCGAGCGTGCGTCCGGCCATCACCGAGACGATCAGCGTCTGCGGCCCGGCCAATGGGGCGACCTTGGCGAGCACCTCCGGCGCCACCTGCGGCTTCACCGCCAGCAGCATGACGGCGGGCGGGCCACCATTCAGCGGGTTCAGCGCCACGCCGCGCGCCTCCAGCAGCGCCGCCACCTCGGAAGGCGGGCCGGGATCGATGACGGCGATGCGCGCCGGCTCCAGCCCGAGGCCGATCCATCCCTCCAGCATGGCGCCGCCCATCTTGCCGGCGCCAACCAGCAGCACGCGGCCGGGAATGTCGGAAAGTGTCACCATGGGGAAACTCTGAGTCTGATGCGGAAGGGAGGCCGTTTCTGACCGCAGCATATCCCGTCCCGCGCCGGGATGCCCGCCCCCGCGCCGCGCATCCACGGTTTTGGCGGGGGCGGTCAGGCGGCGGCGTTGCGCGTGAGCATCCTTCGAGGCCCGGCCCTGCCGGGCACCTCAGGATGACGGTGCACCTGAGATATCGAAATCCATGAGAGCAAGGTCATGTCCGGCACCGCGACGACGTTCGTCATGCTGAGGTGCCGGCTGCCAAGCCGGCCTCGAAGCACGCAGGATCGCTTGGTCGCCGCACGAGACGAGAGCGAAGGGCAGGCGACGTATCGCCCGCCCCCGCTTAAACCCGGCTGCTCACGCCTCGCCGACGGTCTCGAACAGCGTGGCGTCCATCGCCTCGCGGGCCGACTTGCCGGCCCAAACGACGAACTGGAAGGCCGGGAAATAGCGTTCCACCGCCTCGATGGCGCATTCCATCAGCACTTCGCACTGCCGGTCGGTCGCTTCCGCGCCGGCGAGCAGGAGGGCGTGGCGGAACATGATCACGCCTTCCTTCGACCAGAGGTCGAAATGGCCGATCCACATCTGCTCATTGATCAGCGAGAGCAGGCGCAGCACCTCGGTCTTGCGCTTCTCCGGCACTTTCAGGTCGAAGGCGCAGGCGATATGCAGCGCCTCCACCTCGTCCATCCACTGGAAGGAGACATGGCAATCGGTCCAGCGGCCTTCGATCGAGATGGTGATCTCGTCCTCGGCCGAACGCTCGAACGCCCATTCATTGAGCGCAGCCATGCGCTCGACCAGATCCAGAGGATTGAGGTGGGTGTCGGACTCGAAGTCAGTATAGGTCATGCTCGACCTCGCGAGGGTGGGCACGGACGCAGCGTGGACGCGTACAACGCTCGGGCCTCGCAGGCGCTCCGGGAAGGAAATGCGCCGTTGTCGACTTTATCGCGCTGGATAGGCACCTCACTGAGACCGTCGGCCTGGACCGCCGGATGGACGGCCCGAGGCAAGGGTGTCGGGATTCGCGGCGTTGCCGCAAGCGGCGATGCGCCGCATCCACAATCGGGATGGGTCAGCCGAGCGAATCCGGCGGGCTGATTTTCGCTTCGAGCGCGGCGATGCGGGCTTCGAGACGCTCATTTTCCTCGCGCGCGGCGGCGGCGAGTTCTTTCACGGTCTCGAATTCCTCGCGCGTCACCACGTCGAGTTCGCGCAGGATGCGCTCGGCCTGGGAGCGCATGACCGTCTCGGCCTCGCGGCGCACGCCGGACGCCACGCCCGCGGCATCGTTCATCAGCCGGGCGAAATCGTCGAAGATACGGCTGTTGGTTTGGGTCATGTCCTTACTCCCGGCTGAGGCCCGTCGCGTCTAGCGCCTCTTTAGGGGGAGAATGGGGCGCTGGCGGGTCCTCCGCAAGGGGCGAGGGTATAGCCTGCCCGCCTTGATCCTGTCACGCCGCGCGGGCAAGAGGGAGTGCAAGATCCCGGCATCGGGCCACAGAAATCGGCCGGCCCGACCGCTCGCCGCTCCACGGGGCCCGTGTGATCGCCGGGCGCGCCCTCAGCTCTCCCTTGCTCTGGCGCGGCGTTCGTGCTGCCCTCCCGCCTCCGTCGCAAAGCCTCCCATGCCCATGCTTGCTCCGCCCTTCCTCGTCCTGCCCTTCCCGAGCATCGACCCCGTGCTGATCGAGCTCGGGCCGTTTGCCATACGCTGGTACGCCCTCGCCTATGTGGCCGGGCTGCTGCTCGGCTGGTGGATGGCCAAGCGGCTGTGCGAGCGCCCGGCGCTGTGGGGCGGGCGCTCGCCGATCCCGCCGGAAGCCTTCGACGACGCGGTGGTGTGGATCGCCTTCGGCGTCATCCTCGGCGGGCGCATCGGCTATGTGCTGTTCTACAACCTCGCCTATTACATCGAGAATCCGCTTCAGGCGCTCACCGTCTGGCATGGCGGCATGGCCTTCCATGGCGGCTTCCTCGGCTCCATCCTCGCCATGTACCTGTTTTGCCGGAAGCGCGGGCTGGCCTTCGTGTCGATGCTGGACATCGCCGCCGCCGTGGTGCCGATCGGCCTGTTCTTCGGGCGGCTGGCCAATTTCATCAATGGCGAGCTGTGGGGCCGCCCGACCGATGTCGCCTGGGCCATGGTGTTCCCCCATGGCGGACCGGAGCCGCGCCATCCCAGCCAGCTCTATGAGGCCGGGCTGGAAGGACTTCTCATCTTCATCATGCTTCAGCTTGCCATCCGCGCCGGCGCGCTCACCCGGCCGGGCACGGTCGCCGGCCTGTTCGTCTTCCTCTATGGCTGCGCCCGCATCTTCGTGGAGTTCTTCCGCGAGCCCGACCCGCAGCTCGGCTATCTCGCGGGCGGCTGGCTGACCATGGGGATGCTGCTCTCCCTGCCCATGCTCGCCGTCGGCCTGGCGCTCGTCGCCCGCGCCCGCCGCCGCCCGGCGCTCTCGGCCGACGCGCCGGTATGACGACGCCGCTCGCCGCCGAGATCGCCCGCGCCATCGCGCTCACCGGGCCGATCACGGTCGCCGACTATATGGAACGCTGCCTGTTCCACCCGACGCTCGGCTACTACACGACGCATGAGCCCTTCGGCGCGGACGGCGATTTCGTCACCGCGCCGGAGATCAGCCAGATGTTCGGCGAGCTCGTCGGCCTGTGGGCGGCGGACACGTGGATGCGGCTCGGCGCACCCTCCCCGTTCATCCTCGCCGAGCTTGGCCCCGGACGCGGCACGATGATGGCGGACGCGCTGCGCGCCACCCGCATCGTGCCCGGCTTCCACGCCGCGGCGCGGGTCGTGCTGGTGGAAGCCTCGCCGCGCCTGCGCGCCCGGCAGGCGCAAACGCTCGCCGGACATGGCGCCGACTGGGCCGCGTCGGTCGAGGAACTGCCCGCCGGCCCGCTGATCCTGCTCGCCAACGAGTTCGTCGACGCCCTGCCGATCCGCCAGTTCCTGCGCACCCCGGAAGGTCTGGCCGAGCGCATGATCGGTCTCGATGACGCGGGCGCGCTCGCTTTCGGCCTGCGGCCGGGCGCCCGGCTCGATGCGCGGGGCGAGGCCCGGCTGCGCGCCGCCGCTCCCGGCGCGATTCTGGAAATCTGCCCCGCCGGTCTGTCGATGGCGGAAAAGATCGGCGCCCGCCTCGCGGCGACCGGCGGGGCGACGCTCTTTATCGATTACGGCCATGCCGGGGAGCGCGATCCGGGCGGCGGCTTCGGCGACACGCTTCAGGCGTTGCGCGCCCACGCCTATGACGATGTACTGGCCCATCCCGGTGCGGCGGACCTCACCGCCCATGTCGACTTCGCCGCGCTGGCCCGCGCCGCGCGCGGCATGGGCGCCCGCGCCTTCGGTCCCATCCCCCAGGGCGCCCTGCTGGAACGGCTCGGCATCGGCGCCCGCGCCGAGCGGCTGAGCCGCAACGCGGATGCCACGACCTGCACCGCCATCGCCGCCGCTCATGCCCGCCTTGCCGGTTCCGGCGAGGGGCAGATGGGCACCCTCTTCAAGGCGCTCGCTCTGGTGCATCCTGCGCTGGGCGAGATCGCCGGATTCGCCGCCGACGAGGAATTCAGGGACACCGCCGCATGAAGGTCGAATCATCAGCCCTTGCCGCCCTGCCGGGCATCCGCCACGCCTTCTTCACCCGCGAGGGCGGCGTCTCGGAAGGGCTCTACGCCGGACTGAATGGCGGCACCGGCTCGAATGACGACCCCGCCCATGTGGCCGAGAACCGCGCCCGCATGGCACAGGCGCTCGGCGTGCCGAAGACGCATTTGCTCACCTGCTGGCAGATCCATTCGCCCGATTGCGTGGTGGTCGATGCCCCCTGGGCCGGGCGGCCCAAGGCCGATGCGGTGGCGACCCGCACACCGGGCGTCGCGGCGGGCGTCGCCATCGCCGATTGCGGCCCGGTGCTGTTCGCCGATGGAGAGGCCCGCGTCGTCGGCGCCGCCCATGCCGGCTGGAAGGGCGCGGTTGGCGGGGTTCTGGAGTCCACCGTCGCCCGCATGGAGGAACTCGGCGCCCGGCGCGAGAACATGGTCGCCGCCATCGGCCCGCTGATCCGCCAGCCGAGCTATGAGGTCGGTCCCGACTTTATCGCGACACTGACCGGGCTCGACCCGGCCAATGACCGCTTCCTCATTCCCTCGACGCGCCAGCACCACGCGCTGTTCGACCTGCCCGGCTACATCGCCGCGCGGCTGGCGCGGATCGGCGTCGGCACCATCGACGACCTCGGCCTCGACACCTATGCGGACGAGGGCCGCTTCTTCAGCTACCGTCGGGCGACGCATCGCGGCGAGGCCGATTATGGCCGGCTGATCGCCGCCATCACCCTCGCCTGATCCCCACGGAGCCCGCCATGGCGCTGCATTTCACCGGACCGGAATTTTCCCGCCGCAAGGAACGCCTGCTCGCCGCCATGGCCGAGCGCGGCCTCGATGGCCTGCTGATGTTCCAGCAGGAATCGATGTACTGGCTCACCGGCTATGACACGTTCGGCTTCTGCTTCTTCCAGTCGCTCTGGCTGGGGGCGGATGGCCGCATGGCCCTGCTCACCCGCTCGGCGGATCTGCGGCAGGCGCAGCACACCTCGATCATCGAGGACATACGCATCTGGGCCGACCGGGCCGACGCCACCCCGCAGGCTCAGCTGCGCGACATGGTGGAAAGCCTCGGCGGGCTCGGCACCCGCATCGGCGTGGAATATGAGAGCTACGGCCTGACCGCCGCCAACGGCAAGAAGCTCGATGCCGCCTTTGACGGCTTTGCCACGCTGGTCGATGCCTCCCGCCTCGTCGACCGGCTGCGGGCGGTGAAGTCGCCGGCGGAGATCACCTATGTGCGTCAGGCCGGCAAGCTGGCGCTGGCCGCGCGCGAGGCCGGCATCGCCGCCATTGCGCCGGGCGTCGACGAGGGCGAGGTGCTCGCTGCCATGCAGGGCGCGGTGTTTCGCGGCGGCGGCGACTATCCGGCCAATGAGTTCATCATCGGCTCGGGCCCCGACGCGCTGCTGTGCCGCTACAAGGCCGGCCGCCGCAAGCTCGACGGCGAGGACCAGATCACGCTGGAATGGGCGGGCGCCTATCGTCACTACCATGCGGCGATGATGGAGACGGTGATCGTCGGCCCGCCGCGCGACCGGCATCTGGAGCTGTTCGCCGCCGCGAAACAGGCGATGGAGGCCTGCGCCCACGCCATCATTCCCGGCAAGACGGCGGGCGAGGTGTTCGCCGCCCATGCCCATGTGATGGACGGGCACGGGCTGGAAAAGCACCGGCTGGCCGCCTGCGGCTATTCGCTCGGGGCGAAATTCACCCCGTCCTGGATGGACCCGCCGATGTTCTACGTCGGTCATGACTGGGTGCTGGAACCCGGCATGGTCATGTTCGCGCACATGATTTTGATGGACAGCGACGCCGGCGCCGCCATGTGCCTGGGCCGCACCTTCCTGATCGGCGTTAACGGTAACGAATGCCTAACCGACGCCCCTCTGGACCTAATCGTTAATTAGTTTTAACCATTCCCGGTCTGCCGGTGGCGGCGCGACTCCCGGAACGCGGGGGCCACGCCGCGGCGGCTCCCAAGGGATGGTTTCATGCTCGATCGACTCCGCCGGCAGATTGGCCGGCGCCTGCCGACGACCGCGGCGCTTCTCGTCGCCCTTGCCCTCGGGGCCTGCCAGACCGGCAACGGCAACAAGCCCGTTGCCGCCACCTCCCTCTCCGGCACCAAGTCCATCGCCTTCGAATCCATCGACGGCCCGCCCCAGCCCGTGTTCGACAAGCTGGTCGCCAGCCTCTCCAGCGAGGCCAGCACCCGCCAGATTCCCGTCGTGTCGCGCGAGACGCCCGCTGCCTATCGCGTGCGCGGCTATCTCGCCGCCGCCGTCACCAACGGCAAGGGCGAGGTCGACTGGGCCTGGGACGTGTTCGACGCCGATCAGGCGCGCGTCCTGCGCGTCGCCGGCACCGAGAAGATCGGCGAGGGCAAGGATGTCTGGAACCGGATCGACGACGCGACCCTAACCCGCATCGCCGCCCAGAGCCTCGACGAAATCAGCACCCGCCTCGCCAAGGGCGTGCCGCCCTCCCCGGCCGCGCCCGCCGCCGCCGAGGAACCCGCGACCGGGGAGCCCGGCGCTCCGCCGGCGGTACGCGAGGATGACGGCCCCGTGGTCGCCGAGGGCACGGCGGACGAGCCCGGACCTGCCGTTGCGGAAGCCGCGGCGCCCGCTTCCTCCGGCCTCGCCTTCGCCGCTCATCCGTGAGCGAAGCCTTGTCCCGCCTTGCGCCCGCGACCCGCTTCGCATCGGCGGAATGGTAGCGGGACAAGCTGCCACGCGGTGTCGGACTCCGCTTTACAGCGCGGGCCGGCCCGCCTATCAGGTCTGCGCGACGGCCGTGCGACGGGCGTTGTTGAGATAGTACGGCTGGGAGCGCGCCGGAATGTCGAGTAATAACGGGTCGATCAAGATCGTCTCCGGCAATGCCAATCGTCCCCTCGCGGAAGCGATCGGGGCCTATCTTCAGACCTCGCTCACCAAGGCGGTGGTCCGGCGCTTCGCCGACATGGAGATCTTCGTCGAGATCCAGGAGAACGTGCGCGGCAAGGATGTCTTCATCCTGCAGTCCACCTCCTTCCCGACCAATGACCATCTCATGGAGCTGCTCATCATCACCGATGCGCTGCGCCGCTCCTCGGCCCGCCGCATCACCGCGGTGCTGCCCTATTTCGGCTATGCGCGGCAGGATCGCCGCTCGTCCGGCCGCACCCCGATCTCGGCCAAGCTGGTGTCGAACCTGATCACCCATGCCGGCGCCGACCGCGTGCTGACGGTCGATCTGCACGCCGGCCAGATCCAGGGCTTCTTCGATATCCCGACCGACAATCTGTTCGCCGCCCCGGTCATGGTCGCCGACATCAAGTCGCGCTTCGACCTGTCGAACCTCACCGTGGTGTCGCCCGATGTCGGCGGCGTGGTGCGTGCCCGCGCGCTCGCCAAGCGCATCGACGCCCAGCTCGCCATCGTCGACAAGCGCCGCGAGCGGCCGGGCGAGAGCGAGGTGATGAACGTCATCGGCGATGTCGAGGGCAAACGCTGCATCCTGGTCGACGACATCATCGACTCCGGCGGCACGCTGGTGAACGCGGCCGATGCGCTGCTGGCGCGCGGCGCCACCGAGGTCCACGCCTACATCACCCATGGCGTGCTGTCGGGCGGCGCGGTGTCCCGCGTCACCGCCTCGAACCTCAAGGAACTGGTGATCACCGATTCGATCCAGCCGACCGAGGCGGTGCGCGTCGCCCGCAACATCCGCGTCGTCTCGATCGCCAGCCTGCTCGCCGAAGCCATCGGCCGCACCGCCCATGAGGAAAGCGTCTCCAGCCTTTTCGATTGAAAGGGTAAGGCGTTAGCCCCGGACAAGCCCTCCTGAGACAGCCCGCGGCGCGCTTATTGTGCGCTGCGCCATGATCGCTCCACAGTTCGGTCCCACGATTCCCGCTCGCGACAACAACGGGATTTCGTGATGAGGCGCTCTCCCATGCGCGGGCCGAGCTCGGCTGGCGCTCCCCTTGCCCTGCGCATCGCCGGCCTGGCGTTGCCGCTGCTGATCGCCCTGCCGGCCGGGGCGCAGAGCTTCGATCCGTGGGGCGGCATCACCGTGACGGTCACCCCGCCGCCGGAGGAGCCCTCCGCCTATGACTCCGCCGTGGCCGCGGATACGGCGTCGGCTGAGACCCCCGCCCCTGTCGCCGAAGCCGGCGATGACGCGCCGGAGCCTTCGCTCTGGGAGGCTCTCAGCCTCGCCATTGGCGGCGATCTGCCGGAACTGCCCAAGGAGAAGCCCGCCCCCAACCAGCTCCTGCCGCAGCGCAAGCCGGTGGTCACCTCCACCAAGCCCTCGGTGCCGACCAGCGTCGACATCCAGCAGGGCCCGGCCCATCTGGCCGTCACCACCAGCGCCAGCGGCTCGGCTCCCACCTCCGGCTTCACCGGTGCCAGCGATGGCGGGGCTTCGGGCGAGATCAAGGCGCGGCTGGGCGTCGAGCAGGACAATTTCGCGCTCTACAGCACCGGCGTCCTCGGCGCCTCGGCCAGCACCAGCGCGCCCTCGGTCTATGACAATCTCACCGTCGGCAGCAGCTACAGCGTGCCGCTGGCGCCGCTCGGGCTCGGGCCGGAGAAGCTCGGCGCGACGGTGGAGGTGAACAACAGCCAGACCCTGACCACCGGCGTGGAACTGCGCGCGCCGCTCGGCACCTATGAGCGGTTCATCTCGGTGGAGCGCAGCGCCTCGCCCGATTCGACCGGCAGCGGCATCGTGAAGGCCGGCGTGCTCGGCAAGTTCTGAGCCGGACAGCCGGGCAAGGTGACGGGCGGGCGACGCGGGCAAGGTGGCCCCGGCGATTGCCCCGCCGGGCTTTTGCTGCTATTAGCCCGGCCGGCCGTGGCCTTTCCGCACCCCTGGAGGCGTGCCGCTGCCAGCAACCGAACCAGTATCGAGGAACGGGCCGCGCGAGCGGCCTTCTCCTTTTGCAACCATGTAAGGACAAGCCATGACCGCTACCAAGCAGATCAAGGCGCAGGCCCGCACGACCGCCGGCAAGGGGGCCGCTCGTGCCGTTCGCCGCGCCGGTCGCGTACCCGCCGTGATTTACGGCGACGGCAAGCCGCCCGTCGGCATCTCGGTCGAGCATATCGAGATCAACAAGCTGATCTATGCCGGCCACTTCCTGACCACGCTGTTCGACATCGATGTCGACGGTCAGAAGTACCACGTCATTCCGCGCGACTATCAGCTCGACCCAGTCAAGGACTTCCCGCTGCACGTGGACTTCCTGCGCGTGGCGGCGGGCGCCAGCCTCACCGTCGACGTTCCCGTGCACTTCCTGAATGCCGACACCGCGCCGGCCATCAAGGGGGGCGCAACGCTGAACATCGTCAGCCACACGGTCTCGCTGCTCGCCCCGGCCGACGCCATTCCGGCGGCCATCGAGGTCGACGTCACCGCCTATAATTTCGGCGACTCGATCCATCTCTCGGCGATCACCCTGCCGAAGGGCGTGACCTGGGCCGGCCATGGCGACGACACGCTGGCGACCATCACCACGCCGTCGGGCGCCAAGGAAGCGGACGCTGACGACGCGGCCGCCGCCGCCGCCGACGCCGCCAAGGGCTGAGACCCGTCGCGCTGAGGCGCCTTGCGCGCGTCGCGCTGCCAACGACAGAGCCGGAAGTCCGCTTCCGGCTCTTTTCATGTCCGCTCCCTGAGGAGGGTTTCCGGTGTTCCTCTTCACCGGGCTCGGCAATCCCGGGCCGAAATATGCCGGCAACCGGCACAATATCGGCTTCATGGCGGTCGACGCGATCGCGCGCCGGCATCGCTTCACGCCCTGGCGTCGGCGCTTTCAGGGCGCCGCCTGCGAAGGCGAGATCGAGGGCGAGAAGGTGATTGCCCTGCTGCCGGAAACCTTCATGAACGAGAGCGGCCGGGCGGTGGCGGAAGCGCAGCGTTTCTACAAGATCGCGCTCGCCGACATCTACGCCTTCCATGACGAGCTGGACCTGCCCGCTGCCAAGGTCCGCGCCAAGATCGGCGGCGGCAATGCCGGGCATAACGGCCTGCGCTCCATCACCGCCCATTGCGGCAATGAATATGGCCGCGTGCGCCTCGGCATCGGACATCCCGGCGACAAGGCGCTGGTGCACAATTTCGTGCTGAGCGACTTCGCCAAGGCCGAGCGCGGCTGGGTCGAGGCGGTGTGCGACGGCTGCGCCGAGCTTGCCGGCCTGCTCGTCACCCGCAAGGTCGACGAGTTCCAGAGCCGCCTGCATCTCCTCCTGGAGAGCCGCGGTTTCGGCACCGTGAAGACGCCGGGCGCCTGAGGCCCGGAACCACTGCCGCGCGACGCTTGCATGGGCGCCGCGTCTTGCTTAACCACGGCGCCAACACTGACCAGAACGAGCATCGCACCATGGGCTTCAAATGCGGCATTGTCGGCCTGCCCAACGTCGGCAAGTCGACCCTCTTCAACGCGCTGACGCAGACGGCGGCGGCGCAGGCGGCGAATTATCCGTTCTGCACCATCGAGCCCAATGTCGGCGACGTGGCGGTTCCCGATCCCCGGCTGGACACGCTGTCGAAGATCGCCGGCTCGCAGCAGATCATCCCGACCCGCCTCACCTTCGTGGACATTGCCGGCCTGGTGCGCGGCGCGTCCAAGGGCGAGGGCCTCGGCAACCAGTTCCTCGCCAATATCCGCGAATGCGACGCCATCGCCCATGTGGTGCGCTGCTTCGAGGATTCCGACGTCACCCATGTCGAGGGCAAGCTGGCGCCGATCTCCGATATCGAGACCATCGAGACCGAGCTGATGCTGGCCGACCTCGACAGCCTGGAAAAGCGCGCCGGGGCGCTGGAGAAGAAGGCCAAGGGCGGCGACAAGGACGCCAAGGAACTCCTTGACCTGATGACCCGCGCGCTGGTGCTGCTGCGCGAGGGCAAGCCGGCCCGCCTCGTCGAGGTGAAGCCGGAGGAGGAAAAGGCCTTCCGCATGCTCGGCCTGCTCTCCTCCAAGCCCGTTCTCTATGTCTGCAATGTCGAGGAAGCCTCGGCCAAGGACGGCAACGCCCTCTCGGCGGAGGTCTTCGCCCGCGCCGCCGAGGAAGGCGCCAAGGCGGTGGTTGTCTCGGCCAAGATCGAGAGCGAGATCGCCGTGCTGCCGGCGGAGGAGCAGAAGGACTATCTCGAGGCCATCGACCTTGAGGAACCCGGCCTCAACCGCATCATCCGCACCGGCTACGAACTCCTGAAGCTGGTGACCTATTTCACGGTCGGCCCGAAGGAAGCCCGCGCCTGGACGATCACCGCCGGCACCAAGGCGCCGGGCGCGGCGGGCGTGATCCACTCGGATTTCGAGAAGGGCTTCATCCGCGCCGAGACCATCGCCTTCGACGATTACGTCAAGGGCAATGGCGAGGCCGGCGCGCGCGATGCCGGCCGGCTGCGGCTGGAAGGCAAGGAATATGTCGTCGCCGATGGCGACGTGCTGCATTTCCGCTTCAACAACTGACGCAGCCCTAACCGACGCGCACGGCCACTTGGCGCGCGGGCACTTGACCCGCGCCCCCTCCTCCCGTGAGATCACCCCCGGAGTCGGGCCGCGCGCCCGCTCCGTCGCGTGGCGGGCGGGGAATGCGATGCTGTTCTGGGAGGACTTCCACGAAGGCCATGTCGCCTCCTGCGGGCGCTATGTGGTCGGCCGTGAGGAGATCGTCGCCTTCGCCCGCGACTATGATCCCGCCCCGATCCATCTTGACGACGCGGCGGCCGATGCGACGCCGCTGGGCGGCCTCTCCGCCTCCGGCTGGCATCTGTGCTGCATCTTCATGCGCATGGCCGCCGACGGCTTTCTCACCCGCTCCTCCTGCCTCGGCGCCCCCGGCATTGACGAAGTGCGCTTCCTCAGGCCCGTGCATCCCGGCACGGTGCTGAGTCTGCGCCGCGAGGTTCTGGAGACCCGCTCGTCGAAAAGCCGCCCGGAAATGGGGCTGGTGAAGTTCCGCTTCGAGCTGCTCGACGCCGGGGACAGCGTGATGATGGACCTCGTCACCAGCGTGATGTTCGGCCGGCGCAACCCCGGCTTCCGGCCGGCCTGAGGAGGGGCGATGCGTTTCTTCGAGGATATCGAGATCGGCACCCGGACCCGCCTCGGCGCGCACAGCTTCCGCGCTGACGAGATGGTGGCGTTCGCCCGCATGTGGGACCCGCAGGCCTTCCACCTCGATGCCGATGCGGGCGCGCGCACCCATTTCGGCGGGCTGGTGGCGTCGGGCTGGTACACCGCCGCCCTCGCCGCCCGGCTGCGCGCGCAGGCCATGGAACGCGAGCACGCGGCGCTGCGCCAGGCCGGCAAGCCCGCCCCGCGCGTCGGCCCCTCGCCCGGCTTCAAGGATCTCAAATGGCTGCGCCCGGTGCGGGCGGGCGACACGCTGACTTTCGAGAGCGAGATCATCGCCAAGAAACCCAGCGCCTCGCGCCCCGAATGGGGCCTCGTCTTCACCCGCGACACCGGCACCGACCAGCACGGGCATCTGGCCTTCGAGGTGACGAGCTGCGTGTTCGTGGAGCGGCTGGAGGGGTGATGGGGCAGACGCTGTCGATCCTGCTGTGGAACGTCATGTGGCGCCACCGCGGCAACCCGGCCGGGGACAGGGTCGCCGCACTCATCCATGAGGCGGAGGCTGATCTGATCTGCCTGACGGAAGGCTATGTCGACCTGCTGCCGGCGGGAGGCGACGTGCTGACCTCAGACCCCGATTATGGCTACGGCGCCAAGGCGGGGCGCCACAAGGTCATCGTGTGGAGCCGTTCTCCTTGGCAGGAGCCTGATCGTCTCGGCAATGAGAAGCTGCCGAAGGGGCGCTTTGCTGCCGGCGCGACCGCCACGGCACTGGGCCTCCTCAGCATCTACGGCGTCTGCATCCCCTGGAGCATGGCGGGTGTCCGGCGCCCGGAACAACCGCTTCGCCCCTGGGAGGCGCATCGCGCCTATCTGGCTGGACTCGACGAGGTGCTGCCGCGCGTGATGCAGGGCGAGAGCATCCTCCTTGGCGACTTCAACCAGCATGTGCCGCGCCGCCGCGCCCCGCTGGCCGTGAGCGAGATGTTGCAGACGGTGATCGCGCAACGGCTGACCATCGCCACACAAGGGGCTCTGGATGGCTTTCCGGGACCGGTGATCGACCATCTGGCCCATGGAGCAGCCGTGAAAATGAATAAGGCACAGCCGATCACGCCCGTCGGTCCCGGCGGCGAGAAGCTGTCGGACCATGTCGGGCTCAGGCTGGAGTTGAGCCGCGCCTGAGCAGGGCGATCATCTCTCCGTCATGGCCGGGCTTGACCCGGCCATCCACGACGTCGGCTGGACACACCCGATGAAAGGGAAGGCGTGGATCCCCGGGCCAAGCCCGGGGATGACGTCGATCGTGCGGGAGGTGTACGCTTCGCGATGGCAGCACCCATCATCCCGAAGCGGGCAGCGCCTTGGGGTGAACCGCCGGCGACGTCGGCGCCGTCGAGCCCACGACCAAACCAAATGATTCCCCAAGACCAAGCCCCAGCCAACAAAAAAGGGCCCCTCGCGGGACCCTTTTCCTGTCGTCGAAAGCGCCGCCACTCAGTGATGGTCGTGCACGGCCTTCCAGACCTTCTTCTTCGTGAAGTAGAGCAGGCCGGCGAAGATGATGAGGAAGATCATCACCTGGAAGCCGAGGCGCTTGCGCTCCTCGAGCTTGGGCTCGGCGAGCCACATCATGAAGGCGGTCACGTCGCGCGAATACTGGTCCACGGTCTGCGGCGTGCCGTCCGTGTAGGTCACCTGATCGGCCGAGATCGGCTGCGGCATCTTGATGGCGTGGCCGGGGAAGTACTCGTTGTAATACGCGCCTTCCGGCACGCTGAAGCCTTCCGGGGCCTCCTTGTAGCCGTTCAGCAGGGCGTGGATGTAGTCCACGCCGTTCTCCTGATACTGGCGCACGATGTCGAACAGGAAGCCGGGGAAGCCGACCTCATAGGTGCGCGCCTTGGCCAGCGTCGAGAAGTCTGGCGGATAGGCGCCGCCATTGGAGGCGCGGGCCGCCTGCTCGTTCGGGAAGGGCGAGGGCCAGCGGTCGGACAGGCGGCCGGGACGCTCGAACATGTCGCCGGCATCGTTCGGACCGTCCTGCACCTGATAGGACTCGGCTACCGCCTTGGCCTGCGCTTCGCTGAATTCCGGCCCGCCCGGCTGGGCGAGGTTGCGGAAGGCGAAGAGATGGGCCGAATGGCAGGAGGCGCAGACTTCGCGGAACACCTGGAAACCACGCTGAAGCTGCGCCCGGTCGTAGTGACCGAACGGGCCGGCGAAGCTCCAGTCCTCGCGGTGCGGCTTGGGCGCGCCCTCGGCGGCCAGCGCCGGGCCGAAGCCGAGGCCGAGCACCAGCGCGCAGGCGGCGAGCGGACGGAGAAGGGAGGAACGGAAGGACATGGTGTTGCTCATGATGTTCCCGCTCAACCCTTGGTCTGCGGCGCCGAGGCGCCTGCCGCGACGGGCGCACCGCCCCTGGACTTGCCCAGCACCGCCTCGGTGATGGAGGCCGGCACCGCCTTCGGCTTCTCGAACAGGCCGAGCAGCGGAAGGATGATGAGGAAGTGCGCGAAGTACCAGATCGTCAGGATGCGGCCGGCGATCACATAGCCGCCCTCCGCCGGCTTCGAGCCGAGCCAGCCGAGGCCGATGCACACCGCCACCCAGATCCAGAAGAACTGCTTGAACAGCGGGCGATAGGCGCCCGAGCGCACCTTGGAAGTGTCGAGCCACGGCACGAAGAACAGCACCGCGATCGCGCCGAACATGGTGAGCACGCCGCCGAGCTTGTCCGGCACGGCGCGCAGCATGGCGTAGAACGGCAGGTAGTACCATTCGGGCACGATGTGCGCCGGCGTCACCAGCGGGTTGGCCGGGATGTAGTTGTCGGCATGGCCCAGATAGTTCGGGATGTAGAACAGGAACCAGGCGAAGAAGATCAGGAAGCAGACCATCGCGAAGCCATCCTTGATGGTCGCGTAGGGAGTGAAGGGCACGGTGTCCTTCGGGGTCTGCGGCTCGACGCCGGTCGGGTTGTTCTGGCCGGTGACGTGCAGCGCCCACACATGCAGGATGACGACGCCCGCGATCATGAAGGGCAGCAGATAGTGCAGCGAGAAGAAGCGGTTGAGCGTCGGGTTATCGACCGCGAAGCCGCCCCACAGCCACTCGACGATGGTCGGGCCGACCACCGGGAAGGCCGAGAACAGGTTGGTGATGACGGTGGCGCCCCAGAAGCTCATCTGGCCCCACGGCAGCACATAGCCCATGAAGGCGGTCGCCATCATCAAGAGGTAGATGATGCAGCCGAGAATCCACAGCACCTCGCGCGGGGCCTTGTAGGACCCGTAATAGAGGCCGCGGAACATGTGGATGTACACCGCGATGAAGAACATCGACGCGCCATTGGCGTGGATGTAGCGCAGCAGCCAACCATAGCTGACATCCCGCATGATGTGCTCGACCGAGTCGAAGGCCAGCGTCACATGCGGGGTGTAGTGCATCACCAGCACGACGCCGGAGAGGATTTGGCAGGCCAGCATCAGCGACAGGATGCCGCCGAAGGTCCACCAGTAATTGAGATTGCGCGGCGTCGGGTAGGCCACGAAAGACGAGTGCATCAGGCCGACCAGGGGCAGCCGGGCCTCGAACCACTTGAGCGCCGGATTCTTCGGCTCGAAGGTGGAGTGTCCGCTCATTGTGAGTATCCCTGAACGCCGGATCAGCCGATGGAGATCTTCGTGTCGGACACGAAGGCGTAAGGCGGAACCGCCAGGTTTTCGGGCGCCGGACCGCGACGGACACGGCCCGCGCTGTCATATTCGGAGCCGTGGCACGGGCAGAAGAAGCCGTCATATTCGCCCATATGGCCGATCGGGACGCAGCCGAGATGGGTGCAGATGCCGATGACCACGAGCCACTTCTCCTGGTCCTTGGCGGCACGGTTCTCGTCGGTCGCCGGGGCATCGGCCGGCAGGTTGGCGTTGCGCGCCAGCGGGTCGAGCAGCGCGGAGATCTGAGTCGCCTTGCCTTCCTCGATATCCTTGGCGGTGCGGTTCCACACGAAGACCGGCTTGCCGCGCCACTTCACCGTGACGATCTGGCCTTCCTGGATCTGCGAGAGGTCCACTTCCGTGGAGGACAGCGCCAGCACCGAGGCGTCGGGCTGTAGCTGGGACACGAAAGGCCACACCAGCGCCGCGGCGCCGACAGCGCCCATGGCGCCCGTCGCTATGTAGAGAAAGTCGCGGCGCGTGGTTTCCGCCGTCCCGGTTGTTGCCACGATGGTTCCCTTTCCCCTTATGCCTGTGACCGCATTGCGATCCGCACGCGTCGCCCCTGCACCGAAATTTGCCGCTCGCGCAGGAAGCAGGCGCGCGAAAGCACGGTCCATGGTCGACCCTACCTTCGAGTGCCTCTAATTGCATCCGGCCGGCCCCTTGTCCAGATGACGACAGTGCGGCAGTCCGTCCTGCCCCGCCCTTTCGAGCCGCTACGTCAGGCACGGGGCACCGTCCGCCCACCGCCGCCGTCCCGCCGCCCTGCCCCGAAAGGCCCCTCATGTCGCTCATTCTGGCCCTATACGAGCCCGATATCGCCCAGAATGCGGGAACACTGGCGCGGCTTTGCGCCTGTCTGGGCCTGCCGCTGCACATTATCGAGCCGGCCGGCTTTCCGGTGGGGGATGCCGGCTTCCGCCGCGCCGGCATGGATTATCTCGACCGCGCGGCGATCCGCCGCCATGCGAGTTTCGCCGCCTTCGAGGACTGGCGACGCAGCGAGGGCCGCCGGCTAGTGCTCGCCACCACGCGCGGCGCCCTGCCCTATACGGGATTCGCCTTCGCCGATTCCGACATCATCCTGCTCGGCCGCGAGAGCGCCGGCGTGCCGGAGGCGGTGCATGAGGGGGCGGAGGCGCGAATCGTCATCCCGCTGGTCGCGGGCGCGCGATCCATCAATGTGGCGCTGGCCGGCGCGATGATTCTCGGCGAGTCCTTGCGGCAGACGGGCGGGGATAAGCTCTAGCGGCCTACTCCGCCGCGAGGTCGCGCTCCATCTCATCGGCGTCGAGGAAGCCGCCAGACTGGCGCTGCCAGAGGCGGGCGTAAAGCCCGCCCTGCGCCACCAGCTCGGCATGGGTGCCGGTCTCGACGATGCGGCCGTGCTCCATCACCACCAGCCGGTCCATGCGGGCGATGGTGGAGAGGCGGTGGGCGATGGCGATCACCGTCTTGCCGGCCATCAGCTCGTCGAGATTCGACTGGATCGCCGCCTCGACTTCCGAATCGAGCGCCGATGTCGCCTCGTCGAGCACGAGAATCGGCGCGTCCTTCAGCAGCACGCGGGCGATGGCGATGCGCTGGCGCTGGCCGCCGGAGAGCTTCACCCCGCGCTCGCCGACATGGGCGTCGAGCCCGACGCGGCCCTGCGGGTCGGTCAGCGTGGTGATGAAGCCGTCGGCATGGGCGCGGCGCGCCGCTTCCCAGATCGACGCCTCGTCGGCATCCGGCCGGCCATAGCGGATATTGTCGCGCACCGAGCGGTGCATCAGCGAGGTGTCCTGCGTGACCACGCCGATCCGCGCGCGCAGCGTCTCCTGCGAGACGGCCGACACATCCTGCCCGTCGATGAGCACCCGGCCGGCTTCCGTATCGTAGAAGCGCAGCAAGAGGCTCATCAGCGTCGACTTGCCGGCGCCCGAGGGGCCGACAAGGCCGACCCGCTCGCCGGGACGAATCGCCAGGCTGAGATGGTCGATGACGCCCGAGCCCTTGCCATAGTGGAAGCTCACATCCTCGAAGCGGATCTCGCCGGCCGGCACCTTGAGGGCGGGCGCTTGCGCGCGGTCGATCACCGTGTGCGGGCGGGCGATGGTGAGGATCGCCTCCTGAACCGTGCCGACATTCTCGAACACGCCGGTGACCACCCACATGATCCAGCCGGACATGTTGGTGATGCGGATGGCAAGGCCGGTGGAGAGGGCGATGGCGCCGAGATTGATCGCCTCGATCGACCACAGCCAGATGCCGAGCCCGCCGATCGCGCCGAGCATGCAGCTGTTCAGCACGCTCACGGTCAGCGCCATGCGGGTGATCTGGCGCTGCTGCGCCTTGAACGCCCCATTATGGCGGTCGAGCGCCTCGCGGACATAGCTGTCCTCGCGGTCGCCATGGGCGAACAGCTTCACCGTCATCATGTTGGTGTAGCTGTCGACGATACGGCCGGAGAGCAGCGAGTTGGCTTCCGAGGTGGTCTTGGAGAGGTGGCGCACCTTCGGCACGAAGCGCGACAGGGCGAGCACATAGAGCCCGATCCACGCCACCATCGGCACGGCGAGCCGCCAGTCGGCCTCGGCGAACAGGACGACCGCGCTGATGGCGTAGACGCTCACATACCAGAGCGCGTCGATCACCTCGACCACGGAGCCCCGCAGCGCCGGCCCGGCCTGGAGTACGCGCTGGGCGATGCGGCCGGCGAAATCGCTCTGGAAATAGCCGAGCGACTGGCGCACCACCCAGCGATAGGACTGCCAGCGGATCAGGCTGCCGACATTGGCGGTGATGGTCTGGCGCACCAGAAGGTCGTGCAGCGCGTTGCACAGCGGGCGCGCGATCACCACGACGAAGGCCATCCAGATCAGCAGCCCGCCCTGATCGGCGAACAGCGTGGCCGGGCTCGAATTCTGCAGCAGGTCGACGATCTGCCCGATATAGCGGAACAGCGACACCTCGACGATGGCGACGAGGAAGGCCGCGCCGAGCGCCGCGACGAACACCCAGCCGGTCTGCCGCACGAAATGCCAGTAGAACGCCAGCAGCCCCTCGGGCGGGCGCATGATGGCGGCATCGCGGAACGGATCGAGTCGATTCTCGAAGAAGGCAAAGAGGCGCGTGAACATGGCCGCCCTTCTGCGCCGACGATGCGGCACCAGTGTGTCGGTTACGCGCGCCGGCGGCGACCGGATGATGTTCACATGCTCTACATGAGAGTGAGTACAGTGATACTCCCTCGACTGTCAGACGGACCCCGCCCATGCCCATGCGCCATCCCGAACATCATCTGCTCAGCCGCGCTGGCTGGCTGCGGGCCGCGGTGCTGGGGGCCAATGACGGCATCCTGTCCACCGCCAGCCTCATTGTCGGCGTCGCCGCCGCCGATGCCGACCGCAGCGCCGTGCTGATCGCCGGCATTGCCGGGATGGTCGCCGGCGCCATGTCGATGGCGGCGGGCGAATATGTCTCGGTCTCCTCGCAATCCGACACGGAAGAGGCGGAACTCACCCGCGAGCGGTCGGAACTTGCCGCCGACCCGGTGGGCGAGACGGAGGAACTGGCGGAGATCTACGTCAAGCGCGGCCTCGATCCGGCGCTGGCGGCGCAGGTCGCCCGCCAGCTCATGGCCGCCGATGCGCTGGAGGCCCATGCCCGCGACGAGCTGGGCATGAACGAGATCACCGCCGCCCGCCCGGTGCAGGCCGCCCTGTCGTCCGCCGCCAGCTTCGCGGTGGGTGCCGCACTGCCGCTCGCCACCGTGCTGCTGGCGCCGACCTCCGCGCTGCCGGTTGCCGTCTCGGCGGCGGCGCTGGCCTTTCTCGCGCTGCTCGGCGTCGCCGGCGCCAAGGCCGGCGGATCGGACGCGATGAAGGGCGCCGTCCGCGTCACCTTCTGGGGCGCGCTGGCCATGGCGCTGACCTATGCCATCGGCACCCTCTCGGGAACGGTGCTGTAACGCCGCCGCCCAACGCCCTTCCGGGATGGGGCGCGAGCGGCTAGAAGCGGGGCGCAAGCGACGGCGCCTGCCTTCCGATGGCGCGCGCCCTTGAGGATGTGCCATGACCGCCGAGATCGACGCCCGCAAGCAGGCCGCCCGCGACTGGTTCGAGGAACTGCGCGACCGCATCTGCGCCGCCTTCGAAAAGCTGGAGGACGAGGCCCCGGCCGATCTCTACCCCGGCGCGCCCGGCCGGTTCGTGCGCACGCCGTGGAACCGCACCGACCATAGCGGCGCACCCGGCGGCGGGGGCGTCATGTCGATGATGCATGGCCGGCTGTTCGAAAAGGTCGGCGTGCACTGCTCCAGCGTTTTCGGCGAATTCGCGCCCGAGTTCCGCAAGCAAATTCCCGGCGCCGAGGAGAACCCGGCCTTCCACGCCACCGGCATCTCGCTGATCGCCCATATGCACAACCCGCATGTGCCGGCGGTGCACATGAACACGCGCTTCGTCGTCACCTCCAAGGCGTGGTTCGGCGGCGGGGCGGACCTCACCCCGGTGCTGGACGCACGCCGCACGCAGGACGACCCCGACACGATCGCCTTCCACGCGGCGCTGCGCGGCGCCTGCGAGGGCCGCCCGCATATCGACTATGACCGCTACAAGGCCTGGTGCGACGAGTATTTTTACCTGCCGCACCGCAAGGAGCCGCGCGGCATTGGCGGCATCTTCTATGACTGGCTGGATTCGGGCGACTGGGAGGCGGATTTCCACTTCACCCGCGCCGTCGGCCTCGCCTTCCTCGACGTCTACCCGGCGCTGGTGCGGGCGAATTTCGCCAAGCCCTGGAACGAGGCCGCGCGCGAGGAACAGCTCATCCGCCGCGGGCGCTATGTCGAGTTCAACCTGCTGTACGACCGCGGCACGCTGTTCGGGCTGAAGACCGGCGGAAACATCGATTCCATCCTCTCCTCCATGCCCCCGGTGGTGAAGTGGCCGTGAGGGCCTGAGTCACCGCCTGCCTCCTCATCCCCGGGCTTGACCCGGGGATCCAGTTGGCGCGCCATACCCCAATGGGGGCACACTGGGTCTACATCCTCGCCAGCCAGCGCAACGGCACGCTCTACATTGGTGTGACGCGCGACCTGCCGAAGCGGATGCATGAACACCGCACCGGTCTGCATGGCGGCTTCACGGCACAATATGGCGTCAAGCGACTGGTCTTCGCGGAGCCGCATGACACGGCCGTCGGTGCCATTCAGCGCGAGAAGAACCTCAAGCACTGGCCACGCCAATGGAAGATCGCACTGATCGAGAAGGACAATCCGGAGTGGCGCGATCTTTACGGCGAACTCGCCGGAGGATTGGGGTCGTGAGTGGATCCCCGGGTCAAGCCCGGGGATGAGGGGTTCAGTGAAACGGATTTCCGCCAACTCAACCTACCCATCCTGCCCTCATCCCCGGGCTTGACCCGGGGATCCATCGTCAGGCGGTGATCGCCTCCCGCGCGATCCCCTCCAGAACCGCCGCGTCCATCGGGAACCCCGCCTCGATCCACGCCTCTTCCGCCCGTTTCAGCGCCGCCCCCAGTGCCGGGCCGGGGGTGAGGCCGCGCGTGAGAAAATCGGCGGCCTTGAGCGGAAACACCGGGATGTCCCAGCCCGCCGCCAGCGCGATCAGGTCCCGCCAGCCCTCATCGTCCATCCCCGCCCCGGAGCGGGCGAAGCCGATCAGCGCGCGGTCGGTATAGGTGGCCCGGCCCATGCGGTAGATGAACGCCTTCTGCCCCTTCGCGCACATGGCCGGCGCCGGGGCGGGGCCGGCGAGCGCTTCAAGCCGCGCGGCCTCGCTATTGGAGAGGCGCAGCCCGTCGCGCAGCGCGCGCGCATCCGCTTCCTCGCGCACCGCCAGCGCGCCGAGCCGGCGAATCGCATCCGCGGCAAGCCCCAGCGCCGCCTCGATGGCGCAGAGCCGGGTGAACACCGCGACATCCCCGGCACGGCCAAGAACCGGGGCCAGAAGCCCGGCGCCGTCCATCTCCATGAGCGTCGACGCCGCGCCGGGGGCGACCAGCAGCTTGAGCAGTTCCGTCCGCACCCGCTCGCGCGAGAGCTGGCCGAGCCCGGCGCGGTTGCGCATCGCCGCCGCCAGCGCCTCGGGATCGACCGGGCCGTGGCCAAAGGCGGCGTGAAAGCGGAACAGGCGGAGGATGCGCAGATAATCCTCGCGGATGCGCCGGTCGGCATCGCCGATGAAGCGCACGCGGCCCGCACGGGCATCCGCCTCGCCGCCCACGAGGTCGATGAGCGCGCCCTCGCGCGTGAGGTAGAGCGCGTTCATGGTGAAGTCGCGCCGCGCGGCGTCATGCGCCCAGTCGCGGCCGAAGACGACGCGGGCGCGGCGCCCGTCGGTCTCCACATCCTCGCGCAGCGTCGTCACCTCATAGGGCTCGCCCTCGGCGACGATGGTGATGGTGCCGTGCTCGATACCGGTCGGCACCGGCTTCAGCCCGGCGGCCCGCGCGCGGCGTATCACCTCCTCGGGCAGCGCCGTGGTGGCGATATCGACATCCGAGCGCGCGCCGCGCCCGATCAGCCAGTCGCGCACCGCGCCGCCAACGATGCGGGCCTCCTCGCCCTCCCCATTCAGCGCGTCCAGCACGCGGGCAAGGCCCGGCCGGTGTTGGGTGAGCGGGTTCATTCGATATGGCCGGGGATCAGCACGCCGTCCTGCCAGGTGGGCGGCACATAACGCCCGGTGGTCGGGCCGCGCTGGGCACTCTCCAGGATGTAGAGGCTGCCCGCCAGCAGCACGATGCCGAGGCCTGAGCACACCAGCAGCGACCGCACCGACCAGCCGGCGAAGATGCTGTCCACCCGCCGGCCGTAGCGCAGATAGAGCGCGAAGGCGAGGAAGGGCAGCAGGAACAGCAGGACCTGACCGAGAATGCGCGCCATCAGAGATACACCCGCTCATAGAGGCTGCGCAGGATGCCGGCGGTGACACCCCAGATGCGCCGCCGCTCATAGATCATGGCGTGGAAGGTGCGCATCAGCCCCTGCGATTCGCGCGTCTCCTGAATGTGGTTGTCGGCGTTCATCAGGAAATGGAGCGGCACCTCGAATGCCTCGTCCACCTCGCCGGGATTGAGCGTCAGCCCGAAATCCGGGCGGACGATGCCGACCACCGGCACGATGCGGAAGCCGGTGCGGGTGAGATAAGGATCGAGATAGCCCAGCGGTTCGACGAAGGCCCGCGCCAGCCCGACCTCTTCCTCCGCCTCGCGCAGTGCGGCGCTGAGCGGGCCATCGTCCTGCGGGTCGATCTTGCCGCCGGGAAAGGCGATCTGTCCGGGATGGTTCGGCAGGTTCGCCGAGCGCAGGGTGAGCAGCACGGTCGGCTGCTCCCGCGCGACAATCGGGATCAGCACCGCCGCCCCGCGCAGCGGCAGCGTCTCGACGAGGCCGCGATATTGCGGCGTCAGTTCATGGTCGCCGCGGACGGGATCGCCAGCGAGGTCAGGGGTCTCCGCCAGACGCAGCCGGGCGCGGGCGCGGAAAGGCTCCAGCCCGAGCGGCAGGGCGGGCGGCAGTTCGCGCAGCGCGGGGGGCAAGGCATTGGCCATCGCGTCGATCGCCGCGTCGGTCATGCTGTCGGTCAGGGCGTTCATCGCGTCACGTCACCGTCGGCTGTAGCGTCCTCGACCGGGGCGAGCACGAAGAACTCGCCGCTGGACGCGACACCATAGACGGCGCGGCGCGCGCCATCCCCATCCTCGACCTCGCGCTCCTCCACCCGTTCGGCGAGGTCGAGGAAGACCGCGCGGGTGAGCCGGGCCCACAGGCCCCGCCGCACATGGATATAGGGACGAATGTCGCCCGCGCCCCCCGTCCCACCCAGCTGTGCGTCGAAACGCAGCGGATGGTCGGCATCGCAGCGCACGAGATCGTCGAGATTGGTGCGGAACACGAGCACCGGCCCGGCACTCGCCTCCTCGACCGCCGCCTCCTCCACCGCCATGTCGACGGCGAGGAACGCCGCGTCCTCCACCCGGATGCCCAGCTTTTCCGCCGGCGTCACCAGCACATGGCGCTCGCCCTCGCGGGTGAGCACCGAGGCGAACAGCTTCACCAGCGCCTCGCGGCGGATCGGCCGGCCCTCATGGTGCCACACGCCCTCGCGGTCGATCACGATGTCGATGTCGCCACAATCGGGCGGATTCCAGCGCTCAACCGGCGGCAGCGGGCGGCCGGGGCTTGTCCCCACCGCGCGCACCAATTCGTCAAGTCGCCCGGAAGCTTCTGAATTCACTTAAAAATCTCTGTCACACAGGGGTAATCGCGGCTTCGTGATCCCCCGCCCGATAGTCGACGCGGTCGCAAGATAGCGTAAGCTGACCTGAGCGAAAGTCCGCAACGGCTGGCCGCGTTCCCCGCGCCCGGCCCGCGCGGCCTCCGGCCGGGTACATTGCATCGGGTCTTGTTGCAGTGCACCATGAGCCGGCGGCGGGCAGTAGGGTCGAGAAGGGGCCGGGGCGCACGCTCTGGCTCCGGGATTTGAAGGAGCACGGCATGACATCCGCCATCGGCGAGAATTTCGAATCCCTCGACGAGATGATCATCCGCTCGGCCGAGAGTACGGCGGCGAATGTGCGCGCCGCCCGGGCCGGCATCGGCGCGGTCATCTTCGGCCAGGAGGCAGTGGTCGAGCGCACGCTCATCACCATTCTCTCCGGCGGCCATGGCCTGCTGGTCGGCGTGCCCGGCCTCGCCAAGACCAAGCTGGTGGAAACGCTCGGCGTCGTGCTCGGCCTCGATGCGCGGCGCGTGCAGTTCACCCCGGACCTGATGCCTTCCGATATTCTCGGCGCCGAGGTGCTGGAGGAAAGCGCGGGCGGGCGCCGCTCCTTCCGCTTCATTCCCGGCCCGGTCTTCGCCCAGCTCCTGATGGCGGACGAGATCAACCGCGCCTCGCCGCGCACCCAGTCGGCGCTGCTGCAATCCATGCAGGAAGGCCATGTGACGGTCGCCGGCGTGCGCCATGATCTGCCCAAGCCGTTCCATGTGCTGGCGACGCAGAACCCGCTGGAGCAGGAAGGCACCTACCCGCTACCCGAAGCCCAGCTCGACCGCTTCCTGATGCAGGTGGATGTCGACTATCCCGACCGCGACGCCGAGCGGAAGATCCTGTTCGACACCACCAGCGCCGAGGAAACCCGGCCGAAGGCGGTGATGAACGCGGAAGACCTCGCCGCCGCCCAGCGCCTCGTGCGCCGCCTTCCGGTCGGCGAATCCGTGGTGGAGGCGATCCTCACGCTGGTGCGTTCCGCCCGTCCCGGTCCCGATGCCGGCGATCTCGGCAAGTTCATCGCCTGGGGCCCTGGCCCGCGCGCTTCGCAGTCGCTGATGCTGGCGGTGCGCGCCCGCGCGCTGCTGGATGGACGCTACGCCCCCTCCATCGACGATGTCGTGGCGCTGGCCGAACCGGTCCTCAAGCACCGCATGGCGCTCACCTTCGCCGCGCGGGCCGATGGCGAGACCGTGCCGGGCCTGATCGCCAAGCTCACCCGCCGCATCGGGTGAGGCCAAGCGGGGCGGCGGCCGCCCCGCGTCATTTCCGCCCGCAAGCCGGGCGAAGGAGAGTTGAGCGCGTGGAGTTCGACGCCGACACCGCCGTAAGAAGTGCCGCGCAGGATGCGGCGGGCCTCGTCGCAGCCATGCCGCGTCTGGTGCTGGAGGCGCGCAAGATCGCCGCCAGCGTCTATCACGGCCTGCACGGGCGCCGCCGCGCCGGCACAGGCGAGAATTTCTGGCAGTACCGCCGCTTCATGGATGGCGAGCCCTCCGCCCGCGTCGACTGGCGCCGCTCGGCCCGCGACGATCATCTGTATGTCCGCGAGCGCGAATGGGAAGCCGCCCACACGGTGTGGATCTGGCCGGACCTGTCGACCTCCATGGTCTTTGCCTCGCCGCTGGTGTGGGAGACCAAGCGCGACCGCGCGCTCATCCTCGCCTTCGCGCTGGCCGAGCTGCTGGTGCGCGGCGGCGAGCGGGTCGGCATTCCCGGCGTGATGCGCCCCTCCGCCGCCCGCAACATCGTGGAGAAGATGGCAGAATCCCTGGTCCACGCGCACAGCCTGCCGCAGAGCCTGCCGCCGGCCTTCTCGCCCTCGCCGCTGGCCGAGGTGGTGCTGCTGGGCGATTTCTGGAGCCCGACGGCGGAAGTGGTCGCCAGCCTCGCGGGCGTCTCCGCCTCCGGCGCGCACGGCCATGTCGTGCAGATCTGCGATCCGGCGGAGGAGACCTTCCCATTCTCCGGCCGCGTCGAGTTCCGCGAGCCGGAAAGCGGCACCGCCCTCACCATCGGCCGGGCCGAGACGGTGCGGGAGGATTATGTCGCCCGCGTCGCCACCCACCGCGCCATCATTCGCCGCGAGGCCGAGCGCCGGACCTGGAGCTTCCTCATCCACCGCACCGACCGCCCGGCGAGCGAGCTTCTGCTGGCGCTCCACGCCCGCATGAGCGGCGGCAGCTTCGGCGTCACCGCCCACCCGGAAGGCCAGCCGGCCGATCCGGCGGGAAGCCCGGCATGAGGAGCGCGCCATGAGCGGTCTGTTCGGCCTTCCCCTCGCCTTCACCACGCCGCTGCTGCTCAGCGCGCTGATCGGCCTGCCGCTGCTATGGTTCCTGCTGCGCCTCGTGCCACCGCGCCCGCGCCGCATCGCCTTCGCCCCGACGCGCCTGCTGCTCGACATTCCACCGAAGGAAGAGACGCCGGCCCGCACCCCCTGGTGGCTGACCGCGCTGCGCCTGCTGCTGGCCGCCGTCATCATCATCGCCGCCGCCGGCCCGGTGTGGAATCCGCCGGTCGCCGGCCCCGCCTCCAGCGGCCCGGTCGTGCTGCTGATCGATTCCGGCTGGCCCGCCGCCGCCGGCTGGGCCGCGCGCCGCGCCAGCGCCGAGGGCGTGGTGGCCGATGCCGATCTGGAAGGGCGCGGCATCGTGCTCATTCCCACCGGCGAGCCGCCGCTGGAGCCGCGCGTCATGACCCCGCGCGAGACCCGCGAGCGGCTGCGCTCGCTCGCCCCCGTGCCCTTCGTGCCGGACCGCGCCCCCGCGCTCGCCAGCCTGCGCAAGGCTCTGGCCGGCGCGCCGCAGGCCTCGGTGATCTATCTCTCGGACGGCGTCGGCCTTGAGGGCAGCGAGGCCGTACCCGCCGACATCGCCGCCGCCGTGGGCGATCGCCCGCTCACCACGCTGGTCGACGGCGTGCGCGAGCCGCTGGCGCTGGCCGGTGCCGACAACGCCATCGACGCGCTGACCGTGAAGGTGCTGCGCGCCGACCGTGCCACGCTGGCCCGCGCCGGCACGGTGCGGGCGCTGGACATGCGCGGCCTGGGGCTCGGCGAGGCGCCTTTCGCCTTCGAGCCCGGCGCCCGCGAGACCGAGGCGCGCTTCGACCTGCCGGTCGAGATCCGCAACGATGTCGCCCGACTGGAGATCGCCGACGAAGCCTCGGCCGGCGCCGTGCAACTGCTCGACAAGCGTTGGCGCCGACGCGCTGTCGGCCTCGTCTCCGGCGCCAATGCCGACCAGCGCCAGCCTTTGCTCGCGCCCTCCTATTACCTGTCCCGCGCGCTCGCCCCGTTCGCCGATGTGCGCACCGCCGAGGGCGCCGGCACCAGCGAGGCGGTGGACCGCTTCATCAACGACAAGCTGCCGGTCATCATCCTCTCCGACATCGGCACCCTGCCGCCCGAGACCCATGACCGGCTCGCCCGCTGGATCGAGGGCGGCGGCGTGCTGATCCGCTTCGCCGGCCCGCGCCTTGCCAATGGCTCGGACGATCTCGTCCCGGTCACGCTGCGCCGTGGCGGGCGGGTGCTGGGCGGCTCGCTGTCCTGGGAACAGCCGCAGACGCTGGGCAGTTTCACGCCCGAAAGCCCGTTCCGTGACGTTCCCGTGCCCGATGATGTGAGCGTGCAGCGCCAGGTTCTGGCCGAACCCGACGGCCTGCTCGGCTCGCGCACCTGGGCGACGCTGACCGACGGCACGCCGCTGGTCACCGGCGAGCGGCGCGGCGCCGGCACGCTGGTGCTGTTCCACGTCACCGCCGACACCTCCTGGTCGAACCTGCCGCTCTCCGGCGCCTTCGTCGACATGCTCCGCCGGGTCGTCGCGCTCGGCGGGTCGAGCGCGACGGAAGCCGCGGCGGATGGCACCGCCGGCACTGTGCTGTCCGGCGAGACCGTGCCGCCGAGCCGCCTGCTGGACGGCTTCGGCGCCTTCCGCCCGGTGACGCCGACCGCCAAGGCCATTCCGCTCGGCTTCAATGGCCGCGCCAGCGCCGATCACCCGCCGGGCTTCTACGGCCCGCCGGAAGGGCTGGTCGCGGTCAACGCGCTGCTGCCGCGCGACCGTCTGGTGGCGCTCGACCTCAGCGCGCTCGGCCGGCTCGAACCCTATCGCGACGCCACCCCGCGCGATCTGCGGGCGCCGCTGCTCCTCGCCCTCCTCACCCTCCTGCTGGTCGATGCCATGATCGTCTTCCTGCTGGCCGGCGGCTTCGCGCGCCTCACCACGCGCCGCGCCGCCACCAGCGCCGTGCTCGCCCTCGCCGCCCTGCTCGCTGCCGCCCCGCTGGGCGAGGCCCGCGCGCAGACGGCGCCCGCCGCCCCGGCCGCGACGCCCGCCCCCCGCGCGGACACGCCGATGACCCCGGCCGAACTCGACTTCGCGGTGCAGGCCACCAACGCCACGCGGCTTGCCTATGTCATCACCGGCGACGCCACCACCGACGAGATCAGCCGTGCCGGGCTCAAGGGGCTCACCGATTTCCTCGGCGAGCGCACCGCGCTGGAGGCCGGCGACCCGATGGGCGTCGATCTCTCCCGCGACGAGCTGTCCTTCTTCCCGCTGATCTACTGGCCGATCGTACCCGGCGCGCCGCGCCCCACCCCGGCGACGCTGGCCCGCATCGACGCCTTCATGAAGCAGGGCGGCACCATCGTGTTCGACACGCGCGACGCCGAGACCGTGCTGCCCGGCTCGAACGGCGCCGGCTCGCCGGCCAATGACACGCTGCGCGCCATTCTTGCCGGGCTCGACATTCCCGAGCTGGAGCCGGTGCCGCGCGACCATGTGCTGACCAAGGCGTTCTATCTGCTGCGCGATTTCCCTGGCCGCTTCACCGGCGGGGCGACCTGGGTGGAGGCCCTGCCGGCCACCAATGACGACGAGGAGCGCCCGGCCCGCGCCGGCGACGGCGTCTCGCCGGTGGTCATCACCTCCAACGACCTCGCCGGCGCCTGGGCCGTGGGCACGGACGGGCGCCCGCTGCTGCCCATGTCCGGCACCAGCCCGCGCCAGCGCGAACTCGCCTACCGCGCCGGCGCCAACCTCGTGATGTATGTGCTCACCGGCAACTACAAGGCCGACCAGGTGCATGTGCCCGCGCTGCTGGAAAGGTTGGGGCAGTGAGGAAGATGTTGCACGGGCATGCGGGCACGAACGCTGTTTGGGTGAACGCCGTCACGCCGAGCGGCGTCACCATGAACGCGGCAACCACGAACACCGTCATGCCCGGACTTGATCCGGGCATCCACGACTTGGCTGTGAGCCGGCACCCGGAAAAGGCGTGGATGGCCGGGCCACGCCCGGCCATGACGAACCATTTGTCGGGACGGGCCACTCCAATGCCGTCATCCCGGCCGGAGGCGCAGCCGCAGAGCCGGGATCGCCTCCTCATCCCCCGCACGCCCGTACTCCCTCTCCCCGTCGGGGAGAGGGGTGGGGTGAGGGGCCGCGCCCTTCCGGCAGCCGTGAAGACCCCCTCACCCGGCCCTGCGGGCCGACCTCTCCCCCACGGGGAGAGATTGAAAACCGCCGCCCGCCCGACGTGTGAAGGAGCCGCCGCATGAATCTCGGCCTCGCCTTCGATCCGCTGATCCCGCTGCCCTGGCTGATCGGCGCCGCCGTTATCGCCGCGCTGGTCGCGCTGCTCGTCATCGTCTCGCGCACCCGCGGCTCGCTGCTGCGCGCGCTCGCCATCGCGCTCGCCGTGCTGGCGCTCACCAATCCCTCGCTGACGCGCGAGGAGCGCGAGCCGCTCTCCACCGTCGTCGCCGTGGTGGTGGACCGCAGCGCCAGCCAGGATTTCGGCGACCGCACGCAGATGACCGACGCCGCCCGCGCCGAGCTTGAAACCCGCCTCGCCCGGCTGAAGGAACAGGGCGCCGAGGTGCGCTTCATCGACGCCGGTGGCGGTGCCGGCGAGGTGGATGGCACGCGCCTGTTCACCGCCCTCTCCGCCGGCCTCGCCGATGTGCCGCCCGAGCGGGTGGCCGGCGCCATCTTCCTCACGGACGGGCGGGTGCACGACATCCCCGCCACCATCGCCGCGCTCGGCTTCCGCGCGCCGGTCCATGCCATCGTCTCCGGCCAGGCGGGCGAGCGCGACCGGCGCGTGGCGCTGACCTCCACGCCGCGCTTCGGCATTGTCGGCCAGAGCCAGACCATCGGCTACCGTGTCGAGGATGAGGGCGCCCCGGCCGGCGCCCGCGTCGGCGTCACCGTGCGCCGCGACGGCGAGGTGGTGGCCCGCCCCATCGTCACCGCCGGCCAGCCGGCCGAGGTCGATGTCGAGATCACCCATGCCGGGGCCAACATCGTCGAGATCGAGGCCGCCGCGCTGGAGGGCGAACTCACCCCGGTGAACAACCGCGCCGCCGTCTCGATCGACGGCGTGCGCGACAAGCTGCGCGTGCTGCTGGTCTCCGGCGAACCCCATGTCGGCGAGCGCACCTGGCGCAACCTGCTGAAGTCCGACGCCAATGTGGACCTCGTGCACTTCACCATCCTGCGCCCGCCGGAGAAGCAGGACGGCACGCCGATCAACGAGCTGTCGCTCATCGCCTTCCCGACGCGCGAGCTGTTCCAGCAGAAGATCAAGGATTTCGACCTGATCATCTTCGACCGCTACGCCCAGCAGGGCGTGCTGCCGATGATCTATTTCGACAATATCGTGCGCTATGTGGAGGAAGGCGGCGCGCTGCTGGTCGCCGCCGGCACCGATTATGTCTCCGACGGCTCGGTCTACAACACGCCGCTGGAGGCCATCCTGCCGGCCGCCCCGACCGGCGGGATGAGCGAGGCGCCCTATCGCCCCAAGCTCACCGATGCCGGCCAGCGCCACCCGGTGACCCGCGCCCTGCCCGGCTCGCAGAGCGAACCGCCGAACTGGGCCCGCTTCTTCCGCGTCATCGACACCGACCGCGCGCGCGGCACCAGCGTGATGGACGGGCCGGACGGCAAGCCGATCGTGCTGCTCGACCGGGTCGGCGAGGGCCGCGTGGCGCTGCTGCTGTCCGATCATTTCTGGCTGTGGGCGCGCGGCTTCGAAGGCGGCGGTCCCTATATCGACCTCTTGCGCCGCCTCTCGCACTGGCTGATGAAGGAGCCGGACCTTGAGGAGGAGCGGCTGCGCATGGTCGCGCGCGGCGGCGACATCGTGGTCGAGCGCCAGACCATGGGCGACGCCGCCCCGCCCGTCACCATCACCACGCCGACCGGCGCCACCCGCAGTCTCACGCTCACAAGCGCCGAGCCCGGCCTGTTCCGCGCCACTTTCCCGGCCGACACGCTCGGCCTGTGGCGGGCCAATGACGGTACCTATACGGCGCTGGTCAATGTCGGCCCGCTCAACCCGCGCGAATTCGCCGAAGTGACTTCGACGACCGACACGCTGCGCCCGACCATCGAGGCGACCGGCGGCGGCATCTGGCGCATGGCGGACCTTGCCGGCGGCGTGCCGCGCGTCATCGCCGTGCGCTCGGGCGAGCGTTTCGCCGGGGAGGACTGGATGGGCCTCGCCATGCGGGATGTGAGCGTGGTGCGCGGGCTCGGCCTTTTCCCGCTCTTTGCCGGGCTCTCGGGCCTGCTGATCCTGCTGGCCGGCGTCGCCGCCGCCTGGGCGCGGGAGGGCCGCTAGATCGGGCGGGCGCGGAAAGCGCCCGCCACTCACCCCGTATAGGGCACTTCCTGCTTCTCGAAGGTGTGCGAGCTGATGTTCGGGCGCAGGATGCAGCAATATTGCCGGGCGATGTCGGCGATCAGCGCGGCGCGGCTGGCGCGGGTGCCCTCCATGCGACGGTCCAGCCAGTCATCGGGGACGGTGAGCTGCATCCCCGGCGCCATGCGGCCGAGAATGGTCTTCAGATCGTCCACATGCATGGCGGCCACCGCCCTGCGCGCCTCATCCATCGGCTGTCTCCCCTGATCTCCGGGCCGGTTGACCGGCCGCCTGTTTACGCCGAGGCGCGCTCGGTCCCGGCCGAAAACCCCTTGCGCACCGGGCCGCGCACGGCCTCCAGCGGCGTCTCGTCCAGCGGGCACACCAGCACGCGCGCCGGGTCGACCGGGCCGGGCAGGCTCACCTGACCGCGCGGCACGCGCTTGAAGCCCATCCGCCCGTAATAGGGCTCGTCGCCGACCAGCAGCACGAGCCGCGCCGCGCCGGGCCCGTGCGCCTCGCCACGCGCGACCTCCAGCGCCTTCTCCACCAGCCGCCGGCCGATGCCGTGCGAGCGGAAGGGCGGCTCGACGGTGAGCGGGCCGAGCAGCAGCGCCGGCACCTCGCCGATCAGGATCGGGGTGAGCCGCACCGAGCCGACCAGCATGGTGCCGATATAGGCGGTGAAGGACAGATCGCGCCGGTGCGGGTTGCCCTCGCGCAGCCGATAGGCGGTGCGCGCGAAGCGGCCGGGGCCGAAGGTGCGGGCCACCAGCCGCTCGATGGCGGCATCGTCGGCGGGGTTCTCGGGAAACAGCGTCACGGAAAGTTCGGTCATGGGGCCACTCGGCACGCGGAAATCGGCAGGCTCGCCCGAGCGCGGCGCAGGTGGATCACGAGGCGTGTCTCACGGCCGGCGGTGGGCGCAAACGAAACGGGGCGCGCGCGCACAGGCGCGGCGGGTCCGCTCGTCTCGTCGTCGCTGGGCCGGCATCCGGTGCATGGCTGTCCTCATGAAGCGCGCCGGATAGCACAGCGGCGGCGTCAGGTGAAGCGGCAAAGGTTCGCGGTGACGCGGCAAGGCCGACCCGCGCAACCCACCGGCAAGCCTCCCACCAGCCGTTCCACCGGCCCTGCCCCACCTTGCCGCCCGCGGGGCGAACTGACACAAAGGCGGGCATCCCTTCCCGGCGCGCTCCCCCATGCCCGATCCGCTCATCCGTCCGCTTGTTGAGTCCGACGCGCCCGCCCTGGTCCATCTGCTGGTGGAGACGGTGGCGAGCGGCGGCTCGGTCAGTTTCATGCATCCGCTGGCGAAGGAGCGCGCCCTCTCCTTCTGGAAGGCCGCGCTGGCCAGCGCCGGGCGTGGCGAGCGGGTCATTCTCGGCGCGCTCGACGGCGAGGCGCTGGTCGGCACCGTCACCCTCGTGCTCGCTTTGCCGGAGAACCAGCCGCACCGCGCCGAGATCGCCAAGATGATGACCGCCACCGCCCATCGCGGGCGCGGCATCGCCCGGGCGCTGCTCATCGAGGCCGAGCGCCTCGCCCGCGCACAGGGCCGCACGATGCTGGTGCTGGACACGGCGAGCGAGGAGGGCGCGGGCGGGCTCTATGAGAAGCAGGGTTTCGTGTTCTGCGGCGAGATCCCCGATTTCGCGCTGAAGCCGCATGGCGGGCTCACCGGCACGCGGCTCTATTACAAGCGCCTGCCGCCCGGCTGAGGCAGGCATGCAAAGGCGTCCCCGCGCCCGCGCAGGCGATTGCCTCTATCCCCGCCCGCCCCGCGCGCTACCTTTGCCGCAACAGGGAGGACGCGATGGGACTGCTGGTCGACGGCCAATGGGTCGATAAATGGTACGACACCAAGAGCACGGGCGGGCGCTTCGTGCGCACCACCACGCGCTTCCGCAACTGGATCACCCCGGACGGCGCGCCCGGCCCTTCCGGCGAGGGCGGCTTTCCTGCCGAGGCCGGCCGCTATCACCTCTATGTCTCGCTCGCCTGCCCCTGGGCGCACCGCACCCTCATCATGCGCGCGCTGAAGACGCTGGAGAGCGTCGTCTCGGTCTCCGTGGTCGATCCCTTCATGGGCACGGAGGGCTGGGTCTTCGCCGACCAGGCGAACCGGCGCACCGACGGCGCCACCAATGATCCCGTGCTCGGCGCCAAGCGGCTCTATGAGGTCTATCTCGCCGCCGACCCCGCCTATTCCGGCCGCGTCACCGTGCCGGTGCTGTGGGACCGCAAACGCGGCACCATCGTCAACAATGAATCGGCCGAGATCATCCGCATGTTCAACAGCGCCTTCGCGGCGCTGACCGACGACCGGCACGATTATTACCCGGCCGCGCTCGCCGGCGAGATCGACGCGCTCAACGCCCGCGTCTATGACGCGGTCAATAACGGCGTCTACAAGGCGGGCTTCGCCACCACGCAGGAGGCCTATGAGGAGGCCGTCACCGCCCTGTTCGCGATGCTGGACGAGCTGGAAGCGCGCCTTGAGGGCCGCTCTTGGCTGATGGGCGAGGCGCTGACCGAAGCCGATATCCGCCTCTTCACCACGCTGATCCGCTTCGATCCGGTCTATGTCGGTCACTTCAAGTGCAACATGAGGCGGATCGCCGATTACCCCAACCTCAAGCGTTTCACCCGCGCCCTCTACCGCCGCGCGGGCATCGCCGAAACGGTCGATTTCACCCACATCAAGCGCCATTATTACGAGAGCCACGTCACCATCAACCCGACCGGCATCGTGCCGGTGGGACCAGACATGGGATGGCTGCGAAGCTGACGGGAGCGGTGCGACCGCGTAAGACAGCGGCGCCCGTCCGGGCTTGACTGGCCCCTCGGCCGCAAGCGCCGGATGTCGGGAGGCGGGGCGAGCCATGGGCGGGACAGGCCGGACCACCGGGAGACGAGTTACCCGGCGACGGATCGCCGGGCGCCGGCCGCTCCATCTGGCGGCCGGCGTGCCGCTCGCTTTCCTCGCCCTCCTCCTGCCCGCCGCCGCGCAGCAGGCTGCGGCGCAAACAGCTGCGGCGCCCGCCGATGACGGGCTCATCCGCGCGACGTTGACCGGCGACTGGGGCGGCAACCGCGCCGCTCTGGTCGACAAGGGCGTCACGCTCTCGCTGAACTGGACCGGCGAAGCCCTCGCCAACGCCGCCGGCGGGATGCGTCAGGGCGGCACCTATGACGGCCTGCTGGAAGGCCAGCTCGATCTCGATCTCGCCAAGCTGGTCCGCTGGCCCGACGCCCGGCTGCACGTGTCCGGCTACTGGATTCAGGGGCGGGGCCTCTCAGCCGATTATGTCGGCAACCTGCTCACCGTGAGTTCCATCGAGGCGGAGGCCGGCTGGCGTCTCAACGAGCTGTATCTGGAGCAGGAGATGGCGCGCGGCACGCTCTCGCTGCGGATCGGCCAGATCGCCGCCGATACCGAATTCTGGCAGAGCCAGACGGCGAGCCTGTTCATCAATTCGAGCTTTGGCTGGCCCGCGCTCAATGCCGGCGATCTGCCCGGCGGCGGCCCGGCCTATCCCTATCCGACGCCCGGACTGCGGCTGCGCTGGAGCCCGGACCCGGCCTGGTCGGTGCAGGCCGGCCTGTACAATGGCAACCCGCTGGGCGATGGCGACAACCCGCACGGGGTCGATTTCCCGCTCGATGACGGGGTGTTCGCCATTGTCGAGGCGAGCTATGTGCACGCCCCGACGGGCGGGCTCTCCGGCACCTATCGCGTCGGCGCCTGGTACAATTCCGAAACGTACGAATCCCTGTCCACCGCCGCCAACGGCCTCTCCCTGGCCGATCCGGCCGCCGATGGCCCGCTGGCGCTGTCCGGCAATTACGCGCTCTATGCCATCGCCGACCAGCAGCTCTGGCAGGGTGGCGGCTCCACCTTGTCCGGCTTCATGCGCGCCGCCATCGCCCCGCAAAGCGACCGCAGCACGATCTCCTTCTATGTCGACGCCGGCCTCGCCCTCACCGGCCTGCCCGGCCGGCCGAACGACGTGGTCGGCATCGGCCTCGCCTATGCCAAGATCAGCCCCGACCTCGCCGATGAGGACCGCGCGCGCAACGCCGTCACCGGCCTTGACGGCCCGGTGATGGATTGCGAGGCGGTGGTGGAAGTGACCTATCAAGCCGCGCTGACGCCCTGGCTCAGCGTGCAGCCCTTCGTCCAATACGTCATCCACCCCGGCGGCAACATCCCGCAGCCGGACGGCTCGGACCCGACCCAGTCTCTGCGCAACGCGGCGGTGCTGGGGGTGCGCACGAGCGTGGTGTTCTGAGCCGATGGGGCACCACCAAGACCGGCACGGTGGGGTCGGCGGTGGGGCGCTTAGCGAGACGTCTTAGATCCGCCTGTTGAGCAGAAGCTGGACCGCCAGCGCCTTGCGATCCCTGCGGCTGGCCGATTTCAAGCTGGCGATTGCCGACTCGGCCGTGGCCACGAAAGCCAGCGTCTCGGCACGGTCGATTTTGTAGGACGGATTATAGTCCGCCTCGTGGCGAGCTTCCTGCAGGATCACGAAGGCATCGCCGCACAGGCAGAGATCAGGGGGAAATCCGAGATCACGCAGTCTCCGGCACGCTTTCTTGGCAAAGCCATGATCGAGTGCCCGATAGGCGTGGTTCCATGCCTTGTCGGGTCGATCCGTGCCGACACCGACCAGGACATCAGCGGCATTCCGCGCCAGAGCGTGGAACAGCGCGTAATAGGAGGTCGATACCGCTCGGCGTAAATCGGCTTGCCGAGGCTTTTTAGGGCTCGCCTTGGCAAGCCGTCGGGCAACGCCAAGCAGTTCGTCGCTCATCGAAAGCCGACGACTTTCGGTTCAACCGGAAAGTCATGCCTTACATGAGGAAAGCGGTCTTCACCCATGGCCCAGAGTTTAGAGCGGATGTCCGAGACGAGGGCCGACATGACACCCGTGTTAACGGGACGCACATCATCCGTGTAGTGAACGGTAACCCGCAGCACCTCGTCGCCATCATGGTCGGTGCCGGGGGTCACTGATACCGAGCGCACGCCCACGGGACCCATGGCGCGAAGCACGATGTCGCGGATGGCCTCTTCGACTTTTGCGTCCACTGCCTGATGCATGAGCGTAGTCTATCATGGCTCAGGTTGACAGACCTAGGGGCCAGATTATGGCGCCTTCGAACCTACCCGAGCCTGCCGACGCGCGCCCCTCACGCCACCTCCCCGAAGAAGATGCGGGCGAGGCCTCGTGTGGCGACTTCGACGGCGTGGGCGGAGGACAGGGTGATGTGCTGTTCCACCAGCGCCGCCCCGCCCGCCGCGTCGCGCCGGCGCAGCGCGTCGATGATGGCGGCATGCTCGCGATAGCCGGTGGCCCGCTGCGGCAGGGCCTCGAGCGCGATGCGGCGGAAGAAGCGGATGCGCGTGGCGATCGCCTCCAGCGCCGCGTCCATCTGCGCGTTGCCGGACAGCCGCGTCAGCGCCCGGTGGAAGGTCTCGTCCGCCCGCGCGATGACCGCCCATGAGTCCGCCCCGGCGGGCTCCTTGTGCTGCTCCCACGCGGCGATGGTGGCCTCGATCGCGATGTCGCTGGCCCGCTGGCACGCCAGCACGAAGGCCGCGCGCTCGATGGCGGCGCGCAGTTCGTACAGGTCGCGCACCGCCTCCGGGGTGATGTCGCGGGCGAAGAAACCCTTATTGGGGATGGTGACGACGAAGCCGTCGCGCTCCAGCCGGTGGAGCGCCGCCCGCACCGGGGTGCGGCTCACCTTCAGCGCGCTCGCGAGTTCCGCCTCGTTGATCTTCTGGCCGGGCCGGAAGCGATATTCGGCCGCGTCCTCCTTGAGGAGGGCGTAGATGCGCTCGACGCTGTCGGCCGCGCGCGCCCGGCGCTTGCCCGCCTGCGGCGCCTCATCGGTGATCCTGCGGGGTGTCATCGGCACGAACATTCCTCGGCGGGCGGGCCGGGGCCGGCCTGCGCAGGGATTGACCAGCTCATGCCCAAGATTTGAGATTGTGCATTCGCCACTGAATTTTAAAGTGTACTCACTTTTCAGCCAAGGTCGAGAGGCGGCGGCGCGGGCGCCGGATCGGGCGCAAGGGCCGGGCGTCGATCGAGGCGACATATCGAGGCGACATGCGGATCATCGTGCTCGGCGGGGGCGTCGTCGGCGTCACCACCGCCTACCAGCTGCAGAAGGACGGCCATGAGGTGGTCCTGCTGGAAAAGAACGCCGAGGTCGCGGACGAGGCGAGCTGGGGCAATGCCGGGATGATCGCGCCGGGCCACTCCTTCGTGTGGTCCTCGCCCAAGGCCCCGATGACGCTGCTGAAATCGCTGTTCCTCAAGGATCAGGCGCTGCGCTTCCGGCTCTCGGCCGATCCGCGCCTGTACAGCTGGTCGTGGCAGTTCCTGATGGAGTGCACGGCCGGGAAGGCGCGCCGCAACACCCTGCTCAAGCACCGCCTCGCCGCCTATTCGCAGGCAGTTTTGCAGGAGGTGATCGGCAGCGAACCCATCGCCTATGACCGCAATGATCGCGGCGTGCTGTATTTCCACCGCAGCCAGCAGGCGCTCGATGTCGGCATCGCCCATATGCGGCTGCTGGAATCGGACGGGCAGCTCATCACGGTGCTGGACCGTGACGGCGTGGTGGCGCTGGAGCCTGCTCTCGCCCATGCCCGCGAGCAGATCGCCGGCGCCATCTGGTGCCCGACCGACGAGACCGGCGATCCCGCCAAATTCACGCGGGCGCTGGCCGCCCTTGTCGCCGCGCGCGGCGGCGAGGTGCGCACGCGCACTGCCGTCACCGGACTGGAGGTTTCCGGCGGCCGGGTGAGCGGGGTGCGCACGCCGGCCGGGCCGGTAACCGGCGACGCCTATGTGCTGGCCATGGGCGCGGGCAGCGCGGCGCTGGCGCGGCAAATCGGCATCGACCTGCCGATCTACCCGATCAAGGGCTATTCGCTCACCATCCCGGTCGGCAACCAGCCGGCGCCGCCGAGCCTGGGCAGCGTCGACGAGCACAACCTCGTCGCCATCTCCCGCTTCGGCGACCGCCTCCGTGTCACCGCCACGGCGGAATTCGCCGGTTACGACAAGAGCCACAAACCGGCCGACTTCGCCTTCATGAAGAAGGTCACGCAGGAGCTCTATCCCGAGGGGGCGGATTATGAGCGGGCGCAGATGTGGGCCGGGCTGCGGCCGATGACGCCCACCAACCTGCCCTTCTTCGGCCGGCGGCACCTCGCCAATCTCTATCTCAACACCGGCCACGGCCATATCGGCTGGACCATGTCGCACGGCTCGGCGCGCATCACCGCCGACCTCATCGCCGGCCGGACCCCGGCCATTCCCATGGAAGGCCTCGCGGCCTGAGCGCCGCGCCGGCCCGCCGCACCCGGAGGTTCCGCCGATGACCCCGCCCGCTGCCCTCGCCTCCCCCTCACTCGTCCACGCGCCGCGCGATCTTGGCGTGATGACCTCCGAGCTGGCCCCGCGTCTCGGCGCGCGGGCCACCATCGGCCTTGTCGTGCTCGGTACCGACCAGACCATCGAATTTGAATTCCGCAACCTGCTCGATCTGCCCGGTGTCGGTCTCTACGAGGCGCGGCTGCACAATGATGCCGAAATCACCCCGGAGACGCTGCGCGCCATCGGCCCGCGCATCGCGCCCTCGGCGGCGTTGATCCTGCCGGGCACGCCGGTTGATGTGATCGCATTCGGCTGCACCTCGGCGACCATGCTGCTGGGCGAGGACTATGTGTTCGGCGAAATCCGCAAGGTGCGCCCCGGCGTCGCCTGCACCACGCCGGTCACGGCCGCGCGGGCGGCGCTGAAGGCGCTGGGCGCGCGGCGCATCGCCATGCTCACGCCCTACGCGCCAGAAATCACCGCCGGCATGGCCAAAAGCTTCGTGTCACAGGGCTTCGGGGTGGAGGCCTACGCCACCTTCGATCGCCGCGACGACCGGGACGCGGCCTGCATCTCGGTCGAGTCCATCGTCGCCGGGGCGGAGCGGCTGGCACGCGAGGCGCCGGGCATCGAGGCGATCTTCGTCTCCTGCACCAGCCTGCGCGTGGCGGAAGCCGTCACCCGCATCGAGGCGGCGACCGGCCTGCCGGTCACCTCCTCGAACCACGCCATGGCCTGGCACGCGCTGCGGCTCGGCGGCGTGGCCGATGCGCAGCCGGCGGCCGGCCGGCTCTATGAGCGCGGGCTCGCCTGACGGCGCCCCGGCGGGGGTTCCCCGCCATTCGCCTGAAAGGCGGGGTTCACCCCGCACGTGCTCTAAAAGCGGGGTGTCACCCCGCCAGCGCGACGGTCTCGATCTCGTCCACCCGGCCCGCCGCGATCTCGGCGGCGCTGCGCTTGCGGAAGCGCACCATGGTGTACATGCCGAGCGCCACGTCGCGGGCGATCGGCATGTCGACCGTGCCATTGGCCAGCGCCCAGTTGCGCAGCCGGGCGAACTGGAATTCGGGACGCCAGCCGAGCTTGCGCGCCTTGCGGGCGAACCAGCGTTCGAACACGGCGCGCGGGCCGTCCTCGGCGCCGAGATGGTTGACCAGGATGATCTCGCCGCCGGGCTTCAGCACGCGGGCCATTTCGTCCAGCGTCGCCTCCGGGTGCGGCACCACGGTGATCACGAACTGCGCCACCACCACGTCGAAGCTGGCATCGGCAAAGCCCATATGGGCGCCGTCCATCAGGCACAGGCCCTCGATATGGGGGAGCTTTTCCTTCTCGACCTTCTCGCGCGCCTTTTGCAGCATGGGCTCGGAAATATCGACGCCGACGATGCGGTTGCTGCGCTTATAGGCCGGCAGGGCGAAACCGGTGCCGACGCCGAATTCGAGCAGGCGGCCGCCGATGCGTTCCGCCGCCTTGATCGCCGCCTTGCGGCCGGGCTCGAACACCGCGCCGAACACCACGTCATAGACGGGTGCCCAGCGGGCATAGGCTTCCTCGACGGTGGCGCGATCAAGATCGGTCGGCGTCATCTGTATCCCCTGCCCTCTCACCCGGTCGCCGCTCGTGGCTCCCGTGACGTAATCGTCGACTCAACGCGCGAGGCGCCTCAGGCGCTGCGTGACACCATCTCAATGTCACGTGTCAGCGCCGTGAAGGTCTCCCGCGCCCGCCGGATGACGCCCCCGCCCAGCAGCCGGGCCGAGGGAGCGCCGTCCTCATAGAAGACGCAGGCCTGTCCCGGCGCCACGCCTTCCTCGGCGGCGGCCAGATGAACCTCGATGCTGCCATCCGCCGCATGGGCGAGATGACCCGGCATGGGCGCCCGCGCCGAGCGCACCTTCACGAAAACGTCGCGCCCGGCTCCCGCCGCGTCTTCCAACGTTTCATCGCCAATCCAGTTCACCTCGTCGACGCGGATGACGGTGACGCCCAGCGCCTCGCGCGGGCCGACCAGCACGCGCCGCGCGGCCGCGTCGATGCCCACCACATAAAGCGGCTCGGCGGCGGCGATGCCCAGACCCTTGCGCTGGCCGATGGTGAAGCGCATCACCCCGGCATGGCGGCCGAGCACCCGCCCGTCCATATGCACGATCTCGCCCGGCTCGGCGGCTTCCGGGCGCAGCTTCTCGACGATCGCGGTGTAGTGCCCGTTCGGCACGAAGCAGATGTCCTGGCTGTCCGGCTTGTCCGCCACTTTCAGCCCGAAGCTCTCGGCCAGCGCGCGCACTTCCGGCTTGGTGGTCTCCCCCAGAGGAAAGCGCAGCATGTCGATCTGCGCCTGCGTGGTGGCGTAGAGGAAATAGCTCTGGTCGCGGCTCTCATCGAGCGGGCGGAACAGCGCCCGCCGCCCGTTCGGCAGCGCCCGGCTGGTGACGTAATGGCCGGTGGCGAGAATATCGGCGCCGAGGTCGCGCGCGGTCTCCAGCAGGTCGCGGAACTTGACCGTGCGGTTGCAGTCGACGCAGGGAATGGGCGTCTCCCCCGCCGCATAGGCATCGGCGAAACGCTCGATCACCGCATGGCGGAAGCGGCTCTCGTAATCCAGCACGTAATGGGGAATGCCGAGCTTCTCGGCCACGGTGCGCGCGTCATAAATGTCCTGCCCGGCGCAGCAGGCGCCCGGCCGGTGGTGCATCGCCTCGCCATGGTCGTAGAGCTGGAGCGTGACGCCCACCACGTCATAGCCCGCCTGCGCATAGAGCGCGGCGACCACCGAGGAATCCACGCCGCCCGACATCGCCACGACCACACGGGTCTGGGCGGGAGAACGGGGCGTGTCGTCGAGACGGATCATGGAGGAGAGGCGCTGCCAGGTTCGGGGCGGAGGGGCGGCGGCGCCGGGCGGCGTGCCGAGACGCTTATATAGTCCACCCCGGCCATTCTATGAACCCTCAGCCCGGCAAATGGCGCATTCCACCCATGGATACCGCTTCCGCTGCGTCAGAAACCGTAAACAAAGTCCTTCCCAAGGATTAACAAAGCACTACGCGCTGCGGCATCACCATCGTGTGATTCGTTTAGGGAAATATTTAAGGCTCGGCAGGTAACCTACTCTCATTGATCGCGTGTATTGAGTGAGCGTAACATGACCGAGCCCTACCGCCCGAGGGTGAAATATGTAATCGGGCCGGACGGAAGTCCGTTAACCATTGCTGATCTGCCCCCGCCAAACACCCGGCGGTGGGTCATCCGCCGCAAGGCGGAAGTTGTTGCCGCCGTGCGCGGCGGTCTCCTCAGTCTTGAGGAGGCCTGCAAGCGTTACACTCTGACGACCGAGGAGTTCCTGTCCTGGCAGGCCTCGATCGACCGCCACGGTCTCGCCGGGCTGCGCACCACGCGCATCCAGCAATACCGCCAGTAATCGTTTTCGTTCTTCTTGTTGCGATCCTCAGGGCCGGCCGGGACATCCATCCCGCCGGCCCTTTTTCTTGGAGCGTGGAGTGACGGCGGCGGAGTGATGCGCCGGCCGCCCCCCCTCACAGCCCGCGCAGAAACGCCGCCAGCCGCTCGCCGGCGGCGTCGACCGCGTCGACATTGAGGATGCGCAGTTCCGGCGGGGCGTCGAGCGCCGGCTCGCGGGCAAGGCGGGCCAGCACCTCGGCCTCGCTCTCGCGCCCCCGCGCGGCGATGCGAGCGGCGAGAATGTCCGGCGGCGCCGTCACATGCACCACCTTGATATGGGCAAAGCGCCCGCGCGCCTCGGCCACTGCCGCGCGCGAGCCATTGGCGACGACGATGCGCCCGGCCGCGATGGCCTCGCCCACCTCCGGCCCCAGCGCGTAAGCGAGCCCGTTGGCCCGCCAGTGCAGCGGAAAGCGGCCCTGCGCAACGCCCTCGGCAAAGGTCGCCTCGTCAATGGCGATATGGTCCTCGGTGGCGTCCACCGCCCGGGTGATGCGCCGCCGCGCGAAGACAATGGCCGCGTGGCCCTCCAGCCGGGCGCGGGCATAGGCGAGCAGCGTGTCCTTGCCGGCGCCGGACGGGCCGACCACCAGCACCAGCAGCCCCGGCCCGAGCCGGGTGTCGCCGCTCACCTTGTCGCTCACCTCGCCCGCCCCGTTCATGCGATCCGCACCCCCGCGCGCCAGACTTCCCGCACCGCCGGCGCCGGGCCGGCCGTGGTGACGCGGACGATATCCGCCCGCAGCCCTTCGGCCAGCCGCCCCCGATCCGTCAAGTCCGCCGCGTCCGCCGGATTGGCGCTGACCATGCGCACCGCGTCCGGCAGCGAAATCCCCTCGACCCGGTTCGGCAGGTCGAAGGCGGCGAGCAGCAGGCTGCCTGGCACATAATCGGAGGAGAGGATATCGAGCACGCCGCGCCGCGCCAGCGTCTGCGCCGCCACATTGCCGGTATGCGAGCCGCCGCGCACGATGTTCGGCGCGCCCATCAGCACGCGGATACCGGCCTTGTGCGAGCCATCCGCCGCCGCGTCGGTGGTCGGAAATTCGGCGATGGCGATGCCGTCGGCGATGGCGTCTTCGATATGCGCCGCGCTCGCATCATCATGGCTCGCCAGCACGATGCCCTGCGCGCGGGCCAGCTCCACCAGCCGGGCGCGGTTGGGGCGGGCGAGCCGGGCATGGGCGTCGAGCCGGTCGGCGACGATGACGTCCATCTCCGCGTCGCTCATCCCGCTCTTTTTCTTGTAGTAGCTGCGGAACTGCTCGACGGTGAGGAACTGGCGCTGGCCCGGCGTGTGGTCCATCAGCGAGATCAGCCGCACATCGGCGCTCTCGATCAGCGCCTGCGCCTCCTCCACCACGCCATCGGCCGCCACCTCGCAGCGCAGATGGATATGGTGCTCGGCGCGCAGCACGCCGGCTTCCCCGGCCTGCCGCAGCGTCGCGGCCAGCAGCGGCGCGTCGCCATCCATGCCCACCGCCCGCTTGTCCGGCCAGACCCGCAGCGAATCGAACACGGTGGTGACGCCGGCGGTGGCGATCTGCGCGTCATAGGCCATCACCGCCGCGAAGGCGTTCCAGGTGACGCGCGGGCGCGGGTAGAGATGGCCTTCCACCGCATCGGTGTGCAGCTCGACAAAGCCCGGCAGCAGATAATCGCCGCCCATGTCCAGCGCCGTGCGGGGCGCGCTGCCCTCGCCGATCTCGGCGATCACCCCGTCGCGCACCACGATATGGCCGTGGCGCACCGCGTCCGCCAGCACCAGCGTCGCATTGGCATAGACCGTCTCGTTCATCATTCCCTCACGCCTGCCATTCGCCGGCTTCGTCCAGCCACGGGCCGCATCCATCTCTCACACCGTCATGGCCGGACTTGATCCGGCCATCCACGTCTTCCCGCCCGCCGCGCCCCCAAGTCATGGATCCCCGGGCCAAGCCCGGGGATGACGGTCGGGAGGCGGAGGGCGGCGGCGTGGAGGCGGAGGCGCGGAGAGAGCGAGCAACCGCCCGCCACCTCACACCTGCCATTCCCCGGCTCCACGTCCTGCCACGGGTCGCATCCATCCCTCACACCGTCATGGCCGGGCTTGACCCGGCCATCCACGTCTTCCCGCCCGCGCGCCCGGCCCAAGTCGTGGATCCCCGGGTCAAGCCCGGGGATGACGGCAGTTCCCTGTGCCCGCCCCTCACGCCGCCCGCGCGAATTCCGTCACGTCGATCACCCGGTCGCACACCGCCTCGCGCACTTCCGCGTCGTGGAAGATGCCGAGAATGCCGACGCCGGCGCGCTTCTTCTCCTCGATCAGCTCCACCACCACGGCGCGGTTGGCCGCATCCAGCGAGGCGGTGGGCTCGTCCATCAGGAGCAGCGGGCGATGGGCGATCAGCCCGCGCGCGATGTTCACGCGCTGCTGTTCGCCGCCCGAGAAGGTCGCCGGCGGCAATTGCCACAGCCGTTCCGGCAGGTTCAGCCGGGCGAGCAGCGCGCCGGCCCGCGCGGTCGCCTCCTCGCGGGCGACGCCGTCGCCGATCAGCGGCTCGGCCACCACGTCCAGCGCCCCGACGCGGGGAATGACCCGCAGGAACTGGCTGACATAGCCCATGGTCTGCCCGCGCAGCCGGATCAGCCGGCGCGGATCGGCGGTGGCGACATCGACGGTCTCGTCGCCATCACGCACCTGGATGGTGCCGGCATCGACGCGGTAATTGCCGTAGACCATCTTCAGCAGCGAGCTCTTGCCCGCCCCGGACGGCCCGCCCAGCGCCACGCATTCGCCGGCGTGAAGTTCAAACCCGGCGCCCGCCACCACCGGCAGCCGCGCCCCCTCGCGCAGGTGCAGGATGAAGGTCTTGGAGAGGCCCGCGACGGTGAGGATGGGATCGGTTTGCGTCATGGCCGCCTCGGTTCTGTCTGAACATCCTTCGAGGCTCGCTGCGCTCGCACCTCAGGATGACGTTGTGGGAGTGTATCGGCCGTTGCTCCGCGCACCGGGAGCGCCGTCATCCTGAGGTGCCGGGCAGCGCCCGGCCTCGAAGGATGCCGCCTCTCCGCACTTCTCTTGATGCCGCCCATCATCCCCTCACGCCGCCAGAACCGAGGACACGAGTAATTGCGTGTAGGGCTCGCGCGGGTCGTCGAGCACCTGATCGGTGATGCCGGTCTCGATCACCCGTCCGTGCCGCATCACCACCATGCGGTGCGAGAGCAGCCGGGCCACCGCGAGGTCGTGGGTGACGATCACCACCGCCAGCCCCAGCTCCGCCACCAGCCCGCGAATGAGGTCGAGCAGACGCGCCTGCACGGAGACATCCAGCCCCCCGGTCGGCTCGTCCATGAAAACGAGGCGCGGGCGCGTCACCAGATTGCGCGCGATCTGCAGGCGCTGGCGCATGCCGCCGGAAAAGGCGCGCGGGTCGTCGTCGATCCGGTCGCCGGCGATTTCCACCTTGGCGAGCCAGTCCAGCGCCTCGGCGCGGATGTTGCCATAGTGCCGCCAGCCGACCGCCATCAGCCGCTCGCCGACATTGCCGCCGGCCGACACGGCCATGCGCAGCCCCTCCGCCGGGTTCTGCCGCACGAAGCCCCAATCGGTGCGCATCAGGAGCCGCCGCTCGGCCGCGCCGAGGCTGGCAAGGTCGGCCATCCGTCCGTCGCGCATCCGGTAGGAGACGCGCCCGGCGCTGGGCGCGAGTTCGGTCGAGAGCACGCCGAGCAGGGTCGATTTGCCCGAGCCGGATTCCCCGACCACCGCCAGCACCTCGCCGGGATGAACGGCGAGCGACACATCGCGGCAGCCGATGCGGGCGCCGTAATTCTTCGACAGCCCTTCGGCGATGAGGAGGGGCTGGTCGTGCTGCGTGATCATATCGTCCCCTCCCTCGTCATCCCGGCCGGAGGCGTCCCGCCAGATATGCCGTCATCCCCGGGCTTGACCCGGGGATCCACGTCCTGGACCGGGTGCGACGGCGGCACGTCGTGGATGCCCGAATTACGTCCGGGCATGACGGCGTTCTGGGGGAACCCACCCCCCGGCACGCCCAGCTCGCCCACATGGCCCTGCGCCTGCCGTGTGTTGCAGTAATCCGTGTCCGAGCAGACGAACATCCGCCCGCCCCGATCGTCGAGGATCACCTCGTCGAGATAGACCCCGGTCGCCGCGCAGAGCGCGCAGGGCTTGGCGAAACGCTGCACCTTGAACGGGTGGTCCTCGAAATCCAGCGAGCGCACCCTCGTGTGCGGCGGGATCGCGTAGATGCGCTTTTCCCGCCCCGCGCCGAACAATTGCAGCGCCGGGCAATCGTCCATCTTCGGGTTGTCGAATTTCGGGATCGGCGAGGGGTCCATCACATAACGGCCCGCCACTTCCACCGGATAGGCATAGGTGGTGGCGATATGGCCGTGGCGCGCGATATCCTCATAGAGCTTCACATGCATCAGGCCATATTCGGCCAGCGCGTGAAGCTGGCGCGTCTCGGTCTCGCGCGGCTCGAGAAAACGCAGCGGCTCCGGGATCGGCACCTGATAGACGAGGATCTGATTCTCGCTGAGCGCCGTCTCGGGAATGCGGTGGCGGGTCTGGATCACCGTCGCCTGCGTGGTGACGGTTGTGGTCGCCACCCGCGCGGTCTTCTCGAAGAAGCCGCGAATGGCCACCGCATTGGTGGTGTCGTCCGCCCCCTGGTCGATCACCTTCAGCACGTCATCCGGGCCGAGCACGGCGGCAGTGACCTGCACGCCGCCCGTGCCCCAGCCATAGGGCATCGGCATTTCGCGCGCGGCAAACGGCACCTGATAGCCGGGAATGGCGATCGCCTTGAGGATCGCCCGGCGGATCATCCTTTTCGTCTGCTCGTCGAGATAGGCGAAGTTGTAGCGGATTTCCGGCATGGCGCCGGTGGTGCTGGTGGTGCCGGTGGCAAGCAGGGGCGCGTTCATTCCGCCGCTTCCTTCATCTGCGCCTCATGTTCGGCGCGCATCCGCCGCACGAGATCGAGTTCGGCCTGGAAGTCCACGTAATGCGGCAGCTTCAGATGCTCGACGAAGCCGGTCGCCTGCACATTGTCGCAATGGGACAGGACGAATTCCTCGTCCTGCGCCGGGGCGCCGGGCTCCTCGCCCAGTTCCTTCCAGCGCAGCGCCCGCTCGACCAGCGCCATCGACATCGCCTTGCGCTCGCATTGCCCGAAGACGAGCCCATAGCCGCGGGTGAACTGCGGCGGCACCTCGGCAGAGCCCTTGAACTGGTTCACCATCTGGCATTCGGTCACCTGCACCCGGCCGAGCGAGACGGCAAAGCCGAGCTCCGGCGCCTCGAACATCACCTCGACATCGCCGAAGCGGATTTCGCCGACGAAGGGGTGCGAGCGGGCATAGCCGCGCTGGGTCGAATAGCCGAGCGCCAGCAGATAGCCCTCGTCGCCCCGCGCTAGCGTCTGCAGCCGGGTTGACCGGTCGACGGGGAAGGAGACCGGGGCGCGGGTGATGTCGAACGGCTCCTCGCCCGTGTCCTCCGGGGAGGCCTCGATCAACCCCTCCTGCCCGAGCAGATCGGTCACGCGCGGCATGGCGACGGGTTCACTGGGGAGGCGAGACGCATCGGCCGCACTGGCCTGATCGTCCACCTCACTGCACTCACGCTCCACCCCCAGAGAGGTGTCCAGAAGGCGGTGCGTATAGTCGAAGGTGGGCCCGAGAAGCTGCCCGCCCGGCAGATCCTTGTAGGTGGCCGACACCCGCCGCCGCACCAGCATCTGCGCGGTGTCGAGAGGTATGGTCGCACCGAAGCGCGGCAGGGTGGTGCGGAAGGCGCGGATCAGGAAGATCGCCTCGATCAGGTCGCCGCGCGCCTGCTTCACCGCCAGCGCGGCGAGTTCCGTATCGTAAAGCGAGCCTTCCGCCATCACCCGGTCGACCGCCAACGTCAGCTGCCCGGCGATCTGCTGGAGCGTGATCGAGGGCAGATTCGTCTTTCCACGCCGGCGTTTAGCCAGAAGGGCATGGGCATGGCGGATGGCTTTTTCGCCACCTTTGGCCGCGACATACATGAGGTTCAGCCCTCCCTTACGGTGACGGAGCGCGGCAGGCCGACCACCCCGCCGGCCCCCGCCAGAAGGAGATCGACGCCGAGCGGGAACAGCGCCCGGTTCGCGGCCATGCGTGCGGTAAAATCATGCGGCAGCGGCGCCGCCCCGAAGCGGGTCTCGCCCTTGATCCCCGGTCCTTGCAGGGCCCATCCGGCGCCCGCGAACCCGCTGACCTGAAGGATCAGCGTGACCGAGGCATCGGGATAATCGGGCGTGCCCGGCGCGAAGGCGGAAAACTCCGGCATTTCAAGGGGTTCGGCCACCAGCGCGAAGCGTGCCGCCATAGGCTCGGCGACAATCGCCGCGCCGGTATGAAAGCGCAGGAATTCCGCCACCGCCGGCTCCGCCGCCAGCCGCGCATCGAGCCAGAGCGGGGTCTCGTAATCGCACAGGGCCAGCACCAGCGCCGCCGCCTCCGCATTCAGCGGAGCGGGCGGGGCAAGCGCGCACACGAGCGGCACCACCCGGCCGGGACGCGCCATCGCATCCATGGCGGCGCGGAAAACAGACTGCGATTCCAGAACGTTATCCTGAAAGCCAGCCGCCAGAGTCTGAACCGACATATCAATCCTCCCCGCGCACGAGGGTGAAGAAATCGACCTTGGTGGCGGCCGTTTCGCTGCGCACCTGGCCCTCTTCGGCGGCAAGCCGGGCCCGCACCGGCGCCAGCGCCGCCTCCACCGCGCCGCGCCTCTGCCCATCCTGCCACAGCGCATCAAGGATCGCCGCCGCCCGCGCCGCATGAACGTCGCGGCCCAGTCGGTAGCAAAATCCTACCTCTCCGCTGGCAATCCGCACCGCCGCGCGGCTCACCGTCGCCTCGCCCAGATTGAAAGGAGCCCCCTCCCCGCCCGTCCGGCCGCGCAGCATGACGAGGCCGGTTTCCGGCTGACGCAGGTCCGTCACCGGCGGCACGGGGCCGAGACGATCGAGAATCGCGGCCAGCTCATCGCGGTCCGCCCGCGCCAGAACGGCCATGAGCGATTGCCGCGCGCCTTCCAGCGCACTGGTTTCATTGGGTATTTTGTCGGTGAGGGTCATCAGGCTTCCGGGGAATGCCGCATCACAAGTCTGTTTACTTGCGGCCGGATTTGTATAATGATCTATACAAACAGGCAATAGCGTTTTGGAACCCGATGTTGATGATCATGCTCCCGAGCGACGACGCCCCGGTGACAGCCCCCTCCGATGTCGAACGCGGCAGCGGCGTCGCGCTGTGGCGACAGATCGTCGAGCGGATCGAAGCGGATATTCACGAGGGCCATCTCGCGCCGGGCACCCGCCTGCCCACCGAGATGGAGCTGGCCGAGCGTTTCGGGGTGAACCGCCACACGCTGCGCCGGGCACTGGCAACCCTTAACGAACAAGGACTTATCGAGGCGACACCGGGGCGCGGCACCTTCGTCAAGGAGCCGCCGATCCGCTACCCGATCAGCTCCCGCACCCGCTTTTCGGAAATCGTCTCGGGGGAAGGCCGCGCGCCGAGCGGCCGGCTCATCGGCTCGCGCGTCGAGCCGGCAAGCGCCGAGATCGCCACCGCCCTGCGCCTGCCGCCGGGCAGCGATGTGCTGCGTATCGACATGCTGCGCGAAGCCGATGGCGTGCCCATCACCGCCGGCTCCCACTGGTACGAAGCCGAGCGGTGCCGCGACCTCGACCTTCTCGTCGCCGCTACGGGCTCCGTGACGCGGGCCTTGGAAACGCTGGGTCTCGGCGATTATCGGCGACTGGAAACCCGCATCACCGCCCGCCTCGCCGATGAGGAGGACCGGCGCCTGCTCAGCCTTCCGGCCGGCCGGACCGTGATGGTGGTGGAAGCCATCAATGGCGACCCGCAGCGCCGGCCGATCCAGTTTTCCCGTGCCCGCTTCGCCGCCGATCGGGTACAACTCGTCGTCAAGAACTGAGTTCAACCAACAACTTAAGGAGCCGCGAATGGCCCGCATCCGCTCGATTGACGCCCTGCGCCGCCTCTACCCGCAGCCGCGCGAGCGCAGCCTGCGCAAGGTTCTGCCGGCGCTGGATTCCCATTGCCGCCGCTTCGTCGAGCTGGCCCCGCTGGTCATGGTCGGCAGCATCGGCGGGGATGGCCGGGCCGATGTCACGCCGCGCGGCGACGCGCCCGGCTTCGTGCGGGTGGAGGACGCGACGGCGCTGCTCATCCCCGACCGGCCGGGCAATAACCGCCTGGATACGCTCACCAATCTTCTCGCCAACCCGTCGATCGGCCTGCTGTTTCTGATCCCCGGCGTCGACGAGACGCTGCGCGTCAACGGCACGGCCGAGATCCATGACGATGCCGAACTGCTCGCCTCCTTCGAGGTGGACGGCAAGCGCCCGGCGACCGTGCTGCGCGTCGCCGTCGCGGAAGCCTATCTGCACTGCGCCAAGGCCTTCATGCGCTCGCGCGCCTGGGACCCCGCCAGCTTCACGGACCGCGCGCTCCTGCCCAGCATGGGCGAGATGCTGCGCGACCAATTGGGTCTCGCCGCCGCCGAGACACAGGCGGAGATGATCGAGCGGTATAAAAACACCCTTTACTAGGCGCTCGCCGCGTCATCCCGCCAGATCACCTGCGGGCCGATATCGGCCAGCGTGGCGCAGCCGGTCAGCACCATGGCGATTTCGAACTCGCTGCGCAGCAGATGCAGCACATGGGCGACGCCCGCCGGCCCCGCCACCGCGAGCCCATAGAGGCCGGGGCGGCCGACCAGCACGGCGCTCGCCCCCAGCGCCAGCGCCTTCAGCACATCCGTGCCGCGCCGGATACCGCCATCCATCAGCACCGGCACCCGCCCGGCCACCGCCCGGACGATGCCGGGCAGCACGTCGAGCGTCGCCGGCACGCTGTCCAGCACCCGCCCGCCATGGTTGGAGACGATGAGACCATCGACGCCATGGCGCAGCGCCAGTTCGGCATCTTCAGGTGTTATGATACCCTTGAGCAACAACGGCAGGCCCGTCGCCTCACGCAGCCGGGCAATGTCGTCCCAGCGCGCCGCCACATCGAGAAAGCCACGGAACATAAGGCTTTCACCCAGCGCGGCAGTGGCGACATGGCGGGTGTGCAGACCGCGCAGATTGGCATGTTCGGACAGTTTCGGCGGCGTATAGCCGGCCCGCTGCTCGCGGTTTCGAAAGGCGTGGATGGGCGCGTCCACCGTCACCACAAGCGCCCCATAGCCCGCCGCTTCCGCCCGCCGCACGAGATCGCGCGTGAAGCCGCGATCATGCTGGATGTAGAGCTGGAACCACAGCGGCGCGCGCGCCGCCTGCGCGATCTCCTCCAGCGTGAGATCGGATTCGGTGCTCACTACCATGCCCGCCCGCGCCCCGCCGGCGCCGATCACGGTAGCAAGTTCCGCCTCGGGCACGGCGAGCCCATGGTGGGCGGTCGGCGCGAGAAGGATCGGGTAATCGAACGTCTGGCCGAACAGCGTCAACATCGTACCGCCGCCGGTGAATTCGGTGAGCACGCGCGGGCGCAGCTTCACCCGCTCGAACGCCTGAAGGTTCCAGCCCAGCGTCAGCTCGTCCGCCGCGCCGCCGGAATAATAGGCGAAGGCCTGCGGTGACAGACGCTCCCGCGCCAGACGCTCATAATCCTCCAGCGCCACCGCCTCGGCCGGTATGTCGAAACGCTGCGCCATGCCCATCCACCGCCGTTCTGCCGTCTCTATGTCCCGCCACATGTCCAGCCACGCTGTCATAATCGCTCGCGCGCCGGCGTGCAGCCGTCCCCACCGGGCCATCTCCAACGACGCATTAACCCGCAACCGCTATGATCGACTAGCCATGCTTGGGAAAGCGGGCGGGATCGGGCGAGGAATCAACGGCATGGACGACAGCGAGCGGTATCGCGCGGACACGCCCGGCCTGTCGCTGCGCGAGGCGATCCGCGCCGCGCGGATCGAGGCGGCGGAACGCTCCGGCGTCATTGTCGAGCTGCGCGACGCCAGCCTTGCGCGCCTCTCCATGCTCAACGAGATGCTGGACCCGATCTTCGCCGAGGTGCCGCTCGAACATGCCGATCTGTTTGATCGCGGCCTGATGCCGGGCGAAACGCCGCGCCTCTTTGTCGACATGGTGGCCCATGTGGCGCTCGGGCGCGATCGGCGGACCTTCCGCCTGCTTCAGGACACACGGGCCGGCCGGCGTGTGCTCGCCGAGAGCGCCAATCCGCACGACATGGTGGATGCGGTAACAAGATACGTCGCCCGCCGGCTGATCGCCCGCGAGCAGGCCATGGTCGCCACACTGTCCCCGGCGGAAAACGAGCCCATCCCGCACCCGCTGCCACATCATCCGGCGCCGGAGCCCCCTGCCCCGCCGGCACCGCGCGGACGCATGGGCGTGTTGCTGCTGGGCGTGATCCTCGGGGTCGCGGCCACCCTGGCAGCGGTATTTTTTTACGGCCTGCCTATCGACCCGCGCTGAGCGATCCGGTCAGCACACGCACGGTGCGGGTGTCCACGCCGTCTTCGCCGCGTTTGAAGCCACGCGCCTCCAGCGTGCAGCGCCACGGGAAGGCCGCATCCTGTACACGCTCGATCCGGTAGAGGTGATAGCCGCCCGGCCAGTGGCGATCCTCCGGCCCGGCAGCAAAGGACGGCGCCTCGACGACGGGAATCAGCCCGCCATTCGGACCCGGCAGCATTTCCACCATCGGCACATGGTCGTGGCCGCAGATCACCAGTTCCGCGCCGTGGCGGGCAAGGATCGCGCGGAAAGCCTCTTCGTCGATCAGCCGCTTGTAGGAGGAGCGGATGCCGCACGGCGGGTGGTGTATCATTACCACTCGAAACAGGCCTTCCGCGCCAAGCTGGTCCAGCGCCTGCGCCAGCCTCTCGCGCTGCGCCCGGCCGACCTTGCCCGTCGCCATGAAGGGCCGCGTGGGAATGGCGGAGGACACGCCGATCAGAGCCACGCCGTTGCGGCGGCGGATGAAGGGAAAGGCGCTCTCATCGGTGACGTCCCCGTTCACCCCGTCGCCGCGCATATAGTCGCCCCAGTTGAGCAGCGAATGATGCGCGGTGGAGCGGACATAGGCGTCGTGATTGCCGGGCACGACGGTAACATCATGCCCCTCGCCCAGTGATTTAAGGAAGTGCAGGCCGGTGGCGAATTCGGCGGCCAGGCCGACATTCACCAGGTCGCCGGTGACGGCGATATGGTCCGGTGCCATCGCCTTGATGTCGGACACCAGCAGGTCGATGGTGGCGATGTTGAATCGGTGCTGGCGGCCCCGCCGCCAGTTCAGCACGCCGAGCGCGCGCTTTCCGGCGAGCTCGGCAAAGCGTGCGCGCGGCAGCGGTCCAAGGTGAGCGTCGGTGAGATGAGCGAGAACAAACACGGGGGTCTCCTTATCAGCCCCGAAGGCCCGATGGAATGCGCGACGCCCCTCAACTCCGCGCAAAAGCTCGGCACCGGCCCGCGCCTGTTGACACGCCTGATCCATGGCTGGGGCCGCCTGACGCGCGGCGTCACGCTGGGGGTGAAGGCTGCGGCGATCAATGATGAGGGTAATATACTACTTGTGCGCCATACCTATGTACCCGGTTGGCATCTGCCGGGCGGAGGCGTGGAGATCGGCGAGACGGCCGAGCAGGCGGTTGGCCGCGAACTGACGGAAGAAGCCGCCATCCGCCTCGACGGCCGCCCCCGCCTGCACGGGCTGTTCCTCAACCTCAATCTGGGGCGCCGCGACCATGTGGCCGTGTATGTCGTCGATCGATTCACGCAGGGCGCCGTACCCGCCCCGAATCGCGAAATCGCCGAGATCGGCTTTTTCCCACCGGGAAGCCTTCCCGAGAGCCTCACCGGCCCGACGCGCCGGCGCCTGTCCGAGATCATCGAGGGCGCGCCACCCGCCGCCCACTGGTAGCTGCGCGCCGCGCGACTGAGGAAAGAGCGTTCGGGCGGCCTCTCCCGCCTTGACACCGTCCAGCCCCCTTCCTTATATCGCGCCACTCTGCGAGCGGCCCTCGGGTCGCGCGGTGTGGCGGGGTAGCTCAGCTGGTTAGAGCACGGGAATCATAATCCTGGGGTCGGGGGTTCAAGTCCCTCTCCCGCTACCACACTCAGAGAACAGTCGGCGGGTCGGAACATCTTATCGACCATGCGGCCGGTAGATGACGGGATCGGCTAACTCACCCACCCAGCTTCGGAATTTGCTTCTGCGGCCATTGCGTTGCCTGATGGTACCGCTCACCGGCCGCGAGCACCTGGCGATCCGCGCCGAACCGGCCGATGAGCTGTATGCCCATCGGGAGACCCTGCGGGCCGAAACCACAGGGCATAGCGAGCGCGGGCAGGCCGATCAGGCTCACCGGAACCACAACCTCCATCCAGCGATGATAGGTGTCGAGCGTTCGCCCATTGATGCTCTGCGGCCAGCGCCACTCCACCGGAAACGGCCAGACCTGGGCCGCCGGCATCACCAGCAGGTCATAAGCATCAAACAGCGTTGAGGCTACATGATACCAGCGCGAACGGACGACGCTCGCCGCATAGGCGTCGGCGGCCGTCACGCTGCGGCCGAACTCGATTTCCCACACCGTTTCCGGCTTGAGCTGCGCCCGCGTCTCGGGATTCGCCCAGAGCGGGCCCTTGGAGCCGGCATTGAGGAAGCCACGCAGATGGATCCAGGCGCGCCAGAGGTCCTCCGCGGGAAAGGGCGGCGGCAGGGGCTCGACATGGGCGCCAAGGCTCTCCAGCACCGCGAGCCCGCGCTCGCAGAGGTCGAGAATGCCCGGCTCGCACGGATAGGCGCCGCCCCAATCGCCCAGCCAGCCGATCCGCACGCCGGCCAGATCGGCCGGAGGCCCCGGCTCATAGCGGAAGGCCGGGCGCGGGAAAGGCGCGGCGGGGTTCTCGCCGGACAGGGTTTCCAGAAGCCGGGCAACATCTTCCACCGTGCGGCCCATCGGCCCGTCGGTTGCCAGCGTCGCCATGAAAGTATCGCCCTCGGCATCGGCTGGAACTAGCCCCCAACTCGGACGGAAGCCATAGACATTGCAGAAGGCGGCCGGGTTGCGCAGGCTACCCATCATGTCCGAGCCATCCGCCACCGGGACCAGCCGGGCCGCCAGCGCCGCCGCCGCCCCACCCGATGACCCACCCGCCGCGCGGGTAATATCATACGGATTGCGCGTCGCCCCATAGACCGGATTGAAGCTGTGGCTGCCATGGCCCCATTCGGGCGTATTGGTCTTGCCGGTGAAGATAGCCCCCGCCGCCCGCAACCGCGCGGCCAGCAGGTCGTCGGCCTCCGGCACATGGTCGCGATAGAGCGGCGAACCATAGGTGGTGCGCAGTCCGCGCACGGCGACGAGATCCTTCACCGCCAACGGCAGGCCGTGCAGCCAGCCGGTACGCGGGGCGTCATCGGCCGCCCGCGCTTCATCCATCAGCGCGTCGGGATCACGGGGCGCGACAATGGCGTTGATCGTCGCATTGGCTGGCAGATGCTGGAGATAGGCCGCCATCACCTCGGAAGGTCGGAACGCCCGCGCGGCAATGCCCCGCGACAGCTCGCTTGCCGTCAGTTCCATGAGCGACATGGCCGTCTCCCGGCACTGGTGAAAACCCTGAGGCGAGAAATTACGAATTGTCGCAGCGTCGCGGTAAGCTATTGCTACCCGGAAGGCGCGTTTACAGCGCGGCCCCGCACGAGAGCGGACATGACCCTGCTGCGCTACCGCCTGTCTCTACTGCTGGTAATGATGGCCGCCGTCGTGGCTCCGGCGGCGTTTCGGCCGCGCTTCATCACGCTAAATGAAAGCCTGCGCTCCATGATCGAGATGCTCAAGGAGCGTTGAGCCGCGGCGACCGGCTCCATTCCGGTGTTTTAATACCCGACGGGCATGGGTGCCCGCCGGGTTTGCGTCACGTGGTCACTTGTTCACGTCGGTCCAGATGCGGGCATAGAGCTCCGAGACTTCCGGCGCGCAGGTGGCGAGGAACTCGCCGGCCTTCTCGAACTGCGCCGGCACGTTCAGTTCCGGGGCACCCTTCATGTCGGCCGGGAAGAACTGCTCCGAGCCCTTGATGCCATTGGCATATTTGGCGAAGGCCGAGATCAGCGCCGCGTTCTCCGGCTCCATGATGAAGTTCATGAACAGCTTGGCGTTCTCGGGGTTCTTGGCATCCTTCAGGATCGCCACGCTGTCCATGAACACCGGGTAGCCTTCCTTCGGATAACCGAAGGCGATGTCCGGGTTCTTGAGGCGCGAGCGCAGGATGGCGCCGTTCCAGTAATAGACGGCCGCATAATCGCCCGAGGGCAGCTTCTCGGTCACGCTGTAGTCCATGGCGAGCCATTTCGGCTTCGCCTCAACCAGCTTGTCGCGCACCTTCTTCAGCAGCGCCTTGTCCGTCGTGCACCACTCGCCGCCCAGATATTTGATGGTGGCGAAGAGAACATCGTTCATCTCCGGCTCGACATTGATCTTGCCGACCAGTTCCTTCGGCGGATCAAGGAAGATGGCGGAGGTGTTGATGTCGCCGCTATACACCTTCTTGTTGATGCCGATGCCGCTCAGGCCCCACTGCCACGGCACGGAATAGTGACGGCCCGGATCCCACGGAACGTTGACCCAACGCTCATCGACATTCTTGAAGTTCGACATCTGGTCCGGGCGGGCCTCCAGCAGCAGGCCTTCCTTGACCCAGATCGGCAGGTAATTGGCCGAGGGCACCACGATATCGAAGCCGTGGCCGCCGGCGCGGATCTTGGCCAGCGCCGTGTCGTTCGAATCGTAGTCGGTTACCGTGACCTTGACCTTGTATTTGTCCTCGAACTTCTTGATCAGCTCGGGGCTGGTGTAGTCGCCCCAATTGTAGATGTTGAGGTTGCCCTCGGCCATGGCCGTCCCGGCCAGACCGAGCAGGGCGATCGCCGCCGAGGCGGCCGTCATCTTCCAGTTCATGTTCCGTCTCCGTAAGGGTCTTGTTGTTCAGGTCTTGCGGCGGTTGATGAAGAAGAACGCCGTGACGAGGATCACCGACAGAGCGAGGAAAGCGGTCGCGATGGCGTTGATCTCGGGGGTCACGGCGCGCCGGATCTGGCCGAGCATGTAGGTCGGCAAGGTGTCCTGCCCGCCGGATTTGACGAATTCGGTGATGACCACATCATCCAGCGAGATGACGAAGGCGAGCATGAAGCCGGCGATAATGCCCGGCCGCAGCAAGGGCAGCGTCACCCGCCGGAAGGCCATCCAGGGCGTGGCGTAGAGGTCCGCCGCCGCGCGCTCCAGAGTGGAGTCCATGCTCTCCAGCCGCGCCCGGATCGGCAGATAGGCGAAGGGGATGCAGAAGGCGGTGTGGGCGATGATAAGGTAGCCGAGGCCGGAATAGCCGGTCCACACCTTGATGCGAGAGAACACGATCAGCAGCGCCACGGCGGTGACGATCTCCGGCACCATCAGCGGGGTGTTGATGAAGGCATATTTGACGCCAAGCCCGCGATAGGGCGCGGTTCGCGTGGTGGCAATCGCCGCCATGGTCGCCGCGATGGTCGCGATCGTCGCGGCGCAGAGGGCGATGATGATCGAGCGCAGCGCCGCATCCTGCACCGCCGAATTGTCCCATGCATCGGCAAACCAGCGCAGCGAGAAGCCGCCCCATTGCGATACCGAGTCGCTCGCATTGAAGGCGTAGACGACGAGGGTGACGATCGGCAGGTAGAGCATCGCGAAGGTAAACAGCGCGATGAGCGGAAAGCCGGGCTGCGAACGAATGTCGAAGTGCCTAGCCATGTTGCGCCCCCGAGCGTGCCGCGTTCCGCACATAGAAAAGCAGCGCCACCATCACCGCCGCCATCAGCGCGATGGAAAGGGCCGCCCCCAGAGGCCAGTTGCGGCCGGCGCCGAACTGCAACTCGATGAGGTTGCCGATCATCATGTTCTTGCCGCCGCCGAGCACGCGCGGAATGACATAGGCACCGAGCGAGGGAATGAAGACCAGGATCGAGCCGGCGACAACACCCGGCTTGACCAGAGGTATGATAATGCGGCGAAGCACGGCGAGCCGGCCCGCATACAGGTCATACCCCGCCTCGATCAGCCGGAAGTCCAGCTTTTCCATGCTCGCATAGAGCGGCAGCACCATCAGCGGCAGGTAGACATAGACCATGCCGAACAGGATCGCCCAGTCGGAGTACATGATCTGCAAGGGCTCATCGATGACGTGCAGCCACATCAGCAGCGTGTTGAGGATGCCCTCGTTGCGGATCACCTGCTGCATGGCGAAGGTGCGGATCAGCAGGTTGGTCCAGAACGGTATGGTGACGAGGAAGACCCAGATTTCCCGCGTGTGCCTCGGGCGCGTCGCGATGAAATAGGCGGTGGGAAACCCCAGCAGCAGCGTCACCGCGGTGGTGATCACCGACAGGCGCACCGAGCGCCAGATGATCGACAGATGCGCCTCGGCGATGCCGATCGTATCGTCGAAGATGTCCCGCTGCAGGAACACCGAGAACCAGCCATCGAGCGAGAACTGGCCGTATTTCACATCGCCATAGTCGCCCTTCGCCATGAAGGAATAGGCCAGCATGACGAAGAGTGGACCGATCGCGGCGACGAAGATGATGACGAGTGCCGGCGCCGAGAGCAGCCAGCGGCTGCGGGTCTTCTCGTTTTCGGCTCGCCGGGCGGCGTCGGCTGCGCTGGCCATGGTCAGTCCCTCAGCACTTGCGCGGCGTCGGCGGCGATGTCGATGCCGATCCGGTCGCCAACGGCGAAGCCGCAGGACTGGCTGCGCGAATTCTGCTGGCGCACCATGAAGCCGGTCGCTCCATCGAGCCGCACATGGATATGCGTGTCGGTGCCGAAATAGACGACGTTCTCGACCATGCCAGCGATGTGCCCGCCGCTGGCCACCGCCCGCGCATGCTCGGGGCGAACCGCCACCGTGACCTCGCCGGTCGGCTGCCATCCCTCGGTAACGGTCGCGTCGATCTCGGCGCCCGTGGCCAGCCGGACCCGGACCATATTGCTCCCGGTAGCGATGACGGAAGCGACGAGAAAATTGGTCTCGCCAATGAAGTCAGCGACAAAGCGGTCGGCCGGCTTGTCGTAAATGTCCCAGGGGGAGCCGATCTGCAGGACCTTGCCCTTTGACATGACCGCGATGCGGTCGGACATGGTCAGGGCTTCTTCCTGGTCGTGGGTGACGAAGACGAAGGTGATGCCGGTCTCGCTCTGCATCCGCTTGAGCTCGATCTGCATCTCCTTGCGCAGCTTGTAGTCCAGCGCCGAGAGCGGCTCGTCGAGCAGCAACACCTTCGGGCTGGGGGCAAGGGCGCGGGCAAGCGCGACGCGCTGGGCCTGGCCGCCGGAGATCTGGTCGGTACGGCGCTCCGCCAGCTCCTCCATCCGCACCAGCTTCAGCATGGCGGCCACGCGACTGGTGATCTCCGCCTTCGGACGGCCGAGCATTTCCAGCCCGAAGGCGATGTTCTCGCGCACGGTGAGGTGCGGGAACAGCGCGTAGCTCTGGAACACGGTGTTGATCGGCCGCTTGAAGGGCGGCAGCCCAGCAATGTCCTCGCCATAGAGCAGAATCGCGCCCTCGCTCGGATACTCGAAGCCGGCAATCATCCGCAGCAGCGTGGTCTTGCCACAGCCGGAGGGCCCTAGAAGCGTGAAAAACTCGTTCTCGCGAATGGTCACCGAGACATTGTCGAGGGCACGCAGCGCGGTTGGACCCTGGCCGAATTCCTTGACGATCCCCCTTGCTTCAATGGCCACACGCTGGTCACGCGCCAAGGAAGGGTCTGGCATACTCGCACCTGTTGTCGTCTGTGGTCGCAGAGGCGCGGAAGGGGGTGCGCCAATTATTGTTGGAGCGAAGCCTATTTGACGGCTTGGCGGGCGACAAGGCGTCTGGGTAAGAATGTGATCAAATTTTGGGACCGTCCAAATTTTGGGAGTCGTCATGCCGGCCGCCGACATCATCATCGAGAATGCCCGGGTCATCACCATGGACCCGTCCCACCCGCGGGCCGAGGCTGTCGCTCTGAAAGAAGGGGCTATTCTGGCCGTGGGAACGCGGGCGGAGGTGGCGGGGATTGCTTCCGCAGCGACACGGCGGATCGATGCGGGCGGCTCCTCCGTGCTGCCCGGCTTCATCGACAGCCATATCCATCTCTTCACCGGCGGCGCGCAGCTTTCCAACCTCTCGCTGGCCGGCGTCACCGGCTTCGACGCGATCGCGGCAGCGGTGCGGGGGCGGGCCGCGACTGAGCCGGGCGACGGGTTGCTGATGGTTGAACAGGCCGCCTATGCCATGTTCGGCGCCGATCAGCCGATCACCCGCCATCTGCTCGACCGCGTGCTGCCGGAGCGTCCCCTCGCCTTCTTCGCCAGCGATCACCACACCATGTGGGCGAACACCGCCGCGCTGAAGATGGCCGGCATCCTCAACGGCTATCCGACGCCGCCCGGCTCTGAGGTGGTGATGGGCGAAGACGGTTTGGCCACCGGCGAACTTGTGGAATTTGAAGCCTTCGCGCCCATGGCCACGCTGTCGCCGAGCGGCGGGCGAGACGCGCTGGGACTTCTGGGCAAGGAGCCCGCCACGCCCCCCACCGCCGCGCAGCGTGCCGTCGACCGCGCGCTCATCGAGCGCGGTCTCGCCTATTGCGCCTCGCTCGGCATCACCAGCTTCCACAACATGGACGGCAACTTCTATCAGCTGGAGCTGATGGAGGAGATCGAGCGCGCCGGCGGGATGATCGTGCGCGGCCGCGTGCCGTTCCGCTTCATTCCCGGCATGACGCTGGCCGATCTCGGCAAGGCCGAGGAGATGCGCCGGCGCTGGACCTCCGACCGGCTGAAGGCGGATTTCGTCAAGATCTTCATGGATGGCGTGGTGGAATCCTACACCGCCCACATGTTCGAGGATTATTGCGGCCGGCCGGGCGTCAAGGGCTCGTCCTTCTTCGAGGCGGATGAGTTCGACGCCATCTGCGTCGAGGCCGACCGGATGGGATTCCAGATCGCCGTCCACGCCATCGGCGACGCCGCCGTCAACCGCACGCTGAACGGCTATGCGGCGGCGCGGCGCACCAATGGCCCGCGCGACAGCCGCCACCGGATCGAACATATCGAGCTTCTCGCCCCCTCGGACCTGCCGCGCTTCGCCGAATTGGGCGTCATCGCCTCCATGCAGCCGACCCACGCGCCGGGCGGCGCCTACCCGACCGAGCCGATCCTCTCGATGATCGGCAAGGAGCGGCTGAAGCTCGGCTATTCCTGGCAGACCATTCGCAATACCGGTGCGCGGCTTGTCTTCGCCAGCGATTGGCCGGTCGCCGCGCTGGACCCGCTCTACGGCATCAAGACCGCCATGACGCGCGGCCCGATCTTCGAGGGCGCGCCGGATGAGCGCCAGAGCCTACATGATTCCATCGCCGGCTTCACCGCCGACGGCGCCTTCACCGAGTTCACCGAAGACCGCAAGGGCGTGCTGAAGCACGGCTATCTCGCGGATGTGGTGATCCTCTCCGGCGACATCGAGGCGACGGCGCCGGAGGCGATCGATGGACTGAGCGTCGCCGCCACGATCTGCGGCGGCGCCGTCACCTATGAGCGCAGCGCCGCGTAAGTCACGGGCGGGCGCTTGTCGAACCAGGGCAGCGCCTCCTCAATGCGCGCGCTCAGGTTGATCAGCAATTCGTCATGGCCATAGGCGGCGGCGATATGCACGCCGACGGGCAGCCCGTCCGCCGTCCAGTGCAGCGGCAGCGACGCGGCGGGTTGGCCGGAGGCATTGAAAGCGGCGGTGAAGGGCGAATAGGCGAAGACCTGCCCAGGCCCCATGCGGTACTCAACATAATCGTCGGACGCATGATTGAAGCGCCCGAGCCTCGCTGGCGGTTCGGCCAGTGTCGCGGTCAGCAGCACATCGTAGCGTTCGAAGAAGGTCGCCATCTCGCGCCCATAGGCGTGGACCTTGTTGATCGCCTCAAGATAATCCGCGCCGCTCACGGTCCGGGCATAGGCAATGGCGCCGCGCGCGATGCCCTCGATCTCGTTCTCGCCCAGCGGCCACCCCCGGCGGCGCACCGCGCCCTCGACGGACAGCGCGCTGCCGCAGGCAACGATCTTGGTCCACGCCGCCATCATGCCCGCCGTATCGGCCTTCGGCAGCGCCTCTTCCACGATGTGGCCGAAGCTCTCCAGCAGGCGCGCGGTCTTCTCCACCGCCGCCCGGCACTCGGGATGGATCGCCGCGCTGGTGAGCGAGGTGGTCGCAAAACCGACCCGCAGCCGCCGGTCGGCCCGTTCCATCGACTTTCGGAACCCCTTTTCCAGCGGCGGCGCCACATAGGGGGCGCCAAGGTCCGGCCCATGCGTTGCATCCAGTAGAACGGCCGTGTCCCGCACCGAACGGGTCAGGAACCCGTCAATGGCCATGCCCGCCCAGCCTTCACCGACATAGGGTCCATCCGGCAGGCGCGCGCGCGTCGCCTTGAAGCCGTAGAGCCCGCAGCTGGAGGCGGGAATGCGCACCGAGCCGCCGCCGTCCGAGCCATGGGCGATCGGCACGATGCCCGCCGCCACCGCCGCGGCCGCGCCACCGGACGATCCGCCGGTCGTATGGTCGAGATTCCAGGGGTTGCGGGTCGGCCCGCCATAGATCGCCGCTTCGGTTGTCGGGCCAATCCCGCCCTCCGGCGAGGTGGTCCGCCCGAAGGTTACAAGACCGGCGGCCTTGATCCGCGCATAGATCGAGGAATCCTTGCCGTAATGCGTGTCGGCGAACAGCCGCGAGCCATTATTTGAGGGAAAGTCGATGGCCTCGCAGCCGAGATCCTTGATGAGGAACGGCACGCCGCGCAGCGGGCCGTCGCACAGACCCTCGTCGATCAGGCGGCGTGCCACGTTCTCACGCATCATGGTCACGGCGTTGAGGCGTGGATTGAGCGCCTCGACCCGTTTCAGGGCCTCGTCGAGCAATTCGCCGGGCGTAACGTCCAGCTTGCGCACCAGCTCCGCCAGGGCAACGGCGTCGCAGCTTTCATAGAGAGTGCCGATATCCACGATTGAGACTTCCTGCCGATGGCGGCCGTGATCACGGCGCGCCGGCCTCACCAGTGCCGCCGCCAGATCGGCAGGCCCTGCCTTTGTGAGCCCGAGACAGCGCCGACGCAATCGGTGCCCATGGGTAAGTCGCTCCATACGAAAAGGCCTGCCCAGCGGGTGCCGGGCAGGCCTCGTTCGGTGCTAAGCGAGAGTGTGCGTCTTACGGAGAGACACACTGCTGACGCGGGCCGTTATAGGGCTGGAACGTGTTGTCCGAGGCGCGGTACGAACGGTACTGCTGCGAGCACCACGCGACGTGACCACCGCCGCCGGAATAGCTGGGCTGCGAGGCAACAGCCCCGCCGATCAGCGCGCCCGCCGCGAAAGCCGCGCCGGGAAACCACCAGCCATTATACTCGCGATAGCCCGGGCGGTAGTAATTATAACCGCGCTGGCCATTATAGTAATGGCGACCGCCGCGATTGTAATAACCCCGGTCGCGGCCGTAATTGCCGCGCTCATAGGCTTGGTTGCCCCGGCTGTTGCGAACCATTTGCGAGGTGCTCCGCCAGCCGGAAAGACCGTCCTCGTTCCACGGAGCCGCCATCGCCGGAGCCATGCCGACCGAGAACAATGTCGCCGCAGCGGCAATGACCATCGAAATTTTCTTCATCATGCATCCTCCAAGACAGCTTTCCAAAGCGCACCGATTCCTGGCGCGCCAAGGAGGACTCCCAAGAGGCTCAGTATTTCAAACCGCAAATGTCTTGCGCTTCAGCGATCCTGGGAGCCCGTAGGCTGTGATCGACTAACGCATTGCGCCACAATACGTTCCATGGCAGGCGATCATTGATCGATTTTATGCGCGGATACCGATCATTCTCAGGATGATTTCGCCGGCAAAAGCGGCACCACCGGGACGGAAGGCGCTGGCGGCACCGCGCCTTCCCATCACGGGCTCGGGGGACTTCAATCCGCGCCGGGATCACCGGCAAGTCCGGCCGCCGCGATGCCGGCCAGCGCCGCCGCCTCGTCATTCTCGGAGGTGTCGCCGGAAATGCCGACCGCGCCGACCAGCGCACCCTGCGCATCGCGGATCAGCACGCCGCCCGGCACCGGCACCAGCGCGCCGCCGACCACATGGCTGACCGCGCCGACGAAGAAGGCCTGCTCCTTGGCGCGCTTGAAGATCGAGCGCGAGCCCATGCCGAGCGAGAGCGCGCCATAGGCCTTGCCATGGGCGATCTCGAAACGCTTGAGGCTCGTGCCATCCTCGGAAGCGGCGGCCTTCACCGCGCCGCGCGCGTCGAGCACGACCACCGCCATCGGCTTGAAATTGCCGGCGCGGCACTGCTCCAGCGCCGTGGACAGGATGGTCTGCGCGGCGGCAAGGCTGAGTTCGGACATGATTTCCCCTGGGATGTTGTGGCTGTTCTTGTGCCGTCGAATGCGCTGTGAATCACGCGCCCGTCAACGGCGTGGCATGAAAAAGCCGGCGGTTCGCGAGAGCCGCCGGCCTTGATGCATTTACGCGCGCGTCTGCCTCAGCGGATCGGCGGGGCGTACTGGATGCCGCCCATGCTCCAGAGCTGGTTGATGCCGCGCGGAATGCCGAGCTTGGAGCTGGTGCCGATATTGCGCTCGAACACCTCGCCATAATTGCCGACGCTCTTGACGATGCGCACCGCCCAATCCTTGGTCAGGCCGAGTTGCTCGCCATAGCTGCCGTCCGTACCGACAAACCGCTTCACATCGGGCTTCTGCGAGGACAGCGCCTGATCCAGCGTCGGCTGGCTGATGCCGAGCTCCTCGGCGTTCAGCAGCGCAAACAGGTTCCACTTCACCACGTTCAGCCAGGCATCGTCGCCCTGCCGCACCACCGGGCCGAGCGGCTCCTTGGAGATCACGTCGGGCAGCACGATATGGTCGGCCGGCTTGGCGAGCTTGAGGCGCAGGGCGTAGAGTTGCGACACGTCGGTGGTGAGCACATCGCATCTGCCATCGGCATAGGCCTTGACCACCTCGTCGACGGTCGGCAGCTCGATCAGTTCCAGCGTCATCTTGTTCTGCCGGAAATAATCCTGCGCGTTCAGGGCGCTGGTCGTGCCGCGCTGGGTGCAGACCTTGGAGTTGTTCAGCTCCAGCGCGCCCATCACGTTCTTGGCGGCGGGCACCATGAAGCCCTGGCCGTCATAATAGGAAATGCCGGCGAACATCAGCTTGAGGTCGGCCTCGCGCTGCAGCGTCCAGGTCGAGTTGCGCGAGAGCAGGTCGACCTCGCCCTTCTGCAGCGCCGGGAAGCGGGCCTCGGCCGAGAGCGGCACATAGTCCACCTTGGCGGCGTCACCGAGCACCGAGGCCGCGACCGCGCGACAGAAATCGACGTCGAAGCCGGTCCACTGCCCCTTGTCATCCTTGGCCGAGAAGCCCTCGAGGCCCTGGCTGACGCCGCATTTGAGCGTGCCGCGCGCCTTCACATCGGCGAGCGTATCGGCGTGAGCGAGGCTGGTCGCGAAGAGAGCGCCGGCGGTGGCCAGCGCACATGCGAGCTTGTTCATGTTTCCCCCAGTCGAACGATTGGATGCGGCGGCGTCAGAGTTCCGGCGCCTGCCGGATCACGACCTTGGTGCCCACGGGCACGCGGTTGTAGAGATCCTGCACGTCCGAATTCACCAGGCGGAAGCAGCCCGACGACACGGCCATGCCGATGGTGTTCGGCATGTTGGTGCCGTGGATGCGGTAGACGGTCTGGCCGAGATAGAGCGCGGCCGCGCCCATCGGGTTGCCCGGACCACCGGCCATGAAGCGCGGCAGATAGGGCTGGCGCTCGATCATCTCCGACGGCGGGGTCCAGTCCGGCCATTCGGCCTTGCGGCTCACCTTCTGCAGACCCGCCCACTGGAAACCGTCGCGGCCGACGCCGATGCCATAGCGCAGCGCGCTGGACGGACCGAGCACGAGATAGAGGAAACGCTCATTGGTGTGGATGACGATGGTGCCCGGCGCCTCATTGGTGCGGAAGAACACCGGCTGGCGGCGGAACTGGGGGTCGAGTTGCTCCTCGTCCGGCGAGGGCACATAGCCGGGCTTTTCCGGCACATCGACGATCTGCGCGCCAAGCGTCGCCGGCGGGCGCATCTGGGCGTCGGCGGTGGAGAGAGAAAAGGCGGCCGCCATGGCCAGCACGATTCCCGTTAATCCAAGGCGCATTTCCTATCCCTCTCAAGACGGCGGCGCCGCGGCGCAAGGCTGAAGCAGGTGCGTGACGGGCGGATGATGCCACGCCCGCCAAGGCGCTTCGATGGCCGGACGACGATTCAGCGGTCGCTCCCGCTGGTGATCGAAAGGGGGAATTGCCTTTAAGTCAATCGCCAAGGGATCGCGCGCGAAGGGATCGCCTGCGCGAAGGAGCCTCCCGTGCCGGCTCGCGGGAGCCGGCACGGGAGGATTTCCGCCAATCAGCGGAAATAGCTGCCCGCCAGCGCCTCAAGCCGCTCCTGCCGGCCGGAGCGCGGCTGCGGATCGAGATTCGCGGCGAGGACGCGGGCGGCGATGGAGTCAAGCGAGGCGCCCGGCTCCAGCATCGCCTTGTTCTCGGGCTTGTCCCAGCCGGCATAGCGATCATCGACCGCCTTCTGCAGCGCGCCGTCCTCGATCATGTCGGCGGCGACCAGCAGGGCACGGGCGCACACATCCATGGCCGCCGCATGGGCGATAACGAGATCCTCCGGGTCGATCGACTGGCGCCGCACCTTGGCGTCGAAATTGGTGCCGCCGGTGGTGTAGCCGCCCGCGCGCAGGATTTCGTAGAAGGCGAGCGCGGTGTCCTCGACATTGGTCGGGAACTGGTCGGTGTCCCAGCCGGACTGGGCGTCGCCCTTGTTCATGTCGATCGAGCCGAACACGCCGAGCGCCGCCGCCATGGCGATCTCGTGCTCGAAGCTGTGGCCCGCCAGCGTCGCATGGTTGGCCTCGATGTTGAGCTTCACTTCCTTCTCAAGCCCGGCGCGGCACAGCAGGCCGTACACGGTCGAGACATCGAAATCGTACTGGTGCTTGGTCGGCTCCTGCGGCTTCGGCTCGATCAGGATCGTGCCCTTGAAGCCGATCTTGTGCTTGTGCTCGACAACCATGTTGAGGAAGCGGCCGAGCTGGTCGAGTTCGCGCTTCAGGTCGGTGTTGAGCAGCGTCTCATAGCCCTCGCGGCCGCCCCACAGAACGTAGTTCTCGCCGCCCAGCTCATGGGTGATCTCCAGCACGTTCTTCACCTGCGCGGCGCCATAGGCGAACACGTCCGGGTCGGGATTGGTCGCCGCCCCCGACATGAAGCGACGGTTGGAGAACAGGTTGGCCGTGCCCCAGAGCAGCTTGGTCTTCGACGTCTCCATCTTCCGGGCGAAGATGTCCGCGATCGCCCGCACATTGGCGTTCGATTCCGCCAGCGACGCACCCTCGGGCGCGATGTCGCGGTCATGGAAGGCGAAGAACGGCACGTCGAGAATGCGGAACAGATCGAAGGCGACGTCGGCCTTGGCGCGGGCCAGCGTCATCTCGTCGGCGCCGTGCATCCATGGGCGCAGGAAGGTCTCGCCACCGAACGGGTCGCCGCCCGGCCAGGTGAAGCTGTGCCAATAGGCGACGGCGAAGCGCAGATGGTCCTCCATCCGCTTGCCGAGAACCACGCGGTCCTTGTCGTACCAGCGGAAGCTGAAGGGATCGCGGCTGTCCGGGCCGGCATATTTCAGCGGCTCGGCGGAGGGGAAGAACCCGGACGAGGCATTCATGAAATCACTCCCTTCAAAGCGGGGTAGAGAGCCCGGTAGCGGGCATGACGCTCCGCATAGGCGTGTTGAAGAACGGGGTTGGGTTCGATGGTCTCCAGCCGGCGCGGCGGCAGGCACACGGCCTCCGGCGCCTCGCCGGTGGCCGCCATCCGGGCGAGACGCGCGGCGCCGAAGGCTCCGCCCCGCTCGCCATCCTCGATGCGGTTGAGCGGCAGGCCGAGCACATTGGCCAGCACGCCGATCCAGAAGCGCGAGCGCGAGCCGCCGCCGATCACATCGGCCTGATCGAGCGTCGTTCCGGCCGCGGCGAGCGCGTCGAGGCAGTCCTTGAAGGCGAAGGCGACGCCTTCCAGCACCGCCTGCGTCAGCGTCTCGCGCGACGCATCATGGTCAAGGCCGATGAAGGCGCCACGGATCGCCGTATCATTGTGCGGCGTGCGCTCGCCCGAGAGATAGGGCAGGAACAGCGCCTTGGAGGGCGCGGCCGGCGCCTCGCCGAGCGGCGCCAGCAGATCGCCCGGCGCGATCTTCATCGCTTCCGACCACCAGCCGAGCGCCGAGGCGGCGGAGAGGATCACGCCCATCTGGTGCCAGGTGGCGGGTATGGCGTGGCAGAAGGCGTGCACGCTCGACTGCGGGTTCGGCGCGTAACGGTCGGTGGTCGCCCACAGCACGCCGGACGTGCCGAGCGAGACGAAGGCATTGCCGGCGCCAATCGCGCCAAGCCCGACAGCCCCGGCGGCATTGTCGCCGGCACCGCCCGCCAGAACCGGCGGCGTCGCCATGCCCCAACGCGCGGCGAGGTCCGGCGTGATCCGGCACGCGGCGGCGCTGCCCTCGATGAGGCGGGGCATGTGATCGCGGGAGAGGCCGGTGGCCGCAAGTGCCTCGTCCGACCAGTCGCGGCGCGCCACGTCGAGCCAGAGCGTGCCGGAGGCGTCCGACATCTCCTCGACCATCTCGCCGGTCAGGCGATAGCCGACATAGGCCTTGGGCAGTAGCACCTTGGCGGTTCGCGCGAAAATCTCCGGCTCGTGCTTCTTAACCCAGATCAGCTTGGGCGCTGTGAAGCCGGGAAAGGCGAGATTGCCCGCCACCTGGTGCAGTGCTGGGAAGCGTTCCTCCAGCTCACGGCATTCCGCCGAGGAGCGACCGTCATTCCACAGGATGGCCGGGCGCAGCACCGCGCCGGAGGCATCCAGCAGCACCGCGCCATGCATCTGGCCGGAGAGGCCGATGCCCTGCACGGCCGACAGCGCCGCCGGCTGCTGCGCCTTCAGCGCGTCGATGCTGGCGAGCGTCGCCTGCCACCAGTCTTCCGGGTTCTGCTCGCTGAAGCCCGGTTGCGGGCGGGAAATGGCGAGCGGGGTCTCGGTGGTGGCCAGCACCTTCTGGTCGCCATCGACCAGTACCGCCTTGACGGCGGAGGTTCCGATATCGAGGCCGAGGAACATGCCTCACATTCCTTGTACGCGGGGGGAGAAGATCACGGGAGATTGTCCCGGACGAAGATGTCGATGCGGATACGCTCCTGCTCGTTCAGCAGGGGCTCACCCGCGCAATGCGCTAGCAGGACGCGGGCCGCCGAACGGGACTGGTGGCCGGCATCCTGGTTGATCACCGCGTCCATCACGCCGCGCAGCAGGAAGCGCCGTGTATCGTCGGTGAGGTCATGACCGATGAAGACGAGGTTCTCGGTACGCTCGGCCGCGACGATCGCGGTGCCGATGCCGCGATTGCCGGCGCCGACATTGTAGACGCCGAGAAGGTCCGGCACCTCGCGCAGCATCCGGGCGGTGATCGCCTCGGCGCGCTCCTCGTCGTCGAGACTTTCCTGCGCCGGCAGCACCTTCAATCCGGGATACTCGCCGCCCAGCACCTGCATGAAGCCGAAATGGCGCTCGGCATGGTCGCGCAGCGCCGGCGTGCCGACGATGAGGCCGACCGAGCCCGACCGACCGCCGGTGAAACGGCCGATCAGCGTGCCCGCCGTGCGCCCGGCGGCGATATTGTCGATCCCGACATAATGCAGCCGGTGTGAGGACGGCACGTCCGACACCAGCGTGACCACGGCCATGCCGGACGAGGTGAGGTCGTCAATCGCCGCCCGCACCCGCGGATGGTCGAGCGCCACCACCGCGACGCCGTCATAGCGCCCCATCAGGCCCTCCAGCGTCGAGGCCAGGGTTTCGGGCGCGAACACGTCGACGCGCACCGTGTCGATATAGCCGTTATGGGTGGCGAGCCAGTTGGCGGTATTGGCCACCTGCTCGGCCAGCATGCGCATGAAGACATTGGAACCGGCCGGCAGGACGAAGCAGAAGCGGTATGTCTCGCCCCGCGCCAGACGGGCGGCGGCGAGGTTCGGCCGGTAGCCGAGCCGGGCCACCGCGTCCTTCACCCGGCCGGCCGTGGCGTTGCGCACCCCGGCCCGGCCATTGAGCACACGGTCGGCCGTCGCCAGCGAAACGCCGGCCTCGCGGGCCACGTCCTGCAGGGTGATGCGTGAAAGGGGTCTGGACATACCGTCATGTTGCCCTCAAAATCTGAGGTACGCAACTCAAGACACGTCATCACCACTTAGACCAAAAGTGGAGCGCCTGCGGCCACGGAATTTGCTAATCAGGGCCGATTACCGATCTTTTTGAGGTATGATAAGGTTCTATCGATCACTCAGATCGATCAACAAAAGGACGATTTCGGACATATGTGAGGTTCGAACGTCAGAAACGACCACGGCACGCGTCATCTCTCGAGGACCGAATGCCGACTGGCACAAAGCATCGCACCCTTTGGGAGGAACGCATGAAGACGAGCCTGAGCCTTACCCTCGCCGCGCTGGCGACCGTCGTCACCGTGGGCGCCGCCCGCGCCGCCGAGCCCGTCGTGGGCGTCTCCTGGTCGAACTTCCAGGAAGAACGCTGGAAGACCGACGAGGCCGCCATCAAGAAGGCGCTCGCCGCCGCCGGCGCAAAGTACATTTCCGCCGACGCCCAGTCCTCGGCCGCCAAGCAGCTGTCCGATGTCGAGGCGCTGATCGCGCAGGGCGCCACCGCCCTGATCATCCTGGCGCAGGATTCGGACGCCATCGCTCCCGCCATCACCAAGGCGCAGAACGAGGGCATTCCGGTCGTCGGCTATGACCGGCTGATCGAGAACCCCTATGCCTACTACATCACCTTCGACAACAAGGAAGTCGGTCGCCTCCAGGCCACCGAGGTGATGAAGGTCAAGCCCAAGGGCAACTATCTCTTCATCAAGGGCTCGGCGTCCGATCCGAATGCGGACTTCCTGTTCTCCGGCCAGATGGAAGCCCTCAAGGCCGCCATGGACAAGGGCGACATCAAGAATGTCGGCGAGGCCTATACCGATAGCTGGCTGCCGGCCAATGCCCAGCGCAACACCGAGCAGATGCTGACCGCCAACAACAACAAGGTCGACGCGGTCGTCGCCTCGAACGACGGCACCGCCGGCGGCGCCATTGCCGCGCTTGCCGCGCAGGGGCTTGCCGGCTCCGTGCCGGTCTCCGGCCAGGACGCCGACTTCGCCGCGCTGAACCGCATCGCCCTGGGCACGCAGACCGTCTCGGTCTGGAAGGACTCGCGCGAACTCGGCAAGAAGGCCGCGGAAATCGCCATCGAACTGTCCAAGGGAACCGACCCCAAGGCGGTTCCGGGCACCGCGACCTTTACGGGCGGCCCGAAGAAGCAGGCGATGAACTCGACCTTCCTCAAGCCGCTCCCGATCACCAAGGATAATCTCGGCGTGATCATCGAGGCCGGCTGGGTGCCGAAGGCCACCGTCTGCCAGGGCGTGAAGCCCGGCACGGTCAAGGCCTGCGACTGATCCAGACCGACGGATCGAGACCAAGCGGCGGCGGGAGTTCATCCCGCCGCACGCCCGTCAGGGCGCGCTGAGCGGCAAACGATATGCCCGGCGCGGACACTAGGAGGACGCTCATGACCGAGACCACGACGGCCGCAACGCCGGTACCGTCATCCCCGCCGCAGACCGCGCCGACCTCCTTCATCCGCGCGCTTGAGATCGATGTGCGCTTTCTCGGCATGATCGGCGCCCTCGCCGCCATCTGGATCGTCTTCGACATCCTGGCCGACGGCACCTTCCTGACACCTCGCAATCTCTGGAACCTGTCGGTGCAGAGTTCCTCGATCGCGGTGATGTCGACCGGCATGGTGCTGATCATCGTGATGCGCCATATCGACCTGTCGGTCGGCTCCATCCTCGGCGTCACCGGCATGATCATGGCGGTGTTTCAGGTCAGCTATCTGCTGCCGACCTTCGGCTTCAACCATCCCGCCGTGATGGCGCTGACGCTCGTCGCCGGCATCGCCGCCGGCGCGGCCATCGGCGCCCTGCATGGCTTCGTCATCGCCTATCTCGGCGTGCCCGCCTTCATCGTCACGCTGGGCGGCCTGCTGGTCTGGCGCGGCGCGGCCTGGGCGGTCGCCGAAGGCAAGACCATTCCCCTGGTCGACGACAATTTCAAGCTGCTCGGCGGCGGCGCGGATGGCTCGATCGGCGCCACCTGGAGCTGGGTCGTCGCGGTCATCGCCTGCCTCGCCATCGCGTTTGCAACCGTGCAGGCCCGCCGGCAGCGCCAGCGTTTCCACTTCCCGCTCAAGCCCGTCTGGGCGGAGGTCACCACCATCACCTTCGGTTGCCTGGCGGTCATCGGCGCGACGCTGGTGGTCAACGCCTACACGCTGCCCGCCGTGCTCGCCCGGCGCTATGCCGAGGCCGCCGGCATCGAGGTGCCGCCGGAAGGTCTGAGCGTCAGCTTCGGCTTTGCCGTGCCCGTGCTGGTGGCGCTCGCCGTCGGCATCATCATGACCTTCGTGACCAACCGCACCCGCTTCGGCCGCTATGTCTTCGCCATCGGTGGCAACCCGGAAGCCGCCGAACTGGCCGGCATCAACACCAAGCGCGTGACGCTCGCCGTGTTTGCCCTGATGGGCGCGCTCGCCGCCATCGGCGCGGCGATCTCCACCGCCCGCCTCAACTCGGCCACCAATGCGCAGGGCACGCTCGACGAGCTCTATGTCATCGCCGCGGCGGTGATCGGCGGCACCTCGCTGGCCGGCGGCTCGGGCACCATTGCCGGCGCCATGATCGGCGCGCTGGTGATGCAGAGCCTGCAATCCGGCATGGTGCTGATGCGCGTGGACACGCCCTATCAGAACATCGTGGTCGGCATCGTCCTCGTCTTCGCGGTGTGGATCGACACCGTCTACCGCAAGCGTTTCAAGTGAGGGCCGGCCGATGAACAGCCTCGCAACCACCGCCCCCGCCGCCCGCACCGGCACGCCGCTGGTCGAAATGCGCGATATCGCCATTTCCTTCGGCGGCATCCGCGCCGTCGACAATGTCAGCGTGGACCTCTATCCCGGCGAAGTGGTCGGCCTGCTCGGCCACAATGGCGCCGGCAAATCCACGCTCATCAAGATCCTCGCCGGCGCCTACCGGCAGGATTCCGGCGAGATCCGCATTGGCGGGCAGAAGGCGGAGATTGCCAACCCGCGTGACGCCAAACGCCTCGGCATCGAGACCATCTACCAGACGCTGGCGCTCGCCGATAATGTCGATGCCGCCGCCAACCTGTTCCTTGGCCGCGAACTGATGACCCCTTGGGGCACGCTCGACGACGTGGCCATGGAGGCGGCGACGCGCGAGGTGATGGGCCGGCTCAACCCGAACTTCCGCAAGTTCAAGGAGCCGGTGCGCGGCCTCTCCGGCGGCCAGCGCCAGTCGGTCGCCATCGCCCGCGCCATCCACTTCAACGCCAAGATCCTGATCATGGACGAGCCGACGGCCGCGCTCGGGCCTCAGGAGACGGCGCAGGTGGGCGAACTGATCAAGCAGCTCAAGGCGGAAGGCATCGGCATCTTCCTCATCAGCCACGACATTCACGACGTGTTCGATCTCGCCGACCGCGTCAGCGTGATGAAGAACGGCAAGCTGGTCGGCAGCGCCCGCACCTCGGACGTGACCAAGGATGAGGTGCTCGGCATGATCATCCTCGGCAAATGCCCGCCCGGCGCCACGCCCGGCCCCGGCGCCAGCCTCTGAACCGTGCCGGAGCAGCGGCGGCGTGCCGCTGTTCCGGGCGCGGCGGGAGCGTGCTACATCCGTCAGCGACGCACCGCCGAGGGCCTGAAACGGCATGACCCCTGACCGCAGCACATGGCGCAGAATGGCGACGGCCCTTGCCGTGGCCTATCTGCTTGTGCTGCAGGCCTTCATTGGCGGCATCGCCTCCGGCGCCCATGCGGCGGGGGGCCTTGCCGGCGGCGAGCTGGGACAGATCATCTGCCGCGGTATTCAGGCGGCACCTGAGACTCCCGCCAGCCCGGCCGATCCGGCCCATCACACGCCCGATTGCTGCACCACCGGCTGCCAGATGGCTGTCGGCGCAGCGGCGCCTCCGCCGGTGCCCGTCGTCGCCACGACGCCGGCACGCCTTGCCGTCGCTACCGTCCTCCCGCCGGACCAGACGCTCACCTTCAGCGGACTGAAACGCTCCCCGCGCCTTGCCCGCGCACCTCCCCTCGTTTGACGCATCGCCCTTTCGGGCTGTCTCGCCGTCAATCGAACACGCTGGCCTCTGCCCGGGGCATGCCGGCATAGGGAGTGCATTTCATGATCCGTCACATCTTCAGCCGCGTCCTGCGCCACACCGAGGAGCGCGTCGGCTTCGCCCTGCTCGCCGCCACCCTCGCCCTTTTCGCCATCCAGCCGGCCTTTGCCCATGGCTTCAAGGTCGGTGATCTCGAGATCGGCCATCCCTGGGCGCGCATGACGCCCAACGGCGCCAAGGTCGGCGGCGGCTATCTCTCGGTCGAGAACGAAGGCAAGACGGCGGACACGCTGGTCTCCGCCACCGCCGAGATTGCCGGCCATGTCGAGATCCACGAGATGTCCGTCAAGGACGGCGTCATGACCATGCGCATGCTGCCGAACGGCGTGGAGATTCCCGCCGGCGGCGAGGTGAAGCTGGCGCCCGGCGGCTATCACCTGATGTTCATGGACCTCAAGCAGCCGCTCAAGGAAGGCGAGAGCTTCAAGGGCACGCTGACCTTCGCCAAGGCCGGCACCGTGACTGTCGAGTTCAAGATCGAGGGAATGGGCGGTCCCGCTGGGCATGACGCCCATAGCGGCCACGGCACGCCGGCGAACTGACCGCCGTCCTCTTCGACGCCTGAACGCAATCGCGGCGTGTCGCGCCTGGCTCTCGCGCCGGGCGCTTGACCGCTGCCACCCTGCCGGGAAACCCTTCCGATGACCGCGACATCTGTATCCGCCGACACCAAGGCCGAGGCGAGCGAACGCTCGCTCAATCTCTACCGCGCCGTCTGGCGCTGGCATTTCTATGCCGGCCTGCTGGTGCTGCCCTTCATGATCCTGCTCGCCGTCACCGGCGGGCTGTACCTGTTCCGCGACGAATTGGACGGCCTCTGGCACCGCGACCTCAAGCAGGTCGCCGTGCAGCAGACCGCCCCGCAGGCGCCGAGCGCCTGGATCGCGTCGGCGCTCGCTGCGCATCCCGGAACGGCGGTCAAGATAATCACACCGTCCACCTCATCGGCCTCCGCCGAGGTGGTGGTGAAGACCACCGCCGGCACCCGCCTGTCGGTCTATGTGAACCCCTATGACTCCCGCGTGCTGGGCGATCTACCCGACCGCGGCACCATCATGTGGCTGATCCGCCGCCTGCACAGCCTCGCCGAATTCGGCCCTATCGCCAATGGCATCATCGAAATCGTCGGCGGCTGGTCGATCCTGCTCGTGGCGACCGGCTTCTATCTCTGGTGGCCACGCCAGCAGACCGGCGGCGTGGTGAGCGTGCGCGGGACACCGAAGAAGCGGGTCTTCTGGCGCGACATCCACGCCGTCACCGGCGCCTTCGCCGGCCTCGCCATCGGCTTCATGTCCCTGTCCGGCATGCCCTGGTCGGTGCTGTGGGGTGCCAAGGTCAATGAATGGGCCAATTCCTCGAATTACGGCTATCCGAACGGCGTTCGCACCAACATCCCGATGTCGGACGAGCATCTGGAGCATGTGAACGGCCCCACCACCTGGTCGCTGGAGCAGGCCAAGGTGCCGGTATCCACCGCACCGCAGGGCCAACCGCTCGGCATCGACGCCGCCGCCGCCATCGTCGACACGCTCGGCGTCTCGCCCGGCTACACGCTGAGCCTGCCGACCTCGGCCACCGGCGTCTACAGCGCCTCGATCTACCCGGACGACCTGTCCAAGCAGCGTGTCGTCCATCTCGACCAGTATAGCGGCACGCCGCTGATCGATATGAGCTATGCCGATTACGGCCCGGCCGGCAAAGCCCTCGAATGGGGCATCAACATCCATCTCGGCCAGGAGTTCGGCCTCGCCAACCAGCTGTTCATGCTGGCGCTCTGCTTCGCCGTCATCCTCATGTCGGTCTCGGCCGGGGCGATGTGGTGGATGCGCCGGCCCAAGGGCGCGCTTGGCGTACCGCCGGCACCGGCGGACCGCTCGGTGATGCGCGGCCTCATCGCCATCATGGCGGTGGTGGGGCTCATCTTTCCGCTGGTGGGAGCGTCGCTGGTGGTGATGGTGGTGCTCGACCTCGCCCTCGGCTATCGCCGTGCGAAGGTGAGGACGGCCTGATCGGGTAGGCCTCAACGGGTTCCTGCTGCGCGCCTCTTCCCCTAAGCTCGGCTCATGAGGCGAGAGGCGCGCATGAAGCATCAAAAGGTCGAGGACGCGGATGAAACGGCGGCGCGCAAACCACGCGACGGGCTTTTCATCCGCGTCTATTTTGGCGATGGACGGCACATCGGTCCGGGCATGATCGACCTCCTGGAGACCATCCGCACCGAGAAGTCGATCCTCTCCGCCGCCCGCAAGATGGGCATGAGCTACCGTCGCGCCTGGCTGCTGGTGGACGAGATCGCCGGCAATTTCCGCGAGCCGGTGGTACTCACCCATCCCGGACGGCGCGGCCACGGCACCGACCTCACGCCTTTCGGCGAGCGGCTGATCGCGCTTTATCGGGACATTGAACGTCGCAGCGCGGAGGCCAACGGTCCGGCGGTGGCGGAACTGCGCGCCGCCCTCGCTCCCCTTCCCGCCCCCACGACGACGGCAAGCGACGGGTAGCGTGGAACCATTTCGCCTGCCGCGCAGTTTTCAGCGGAAAGCGGAGGCGAGATGCAGACCCTGATCATCGTCATACTCATTCTCGTGCTGCTGGCCGGTTCGGGTTTCTTCGGCCACCGCACGGGTGGCGTGCGCGGGTTGATCATCGCTCTCGTCATCGCCCTGCTGGTTCTGGCGGTCATCGGCTTCGTCAGCGACGAGTTCGCCGTCGGCCCCGGCGTCGCACCGATCATGCAGGAGCCGAACTAGAGCATTTTCGAGCGAAGTGGATTCCGGTTCGCGTGAAGAAAATGCGTCAAAACAATGAGCTAGAGCTTTTTCGATGAACCGGGGTTCACCGAAAAAGCTCTAGCTCGGCTCGCTCTCCGGCCGGCGGCTGTCCACCGCGACCGACTTCACCATGGCCCACACCGCCTGACCCGGCGCGAGGCGCAGGCGAGCCACGCTCTCGCGTGTCACCATGCTGGCGAGCCGGCTCGGACCGACACTGAGCTCGATGTCGGCATAGGGGCCCTCCTGCATCCGCACCGCTTCGATACGGGCCGACAGCAGGTTGGACACCGAAACCTCCTCTGGACGGCTGAGCGCGATGGCCACGTCGCGCGCCCGCACCCGTGCGCGCACGGCCGCCCCCACCGGGCGCCCGACCTGCGGCACCCGCAGCACGCCGCCGGGAAAGGTGAGGTCCGATAGCGCGAAGGCCTCATCGTGACGGGCCACCGTGCACTCCAGCAGCGCGCCGACATCGAAGCGCCCGATAACCGGCAATAGTTCGGGATTGGCCATGACCTCCGCCACCGGCCCGGCGGCGATCTGCCGTCCATCCGCCAGCGCCACCATGAGCGCGGCGAGCCGCACCACCTCGTCGATCGAATGACTCACATAGAGGATGGGCAACCTCACCTCGTCACGCAGCCGTTCGAGATAGGGCAGGATCTCGGCCTTGCGGGCTTCATCCAGCGCCGCGAGGGGTTCATCCATCAGCAGCAGGCGCGGTTGCGCCAGAAGGGCGCGGCCGATGGCGACGCGCTGGCGCTCGCCGCCCGAAAGCGTGTGCGGTCGGCGCTTGAGCAGATGACCAATACCCAGCAGGTCCACCACCGCCTCGAAGCGGATCGGGCGCTCCGTCGCGCGCGCGCGGCGCTCGCCATAGCGCAGATTGCTGTCCACCGAGAGATGGGGAAACAGCCGCGCATCCTGAAACACATAGCCGACCCGGCGCGCCTCGATGGGCAGGTCGATGCCGCGCGCCTGATCGAAAAAGACCTCGCCATCGACGACGATCCGTCCCGCGTCGGGGCGTACCACGCCCGCTACCGCCTGGATGATGGTGGTCTTGCCGGCCCCCGAGCGGCCGAACAGCGCGGTGACGCCCGCCGCCGGCGCGGAGAAGGCCGCTGCCAGCGAAAAGCCGCCGGGCCGGGCGAGGCGGATATCAATCTCGATCATGCGCGCCCGATCATCACCCGGATGCGCCGGTCCACCAGACCCGCCAGCAGCAGCGCGCCCAACGCGAGCACCACCGAGACGACCGTCAGCCGCAGCGCCATGGCATCGCCATCAGGCATATGGGTGGCGGAGTAGATGGCGAGCGGGATGGTTCGGGTCTGACCCTCGACGTTGGAAACGAAGGTGATGGTGGCACCGAACTCGCCCAGAGCCGAGGCGATGGCGAGCAGTGCGCCGGAAAGCACGCCCGGCAGCATCAGCGGCAGCGTCACCGAGAAGAACACGTCGAGCCTTGAAGCACCGAGCGTGCGGGCGGCGACCTCCAGCCCCCGGTCCACCGCCTCAAGCGCAAGGCGGATCGCGTTGACCGTCAGCGGAAAGCTCACCACGGCGGCGGCCACGGTGGCGCCGGCCGTGGTGAAGATCAGCTTGATGCCGAACCACGCGTCGAGATACTGGCCAATGGCGCCGCGCGCCCCCAGCGTCAGCAGCAGGAGATAGCCCACCACCACCTTTGGCAGCACCAGCGGCAGGTAGATCAGCCCGTCCAGCAGGCCCTTGCCGGGGAAATCCAGCCGCGCCAGCACCCAGGCGACCAGCACGGCGAAGGGCAGGCTCCAGAACGTGGCCCAGAAGGCCACCTCAAGGCTGAGCCGGACGGCGATCCATTCCTCGGGGGTCAGCATCCGATTCTCAAACCCTGCCTGCGCCACCTGTCGTGCGGCGCGCCTAGGCTACTTCACCACGAATCCATAGCGGGCATAGACCGCCCTAGCTTCAGTACCCACAAGGAAGTCGAAGAACGCCCTTGTCGCCGGCGTGTCCTGCCCCTTCACGATCTCGAACGGATACTCCACCGGCGGGTGGCTGTTCGCCGGGAAGGTGGCGACCACCTTCACATTCTTCGCAATGGCCGCATCGGTGGAATAGACGATGCCCGCCCGCGCCTCGCCGCGCTCGACCAAGGCCAGCGCCGCCCGCACGCTCTCGGCACCGACGATGCGCGCCTTCACCGTGTCCCACTGGCCGAGACTGGTCAGCGCCGCCTTGGCATAGATGCCAGCCGGCACGCTGTCGGTAAGGCCCGTGGCGATCCGTCCGTCGGCGCCGAGGAAGGTCAGCCAGTCGAAGCGGGCGTCGATCGTCACCGGCTTGGCCTGATCCGCCGGCATGATCAGCACGAGGCTGTTGCCGATCGGCGTAACGCGCGTCGCCTTCAGCGTGAGGTCCTTGCCTTCCGTGTAATCCATCCATTTGGTATCCGCCGAGGCGAAGATCGCCGCCGGGGCGCCGGCTTCAAGCTGCTTGGCGAGCGCGGAGGAAGCCGCGAAGGAGAAGGCGACCTCCTTGCCGGTCTTCTCCCGGTAGAGCTTGCCGATGTCCTGAAATGCATTGGTCAGGCTCGCCGCGGCGAACACCGTCGTCACCTCCTGCGCACGGGCCGAGGCGAAGGGGGCTACGGCGAACAGGGCGACGGCGACGGCAAGCGCACGACCGATCCTCCGGGGGAAAAGCGGAGCTGATGGAGCGATAGGCGACGGCATGGGCGGCTCCTGGAATGATATATCCATCGATATACATGTATCCGCTCATATACATGATAAGCCGCCATTTGCCAGCCCCCTGCGCCGGCGTGCCAGAGGCAGCGCGATCGACCGGACCGCCAGACGCACGAACGCCGACGCTCCCGGCATGATCCGGGTGCGTCGGCGTCGGTCGATGTCGGTCGGTCGGGCTTTAGTCGATCACGCCGGTATAGCGGGCGGTGTCGGAGGCGACGCGCTCGGCGGCCTCGACGAGGTCCCAAGCGGGCACATCCTCATCCTTGCCGAACACGATCGAGGGGCCACGGCTCACCACGCGGCGGCCACAGCCATCATCAACGACAGCGAATTCATAAATGTGGTGCGCCGTCCGGTGCATCACGCGGACGGTGGAAGGCGACAAGGTGACGACGGCAAAATCGGTGCTCATGCTCATCCCATCCTCCCTGGTGCTGGCCGGGTTTTCCCCGGACGTGTCTGACAGCGATATGCGCAGAGGGGAACTTTGGTCCAATCGAGGCGTTTCGACAACGGTTTTCTGATGCCGGAGGCAATTGGCGCAAGATTAGAGATAATCCAGTGTCGTCCGTACGGTTCAGAACACCCGCTCAATATTGGTTGTGCACTGCACTCGCCGACTTCGCAGCACGGCATTTCACGCGCTGAGCTGTAATTTCGAACGAGACAGGCGGGAGAAGCAAAACATGAACCGGACGACGACCATCATACTCGGCGCCATCATCCTGATTATCGCCGCCTATGCGGCGGTCCAATATTCGGGACGCATGTCGACCCAGCCGACCGAGAACCCCACGCCGCCGGCCTCAACCACGGCACCCGTCGCGCCGCCCGCGACCGATCCCGTCACCCCGCCGCCCTCGACCCCCTCGACGCCCTGAAGACTGAACCGATGAAGGGCTGAGACCTTCGCACTCTTGACCTCCGCCTAGCGGCCGCGCTCCGCCTTCATGGCGGCCAGCGCGGCCTTGGCGCGCGGCGCCTCCAGCACCTCTTCCACCGGCACGGTCAGCCGGCGCCGCCAGTTGGGGCGCTCGCGGTCGGTGCCCGGCAGGTTGACGCCCACCGTCTCCCCGCCGAGATCGTCGATCTGGGCCAGCGCCAGCACGGAGCGGGTGCGCGCCACATAGGCATGCAGCGCCACGAAGAAGGCGTCGGACAGCGGCGCGTCCGGCTCCGGCAGCGCATCGATCAGCCCTTCGCGCAGAAGCGCCGCGGCAAGCTCCGCCTTTTCCTGCGCACGGGCCTGCCGCGCCGTGGCGAGCGTTTCGTCATCCTCAAGACCAAGCGCACGCCGCTCGTCGAAATCGACACCTTCCCACCAGCCCGGCAGGGTCGGCAGGTCATGGGTGGAAATGCAGGCGGCGGCGAGCGCCGGATAATCCTGCGGCGCGATGAACTGCTCGCCCTGCCGTTCGAACCACAGCACGCGGTAGGAGAGCATGCGCTGCTCCGTCAGATGCTCGCGCATCCCATAGGGCACGGTGCCGAGATCCTCGCCCACCACGAGGCAGCGCGCCCGATGGCTTTCCAGCGCCACCTGCCCGGCCAGATCCTCGAAGGGCATGGCGAGATAGGCCCCGTCCGCCCCGCTCGCCCCTTCGGGAATGAGGAAGAGGCGGCGCAGCCCCATCACATGGTCGATCCGCAGCGCACCGGCATGGCGCATATTCGCTCTCACAAGCCGCGCGAAGGCGTCATAGCCGTCACGCTGCCAGGCCAGTGGGTCGAAGGGCGGCAGGTTCCAGTTCTGGCCTTGCGGCCCGAGCGGATCGGGCGGCGCGCCAATGGTGACGCCATGCATCAGCATCGCGGCCTCAGACCACGCCTCGGCCCCCTCCAGCGCGGTACCTACCGCCAGATCGCGATAAAAGCCGAGCGTCAGCCCCGCATTGCGGGCGCGTTGCGCGGCGCCGGCGAGCTGGCGATCGGCCACCCATTGCTGCCACAGCGCAAAACGCACCTCCCCCGCATGATCGGCCGCGAAGGCGGCGACCGCCGGATTGCCGGCGTCGGCCAGACCACCCGGCCAATCACGCCAGCTCCGTCCCGGATGCGCCGCAGCGATCGCCTGAAAGGCGGCGAAGCGTTTCAGCATCTCCCCGCCCTCGGCGAGGAACCGGGCGAAATCATCCTCGGGGCGCGCCTCGAAACGGGCGAAGGCGCCGCGCAGCGCGGCTTCCTTGGCGGCCCAGACGCCGGAATAATCCACCGCCGGCTTGGCCGCGAGCGCGGCGAAGGGCGCGATATCGCCCCCCAGCGCGGCGACATCGATGAAGATGGGATCGAGAAATCGCCGATCGGACGGCGAATAGGGGCTCGCCCGCTCGCGATCGGTATTGAACAGGGCATGCAGCGGATTGAGCCCGACCACGGCCGCGCCGTCCCGTGCCGCCCGCTCGGCGAACGCGCCCAGCGCGGTGAAATCACCGATGCCCTGATCGTCTGCGGCGCGCCGCAGCGTGTAGAGATGCGTGCCGATCCCGAACCAGCGTTCGCCCTCGGCCAGCGGCAGCGGATAATAGGAGGCCGGCGGTGCGATGGTGAGGGCGCAAGTAGCCTCGCCCAGCCGCATTTTGTGCCGCCCGACCTGCAGTTCCGGCAGGGCGATGGCGAGCGTGCGGGCGAGCCGGCCGTCCGGCCGTTCCAGCTCCGCCCGGCGCCCGTCATCGGGACGGATCGGGAAGTCCAGCGTCTCGCCGGTCTCCAGCTCGATCACGGCGTCCAGACGGCGCGTCGCATAAGCGGCCTCGCCCGCCAGTGTCAGCTCGGCCGCCTGCCCGATCTGCATCACATGCGCGAAAGGCAGGTCGCGGCCGAAACGCTGCTCTGAAATGGCCGCCAGACTGTCGGCCACCTCGCCGCCGCTCCCGGCCGGCAGCTTCAGCGCGGCGAGCAGAGCGCGCTTGCTGTCATCGGGCACGTCATGGCTGTTGCCCTCCACATCGGTCCACTCGCCGGCAATGCCGGCGGCGGAAGAGAGCCGCTCCAACAGAGCCGGATCGGGCGCCCGGCGCGGCGCCTGCGGCACGGCTTCCTCGACGACGATCAGCACCGATCGCGCCGCCAGTTCGCCGGGGCTCTCGTCGCTGCCGCGCGCCGGATCGGCGCTGTCGGCGCCAACGCGCCAGACATGACCGTCCCGTGGCCTGGGCAGGCCGAGCGGGCGGGCGCTCCAGCCGGCATTGAAGGCTACCACCACCCGGTCGGCGGCATGATCGTCATCGGCCGGCGCATAGAAGGCCGCCACCAGCGCCCGCGTGTCGGGATTGTCCCATTCCGGCCGCCCACCCTCCGGCGCGCGCCATTCCACATCGGCAATGCCGCTCGCATCGAGCGGGCGCCCGGTGAGCGGGGCTTCCAGCCGCAGCGCGCGGTGAGCCCGACGCAGCGCCACCAGCCTGGCGGTGAAGGCCGCGAGTTCGGCGTCGGCTTTGGACCAGTCGAGCCAGGCGAGTTCGTTGTCCTGCGCATAGGCGTTGTTGTTGCCGGCCTGCGAGCGCCCGCATTCATCGCCCATGGTCAGCATCGGCGTGCCGCGCGCGGTGAGCAGCGTTGCCAGCAGCGCCCGCACATCGCGCCAGCGCGCGCCCATCACGCCGGCATCGTCGGTCCAGCCCTCGACGCCGTGGTTCCAGCTGTAATTGGCGCTGGTGCCGTCGCGGTTGTCCTCGCCATTGGCCTCATTGTGCTTGCGCTCGAACGCGACGAGGTCGGCGAGCGTGAAGCCGTCATGGGCGGTGACGAAATTGATCGCGCGCGAGAGCGGGCGGCGGCGGCTGGCGAACACATCGGCCGAGCCGGCCAGCCGCGTGGCGAGCGGCCCCACCCGCCCGGCATCGCCACGCCAGAAGCGGCGCACATCGTCGCGGAACGTGTCGTTCCATTCACCCCACAGCGCCGGAAACTGCCCGACCTGATAGCCCCCCGGCCCAATATCCCAGGGCTCGGCAATAAGGGCGAGGTCACGCAGCAGCGGGTCCTGCTGCATCGCCGCCAGAAAGGGCGCGTCGGGATCGAAGCCATCCGCGCGACGACCGAGCGTGGCGGCGAGGTCGAAGCGGAAACCGTCGAGCCCGGTGCGCGCCCAGCGCCGCAGCATGTCCATGGCCAGACGCAGCACCGGCGCCCGCTCCAGCGCCAGCGTGTTGCCGGTCCCCGCATCATTGATGAGACGGGAGGGGTCCTGCTTCGCGTGACGGTAATAGGTCGCGTTGTCGAGGCCGCGCAGGCTCAAGGTGGGCCCGAATTCGTCGCTCTCGCCGGAATGGTTCAGCACCACGTCCAGCACGACCTTGATCCCGGCCTCATGCAGCGCCGAGATCGCGCGCGCCACCTCATCGAAGCCGCCGGGCGCGAGGCGCGGGTCGGGCGCGCCGAACACCATCGGATTGTAGCCCCAGTAATTACTGAGGCCGAGCGGCGGCAAATGACGCTCGTCGATCCAGGCCATGGAGGGCATCAGCTCCACGGTGGTGATGCCGAGCTTCACCAGATGATCGAGCGCCGCCGGCTCCACCAGCCCGGCGAACGTTCCGCGCAATTCGACCGGGACCGCCGGATTCTGCCGGGTGAAGCCGCGCACATGCAGCTCGTAGAACACCTCGTCACCCCACCGGAAGGGCGGGACCGCCGCGCCGGGCAGCGCATCGGGCGCGGTGACGATCGCCTTGGGCACGAAGGCCGCGCTGTCCGCCTCGTCCCGTACGGCGCCGCGGGCGCGGGCGTCGAACATCGTCTCATGCAGGGCGAAGGGCCGGTCGAGCCGGCTCGCATAGGGATCGACCAGAAGCTTGGCCGGGTTGAACCGGTGCCCGCGCTCCGGTGCCCAGGGCCCCGCCGCCCGCAGCCCGTACCGCGCGCCCGGCGCGATGCCGCCGATATGGGCGTGGAACACATCCCCGGTGCGGGTGGCGAGCCGATAGCGGGCGGTCTCCACCTCGCCGGCGGCATCGAACAGGCAGAATTCAACGCTCTCGGCATGGGCGGAAAACACCGCCACATTCACGCCGGTCTCATCCACGGTGACGCCGAGCGGCTCGGGCTGGCCGGCCGAAACGGGGCGGGCGCTCACGCGCCGCGCTCCGCCACGAGATCGCGGAACAGCGCCGCATAATCGCGCGCCGCCCGGTCCCACGAGACATCCGTGGTCATGGCGTTGCGCTGCAGCTTCTTCCACAGCTTCTGGTCCTGCCAGAGCCGATGGGTGCGCTTCAGGGCGAGTTGCAGCGCCGGCGCGGTCACCGGGGAGAACTGCACGCCATTGCCCACGCCCGCCGTGCGCGCCACCTCGTTGACGTCGATCACCGTGTCGGCCAGGCCGCCGACGCGCGCCACCACCGGCAGCGCGCCATAGCGCAGGGCGGAAAGCTGGGTCAGGCCGCAGGGCTCGAAGCGCGACGGCACGATCAGCGCATCCGCTCCCGCCTGAATGAGATGGGCTATCGGCTCGTCATAGGTGAGCCGCACGCCGATCCGGCCCGGATGGGTCGCCGCCGCGCCGGCAAAGCGCAGGGCGAGATCCGGATCGCCGGAGCCGAGCAGGGCCAGTTGCGCGCCCAGATCAAGCAGGGTGCCCAGGCTGTCGGCGAGGAGATCGAGACCCTTCTGCCAGGACAGCCGGCTGACCACGCCGAAGACCAGCGTGTCGGGGTTCGGATCCAGCCCAAAGGCCGCCTGCAACGCCGCCTTGTTGGTGTCGCGCGCCTTGATGCGCTTCAGATCGAACGGCGCGGCGATCAGCCCGTCATCGGCCGGATTCCAGGCCGCGTCATCGAGGCCGTTGAGAATGCCGTGGACCACATGGCTGCGGTCGTTCAGCAGCCCTTCGAGCCCCATGCCGCCATCGGGTTGCAGGATCTCGTCGGCATAGGTCGGGGAGACCGTGGTGATGCGGTCGGAGAGCTTCAGCGCCGCCTTGAGATAGCCGAGCGTGCCGTAATACTCGATGCCGTGGATGCTCATGGCTTCCGGCGGAAAGCCGAAGGCGGGAGCCAGCATGGCGGGGAACTTGCCCTGGAAGGCGATGTTGTGGACCGTCGCCACCGTGCCCGGCCGCCGGCTGCCGGAGTAATGCAGATAGGCCGGCGCGAGGCCTGCCTGCCAGTCATGCGCCTGCACCACGTCCGGCACGAAGGCCGGCACCAATCCGAGCCCGATGCCCGACGCCACCGCGCCAAGCGCGGCGAAACGCTGGGCATTGTCGTCCCAATCCTCGCCATCGGGCGCGACATAGGGACCGCCCGGCCGGTCATAGAGATGGGGCGCGTCGATGACGAAGAGGTCGAGCCCCGCCGCTCGCGCGGCGAGCAGCCGGCCCGGACCGCCAAACAGATGGTCGAAATAATAGACCGGCTCGGCCGACTCCAGCACCGCCATCACCGCCGGATAGCCCGGCAGCACGGTGCGCATGTCGACGCCATGCGGCGCCAGCGCCGCCGGCAACGCGCCGGCGACATCCGCGAGACCGCCAGTCTTGACCAGCGGATAGATTTCCGAGACGACCGAAAGAACCTTCAGATCCGACACGTTTTCCCCTGCCCTCGCCGGCCGCCCCCGCCAGACGCTACCTTACATACCCAGCCGGTCAATCATGGGCTGGGTGATGAGGCAGATTCCCTTGTCGGTCCGGCGGAAGCGTTTGGCATCGTGCTCCGGGTCTTCGCCCACGACGAGCCCCTCGGGAATACGCACATTGGCATCGATCACGACGTTCTTGAGCCGTGCCGACCGACCGATCTCGACATAGGGCAGCACCACGCTGTTCTCGATCGTGCCGTAGGAATTCACCCGCACACCGGTGAACAGCAGGGCGCGGCGCAGCGAGGAACCGGAGATGATGCAGCCGCCGGACACCAGCGAGGAGATGGCCTGGCCGCGCCGGCCTTCATCATCATGGACGAACTTGGCCGGCGGCGTGATCTCGCCATAGGTCCAGATCGGCCAGTCGCGGTCATAGAGGTCGAGTTCGGGGACGACGCCGGTAAGGTCGATATTGGCCTCCCAATAGGCGTCCACCGTGCCGACATCCCGCCAATAGGGCGCCGTCTCCATGTCGGAGCGCACGCAGGAGCGGGAGAAATGATGCGCCACCGCCTTGCCGTGCTTGACGATGTAAGGGATCAGGTCCTTGCCGAAATCATGCGTCGACAGCGGATCGGCGGCGTCGCGGCGCAGTTGCTCGATGAGGAACTTGGTCTCGAAGACATAGATGCCCATCGAGGCCAGCGCCTTGTCCGGCCGGCCCGGCATCGCCGGGGGGTCCTTCGGCTTCTCCAGGAAGGAGATGATGTTGTCCTTGTCGTCGACATGCATCACGCCGAACGCGCTCGCTTCCTCGCGCGGCACTTCGAGACAGCCGACCGTGACGTCGGCGCCTGCGTCGACGTGCTGCTGAAGCATGAACTCATAGTCCTGCTTGTACACGTGGTCGCCGGCCAGAATAATGATGTGGCGGGTATCATAGGCCTCGATGATGTCGAGGTTCTGGTACACGGCGTCCGCCGTGCCGAGATACCACATGGTCTCGGAGACCCGCTGGCTCGCCGGCAGCACGTCGAAGCTCTCATTGCGCTCGTGGCGAAAGAAGTTCCAGCCGCGCTGCATGTGGCGGATCAGGCTGTGCGCCTGATATTGCGTGGCGACGCCGATGCGCCGGATGCCGGAATTGAGCGCGTTCGACAGGGCGAAGTCGATGATGCGTGACTTGCCGCCAAAATAGACGGCCGGCTTGGCGCGGCGGTCGGTCAGTTCCATCAGGCGGCTCCCGCGCCCTCCGGCAAGCACATAGGCCATCGCCGTGCGGGCGAGTGGAGCGTTCTGAACCGTCGGCCTTGGCATGAAGCGTCGTCTCCCTAATGCGTCTGTGCGGTGGGGATCTTAGCGTCCGCCTCCGGCCCAGCCTGATCCGTTTCCCATTGAAGGTACAGAGTTGCCAGCGGCGGCAACGTGATTTCGGCACTTGCGGGCTGCCCATGCGCCGGAATGTTGCCGGCGTGGACCATCCCGCAGTTACCAACGCCTGAACCGCCATAGGTTTCAGCGTCCGTGTTCAGTATTTCGCGCCAGCGGCCGGTTTTCGGCAGGCCGAGGCGATAAGGCCCGCGCGGCACCGGGGTGAAGTTGGACACCATCACCACCGGGGCATCACCCTCCTCGCCCAGCCGCAGCCAGGCGAAGACCGATTGCGCGGCGTCGTCGACCACGATCCACCGGAAACCCTCCGGCTCGCAGTCGCGCGCATGGAGGGCGGGCGTCTCGCGGTAGATGTGATTGAGGTCGCGCACCAGAAGCTGCGTGCCGCGATGATGCGGCCCCATCACCATCAGATGCCAGTCGAGCGAGCGTTCCTCGCTCCATTCGCGCCGCTGGGCGAACTCCTGCCCCATGAACAGGAGCTTCTTGCCGGGATAGGCCCACATCAGCCCGTAATAGGCGCGCACGGTGGCGAAACGCTGCCAGTCGTCGCCCTGGGTGCGGCCGAGGATCGTGCCCTTTCCATGCACCACTTCGTCATGCGAGAGCGGCAGCACGAAATTCTCGGAGAAGGCATAGACGAAGCCGAAGGTGATCTTGTCGTGATGCCAGGGCCGGTAGGCGGGATCGAGCGCCATATAGTCCAGCGTGTCGTGCATCCAGCCCATGTTCCATTTGAAACCGAAGCCGAGGCCGCCGGCATAGACCGGCTGCGAGACGCCGGCCCAGGAGGTCGACTCCTCCGCGATCACCACTGTGCCGGGATGCTCGGCATAAATGGTCTCATTCGCCCGGCGCAGGAAGGAGACGGCGTCCTTGTTGTCGTTGGAGCCGTCCGGGTTGGGCGACCACTCGCCGTCCTTGCGCGAATAATTCAGGTAGAGCATCGAAGCCACCGCATCCACGCGCAGCCCGTCGATGTGGAAACGGTCGAGCCAGTACAGCGCGTTGGCGATCAGCATATTGGCGACTTCACGCCGGCCGAAGTCGTAGATCGCCGTATTCCAGTCGGGATGGAAACCGCGCCGCGGGTCGGCATGCTCATAGAGCGGCCCGCCGTCGAAATGGGCGAGGCCGTGAATGTCGGTCGGGAAATGCGCCGGCACCCAGTCGAGAATGACCGACAGCCCCGCCTGATGCGCCCGGTCAACGAAGCGGGCGAAGCCGGCGGGGTCACCGAAACGGCTGGTCGGCGCGAACAGGCCGATCGGCTGATAACCCCAGGACGCGTCGAGCGGGTGCTCGGAGACCGGCAGCAGCTCGATATGGGTGAAGCCCATCCATGCGGCGTAATCGACGAGTTGGTCGGCCAGTTCGTCATAGGTCAGCCAGCGGTCGCCCTCACCGCGCCGCCAGGAGCCCAGATGCACCTCATAGGTCGACATCGGCTTGGCCTTCGCGGCGCCCTGCGCGCGGGCGGCGATATGGGCCGCGTCATGCCATTCGAAATTGTCGGTGCGGGCGACGATGGACCCGGTATTGGGACGCAGCTCGCCGCGGAAGCCGAACGGGTCCGCCTTCAGCGGCAGCAGGCGCCCATCGGCGGACACGATCTCATATTTGTAGATGGTTCCCTCGCCGACGCCCGGCGCGAACAGCTCCCACAGCCCGCTATCGACGCGCTTGCGCATCTGGTGGCGGCGCCCGTCCCACTGGTTGAAGTCGCCGACGACGGATACCCGCGAGGCATTGGGCGCCCAGACGGCGAAGCACACGCCCTCCACCCCCTCATGCGTGGTCGGATGCGCGCCGAGCCGCTCATACAGCGCGCGATGCGTGCCCTCGACCAGCAGGTGATCGTCCAGCGGCCCCAGCACGGGCCCGAAGCTGTAGGGATCGTCGAGCAGCCATTCGCCACCGTCATTGCGTGCGCGCAGGCGATAGCGCGCCCAGGCGGGACGGTCGGTCACCAGCCCCTCGAAGAAACCGGCGGGATGGCGGGACGTCAGCGAAAGGAAGCGTGTGCCATCGGCATTGATGGCGTCCAGCGCCTCGGCATCCGCAACGAAAGCACGGATGACAAGGCCATCCGGGGTCTCGTGCGGACCGAGAACGGCAAAGGGATCGTGATGGCGGCCGGCGACGAGAGCGTCGATTTCCTCGTCAGGGGCCTGCCACGCAAACATCGTCACCCAATTCTCCTGCGCCGGATTCGCACCATCAAGACCCGACCGCCATGAAGGTTCCTTTACCGCAGCATGAAAGTCCACAATCCGTTACGTGATACCCGCGCAGAAGGTTACTGCCGGCGCGGCAGGCCCAAAGCAAACGACCGCCCGGCGGGTGCCGGACGGTCGTTGCCTGATCGTCTCACGTCTCAGGACGACGTTTAGCGAACGTTGCGCACCGGCACGTTCCAGATGTCGTGGGCATATTCGGAGATCGTGCGGTCGGAGGAGAACCAGCCCATATTCGCCGTGTTGATGGCGCTGGAAGTCCACCAAGCCGGCTTGTTGTTCCAGCGTTCGTCGACCTTGCGCTGGGCATCCCAATAGGCATCGAAGTCCGATGTCACCAGGAAATAGTCGTGGTGGCGCAGGGCGTCGACCAGAGGCTTGAAGCGGTCGGGCTCATCCGGCGAGAACACACCGGACTCCACCGCGTCGAGCACCTCGCCCAGATGCGCCGACTTCTGGATCGCGTTGTATTCGTCGACGCCGGTGCGGCGGCGCTCATCCACTTCCTCGGCGGTCAGGCCGAAGATGAAGATGTGGTCGTCGCCGACATGGTCCTTGATCTCGACATTGGCGCCGTCGAGCGTGCCGATGGTGAGCGCGCCGTTGAGCGCCATCTTCATGTTGCCGGTGCCCGAGGCTTCCATGCCCGCCGTGGAAATCTGCTCGGACAGATCCGCTGCCGGGATGATGCTTTCGGCCAGACTCACATTGTAGTTCGGCAGGAACACGACCTTGAGCAGATCGCGCACGGTCGGATCGTCATTCACCACGCGGGCGACATCATTGGCCAGCTTGATGATGAGCTTGGCCATATGGTAGCTGGCCGCCGCCTTGCCGGAGAAGATCTTCACCCGCGGCGCCCAGTTTCGCGCCGGGTTGGCGCGCATCGCGTCATAGAGCGCGATGGTCTCCAGCACGTTGAGCAGCTGGCGCTTATATTCGTGGATGCGCTTGATCTGCACGTCGAACAGCGCGCCCGGATTGACCTTGATGTCCAGCCGGTCGCGGATGATGCGGGCCAGCGCGACCTTGTTCTGCCGGCGCACGGTGGCGAGCCGGTCGTGCAGCGAGCTGTCGCCGGCCACCGCGATGAGCTTCTTCAGCTCCGCCGGATCGTCCAGCACGGCGGGACCGCACACATCGACCAGCAGATTGGTGAGGCCCGGATTGGCCTGATAGAGCCAGCGGCGGAAGGTGATGCCGTTGGTCTTGTTGTTCATCCGCTCCGGGAACAGCCGGTAGAAGTCCTTGAACACCGTCGTCTTCATCAGCTCGCTGTGCAGCGCCGCGACGCCGTTGATCGAGTGCGAGCCGAGGAAGGCAAGATTGCCCATGCGCACCCGGCGACCGTGATCTTCCTGGATCAGCGAGACCGAGGAGAGGAGTGCGTCGTCACCGGGGAACTCGGTGCGCACCTTCTCCAGATGCTTGGCGTTGAGCTGATAGATGATCTGCATGTGGCGCGGCAGCACCCGCTCCATCAGCGGCACCGGCCAGGTCTCCAGCGCCTCCGGCAGGAGCGTGTGGTTGGTGTAGGAGATGGTCCGGTTGGTGATGTCGAAGGCTTCGTCCCAGGCGATGTCGTGCTCGTCCACGAGCACGCGCATCAGCTCGGCCACCGCGATCGCCGGATGGGTGTCATTGAGCTGGATCGAGACCTTGTCGGGCAGCGAGCGCACATCGCCGAAGCTGTCGACATGGCGGCGGATGAGGTCGTGCAGCGAGGCGGCGGTGAAGAAATATTCCTGCCGCAGGCGCAGTTCCTGGCCCGCCGGCGTGGCGTCGCTCGGGTAGAGAACCTTGGAAATCGCCTCGGCCTTCACCTGATTCACCAGCGCGCCGACATGGTCGCCCTGGTTGAAGGCGTCGAGCCGCAGCGGATCGGCCGCGCGCGCCGACCACAGGCGCAGCGTGTTCACATGCCGGCCGCGCCAGCCGACGATGGGCGTGTCATAGGCCACCGCCTCGACCGTCTCGGCCGGGTGCCAGACCTGCTTCTTGCGGTCATTGCCGACCGCCACCGCCTCGACCGAGCCGCCGAAACCGATGTCGTAATAGACCTCGGGACGCTCGAATTCCCACGGATTGCCGAAGGACAGCCAGTCCTCGGGATATTCCTGCTGCCAGCCATTCTTGATCCTCTGGCGGAACAGGCCGTTCTCGTAGCGGATGCCGTAGCCATAGGCAGCGATGGAGAGCGTCGCCATGCTGTCCATGAAGCAGGCGGCGAGGCGCCCGAGGCCACCATTGCCGAGCGCCGCGTCGGGCTCCACCTGCCGCAGCCGGTCGAGATCGACGCCGAGATCGCCGAGCGCCGCACGCACCGTGTCGAGCAGTTCGAGATTGGTCAGCGCGTCGAACAGGAGACGGCCGATGAGGAATTCCAGCGAGAGGTAATAGACCCGCTTGCGGCCTTCCGAATAGGTCTGCCGGGTCGAGGTGATCCAGCGATCGACGATGCGGTCGCGCGTGGCGAAGGCGGTCGCGAGGAACCAGTCACGGTCGCTCGCGGCAGCCGGATTCTTGCCCACCGCATAGGTGAGCTTGGAGATCACCGCAGCGCGGAATTTGGCAACATCGTCGCTCTCGGCGGGTGCCGACGGGCGGACGGGGGTCTCCGGCTTGTCCAGCATCTTCTCTTCAGCCTCGACAGACATCCAGCTTCTGCTCCCATTGCGGCATTCCGCGCCCGGCTGAGCCAGCACGCGGGGCCGTCCGTCTTCATGCAACCTTTTGGCCAACTCAACCCGCGCGGTTACCGCGCCGGAAAGCCGCCAGAGCGACAACGACCCATCCAAGGATCAGCATAGTCCCGCCGGTTGGGGCGGCCATAGGAAAAATCACGATATTCCAGAGTGATCGCAGGGCGAGCGTGCCGCCGAACAGCAGCGCGCCGAACCCCACCAGCCCGGCCCCGGCATCGGCGATGGAGAAAGCCGGGCCCTGCGCGGTCGCCAGAGCCGCAACGGCGATGGCGCCGGCCGCGCCCAGCATCAGGAAATAGGCCGCCGTCGTCAGATTGGGGTCCGGGTTCATATGCGCCCCGGCCGCCGCCGCGGCGACGCCCGCCCCGCCCATGAGGCCGGCAATCAGCACAATCAGGCGGCGAAACAGGTTCATCTCTACTCCATGGCGATGACGTGGAAGAAAGTTCCCGAGACCTGCCCGCGTCGACTGCCGGCCGGCCCCAGCGACTTGCCCTGTCCATCGCCCAGATCGACCAGCGGCGTATCCTCGCCGCGCTGTGTGACGGTGGCATAATGGAACTCATGCCCGCGCAGTCTTGTCCCCAGCGGCCCGAGAATACCGGCCTCGCGCATCACCACGCGGCGATAGCCCAGGTTAAGCTGCCGCCGGGCAAAACTCGTCCCATGCCCCAGAAGGCCGAGCATGGGATGCACGACGCCCTGCGCATCCTCCAGGGTCTCCCCCAGTACCATATAGCCGCCGCACTCGCCATGGACCGGGCGGGTGACGGCAAATCGGCGAACGCCCTCAAGGAAATGCGTGGCGCCAGCGAGCCGCCCGGCATGGAGTTCCGGGTAGCCGCCCGGCAGCCAGCAGGCATCGCAGGCCTCATCAGGTGCCTCGTCGGCCAGCGGCGAGAACGGGATGATCTGCGCACCCGCCCGGCGCCAGCCGGCGACGAGATGTTCATAGGCGAAGGAAAACGCCACATCCCGCGCCAGCGCGATGCGCTGTCCGGGCGGCGGCACCGGCACGCCCGCCCCGTCCCCGGCCGGGATCGAGGCGCCGAGGCCGGCCAGCGCGTCGAGATCGAGATGGGCCGCCGCGAGATCGCCCAGCCGGTCGAGATGGGCGGCGAGGCCCGCATGTTCCTGCGCCTGCACGAGGCCGAGATGGCGCTCAGGCAGGCTCATTGCCGCATCGCGCGGCAGCGCGCCGAACACCGTCATGCCCAGCGCCGCGATGGCTTCGCTGGCCTGCAGGCGGTGGCGCTCGCTCGCCACCTTGTTGAGGATCACACCGGCGATGCGCACCTGCGGGTCATGCGTGGCAAAGCCCCGCACCACCGCCGCGGCCGATTGCGACTGGCCGGAAATGTCCAGCACCAGCACCACGGGCAGGCCCAGCGCGGCGGCAAGATCGGCGGCGGCCCCGGTCCGGCCCGGCTCGCCCATGATGCCGTCGAACAGGCCCATCGACGCCTCGATGATGACGAGGTCGGCCTCCTGCGCCGCCTCGCCCGCGAGTGCCCGCACCAGCTCCGGCGCCATGGCGAAACTGTCGAGATTGAGCCCCGGCGCCCCGCAGGCGGCGGCGTGAAAGGCGGGGTCGATATAGTCCGGCCCGGATTTCACCCCCCGCACCCGCAGCCCCCTGCGGGCCAGCGCGGTGAGCAGGCCGAGCGTCACCGTGGTCTTGCCCGAGCCCGAGCGCGGCGCGGCGAGGATGAAGCCCCGCGCGGTCACGAACGGCCCTCGGTTTCAGCATCCTTCGAGGCTCGCTTCGCTCGCACCTCAGGATGACGGCGTTCGCACAGAACCACGTCATCCTGAGGTGCTCGGGCATCGCCCGAGCCTCGAAGGATGTACTTCTGACACCCGCTCATTCCCGCCCCCGAAAGCGACGCTGATAGGTGGCGTCATAGAGCGCGCTCTCGCGAAAATCTGACGTCGCCAGCGCCCGGCCGACCAGGATCAGCGCGGTGCGCTCCACCGGCTGGGCCGCCACCTTGGCGACGATGTCGCCGAGCGTGCCCTCGATCACCCGCTCGGTCGGGCGCGTGGCTTCCACCACCACCGCGACCGGACAGTCCGCCCCATAGAGTGGCCCCAGTTCCGCCGCCACCGTCTCCAGCGCGTGGATGGCAAGATGGATGGCCAGCGTCGCCCCGGTGGCACCGAACGCCGCGAGCGTCTCGCCCGCCGGCATGGCCGAGGCACGGCCCGACACCCGCGTGATGACAAGGCTCTGCGCCACGCCCGGCACGGTCAGCTCGCGCCCCAGCACCGCACTCGCCGCAGCGAAAGCGGGCACGCCGGGGGTCAGCGTATAGGCGATGCCGCGCCGCTCCAGCCGGCGGACCTGCTCGGCCACCGCCGAATAGATCGACAGATCGCCCGATTGCAGCCGCGCCACATCCTGCCCGGCCTGATGGGCCGCCACGAACTCCGACTCGATCTCGTCCAGCGACAGCGGCGCCGTATCGACGATGCGCGCCCCCGGCGGGCACCAGCCGAGCACTTCCGGCGGCACGATGGAGCCGGCATAGAGGCAGACCGGGCAGCGGGCGATCAGGTCGCGCCCGCGCAGCGTCATCAGATCCGCCGCGCCGGGACCGGCGCCGATGAAGTGCACGGTCACGTTGGCTCCATCCCCTTCTCCGCCTCCCGCGCCAGCGCGCATGTGACGGGCCCCAACACGAAGCGCGGCCCGATCAGCGTCGAGCGCCGGCCGGCCACCGCCAGCGCGGAGGCTTCCGCCACCGAGGGCACGCCCATCAGCGCCACCACGCGTTCGGAATGGGTCAGCACGCGCTTGCCGGCGGCCTCCAGCTGCGATTGCGGCACCATCACCAGCAGCAGACCCATGTCGAGCGCCGCCTTCATGATGCCGGCCTCGCTGCCCTTCAGCGCCGGTGTCGCCATCAGCGAGATGTCGCACAGCTTGACCTCGTGGCGCTCCATGGCGCCGCGCACCGCCGCGCAGACTTCCTCCGCCGTCACGCCGCGACGGCTGCCGACGCCAGCCACGATCATGGCGCCCCCCTCACGGCTTGACCCAGCTCCATTGCATGACCGGCATCGCCGCCCGCCAGCCGGTGAGCCCGCCCACCGGCTCGGCGCGGGAAATCGCGAGGCGCACGAGGCTGCCGCCGCGCACCGCATGTTCGGCGATCAGCAGCGCCTCGGTCTCCAGCGTCACCGCGTTGACCACCAGCCGCCCGCCGCAGGGCAACGCGATCAGCGCCATCTCCAGCACGCCGCCATCTCCGGCCCCGCCGCCGATAAAGATCGCATCGGGCGCCGGCAGGCCGGCCAGCGCCTCCGGGGCCGCGCCTTCCACCACCTGAAGCCCGGGCACGCCGAGCGCGGCCGCGTTGCGCCGCACTCGCGCCGCCCGCTCGGGCCGCTCCTCGATGGCGATGGCCCGCAGCGAGGGGTCGGCCAGCATCCATTCGATACCGACCGAGCCGGAGCCGGCGCCGATATCCCACAGCACCTCCCCCCGGCGCGGGGCGAGCGAGGAGAGCGTCACCGCGCGGATTTCGCGCTTGGTGAGCTGGCCGTCATGCTCGAAATAGGCATCCGGCAGGCCCGGCGCGCAGGCAATGATGCGCGCGCCCTTCCCCGCCTCGACCTCGATGGCGACGAGGTTGAGCGGGTCCACGCCGTGCAGATCGAAGGTCTCGGCGCGGCAGGACCGCATCGTCTCGCGCGGGCCCCCCAGCGCCTCCAGCACATGCAAAGTCGAGCCGCCAAAGCCGGTGGCGGACAGCAGCGCGGCGATGTCGCCCGGCCCGGCGCCGTCCGAGGTCAGCACCAGCAGGCGCTGGCCGGGATGCAGATGCGCCCGCACCAGATCGAGCGAACGGCCATGCACGGTGAGGCTGGTCACCTCGGCCAGCGGCCAGCCCAGCCGCGCCGCCGCGAGGCTGAAGGAGGACGGCGCCGGCAGCGTGCGCATCTCGTGGGCCGGCACATGTCGCGCCAGCACCGCGCCGACCCCGTGCAGGAACGGATCGCCCGAGGCCAGCACGCAGACCCGCCGTCCGCGCAACGCCACCACCTGTTCGACACCGCGCTCGAACGGGCTCGGCCAGGCCTGCGCCCGCCCGGCCACCGCACGCTCCGCCAGCGCCAGGTGACGGGCGCCGCCGAACACGATCTCCGCCGCCTCGATCAGCCCGCGAGCGGTGGGGGAGAGCCCATCGAGCCCGTCCTCGCCCATGCCGACAATGGACAACCAGCGCCCGTCCGGCGCATCGTCGCCGCGCGCCGGCGCTGCGGAGCCGGCGGCGAAGGACTCAAGCTGCGTCATGATCCCGTCTTCCCCTGCCCGTTTCAAACCCTTGCGCGTGCTCATCCTCGGCGGCACCGGGGAAGCGCGCGAACTCGCCACCGTGCTGGCCGAACGCGCGGAATTCGCCCTCAGCCTGTCGCTTGCCGGCCGCACGCGCAACCCGCTCGATCTGCCCGGCGCCGTGCGAAGCGGCGGTTTCGGCGGCGCGGAGGGGCTCGCGGCGCATCTGCGCGAGGCCCGCATTGACGCCCTGATCGACGCCACCCACCCCTTCGCCGCGATCATCTCGGCCAATGCCGCAAGCGCCGCCGAACGGGCACGCGTGCCGCTGCTCGCCCTTGCCCGCCCTGCGTGGGAAGCCCAGCCCGCCGACCGCTGGACGCCAGCGGCGGACATTCCCGAAGCCGTCGCCCGCCTTGGGGTGACGCCCCGCCGGGTGCTGGTGGCGCTCGGCCGCAATGAGGTGCGCGCGCTGGAAGCCGCCCCGCAGCACCATTACCTCGTCCGTAGCATCGACCCGGTCGAGCCGCCGCTCACTGTACCGGATGCCCGCTACATCACCGCGCGCGGGCCGTTCCCGCTGGAAGACGAACGCACCCTGCTCGTCACCCACCACATCGACGCCGTGCTGTCCAAGAACAGCGGCGGGACGGCGACCGCCGGCAAGATCGCGGCGGCGCGGGAGATGGGCATCGAGGTTGTCATGGTCCAGCGCCCGCCGCGCCCAAAGGTGGAGACGGTCGGCAGCGTGCAAGACGTCATCTTCTGGCTGGAACGCCTCGCCCATCAGCGCCCCCCGCTGCGGCGCGGCGTGTAGACCAGTGCCGGCCGGCCGGGCCGCTCGACGATCCGCGTCTCCACCGAGCCGACGATGATGCAGGTCGCCATATCCGCCATGTCGCCGCGCGCCTCGCTGAGCGGCACCACGGCAAGGCGCTCATCCGCGCGTCCCACCGCCCGGCCGAAGATCACCGGCACGCTGGCGGGCAGCTCATCCCGCAGAATGTCGAAGGCGGTATCGAGCTGGTGCGGGCGCGCCTTGGACACGGGGTTGTAGAACGCCATGACGAAGCCCGCCTGCGCGGCGAGGCTCAGCCGGCGCTCGATCAGTTCCCAGGGCTTGAGATTGTCGGAGAGCGAAATCGCGCAGAAATCATGGCCGAGCGGCGCCCCCGCCTGCGCCGCCACCGCCAGCATGGCTGTGATGCCCGGCACGATCTCCAGCTCCAGTTCCCGCCAGTCATCCGGCCCGGCCTCGATCGCCTCGATCACCGCCGCCGCCATGGCGAACACGCCGGGGTCTCCGCCCGACACCATCGCCACCTGAGCCCCGGAGGCGGCATGGGCGAGCGCGGCGCCGGCCCGTGCCAGTTCCTCGCGATTATCGGAGGCGTGGCGCGTCTGCCCATCCCGCGCCGGCACGCGGTCGAGATAGGGGATGTATCCATAAAGCGCGTCCGCCGCTTCAAGCGCGGCCTGCGCCTGCGGCGTGAGAAAGCGCGCCTCGCCCGGCCCCAGCCCAACGACGCTCAGCTTGCCGACGACGCTCAGCTTGCCCGCGCTGCCCGCGTTCATGCCCGCCCGCCCCAGCCGGGCACCAGCACGATGGCGAAATAGGGCGCCGGGCCCTCGGCGCGGCTGGCGAGCGGCACGCAATGGCTGTCGCTCATCGTGCCGCGCTCGACATAGACCGCGCGCTCCAGCTTGCCGGCCGTTTGCAGCGCGCGGCGGATCTTCGGCAGATTGCGCCCGACCTTCATGATGACCGCCGCATCGGCCTCCGTGAGCCGGCGGGCAAGCTCGGCCTCCGCCAGCGTGCCCGGCAGCACGCTCAGCACGTCGTCGCCCTGCGCGATCGGCGCCCCGGCCTGCGACCAGCAGCCGGACATGCCGGTGACGCCGGCGATCACCTGCGTGTCATAGCGATCCGCCAGCCGGACATGCAGATGCATGTAGGAGCCGTAGAACATCGGGTCGCCCTCGGAGAGCACGGCAACCGTGCGCCCGGCATCGAGATGCGCCGCCACCGCCTGCGCCGAGGCGTCGTAGAAGCCGGTAATGGCGGATTTATAGGGCGCCTCGTCCTTCGGCATCTCGGTCGTCACCGGATAGAGCAGCGGCAGTTCCACCGCCCCCGCGCGGAAATGGCGATGCGCGATGGTGCGGGCATGGCTGGCATTGCCGAGCTTGGCGAAGAAGGCGACCACGTCCGCCTCGCCCAGCGCCCGCACCGCCTTCAGCGTGATCAGTTCCGGGTCGCCGGGCCCGACGCCGACGCCGATCAGCCGCCCGGCTGCACCATCGCTCATAGGCCCGGCCTCGCCAGCGCATTGACCGCCGCCGCCGTCATGGCGCTGCCCCCTAACCGCCCGCGCACCACCAGCCACGGGATGCCGTGATCGCCCTCGGCCAGCGCGTCCTTGGATTCGGCCGCGCCGACAAAGCCGACGGGAATGCCGAGAATGGCGGCCGGCTTCGGCGCCCCCGCGTCGATCATTTCCAGCAGCCGGAACAGCGCGGTCGGCGCATTGCCGATGGCGATGACCGCGCCCGCCATATGGTCGCGCCACAGTTCCAGCGCCGCCGCCGAGCGCGTGGTGCCCATCCGCTCCGCCAGTTCCGGCACGGAGGGGTCGCGCAGCGTGCAGATCACCGGATTATCGGCCGGCAGCCGCGCGCGGGTGACGCCATGCGCCACCATCGCGGCATCGCACAGGATCGGCGCGCCGGCCTTCAGCGCCGTGCTGGCCGCACGCACGAGGTCCGGGGCGAAGTCGATGGCATAGGCGGCTTCCACCAGCCCGCAGGCATGGATCATGCGCACAGCGACATCCGCCTCCTCCGGCGTGAAGCGGCCAAGCTCGGCCTCCTCGCGGATGATGGCAAAGGAACGCTGATAGATCGCGGTGCCGTCGCGGACATAGTCGAACGGGGTAGACACTCAGTCGCCTTTCTCGATCAACGCGGCCACGGCCTCGCGCAGCCCCGCCATGGGCAGGGGATGCCGGGGCAGGATGCGCGCCGGAACCGTGCGCGGCGTGCCTTCGACCACGAGACCGACCCCCTCGTCCAGTCCCACAATGGTCAACCGGGCCGGCGCCGGGTGGGCGCAGCCCTTGATGCAGCCGGAAACATGCAACTCGCCCGCGCCCAGCAGCGGCGCGAGATCGCGGGCGAGAGCGTGCGTCTCGATCCGCGCGGAGGCGCAGGCCGGCTGCCCGGCGCAGGCGGCGACCCGGCGCAGCGGATCGGCGGGATTGGTGAGGAAGCCGAGCCGGGCCGCCTCGGTCTTCAGTGATTCCGCGCGCTCGGCAGCAAACCCCACCAGTAGCAGCGCCCGCCCGGCCGCCGGCTCGACCATGCGCACGCCCGCCCCCCTCGCCGCAGTAACGAGCGCGGCCAGCCGGTCCGCCGTCACCTGCCCGAAGGCAAGCCCGATGCCGAGCGCCACGGTGCCGTCGGTGAGCGGATGCAGCCCCACCGGATCGACATGTCGCCGCACCGGAGCGGGAGGCATCGGGAGCAGCCCCACCCGCGCCGCCAGCGCCGCGATTCCGTCGCGCCCGACAAGATCGCCCATCCGCGCCGCCGGCCCCTCCTCGGCCAGATTCTGAAGCAGGGTGAGGATCACCGACGCTGCCCGCGCGGAGGGGGAAAAACCTGCCTCCCGCCCGGCCAGCGCGATCCGCCAGCCATCCGCCTGCGCCGTGGCGGCGATGTCCGCCTTCAGCGCGGCCAGCGACAGCACGCCGCCGGCATCGACGACCACCGAGGCCTTCGGCGCGAGGCGCGGCACCAGCCCGGCGGCGCCCTGCCCCACCGCCTCGGCGAGCGGACGCGGATCGGCGAGCTCCCCCGGATCGAGGCCCGCCAGCGCGCTGATTTCCACCGGAAAGCCGGTCGGCAGGTCGATGCCCAGCGCCGCCACGCCCGCTTCCAGCCGCCCTGCCGTCTCCGGCGAGAGCCCGCGCAATTGCAGCTTGCCGCGCGCGGTCACCTCAACGATGCCGTTGCCGAGCGCACTCGCGAGCCGGGCCAGACCGTCCATCTGCTCAAGGGTGAGCGGCGCGACGGGCTGGAGCCGCGCCAGCAGCCCGTCGCCGGTCGGCATCGGCTCCGGCAGCGACGGGCAGGCGCCCCGGCGCATCGCCTCGATCCCGCTCATTCCGCCGCCTCCCCGGACAGCACAGCGAGATCGCTGGCGACATCGTTGCGGCGCGGGTGCCAGAGCCCTTTGTCGCGCGCCCGCTCGAAACGCGCGGCGATGAAGCGCGCCGCCTCGGGCGAGGCCTCCATCAGGAAATCGCGCACCTCGGCATTGCCGACATAGGCGCCATGCAGCGCATCTATCAGATGGCCAGGCACGGCGCGCGTCGCCTCGGCGAAGCCGATCAGCCGGTCCACCGTCTCGGCCATTTCCGCCGCCCCGCGCGGTCCGTGCCGCATGAGACCCTCAATGTAGCGCGGATGCGCCCGGCCGCGCACGATGCGGGCCAGCGCCTGCGCCAGCGGGCGGGCCTTCGGGCGCGCGGGATCGGACGTGTCGAGCACCACTACATCCGGCATCCGCCCGAGCCTTTCTGCCGCCGCCGCGAAGCCGCCGATAAAGGCGAGGTCCGCATCGCCCTCCAGAAGATCGCGACCGGGATCGTCCGCGCCGTGAATCAGCAGCTCCGCCGCCGCCACCCGCGCCGCGAAGGCGTCGCCGGCCGCCCGCCCCTCGCCCTCCGCCCCGCCATAGGCATGGGACGCGGCATCGAGATAGGCGGCGCCCAGCGCCTCCGGCTCGATCTCGCCCGTCCGCAGCCCCGCCCCATAGGCGCCCGGCGCGGTGCCGAAGATGCGCAGCGCCCCCTCGCCGGCCGCCCGCAGCGGGTTCTCGTCGGGCAATTCGTCCCGCGCCGCCACCGCCCGCACGGCCGCGTCGAGCAGCGCGATCTGCGCCGGGAACAGGTCGCGGAACAGCCCGGAAATGCGGAAGGTGACGTCGACGCGCGGGCGCCCGAGCACGGCCGGCGGCAGCACCTCGACCCCGGTGACGCGGCCCGAGCCGGCATCCCAGACCGGGCGCGCGCCGATCAGCGCCAGCCCCTGCGCGATCTCCTCGCCGCCGGTGCGCAGCGTCGCACTGCCCCAGAGGTCCAGCACGAGGGAGCGCGGCCAGTCGCCATGCGCTTGCGCATAAGCGCGCAGCACCTCCTCCGCCGCGAGCCTGCCGAGATCCATCGCGGTCGGCGTCGGCAAGGCGCGGGGATCGACGGTGAAGAGATTGCGGCCGGTCGGTATCACATCGGTGCGTCCACGCCCCGGCGCGCCGGCCGGCCCCGCCACAACGCGCCGCCCGTCCAGCGCCGCCAGCAACCCGTCGCGCTCGGCCTCCCCGCAGTTCCCGCGCCCATAGACGTGGAAGCCGTCCTTGAGCCGCATCTCCTTGATGTCGCAGAGAAAGGCGTCGATTTCCTTCAGCGCCTCGTCCGGTGTCGCCGTGCCGGTCAGCCCGGCATCGCGGGCAATGCCGGTGCGCTCGGCCTCGGCGACGATCAGCGTTGCCAGACGCTCGCGCCGCCGCCGGTCGAGCCCGTCGGCCTGCGCGTACTCATCGACCAGCCGCTCCAGCTCCGCCGCCTCGCCGGCGAGCCCGGTCTCCAGCGTCGGCGGCGGCAGATGGCCGAGGGTGACGGCGGCGATGCGCCGCTTGGCCTGCGCCGCCTCGCCGGGATTGGAGACGATGAACGGGTAGGCCACCGGCAGGCTGCCCAGCACCAGCTCCGGGAAGCAGCCGCGCGTGAGCGCCACATGCTTGCCCGGCAGCCATTCCAGCGTGCCATGCGCGCCCATATGCACGAGTGCGTCGGCGTTTTGCTGCAACCATAAGCCGAAGGCGAGCAGACCATGGCGCGCCGGCAAAGCGGGATCGTGATACTGCGCCCGCCGCTCCGCGAGCGAACCGCGCTCCGGCGCCAGCGCCACGGTGACGTTGCCGAAGCGCGCGGCGCGGAAGCGGAAGGCGCCGCCCGTGAGGTTCGGATCATCCTCGGGCACGCCCCACGCCGCATGGACCGCCGCGACGGCCTCAGTGGGAAGGGTGGCGAGATGGGCGCGGTAGGCGGTGAGGCTCAGAACATCGTCATGCCCGGCCTTGGGCCGGGCATCCACGTCTTCCTCACCGCCCAGCGCCTCGCGGCCAAGGCGTGGATGGCCGGGCCAAGCCCGGCCATGACGGTCGGGAGCGGTCACCGCCGCCAGCAGCGCCCGTTCATCGGCCGGCACGTCCGCGACGCGGTAGCCCGCCGCCGCCATGTCGCCGAGCAGCGCCCGCACGCTGGCGGGCACGTCGAGGCCCACCGCCCAGCCGGTGCGGCCGGGGGCGCCGGCATAATCGGGCATGAGAACCGCCACCCGCCGCTCCGCACGCGGCGTCGCTTGCAGCCGCGCCAGCGCCGCCACGCGGTCCGCGACCTGCGCCACGCGGTCGGCCTCGGGCCGGTTCACCAGCAGCGTGAAGCCGGGCACGGCAGCACTCTGCGCCGGCGCCTTGAAGGACAGCGCGCCCGCCAGCACCCGCCCGTCCAGTTCCGGCAGCACGACATGCATGGCGAGGTCCGCGCTGGTCAGCCCGCGCACGCCGTCCAGCCACGCCTCGCGCTTGGTGGTGGCGACGATGGCCTGCAGCACCGGCACGCCCGGCGCATCGAGCACCGTCGCTTCCCCGGGATCGGCGGCGGCGAAGGCGGTAAGCGTGACGATTGCCGCCGGGTTCATCCCCGCCAGCGCCTCGCGCAGGAAAGCGATGGAGACCGGCTCCTTCAGGCTGGCGACGAAGATCGGGCGGGGCGCCAGTCCGCGCGCCACCAGCGCGCCACAGAGCGCATCCACTGGGGCAGTGTCCCCGGCCAACCACATGGAACGGTAGAAGATGAGGGGGATGGTGGGGGCTGAAGGCCCCTCACCCCAACCCTCTCCCCGACGGGGAGAGGGAGCAGGGAGCGCCGCACCGGCGGAAAGAGCCCTCTCCCCGTCGGGGAGAGGGTTGGGTGAGGGGGAAGCCACGCTCGTTTCGAGGGGCGCCCCGCCCCCGTCATAAAATCCCGCCAGCGGCACGGGCGCCGGTTCTGCCGCCGGCAATTCGCGCCCCGCGAAACCCGCCGTGCGCCGTAGCAGCGCACGCATATTGTCGGGCCCGCCGGCGCGGAAATAGCCGAGCAGGGCGTCAAGCTCCTCCGCCGGAAGCGTCGAGGCCTCGCCAAGGCGCGGGTCGTCGCGGTCCTCGCCCGGCAGCACGGCGAGGTGGAAGCCGCGCGCCCGCGCTTCCGCCCCCAGCCGCTCGACGCCATAGCGCCACCAGTCCAGCCCGCCGAGCAGGCGCACCACGACGAGCCGGGCATACACCGCCACGCTGTCGATCCACAGATCGACCGACATCGGGTGCTTGAGATCGCGCAGGCTGGCGAGCCGCAGGCTCGGCAAACGGCCGGGCGCGCTCGCCTCCTCAGTCTCCTGCGCCCGCTCCAGCGCCGCGAGGTCGCTGTCGGTGAAGGAGACGACCACCACCTCCCCCGGCGTCTGGCCGAGGTCCACCGGCTCGGCGAGATCGTCGAGGCTGGTCGAGGTGGTGGTGAGGATGTGCATGGGGTGTCAGCGCCTCGCAGCCTGTGCGCCGTCATCCTGAGGTGCGAGTGACGCGAGCCTCGAAGGATGGGTGTAGCGCGCGGGACGACGACCATCCTTCGAGGCCCGGACGATGTCCGGGCACCTCAGGATGACGGTGCTTGGTGACACGCTTGGCCTCACGCCGCCACACTCTCGCCGGCGAGGATGGCCTCCACCTTGGCCCGGTCGAGCCCCTTCAGCCCGATGGCGACGAGGCGGCCGGTGCGCGCATCGCTGCCCCAGGCGCGGTCATAATGATGGGCAACGCGCGGGCCGACCGCCTGCACCAGCAGCCGCATCGGCTTGCCGGCGACGGGCAGGAAGCCCTTCACCCGCAGCACATCCGCCTCATCCGCCGCGCGGGCGATGCGGGCGGCGAAGGCGGCGGGGTCGGCGATCTCCGGCACCTCGACGACGAAGCTGTCGAAATCGTCATGGTCGTGGTCGGCCTCATTGTCGTGGTGGGTCTTGCGGTTCTCGATGTCGTCCTCGGTGCCGACGCCGAGGCCCATCAGCACCGCCGGGTCGATCCGCCCCTCGGTGATGGAAAGCACGCGCACGCCCTTGGGCAGTTCGCCCGCTAGCGCCGCCTGCGCGGTCGCGAGGCCGGCGGCGTCGATCAGGTCGGTCTTGGTCATGATGACGAGATCGGCGCAGGCGATCTGGTCGTCGAACACTTCCTCGATCGGGTCGTCATGGTCGAGGCTGTCATCGGCCACGCGCTGGGCGGCCAGCGCGTCATGGTCATGGGCCACGCGGCCGGCCGCCAGCGCCTCGCCATCGACCACCGCGACCACGCCGTCCACCGTCACCCGGCTCTTGATCGCCGGCCAGTGGAAGGCCTGCACCAGCGGCTTGGGCAGCGCGAGGCCCGAGGTCTCGATCAGGATGTGATCGACCTTCGGCACGCGCGAGAGAATGGCGTCGAGCGCGGGGACGAAATCATCCGCCACCGTGCAGCAGATGCAGCCATTGGCCAGCTCGACGATGTTCTCCTCCGGGCAGGTCTCGATGCCGCAGCCGCGCAGGATCTCGCCGTCAATGCCGACATCGCCGAACTCGTTGACGATCACGGCGAGCCGCTTGCCCTTGGCGTTCTCCAGCACATGGCGGATCAGCGTCGTCTTTCCCGAGCCGAGAAAGCCGGTGACGATGGTGCACGGCACACGGGACAGGGAATCGACAACGGCGCTATTCATGATGGCGTCTCCACGCAAGCCAATCGGTTGACGGGATGCGCCGGTCGCGGCGGGAATCGCCACGCGAGAGGCCGCCAAAGGCGCGGCTCTGCCTGACAGCCGGGCACCCCGCCGGCCTTCAGCACCGAACCTTCGGCAGGTCTCCTGGCTCGCGGGTCGCCGCCTCGTCGCCGCCTTCCCGGGGGTGTCCCAGTGGCTTTCCGGCGCAGGCTCGCCGCTCACAGTTGCGGGGGCAGCCGCGGAATTGGAAGACGCAAGGCCCTCCGCACCGCATTCCCTCTTCGTCCCGCGCCCGAAGACGCGAAAACCGATGGTCGCGATCACTTAAGGAGGGTGAGCCGGGAAAGTCAAACCGGCGGTCCCGGCAGGGGCGCTGTTGCCCGGCGATCCGCCCTCGCTATAGTCCGCCGCCTTGAGGCCGCAGAGGACAGGAGCCGTGACGATGATTGAGCCGCGCCCTGCCCCGGGTGTCCCGTGGCGCTGACGCTCGTGCTCGGCGGCGCCCGCTCGGGCAAGAGCCGCCATGGCGAATCCCTGATCGAGGCGCTCCCCCCGCCCTGGCGCTACATCGCGACGGCACAGGCTTGGGATGACGAGATGGCCGCCCGCATCGCCGAGCATCGCGGCCGGCGCGGCGCGGGCTGGGAAACGATCGACGCCCCGCATGATCTCGCCGCGGCGGTGAGCGCCCTGCCCGCCGGGGTGCCGGTGCTGGTCGATTGCCTCACATTGTGGCTCAGCAACCGGATGCTGGCGGAGGCGGACCTTGTGATCGAATGCGCGGCGCTGGTGGAGGCGCTGGCCGCCCATGACGGGCCGGTGGTCGCGGTATCGAACGAGGTCGGCCTGTCCATCGTGCCGGACAATGCGCTGGGCCGGCGTTTTCGCGACGCGCAGGGCCGGCTGAACCAGAGCGTGGCGGCGCGCGCGTCCCGCGTGATCTTCATGGTCGCCGGGCTGCCCATGATGGTGAAGGACGAGAGATGAGCGAAATTTCCCCGGAAGAAGCCGCCCGCCACCGCGCCAAGATGGAAAAGCGCAAGGCGGTGCAGGACGCCGAAGTGGCGGAGAAGACCATCGAGAAGGGCCTGCTCATCGTCCATACCGGGCCGGGCAAGGGCAAATCCACCGCCGCCTTCGGTCTCGCCTTGCGCACGCTCGGCCATGGCGGGCGCGTCGGCGTGGTGCAGTTCATCAAGGGCGCGTGGGACAGCGGCGAGCGCGCGGCGCTGGAGAGCTTCGGCGACCGGGTGGCGTGGCATTCCATGGGCGAGGGCTTCACCTGGGAGACGCAGGACATCGCCCGCGACATCGCCGCCGCCACGCGGGCGTGGGAGAAGGCGCAGGAGCTGATGGCCGACCCGAGCATCGGCCTGCTCATCCTGGACGAACTGAACATCGCCCTGCGCTATGAGTACCTTCCGCTGGACACACTGGTCACCACACTGGCCACGCGGCGGGAGGGGCTGCACGTCGTCGTCACCGGCCGAAACGCCAAGCCGGCGCTGATCGAGGCGGCCGATCTCGTCACCGAGATGGGGCTGGTGAAGCACCATTTCAAAGCCGGGGTGAAGGCGCAGAAAGGCATCGAGTTCTGATGGCCCCCGAGCCACGCCGTGTCCGAATATCCCGCAGCTTCTGGCCCGTGCGATCTCGAAATCCGGCACGTCGCTTCCTATCTCTAGGAGGACGCCGGCTGTCGCGGCGTGATCCTGCTACGGAGCAACGCGTCTATGCGTTCCACCCCGATCGCCTATCTGTTCTGGTTCTTCTGCCTCATCGGCGTGTGCGGCATTCACCGTTTCTACGCCGGCCGCTACTGGACCGGCGCGCTGTGGCTGCTGACCCTCGGCCTGCTCGGCATCGGCCAGCTCATCGACCTGTTCCTGATCCCCGGCATGGTGCGCGAATCCAATCTGGAACGGCGCGTCGACTATCTGGAAACACGGCGCGGCTGAGCCGGTTCGTCACGCCGTCATCCCCGGACTTGATCCGGGGATCCACGACTTCGCCTGAATCGCGTGCGCTAGCAAAGACATGGATGGCCGGGCCAAGCCCGGCCACGACGGGTCCCAAGTGGGAAGCGCGCGCATGACGCCTCCTCCTCGCCACCCCCTCGCCCTCATGTTCCAGGGCACCGGTTCGGATGTCGGCAAGTCGCTGATCGTCGCCGGCCTTGCCCGCGCCTTCACCCTGCGCGGGCTGAAGGTCCGCCCCTTCAAGCCGCAGAACATGTCGAACAACGCCGCCGTCACCGAAGATGGCGGCGAGATCGGCCGCGCGCAGGCGCTGCAGGCCCGCGCCGCGCGGGTGGCGCCATCGGTCCACATGAACCCGGTCCTGCTGAAACCCCAGAGCGAGATCGGCGCGCAGGTGGTGGTGCAGGGCCGCTCGCGCGGCAATGCCAAGGCGGCCGACTATCAGAAACTGAAGCCCAGCCTGCTCGCCGCCGTGCTGGAGAGCTATGCGCATCTGCGCGAACAGGCCGACCTCGTTCTTGTGGAAGGCGCCGGCTCGGCCTCCGAGATCAATCTGCGCGCCGGCGACATCGCCAATATGGGTTTTGCCCGCGCCGCCGACGTTCCCGTCATCCTGATCGGCGACATCGACCGCGGCGGCGTCATCGCCAGCCTCGTCGGCACAAAAGCCGTGCTCCCACAAGACGATGCGGCGATGATCCGTGGCTTCCTCGTCAACCGCTTTCGTGGCGACCCCACCCTGTTCGCCAGCGGCATGGACGAGATTTCCGCCCGCACCGACTGGCCCGCGCTCGGGCTCATCCCCTTCTTTCCCCACGCCCGTCGCCTGCCGGCGGAAGACGCACTGGCGCTCGACGCCGCTGCCATTGCGAAGCCACACGCCAAGCTGCGCATCGCCGTGCCGCTGCTGCCGCGCATCGCCAATTTCGACGATCTCGACCCGCTCGACGCCGAGCCCTCGGTGGAGGTCATCCGCGTGCGGCCCGGCACCCCGCTGCCGGCCGATGCCGATCTCGTCATCCTGCCGGGCTCGAAGACCACGATCCCCGATCTGGCCGACTTCCGTCATGAGGGCTGGGACATCGACCTGCTGGCTCATGTCCGGCGGGGCGGGCGGGTGCTCGGCCTGTGCGGCGGGTACCAGATGCTCGGCCGCTCCATCGCCGACCCGGCGGGTATTGAGGGCCCGCCCGCCACCGTGCCGGGGCTGGGCCTTTTGGAGGTCGACACCGTGCTGGCCGGCGAGAAGCGGCTCGTCGCCGTCACCGGCACGGCCGAGGGCGTCCCCTTCGCCGGCTATGAGATGCATATGGGCGTCACCGAGGGTCCCGGCCGCGCCCGCCCCTTCGCGCTGATCGACGGCGCGGGAGACGAGGGCGCGGTGTCACAGGATGGCCGCGTTATCGGCACCTATGCGCATGGCCTGTTCGCGGATGACCGCCAGCGCCGCCACTGGCTCGCCCGCCTCGGCGCCCCGCCCTCCGATCTCGCCTATGAGGCCGGCATCGAGGCCACGCTCGACGCCCTCGCCGCGCATCTGGAAGCCCATGTCGATCTCGACCGGTTGCTGGAGATCGCGCGGGGCTGAGGGAGGCATGGCGCGCCCCTATTTGCCCCCATGCCCGAGGTACCGTTTAAGAGTCACGGGGTGCATGGCGCCCTGAAGCGGACCGTACGGACAACCGCGATTGCCCACGCCCCCGATACTGGCTCTGATGCCTTTCGATGGCTACTTTTACTCTATAATACATTTAAACTAATGATATTGCTATATAAACTCGTTTTCCGTAGAGAGTGGCCGGAACGGTGCGCTTGGCGCCATTTCGGGATTTGGATCCTTGCCTGTGCTGGCTGCTGCCTCCGATCTTGGCCATCTGTTTCGTACTGAGCATGAACGCTTGATGCGGGCCATGCGCCGTCTCGTTGGCAGCGCGGTCACGGCGGAAGACCTTGTGCAGGATGTGTTTGTCGGCCTGCTGCGCGGCGATGCCTTCATGGGTGCCGAGAACAAGCAGGCTTATCTCGCTCGATGCGCGACGAACATAGCCCTCACGGACGTCTGCAGCGGCGCCTCGACCGGCTATGTCTATCAGAGCTTCGATGGGCCGGGCGATGATGTGATCGGCCGGGATGCCGCCAACGAGGCCAATCTCCAGCTTTTCCGCATCGGCCTCAACTATCGGTTCTGAGATGGGAAAACGCGCACCGGCCCTTGCCGGGCGGCTCCCACGATAAGGCGGCCCCGGTCCGTTCAAGAGCACCGGGACACTGGCCTCGGCGATGACCTTCGTCACGTGGCCATGGCCGGCTCCCCCAGCATCGCGCCGTAACGCCCCTCGGCCTCAGGCGGCGGCATGTCTTTGCCGATAGGCTCCGAGCCGCCGGCGAGTAACGCGAAGGCGCGGGCCTTTCGACCCGCGCCCGCTCGTTTCTCAAGGCCTGACCCACTCAGCGGTTGGAGCGTTTGTCCATCTCGATGGAGCGCCGGATATAGGTCTCGAGAGGAGGCGCCGGCGGCACATTGACCGAGGCGTTGCGCCCCTCGACCAGTGGCGCGCCCGGTTGGCCCGCGGCTTTCGGCTCGCTCGCTCCACGGGCGGCAGCCTCATAGCCCGTCTTTTCCGCAGACCGCGCGCCCTCCGCCAGCGCCGTATTGGCTACGCCGGCGGCAACCAGGGAAAGGATGGTAGCGGTGACGGTCATCTTCCAGTTGAAAGCGTTCATAGCGACATGTCCCGTTCATTTTTCTCCTGATCGGACGTTTATCCGCACAGGAAGAAACTCATCAAAGATAAGAATTACTGAATTTAGTCACGTTCTCCTGCGTGGCACGCATTACCGTCGCTGGATGAACTCAACATAAGGGGCACATGTCGCAGATTTTCTTCAGATACAGGACCTAATTGTCTCGCCTTGTCCCGGACACTGGAGGCTATACGATTTGTTACAATTTTTTCCAGCAGCGAAAGGGCGATGGCGGTATGTAAAAGGCGTGGAGCTTTCATATGGACGCCGTACCGCACATCGCCATCGTGGATGACCATCGCGACATCCGCGATCTGGTCGGCAAATATCTGCACCGACACGGCTATCGCACGTCGCTGGCGGAGAGTGCGGCCTCGTTCCGCCGCCTGATGGAGCGCAACGCGTTCGATCTGGTTGTGCTCGATGTGATGATGCCCGGCGAGGATGGGCTCTCCCTTTGCCGCTATTTGCGCGAGTCCACCAATCTTCCGGTCATCATGCTCACGGCAATGGCGGAGGAGACCGACCGGATCGTCGGGCTGGAACTTGGCGCCGACGACTATCTCTCCAAGCCGTTCAACCCGCGCGAATTGCTGGCGCGCATCAAGGCGGTGCTTCGGCGGGTTCAGAGCCTGCCGCCGCAGCGCGGGCAGCTCAAGGCCAAGGAGGTCCGCTTCGAACGCTGGGCACTGAATGTCGGACGGCGCGAACTGATCGACCCCGACGGGCTCACCGTGCCCCTGAGCACGGCGGAGTTCCGGCTGCTGAGCGTGTTCCTGGAGCATGCCGGAATGGTGCTGAGCCGCGACCAGTTGCTCGATCTGACGGTCGGGCGCAGCGCCGAGCCCTTCGATCGGGCGATCGACAATCAGGTCAGCCGACTGCGCAAGAAGATCGAGATCGATCCGAAATCCCCGGTGCTCATCAAGACGCATTGGGGCGGCGGTTACAGCTTCTCGGTCGAGGTTGAAGGCCAATGATCGGCGTGTGGAACCGCAGCCTGACCGCCCGCTTTGTCGCCGTGATGCTGCTGGCGCTCGCTCTGTCGCAGGGCATCAGCTTCCTGCTGTTCACCGACGAGATCGGCGGCGCGCTGGTGCGGGCGGCCAAGACCGAATTCCTGAGCCGCACCGCCTCGGTGGCGCAGGTGCTGGAGACCACTCCGCCCGCCGTGCAGCACGACATCCTGCAGGCCAGCGGAACCAGCTACACCCGCTTCTGGGTCTCGCCGAGCTTCCCCGGCGATGTCGAGAGTTGGCGGGGGGAGGCCAAGCGGCGCCTCGCCGAGCCGCTGCCGACACTGGCCAATCTGGCCGGCACCGAGCAGGTATCGCGGGAGACGGCAGCGGACGCTTCGATGCCTGCGCCACAGACCGTGAGCGTCACGGTCATGTCGCCGGCCGCGACGAACGGCGCCGCCGCGGCCTCCTCCTGGATCGACCTGCCGGCCCATGCCTGGCCGCTCTCGCGGGCGGCCAAGTTCCTCTACTGGAACGATGCCGGCGGGATGGGTCTGGCCGTGCAGTTGAAAGACGGCTCCTGGCTCAACAGCGCGTTCTCCAAAAAGATGGTGAACAGCATGCTGACCACGCGCTCGCTGATCTCCCTGGCCGTGACGGCGGTCATCCTGTCGCTGTGCGCGGCCTTCATCGCCCGCACGATGACGAAGCCGATGCGACGCCTCGCGGCGGCGGCGGAAGCACTCGGACGGGGAGAAAGCGTGGCACCGCTCTCGGAAAAGGGCCCGGACGATATCCGCCACACGGCGGTGGCGTTCAATCTCATGCAGTCGCGGCTCCAGCGTTTCGTCGAGGACCGCACCCGCATGCTGGCGGCGATCGGACATGACCTGCGCACGCCGATCACCTCGCTGCGGCTGCGGGCGGAATTCGTCTCCGACGACGAGACGCGCGAGAAGATGCTCGACACGCTCGACGAACTGCGCGCGATGACCGAGGCGACGCTGGCCTTCTCGCGCGAACAGGCGAACGAGGAAGTCACGCGGAATGTGGACCTCACAGCACTGGTGGGCAGCCTGTGCGACGACCTCGTCGAACTGGGCAACGAGATATATTGTGCCGAAGGGCAGCAGATCAGCTACCGCTGCCGGCCCGACGCGCTGAAGCGGGCGATACGCAATCTCGTGGAGAACGCAGTGCGCTATGGCGAACGCGCGCGCGTCTCGCTGCGGACGACACCGCAAGCGATCGAGATCGTGATCGAGGATGACGGGCCCGGCATTCCCGCCGATGCCGTCGAGAAGGTTTTCGAGCCGTTCTTCCGCATGGAACATTCGCGCAATCGCGAGACCGGCGGAATAGGTCTTGGCCTGTCGATCTCGCGCAACATGGTGCGCCACCATGGCGGCGATATCCTCCTTGCCAACACCGGGCATGGCTTGCGCGCCACGATCAGCCTGCCCCATGCGGCCACGCCGACGCCGGAAGCGAAGGGAACGGCACGTTCATTTCGTCGGGCCGGCCGGTCCATCATTGCCGTCCAGCGCACGCCGGCGGAATAAGCCATTCGGCCGGCGGCTGTTTGAGGACAGCAAAGTCGCTCAAGGGCGGATGCCGGGAGTCTCCATCTCCATGCCCGCGGCGCGCTGCATCAGGTAGAGCTCGAGCGCGATGAAGTCGTCGGAGCCGGTGGCGAAGGGCTCGGCGCGCACGCCGATCATGCAGTTGCGCAGCCGGCGCTGCAGCGAGCCGATGCCCTGCCATTCCAGCCGATACAGCGGGTAACCGGTCGGATGCGCCTGCGTGACCGCGCTGCCGGCCAGACGCTGGTTCCAATTGTCGTCGTGGCAGGAGGCGCAGGCGAGGTCGAGCTGGCCCATGCGGGTCGTGAAGATCTGGCGCCCGGCGTCGCGGAACGGCGTGAGGCGGGCGTCGTCGGGAGGCGCAATCGGCATGCCGCGCGACTGGTGGGCGACAAAGGTGGTGAGGGCCAGAAGCTCGTCGCCGTCGCGCGGCAAGGCTGTCCCGCCTTGGCGTTCGCTGCGGCATTGGGCGATGCGGCCGGTGAGGTCGATGGGTTTGCCGGTTGCCGCATCAAGGGCGGGATAGCGCGCCGCGACGCCGCGCATGCTGGCCTGCGCTGCGCCGTGGCAGCTGGCGCAGGATTGGTCCGCCGGGCCGGCCTTCTGCGTCCACAATCCGGCGCCTTGCAGGACCCAGAGCATGCCGGGATTGGCGGTGTCGTCCGCCTGTATGGCCTGCGTCTCCGGCGCCATGAAATCCCGGCCCGAGCGCCGCTCGCCGGGGGAAATGTCGTCCGTCGAGGCGTGGCTCGTCAGTACGATGAGGAGACCAGTGACGCCAGTGAGGACGATGAGGCGTGCCGCCGGCCCCGGCATCAGGTCACCACGATCTCGGCGCTGGCGCTTTCCGTCTGTCCCTGATCGTCGGTCCATTCAAACCCAACCGTGCCGCTGGCCGAGGCGATGAGGCTGAACGACACGAAGGGATTGGCCGAGACGGCGGGGAAGAACTCGGCGAAGAACACCTCCTCGCCGCCATAGGTGCAGACGAACCGCGTGATGATCCGCCGGGGGATCTCGACGCCGTTCGGCCCCATGCGGTAGCCGGTCTCCATCGGGTGGGCGATCATCGCCCTTATGTCGATGATGTCGCCGCGCCGGGCGGTCTTGGGAACGCTGACGAGGGCTTTGGTCATGTCAGGTCCTCGATGCAGGCCGCGAGCGTGACGATGACATTGGCCTCGCTCGACCAATAGGTGCCGTCGCTCAGCTCGGCGACCGCGATCACCGTCTGGGAGGTGGCCAGCCGGATGCGGGTGGCGATGCGCGCCCGGCCGTTATGCGGGCCGAGCCGGAACACCGCGATGTCGGCCTGCGGGTTCTTCTCGTTGAACAGGGCGATCCGGCGCACATGGGACTGCGCCGTCATCGGGCTCTCGACGTCGATGGTGACGCCGACCGCATTGCCGTTTTCGACCAACGGGGGAAGGGTGAGTTTCACCCGCCCTGCCGTCACCGGCGCGCCGCCGGTGAAGCCGGCAACGGCCTGCTGGAGCGAGGGACGCGCCAGCGCCCGCACCGACAGCGCGAGCACCAGAAGACCGATGCCGCCGGCGAGCACGGCGCGCCGGCCGAGCGCCGTGTTGCCCAAGGGATCACGAGTGGTGGGCTCGGTCATCGCTCACTCCTTCAACGTCACGAGATAGGCGACCAGATGCTCGATTTCCGCCGCCTCGAGCACCGGCTTGTCCTGCCATGCCGGCGCGGTCCGGGCGCCGCTGTAGAGCGAATAATAGGCCGGCATGATGCTCGAAGGGTTGAGCCGCTTCATGTCGACGATGCGCAGCCGGATCTGGCCTTCGCTGAGCCGGGCGCCAATGCCGGCGAGGCTCGGCGCCAGCGTGCCCTGAAGCGGCGCGGCGCCGGACGGCAAAGCGTGGCAGAGAATGCAAAGGCTGCGATGCCGCTCGCTGAGCAGAACCTGCCCACGGGCGGGGTCCCCGCGCTGGCCGGCAAGCGGCTCGTTGATGGCATCTGCTGTGACGACATAGGGCGCGAGCGGGCGGACCGGGGTGTCGTCGGCCCGCGCAGTGCCCGGAATCCCCATGAGCAGGGCGGCAGCGGCCGATGCGCCCGTCATCCGCCTCACCCGAAGGCTTCCGCGGTGATGGTGTCGAACCACGCCTCGCCATAGGCGGCCTCCTCGGCGCGCTCGGCCAAGGACGCATCGAGCGGCGAGGTGCCGCCGGCGCCCTCCACCTCGGCGAGCAGGCCGTCCTTGGGGCTGTACACGCCGGCGATCGAGATGCCGTAATCCGGCGCCAGCAGGCTGTAGCAGGTGTTGATCAGCTTGGGCGCGCTGGGGTCCCGGCCGCGCAGCAGGGCGATCACGGCATCGGCGCCGGCCTTCGCCTGCGCGTTGGCGCTGAAGGCGGATTTCGGCATGGCGCCGCCGATGACGGCATCGCCGAGGACGTGGATGTTCGGCACCAGCCGGGATTCGAAAGTCACGGGGTCGATCGGGCACCAGCCCGTGCGGTCGGCGACGCCGGCGAGCGCGGCGATGGCCCCGGCGCGCTGCGGGGGGATGACATTCGCCACCGCCGCGCGATGATCGCCAAATTCGGTGCGCAGCGTCCGGGTCGCGACGTCCACCTCGGTCACCGCGCCGCCGAAGGACAGCGACACCCATTCGATCATGCCGGGGTAGAGCGCGGCCCATCCGGCCTCGAACAGGCGCTGCTTGGAGAAGGCTTCCTTGGCGTCGAGAATGAGGATCTTCGAGCGCGGCTTGTTGGCCTTGAGGTAGTGCGCGATCAGGCTCGCCCGTTCATAGGGTCCGGGCGGGCAGCGAAACGGATTGGCCGGCGCGGAGATGACGACCAGCCCGCCATCCTCCATGGCCTCCAATTGACGGCGCAGCAGCAAGGTCTGCTCCCCCGCCTTCCAGGCGTGCGGCATCCGTTCGGCGGCATTCGCATCATAGCCGGGAATGGCGTCGAGGCGCATATCGATGCCCGGCGCGACGATCAGGCGGTCATAGGAGAGCCGCACCTCGTCGGTGAGCACCACGCGGCGCTGTTCGGGGTCGATCCCGATCGCCTTCTGCTGCACGTGAACGATGCCGTCCGCCTCGATCCCGGCATAGCCGAAATGCTGCGCCTCCATATCCCGCAGGCCGGCAATCACCGCATTGCTGAGCGGGCAGGCGGTGTAATGCGCATTGGGCTCGATCAGGGCGACCGCTATTTGCGGGTCTTCCCGCTTGATGGCGCGGGCAAAGCTGGCGCCGGCGAAACCGCCGCCGATCACCACGACCTTGGGCGCGGTCTGCGCGAGGACCATGGGGCTGCCGAGCGCAACACCCGCGCCGGCCGCCAGTCCCCGCAAGACGCTCCTACGGCTGAGCGGGAGCGTTGCCGCCCGCGGCGAAATAGTCGGCGATGGCGCGCGTTTCCTCATCGGTGAAACCCTTGGCGATACGCGCCATCACGGTCGAGCGGCGCTCGCCGGTGCGGAACGCCGCCATCTGCGCGACAATCTGCTCGGCGGGCTGTCCGTTCAAGCTCGGGACGGGCCCCTTTCCGGCGGTGCGCGGATGGCATCCCGAACAGGAGGTCGCCCCGCGCGGCGGCGCGGCATCTGCCGGCGCGGCGGACACGAAGATCCACAGCGCCGCCAGTACGAGATGAACCCGCCACATCAGGCAAGCTCGTGGTTCTTCAGCGGCATGGTGCGGTAACGCTTGCCGGTCGCGGCGAACAGCGCATTGAGCACCGCCGGCGCCGCGACCGCGATGGTCGGCTCGCCAACACCGCCCCAGAAGCCGCCGGAGGGCAGGATAATGGTCTCCACCGCCGGCATCTGCGCCATGCGAAGCACCTCATACGTGTCGAAGTTCTCCTGTTCCATCCGGCCGCCCGCGACCGTGCACTCGCCATAGAGGCATGCGGACAGGCCATAGACGAACGAGCCCTCCACCTGCCGCTCGACCTGCGCCGGGTTGACCACATGGCCGGGATCGGTGGCGGCGACGATGCGGTGGATCTTGAGCTGGCCATCCTCGACCGACACCTCGGCGGCGGCCGCGACATAGGAGCCGAAGCCCATGATCTGGCCAAGGCCACGGAAGCGACCCTCGGCTGGCGGCGTGTCCCAACCGATGCCCCTGGCCGCCGCCTCCAGCACGGCGAGGTGCTTGGGATGATTGACCATCAGCTTGCGCCGGAAGGCGAGCGGCTCGGCGCCGGCCGCATGGGCCAGCTCGTCGACGAAGCACTCCATGTAGATGGCGTTCTGGTTGAGGTTCACGCCGCGCCAGAATCCCGGCGGGATCGGCGGGTTGCGCATGGCGTGATCGATGAGGAGGTTGGGCACGGTATAGGCGAGATGGCCTTCCGGCAGTTTCGCGGTCAGCCCCTGGAACACCACCGGGTCCATGCCGCCCTGCATGCCTTCCGGCCGCACCCAGGCAAGGATCGACTGGCCGGAAATGCGCATGTGGAGCGCGGTCAAATTGCCATCCGCGTCCAGCGCGCCGGTGAGCTTGGCCTGCGTGGTCGGGTGATAGGCGCCGTGGAGCATGTCCTCCTCGCGCGACCACAGCAGCTTGACCGGGGTGCCGGGCATCTGCTTGGCGATGCTGACCGACTGGCGGACATAGTCCTGGAAATTGCCGCGCCGACCGAAGCCGCCGCCGAGATTGATCTTGTAGACCTCGCACTGGGCGACCGGCAGACCGGACGCCTCGGCGACGGCCGCGAGACTGGCCTCGCCGTTCTGCGTCGGCACCCACACCTCGCATTTGTCCGAGGTGTAGAGCGCGGTGGCGTTCATCGGCTCCATGGTGGCGTGGTTCTGGTACGGGTAGGCGTAGGTGGCGGTGATCACCTTGCCGCCGGCGGCCGTCACGCGGGCCAGCTCGGCCTTGGCATCGCCCTGACTGTTGCCGATGAAGGCATCCGTGGCGTCCAACCCCTCCGCCAGCATCTGGCGGATGCTCGCGCTGCTGAGACCCTTGTTGGGGCCGTCATCCCAGACGATCGGCAGGGCATCAAGCGCCGTCTTGGCGCGCCACCACGTATCGGCGACGACGGCGACGGCGGTGTCGTCCACCTTCACCACCTTCTTCACGCCGGGCATCTTCTCGACCGCCGCCGCATCGAAGCTCACCAGCCTGCCGCCGAAGGTGGGGCAGGCCTTGATGGCGGCGTTGAGCATGCCCGGCAGCGTGAGGTCGGCGCCGTAAATCTGCTTGCCGGTGAGTTTTTCCACCGTGTCGAGACGCGCCAGCGGCTTGCCGGCGATCTTCCAGTCCTTCGGGTCCTTCAGCGTCACCTCGGCGGGCGGCGTCAGGCGGCCGGCGGCGTCGGCGACCTTGCCGAAGCTGGTGGTGCGCCCGCTGGGCGTGTGGGTGATGATGCTGTTGGCGGCCGTGCATTCGCCGGCCGGCACCTTCCATTCCGCCGCCGCCGCAGCGATCAGCATGTGGCGCGCGGCGGCACCGCCCTTGCGGACGTAATCATGGGAATCGCGGATGCCGCGACTGCCGCCGGTGGAATAGCTGCCCCAGACGCGGTCGCGCTTCAGGTTCTCACCCGGCGTGGGATATTCGGTGGTGACCTTCGACCAGTCGCATTCCAGCTCCTCGGCGACGAGTTGGGCAAGGCCGGTGAGCGTTCCCTGGCCCATTTCCGAGCGGGCCACCCGGATGACGACCGTGTCGTCGGGCTTCACCACGACCCAGGCATTGACTTCCGGCGGCCCTGCGGCTGCCGCGTCCTGCGCCAGCGCGGCGAACGGAACGTGGAAGCCGAGCGACAGACCGCCAACGGTGGCGGCGGAGCCGACGATGAAGTTGCGGCGCGATACCGACTGAATGATGCTCATCTCGCTCTCCTCAGCCGGCCTTGCCGTCGGCCACCATGTGGATGGCGGCTCGGACGCGGTTATAAGTGCCGCAGCGGCAGATATTGGTGATCTCGGCATTGATGTCGTCGTCGGTCGGCTTGGGGTTGGTCTCCAGCAGGCTGGCGACCGCCATGATCATGCCGGTCTGGCAATAGCCGCACTGCGGAACCTCAAGCGCCAGCCAGGCCTTCTGCACGGGGTGCGAGCCATCCGGCGACAGGCCCTCAATGGTCACGATCTTCTGGTCGGCACCGATGGCTTCCAGCGGCATCACGCAGGACCGCGTGGCCACGCCGTCGATGTGAACCGTGCAGGCGCCGCATTGCGCGACGCCACAGCCGAATTTGGTGCCGGTGAGGCCAGCCTGTTCGCGCAGCACCCAGAGAAGCGGCGTATCGGGCTCGGCCTCGATCTCGTGCATCTGCCCGTTGATGGTGAGTTGAACCATGATGGGACCCCGACTGGAGAAACGGTGCATATCGTTGCCGCCCGGAGCTGAAGGCATAGGCGCCCAGCGCGCGTCGCGGCGTGCGTTCGTTGACGGTGGAACGCTAGGGGCGCGGTGTCGCAGAAGCGTGCCGCCTCCGCCTTGTTTTGTCGCGATGTGTCGCCAAGGCACGGCTTGATAAGAATTGATACAAAGTAGGACAGTCGCGGCTTCGACCGAGGCGACGCGCCCTGCCCTCCGGCGCGGGGCCGTCGTCGCCGGGGGGCTCGGCCTCTGACCCTCTTTCGCCGTCAGAGCGGGCGGGATTCGAAATAGCCCGCTTCCTGAATGTCGGTCAGAAGGTCAGGCCCCGAGGGGCTCCATCTCAGCGTGGCCTGGGTTTGCCGGCTGGAGGCGCGCTGATCCATCGACGCGAAGTCGACGAACCAGCCGAAATGATCGCGCGCCTCATCCGGCGTCAGCGAGACGAAGGGAACGCCCAGACCCGCCGCAATCGCCTGCGCAATCTGTCGGAACGGGATGCCTTCTTCAGCCACCGCGTGGAATGTCGCGGTGCCCGGCCCATGCTCGACAGCGAGGCGAAAGGCGCGGGCGGCATCCTCCACATGCACGGCGGGCCAGGCGTTTTCGCCCTCGCCGATACAGGCCGAGCGGCCCTTCCGCCGCGCCATGTCGATCAGCAACGGGACGAAGCCGTGGTCGCCTCTGCCATGCACCGACGGAGGCAGGCGCATGATCCCCGCCCGAATGCCGCGCTCGGCGAGAGCCCGCGCCGCGGCTTCGGAGGCCCGTGGATAGCTGTCGGACGGAGGGAGGGCGGCGTCGACCTCCAGGGCAACGGGTCCGGGAGCGTTGAGGGAAGCAAGGCCCGCCGTGACGATCAGCGGCTTGGCTGTCCCTTCGATGGCCGCGCCGAGTGCCTCAATGGCGGCCCGATCGATCGCGCAGGCTTCCGCGAACCGGGAGAAGTCGTGGATGAAGCCGGTATGGATGACGGCCTCACAGAGCTGCGCGCCCTGCCGAAGCGTTTCAGGAGCCTGGAGGTTCCCGCGAAGAACCTCCGCGCCCACCCGTCCGAGTTCCTCCGCACTCCGATCCGACCGCGCAAGCCCCAGAACCCGATGGCCGTGAGCCAGCAGTTCCGCCGTCACGGCGGAGCCGACGAAGCCGGTCGCGCCGGTCACAAATACTCGCATGACTGTCCTCCTTCTTGTCGAGGAGGAGAATATTCGCCAGAATACAACCAGTTAAAGATGTGACTTTATACGGGTATAATGACTACCAGACTGGACAGCACCTGCGAAACAAACCGCCTTGGCGCGTTCCTGAAGGACCGCCGGCAGCGGCTCGACGCCGCCGCTCTCGGCTTTGGCGGTCGTCGGCGCACGCCGGGTCTGCGGCGGGAGGAAGTGGCCCAGCGGGCCCATATCAGCACCACCTGGTACACATGGCTCGAACAGGGCCGCGGCGGCGCCCCCTCGCCGCGCGTGCTCGACAGCCTCGCCAATGCGCTCATGATGACCGAGGCGGAGCGGGAGCACCTGTTCCTGGTCGGCATCGGCCATCCGCCGAAAGCTCGCATCCCGGCGCAGCAGGGCATTTCGGGGCGGCTGCAACGGTTCCTCGACGCCATGCCGATGATCCCGGCGACCGTCGCAACGTCGACATGGGACATCATCGGCTGGAACCGCGCCGCACGGCTTGTTCTCACCGACTACGAAGCCCTCGCGCCAAATGAGCGCAACATCTTGCGACGGATGTTCCTCAATCCGGCGACCCGCGCGGCCCAGGGCGATTGGGAAGCCGTCGCACGTTTCCTGGTAGCCACCTTTCGCGCCGAATCCGCGCGGGCGGGTGAGGACGAGCGGGCGCGCGAACTGGTCGCGGAACTCTCCGCCAAAAGCGCCGACTTCACACGCCTGTGGAGCGAGAACGACGTGCAGATGACCGGGGAAGGCGTGAAGACGATCTGCCACGCAGCCGTTGGCGAGATCACTTTCGAATTCTCGTCCTTTGCCATCGACGGCAGACCGGACCTCAGGCTGATGGCCTATGTGCCGGCCAATAACGCTGACCTGGAAAAGATGCACCGGCTGTGCAGCCGCGCAGAGCGGTGATGGATGTCGGCGCCGGGTCTTCGAGCCGCGCCGACACATACGGGGCCAATATCGGTCAGCCGGCCAGCGCCGCCTTTACCCTTTCCGGCAGGAACGGGTAGTGCCGCAGCCGCACGCCACCGGTGAGGCGGGCGACGGCGTTGGCGATGGCCGGACCGACCGGAGGCAAGCCGATCTCGCCGATGCCGGCCGGCTTGTTCTCCGGGGTCGGCGTCACCTGAACATGAATGCGGGGCATCTCCGACATGCGCAGGATGCGGTAGGTGTCGAAATTGGTTTCCTGCACCTCTCCCGCCACGATGTTGATCTGCTCATAGAGCGCGTGACTGGCGCCAAAGAGGATCGCGCCGACGATCTGGGCCTCGATGTTGCGCGGCTGCACCGCGATGCCCGGATCGACCACGCACCACACGTCATGCACGCGGATTTCCCCGCTCTCGCGATCCAGCGACACCTCGACGACCTGCGCGCAATGCGCCTCGAAGGCATCGGTATAGGCCAGCCCAAGGGCCCGCCCCTCGCGAGGGCGCTCCCATTCGGCCATGCGCGCGACGGCCTCGATCACCTTCTGCGCGCGGGGCTGCCCGCTCAGCAGTTCGAGCCGGAGCGAGACCGGATCGACACCCCGTGCCGCCGCCACTTCGTCGAGGGTGCACTCGACGCCGAAATTATTCTGGCCATAGCCGACGGCCCGCCAGAATCCGATATCGCGCGCATTGTCCTGCCGGATGTACTCCACCAGATGAGCGGGAACGCGATAGTTGAAGAGGGTCCCGTCGGTGACGACGGTGTCGAGGCCCCCATCACTCTTGAACATCTCGGGCAAGGTCCGGGCGAAGATCGAGTCGGCCACTACGCGGTGACGCCAGCCGACAATATTGCCCGCCTCGTCCAGCCCCACCTCCACATGCTGGGCGGCGAGCGGCCGGTACTTGCCGTGCCGCACATCATCCTCGCGGCTCCAGGTCACCTTGACGGGACGGCCTTCGACCTCCCGAGCGAGCAACACCGCATCGGTGATGAAATCGTCCTCGGCCCGGCGGCCGAAGCCGCCGCCGATGAGGGTGGTGTGGACCTTGACCTTGTCCGGGCTGGTCCCCGCGGCGGCGGCGGCGAAGCCCTGCGTCGCCGTGGGGCCCTGCGTTGGCGCCCAGATCTCGACCAGATCGCCCGAGACGAGCGCGGTGGCGTTCATCGGCTCCATGGTGGCGTGGTGGACATGGTCGGTCACATAATCGGCGACGATCACCCGTGCCGCACCGGCGATGGAGCCGGGCGCATCGCCGACGGCGCGCGCCGGTACGCCGGGCTGGGCGAGATCGCGTCCGACATCCCGGTACGTTTCCGCCAGTATGGCGCTGTCATAGCGGCGCACCCGCGACGTGGTGCTCCAGGTCACCACCAGTGCCTCCTTGGCACGCCGCGCCGCATCCGTGCTCTCGCCAATGACACCGACGCCATAAGGCAGTGGAACGATCCGGGTGATGCCGGTCACCGTCCTGGCTGCGGCATCGTCGATGTGCGCGGGCCGCTCGCCGGGCACCGGCGCGCGCAGGACCGCTCCATAAAGCATGCCCGGCAGGTCAACATCGATGCCGAATTGTGCCGTGCCATTGACCTTGGAGGGCACGTCAATGCGATCGACATCGCGGCGGCCAATATAGCGCCATTGGTCGGCCGGCTTAAGGTCCGCCTCCGTCGCCTGCGGCAGCGGATCGGGCAGCATCCCCGTCGCCGCGATCTCGCCATAGCCGAGCGAGCGCCCGCTGCGGGCGTGCACGACCCGGCCCGGCTCGGTCGCGAGTTCGCGGACCGGCACCTCCAGCCGCGTGGCGGCGGCGGCCAGAAGAACCTTGCGTGTCTGCGCGCCGGCCAGGCGTAACAACTGGTAATAGCCGCGCGTGCTCTCGCTGCCGCCCGTCAGCTGGATACCGTAGAAGCCGGGATTACCGTATTTTCCCGCATCGGAGGGCGCCTGCACGACCCGCACCTTCTCCCAGTCGGCGTCCATGTCCTCGGCGATGAGCAGCGGCAGCGCGGTCTGCACGCCCTGTCCCATCTCGACGGCCGGACATATGAGGCTGACGGTCCCGTCGGCGGCGATGGTCACCCACGCATTGGGCGCGAAGTCGCCGACCGCCGCCCCTGTGATATCGGAGGCGTGCGCGGGAGGGAGCAGATCGCCGAAGGCCACGGCGATGCCGGTTGCGCCAAGCGTGACGAGGAAGCTGCGCCGCGAGAGGGGCGTCGCGCGAGGCTGGACATGTACCGGCATGGTTCAGTTCTCCTGCGCGGCGCGTTCGATGGCGCGGATGATCCGGTCATAGGTTCCGCAGCGGCACAGATTGCCGTCCATGTGTTCGACGATCTGCTCGCGGCTGGGGTGCGGGTTGCTCGCCAGCAGCGCGGCCGCCTGCATGATCTGGCCGGACTGGCAGTAGCCGCATTGCGGCGCCTGTTCGCCGATCCAGGCCTTCTGAAGGGGGTGACTGGAATCCGGGGAAAGGCCCTCGATCGTCGTCACCTGCCGCCCGGTCACGTCCTGTAGCTGCGTCTGGCAGGAGCGCACGGGCTCGCCATCGAGATGGACTGTGCAGGCGCCGCACAACGCGATGCCGCAACCAAACTTCGTGCCGGTGAGCTTGAGCTGGTCTCTGATGACCCACAAAAGAGGCGTGTCGGGTTCGGCGGCAACCTTGACGGCCCGCCCGTTGATCGTGAACGCGGTCATGGTCCTTCCCTCTCCGGGCTAAAGGCATTCCAGATCGGTGTGATGGCTGCTGGCCGGGCCGGTGTTCATTCGAAGGAACCGGTTGGCTGCGTGTTCCCTCGCACGATCAGCGTGTGAGGCGCCGACGTGGCGCAGGCCGGCGGCGGTACGCTCCAGGCACCGGCCGTCCCCGACGGCATTGCTTCGTCAAACTCCTCCAGGATGAAGGAAGGCGTGCACACACGATGCGTCGCGACGACGGTGGACGGCGTGGCCGACGACGGGTCGGAGGCCATGGCCGGCACCAGCACGAGCAGGCCGATGGCCACCGCACAGAGCACGCCTTCCACGAGCAGGGTCTTGCTGAGACTGCTTCTTCCGTCGAGCCGTCGCAGCACGTAGTCGGGATGCTGGTCTTGGATATTCCTGTTCATGACGTTCCTTCCGACAGGCACCGCGAGGATGCGGCGCGCATTTGGAGGCGTGGCGGATGTGGAACCGCACCTCCTCGTCTGGTCTGGGGGAACGTTAGCGGGCGTTTGTCGCTCAGTTTGCGCAGCGAAAGGGCGACTTTGTCGTGACCTGTCGCGAAGAGGCCGGCGCGTACGAACTGTTACACTCTTCCGTGTGGCACCCGAACCCGGCCGCGCGGCAGAACCGCCAAGGAGGAGTTGGAGCACAAGGGGACTTATGGAGCACAAGGAGACTTGCAGAGGCGGGAGCGAGCGTGCGGCGGCACATGGTGCTTCGCCTCGCCGATCCTTGTCCGGCGCGATGGCGCGCCTACAGGCTGGGGTCACGTTCCCCACCGCTCCGGCGGAGCCGGTAGACTGCCGCAGGAGGAAAATTGGCCAGCGCCCAGCCGATGCGTTCGGCCTCGAGGCCGAGATGGTCGAGCACGCGCGGTGAAACCGGGCAGCGTGGGCCGTAGGTGAACTGGTAGAAGGCGCCGTCCGGCCGCATCTTGCCGAACGCACCTATCAGGATCGCCATCACCTTGCGCGGTGGGATGGTCAGGAGGGGAAGCCCGCTGACCACGGCGCCGGCGGGCTGGCCGTCGAACAGCTCGACGGTTCTGAGCCGGGCGGCATCCATCCAGAGGGTCCGCGCCGTGGGATAGCGGGCCTGGAGCGCAACGGCGAACTCCGATCCGAATTCGATCAGGGCGAGGTCCTTCGGCCGGACGCCACGCGCAATCAGGGCGCGGGTGAACGCGCCGGTACCCGGCCCCAGTTCGATCACCGGCCCGGTGTCGCGCGAAATCTCGCGGGTGATGAGGCGGGCCAGTGCTCGTCCCGACGGGGCCACGGCGGCCACGCGTAACGGAGCTTTCAGCCATGCCTGGAAGAAGCCGAAGGTCTCGGCCATATGCTGCGTGTTCATGGGAAAGGTTCTCGGAGAGGGAGGGGAAGCCGCGCGGGGCACGGCACGTCTGGGGGCGGCCACCGAAGGCACGCGTTGCGGCGCGGGTTGCCTTCGATGGCCGCGGAGTCACCAGCGCCTCAGGCGTTTGGCGACCCATCGGATCAGCGGAAACAGGGGCGGTGTTTCCTGATCCGATCTGCGTCCGGCGCGGGACGTGAGTCGAGGGAACTCATGTCCAGCCCCGACATTCACGGCCAGAGGGGATCGGAGGGGTCGTTCAGCGGCGCGCGAACGAGGCCGCTATGCGTTGATTGGCGATCAACATGGCAATGGCGGTCAGGACACTCGCGACCGGAACCGTCAGCAAGCCAAGCGCAAGGCCGTTGGGGATCTGTGCGCCGGTCGCCGCATCGCTGATCATGCCGACCATGAGAGGCCCCAGAGCGGGACCCAGGAGGCCGGAGCCCACCATCATGAGGCTGGTGGCCTGCGCCTCATTGCCCCGGCCCGCCACGAGATGTCCGGCTCCGAAGGCCCAGGGCAGCATGAAGGCGAAGGACAGCATGCCTGGCACCAGGAGGGCAACGGACACCCAGCCGGCCGGCGCGAACAGTGCGGCGGTGGTCGTCACGCTGGCGATGAGGAACAGGATGGCGGGCGGACCCAGCACCCGGCCGGTGCCGGACTGGACCGCGCGGTCGAACATGCGCCCGCCGATCAGGGTGCCGAAAATGCCCATCAGCCCTTGCAGCAGCCCGAAGGCCAATCCAGCCTCGCTGGCGGTAAACCCGTGAACTCGGATAAGGAACGGCCCGGCGAAGGCATAGAACGGTGCCGAGGCGAAGCCGACCGCGATCGCGCCGACGAACAGCCAGCGAAAGGCCGGCGCCGCCAGCAGCCGCGCGCTTGAGCGCAGAAAGGATTCGCCGGAGGCGGCCTGTCGGAGCGGCGCCATCGGGCCGATGACCACCAGCGCGAACAGGGCGATAAGCCCGCCAATGGCCCCCGCACCGATCAGCGCGACCCGCCAGCCCAGCGTGTCGGCGACCGCGCCGCCGGCCGCGAAGCCCATCATGGCGCCCATCGGCATGCCCATGGCGAAGAGGCCGATCGCCATGCCGCGGCGCTCCGGCCGGATCTTGCGGGCGATGATTGCATGACCGGCGGGGAACGCACCCGCCTCGCCGGCGGCGACACCGAACCGGGTAAAGGCCAGCATCAGGAAACTCGCGGCCATGCCGCCAAACGCCGTCATCGCGCTCCACGCCAGGATACAGGCGACAAGGACAAAACGCGGCGAGCCCCGATCCGCGGCGCGTGCCAGCGGCAGTGACAGCAGCGTGTAGCAGACCGCGAACGGCACGCCGGTCAGCAAGCCGACCTCGGTATCACTCAGAGAGAGGTCGAGTTTAATCGCCTCAGCCATAATGAAGGGCAGAATGCGATCGACCTGCGAGATCGAACTCACGAGAAAAAGCGTCAGAAGTGTAACGCTTACCCGCCATCCGCTCACGTATTCGCTACCGGATGTGGCGGATGGATAAGGGATATCCTTCAGCCCATCTATTGATCTCGCGGCCGTTTCCGTCATCCTAGGCAGGCTCCTCAGCTTTGGGTCGCACCAATAGGCTAGAAGGAGTGTCCAATGATCAGAATGCCCGAAACGTCAATAAATCTGCCTATTCCTGCAAGCGCCCATATCCCTCCCGCCGAGCGAGGCAGGGTGCGCAGGACACGCAACGAACCGGAGGCGTCTGTGCCGTCATCGCTTTTTGAGGCCGTCACTGCGTATATCGAGAGCAAGGGCGGCGGGCAGGGCCTGTTCCAGACCCCGATGGCCGGGGTCAACATCATCCGCTCCTTTCAGGAAGTGATGCCCCACCGCAAGATCTATCAGCCCTCGCTCTGCGTGGTGCTGCAGGGCGCCAAGCAAATTCTCTTCGGCAGCGACACGCTCAATTACGGCCCTATGGAATGTCTGGTGGTGAGCATCGAGATGCCGGGCTCCGGCCGGATCATCGAGGCCAGTGCCGACGAGCCTTTTGTCGGCCTCACGATCGACCTGGATGTCGCGGTCATTCGTGACATGGTCGAGCATCTGGACGAACCGCCGACGGCGCCGGCCAGTGGCGGCCCCTGCATCTTCGTGGCCCAGATCGACGAGCCTCTCGCCGAGTGCATCCACCGCCTCGTGAGACTGTCCGACAGCCCGAAGGCGATCCCCATCCTTTATCCCTCCGTCATGCGCGATATCTGCTACTGGCTGCTGAGCGGGCCGCACGGCGCCGAGATCTGCAAGCTGTCCCTGCCCGCATCGGCGACCGAGCGCGTGGCCAAGGCGATTCATCTCCTGCGCGACAACATCGCCCAGCCCATGCGCGTGGAGCAGCTCGCGGAGGCCGCACGCATGAGCCCGTCCTCCTTCCACCAGCATTTCAAGGCGCTGACCTCGATGACGCCGCTGCAATACCAGAAGCAGCTGCGCCTGCTGGAGGCGCGGCGCCTGATGGTGGCGAACGCCGCCAGCGTGGCGGACGCCTCCTACAAGGTCGGCTATGAGAGCGCGTCCCAGTTCAGCCGCGAATATTCCCGCATGTTCGGCGTCGCCCCCAAGCGGGACGTCATGAACCAGCATCGCCTTTACCGGTCGCTGACGGGGCGCGATCTGCCCACCGCCCAGAGCGCCTGAGGCGCACCCGACGCCGCCCTTCGCGAGTCGCCGCAACGCCCGCGCCCCGTCGTCAGCCGTGACCGGCCTGACGGCGGGGCGTTTTCGTTCGGGGCCGCGCGCGGCTTCCGCAGAGCGGCGCGACGGCTCCGCCGACCTCCCTGCCTCCCCCGAGGATTGGAGGATCAGGCAAATTCTTTGCGCGTTTCGGCATTCGCCTTCGCCCCGTCGGCGCGTAACGTCCACCCTCGATGACCGACCTGCCGCGGGCCAGCCTCTCACCGAGGAGAGACGCCCCGGACCGGGTCCGTGGCCACGCTTCCGGCGGCCGGGACACGGAAGCAGCGGCCATCACCAGGCTGAGGCGACACGGCGCCGAGCGTCGGTCGCCCGCATCTCCTCATTCGATAGGAACCGACAATGCGCAACTCCGTCATGGGCTCCCTGCTGGCCGCCAGCCTCGCGGCCGCGATAACCGCGCTCCCTTCCAGCCAGGCGCTTGCCCAGGCTTCCTCGCCGGACCAGATCGTCGGCGTCTGGGAAGCCGAGAACGGCAACATCAAGCTGGAAATGTTCGATGCCGGCGGAAGCTATGCCGCCCGGATGATCTACGGAAAGCTTGTGGTCGAAGCCGACGGCAAGACCTTCAAGAAGGATACCCTCAATCCGGATCCGGCGCTGCGCGGCCGTTCGCTGGAAGGCATCGTCTTCGTCACCGATCTCACATGGGACGAGCGGGATCGCCGCTGGGAAGGCGGGAACTTCTACAGCGGCGCCACCGGCCGCACCATGTCGGCCCAGGCTGAACTGGTGGGCGAGAAGATGGAAGTCCGCGCCTATATGGGCACCCCCCTGCTCGGCCAGAGCATCGTCTTTCGCCGCGTGCCGTGAGGCTGTGCCCAGCAGCGCCAACACGACGTCGCGCGCAGCGGGATGCACCTCCATGACGAGCGCATCATGCTTCCGGGAAGCCATAGCCGGGGAAGCAACGCCTGGCAGTCGCCACGCGCCCCCTCCAAACCATTTGGAGGAATAGGCATGTTTTCTGCGCGTTCCGGCATGGCGGTTTCCCGCGCCGCAGGCACCCTAGCGGGATGCGCCGGGCCGAGGCGAACAAATCCATCGCCGGCCCTTCCGAACAGCAAGGAACGACAATGACTCGATGGACCACCGCCAATATTCCCTCGCAACATGGCCGCTCCGCCGTCGTCACCGGCACAGGGGGGCTGGGCTATGAGGACGCGCTGGCTTTGGCCCGCGCCGGAGCCAGCGTGGTCATCGCCGGGCGCAATCCGAAGAAGGGGGCCGCCGCCGTGGCCGCGATCCGGCACGCCATTCCCGGCGCGCAGGTGCGGTTCGGTGAGGTTGACCTTGCCAGCCTCGCCTCGGTCGCCGCCTTCGCCGCGCGGCTGGCGGGAGAACAGGACAGCCTCGATCTGCTGATCAACAATGCCGGTGTGATGACCCCGCCGCAGCGCCGCCTGACCCAGGACGGTTTCGAGCTTCAGTTCGGCACCAACTATCTCAGTCATTTCGCCCTCACCGGGCAGTTATTGCCGCTGCTGAAGAACGGACAGGCGCCGCGCGTTGTGACCGTGGGCAGCATCGCCGCGCGCGGAGGCGCGATCCATTTCGACGATCTACAGTCAGAGCGCCGCTACACGCCGTTTCCCGCCTATGCCCAGTCCAAGCTGGCCTGCATCATGTTCGCGTTCGAGTTGAGCCGGCGCAGCACGGCCGCGGGATGGGGCGTGCAGAGTCTGGCGGCGCATCCCGGCCTCTCGCGCACGGATCTCCTGTACAACACCCCCGGCGGGCCTACCCGCACGATCTACTTCCTGCGCCGCGTGTTTCGGTTACTTTTCCAGCCCGCGGCACAGGGCGCGCTGCCCACGCTGTTCGCCGCCACGGCCCCTGCGGCGCGGGACGGCGCCCATTATGGTCCCGACCGGCTGCGGGGAACGCGCGGCCACCCCACCGAGGAGCCACCCCCGAAGCAGGCGCTGGATGGCGCGGTGGCGGCCCGGCTCTGGGAGACGTCCGAGGAATTGACCCGGCTGCGGTTCGGGTAGCTCCGCATCGAGGCATGGCCGAGGGGGGCTCCCGCGCGGCACCGGCGGACGACATCTGTAGCCATTCGGCGGCTGGCGCAATGATGCGGTAGCGCACGTCCCGGCAATTGGGAGCCTCGATCCATGAGGAAATCCCATGACCCACGCCAAGACTCCGGCCCTGACTCACGCGATGAGCGGCTCTGTTGAGAGCGCGCATGACGACGTCTCAAAACTCCCCCTTGAGCGCATCGATGTGGCCCAGCCGGGTCTCTTTCAGGCCGGAGTCGTCGGCCGCTATTTCGAGCGGCTTCGCCGCGAGGCGCCGGTTCACTACTGCGCTGACGGGCTGTTCGGTTCCTACTGGTCGGTTACGCGGCATGGCGACATCGAGGCGATCGAGCTTGATCCGCAGACCTTCTCCTCCGACCATTTCAATGGCGGCATCACCATCACCTCGCATCCCGACGAGCCGCAGTTCCGGCCCTCCTTCATCGCCATGGACCCGCCGCGCCACACCGAGCAGCGCAAGGCCGTCGCGCCCGCCTTCTCGCCCGAACGCGTGGCGCAGATGAGCGGGCAGCTGCGGCAATGGACCGTGGAGGTGCTGGACGCCCTGCCGATCGGCGAAGACTTCAACTGGGTCGATCGCGTCTCCGTCGAGCTGACGGCGCGCACGCTCGCCTTGCTGCTGGGCTTTCCCCAACCGAGATCGCGGGATCTCATCCGCTGGTCCGAGGCGGCGGTCGCCCTGCCCGGCTCCCCCGCCTTCCCGACCATGGCGGACAAGCTGCGCGTGATGCAGGAGTGTTTCGCCACCTTCGACATGATCTGGCACGAGCGCCTGAGCGCGCCCGCCGGGCAGGATCTCATCTACATGCTGGCGTCCAACCCGGAGACGCGCGGCATGTCTCCCGCGGAACTTCAGGGCAACATCGTGCTGCTGATCGTCGGCGGCAATGACACGACGCGCAACAGCATCAGCGGCAGCGTGCTGGCGTTCGACCAGTTTCCGCAGGAGCGCCGGAAGCTCGACGCCAACCCCGCTTTGCTGGTGAACCTCACCCCGGAAGTCCTGCGCTGGCAGACCCCGATCGCCCATATGCGCCGAACGGCGATGCGCAATGTCTCGCTCGGCGGCGCCGACATCGCCAAGGGAGACAAGGTCGTCCTCTGGTATCTGTCCGGGAACCGCGACGAAGAGGTCTTCGAGCAAAGCGAGCGGTTCGTTCTGGACCGGCCAAATGCACGGCGTCATCTCGCCTTTGGCGCCGGCATCCATCGCTGCATCGGCGCCCGCCTCGCCGATCTGCAACTGCGGATCCTCTGGGAAGAGATAATGAAGCGGTTCCCGCGCATCGAGGTGGTGCAGCCCCCCGCGCGGAGCTTCTCGACCTTCATTCACGGCTACACCGAGCTGATGGTGCGGATTCCCGAGCGGTCCGCCCGCTGAATCGCAGCCTTTCCGTCACCGCATCCACACCGCCATCTCACTGGGTGAGATGGCGTCGCTCACCACTGGAAACCAGCATGAACACCGCGATGACAACGATCCTGCGCCGGCCCGCGGCAACAGTGCTGGCACGGATCGCATTGACCTTCCCGTTCTGGGCGAGCGGCCTGTCAAAGCTCATCGACTTCACCGGCGGCGTCGCGGAGATGGCCCATTTCGGGCTGGAGCCGGCCGTCGCGTTCAACATTGCCACGGTGGCGGTGCAACTCGGCGGCTCGCTGCTCGTCATCACCGGCCGCCACGTGTGGCTCGGCGCGGGCGCGCTTGGCATGTTCACCGCGCTGACGATCCCGCTGGTCCATCATTTCTGGACCATGAGCGAGGAGCCGTTTCGTACCATCGCCTTTCATACGGCAACCGAGCATGTCGGTCTCATCGGCGGCCTGCTCGGCATTGCGGTCCTGTCGGCGCATAAGCCCCGCGCGTAGCCGCGACCGAGGCGCTGAGCCAATTCAGAACAACGGCTCGACATCGGCGTCGAAGACATAGCCGACCCCTCGCTCGGTCCTGATCAGTTGCGGTGCCGCCGGCAATGGCTGGAGCTTTCGGCGCAATCTGAGCACCTGGACATCGATGCTGCGATCGAAAATGTCCTCGTGCTGGCGCGTGGCGCGCATGAGGTGAACGCGGGAGAGCGGCCGGCGCGGCGCGTCCAGAAAGGCGGTCAGCAGCGCATACTCACTCTTGCTGAGTTTGACGAGCCGCCCCATGGGGTTCTTCAGGGTCCGGGTGCGGCGGAGCAGTTCCCATCCCATGAAGCGATAGCCGCCGCGCTTGAGTTGGGCCGCGGCGCCATGGGGCCGGCCCTGCCGACGCATAATGGCGCGCGCCCGCGCCAGTAGCTCCCGGGGATTGAGCGGCGCAAAGAGCACATCGTCGGCGCCGAGCTCCAGCCCGATGACGCTGTCATAGGGGTCGCGCGGCTTGTGCGCCATCAGGATCACCGGAATGTCCGACACGGCGCGCAGCCGGCGGAGTTCGTCAAAGCCTCCCAGGGGCTCAAGCTGCATGTCCAGCACGATGAGGTTGAGCTGGTCCGTCTGAAGACGGGCGACGGCCGGCATCCGGCTGGTGCCGACGGCATGGCAAAGGTTCTCGCCGAAGTGATCGGCGATACGCCCGCGTAGATCGCGATCATCGGTCACGATCAACGCCCGTATCGGGATGGCCGGCCCGGCAGGCGGCATGATGGTCGTCGTCGTTTCAGCAGCTCTCGAAGGATGCACGGGAGGTTTCCACGGCTTGACGATGGGGCTTGGCACCGGAGCTGGCGGCAGGACCGTCATGGGAACGGACAGCCCTGCCGCGACGGCTCAGATGCGATGCGCGCGCCGGATGATCCGCGCCGCCTGCTCGCCGATCACGGCACAGGGGGCCTGCGTGTTGCCGGTTGCCACCCGCGGCATGATGGAGGCATCGGCGATCCGAAGCCCCTCGACGCCATAGACCTTGAGCGAGGCATCGACGACCGACCGCTCGTCGCGCCCCATCTTGGCGGTGCAGCTCTGATGCCAGTAGGTCACCGCCGATTCGCGCACGAACTGCTTCATGGCGTCGCCGGCCAGCGGGCCCGGCAGCGACTCGCGGGCAACGAGAGGCGCAAAGGCCCTGGCATTGCCGAGTTCGCGGCACAGCTCGATGCAGGCCAGCGCCGACTCCATATCCGCCGGAGCCGACATCATGTTGGCGTCGACCACCATCTCCGAGGCAGGGTCCGCGCCGGTCAGGCGCAGTTGGCCGCGACTGGCCGGTCGCGCGAGGCCCGCGAACATTGTCCAGCCATGAGAGGGAGCGCCCCGCGCGGCGGTTCTTTCGCTCGGCACCGGGAATTCCACCTGGCAGAACAGCAGATCGGGCGCCTCAAGCTCCGGTCGCGATTTCCAGTAGAGCGTCGCCTCATTACCGGTGTTGCGGGGCGCGACAGGCTCGCGATATTCCCAGATGCAGCAGAACGCCACGTGATCCTGAAGATTGCCGCCGACACCCGGCAGATGCTGGAGGACGGGGATTCCGACGCGCCCCAGTTCCTCGCGGTCGCCGATGCCCGAATGCATCAGCAACTTCGGCGTGTGGATCGCACCGAGCGACAGAACCACTTCGAGGGTGGCGCGGACCGTGGAGATGCGCCCCTCATGGACGATCTCGACGCCCACCGCACGCCGGCCTTCGAAGATCACCCGCCGAACCGTCGTCCCCGTGAGAACGGTGAGGTTCGGCCGGTCCATCCAGGGATGGACATAGGCGCGGAACAGCGACTGGCGCCGTCCGTCGCGCACCAGCGTGTCGGTGAGGGCCGCGCCGCCCGGCCCTTCCATCATCGCGCCATTGGGATGATCGAAGGTCGGGATGCCGATCTCCTCGGCCGCATCCAGCATGGCCAGCGCGATGGGGCTGGGATCGCGCGACGGCTGAACCCAGACAGGGCCGGAACGGCCCCGGTAGGCCGGGTCCGGTGAGCCCTGCCAGTTTTCGATGCTGCGGTAGATGTCCAGCACGGAGTCATAGCCCCAGGCGGGATCGCCGCTCTCCGACGCATAGAAGTCCCAGTCACTGCGGTGACCGCGCGCCCACACCATCACATTGATGCTGGAGCCGCCGCCAAGGCCCTTTCCCATCGACATCGGCAGGGCCCTGCCGTCGAGATGAGGATTGGGGGTGGCCATGAAGCCCCAATCGCGCTCGCTGCCGAGATTGAGCGGCCACTGCGCCGGGTCGAGGACCGTTTCCGCCTCATCGCTTCCGCCCGCCTCGACAAGGAGAACCTGCACGTCCGGGTTCTCCGCCAGCCGACGGGCGACGACCGAGCCCGAGGCGCCGGCGCCACACACGATGACATCGTAATGCCCCCGCAAACCCGCCTTCAGTCGCGCCTGGTTCGCTGCCGCGCGGATGGCGAACTCCAGTTCCTCGCCGTTCTCGATGCTGCTCATGCTGCTGCCTCCATTAAGGGAAGGCGCTGAATATCAAATCTATCAAATTTATCAAATACGCTTTTTCGTGATTTTGGTGTGTTTTTGCGCTAGGCAGCAATTCGGGCGTGCGAACGGAAAGGATGCGAGCATGATCAACGCCGAGAAGGACATCCTCACCACTGCCGACACCGCCAAGCTCCTCGGCGTCTCCGTCCGCACCGCGCAGTTGCTCATCGAAGGCGGGACGATCCCGTCCTGGAAGACGCCCGGCGGCCATCGGCGCGTTTATCGGGCGGATGTGATGGCGCTGATCGAGAGCGGGGGCCGAAGCGCACCCGCCCCGACATCGTCCACCGTCGTCATCATCGCCGCGGCCGTGCGGCTGGCGCAGTATCGCGAGCTTGCCGGGCAGATGCCGGAATGCACGGCGGAGATGTTCGACGACATTCTGGCGGCGCTCGTGTCGATCGGAGCGATGAAGCCGCACGCCATCATCGTGGACCTTGAAGACGCGGTCGCGGAGCTGAAGCCGCTGATCGAGAGTCTGGCGGAGAACCCCGCATTGGCGCAAAGCCGCCTTCTGGCGGTGGGACGCCCGTCCGCCCTTTCATGGGAACTGCCCGCGCGCGTCATGCGGGTCGCCAGTCCGGGCGAAGCCATGGCGGCCCTGCGCAAATGGATCGGGGGCGATGAGGAACCCATTCTCGAACAGGACGGGCTGCCCTACCCGATCGCCCTGAATGAGCGGCAGCGGCTGGTCGCGCTCGAACGCACCGGCCTGCTGGACTCCCCGCCCGAAGAGGCTTTCGACCGGCTGACCTGGCTGGCCGCGCAGAGCCTTGATACGCCGATCGCCCTGATGACCCTGCTGACCCCGACGCGGCAGTGGTTCAAGTCGCGGATCGGACTCGACCTGCCCGAGACCCCCCGAAGCTGGGCGTTCTGCAATCACACCATCCTGCAACGGCAGGTCTTCTCCGTCCCGGACCTCTCCCGGGATTCGCGTTTCGCCGACAATCCCGCCGTGCGCGGCGAACCGGGGTTCCGCTTCTATGCCGGCGCCCCGGTACACGACGATGAGGGCTTTGTGGTCGGCTCGCTCTGCGTCATCGACCAGAAGCCCCGCACGCTCGACGAGCGCGAGGCGCGCACCATCGAGGCGCTGGCCGCCCTGGCTTCCGACGAGGTGCGGCTGCGCAAGATGGACCGCAAACTGCGCGAGATGCAGCGCGCCAAGGATCGCGCCCGACCCTGAGCGCGGAGGGCGCGCCGCCCTCCGCCAGCGACATCTCCGATCTCCGGCGCGGGATGGGGCCGGGGATGAGCCACCCACCCCTCGCCGCGCGAAAAATGATATCGCGATAAATAATGATTGACAGCCAGGCATTCGACGGCCTATCCATCACATATCGCGATAACAGTTATCGCCATTAGATGGAGAGAGCCGATGAACACGAAGACGACGAACCTCCTCGCCACCGTGGTTGCCGCGGCCAGCCTGTCCTCCGCCGCCCTCGCCCAGCCGGCCGGCCCGATCCCGGCTGCCCAGTCCGTCCGCAATGTCGTGCTGGTGCACGGCGCCTTTGCCGATGGCTCGGGCTGGCGCGGCGTTTACGAGAACCTGACGCAGCGCGGCTATACCGTCACCATCGTGCAGAACCCCCTCACCTCCCTCGCCGATGACGTCGCCGCCACCAAGCGCGCCCTCGCCCGACAGAATGGGCCGGCAATCCTCGTCGGCCATAGCTGGGGCGGCACCGTCATCACCGAAGCGGGCGTCGACCCCAAGGTGGCCGGCCTCGTCTATGTCTCCGCCCTCTCGCCCGATGCCGGTGAGAACACCGCCCAGCAATATGAAGGCTTCGTCACGCCGCCGGAATTCGTTCTCGACATCGGTCAGGACGGCTTCGGCTATGTGAAGCCGGAGAACTTCAAGGCCGGCTTTGCCGCCGATGCGAGCGGCGCCGACGCCGCCTTCATGCGCGACTCGCAGGTGCCGATCGCCATGTCGTCCTTCGGTACCAAGCTGACCCAGGCGGCCTGGCGCAGCAAGCCGAGCTGGGCGGTGATCGCCACCGACGACAAGGCCTTCGATCAGAAGATGCTCCAGCACATGGCCAAGCGCATCGGCGCGAAGGTCACCGACGTGCCCGCCAGCCACGCCGTCTTCATGACCCAGCCCAAGGTCGTCGCCGACGTGATCGACGAGGCCGCGAAGAGTGCCAGCGCCGCCGTGCAGTAACCCCGAGGCCCGCTTCCACCCGCGAGCACAGCAGCGCCGGCGCGACCTTTCGGTTCCGCCGGCGCTCCGTATTGAGAAACCTCGTGCCGATCCGGCGTGAGCGCCGGCCACGTGGCCCAGCCGCTTTACAGCGTCGGGACGGTGCCGCCATCGATGGTCAGCTCGGAACCATGGATCGCCGACGCGCGGTCCGAGGCGACGAAGGCGATCAGTTCCGCGACCTCGTCCGGCCGGGCCGGTCGGCCGATCGGGATTCCGCCAAGCGCGTCAAGGATGCTCTGGCGGGCGGCCTCTTCGCTGCCGCCCGATCCGGCGGCGATCCGCTTCACCAGCGCCTCGGCCGCCTCGGTATAGATCCAGCCGGGCGACACCACATTGACGCGCACGCCCTTGGGACCAACTTCCTTCGACAGCGACTTGCTGTAGGCGACGAGCGCCGCCTTGGCCGCCGCATAGGCCGTGGTGGATTCCGGCAGCGGCAGCTTGCGCTGGATGGAGGCCGTATGGACGATGGATCCTCTCCCGCGGGCCAGCATGTGGGGCAGCAGGAGGCGGTCGAGGCGCACCGCGCTCATCAGGTTGAGATTGAGCTCCGCGCTCCAGTGCTCCTCTTCCAGCGCGGCAAAGCCACCCGAGGGCGATGCCGAACCGCCGAGCACATGGGCGATGATGTCGACCGTGCCCAGCCGCGCGGTAATCTCCCCGGCGAAGGCGCGCACACCCTCGACCGAGCTGAGGTCCGCCTGGACGAAAGACGCTGGTGGCACGAAGTCGGGCCGCGCCGAGCGGGCGGCGGTCATGACCCTCGCCCCACCCGCCAGGAAACGCTGGAAGGCCGCCGCCCCCGCGCCTTTCGTCCCACCCGTCACCACGACATTGCTGCCGGCGAATTCCTCGGGATCGAGCCGCGCCATCAGCCGATCTCCAGTTCGACGATCTTGTCGTCGGCAAGCCGGAAATGGAAGGAGAGACGGACCGGACTGCCGGCAAAGGCACCCGAGACGGTCGCCTCCACCACATACCGTCCCTCCTCCATGCGGAAGGCGAAGGGCACGGCAATCGCCTGATTGGCGAGTGTCGCCTCCGCGATCCAGTCGCGAATGGCCGCACTGCCGCGATGGCTGCGCCGCTCATCATGCACGACGGCGTCGCCGGAAAAGCTCGCCAACATGCGCTCCTGATCGAAGGATGCGTTGGCCTCGAAATAGTCGCGCAGAGGCACGGGAAGCAGAACCATAAGCCCTTCTCCATGGATGTGGCGTGGGTGGCTTGACCGCGCAGTAGCTGGAGCCAAAATAACGAAAGGACAAGAACCTACGAAAAAGTAAGGTACCCACCCATGAGTAAGCGCCCTGCCTATACGCCGGCCCTGGCGGCCGAAGGCGTGCAGGATATTCTGCGTGTGCTGGAGGGCCGCTGGAAGCTGGCCATCCTTTTCCAGCTGTTCGGCGGCAAGGTGCGACGCTTCTCCGAACTTGAACGTTCGATTGACGGGATTTCGCAGAAGATGCTGATCCAGCAATTGCGGCAGCTGGAGAAGGATGGCGTGGTCGCCCGCATCGTCCACCACGAGGTTCCCCCACGGGTGGAATATCACCTCACGCAATGGGGCCAGGCTTTGTGCCCCGCGCTCGACGCCCTGCTGCTCTGGGCGGAGGCCGCTCCCGCCCCCTTCGCGCCGCGCGAGGCCGGGTGATGAGTCAGTCGCAACGGGTCGGGGCTTCCCGCGAAATGGGAGGCGGCCCCGATGCAATGGCAGCAACGGACCGGCGACCCGTCATGGCAGATAGGCCTCGGCGCCGATGGCGATGATGTCGTCTTCGCTGAGGGTGCGGTTCCAATGGGAGTAGAGCGTCTGGCGCTCCGCCGGGAGTCCGACCTCATGGCGCAGATGGCGGTGGATCTGCCGGAATGCCTTGTGCTCGCACCCTCCCCAGAAGAAGGCACGGGAGAGGTCCTCCGGCCAGCTCACGGAGCGGATCGCGTCGGGCAGCAGAGAGGTCGTCCCGGCCGGCGCGCCGCCCCGGTGCAACCAGCGCAGGTCAACGCTGGCGGGACGCATCAGGGGCACTTCGTCGGCGGGAGTGTCCACCTCGATGAAGGCGACGCCACACGCGGTCGGCTCCATCTGTTCGAGCAGCCGCGCAATGGCGGGCAGGCCGGTTTCGTCGCCGGCGAGAACATAGAACCGCGCCGGCTTCGCGCCATTGGCCGCCGGCCCGAGAATGCCGACAATGTCGCCCGGCTCGGCCGCCATCGCCCAGCGCGTGGCCGGTCCCGGTCGTTCATGCAGGGCGAAATCGACGGTGAGCTCGCCGGCGGCGGCGTCGATGTGGCGGATGGTATAGACCCGCGTCGGTAGTTTCTGCCCGTCGGGCCAGACGACATGGCCGCGATCATCCAGCACCGGCCATTGCAGCGCTTTTGCCGGCTTCGGCTGGAAGATGAGGCGGCAATGAAGCTGGTCCGGGCGGTCATAGCGCGCGAGATCCTCGCCATGGAAGACCACGCGCTTCATGCGCGGCGTCAGGGGCTGAACGCGCGCGACGCGCAGAACCCGCAGATCGGCCGGCAGCGCAGGCCCCACCTCGTCACCGGTCCAGACAATGTCGAGCCGCTCACTCGCGGCAATGAAGCTGATGGCCCCGACCAGTGCATGCTTGATGCGGTTGAGAGCGTGATCTTCCACCGTCTCGACGCTTAGCCGAAGCTGCCCGGGGCGTATCTCCAGCCGCGCGCGCCCGAACGGGCTCGCCACCTCGTAAGCCTCGCCTGAAGCCGCGTCCTGTGCCGGACTGACCGTCATGTCATGGGTGGCGATCGAGGTCAGGATCGGGTCGAGAAACCGATCAAGCCGCGGAAAGCTCACATGGGTCGTCGCACGGTAGGGGCGCGGCTGCGGGGGCCTCTCCATGCGTTAGTCTCCTTCCCTCAAAGAGACCCAGAGCGGACCATCGATCGGCACTGCCATGAAGCGGTTGATCTCGGTCAGCGTCCGCGCCGGATCAAGGCCGGCGCACCGCTCCGGGTGAAGCCATGTGGCGACCAGCTCGATGAACAGGATGTTGAGCGGCGCCGCCGCGATCAGGCCGGTCCAGATGGCATGGACGCGGTCCTCCCGCACGCTGGCCATCTGGTCGAAGCCGGTACGCCGGGTAAGCGCCGCCAGCGCCGTGCGTGCGGCCACCGGATCGAGGCCGGGGCCGATGGGCGGGCGACCGCCCGCCGCCCAGCCGCCGCCCGAGGCGATGTACACCTCATGCGGCGTGGCGATGAGATATTCCAGCGGCAGCTTCTGGAACCAGGGCGCGGTGACCGCCGGCAGGGGCCGGCCGCCGGCCATGGCGAGCAGGTCGCCCCAGATGCGGCGTCCCGCCGCCCAGCAGCAATCATCACCGGTCGACTGGATCTCAAGATAGGTGGTCACCGGCGCGGCACCGTCGAGGCGCTCCCGCAGATCGCGCAGATGCGCGTCCATGAAGGCGATATAGGCCTCGGCCTGCGCGCCCGCGCCAAGGAGCTGCCCCCAAAGGCGCAGCTGGCTTTTGGGCAGGGCCAGCGGGTCCTGCGGTGCCGGCGGATCGTCGGCATTGCTGGACGCGTCGCTGAAGACGACGGGAATGCGGTTGCTCTCCAGCCACTCGACCAACGGGTCGGCGGGCCCCTCGGGCGTCATGACATAGTTCGTCACCACGAGGTCCGGCGATAGGCTGGCGATCTGCTCGCGCGAGATGGTATCCGCCGTGAGGCGGCCGACCGGCGCGATGGCGTGACGTCCCTGCAGCCGCTGCTGAAGCTGCGGGCTGTCGATGCGCTCGGCTGCGGCCCATCCCACCACGAGCCCGGCGGGATCGGGGTGAAGCGCCGCCATGGTTAGAATATCCCGCGCTTCCAGCAGGATGATCCGCGTCGGCGGCGCGCTCAGGCGGACCGGGCGGCCGGCCATATCCGTGAGCATGATGGGGGCGTCGCCGGCCGCGCGCGTGGGCCCCGGAAGGGCGCCGAGCCAGCCGCCAATCACGAGCGCGCCGCAGAAGCCGCGCCGGTCGAGCGCGCCGGGCGCTACCATGTGTAGCGCAGGCCCGCCAGCACCAGCCGGCCATTGCCGAACTGGCAGTAATAGGAGGAACTGCAGCTCGAATAATACTCGGTGTCCATGAGATTGGTCACGTTCAGCGTCGCCTTAAGCCCCTTCAGGCTCTTATTGAGCATGCTGAGGTCATAGCTCAGCGCCGCGTCGACCAGCGTGTAGCCGTCGAACTCCAGCGTGTTGGCGCTGTCGGCATAGCTCGGGCCGACGATACGCACGCCGCCGGCCACCATGAGGCCGTTGAGCGCCCCCGTGTCGAAGGTGTAGCTCGCCCAGAAGGAGCTGAAATAGTCCGGCACCGCCTGGGGACGCTTGCCGACATCGGCGGCGACGGTCGACTCGGTGATTTCCGTGTCAAGGAAGGTCACGGCGGCGATCAGTTCGAGGTTGCGGGTGACATTGCCCCGCGCCTCGAATTCGAGACCGCGCGAGCGGACCTCGCCCTGCTGGACGTTGAACCCCGTCAGCACATCCTGCGTCAGCACATTCTGCTGGCGGATATCGAAGGCGGCGACGGTGAAAAGGGCATCCACGCCCTCGGGCTGGTACTTGAGGCCGATCTCATATTGCTCGGCGGTGGAGGGCACAAAGGGTGTGCCGGTAATGTCGACCCCGGTCACCGGCTCGAAGGAGGTGGCGTAGCTGACATAGGGCGCGAGGCCATTGTCGAAGAGGTAGAGCAGGCCGGCACGGTAGCTCGTGGCCTCGCTGTCCTGCTCGGAGCTCGTATTGGCGAGCAGATTGTCCGAATCCTCATGCATCCAGTCGTGCCGGATGCCGAGCAGCGCCCGGAACTGGCCGAAGCTGATCTGGTCCTGCGCGTAGATGCCGGTCTGCCAGAGCGATTGGTCGCTATTGATGACCGTGCTCAGCGCCCCGACCGGCTGGCCATATTGCGGGTTCACCACATTGAGCGGCGTGGCCGCACCCATCAGGTACTGCCAGCTGCTCGACGTGTTCTCATAGTCGACGCCGAGCAGTGCCGTGTGCTGGACGGCGCCGGTCGCGAAATCGAACTGCAAATGGTTGTCGGAGGCAATGCCGCCGACCGCTTCGATCGACTGCACCGCGATGCGGGGAATGAGACCATCGGCGCTGATCGGGCCGAACATCTGCAGCGACTGGAAATCGACGTCGACATGCGAGTAACGCAGGCTCGACTTGAAGCTCACCATGTCATCGAAGCGGTGCTCGAAGGCGTAGCCGATGCCATATTGCTCGCGTGAGAACGAGTCGAAGTCCGGATCGCCGACATTGAGGTCACGGTCGAGATAGGATTTGTAGGCGGCCGGGGCGAGTTCGCTCGGGTAGAGCGAGTTGAAATAGCCGCCGTCCGGGTCCTTCTGATAATAGCTGCGCAGCGTCAGCGAGGTGTCGGCGGTGGGCTGCCACTTCACGATCGGCGCGATGGCGAAACGCTGCTCGTCGACGCCCTCATATTGGGTGCCGGAATCCCGGCCGACCAGACTGAAGCTGTATTGCCAGGTACCGTCCTTGGTGATCGCGCCGCTGGAGGCGAGGCCGGCCTGGATGCGGTCATAGGTGCCGCCCTGCACGAAGGCCTCGCCATGCGGCTCGATCGTGGGCGAGCGGCTGATCTGGTTGACGATGCCGCCGGGGCTGACCGCGCCATAAAGCAGCGCGGCCGGACCCTTCAGCACATCGACCCGCTCCAGCAGGAACGGATCGATCGAGGTCTGGGCGAAAGCCTGACCGCGCGGCAGCTGCAGCCCGTCGAGGAAGCTCACATAGTTGGTGGCCGTTCCGAACGAGCCAAAGCCGCGGATGAAGATGGAGTCGTAGCGCGCATTGGTGTCACGATCCGACAGCACGCCGGCCGTGTAGCGCAGGGCCTCGCTTACCGTCTGCGGGTTCTGCTCATCCATCTGGCGGCGGGTCACGCTGGTCACGGACAGAGGCGTCTCAAGCACCGGCGTGTTGGTCCCGGTCGCGGTCGCGTTGCGCGTCTGCAGCAGCGTGTCGCCATCCCCGCTCGCCGCTTCCTCCACGGTGACGGTATCAAGCGCGACGGGCGCCTGCTGGGCCGCGGCGGCGTTCATGACGGCGTTCATGGCGGCGAGCAGCGCGCCGATGGAAACGGCATGCCGGAACAAGTTGCGCTGGACCATCGTGCCCTCGTGGGAAAGACCGGGCCCGGCGCGGCGAGCGGCGCCACCGGGTGTTCGATCTGTCGGTTGTCGATGAGGCGCAGATATATAAACGGGACGGTTCCGTCCAGTTTATTTCGACTTATAATCAACAGATTAGAATTGGACGCAAGTGCATTTGCGGCTATGGACGCGGGACAGGCGTGACAAGCGGGGCCGGGATGGCCATGTGCGGCTGGGATGGCGGATACGGGCAGAGGTGAGCATGATCGAGACGGTGGCGCGGCGAACCCTTCGTGGCGGGCGACCCTCGCGCGGCAAGGCCCAGGAGCCGGTGGAGCGCATCCTGGAGACCGCGACGCGCCTGTTCGCCTCGCGGGGCTTTGCCGGCACGTCGATCGATCAGGTCGCCACGCTCTGCGGCGCGGGCAAGGATACGATCTACCGGCGCTTTCCCTCCAAGGTGGCGCTGTTCGAAGCGGTGGTCGAGCATGCGAGGGCGCGCGCCCTCGCCCAGGTGCCGGACCTGACGGCGATTGACGGGGAGCCGCTGGAGCGGCTCGAACGGTTGCTGCGGATGTTCCTTGCCATCAACATGGAACCCGACCTGGTTTCTCTGAAGCGCATCACCTTCAGCGAGGCGGTGGTGTTCGAACGCTCGAATCCGGTTCTCGCGCAGCCGGACCCGCTCATGGCGCGGCTGGTCGAGGCCGTCGCCGCCGCGCAGGCGTCCGGCGCGCTGTCCCCCGGGGGGACCGACGCCCTCGCCGCCCATCTCATCCATGCGCTGGTGTCGATCCCGACCACGGACGCCATGCTCGGCGGCGCGGCCTATGCCACCCCGGATGCGCTGGAGGCGCATTTCACGACGACGTGGGAATGGCTGCTGCGCGGCGTGAGCGCGCGAGGGAACGGCTGAACACGCGCGCCATGGCCGCGAGGGCCCGCCGCGGCTGACGGCCTCACAGCGCCAGCGCGATTACCATCATGGACAGCACCGCCACCATCACCCCGTCCGCCGCGCGGTAAAGTTCCAGCGCCCGGCGGATGTCGGCGGCGGTGCAGTCGCGCCGCCCGCCCTCGCCCATCACCCCATCGGTGGAGAGAACCCCGCCATAATAGCGCGGCCCGGCAATGGCGATGCCGAGCGCGCCGGCGAGCGCCGCCTCCGGCCAGCCGGCATTGGGCGAGCGGTGCTTTTTCGCGTCCCGCCGCATGGCCCGCCAGCCTGCGCGCGGCGAGGCGCCCGGCACGAACACGGCGCCGGCGATCAGCAGCAGCCCGGCGAGGCGCGAGGCCGGCAGGTTGACCAGATCGTCGAACCGCGCCGCCGCCCAGCCGAAATACAGGTGCCGCGCATCCTTGTGCCCGATCATGCTGTCGGCGGTGTTCACCGCCTTGTAGGCGCAGGCCCCGGCGAGCCCGCCGACCGCCATCCAGAAGGTTGGGGCGACGATGCCGTCGGAGAAATTCTCCGCCAGACTCTCGATCGCGGCGCGCGCCACGCCCGCCTCGTCCAGCTTCTCGGGGTCGCGCCCGACGATCATCGACACCGCCTGCCGCCCCTCGGGCAGGCTGCGCTCCAGCCCCTCGGCGACGGCAGCCACATGCTCGTGCAGGCTGCGCTGGGCGAGCAAGGAGGAGCCGGCGAAGGCCGCATAGAAGAAGCCCATGGGCAGCAGCAGCAACAGTTTCTGCACCGCCGCCCCGGCGGTCAGCCCCACCGCGAGCAGCACCAGCAACGTCGCCACGCCGGCGAATTTGCGCTCCAGCGGGCTGTCCGTGTCGCGGTTCACATGGGTGTCGAGCAGGCTGATCAGCCGCCCCACCCACATCACCGGATGGCCGATCCGCTCCAGCAAAATCCGCGGATAGCCCAATGCGGCCTCGAACAGCAGCGCAACGAGGGTTAAACCGAGGGTGAGTTCGAGGGCCATCGGGAGTGATTCTCTGGTCGGCCCGCGAATCCGTCCCGCGCGCGGCCCCACCATTTCCGCCCGCGCGGACGCTATCAAGGGCCGAAGGGCGAAACGGAGCACGGTAAGCGCGCGATGAACATTCCCGTCCACCCCGGAATCGGCCTGCTGCCGCCCGCGATCGAAGCGGGCAAATGGCAGAGGCTCGCCGAGGTGTTCGGGTTTGACCGCTTCCGTCCCGGCCAGCAGGATGTTGTGGATGCCGTGCTGGCGGGCGTGCCGACGCTCGCGGTGATGCCGACCGGCGCCGGCAAGTCGCTGTGCTACCAGCTCCCCGCGCTGGTCTTCGGCGGGCTCTCCCTCGTCGTCTCGCCGCTGATCGCGCTGATGGACGACCAGGTGAACGCGCTCAAGCTTCAGGGCGTCGCCGCCGAGGCGATCCATTCCGGCAAGTCGCGCGAGGACAATGTCGCGATCTGGCGGCGGGTGGCGGCGGGCGAGATCAACCTGCTCTATCTCGCCCCCGAGCGGCTGCTCACCGAGCGGATGCTGGCCGCCCTCTCCCGCCTGCCGCTCGGCCTCATCGCCATCGACGAGGCGCATTGCATCTCGCAATGGGGCCATTCCTTCCGCGCCGAATATCTGGCGCTGGGCAAGCTGCGCGAGATGTTCCCGAGGATCCCGCTGGTCGCGCTCACCGCCACCGCCGACAAGGCGACCCGCGACGACATCGTCGAGCGGCTGTTCGGCGGGCAGGCCCGCGTCTTCGTCTCCGGCTTCGACCGGCCGAACATCTTCATCGGCGTCGAGGACAAGAAGGACCCGGCCCGGCAGATCGAGAGCTTCGTGCGGGCGCGCGAGGGCGTGGCCGGCATTGTCTACCGCATCTCCCGCAAGAAGGTGGACGAGACCGCCGAACGGCTTCAGGCGGTCGGCATCCGCGCGCTGCCCTATCACGCCGGCATGAGCCCGGAGGCGCGGGCCGCCAATCAGGAAGTGTTCCTGGCCGAGGACGGGGTGGTGATGGTCGCCACCGTCGCCTTCGGCATGGGCATCGACAAGTCGGATGTGCGCTATGTGCTGCACGCGGATTCGCCGGGCACGCTGGAGGCCTATTATCAGGAGATCGGCCGCGCCGGGCGCGACGGCCAGCCCTCCGAGGCGCTGCTGCTCTATTCCGCCGGCGACATCGCCACCCGCCGCCGCTTCCTCGACGAGGAGCCCTCACCGCCCGAGCGCAAGATGGTGGAAGCCCGCCGGCTCGACGCCATGGTTGGCTTCTGCGAGGCGGTGACCTGCCGGCGCGCCGTGCTGCTCGGCTATTTCGGCGAGCGCGCCAAGGCCTGCGGGTCGTGCGATGTGTGCCGCGATCCGCCCAAGGTGGTGGATGCGAGCCGCGAGGCGCAGCTGGTGCTGCGGCTGGTGCGGGCCAGCGGCGAACGCTATGGCGCGGCCTATATTGCCAGCCTCGTCACCGGCCAGCGCAACGACCAGATCTGCGGGCGCGGCCATGACCGGCTGGCCGATTTCGGAACCGGCGCCGACAAGCCGGCCACCGAATGGCGGGCGCTGCTGCGCCAGCTGGTGGCGACCGGCGCGCTGCATGCCGATCCCGCCCGCTTCGGTGCGCTGGTGCTCACCGAGACGGGCCTCGCCGTGCTCGGCGGCACCCGCGCCTTCACCCTGCGCGCGCCCGCCAAGCGCCGGCGCGAGAAGCCCGGCCGCGGCGAGAGCGGCACCGAGCTCGCCCCGGCCGAGAGCGCCCTGCTCGGCAAGCTCAAGGCGCTGCGCCGCGAACTGGCGGCCGAGCGCGGCGTGCCGGCCTATGTGGTGTTCGCCGACAAGACGCTGGAAGAGATGGCGGTGGAGCATCCGCGCAGCCGCACCGAACTGGCCTCCGTGCGCGGCGTCGGCGCCGCCAAGCTGGAAGCCTTCGGCACGGCGTTTCTTAAGATCCTCAAAGAATTCTCTTAAGATTTTCATAGAAATCGCGTCGGGAAGTTTTCCACGCGCAAAAGAGTTCACGAACGCCGAATCCGCCCCTAGACTGATCAGCAACGGGCGCCAAAAGCTCGGAATGCACCCAGCTCCGGGATGGAAACGATGGAATTTAAACTGCTTACGGCCGCTGTGGCCGCCGCTACCCTTGCTGTCACGGTCGTTGGCGCGCAGGCGCACGGCCCGACCCGCCAGAAAGTCTCCGAGAAGATCGAGATCAACGCCCCGCCGGAGAAGGTCTGGGCGGTGGTCTCCAATTTCCAGGATGGCGGCTGGATTCCCGTGGTCGCCAAGACCGAGGGCACGGGCGGCAACGCGGCGGGCGCCAAGCGCACGCTCACCCTCAAGAACGGCGCGACCGTCGAGGAGGAAGTGGCGAAGCTCGAGCCGGAAAAGATGACCCTCATGTACCGCATCGACAAGGTCGATGTCGCGGTGCTGCCGGTCACCAATTATTCCTCCTGGCTGGTCGTCACCCCCACTGAGGGCGGTGCCAAGTCGCAGGTCGAATGGCGCGGCGCCTTCTATCGCGGCTACCCCAATAACGACCCGCCGCCGGAGCTGGACGACCAGGCCGCCATCAACGCCGTCACCGGGCTCTACAAGGCCGGGCTGGACGGGCTGAAGAAGAAGATCGAAGGCGGCAGCTGAGGCGGTGGCCACACCGATCCTTGCTCCCTCTCCCCGGCGGGGAGAGGGCTGGGGTGAGGGGGAAGACGGCAGGAATTTTGCCCCCATGGCTCGCCCCGCCACCCCTCCTTCGAGGCCGGCCTTTGGCCGGCACCTCAGGATGACGTCGTCATGAAAAGCACCGTCATCCTGAGGTGCGAGCGCAGCGAGCCTCGAAGGATGCAGGGTTGGAGCGGCTTACGCACCCAACGCGCCGCCGCCAAGGCCGGCTATCCCCTCACCCACCCCTCTCCCTCAGGGAGAGGGCTTCTCGTCCTGCTGTTGGCCAGCGCCGCCCTCCTCCTCATCACCCCCGCCCGCGCGGATGAGGCCTTCATCACCTCGCAGCCGGCGGAAATGCTCTCCATCGTCGATCTGCCGACCGGCAAGGTGGTCGCCAGCCTGCCCATTCCCGGCAAGCCGGCGGGCATCGCGGTCGACCCGGCGGGCCGGCGCGCCTTCGTCACCTCGCCGGACGGCAAGGCGCTGACCATCATCGACGCGGCCACCCGCACGGTGGAACGGCGCGTGGATGTCGGCGGCGGGCCGCTCGGCGTCGCCGTGCATCCCTCCGGCAGCCCGGCCTATGTCGCGGACTGGTACCGGCACAAGATCGTCGCGGTCGATGCGGCGAGCGGCACCATCACCGGCGAGGTCGCGGTGGGCGATTCCCCCTCCGGCCTCGCGGTAACGCCCGATGGCGCGCTGCTTCTGTCGGCCGACCGTGATTCCGATCAGGTCAGCCTCATCGACACGGCCAGCCTCGCCCGCGTGGCGACGGTGAAGGTCGGTGCCCGCCCCTTCGGCGTCACCATCGACGCGGAGGGCACGCGCGCCTACACCGCCAATGTCGCCTCGGACGATGTCAGCATCATCGACATTCCCGCCCGCACGGTCGTCGGCACGGTGAAGGTCGGCCAGCGGCCCTATGCGGTGGCGCTGGCGCAAGGCCGCGCTTTCGTCACCGACCAATACGCCTCGACCGTCACCGTGTTCGACACCGCAACGCTCGCCCGTCTCGCCGCCATCCCGGTCGGCGACTACCCGGAGGGCATCGCCGCCAGCCGCGACGGCACGCGCGTCTATGTGGCGAACTGGGAAAGCAACACGCTGAGCGTCATCGACAGCGCGAGCCTCAAGGTGATCGCCGACATCGAGGTGGCGGACGGCCCGCGCGCCTTCGGCGCCTTCATCCGGCGCACCGATCCCTGACGGCCACGCGCGAATGATGCGCGGGTCATCCGCATGTCACACGGAACACGGACTCACGGTTTCGGGCGCCGCACCCCATAGTCATGGAACGAAGTGGGCGACCCAAGAACGAAGCGGGCGACGCACGCGCAGGAGGCCGACATGGACGAGGAATTCTGGCACGGCAAGTGGCAGGGCAACCAGATCGCCTTCCACGAATCCGAGCCCAACGCGCTGCTGCGGAAACATTTCGCCGCGCTGGACGTGGCGCCGGGCGGGCGGGTCTTCGTGCCGCTCTGCGGCAAGTCGCATGATGTCGGCTGGCTGCTGGCGCAGGGCCATCCGGTGGTCGGCGCCGAGCTAAGCCGCCTCGCCATCGAGCAGCTCTTTGCCGGGCTCGGCCTCACCCCGACCATCACCACGCTCGGCACGCTGGAGCGGTTCGAGGCGGAGAAGCTGATCGTCTATGTCGGCAACATCTTCGATCTCGACGCCGCCACGCTCGGCCCGGTCGCGGCGGTCTATGACCGCGCGGCGCTGGTCGCCCTGCCAGCGGCGATGCGGGACCGCTACGCCGCCCATCTCATCCACCTCACCCATGCCGCGCCGCAGATACTGATCACCTTCGAGTATGATCCGTCGCTGGCCATCGGCCCGCCCTTCAGCGTCGATGCGCATGAGGTGCGCCGCCATTACGGCACCGCCTACCGCCTCGCGGAAGCCGCCCGCGAGGAGACGAAGGGCGGCGTCAAGGGCCATCCCTCCCATGATTGCGTCTGGCTGATGCACCGCCGCTGAGCGCGCCCCCCCGCGCGTCAGATCGCGTAGTCGCCGGGCTGCATGGGCGGCGGCGGGCGGCAATCCACCCCGGTGGAGCCGGCGAACAGCCGGGCGCGGTCAAGCCGCACCGCCACCTTCTCGCCGATCGGCACGCGCACGGTCGGGGCGATATCGGCCTCGAACAGCGCCCCGCCGACCGACACCTCGACCCGGCGGATGGCGCCGTGGCGGCGGAAACCGCGCACCTCGCCCTCCAGCCCCGGCGTGCCGGGCAGGCCGAGCGAGACGTCATGCGGGCGGACATAGAGCAGGCCCGGCCCATCCGGCACGGCCTGCGTCGCCGCCGCGATCGCCGTGGCGCCGGCCAGCGCCAGCCCGCCCTTCACCTCGACCTCGATGCGGCTCGATTCGCCCATGAAGCCGAACACGGCGGCGGTGGCCGGCTTGTCATAGACATCGTCCGGCGTGCCGACCTGCTCGATCCGGCCCTTGCCCATCACCACCACCCGGTCGGCGAGTTCGAGCGCCTCCTCCTGGTCGTGGGTGACGAACAGCGTGGTGTGGCCGGTGCGGTCATGCAGCTCGCGCAGCCATTTGCGCAGTTCCTTGCGCACCAGCGCGTCGAGCGCGCCGAACGGCTCGTCGAGCAGCAGCACCTTGGGCTCGATGGCGAGCGCACGGGCAAGTGCCACGCGCTGGCGCTGGCCGCCGGAGAGCTGCGCCGGGAAGCGCCCGCCGAAACTGCCGAGCTGGACGAGGTCCAGAAGGTCCGCCACCCGCGTACGGATCTCCGCCTCGGAGGGCCGCTCGGCACGCGGGCGGGAGCGCAGGCCGAAGGCGACGTTCTCTGCCACCGTCATATGGCGGAACAGCGCGTAATTCTGGAACACGAAGCCGATGCCGCGCCGGCGCACCGGCACGGAGAGCGCGTCATGCCCGTCGAACAGCACGCGGCCATGGCTCGGCTCCTCCAGCCCGGCGACGATGCGCAGCAGCGTGGTCTTGCCCGAGCCGGAAGGGCCGAGCAGCGCCACCAGCTCGCTCGGCTTGACGTCGAGCGACACGTCGGCCAGCGCCGGCGCCCCCTTGCCGAACGTCTTGCCCACCTGGTCGATGGTCACCGCGACGGTCATAAAACGCTCACTTCATGTAATTAAAACAATTCACCGGAAGATAGCTGAAAATTCGGGCCTGTGAAGCCGCAATCGGGCGCGCCGGCCCGCCGGGGACCGCCACGCTCACGCAAATTGCGCGGGGCCGGATTCCACCGCCCGGCAAATCCGTGTAGCTGATGGCGCATGGAACCGACCACATATCCCACACTGAATCTCGACGGCTACACGCCGCTGCCGCCCGGCAAGCTCGCAGCGGTCGTCACCTTTCTGGAGATGACCGAGCCGCCGGCGCTGCTGCCGGAGCCGCCGGGCCATGACTTCACCTTCGCCCCTGTCACCGATCCGCAGCCGGACTGGTACCGGGACCTGTTCCGCCGCATTGGCGAGGAATGGCTCTGGTACTCCCGCCTGCGCATGGATGAGGCGGCGCTGCGGGCGACGCTGGCGGACCCCGGCGTGTGCGTGCATGTGCTGCGGCGGGCGGGGGAGACCGAGGATCTCGGCCTGATCGAGCTGGATTTCCGCACGCCGGGCGAGGTCGAACTCAGCTATGTCGGCCTGGTGCCGGGGCTGGTCGGCGGCGGGGCCGGCCGTTTCATGATGAACCGGGCGCTGACGCTGGCCTTCGCCACGGCGCCGCGCCGGGTGCATGTCCACACCTGCACGCTGGACCATCAGGGCGCGGTCGGCTTCTACATGCGCGCCGGTTTCCGGCCCTATGCGCGGGCCATCGAAGTGGTGGATGACCCGCGTCTCGACGGCGTTCTCAGCCGCAGCGCCGGGCGGCACGCCCCGCTCATCGAAAGCGATTGATCGTGACAGCCGGTTGAGCGTCGCGGCCGGCGTGGGAAAACCGCGCCGGCTCAGGCGGTGAGCGCCGCCCGGCCACGGCCGGCGCGCACGGGCATGTCGACCGGGACCTCGACGCCCCGTTCACGCTCTCCGAGCGCCTCGACCTTCTTCACATCCTCCAGCGCGGCGTCGAGCTGGAGCTTGGCCTCGTCGAGCTGCTGCTTCAGCTCGTCGGCCGAGAGGCGCAGATTGTCGCGGCGCGTGGCGGCGGCGCGGGCATAGGTGGAATAGGCGAAGTGCTGCGTATCGGTGATACCGCTGCGCTGTTCCTCAGCCTCGATCTCCCGGTCGAGGTCGCGCGCCATGCGGTCGAAATCGCTGATCATCGACTGGATCTGTGCGAAATGGCGGCGCTTTTCCTCCGCCTGGAACCGCTTGAGGCGGATGAGTGTATCAAGCGACTTCATGGCCGGCTTTTACTCCGCTCTGTCGCCGGTGCGTGTCCCTGTCGCCCTCATCGGGCATCCCCCGCACGCGCCGGTTCGAGCCGCCTTTACGCGGCGGCAGAGCCATCTTCGCCGGGAGATGTTGCCGCTTCCTTACTCCTGTGGAGCCAAACGGTAGCGCGAGGAGGAATCTGCGACTCTTCAAGGCGATGGAAACGATTTGTTTACCGGCCTCGTTAATGATCGCGGCATCGTCCGGTGCGGACAGGTGATGCTGCGAAAGCAGAGTCGCCTGACTCACTTACCAGCGCTTCTTAAGATTCGACTCTAGCGGTCGGGTTAAAAAATTCTGGTTCCTTGCCAGCCCTTTGCGGGAAGACTCGAAGAAAATTTCGAGTTCCCGCTTGTGCGCGAGAATCAGTTTTTGTTACCCCTAATGCACGAGTGAACGAATCGGGTGTGCCGGGCCGGGCGCGGGAGGGGTGGCGCACGGACCAGAGTTGTCCGACGTGCTGAACCCCCCGAGGCCATGGCGAGGGAAGGGGATTGGCATGCGCGTCTTGCTCATCGAGGACGACCGCGCGACCGCGCAGAGCATCGAACTGATGCTCAAGTCCGAGAGCTTCAACGTCTACACGACGGATCTCGGCGAAGAGGGTGTCGATCTCGGCAAGCTCTACGATTACGACATCATTCTGCTCGATCTGAACCTGCCGGACATGTCGGGTTACGACGTGCTGAAGGGTCTGCGGGTCGCCAAGGTGAAGACGCCCATCCTCATCCTCTCCGGCCTTGCCGGCATCGAGGACAAGGTGAAGGGCCTCGGCTTCGGCGCCGACGACTATCTCACCAAGCCGTTCCACAAGGACGAGCTGGTCGCGCGCATCCACGCCATCGTGCGCCGCTCCAAGGGTCACGCCCAGTCGGTCATCACCACGGGCGACCTGGTGGTCAATCTGGACACCAAGACGGTCGAGGTCGCGGGCAACCGCGTGCATCTCACCGGCAAGGAATACCAGATGCTGGAGCTGCTCTCGCTGCGCAAGGGCACCACGCTGACCAAGGAGATGTTCCTCAACCATCTCTATGGCGGCATGGACGAGCCGGAGCTGAAGATCATCGACGTGTTCATCTGCAAGCTGCGCAAGAAGCTCGCCAACGCCTCCGAGGGCCACAATTTCATCGAGACGGTCTGGGGCCGCGGCTATGTGCTGCGCGAGATGAACGACCAGGACCAGCGCATCCCGGCCTGACAGGCGCGCGAGGCCCCTCGCCTCCCGCAGCAGGCCGCGCCTACCACCACACTGCCGACCAGAAACCCCGCTCCGAGCGGGGTTTTTCGTTTTGGGCGCCGACCCCGCCCCACACCGTCATCCCCCACAGCGCACCGTCATCCCCGGGCTTGACCCGGGGATCCACGACTTCGGCCGGGCGCGGGGTCGGGAAGGCGTGGATGGCCGGATCAAGTCCGGCCATGACGAGGGTGGAGGAGCGCCCAGCGGCGCGCCCGGCTCCCTCTCCCCGCCGGGGAGAGGGTTGGGGTGAGGGGCCGCCCGACCGGCGGGGTTTTTCGTTTTGGCGCCTACCAGCCCCACACCCCCGTCATCCCCCACAGCGCACCATCATCCCCGGGCTTGACCCGGGGATCCACGTCTTGGGCCGGGCGCAGCGGGAGCAAGTCGTGGATGGCCGGATCAAGTCCGGCCATGACGAGGGTGGAGGATTCCGCCGAGCGCCCGCCCCTACTTCGCGTTCTTCGCCAGCCAGGCCTTGAGGAAGGCGATCTCGCCCTCCTGGGCCTTGATGATCTCCTCGGCCAGCGCCCGCAATTCCGGGTCCTTGCCGTATTGCAGCTCGATGCGCGCCATGTCGATCGCGCCCTGATGGTGCGGGATCATGCCGCGCGCGAAATCGACATCGGTATCGCCGGTGAAGGCGATGCCCATGTCCTGATGCATCCGCGCATTGGCCGCTTCGAACGCCTGGGTGGAGGGCGCGGCCGTGCCGCCGGCAGGGGCGGCGTTCATCGTGCCGTGATTCATGGTGCCGTGATCCATCGTGCCCATGGGCTGGGTCTGGGCGAGGACAGGAACGGCGGCGAGCGACAGACCGGCGAGCAGCGCGGCCGTGGAAAGCGTCTTCATGAGATATCTCCGAATGATCGAAAGCGAACCCGGCCGGGGCCGGGCGGCGGTGCGCGATCAGGCGAAGCGGGGCGGCGGCACCGGAATGGCCGGCACATGGCCGATCGGCGCGGCGCCGGCGGGCAGCGCGAGCCGGGACGCCTGCGGATAAGGCGGCTCCAGCGGGGGCATGGCAAGCAGCGGCAGCACCATTTGCCCGAGCACGCAGCACAGATGCCGCGCCGCGCCATCCGCCGGCCGGGGACGCTGGCTGGCGGCAAGATGGGTAGTGGCGACGGATGAGGCGACTGGCACGCCCGCGCTCTCATGGCAGGGCATCGGTGCGGCGCGCAGCGGGGTTCCGGCCAGCGCCGCCCCCGGTCCCGCCAGGCAGACCGCGAGCGCCAGCAGCGCCACGAGAAACCGGATCAGCCGCATGGGCCATCGCCGCGCGAAGTCGTCATGAGGAAGAGATTAGCAGGCCGCGCGGCCGGCGTTGAGCGCGAACTCACCCTCATGCCGCGCCCGTGATCGGCCGGGGCAGCCCGTCAGGCCGTGGCCGCGTCCGGCAGCATCGCGGCGATCAGCGCCACCACGTCGCCAGTCGCCACCACCGCGTGGAACCCGTCCGGCCGGCCGGCCTCGACCCGCGCGGACAGCCCGATCCGGCGCGCCGAGCCGGTGATGCCGGCCGCCGTGCCATAGGCGTCGAGGTCGAACAGGATGATGTCGAAGCGCCCGCCGGCCAGTTCCGCCGCGCGCGGATCATCCGCCAGCGAGACGTCATGGCCCATGGCCCGCACGAGGTCGCGCAGGCCCGCCCGCGCCTCGCCCTCGGGCGCGGCGACCAGCACCCGGCAGGTCCGCGCCGGCGCCGGCACGGTCTCGCCCGGCTCCAGCAGCCGGTAGCGCCCGCCGGCCGTGGCGAGGTAGCGCGCCCCGTCGACCCGCTCGACGCGCCCCTGCGGGGCAAGGCCGAGAACTTCGTCGACCGCGAGGGCATCGCCCTCCCCGCCGATCAGCAGCAGCATCCGCCGGCCCGGCTTCAGGCTGACAATGCCGGCGCCGCGGTGAATATCGTCGATCGGGCTCATGCCGCGCAGCGCGGCGACCCGCACCGCCTCCGGCTCGGTCCGCCCGGCCCGCACCAGAAGATGGGCGCTGTCGCGCCGCGGCTCGGCCACGGGCGGGCGCGGCTGCACCACGCCGATCGGCAGTTCGACCAGCGCCGCCTGCCCGCCATCGGGCAGCCGGGCGACGCCGCCGACGAGATCCTCGCAGGGCCAGAAATCCTGCCGCCACGCTGCCGGCATCAATTCAAGATTGGCCATCATGCGGCGCGGCATGTCGTCGATCAGCACGGTGGCGCGCACCTTGCCGGCCGTGCCGAACAGCACCAGCGCGCCGCGCGCCGGCCGTTCCGGGGCAAAGCCGAGCCGCACCGCGAGGCGGATCAGCGGCAGCCCGCTCACCCCCAGCGTGCCGGCGGCGGCCATGCGGGCCATCTTGTCCCAGCGTGCGCCTTCCAGCGGCACCACCTCGACGACGCTGGCCGAAGGCAGCGCGAAACGCATGTCGCGAAAGGCGAACACCAGCACTTCCGCGCGGCCGGGCTCGGCCAGCGGCACAGGCGCGGCCGCGACCGGCGCCCCGCTCAGGGGAGCGGCGGCAGGCCACGCGCGAACCGCCTGAGGCACGACATGGGGCCCGGCGGAGGTGAGTTCAGGAGGCGACATCGGCGACCACGCGTACAGAACCAACACACACGCCCACAGGGCGCGCAGATGGAGTGTCCACGGTTCACGTTAATGTCGTCTGAAGGTGCCGTAACGACAGCCCGGCGCGGCGCAAGCCGGTGGGGCAGATCGGGTGGGGCATATCCGTGGAGACAGCGGACGCCCGCGCGCCCGCTTGGCTGCCCGCTCGCCCTCAGGCCCGCTCGGCGGCGATCACCACCGTGTCGCCGTCCAGGGCGAGGCTGATGCCATAGCCGGTGGCCCGCGCCAGCAGCCCGGTATAATGCGGCTGCACCGCATGGGCGTCGAGCGCGCCGCCCTCCGGCGCGTGGCCGGCCAGAAGATCGACAATATGGGCGGGAATGCGCGAATGGCTGCCCTGGGTGCGCAGGCGGAAGCCGCCCTCCTCGCCCTCGCCCGTGGCCTCGACGCTGATGCGCCCGCCGCGCGGAATGGTGGAGGAGGCGACCATCACGAGGTTCAGCAGCAGCTTCACCTTGTTCTTGGGCGAGAGCGTGCGCGGCACGGTCCAGTCCAGCGTGGTGCGGTCGTCCTGAATGAAGCCGCGCGCCACATTCTCCGCGTCGCCGGTGTCGATCTGCGCGCCCGCCGAGCCGGCGGCGCCGAAGGCGAGCCGGGCGAATTGCAGCCGGGCCGAAGCCTGGCGCGCGCTCTTGCCGATCAGGTCGAGCGCGAAGGCCTTCATGGAGGGGTCGTCCTCGTCCTCCAGAACCTCCAGCCCGTTGACGATGGCACCGACCGGGCTGATCACATCGTGACAGACGCGCGAGCAGAGCAGAGCGGCGAGGTCGAGCTTGTCGAGGTTGACGGCGGTGGTCATCGCGTCCCCATGGTCATCGCGTTCCTTGGTCATGGCGTCGCTCCGGTGTTGGCGTCGCCTCGATCTGGGCATCACCCTGCGGAAATCGGCGGATCCGTACGGCGAATCGCGCGCAAATCACCCCCGCGCGCCGTGCGCTGTGATACACCGCGCCCCCGAACACGCCAACCATCCCACCGTCCAAGCCTCTCCGGTTGCCCGCATGACCGACCAGAACCTCGCTGCCGCCTCGCCCCTGCCGCTGGGCGATCCCGCCCTGCTCGCGGCCCTCGCCGATGCCGCGCTGAAGGCCGGCGCGGTCATCCTGCGGATCCGCAAGGAGGGCATCGGCACCCGCTACAAGGCCGATGAAAGCCCCGTCACCGCCGCCGATCTTGCCGCCGAGGAAATTTTGCGCGCCGAACTCGCCCGCATCCTGCCGGGCGTGCCGGTGATCGCGGAGGAGGCGGTGTCGCAGGGCCGGGGCGAGACGCCCGCCGAGACCTTCCTGCTGGTCGACCCGCTGGACGGCACGCGCGAATTCGTCGGCGCCAGCGGCGAATTCACCGTCAACATCGCGCTCGTCACCGCAGGCACGCCCAGCCTCGGGGTGATCTATGCCCCGGCGGTCGGCAAGCTCTATGCGGGCGGCAGCTTCGCCTCGGGCGAAGCGCGCGCCTTCCGCGCCGCCCGCGCCGCTGGCGTGCCCTCGGCGCCCGAGAGCTGGGAGCCGATCCGCTGCCGGCCGATCCCCGACCACGGCCTCGTCGCGGTGGCGAGCCGCTCCCATCTCGACCCGGACACGCAGGAATTGCTCGCCTCGCTCGACATCGCCGAGCGCATCAGCTGCGGTTCGGCGCTGAAATTCGGGCTGGTGGCGGAAGGGCGGGCGGATATCTATCCGCGCCTGTCCACCGTCTGCGAATGGGATGTCGGCGCCGGCCATGCGCTGGTGCGGGCCGCCGGCGGCAGCGTGCGCCGGCCGGACGGCAATCCCCTGCCCTATGGCCGCACCGAGGCGGAATACCGCGTGCCCGCCTTCATCGCCTATGGCGCGCAGGGCTGATCCGCCCCTCGGACCCATCCCGCAGGGGAAGGCGTCATGTCCGCGACACGCAGGTAAGACCATCGGCCTTCCTATGGTCGCACTCCGTGGTATTGATATGAACCGGGGCCGCTCGGTTCAGCGGCCCTGCGGCCGCTCGCGCGGCCCCGGCGTTCCTGCCGCCGTCCCCTTGTTGAGACAAAACGCGAGACCGACGATGCCGACCTTGCGCGCCCTGCTTGCCTGCCTGGCCCTCCTCGCCTCCCTGCCCTTCCTGGCCGCACCCGCCGCGGCCCAGTACAAACAGCCCGGCCCCTCGAACAGCACCTATTCGAGCGACGAACTGGTCCAGCAGGGGCACGGCTTCTTCGGCGAGGTCTCGCGCGGGCTCGCGCTGTCCATCGAGAAGGCGGTCTCCCAATGGGGCCAGCCCAATGGCTATATTCTCGGGCAGGAAGGCTCCGGCGCCTTTGTCGGCGGCCTGCGCTATGGCGAGGGCACGCTCTACACCCGTAATGCCGGCGACGTGAAAGTATTCTGGCAGGGCCCCTCGCTCGGCTGGGACTTCGGCGGCGACGGCGCCCGCACCATGATCCTCGTCTACAATCTGAACTCGATCAACGACATCTACCGGCGCTTCGGCGGCATTTCCGGCTCGGCCTATTTCGTCGCCGGCTTCGGCATGACGGCGCTGGGAGCGGACAATATGGTGGTGGTGCCGATCCGTTCGGGCGTCGGTGTGCGCCTCGGCGCCAATATCGGCTATCTGAAGTTCACGCCCACGGCGACCTGGAACCCCTTCTGACACAGACGGGCCATTTCGACAGGCGGCCGGGGACAGCCCGGCCGTTCTGGTGTCTGCTGGGTCCCGCCCCGACGGTCCGGTCAGGCCATTCGGTCCCGCCCGGCAAACATGGTAACGATCTTTCGTAACGCCTGACCAACACCTCTCGGCTAAGAGAGGAACGCTGGCCGGTGCGGCAGCGTAGAAGAGTGAGACCCGCATGATCGAAGCGATCATGTATAGCGCCATCGGCTTTCTCACGGCGACGCTGCTGGCGCTGCTGACCTTGCCGGCTGTCTGGCGCCGCGCCGTGCGTCTGACGCGCCGCCGCATCGAGAACGCCCTGCCCGTCTCCATGGCCGAGATCCAGGCCGACAAGGACGAGGCGCGCGCCGCCTTCGCCCTCGCCGTGCGCCAGGCCGAGATGGAGACGCAGCGCCTGCGCGATGAGGCCGCCACGCACTGGACCCGGATCAGCGATCAGGCCGAGGAACTGGTGAAGCGCCAGGCCCGGCTGGACGAGCTGACCGCCTCCCTCGCCGATCTCGACGCCCGCCACACCGCGCTCACCGCGCTGGAGCGGCAGGTCAGCGAGGACCTCGCCATCCGCACCCGCGATCTCGACGAGACCCGCGCGGCACTGGTGCAGACCCGCAGCGAGCTGGCGACCAGCAGCCGCCATCTGGCCGAGACCTCGGCCCGCGAGGAGGAGCTGAAGATCGAGCATGTCGCGCTGACCACGCTGCGCGACACGCTGAAGGACCGCATCACCGATCTCGACCGCCATCTCGGCGCCGCCAATACCCATTTGTCCAATGAGCGCGAGCGGCTGCGACTGACCGCCGACAAGCTCTCCATCGAGGTCGCCCGCACCCGCGATCTCACCGAGCGCCTCGCCGCCACCGAGAACGAGCTGGGCACGGTGAGCACGGAGGCCGCCGCCTTGCGCGCCGAAGTGTCCGCCCTGTCGCTGAAGGCCGAGTCGCTGGCGCGCCGCACCGACGCCGCCGAGAGCCGCCGCGCCACCGTCGAGGCCGAGTCCGCCCGCACCGTCGCCGCCGCCACCGCCGCCCGCGACCTTGCGCAGGCCGAGGCCCGCCACGCGCAGGACATGGCGCAGATGCTGCGAGCCGAGAAGGCGATGCTGGAAGGCGCGCTGGCCAAGGCCCGCGAGGACCGCGCCGAGCTTCAGGCCCGGCTGGAGAGCCGCCCGCCGGTTGCTGCCGCGCCCGGCGCCGGCGATGGCGCGCTGCGCGAGCGCATCAGCGAGATCGCCGCCGAGGTCGCCCATCTCACCGCCGCGCTGGAAGGGCCGGGCTCGCCGGTCGATGCGCTGCTGGCCGGCGCCCCGCCCTCGCGCAAGGGCGCGCCGCCCTCACTCGCCGACCGCATCCGCGCCTTGCAGGATAAGGCCCGCCGCCGCTCGCCCTCCCCGGCCACCGAGGCGATCGCGGTTGATGCCACCGCGATGGAGGCGGCGCGGGCCCGCGACACGCAGCCCGCCTCCGCCGCCGAATGATGTCCCTCACCCACTGAACGGCACCGCAGCGGCCGCGCCAACGGCCCTGCCTTGCCATCGCGCTGATCCTTCAAGGGTGCGCAAACAGCACCCGTCATCCGCCCAGGGAGACTCCGCCCATGAATCTCGCCCGCCTGCTCAAGGCCCGCGCCACCGCCGGCCGCCCGGTCCGGGTCGGGCTCATCGGCGCCGGCAAGTTCGGCTCGATGTTCCTGTCGCAGCTGCGCGCGACGCCCGGCCTGCATCTGCTGGGGATCGCCGATCTCTCCGTGCCGCGCGCCCGCGCCGCGCTGGAGCGCACCGGCTGGGATGTCGAGGCGGCGCTGGCTCCCTCCTTCTCCGAGGCGCTGGCGAGCGGACGCACCATGCTCACCGAGGATGCGAACGCGCTGATCGCCGCCGACGGGCTCGACGTGGTGGTCGAAGCCACCGGCAGCCCCGCCGCCGGCGCCGCCCATGCGCTGGCCGCCATCGAACAGGGCCGCCATGTGGTGATGGTCACGGTCGAAGCCGATGTGCTGGTCGGGCCCCTGCTGGCCGCCCGCGCCCGCGATGCCGGGGTGGTCTATTCCATGGGCTATGGCGACCAGCCGGCGCTGGTCTGCGAGATGGTCGACTGGGCGCGCACCTGCGGTTTCAACGTGGTTTGCGCCGGCAAGGGCACGAAGTACCTGCCGAGCTACCACGCCTCGACGCCCGACACGATCTGGAGCCTCTACGGCCTCACGCCCGAACAGGCGGCGGCGGGCGGCATGAACGCGCAGATGTTCAACTCCTTCGCCGACGGCACCAAATCGTCGATCGAAATGGCCGCCATCGCCAATGCGGCGGACCTCAAGGCGCCCTCGGACGGCCTGCTGTTCCCGCCCTGCGGCGTCGACGACCTCGCCCATATACTGCGCCCGCACGAGGCCGGCGGCATCCTTGAGCACAGCGGCACGGTGGAGACCGTCTCCAGCCTCGAGCGCGACGGGCGCCCGGTGTTCCGCGATCTGCGCTGGGGCGTCTATGTCGTGTTCGAGGCCGAGCGCGGCGCGTCCGGCGATTATGCCCGGCGCTGCTTCAAGGAATATGGCGTCGTCACCGATCCGTCCGGCCGCTACACCGCGCTCTACCGTCCCTATCATTTGATCGGGCTGGAGTTGGGCATCAGCGTCGCCTCCGCCGCCCTGCGCGGCGAGCCGACCGGCGTCACCGAGCATTTCAACGCCGATGTGGTGGCGGTCGCCAAGCGCGCGCTGAAAGCCGGCGAGACGCTCGATGGCGAGGGCGGCTTCACCGTGTGGGGCAAGCTGCTGCCGGCCGCGAGTTCGCTGGCGCGTGGCGCCCTGCCGATCGGCCTCGCCCATCATGTCACGCTCAACCGCGACGTTGTGGAGGGCGAGGTGATCGGCTGGGCCGATGTCGCCATCGCCGACAGCCCGATTGTTCGCCTGCGCCGGCAGATGGAGAAGGCCTTCGCCGCCCCCTTCAGCCCGATCGCCGAATAGCCGGCCCGGTCGCGGCGCGGCGGTGAACCCGCCGCCCCCGCGCGCCGTAGGAAGGGCATGAGCGCGCCCCCCTTCCCTCCCCCGACATCCCCCGCCCCGCCCGGCGGCACGCTGCGCCTCGTGCTGGGCGACCAGCTCAGCCATTCCCTGAGCGCGCTCGACGGGCTCGATCCACTCCGTGACACCGTGCTGATGATGGAGGTGCGGGACGAGGCGACCCATGTGCGCCACCACGCGCAGAAGATCGCGCTGTTCTTCTCGGCGATGCGCCATTTCGCGGCGGAGCTGGCGGCGCAGGGCATCCGCGTCGATTATGTCCGCCTCGACGATCCCGCCAACAGCCACAGCTTCACTGGCGAGATCGCCCGCGCCGTGGTCCGCCATGCCCCGGCCCGCATCCTCGCCACCGAGCCGGGCGAATGGCGGGTGGAGGACGCGCTGCTCGCTTTGCGCGAGGAACTGTCGATCCCGCTGGAGATCGCACCGGACACCCGCTTCTTCGCCACGCGCGGCGATTTCGAGCGGTGGGCGGAAGGCCGCCGCGGCCTGCGCATGGAGTTCTTCTACCGGCAGATGCGGCGCGACCACGCCCTGCTGATGGAGGGCGAGGAACCGGTCGGCGGGCGCTGGAATTTCGACGCCGAGAACCGCGAGGCGCTCCCCGCGACGGTGCAGCCCCCCGCCCCGCCGCGCTTTGCCCCGGACGCGATCACGGCCGAGGTGCTCGCCCTGACCGCCCGCGAATTTCCCAGCCATTTCGGCACGCTGGACGGTTTCGGCTGGGCGGTGACGCGGGAGGACGCCCTCACCGCGCTCGATCATTTCATCGCCCATGCCCTGCCGCGCTTCGGCGACTATCAGGACGCGATGCGCGCGGGCGACCCGTTCCTGTTCCACGCCATCCTCTCGCCCTACCTCAATATCGGCCTGCTTGAGCCGCGCGAGGTCTGCGCGGCGGCGGAACGCGCCTTTCATGAGGGCGCGGCCCCGCTCAACGCGGTGGAGGGCTTCATCCGGCAGATTCTCGGCTGGCGGGAATATGTGCGCGGCATCTACTGGCTGAAAATGCCGGACTATGCCCGCTCCAACCATTTCAACGCGACGCGCCCGCTGCCCCGCTTCTTCTGGCATGGGCAGACCGACCTTGCCTGCCTCGCCCATGTGGTGGCGGAGACGCGCGATCACGCCTATGCCCACCACATCCAGCGGCTGATGGTGATCGGCAATTTCGCCCTGCTCGCCGGGCTCGATCCGGCGGCGGTGGAGGAATGGTTCCTCGTCGTCTATGCCGACGCGGTGGAGTGGGTGGAACTGCCCAATGTCCACGGTATGGCGCTGTTTGCCGATGGCGGGGTGCTCGGCTCCAAGCCCTATGCGGCCTCGGGCGCCTATATCGACCGCATGTCGGATTATTGCGCCGGCTGCCGCTACAGCCCGAAGGAAAAGAGCGGCCCCAAGGCCTGCCCCTTCAACTATCTCTACTGGGATTTTCTCGACCGCAACCGGGAGACGCTGGCGCGCAATCCGCGCCTCGCCATGCCCTATCGCAACCTCGCCCGCTTCGACGAGGCCCGCCGGCACACAATCCGCGCCGACGCCGCGCGTTTCCTTGACGCGCTGGAGCCGGCGCAGGCGGGGCGGGACTGGTAGCGCGCGCCGCGCCGGCCCCTCAGGCCGCGACCTCGCGGGTGGCATGGACCCATTCGCGGGCGCGGGCTTCCGGTTCGGCGTTCAGCAGCACGTCGGTCACCACCGCCACGCTGTCCGCCCCGGCGCGCAGCACGCCCGGCGCGCGCTCGATGGTGAGCCCGCCAATGCCGACCAGCGGCAGGTCGCCGATGCGCTTCTTCCAGGCGGTGACGCGCTCCAGCCCCTGCGGGGCCCATTTCATCTTCTTCAGGATGGTCGGGTAGACCGGGCCGAGCGCGACATAGGCCGGGTTCGCCCGCAGCGCGATCTCCAGCTCGTCCTCGTCATGGGTGCTGATGCCCAGCTTCACGCCGGCTTTGGCGATGGCGGCAAGATCCGCCTCGGCAAGGTCCTCCTGGCCGAGATGGATGAAGTCGCAGCCAAGCTCCAGCGCCAGCCGCCAGTAATCATTGACGACGAGCTGCGCCCCGTAGCGGGCGCAGACCTCGCGCGCCAGCGCGATCTCGCCGCGCAGCTGCGCCTCGTCCATCTCCTTGGCGCGCAGTTGCACCAGCTTCACGCCCTGCGGCAGCAGGCGCGGCAGCCAGGAGGCGCGATCGACGATGAGGTAGAACGGGTCGAGCTTCATATGGTCTCTCATTGGGCCGGTTATTGACCGAAGGCGGCGCGGCCCATGACGGGCGTGGAGGGCGCCGCCATGTCGCGCGTCTCCATCGGGTCAGCCAGCAGCCCCTCGCGGCCCGCCTCGATGGCGCGGGCGAAGGCGCGGGCCATGCGTACAGGATCGCCGGCCTTTGCCACCGCCGTGTTCAGCAGCACCGCGTCATAGCCCAGCTCCATCGCCATGGCGGCATGGGAGGGCAGGCCGACGCCGGCATCGACCACCAGCGGAATGCCCGGAAAATGCGCCCGCATGGAGCGCAGCCCATAGGGGTTGTTCAGCCCCCGGCCGGAGCCGATCGGCGCGCCCCAGGGCATCAGCACCTCGCAGCCGGCGGAAATCAGCTTCTCCGCCACCACAAGGTCCTCCGTCGTATAGGGGAAGACCTGGAACCCGTCGCGCGAGAGGATGCGCGCCGCCTCGACAAGGCCGAACACGTCCGGTTGCAGCGTGTCGTCCTCGCCAATGACTTCCAGCTTCACCCAGGGCGTGTCGAACAGGTCGCGGGCCATTTCCGCCGTGGTGACGGCTTCCTTCACCGTCTTGCAGCCGGCGGTGTTGGGCAGCACCTTGACGCCGAGATCGCGGATCAGCTGCCAGAAGCTCTGCCCCGCCTTCGCCGCCCCGGATTCGCGCCGCAGCGACACGGTGACGATATCCGAGCCGGAGGCGCGAATCGCCTCCGCCAGGATCGCCGGCGAGGGATATTGCGCCGTGCCCAGCAGCAGGCGCGAGGCAACCTGAGTGCCGTAGAATTCCACCGGGTCGGCGCCGGCAAGGGTACTCGTGGTCAGGTTATTCGAGGTTATGGCGTCCATTGTCAGCCTCCCTGCATCGGCGCGAGGATTTCCACCCGGTCGCCGTCGCGGATCGCGATTTCGCTGCGCTTCACCTTGCGCACCATCGCGCCGTTCACCGCCGTCGCGATCATCGCATCGGCGAGGTCGAGTTCATTGAGGAGATCGGCCAGCGTGCCGGCCCCGGTCTCCGCCGGCTCACCATTCACGATGATCTTCATCCATCACCTCCGGGCACGCCGTGCCATCAAACGCCAGATCGGCCGCCCGCCGCGCCAGAGCGGGGGCGGCGAGGAAGCCATGGCGATAGAGCCCGTTCACATAGATCGTCCGGCCGCGCCGGCGCAGGCGCGGAATATTGTCGGGAAAAGCCGGGCGCACATCCGCTCCGATCTCGACGATTTCCGCCTCGCCAAAGGCCGGGTGCAGCGCATAGACCGCGCCGAGCAGTTCCAGCATGGAGCGCCCGGTCACCCGGCCGCGCTCGTCATTCTCGATCGAGGTCGCCCCGATCATGAAATGCCCATCGCCGCGCGGCACGATGTAGACGGGGATGCGCGGGTGCAGCATCCGCACCGGGCGCTTGAGCGAAATCTCGGTCGAATAGAGGACCAGCATCTCGCCCTTCACGCCGCGCAGGTCGGCGAGTTGGTCGCGCGCGCCGAGGCCCCGGCAATCCATGATCACATCGGCCTCATCGGCCTCATCGGCCTGATCGTCCACCACATCGAACCCATCGGCCTCGTAGCGAATGGTAACATTATACTCATTCACCAGCCGCTCGGTGAGCGCCGCCAGTGCCTTGCGCGGCTCCAGATGCGCCTCGGTGGGGAAGAACAGCCCTTGATCGAAACGCCCCTCAAGATCCGGCTCCAGCGCCGCGATCTGCGCGCCATCGACCCAGTCGAACCCTTCGGTGCGGCGGGAAAAGCGTTTCAGATCAGGGAGATCGCGCGGCTGGGCGAGAACCAGGCTGCCCTCGTTCGGTACGTCCGGCACCGCCTCGCGCCAATAGGCCAGCGATTCTAAGCCGAGTTCGGCGATGATCGGCTCGGCACTTTCGCGCTCGCACCAGGGCGCCAGCATCCCGCCCGCATACCAGGAGCAGCCCTGGCCGGTGGCGGATTTGCGTTCAATCAGAGTGACTTGCGCCCCCCGGCGGGCAAAGGCGTGGGCGCAGGTCAGCCCCGCCACGCCGCCGCCGACCACTTTCACGCGCATGGCGTTGGGTGCCGGGTAAACCGTTGCACTGCCGTTGGAATTTTCAATCTTCGAGGTCATTCACCCCTCCCTCCGCCAGTGTCAACTGGATCAGGTTCGAAGGGTCGCCATGCCGCTCGTCGCGATGATGGCCTCTCAGCCCCCTGACGGGGCTCCCCCGGACGAGACTGATATAATCACGACGGGACGGAATGTCACCGTAGCGTCGTCGACAATATTCACCCCACGCTCAGGCGCTGCGCGGCGGAAAAGTGACGATATTGTCGGCCTTTGGCCGTGTCGCGCCGATAATCGCCCGCTGCAGCATGTCGCGGCTGAACGGTTTGCCGAGCCGCACCATGTCGGGCCGCGCCTCCGCCGGCAGCTCGGCATAACCGGTGCCGAGGATCACCGGCAGGCTGGGCCAGCGGTCAAGAATGATGGCGGCAAGCTGCACCCCGGTCATGCCCGGCATCGCCTGATCGGTGAGCACGACATCGACGCCGGCCCCGCTCTCCAGAAACCGCAGCGCCTCCGTGCCGGAGGAGGCCTCGGTGACGGCGAAGTCCAGATCTTCCAGCATCGCCGCCGTCGCGGACAGCACCAGCGGGTCGTCATCGACCACCAGCACCCGCACGGCGCCGTCATGCGGTTCGATTGGCAGCGGCAAAGCTGGCAGTGTTTCCAAGGGGATAGAGGGCTCCTGCGCGGCCGCCTCGGCTGGTGCCTCGACGATCGGCAGATAGATCGTCGCGGTCGTCCCCTCGCCGGGCTGGCTCGCCAGCACCAGCTTTCCGCCGGACTGGGCGGCGAGGCCATGCACCATGGCGAGGCCGAGGCCGGTTCCCTTGCCGACCCCCTTGGTGGTGAAGAACGGCTCCGCCGCGTGCGCCAGCGTCGCCTCGTCCATCCCCGAGCCGGTATCGGCCAGCGCCAGCGCGAAATAGCGCCCGGGCTTGAGGCCGCCGACGGTCTCCTCCCCCTCGGGCGCGACCAGCGTCTCCTCATGCGCGCTGATGATGATGGAACCGCCATCGGGCATCGCATCGCGCGCATTCACCGCGAGGTTGAGCAGGGCCAGTTCGAGCTGGTTGGCATCCACCCGCGCCCGCGGCAGGCCGAGCGGAAAGCGCGTCTCGATGCGCACGCTCGGCCCGATCGACCGACGCAGCAGATCCGCCATCCCCATAACCAGTTCGGGCACATCGACCGGTTCGGGCTTGAGATCCTGCCGCCGCGCGAAGGCCAGCATGCGCTGGGTCAGCGCCGCGCCGCGCTGGGCGGCCTGGAGCGTGTTGTCGATCAGCCTCTGCAGGCGCGGCTCGTCGGGCGCGCGCTTGCGCACCAGTTCCAGATTACCCATCACGACAGCGAGCAGATTATTGAAATCATGCGCGATTCCGCCGGTGAGCTGGCCGACCGCCTCCAGCTTCTGCGCCTGACGCAGGGCTTCTTCGGCCTGCCGGCGGTCGGTGATGTCGATCAGCCCGCACAGCGTTTTGACGAGGTTGCCCTGCCCATCCCGCTCGACCACCGCGGACAGCACGCAGTCGATGCGGCGTCCTTCCTTGGTGATCAACTGGTACTCGGCCTCGCGCAATTCGCCCGTCCCGATGAGACGCGGCCAGTGATCCTCATTGCGCTGGCGGGCGGAATCCGCCGTCATGAAGTCGGTCAGCGGCCGGCCGATCACCTCCTCGCGGGAATAGCCGAGCAGATCGAGCCAGCGATCGCTCACCTGCTCGATCCGGCCATCCGCGCCGAGGGAATGCAGCGGCAGCGGCGTGCGGCGGTAGAGGTTGCGGTAACGCTCCTCGCCTTCGCGCGACAGCGCGGTCTCGCGCTGCGCCAGCAAGGTAAAGCGCCGGTCATAGATCGCCGCCAGCAGGGCGGCGGCACAGATGGTGAAGCTCACCGCCGACACGGCGATGACGAGATGCGCGTTGTCGAATGTGCCGCCGCGCAACGCCACGACATGGCCTTCACCGGGCAGCAGCGTCACGCCCGCCATGGCGACATAGTGCATCCCGGCAATGCCGATGCCGAGGGCCGCCGCGCCGGTCAGCCGTTCGGTAAGGGTGTGATGGCGGAAGGCCAGCCACAGCGCGGCAGTGGAAGACGCCACGGCCACAACGATCGCGGCCCCGGCATAGAGCGGATCATTGGCGATATCGCCGGTCATCCGCATCGCCGCCATGCCGGTGTAGTGCATGCCGACAATGGCGAGGCCCATGAAGACGCCGCTGAGCACCAGCCTGGCAAAGGTGAGGCGCGGACGGCTGGCGGCAAACAGGGCGAGCCCTGTGGCTGTGATCGCGATCGCCAGCGACAGCGTCGTCAGGCCGAGATCATAGCGGATCGGCATCGCCGCGTTCATTGCCAGCATGCCGACGAAATGCATCGACCAGATGCCACCGCCGAGCACAATGGCGGCAAGCGCCAGCCAGCCCGCCCGCGTCGAGCCGGACGAGACCGGAATACGGCTCGCCAGATCGAGCGCGGTGAAGGAAGCCACCACCGCGATCAACACCGACAACGCGACGAGACCCGGATCATGGGCCGCGACGTGATCCATCATCACCCCAGCAGGCTCCCTGCCCCGCGCTGCGCGCGCCATTTCCAGGAAGCGGCGATACAGCGCCGAAACCAGACGCAGTCAAGACACAGCTCAGGCATGACGGCAACTGCCATGGGGGGGGCATGTGGGTCAGCTCAGATAACCCAGCAGCCAGAGGACGATGATGATGGGCAGCGGAATGCCCAGAAACCAGAGAAGTCCACCCTTCAGCATGCCATTCTCCCAACGTGTTGCGCTAAGGAACACCCGGCATGCCATTTCGGTTCCGGGATCGGCGCCTAACTTGGGGGAATGTCGCGGTCTGCCTGTTAGGAACCCGCCGTATCACCGTCAAATGTGATCGGCCGACGCATTCTCCCGCCATGGAAGGGCGGCAGTCTGGTCGAGCCGGATCGGCTGTCTTTGTTGCGTGGAGGTTGAGTGTAGTGGGTGCGGTGAAATCGAGCTTTTCCCTGATTCCGCGTTGGCTCGTTGCCGAGTTCAGCGTGTTCGCGGCCATTGCCGGCGTGGCGGCCAGCCTGTTCGCTTTCGCCAAGCTGGCGGAGGAGGTGGCGGAGGGAGAAACCCACGCCTTCGATGAAGCGGTATTGCTCGCCTTTCGCGCGCCCGGTGATCCCGCCGATCCGCTCGGCCCGCTATGGCTGGAAGTGGTGATGCGCGACCTCACGGCGCTGGGCAGCACCACGGTCCTCACCCTGATCACCGCCGCCGTGGTCGGCTTTCTCATCATGGACCGCAAGCGCGGCGCGGCGTTGTTCGTGCTGGCGGCGGTGGCGGGCGGCGGGCTGCTCAGCTATCTGCTGAAGATCGGCTTCGATCGGCCACGGCCGGACCTCGTCGCCCATCTGGTCGATGTTCACACGCTGAGCTTCCCGAGCGGCCACGCCATGGGTGCCGCCGTCACCTATCTCACGCTGGGCGCCCTCATCGTCCGCACGGAGCGCAAACGCCCTCTCAAGGCCTATGTGCTGACCGTCGCCGTGACACTGACGCTACTGATCGGCCTGAGCCGCCTCTATCTCGGCGTGCACTGGCCGACCGACGTGCTCGCCGGCTGGTGCGCCGGCAGCGCCTGGGCGCTCATCTGCTGGCTGGCCGCCCTGTGGCTGCAGCGGCGCGGCCAGATCGAGAAGGATGACGGTACGACGACCGCAGAAGTGAAAAGCTGAGGCCTCGACGACGCGGCGCATGGCTTTCGGCGCCGTGCCCGCTATTCTTGGGGAGATGAGGCCGCGAGAGCCTCCGCCACGACCGAGGAGAAACGCATGTCGACCAGCACACCGGAAGGCCACCTGATCCCGGGGATCGGCGTCATCGAGACAACCGAATCCGACAACATCCTGCGCTGGGACGGCGACGAGCTCTATGTCGAGCAGGACGTCTATCACAACGGCCAGATCGTCCATCGCAAGTACCGGCGGCGGGTGACCAAGCAAGTCGCGCACGCCATTGCACGCATGCTCGCGGAACATTGACGCGGCCGGCGGGCGCGTCGCAGGCTGGCGCCGTCAGATCCGCGCCAGCCCCTCGCCCCGCAGCCCGTCGTCGTGCAGCCCATCGCCGTGCTGCCCATCCCCGTGCTGCCTTGGCCCGGCCGGCCGCCGGGAGCGCCTCACGCCGGCACGAGAATGGCGATGAGGAGAAGCCCCAGCCCCGCCAGCGAAACCGTCCATACCGCCGAGCGCAGATAGGGCACACCGAAGGCGTAAAGCGGCAGATAGGCGACGCGCGCGGCGAGGTAGAGGCTGGCGCCCCACGCGGTGAGCAGCCCTTCGCGTCCTGTCACATGGACGATCAAAACGGCTGCGATGAAGATCGGTAATGTCTCGAACAGATTTGCCTGCGCCCGGCGGAGGCGGCCGGTGACGATCCCGACCGGCGGGCCCGGCTCGTCGCGCGCGCTCGCATTGTAGGCGACCCCGGTCTCCCGGTTTCGATACATGGCCGGAAGCAGGATCTGCACCAGGGCAAGCACCAGCGACCAGCCGAGCAAGGACAGTTCGAGTGTCATTTCAAGCACCTGGGGTAGGAAAGGTGTCGTAATTCGCGACGCTACCTATATTGATATATCATGGCCAACACGAAACAGCATAAGCGCCCAGCCAAGGATGGTCGCCTCTTGCAGCAGGTAGCGGCGCTGCCCTACCGGGTGTCGCCGGAGGGGCAGTTGCAGATCCTTGTCGTCACCTCGCGCGAGACGCGACGGGCGGTGATCCCGAAGGGATGGCCGATGAAGAATCACAAGGATTGGAAGTCGGCCCAGATCGAGGCCTGGCAGGAAGCCGGCATTGTCGGGGAAGTGAGCCGCAAGAAGCTCGGCCAGTACCGCTACTGGAAACGGCTGGAAAGCAACTTCGCGCTGGTGAAGGTGTCGGTCTATCCGCTCGCCGTGCACCGGCAGATGGAGGATTTCCCCGAGCGCGGCGATCGGCTGCATGTCTGGATGGCGCCCGAGGACGCGGCGCTGATCATCGACGAGACGGACCTCGGGGCGCTGATCAGCGCCTTTGCCCAATCAGGCGAGTGGCGCAAGAACGTGGCGTCGAGCACGATCCGCGCCGCCGCATTCCCCGAGCTGAACCCGGCCTGACCGCGGCGGGTTCAGCCTCCCCCGGCTTCAATGCGTGGCGGATGACGGCGTGGAATGGAACAGACGCCCCTTCTCCGCGAACAGGACGCATAGCAGGGCGCCGATGGCCAGTCCGAAAAAGCCCAGCGTCAGCGGCAGGGTGGAGCCGTCGAACAACTGGCCGAGCAGGAAGCCGAGCGAAGCCCCGCCCACGGTGCTGACGAAGCCCAGCGCCGAGGAGGCCGTGCCGGCCACATGCCCCACCGGCTCCATGGCCATGGCGTTGAAGTTCGAGACCATCAGGCCAAAGAAGAACATCATCAGCGCCTGCAGAATCGAGAAGCTCCAGATCGTCTCGATACCGCCGACCACGAATCCGGCATGGACCAGCGTCACGGCGAGGTAACCAAGCAGCGCGGCGTGCGAGACCCGGCGCATCCCGAGCTTGCCGACGACGCGCGAGTTGAGCAGCGAGGACAGGGCCATGAACACGGCGATGATGGCGAAGATCAGCGTGAACAGCTCGCGGGCGCCGAACGCGTCGGCAAAGACCTGCTGCGCCGAGTTGATGAAGCCGAACAGCCCGCCCATCACCATGGTCATCGCCAGCATATAGCCGACGGTGACCCGGCTCCTGAACACGAGGCCGAAGGCGAAGGTGATGCCACGCACCGAAATGGGCGTGCGGTCCTCGGGATGCAGGGTTTCCGGCAACCGGGCCACGGTCCACACCAGCAGCACCACGCCGAACAGGCACAGCATGGAGAAGATCATCCGCCACGGGGCGACCAGCATGATGAGCTGCCCGATGGAGGGCGCGATGATCGGCACGGCGAGGAAGACGATGAAGGCGAGCGACATCACCCGCGCCATCTGCCGGCCGGAATAGCAGTCCCGCACGATGGTGATGGCGAGAATCCGCGTCGCCGCCGATCCCACGCCCTGGATCGCCCGCGCCGCCATCATGATGCCGAGCGAGGGGGCGAAAAAGCAGGCGACCGAGGCCACCGTGTAGATGGCGAGCCCGACCAGCAGCACCGGCTTGCGTCCGAACCGGTCGGCCAGCGTGCCATAGAAGATCTGCGCCGCGCCGAAGCCGAGCAGATAGGCGGTGATGACGATCTGCGCGTGATTGGCCGTGTCGATGTTGAGCGCCGCGCCGATCTCCGGCAGGGCGGGGAGCATCGAGTCGATGGCGATGGCGTTGGTCGCCATCAGCGCCGCGATGAACAGCACGAACTGGCGGAAACCCATGCCAGGATGAGGGTTGGCGGGCGCAGGTTCAGGCGTGTTCATGGCGGGTCCGTATTCTGCAAGGCGACGGCACGCGGGCCGCACAAGGCCCGCCTTATGGCGCAGAATCGCCGGTCGCCCAATGGGCCGAAAGACACAGGCGCAGCGGATTCGCGTGTCCGAATATGGCTCCGGCGGCTGGTCGAATTTAAAATGACCGTTATCATGAAACGTCGCGCGGAAACCTGTCACCCCGCGCGGCGGCGCTTCCCGCCGGGGCGAAGCGCGTGGGGCCAACAGGGGAGCGTGCCATGCCCGCCACGACCATGTCCGCCATGACCATCTTCGACCCGACCAGCTGGACCGGATTTCATACCTGGCTAAGCCTGATCGCCCTCGCCACCGGGTTCGTGGTGGTGCTGGATCTGCTCGCGCGCCGCGAGCGGCCGGCCTGGACGGCGATCTTCCTCGCCACGGCGGTCCTGACCAGCGCCACCGGGTTCGGCTTTCCCTTCAGCGGCCTGCTCCCCTCGCACATTGTCGGCATCGTCGCGCTGGTCGTGCTGGCAGTGACGCTGGTCGCCCGCTACCCCTTGCAGCGCGCGGGACACTGGGGATGGGTCTATGCGGTCGGGGCGGTCATCAGCCTCTGGCTTCTCGTCTTCGTCGCCGTTGCCCAGGCCTTTGCCAAGGTCCCTGCCCTGAAGGCGCTGGCGCCGACCCAGTCCGAGCCGCCCTTCGCCATCGCCCAACTGGTCGTGTTCGCGATCTTCGTGCTGGCCGGCGCCCTCGCCGTGCGCGGCGCGCGGCCCGTCGCCCGTCCGCAGTTCTGAGCGCGCCTCAGAACTGCGGCGGCCCCATGTCGAGCGGAGGCGGCTCGAATTGCGGGATATTCAGCTCGATCGTGGACGGGTCCACGGTCGAGCCGGCGCTGATCCAGTAGGTCACGGCCTCCGGCCACATGATGACCACCACCACCAGAATCAACTGCATGAACAGCCACGGTATGGCGCCCCAATAGATCTGCGAGGTGCGGATCGACGGCGGGGCGATGCCGCGCAGATAGAACAGCGCGAAGCCGAAGGGCGGGTGCATGAACGCCGTCTGCATGTTCACGCACAGCAGAACGCCGAACCAGATCAGGTTGATGTCGAGCTTCACCGCCACCGGCACCAGAAGCGGGACGATGATGAAGGCGATCTCGAAGAAATCGAGGAAGAAGGCGATAAAGAAGACGAAGATGTTGACGAAGATCAGGAAGCCGACCCGGCCACCCGGCAGCTGCGACAGCATGTGCTCGATCCACAGCGCGCCGTCCATGCCCTGAAACACCAGGCTGAACACCGTCGCGCCGATGAGGATGAACACCACCATGGAAGTGATGCGCATGGTCGAGGCCATGGCCTGACGCACCAGCGTCCAGGTCAGCCGTCCATGCAGCGCGGCGAGCACGATGGCGCCCACCGCACCCATGGCACCTGCCTCGGTCGGCGTGGCGAGGCCCATGGCCAGCGTGCCGAGCACCAGCATGATCAGCACGATGGACGGGATCATGCCCCACAGCACCTGCCGGATCAGCGGCCAGCCGGCTTCCCCGCGCGCCTCGGGCGGCAGCGGCGGCATGGTGTGCGGCTTGATCAGCGACATGACGAAGATGAAGATGAGGAAGATCAGCACCTGCAGCAGCGACGGCCCGATGGCGCCGAGATACATGTCGCCCACTGGCTTGCCGAGCTGCTCGGCGAGGATGATCAGCACCAGCGAGGGCGGAATGAGCTGGGTGATGGTGCCGGACGCCGCGATCACGCCGGTGGCGAGCTTCTGGTCGTAGCCGTAGCGCATCATCACCGGCAGCGAGATCACGCCCATGGCGATGACGGAGGCGGCCACCGTGCCGGTGATGGCGCCGAGGATGGCGCCGACGATGATCACCGCATAGGCGAGCCCGCCCGGCACCTTGCCGAACAGCTTGCCAGTGCCTTCCAGCAGGTCCTCGGCGAGGCCGCACCGCTCGAGAATGGCGCCCATGAAGGTGAAGAAGGGGATCGCCAGCAGCAGGTCGTTGGAGATAATGCCGTAAAAGCGCAGGGGCAGGGCCTGCATGAAGCTCAGGTGGAAATGGTCGGTCAATATGCCGAGCGTGCCGAAGAACAGCCCGACCGCGACCAGGGAAAAGGCCACCGGAAAGCCGGCCAGCATGAAGCAGATCATGCCGGCGAACATCAGCGGGGGCATCACGCCGTGAGAGAACATGGGGGGCTCGTCGGTCGCGGTGTCAGGGGTTCTGGGCGAAAGTGGCGCGGCGGGGCGCTACTGCAGCGGTTTCTCGTAGGTCGTCTCGACCTCGATCACGCCGGACAGGCCGGCAATCCGCTTGATCAGTTCGGAGACGCCCTGCAGCGTCAGCAGCGCGAAGCCCAAAGGCAGCAGCAGCTTGGCGGGCCATAGGATCAGCCCTCCCGCGTTCTGCGACACCTCGTCGGAGACGAAGGACATCCAGAAGAACGGGAAGCTCAGCAATGTCAGATAGATGCCGGCGGGGATGAGAATGACGAGGAAACCGATGGTATCGACCCAGAGCCGCCCGCGCGGGCTGAGCGCCATATAGACGAGATCGACCCGCACATGTTCGTTGCGCTGCAGCGTATAGGGCGCGCCGAGCAGGACCAGGGCGCCGAACAGGTACCACTGGATTTCCAGCAGACCGTTGGTGCTGTAGCTCAGCAGGTAGCGCACGGTCGCGTTGCCGGCGCTGATCAGGCAGGCGATCAGCACGCACCAATCCGCGATGCGGCCGAACCTCTCGTTCAGCCAGTCGATTCCCCGGCTGAAGGCGAGCAGAGCCCCCATGCGACGTCCCCCTTGGTAGTGCGCCGACTTTTGTCGTTTTGCGCAGGCAGGGCGCTGCAATCGCCCCATGTGCTACTTTCGACAAGATAGACCATGGTCTCACGCAATTAAAACCCGCGCGTAAAACCCGCGCGGCCGCATTCAGCGGCCACGCGGGCGTCAAAGGTCGAGGCCCGTTGAAGTGTCGTTCCCGGCCAGCGGCTGGAAACAGGCGACGGGCGGCTCTCAGGCGATGCGGGCCGTGGGCCCGGCCGGCGGAGACGGGCGGCGGGCGGGCTCGGGACGAACCAGCGACGGCAGCTTCCAGCCCATCAATTCGCAGGTGATGAGGCGGTCCTGCGGATCGCGTATCTCGACCGGGCGCTCGGCGCCGAGGCGGCGCATTTCCATCGCGCGCTCGGCGGCCTCCCAGACCGTGCCATAGCGCGCCCGCTTCATCGGCCCCATGACGCCCGTATTGGACGCCTCGGCATAATAGAGAATGTAATAGGGGCACGTATCCTGTGCCGTGGCTGCGGCGGCAGGCTTGGCCGGCGCGGCCACGCCCTGCCCTTCGTCACCCCATTCGCGCGGCACGATCGGTACACCTGGCTCAGTCATAGCGTGGGTCTCCTGTCGCGAAACGGCGCTTCGGCCGGTGACAGAAAATAATCCGGCACGCCAATCGTCAACATTCTTATTTTTACGCAGACGTGGAACAAATTTTACTTCGGTGCCCAGATATTTTTTCAAGATACATTCGCTACGTAATTACCCGTATAAAAAGCATTATTGATCTTACGCTTCGTTATTTCGGTAACATTATGGGGCAAAAGGTCTCGCTAGCTCCGGGCAAGCTTCCGTGGCTACCCCAGAGTGCGTCTTGCCAGACGGATGTAAGCGCCAGCGGAGACTTCTATGCGCCCTGCCTCCCTTCACTCTTTGGGTCAGCGTTCGCGCTGGCGCGCGTTCGATACTGCCCTGCTCAACGAGCTGCCGGCCGCCGTGCTGATGTGCGACGCGGGCAAGGCGACGATCGACTACGTCAATTCATATGCGCTGGAGGTGCTCGGCACGATCCACGCAGCCCTGCCGGTCCCGCTCAACGCCCTCGTCGGGTCGAGCCTGTCGATCTTCAACCTCGATCTCGGTCCTGATGGCCGACGCCTCGGCCGGCCGCAGAACCTGCCGCTCGACGAGGTCGTCGATCTCGGTGGCGAGAAGATCCGGCTGCGTATCGACGCGGTGAAGGGCAAGAACGCCTCGCATGAACTGCTTCAGGTCGTGCTGAGCGTCGAGACCGCCGCCATGGCGGCGCAGCACAGCTATCGCCGGCTGCTGCAGATGGTCGAGCAGATGCCGATCAACGTGATGACCTGCGCGCTCGACGGCTTCACCATCGACTACGCCAACAAGACCAGCATCGACACGCTCCGCCGCATCGAGCAGTTCCTGCCGATCAAGGCGTCCGAGCTTGTCGGCTCCTCCATCGACGTCTTCCACAAGAAGCCGGAGATGCAGCGCCGCATGCTCGCCGATGCGTCGAACCTGCCGCATCGGGCGCGCATCAAGGTCGGGCCGGAGACGCTGGACCTCAACGTGTCCGCGCTGATGGGCCCGGACGGCGCCTATGAAGGACCGATGCTGACCTGGGCGGTCGTGACCGATGCGGTCAATGTCGCCACCAATGTCACCGCCGCCGTCGACCAACTCGGGGCCTCCTCGCTGGCCATGGGGCAGGCGAGCGACCAGCTCACCACCCTCACCGCGCAGAGCGAGGACATGTCGTCCTCGGTCGCCGCCGCCGCGGTGGAGATGTCGGTCTCCTTTGCCGATGTGAGCAAGCAGATCAGCAACGCCACCCAGATGGCCGGTCAGGCCGCCGATCGCGCCGCGGCCGCCAACGGGCTGGTCAGCGGGCTGGTGGAGAGCGTCGAGCGCATCGGCAACGTGTCCTCGCTGATCGAGCGCATCGCCTCCCAGACCAACCTGCTGGCGCTCAACGCCGCCATTGAGGCGGCGCGTGTCGGCGAGGCCGGCCGGGGCTTCGCCGTGGTCGCCTCCGAGGTGAAGGAACTGGCGATGCAGACCGCCAACGCCACGAAGGAAATCAGCACCCAGGTCGAGAACGTCCAGCGCGCGAGCAGCAACGCGGCCCGTGCGGTCGAGGAAATCACCGACAATGTCAGCACCGTGCGCGACGTCTTCGCCACCCTCTCGGCGGCGGTCGAGGAGCAGAGCGCGACCAATGGCTCGGTGAGCCAGAGCATGAACAGCGTGAGCGGGGTCGTCAGCCAGATCCGCGGCGCCGCCGGCGATGTCCGCCGGGTCTCCAACTCGCTGACCAGCGTCGGCGACCAGCTCCGCGAGGAAGTCCGCGTCCTGCTGGCGCGCTGATAGGTGCAGGCCCCTCGCCCCGCACAGGGTCAGCCCTGCGCGGGGCGGTGGCACTACTGCTTGCCGTCGAACCAGACTTTCCACAGCGGCACGGCGGTAGCGTAGGTGCCGCGATGGCTGGTCGGGCCGGTCGAGATCGCCTCGACCTGCATGTTGCCGGCGCCGATGGCCCGCTGATAGGTCATGGCCAATTGCCCGAGGCCGGGCGTGATCGCCTCGTCGGCCTCGCCGTAATAATTGCGCACCGGGCTGCGGATGATCCAGCGATAGGCCTGCGTCTGATTGAGCAGGATGCGGCCATAGGCCGAGGCGCGGAAGAAGCGCGCATCGAAATACTCGGCCCGTATCAGCGTGCGCAGATCGGTGGGGATCAGCGCCGCATCATAGGGCTCGCGGGCATAGGCCTTGCGGCACAGCTCGTAATATTCGTCATTGATCAGCGAACGCGCGAGACCGGGCACGCCGTAATAATTCTCGAACGAGAAGGCGGTCAGGATGAACAGCGTGGAGATCCAGTCGGCATCGTTCGGGCGGGGAAAGTCGAGAAACCCGCTCATCGTCATATAGCCGTCGAAGGGCCCGCTGGCGGTCGCCGCGCCGTCGACGCTGACGCCGGTTTCCTCCAGCTTCTCCAGCATCGCCATGGTGACGAAGCCGCCCTGCGACCAGCCGCCGAGGAACAGCTTGGGCGTGGCGATCTTCATCTGAGCCAGCACCGCCCGGCTGGCGATCAGCATGTCATAGGTCGCCTGCTGGTGGCTGGCCTTGACGAGGTAGCCCTCGGGCTCGCTGGTCTCGCCCATGCCGAAATAATCGGCGCCGATCACCACATAGCCCTGCCCGGCGAACTGGGCGAGGGCGATCTGGGTCTCCGGCGACTGGTCCGGGAAGGAAGGTACCTGCTTTTTCCCGTAGACCGTGCCGTGCTGATAGGACAGCAGCGGGAACGATAGCGCACCGGTATCGGGGATGGCGAGCAGCCCCGTGGCGATAATGGGACGGTTGCCCTGTTCCGGCACCACCGAGCCATAGGTCACGCGGTAGAGCCGCACGGCGTTGCGCGCCGGCGTATAGGTCACGCTCACGCCGAAGAAGGCTGGCGTCTTGCTGGTGAGAATGGCGTTGAGCTGGTCGGCATCCCAGCGCCCGATCAGTTCATAGCTCACCGTCGGGGATAGCTGCATCACACCCTCCGGGCTGGCGGCACGGGCCGGAAAACCCGCGAGGGCGATGATGGCCAGCAGCACCCCTGCTGCGGCCAGACGGCGAACCACCCACGACATCGCACCCTCATTGTCACGCCACGCGACCACCCGTCCCGCAGGGCGGCGACGCTATCATGCGCGGACAGGTGTTTCGCAAGGGTGACGGACGCGCACGGCGCCGCCTCAACGAAAAAGGCCCGCCCGGCGGATGCCGGACGGGCCCTGTTGGAAAGGCGCGGGATCAGGCGGCCTCGAACAGCCGCCGCTCGACCACCGGCGTGCCGCGCAGGCCGTTCAGTGCCTTGGCGGCGGCGAGCACGGCGAGGTCGACCAGCGGCTCGACGATGATGACCAGCATATAGGCCGCGCCGAAGGAGGCGATGGACGCGCCGTTCTCGACCGTGAAGCCGTGGCCGTAAAACGCCCAGAAAGCGACCCACACCACGATGCCGGCCTGATAGGTGGTCGAAAGCGCCAGCGCCTGCCGGTACTTCAGCTCCACATAGGGAGTGTTGGGCGCGACGACCTGCTTGGCCAGCGCCATCAGCGCGAACAGCGGCACCAGCAGGGTGGTGACGTTCATGCCGTATTGCGGCAGGTCGAAGGGCGCGAAGAACACGCCCTGGATCAGCAGGCCGGCGGCAAGGCCGATGGCGGCCGGGGCGACGCCGAAGATCAGGAACAGTGTCGAGCCGAGGATCAGATGGACCTCGGAGACACCGACCGGATGGTGCGGCAGAAGCTCGAAAAAGGCGAAGACCAGCGCCGTGGTCATCACGCTGCGGACGATGAGCGAGACAACGCCCCGCTCGCGCACGGCATCGGCCGCGAGCTTCAGGGTGTAGCCGCCCGCGCCGGCGGCGGTCACGTAGCTGAGCCAGATCTTTCCTTCGGCGACGAGGCCGGGTTCGATATGCATATGCGTCTCCTGTGCCGTCTCACCCGACGGCCTGAGTGTGGACCAATGCGCATGGCCGGTCTCCTGACTCGCGGGTCACAGCATAACTTCCGCCTTCCCGGCTCCCCTTTCGGAGGTCCAGTGGCGTGATGGAAGGCGCTCGCCGCTCACAGTCGCGGGGGCGGTCGGGGCTTCGGGCTTACGCCCTCTCCCCGTTCCCGTTTCATCCGGCCGAGTCGCCTCGGCCGGACACCATGTGCCTGTGCATCAGCACGCCGGGCGCGGGCCAAGTCAAGCCGCCTGACCCTCAAGCCCGTCTGCAAGGCAAGAAAAGCACGTTCAGGAAAAGTACGTTCAGGCCGCGCCCATCTCGTCCAGCGCCATCGGCGATTCCGGCAGCACCTGCCCGCCATCGATCACCATGCCCTGGCCGGTGATGTAGCCGGCCTCCTCGCTGGCGAAGAACAGCGCGGTGTTGGCGATGTCGAACACGCTGCCGAGCTTCTTCATCGGCACGCAGGCGGCGGTGGAGGCGATATAGGCCTCGCCCATCCCTTCCATACCCTCGGTCAGGATGTTGCCCGGCATCACCGCGTTGACCGTGATGTTCCACGGCGCCAGCTCGATCGCCGCCGTGCGCATGAAGCCCATCTGCCCGGCCTTGGAGGCGCCGTAATGGGTCCAGCCGGGAAAGCCGGTGATCGGCCCGGTGATCGAGGAAGTGATGACGATGCGGCCCTTCTTGGCCGCCTTCATCGCCGGCAGCACGGCCGAGACCGACAGGAACGTGCCCTTGAGATTGGTGTCCATGACGAGGTCGAAATCATCCTCCGTCATGTCGCCGAGCTTGGCCGCCGGGAAGATGCCGGCATTGGCGCACAGCACGTCGATCGCGCCGTAGCGGTCGAGCGCGGCCTGCGCCATGGCAAGGGTGTCGGCGGTCTTGGTCACGTCGGCGGCGAAGGCGGAGGCGCGCGGGCCGATCTCAGCGGCGACCTTCTCGGCCTCCTCAAGCCTGCGGCTCACCACCAGCACATTGAGGCCGGCCTGGCCGAAGCGCAGCGCGATCCCCCGGCCGATGCCCTTGCTGGCGCCGGTGACAATGACGGTCTTTCCCTCAAGCGACGTGAACATGGTCCGACAGGCCCTCTGGATTTTGTTGTGCGGCAGGGCGCTGGCAGCCGACCCACGCGGCGGGTTTCCGCTTGGTCAAAGATTAGGCTGCCTCCCTTTTCATCAGGTTGCGCTGCAAAAATGGTGTTGTAAAGCCCAAATCCAAATGTTTAGGATCACACACAGTCCAACATAAGTGCCACATTCCAATCCATCGGAGGTGGCATCTCCCGCGCGGCGGCGACCCGGTCCGCGCCAACAATCCAGAGGACGTCGACATGTCAGGCATTTCCAGAAGGTCGCTGCTCAAGGGCATGGGAACGGGGCTCGGGGCGCTGGCCGCCGCCGGTCCGTTCCTCTCCGCCAACAAGGCGTTCGCCGCCCGCGAGAAGGAACTGAACATCCTGTGCTGGGAGGGCTACAACTCCGCGCAGGTGCTCGATCCGTTCCGCTCCAAGACGGGTGCCACGGTGAAGGCGGAGAGCCTCACCAACGATCCCACCATGATCAACCGGCTGCGCGCCGGCGAGATCAACACCTGGGATCTGATCAATGTGAACAATCCCTGGGCGCGCAAGGTCATGCTTCCCGAGAAGCTGATCAAGCCGCTGCCCAAGGCCGAATTCGAGCCCTTCTTCGACAAGATGCTGCCCGAGTTCAAGGCGCCCTATAAATGGGCGATGAGCGATGACGGCAAGGAGCTGGTCGGCATGGCCCAGCGTTTCGGGCCCTACAGCTTCGTCGTCAACACCGACAAGATCAGCCGCAAGACCGCCGAGGACACCGGCTGGGATCTGTTCAACGACCCGGCGCTAGCCGGCAAGTACGGCATTCTCGAGTCGGATGACTGGAACGTCTTCAACATCTTCATCATCGCCGGCATCGACCCGTTCAAGAGCCACACGCCGGAAGAGTTCGCCAAGTTCGAGGAGACCGCCAAGCGCGTCTTCAAGGGCGCCAAGCTGATCGGCGACATCGCCTCGATGAACCAGGCGCTGATCTCCGGCGAGATCGATCTGCACATGACCGGCGGCACCTATTCGGTCTCCCCGGCCCGCGCCGACGGCCATCCGAACCTGCGCGGCATCACCCCGCTGCGCGGCCCGCTGCCGGGCGGCAAGGGCGGCATCGCCTGGATCGAGATCACCTCGACGGTGAACAACCCGAACCTCTCGCCGCTGGCGCTGGAGTTCCTGAAATACGTGCAGGCGCCCGACGTCGCCCACACCGTCGCCTTCGCCGAGGGCACCTTCAACCCCGTCGCGCAGATGGGCACCAAGGCGTGCTTCGACCTGTTCACCAAGGACGAGCTGGACGCCATCCAGTGGGACAGCCTGCAGGAAGAGATGGACCGCTCGGTGCACTACGACATCGTGCCGGATTACGACAAGGCGCTCGACATCATGAACGGCGCCAAGCGCCTGCGCGGCTAGTCGAACGGGCGGCGGCGGCCTCTTGCATGCTTCGAGGCGGGGCCTTGTCCCGCTCCTCAGCATGACGGGCCAGGGCCACCGCCGTCATCCTGAGGTGCCCGGCGCGCCGCGCCGGGCCTCGAAGGACGCGAGGCGCTCGCCGCCCGCGTCCCCCATTCCCTGAGTGGCCTCGCGCCACCCTCCACGACCCGGAAGAACCCGCATGCTCCAGACCACGCCCGCCGGCGATACGCCCAAGCCGATCCTGCAACTGGTGGGGGTGCGCAAGACCTTCGGTGGCTTCAATGCCGTGGAGGGGATCGACCTCGACGTGCGCGAGGGCGAGTTCCTCACCATTGTCGGCCCCTCCGGCTCGGGCAAGACCACGCTGCTGCGCATGCTGGCCGGCATGGACACGCCGACCGAAGGCAACATCACCCTGCATGGCGAGTTGATCAACGATATGCCGCCCAACAAGCGGCCGACCTGCCTCGTCTTCCAGTCTCTGGCCCTGTTCCCGCACAAGAGCGTCGGCGAGAACATCGCCTTCCCGCTCAAGGTGAAGGGCGTGGATGCCGCCACCCGCAAGGCGCGCGCGCTGGAGCTGATGCGCGTCGTCCGCCTGCCGGAAAACTACTACGACAAGAACGTGATGAAGTGCTCGGGCGGCGAGCGCCAGCGCGTCGCTCTGGCCCGCGCCTTCGCCTATGACCCGCAGGTTCTGTTCTTCGACGAGCCGCTCTCCGCCCTCGACTACAAGCTGAAGAAGGCGCTGGAGAAGGAGCTGAAGGACCTGCACCGCGAGACCGGCAAAACCTTCATCTACATCACCCATTCGCTGGAAGAGGCGATGGTGATGAGCGACCGCATCGGCGTGATGCGCGCCGGCCGGCTTGTTCAGGTCGGCACGCCCGAGGAGATCTACGGCGCCCCGGTTGATCGCTTCGTCTCCGAATTCGTCGGCGAGGTGAACACGATCAAGGTGAAGCGCGGCACGGACGGCACGTGGGACGGGGTCGACGTGCCCGGCCGCTTCACCGTGCGCCCCCCGCAGGACGGCGCGACGCTGGACGAGGCGTTCGTGGTCATTCGCCCGGAATATATGCGCTTCCTCGGCCCCGGCGACACCGCCGAGAACCGGATCGAGGGCACAGTCTACAACGAATATTCGCTCGGCTCGCGCATCCAGTACCAGATCCGCGTCGGCTCCGGCGCGGGCGAGAAGGTGATGCTGGTGGAGCTGTCCCGCTCGCGCGCCCTGCCGCCCGGCGCCGACCGCGCGGTGACGCTCGGCTGGGACGCCGCCGACGCCTTCACGCTGGGGAGCTGAGCATGGCCAGCCTCGCCGCCGCCTCCCCTGCCGCCCACGCGCCGGAAGGCACGCGCGCGCTGCGCCAGCAGCACATGCTCTCGCTCGGCGCGCGCTGCGCGCTGCCCGTCGCCGCTCTGCTCGGCGTCGGCTTCCTCGCCCCGCTGGTGGCGATCCTCGCCTATGCCTTCGCCACGCCGCGCAGCTTCGATGTGTTCACCAGCTTCACGCTGGAGAACTTCGCCGGCCTGTTCGATCCCGCCAATACGGTCTGGGTGTCCTTCGTCTGGTCCTGCGGCTTCGCCCTGCTGACGGTGGCGATACTGGCGGTGATCGCCTACCCCATCGCCTATGGCCTCAACGCCGTGTTCGGCCGCTGGTCCGGGCTCATCAGCGTGTTCTTCGTGTTCCCGCTGTTCGTCTCGGAGAACGTCCGGCTCTATGGCTGGGTGCTGTTCCTGATCAAGAACGGCGTGCTCGACGGCTCGCTGAAATGGCTCGGCTTTTCCGGCGGGCCGGAGGTGCTGTACACGCCCGGCATCACCCTGTTCGGCATGGTCTACACCTACCTGCCCTTCATGCTGTTCCCGATGACGCTCGGCCTCGCTCTGGTGCCGCGCGACCTCGTGGATGCGGCGCGCGATCTCGGCGCCGGGCGCCTGTTCATCTGGCGCGAGATCGAGCTGCCGCTCGCCATGCCCGGCATCATGATCGGCATGCTGCTGACCTTCGTGCTGGCGATCGGCGCCACGGCGGAGGCCAAGATCCTCGGCGGCCAGTCGATCATCGTCATCTCGCACGATATCGAGATCGCCTTCACCTATTCGCAGAACTGGCCGCTCGGCTCGGCCATGTCGGTGGTGGTCACCCTGTTCATCGGCGCGCTGACGCTGTTCGCCCTGTCGAAGCTCGACCTCGACCGCATGCTGGGGAGGCGCTGAGCCATGAAGCACACGCGCACAAATGCCCTGATCTGGATCTGGACGCTGCTGGTGATCGTCGTGATCTACCTGCCGATCCTCTGCGGCGCCCTGGCGAGCTTCAACAAGAGCCGCTATTTCGGCTTCCCGATCAAGATCTACGCCACCGAGTGGTGGCAGAAGACGCTCGACTCGATCGAGATCGGCATGATCGTAAAGACCTCGATCCTCGTCGCCCTCTTGGTGACGGTGTTCTCCGTGGTCATCGCCACCTGCGGCGCGCTCGCCTTCGCACGCTATGACTGGAAGGGCCGCCGGCTGTTCCAGAAGCTCATCATCCTGCCGATCTTCTTCCCCCAGCCGGTGCTCGGCCTCGCCCTGCTGCTCGGCTTCAACGCGGTCGGCATCCAGACCAGTTGGATGACCGCGGTGTTCGCGCACATGGTGTGGATCGTCCCGGTGGTGACGCTGGTGATCGCCATCCAGGTCTATGGCTTCGACCCGGCGCTGGAGGAAGCGGCCTTTGATCTGGGCTGCTCGCGGATTCAGGTGCTGCGCGAGGTGACGCTGCCGCTCCTGTGGCCGGGCATCTGGTCGGGAATGCTGTTCGCCTTCCTGCTCTCCTGGAGCAACTTCCCGCTCTCGCTCTACACCACCGGCGCGGACTCCACGATCCCCGAATGGCTCTACGCCAAGATGGTCGCGGGCTACACGCCGATGGTCCCCGCGCTCGGCACCATGGCGACGCTGGCGGCTGCCGTTCTGCTGCTGGTCGGCGGCCTTGCCGGGATGCTGCTGCGGAGGCGCGCAGCGGCATGAGTGAGGACAAGTCCGGCGAGGACGAGCCACGCGAGGACGAGACCCGCACCACGGAGCGTCGTCGTCCGCGTCTCGACAAGGCCAGCCGTCACGAGCGCATCCTCGCCGAGATGATGGCGACCCCGACGCTGCGGGTCGGCGACCTCGCGGCCGATCTGGAAGTGTCAACCGAGACGATCCGGCGCGACCTGTTCGAGCTTCAGGAGCGCGGCCTCATCAACCGCACCTATGGCGGCGCCGTGCGCCCCTTCGCCGCCGAGCCGGCGGTGACCGAGCGCCACGCCATGATGGTGGCCGAGCGCGAGGCCATCGCCGCCCTCGCCGTGAAGTTCATCAAGCCGAAGGAGGTCATCGCCATCGGCGCGGGGGCGACCACCACCCATGTCGCCCGGCGCATGGCGGCGGAGTGCCGGGACCTCACCGTCATCACCCATTCCTTCTCGGTGGCGACAGTGGTGGCGGCCAACCCGACCATCGACGTCATCATGTGTCCGGGCCGCTACAATGCCCGCGAGGGCATGATGGTCGGCGTCGAGACCGTCGAGTTCCTGCAGAACTACAACGTCAACCGCGCCATTCTCGGCATTTCCGGCATCACCACGGACGGCCTCGCCGATGCCGAGGCCCCGGCCGCCTCCGTCTACAAGGCGATGATGAACCGGTCGGCGGAGACGCTGGTGGTTTCCGACCACAAGAAGTTCGACGTGCAGGCCCTCGCCATCTGGGCCCGCATCCCCGACATTCAGCGCCTCGTCGTCGACAGGTCCCCCGGCGGTGCCGTGGCGCGGGCGCTGGCACGCGCGGGCGTCGAAATCAGCGTGGCGACCAGGCGATGATGCCGGCCGCCCCCGTACCGACGCCGCAGACCGGAGTTTCCGCGTGAGCTGGAAGACTGAAAACCGTTCCTTCTATTACGCTCTGGCGCCCGAGCCGGACGATCCGGTGCTCGATCCCGCGACCACGGCCCTGCTCGTGATCGACGTGCAGAACACCTATCTGGAGCGCCCGGACCGCGCGTCCCTCGCGAGCGAGGCCGAACGTGCCCATTACGACGGCTGGACGCCGTTCCATGAGCGGATGCACGGCACGGTGATCCCCAACATCGCCGATCTGCTCACCCGCTTCCGCGCCCGCGGCATCGAGTGCCTGTTCGCCCGCATCGCCTGCCAGACCACAGACGGGCGCGACCGTTCGCTCAGCCAGAAGAAGCCCGGCTTCAACAATCTGCTGCTGCCCAAGGACGAGCACGCCTCGCAGATGGTGCCGGCGCTCGCCCCGGTCGGCGACGAGATCGTCGTCACCAAGACCACCGACAGCGCGCTCACCGGCACCAATCTGCGGCTCATCCTCGCCAATCTCGGCATCCGCACCGTCGTCTGCGTCGGCATTTTCACCGACCAGTGCGTCTCCTCCACCGTGCGCAGCCTCGCCGATGAGAGCTTCGACGTGGTGGTGCTGGAGGATTGCTGCGCGGCGGCGACCGACGACCTGCACCGGCGCGAGCTGGAGATCATCAACATGATCTATTGCAACGTGATGCGCGCCAACGACCTGACATCGCTGATGAACCTGCAAGTGCCCTGAAACGACCACGTGCCCTGAAAGTACCCAAAGACAGCAAGTGCCCCATGACACAGCCCATGTATGACGATGCGTTCCTGGCGAAACTGGAGGCGGGCCTGCGCAGTGCCCTGCCCTTCTGGGGCCTGCCGGACGCCACCGCGCTGAAGCTGCTCACCATCTCCGAGAACGCCACCTTCCGCGCGCATGATCCGTTGAGCGGGCGCCATGTCGTGTTCCGCGTCCACCGGCCGGGCTATCACACCCGTACCGAGATCGAGTCGGAACTCGCCTGGCTCACCGCGCTCGGCCGCGATGGCGTTGTGCCGACGCTCACCCCCGTGCCGAAGACCGATGGCACGCTGATCGCCGACATTGACGATGAAGGCACCACCCGCCACGCCGTCGCCTTCGAGCTGGTGTCGGGGAGCGAGCCGGCCGAGGGCGAGGATCTGCCGCGCTGGTTCCGCGAACTGGGCGCCATCAATGCCCGGCTGCATGCCCATGCGCGGAGCTGGCAGCCCCCGGCGGGCTTCGTGCGCAAGCGGTGGGACTATGACGCCATGCTCGGCAACGTCCTGCTCTGGGGCGACTGGCGCGCCGCGCTCGGCCTCACCGAGGAAGGCCGCGCGATCCTTGAGCGCACCGCCCTCGTGCTGCGCGATCTGGTCGCGGATTACGGCACCGCGCCGGACCGGTTCGGCCTTGTCCATGCCGATATGCGCGTCGCCAATCTGCTGGTCGATGGCGACCGGCTGTCGGTGATCGACTTCGACGATTGCGGCTTCTCCTGGTATCTCTACGACTTCGCCGCCGCCATCAGCTTTGTCGAGCACGAGCCCTATATTCCGCAGCTTCAGGCCGCCTGGATCGAGGGCTACCGCACCGTCGCGCCGCTGCCCGACGAGGACTGCGCCATCCTGCCGGTGTTCATCATGCTGCGCCGGATGCTGCTAACCGCCTGGGTCGCCTCCCATGCCGAGACGCCGACCGCGCAGGCCATGGGCGAGGCCTATACCCATGGCACGGTCGCGCTCGCCCGTATTTTCCTTGCCCGCTACGACGCGGGCCTACCGGCCGCCGGCAACGAGAGGGCCGCCTCATGAAAACCCGCGAATTGCAGATTCTCTCGCTCAACGCCTTTGGCGAGGGCGGGGCCACCCTCGCCCCCGACATCGCCGCCCTGGTCGAGCGGCGCCGGAAAAGCTACGGCGCCGGCTCGGTGCTGTTCTATGACGAGCCGCTGAAGATCGTGCGCGCCGAGGGCGCCTATCTCTACGCCTCGGACGGGCGCGGCTATCTCGACTTCTACAACAACGTGCCGACCGTCGGCCATTGCCACCCCAAGGTGGTCGAGGCGGTGCAGCGCCAGGTCGGCGCCTTCAACATCCATTCGCGCTATCTGTTCGACATCTCGCACGATTATGCCGAGAAGCTGCTCGCCACCTTCCCGCCCGCGCTGAGCAATCTCGTGCTCACCTGCACCGGCAGCGAGAGCAATGATCTCGCTTTGCGCATGGCCAAGCGCATCAGCGGCGGCAGCGGCTTCGTCGTCACCCGCACCGCCTATCACGGCAATACCGCGACCGTGACGGAGGTCTCGCCCTCCTCCTACAAGCGCGGCGCCCCGCCCCCGCATGTGCGCCTCGTGCCGCCGCCCGATCCGGCGCTGTTCGGCAATGATGTGGCGCAGGGCTTCGCCGACGCGGTGGCCGACGCCATCGCCGCGATGGAAGCGGACGGCATCAAATTCGCCGGCCTGCTGGTCGACACCATCTTCTCCTCGGACGGCGTCTATGCCGACCCGCCCGGCTTCCTGAAAGCGGCGGTCGAAGTGGCGCACAAGGCGGGCGGGCTGTTCATCGCCGATGAGGTGCAGCCGGGCTTCGGGCGCACCGGCGCGGGCATGTGGGGCTTCTCGCGCCATGGGGTGATGCCGGACATTGTCACCATGGGCAAGCCGATGGGCAATGGCTACCCGATCGCCGGCGTCGTCACCCGGCCGGAGATCCTCACCGCCTTCTGCGACGATTTCGGCTATTTCAACACCTTCGCCGCCAGCCCGCTCGCCACCGCCGCCGCCCTCGCGGTGCTGGAGGCAATCGAGGAAGACGGGCTGATCGCCAATGCGGCGAGCGTCGGCCGTCACCTGATGGCGCGGCTGAAGCACCTTCAGGCGAAAGCCCCGATCACCGCCGTGCGCGGCGCCGGGCTCTATCTCGGCGTCGAGTTCGGCGATGAGCAGGGCCCCGCGCCGGAGATCGCCAAGGGCCTGATCAACGGCCTGCGCCAGCGCGGCATCCTCATCGGCGCCGCCGGCCAGTACGGCAATGTGCTGAAGATCCGCCCGCCGCTCTGCGTCACCACCGTCCATGCCGACGAACTGGTCGACGCCATGGCCGACCTGCTCGCCTAATCGCGGGAGGGCGGCGCGCCGATCCAGTCGGCCGCCGCCTGCCGTACCGCCGCCAGCACGCAGGCGCCGACCGCCTCGCCGACCGCCGTGTGCATGCCGGCATAAGGCTCGCCCTCCGGCGTGGCCGGCGCCGCCATCACCACGCAATCCGTGCCCGTGCCGGTCACCGCCGCATCCATCCTCGCCGCCCGATAACCCGCCTCGATCAGCGCCACCGTGCGCGCCTGCACGACGAGCGCGCTCGCCTCCAGCAGCGCCGCATCGGTGAGCGGCCGGTCGATCGTGGCGAGGATGTTGATGGTCCCCGCCCCTTCCGGCGCCAGCACCCGCCGCGCCCCGATCCGCTCCCCATTGCGCAGGCCGAGCGTGACGATGGCGCCGGCGCGCACGCCTTCCACCTTCGCTGTCCCGCAGACATAAGAAGCGACATTGCGGGCGGTGAGCATCCCCACCGCGTCAGCAAGCCCGGCCTGCGCGAGTTCATCCGCGAACCAGCGGTCGGCATCGACCTCCGGCCCCAATTCCCCCACGCCGACCTCGCGCCACGCCACCTCGCGCGCGGTGACGAAACCCGGCCGGTGCGGTGCCCAGCTCACCAGCCGGTGCGGCGTGGCAAAGCGCACCGTCAGCCACGGACGGCGGCAGTCGATGGTCAGCATCGTCTCACGCCTGGTCGAGATAGCGCCGGGCGAGATGCGCCTTGAAGACGCCGGCATCGAGCGGCCGCCCGGTGGCGCGGGTCAAAAGCTCATCGGTCGAATAGAGCGAGCCCTGGCTGTGGACATGGGTGCGCAGCCAGAAGACCAGCGGGGTGAAATCGCCGCGCCCGATGCCCGGCAGCACGTCCGGCTCGGCCCGGCAGGCGGCGTCGAACAGCTGCGCCGCCGTCATGGCGCCCAGCGTGTAGGTCGGGAAATAACCCCAGCCCCCGCTCGGCCAGTGAATGTCCTGCAGGCAGCCGAGCCGGTCATTGGGCGGGACGATGCCGAGCAGATCGCGCATGCCCGCATTCCAGGCCAGCGGCAGCTCTTTGAGCGGCAGGTCGCCGGCGATCATCGCCTTTTCCAGCCGGTAGCGCAGGATGACATGGGACGGATAGGTCACCTCATCCGCATCGACCCGGATGAAGCCGGGCTCCACACGGGTCGCCCGCCGCCACAGCGATTGCGCCTCCCAGCCAAGTCCCTGCTCGCCCGCCCCCTGCCCGCCAAACGCCTCGGCCATCAGCGGCGCGGCGAAGTCGAAAAAGGCGCGCGAGCGGCAGGCCTGCATTTCCATGATGAGCGACTGGCTCTCATGCACGCTCATGCCGCGCGCCGACCCCACCGGCTGGTTCATATAGGCGGCGGGCCGGCCCTGCTCATAAAGTGCGTGGCCGGTCTCGTGGATCACGCCCATCAGCGCCTTGCTGAAATCGGCCTCGTCATAGCGGGTGGTGATGCGCACATCATTGTCGGCGCCGCCGCAGAACGGGTGGGCGGAAATGTCGAGCCGCCCCCGGTCGAAATCATAGCCGAGCGCGGCCATCACCTTCAGCCCGAGCTGGCGCTGCGCCTCCACGGCGAACGGCCCTTGCGGCGCCGCCGGCTCCGGGCGGCGGGCCTGCGCGGCGAGCGCCTCCTGCGTGAAGCCGGGAAGAAACGCCGCGAGATCATCGAACAGCGCGTCGATCTGCACCGCGCTTCCGCCGGGCTCATAATCGTTCAGCAGCGCGTCATAGACGGAAAGGCCGAGCTTCTCGCCCTTGGCGACGCCCGCCTCGCGCTGGAGCCGCAGCACCTCCTGCATCAGCGGCAGCAAAGCGGGGAAATCGGCATTCTCCCGCGCGCTGCGCCACGCCATCTCGCAGGCGGAAATCGCCCGGCTGGTGGCGGCGACGAGATCGGCGGGCAGCGCGGTCTGGATGGTCCAGCTCCGGCGGATCTCGCGCAGATTGGCCCGCTCCCAGGCGCCGAGATCGCCCTCTCCCTCGGCCGCGCCCAGCCAGTCGCCAATGCGCGGATCGACCGCCATCTCATGCGCCATCACCCGCAGCAGCGCCATGCTGTCGGCCCGCGAAGCGGCGGCGCCCTTCGGCATCATCGCATCGCTATCCCATTGCAGGATGCCGATGGCATTGGAGAGGGCGGAGAGGCGGCCGAAATGATCGGCAATCTGCGAATAGGCACTCATCGGGCGGCTCCGGGCGGGACTGACACCCCTTCCTTCCCGGATCGGCCGCGCCGGTCAATGGAATTGCGACGCGAGGGAACGGGGACGCGAAGCGCCCGCCCTCATTTCAGCCCGCGCGTCAGCACGGCGAGCCAGTCCGCCTCCGTCACCACGCCGGCAGGCCGGTTCTGCGCATCGACGATGAACACGGCATGGGCGCGGTCCTGCGCATAGCGCGGCAGCAGGCTGATGGCCGGCGTCCCCGGCCGCGCCGTCGCTGGGGCGGACATCACGGCGCCGGTCGTCCCCGTGGCCGCGACCAGCTCGGGCAGGCCGACCGCGCCGACAAGGCGCCCCTGCTCATCCACCACTGCCAGCCGGCGCACATCGGCATCGACCAGCAGGGCGCGGGCCGTGGCGGCGGGGGCGGAAGCCTCCACCGACAGGACCGGGGAGGACATCAGGTCGCGGCAGGCGATCTGCTGATAGCTGCGCGCCAGCGCGTGCCGCTCCACCGAGCGAAGGATGGCTTCGAGATCGTCCGTGCCGATGTCATAGGTCTCGCCGAGTTCGGCCAGCGTCGCCTCCATGTCGCCGCGGCTGAAGGTGAAGGGCGGGGCCTCCGCCTTCTTCGGCGCGACGGCCGGCGCGACATGGGGGAAGGCGTGGCCGGAAAAGCGGTGATAGCCATAGGCGCTGGCCACCAGGATCACCGCGTTCAGCCCCACCGGCAGCAGCGGGAACAGATAGCCGGAGGACGCGCCGGCAAACAGCCCCACCAGCGCCGCCGCCCCGCCGGGCGGATGCAGGCAGCGCAGCAGCGACATGGCGGCGATCGCCCCGGCCACGGCAAGGCCGGCCGAGAGCGCCGAGAGCGGGAGCAGATGGGCGATCAGCACCCCCACCAGCGCCGACACGACATTGCCGCCGATCACCGGCCAGGGCTGCGCCATCGGGCTCGCCGGCACGGCGAAAAGCAGCACGGCCGAGGCGCCCATGGGCGGCACGATCCAGAGGATTTCGGGATTCTGGTGGGCGGCGACGGCACTGATGAAGGCGGTCAGGCCGATGCCGACCAGCGCGCCCAGCGAGGCGAGCAGGCGATCGCGCAGCGTGGCGCCGGCAAGGATGGGACGGAAGATTTTCAGTCGTGTGAAGGCTGACAAGGCCCACTCCAGATAGTTCGCCATAGGGAGGCAAAAAGGGGAGGCAGAGGGAGAAACGGGCCCTCAGCCGGAAAGGGCCGCCGGCGGGGCGACGGCATCGGGTGCCTGAAGCGCGCCGAGCGACAGGATGAGATCGCGCAGCCCATGCCGGCGCGCCAGCACATCGGCCAGGGTGTAGCGGTCGAACACGCCGAGAAAGGCGGCGAGCGCCTCGTCCAGCACCGAGGACAGGCCGCAGCCGCCCGCCAGCACGCAGCTCGGGCAGTCGACGAGGTCGAGATCATCCTCGGTATGGCGCAGCAGGGCACCCATATTGATGTCCTGCGCGGGGCGGGCCAGCCGGAATCCGCCCCGGCGCCCGCGCGCACTGGCCACGAAGCCGGCGCGCCCCAGATCGTTCATCACCTTCATCAGATGGTTGTGCGAAATGCCATAGGCGCCCGCCATTTCCGAGATCGAGCAGGGGCGATCGGAACGCGCCGCGAGGTAGAGCATCACGCGCATGGCGTAGTCGGAATAGCGGGTCAGTCGCATCGTGCGTCTGGATCTCTTCCAATCAAAAAATAGATGTATAGCATATACATGATTTAACGGAGAGGCTACCGGATGAACGACAGCACCAGACCGGCCGATCGCAGCAGCATCGGCGGGGCCCCCGGCGGCGGCGCGCCGCGCCGCTTCATCATCGAGAGCCGGACACCGGAAAGCGCGGTCATCACCTCGTTCCGCCTGCGCCCGGCCGATGGCGCCGCACCCGCCCCGCATGTGGCCGGTCAGCATCTCACCTTGTTCGCCGACATTCCCGGCCATGGCCGGGTGAAGCGCAATTACAGCCTTTCCTCGGCGCCCGATGGCGCGACCTACCGCATCTCGGTGAAGCGCGAAGCTCAGGGGCTGGTCTCGCGCTGGCTGCATGACGCGGCCGCGATCGGCACCGCGCTCGATATCGCCCCACCCGCCGGCAGCTTCGTTCTGCCCGCGAGCGATGTCCGCCCCGTGCTTCTGCTCAGCGCCGGGGTCGGCCTCACGCCGATGATCGCCATGCTGGAAGCCGCCGCCGCCGACCGGCCGGAGCTGAGGGTTCATTTCATTCACTGCACCCGCGACGGCACCACCCACGCCTTTCGCGATCACGTGCGGGCGCTGGCGAAGCGCCGCGCGAACCTCTCCGCCACCATCTTCTATTCCCGCCCCGCGCCGGACGATCAGGCCGGGCGCGACTATGACGAAGCCGGTCCCCTCACCCTCGACAGGCTCAGGGAATGCGCGCCGCTCGATGAGGCGGAGATCTATGTCTGCGGCCCCCCACGCTTACTGCGCGATTTCATTCCCGGCCTTGCCGCAAGCGGGGTGCCGGCGGAGCGGCTGCATTACGAGTTCTTCGGCCCGGTGGAGGACCTGTTCGGCGAGGCCCCCGCAACCGTCCCGCCGGCCGCGCCCACCCCATCGCCGCACGCTTATGCGGCCCGCGCGGCCGACGGCTTCTCCCGCTCCGGCATTGGCGAGGCGCTGGTGGACAGCGCCGGCGACGCGGTGATCGCCAGCGACCGGGCGGGCGCCATCGTGCTGTGGAATGCGGGGGCGCAGCGCATCTTCGGCTTCTCAGAGGACGAGGCGCTCGGCCAGTCGCTCGACATCATCATCCCCGAGCCGTTCCGCGCCCGGCATTGGGAGGGCTATCACGAGACCGTCGCCTCCGGGGAGAGCCGCTATGGCGCGGGCGACCTGCTCGCCGTCCCCGGCCTCGACAAACAGGGCAAGCGCCTCTCGCTGGAGTTCACCATCGTGCTGCTGAAGGACGAGGACGGGCGCGTCACCGGCATGGTGGCGAGCCTGCGTGACGTCTCCGCGCGCTTCGAGGAGATGAAGGCGCTGAAGAAGAAGCTCGCCGCCGCCGAGCAGGCGGGCGCGCCGAGCTGATCGCTTGCCTGAACGCGGGCGGGGGAATTGACGAGACCGCGCCGCCGATCCGCGCCATGCTGCCTTAACCCCGCCCTCAACCGACGAGGTCCGCCATGGTCCAGACCTTCGATGCCATCGTGATCGGCGCCGGCCAGGCCGGCCCCCCGCTCGCCGGCCGCCTGACCAGGGCCGGCCAGAAGGTCGCGGTGATCGAGCGCCGCGATTTCGGCGGCACCTGCGTCAACACCGGCTGCCGGCCGACCAAGACGCTGGTGGCGAGCGCCTATGCCGCCCGCATGGCGCAGCGCGCGGCCGAATATGGCGTGGTGCTGGCCGCCCCGCCCGGCATCGACATGGCCGTGGTGCAGGGCCGCGCCGGCAAGATCATCACCGAGGGCCGCGCCGCCATCGAGGCCTGGCTGCGCGGCATGGAGGGCTGCACCGTGCTGCGCGGCCATGCCCGCTTCACCGCGCCGCACACGATCGAGGTGGACGGCGCGACGCTGACCGCTCCCCGCATCTTCATCAATGTCGGCGGGCGCGCCAGCGTGCCGGACCTGCCGGGGCTTTCCGACGTGCCCTATCTCACCAACCGCGACATGGTGGAGATGACCGAGCTGCCCGACCATCTGGTAGTTGTCGGCGGCTCCTATATCGGGCTGGAATTCGCGCAGATGTTCGCCCGCTTCGGCGCCCGCGTCACGGTCATCGAGAAGGGCCCGCGCCTCATCGCCCGCGAGGACGAGGATGTCTCGGCCACGGTGCGCGCGATATTGGAGGCCGAGGGCATCGCCATCCACACCGGCGCCGACATCAGCGAGGTCGCGCGCGACGGCGCGGGCATCGCCGTGCATCTCGCCACGGCGGGCGGGCGCGCGACGGTCACCGGCTCGCACCTCCTCCTCGCCGTCGGCCGGCGCCCCAACACCGACGATCTCGGCCTCGATGCCGCCGGCATCGCCACCGATGCGCGCGGCTACATCACCGTCGACGAGCATCTGGAGACCAGCGCCCCCGACGTCTATGCGCTCGGCGACTGCAACGGGCGCGGCGCCTTCACCCACACCGCCTATAACGACTTCGAGATCGTCGCCGCCAACCTGCTGGACGGGCAGGACCGCAAGATCGGCCAGCGCCTGCCGGGCTATGCGCTCTACACCGATCCGCCGCTCGGCCGCGTCGGCATGACGGAGGCGCAGGCGCGCCGCACCGGCCGCCCGCTGCTCATCGGCACGCGGCCGATGACGCGGGTCGGCCGCGCGGTGGAGAGGGGCGAGACGCAGGGCTTCATGAAGGTGGTGGTCGACGCGGGAACCCAGCGCATCCTCGGCGCCGCCATTCTCGGCACCGGCGGCGACGAGGCAATCCATGGCCTGCTCGACATCATGAATGCCGATCTGCCGTACACGGTGTTCCAGAAGGCGGTGCCGATCCATCCCACCGTGTCGGAGCTGATCCCCACCCTGCTTGAGGAGATGGTCCCGGCACAATGAGCGGCGCCGTCAGCGGCCTGCGACGAGGCCGCCCCGCCCGGCCTCAGAACCCCAGCGCGCCGCCATCCTTGCGCGCATCGGAGCCGGCCATCAGGAAGCCGGTGGCGGGATCGCGGACGATGATCTGCCCGCCGCCGATCGGCTCGATCGCGACCTTCACCGTGTGGCCGCGCGCCGTGAGCTCCGCGCGGACCTCCTCCGGCACGGCGGGTTCCACTTCCAGCGTGCCGTCAAAGCCGAAGGAGCGCGGCGCGTCGATCGCGCTTTGCGGGTCGAGCCCCCAGTCGAACAGGCCCGACAGCAGCGCCGCTTGCCCGGCGGACTGGTAATGACCGCCCATCACGCCGAACACGCCGACCGCCTCCCCGTCGCGGCGCAGCAGGCCGGGAATGATCGTGTGGAGCGGGCGCTTGCCCGGCGCGATGGCGTTGGGATGGCCCTCGATCAGCCGGAACGAGGCGCCGCGCGAGTGCAGGAGAATGCCGGTTTCCGGGTCGATCCGCGTCGAGCCATAGGCGTGGAAGATCGAGTTGATGAAGGACACCATGTTGCCGTCGCGGTCGACCGCGCAGACATAGACCGTGTCCTTGTGCTCGGGCTCGTCCCACAGGGCCGGCGGGCGGGCGCGGGTCATGTCGATATGGGCGGCGAGGCGCTCCGCGGTCGCCTTGGAGAGCAGTTCCGCCACCGGCACGGTCATGGCAGCGGGATCAGCCAGCAGCGCGTCGCGGTTGTGATAGGCGAGCTTGGTCGCCTCGGCGTGGATATGGATACGGTCGGCCATCGAGACATCCGGCCCGAGGTCGAACTCACCGAGGATGTTCATCAGCAGCAGCGCGAACAGCCCCTGCCCGTTCGGCGGGCATTCCTCCACCGTGTAGCCGCGGAACCCGGTCGAGATTGGCGTGGTGTAGAAGGCGCCATCCTTCATCGCCGCGAAATCGTCGAGCGTGTGCAGCCCGCCCAGACTCTGGAGGTAGCGCACCAGCGACTCGGCGACCTTGCCTTCATAGAAGGCGCTCGCGCCATGGGCGGCGATCTCGCGCAGGCGCTGGCCGAGCAGCGGCTGGGCATGGCGCTCGCCCGCCGCGTAGGGCGCGCCATCCTTCAGGAAAAAGGCGCTGGCATTGGCATCCTGCGCCAGCAGGGGCGCCTCGTCGGCCCAGTCGAAGGCGACGCGCTGCGCCACCGGATAGCCGTTCTCGGCATAGTCGACGGCGCGGGCGAAGATCTGGTCGAGCGGCAGGCGGCCATAATCGGCATGCAGCCGGGTCCAGGCCGAGATGGCGCCGGGAATGGTGACGGCATGGGCGCTGGTGCGGGGAATCTCGGTGGTGAGCCCGGCCGCCTTGAGCGCGGCGACGCTCGCCGCCATCGGCGCCCGGCCGCTGCCGTTCATGGCCACGGTCGGCTTGCCGGCGGGGGCATACAGCACGAAGCAGTCACCGCCGATGCCGGTCATCGCCGGCTCGACCACGCATTGCGCCGCCACGGCGGCAATCGCCGCATCCATGGCGGTGCCGCCGGCCTGCAATATCTCCAGCCCCGCCGCCGTGGCGAGCGGGTGCGAGGTGGCAATCGCCGCCTCGCGGGCAAACAGGGTCGGGCGGCCGGGGCCGAAGAAATCAGGGCGATGGGTTGAGATCACGGAAGATGGTCCTGCTCGGGTGGCGCATCGAACCGGCGAGGTTCAGCATCTGTCTAGCATGTTCCCCGCCGGCCGGGAGCGGGCCTGTGTCAGGCGATCTGGCTGGCGCTCATCGCCCAAAGTCTCATCCCCGTCTGGCACTGCTTTTGCTGGCATTCTCGGCCCGGCCGGCCTCCAATGCGTGGCCTGCCACCGTCAGGATTCGAGTACCCCGCCATGGGCCCCCAGGTCGTCCCCGTCGCTTCCGATCCCACCGTTCCGCCGGAGGCCGATGTCGTCATCGTCGGCGGCGGCATTATCGGCACCACCAGCGCGCTCTATCTCGCCGAACGCGGCCTAAAGGTCGTGCTGTGCGAGAAGGGCCACATCGCCGGCGAGCAATCGAGCCGCAACTGGGGCTGGTGCCGTCAGGCCAAGCGCGACCCGCGCGAATTCGAGCTGATCCGCGAGGCGCTGCGCCTGTGGCGCGGCATGGATGCCCATATCGGCGCCGCCACTGGCTTCACCACCACCGGCATCCTGTTCGCCGCCAATGACGCGAAGAAGGAAGCCTCCTTCGAGAGCTGGGTGAAGGAAGCCGCCGGCGCCGGCATCAAGTCCGAAATGCTCTCCGGCGCCGGCATCGCCCGCGTCATGCAAGGCGACAGTACCCCGCCCAAGGCGGCGCTCTGGTGCGATAGCGACGGGCGGGCCGAACCGCAGAAGGCCGCCCCCGCCATTGCCGAAGCGGCGCGCCGCAAGGGCGCGGTGATCCTCACCGATTGCGCCGTGCGCGGCGTCGAGACGGGCGGCGGCCGGGTCATCGCCGCCGTCACCGAGCGCGGGCGCATCGCCACCTCGAACATCGTGGTGGCCGGCGGCGCCTGGACGCGGCGCATCCTCAAGGATGTCGGCATCGACCTGCCGCAGCTCAAGGTGCGCGCCAGCGTGCTGCGCACCTCACCGGTGCCCGGCGGGCCGCTGCCCGCTCTGTGGGACCATGATTTCGCCCTGCGCCGGCGGGAGGATGGCGGCTACACCATCGCCAATGGCCATGTGAACGTCGTGCCCATCGTTCCCGACAGCTTCCGCTTCTGCTTCGATTTCCTGCCGGCGCTGCAGATGGAATTCGCCTCGCTGCGGCTGCGCCTCGGCGCGCGCTTCCTCACCGAATGGCAGGAAGGCGCGCTTCGCCCGTTCGACCGGCCCTCGGTCTATGAGGCGGCGCGCGTGCTCGATCCCGCCCCCGATCAGGGCTATCTCGATCAGGCCTTCGCCGCGCTGAAGGCGCGTTTCCCGGCCTTCGTCGATGCCCGCATCGTGCAGAGCTGGGCCGGGTTCATCGACGCGACGCCCGACGCGGTGCCGGTGATCTCGCCGGTCGAGAAAGTCTCCGGCCTCGTCGTCGCCACCGGCTTTTCCGGCCATGGCTTCGGCATCGGGCCCGGCGCCGGCCATCTGGTCGCCGATCTCGTCACCGGCGCCGCACCCATCGCCGATCCGCATCCCTACCGCCTGTCGCGCTTTTTCGACGGCTCCCGCCCGCGCCCCATGGCGGGGCTCTGACCGTCCCGACCGGCAACCGCAACGGAGAACCCACCGTGGCCCAGACCATCGCCCGCCGCCCGCTGCCGCGCTCGCTCTACGCGAAGACAGCGATCCCCGCGCCGGAAACGACGGCGCTCAGCGGCGACGTCACGGCCAGGGTCGCCATTGTCGGCGCGGGCTTCACCGGCCTGTCGACCGCGCTGCATCTGGCCGAGGCCGGCATCGACACGGTGGTGATCGACGCCAGCGCCATTGGCTGGGGGGCCTCCGGGCGCAATGGCGGGCAGGTCAATCCCGGCCTCAAATGGGAGCCCGAGGACCTCGTCGCGCGCTTCGGCCGCGATCTCGGCGGGCGCATGGTCAAGCTCGGCCATGAGGCGCCCAGCCTCGTCTTCGATCTCATCGCCAGGCACGGCATCGACTGCGCGCCGAAGCGCGGCGGCACGCTGCGCGCCGCTCTCTCGGAGAGCGCCGCCACCGGCATTCGCGACTTCCAGCGGCAATGGACGGATTTCGGCGCCGATGTGGTGCTGGCCGATGCCCGCGAGATGGTGCGCCTCACCGGCACCGGCGCCTATATCTTCGGCGCCCATGACCGGCGCGGCGGGCAGGTGAACCCGCTCGGCTATTGCCGGGGCCTCGCCGGCGCGGCGCTGAAGGCCGGCGCGCGCATCTTCACCGACACTCCGGCGGTCAAGCTGACGCGCGGCGCGGGCGGCTGGGAGGTGACGACGCCGGGCGGCACGGTGCGCGCCGAGCGGGTTGTGCTCGCCACCAATGGCTATAGCGACAACCTCTGGCCGGGGCTGCGCCGCTCCATCGTGCCGGTGTTCTCCTCGATCACCGCCACCGAGCCCCTGCCGCCGGAACTGGTCCGCGCCGTCATGCCGGATGGCGTGGTGCTCTACGAGATGTCCTCATCCTATGCCTATTACCGCATCGACGATGCCGGCCGCTTCATCATGGGCGGGCGCAGCGTGCTGCGCGAGGCGAGCGCGGTCGAAGATTACCGCGCGCTGGTCGACCACGCGACGCGGCTTTTCCCGGTGCTCCGGGCGTTCGAGTGGACGCATCGCTGGAACGGGCAGGTCGCCGTCACCTGGGATCACCTGCCGCGTGTCCACGAGCCCGAGGCGGGGCTGCATATCGGGCTCGGCTATAATGGCCGCGGCGTCGCCATGGCCACCGCCATGGGCCGGATGCTGGCGCGCCGGGCGGCGGGGGGCGGGCCGGAGACGCTCGACCTGCCGGTCACCGCCATCCGTCCCATCCTCGGCCACGCGGCCTGGCCGCTGGTGGTCAAGACAAGTCTGAAGTGGCACCGCCTGCGCGAGTGCCTCGGCCACTGACGCGCACATAGCAGAAGGCCCGGAGCGCGGCGGCGCCCCGGGCCTTTTTCATGCGCGGGGAAAGTTCAGGCCAGCGTGCCGCGCAGCCGTTCGGAGCGGCGGCGCAGCAGTTCGAGCGTCATCATCAGCAGCGCGGCGAAGATGACCAGGAAGGTTGCCGCCGCGGTGATGGTCGGCGAGATCTGCTCGCGAATGCCGGAGAACATCTGCCGCGGCAAGGTGCGCTGGTCGGGGCTGGCGAGGAACAGCGCCACCACCACCTCGTCCCACGAGGTGACGAAGGCGAACAGCGCGCCCGAGGTCACGCCCGGCGCGATCAGCGGCAGCGTCACGGTGCGGAACGCGGTCCAGGGCGAGGCGCCGAGCGAGGCGGCGGCCCGCGTCAGCGAGCGGTCGAAACCGGTCAGCGTCGCCGTCACGGTGATGACGACGAAGGGCGTGCCGAGAATGGCATGGGCGAGGATCAGCCCGAGATAGGTGTTGTTCAGCCCCACCGCCGCGAAGCCGAAGAACATCGCCACCGCGACGATCACCACCGGCACGATCATCGGCGAGATCAGGATCGACAGGATCAGCCCGGAGAACGGCACATTGCCGCGCGACAGGCCGAGTGCGGCGAGCGTGCCGAGCCCGGTGGCGATCAGCGTCGCGAAGAAGGCGACGATGCTGCTGTTGTACAGCGCCTCCCGCCAGCGTTCGTTGAAGAAGAAATCCTCGTACCAGCGCAGGCTCAGCCCCGGCAGCGGATAGGTGAACCATGGCTCGCTCGAAAAGGAGAGCGGCATGATCACGAGGATCGGCCCCACCAGGAACAGGAAGACCAGCGTGCAGTACAGCGCGAAGACCAGATAGGTGAACTTCTCGCGCGGCGTGGCATAGGACGGTGCAAGCATGTCGGTCAGCCCAGTTTCACCTTGTCGATGCCCACGAGGCGGTTGAACACCGCATAGAGCACCAGCGTGATCAGCAGCAGGATGGCACCGAGCGCGGAAGCCTGCCCCCAGTTCATCTCGCGGTTGGTGTAGAGCGCCACGAAATAGCTCACCATCTGGTCCTGCGGCCCGCCGACCAGCGCCGGCGTGATGTAGTAGCCGAGCGACAGGATGAAGGTGAGCAGGCAGCCGGCGCCGACGCCCGGCAGGGTCTGCGGCATGTAGACCGAGACAAAGGCGGTCAGCGGGCCGGCGCCCAGCGAACGGGCCGCGCGCAGATGCGAGGCGGGGATCGACTTCATCACCGAATAGATCGGCAGGATGGTGAAGGGGAGCTGGATATGCGTCATCGCCAGCACCGTGCCGAAGCGGTTGAAGATCAGTTGCACGCGCTCGGTGGTGATGTTCAGCGCCAGCAGGGCGTCGTTCAGCACGCCATTGCTTTGCAGCAGCACGATCCAGGCGGTGGTCCGCACCAGGATCGAGGTGGTGAAGGGCAGCAGCACCAGGATCATCAGCATGTTGGCGTGCTTGGGCGGCAGGATCGCCAGCAAATGCGCCACCGGATAGCCGAGGATCAGCGTGGCCAGCGTCACCATGAAGCTGATCCAGATGGTGCGGTAGAAGATTTCCAGGAAGATCGACTGGTCGGCGAAATTCCAGCTCACCGCGCCGGTCGCGTCCTGCCGGAGGTCGAGCGAGGTGAGCAGGTAATAGGGCGTCATCACGCCGCCGGCCCGCTTCATGATCGCCCAGAAATCGACCGAGCCCCACTCCGCGTCATTGGCCAGGAACTTGTCCTTCCACGGCCCGCCGCCGCCGGCGTCGATGAGACGCCCGGCCTTGAGGAAGCGCGAGCGCGCGCCCGGCACCTCGTAATTGATGCGCTTGCCGACCAGCGCCGTGGTGCGGTCCTTCTGCGTCTGAACCAGATCCTCGGCGAAGGCCGCGAAAACGCCCTCGCCCGGTGTCGCGGTGCCGTCCCAGCTCTCCAGCGCCACCATGGTGCGGGGCAGGCTGTCGCGCACTTCGGTGTTTTCCACCGAGCGGACCAGCATCAGGCCGATCGGCAGCGCGAACACCGCCAGCACGAACAGCAGCAGCGGCGCGACGAGCGAGAAGGAGCGTGCCCGGTTCAGGCGCTCGGCGCGCCGGAGCTTGGTCTTGAGCGAGGTACGGTCGACACCGGGTCCGGCGTCACCCTCCAGGGCAGCCACGGCCATGAGATAGTCCCCCTCGGCTGGTGCCGGGTCGTCCGCACGCAGGCGGCAACCCGATCGGTTTCCGGCCGGGACACCGAGAGTCCCGGCCGCTGGTTTCACCCTGCCCGGTTGAGGGGCAGGCGGTCGTTCAGGCGCCTTACTGGGCAACCCAGGTGTTGAAACGCTTCAGCAGTTCTTCCTTGTTGTCGCCCCAGAACACCGGGTCGTTGGCGAGCGCGGTCTTCGCGTTCTCCGGCGCGGTCGGCAGGTCCTTCAGGATGTCCGGGGCGATCTTCGCGGTGGCGGCGAGCAGCGCCGGGCCGTAGGAGATGTACTTGGTCTGCTCGGCCTGGGCCTCCGGGCTGGAGGCGAATTCGACGAACTTGTAGACCGCGTCGAGGTCCTTCACGCCTTTGGGGATCGCCCACAGGTCGTAGTCGAGCAGCTGGCCGTCCCAGACGATCTTGAAGTTCTTCTTGTCGACCTTGTTGGCGTTGAAGATGCGGCCGTTCCAGGCGGTCGTCATCACCACTTCACCCGAGGCGAGCAGCTGCGGCGGCTGGGCGCCGGCTTCCCACCAGACGATGTCCTTCTTGATGGTGTCGAGCTTCTTGAAGGCCTTCTCGACGCCTTCCTTGGTCTTCAGCGTCTCATAGACCTTGTCGGCCGGCACGCCTTCGGCCATCAGCGCGAATTCGAGATTGCCGAACGGGGTCTTCTGGAGCGCGCGCTTGCCCGGCCACTTCTTGGTGTCGAACAGGTCGCCGATGGTCTTCGGGCCGTCCTTTATCTTGTCGGCGTCATAGGCGTAGATCGTCGAATAGATGATGGTCGGGATGCCGCAGTCGAAGGTGGAGCCCTTCACGAAGGCTTCCTTGCCGCCAAACTTGGAATAGTCGATCGGGGTCAGGAAGCCCTCGTCGCAGCCCTGCTGCGCGGTCGCCGCGTCAACGTCGATGGCGTCCCAGGTGGTGTTGCCGGATTCGACCATGGCGCGGATGCGGGCCGCCTCGCCATTGTACTCTTCCTGCGTGATCTTGATGCCGGTCTTGGCGGTGAAGGGCTTGTAATAGGCCTCTTCCTGACTCTTCTGGTAGGCGCCACCCCAGGAGGTGATGGTCAGGCTGTCCGCCGCGAAGGCGGAGCCGCACGCCGCCGAGAGGGCGAGCGCGGAAAGGGTCATCGTCAACGACTTGATCTGCATGAATTTTCCCTCGGGTCGGTTGCTGGCTGGAGGAGATGTCAGGCCGCGTCGAGGGCGCGGCAATCCTGCGCGCGCCAGCCGAGCGGTATGCGGGAGCCGATGTCGAGCACCGGACGGTCCTCGACATTGCTGACCTTGACGACGACCTCGGAGCCGCCATCGAGACGGCAGCGCACGCGGACATGGTCGCCGAGATAGATGACCTCGGCGATTTCGGCCTCGAAGCGGTTGTCGACCGCGCCGTCGGGCGGGGCGATCTTGACGCGTTCGGGACGGATCGAGAGGAGGCAGTTCTGGCCGACGCCGGCGGCCGAGGTCAGGGTGGCCGAGACCACCTCGCCGCTGCCCAGCACCACCGAGCAGAGCGTGCCGTTGGCGGCTTCGATCCGTCCGGGAAGGCGGTTGTTCTCGCCGATGAACTGGGCGACGAAGGAATTCGCCGGGCTCTCGTACAACTCCGAGGGCGGGGCGACCTGCTGGATGATGCCGGCATTGAACACAGCGACGCGGTCCGACATGGTCAGCGCCTCGCTCTGGTCATGCGTGACGTAGACCACGGTGATGCCAAGCCGTTCATGCAGATGGCGGATTTCCATCTGCATATGCTCGCGCAACTGCTTGTCGAGCGCGCCGAGCGGCTCGTCCATCAGCACCAGCTTGGGCTCGAAGACGAGGGCGCGGGCGAGCGCGACGCGCTGCTGCTGGCCGCCCGAGAGCTGGCCGGGCATGCGCGCGGCGAAGCTGCCGAGCTCGACCATGTCGAGCGCCTTGACAACCCGCTCGGCGGTCTCCGCCTTGGACACGCCCCGCACCTTCAGCGGATAGCCGACATTCTGCGCGACGCTCATATGCGGGAACAGCGCGTAGTTCTGGAACACCATGCCGATGTTGCGCTTTTCCGGCGGCAGCGCGTCGATGCGGTTGCCGTCCAGCATGATGTCGCCGGCGGTCGGGGTCTCGAAACCCGCGAGCATCATCAGCGTGGTGGTCTTTCCCGAGCCCGAGGGTCCGAGAAGGGTAAGAAACTCACCCCGACGGATGCGCAGGCTGAGGTCCTTCACCACCAGCACTTCGCCGTCATAGGTTTTCTGAACCCCGGCGAATTCGACAAAGCTCTCTTTGGCACTCACGGGAAGCCTCATTAATGCTCCTCAGCACTGGCGGGGGAGGATTGGCCGCTCCTCCCGGGCTCGTTTCAGGCGTTCATGTGTGTCCACCCGCCGGAAGCGGGCCCCCTGTCTTCCGCAAGCACCGTGCCAACCGGGCGCAGCCGCCCGGAGCCCCCTCACTTGAGCACCGCACAAGATAAAAAGATAGATGTATTTCAATAGCTTATGGATAGATCGCCGGCCGGCGGGCATGGGCCCGCGATGCGCGCCCATGAGGCCTCGCCTGGGTCGGCTCCCTCCCTGTTGTCCGATGGTATGGCACACCGGACCCCGCCTGTTGCTGAAGAACTAGGCGCGCTTATTTTTAGGCCTTCCGACCCAGCACGCCCCTGCGTCACGCCACGGATCGCGTGTCTGCGGGGATTGCTCGGGCATCAGCGGCCACGGCCATGCTAGGCCCTCCCGCGACGCAAGGGCATGTGGAAGCCGTCACCCCGGTTGTCTCAAAGCGACGTTCGCCCAACACAGTGGCGCGAAACAGCGCATGTGACGCTTTTCGATGCGTTCGGCACCGTCAGCGACATTACATTGTGTTGCGAAGGAGGGGTGCCAGGCCGAGATCGTCATAACGTTCGGCGACCGCGTCGAGATCGGCCCGCAGGCGGGTGATGATCCAGTCCCGCAGATCCGCCACGATCGGGCGCAGCGGCTTGTCGCGCAGGCGCAGGAACTGGCAGTGCCGCCCGCTGGCCGTCGCCCGCGGCCCCGCCGGCACCAGCGCGCCCGTCCGCAGCCAGTGGCAGACCACGTTGAGCCAGCCCAGCGCCACGCCCTGCCCCAGCATCGCCGCCTGGACGACGATGGCATAGTCGTCGAGGTCCATCGTCTCGGGCGCAGGCGCGCCGGGTTCGGGGGTGACCAGATTCGACCAGTCGGGCTCGGCTTCACTCAGCCTGATCAGCCTGATCGTCCGCCTGACTGCACTGACACTCCGCCCGGTTTCCGCATAGGAAGGGCTGCACACCGGCAGCACGATCTCCGGCATGATGTAGCTGGCCTCATGGCGGGGATCGGCCCGGTCGAGAAAGCGCATGCCGAGATCGACATCGTGCACCGGCCCGCCGAGCGCCGTCATGATGAGCTGGAAGCGCAGTTCGAGCTTTGGAAAATCCCTTTTAAGTTCAGCCATATGCGGCATCATCCAATGGGTGGTGAAGCCGGTCGAGACCGACAGCGTGACGGTTTCGATGCCGATCCGCCGGTCCTCGATCTCCTGCAGCGCCCGCTCGATGCCGGAAAAGCCGCGCCCGATCGCCTCGTGCAGGATGCGCCCGGCCTCGGTCAGCGCCACCCCGCCGGGCAGCCGATCGAACAGGCTGACCCCGATATGCTCCTCCAGCCGCCCCACCATGCGACTCACCGCCGCCGGCGTCACATTCAACTCCTCCGCCGCCCTCGCAAAATTGCCGCAACGGGCGGCGGCTTCGAAGGTAAAAAAGCCGTTCATCGACGGCAGGATGAGGCGGATCTTACGCATTACATCTTGTAATACCGCCCTGAACTTTTTTCAATTGAACAGCTCCCGGCCCGCTGCTCTGCTGACCATGTTCTCAGCCAAGGCGGACACTCGCGCAGCCGCCCTAAATCGACCGGAGCCTGCGGTGAAACTTTCCGATTTCAAGGTCATGACGTTCGACGTCGTCGGCACACTGATCGACTTCGAGACCGGCGTTCTCAATGCCATGCGCACTCTCGGCGGCCCGAAAGCGGCCGCGGCCACGGATGACGAGATCTTCGGGCCGTACACGCGCGGACGAGACGCCTTCCACGGCCGTTCCTCCTTCGCCATGAAGGACGTGTATCTGTATGTCGCCAATGAATGCGGCTTCGTGAACGACGAAACCACGGCCGAGGCGTTCCAGCTCGCGGTATTCCGCTGGCCAGCCTTCGCCGACTCGGTCGAGGCGCTGCGCCGGCTGCGCCGCAACTACCGTCTGGTGGCGATGACCAACACCGACCGCACGGTCTTCTCGGCCTATTCCGCCACCCTCGGCAACCCGTTCCATGACAGCGTGACCTGCGACGAGGCCGGCTGCGCAAAGCCCGATCCGCGCTTCTTTTCCTATAATCTCGGCCGCCAGTCCGCCTTCGGGTATCAACAGGATGAGATCCTGCACGTCGCCCAGAGCCAGCATCACGACATCGGTGTCGCCCGCACTGAGGGCTACACCGTGTGCTGGATCGAGCGGCGGCAAGGGCTTGTCGGCTATGGCGGCACGCCGGCGCCGAAAAGCTTCACCACCCCGGACCTGCATCTGTCTTCGCTGAAGCAACTCGCCGACGCCGTCGACGCCGAACGCGCCGCCACCGGTCTGCCGATCTGACGCTCTCACCATGCCCGACGCCCCCTCCTCCTCCCTCGCCTGCGATACGCTCATCCTGGGCGGGGGAACGGCCGGCTGCGTTCTGGCCGCGCGCCTGTCGGAGGACGCGCACCGGCAGGTGATCTTGGTGGAAGCCGGCCGCGATATCTCGGCGCAGGACATCCCCGCCGACATCAGCGCGCGCTATCCGGGCCGGGCCTATCTCGACACCCGCAACATATGGGCCCGGCTCAGCGCGCTCATGGGCGCGGGCAACGCCCCCCGCCAGCCCCGGCGCTACGAACAGGCACGCCTCCTTGGTGGCGGCTCGGCGATCAACGCACTGATGGCGAACCGCGGCGCGCCGGGCGACTATGACGAGTGGGAAAGCCTCGGCGCGGAAGGCTGGGGCTGGCGGGACTGCCTGCCGGTCTTCCGCGCCATTGAGGCCGACCGCGACTTTTCGGGACCGCTACACGGTACCGACGGACCCATCATCGTGCGCCGCATCAGCCATGGCGCGATCTCACCCTTTGTCGACGGCGTCATGCGCACGCTTGACGCGCGCGGGTATCCCATCCGCCCGGACCAGAATGGTGAGTGGCTGGATGGCGCCTATCGCGGCACCGTCGCGGTCAGCGATGATGGCAGTCGACAGCCGACCTCGCTCGCCTATCTGACGTCGGATGTGCGCCGCCGCCCGAACCTGCGCGTTATCACCGACCATCAGGCCCGCCGGCTGCTGACAGATGGCGGCCGCATCACCGGCGCTGAACTCGACAGCCCCGCCGGTAGCCTCACCATCGATGCCGCGCAGGTCGTTCTCGCGGCGGGCGCCATCCATTCCCCCGCGCTGCTACTGCGCTCGGGCATCGGGCCGGCATCTGAGTTGCGGGCGCTCGGCATTCCGGTGGTGGCGGACCGCGCCGGTATCGGCCGCAATCTCATGGAGCACCCCTCCATCGCGGTGGCGACGTGGCTGCCGCCGGCCTTTCGCGAGCGCAACCCGGACGAGCACCACGAGCAGGCGATCTGGCGCTATAGCTCGGGCCTGGCCGGCGCACCGGCAGGCGACATGCACGCCGCCATTCTCTCCCGCGCCGGCTGGCATTGCGTGGGCCGACGCACCGGCTGCCTGTTCTTCTGGGTCAACAAAAGCTGGTCGCGCGGCAGCGTGCGCCTCGCGGCAGCCGATCCCGTCGCGGAGCCGCTCGTTGATTTCCGCATGCTCAGCGACGAGCGCGATCTCATGCGGCTGTGCGAGGCCTTGCGGATGGGTGCGGAACTCCTGCTCGATCCACGCCTCGACGGCGCGCGGGACGTGGTCTTCCCGGCGAGCTACTCCCCGCGCGTGGCGCAGATCGCCGTCCCCGGCCGTTGGAACGCATTTCAGCGCGGCACGCTAGCCGCTCTGCTGGACGCCGCCGGACCGCTACGCGCGGCGCTGATCCGTACCGTGGTGAGCGAGGGCATCACGATCCGCGACCTGCTGACCGATGAAAGCGCACTGACCGATTTCGTACGGCGCAATGTCGGCGGCACCTGGCACCCCAGCGGCACCTGCCGCATGGGCCGGAGCGACGACCCGCAAGCGGTCACCACCGCCCGGGGCGAGGTCATCGGCGTCGCCGCCCTGCGCGTGGCGGACGCCTCGCTTATGCCCTCCATCCCGCGCGCCAACACCAACATGCCGACCATCATGATTGCCGAGCGCATCGCCGCCTTCATCCGAGCGGAAGGCTGATCGCGCAGGCCCCGCATCAACGCGGTGCGCCGCCGACCGTGTCGGCCATGACAGCCCCGCGCTGACCGATCGGACGCGGCGCACCACGGTTCCAGCTCGACTTTGACGATCGAGGGCTCGGCGAGCAGGCCGAACAGCGGCACGAAGACCGCCAGCGCCGGGCTTTATGCGTTCTTTACATTCCGTCCCCGGCATTCCGGATAGAGCCCTTATTCGAGGAGGCCTAGATGAGACGGCAGCTCAACCAGGAAGCTGGAACATGCTGGATCTCATCTACCTCGCCATCGCCATCGGGTTCTTCGTTCTGATGGCGGCCTATGCCCGCTTCACGGCACGAGGATAAGCCATGCTTGACCTTGTCCTCGGCGGCGGCGTCGCGCTCGCCCTCGCCCTGTATCTCGTGACCGCGCTGCTGCGTCCCGAGAAATTCTGACGCGCCCCCCACACTCTTCGAAAGCACTGCCATGACCGTTCTCGGCTGGCTTCAGATAGCCATCATCCTCGCCCTTGTCGTCGCCGCGGCCGTGCCGCTCGGCGGCTACATGGCACGCCTCTACGCCGGCGAGCGCACCTTGCTGTCGTCCGTCCTCGGGCCCGTCGAGCGGGGTCTCTACCGCCTCGCCGGCACCGATCCGAAGGTCGAACAGAGCGCGCTCGGCTACACCCTTGCCATGCTCGCCTTCAACGCCGCCGGCGTGGCGCTGCTGTATGGACTGCTACGGCTTCAGGGCCTTCTGCCGTTCAACCCGCTCGGCTTTGGCAGTCTCTCGCCCGACCTCGCCTTCAACACGGCGGTCAGCTTCGTCACCAACACGAACTGGCAGTCCTATGGCGGCGAGACGACGATGAGCCTGTTCAGTCAGATGGCCGGGCTGACCGTGCAGAACTTCCTCTCCGCCGCCACGGGCCTCGCGCTCGCCGTGGCGCTGGTGCGGGCCTTCGCTCGCTCCAATGCATCCGGCGTCGGTAATTTCTTCGTCGATATGACGCGCTCGGTGCTTTACGTCCTGCTGCCGCTGGCGATCATCACCGGCCTCGCGCAGGTGGCGATGGGCGTGCCACAGACGCTGAACGCCAGCGTCACCGCGACCACGCTGGAAGGCGCGCAGCAGACCATCGCCATGGGGCCCGTTGCCTCGCAGATGGCGATCAAGCAGCTCGGCACCAATGGCGGCGGCTTCTTCAACGTCAATGCCGCGCATCCCTTCGAGAACCCGACTCCCTTCAGCAACGCGCTGGAAATCTGGCAGATGCTGGTCATCTCCATGGCGCTGGTCTTCGCCTTCGGCCGGTTGATCGGCGACCGCCGGCAGGCACGCGCGCTGGTCGGCGTCATCGCTCTCATTCTGGTCGCCGGCATCGCCATCGCCTATTGGGCGGAGGCCGCTGGAACGCCGTCCCTGCTCGCCGCGGGGCTCGATCCGACGGGCGGCAATATGGAAGGCAAGGAGGTCCGCTTTGGCCTCGCCGCCTCCGCCATGTTCGCGGCCGTCACCACCGGCCTGTCCGACGGCGCGGTGAACGCCATGCACGGCTCCTTCACCCCGCTCGGCGGCATGGTGCCGATGTTCCTGATCCAGCTCGGCGAAATCCTGCCGGGCGGCGTCGGCTCCGGGCTCTATGGCCTTCTGGTGATGGCGGTCATCACCGTCTTCGTCGCCGGCCTGATGGTCGGGCGCACGCCAGAATATCTCGGCAAGAAGATCGAGGCAAAAGAGGTGAAGATGGCGATCCTCGCCGTGCTGATCCTGCCCACCGCCATTCTCGGCTTCTCGGGCGTCGCCGCCGTGCTGCCGGATGCGCTCGCCGGCCTCGGCAATGCCGGCCCGCACGGCCTGTCGGAAATCCTCTACGCCTATTCCTCGGCGGCGGGGAACAACGGCTCGGCCTTTGGCGGCCTCTCGGCCAACTCGCCGTGGTGGAACACCACGCTGGGCCTCGCCATGCTGCTCGGCCGCTTCGCCTATATCGTGCCGATGATGGCGATCGCCGGCTCGCTCGCCGCCAAGCCGCGCCTTGCCGCGTCCTCCGGCACCTTCCCCACCCATGGCCTGCTCTTCGTCGGCCTGCTGACCGGCGTCATCCTCATCCTCGGCGGCCTTCAGTTCTTCCCGGCGCTCGCCCTCGGCCCGCTGGCCGAGCAGGTGCAGATGCTCGCCGGCAAGACCTTCTGACCGCGCTCGGAGACATTCCATGTCCACCCATACTCCTGCGAAGACCGGCTCCCCCTTCGCCTCGCCCGAACTGATCGGGCGGGCCGCGCGCGACGCCCTCGTCAAGCTCAACCCCGTCTCGCTGATGCGCAACCCGGTGATCTTCGTCACCGAGGTGGTGGCGGCGCTCGTCACCGTGCTGTTCCTGCGCGACTTTCTCGTCGGCAACCCGCTCGCCTTCACCGGCCAGATCATGGCCTGGCTCTGGTTCACCGTGCTGTTCGCCAATTTCGCCGAGGCGATCGCGGAAGGGCGCGGTCGTGCCCAGGCCGACAGCCTGCGCAAGGCGCGGACCGACACGGTGGCCCACCGGCTGCGCAACCCGTCCGACCGCACCAGCGTCGAGCGCGTCTCGGCGCTCGACCTCAAGCTCGGCGACCATGTGCTGGTCGAGGCCGGCGACATCATCCCCGGCGATGGTGAAATCATCCTGGGCATCGCCTCGGTCAACGAGGCCGCCATCACCGGCGAGAGCGCGCCCGTGATCCGCGAGAGCGGCGGTGACCGCTCGGCCGTCACCGGCGGCACCACCGTCATCTCTGACTGGATTGTCGTGCGTATCACCGCCGCGCCCGGCTCCTCCTTCCTTGATCGTATGATCGCGCTGGTGGAAGGCGCCGAACGGCAGAAGACGCCGAACGAGCTGGCGCTCACCATCCTGCTTGTCGGCATGACGCTGATCTTCCTGATCGCCGTCATCTCGCTCGCCGGGCTCGGCCGCTATTCGGCCGCCGACGTGCCGGTGCCGGTGCTGGTCGCGCTGCTGGTGACGCTCATCCCCACCACAATCGGTGGCCTGCTCTCCGCCATCGGCATCGCCGGCATGGACCGGCTGATCCGCCACAACGTGCTCGCCATGTCCGGCCGCGCGGTGGAAGCGGCCGGCGATGTCGACACGCTGCTGCTCGACAAGACCGGCACCATCACCTTCGGCAATCGCATGGCCTCGGAGATCATTCCGGTTCCCGGCGTCAGCGAGCACGAGGCGGCGCTCATCGCGGTGCAGGCAAGCCTTGCCGACGAGACCGCGGAGGGGCGCTCCATTCTGGAGCTGGCGCGCGAGAAATACGGCATCACGTCCGACGCCGCGGCCATGGCGGGCGCCAGCTTCGTGCCCTTCACCGCCGCCACTCGGCTCTCCGGCGTCGATGTCGCCGACCGCAGCATCCGCAAGGGAGCGGTCGATGCGGTGAAACGCTTCGTCCATTCGGTGGACGCCAACGCCTCGACCGGCATCGCTGCCTTTGACGCGGCGGTCGACAAGATCGCCCGCTCCGGCGGCACGCCGCTGGGCCTTGCCGAGAACGGCCGCCTGCTCGGTGTCATCCACCTCAAGGATGTGGTGAAGCCGGACATCAAGGAGCGTTTCGCGGAACTGCGCCGCATGGGCATCCGCACGGTGATGGTCACCGGCGACAACCCGGTCACCGCCGCCGCCATCGCCTCGGAAGCGGGCGTTGACGACTTCATCGCCGAGGCGACCCCGCAGGACAAGCTCGCCTATATCCGCACCGAGCAGCGCCACGGCCGGCTCGTCGCGATGTGCGGCGACGGCACCAATGACGCGCCGGCGCTGGCCCAGGCCGATGTCGGCGTCGCCATGCAGTCCGGCACGCAGGCGGCGCGCGAGGCCGGCAACATGGTCGATCTCGACAGCGACCCGACCAAGCTCATCGAGATCGTCGGCATCGGCAAGCAATTGCTGATGACGCGCGGCGCACTCACCACCTTCTCGATCGCCAACGACGTGGCGAAGTACTTCGCCATCATCCCGGCGCTGTTCATCGCCGCGATCCCCGAGCTCGGCCTGCTCAATGTGATGGGGCTGCACTCACCGCAGAGCGCCATCCTCTCGGCGGTGATCTTCAACGCGCTGATCATCATCGCGCTGATCCCGCTCGCCCTGCGCGGCGTCGCCTATCGCGCCGAGGCGGCTGGCACCGTGCTGGCCCGCAACCTTGCGATTTATGGCGGCGGCGGCGTCATCCTGCCCTTCATCGGCATCAAGCTCATCGACCTCGCCGTCGCCGCGCTTGGGCTGGCCTGACCTTATCCCGTCATCCCCGGGCTTAGCCTGGGGATGACAGCCTGACAGCACAAACCGTCCGACCCGAGCTTCATACTGCTAGGAATGCTCCCATGCTCACCCATCTCCGCCCGGCGGTAACTCTTGTCATCGCCTTCACCCTCATCACCGGCCTCGCCTACCCCCTCGCCATGACGGAAGCGGCGCAGGCGCTGTTCCCCCATCAGGCGCGCGGCTCGCTGGTCGAGCGGGACGGCACGGTCATCGGTTCGGCCCTGATCGGCCAGTCCTTCACGGGCGAGGGCTATTTTCACCCGCGCCCCTCGGCCGCCGGCAATGGCTATGACGCGAGCGCCTCCTCCGGCACCAATCTCGGGCCGACCAGCGCGAAGCTCGCGGAGCGGCTGAAGACCGACGCCGAGGCGCTCCGGGCCAGCGGCATCGCCGCTCCCCTCCCCGCCGATGCCGTGACGACCTCCGGCAGCGGCCTTGATCCGCACATCTCACCGGCCTATGCGCTGGCGCAGGTGCCGCGTGTCGCCCGGGCCCGCAACCTGGACACGGCACTTGTCCGCGATCTGGTGACGGCGCACATAGAAAAGCCCCAGCTCGGGGTGTTCGGTGATCCCCGTGTCAATGCGCTCGCCCTCAACCTCGCTCTGGATGCTGCCACACCGGGTGCCGCAAAGCCGGCGTCCCCGCCCTCCTGAGGCTGACCGCGCATGAGTGTGGAGGAACCGCCCCGCGCCGATCCCGAGGCCCTGCTGGCCGCCGCCGAGCGTGAGGCGCGCGGCCAGTTGCGCATCTTCCTCGGGGCGGCGCCGGGCGTCGGCAAGACCTATGCAATGCTGAACGCCGCCCGTGCCGCCCGCACGGGCGGCCGTGACGTTGTGGCGGGCATCATCGAAACCCACGGACGCGCCGAGACGCAGGCCCTGGTCGAGGGCTTGGAGATGCTGCCGCGCAAGGCCATTGCCTATCGAGGCCGCCTGGTGCCGGAATTCGATCTGGAAGCCGCGCTCGCCCGACGCCCCTCGCTCCTGCTGGTGGACGAATACGCCCATTCCAATGTCGAGGGATCGCGCCACCCCAAGCGTTGGCAGGACGTGCAGGAAATCCTCGCCGCCGGCATCGATGTGTGGACAACGCTCAACATCCAGCATGTCGAAAGCCTGAACGACGTCGTGCAGCGCATCACCGGCGTGCGGGTGCGTGAGACGGTGCCGGACACGGCGCTGCAGAAGGCGGACGAGATCATCCTCGTCGACCTGCCCTCGGATGAACTCATCAAGCGCCTTGCCGACGGCAAGGTCTATGTCGAGGACACCGCCACGCGGGCGGTGCAGAGCTTCTTCAAGCCGAGCAACCTCACCGCCCTGCGTGAACTCGCCCTGCGCCGGGTCGCCGCGCGGGTCGACAGCGACCTCGTCGAGCGCATGCAGGGCTCCGCCATCGAGGGACCGTGGGCGGCCGGCGAGCGGCTGCTGGTCTGCGTCGGCCCGGACGGCACCGCCGAGCGCGTGGTGCGCGAGGCCAAGCGCCTCGCCGACCTGATGGACGCCAGCTGGTTCGCCGTTACCGTGGAGCGGCCCGGCCATGTCATGGCGAGCCGCGACCGCGCCCGGCTCGATGCCGGGATGCGGCTTGCCGAAACGCTGGGCGCGGAGACCCGCGCGCTGGTGGCAAGCGACCTGCCGGGCGAACTGCTCCGCTTCGCGCGCTTCGAGAACGTCACCCAGATCATCATCGGCAAGGCCCGGCGGCGGGGGCCGTTCGGTTCGCTACGACGGTCGCTGGCGGATGCACTGGTGCGGGCCTCCGACGGCATCGCCGTCCATGTCGTCACAGCCGAGGCGCGCGAGGCCGGCCCCGGCATGGGTTGGCGCTCCCGCCTGCCGCCAGCGGGACCGATCAGCGGCTTTCTGGCGGCAGGTCTCGGCGTTGCCGGCGCCACGCTGATCGGCCTGCTGCTGACGCGCGTCGTCGCCCTGCCCAACGTGTCGATGCTCTATCTGCTCGCCGTGCTGCTGCCGGCGTTGCTGCATGGTGTCTGGCCGGCGATCTTCGCCTCCGGCCTGTCCTTCCTCGCCTATAATTTCTTCTTCATCGATCCCGTCGAGACCTTCACCGTCGCGCGCCCGCACGAATTGCTGGCGCTGATGGTGTTTCTCATTGTCGCCGTCATCATCTCCGCCATTGCCGGGCGCGCCCGCGAACAGGCCCGCCTCGCCGCCCGTCGCATGCGGTCGACGCGCCGGCTCTATGATTTCACGCGCAAACTCTCCGCCCTGCCGGACGAGGCGCGCGTCGCCGAGGCGGCGGTGGTCGAACTGCACGCCACGCTCGGGCGGGCGAGCGTCATCCTGCTGGCGCGTGAGGGCAGCCTTGCCATTGCCGCCGCCTGGCCGCCGGAGGACCGGCTCGACACCGCCTCGATGACCGCCGCCAACTGGGCTTTCGAGCGGGGAGAGGCCGCCGGCGCCGGCACCGGCACGCTGCCCACCGCGCCCTGGCTGTTCCGCCCACTCGGCGGCACCGACGGCGGCCGACGCATCGGCGTGATCGGCATCGAGCATGACGGCGCCGGCACGCCGCTCGACACCGAGATCGAGGGCCTGCTCGGCACGCTGGTCGAGCAGACCGCCGCCGCGCTGTTGCGCACCATGCTGTCCGCCGAGGTGACGCGCGTGCGCACCGCCGCCGAGACCGAGCGGGTGCGCAACATCCTGCTGGCCTCGATCAGCCATGATTTCCGCACCCCGCTGGCCTCCATTCTCGGAGCCGCGACCAGCCTCATCGACTACGGCCCGAACATCCCGGCGGAGGCGCGGCAGGATCTGCTGATCCAGATGCGGGACGAGGCCGAGAACCTCGACCTCATGGTGCGCAATCTGCTCTCCATGACGCGCCTTGAAGCCGGCGCGCTCGACCTGCGGCGCGACTGGGTGGATGTGGTGGAACTGATGAACCGCGCCGTCGCGGCGGTGAAGAAGCGGGGCGCCACGCAGCGCCTCGTCGTCACCGCCGCGCCCGATCTGCCATTGGTGCAGGCCGATCCAAGCCTGATGGATCAGGCGCTCGGCAATGTTGTCGCCAACGCCGTGCGCTATGCCGGGCGGGAGGCACGGATCGGCCTTTCCGCCACGGTGATCGACGGGCAGATGGTCATCGCCGTCACCGATGACGGGCCGGGCATTCCGGCCGACACCCTGCCGCACGTCTTCGAGAAATTCGTGCGCGCGCCTCGTGCCGCCGGCGATGGCGGCGATGGTTCGGGCCTCGGCCTTGCCATCACCCGCGGCATTGTCGAGGCCCATGGCGGCTCGGTCTCCGCGCGCAGCCCCGCCCCCGGCCAGCGCAGCGGCACGCGCATCGCGCTACGCCTGCCGCTGGGCCCCGAGGCGCCAACGGAGGAAAAGGCATGAAGGCGGGTACCGTGCTGGTGGTGGACGACGAGCCGGCGATCCACCGTTTCATGACCCCGGCCCTCACCGCGAACGGCTATGAACCGCTGCGGGCGGACACGGGGAGCGAGGCGCTGGCACTGGTCGCCAACCGCCGGCCGGACGCGGTTATCCTCGATCTCGGCCTACCCGACATGGACGGTAAGGAAGTCATTCGTCGCCTGCGCGAATGGTCGGCCGTGCCCATCCTCATTCTCTCCGCCCGCGACCGCGAGGTCGAGAAGATCGAGGCGCTGGATCTGGGCGCCGACGATTTCATCAACAAGCCCTTCGGCATGGGCGAACTGATGGCGCGTCTGCGGGCGGCATTGCGCCACCGCATGCAGGAGAAAGGCGAGACGCCCGTGCTGCGCCTCGGCACCGTCGAGGTCGATATTCCCCGCCACCGCGTCACCCGCGCCGGCGAGGAGGTGAAGCTCACGCCGAAGGAATTCGATCTCCTCGCCTTTCTCGTCCGCCATGGCGGCAAGGTGCTCACCCATCGCCAGATCCTGCGTGAGGTGTGGGGCCCGGCCCATGAGCACGACACACAATATCTGCGCGTCTATGTTGGCCAGTTGCGCGCCAAGATCGAGGATGATCCGGCGAGCCCCGCCCTCATCGTCACCGAGCCGGGCGTCGGCTACCGCATGGGCGGATGAACCCGATCGCGGGTCACCCCTTTGAGCGGTTCACGCGACATCCGGTAGGCGATCAAGATACTTGTCGAGAGTGATGGGATAATCGCGGATGCGCACACCGGTCGCGCTATAGATGGCATTGGCAACTGCCGCGCCAACCCCGCAAATACCGAGCTCCCCCACGCCCTTCGCTTTCATGGGCGATGAGAACGGGTCTGTCTCGTCGAGGAATATCACCTCCTGATGCGGCACATCGGCATGCACCGGCACCTCGTAGCCGGCCAGATCGTGGTTGACGAAGAAGCCTCGTCGCGTGTCGACCGCCAGTTCTTCCATCAGCGCCGCGCCGGCCCCCATGGTCATCGCCCCGATCACCTGGCTGCGCGCTGATTTCGGATTGAGGATGCGGCCGGCAGCGCAGACGGCAAGCATCCGGCGGATGCGGGCCTCCCCGGTTGCCCTGTCCACCGCCACCTCGACAAAATGCGCCCCGAAGGTCGATTGCTGATGCGTCTTGTCGAGATCGCCATATTCAATGAAGTCCTCGGCGACAATCTCGCCCTCGGCAGCGGCGGCGCCCAGGGCTATCGTTCGGTTACCAACCCGGACCTCACCATCGCTGAACTCGGCCTCCCGGGAATTGAAACCGAGCCGCCGGGCGACTTCTTCCCGCAACTTCACACAGGCGGCGTAAACACCGGACGTCGCGTTGTTCGCCCCGAACTGCCCGCCCGAGCCGGCGGAGACCGGAAATTCCGAGTCGCCGAGACGCACGACAACTTGCTCCATCGGCACGCCCATCGTCTCCGCCGCCGTCTGGGCGATGATGGTGTAGCTGCCCGTGCCGATATCGGTCATGTCGGTCTCGACGGTGACGCGCCCTGCCTTGTCCAGCCGCACGCGCGCGCCGGACTTCATCAACAGATTGTTCCGGAAAGCCGCCGCCATAGCCATGCCGATGAGCCATTGACCCTCCCGGCGCTGCCCCGGCCGCGGTGACCGCGCGCTCCAGCCGAAACGCTCCGCGCCGAGACGCAGGCATTCGATGAAAGGGCGCGACGAGAACGGGCGTTGCGGATTTTCCGGGTCGACCTGCGTATCGTTCCTGATGCGGAATTCGACCGGGTCGAGACCGAGCTTCTCGGCCATCTCGTCCATGGCGATTTCCAGCGCCATCATCCCAGGCGCCTCACCCGGCGCGCGCATCGCGTTTCCTTCGGGAAGATCGAGCACGGCCAATCGCATGGCCGTCATCCGGTTGCGACCGGCATAGAGCAGGCGGGTCTGGTTCACCGCCGTTTCGGGACCGCCCCCCTTGAGGTCGCCCGACAGGCTTTCATGCGCGATCGCCGTGATCGTCCCGTCGCGCTCGGCGCCGAGGCGGATACGCTGGATGGTCGCGGGGCGATGGGTGGTATTGTTGGCGATCAGCGGGCGCTGCAACGCCACCTTCACGGGCCGGCCCGCCGCCCGCGCACCGAGCGCGGCCAGCAGAACGTCGGCCCGCAGGAACAGCTTGCCGCCGAAACCCCCGCCGATGAAAGGCGACACCACGCGCACCTTTTCCTTCGGAAGGCCAAGGGTCTTGGCGAGGTCGGCATTCGCCCAGGCGATCATCTGGTTGGATGTCCACACGGTCAGGCGGTCGCCATCCCATTGGGCGAGCGTGGCATGCGGCTCCATCATCGCGTGGGAATGGTCGGGCGTGGTGTATGTCTCATCAAGCGTCACGGGAGCCCGCGCAAAAGCCTCCGTGAAATCGCCGACATGGGTCTCGGCCGGCCCGGTGATGTCGTTCTCGTGAGGAAGGGTCGCGGAGCCTGCGGCCGCCCGAAGGTTGAAGCTGCCGGGTTCCGGCGCATAATCGATACGCACGAGTTCGGCCGCAGCGCGCGCCTGCTCGAAACTCTCCGCCACCACCAGCGCCACCGCTTGATGGTAATGCTCGATGTCGGGGCCTCCGAGGAGCCTTGCGGTGTTGAAGCTGCCCTTGTCGAGGGTACCGGCATTCGCGGCGGTGACGATGGCCAACACGCCCGGCGCATGGCGGGCGGCGGCAAGATCCATGCGCTGGATGCGCCCCTTCGCAATGGCGGCGCCAACCACATGACCATAGGCCGGATCGGCGACGACGTCGTGCCGCTCATAGGCGTAGGGCGCCGTCCCGGTGGTCTTGAGCGGCCCATCGATCCGGTCGAGGGGCTGACCGACAACTTTCAGGCGATCGATCGGATTGGTGGTCGCGGGCGTGTCGAACTTCATGGCTCAGCCCCTCGCCTCGTTGAGAACAGCCCGGAGGGTGCGCTCCACGAGCGTGATCTTGAACGCATTGTCACGTGTGGGACGTGCGCCCGCCAGCAGGCGCTCGCAGACCGACTGCGCGCCGCGCGGAAGCTCCGACTCGGCTGCCTCCACCCGCCATGGCTTGTGCGCGACACCGCCGACCGCGACCCGACCGCTGCCGTCCGGCTGGACGATGGCGCCGATGGAAACAAGCGCGAAGGCATAGGAGGCACGGTCGCGCACCTTGCGATAGATATGCCGTCCACCGACGGGGTGCGGCAACACCACCGCGGTGATCAGCTCGCCGGGCTCCAGCATCGTCTCGATATGCGGCGTGTCGCCCGGCAGAAGATGGAAATCGGCCATCGCAATACGCCGGCAGGTGCCATCGGCCCGAACGGTCTCGACCTCGGCATCGAGCACCCGCAAGGCGACGGCCATGTCGCTCGGATGCGTGGCGATGCATGCCTCGCTCGTCCCGATCACGCCGAGCTGGCGCGATACCCCGCCGATCGCCGAGCATCCACTGCCGGGCTGGCGCTTGTTGCACGGCTGGGCGGTGTCATAGAAATAAGGACAGCGCGTGCGCTGGAGCAGGTTTCCCGCCGTGGTCGCCTTGTTGCGCAACTGCCCGGAAGCACCCGACAGCAGAGCGCGTGCCAGCAGCGCATAGTCGCACCGGATGCGCATATCTGCCGCGAGGCGCGTATTGCTCACCAGCGCACCGACGCGCAGCCCGCCGTCTTCGGTCGGTGTAATCTCATCTAGGCCGAGGCCGTTGACGTCGATGAGATGCGGTGGCGCCTCGATCTGAAGCTTCATCAGGTCAAGCAGATTGGTCCCACCGGCGATGAACTTCGCACCGGGGTTATGGATCGCGGCTTCCGCGGCCTGTGCCGGAGAGGCGGCGCGCTCATAGCTGAAGGATCTCATGCCCGGCTCCCAGCGATTTCGCTGATGGCGTCGACGATGTTGGAGTAAGCGCCGCAGCGGCATACATTGCCTGTCATGCGCTCTCGCAGTTCATCGGCGGACAATTCGGGCGCCCCGTCGAGGCGCTCCGTCACATGGCTGGGAATGCCTTCGTTTATTTCATCGAGTACCGCAATCGCGGAGCAGATCTGGCCCGGCGTGCAATAGCCGCACTGATAGCCGTCATGTCGCACAAAGGCGGCCTGCATCGGATGCAGCCGTTCCGGTGTGCCAAGCCCTTCGATGGTGGTGACGCGGTCTCCCTCATGCATGACCGCCAGCGTCAGGCAAGAATTGATCCGCACGCCATCCACCAGCACGGTGCAGGCGCCGCACTGGCCGTGATCACACCCCTTCTTCGTGCCGGTGAGGTGAAGATGCTCGCGCAGTGCGTCAAGCAGCGATGTGCGTGTATCCAGATTCAGTTCGTGTGGCGTGCCGTTGACGACGAGCCGCACCTTCATCCGCACCGGTTCCGCTATCGCGGCACCTGAGGCAGGAGGCGACGGTTCAGTCTCGATATGTCGATTCATAGCCAAATCCGGTCAATCACGGCCGCAGCCGAATTCAACGTCCGCGGGGCCATGCAAGGACGATCCCGGCGGACACACCCGGAGTGAATGTCTGGCGCTTAAATCGGTTCCAGCGTCGTGGCCTTCGATTTGGCCACAGTCCCCCCTCGACTTCGGGCTGATGTCGGCGGAGCGTTGCTCGGTTCCGGGGGAAGGCGGCTGGTCATCGCGATCGCCTGGCGGCCACATCTGAACCCGACAACGACACTACAGCAGGCGCGACGCACGGCCTGCGGTGTTTCCAAAGGAAGACACCGCGTCGCCGAGTTCGGCGACGATCCCGGCCGTCAGCTTCGGTCTGGAAACAGACGCTTGTTGAGGATGGCGTGGACGCCCCAATTGCCGTCCACCACCTGCGTGATGCCGAAATCGACCGCTGCCGACATGAGGGCGATGGCCTCGTCCTCGCTCAGGCCCTTGGTCGTCATCAGGAAGCGCCGCACCTTGCGGAAGGCGTCGCGCATGGCGAGATCGAGCGAGGATTTGGCGTAGACCTCGCTCTGGCCATTGGCGCCGAACTCCGCGAGATAGTTGGGGTGGCTGAAGCCCGTCAGCACCCAGCTTTCCGGCGTCTCGATCAGCGGATAGGTCAGGTCCGCCAGCACCGTGCCGGCATTATCCGCCTTCTTGTGCAGCACGACCCGGAAGGTCCCGGTCATGGAGCACTCGATGGCGGTGCCCGACAATTCCCCGTCGCCCTGCGTCGCGTGCGGATCGCCCACCGAGAGCAGCGCGCCGGGGACGGACACCGGAAGATAGACCGTCGCCCCCTTGCCGAGCCGCCAATTGTCGAGATTTCCGCCGAAATAGGCGGGCGGCACGGAATCCACCAGTTCCGCCTCGCGCGGGGCCACCGCGATTACGCCGAAATGCGGCCGCAGCGGGATGCGCACGCCGTCCAGGACGTTGCGCGTCGGGGCGATCGTCTCCGGCTTCACCAGCACGCCGGGATAGTCATACAGCTCGTGCCGTATGCCGAACGGATCGGTCTGCGGCTCCCAGCGATAGGAATGCAGGGCCCGCGCATGGGGCTCGTCGGCATCGGTGACGATCTCGTAGATCGTCACCGTCTCGCGCGGATGCGGCTCGCTGAGGAATTCCGAATAATGGAAGCCCCACCACGCTGCGACGCTGCTGCCGAAGACGCGGCCGGCATGATCGGGATGGCAGGAGGGGCGCGGCTCGATGTCGAGAATGTGCACTTCCAGCACATCGCCCGGCTGGGCGTCGCGCACGGCGATCGGGCCGGTACAGATATGCACGCCGAAGCCCTCGCCCGCCCCCCGGCCGAAAATCGAGGCGTCGAGCGGGCCGGCGCCACGCCGGTCGACCGCCTTGGCCGTCGGTGTCCAGTGAAAGACGCTCTCGGCGCCGGGATCGCCCTCGATCATGCGCTCGGGATCGTCCGAGGCATGCTGCGTTAGCGTCTCGATGGTGACGATGTCGCCGGAGGCGATCTCGATGAGTGGTTTCAGGGAACGGCTGAAATAGCCCCAGTGAACATGCTGGGCGCTCACCGGCAGGTAATGGCGCATGGGCGCTTCCGCCGCGCCGGCCGACCGCTGAGCCTCGCCTGACGGCACGATCCGCCGCGTCTCGGGATCAGCCTTGATCTGGCGCGTGCGCAACTGGACAAGGGCTTCCTGCGGCCAGCCCCGCTGGCCATTCGGCAGGGTGGCCTGACTGCTGCGCATGGCCTCGCGCCGACGCAGTTCGCGCGGCGGCAGGCCAAAACGCTCGCGAAACAGCCGGCTGAAATGAGCGGAGTCGGAGAAGCCGTAGCGATAGGCGATCTCCGAAATCGGCACGGCCGCCTCGGCCGTGTTGGTGAGGTCGTGCCAGGCGCGCTGGAGGCGGCGCTCCCGCACATAATGGCTGAAGCTCTCCCCCGTGCCCTCGAACAGCTTCTGCACGTAGCGTTCGGAAATGCCTTCGGCCTGCGCTAGCTCGGCGACGGATATGTCCTCCTTGCCGATGCTGCGCTCGATGATCGCGTAAAGCCGCTGGAGCAGGGCGGCGCGGCTTGAAGAGGGGTCGGCGGTGGTTGTGACCAGATCGGCCGAGAGCTGGAGCAGAAGCTCGGCGACGCTCTGCGCCACCGCCTCCCATTCGGGATCGGAGAGCCGGTCGAGCGCCCCCACGGCGGCACGGGCGGTGCCGGCGAGGATATCGGCCAGCCCTTCCGCATCGAAGACACGCGGCGGACAGGAGGAAAGCGACGGCGCCTTGCGCCCGCGGAACGCCTCCGGCACCACCGAGAGCACGATAGCGCGTAGCCCACGCTGGAAATGCAGCTGCCATTCGGCCTCGCGCGGCGCCAGGATGACCTGCCCGGCCCGCACGATCTGCTGTTCGTCCGCCACCGTGAGAACGGCGCTGCTCTCGATGGGCAGCACAAGCAGCGGCAGCCCGCCGCGTGACGGCAGGGAGCGCAGGATCGGGGCATCGGCCGAAACCCTGCCGAGGCGCACGCCGGGCGAGGAGAGGCGCCAGAGCGCGGTCGCCTGCACCGGCGCGCCGCTGCGCGAGCCCAGGCATTCAAGGCCAAAACCGCGCAGCACCTCCTGCCACGCGCGCTCGCGCACGTCGCCGGAATAGGACTCGCTCGTGAACGGCTGGGCGCTCATGGTTCCGACCTTGACATCGGAACCACCCTAGCAAGGATCATGCCTCACCCTGACGGAGGCGCTTGGGCCGGGGCTTGGCCCGGCCGTCTCAGCGACCGGCAAAGAGGGCCTTACGGATCGTGCCGGTGACGCCCCAATTGGCGTCCACCACCTGTGTCACCGCGAAATCCGCCGCCACCGACATCAGCGATATCGCCTCGTCCTCGGAGAGCTTCTGCGTGGTCATGAGGAAGCGGCGCAGCTTGCGGAAAGCGTCCCGCATCGCCCCGTCGAGGCTGGACCGCTTGAGGATTTCGCTCTGGTGGTCGGGACCAAGCTCGGACAGATAGTTCGCCACACTGAACCCATAGACCGACCAGACCTCGTCGTTTTCGAGCAAGGGATGGGTCAGCCCTTCAAGGATTCCGCCGTCCAGCTCCGCCTTCTTGTGCAGGATGAACTCGAATTCCCCGGTGAGCGAAATCTCGATCGCCGTGCCCGACAATTCGCTGTCACCCTGCGAGGCATGGGCGTCGCCGCAGGAGAACAGGCCGCCGGCCACCGCGACCGGGTAATACATCCGCGCGCCCTTGGCGATGCGCCAGTCATCCATATTGCCGCCGGTATAGTTGGGCGGGATGGTGGAGACGAAATCCGCCTCGGCGGGGGCAAGGCCCATCGTGCCGAAATGCAGCCGCGCCGGCACCTTGATGCCCGGCAGGATGCCTTCCTTCTTCACGACGGTGCTGTGGTCGACCCGCACGCCGGGATAGTCGATGGTCGGATGCACAATGCCATCGGGGTCGGTCTGCGGCGTCCAGAGGTAGGAATAGAGCGCGGATACCGACGCCTCGCCCATGTCGAGCTCATAGATCGTCACGACCTCGCGGGGCTTCGGCTCCTCGATCAGATCCTTGTACTGGAAGCCCCAATTGGCGGAGGGGTTGGAGCCGAAAAAGCGCCCCTTATAGGCCGGGTTGGCGCTCGGGCGCGGATAGGCGTCGATGACGCGCACCTCCAGCACGTCGCCCGGCTCCGCCCCCTCGATGGCGATGGGGCCGGTGAGCAGATGCACGCCGAGCCCTTCGCCGGAGCCATAGGTGAAGGGGCCGTCGGTGGCGCCCGCGCCGCGCCGGCGCAGGGTCTTCTGGTCCTTGGTCCAGAGGAAGATCTCTTCCGCCGCCGCATCGCCCGCGATCATGCGCTCATAGTCGTCATTGGCGTGGTGGGTGATGCTCTCCACCGTGACACTGTCGCCCGACTTGATGGTCAGGACCGGCGCCAGCGTCCGGCTGAAATAACCCCAGTGAACGGTCGCGGGCGTGGCGGGCAGATGATGCTTGGTCATGTCGGGCCTCTGATCTGAAACGGGTGCCGCGCACGGCCGGAAGCGGCGCGCGACGTTCCGCTATTCGGCGTTCATGGTGCTCAGGAAACGGGCGGTGAGCGGATGGCTCGGGGCGCGCAGAATTTGCTCGGCCGGCCCCTGCTCGATCACCGTCCCCTCGGCCAGGAAAACGATGCGGTCGGCGACCTCGCCGGCAAAACGCAGCTGATGGGTGGAGATGATCATGGCGAGCCCCTCCTCCACGGCGAGGCGGCGGATGACCTCCAGCACCTCGCCGACGAGCTCGGGATCGAGCGCCGAGGTCGGCTCGTCGAGCAGCAGCACGGCAGGACCTGGCGCGACCGCGCGGGCGATGGCAACGCGCTGCTGCTGGCCACCGGAGAGATGGCGCGGCAGCGCGTCGGCGCGGTGGGCAAGGCCGACGCGGTCGAGCAATTCCTGCGCGCGGCGGTCGGCATCAAGCCGCGACAGGCCTTGCACCCAGCGCAACGGCCCGGCGATATTCTCGCGTGCAGTGAGGTGACCGAAGAGGTTAAATTGCTGGAACACCATGCCGACGCCAACACTGGCGCGCATCTGCGCGGTGACGCGGGGTGAGAGCGGACGCCCGTCCTCGTCGCTGCCGAGAAAGCGGCCTCCGACGCGGATCGTGCCGTCCTGCCAACCCTCCAGCCGGTTGATACAGCGCAGCAGTGTCGACTTGCCCGAGCCGCTGGGGCCCAGCAGCGCGACGATTTCGCCGGCCCGCACCGTCAGGTCGATACCGTCCAGCACATTCTGGCTGCCATAGCTCTTGCGCAGCTGCTTCACCTCGACGGCGGCATTGTTGCCGGCGAGCCGGCGGGCACGCGCCGCGCGGTCGATAGGGCCGCTCCGGGGCGATGGCGGCGGCAGCGGATCGGTGGCGATCTCGTCAAGGATCTCCGCCGCGACATCCGGCGGCGTCACGGGAGCGAGGGGAGCCGGCGTGCCGCGACCGGGCAGCAGCGCGCGCAGGAAGCGGGCCAGCTGCTCCTTCGGCGGCGGACGGTCGAGGTCGAGCAGCATCTCGACGACGATCTGGATCACCGCAATCGCCCCGGTGAGCACCAGATACATCAGGCCGGAGGCGAAGAAGATGGAGAAGAAGTCGAAGGTCGCGGAGGCGAGCTGCGTCGAGCGCAGGGTCAGTTCCTGCACCGCGACGACCGAGGCGAGCGAAGAGTTCTTCAGCGCGCTCACCGACTCGTTGCCGAGCGCCGGCACCATGGAGCGGATGGCCTGCGGGGCGATCACGCGGCGCATGATGGCGGCCGGCGTCATGCCGAGCGCCTGCCCCGCGCTCACCTGCCCACGGTCGACGCCGATGACATTGGAGCGCAGGATTTCGGCGATGAAGGGCGCCTCGTTGAGGGCGAGGGCCAGCCCGGCGGCGGTGATCGCCGACAGCTTGATGCCGATCATCGGCAGGGCATTGTAACAGAACACCATCTGCAGGATCAGCGGCGTGCCGCGAAAGATGATCGAATAGGCCCGCGCCATGATCGCCAGCGTGCGAAACCGGCTGAGCTGCATCGCCGCCAGCACGACGCCCATGACAAGCCCGCCAAGCAGCCCCAGCACCGTGATCAGCAGCGTGTAGCCGACCCCGTCGAGCAGATAGGGCATGCGCAGATAATGCAGGAAAAGATCCATCGGCCTTCTTCGCAGCGGGAGGAAAGCGGCGGCCGCGAGGGGGTGCGCGGCCGCCGGTTGTCGTCAGCGCGCGGACATCGTCCGCGCCTGATGGGTCAGTCGGCCAGCACCAGCTTGGGGGTCTCGAGCTGCTCGGCCGGCAGGTTCCACTTCTTCATCAGCTCGGCCTGGAGGCCCGTCTTCTGGATTTCGGTCAGCGCCGCCATCACCGCGTCGCGGAACTCGACATTGTTGCGCGGCACGGCGATGCCCACCGAATAGGGCAGCGTCACCGCGGTCGCCTTCGCCAGCTTGTCGGGATAGGCCTTCACCGCGCCGTCGACCGTGTTCACGTCGTTGATGTAGGTGTCGGCCCGCCCGGCCAGGATCGCCTGGATGCAGTTGGCGTTGTTGTCGAACAGCAGGATTTCCGGCGCCGGCTTGCCGGCCTTCTTGCACTCGGCCTCGAGCGCCTGGATGAGCGGCACCTCGACATAGCCGGTGTTCTCGGCCGCGACCGTGCCGCAGAGCGACATGTTGATGCCGGTAATGCCCTTCGGGTTGCCCTTGGCCACCAGCACGCCGTCGAACACCTTGAGATAGGTGATGAAGTCGGCCGCCTTGGCGCGATCCTTGGTGGCGTAGATGTCGGAAATGACGATGTCCGCCTGACCCGCCTGAAGCGTGGTCAGCAGCGCCGCGAAGGTCACGGCCTTGTAGGTGATCTTGAAGCCGAGGCAGTCGCCGATCGCCTCGCCGAGGTCGATGTCGAAGCCGATATAGTTGGTCGGGTTGCTCGGATCGATGGTCTCATAGCCCGGCGTGTGCGGGTTGATGGCGTTGACCAGCGTCTTACCCTTGAGCGAGGGATATTTGGCCTGAAGCGCGGCGCAGGCGGCGGGCGTCGCGGCCTGTACAGTCTGCGGCAGCGCCACCGTCATGCCGGCGGCGGCAACGGCCATACCCATGACGCCAAAGAGCGCGGACCGCAGATGCGCAGCGGCGGACATGCGAGCCCTGCCGGAATGTCTGAGATTGAGTGCCACTGAATCTTCTCCTCTGCTGCCACGTGCCGGTGGGCACGGTGACGTGGACCGAGGAGTGAAGTCTCGCGCAGGCGGCGCCCGCAGACTTGTCTCTGGGCGCACCCATTGTTGGATGGGCGCCTTCCAACATTCAGGCAAACAGTGCCCGTTCTATGAGCACGCCAACCTATCTGATCGACTCATTAGCGCGCCGTCGTCAGGCGGCAGAGAGATCCGCATGCGTTTTTCGGCTTTCCGAGCGGCGGGCGCGGCGTGGCGCTCGGCCTGGTTCTTTCCCTCACGGTCGGCGCCTGGGTGTCCCGCTCGCCGACGGGCCCCGCAGGGCGTGAACGCCCTTCGCGACGGCGCGCCATGTCGTTTGTCATTCCCGTAAATGTGGTGGTGAGATACAACCGAATTCGATCAAAAACCGAATAAAATGGGAGGGCACGATGAAGGCGCTGGGTTGGATTTTGCTCTGCAATGCACTGACGATTTCCGTCGCCGCCGCTCAAACCCCTGACATGAAGGGTGATTGGGTCGGCAAGACCAATACGATCATTGCCGGCGTCGGCGGGCCGCACTGGCCGGACAGCAAGGGCACCTGGGAAAAGCCGCTGCTGGCGCAGCGGGACATCACGCTGCGCATTGTCGGCCAGGATGACCGCCGCTTCTGGGGCGAGAGCATCATTGCCGGCGACACGGCCTCGGGCGGCGCGGTCACATCGGAACCGTTCATCGGAACCCTCTCGAAAACCGGCGACCGGGTAATGATGAGTGACACGGACGGCTATTTCATTGGTGACCTGTCCGGCACCACGCTTTCCTATTGCTATCTCCAGGCCGGCGCCCGCCAAGCCAATGACAAGCCCGCCGTCGTGACCTGCAATGACGTGACGAAACGCTGATTGCTCGTATATAGCGATGGTCCTGCCTCTCCGTCGCGGGAGGCCGGGCCATCGTCATCTCCCAAGCAACGCAGGCAGGCTCACTCGTCTGGGAGGTTGCGTCGATGCCCTCGGAGCGCCGCGCCCCTGCCGTATGGCTCGGGCACGATCCGCTTGGGATGAATACGCCGTCACCCCTGCATTCGGACATTGAATGTCGCCCCTCCTCGCACGGCTGACCATCGAACCCGCCGCCCTCGCCTGGCTTGAGCGTCAGTCCTGGCACCCTTGGCTTGTCGTTGGCCTCGTCTCAATGGGGGCGTTTATCGGGCAGCTCGACGCCACGATCGTTCAGCTCGCCCTGCCAAGTCTCGGGCATCATTTCGATGTGTCCCTTCAGCATGTCAGCTGGATCGCCCTGTCCTATCTCGCCGCCTTCGTTGCCTTTCTGCCGATCTTCGGCCGTCTGTGCGACATGTTTGGCCGCAAGACGCTGTATATCCTCGGATATCTCATCTTTATCGCCGCCAGCGCCCTGTGCGGCTTTGCCTCCAGTTTCGAGCAACTGGTGATTTTCCGCTTTCTGCAGGGGGCGGGCGGGTCGCTCCTCGGCGCCAACAGCATTTCGATCCTGGTGAAAACGGTCTCGCCGGCGCAGCGCGGACGGGCCCTTGGCTGGTTCGCGGCGGCTCAGGCAGTGGGCATGAGCGCGGGCCCGGTGCTGGGCGGGCTGCTGCTCGCGACGCTCGGCTGGCAATGGATTTTCTGGCTCACCGTGCCCTTTGGTGCGCTGGCCGTTCTCCTTGGCTGGCTGGCGCTGCCACGCAGCACCGGCACGCAGCCCGATCGCGCCTTCGACTGGGGCGGGGCGCTGCTGATCGGCCCGGCGCTGATCCTGATCGTGGCCGTGCTCAACCATGTCGCGAGCTGGGGGCTGGGTTCCCCGGCAACGCTCGGCAGCCTCGCCATGGCGGCCCTGCTGCTGGGACTGCTGGTGCGGCGCGAACGCCTCTTCCCGGCGCCGCTGATTGATCCGGCGCTGTTCGCGAGCCCGGCCTTTTGCAGCGCGGCCGCGGGGGTGGCGCTTGGCTATGCACTGCTGTTCGGCATGTTCTTTCTCATGTCCTTCGCGCAGGGACACGGTTTCGGCGAGCCGCCCGGCACGGCCGGCTTGCATCTGGCGATCATTCCGGTGGCGATCGGGCTGACGGCACCGTTCAGCAACACGCTGAAGGAGCGATTGGGCGGGCGCTGGATCGGCCCGGCGGGCATGGCGCTGAGCTTGCTCGCCGTTGCCCTTCTGTTGTCCACTCTCGGACGGGTCGAGGATCACCGTCTTTTCGACGCCGTCGCCTATGCCCTGTTCGGCGCCGGTCTCGGCCTGTTCATCGCCCCCAACAATCAGGTGGCGATCGCGGCGGTGCCGCCGGCCTTGGCGGGACCCGCCGGTTCGCTGCTGAACCTGATGCGCGCGCTGGGGACCAGCCTCGGCGTTGCCGGCAGCGCGACCATGCTGGCGTTGAATCTGGAAGGCCCCGATGGGGCGACGCGCGATTGGCTGTCTTCCAGCGGCGCCGACATGCTCATCGCGGTGCGCCACAGCCTGCCGCTGCTGGGGGCCATCGCCCTGCTGGCGGGCCTGGCCGCCGGGTTTGCCGCGCGGAAGGTGGAGCGTCTCGGCACGCGGCCCAAGGCGGCCTCGGGCCAAGCCGACATCGGGCAGAGCCGCCTGATCGACCGACGCTAGAAATCACACGTTAGAAGCGGGGCATCCCGTCTTCGATCGAGCTTTCAAGCCCGCCGGTCGCGCTGCCAGGCGGCCGGTGTCACGCCGACCTTCTGCCGGAAGACCCGCGTCAGATGAGCCTGATCGAAGAAGCCCGTCGCCATCGCGACGTCAATCAGCGCCATGTCGGAACGCAGCAGATGAGCGGCGGGGGCAGACGCGGAGCCGTTCGTGATGCGCCGCGGCAGATCCCGCCGCGGGTGGAAGGTGGCGGCGAAGGCGGAGTGAGGGCGCGATCCATTATAGTCGTGCCGCCACCGGCCCAGGGCCGCTCTGGCCTGGCTCAGCGCCGAGAACAGGCGTCTCGTTGAGAAGCTCGTCGCGCAGGCGACCGTTGAAGCTTTCGATGAAGCCGTTCTGCATCGGTTTGCCTGGCGCGATGTAGTGCCATTCGACCCGAGCCGCGTCGGCCCAGCCCAGAATGGCATTAGAGGTGAACGCGCTGCCATTGTCGCTGACGATCATCTTGGGCCGGCCGCGCTCTGCCAGCAGGCGATCGAGTTCGCGAGCGACCCTGACCCCGGACAGCGACGTGTCCGCCACCAGCGCCAGGCATTCGCGGGTGCAGTCGTCCACGATGGCCAGCATCCGGAAGCGCCGACCATCGGTCATCTGGTCGGCGACGAAGTCGAGCGACCAGCGCTCGTTCGGTCGCATCGGAATCATCATCGGCGCCCGCGTCCCGATCGCCCGCTTGCGGCCACCTCGCCAGCGGACCATCAGCCGTTTCTCACGGGTTGTGCCGGAACAGGCGCTTGTGGTCGACCCGGAAGCCCTCTCGCCTGAGCAGGACGTGGAGACGGCGCCTTACGGCAATTGCCCGCAATTGCCTGTCGGCCGAGGGATACCCGAACCGCCGCCGTTCCTGGGCGATGGCTTTCATCCGCTCACGCAGCGAGGCGTCATTCCCGCGCTTGGCTTTGTATCTCATGGTCATGCGGCAGAAGCCGGTGGCTTTACACGCCCGCCGTTCGCTCATCCTATGGACATCCATGAGGTGGACGACAGCTCTGCGCTCGGCAGCGGACGTCACCACTTCTTTCCCAGCAGATCCTTCAGCGCGACGTTGTCCAGCATGGCGTCGGCGAGCATGCGCTTCAGCTTGGCGTTCTCATCCTCAAGTGCCCGCAGCCGTTTGGCCTCCGACACGTCCATTCCACCGAAACGGGCCTTCCACTTGTAGATGCTGGCGTCGCTGACCCCGTGCTTCCGGCACAGGTCCGAGACCGGCACCCCGGCCTCATGCTCCTTCAGGATCCCGATGATCTGCTCTTCCGTGAAGCGGCTCCGCCTCATGTTCTGGTCCACTCAATCGGCCAGAACGAACTTCAAGCTGGATTAGCTATGAAGGGCAATGTCACGAACTCACCGCTGGATAAACTTGGAGGCAACGTCAGCAGCGAAGATCACGCGGCCGAGAGCAGGATGACGCCAGCGATGAGAACGCCGCATCCCGCCGCAGGGCGAAGGACTTGAAGCACTTTCGCCGTCAGCGCGAGGCGTACCCAACGATCCTGGGCTCACGCCCAGATCGCCTTACGCATTTGATGCCTCGGCTTCTGTAGCGCCGATCTAGATGCCTCTGAGACCGGCAGCAGGCCAACCCGGCACGGGCAACGCCGATCGCCGACACTATTCAGCGGCCTCCATCATGACGGTAGGCGGACTCCAATCCCCGGCTTCGATTGCCGCAATGCGGGAGTCCAGTTCGGCGATGACGTGGCGGGAGAACGGATAGAGGTGCAGATAGAGCACCATGTTGACCATCGCTGCCTCGAGTGCGGAGGGGTTCTTTCGGATGCAGTCGATCAGGCTGACCCAGAAATAGGGCGCAAATCGTGGGCGGGCCACACTGATCGCCCAGCTTGCGCGCAGAAGTAATTTCAGGTCGCGCCGGATGCCCGCCCATGTCGCCCCTTTGCCGAAGGATCGTCGCTTCACCTTGCTGGCCATGCCGCGCACCCGTCCAAAGAAATGCCGAGGGTGGTAAATCTCCTCGATGACCTGCCGGTAATCGGACAGGATTTCATCGCGGGGGCGAAGGGTTAGGAAGTTGAGCCCTGCCGTGCACTGATCGCCCACATCGGAGGGGGCGACGTTGTAACCTTCGAAAAGACGCCCTTCGCGGCGCAGCCGCCGGGTGAGTTGCGTGTTCGGAAGGGCATAGAGCAGACCGACCATTGCAACCGGTATCTCGCTTGCACGGATGCACTCGACCATCGACCGTGAAACGCCGCCGCCCTCGGTGTCGAAGCCGACGATGAAGCCCCCCGTCACGTAGATCCCCGCCGCATATATGCGCTGCACGCTCTCCGCGATGCTGCGGCGGGTATTCTGTTTCTTTTGCATCGCCACCAGAGTGCCCTCGTCGGGGCTCTCGATGCCGGTGAATATGACGAAAAAGTTGGTATCGCTCATCATCTGGAGAAGCTGGGGATCGTCAGCGACGTTCAGCGAAACCTCGGTCGAGAACTCGAATGGATAGCCTTGCGTCTCCTGCCAAATCTTTAGTTCCGGCAGGAATTTTTTAATGGCCTTCTTGTTGCCGATGAAGTTGTCGTCGACGAAGTCGACATGGCCGCCATAGCCAAGCCGGCGAAGCGCGTCCAACTCGGCAAGCATCTGCTCGTTAGACTTGGTGCGCGGGACCCTCCCGTAAAGTTCGATGATATCGCAGAACTCGCAAGTGAAGGGGCAGCCGCGCGAGAACTGCACGCCGACATAGAGATAGTCGCTGAAATCGATCAGGTCGAAACGCGGTATCGGGCTCGCCTGCACATTAGCCTTGAATTTCTCGGCCTCGAAACGACCCGAGGTTGCACCGCGCTCCCACGCCTCGACAAAGCGGTCGATAATGCCTTCGGCCTCGCCGAGCACTAGGAAATCGGCCGCAGCATAGACCTCGGGATTGGAGGTGGGATCCGGGCCGCCGAGACAAACCGGCCGTCCCAGTTCGTGGCAGCGGCCGATCAGCGCCAACGTATCGAACTGCTGCGGCAGCATCCCGCCGGTCAGCACTATATCCGCCCATAATATGTCGCTGTCGGCCACTTCGCGGGCATTGCGGTCAATGAGCCGGATCTCCCAATGGCCTGGTAGAAGTGCGGCAACCGTGAGCAGGCCGAGAGGGGGTGCCACGCAGCGCGCGCCGTACAGCTTGCAGGCTTCAGTAAAATTCCAGAATGAATTTGGATTGAATTTCGGAAAAATCATCAATATGCGAGACTGCGGTCGCGCAGTCGAGGTGACGTCCAGTTCATGCATCTGCTTACCTTTGCTTCAGCAAAACCCACCCTTGTCACATGCCAGTATTTAGAAGGCAGCATGTCATGCTAGCAGAATGCCATGCCATGATGAACCCATGCGCAGGTTGCATTCACCCCAGGGGGCGGCGCTGCCACGTTCGGCAACAGGCCGAACGATCATCTGGTTCTCGGCCAAGCTGGCAACCGCACTCTTTTCCATCGACAAGCGGGAAGATAAACGCCTGGTAGCATTGCTCGCACAGGCGCGCGGGTGAAAAACACTGGGTAGGATTCGAACACATACGCCGAAGAAATCGGCTGGCGCTCGGCTGCCCGTGACCGGCAGCGCGACATCATGCGGTCACTGGCGGCTTCGCCCTGCTCCCCGGCTCCGGCGACCCTGCAAGACATCGCGCGGCAACTCGCGGCACTCGCCGGCAGCGCCCCGCATGCCTAAGCGCGGCGGGACGCGAAATCCGTCCCGGTGGCTATTCGGTGGCTATTCAGCGAATAGCAAAAACGCCCCGCGATGAGTGGGGCGAGCTAATTTCCGTTATTCATCAAGGAGTTAAGTGGCGCACCCGGCACGATTCGAACGTGCGACCTCTGCCTTCGGAGGGCAGCGCTCTATCCAGCTGAGCTACGGGTGCCCGGCGGGCGCGGCCCGCGGATCACGCGTCTTCATAGTCGATGCGCGGCGGGCGGGCAACCGGGTGCGTGGGGGCTCCACCGCTAATGGAGTCCGCGACCCTCCTCTGGCAAAGGTCGCACGCTCGAATCGTGCCGGGTGCGTGCCGGCGGCGGTTCACGCGGGCCAATAGATGCGCTTCAGCGGCAACAACTGCTGCGTCTCGATATCAAGCCGGTCGTAATTCTGGATCACCGCTTCCACGAGATCATCGATGGTCATCAACGACAGCGGGATGCTCGCGCGCTCGGCTTCATAAAGGGCATCCTTCGAGAAGCCGCCGGTCGACACATACAGCCCCTTGTCCTGCGGATGACGGCCGCCGAGAAAGCTACGGATCGCCGGCGAGCCGATCGCGCCCTGTCGATGCTTCACCTCGACGACGATGCGCGGCGATTCAAAGCCGAAGCCATCCGGCGAGGCGATGATGTCCTTGCCGCGATCAGCGCCAGCCGGAGACACGCGCGTCTTGTAGCCCATGGCGCGCAGCAGGCCGGCGACGAGTTCCTGCAGGTCGAACCAGTCCAGCGCATTGACGCGGTCCTTGGTGAACTCGATCGCCTTCTCCTGGATGTTCTTGAACACGTCCTCCTCGGCGATCTCAACGGAGGCCGCGAGGTCTGCCTTTGCCGGCTGGTGCGATTTATGCGCTCGCAGCAGATCGTCGATCACGTCGGCCGAGAGCTGAAACAGCGTCGAGATGGCGCCGAGGCTGTTGCGGCTGCGCACGGAGAGAAGATCGCGCGAGACCTCGCCCTGCCACGTCACCGAGCGGACATTCGGGTCATCGGCATCAATGCTCGGGTCCCACCGATAGTCACCGGCGATCTCGCCGAGCAGATAGACCCGGCGGCTCGGGTCGTAGGTCACGACATAGTCACCGATCTTCATCTCGCTGCGGAAGCGGTAGAGTTGGCCGGCTGACATGGCCACCGCCTGCGGCTTCCACTCCGGCCAGGTGGTCGCCACACGGGCCGCAATCTTCTCGCGGGTGTTGAGATGGGTGAGCGGCCCGATATCGCTCCAGCCAATGGCGATCACGGCCTTCTCCTTGAAGGCGTTGTAGAGCCGCCCACTGAACCGCCCCGACTTCACCGGAGGCCATTTGGTTTAAGTCACGCCGCCATTTTCTGCTCACCGAGCATGACGTAGTAGCGCTCCTCGGCTTCGGCCGGCGGGATGTTACCGATAGGCTCCAGCAG
>NZ_JAHCQH010000002.1 GCF_018449475.1 Ancylobacter radicis | reverse complement strand
TGCTGGAGCCTATCGGTAACATCCCGCCGGCCGAAGCCGAGGAGCGCTACTACGTCATGCTCGGTGAGCAGAAAATGGCGGCGTGACTTAAACCAAATGGCCTCCGGTGAAGTCGGGGCGGTTCACCACCTCCGTCGGCATCACCCCGGAGCGCGCGGCCAAATACGCCTTCACCATGCCGATCGCAGTGAGCAGCGAAGTCATCCTCAAGCGGGCGGACAGCCCGATCTCAAGCATCAAGGACCTTGAAGGCAAGGTGGTGGGCACCCAGCTCGGCACCACCACCGAGCAGGAGGCCCACAAGGCCGATGCCGCGCTCAAGGCCGCGGGCGGCAAGGGTTTCAAGGAACTGAAGCTCTACCCCTCCTTCCCGGAAGTCTATGTCGCCCTCGCCAGCGGCGAGCTAGACGCCGTGGTGCAGAGCGGGCCGAATGTCGCCACTCTCATTAAGGAAAAGCCGGGCGTCTTTGCCGTCGGCGAGACCATCAGCCAGACGCCGCGCTACATCGCCTGGGTCACGCGCCCGGCCGATCCTGACCTGCGGGCGCGGATTTCCGCCGTCATCAAGAAACTGCGCGACAGCGGCAAGCTCGCCGAACTCCAGAAGAAGTGGTTCGGCTTCACGATGGAGATCCCCGATACCGGCTACCTTCCCCCCGGCGCGCTGTGACGCCACGGTGACGGTACGTATCGGGTGAGAGGAGCAGGCGATGGGGTTTGACGGGTCCGCCTATGTCGACGCGCTGCCAAGGCTGCTCGCCGTCAGCTGGATCAGTCTCGCCATCACCAGTTCCGCCATGGTGGCGGCGCTTATCGGCGCGGTCGGGCTGCTGTTGCTACGCGTGCTGAAATGGCGCCCGCTCAGCCTCCTGCTCGCCGCGCTGCGCAGCATCGTCTTCGGCGTGCCGGTGCTGGTACTCATCCTTTTTGCCTACTACGTGCTGCCGGCGGCGGGGCTGAACCTGTCGCCGGCCGTTGCCGGAACGCTGGCTCTGGCGCTGTGCAGCGCCTTCTTCATGAACGAGATCTTCGCGGGGGCGCTGAGCGCCATCCCTCCGGGGCAGGTCGAGGCCAGCGCCGCGCTGGGGCTGCGCCCCTTCTGTGTGTGGACGCGGGTGCTGCTGCCGCAGATCCTGCGCGTCAGCATCGGCCCCCTGGTGAACAAGTTCACCATCCTGCTGAAGGCGACGGCGCTGCTCTCGGTCATCACCGTCACCGACATGATGCGCACCGCCCAGCAGATCTACGCGGTGAACTACCGTCCATTCGAGACCCTGCTGGCTGCGGCGACCATCTATGTCGCGCTCAACCTGCTCGCCAGCCGCGTCGGCGGCGCGCTCCAGTCGCTGGCTCGCGAAGGGAGCCGTTGAGCCTTGGCGACGTTCGATCTCGCGCTCCGCTACTGGCCGCTGCTGGCAAACGGACTGCTGCTCACCGTGTGGGTGTCGCTCGCCGGCATCGCGCTCGCGCTCGTGGCCGCAATTCCGCTGGCGGCGTGCAAGCATTCCCGCCGGACGCTGCGGCGGCTGCCCGCCGCCGGGCTTGTCGAGGCGCTGCGCAACGCGCCCTTCATCGTGGTGCTCTTTCTGGTCCATTTCGGCTTGCCGAGGCTAGGGGTGCGCCTCGCCGCCTGGGAGAGCGGCATTATCGCACTCGCGCTTTACGGCTCGGCCTATTTCGCGGAAGTGCTGCTCGCCGCCTACCGCGCGGTGCCGATGGGGCAAACCGAAGCCGCCCGAAGCCTCGGACTGTCGCAATGGGCTGTTCTCCGCCTCGTCGTCGGCCCGCAGATGATGGGCGTCGGCTTGCCGCCCGCGCGGGTCATCGCGATCATGCTGCTCAAGGAATCCGCGATCCTGTCCGTTATCGCGGTCCCGGAACTGACCCATGCGACACTGCGCATCCAGGCAGAGACCTTCGACACGCTCGGCACCTTCATCATTACCGCGGCGCTCTATTGGCTGCTGGCAACCGCGCTCGGCGGTCTGCTTGGCCGGTTCGATCACGGCGCGAGCGAGCGTCGCCGGAGCACGCTTCGGGGTAGCGCCGTGGCGCGCCGTTACCTCGCGCTCGATGGGTTCCGGCGCTGATCACCAGCAAGCCCGCACTTCAACAAGAAAGGAACAAACGCCATGGACCAGTTGCTCGATGCGCCCGGCAGCCTGCCGGACTTGCGCGGCCTCCATAGCGAGCCGGGCCCGCGTCGCTGGGAGCGCGTTCTGGCCCCGAAAGGTCGCACGGCGTTCGAGCTCGACAAGGGTCACACGCTGCGGATCATCGATCTCGACGGGCAGCAGGTCGCCGACTTCATCTGCTTCGACCGCCACAACCTCGTCGACAAGATCTCCCCCAGCACCACGGTGATGGTGAAGGGCAACATCCACCTGACCACCGGCGACTACATCCGCTCGGTGGATGCCTATCCGATGCTCAAGATCACGCAGGACACAGTGGGGCGGCACGACATACTCGCCGGCTCCTGCTGCCCGGGGCTGAACCGCCTGCGCTATGGCAAAAAGGCTTCGCACCAGCCGAACTGCCGCGAAAACCTTGCCGCCGTGATGGAGCCCTACGGCGTGCGGCTGAGCGAAATTCCTTACACATTCAACATCTTCATGAACGTGCCGATCAGCCCGGAAGGGAATATCGAGGTGATCGCCCCGGTCTCGAAGCCGGGCGACTTCATCGATCTCCGTGCCGAGATGGACCTCATCGTGGCGATCTCCAATTGCCCGCAGGAACGTAACATCTGCAACGGCTTCACGGCCACGCGGCTTGGTCTCGTCGTCTTCAACACGCAGGCGTCGTCATGAGCTCATCGGCGCTGGAGGACCTGTTCCGCGGTCTCGTCTTCTACGGCACGGGCGGCGGTGGACGCGCCGAGGCCGGGCTCGCGCTGCTGCGCGGCCATTTTGGTGAGGACTGGACGCCGCGCTTCACGGCCCCCGCCGATCTGCCGCCGGGCTCGCATGCGTGCGCGACCATTGTCATCGGTGGACGCGATCCCGGCGACGACATGCCCGTCGCGCTGCGTGCCGCGCTGGATGTCCCCGAAGCTGATCTCGCCATGCCGCTGCGCTTTGCCCGCGCCGTGCAGGCGCTGGAACGTTCAACCGGCACCGAGATTGCCGCGCTGGCTGTCGTCGAACTTGGCAGCCTCGCCATGGCCGCGACGCTGGTGGCGGCCGACATGCTCGGAAAGGCCGTACTCGACTGCGATGGCACGGGACGCTCTATTCCCGAACTTGGCCTCGCCAAGCTCGATCTCGTCGGCCTGTCGCCGGCGCCCGCCGCGCTGGTCGACCGGTTCGGCAACGAGACCGTGCTACTGAAAACGCGGGGCGCGGCCATGACCGACCAACTGGCGCGGCAGATCAACGCCGCCGTCCATGGCCGAGGCCTCGCTTGCGCGGCCTATCTCGCGCCCATCGGCTCATTCGCCGCCGGGCTCGTGCCTGGCAGCGTCGCCATGGCGCATGAGGTGGGGGCGATCCTCGGCGGAACCGGCTCAGTGGCGGAACGGCTCGCGGCGCTATTCGCGCGAACGGGGGGACGCCAGCTCTTCACCGGTTGCACGACGGAAGTATGCTGGCGCAGCGCCGAGCCCTACCGTTTCCGCGATCTTGATTACTACTTTGCTGGCACGGAAATGGAGGCAGGCGAGACGTTCCGCATCTGGGTAAAGAACGAGCACCACCTTGTCTGGCAGGGCAACCGAATCGCCGCCTCCAGCCCCGACCCGATCGCAGTGCTGGATGCGCGCACTCTTGAACCTCTAACAACCCTCGGGGATGTCGAGCCGGGCCGGGAGGTGGTGACTGTCGCTGTGCCTGCGCTTGATCCGATCTGGCGGACAACGCCCGGGCTCGAACTGCTCAGCCCCGCCCGTCTCGGTTTTGAAGCGGAATAGCGCCAGATGCCGGCGAATTCTTGCAGGGGCGCACCCACGGTCCTGACGAGGCTATTTTGCAGCTGTATTCGGCAGTTACGTCGCACTAGGGAGTACAATCGGCGATGCTGGCGCGCCCACGGGGAATCGAACCCCGGTTTTCGCCGTGAGAGGGCGACGTCCTGACCGCTAGACGATGGGCGCGTGCGGCAGGTCGGTCTCATAGAGGCATTCGGCAGCCGGATCAAGGCGCCTCCTGCAACTCCCTCGCTTTTTATCCACGCTTGGGGATAGATGCGCTCACGGCTCGCTGGCGAAGCTGATCGCGCCGCGTGGGGCGCGGGTGGCGAGGTCGAAGAAGCGGGTCTCGACGATGCCGCCGCGCGACAGCGTTACCGCGATCAGATCGCCGGAAATCACCGCCGAGCGCACCTCAGCCCCCTTGGGAAGCTGGATCGTGCCGGCAAACTCGTCCGGCGTGCTTTTCCAACCGACCACGACCCTGTATCCGATGGCTCCGAACAGGGCGAGAAAGCCGAAGCCCATGAGCAGGCCGGAAACAGCGGCGAAGCCGCGCAGCTTGCGCAGCACGCGCTCCTGCGCCGGGTCGAGCTTGTCATCGTCTGAATGAGGAGAGGTCATGCCGGCACCGGACGAACTGTTGGACGATATGGACGATGTGGCGCCCGAAGCGGGTGCGACGCGCGTCGATATCACCGCCGGGCCCGAGGATGAAGGCCTGCGGCTCGATCGTGTGCTCGCGCGTCACCTGCCCGAACTCAGCCGCACCCGGCTGCAGGCGCTGATCGCCAGCGGGCAGGTGAGCCGCGAGGATCATCCTGTTACCAGCGGCTCGGCCAAGGTGGGCGCGGGCCAGCACTTCCGCGTGGACGTTCCGCCACCCGAAGCCGCCGAACCGGTGGCCCAGGACCTGCCGCTGGTCATCGTCCATGAAGACGAGGATCTTATCGTCGTCGACAAGCCGGCCGGGCTGGTGGTCCACCCCGCGCCCGGCAATCCTGACGGCACGCTGGTCAACGCCTTGCTGCATCATTGCGGCGACAGCCTCTCCGGCATAGGCGGCGTGCGGCGGCCCGGTATCGTCCACCGTCTCGACAAGGAAACGTCGGGCCTCCTCGTAGTCGCCAAGAATGATCGGGCGCATCAGGGTCTGGCGGCGCAATTCGCCGATCATGGCCGCACCGGTCCGCTGGAGCGCGCCTATCTCGCCTTTGTATGGGGCGTGCCGGATCTGGCGAGCGGTACGGTCGATGCGCCGCTCGGCCGCCATCCGGTATCGCGCGAGCGCATCGCCGTGCGGGCCAGCGGACGCTTTGCCATAACGCACTGGAACCTGCTGGCCAGCTTCAACGACCGCGAGGGGCGCCCTATCGCCTCGCTGGTCGAGTGCCGGCTGGAAACCGGGCGCACCCATCAGATTCGCGTGCATATGGCGCATATCGGCCATTCGCTGCTGGGCGACACGGTCTATGGCGGAGGACAGCGCACCAAGGCGAACCGGCTAGGGGAGGAGGCGCGCGCACGGCTGGAAACGCTGGGACGCCAGGCACTTCACGCCGCCCGGCTGGGCTTCGAGCATCCGCGCACGGGCGAATTTTTGAGCTTCGACAGCGCGCTGCCGCCGGAACTCGCGGCCCTGCAAAAGGCTTTGATCCTGGAGGGATGACCGCGCGTACAACAGATGACGGCGGTTCCATGAAGCGTTGACGCCCGCTCAACGCTTCGTGACCGCATCTCGCCTTGCGGTTTCGCAAAAGGTCGAGCTTGCTGCTATGATAGTGTTGCGGTCGGCGTCAGCGGCCGCACAGCGGTCGCCCAATGACGGGGACCGAGATAAGGAGGGTGCATTCATGGCCCGTTCCACGATGAGCCTGCCTTCCGCTGAAGGCGGCCTTTCCCGCTACCTCGCGGAAATCCGTCGGTTCCCTATGCTGGAGCCGCAGGAAGAATACATGCTCGCCAAGCGTTGGCGCGAGCACGAGGATCCGGACGCCGCGCATCGTCTCGTCACCAGCCATCTGCGTCTCGTGGCCAAGATCGCCATGGGCTATCGCGGCTATGGATTGCCGATCTCCGAGGTCATCTCGGAGGGCAATGTCGGCCTCATGCAGGCGGTGAAGCGGTTCGAGCCCGACAAGGGATTCCGCCTCGCCACCTATGCCATGTGGTGGATCAAGGCCTCGATCCAGGAGTACATCCTGCGCTCGTGGAGCCTGGTGAAGATGGGCACGACGGCCGCGCAGAAGAAGCTTTTCTTCAATCTTCGCAAGGTCAAGAGCCAGATTTCCGCGCTTGAGGAGGGCGATCTGCGCCCCGATCAGGTGCAGCAGATCGCCACCAAGCTCGGCGTCACCGAGCAGGACGTGATCGACATGAACCGGCGCCTGTCCGGCGACGCTTCGCTCAACGCGCCGCTGCGCGGCGATGCCGAGGGCGGCGGGGAGTGGCAGGACTGGTTGCAGGATGATCGCGAGGATCAGGAATCCTCGCTCGTCCAGGTCGAGGAGATGGACAACCGGCGCAGCGCGCTGTCGGGGGCGCTCTCGGTGCTCAATGAGCGTGAGCGGCGCATCTTCGAGGCGCGGCGGCTGTCGGACGATCCGATGACGCTGGAGGACCTTGCCTCCGAGTTCGGCGTGTCGCGCGAGCGCGTGCGGCAGATCGAGGTGCGCGCCTTCGAGAAGGTGCAGAAAGCGGTGATCGACCGCATGCACCAGATGGAAAACGCGCCGATGCGCCAGGATAACGCGCCGGCGCTGTGATCGGTGACACCTGACAGCACGACCGCACGGGACCCCTCCCGTGCGGTTTTTCTTTTTTAAGACAGCACCTTAGACGGGAAGCGCGGCCATCCCCGGGGCGAGCCGCGGTGCGCCTTCCGCCAGCACGGCGGCGATGCGCACATCGTGGGCGAGCACGTCGCGAATGCTCAGCACGCCGACCAGCTGATGGTCTTCCAATACCGGAAGATGGCGGACATGGTGCTCGTCCATCAGCTTGCGGACATGGTCGACGCTGTCTTCCATGGCGCAGGAGATCATGTTGCGCGACATGAGGTCGGCGACCGGGGTCTTCAACCCGGCGACGCCGCGCTCGGCGACGGCGCGGACCACGTCGCGCTCGGAGAAAATGCCGACCACGGTGTCGCCTTCCGAGCCGCAGGCGTCCTTCACCACGACCGCGCCAATGCGCTCGCGATTGAGCAAAGTCGCTGCCATTTCAATGGTTTCCGTCATGCGGATGGTCGGCACGCGGGCGTTTTTCAGCTTCATCAGATCGGCGACGAGCATGGCGTTCCTCACGGGTTCAGGATCACGGCGGCTGGTCACGTCTTAGCCTTTGGTTGAAGTCTGGTATGCAATACACCTTCGCGTCAATCAAAAGAGTCGCGGCAGCGCAGCATCCGATGACGTTGCGTCGCACAGCAAAAAGGCCGGGCGCTGGGCCCGGCCTTTTCGGTATTGTGACAATGGCGTGTCAGTGCAGTCCGGTGGACGATCAGGCCAGTGAGGCCGATGCGTGCGCTCCCGCCCTGCCCCGGCTCAATGCCCGAGGTTCTTGACGATGTCCTCGACCATTTTCTTGGCGTCGGCGAAGAGCATCATGGTGTTGTCGCGGAAGAACAGCTCGTTCTCGACGCCGGCATAGCCGGCGGCCATGCCGCGCTTGA
>NZ_JAHCQH010000019.1 GCF_018449475.1 Ancylobacter radicis | reverse complement strand
CTTGACCGGACGGCTCTCCACCGCGCCGGCCGGGCCGGCCTGCGCGTCGCCGCCGAAGCCGCCGAGGATCACCGAGACGAAGCTGCGGTTCATGCCCTTGCACATGATGTAGGACAGGATCGCGCCGGAGGAGCCGACCAGCGCGCCGGTGATGATCAGCGCCGTGTTGCCCAGCGTGAAGCCGATGCCCGCCGCCGCCCAGCCGGAGTAGCTGTTCAGCATCGACACGACGACCGGCATGTCCGCCCCGCCGATCGGGATGATCAAGAGGCCGCCGAAGATCAGGCTGGCGATCACGATCAGCCAGAACACGGTGTGGCTCTCGGTGATGGTCAGCACCACCACCAGCACCACGATCAGCGCCGCCAGCGCGATGTTGATGAGGTGGCGGCCCGGCAGCAGGATCGGCTTGCCGGACATGTTGCCGTTGAGCTTGGCGAAGGCGATCACCGAGCCGGTGAAGGTGATGGCGCCGATGGCGACGCCCAGGCTCATCTCGACCAGCGCCTGCGCGTGGATATGGCCGGGATCGCCGATGCCGAACGCCGCCGGGGCGTAGAGCGCGGCCGCCGCCACCATCACCGCGGCAAGGCCGACCAGCGAGTGGAAGGCCGCCACCAGCTGCGGCATCTGCGTCATGGCGATGTTCTTGGCGATATAGGCGCCGGCGCCGCCGCCAATGGCGAGGCCGCCGATCACCAGCGCCCAGCCGCCGAGACCCGCCGGCGGCGAGGCCGCCAGCGTGGTGAGGATGGCGATGGTCATGCCGACCATGCCGAACAGATTGCCCTGGCGCGAGGTGGCGGGGCTGGACAGCCCGCGCAGCGCCATGATGAACAGGACGCCCGAGACGAGGTACAGCAGCGCGACGATATTGGCGTTCATATCCTCGCCCTCACTTCTTCTTCGAGTACATGGCGAGCATGCGGCTGGTCACCAGGAACCCGCCGAAGATGTTCACGCTGGCCAGAATGAGGCCGAGGAA
>NZ_JAHCQH010000018.1 GCF_018449475.1 Ancylobacter radicis | reverse complement strand
CCTCGTGATCCAGCACCATCCGCACCGCCCGGGCACGCACTTCAGGCGAGAACTTGTTCGTCGTCTTGCTCGTCATAGCCCCATCCTCTCAGGAGTTGGGGCCTCCGGCAAAGCCGGGGCGGTTCAGAACACCATGCCGGTCGAGCTCAGTCTCGAGGGTGCGCGCCCAGCGTTCAGCCTCGGCTCGAGTGTCGAAGCTTTTGGCGCGGCACTTCATGCCCTTGCGCCGCACCTGAGCTTGCCACCGTCCGCGTAGTTTCCGGATCGTCGCCATGGGCACCTCCTGCCTCATCGCGTAGGACGCCCCCTGAGGATAGCCAAGGCACATTCCCGGTTGGGTGGAGCCTTCAGGACGGGAAGCACGCTAGAAATACGCCGGGCGAAGGTCGCGATGGCGACGAATATGTATATCGCGAACTTTTCGCTCATCGTCGGACGTCGCCGCCAAACAAGGGCCTAGGCGCCACCATGCGAGATCGCGGGCAGTTTTACATTGGGTCAAAAACGCCAAATTGAACCATTTCTGTCAACATAGTGTAAACATATGTCAACATTTCAGGCCTTGTCTTTAACATACGATTTGACTGAAACCCTCAAAAATACCTATTTCAGGCGCGGGTGTTACACCCGCATAGCGCCAGCTACTGCCTGACAACTTGGCGCTCACGGCTGTAGCCACCACTCCATCGGACAGCTGGCTGATGCACCGAGAAACGGGTCTAGGCGGACGTCACGGATGACCAGGAAGTGGCGGGTTTGTGCCTCGAGAGTCGTCCGGGATAGGCCGGCGCTCACCGTGTCCTTGGGGGTGCAAGGGTCAGGCTCATGGCGTTGATAGCGACCCGCCTCATTCGGAGGGCAGCGCTCTATCCAGCTGAGCTACGGGTGCCCGGCGGGCGCGGCCCGCGGATCACGCGTCTTCATAGTCGATGCGCGGCGGGCGGGCAACCGGGTCGGCGCCCGCCCGCCGCCGTCCCGGAAAATCCGTCCGCACGCGTCCGCCCGGCCGCTGGCGGGGGCGGACGGGCTTGCTATATAGCAGCGATGAGCACCGACACCCCTGCCTCCCCGGCGCCTGCCGCCGCTTCGGCCGCCCCCTCCCCGCGCCCCGCGCTGTTCACGCCGGAGGAGGTGGAGCGTTATGCGCGCCATCTCGTGCTGGCGGAGATCGGCGGGCCGGGCCAGCAGAAGCTGAAGAAAGCGTCCATGCTGGTGGTCGGGGCCGGCGGGCTCGGCGCGCCGGCGCTGCTCTATCTGGCGGCGGCCGGGGTCGGGCGGCTGGTGGTGGTCGATGATGACGAGGTCTCGCTGTCCAACCTCCAGCGCCAGGTGATCCACACCACCGCCGCCATCGGGCGGACGAAGACCGAGAGCGCCGGCGCGATGATCGCCGCGCTCAACCCGCATGTCGCCGTCGAGGGCGTGACGGCGCGGCTCACCGCGGAGAACGCGCTCGGGCTGATCGGCGGCGTCGATGTGGTGATCGACGGCTCCGACAATTTCGCCACCCGCTATCTGGTGTCGGATGCCTGCGCGCTCGCCGGCAAGCCGCTGGTGACGGCGGCGCTGGGGCGTTTTGATGCCACGGTGACGACGCTGCGCCCGCATGAGACGGGCCCGGACGGCACGCCGAACCCGACCTATCGCTGCCTCTTCCCCGAGCCGCCGCCCGCCGGCACGGTGCCGAGCTGCGCCGAGGCCGGCATTCTCGGCGCGGTGGCGGGTGTGGCCGGCTCGCTGGTGGCGCTGGAGGCGATCCGCGCCGTGGTCGGTTTCGGCGAGGGGCTGGTCGGGCGGCTGCTGATGATCGACACGCTCACCATGCGCTTCGAGACGCTGAGCTATGGCTGGGACCCGGACAACCCGCTGACCGGGACCAACCCGACGATTACCGATCTGTCGGCGCATCGGCGCTGACGGGCGAGCGGCAAGGCGCCACGCGCCCGCAGGAATCATCCCGGCCGAGCGCCGCGAGAGCCGGGATCGGTTTCGCTCGCCATGCGCGATTGGCCTGCATGCGATCCCGGATCGGCCGCTGGCCGTCCGGGATGACGGGTCGGGGACGCGTCTTGTGGAGCGCAGTCCGCAGCCATCTGCGTCCTTCGAGGCCCGGCCGAGGACCGGGCACCTCAGGATGACGGGCGGCGTTATCAGCAATATTCGGACTGAAGTTGACGCAACCTCGTCATGCTGAGGTGCGCGCGCAGCGCGCCTCGAAGCACGCAGGCGGGTAGCACCAGGCAGGCGAGACGCAGGCGTCTGGCGCGGACGCCGTTCAGCCCTGACAGCCGAACACCACCCCGCGCTCCCTCACAGCATCGAGGGCAGCACACGGTCCGGCGGGCGGTGGCCGTCCATGAAGGCCTTGATGTTGACGATCACCTTCTCGCCGGTGTCGACGCGCGCCTCGACCGTGGCCGATCCCATATGCGGCAGCAGCACCACCTTGCCGGCGCGGGCGAGCTTGAGCAGCTTGGGGCTGACGGCGGGTTCACGCTCGAACACGTCGAGCCCGGCACCGGCGATCTCGCCCTGCTCGATCATGCGGATCAGCGCGTTCTCGTCGATCACCTCGCCGCGCGCGGTGTTGACGATATAGGCGTCGGGCCGCACCAGCTTCAGCCGGCGGGCGGAGAGCAGATGGAAGGTGCCCGGCGTGTGCGGGCAGTTCACGGACAATATGTCCATGCGCGCCAGCATCTGGTCGAGGCTGTCCCAATAGGTCGCCTCCAGCTCCTCCTCGATCTGGGCGGGGAGCGGGTGACGATTGTGGTAGTGGATCTGCAGGCCGAAGGCGCGGGCGCGCCGGGCCACCGCCTGGCCGATGCGGCCCATGCCGATAATGCCGAGGCGCTTGCCCCAGATGCGGTGGCCGAGCATCCAGGTCGGCGACCAGCCGGGCCAGGCGCCGTCATCATTGGTGATCAGCGCCGCGCCCTCGGTGAGCCGGCGCGGCACGGCGAGGATCAGCGCCATGGTCATGTCGGCGGTGTCCTCGGTGAGGACGCCGGGCGTGTTGGTGATGGTGATGCCGCGCTCGGTGGCGGCGGTGACGTCGATATGGTCGACGCCATTGCCGAAATTGGCGATCAGCTTCAGATTCGGCCCGGCCGCCTCGATCACTTTCGCGTCGATCCGGTCACAGATGGCGGGAACCAGCACGTCGGCGGTGGCCATGGCCTCGGCGAGCTGCGCCTGGCTCATCGGCGCATCCTCGACATTCAGCCGGGCGTCGAAGAGTTCGCGCATGCGGGTTTCGATCTTGTCAGGCAGCTTGCGCGTGACGACCACCAGCGGCTTTTTGCGGCCCATGTCGACTCCCCGTGGGAACACCCGCGACAATCAAGCTCCCGTTAACGCTGGGAGCCCCAAAATGGCGCCGACGGGACGACGCGATCCTTAGCAGACGGATTCGGTAAACACAAAAATGCCCGCAATTGCGGTGCAGGCGGTGTCGGCAGTGGCAGGGCGGTACGCCGCGAACCGACGAACAGGTGACGAGACGATGGGAATGGACTGGCTTCGGGTCGGGGCGAAGCCTCTGGGTCGGAATATGACGGGTGGGCGGCTGGGGCTGGGCATGGCCCTCGCGGCCAGCTTCGCCCTCGGCGCGGCGCTGTCCGCCGCCCCGCGCGCGCAGGCGCAGGAACAGAGCTCTGGGCCGGTCGGCCGGGTGAGCGGGCTTCCCGTGCCGCGCTTCGTCAGCCTCAAGGCCGACAAGGTGAATGTGCGCTCCGGCCCGACGCGCGACCATGCGGTCGCCTGGGTGTTCACCCGCGCCGGACTGCCGGTCGAGGTCACCGCCGAATTCGAGACCTGGCGGCGCATCCGCGATGCGGATGGCGCGGAGGGCTGGGTCTACCATTCCATGCTCTCGGCCCGCCGCACCGCGCTGGTCAGCCCCTGGTCGAAGGGTGAACCCGCCGCGCTGCGCGAGGCGCCGTCCACCGATTCGTCGATCAAGGCGCGGCTGGAGCCGGGCGTGCTCGGCAAGGTCGATCACTGCAACGGCAAATGGTGCCGCTTCTTCGACAATGGCTTTGACGGCTATGTCGAGCAGGAAAAGCTCTGGGGCGTCTATCCCGGCGAGAAGATCGACTGACGACGCGCGTCACGGCGCCCGCCGGGCCTCGATATAGCGCCGCTCCTGGGTAAGGCCGGCATAGCCATAGGCGTCGCCGCGCGCTTCCACCACATGCACATAGCTTTCCGGGTACAGCGGGCCGATCAGCTCGCCCATGGCGGCGAAGGTGGCGGCGATGAAGGCCGCCTTCTCGTCCTTGGTGTTGGTGCCCTCCGTCACCCTGATGTCCAGCCAGAAGCCGGCAAGGCCCTGCTCCGCCAGGCTGCGTCCGGCGCAGAACCAGTGCGCCGCCGGCACGCGGATGAGGCTCACCGCGGTGAGCGCGGGGTCCTTGCCGAGCCAGCGCGCGGCCAGCTCGGCCGCCCGCGCGGCGATCTGCGGTTCGATGGCGGGCCGCGAATCGGCGGCGAAACTGATCTGGATCATCGGCATGATGCTCTCCCGTGGCGTGTGACCGGACTGGCGTGTGACGGGAGAAGTCGTAGCGCCTCCGGCGTAATATGATAATGTTGTCGTTGAACCTATCAATGATAACAAATTGAAATGACCGAACAGCCCCTCGACCTCGACCTGGTGCTCGCCTTCGTGCGGGTGGCGGAGTTCTCCAGCTTCACCCGCGCCGCCGAGGCGCTCGGCGCCACCCAGGCCGGCATCAGCCTGAAGGTGCGCAAGCTGGAACAGCGGCTCGGCCGCACGCTGCTGGAGCGCACGCCGCGTCTGGTCCGGCTGACGCCCGACGGCACCGCCTTTCTCGACCGCGCCCGGCGCCTGCTGGCCATGGAGCGCGAGGCCTGGCTGTGGGACCGCCCCAACCCGCCCTGCCTGCGGCTGGGCTTTAGCGACCATGCGGTGGGCGATGCGCTCGCGCCGCTGCTGCGCCGGGTGGCGGCGGCGGTGCCCGATCTGCGGATGGAGGTGCAGCTCGGCTTTTCCCGCAGCCTGCTCGACGCCTATGATTCGGGCGCGTTCGACGCCGTCATCGTCCGGCGCGAGGGGGATCGGCGCGATGGCGAGCTGCTGCGCCGCGATCCCTATGGCTGGTTCGCCGCCCGCGATTTCGCGCCCGGTGGGACCCGCCTGCCGCTGGCCCTGCTGGCCGCCCCCTGCGGCGTGCGCGCCACCGCGACGCGGGCGCTGGAGGCGGCGGGCATCGGCTGGAGTGAGGCCTTTGTCGGCGGCAGCGTCTCCTCGGTCGCGGCCGCCGTCGCCGCCGGCATTGCGATCGCGCCGATGGCCGCGCATCTCGCCCCGCCTGGCAGCACAGAGCTGAGCCGGCGGCTCAACCTGCCGCCGCTGCCGCCCGCTCCGGTGATGCTGATCTCCCGCGCCGGCGAGCCTGCCGCCCGGCGGGCACTGGCCGAACTTGCCGCCGGCCTGCGCCCGACACGCGGCGAGCGGGCGTAAGGCACCAACGAAAAAGGCCGGTCAGGAGACCGGCCTTTCAATGAGTTGATTGGATGGGATCGCTCAGCCGCGGCGCTTGGGGCGCAGGCGCACCACCACGTCGACGCGCGCCACCTCATAGCCTTCCGGCGGCTCGGGAATGCGCTCGACCTCGACCGCCGCGCTGGGAATGTCGAGAAGGTGATTCTCGCCTTCCATGAAGAAGTGGTGGTGGTCGGACGGGTTGGTGTCGAAATAGGTCTTGGAGCCGTCAATGGCGAGTTCGCGCAGCAGGCCGACTTCGGTGAACTGGTGCAGCGTGTTGTAGACGGTCGCCAGCGAGACCGGGAAGCGCGCCTTGATCGCTTCCTCGTGCAGGATTTCCGCCGAGACGTGGCGGTCGCCCTTGGCGAACAGCAGCCAGCCGAGCGCGAGGCGCTGGCGGGTCGGGCGCAGGCCGACATCGCGCAGCATGTGGCGCACGTCATGGAACGGGCAACCGGTCCGCCCGGTGGCGGCGCCGTCACGCAGCTTCGCGACCGGCAGCACAGGCTCCGAATCGTCAAGAACCATGCGGGAAACCGCGATAGGGTGGGGGCGAAGGGCTTCGCTCATCTCGACTTCCAACCATCGTAGTTAAGCCATGCCCGCTCTTTCCTGAACGGAAAAACCGGCACGGCCGCATCTGAAAATAGGCACGCGCCGGGGGAAAACCAACCGCCAGCGTCGCCATTTGTTACTGGTATTATATCTGCATGGCCGCGGACGGGGCAATATCGCGGCGCATGATCGTAATTATTCCAATCTGAACCGCGCGTCAGCCGATTAAACCCGCCTCGCCAGCCGGCCTGTGCCATGACCCGCCGGCCCTGACGGAGCATGACGCCGTCACCTGCCTGACATTTACGCCCCGGTGGGCGGCTCTGCCGGCTTTGAGCCCGCTTCCCCCTGTGTTAGGAAGCCCAGCGATCGGACCGCGCCATGCGCACGGGCCGCGATCTGTGTCGGCGGCGCGTGGCCGCTCAAGTGTAGAAAAACAACGTGGGTGTAACGGGGACGATGGCCGAGCGTCAGACGAGTTTCACATATGAGGAACTGCTCGCATGCGGGCGTGGCGAGCTCTTTGGGCCGGGCAATGCCCAGCTTCCGGCGCCGCCGATGCTGATGTTCAACCGCATCACCGAGATTTCCGAGGATGGCGGGCCGAACGGCAAGGGCCATGTGCGCGCCGAACTCGACATCAATCCGGACCTCTGGTTCTTCGCCTGCCACTTCATCGGCGATCCGGTGATGCCGGGCTGCCTCGGGCTGGACGCGCTGTGGCAGCTCGTCGGCTTCCATCTCGGCTGGCTGGGCTCGCCGGGCCGTGGCCGGGCGCTCGGCGCGGGCGAGATCAAGTTCTCCGGGCAGGTTCTGCCCAGCGTCAAGAAGGTGGTCTACGGGATCGACTTCAAGCGCGTGATGCGCTCCAAGCTCGTGCTCGGCATCGCCGATGGCTGGCTTGAGGCCGATGGCGAAGTCATCTATCGCGCCGGCGATCTGAAGGTCGGCCTGTTCCAGACCTGACCCGGTCGCCCCATTTGTCCTTGCATGGCGCCCGTCGGGGCGCCATCTCGCTGCCGAAGCGCCGTTCGCGGCGCTGTCGGGCCTGTATTTGAGGAAAGGAAGCCTATGCGCCGCGTCGTCGTCACCGGAATGGGCATCGTCTCGTCGATCGGCAATTCCACCCAGGAAGTGCTGGCCTCGCTGCGCGAAGGCAAAAGCGGCATCACCCGCGCCGAGAAATATGTCGAGCTGGGCTTCCGCTCGCAGGTCCAGGGGGCCCCGCAGCTCGACCCCAGCGAGATCGTCGACCGCCGCGCCATGCGCTTCCACGGCGGCGGCACCGCTTGGAACCATGTCGCCATGGAACAGGCGATCCGCGACGCCGGGCTTGAGGAGAACGAAATCTCCAACGAGCGCACCGGCCTCGTCATGGGCTCGGGCGGCTCCTCCACCCGCACCATCGTGGAAGCCGCCGACATCACCCGCAAGAATTCCAACCCCAAGCGCGTCGGCCCGTTCGCGGTGCCGAAGGCGATGGGCTCCACCGCCTCGGCCACGCTGTCCACCTGGTTCAAGATCAAGGGCGCGAGCTATTCCATCTCGGCGGCCTGCGCGACCACCAATATCTGCATCGGCAACGCCGCCGAGCAGATCCAGTACGGCAAGCAGGACATCATGTTCGCCGGCGGCTGCGAGGATCTGGACTGGACGCTGTCCTGCCTGTTCGACGCCATGGGCGCCATGTCCTCCGACTACAACGACCGCCCCGCCGTTGCCTCCCGCCCCTATGACAAGAACCGCGACGGCTTTGTCATCTCCGGCGGCGCCGGCGTTCTGGTTCTGGAGGAACTGGAGCACGCCAAGGCGCGCGGCGCCCGCATCTATGCCGAGATCGTCGGCTATGGCGCCTCCTCGGACGGCGCCGACATGGTCGCCCCTTCCGGCGAGGGCGCGGCCCGCGCCATGCGCCTCGCGCTTCAGAACGTGAAGGGCGGCATCGACTACATCAACCCGCACGCCACCTCGACGCCGATCGGCGATCTCAAGGAGATCGAGGCGATCCGCGCCGTGTTCGGCGACAAGTGCCCGCCCATCTCCGCCACCAAGTCGCTCACCGGCCACTCGCAGGGCGCGACCGGCGTGCATGAGGCGATCTACTCGATCCTGATGATGCAGAACGGCTTCATCTCGGCGAGCGCCCATATCGACGAAATCGACCCCGACTTCGCCGACATGCCGATCGTGCGTGAGCGCGTCGACCATGCGCGGCTCGGCCGGGTGCTGTCGAACGGCTTCGGCTTCGGCGGCACCAATGCCGTGCTGGTTCTCCAGCACCCGGATGCGTGATCAGACCCTCGCGACGGCGGAAGGAAGAACCACAATGAGCCTGATGCAGGGCAAACGCGGCCTGATCATGGGTGTCGCGAACGATCACTCCATCGCCTGGGGCATCGCCCGCTCGCTGGCGGCGCAGGGCGCGGAACTCGCCTTTACCTATCAGGGCGAGGCGCTCGGGCGCCGCGTCAAGCCGCTTGCCCAGAGCCTCGGCTCGGACACGGTGCTGCCCTGCGATGTCGAGGATCTCGACTCCGTCGACGCCACCTTCGCGGCGCTTGAGGAAAAATGGGGCGGCATCGATTTTCTGGTCCACGCCATCGGCTTTTCCGACAAGAACGAGCTGAAGGGCCGCTACGCCGACACCAGCCGCGCCAATTTCACGCGCACCATGGTGATCTCCTGCTTCTCCTTCACCGAGCTGGCCAAGCGCGCCGCCGCGATCATGCCGAATGGCGGCTCGCTGATCACGCTGACCTATGGCGGCTCCACGCGGGTGATGCCGAATTATAACGTGATGGGCGTCGCCAAGGCGGCGCTGGAAGCCAGCGTGCGCTACCTCGCCGCCGATTATGGCCCGCAGGCGATCCGCGTGAACGCCATCTCCGCCGGCCCGATCCGCACCCTGGCCGGTGCCGGCATCGCCGATGCGCGCCTCATGTTCAACTACCAGAAGCGCCACGCCCCGCTGCGCCGCACCGTCACCATCGACGAGGTCGGCGGCGCCGCGCTCTATCTGCTGTCGGACCTGTCGAGCGGCGTCACCGGCGAGGTGCATTTCGTCGATTCCGGCTACAACATCATCTCCATGCCGCACCCCGACGCGCTGAAAGCCATCGAGGACGCCGAGGCGAGTGTCAGCGGCGAGGCGGCGGAGTAAGCGCGCCAGCCGGCCCGCTGACCCGACCTCAGGCCTTGATCTCCGCTTGGCCGGAACTAGACTGACCAGACGCCATAGGCGAGGCGCGCCCTATCATGGGAATGCTGGCACGCTGTGGCCGGGTCGGTGACCAGGCAGATGGACGACACGTCATTGCATGACTGGCTGGTTTCCATCGGCACCGGCACCCGGCAGCCGGGCATGATGCACCGGATGATTGAGGTGGTCCGCCGCCATCTCGGCATGGAGGTCGCCTATATCTCCGAGTTCGTCGGGAACAACTCGGTGTTCCGCGAGGTCGACGCCCCCGGCCTTGAGCACATGATCAAGGTCGGCGATTCCATCTCGCTCGACGATGTCTATTGCCGGCATATTCTGGCGGGCCGCATTCCCGAATTCATGCCCGACACCTCCGCCGAGCCCAACGCCATGGCGCTGCCGATCACCACGGCGCTGCCCATCGGCAAGCATATGAGCGTGCCGATCCGGCTCAGGGATGGCAGCGCCTATGGCATGTTCTGCTGTCTCGGGCCCCATCCCGACCCGTCGCTGCGCCAGCGCGACCTGCAGATGATGAAGGCCTTCGCCGAACTCGCCGCCTTCGAGATCGAGCAGGCCCTCGCCCTCCGGCGCAGCTTCGAGACGAAGCGCGACCGGGTCCGCACCGTCATCGACGACGGGCAGATATCCATCGTCTACCAGCCGATCTGGAACGTCGCGACCGGCCGCCCATTGGGCGTCGAATGCCTGTCACGCATTTCCGCCACCCCGTCGCGCCCGCCGAATGAATGGTTCGCCGACGCGGCCGAGACCGGGCTGGGGCTGGAGCTGGAAATCACCGCGATCCGGCTCGCGCTGGCGGCGCTGCCGGCCTTCCCGCCGGAGGTCTACCTCACCGTCAATGCGTCGCCGGCGACCCTGCTCAGCCCGGAGCTGAACGCCATCCTCGCCGGACATCCGTCCCGGCGGATCGTCGTGGAACTCACCGAGCACGAGATGGTGGAGAATTACGAGGAGATCATCGGGGCGTTGCAGGAATTCCGCACGCGCGGGCTGCGGCTGGCGGTGGACGATGCCGGCACCGGCTATTCCAGCCTCCAGCACATCCTTCATCTGCGGCCCGACCTGATCAAGCTCGACATGAACCTGACCCGGAATATCGACCTCGATCCCTCGCGCCGGGCGCTGGCGGCGGCGCTGATCCGGTTCGCCCGCGAGACCAACAGCCGGATCATCGCCGAAGGCGTCGAGACCGAGGCCGAACTCCAGACCCTGCGCCAGCTCGGCGTCGAGAAGGTCCAGGGCTACCTGCTGGGCCGCCCGATGCCGCTGGCCGCCGCACTCGAACTGTTCGAGCACCCCCGCGCGCCGGCCTGAGACAGCTCAGGCCCTGAGCGCGATCCGGTAGGCGTGGGCGGGGTAGACACCGAGGATGCGCAGCTCCTTGGAGAAGAACGCCAGTTCCTCCAGCGCCAGCTTCACCAGACGGTCGTCCGGGTGGCCGTCGACATCGGCATAGAACTGGGTGGCGAAGAACTCGCCGTCGAGCTGGTAGGATTCCAGCTTGGTCATGTTCACGCCATTGGTGGCGAAGCCGCCCAGCGCCTTGTAGAGCGCCGCCGGCACGTTGCGCACGCGGAACACGAAGCTGGTCACGGTCGGCCCGTTACCGGCCGGCGCCCATTCGCCGTCCTTGGCGAGGATGACGAAGCGCGTGGTGTTGTGGGCCTCGTCCTCGATATTCTCGGCGATGATGTCGAGCCCGTAAATCTCCGCCGCGAGGCGCGAGGCGATGGCGGCGCGGCTCTCGTCCCGCGCTTCCGCCACAAGCCGCGCCGAGCCGGCCGTGTCGGCGCCGACAATGGCCTTCAGCCCCAGCTTGCGGATGATGTTGCGGCACTGGCCGAGCGCCATGACATGGCTCTCGACCGTCTTCACGGTCGCCAGCGAGGCGCCCGGAATCGCCATCAGCTGGTGCGACAGCGGCAGGAAGAACTCGCCGACGATGGTCAGCCCCGAGGTCGGCATCAGGTGGTGGATGTCCGCCACCCGGCCGGCGACCGAGTTCTCGATCGGGATCATGCCCAGATCCGCCTCGCCATTCTGCAACGCCGCGAAGGCGTCCTCGAAGGTGGCGCAGGGCACCGCCTCATGATCCGGGAAGACCTCGCGGCAGGCGATATGCGAATTGGCGCCGGGCTCTCCCTGGAACACGACGGTGCGGCGCAGGCTCATGATGCACGTCCCTGACTGGCGTCTTCGCGCGCGATCAGCTCGCGCGCCTTTATGAGGTCTTCCGGCGTGTCGACGCCCAAGGGCACGGTGTCGACAATGGCGACGTCGATCCGCATGCCCGCTTCCAGCGCGCGCAGCTGCTCCAGCTTCTCGCGGCTCTCCAGCGGCGAGGGCGCGAGCGCGACGAACCGCTCCAGCGCCGCCCGGCGATAGGCGTAGAGGCCGATATGGTGGAACAGCGGGCCCTCGCCATAAGGGGCGGTAGCGCGGGTGAAATAGAGCGCGCGCAGCCGGCCCGGCGCCACCGCGCTGCCGACCACCTTCACCACATTGGGGTTGGTGCGCTCATGCGGATCGGTGATCTCGGCGGTGAGCGTGCCGATATCGACGCCCGCGTCGTCCAGCAGGTCGAGGGCGGCGCGGATCAGCGCCGGGTCGATGGTCGGCAGGTCGCCCTGCACGTTGACGATGCGCGCGACCTGCCCGTCCGGGTCGATTCGGCCGAGCGCCTCGAAGATTCGGTCGGAGCCGGAGACGTGGTCCGAACGGGTCATCACCACCTCGAATCCGGCATCCGCGACGGCGGCGAACACGCCTTCATCGTCGGTGGCGACCACCACGCGGCCGATGCCTGCCGCGGCGGAACGCCGCGCCACCTCGACGATCATCGGCCGGCCGCCGACATCGGCCAGCGGCTTGCCGGGCAGCCGGGTCGAGGCCATGCGGGCTGGAATGAGAATAAGTACGTCCTGCGCGGACATTGGGCGGGCCTTCGCTACGGAACCGCGGCCGGTGCGCCTCGCCCCTCGTGGCGAAACGTAGCAACCGCGGCGCGCTTATACGGGTTGCACGGCAACCGTCAAAATGATTAGTTCCGCCGCGGCATTGGCGGCTGTTTCAGACCGCTGCTAAACTGCGTGCGGGGTGCGGCGGACCTTCGGGAAGGTGCCGCGCCGTGTTTAGGGAGCGAATGTTTCGATGGACAGCTTCGAGCTGAACAAGATTGCTGGAGCGGTGCTCGGCGTGCTGACCTTCACGCTCGGTCTGAACGTGTTCTCCGACATATTGTTCTCCAGCCACGCGCCGGAAAAGCCCGGCTATGAGATCGCTGTCCAGGAAGCCGCGACCGGCGAGGCCCAGGCCGCCGCGCCGGCCGATGTGCCGATCGCCCAGCTGCTCGGCGCCGCCAGCGCCGAGAAGGGCGCCGCCGTCGCCAAGAAGTGCGCCGCCTGTCACAATTTCGTGGAAGGCGCCGGCGCCAAGGTCGGCCCGGATCTCTACGGCATTGTCGGCCGCCCGGTCGCCAGCGCCGAGGGCTTCGCCTATTCCGCCGCGATGAAGGCGCATGGCGGCACCTGGACCTTCGACGACCTGAACGCCTTCATCAAGAACCCGAAGGCCGACATTCCCGGCACCGCCATGGGCTTCGCCGGCATCGCCAAGGAGACCGAGCGCGCCGATCTGCTGGTCTACCTCAACACGCTCTCGCACAGCCCGCAGCCCCTGCCGACTGCAGAGGCGGCGCCCGCTCCGGCCGCACCCGCGACGCCGGCAGCCCCGGCCGCGCCCGACGCACCGGCCACCCCGGCTCCGGCCGCTCCCGCCACGCCGTGAGAGCGGGCGGCACGCGCCGCCCGTTCCTTCAAATTTTCACGTTTCCGTCAGGCCGGCGGCGCTTTGCGCCCCGGCCTTATTCTTTTCATGCCGTAACGGTCCATAATCCCCGCGAGACGGCGTGCCGCGCCGGCCCTGCCCTCCGCGACCGCTGCCCTCCGCGCCGCGGGGAGCCGCCTGCCCGCGCCCCAGTGCCTTCAGAAGGATGTGTGCATGACGAGCCGTTCCGCCCGCTTCCCCTCCCCCACCCGCCTGATGGCCACGCGCCGCCGCGCGCTCGCCGCGCTCAGTGGTGCCGCGCTTCTCGGCCTCGCCTTCACCGGCCCGGCCGGCGCGCAGGAGACGGCCCCGGCCGGCGGCGCGGCCCCGGCCAGCAGCGAGGCGGCCGGCGCGGCAAAGCAATGGCGGCACGGCCTGTCGCTGCTCGGCCAGCCCAAATACCAGCCGGGCTTCGCCCATTTCGACTATGTGAACCCGCAGGCCCCCAAGGGCGGGCTGCTGCGCCTCTCGGTCGACGGCACCTTCGATTCCCTGAACGACCTCATCGCCCGGGGCACCCCGGCCTCCGGCCTCCAGCTGATCTACGACACGCTGATGGCCCCCGCCGCCGACGAGGTAGCGACCGAATACGGCCTGCTGGCGGAAGCCGTGAGCTACCCGGCGGACTTCGCCTCCGTCACCTACCGCCTGCGCCCCGAGGCAAAATGGCATGACGGCCAGCCGGTCACCGCCGAGGATGTGGTCTGGTCGTTCGAGCAGATGACCAAGAACAACCCGCGCATGGCCTATTACTACAGCCATGTGAAGGGCGCCGCCGTCACCGGCGAGCGCGAGGTGACCTTCACCTTCGATCAGGCGGGAAACCGCGAGCTACCGCAGATCGTCGGCCAGCTCCGCGTCCTGCCCAAGCACTGGTGGACCGCCAGCGACGCCTCGGGCAAGCCGCGCGACATCAGCCAGGGCACGCTGGAAATCCCGCTCGGCTCCGGCCCCTACAAGGTCAAGCAGGTCTCGCCCGGCCGCTCCATCTCCTTCGAGCGCGTGCCGGATTATTGGGGCAAGGACCTGCCGGTGAACATCGGCACCAATAATTTCGCCGAGCAGCGTTACGAGTACTTCCGCGACGGCACGGTGGAGCTGGAGGCCTTCAAGGGCGACCAGTATGATTTCCGCATCGAGACCTCGGCCAAGGACTGGGCCACCGCCTATAATTTCCCGGCGGTGAAGGACGGGCGCGTGGTGCTGGAGGAATTCCCCAACCGCGCCTCCGGCTCGATGCAGGCCTTCATCCCCAATCTGCGACGCGACAAGTTTCAGGACCAGCGGGTGCGCCGCGCGCTCAACCTCGCGCTCGATTTCGACGGCATGAACCGCACGCTGTTCTTCGGCCAGTACAAGCGCACCTCCAGCTATTTCCAGAACACCGAGCTCGCCTCCTCCGGCCTGCCTGAGGGCAAGGAGCTGGAGATTCTGGAGAGCGTGAAGGACAAGATCCCGGCCAGCGTCTTCACCGCGCCCTACACCAACCCGGAAGGCTGGAGCGAGGGCCTGCGCCGCGGCAATCTGCGCGAGGCGGCCAAGCTCCTGCGCGAGGCCGGCTATGAGGTGAAGGGCGGCAAGCTGGTGAACGCCAAGGGCGAGCCCTTCACCATGGAAATCCTCATCGCCAACCCCGCTTTCGAGCGGGTGGCGCTCTATTACAAGCCCTCGCTGGAGCGGCTCGGCATCACCGTGAATGTCCGGCAGGTCGACACCTCGCAATATATCAACCGCCTGCGCGCCCGCGATTTCGACATGATCATCTCCGGCTGGGGCCAGTCGCTCTCGCCGGGCAATGAGCAGCGCGATTTCTGGGGCTCGGCCGCCGCCGATCAGGAAGGCTCCAGCAATTATGCCGGCATCAAGGATCCGGGCATCGACGCGCTGATCGAGAAGGTGATCTACGCGAAGGACCGCGCCGAACTCGTCGCCGCCACCCGCGCGCTCGACCGCGTGCTGCTGGCGCATGATTATGTGGTGCCGAGCTGGAACTACCCGAACATCCGCACCGCCCGCTGGAACCGCTTCAGCCATCCCGACAAGCTGCCGGACTATTCCTTCTCCTTCCCCGACATCTGGTGGTGGGACGCCGCCAAGGCCGCCAAGACCGGGGGCGCCCAGTGAAGGGCGGGGCGATGGACGCCGCCCCCTCTCCCCGTGGGGGAGAGGGTTGGGGTGAGGGGCTGCCGGTGCGCCCCTGCGTGCCTCGAGGCCCGGGCAAGGCCCGGGCACCTCAGCATGACGATGCGTCCCTGCACAAAGGCGCCCGATGAGCGAGCGGACCCCGCCCTTCCTCCGTCATCCTGAGGAGGCGGCCAGCGGCCGCCGTCTCGAAGGACGCACAACGCCCATGACCGCTCCCCTCTCCCGCCGCACCGTCCTGACGCTGGCCGCCGGCGCCGGCGCGGCGCTCGCCTTGCCCCGCCGCTCGCTCGCCCAAGACGCCACGAAAGCTGGCGCCCCGGAAGCTGGCGCTCCCGTCACGCCCGGCGCGCCCGTCATGGAGGCCACCGAGCGCCACGGCCTCTCCGCTTTCGGCGATCTGAAATACCCCGCCGATTTCGCCCATTTCGCCTATGTCGATCCCAAGGCCCCCAAGGGCGGGCTGTTCTCGCAGGTCGGCCCCACCGCCGCCTTCAACCAGTCCTTCCAGACCTTCAATTCGCTCAACGGCTACATTCTGCGGGGCGATGGGGCGCAGGGCATCGCGCTGATTTTCGACACGCTGATGGTCCGCGCCAATGACGAGCCGGACGCGGTCTACGGCCTCGTCGCCAAAAGCGTCGCCATCTCCACCGATGGCACGCTCTACCGCTTCCGCCTGCGCCCCGAGGCGCGCTTTCACGACGGCTCGCCGCTCACCGCCGAGGATGTCGCCTTCTCGCTGAACCTTTTGAAGGCCAAGGGCCATCCGGTCATCGCGCAGGCCCTGCGCGAGATGGAGGGCGCGCAGGCCGAGGCGCCGGACCTCGTCGCCGTGCGCTTCACCCCCGCCCGCGCCCGCGACGTGCCGCTGCTCGTCGCCACGCTGCCGATCTTCTCCAAGGCCTATTACAGCGTGAAGAATTTCGAGGAGAGCACGCTGGAGCCCCCGCTCGGCTCCGGCCCCTACAAGGTCGGCCGGGTCGAGCCGGGCCGCACCATCGCCTATGAGCGGGTGGCGGACTATTGGGGCGCCGACCTGCCGGTCAATGTCGGCATCAACAATTTCGACACGCTGCGCTTCGAATATTTCCGCGACCGCGAGGTCGGCTTCGAGGCCTTCAAGGCGAAAGCCTACCTCTTCCGCCAAGAATTCACCGCCCGCGCTTGGGCCACCGGCTACACCTTCCCCGCCTTCACCGAGGGCAAGGTGAAGCGCGAGATCCTGCCCGACCGCACCCCCTCGGGCGCGCAGGGCTGGTTCCTCAACACCCGCCGCCCGCATTTCACCGATCCGCGGGTGCGCGAGGCGCTGTCCTACGCCTTCGATTTCGAGTGGACCAACAAGAACCTGATGTTCGACGCCTACCGGCGCACCACCTCCTTCTTCGAGAATTCCGACCTGAAGGCGCAAGGCCCCGCCGGCCCCGAGGAGATCGCGCTGATCGAGAGCCTCGGCGACAAGCTCACCCCCGCCGACATCGCCGTGCTCAAGGCCCCGCCCTGGAGCCCGCCGGTCTCGGACGGTTCCGGGCAGGACCGCACGCTGCTGCGCCGGGGTGCGCAATTGCTGCGCGAGGCTGGCTGGGAGATCAAGGCCGGCCGGCTGGTGAACCCGGCGGGCGAGACCATGACCATCGAGTTCCTCGATGACGAGAACGGGCTGGAGCGACACACCGCGCCGTTCATCAAGAACCTCAAGCTGCTGGGCATCGAGGCCAATTTCCGCCTGGTGGATTCCCCGCAATATCAGCGCCGGCTCAACGAGTTCGATTTCGACGCCACGGTGCGGCGCTATTCCATGTCCACCGTGCCCGGCGAATCGCTGCGCAATTATTTCGGCGCCCGCGCCGCCGCGACGCCGGGCGCCAACAACCTGTCCGGCATTTCCGACCCGGTGGTCGACCTGCTGATCGAGCAGGTGATCGCCGCCCCGAGCCGCGCGGCGCTGCGCACCGCCTGCCATGTGCTGGACCGGCGGCTGCGCGCGGGGCGCTACTGGGTGCCGCAATGGTACTCGGCCGAATCCCGCATCGCCTTCTGGGACGTGTTCAACTGGCCGAGCGTGGAGCGCCCGACCTATGCCCGCGCCATCCCCGACATCTGGTCGGCCCGCGCGCCGTCGGCAGGGTGAGGGAATGGCATCGCAGGCCCCTCACCTTCTCCGACATGCCACCAGACCACCGTCATCCCCGGACTTGATCCGGGGATCCACGGCTTGCCTCGCGCCATCCAAAGGCGTGGATGGCCGGGCCAAGCCCGGCCATGACGATGCGAGGGTGGTCAGTCCTGTCTCGCCCGACATCGGCGGGCCACCGCGACCACCGCGCAACGAAAGCGCATGAACGGACGTTAAGTTGACGCGGTAGCGCACGACCGCCACCTTGTGCGCCGCTGCCGAGGATCCCCGCGGAGGAAGTCCCGTCGAATGCTCGCCTATATTGTGAGACGCCTCGCGCTGATGGTGCCGACCATCATCGGCATCATGCTGATCTCCTTCGCGGTGGTGCAGTTCGCTCCGGGCGGGCCGGTGGAGCGCGTCATCGCGGAAATCACCGGCGAGGGCTCCTCCGCCACGGCGCGCATTTCCGGCGGCGGCGGCGATTTCGGCGGCATGTCGCAGGGCGCGCCGGCGGGCGACCCGGTCTCCTCGAAATATCGCGGCGCGCAGGGGCTGGACCCGGCCTTCATCAAGGAGCTGGAGAAGCAATTCGGCTTCGACAAGCCGGCCTATGAACGCTTCGGCCTGATGATGTGGAACTATCTGCGCTTCGATTTCGGCCAGTCCTATTTCCGCGACATCTCGGTCATCGACCTGATCGGCGAGAAAATGGCGGTCTCCGTCTCGCTCGGCCTGTGGATGATGCTCATCACCTACGCCATCTCCATCCCGCTGGGCATCGCCAAGGCGGTGCGCGACGGCTCGCGCTTCGATGTGTGGACCTCGGCGGTGATCGTGGTCGGCTACGCGATCCCGAGCTTCCTGTTCGCCATCCTGCTCATCATCCTGTTCGCCGGCGGCTCCTTCTTCTCGTGGTTCCCCCTGCGCGGCCTCACCTCCGACAATTGGGACCAGCTCTCGCTCGGTGCCAAGATTCTCGATTATTTCTGGCACCTCGCTTTGCCCATCATCTCCATGGTGCTCGGCGCCTTCGCCACCATGACGCTGCTGACCAAAAACTCCTTCCTCGACGAGATCCGAAAACAATATGTGGTCACGGCGCGGATGAAGGGGCTGTCGGAACGCGCGGTGCTCTACCGCCATGTGTTCCGCAACGCGATGCTGATCATCATCGCCGGCTTCCCCGGTGCCTTCATCTCCGCCTTCTTCACGGGATCGCTGCTGATCGAGACCATCTTCTCGCTCGACGGGCTGGGCCTGCTCGGCTTCGAGAGCGTGCTGAACCGCGACTACCCCGTGGTGTTCGCCAATCTCTACATCTTCTCGTTGGTGGGCCTCCTGGTGAACCTCGTCTCCGACCTCACCTACACCTGGGTCGATCCGCGCATCGACTTCGACACGCGGGACGTCTGAGCCATGGACACCGCCAACACAATGCCGCCCTCGGACACATCGGCCTCATCGTCCACCTCACTGCACGCACAATCCACGCGCCCGGCGCGGCTTTCGCCGATAAACCAGCGGCGCTGGGAGAATTTCAAGCGCAACCGGCGCGGGTGGTGGAGCTTCTGGATTTTCATGGTGCTGTTCGTGCTGAGCCTCGGCGCGGAGATCATCGCCAACAACAAGCCCTTCCTCGTAAGCTATGATGGCGGCTACTATTTTCCCGCCTTCAAGGCCTATCCCGAGACCACCTTCGGCGGGGATTTCGAAACCGAGGCAGATTACCGCGACCCCTTCCTGCAAAACCTCATCGCGGAAAAGCAGGGCTGGATGGTCTGGCCGCCAATTCGCTATAGCTACCAGACACATAACCTCGATCTGCCGACCCCCGCCCCCTCCCCGCCAACCTGGATGCTGACCGATGCGCAGTGCCAGCCGGTGGCGGAAAAGCTCGGCGGCAATGGCTGCGGCGCGCTGGAATGGAACTGGCTCGGCACCGACGACCAGGGCCGCGACGTGCTCGCCCGGCTGATCTATGGCTTTCGACTCTCAGTGCTTTTCGGCCTGATCCTGACCATCATCTCCTCCGTCATCGGCGTCGCCGCCGGCGCCGTGCAGGGCTATTTCGGCGGCTGGACAGACCTTATTTTTCAACGGTTTATCGAGATCTGGACGTCGATCCCGGCGCTCTATCTGCTGCTGATCGTGTCCTCCATCCTGGCGCCGGGCTTCTGGGTTCTGCTCGGCATCATGCTGCTGTTTTCCTGGGTGTCGCTGGTCGGGCTGGTACGCGCCGAATTCCTGCGCGCCCGCAACTTCGAGTATGTGCAGGCCGCTCGTGCGCTCGGTGTCTCCAGCGGCGTCATCATGTGGCGCCACCTCCTGCCCAACGCCATGGTGGCTACCCTCACCATGCTGCCCTTCATCGTCTCGTCATCGGTCATGACCTTGACGGCATTGGATTTTCTCGGCTTCGGCCTGCCCCCCGGCTCACCCTCGCTGGGCGAGTTGCTGGCCCAGGGCAAGGCCAATGTGCAGGCGCCATGGCTCGGCCTGACCGGCTTCTTCACCGTCGCCCTGATGCTCAGCCTCCTGATTTTCATCGGCGAAGCCGTCCGCGACGCCTTCGACCCGAGGAAGACCTTCCAGTGAGTAACATGATAGAATTGATGGGAGGAGCCGGACCATGAACAGGATCGTGCGCGAACATTATCCCGTCGAGAAGCTTCCCGAGGATCTTCGGGAGGGGTTGCCGGCCGGCCGGAAAGTGACCGTGACACTCGAAGAGGAGGGCGTCGACGAAGAAGGGTTGTCAGAGCGTCTTGCTGCAATCCTTGCAAACCCGAGGCCGATGACCATCGATCAGGCCCGCGCTCTCGCCGGAAATCGCTCGACATCAACGGAAGAGGCGGTGACTCGCATTCGTTCGCTGCGCGACGAGTGGGATCAGTAGCCCTGTGCGATTCTACTTTGACACCAATGCCTTGATACAGGCCGTCGAAACATCCGGGCCCGACGCGGATACGCTGCGGAAGGCACTGAAGCATGCGGCAACGACCAACCTTGGTTCCGTAACCAGTGAGCTGTCGTTGTCCGAGGTTCTTGTCCGACCCATTCGCGAACGGGATATTCCTTTGATCGCCGCTTATTCGGGTCTGCTGGCCGGCGCGGAGGGCGACCAGCTCCAGACTCTTCCCATCACGCGGGACGTGCTGACCCGGGCCGCGCGCATCAGGGCGGCCTCTCCCGCTTTGAAACTGCCGGATGCCATTCATCTGGCGACCGCCGAACTGTCTGGCTGCACACAGATCATCAGCAGCGACAAGCGCCTCGCGGGCAGCACGGCGCTGACGGTCTGGGACCCCGCGGGCGCTGATCTGGCGGGCTTTATCGAGATGATGTCATGAGCGGCCCCCCTCTTCTCACGGTCGAAGACCTCTCCGTGGCCTTCGCGCAGGGTGGATCGACGACGCTGGCGGTCGATCATGTGTCCTTCACGCTGAACCGGGGCGAGACACTCGCTCTGGTTGGTGAATCCGGCTCCGGCAAGTCGGTCACCGCGCTCTCCATCCTCAAGCTGCTGCAATACCCGGCCGCCTCGCACCCGTCCGGCCGGGTCATCTTCAACGGCGCGGACCTGCTCGCCATGGATGAGCGGCAGATTCGCGGCGTGCGCGGCAACGACATCACCATGGTGTTTCAGGAGCCGATGACCTCGCTCAACCCGCTGCACACGGTGGAGCAGCAGGTCGGCGAAATTCTCTTTCTTCACAAGGGGATGCGCGGACCATCAGCGCGCGCGCGGGTGATCGAACTGCTCACCGAGGTTGGCATTGCCGATCCGCAGACCCGGCTCGGCGCCTACCCGCACCAGCTCTCCGGCGGCCAGCGCCAGCGCGTGATGATTGCCATGGCGCTCGCCAACGAGCCGCAATTGCTGATCGCCGACGAGCCCACCACGGCGCTCGACGTGACCGTTCAGGCGCAGATTCTGGCGCTGCTGAAGGATCTCCAGCGCCGCCTCGGCATGGCGATGCTGTTCATCACCCATGACCTCGGCATCGTGCGCAAGGTCGCCGACCGGATTTGCGTGATGAATCATGGCCGTATCGTCGAAGCCGGCACCATGACGGAGATTTTCGAAGCGCCGTCCCACCCCTATACGAAGGCGCTTCTGGCGGCCCAGCCGCGCGGCAATCCCGCCCCGCCCCATCCCGAGGCGCCTCTGGTGCTTCAGGCCGACAACCTGAAGGTGTGGTTTCCGATCAAGGCCGGAATCATGCGGCGGACGGTGGGGAACATCAAGGCGGTCGACGGCATCTCGCTCGCCATCCGGCGCGGCGAGACCCTCGGCGTGGTCGGCGAAAGCGGCTCCGGCAAGACCACGCTCGGCCTCGCTCTGCTGCGCCTCATTTCCTCCGACGGCCCCATCATCTTCATGGGGCAGAACATAAACCTCCTTGGAATCAAGGAGATGCGGACCCATCGCAACGCCATGCAGGTGGTCTTCCAGGACCCGTTCGGCTCGCTCAGCCCGCGCATGTCGATCACCGACATCATCGGCGAGGGGCTGCGCGTGCATCAGCCGCGCCTCAGCGCGGCGGAGCGCGACGCCCGCGTCGTCGCCGCGCTGCGCGATGTCGGGCTGGAGCCGGAGACCCGCCACCGCTACCCGCATGAGTTCTCCGGCGGCCAGCGCCAGCGCGTCGCCATCGCCCGCGCCATCGTGCTGGAACCGTCCTTCATCGTGCTGGACGAGCCCACCAGCGCGCTGGACATGATCGTGCAGGCGCAGATCGTCGACCTGCTGCGCGATCTCCAGCGCAAGCGTGACCTCACCTACATGTTCATCAGCCATGATCTGCGCGTTGTCGCCGCCTTGGCCTCGCGCCTCATCGTCATGAAGGGCGGTGTCATCGTTGAACAAGGCCCGGCGGCCGAGTTGTTCGCCGCGCCCAGGAGCGACTATACACGCACGCTATTTGCTGCCGCCTTCAATATGGAAGCGGTCGCCACCGTCCCATCGGCTTGAGTGGAGAAGATGACTTGCCTGAGCGTGCGAAAGTCGGCGTTTTAGCTGACCGGCCGATGGAGGTCGTCAGCGAAGCCCCCCTCCTGCTTGGTGATGGCTTCCGGCCCTATGAGCGGCATATCGTGACCGTCGCCGGCACCGGCGGCGCCCCGCTGCGCCAGCAGCGCGACATCATCCGCGTCGGCCCCGTGGTGGCGACGCTGGCCTACGACCCCGAAGCTGGTCTCTTCGTCCTCATCCGCCAGTTCCGCATAGCCGCCCACCTCGCCACCGGCCGCGGCGACATCGTTGAGCTGGCCGCCGGTTTGATGGAGCCCGGCGAAAGCCCCGAAGAAGCCGCCGCACGCGAATGCCGCGAGGAAATCGGCATCACTCCGCGCAAGCTATTGCCGATGTTCAGCTTTCTGCCAAGCCCGGGCGTTAGCGACGAATACGCCCATGTCTTTCTCGCTCTGGTTGATTCGACCAAGGTGCCCGCGGAAGCCGGCGAACCCGACGAGACCGAGCACACAAGGCCGATTCTCGTTCCCGTCGATGAGGCGCTGGTGATTCTTGACCGTCCTGAGCCACCAATCGAGAACGCCTTCGTCCTCCTTGCACTGCATTGGTTCGCGCGTAATCGCGCGCATGTCTCTAAAATTATATATTAGTATCAAATACTTGATTTAAGGCACACAAAAGATCGACCGTTCGCCTCGACGTCGACGCCCAATGCGCTCGCCTTCGGCGGCGGCCAGGTTTATGAGTACGGTCGATTTAGAATTAATATGACTTCGGGGAAGATGAGTTGGGTGCTGACCACACTCTAAGGCTGAGAGACTTTTTTACGCGGACCTTCGAGGTGCGGCCTCGCACGCCTGCCAGCTCGAACGAGCTCGGCGAACTGCACATCCGCCAGGGCAATGGCTTGGTCAAGCTTCAGCTTCCGTTGATTGCGGGCATCGCCTATCAGATCGTCCCGAACAAGAATGCGCCGATCACCGTTTCTAGTGCCTGCTTTCTGGTGCGCCGACGTGGCTGGCTTGAGAGCCTATTCGTGCGCGCTCGCTCAAAATGGCTGGTTAAACCGACCAAGGTTTTGAACTTCGATCGTTTTTGCGTTTTTGCACGTGGCGAGCGAGCAGCTCGCTCAGCCTTCAAATCGGCTGCCTATGCGTTTCGGATGGCCGGACTTGGCCTCGATGACACCGCACTGACCCGTTTTCCGGAATTGCTGGTAGGTTGGGCCGGTTGCGACACGAAGCGCGCATTGCCTACCGCCCGGCGGACCCGGCCTATCGAAGCCCAGCCGCGCTTTGCGGTTGTGGCGCATGTTTATTACGCGGATGTCTGGCCAGATCTCGCGTCGATCCTGGATCGCATACGCCATCCCTTCGACCTGATTGTCACAACGGTCCCTGGCCGCGAGGACCTGATTTCGTCAATCCTGCGTCGGTTTCCCGACGCCGATATACGCGTATTCGAGAACCGCGGGCGCGATGTACGCCCCTTCCTTGCTCTCCTCGAAGAAGGCCGGCTCGACCGCTATCGTTATGTCTGCAAGATCCATGGCAAGAAATCCAAGGATGGCGGACGAGCCGAGATCGCCGGTAACATTTGGCGCAACCGCCTCCTCTTCGACCTGATTGCTGCACCCGGCGTAATCGACAGGACGCTCAGCATTTTTGACGCGCATCCTGACGTGGGAATGGTGGGTTCCAGCAACTATCGCTACCCCTCACCCAACTACCCTTCAGACATTGCATGGGCGGAAAATCGACAGCGTGTCCTTCAGATTGCGGGTGAAATGGGCATTTCCGAAGAGGAGTTCACGCTGGACTTCTTCGGTGGAACCATGTTTTGGGTCCGCCCCGAAGCTCTGGAGCCCCTGCGTCGGCTTCACTTGACCGCGGACTTCGCGGAGGAGGAAGGAAAGTTGGATGGTGCGCTCGAACATGCCGTGGAGCGGCTGTTCTCGGCGGCGACCTTGGCCTCCGGCTTTACTCTCTCCTCCATCGACGGCCTCAACTGCGAAAGCGCCAAGAAGTCGGTGCATGAGGCTCACACCAAGCACTTCTGTTGATATAAGAAATTCGATATGCAATTCGAACGGTCCGACATTCCCGACCTTCTCCTGATCACGCCCAAACGGATTGGAGACGACCGTGGCTGGTTCTCCGAAACGTTCCGCGAGGATCGGTTCCGCGCCGAAGCGGGGGATGTGTCCTTCGTCCAGCACAACCAGTCCTACTCGCGCGCGATGGGAACGGTTCGCGGGCTTCACTTCCAGCTCGCCCCCAAAGCGCAGGGCAAGCTGGTGCGTTGTCCGCGCGGGCGCATCTTGGATGTCGCGGTCGATCTGCGATCATCCTCTCCAACCTATGGCCGGCACCACGCGGTCGAGCTTTCGGCGGAGAATGGCCGCCAGCTCTGGATTCCGCCGGGCTTCGCCCACGGTTTCTGCACTCTCGTCGAGGATTGCGAGATCGCCTATCTGGTCACCGACTATTACAGCCACGAGCATGATCGTGGCCTGAACTGGCGCGACCCGGATCTTCAGATTGACTGGCCCGTTGACGAGGCTGACGCGGTGACCTCCCCCAAGGACCGACAACTGCCGATGCTGCGCGATCTCGGCCGCGTCTTCGATTGAGCCTTCCTTTCTGACCGGAGCCGCGAGGGAATGCGGCTCGAGGAGAACCTGAATGCGTATCGTGGTGACAGGCGGCGCTGGCTTCATCGGATCGGCTCTCGTGCGCCATCTCGTCCTCGACGTTGGCGCTGAGGTCCTGACCCTCGACAAACTTACCTATGCCGGCAATCTCGCCAATCTCGCCGCCGTGGAGGGGCAGGCGAACCATCGCTTCCTGCGCGCCGACATCTGCGATGCCGCTGCGGTGAACGAGGCGTTCGACAGCTTCCGCCCCAACCGCATCTATCACCTGGCGGCCGAAAGCCATGTCGACCGCTCGATCACCGGGGCGGCGGACTTCATCGCCACCAATATCGTGGGAACCTTCACCCTGCTGGAGGCCGCGCGGCATTATTGGGGCCAGCTCGAGGGCGCGGCCAAGGAAGCGTTCCGTTTCCTGCACGTGTCGACGGACGAGGTGTATGGCTCGCTGGGCGCGACCGGGCTGTTCACCGAGACCACGCCTTATGACCCCTCCTCGCCCTATTCGGCCTCCAAGGCGGCGTCGGATCATCTCGTGGTCGCCTGGGCGCGCACCTATGGCTTTCCGGCGCTGGTGTCGAACTGCTCGAATAATTACGGGCCGTTCCATTTTCCCGAGAAGCTGATCCCGCTCACCATTCTCAACGCGCTGCACGGCCGGAAGCTGCCGGTCTACGGCAATGGCTCGAACATTCGCGACTGGCTCTATGTGGAGGACCACGCGCGCGCGCTGCATCTTATTGCCAGCCGCGGTCAGCTGGCCGAGACTTACAATGTCGGCGGCCGCAACGAGCGCAGCAATATCGAGGTCGTGCGCGGCATCTGCGCGATACTCGACACGCTGGCGCCCAAGGACTTTCCTCATAGCGATCTGATCAGCTTCGTCGCTGACCGACCGGGGCACGATGCGCGCTACGCCATCGACGCCACGAAGCTGGAGACCGAACTCGGCTGGCGTGCGCAGGAGGATTTCGAGAGCGGGATCCGCAAGACCGTGCGCTGGTATCTCGACAATGAGGACTGGTGGCGTCCACTGCGCGACAAGGTCTATGCTGGCGAGCGGCTCGGCCTCCTCGCCTCGGCGGGGCACTGACCTATGCGGATCGCCGTAACCGGCACGTCCGGCCAGGTCGCTCAGGCGCTTGCCGCCCGGGCTGGCGCCTTCGGGGGCGAGGTTGTGCTGATCGGCCGGCCCGATTTTGACCTCGCTGTGCCGGATAACGCTGCTGCCATGTTCACTGCGGCAAAGCCGGACGTCATCGTTTCCGCTGCGGCCTATACCGCGGTGGACAAGGCGGAGAGCGAGCCCGAACTGGCCTATCGGATCAATGCCGAGGGAGCCGGAGCGGTCGCGCGAGCGGCAGCGTCGCTCGGTGTTCCGCTGATTCATCTCTCCACGGACTATGTGTTCGACGGCTCAAAGAGCGGTGACTGGACCGAGGGCGACGCGACGGGGCCGCTCGGCATCTATGGCGCCACCAAACTCGCGGGTGAACAGGCCGTGCTCTCCGCGACAGCCGATGCGGCCATCCTGCGGGTCGCCTGGGTCTATGCCCCGTTCGGCAGCAATTTCGTGCGGACGATGCTGCGCCTTGGCGAGACGCGCGACGCACTCGGGATTGTCGCAGACCAGATAGGCCGCCCTACCTCGGCACTCGATATTGCCGACGCGATCTGGCGTATGGCCGCGCGGCTCACCGCGAACCCCGACGACGCCTCACTTCGCGGCATCTTTCACATGCCGGCCGGCGGGCCGGCGGCGAGTTGGGCGGACTTTGCCCAGGCGATCTTCGCGGCAGCGGCCCGACGGGGAAAAAAATCCCCGCATGTGGAACGCATCGCTACGAGCGCCTATCCGACTCCCGCTCATCGTCCCGCGAATTCGTTGCTGAATGGATCAAAGATCGCGCACGCGCATGGCATTACCCTGCCGGACTGGCGGCTCTCGCTCGAGACCGTCATGGATCAACTCATCGGCACATCTGATAGTGCGCCCCGGCAAGAGGACATGAAACGGTGAAGGGCATCATTCTCGCCGGCGGCGCCGGCACCCGGCTGCATCCGATGACATTGGTCACGTCGAAGCAACTGATGCCGGTCTACGACAAGCCGATGATCTATTATCCGCTGTCGGTGCTGATGCTGGCCGGCATAAGAGACATTCTGGTCATCTCGACCCCGCATGACCTTCCCCATTTTGAACGCCTGCTCGGCGATGGCTCGCAATGGGGACTGAGCCTTTCCTTCCGGGTGCAGCCCGATCCGGGTGGCCTCGCCCAAGCCTATACGATCGGCGCCGATTTCGTCGGGCGCGATCCCTCCTGCCTGATTCTGGGCGACAACATCTATTATGGCGCTGGCCTTCAGCGCATGCTGAGCGACGCCCGCAGCCGCCGCGATGGCGCGACCATCTTCGCTTATCATGTGACCGACCCGGAACGTTACGGCGTGGTCGATTTCGATTCGTCGATGAAGGCCTTGTCCATCGAGGAGAAGCCTCCTCGTCCAAAATCGAACTGGGCGGTGACCGGGCTTTATTTTTATGATGGTACGGTGGTCGACATTGCCGCCGACCTCAAGCCCTCGGCGCGGGGCGAGTTGGAGATCACCGACGTCAATCGCGTCTATCTCGAGCGCAAGGCCTTGTCCGTCGAGGTGATGGGGCGCGGTTATGCCTGGCTCGATACCGGCACGCCCGACAGCCTGCTGGAAGCCGCCGAATTCGTTCGCACGCTGGAGAAGCGACAGGGCTTCAAGATCGCCTGTCCCGAGGAAATCGCCTTTCGGCAGGGTTTCATCGATGCCCAGCAGTTGCAGAAGCTCGCAACGGCGCTGGGTAAAAGCGCCTATGGCCGCTATCTCTCCGAGCTGACGCTGGATGGCTTCTGATCGCAACGGAGGTCGCACGAGAGGTGTGAACAGCCTCCAGCGGGGCTTGATGCCCAAGCCTCCCGCCTCTAATGTGCGGCCACCTTGAGCGGGCGTAGTTCAATGGTAGAACGGCAGCTTCCCAAGCTGCATACGAGGGTTCGATTCCCTTCGCCCGCTCCAGCTGCATCTCCCGTACATACAGCGGCAGCTCGGCGGTTACCGTTACAGATTGCTGTGATCAACGGCCGTATGAATTGCGTCAGGCACGCTATCTGACCTCGACGGTGCACTGTTCGGGCGATTATACTTTAAATGATTGCAGATTGCCCCAGACGAACGATGAACAGCCTTGATGCGTTTTTACATGCACCGGCACTCTAGCAGTGCAGGTGGACATGGAGTGGCACCTGACAATGGCATCCGACAGCCCGATATTCGTGTCGATTGTGGTTCCGGTCTATTCTGGCGAGTCCTATCTACGCAGCCTTACCAGTCAACTGGATGCCATCCGTGCCGACTGGCGCCAGCGCGGCTTACCCGTCGATCTCGCGGAAGTCATACTCGTTGATGATTCGGCCATAGATGGATCCCCGACCATCGTGGATGCGTTGGCGGGTGAGTATGACTTCGTTACAGCCCTGCATCTTATGCGAAACTTCGGACAGCATCCTGCGACCATTGCCGGCATACTGCACAGCAGCGGCGATTGGGTAGTCACTATGGATGAAGATCTCCAACACTCGCCTTCGGACATCGAACGATTGTTGCGCCGCGCCATCCTCACAAGCGCCGATATTGTCTATGCCCTGCCTTCACGGGGCGTGCATCAAACCCGTCTTCGGGATTGGGGGTCACGCGGCTTCAAAAAGCTCATGGTCCTTTTGACCGGCAATACGAACATTCAGCGCTTCAATAGCTTTCGCCTCCTGCGTGGATCACTCGCACGAGCGGCGTCGAGCGTGTGCGGGCACGAGACGTATTTTGATGTCGCGCTTTCCTGGTTCACCCGCCGGGTTGAAACCGTGAAGGTGGACCTGAAGGACCATCGCTTCATTGAGACCGGCCGGAGCGGCTACAATTTTTGGCGGCTCCTGACTCATGCCCGGCGTCTGCTCATTTCGAGTCAGGTAAAAATTGTACGCTTGTTTGGGCTCATTGCCGTAGCAACCGTTCTCGTGAGCATCATTGGCAGTCTTTGGCTTCTGATCGAACGCGTTTTTTTTCCGTCCCCAACGTTGGCTGCCGGTTGGACATCCCTCATGCTTGTCCTTCTCTTCTTTGGCGGCCTCGTTACATTCATGATTTCGCTCGTGCTTGAATATCTTTCGATTATTGTACTGGCCACTCACGGGAAGCCGATTTTCTTTGCCGTCGACCGCTCCATCGACCGCCCACTCGCCGCCTATTTCGCAACCGAAAGCCGATGATCATACTCGAGCACCGGCATTCGCATCATCCTTCCCGCCCGCATACCATCGCGGTATTCGGCGCCGGGTTGGTAGGCGGAGCCATAGTGCGCAGCCTGATCCATGCCGGCGCCGTGCTGGCGAGTGAGTTGCCGTTGGACTGGCGGTCAGGCGAAAGGCAGCAGCAGGATCTGGAACGGATAAGGCAAACCATCCTCCCCAATCACAGAGGCGGGCATCTGGAGCGCCTCGATCTCGTATGGGCTGCCGGAAAAGCGGGCTTTGGTGCTACCTGGGCGGAACTCGACGGCGAAATGACCACGTTCGAGAACATCATCCGGTGGGCGGTTGCTCTCCACGGGTCAGCTTCGGACATGCAGGTCAACCTGCACATGCTGAGTTCAGCCGGAGGCTTGTTTGAGGGCCAGCGTTTCGTCAACCGAGAGTCGCAAGCGCGTCCGCTTCGTCCCTATGGCGCAACGAAACTCCAGCAGGAAATTTTCGCGCAACGCCATTGTACAGGCATGGGCCTCCATATCTATCGGCCGAGTTCTGTCTATGGCTTCGGAGGCCCCAAAGGGCGATCGGGACTCGTGAATACATTGATCCAGAATGCTACGAAGCATGCTGCCTCGCGCATTTTTGGCGACATGGACACCGTACGGGACTATATCCTTGCCTCTGATATTGGAAGTTTCGTAGCGCGAGGCATTCTGACGAATGTCACTCTGGCCTCCATTTCGACGCTAGCGAGCGGCAAGCCGACGTCGATCATGGAAATGCTCAGGATTATCGGTAGGGTGGTCGAACGCCCTCTCTATCTCAAGCTGGAATCGAGCCCATCAAATGCTGGACACATCACTTTCAGCCCCTCGATTCTACCCGCCCACTGGCGGCCAACAGATTTGGAAACCGGTGTTCGGCAAACAGCGCGGCATCTCGGCCTGTATTTCGAACGCGGCCCCGAGGGTGGCGATCGCGCAGCTCTGTTTTCTGTCGGTTAGGTGACTGAATATGGATCCGGAACAGGCACAAACCGCGCGCGCGTTCGATTCCTATAAAGACACCTATTCCACGGCGGTTGATGATGCCGTGTCATTTACCGGACTTAAGTCTGATTTTTTCACCCGGGTGAAGGCGGACTACATTGTTGATATCTGCAAGAGTCACTTTAAGAGCATCAATCAGATATCGGCTCTCGATGTAGGATGTGGGGTTGGAAACTATCATCCGATCCTGGCGCCTCAGATGGCGAGTCTTACCGGGGTCGACGTGTCGGGAGAATGTGTAAACACGGCGAGGAAGCGCAACCAAGGCATCAGTTACGATGCCTATGATGGAGAGACGCTTCCTTATGATAATGATACGTTCGATCTCGTTTTCACGATTTGTGTCATCCATCACGTGCCGGTCGGCCAATGGGACCGCTTTGCTTCAGAGATGTACCGTGTCCTGCGCCCTGGTGGACTCGCTCTGATTTTCGAGCACAACCCTCGAAACCCTCTAACGATGCGGGCGGTAAATTCATGCCCCTTTGATGAGGACGCAGTTTTGCTCGGGAATTCCACAGCGACGTCGCTTCTGGTCAAGGCCGGTTTTTCGCAGACGGAGAGTCGATTCATTCTATCGATACCGCCCCTTACGAATTGGCTGAGACAATTGGACAAGTTATTCGGCAAAATTCCATTCGGCGCTCAGTATTATGTAGCGGCAGTGAAATGAAGAAGCCTCTTTTTTACTATCTGAAACATTACCAGCCGCTGCTTGACAGGTTTTTGAGATTTGGAGCCATCGGCATTCTTAGCGGAGCGGTCTTTACTGTCGTCACATCGTTTGTGGCAAGTTACACAGACTTGGGACCGACCATTGCCTCCGCGATCGGTTACGCCGCCTCCCTGCCGCTCAATTTTCTCGGCAATAGGAGCTATTCGTTTCGGTCACGCAGCCGCTGGACCGGCGACCTCGCGAGGTACGGCGCCCTGCACGCGCTCAACCTTTTGCTGACCACGCTTTCCATGGGCACGGTCGTCGGGATTTTCGAGCTCCATTATGGCTTCGGCATAGCCGCTGCCGTTCTTCTTGTTCCGCTCATGAATTTCCTGATCATGAATTTCTGGGTTTTTGACAGCTCACCGAGCCCCTCCCACTTCGCCAATGACCTGACGGGCCCGGAAATTAGACGATGATCAAAGACATTCTGAACAGCCCGACTCTCTATCAAACCTTTCAGCAAGTTGGGGGTTTTTTTGGTGCGCGCATCAAGGCCATAAACGAGTTCCTTCCAATAAAAGACGGAACTCGCATCGTAGATATCGGATGCGGCCCAGGTTACATATTAAAATATATCAATAAAAATGTTGATTATATCGGATTCGATATTGATAAAAATTATATAGAACATGCAAATCACGTTTTTGGTGATCGCGGGAAATTTTATTGCCGCTTATTTGATGCGAATGCTGCACGTGACATCGGGCAAGTCGACATTGTCATGATGAATGGCGTTCTTCACCACATCAGCGATGAAGATTTAGCGTCATTGCTGAACAACGTTGCGAGTGTCCTTAAACCCGGCGGCATTCTCTTCTCGCTGGACGGTTGCTACACATTCGGACAATCCAAATTTCGTAAATGGATGTTAGATAACGATCGTGGTCGCTTTGTTCGCACTGAAGATGGTTATCGAACATTGCTCGAGACCTCCTTCGACAAGGTAGATCTCTTCATTCGTGATAATTATTCACGTGTTCCATATACATTTGTAGTAGGAATTTCCCAGAAGAGTGACAAGATCGGAAGATGATGCCTTCCGGCAGGATGCGGAAAGATGCGTGGTTCGGGATTTATAATTGCCGCCTTGTCACTGGTGGCGACTGGAATATTCTACCTCCCCTATCTGACCGAATTTTGGTCGATTTCTCCCTGGCACGACACGATTTACCTCACTGGCCCGCTTTTTTGTGAAATATCACGGAGTGTGAATGCCGGCGTAGTTCCGTTGATGAATTGGTCTACGTTTGAGGCTATCGACTATAATGCGCATGTTGCTCCATATTATCCGTTTTATTTCTTCAATTGGCTGAATTTTTGCTCAGCAAGTGATGCTGCACAGGCGGCCGATATCATTTCCGTTGTTCATCTCGGCATTCTCTTGCTGACAACGACCAGCCTGATACGGGTGTGCGGCACAGGTCTGGCGGCCGCTCTGGTGGGCGGGGCGATTGCCTCAACGTTACCCAATACGCTGGCTCTGACCACGTTTCCCACGTTGATGGCTGCCGCAGCCTGGCTTCCACTCGCCATCGAAGGGCTCATCCGTATTTATTACAGACGCCAATATGGCCTGGGAGCGATCCTACTCGCCGCAGGCACGGGCGCGATGCTCACCGCCGGCCCTGGAACAAACCTGCTTTCTGCGCTTGTCTTCACATGCCTGATCTTGACGGCCCATCTGGTGACCCGACTGTTGAGGCAGGGCAAGTATGGGGCGATGTGGCGCATTCCGGTCGCACTGACAGTGGCGGGCCTTCTTGTCGTGTTACTCACGCTGGCCTCCACCCTCAATCTCTACGCGCATCTTGCCGAATTCATCCGCTGGACACGCACCGGTCCGGTCGTAGGGTCAGCCGGCGCCGCAGATCTCACGGAGATTCTCACGGAACAGCAGGGCTTAACGGACATCGTTCAGCTCGTGATCCCAACGCCCCTGCGCTACGCCGCCGGCAGTTTCTTCATAGGGCCCGCCGCACTCATTCTCGCTGTGATTGGCGCGGTGCGGGCGAGATCACAGTGCATCCCGCGTGCCTTCACACTCGTGATGGTGGTCACTATCGTTATCGTGTTTCTCTCGCCTGCCCGTTTGGTCATGCTGTGGACGCTCATTCCCGGACTCAGCCACACCCGCCATCTCTCACTGCTCGGCACACCACTGGCGTTGTCCGTAGCCGTGCTGGCGGCGTTTGGCTTCGAGAGCCTGATGTTTCAAGCCTCCGTCCGGGTCCGTCCTCTGAAGATCATCACGGCTTTCACAGCCGTCATTTTCGTTGCGGGCGTAACTGCGCTCGGGTTTCTCCCTCTGTCGACCTCATGGCCCAGCCCTGCGCTGCTCGCAATGATTGGGCTCACTGCCATGCTGGCCATCGCCTTGCCGGGTTTGCGCAGTTCGCCGTGGCGGCAGGCCGGGGCTGGTCTTTTGGTCCTGCTACAACTCACTTTTGTCTATGGCTCACTGACCCGATCAGATGGCATTCCCGCGGTAACCACCTCGCCGGTCTGGCAATCGATCGAGGCCGGGTTGCTTTATATCGATAGAATTGACCCAAATCCTGGCCGTATCGCAATCGATCGATCGGTGGATCAGGGAGACCTGAGCTTTCTCAGCGCGGGTTCCATAGTAACCTATGAAGGGCTGCCTACGTTCAGTCATTATACGTCGCCAAGGATTCACTGGAAATTTCAGCATGAGATTGCACTTGCTGTAGAAGGTGGTTTTGCCGAGTTCGGTGGAAAATACCTCCTGTCGAGCAAGCCCCAACCGGATTCGGTAGGGCAGCAGATTTTCGCATCCGGCAACATCGGCGTATACCGCCTGAAGGGCACGCAACGGTTCGTCGAATTGTTCTGCATTTCTCCCGACCAAAACCCAGTTCACATGCGCGCTGAAGGCGCAGCGATTGGCCGACTGCCGACGCCGGACGCGCGTTCCACGGAATTGATCCAGACGATCCAAGGCACAGGTGAGCAATGCGAGCCCCCGCAAAGGGCAGGCGATGTTAGCTTCGAGCGGTCGAGAAACGCGCTCCTATTCTCCCTGCCTCCCGGCCCCGAGCGTTTGCTCCAATTCAACCTTCCGCCTTACGCAGGCTGGAAGCTCGACATTGAGAAAAAGTCCGTTTCCCTGTTCAATCTCGGCGACAGGCGAATCGTAGCCTTGGTCCCTGCGGGCTTCACCGGCGCGGCCGTTTTGAGTTATGAGCCCGAAGCCTATCTCTGGCGTCTGCGGCTATCTGAAGTGACTTGGGGTTTGGTTATCGCAGCGATTATGTTGCAAATGATGGTTTTTGTCGTCCGATCCACGCTGAACCGCATCTATTAAAAGCAGAGGAACTACAGCCCAGGTCCAGGCGCAGATGTCGTGGAAACGACAGCAGGAAATTTGTCTCCCTGCTGTGGCCAGTATATGGGTAAATGCAAACTAACCAACTTTGTAGCCGACGATGCGAGGCATGATGTCGTTCAGGGACTTTTCCCTAACCCCGCCCGAACACCTGTTTTTGCCGCGGACTAATGCGGACAATCTGGAGGAGTTCACAGGTGAACGTTTCATACCGGGATATGCCGATGGATCCGTCGAACTGGAGCATATTCATCGCTACCTTTTTGCCCTGCAGTTCATAACCGGCTCCCGCGTTCTCGATATTGCGTGCGGAGAAGGTTATGGGTCGAGCATGCTCTCTACCCTGGCAGATCATGTAACCGGCGTAGATATTGATGCCCAATGCATAGATAGAGCCAAGGCTCGCTATAGCAGCGAAAAGGTCCACTTCTCGGCGGGCTCTGCAACACAGATGCCCGTGGGGGACGCTCAGTTCGACGTGGTGGTAAGCTTCGAAACGATCGAGCATCTTGAAGATCAAGAGGCGTTCTGGAGTGAAATCCGCCGCGTATTGAAGCCTGACGGCCTGCTGATACTGTCCTCTCCTAATCGTGGCCCGTATAGAAAAGGCGAATCTCCCAATATTTTTCACGTTAAGGAATTAACGCGCGACGAATTGATCGCGGCGACAGCCGACAGATTTAAATATTATCATATCTACAATCAGCATGTTGCATTCGGCTCCCAGATATTGCCCGACGGGGAGTCGAATGGTTACTGGAACGCCGTACTTGATCGCGAAACGGCAGAGATCGACGTGCGCGCAGAAGCCAGCATAGCCTTTCCATACGCGATCGTGGTGGCCTCTGACAGAGAAATTCAAGCGGCCAGTCCGTCATTATATCAGGGGCACTACCCCGCCGGGGCCATGGCCGCACTGATTGGTGGCATCAAGGAGCGTGACGGTGTTATTCGCGAGTTGCGCGAGGCAATTGAAAATAATAACGATTTAGCACGCTTGGGCACTCAGAACGCGGAGAATTCCCCTGGAGGACCCAGCAAGACAGCTACCACAAACCTCCCGCACGAGCGGGCATCATCGGAACAGCTTCGAGAAATCATCGCTGAAAAAGAGCTTGTCATTAGTGCTATGAGGGACCTAATTCGTAGTTTAGGTGGATAGAGAAGCCGATATCTGCAAATTCAGTTCTTGCGGGAACTGCCCGTTCATTATGACAGAAGAGCGGTGTCCGTTGGGCGACCTCTACAAAAAACTGAAACACAAGCTCCAGCTCGCAAGCTTGTTTGATATCCAGCCGGACAAGCCTGCCGGTAAGCTTGGTCGTGGCCGTATAAAGACGCGCAACGGCTTCAAACTCAGCCAATTCTGGCCGAAAGGGCGTGAAGCCCGGCTGATCGATGCGCTTGCGTCCACGAGCATGTTCGATCCAGAACTCTACCTTGCTGAGAACGCGGACGTAGCGGTGTCTGGAATGAACCCTGCCGCTCATTACATTCGGTTCGGCCGCCGGGAAGGGCGGAAATTTCCCGGCCGATTCGATCGCGATTCTTACCTGGCCATGAATCCCGATGTCGCGGAAAGCGGCATGGACGCACTAGAGCATTATTTGAGGTTCGGCCAGTTCGAGGGAAGGCCTATCGAGGGTCGTCGCGCGCCTCACATAGCCAATGACATTCTTCGCCAGTCCGCTCTTGGACGGCAATATTTCAAAAAATTTGGTTTCACCGAAAACGGGGCATTATCGGCGAAGCAGGTCAACGCCGCCATTAGAAATCTGATCTGCGATGAGGTCTACCTGACCATCGCGGATGTCAGACCCGACGTGTCCATTATCATTCCTGTGTATGGACAATTGCCGTTTCTGCTCAACTGCCTCAATTCTCTGGCCGCGCATCGCAGCCGGTTCTCCGTCGAGGTCATCGTGATCGACGACGTGTCCCCGGCCGCCGACAAGGTTGAGGCCCTCCAGGCCGTTCCGTGGATCCGGTACAAGCGCCGGGTGGAGAATGGCGGCTTCATCGATACCTGTAACGAGGCCGCCTCCATCGCGCGGGGTAAATATCTGGTCTTCCTCAACAGCGATGTCCGGGTTGGCGATGGCTGGCTCGACGAATTGATCGGCAGTTTCGCGCTCTTTCCTCGCGCGGGATTGGTCGGCTCGCGGTTGTTCAATGAGGACGGCACGCTGCAGGAAGCCGGCGGCATCTACTGGAAAGACGGAAGCGCTTGGAACTATGGGCGCGGTGCTGACGGCAACCATCCGAAATACTCCTTCGCGCGCCAGGTGGACTATTGCTCCGGCGCCGCCATCGCGGTGCCTGTCGCGATATGGCGAGAAATGGGTGGCTTCGACACGCTCTTTCGCCCAGCCTATTGCGAGGATGCCGATCTCGCATTCCGTCTGCGCGATGCGGGATACCAAGTGTGGCTTCAGCCACTATCCAGCGTCCTCCATTACGAAGGCCGCACGCACGGGCGTGACGTCACTTCAGGCATAAAGGCCTATCAGGTCGCCAATACCAAGCTGCTTGAGTCGCGTTGGCGCCATGTACTGGCCTCCCATCGCCCGAACGCAGAGCTACCCGACCTTGAGGCTAACCGTCTCGGTGGGGAACGCATTCTCGTTTTCGACGCTCTCACACCGACGCCCGATCAGGATTCAGGCTCCTTCATTACCGTTCGAATGATTAGGGCTCTTCAGGAACTAGGTTTTCACGTCATTTTCGTGCCACAGCACGGTTATCGCTACGAGCCCCATTACACTCAGGATCTGCAACGTATCGGGGTTGAATGCCTATACTATCCTTACTTTACTGATGCTTCTTCCGTTTTTGCGGATTACAATAACGTCGAATATTTGCTTGGATATCGCTACAACGTCCTGCAGCCAATATATGACGATGCGAGACGTATGCTGCCAAAGGCGCGGCTGATATTTCACAACGTGGATTTGCACTTTGTGCGGGAACAGCGTGAAGCAGAACTTTATGGGGCACGATCCCGAAAAATCGCCGCTGCTAACAGCAAGATTGCCGAGCTTTCGCTGATTGCCAACGTCGATTGCACGATCGTCCATACGGCAGTGGAGGCGCAGATTATTCGGGAAAACATGCCCGTCTCGAATATCGTTGAGTTCCCATACATCGCTGATCCGGTTCCAACTGATGTTCCGTTCGAGCAACGTCGTGACATCATGTTTCTGGGTGGGTTTGCCCATACCCCGAATGTTGATGCTGTCCACTACTTCATGGAGTTTATCTGGCAGCAACTGAGCGATCGCTTGCCGGCCGATGCACGGCTTCTCATTGTCGGCGCGTCCCCGCCCGGCTCCATTCGAGCGTTGGCGAATGAGCGCGTTGTCGTCACGGGCTATGTGGAAGAGATTAAGGGCTATTTCGATCAGGCCCGCGTGTTCGTCGCGCCCCTGCGCTATGGGGCAGGCATCAAGGGCAAAGTCATCCAGAGTCTGGCTCACGGCGTTCCATCGGTGCTTACGCCGATCGCAGCGGAGGGTATCGGCCTCGAGTCGGGCGTTCACGCGGTTATTGCCGGCGACGCCAAAGACTTCATAGAGGCCGTTCTTACACTCTATGATAGCGCGACCACATGGAACGCTCTCCAGCAAAATGGCTACGACTTCGTGGAGAAGAACTATTCCTGGGACCGCTGCCTTGATCTTTGCCGAACGGTGTTGGATGTCGCGGACAAAACATGGATCGCGCGTCAGGAAACAACCTATCTGGCTCCATTGATTGAGAAGGTGAAGACAGACGCGCAAAAGGCCCAATAACAACCTGCAATAGCGTGCAGGGCTATAAAAAAAGCACCGATACCTGATCGAGGCTGTCGATCTCACAATCGACATCGTCGAAGCCACCGCCGGTGGCGGCGTAGCCGATCACGTGAAGGCCCGCGAGCCGGGCCGAACGGGCGCCGGCCTGGCTGTCCTCCACCGCGATCACCTCGGCGGGATCGAAACCGAAGCGGGCGCAGGCGCGCCGATACGGCTCGGGGTCCGGCTTTCCGTGGGTTACATCATCAAGGCTCAGGGAAAAGGCAATCGCATCGGAAATACCGAGCACGTCGATATTGGCGTCGACCACGCTCCGGCTCGAATTGGAGACGCAGGCCTGCGCCACGCCCCGGCGAGACAGGGCGCGAATGGTCGCCACGGCCTGCGGGAGGGCAATCAGACTGGCGCGATTGGCCACATAATGCGCGTTGATCAGCGCCAGCCATTCAGCCTCGGCGACCCCCGCCGGCAGGCGCGGTGAAATCTGCTGCCAGACATCCCCGACATGAATGCCGCGAAAGGCCTGGTCCGGCAGATCCGACAGATCGGTTCCCAGTTCGCGACAGGCAGCCACCAGCGCACGATGATGCAAGGGCTCGCTGTCGATCAGCGTGCCGTCAATGTCCCAGGCGACAGCGCGGAACCGCTTCACGCCCCCCTCCCCGCCGACAGCCGACAGTACAGATCGCGGTAGCGTCCATAGCCGGCACGGTAGACCGGCGCGTGCGCGGGATCCGGTGCGAGCACCTCATCCTGCTGCACGAATCGCGAAATCCCCGACCAATCGGCCAGCCCGACGCCGACAGCCGCTGTCCAGGCGGCCCCGAGCGAGGAGCCGGGATGGCCCTTGAGGCGATGCACCTTCCTGCCAAGGACATCCGCAACAATCTGCATCCAGACACGGGACTGGGAGCCACCATCGGACACCAGCACATGGTCCGCCGCATGGCCCATATCGGCGAGCACCTCGATATGGTGGGCACAGGCATAAGCATAGGCTTCCAGCAAAGCCCGCCAGACATGGCCTATGTCATGCGAGAGCGTGAGCCCGTCGACAACGCCCCGCGCTGCGGGATCATGGATCGGCGTCTTCTCGCCGAGGAAATAGGGCAGGATCATCAGCCCGTCCGCGCCCGCGGGCTTTTCGGCGGCCAGCCGGTCGAGATGCTGGAGCAGGCTGACGCCCTGCCTTTCCGCCTCCGCCGTCTCGCCACCGGCGAAGTTGCGCACGAACCAGTTCAACGCCGAACCACCCGTCGCCATGCAGCCATTTGGCATGTAGAGGCCGGGGATCAGGTGATAGTCGAGATAGAGGCGCGGATCGGGCTTCACCTGATCGGTGGCGACCAGAATATCCACGGCGCCGCCGAACTTCAGGAGGATGTCGCCTTTGCGAGTGACGCCGGCGCCGAGCGCCGAGGCGATCATGTCCGCCGCCCCGCCAATGACCGGTGTGCCCTCGGCAAGGCCGGTGGCGGCCGCGCCAGCCGCGCTCACATGGCCCATAATCTCATGAGAGGCGGTCTTGCGTGGCACAGCACTGCGGGGAATGCCCGCCCAGGCGACCAACTCGTCGTCAATCGCATGGCGGGACACGTCGACGAAGCCAGCTTCGAGCGCCCAGTTCTGCTCGACCGCACGCTCGCCGGTGAGCTGCCAGTTCACATAATCATAGGAGCCGAACACGGTGGCGATCTGAGCGAACACCTCCGGTTCGTGGCGGGCGATCCAGCGCAGCTTGGCGGTGACAAGCTGCTGGTTGATGCCGTTGCCTGCCTTGGCGATGAAGGTCGCCTCGTCCTTCTCCGCCCGCATCTCCGCGACTTCGGCGCCGCAGCGTCCGTCGCTCTGCTGGATGGAGGGGCGCAGCAACTGGCCCTGCGCATCGAGCAGGACCACGGCCGGCAGCATACCGGTAACGCCGACAGCGACGATCTCGGCCGGGTCGATGCCGGATGTCTCGATCAGCTCGCGGGTAATGGCGCGCACATTGGCCCACCATTGTGCCGGATCCTCCTCCGCCCAGCCCGCCTGCGGCGAGGACAGCGTCACCGGCCGCGAGACAACGCCGAGAATTTCCCCCGGCAGGCGCAGCAACAGGCCGATGGTGGAGGTGGTGCCGATATCGAGGCCGAGAACGCAGCTCATCATTGAAGCTCATCCAGTGGGAAGGCGCGTCGATGCCGACAAGAGGTGGAAAACGCCGCGCCACATCGACGTGAGCGCCGGTGTGGCGCGGCAGGCGCGCGCATCGTGAGGCATCCGCGCCGGGCCACAGCCCGGACGCCTCACAAGCTCAGCGCAGCGAGTTCACCACATCCATGAAGCGGGCGACGCGCCCAGCCTCGACCGGATTCCAGGTGTTGCCATCGACCTTGAAATGGGTGCCGATGACCACGCCAGAGGCGACCGAGAAGATGTCGCGGATATTGTCGATGTTCACACCGGTATTGGCGAAGATCGGCACGTCCTTCACCGTCTCCGCCACCTTGCGCAGATGAGACTGGTCGGCCGGCTGGCCGGTGATCGGGCCGGAGACAAGGATGGCGTCGGCGACCGAAGAGAACACCGCGCTCTTGGCACGCAACTCGATCGGGCGCTGGTCGAGCGAGTGGGCGAACTCGGCATTGATGTTGAACAGCATCTTCATGTCGTCGCGCTTGAGATCATGGCGCAGCCGCGCCGCCTCGGCGCAGTTCGGCTCCCACAGACCCATGTCGGAAGCGAACAGACCGGTGAAGATCTCGCGCACGAAGCTGGCGCCCGTCACCGCGCCGATGGCCACCGTGGCGACCGGATCCCAGAGGTAGTTCACCCCGAACGGCACCTTCAGGCTCGGCTTGACCGCCTGGACGATGGCGCTCATCGCGGCGATCGACGCCGGCGAGCCCTTGAAGACATAAGGGCGGTCGTTCTCGTTGCCGAACATGATGGCGTCGACCCCGCCAGCCTGCAGCTTCTCGACATCGGTCAGAACGCCCTCGATCAGCTTGTCGAGGCCGCCATCGGCGTCATAGAGCGGCGCGCCAGGCAGCGCACCGATATGGGCCATGGCGATCACGACCTTTTTCTTCTCGCCGAAGCACTCGAAAACCATTCCATCTACTCCTTGGAAACAGGATACGCCGCGGCGCATCAACGGCTGGCGGCAGGCGGCGCGATACGCACATCGACCCGCGCGGCCGCGAGCGCCGCGGCGATACGCGGCGGCGGCTCTGCGTCGGTGATGAGCATGTTGATGTCGGTGAAAGAGCCGACCTGCACGAGCGACATGCGCTGGAACTTCGCGCTGTCGCACAGAAGAATGCGAAGACCAGAACGGCGCAGATAGACGCGCTTCATGTCGGTGTCCTCGAAGGAATAGTCGAAGAACCCCTCGGCGGTGATGCCGGAGGTGCCGAGCACGGCGACATCGAACCAGAGCTTCTCGAACTGGGCGATCGCCGTCGGGCCCCAGACCGACATTTCCTCCGGGCGCACGCGCCCGCCGGCCACATAGATTTCCGGTCCGCCGCCATCGAGCAGCGCCGAGACGCGCAGACTATTGGTGAAAAGCTTGAGGTGAGGCACCTCGCGCAAGTGTCCCGCCATCAGATAGGTGGTGGTCCCGACATCAAGGGCGACGGCGCGGTAGCCGACGATGAGATTGGCGGCATAGGCAGCAATGGCGCTCTTGGCATCGCTGCCGCGCCGCAGGCGGGCGTCGAAGCGCGGCTCCTCGCTGTCCATCGCCACCGGCACCGGCGCATCGGCCAGCATGGCCCCGCCATGCACCCGCACCAGCTTGCCCTCGCGCTCCATCTCAAGGAGGTCGCGGCGAATGGTCATGTCGGAAACGCCCAGCTCGGCGGCGAGGCCAGTGACGCTGATCGTCCCGGCAAGGCTCAACTGGTCGAGAATGCGGGCATGCCGGAGATGCGACGGCAAGCGCCCCCGCTCCTCGGTGGAGGCCGGCTCGGCGGGAACATCCCGGTAGGAGAGGTCTTCGGCCATCATTGGATCCTGCACCGATACGCGAACCGACGAAGGAGATTCGGCGCCACGCAGATTCAAGTTTTAGCGCATCAAACGAACAAATTCAAACATAAGATTCGTCTTGATGTTCGATATTGTTTGTCTACAGTGCCTTCTAACATCAGGAGCTGCACATGATCCCGACCACCGCCCCCACCCCTTCCTATCCGGAGCTTTCGGGCCGCAAGGCGTTTGTGACCGGCGGCGGTGCGGGGATTGGGCGGGCGATTGCGGCGGCGCTGGCGCGGCAGGGGGTGCGGGTTGCGGTGGGTGACATCAACCGTGGCGCGGCGCAGGAGACGGCGGCGGCGATCGGTGGGGGCGCGGTCGCCATTCAGATCGACGTGCGCCAGCGCGACGCCGTCAGCATGGCTTTCGAGCAGGTGCTCGGCGCGCTGGGCGGGTGCGATCTGCTGGTCGCCAATGCCGGCGTGTCCACCATGGCGCCGGCGCTCGACATCACCGACGAGGAGTGGAACTTCAATTTTGACGTCAATACGCGCGGCGTGTTCCTGACCAACCAGATCGCCGCCCGGCACTTCGTGGCGCAGGGAAAAGGCTGCATTGTCAACACCGCCTCGCTCGCCGCCAAGGTTGGCGCGCCGCTGCTGGCGCATTACTCCGCCTCGAAATTCGCCGTGGTCGGCTGGACCCAGGCGCTGGCCCGCGAACTCGCCGCCAAAGGCATCCGCGCCAACTGCGTGTGCCCCGGCTTCGTCGCCACCGGCATGCAGTCTCGCGAGGCGCAGTGGGAAGCGACATTGCGCGGCGTGACGCCCGAACAGGTGGTCGCCGACTACATCAACCAGACTCCGCTCGGCCGCCTGGAGACCCCCGAGGATGTCGCCGATGTCGTCGTCTTCCTCTGTTCGGAACAGGCGCGTTTCATGACCGGTCAGGCGATCAATGTGACCGGTGGGGTTTACACGACCTGAGCCGGAGCGATGTTCGAACATGATCGCAGACTCACGCTGATGCGTTCGATTTTGTGATTTACATGTTCGACTTTGTGAGCTTACCATTCGATCTCGCGCACCGGACCCACCGCGGCTTCACAGCCGAGACGCCGCAGATTCCGCATCGCGCCCCGCGGGCAAAGGTTCCCTGATGTCATCGATCGAACTCGATCACGTCTCCAAGCTCTACGCCAACGGCGCCTATGGCGTGCGTGACGTCGACCTGACCATTGCGGAGGGTGAGTTCGTCATCTTTCTCGGCCCGTCCGGCTGCGGCAAATCCACCACGCTGCGCATGATCGCGGGTCTTGAGGGCATCACCTCGGGCGATCTGCGCATTGGCGGGCGCAGCGTGACCCATGTGGCCCCTCGCGACCGCAACATCGCCGTCGTGTTCCAGTCCTACGCGCTCTATCCGCATATGAGCGTGCGCGAGAATATGGGCTTCGGCCTGAAGATGCGCGGCGTCGCCCGCCCGGTGATCGAGGAGAAGATCAAGGAAGCGGCGGGGCTGCTCGGCCTCGCCCCCTATCTTGATCGCAAGCCGGCGGCGCTCTCGGGCGGCCAGCGCCAGCGCGTCGCGCTTGGCCGCGCCATTGTGCGCGATCCCGTCGCCTTCCTGCTCGACGAGCCGCTGTCCAACCTCGACGCGCAGCTTCGCGCCGAGATGCGGCTCGAACTGGTCAAGCTGCACCGCCGGCTCGGGCGCACCATCGTCCATGTCACCCATGATCAGGTGGAAGCCATGACCATGGGCGACCGCATCTGCATCATGCGCGATGGCCGGATGATCCAGGTGGGCAAGCCGCTGGATGTCTATGCCGACCCGGTGGACACTTTCGTCGCCCGGTTCCTCGCCACCCCGCCGATGAACCTCCTTCCCGCGCGGCTTGAGGCGCAGGGGGACGGCCTCCTCGTGCGCGGCGATGGGCTCTCGGTCGAGGTGCCGGCGATGCACCGCGACGCCTATGCCCCGGCAACCGGGCGCGAGGTGATCTTCGGCCTGCGCCCGGAGGATATTCACGAGGCGCCGCAGCCCGGCTTCCAGCGCATCGACGTCACCGTCGTCGCCATGGAATCGCTGGGCGTCGAGAACATTCTGGTCGGCCAGATCGGTCAGGGAAACGGCGCCGAGGGGCGCCCGGCGGAGATCTCTGCCCGCCTGTCGCGCCACTACACGGCGGCGGTCGGCGCCACCGTGCCGCTCTATGTCGACGCCCGGCCCATGCACCTGTTCGACCCGGAGACGACGCGGGCCCTGCCCCGTCCCTCGCTCCGCGTCCTCGGACATTGAGAACGGCGGGGGATCAGGACATGCGGCGCATCGCCCTTCATTTCGGCCTTCTCCTGACCTGCGCCGCCATCCTCATTCCGCTGCTCTGGGTGATCCGCACCAGCTTCCTGCCCGAGCCGATGTCCTACTCGCCGGAGATCATGCCGGCGTTCACGCTCGACAATTACGTCGCACTGTTCACCTCCACCCGCTACGGCCAGTCCTATCTGAACAGCCTGATCGTCGCGATCGGCTCGGTGGTGGTGGCCCTGCCCTTCGCCTGCATGACCGGCTACGCCTTCGCCCGCTTCAAGACCAGCGGCAAGGGCGGTCGCTTCGCCGTGCTCGCCATCCAGATGCTGCCGCCCGTGGCCATCGTGCTCCCGGCCTTCACCCTGTTCCGCATGGTGGGCCTCACCAATTCGCTGACCGGGCTGATCATCGTCTATGCGGCGCTCAACCTGCCCTTCCTCATCTGGATCCTGATGGGCTTCTTCGAGGGCATTCCGGTTGATCTGGAATGGGCGGCGCAGACCGATGGCGCCACCGCCTGGCAGGCCTTCTGGCGCATCGTGCTGCCGGTTTCGCTGCCCGGCATCGCCGCCGCCGGCGTGCTCGGCTTCATCCTCACCTGGAACGAGTTCCTGTTCGCGCTGGTGCTGAGCGGTCCACAGACCGCGACCGTGCCGGTGGCTCTCGCCTCCTTGCAGACTTCCAACGGCGTGCAGATCGCCAAGGTGTCGGCCGGCGTGGTGCTGGCGGTGCTGCCGCTGGTCATCGCCTCCCGCTTCATCCAGCGATTCATCGTTCAGGGACTGACCTTCGGCAGCGTGAAATAGCCGCCCCATTGCGCCGCCTCACCCGGCCGGCGCCAAGACAGCGGGCAAAGCCCGTACCAGACGGAACAGGAGAGATGAGATGCAGATGAGACGCCGTATCGTCCAGGCCCTTCTCGGGGCCAGCATGCTGGCCGCTGCCGGCCCCGCCCTCGCCGAACCGATCACCCTGCGCGCCCTGATGGAGGACGTGCCGGAAACCCAGATCATCGAGAAACTGCTGCCGGAGTTCACCAAGGAAACCGGCATCAAGGTCGAGTTCGAGAAGATCGGCTATGGCGACATGCACGACAAGCTGGTCGCCCAGCTCGTCTCTCCCGAAAGCTATTACAACGTGCTGGAGGTCGATTTCCTCTGGGCTGGCGAGTTCCCCGCCGCCGGCTGGCTGGAAGACCTGAAGCCTTATGTCGAGAAGTCCGGCTTCGATCTCAAGCCGATCATCCCGTCCATGCTCGACCTGCTCGGCGCGACCAAGGAGTCGCTGCCTATCCTGCCGATGTACAACTACTCGATGGGCCTGATCTACCGCACGGACCTGCTGAGCGACCCCAAGATCAAGGCCGATTTCAAGGCCAAGACCGGCAAGGATCTCGCCCCGCCGGCCACGCTCGCGGACTATGTGGCGCTGTCGAAATACTTCAAGGCTAGCGGCGGCGATCTCGTCGGCGCGGCGATGCAGGGCCAGCGCGGCGACCCGAACGCGATGGAGTTCTCCAACTACCTGTTCTCGTCGGGCGGCGCCTATCTCGACGCCGGCCGCAAGGTGGTGCTGAACAGCCCCGAGGGCCTGACCGCGCTCAAGCTCTATGCCGACAACATCCAGAACGGCGCGCAGCAGGGCGCCCTTTCCGCCACGCTCGATGACACGATGCGCCTGATGTGCGCCGGCAAGACGTTCAGCATGGTCACCTATTGGTGGATGCTGCCGCAGCTCGACAATGCCGAGAAGTGCCCGTCAGTGGCCGGCAAGCTGGCGCTCAGCGTCATGCCGGGTGGCCATGGCGAGAGCGGCGGCTGGGGCTGGGGCATTCCGAAGAACACGTCGGATGAATCCAAGGCCGCGGCCTGGAAGTTCATCGAGTGGGTGCAGAGCAAGAAGATCTCCGTCGCCCGCGCGCTCGAAGGCCACGCCCCGGTTCGCTCGGACGTCTATACCGACGAAGCCGTGCTGAAGAAGTACCCCTTCTACAAGACCGCGCTCGACGTCGTCGCCTCCGGCAAGTCCTTCCCGATCTTCGCCTATTCGGCGCAGTACGAGGACGTGCTGGGCACCCAGCTGTCGCTGGCCGGCGGCGGACAGGCCAAGCCGGAGGACGCGCTCAAGGCGGCCGCCGATGGCCTGACCCAGCTCATGAACAAGTGACCCCCCTCCCCCAAAGGAGCGCTTCTCTCGCGAAGAGAGATCTCTCGGCCTGATACTTTCGGCCACGGTGCGCCGGCCTCCCCCTCGGTCCGGCGCACCGTCTTTTCTGACCTTCACAGACGGAATAATGACCATGCGGGTGCTCGGCTTCGCGGATCGTGACTGGCGGACCGGCTGGGCCTTTGCGGCGCCGGGCCTGCTCACCCTGGCCATCGTCATGGGCTTTCCGCTGGTCTATGCCGCCGTCATCTCGGTCTCCTCGCTAACCCTGCTGAAGCCCTCGCTGTTTCCGCTGGTCGGCCTGCGCAACTTCGTCATCGTCATGAGCGACCCGATGTTCTGGGGCGCGCTGTGGCTGACCGTCAAATACTCGCTCGTCACCGTTGTCGGCGAGTTCGTGATCGGGCTGGGCATCGCCCTGATGCTCAACCGCACGGTGACCATGAAGCCGGTCTATTTCGCCGTGCTGACCATCCCCATGGCCATGTCCCCGGTGAGCGTGGCGCTGATCTGGCGGATGCTGCTGCAGCCCAATCTCGGCATCGCCAACCAGCTGATGGAAAGCCTCGGCCTGCCGCGCATCGACTGGCTGGGCGATCCCGGCCTCGCGCTGTGGACCATGGCGGCGATCGACATCTGGCAGCAGACCTCGTTCGTGGTGCTGATCCTCGCCGCCGGCCTCGCCGCGCTGCCGCGCGACCCCTATGAGGCGGCCGAGGTGGATGGCGCCACCGCCCTGCAGCAGTTCTGGTACATCACCCTGCCCATGCTGCGGCCAGTGGCGGCGATCGCCGTCATCATCCAGCTGATCAACGAATTCCGCACCTATGACCTGCCCTATATCCTGACCAAGGGCGGGCCGGGCAACGCCACGGAAGTGCTGAGCTTCTTCGCCTATCGCCGGGCTTTTCTCGGCCTGCACCTCAATGAGGGCGCCGCCGCCTCCTTCGTGCTGCTGCTGATCGTGCTCGGCCTCACCATCCTGTTCTTCGCCGTGCTGGAGCGCCGGCGCTGAACCGCGCATTGATTTTTATTCGAACAATTCCAATTATTTAGCCTCATCCAAATATCATTTCGCGCTCGCCGCCCGAGGGTCTATCAGCAGCCAGTGCCGGCGCCGTCGAGGGGCCGGAGCCGTCATCCCCGCTGTGGAAGATGAGCCATGCTGCGCCCTGCCTTCGCCTTCCCGCTGCCCGCGACCCTGCTGGCGCTCGCCCTCGCCCTGCTGCCGGCCACCGCGCGGGCGCAGACCCCGCCGGACACCGGCCGCGTCGTGGCGATTGGCGGCGCGGTGACGGAGATCCTCTACGCGCTGGGGCTGGGCGAGCGCGTGGTGGCGGTCGACACCTCCAGCACCTACCCGCCGCAGGCGCTCAAGGAAAAACCGAATGTCGGCTATATCCGCGCGCTGTCTCCCGAGGGGGTGCTCTCGGTCGGCCCGAGCCTGATCATCGCGCTGGACGGCGCCGGCCCGCCGGACGCGGTGACGGTGCTGAAGGCTGCCGCCATCCCCGTCGAGACCATTCCCGAGGCGCGCGATCCCGCGACCGTCATCGCCAATATCCGCCGCGTCGCCGCGCTCATGGGGGTGACGGAGCGCGGGGAGGAGGTCGCGGGCGCGGTGGAGCGCGATTTCGCGACACTGGCCGCCCTGCGTGCGCGCATCACCACGCCGCGCAGCGCCGCCTTCGTGCTGTCCGCCTCCGGCACCGCACCCGTGGTCGGCGGCGCCCACACCAGCGCCGACGCCATGTTCGCCCTTGCGGGAGTGGAGAACGCGATGCGGGCCATTAATGGCTACAAGCCGGCGGTGGACGAGGCGATCCTCGGCGCCGAGCCCTATGCGATCCTCCTCATGCAGGATCGCAACCACGCCCTCACGGACGAGACGGTGGCGGCCATGCCCGCCTTTGCCGGCTCCCCGGCGGCAACCGCCAAAAGGCTGTACCGGATGGATGGCGGCTATCTGCTCGCCTTTGGTCCGCGCACGCCGCAGGCGGCCCGCGACCTCGCCGCGCTGATCTATCCCGAACTCGACCTGCCCCCGATGCCCGCCCATCCCTGGACGTCGGCCCGGTGAGCCAGGCGCGCAGGCTCCCATGAGCGACCGGGCGGCACGCGCGCGCCCGGTGCGGGTTCGCTGGCTTGTCAGCAGCCAAATGGGCCTGTTGCTGTGCGCCCTGCTGCTGGTGCTCGCCGTGCTCGCCTCGCTTGCCATCGGCCCGGTCACCATCGCGCCGGGCCGGGTGACGGACATTCTGATCGGCGCGTTCCGCGGCATGCGCCCGGTCGGCCTTGAGCTGCGCGAGACGGTGATCGTGCTCGACATCCGCCTGCCGCGCACCCTGCTCGGGCTTCTGGTCGGCGCCAGCATCGCCATGGCGGGTGCGCTGATGCAGGGTATCTTCCGCAACCCGCTGGCGGACCCCGCGCTGATCGGCGTCTCGAACGGCGCGGCGTTGGCGGCGGTGATCTGGATCGTGCTCGGCGCCCACATCGCGCCGCTGCTGCCGATGGCGCTGGCGGAGTTTGGCTTGCCGCTCATGGCCTTCACGGGCGCGCTGATCGCGACCCTCGCGCTCTATGCCATCGCCACCCATCAGGGGCGCACCTCCATCCCGACCATGCTGTTCGCCGGCATCGCCATCGGCGCGCTGGCCGGCGCCGGCACCGGGCTGATGGTGTTCCTCGCCTCGGACCAGCAATTGCGCGACTTCACCTTCTGGTCCTTCGGCAGTCTTGGCGGCGCCACTTGGCACAAGGTGGTGAGCATGCTGCCCTTCATCGCCCTGCTGGGGCTGGTTGCCGCGCGGCTCGGGCGTGCGCTCGACGCGCTGGCGCTGGGCGAGGCCGAAGCCTTCCATGTCGGCGTCGATGTCCAGCGCACCAAAGCACTCGCCATCGCGGCGATCGCGGCGGGCACCGGGGCGGCGGTGGCCGTCGCCGGGGTCATCGGCTTTGTCGGTCTGGTGGTGCCACACCTCATACGCCTCGCGCTGGGACCGGGACACCGGGTTCTGCTGCCGGCAGCGGCTCTGCTCGGCGGGGCCCTGCTGCTGGGGGCCGATGTCCTCGCCCGCACCCTCGCCAGCCCGGCCGAGCTGCCGCTCGGGGTGGTTACCGCCGCTCTCGGCGCGCCCTTCTTCATCGGCCTGCTGCTGAAGCGGCGTGCGGCCCTGTTCGGATAGCGAGCGCCCGATGTACGCAGCGCGCAACATCCATTTCCACGCCGGCGGGCGACGCCTGCTGAGCGGCGCCCATGCACTCGTCCAGCCCGGTCGGGTAACGGTGCTGATCGGTCCCAATGGTGCCGGCAAATCGACCCTGCTGAAGATCCTGTCGGGCGAGCAGCGTCCCCATGCCGGCGAGGTGCACCTCGACGGAACGGACATTCACCGGCTTCGTCCGGCGGCACTCGCCCGGCTGCGCGCGGTGGTGCCACAGAACGCGCAGCTCGCCTTTCCCTTCACCGTGGCAGAGGTCGTCAGCATCGGCACGCCGGAGGGCCGCTCACGCGCGGCGGTGATCCGCCAGGTGCTGGATGAGGTGGACCTCGGCGGCTTCGAGGAGCGGCTTTATGAGCAGCTCTCCGGCGGCGAACGCCAGCGGGTACAGATCGCGCGGGCGCTGGCCCAGCTCGCCGGCGGCACGCGCCCCGGCTATCTGCTGCTCGACGAACCCACGGCAAGCCTCGACCTTGCCCAGCAACTGCTCGTGGTGCGCCATATGCGCAAGCTCGCCGCGGCTGACGGCGTCGGCGTGCTGGCGGTGCTGCACGATCTCAACCTCGCCGCCATGGCGGCCGACGTGATCGTGGCGATGAAGGAAGGAACCGTGCTCGCGGAAGGAGCCCCGCAGCAGGTTCTCACCGATGCGGTCATCGAGACGCTTTACGGGGTGCGCGGGCGGATCGGCTGGGCCCCGCAGGCGCCCTTCCTGCTGCCGCAATCGGTGCAAGGCTGAACAGGAAAACAGCCCGGCGGGTCTATGCCGCCGGGCCGCGTTTTGCCGTCGCTGATCTCAGAGCATTTCCTGCCGGACGATCTCCAGCACATGATTGAACGCCGCCGTGGCCGCGGCTTCCGCCTCACGCTCCTCGGCTTCCGTCAGATCGACCGCATCAAGCCCGGCGGTAAAGCGGCGCCAGTGCAGGCCGCGCCCATCGGCATGGCCGGCAAGATGGCGCGCGCCGAACGCGCTGGAGAAGCCGATCCTGGCCGCGTCCTTGGCAAGGAACGCCGCGCCCATGTTCGAGCCTTCCACCACATAGAGCCAACCGAGCGCCTCTGCCTTTGGCAGCACGGGACCGAACCCGGCCTCCGGCAGCGTCAGACCGAGATCAGCGAAGTCCTGCTCCAGCGGATCGAGCCGCGAGCGATCGGCAAGGCCCGGCAGCAGGTCCTGTAGCTCCGGTGCGGCATAGAGCGGCTCGACATGGCGGTGCAGCCGATACTGGAAGCGCAGGAAGCGTTCGTAATTCTCCCGGCTGGCAAAGGGCTTGGCGCCCATGACGGTGGTGTCCACCATCTCATGCGCCGCCGTCGTCGCCGCCTTGAACCGCTTGGCACGGCTGTCGGGCTGCATATCCGTCACGATCGTCATTGTGTTCGCTTTCACACCTCTGTTCGGACTGCCGCGCTCACTTGGTGATGAGAGCGGGCGAGGCCTGCGCCACTTCGCCGCCGCCAAAGCGGATCGTCAAGCCTGCCTTGACGGTCAGCCCCGCGCTGGGGAGGAAATTCTCATACTGGGTGTATTGTTCATCCAGCAGGTTTTCTACCGAGAGGCGCCACAGCGTATTGGGGTTCGGCTGATAGCCCGCATAGAGGCTGACGAGATTGAAGCTGTCGGTCGGATCGTAGACCGAATTGTCCGGCAGATCCGCCGCCGTCACCGCCGCCACGGCCGTCCAGCTGACCGCGAGGGTGAGTTTTTCCTCAAGGAACCGGAAGCCCAGCGTGGTGGTGATCTGGTCCGGCGGAATGCTGGAGAGCGGCTGGCCGGCATCCTCACCCGCCGTTACTTCGCCTTCCGTGGTCTGGCCCGACAGCTTCACAAACCATTTGCGCGCATCGTAGCTACCCTCGAACTCGAAGCCGCGCAGCCGCGCCTCCTCGACATTCTGATACTGCGCGAAGGAATAGCTGTTGCTGGAGGGGAAGCAGACCGTGGGGCGAGACGGGATCGGGCACACATAGAATGTATTGGCCGGGCCGTACTCCACCAGTTCGATGTAATTATCGACATCGTTCTGGTAGTAATTGGCCTTCATGCGCAGGCGGTCGCCGGGAACGAACAGGTCATCCTGCTTGATGTTGATGCCGACTTCCTTGTTCTTGCCGACTTCCGCCTGAAGGTTGGGGTTGGCCACGAAGTCGAACAGCTCGCCGGTGCCGGTGGTCGGCAGCGGATGCGGCCCGCTCACCAGTGCCTCGGTAACGGACGGGGCACGATAGCCTTCCGCATAGGTGCCGTAGAAGGTCAGCCAGGACACCGGCGTGATGCCAAGGGTGAATTTGGGCGACACGCGGTCGCCATTCGTGCCGCCATCATCCGAGCTCAGCGAATAGGCGTCATAGCGCAGCGCCGCGATGGCCTCGAGCCAGGTCGAGTAATTCGCCTTCCACTGCACGAAGGCACCACCGACCCCGCGCTCGCCCGAAGGATTGTAACCGTCGCCGAAGCCGTAATCATCGGTGTTGTCGACATCATCGTGGAAGTAATCGCCGCCAATGGTAATGGCGTTCTCCATGCCAGCCCATTCGAAGCGGCTGGTGTTGTTGACGTCAAAGCCAACCGTGTCGATGACGAAGCTGCGCGGATCGCCAATGGCACCGGTGATCGGATTCGAGCTGCCGCGCACCTTCACCTGATCTTCATCGACCTGGTTCCAGTAGACCGCCGAACTCCAGTCGAACAGGTTGTCGTCCGGGTTTTCATAATCCCAGCTCAGCGTGAGCGAGCGGTTGGCGACCTCGGTCTGGTAGGCTGTCGAGGTGGACGAGGAATCGTTGCTCGTCTGGTACTGACTCTCATAGTTGAGGAAGCTCAGTTTGACCTCGTGGAAATCCACCGGCCGCACCGTGACCTTGGCGATGCCGGTCCACGTCTCGTAGCCGGTATCGTCGACGACATTGCCGTCGCCATCCTTGTAGTCGTCCTGATTGCGGTAGGTGCCGCCGAAGAACACATCGACATTCTGACCGACATGGGCGGCCGCGAGCAGCGAGCCGTAGCCCATCGGCCCGTTGGTGGCCCCCTCGGCATCCGCCTCGACGCCCCAGCTATTGCCCTTGGCGATGATGTCGTCGGCATCCTTGGTGCGCATCGTCACCACGCCGCCAATGGCGCCCGAGCCGTAGATGTTCGACACGGGGCCGCGCACCACGTCGACATCGGCGATGAGGCCGGGCTCGACGAAGAAGGTGCCGGCGCCATTGCCATGGCCGAGCTGGGTGAAGTTCTGGCGGGCACCGTCGACAATGACCGCAACCCGGCCGAAATCCTGCAGGCCACGAATATTGATCGCCGTCTGGGTGGAGTTGCCGTTCTGGATCGCGGTGACGCCCGGCATGCCCAGGAACAGGTCCTGCGTACGCACCGGCATCATCTGCTCGATGTCGTCAGGCCGCACGACGCTGACGGCGGCCAGCGTGTCGATCCAGCTTTCCTCGGTCCGCGTGGCCACCACGGTCACCGGGTCCAGCTCCACGAACTCGTCGGTCGCGATCACCTGCGCGGTGGAGACCGCCTGCTGCGCCACGGCCGGCGCCGCGACCAGCAGCGCCAACAGCGAGACGCTGAGGGTGGGGAGGGTGGTTGGACCGAGCGTGCGTGTCATGTGTTGTCCCCAAGCCGGCCGGCGCCGGACGAAAGCGGCTGCGGCGCCGCGCGTCAGCTGTTTCAGAGTGAGAATCCATCTCCTCCGCTCGAACAACTGCTTAGGTTGAGTAAAACATTGAGTCAAACAATGTGTTTGATAGTTTAAATAGTTTCAAAAAAGCCTTCTTTGTAGAAAAAATCCAAACTGATAGCTTCATTAGAACAACTATACAGAAGGCGTGGTCAAAACTGTAGGGACGGCAGCAAAGAAAAGCCCGCGCGTGCACCGAACGCGCGGGCCAACACTGGCGGGAAGGAAGCTGGCGAGGGGGCTATTCGGCGGGGCTGTGGATGAGGCCCGGCGCGATCTCGGCATGGGCCACGTGGTGAATGCGGCCGATCAGCGAGTAGACCGTGGGGATCACGAACAGGGTCAAGAGGGTCCCGAGGCTCATGCCGCCCACAATGACCCAGCCGATCTGCGAGCGGCTTTCGGCGCCCGCCCCGCTTGCCAGCGCGAGCGGCACCGCGCCCAGCACCATGGCGCCCGTGGTCATGAGAATCGGCCGCAGGCGCAGCACCGCCGCCTCGATCACCGCGGCGCGCCGGTCATGTCCGGCTTCCTGCTGCTGGTTGGCAAATTCGACGATGAGAATGCCGTGCTTGGTGATGAGGCCGACCAGCGTGACAAGGCCGATCTGCGAGTAGACGTTGAGCGTGCCACCGGTGAAATAGAGCGCCGCCAGCGCGCCGGTCATCGACAGCGGCACGGTGAGCATGATGATGACGGGATCGCGGAAGCTCTCGAACTGCGCGGCCAGCACCAGATAGATGAAGCCCAGCGCCAGCAGGAAGACGATGGCGAGGCTCTGGCCGGCCGCACGGAATTCGCGGCTCTGGCCGGCCACATCGGTCTGCACGGTCTGCGGTAGCACCTCCCGCGCCGTCTGATCAAGGAAGGCCAGCGCCTCGCCCTGCGCGAAGCCGGGTGCGAGATTGCCGGAGATGGTGGCCGAGCGGAGCTGGTTGAACCGCTTCAGCTCCTGCGGCGCCACCGTCTCGCGCACCGTGACCAGATTGGAGAGCTGCACCATGTCCCCGCTCGCCGCGCGCAGGAAGATCGTGTCGAGCGTGGCCGGCGAGGCGCGGTCCTGCGCATCAAGCTGGACATAGACATCGTACTGCTCGCCGCCGACCTCGAAGCGCGTGACCTGCCGCCCGCCCAGAAGGCTCTCCAGCGTCCGCCCGAGCACGGAGACGTCGATGCCCAGATCAGCGGCCTTGGCACGGTCGACGGTAATGGAGATTTCCGGCTTGTTGAGCTTGAGGTCGCTCTCGACGCTGGTCAGGCCCGGATAGTCCTGCACCCGATCGAGGAAGCGGTCGACATATTCGTTCAGATCCTCATAGGTGCCCGAGGTCTGAAGCACGAACTCGATCGGCCGCGAATTGTTGGATGCCCCGAGCGAAGGCGGATTGTTCGCATAGGCATTCACGCCGGCAATGCGCCGGAGCTTTGGCGAGGTAGCCGCGACGATTTCCTGCTGGCGACGCTCCCGGTCGTCCCAATCCTTCAGCCGCCCGATGACGAGGAAACGCTGCACCTCCGGCATGCCATTGATGATCAGCACGCTGTCCATTTCGGGGATCGTGTTCAGGATCCCGTCGACCTGGTTCGTGTAGCGCGACGTATAGGAGAGCGTGGCGCCTTCCGGCCCGCTGCCGGTGACGCGGACCACGCCGCGATCCTCCACCGGGGAGAGTTCGGAGGGCAGCACATAGAGCAGCACCCCGCTCGCCCCCGCCACCAGCAGCGCCACCAGCAGCACCAGCGGGCGCACCTTGAGCGTGAGGGTGAGGAAGCGCCGGTAGCCACTCTCCATCGCCCGCAGCCCCCGCTCGATGAAGGCGGAGACCCGGCCCGGCTTCGCTTCGTGCTTGAGCAGCCGCGAGCACATCATCGGCGTCAGCGACAGGGCGATGAAGCCGGAGATCAGCACCGCGCCTGCCAGCGTCAGGGCGAATTCGAGAAACAGCCGCCCGGTACGCCCGGAGGCGAAGGCGACGGGCGCATAGACCGCGGCCAGCGTCAGCGTCATCGCCACCACGGCGAAGCCGATCTCGCGCGAGCCCTTGATGGCGGCGGGAATGGGCTTCATGCCATGCTCGATATGCCGGAAGATGTTCTCCAGCACGACGATCGCATCGTCCACGACCAGGCCGATGGCGAGCACCATGGCGAGCAGCGTCAGCGTGTTCACGCTGAATCCGAGCGCATACATGATCGCGAAAGTGGTGATCAGCGAGATCGGGATGGTGACGATCGGAATGATCGAGGCGCGGAAGGAGCGCAGGAACACCACGATCACCAGCACCACCAGCAGGACGGCCTCGAAGATGGTGTGGAAGACCGCATTGATGGAGCGATCGATGAAGACGGCATTGTCGTTGCCGATCGTCGCGCTCATGCCTTCCGGCAGGCTCTGATTTACCGCCGGCAGCACGCCGCGCACGCCCGAGGACACATCGAGCGGGTTGGCGACCGCCTGTTTGATGATGCCGACGATGATCGCCTGCGCGCCCTGGAACCGGCTGGACCGGCGCTCATCGGCCGCGCCAAGCTCGACCTTGGCCACCTCGCCCAGACGCACCTGCGCACCATCCGCGCGCTTGACCACGATGTCGTTGAACTGGTCCACCGTGGACAGCGCGGTGCGCGAGAGCACGTTGAACTCGCGGTCGACGCTCTCGATGCGGCCGGAGGGTATCTCGACATTCTGGGCGCGCAGCGAATCCTCGATGTCCTGCACGGTCAGCGCGTAGGAGGCGAGGCGCTCGCGGTCGATCCAGACCCGCATGGCATAGCGGCGCTCGCCATAGATCTGCACGTCGGCGACGCCGGTGAGGTTCTTGAACCGGTCGACCACATAGCGGTCGATATAATCGGTCAGTTCCAGCCCGTTCATCCGGTCGGAGCGAAACACGACGAAGACCACCGGCTGGGCGTCGGCCTCGACCTTGGAGATGACCGGCTCGTCGATCTCGTCCGGCAAACGCTGGCGCACGCGGCTCACGCGGTCGCGCACATCGCTGGCGGCGACGTCCGGGTCGATCTCGGGCCGGAAGCGCACGGTGATGCGGCTTGATTCGGAACGGCTGGTGGATTCGAGAACATCGATGCCTTCGATGCCGGCAATGGAGCCTTCAAGAACCTGCGTGACCTGGCTTTCAACGATGCTGGCCGAGGCGCCGGAATAGGTGGTGACCACGGACACCACCGGCTCGTCGATGTTTGGGTATTCACGCACCGTCAAACGGGTGTAGGCGACGATGCCCACCAGAACCATGAGCAGGCTGAGCACCGTCGCGAAGACCGGGCGGCGGATGCAGATCTCAGGAAGGCCCATGGTCCCGCCCTCAGCTCTGCGGAGCCGCCGGAGCGCTCACAATCTCCACGGCCGCATTCTCCCGCAGCCGTCCCTGCCCCGCTGTGACAACGGTGGCACCGGGTTGAAGCCCGCTGACGACCTCGACTTCGCCAGCGATGCGCGCGCCGAGCGTCACCTTCTTCTGCACGGCCTTGCCATCCTCGACGATCCAGACGAGGCGCTCCTGCCCGCGCGGGACAATGGCGCTTTCGGGCACGAAGACGGCGCTGCGCACATCCTTGCCCTTCAGCACGACGCGCACGAACAGGCCGGGGCGGAGAGAGAGATCGGCATTGGGCAGGCGAGCGCGGACGCTTAGTGCCCGGCCATTGACGTCGATCAGCGGATCCATGGCATAGACGGTACCGGTGAAACTGCGGCCCGGCAGGGCATCGATCATCACATCCACCGACTGGTCGACGGCGACGCGCCCGAGCTGGGTTTCCGGCACCTTGAAGTCGACCTTTAGCAGGTCGATCTTCTCAAGGTTCACCAGCTCCGTGCCGACGGCGATATAGGCGCCGGGGGAGACCGAGCGCAGACCCACCACGCCGTCGAACGGGGCGGTAATGGTGTGCTTGGCGATCTGCACGCGCTGGGAATCAAGCAGGGCATTGGCGGTGTTGAGTTCCGCACGGGCCTCGTCGAGCGCGCGGGCGGTGCCGGAGCCGGTCTGCTGAAGGCGCTGGGCGCGCTCATAATTGGCCTTGGCCAGCTCAAGACGCGCCTCGGTTTCCTCCATCGAAGCGTTCACCAGAGCCGCGTCGAGTTGCACCAGCACATCGCCCGCCTTGACGTGCTCGCCCTCGCGGAAGCGGATGTCCTGGATACGGCCGGCGACTTCCGACGCCACTTTCACCGATTCATCGGATTGCAGGCTGCCGATCGACCGGATGTCCGTGGTCACGTCCTGCTGGCGAGCCGGAGCGACCTCGACGGCGATGCGCGATGCAGCGCGGGGCTCCTGCGCGGCCGCTTCGCCCCGGAGGCTGGCAAGGCCGGCGCCGAGCCATCCCTTCTGGTAGGCGAAGGCGCCGCCGCCCACCACAAGGGCGAGACAGAACAGCAGGCCAATCCCACGTCGCATAGGCACCCCTTCGCTGGCTGTGTCGCAAGTAGAATTGCTTATATTGCGACACAGCAGACGCGGCGCGACGTGCCAACTTAATTCTTCGTCACATTCAGCACGGCCCGGTCACATTCGCGCTTGCCGGGACGAACATACACCTTTGCGGGCGCCGCGCCGATGGCGATCAGAAGGCCGCGCGGCCTTCCCGCTCAAGCGTTCTTCACCATGACGTGACGAACCACCGTGTAATCCTCGAGCGCATAGGCGGACAGGTCCTTGCCATAGCCGGACTGCTTCAGGCCGCCATGCGGCATCTCGCTCACCAGCATGAAATGGCAGTTCACCCAGGTGCAGCCATATTGCAGGCGCGAAGCGGTCGCCATGCCCTTGCCGACATCGCGCGTCCAGACCGAGGAGGCGAGGCCGTAATCGCTGTCATTGGCCCAGGCCACCGCCTCGTCGACATCCGAAAAGCGGGTGACGGAGACGACCGGACCGAACACCTCGCGGCGGACGATCTCGTCGCTCTGCAGCGCACCGGCCACCACGGTCGGCTCGTAGAAGAAGCCCTTGCCGGTGCCGGCCCCGCCCGCGAGCTTGCCGCCGGTGGCAATCTCGATGTGGTTGAGCTCGGAGGCGCGCTCCACGAAGGAGGCGACACGGGCACGCTGGCGGGCGGAAATCAGCGGGCCGATATCGTTCTGGCTGTCGTCCGTCTGGCCGAATTTGAGGCCGGAGACGGCCGAGGCGAGATCCGCCACGAGCTTCTCATAGACCTTCTCGCCGGCATAGATGCGGCAGGCGGCCGTGCAGTCCTGCCCGGCATTATAATAGCCGAAGATCTTCACCCCCTCGACCACCGCGTCGATGTCGGCATCGTCGAAGACCAGCACCGGCGCCTTGCCGCCGAGTTCCAGATGGGTGCGCTTGACCGTGCGCGCCGCGGCCGTGAGCACCTTCTTGCCCGTGGCAATGTCACCGGTGAGCGAGATCATCGAGACTTTCGGGTGGTTGATCAAGGCGTTGCCGACACTCTCGCCGCGGCCGACGACGACATTCACCACGCCCTCGGGGAAGATGTCGGCGATGATCCTGGCCAGTTTCAGTAGAGTGAGCGGCGTCTGCTCGGAGGGCTTGATGACCACCGTATTGCCGCCCGCCAGCGCCGGCGCCAGCTTCCACGCCGCCATCATCAGCGGGTAGTTCCACGGCGCGATGGAGGCGACGACGCCGATCGGATCGCGCCGGATCATCGAGGTGTGCCCGGCCATGTACTCGCCCGCCACCATGCCGTGCTGCGTGCGCGCGGCCCCGGCAAAGAAGCGGAAACAGTCGACGACGCCGGGAATCTCGTCATTCAGCACCGCGTGGCGCGGCTTGCCGCAGTTCAACGCCTCCAGCGTGGCGAAGCTCTCCGCCTCGGCCTCGATGCGGTCGGCGAGCTTGAGCAGCATGTAGGACCGCTCGGCCGGCGTGCTCCGCGACCAGGTGCGGAACGCCTTGTCCGCCGCGCTCACCGCCGCGTCGATCTGGTCCGGCGAGGCTTCCGGCAGCTCGATCAGCGTCTCCTCGGTCTTCGGATTGAGGACGTTCTCCACCGTCTCGGTGCCGGCGACGAAATCGGAGCCGATGAGCATCTGCGTGTCGGATAGGGCGGCCATGAAACGTCTCCTATTTGCCTGAGCCGGCCACCGCCTCGCCCTCGCGCGTCAGATAGTAGGCGGCGAGGATGGGGAGGAAGGTGACAATGATGATGAGGACGGCGACGACGTTTGTGACCGGTCGCTGCCGCGGGCGGATCAGCTCGGACAGCATCCATATCGGCAACGTCGATTGCTGGCCGGCGGTAAAGGTTGTGACGATGACTTCATCGAAGCTCAGCGCGAAGGCGAGCATGCCGCCCGCCAGCAGCGCCGTGCCGATATTCGGCAGCACGATGAGGCGGAAGGTCTGGAACGCATCCGCGCCGAGATCCATCGACGCCTCGATCAGCGAGGGCGAGAGCCGCCGCAGCCGCGCGACTGCGTTGTTGTAGACGACGACGATGCAGAAGGTCGCGTGGCCGAGCACGATGGTCCAGAAGGAGAAGGGAATCTCCATCAGCCCGAAGGCCTGGCGCAGCGCGATGCCGGTGACGATGCCCGGCAGGGCGATGGGTAGCACGAACAGCAGCGAGATCGGCTCGCGGCCAAAGAAGCGCGTGCGCGCCAGCGCGCCGGCGGCCAGCGTGCCCAGCACCAGCGCCAGCACGGTGGCGATCGTCGCCACCTTCAGCGACAGCCCGACCGCCGCCCAGATATCCGCCCGCCCCCACACCACGCCGAACCATTTCAGCGTGAAGCCCGGCGGGGGAAAGGCGTAGCTCTTTTCCTCCGTGGTGAAGGCATAGAGCAGAATGAACAGCAGCGGGATGTGCAGGAAGGCGAGCCCGCCAACGGCCGCGATTCTGAGGGGGAGCGAGGCGCGGGTCATCGGGCGCTCCCGATTTCATATGGCCCCTCATCCCCGGGCTTGACCCGGGGATCCAGTGAGCCGGGAGCCTGCGCTGCCGCGATGGATCCCCGGGTCAAGCCCGGGGATGAGGGAAGGAGGGAGGGGAACCGAGCCGGAATTTTTCGGCCTAGCCCCTTGATTTCACAGCGCATCGAACGCCCCCGTGCGCTTGGCCAGCGTCAGGAACAGCGCCATGACGAGGATCGGCACCAGCGAGAAGGCGGCGGCGAGCGGGATGTTTCCGGCCGTGCCCTGCTGCATGTAGACCGCCTGCCCGAGCACCAGCGCCGAGGTGCCGATGATCTGCGGCACGATGTAGTCGCCCAGCGTCAGCGAGAAGGTGAAGATGGCGCCCGCCACCACGCCGGGCATGGCGAGCGGCAGGATCACCGTGCGGAACAGCGTGGCGGGCGAAGCGCCGAGATCGCCCGCCGCCTCGATCAGGCTTTTCGGCACGCGCTCCAGCGCCGCCTGAACGGGCAGGATCATGAAGGGCAGCCAGAGATAGGTGAAGACCAGCACCATGCCGGTATAGCTGACCGAGAGCGACGGCCCGCCGACCACCGGCAGCGCCAGCCAGGCCTCCAGCGCGCCGCCGAGACCGAGGCGCCCGGCGAACCAGCCGATGGCGCCCTCCTTGGCCAGCAGCAGCTTCCAGCCATAGACCTTGACCAGATAGCTCGACCACAGCGGCATCATCACCGCGAGATAGAACGCCGCCTTGGCGCGCGGGCCGGCATAGCGCGCGGCGTAATAGGCGACGGGAAACGCGATCACCACGCAAAGCACTGTCACCACAGCGGAAATTCCCACGGTGCGCAGCACGATGTCGTAATTGGCGGGGCGGAACAGCTCCAGCAGCGTCGTAATGGTCGGCTCGCGCACGATGGTGCCCGAGAATTCGTCGATCGAGAAAATCGACTGGCCGAGGAAGACGAACAAGCTGCCGAGATAGATCAGCCCCAGCCACAGCAGCGGCGGCACCAGCAGCACCAGCGTGAGCAACCGGGCGCGGCGCACCAGCCGGTCGGAGAGCCGGCGCAGCGCCCCGTCGCGCGGGGCCGGCAGGTCAAAGGTGGCAAGGCTCAACGCTCGCCCTCCATCGGCTGGAGAGCGCCGCGCGGAATGGCGAGTTGCACCGTGCCGCCCACCATCGCGCCGGGCGCAGAGGCCGGGACAAGGGCGGTAAGCGACAGGCCGGCGGGGGTGAGCAGCGCGACACGGCGGACGGCGCCCTGATAGGACACCTCGACGACGCGGGCCTCCAGCCGCGCGGCCTCCGCCGGTTCGGCAAGACCATGGCCCAGAAGGATAATCTTCTCCGGCCGCAGGCTGGACGGCACCTCCTCGCCGCCGAGCGCCGCCGCCTGCGCGGCCCCCAGCACATTGGCCGAGCCGACAAAGCCGGCCACAAAGCGGGTGGCCGGGCGCTCATAGACATCCTCGGGCGGGCCGACCTGCACGATGCGGCCCTCATTGAACACGGCAACGCGGTCCGCCATCGACAGCGCCTCGCTCTGGTCATGCGTGACGAAGACGAAGGAGAGGCCGAGCGCGCGCTGCAAGCTCTTGAGTTCGCTCTGCATTTCCTCGCGCAGCTTGAGATCGAGGGCGCCCAGCGGCTCGTCCAGCAGCAGCACTTTGGGCCGCACCACCAGCGCGCGGGCGAGCGCCACTCGCTGGCGCTGGCCGCCGGAAAGCTGCGCCGGGCGCCGCGCTTCCATGCCCGAAAGCTTGACGAGGGCGAGCGCCTCGCGGGCCAGCCGATCCCTCTCGGCCCGGCCGATACCGCGCACCTTCAGCCCATAGGCGACATTGTCGCCGACGCTGAGATGGGGAAACAGCGCATAGTCCTGAAACACCGTGTTGACCGGCCGGCGATAGGGCGGGAGCCCCTCCACCGCCTCGCCGAAAATCTCGATATGCCCGGCATCGGGCTGCTCGAAACCGGCGATCAGGCGCAGGCACGTCGTCTTGCCCGAGCCGGAAGGGCCGAGCATGGCGAAAAACTCGCCCGGCGCGATGGCAAGGTCCACCCCGTCGACCGCCCGCACCGCGCCGAAATGCCGGGTCACTCCGGCAAAGCGGACGGCGGGCGTGGCTGCGCTAAGTGTATGGACATGCATGAAAACTATTCCGTGACAGCGCGCACCACGTCATTCTGAGGTGCGAGCGAAGCGAGCCTCGAAGGATGTCCGGTGGGACAGCCTCAACGGCATCCTTCGAGGCCCGGGCTTGCGCCCGGGCACCTCAGGATGACGTCGCGACAGAGGACGGCGTTGCGATTAACTGCGACGTCAGCGCCCGCCGAGCACGGCGATGTAGTCGGAGACCCAGCGGTAATAGGGCACGCAACCGGCGGGCTGGGTGGCGCATTTGGCGACCGGGGTGCGCCAGAAGCGGATCTTCTCGAAATCGCCCATGCCGTTGGTCGCGCAGCCTTCCGCGCCCAGCAGTTCATTGCCCTTGCAGGCGGCGGGGACGGCGGGCACCGAGCCGAACCAGGCGGCGAGATCGCCCTGCACCTTCGGGCTGATGGAGTGCTCCATCCACATATAGGCGCAGTTCGGGTGGGCGGCGTCGACATGCATCATGGTGGTGTCGGCCCAGCCGGTCGCGCCCTCCTGCGGGATGGTGGAGGCGATGGGTTTCTTCTGGCCCTGCAACAGGTTGACCTGGAACGGCCAGGAGGAGGAGGCGACGACGCCCTCATTGGTGAAGTCGTCGATCTGGATCATCGCGTCGTGCCAGTAGCGCTGCACGATCTTGCGCTGGGCGCGCAGCAGATCGAGCGCCGCCTTGTACTGCTCCTCGGTCAGCTCATAGGGGTCCTTGATGCCGAGCTCGGGCTTGTGCGCCATCAGATAGAGCGCGGCGTCGGCGATGTAGATCGGCCCGTCAAAGGCCTGGATGCGGCCCTTGTTGGACTTGCCGTCCGGCAGGGTCTGCTCCTCGAACACCACGCTCCAGCTTTTCGGCGCCTGCCCCTTGAAGGTTTCCGTGTTGTACATCAAGACGTTGGAGCCCCACTGATAGGGCACGCCGTAATGCACGCCATTGACCATGTGCCAGGGCGCGTCCTGCAGGCGGGTGTCGACCGTGCCCCAGCTCGGGATGAGCTTGGTGTTGATGGGGGCGACCTTCTTGCCGGCGATGAGGCGGAGGGAGGCGTCGCCGGAGGCGGTGACGAGATCGAAGCCGCCCTCGTTCATCAGCGCGACCATCTCGTCCGAGGTGCCGGCGGTCTTCACATTGACCTTGCAGCCGGATTTCTTCTCGAAATCGCTGACCCAGTCATAGGCCTTGTCGGTCTCGCCGCGCTCGATATAGCCCGGCCAGGCGACGATATCGACCTGCCCCTCGCCGGAACCGATCGCCGAAAGCTCAGCGGCAACAAGAGGTTGGAAGGTGAAAGAGGCGCAGGCGGCAAGCGCCGGCACAGACAGAAAACGGGTGATATGCGAACTCGGCATGATCGTGGTTCCTCTGGTCTGCGGGCGTTTGTCGCCCTTTGAGGAGAGTGTGCCGCCACGTCATCGCCCGCACCACAGCAAAGATCAGAAGAGTGGCATCGGAAAAACCGATGCCTAGCCTCTAGGCAATTCAGCGCCCCCGCCCGGCGTGCCGGGTCGCCGCCAGCGCGACGAAGCCGGCGGCGGCGGCCGAGAGCGGGGAGCCGCGCCGCCAGGCGGTCGCCACCTCGACCGCCGGCACCTCGTCGATCAGCGCGCGGGCCTCGATCTTGTCGCCTTCCAGCGACCATGGCCGGTAGGTGAGGTCCGGCAGCACGGCAACGCCCGCCCCGGTCGCCACCAGCGAGCGCACCGCCTCGACCGAACGGGTGCGGAAGGCGACCGGCGGGCGGATGCCGAGGCGGCGCCACACCACCTCGGAGGCCTCGGCGATCTCGTCGATGGTGAGCAGCACATGCGGCTCGCCGGAGAGATCGCGCAGGCTCACCCGCTCCTGCGCCAGCGCCCGGTGGCCGAGCGGCGTCCATAGACGATAGGGTGATATTTCAACGGTTTCCGTCTGCAGGGCGGGCGAGCGGCGCTCCTGTGGCAGCACCATCACCGCGACATCCAGCTCGCCACCGATCAGCAGATGTTCGAGATAATCGCCCGCATCCTCCACCGCCTCGACGGTGACGCCGGCAAAGGCGCGGCGGAAGCGGGCGATCAGATCGGGATAGATATAGCCGGCGACCAGCGGGGTGACGCCGATGGACAGCCTCCCCGTCAACGCCGTCGCCTCGGCCCCGGCCAGCGCGCGGCGGGCATCGGCGACATCGCCGAGAATCTTGCGCGCATGGCGCAGGAACTGGTGGCCCTTCAGGGTGAGGGCGGCGCCGCGGGCGTGGCGCTCCAGCAGCTTGAAGCCGAGGTCCAGCTCCAGCTCGCGCAGCGCCTCGGTCATCGTCGATTGCGAGATGGACAGGGTATGGGCGGCGGAGGACACCGAGCCCTTCTCCGCCACGGCGATGAAATATTGCAGCTGGCGCAGCGAGAAGGCCATCGGAAATTCCGCGCGACGGGGTGTTTTCCGATGGTATCAGCGCGGCTCAGGCGTGGCCAGTCAGTGCAGTCAGGTGGACGATCAGGGTAATCAGTCCAAGGCGTCCGGGCGCGTCCTACTTCGCCAGCAGGCTTTTCAGATCGAAGCTCTCATCGCCCGCTTCCTCCGGGGTGAGGCGCGGCGTGCCGGCGAGCAGGCGGCGGCCGAGCATGTGGTCGGCCGGCCGGTTGACGCTCTCGATGGCGGTCAGCCGGCGCTCATGGAAGCGGAACACCGAGAAGCGGCGCGAGGCCGGGTCGCCGCGCAGCACGGCGAGGTCGGTCGGCCCGGCGATGCCGACGATCTGCAATTTGAGATCGGCCTGATCGCTCCAGAACCACGGCACGGCGGTATAGGGCAGCGGCTCCCCGGCCGGCCCGACCTTGCCGGTCAGCCGGGCGGCGATCGAACGCGCCTGATCGACCGCGTTCTGCACCGATTCCAGCCGCGCCATCATGCCGGCATGCACGCTGGGATAGGCCACCGCGTCGCCCAGCGCGGAAATGGCGGGATCGAGGGTCGCCAGATGCGCGTCCACCACGATGCCGTTGCTCACCTCCAGCCCGGCCTCCGCGGCCAGCTCGACATTGGGCGCGACGCCGATGCCGACCAGCACGAAATCGGCCGGGTGGATGGTGCCGTCCGTCGCCGAAACCCCGGTGACGTGGCCGCCCTCGCCCACCAGCCCGACCACGCCGGCGCCGCAGCGCAGATCGACGCCCATGGCGCGATGTTCGTCCGCGAAGAAAGCCGACATCTGCGTCGAGACGGCGCGGGCGAGCGGGCGGGCGGCCGCTTCCAGCACCAGCACCTCATGGCCGAGGGCGCGGGCCACGGCGGCGAATTCCAGCCCGATAAAGCCGGCGCCGATCACCACCACATGGCGGGCGGCGGGGAGCCTGGCCTTCAGCACATCGGCATCGGCGCGGGTGCGCAGGTAATAGACGCCGGAAAGCTCCCGGCCGGGCACCGGCAGCGGGCGGTTGCGGGCGCCGGTGGCGAGGATGAGATGGGCGTAGGAATGGACCGATCCGTCCTCCATCCGCACGCGCCGCGCCTCCCGCTCGATGGCCACGGCCCGTCCCTCGACCAGCGTGATGGCGTGGTCGGCATAGAAGGCGGCGGCGCGCAGCTCGATCTGCTCGATTCCCGCATCGCCCTTCATATAGGCCTTGGACAGTGGCGGGCGCTGATAGGGCAGGCCCGGCTCGTCGCCGATCAGCGTGATCGGCCCGGCATGACCGGCTTCGCGCAGCGAGGCGGCGGCCTGAAAGCCGCCCTGCCCGGCACCAAGAATGACGATGGCCGCGTTCTCGTCCATCGGCTCGTCCATCGGCCTGCCCGCCTGCTCGCTCATGCGTCACTCCCGGCGCCGGGGGCGCCTGTCGTCTGGTCTGTCGTCTCGCCTATCACCTGCGCCACCAGCCGGTCGCGCTCGTCGTAAATGCCGGCATGCAGCCGTTCCATGAACGCCGCCTCGGGCAGGCCGGGGGGAATCGGCGGCAGGAAGGAGACGGTGATCGTCCCCGGCCTGATCTGGAAGCTGCGCGCCAGCCAGAACAGCCCGGCATTGTGCACCATCGGCACCACGGGCAGGCCGAGCGCCTTGTAGAGCAGCACCACGCCGCGCTGGAACTCGCCGCGCGCATCCACCTTCTGGCGCGTGCCCTCAGGGAAAATCAGCAGGCTGCGCCCCTCGCCGGCCGCCGCGCGGCCCTCGCGGAACATCTTCTTCATCGCCGCCCCGCCGCCGGCCCGGTCGATGGCGATCATCGGCGAATGCTTCAGGAACCAGCCGAAGACCGGGATGCGGTAGAGTTCTTCCTTCAGCACGATGGCGACATCGGGCACCAGCACGGCGATGGCAATGGTCTCGAAGGTCGACTGATGGTTGGCGACATAGAGCGCCGGCCCGCTCGGGCGGTTGCTCTCGCCAATGGTGCGGTAGGAAACGCCGACGAGGCGCAATATGGCGAGCACCCCGCGCGCCCAGAAGCGCGAGAAGCCCCGCGTGCGCGCCGGCTCATTGCGCAGCTTGTAATAGGGAATGCTCGGCGCGAGCAGAACCGTCCACAGCACCAGCAGGACAAGAAAGACAGCGGAGCGCAGGCGGGGCATGGCGGGCGCGGGTCTCGGCGAAGGGTCGAGGGTCGGGCGAAGGGTCTAGCAGATCGCGCCGGGGGGCGGCACCCTGAAAACCGTCAGGGGGCCAGCCGGCCGCGACCAACCATCCCCCCCCCCGTCATCCCCGGACTTGATCCGGGGATCCACGACTTCCCAGCGATGGACCAAAGGCGTGGAGGAGCGGGTCAAGCCCGGTCCTGACGGCGTAGGAGTGACCAGGCCGCAGTGGCAAGTAAGTCGTGGCCTCTAAAATTGTCATAGTGGGCCAGTTTCTCTCGCTGCCTCAGATAAGAGGCCAGCAATCTCGACACCTGAAAAGCATTCGCCTAAATTGAATGGGGCGGACGGGGGTTATCTGGGATGTGGGCATTCATAGAACGGACGATGGCTATTATCGGCTTCATCGCGACGGTGGGCGGGACGCTGATCAGCTATTACGCCTTTATTCAGCCGGCTGACCTTTCGGCCGATCTGTCTCGTATTGCGGAGCGACTGGCACAAGAGCCCGTTCTTGAGCAGGATGAGCGTTTATATGTCGGGCAAGTACTCGATATGGGCGCCAGCCAGATGGTCTATCTGGAAAAGCAGGCGACGAATGTGCCCGGCTCTTTCAACATCAAACTGTGCGAGCCGACCTCAGGCACGTTGAAAGGCGATACCAGCTTTTCCTTTGGTAAGGAGGCGACAAGCTTTTACCCGCAAGTCAAGGCGGGGTCGGAAATCAACATCCTGATCTCGGCAAAGCTTGGTTCACAGATTTTCGAGCGGAAGGAAGAATGGCGCAAGACAGCCGGCACCTGGACGCGCGTTTCCGCACCGGAGATCGCAACGGCCGGCACATTGTCATGCAAGTGAGCTCGTCACGCCCGCCGTCGTCCTCACGCCGTCATCCCCGGACTTGACCCGGGGATCCACGACTTTGGCCGGGTGCAGCGGTGGGGAAGGCGTGGATGGCCGGATCAAGTCCGGCCATGACGACCCTAAGGGGGCTCGCCTTCCATTGATGCGTCACGCGTCCACCACATTGCAGTCCCCTCGCCCCTACCCCTCCACGGGCGCGAAGGCGTCGACGTCGAACATGCCGTGATCGGTAATCTTCAGGTGCGGGATCACCGGCAGCGGCAGGAAGGCGACCTGCAGGAACGGCTCGGCCAGCACGACGCCGAGGGCCTTGGCGGCGGCGCGCAGCGGGATGAGGCTGTCATGCACCTCCTCGAAAGAGCCGGCGGACATGAGGCCGGCGACGGGAAGCGCCAGTTCGGCGGTGACCTGCCCGCCCTCGGCCACCACGAAGCCGCCCTTGATGGCGATCAGCCGGTTGACCGCTGCCGCCATGTCCGCCTCGTCGGCGCCGACGACGCAGATATTGTGGCTGTCATGGCCGACCGAGGAGGCTATGGCGCCGCGCTTCATGCCGAAGCCATGCACGAAGCCGCGGCCAATATTGTCGTTCTTGCCGTGGCGGGCGACGACGCAGACCTTGACCGCATCCTTGTCGAGATCGACCCGCTTTTCGCCGTCGATCACCGGCAGGTCGAAGGTCAGGTCCTCGGTGATGATGCGGCCGGGCACCACGCCCATCACCCGCGTCGCCGGCGCGGTGGCAGGAATGCGGAAATCATCCGCGCTCACCGCCTCCGCCTTCATCGATTCGAGCCCGACCGGCTCGACGCCGGCGCGGGTGGCGAATAACTCATCCGTGACCAGCCGGCCGGCCGAGATGACCTGACGCACCGAGCAGGCTTCCAGATCGTCCAGCAGCACGATGTCGGCGCGCCGGCCCGGCGCGATGAGGCCGCGATCGGTGAGGCCGAAGGCGTTGGCCGCCGACCAGCTCGCCACCCGGTAGACATGGTGCAGCGGCGCGCCGCGCGCGATGGCGGTGCGGATCATGTAGTCGAGATGGCCTTCCTCGGCGATGTCGAGCGGGTTGCGGTCATCGGTGCAGAAGGCGAGGAAGGCGGAGGTATCGGCCGTGATCAGCGGGATCAGCGCGTGCAGGTCCTTGGAGACGGAGCCCTCGCGGATCAGCACCGTCATGCCCTTCATCAGCTTCTCGCGGGCTTCCGCCAGCGCGGTCGCCTCATGCTCGGTGCGGATGCCGGCGGCGATGTAGCCATTGAGGTCGCGCCCGCCCAGCAGCGGGGCATGGCCGTCGATCCGCCCGTCGGAGAAGGCGGAGAGCTTGGCGAGGCAGCCGGCCTCCTTGAACAGTACGCCGGGGAAATTCATGAACTCGGCAAGGCCGATGCCCGAGGCGTGGCCGGTGAGGGCGATGAGGTCGCCCGCGTCGAGTTCGGCGCCCGAGGTCTCGAAGGCGGTGGCCGGCACGCAGGAGGAGAGCTGCACCCGCAGATCCATGATGGTCTGCTCGGCGCAACGCTGGAAATAGCGGATGCCCTCCGCACCCAGCACATTGGCGATCTCGTGCGGGTCGCAGATCGCCGTGGTGACGCCATGCGGCAGCACGCAGCGGTCGAATTCCAGCGGGGTGACCAGCGAGGATTCGACATGCAGATGGGTGTCGATGAAGCCCGGCACGGCGAACAGGCCGGTGCCGTCGATCTCGCGCGCGCCGTCATAGCGGTCATAGGTGCCGACGATGCGGTTGCCGACGATGGCGATGTCGGTCTGCGTGATGGCGCCGGTGATGACGTCGAGCAGCTGGACGTTTTTGATGACGAGGTCCGCCGGCGCCACGCCGCGCCCGGCATCGATGAAACGGCCGATCTCGGCGGGGGAAAGCTTGGTCATCAGGCGTCCTTCCAGCGGCTCGCGGCGTCGAGCGCGGCGATCTCGCTGCCCGAGAGGGTGAGATGGGCGGCGGCGAGGAGATCGCCGAGCTGTTCGGGCTTCGAGGCGCTGGCGATGGCGGCGGTGACGCTCGGGCGTGCCATCACCCAGGCGAGCGCCACCTGCGCCGGGCTCGCCTCATGGGCGGCCGAGACCTGATCAAGCGCGGCGAGGATGGCGAGGCCGCGCGGGTTGAGATATTTGCCGACCACCTCTTCCCCACGCGGGCTTTTGCCCGCATCCGCCGCGCTGCGGTACTTGCCGGTCAGGAAGCCGGCGGCGAGCGAGAAATAGGTGATGACGCCGAGCCCATTGCCGCGGCACAGCGGTTCCAGCTCGGCTTCGAAGCCGGCGCGCTCGCAGAGGTTATATTCCGGCTGGAGCGTCTCGTAGCGCGGCAGCTTCTCGCGCGCCGCCACCGCCAGCGCCTCGAACAGCCGGGCGGGGGTGAGGTTGGAAGCGCCGATGAGCCGCACCTTGCCGGCGCGGATCAGCTCGTCATAGGCGCCGAGCACCTCCTCGAACGGGGTGTCCGGGTCGTCCCAATGCGACTGGTAGAGGTCGATGCGGTCGGTCTGCAGCCGCGTGAGCGAGGCCTCCACCGCGCTTCGGATATAGTCGGGGGCAAGGCTGACCCGGCCGAGGCCCATATCGGAGCCCACCTTGGTGGCGATGATGAGCTTGTCGCGATTGCCGCGCGCCTTCATCCAGCGGCCGATGATCGCCTCGGATTCGCCGCCCTGATTGCCGGGAGCCCAGCGCGAATAGACATCCGCCGTGTCGATGAAGGTGAAGCCGGCCTCGACCAGCCCGTCGAGCAGGCGGAACGAGGTCGCTTCGTCGGCGGTCCAGCCGAACACATTGCCGCCGAAGCACAGCGGCGGGACAAGAATGTCGGAGCGGCCAAGGCGGCGCAGTTCCATGTCGATCCTCCGGCAGATGGGGCGCGGAGTGTAGGCCATGACGCGCCGGGCGCTAACCACCCCTGTGTTGTAACTTCGGCGGGGTGGTCCGACGCGTGGATACCGGGAGCGCCGTCATGGCCGGACTTGATCCGGCCATCCACGACTTGGCCGGGTTCGGGCAGCAAGAAAGTCGTGGATCCCCGGGGTGATCCCCGGATCAAGTCCGGGGACGGGGATGACGATGGACGAGCCTCCGCCCCCTAGAACGCGTCCTCGTCGCGCGAGCCGACCTCGATCAGTTCCACCGCGTCGCGGGCGCAGACGTCGCGCAGCGAGGGGGAGGAGACGACGTCGGTGACGAAGGTGTCGATCTCCGCCATGGCCCCGATGCGCACGGGGGCGGTGCGCTCCAGCTTGGAGCGGTCGGCCACCAGAATGACCTGGCGCGCATTGTCGATGATGGCGCGGGCGACCTGCACCTCGCGATAGTCGAAATCCAGCAGCGTGCCGTCTTCCTCGATGGCGGAGGCGCCGATCACCGCATAGTCGACGCGGAACTGGCGGACGAAATCCACCGCCGCCGAGCCGATCACCGCGCCATCGGCATGGCGCACCGGGCCGCCGGCCATGATCAGCTCGATCTTCGGGTGGCGGTAGAGCAGCGTCGCGACATTGAGGTTGTTGGTGATGACCAGGAGGTCCTCATGGTCGCCCAGCGCGCGGGCCACCTCTTCCGTCGTGGTGCCGATATTGATGAACAGCGAGGCGCGGTTCGGCACCATGTCGGCGGCGGCCTCGGCGATGGCGCGCTTGGCGCCCTGCGCCATGGCGCGGCGGGCCTCATAGGCGAGGTTCTCCACGCCCGAGGCGACCACGGCGCCGCCATGCACGCGCGACATCAGCCGGCGCACGCAGAGATCGTTGAGATCCTTGCGGATGGTCTGCGGGGAGACGTCGAAACGCCCCGCCAGATCCTCCACGCTGACGCGCCCCTGCGCCCGCGCCAGCATGAGGATGTCCTGCTGGCGGGATGAGATCACGTTCATGCCGGTTGGTCCGTCATTCCGGTTGGTCCGTTCTTGCCCCCGCGCCGGCGAGACGTCCGAGAGAATGATTCCAGTCAGCAATCCTGCACAACCGGAGGCGGCACGCAAACAAAGGCTTAGCTGCGTTGCAGCATAAGTGCGCTGCCCAGCCCCCCGGCGGCGGCAATGGCGGCAAGGCCGCGCGCGCCGCCGGACATGTCCATCAGCTCCTGGAACAGCCGCACGCCAAGGATGGCGCCGGACGCGCCGACCGGATGGCCGCGCGCCAGCGCCCCACCGCCGCGGTTCAGCCGGTCGTCCGCCAGCGGCAGATGGCGCCGATTCTCCAGAAGCTGCGGGGCGGAGGCTTCCATCAGTTCGATGACGGCCAGCGCGTCGAGAGCGAGACCCGTTTGATCCAGAACCGCCCGCACCGCCGGCACCAGCGCATCATAAGGCCGCTCGGGCTCCCCTCCCACTGAGGCGGCCGCCGTGACGATGCAGGAGGGCAGGCCAAGGCGTTCTTTCACAGCGCCGGAGACGATCAGCACGCAGGCGGCGGCATCCGCCTCCACCGCGACGGTGGTGGCGTCGAGCGCGCACGCCCCCTCCCCGGCGACGAGCGGGGCGCGGGCGGCGAGGCGGTGGGTGAGATCGCGGGTGAAGGCGTCGTGAGCGAGCCCGGCGACCGGCACGATCTCAGCCGCCATCCGCTCACGCGCGGCTCGCGCCTTGGCGTGGCTGTCCACCGCGACATTGTGCTGGGCGGCGCGGGTAAAGCCGCGCTCGACGGCGAGCGCCGCCATCGCCTCAAGCATGTCCGGGTCGCGGTCCGGGAAGGGGCTGAAGGCCGGGCGGTCGTAAAAGGCCGGCGCGTCCTCAGGCGAGCGCGGGCGGCGGGCGCGCAAGGGAGCGCGGCTCCAGCTTTCCACCCCGCCGGCCAGCACGATCTCCACCGCGCCGCTCGCGACGAGCCGTGCGCCGAGTGCGATGGCGTCGAGCCCGGAGCAGCATTGCGTGTCCATGGTGAGCGCCGGCACGCGGGCGGGGATGCCCGCCGCCAGCGCGGCGAGACGCGCGACATTGCCGCCGCCGGACAGCGCATTGCCGAGGATGACATGGCCGACCGCCTCGGGCGGGATGCCGGCATCGGAGAGGCACGTGCGCAGCACCGGGGCGGCAAGGTCATGCGCCTCCACCGCGTTGAAGGCGCCGCGCCGGGGCGCCACCGCCGTGCGACGGGCGGCGACGAGGTGGGCGGCGTTCATCGGCCCAACCTCTCGCGCGCCATCGCCTCCAGCGCCCGCAAATCCGCTTTGCCGCCGGAGGTGCGCGGCCAGTCGGCAAGCGCGAGAAAGCGGCGGGGGATCTTCGCGGCGGGGAGAAAGGCGCGGCAGGCGGCACGCAGCGCCGGCGCGTCCGGCCCTGCGGCGGCGAAAGTCCCGCGCAGCACGGCGACGAGTTCGACGCCGCGCAGATCATCGGGCAGGCCGAACACCGCCGCCTCCTCAATGCCGGGCAGGCGCGTGAGCACGGCCTCGACCTCTTCCGGGTAGACGTTCAGCCCGGCGGTGACCAGCATGCGCTTCTCGCGGCCATGCAGATAGAGGAAGCCGGCCGCGTCGAGACGGCCATGGTCACCGACGCTCATGAAACCCTCGGTGCGGCCGAGATCCTCGCTGCCGCCGCAGGCATAACCGTCGAACAGCATGGTCGAGCCGACCCAGATCGCGCCGGCCTCGCCGACCGGCAGTTCCTGCCCCTGCGCGTCGCGGATGGAGAGGGTGACGCCATGGGCGGCGCGGCCGACCGAGCCGGGCGGCACGGTCTCGTCCGGGTGGGCGATGGTGACGAAGGAGAGTTCCGACGCGCCGTAGAACTCGCCGATGGCGGCGTTGGGGAACAGGCGCTGCACCCCCGCGCGGGTCTCCGGCCGCCATTTGGCGCCGGAGATCAGCAGGAGGCGCACGCTGGGGCAGGTCGCGTCCGCCCCGGCCTCCACCAGCATCTGCAACTGGGTCGGGGTGAGATAGAGCACGCTCACGCCCTCGCGGGCGATCAGGCGGAGCGCGCGGCGGGGGTGAAAGGCGCGCATCATCACCGCCCGCGCGCCGCTGTGCAGCGCATGGACCACGCCATAGAGGTGCAGCGAGGCGGCGAGCCCGCCGGGGGCCATCACCACATCGTCCGGGCCGAGGCCGAACTCGGCTTCGCTCACGGTGAAGCTGTCGATCCAGCTGCGATGGCTGCGGCGATAGCCCTTCGGCACACCGGTCGAGCCGGAGGTGAAGCCGACATAGAAGGGCGTGTCGGGGTTGGGCGGCGCGGGGAGCGGGCCGGGTATGCCATCGAGCGACGGCGCGGCATCGAGCGTCAGCGCCGGGGCCAGCGCGGCCTCAAGGACGGCACGGGTGGCGGGGGGCCAGCCGGGATCATAGACGAAGGCCTGCCGCCCGCTCACCGCGCAGGCGAGGAACAGTTCGACCAGCGCGGGATCATTGCCCATGGCGAGCGCGACGCCTTCGCCCGGCCCAGTGCGAGCGGCCAGCCAGCGGGCGAGGCTATCCACACGGGCGGCAAGGGCGGCGCGGGTGCATTGGTCGCCGTCGCATACGAGGGCGACGCGCGCCGGTGCGCGCGCGGCAAGGGCCGACAGCGCCGCGCCGATGGTCGTTCCCATCAGGCGTTGCGCGAGAGCAGCGCCTCCGGCAGGCCGCGCGCCACGGTCTGGGCGACCAGCGCCGTCAGCACCGCCTTGATGGCGTCGCCGGGGATGAAGATCAGGCAGGCCTTGGTGGCGTCGAGCAGGGAAAGCTGCGTCCGCATCGCCATGCCGACAATGCCGAAGGCGTACATCACCACGATGCCGCCGACCACCGAGGCGATCAGCGCGGCGGGGAAGACCGGCGCCTTGCGCAGCGCCTGCATGATCGCTCCGGCCACGAAGGCGACCGCGACCCAGCCGACGATAAAGCCGATCGAGGGGGTGAAGAACACGCCGAGCCCGCCGCGCCCGCCGGCCAGCAGGGGGGCGCCGAGCGCCACCACGAACAGCATCAGCACCATCGCCGCCGCCCCGCGCCAGGCCCCTAACATCACCCCCGCCAGCATCGCGCCCATGCTCTGCGCGGTGATCGGCACGCCGCCGGCCAGCGGGATGTCGAATTTCGGCAGCAGGCCGAGCACGGCGAAGATCGCGGCATAGAGGGCGATCTGGACGAGCGAGCGATCCTTCATCGGCGGTCTCCTCTCGGGGCGCCGCCACGCGCGGCCAGCGCCTCGGCGGTATGGTGGGACAGGCGCAGCGTCTGGATACAGAACGGCGCGAGCAGACGCCAGCCGCCGCGTTTTCCGGTGCGGGCACGATAGCTCTCGTTCAGCGCCTCCCACAGCGCGAAAAGCAGCGGGATGAAGCGGATCATCATCGCCACCATCAGCGCCACCGCGCGCGGCGACAGGCCGACCCAGCCGAGCGGGCGCAGAATGGGCTCCACCGCATCCATCATCGCGTCCATGCGGGTGGTCATGGTCACGGCATTGGCCAGCAGGATCATAGCGAGGAGGCGCGTCAGCACGACGAGGCCGAAGATGAGATCGCCATTCCACCAATGGAAGGCGAGCAGGATGGCAAAGAGCGGCCACATGGCCCGCAGCAGGGCAAGCTGGCGCAGCGCCGCGGACCCAAGCGAGGCATAGAGCGCCAGCACGGCGAGGATGAGCGCGCCCATCACCGGCAGGCTCTCGATCGGGGAGATGACGAGGCTGATCAGCGCCAGCGCGGCGAGCTTCCAGCCGGCGGGGATGGCGTGCAGCCAGGTGCGCTCGGGCAGATAGAGCGAGATCACGCCAGCGCCTCGGCGAAGGCGCGGTAGGCGGCGAGCACCTCCTGCGGCGGGCCGTCGAGGCGCACGCGGCCCTCATGCAGCCAGAGCAGCCGGTCGTAACCGGCGAAGGCGTCCATCTCATGGGCGATCATCAGCACCTGTTGCGGCAGGGCGGCGATGAGCGTCTCCAGCCGGCGGCGGGTGGGCAGGTCGAGGCTGGAAAACGGCTCGTCGAACACGATCACCGCCGGCTCCATCACCAGCACGGCGATGATGCACAGAAGCTGCTTCTCGCCCTCCGACAGCGCATGGACCGGGCGCTCGGCCCAGCCTTCCCGGCCGAAGCGGGCCAGCGCCGGCACCGCCCCCTCGCGCGCCTCCCGCCGCGAGCGGCCGGCCTGTTCGAGGCTGAAGGCGATTTCCTCGGCCACCGTCGGGAAGATGATCTGGTGGTCCGGGTTCTGGAAAATGAAGCCGACGGTGCGCGGCAATTCGGCCGGGGCCTCGGCGGCGTCGATGCCGTGCACGATGACGCGGCCGCTGTCCGGGGTAAGCAAGCCGTTGAGCAGGCGCACCAGCGAGCTCTTGCCGGAACCATTGGTGCCGATCAGCCCGATCCGCCGTTCGGTCAATTCCAGCGACACATCGTCCAGCACCACCCGCCCGCCGCGGCTGAGGGTGACGTGGTCGAGACGGATGAGCGGGGCATTCGGCACGGGCGGCGTCCGAAGGAGAAGGAAGGGGCGGGCGATCGCCGCCGCTTATGGAGCGGGGAGCGCCGTCCTGTCGATAGGCGAGGCTCAGGACAGCGGCGCCCCCGTGGGCCCCTTGGCCCCCGCCCCGAGGGCGGCCAGCGCGAATTTGCGGAAACGGGCGAAGGCCGCGGCGGGATCGTCGGCACGCGCGCGGATCACCGTGCCTTCATAGCAATCGATCAGATGCGCCGCCGCCTCGCGCGGATCGAGGCCAGCATCGACCTCGCCGGCCTGCTGCGCCTCTTCAATGAGCGCGGCGAGATCGGTCTCCCAGCAGGCGAACACCTCGTTGAGCTTGCCCCGCAACTCTCCCCCGAGACCCGGCGCGGCCAGCGCGAGAACGCCATAAAGACACCCCGCCACATTCCCCTCGGCCAGCGTGTCCTGCTCAAGCTGGAGCAGATGGCGCTCGATGCGGGCGAGCGGGCTCACATCGGCCTGCGCGAACAGCGCCTGCCGCTGGGTGCGATACTGCCCGGCATAGGCGGCGAGCACGGCGGCGGCGAACGCCTCCTTGCTGGCGAAGAAATGGTAAAAGGAGCCCTTGGGCACGGCGATCGAGGCCAGAAGCGGGCCGAGGCCGGTGCCCTCATAGCCCTGCTCCAGCATCGCCCGGCGCCCGGCGGCAACGATCTTGTCGCGGGTGGACATTGGCGCGTGCTCCCTTTTCCAGCCTGGAGGCAGCTCACCGATCAGATTGTGTCAAATCAGCCGAACCACGCTCTAGACGACTGGTCTACTTTGCCCTATTCAGGATCAAACCGCAACCGGCAGAGGCCGCCATGTCGAACGTCCAAGCGCGGCCCCATTCGCCCGTATCCGCCCTGCTGCAAACCCGCTCGGGCGGCTTCGCCCTGGTGCTGGCGGGCACCGTGCTGTGGAGCACGGCCGGCTTCTTCGTCCGGCTGGCGGAGATGGATTCCTGGTCGATCGTGCTGTGGCGGTCGCTGTTCGCCGCCGTGGCGCTGGCGCCGTTCTGGCTGCTCACCAGCCGCAACCGCATCGGCGCGCTTCGCCTGCTGGCCTCACCGATCGGCATGCTCGCCGTGTTTCTCGGCGTCGCCGGCAATGTCACCTATATCGCCGCGCTGCAGCTCACCTCGGTCGCGACGGTGATGACGGTGGGCGCGGTGCTGCCTTTCGTGGCCGCCGCCATGGCCTTCGTGGCGCTGCGCGAGCCGCTGAGCCTGCGCTTTGTCGGCGCGGCGGCGCTGGCCAGCCTCGGCATCGTCATCACGGCGGGGGCGTCGATGTCGCCGAGCGACCTCGCGGGTATCGGCATGACCTTCCTGATGGTGCTGAGCTGGGCCGGGCTGCTGGTGCTGGTGCGCAAGCATCCCGCGCTGGACCTGACGCTGGTCAGCCTCGCCTCCGCGCTCGCCGCCGCGCTGGTCGCCCTGCCGATGGTGCCCGCCGGCCTGCCCTCGGCGCACGGGCTGCTGGTCTGCGCGCTGCTGGGCGTGCTGACCTCGGGGCTCGCCAATGTGCTGAGCCTGATGGGCGGGCGCTATATCCGCTCCGGCGAGGCCGGCTTCATGATGTTGATCGACGTGGTACTGAGCCCGCTCTGGGTCTGGCTGGCCTTTGCCGAGAGCGTCAGCGCGGCCCAGCTGGTCGGCGGCGCCCTCGTCATCGCCGCCGTCGCCTTCTACCTGATCAGCGATGTGTCGCGCCGCCCGGCGCCCTGCCCGATCCCCTGATCCGGCCGGGCGCCTAGTTGGGCGAGGTTCACAGCATCTCCAGCGACCGCTTGCGGTTCGGCGGCGGGAACGCCTTGTCCAGCGCGGCAAGATCGTCGCCATCGAGGGCGATGTCGCGGGCGCCGGCATTCTCGCGCATGTGCTCGGGCCGCGAGGCTTTGGGGATGACGATGTTGTTCGGGTTGCGCAGCACCCAGGCGAGCGCGATCTGGAACGGCCGGGCGTTGTGCTTGGCGGCGAGTTCGGCCAGCACGCCGGCGGTCTTGATCCGCCCCTGCTCGATCGGGCTATAGGCCATGAGCGGTACGTCGTGCTTCTCCAGCCATGGCAGGAGATCCCATTCCGGGCCGCGGCGGGTGAGGTTGTAGAGCACCTGATTGACCGCGCAGCCCTCCCCGCCCGGCGTCTCCTGCAACTCCTCCATGTCGTCCGTGTCGAAATTCGACACGCCCCAATGGCGGATCTTGCCCTGGCTCTTGAGGTGCTCGAAGGCAGCGATGGTCTCCTCCAGCGGCACGCTGCCGCGCCAGTGCAGGAGATAGAGGTCGAGCCGGTCGGTCTTCAGCCGCCGGAGACTGCGCTCGCAGGCGGCGATGACCCCAGTTCGGCTGGCATTGTGCGGATAGACCTTGCTGACCAGAAACACCTTGTCGCGCAGCCCGGCCAGTGCTTCGCCGAGAAAGCTCTCGCAGGCACCCTCGCCATACATTTCGGCGGTGTCGACCAGCGTGAGGCCCAGCTCGATGCCGAGGCGCACCGATTCGGCCTCCTCCTTGCGGGCGCTGGCGCGCTCGCCCATCATCCAGGTGCCGATACCGAGCGCCGGAACCTTTTCGCCGCCGGGGAGGGTCACGTTCTTCATCATCCACCTCGCGCTTTGACCATGCGCGCATTGCCATCGCCGCGCCGCGCGCGCAAGCATGCTATCACTGGCCACCTTCAAAAACGCGCCGCGACCGGAGCCCGATGACGCCGCCCGCTGCCCCCTCCCCCGAGCCTCGTGACGCGCCCGGCGCGCTGGAGCCTGGCATCCTTGAGCCCGGCACCCTTGAGCCTGGTTTGGCCATCGGGCTGTCGGCGGTGATCGTGGCGGCGACCGGCGATGATCCCAAAGTGCTGGCGATCCGCCACGCCAATGGCCGGGACGAGGTGCGGGACGGGCCGCGCGACGGGCTTCCCTCAGGCCCGCTGGAACGCGGCCACCGCACGCTGGAAATGGGCCTGCGCTCCTGGGTCGAGCGGCAGACCTTGCAGGAACTCGGCTATGTCGAGCAGCTCTACACCTTCGGCGACCGCGATCGCGGCGAGGACGGGCGGCGCGCGCTCTCGCTCGCCTATCTCGCTCTGGTGCGCGAGGCCCGCCCGGCGGGCGATTCCGATGCCGCGTGGGAAAGCTGGTACCGCTATTTCCCCTGGGAGGACTGGCGCGACGGGCGCCCGGCCCTGCTCGACGCACTGATACCGGGGCTGCGCGCCTGGGCCGCCTCCGCCACCAATCCGCGCATGGCGGAGATGCGGGCCGAGCGGGTGACGCTGTGCTTCGGCGGGGCGATCACGGGCGAGGCCGGCTGGAACGAGGAGCGCGTGCTGGAGCGTTATGAACTGCTCTACGAGGCCGGGCTGGTGGCCGAGGCGCTGCGCGAGCGCGGCTCCGACCGCACCGCCCCCGGCCCCTCGGGCGTGGAGATGCGCGAGGACCACCGCCGCATGCTGGCCCTCGCCATCGGCCGGCTGCGCGGCAAGATCAAATACCGCCCGGTAGTGTTCGAGCTGATGCCGCCGAACTTCACCCTGCTCCAGCTCCAGCGCACGGTGGAGGCGCTCTCCGGCGTGCGGCTGCACAAGCAGAATTTCCGCCGGCTGATCGAGCAGCAGCGCCTCGTCGAGGAAACCGGCGAGACCACAGCGGAGACCGGCGGGCGCCCGGCCCGCCTCGTGCGCTTCCGCCGCGAGGTGCTGATCGAGCGCCCCGCCCCCGGCGTGCGCCTGCCCGGCGGGCATGGACGGCGGGGATAGCCGCGCGGGGAAAGCAGCGACGGCGACCACCCTTCCCTAGAGGAGGCTGCGTGACGGCCTGACTATCGCCTGTATATACTTTCTCGGAATGGATTTCGGGATTGAAAAACCGCTATCGCCCCTGTTCAATTGCCGGGGGTGGCAGTACGGGCATCGCAGTCAATGTATGTGCGTTGGTTGACGGGCGGAGGACGGGTGGCGCTGTCGGTCATCGCCCTCGCCTGCGGGGCTGGCCCGGTCCGGGCGCAATCGGTCTGGGACCCGGTGATCAGCAACAGCTACTGGTACGTGACTGTGCCGCAGATGCTGGCCTATGCCGCGCCGCCGGACGATTTCTCCAACCCGCTGCCCATCGGCGACCAGACGCTGTGGGCGCTCGGCACCTCGGTAAACGGCGTTTTCTCCGGGCTCAGCACCGGCACGCTGGCCATCGGCCCGATCACCAGCACCTCCGAACTGACCATGCAGGGAATGGTGACGCCCGACGGGATGGTGAGCATCGTGTTCACCTCGACAACGGGCGGCCCGAGCACGATCGGCCTCGGCGTGATGCAGCAGGTCGGCGGCATCACGACCATGGAAATGCAGATGATCATCGGCACCAATCCGCTGGTCAGCCACTGGGCCTATATGGCCCCCTACGATCCCGCCACCTTCACCCCGCCGACGGCGCAGGTGGTGCCGAGCAATCTCTCGCCGCAATGGGCCTGGACCGAGGGCACGCCCTGGCGGATCGTCAGCCCGGAAGCCTTCGGCACCAGCGCGCCGGGCACCTTCATCATCACCGGCTACAAGAGCGGCTATTTCTGGGGCATTGGCCTGCGGCCGGACGGCACCCAGTTCAGCCTGCTCGGCTCGATCACGCCACAGGGGCGCGTGCTGTTCAACATCACCGATTCGAGCGCCCAGTTGCTCAGCCTCTATGGCGGCATAGCCGGCGATCCTTCCACCGCGCAGATGCTGCTCGGCACCTATGATGCCTCGGCGCTGTTCACCGGCGACATCACGCTCACGCAGGTCGTGCGGCCCTATCAGGAAACGGCGCAGGCGACCGGCACCGTCTCCGCGCTCGGGGCGGCGCAGGTGCTCTACGCCATCGCCGGGACGAGCGACGGGCTGATCGGCGACATGGCGCCGGTCACCAGCGTGCTCAACAACCTGTCCGGCAGCGCGCTCTCCGGGGCGCTGAGCCAGACCGTGCCGGTGCTCTCGGGCGCGGCCGCGCAGGCGACCGCCAACACGCAGCGCATGATCGGGCAGGTGGTCGCCAACCGCCTCGCCGATGTCGATGCCGCGCCCGACAGCCAGCTCTGGGTGCAGCCGCTCGGCGGCGCCAGCCGGCAGAGCGCGGTGGACGGGGTGCCCGGCTACACGATGAGCGGCGGCGGCTTTGCCACCGGCGCGGACCGGGCCGTGGGCTCCGGCACGCGGATCGGCGGGCTGTTCGCCTTCGCCTCCACCGTGCTCGACGCCAGCACCGACACCGACACGGCGAGCCTCGCGCAAGGCTCCGCCGACCTTCAGTCCTATGTGCTCGGCCTCTACGGCGCGCATGAGCTGAGCCCCGGCCTCAACCTCACCTTCGCCGCCAATGCCGGGGTGGTCGACACCTCGACCAGCCGCAGCATCGCCTTCATGGGCAGCGTGGCGGAGGGCAGCTATCAGAGCCTCGTGCTCGGGCTCGGGGCCGGGCTGCACAAGGCCTATGCGGTGTCCGATGCGCTGACGCTGACGCCGGGCGTGCGGCTGGATTATCTGACCGTGAGTTCCGGCAGCTATGACGAGAGCGGGGCGGGCCCGCTCGACCTCTATGTCGATTCGGACAGCTATCAGGAACTGATCGTTAGCGCCGACATCGCGCTGCGCTACGCGCTCACCGACCGCCTCGACCTGACCGCGCGCGGCTCCGCCGGCTACAACATGCTGGATACGGCGAGCGCGGTGACAGCGAGCTTTTCCGGCGGCGGCGATCCCTTCGTCACCACCGGACCGGACGTGTCGCGCTGGCTGTTCACCGGCGGGGTGGGCCTTGCCTCGCCGGTGACGGAAAGTTTCAGCCTCGGCGTCAATTACGACGTGCAGGCGAGCGATTCCGGCTATTTCAACCAGATCGGCTCGGTCCGGCTCAAGGTCCGGCTTTAGGCCTCTACCGCAAGGTAGATCCCCGGGCCTCGCCCGGGGATGAGGGGTCGGCGGGAGCGCGGGAGGCTCCGTCCCCGGTTCAGTCTTCCATCGCTTCAAGCTCGGCGATCATCCGCTCGATCAGGCTCAGCCCGGTCTGCCAGAAGGCGGGGTCGCGGGCGTCGAGGCCGAAGGGCTTGAGCAGTTCCGAGTGATGCTTGGTGCCGCCCGCCGCCAGCATGCCGAGATAGCGTTCGGCAAAGCCGTCGGCGGCGTTCTCGTAGACGGCATAGAGTGAGTTCACCAGACAATCGCCGAACGCATAGGCGTAGACATAGAACGGCGAATGGATGAAGTGGCCGATATAGACCCAGTAATTCTCGTAGCCCGGCCCGAGATGGATGGCGTCGCCCAGGCTTTCGCTCTGCACCTCCATCCAGATCTGGCCGATGCGCTCGGCGGTCAGTTCGCCATTCTTGCGCTCGGTGTGGATGCGGCGCTCGAAGGTATAGAAGGCGATCTGCCGGACCACCGTGTTGATCATGTCCTCGACCTTCGAGGCCAGCATCGCCTTGCGGGCGCGGGCATCGGGGGCGGCCGCCAGCAGGCGGCGGAAGGTCAGCATCTCGCCGAACACCGAGGCGGTCTCGGCCAGCGTCAGCGGCGTCGGCGCCATCAGCGCGCCATTGGGCGCGGCCAGCACCTGATGCACGCCATGGCCAAGCTCATGGGCGAGCGTCATCACGTCGCGCGGCTTGCCGAGATAGTTCACCAGCACATAGGGATGCGCCGAGGGAACGGTCGGGTGGGCGAACGCCCCGGTCGCCTTGCCCGGCCGCACGCCGGCATCGATCCAGTGCTTGTCGAAGAAGGTGCGGGCAATGTCCGCCATGCGCGGGGAAAAGGTGGAATAGGCGCCGAGCACGGTGTCGCGCGCCTCGTCCCAGCCGATGGTCCGGGTCTCGACCTTGGGCAGCGGGGCGTTGCGGTCCCAATATTCCAGCTTATCCTTGCCGAACCACTTGGCCTTCAGCCGGTAATAGCGGTGCGCGAGCTTGGGGTAGGCCGCGTGGACCGAGGAGACCAGCGCATCCACCACCTCGCGCTCGACGCGGTTGGCGAGGTGGCGCGAATCCGCGATGTCCTCGAAGCCGCGCCAGCGGTCGGAGACTTCCTTGTCCTTGGCCAGCGTGTTGGTGATGAGGGTGAACAGCCGCACATTCTCGTGGAACACTTTGCCGAGCGCCTGCGCGCCATCGCGGCGCTTGTCCTCCTCCGATTCGGCGAGGAAGTTCAGCGTCTGCTCCAGCGGCAGGATCTCGCCGCGCACATCGAAGCGCAGGCCGGCAATGGTCTCGTCGAACAGCCGGTTCCAGGCGCTGCGGCTCGACACGCCCTTCTCGTGGAACAGCTGCTCGATGCGGTCCTCAAGCTGGTAGGGCTTTTCCGCCCGCACATCCTCGATCCACGGCCGGTATTTGCCGAAGGCCGGCCCGTCGAGCGCGGCCTCCATCTTCGAATCGTCCAGCCGGTTCAGCTCCAGCGTGAAGAACAGGAGATGGGTCGAGGCCTCGGTCAGCTTTTCCTGCACGTCGCCATAGAATTTGGCGCGCACGGGATCGGTGGTGTCGCCGGAATAGATGAGGCCGGCATAGGAATAGAGCCGGCCGAGCAGATCCTCGATCGCCTCATAGCGGGAGACGACGATCGCCATCTGCCCGCCCGCGTCCGCGCCGTCGAGAATCGCCGCGAGCTTGCCCTTATAGGCTTCCTCGAAGGCCGCGCAGTCGGCAGCGGCGCGTTCGAGGTCGGCTTTCAGCTCGGGGGACTGCATGCCGGGATAGAGGTCGCTGAGGTCCCATTGCGGCAAGGCGCCGAGGGCGGCGGAAGCGACGGGCATGTCGGGCGAACGGGGCACGAGGCCAAAGGCGGGGGGAAGCATGGTCACTCCGGGCGGGAAAAATCATTCGCTACAGGCACAGATAACGTGCCTGCTCATGGCCTATCAATCCACCCCGCGCCCATGCGTTCCCACTTCACATGCTTGCGGGCCGCCACGGGCAGCGGCATTTTAGCACCGCCGGCGGGCGGCGACGGGGGAATGAATGCGCAGCGGACGATGGATGACGGCCCTGGCGGCACTGGCAGGCCTTGCCTTCGCCACCCCCATGCTACCCGCGCAGGCGGCGCCCAAACGCATCATCATCGTGCGTCATGGCGAAAAGCTCTCCGCCCTCAGCCTGTGCGCGCTGGGCAAGGAGCGGGCGCAGGCGCTGGCCGCGCAGTATCTCTCGCCGACCAGCCCGATGAGCCTGATCGCCAAGGACAAGCCGGCGGCGATTCTTGCCATCACCCTGCATACGCTGGAGACCGCGCGCCCCACCGCCAAGGCGTGGGGCATGAGAATCGCCACCAACCCGCTGATGCTGATGCCGATCAAGAACGACCGGCACGACAATGCGCTGATCAATGTGCAGAACCGCCGCGTGGCCCGCGATCTGCTGGAGAATCCGCGCTGGCACGGCACGACGGTGGTGATGGTGTGGGAGCATTTCCACATCGCCAGCGCGGCGCTGGAGCAGGAATTCGCCGGGCAGGAGGTGACACTGCGCCAGTTGCTCAACCTCGATGAGGTGAAGGGCGTGCCGGGCGGGGTGCCGAAGACCTGGCCCAACAGCAACTATAATTTCTTCTGGATACTGGACTATGACAGCCCGACCGCGACGGTGCCGTCACGATTTTCTACGGTGCGGCAATATTTCAAGCCGCCCTACGCCAATTTGCCGTCAAACGACTGGGGAGCGCCCGAGGGCCGGCCCGCCGATTCCGGCTGCACCTGACCCACGGATACTCCCCCGCGTCGTAAGTCGTGAAGCGCGCTGTCAGTCGAAGGTGCGCTTGATCTGCTGGCCGGGCGAGTTCTTGCCCTTGTACAGCGGATGGAAGAACGGCTCATAGAACGGGCGGTGCGCGTTCTGACGCACCTGCTGGCGGCGCACACGCTCACGCTCGCGCACGTCCCGCTGCTCATAGCTGCCGATCGCCGGCAGCGGCTTGGTCGTGGTGGTGGTGGCGTGGGCCGGCGCCGCCGGGATCATGAAAGTCACGGCAAGTGCCGCAGCTCCGGCGGTCATGGCGATAGTTTTCGAGATCATGTCTACCTCCCGATGAAAGTTCAATTGCAGACATAACGAAGCATTCGCCAAAGAGTTTCATCGGCCCTGCTGCAATCGTGCGCGGCCCGGCGATTCCGCGACGGACAGGGGGAGTCGACAGGCGGTCCATCCGCACCGGGGAACGGCCGGCCGCGCCGCGCATTACCGTTCGGCAGACCAAGGAGCGAGCCATGCAGCCGACCGAGACTTATTCCGCGCTCATCCCGCCGCTGAAGTTGCGCGATGGCGACACGCTGGCAGACATCGCGACGCTGGACGAGGCGCTGGCTTTCGCCGAGGCCCATCCGCACCCCAGGGGCGATTATGAGGGCCTGATCCGCCGGCTGCAGAGCGCCAGCGAAACGGCGGACCGGATCGAGGCCGGCAACGCCTTCAAATGGTGGGCCGAGGCCAATGGCATACTGGTCGAGGGGGCCGGACTGCCGGAATAGCCGCCCCTGTGCCCTCTCAGATATCCCGTGCGGATTCCCCGTCAGGGCTTTCCACGGCGATCTCGGCCCGGATCACCGGATCGAGCCGCTCCAGCAGGCCGAAGCAGGTCAGTTCGGCGTGCTGCGATTGGATGCGCTTCTTCAGGAAGGCCATGCCCATATCCATCAGCAGGACCGGATGGGCGTGGACGGTGGAGGCGAACAGCTCATGCTGCGCCACGCGGGGCACCAGCTCGTCGCGCAGCGCAAGCGGCGACTGCCCGGCGGCCAGTCCGGGCGCGATGGCGTTGTGGTCCTTCGGCGCGATGCCGCATTGATGGGTGAAGATCGCCCGCAGCGTCGCCTCGTCCTCCACCCGCGCCAGGCTGTCCGCCAGTTCGCTCCAATGGGTGAGCGCCGTGACGGCAAAGCCGCGCTGCTTGAAATGGCGCGACACGAAACGCTCGAAGCGATGGACGACCAGATATTTATCGTCGACCAGCGGCATGTCCCGCCAGTAGCGGACGAATTGCGGATCGGCGATCAGCCGGCCGGAAAAGCGGAAGAAATAGGACTGGATGTACTCATTGTCCGGCGACGGTTTGCCGGCATTGCCCATGAGCAGGCCGACCACATCCGCGTCCAGCGCCCGGCAGCGCGCCAGCGCATCACTGTCGCGGGACAGCGGAAACCAGATGCTGTCGTTCAGCACATAGAGCGCGTCCAGATGGAGGCCGCGCTCCAGCAGGGTCATCACGCCCTCGCGGTAGCCGCCGAAATCATAGCCGACATTCGGCCGCTCGATCACGAGGTAGCTGCGGGCGGCGAGTTGCCGGCGATCGGCTTCGCTGAGCGGGGTGTTGGAGACGACAACCGTCGAGACGCCCTGGCTGGCGAAATAATCGAGGGTCAGGAAGGTCGAGGCGACGAGGCCGGCGGGCTGATAGATCAGCAGCACCGCCATCTCAGTGCGGGCCGGCTGGGCGCCCTCGGTCACACGCAGCCTGGCGGCGCGCTGGCGGTCATAGAGCCAGCGGCGCCAGCGGCCGCGAAAGAACCAGGGAACGGCATTGGCCTTGCGGCCGAGCCGTACCGCTTCGCGCTTCAACTTCCAGAAGGGAATCATGCCCACAGCACCAAGGGGAATACATCCTGCGCGAGCGCGCGGACGGCTTTAGCAGAGCCGCCCCCTCGGGCCAAGGTTGTGCCGCCGCCGTTGGACCGGCACCGTCATGCCGTGCGGCGGCGCGTGCGGCGCCGGATGGATGCGAGGATTACCGTCAGGGAATGGAATGGTGGGCGCGACAGGGATTGAACCTGTGACCCCCTCGATGTCAACGAGGTGCTCTCCCGCTGAGCTACGCGCCCATTCCGTGGTCTCTTGCGAGCGGGGCTTCCCTATATCCATTCGCTTCTGAGAGTGCAAGCGCCCCCGACGGGGATGTGGACAGTTACGCGCGGCGCGACAGGGACCGGAGCGCCGCGCGGCCTCAGGCCGCCAGCATCTTGCCGACCTCATTGACCAGATCGCGCAGGTGGAAGGGCTTGGAGAGCACCTTCGCATCCTTGGGCGCCCGGTTGTCGGCATTCAGCGCCACGGCGGCGAAGCCGGTGATGAACATCACCTTGATGTCCGGGTCGAGCTCGGTGGCGCGGCGGGCGAGTTCGATGCCGTCCATCTCCGGCATGACGATATCGGTCAGTAGAAGTTCGAACGGCTCCTCGCGCAGCCGGTCATAGGCCGAGCGGCCATTGTCGAAGGACGCGACTTCATAGCCCGCATTCTGCAACGCCTTCACCAGGAAGCGACGCATATCGTTGTCGTCTTCGGCGAGAAGGATCTTCAACATCCCTTGCACCCTGTTCACTCGCAATGGCGCGGAACGTCGAGAATCCGCACGCCCGGCAGCCTGTTGCCCTCATCGGTACTCCCTCGGCTCTTAGCACATCGTGAATCGCCGGGGGATACGGCGCGCTTTCCACAGGTGTGTGGCGGGCAAAACGCTGTGCGGGCGCCGCTCACAGCCTCGTGCGCACGCGGCGCGCGGGCGCCTGTTCTTCCTGTGCGTTCCTCGTTCCGCACCGGGAACGCTCATGTTACAGAGGAATTGGTGCAGGCTGGCTCGCGCCGGCACGGCTTCCCTCGCCGCGTGCCGGGAGGGGGCAGGCGCGGACGGAAGACGGGGTTGAGCTGGTCCTTGAGATGATGGCTGTCATTGCCGAAACCATCGATCCTGCCTTTGAGGTCGTCATGCCGGCCCGGCCGGCCCTGCCCTTCCTGTTCAACTCGCCCCATAGCGGCGTGGTCTATCCCCGCGCCTTCGTCGAGCAGTCGCGGCTCGATTTGCCGATGCTGCGCCGCTCCGAGGACACGCTGGTGGACGCGCTGTTCGCCGATGTGACCCGCCTCGGCATGGCGTTCATGCGCGCGCATTTCCCGCGCTGCTATCTCGACGTGAACCGCGAGCCCTATGAGCTCGATCCGCGCATGTTCGAGGGGCGACTGCCGGCCTATGCCAATACGCGCTCGATGCGGGTGTCCGGCGGGCTCGGCACCATCGCCCGGATCGTCGGCGAAGCGCAGGAAATCTATGCGCGGCGCATTCCGGTGGATGACGCGATCGCGCGCATCGACACGCTCTATAAGCCCTATCACCGCACGCTCCGGCAGATCGTGACGCAGTTGCAGCGCGGCTTCGGCATGGCGGTGCTGGTCGACTGCCACTCCATGCCCTCCGGCTGCCAGCGCGACGAGCGCAACCGCATCGACATGGTGATCGGCGACCGCTACGGCACGAGCTGCGCGCCGGTGATCGCGGATATTCTGGAGGGCGAACTGCGGCGGCGCGGCTATTCGGTGGTGCGCAACAAGCCCTATGCCGGCGGCTTCATCACCGAGCATTACGGCAACCCGGCCTCGGGCGTGCACGCGGTGCAGATCGAGATCAACCGCGCGCTCTATATGCATGAGCCTACTTATCAGGCATCGGATGCGTTCGAAAATGTGCGTCGCGACCTGATGGATGTGGCCGCCACCCTCGGAAAAATCGCTCAGGTGGAGCTCACACCGAGCCGGACGGCCGCAGAATAGATAAGCAGATCAACATGTTACGCCGAACACTACAAAAATGTGATCGCATGATGCAAAAGGCCGCATAACAGCCTTGCATTTTGAACATGAGAGCTATACCAATTCTGCACGCTCGGTTCCGGGCACAATCTCCCTCACCCCATCGGGCGAGACCGCGCCAAGCGGCAGGGAGAAACTACCCCGAACCCCAGCCACCCTATCGGGTGCCGGGAACGCCAAGCGGTCGTGACGAAGATCGGCTCCAGCCGGCACGGAACGCCCGACCCGGACCAAAAGAAAGAGGCCGCCCACGCAATAGCGGAGCGGCCCAAGTCTAGGGAGGAAACGCCCAAGGAGGGCTGTACGGAGCGACGCCAATCGCTGCGTACGAGTTGGAAGATGTAGGTGCATTGCGGAATAATCAAGGCAAGCGCCGCCATTTTCTGGCATACCAGATACGCATGCAGGTCCCGTGTGACATTAATGCCGCGTTTTCGGCCCTGTCGGACCTCATTCGCCCATTGAAGGCTCGTTTCCACGCTGAACCGCCCAGGGCGGGAGGCTCTGGAGCGGGCCTTATTTGTTTGTGCCGCCCGCCGCCGCCCCCCTGCGCCCCGCAGCAGCGATTCCAGGGGCAAGCCACGCGCGGGCAAACCCCGCGCGGGTGAGACACGAGCGCCGCGCCGGGCGCGACCCGCTCCCGCGACTGAGGCAGAAGCCGAAGTCTAGGCCTAGCCCGCCGGTCAGCCATCCCCATCCCGCCGTTCATGCCGGGCGCAGGCTCGCCACCGGCACGGATATGCCTGGCCGAAGCCGGCGCCCTTCCATCAAAGCGTGAGGTGCGTGCGTCTTGCCCGCCGCTCGGCCGAAGGGCCGGCGCGCCGGCCGATCGCATCGTCGCCGCCGGGGCGAAAAACAGGGGCTGAAAAGAAAGAGGCCGCTCGCGCAAAAGCGGAGCGGCCCAAGTCTAGGGAGGAAACGCCCAAGAAGGGCGGCCGGAGCGCAACGCCAATCACGTCCCGGCACTGCGATCTTGATAGCGGTGCGCCGCACAAATGGCAAGGCTAAAACGAAAGAAACGAAACTCATTCACCCGAGCGTGAGCGCGAATGTCGCAATTCGCGCGTTGCGCGAGCATTGTCTGGACAGAGGCATCGCTGAAGTTGCCGGCAGGACCGTCACCCCGGCGGGCGCCGGCCGCGCTGGAGCATGCCCAAGGGCACGCCTCCCGACGAGGGCGATAAATGCTAGCGATTTCAGATGGTTATAAAAAGAAAGGGGCCGCTCACGTTGCCGGAGCGGCCCAAGTCTAGGGAGGAAACGCCCAAGAAGGGCGGCGGAAGGGCAACGCCAATCACCCTGCCGCGCTGCAATAATATGGCAGCTTCACTGCCTGAGTGCAACGCTTAGGCATGCCCATTCCTTAGCCTTGTTGGAATGGCAGCCATGCGTCAGGCGCGGGGCGGATGAGGGGCGCATCTCAGCTTTTGCCGCCGCCCTCTTCCCCGCTTACCGTTTCACGCGCGCGGGACAGGTCGCGCGATTGCCGAGCCGCCTGCGTCTCGATATGCGTTGCGCAGCGCCGGACGGCCCCGGCGCCGGCAGCGGGAGCGCAAGCGCATGAGCGCGGTGGATTTCGAGGGTTTCGTGCACGAGCTGGCAACGGTCTCCGGCCAGGCCATCCTGCCCTTCTTCCGCACGGCGCTGGGTGTCGAGGACAAGAACAGCGGCGGCGCGTTCGATCCCGTCACCGCCGCCGACCGCGCCGCCGAACAGGCGATGCGCACGCTGATCCGCCGCCACTTCCCCAGCCATGGCGTGCGCGGCGAGGAATTCGCCGATGAGGGCCTCGACGCCGAATATGTCTGGGTGCTCGATCCGATCGACGGCACCAAATCCTTCATCACCGGCCTGCCGGCCTGGGGCACGCTGATCGGCCTGTGCCGCGAGGACCAGCCGGCCTATGGCATGATGCACCAGCCCTTCATCGGCGAACGCTTCTATGGCGACGGCGCGGTCTCGCGCTATCGCGGCCCCGCCGGCGAGCGCCGCCTGCACGCCCGGCCCTGCGGCGGGCTCGACGAGGCGATCCTGCTCACCACCTCGCCGCTGCTGATGGACGAGCCCGACCGCGCCCGCTACCGCGCGGTGGAGGAGCGCGTGCGCCTGCCGCGCTATGGCGGCGACTGCTATGCCTATTGCATGCTCGCCGCCGGCCATGTCGATCTCGTCATCGAGACCAATCTGAAGGCCTTCGACATCCTGCCGCTGGTCCCGGTCATCGAGGGCGCGGGCGGCATCGTCACCAGTTGGGAAGGTACGTCGGACTTGTCGAGCGGCCGGGTGATCGCGGCGGGCGATCCGCGCGCGCATGAAGCCGCGCTTAAGGTTCTCCAGCAGGGCTGAGGCGGGCCCGCGTCAGGGGCGCGCGCTGCCGGGAATGAAGGCGTCGAAGGCGGCGAGCAGCGGTTCGCGGAACGTGTCGCGCTCCTGTAGCAATTCGTGCCGCGCGCCGGGAATGACCAGGCTAGCGCCGGCGATGAGCCGCGTGCCGAAACGCTCGATGGCCGGGGTCGAGACGATCTGGTCGTCGCCCGCCGCCACCATCAGCAGCGGCTGACGGATCGACCGCGCCACCAGAGGGTCGGTGAACCGCTCCATCAGGTCGAACGCCGCCGTCACCCAGCCGATGGTCGGCGGGCCGACATCGAGCTGCGGCTGCTCCATGGTGATGGTCAGGTTGCGGGCGAAACGCTTGGTGTCCGAGGTCAGGCGGTTGCCGTCGAAATGGAACTCGTTGATCCGCGCCCGGCGCCCGCGCGGCACATAGGCGCGCGAGAAGCCGACGCCGGTGAGCAGCCGCGCCATGCGCCGGGCGGCGACATCGTGCTTCAGCAGCGACAGCTCCAGCATCGGCGCGACCAGGAACATCCGGTCGAACACCCGGTCGCCCTCGCGTGCGGAATCCAGCAGAATCGCCGCGCCCATGGAATGGGCAAGGGCGAAATAGGGCGGCGGGCAGGTGGGGATCACCACCTCGCGCATGAAGGCTTCGAGGTCGTACTGGTAGTCGGCGAAATCGTCGATATGCCCCTTCATCGGGTTGCGCAGCAGGCGCTGCGAGCCGCCCTGCCCGCGCCAGTCGACGGTGGCGACGGCAAAACCGCGCCGCAGCAGATCGCGCACCGTCTCGAAATATTTCTCGATCTTCTCGGTACGTCCGGCGAACAGGCACACCGTGCCGCGCAAAGGCGTCGTCGGCTCCGGGCGCCAGCGGGCGAAGCGCAGCGACACGCCGTCGGCCGCGACGACCTGTCCGGTCTCCGCGCCCTCGGGCACGGGATTGTCCTTGGTGCTGAACAGCGTCATCAGGCGGGCATCTTGCGCGAGAAAGGACGGAAAACGAGGCACACGCTTATAGCTGGGCAGGGCTTATAGCGGACCCATGTGACGAGACAAACCGATGACGGGACAAACCGGTGACGGGACGAACCGTGATTGGAAGGAACCGACCGCGGCCCCATTAGTAGCGTTTGTCGCCGAAACCGATGACCTTCATGCCGTTGATGGCGCCCGAGGCACTGTCGACGATGACCTGCACCCGCTCGCCGCGCGGCCCGTTCGCCTCCATCACCAGCGTGGGGCCACGCCGCCGGACCACTTGGATATTGGTGAAGCCACGTGCCGCCAGCATGCGGCTCGCCGCCTCGCCATCCACCTCCCCGCCCGCGCGCGGCGGCGGGGGGGCATTATAGGGATCGAACGGGCCAGGCGCGGCGCCATAAGGTCCGGGCGGCGGGGCATAACCCTGCCCATGCGCGACCATTCCGCCCGGCACGCCGAGCAGGAGAAGGACGACGAGCATCCCGGACGCCAGCCTGACCACGCGGTTTCCTCCGTTCAGGGGCAAAGGCGGGAATAGCCGGCGGGGACTGAACCGCCTCCTGTCGCCCCGTTCATCTGCCGTTCATCTGCCCCCGCCATTGCCCCTCTTGCGAGCGCGCGCAGGCTTCCTATCTCGAAGACGTACCGGCCGTGAGGCGGTACGCAAATCGGGTCCGGCTCAGGAGAGCGGACCTCTCAGTCGCATGTCGCTTGAAAGTGAGGATATGCCTATGCGTACGTTTGACTTTACCCCCCTCCAGCGTTCCACCGTCGGCTTTGACCGGCTGTTCTCCATGCTCGATCAGGTGGGCAATGTGGACACCTCCACGACCTACCCGCCCTACAATATCGAGCGCACCGGTGAGAATGCCTACCGCATCACCGTGGCGGTGGCCGGCTTCACCGAGCAGGACCTCGACATCGAGGTGAAGGAGAACACCCTCGCCATCCGCGGCGATCGCACCGGCGAGAGCGCGGGCAAGGCCGGCGAGGTGCTCTATCAGGGCATTGCCGCGCGCGCCTTCGAGCGCCGTTTCCAGCTCGCCGACCATGTGGAAGTGCGTGGCGCCAGCCTCGCCAACGGGCTGCTCCATGTCGACCTGGTGCGCGAAATCCCCGAGGCGATGAAACCCCGCCGCGTTCCGATCGCGGCTGGCACGTCCGCCGCGCGGGCGATCGAGGCCAAGGTGGGCGACGCCAAAGCGGCGTGACCGCCCCCGACGCTCACCCGGTGAGCCGAAAATGACAGGGCGCCCCGGCAACACCGGGGCGCTTTTATATTGAAGAAGACTCAGGGGGCCGGGGTGGTCGAGCCGCTGTCGCGGGCGACGACCGAGGCCGTGCCGGCCGAGCCCGCCGCTTCTCCCGTGCCCGTCCCCATGCCGGTGCCAACACCCGCCTGAGCGGGAGCCATCGAGGTCGGTTCGGTTCCCGGTGGCACGGCGACGCCGGGAATGACCCGGATTGGACCATTGGCGGCGGCCGGCGCGGCGCCGGCATCGAGCGTCTCTGATTTCGCGGCATCGACCTTGGCCGGGCCGGCTACGGCCGGATCGGCCGGGCCGGCAGTCGCTGGCGGCGCGGGGCTCTCGGCCGCACTCCCCAGCGGAGGGCTGGCCGCAGGCGATGCTCCGGCAGGCGGGGCGTCGGCGGGCGGCTCATCCGCCGGCGGAACGGCGGCGAATTCGGGCTGACGGATCGGTGGCAGCGGCGGCTCGGCCGGGAGCGCGACCGGGGCCCCCACGCCGCTGGGCACGTTCATCACCGCCGGCGGTGGGTTCCAGTTGCCATTGCCCGGCGGGGTCGCGCCGTAGCGCGTGGCGCCGGTGTCGGGCCCGAGCGGGATCATGGAGATGATGCGTCCGCTCATGGCGTCGATGCGCACGCGCTGGCGCATGCCGCGGGGATCGGTGGCATCGACCGCGTAGATGTTGCCGCCCGCCCGCACGCGCCCGACATTGCGCATGCCCATGGAGCGCAGCATCGGCTCGACATCCTGCGGCGGCAGGCCGACCGGCGGGGCGTTATAATCGGCGGGGCCCGGCTGGTTGTAGGCGTTGAGGTCCATGTCGATATAGGGCTGCACATAAGGCCGGCCGTAGGGCCGGTCATAGAACTGCGCCGCCGCCGGAGCGGCGGAAGACAAGAGAGCAATGACCGCGAGAAGGGCCCGCGAGCGGGGCCGGGCGACACGGGCCGGAAGGGCGGGCATGGAAGCCTCCGAGGGGAACGTTCCGAAGCGGCATAACAGCGCGCGAATGCGGCAAGGGCAGGACGAAGCGGGGCAGCACCGCCGGTAGTGGCGCGCCGCACCAGCCTGCCATGACGGGGCTTGCGCGAGGCTCACGAGAACCGCGCCCCAGTCGCGCCCTGCCAAAACCGGCGGATTGGTGGCACCCGATCACGGGCAAGAGCATTGCGCGGGGAATCGGGGAGCCTTACCGTTCGTTTCGCCGGAAGGGGCCTCGCCGCAACAAGTCGCAAAATTCGCCGGGACAGGATATGTCACGACGCTTGTGCGAGGCCGTCAATTCTGGCATCTTCGCGGTTGATAGGGCAGCTATACTGTCCTATAATCGGAGAGGTCACCGCTCTGCACCGCATGGGCGTGACCGAAACTAGCGTAATTCCAGAACGGCGTGCATCTTCGCGGGGGGAGCGCCCCGCGGGAGCCGGAAGCTTCCGGCGCGCCGGAGAAGACCCGAAGGGAGATACGGGGATGACTGAGGAACTGGGCGGCGTTGCCGCGCGCATGATCGACGAGGCTTCGGTTCGCCCGGCCGCGACGGATCGCGCCGACGCCAAAGCCATTTCCCACATCGACCCGGGCCTTCCGCTCGCCCAGGGTCTTTATGATCCGCGCAACGAGAAGGATTCCTGCGGCGTCGGCTTCATCGCCGACATCAAGGGCCGCAAGTCGCACGCCATCGTGCAGGACGGCCTGCGCATCCTGCTGAACCTCGAACATCGCGGCGCGGTGGGCGCGGACCCGCGCGCCGGCGACGGCGCGGGCATGCTGGTGCAGATTCCGCACCGCTTCTTCGCCAAGGAAGCCGCCACGCTCGGCTTCGGCCTGCCCGAGCCCGGCTTCTATGCCGTCGGCCATGTGTTCCTGCCGCGCGACGCGGAAGGCCAGCAGATCGTCCTTGAGACCTTCGCGCGTGTCGTCGCCGAAGAGGGACAGGTCCTGCTCGGCTGGCGCGACGTGCCGACCGACAACACCTCGCTCGGCCACACCGTGCTGCCGACCGAGCCCAAGCATGTCCAGGTCTTCATCGGCCGGGGCGAGGCGGTCCAGAGCGAGGACGATTTCGAGCGCCGGCTGTTCATCCTGCGCAAGGTCGTGTCCAACGCCGTCTATGGCGCCAAGGACCCGCGCACGGCCGGCTATTATGTGGTGTCGCTGTCCTGCCGGACCATCGTCTATAAGGGCATGTTCAACGCCGACCAGCTCGGCGCCTATTATGCCGACCTGCACGACCCGATGTTCGAGAGCGCCGTCGCGCTGGTGCATCAGCGTTTCTCGACCAACACCTTCCCGGCCTGGTCGCTCGCCCATCCCTACCGGATGGTCGCCCATAACGGCGAAATCAACACGCTGCGCGGCAATGTGAACTGGATGGCGGCCCGCCAGGCCTCCGTCGACACCGAGCTGTTCGGCAACGACATCTCCAAGCTCTGGCCGATTTCCTATGAGGGCCAGTCGGACACCGCCTGCTTCGACAACGCGCTCGAATTCCTTGTGCAGGGTGGCTACGAGCTGCCGCACGCGGCTATGATGCTCGTGCCCGAGGCGTGGGCCGGCAATCCGCTGATGGATGAGGAACGCCGCGCCTTCTACGAGTACCACGCCGCGCTGATGGAGCCCTGGGACGGCCCTGCCGCGATCGTCGCCACTGACGGCCGGCAGATCGTCGCCACGCTCGACCGCAACGGCCTGCGCCCGGCGCGCTATCTCGTCACCCGCGACGAGCGGATCGTGCTGGCCTCCGAAATGGGCGTGCTCACCTTCCCCGAGGACGAGATCGTCACCAAGTGGCGCCTCCAGCCGGGCAAGATGCTGCTGGTCGATCTGGAGGAAGGTCGCCTCGTGCCGGACGAGGAGGTGAAGACCTCGCTCGCCAAGGCGCATCCCTACAAGGAATGGCTGAAGCGCACCCAGCTCGTGCTGGAGGAGCTGCGCGCGGTGGAGGCACGCGAGGTGCGCACCGACGTGTCGCTGCTCGATCGCCAGCAGGCCTTTGGCTACACGCAGGAAGACGTCAAGCTGCTGATGGCGCCGATGGCGACCACCGGGCAGGAGGCGGTCGGCTCCATGGGCACCGATACGCCCATCTCGCCGCTGTCGAAGCGGTCCAAGCCGCTGTTCACCTATTTCAAGCAGAACTTCGCCCAGGTCACCAACCCGCCGATCGACCCGATCCGCGAGGAGCTGGTGATGAGCCTCGTCTCCTTCATCGGGCCGCGGCCGAACATTTTCGACCTTGAGGGCAATTCACGCCGCAAGCGGCTGGAAGTGCGCCAGCCCATCCTGACCAATGGCGATCTGGAGAAGATCCGCTCCATCGGCTTCATGGAGGAGCGGTTCGACACCCGCACGCTCGACATCACCTACCCGTCCGACAAGGGCGCGGCGGGGATGGAGGACGCGGTCGAGCGGCTGTGCGAGCGCGCCGAGGCGGCCGTTCATGGCGGCTACAACATCATCATCCTGTCCGACCGTCTGGTCGGGCCGGACCGGATCCCGATTCCCTCGCTGCTGGCGACCGCCGCCGTACATCATCACCTGATCCGCAAGGGGTTGCGCACCTCGGTCGGCCTCGTGGTGGAGACAGGCGAGGCGCGCGAGGTGCATCACTTCGCCTGCCTGGCCGGCTATGGCGCCGAGGCGATCAACCCCTATCTCGCCTTCGAGACGATGATCGACATGCGCGTCGACATCCCCGAGGAGGTGGACGAGTACGAGATCGTCAAGCGGTACATCAAGTCGATCGACAAGGGCCTGCTCAAGGTCATGTCCAAGATGGGCATCTCGACCTACCAGTCCTATTGCGGCGCGCAGATCTTCGACGCGGTCGGCCTGTCGACCGAGGTGATCGAGAAGTATTTCTTCGGCACCGCCTCCTCGATCGGCGGCATCGGCCTCGCCGAGATCGCCGAGGAAACCGCGATGCGCCACCGCGACGCCTTCGGCGACGCGCCGGTGTACCGCACCTCGCTCGATGTCGGCGGCGACTATGCCTTCCGCCTGCGCGGCGAGGAGCACACCTGGGACCCGGAGACGGTCGCGGTGCTGCAGCATGCCGTGCGCGGCAATGCGCAGGACAAGTACCGCCACTTCGCCAAGCTGGTGAACGAGGCCGGCACCAAGACGCTGAACGTGCGCTCGCTGTTCCGCATCCGCGAGGCCGGCGAACTCGGCCGCGGCCCGATCCCGCTTGAGGAGGTCGAGCCGGCGGTGGACATCGTCAAGCGTTTCGTCACCGGCGCCATGTCGTTCGGCTCGATCTCGCGCGAGGCGCACACCACGCTGGCCATCGCCATGAACCGGATCGGCGGCAAGTCGAACACCGGCGAGGGTGGCGAGGAGGCGACGCGCTTCAAGCCGCTGGCCAATGGCGATTCCATGCGCTCGGCGATCAAGCAGGTGGCTTCCGGCCGCTTCGGCGTGACGGCGGACTACCTCGTCAATGCCGACATGATCCAGATCAAGATGGCGCAGGGTGCCAAGCCCGGCGAAGGCGGCCAGCTGCCCGGCCACAAGGTCGATGCGGTGATCGCCAAGGTGCGCCACTCGACGCCGGGCGTCGGCCTCATCTCGCCGCCGCCGCATCACGACATCTACTCGATCGAGGATCTGGCGCAGCTCATCTTCGACCTGAAGAACGTGAACCCGGAGGCCGACATCTCGGTCAAGCTGGTCTCCGAGGTCGGCGTCGGCACGGTCGCGGCAGGCGTTGCCAAGGCGCGCGCCGACCACATCACCATCTCCGGCTTCGAAGGTGGCACCGGCGCCTCGCCGCTCACCGCCATCAAGCACGCCGGCTCGCCCTGGGAGATGGGTCTGGCCGAGGCGCATCAGACGCTGGTGCTGAACAATCTGCGCGGGCGCATCGCCCTGCAGGTTGACGGTGGCCTGCGCACCGGGCGCGACGTGGTGATCGGCGCGCTGCTCGGCGCCGACGACTTCGCCTTCTCCACCGCCCCGCTGATCGCGGCCGGCTGCATCATGATGCGCAAGTGCCACCTCAACACCTGCCCGGTGGGCGTGGCGACGCAGGACCCCGTGCTGCGCAAGCGGTTCAAGGGCACGCCGGAGCATGTGATCAACTACTTCTTCTTCGTCGCCGAGGAAGTGCGGGAGATCATGGCCTCGATGGGCATCGCCGACTTCAACGAGCTGATCGGCCGCTCCGACTGGCTCGACCAGCGCGTGGCGATCGAGCACTGGAAGGCCAAGGGGCTCGACTTCAGCCGCATCTTCGCCAAGCCCAATGTCGGGCCGGAGGTCGCCATCCGTCACACGGAGCGGCAGAACCACCCGATCCACCATGTGCTCGACCGCACCCTGATCCATCAGGCCATGCCGGCGCTGGAGAGCGGCGACAAGGTGGTGATTCACAGCGAGATCAAGAGCATCAACCGCTCCGTCGGCGCGATGCTCTCGGGCGAGGTCGCCAAGCGTTACGGCGACACCGGCCTGCCGGACGACACGATCGACATCCATCTGACCGGCACCGCCGGCCAGGCCTTCGGCGCCTTCCTCGCCACCGGCATCTCGATGACGCTGGTCGGCGAAGCCAATGACTATGTCGGCAAGGGCCTCTCGGGCGGACGCATCGTGGTGCGCCCGGCGGCCAATGCCGCCATCGTGCCGGAGAACTCGATCATCGTCGGCAACACCGTGCTGTACGGCGCGACCTCCGGCGAGGTGTATTTCCACGGCGTGGCCGGCGAGCGTTTCGCGGTCCGCAACTCGGGCGCCATCGCGGTGGTCGAGGGCACGGGCGACCATGGCTGCGAATACATGACCGGCGGCGTGGTCGTCGTCATCGGCCAGACCGGGCGCAATTTCGCGGCCGGCATGTCCGGCGGCGTGGCCTATGTGCTGGACGAGGACGGCAGCTTCAAGAACCGCTGCAACCTCTCCATGGTCGACCTGGAGCCGGTCGAGGAGGAGGAAGACCTTCTCGAACGCCTGCACCACCATGGCGGCGACCTGGAGTTCAAGGGCCGCATCGACATCATGGCGGATATGGGCCACCACGACGAGGAGCGGCTGCACCAGCTCATCGCCAAGCACCTGCACTATACGGGCTCGCAGCGGGCACAGGGCATCCTCGACAACTGGACCGAGTACCGGTCGAAATTCGTCAAGGTGATGCCCGTCGAGTACCAGCGGGCGCTGCGCGAGATGGAGAAAACGCGCGGCCTGCAGGCGGCCGAATAGAACGCGGGCCGTCGTCCCGGCCGAAGCGTCGCGCAGAGCCGGGATCGCGGGCAGGCTAATCGCCGCACGATCCCGGATCGGCCGCCGGCCGTCCGGGATGACGACCTAAACGGTGACGATGAATGCTCGGCCCCGTGCCGCGCCGTCATTTTCCAATTGGCATGATTGATGTATCTGCACCTGGGGCTGGAACGTCTCCAAGGTGGCGGTGCTCCGCGAAAGAGGGCGCAATGGGTAAGGTTACGGGCTTTCTCGAGATCGATCGGCGCGAGGCGAAGTATCAGCCGGCGTCCGACCGAATTCGCCATTTCCGCGAATTCACCCTGCCCCTGCCGGATGCCGAGGTCGCCAACCAGGCCTCGCGCTGCATGGATTGCGGCGTGCCGTTCTGCCATGGCCCCAATGGCTGCCCGGTGCACAACCAGATCCCGGACTGGAACGACCTCGTCTATAACGGGAACTGGGAGGAAGCCGTGCGCAACCTCCACTCCACCAATAATTTCCCCGAATTCACCGGCCGCATCTGCCCCGCGCCCTGCGAGGAAGCCTGCACGCTGAACCTCGAGGACGTGCCCGTCACCATCAAGACGGTCGAGCAGGCGATCGCCGACAAGGCGTGGAAGATGGGCTGGGTGAAGCCCGAGCCGGCCCCGTTCAAGACCGGCAAGAGCGTCGCCGTCATCGGCTCCGGCCCGGCCGGCCTTGCCGCCGCCCAGCAGCTCGCGCGGGTCGGCCATGATGTCCATGTCTATGAGCGCGAGCCCAAGGCCGGCGGCCTGCTGCGCTACGGCATCCCCGACTTCAAGATGGAAAAGCACTATATCGACCGCCGCGTGACGCAGATGGAGGGCGAGGGTGTCACCTTCCATTACGGCGTGAATGTCGGCGTCACCACGCCGCTTGAGGATCTCCTCGCCCGGCATGACGCGGTGCTGATGTGCGGCGGCTCGGAAGCCCCGCGCGATCCCGGCCTGCCCGGCCAGGAGCTTGAGGGCGTGCACTACGCCATGCCGTATCTGGTGCAGCAGAACCGCCGTGTCGGCCGCGAGGATGTGAGCCGCGACACGCCGATTCTGGCCGCCGGCAAGCATGTCGTGGTCATCGGTGGCGGCGATACCGCTTCCGACTGCGTCGGCACCGCCTTCCGGCAGGGTGCGCTCTCCGTGCACCAGCTCGACATCCGCCCGGTGCCGCCGCTGAAGGAAGACAAGCTCGCCGTGTGGCCCTATTGGCCGACCAAGTTCCGCACCTCGACCAGCCAGGCCGAGGGCGCCGACCGTGAATTCGCCGCCGCCACCCTCTCCATCGAGGGCAAGAAGGGGCGGGTCGCCACGGTGAAGTGCGCCCGCGTCGACGCCAAGCGTCAGCCGATTCCCGGCACCGAGTTCCACATCAAGGCGGACCTCGTCTTCATCGCGCTGGGCTTCGTGCATCCGATCCATGAGGGGATGCTGTCGCAGGCCGGGCTCGGCCTCGACAAGCGCGGCAATGTGGCGGCGAACGAACTCGACTACGCCACCAGCGTGCCCAAGCTGTTCGCCGCCGGCGACATGCGGCGCGGCCAGTCGCTGGTGGTCTGGGCGATCCGCGAGGGCCGCCAGGCGGCGCAGTCGGTCGACACCTTCCTGATGGGCTCGTCCATCCTGCCGCGCTGAGGGCGGGACATGTCCGACGGCACGGCGACGCCGCCGCTCCCGCAGGACTTCGTCTGGGCCGCATTGGTCCCGGAACTGCTGGTGACGGATATCGCCGCCAGCCTCGGCTTCTGGTGCGGCCTCTGCGGCTTCGCCATCGCCTATGCGCGCGAGGAGGACGGCTTTGCCTATCTCCAGCGCGAGGGCGCCCAGCTCATGCTGGAGGAGATCGGCGAGGGCCGGCAATGGATCACCGGCCCTCTCGAACGCCCGTTCGGGCGGGGTTTGAATTTCCAGATCGCCGTGAGCGCCGTCGAGCCGATCCTCGCCGCGCTCAAGGCCGCCGACTGGCCGCTGCATATGGCCGTCGAGGAAAAATGGTATCGCGCAAGCGAGCAAGAGGTCGGCGTGCGCCAGTTCCTCGTGCAGGACCCGGACGGCTATCTCATCCGCTTCTCACAGAGCCTCGGCCTGCGGGCCGCACAGGCAATCTAGCTCAGCGGACTACGGCGCCGTCGTCCCCACCCCGGCCCCGCTCGCGGGTGTCCCGGCCGGGGCGGCGTTCGGCAGCGGGCCGGCCGGCAGCACTGACGCGGGAGCCGCCGGCACCAGCGGTTCGGCGGTGGCGGCGGGCTGGCCGGCGGGCCAGCGGAAATCATCGGTCCGTCCGGCCACGACCGGCAGCGCCGCGCCGCTGACCAGAGCCCTGGCGGGCTCGGGCTCCTCCGGCCGGCCGGAAAGAATGGCGGGGGTCGCCACCGCTGGCGCACCCGGCGCTCCGGCGAGGGTGCGCGCCCCGGCCGACGCCCCGCCGGTGAGCAGGATGATGGAGGGCCGCGCCTCCGCCGGATTGGCGGCAGCCGCCGCGGCGGCCGGGTCGATCGGCTGCGCCAGCAGCGCGTCGAGATGGCGATCGACGAAGAAGGCGAGCTTGCGCCCGCCGGCGCGGGTGAAGCCCACGCCATCGGCATTGCGCAGGCGTCGGCGCTGGCCATCGACATCCGGGCCGGACATCATGAACTTGCCCTCCTCGTCGACGAAGCCGTCGGTGACGTCGGCGAAGACGAGGCCGGCGCGCTCGGTGCGCTCCTTCAGCAGGGCGTTAAGCTGCACATTGCGTTCATTGGCCGCCGGATCCTCGACCGGCGGCAGACCGACCACCACGACCGGCCTGCCGGCAAGTTTGAGGCCGAGCAGGAAATCATCCACCCGCCGGCCGTAAAGGTCGCGCCAGCGTTCGTCGAACAGTTCGGCCCGGCCCGCCGGATCGTCGATCGGCGTCAGGTCGTTCATGCCGGCGAACACCACCACCACATTGGGCTGCTCACCGGCCGTGAACTGGCGGCCCTTGCTGATCCAGTCGAAACCGCTCAGGGGGCCGAAGCCGGAACCGGGCTCGGTGCGCGCCACCACGGCGACGCTCTCGCGGTCGGCGGCAAAGCCGTCGGCCAGCCCCTGCGCCAGCGGAGCGGCGAGCTCATCGCCGAGCACCAGCACGATCTCCTTGATGGCGTCGGATTCGTCCCGCGCGGCGGCGGCCGTGTCGAACACCGTGCCGCGCGGCACGGCCGGCTGGGCGATGACCGGCGGGGCGGCGACGGGCGGGGCGGCGTAGCTGTCGTTCGGCCGGCTCGGAACCATGCGGCGGGGCTGGTCCGAGCGGAACAGGTTCAGGAAGGGCTGGAAGGGCGACCAGGTCTGGCGCTGGGGCGGCGGCGCCTGCCGGCGCTGCGCCTGAGGAGCCGCCTGCTGGCGCCGGGGCTGCTGGCGCGGCTGCGCCTGCCGCTGCTGGGACGGCGCCTGACGCGTGGCGGGCGAACCGACATTGCCAGGCGGGCGGAACCAGTCGCTCTGCGCGAGGGCGGGCGTGATGCCGAGCGGCGGGACCGACGGGCACAGGCCACCCGCCGCCAGCACGAGTGCCAGCGGCAGCGCCTTGAGAACCCGAGCGATGCGGCGCGCGCTCATGACTTGCCCTGTTGATCGACGCTCACGGACGATGCCGGAGTGGAATTCCGGCGTCAGGCGTGAACCATTCTCGCGGCGGTTTCAAGTCCCGGCGGCTCCAGGCGACCGCCTCGCCGTCCCTCACGAACCGCTGCGCAGGCTGTCCAGCACCTTGTCGGAGGGGTGGCCGTCCGCCGGCAGGCCGACGCTCACCTGATATTCCCGCACGGCGACGCGGGTCTTGCTGCCGAGCGCCCCGTCCACCGGGCCGACATCATAGCCGCGCGAGGCGAGGCGGCGCTGGAGTTCGGCACGCTCCAGCCGCGACAGCGCCCGCGCATCCTCCGGCCAGGGCTGCACGAACGGCCCGCCACCACGGATGCGGTCCGCCAGATGACCGATGGCCAGTGCATAGGCATCGGCCGGGTTGTAGCTGAGGATGGCCTTGAAATTATCAGTCATCAGGAAGGCCGGGCCCTGCGCGCCGGCGGGCAGCAGCAGATAGGCCATCTCGTCGCCCGACGGCATCGACCGGCCATCCGGGCGGCGCACGCCCATCGCCCACCACTCGCGCATCGGCTTGCGCAGGTTCTTGTCGGCCAGCACATAGTTGAAGCGCGCCGGCAGCACGACCTCATAGCCCCAGGAGTGCCCGGCCTGCCAGCCGCCGCGCTTGAGCTTGTTGGCGGTCGAGCCCATGGCGTCGGCGACCGAATCCACCACATTGCGGTGCCCGTCGCCGTCGAAATCCACCGCGTCGCGCTGGAAGGCGGTCGGCATGAACTGGGTCAGCCCGAAGGCGCCGGCCCAGGAGCCGCGCAGATGGCTCTCGGGGATGTCGCCCCTGTCGACGATGCGCAGCGCGGCGACGAACTCGTCGCGGAAATAAGGCTGGCGCCGGCCGACGCAGGCGAGCGTGGCGGTCGCCTGCAACACCGGATAGGAGCCGCGCGCGCTGCCGTAATTGGTCTCGATGCCCCAGATGGCGGCGACGACGTAAGGGTCGACGCCATAGGTGCGACTCACCGCCTCGAACACGGCGGCGTTCTGCGCCATGGCCTCGCGGCCCCGGCGGATGCGGGTCTCGGAGACCAGCATCGTCACATAGTCGCCCGCCGTGCGGGTAAATTCCGGCTGCATCTGCAGCTTCTCCATGATGCCCATATCGGGCTTGAGCCCGGCCGTGTAGCGGCGGAAGCCGGCGGCCGAGACGCCCCTGGCGCGCGCGGCGGGCTCCAGGGAAGCGATGCAGCGGCTGAAATTGGCCTCGGCGCGGGTCAGCGCGGCCGGCGTCATCTCGGGGTGGCTCGACGCCTGCGGGGCGGATAGGGCGGGTCGGGACGCGGATGGGCGGGGAGAAGCAGCCGGCGGCGCATAGTTCGCCGCCGCCACCGGGCGGGAGGCGGGCGTCGCCAGCGTGCCGGTCACGTCGTCCGGCGAGGCGCAGCCGGCGAGGCCGAGACCCATCATCAACGCGGCGATGCCGCCGGCCGAGCGCCGGCCGAGACCCGTCGTTCGATTACTCATAACGCCTACCCTTACGCGAACCCGAGGCGGGATTAGGGACGCGGCAGGGTTTCCAAGCGCTTAACGCCGGCGTGGAATCAGGGTTTCGCCAGCTCGGGAGGCGATGACGGCACGCCAAATGGTACGCAAATATTCATCCACTCGCGCTATGATGCCGGGCGAGACATTGCACGGGCGAGGGAGCCGAATGGGTCGCAACGCGTTATAAGCAATGTGTCATTCACCAGAGCGAACGGTTAAGGCCAGCAAGAGCCCACCGATCCGCCCGACTTCCGTTTCCACCGATCAAAAGCGGCATCACGTTTCCATGGCTACTCCGATACGCAAAGCGATCCTGCCCGTTGCCGGCCTCGGCACCCGCTTCCTTCCGGCCACCAAGGCCGTCCCGAAGGAAATGCTGACCGTGGTGGACCGTCCCGTCGTCCAGCACGTGGTCGACGAGGCGCGCGCCGCCGGCATCGAGCACATCGTCTTCGTCACAGGCCGCAACAAGGGCGTCATCGAGGACCATTTCGACCGCCAGTACGAGCTGGAAGCCACCCTTTCCGAGCGCGGCAAGCACCATTTGCTCGACGTGCTGCGCGAGGAGACGATGGGGCCGGGCAAGACCAGCTTCACCCGCCAGCAGCTCCCGCTCGGCCTCGGCCATGCGGTGTGGTGCGCCCGCGACATCATCGGCAACGAGCCCTTCGCGCTGCTGCTGCCGGACATGCTGCACAAGCCGCGCAACGGCAAGGGCTGCCTCGCGCAGATGGTCGACGCCTACAGAAAAGCGGGCGGCGGCAACCACTTGGCTGTTTATGAGGTGCCGCCGGAGCAGACCGACCAGTACGGCATCGTCGGGCTCGGCGAGCCGCTGTCCGACAATGTCCACCGCATCTCCCGCATGGTGGAGAAGCCGAAGACCAGCGTGGCGCCTTCCAACCTCGCCATTTCCGGCCGCTACATCCTCCAGCCGGAGATCTTCGACCTGCTCGCCACCCAGGAGCGCGGCGCCGGCGGCGAGATCCAGCTCACCGATTCCATGCTCAAGCTGGCGAAAAAGCAGGATTTCTATAGCGTTACCTTCGACGGCTCGATTTATGACTGCGGCTCGAAGCTCGGCTTCCTCACCGCCAATGTCGCCTATGCGCTGGACCGTCCCGACATTGCCGAGAGCTTCCTGCCGGAGCTGAAGGCGCTGCTGGCGAAGCAGTGAGGGCGCTTATTTCCTGCCCCGATCGGGCAGAAAGACGAGACCCGATGCATGAAAAAGGGCGCCTCGCGGCGCCCTTTGTTTTTGCGTAGTGGGGTGAACAGTCAGGCCAGTCAGGCCGCCTCGTCCACCGCGCCGGGGCGGGTGTCGAACAGAAGCTCGTTCGCCCCGCGCTCGACCCGGACGATGTCGCCGTCCTTGACCGTGCCGGCAAGAATGCGGCCGGCCAGCGGGTCCTGCAGCAGCTTCTGGATCACCCGCTTCAGCGGGCGCGCGCCATAGGCCGGGTCGTAGCCCCGCTCGGCGAGGAAGTCCCGCGCCTCGGGGGTGATCTCCAGCTGGATCTTGCGCTCCTCCAGCAGCTTCTCCAGCCGCTTGACCTGGATATCGACGATGGCGCCCATCTGGTCGCGCCGCAGCCGGTGGAACAGCACGATCTCGTCGACGCGGTTGAGGAACTCGGGGCGGAAGTGCCCGCGCACCACCGACATGACCTCCTCGCGCACGCCCTCCGAATCCTCGCCGTCCTTCTGCGCGACGAGATATTCGGCGCCGAGATTCGAGGTCATGATGATCAGCGTGTTGCGGAAGTCGACCGTGCGGCCCTGCCCGTCCGTCAGTCGCCCGTCGTCGAGCACCTGCAGGAGGACGTTGAACACGTCCGGATGCGCCTTCTCCACCTCGTCGAACAGCACGACCTGATAGGGCCGGCGCCGCACCGCTTCGGTCAGCGCCCCGCCCTCCTCATAGCCGACATAGCCGGGAGGCGCGCCGATGAGCCGGGAGACCGCGTGCTTCTCCATGTATTCCGACATGTCGATACGCACGAGCGCCGTGTCGTCGTCGAACAGGAACGACGCGAGCGCCTTGGTCAGCTCGGTCTTGCCGACGCCGGTGGGGCCGAGGAAGATGAAAGAGCCGATCGGCCGGTTGGGATCCTGAAGCCCCGCCCGCGCGCGGCGCACCGCGGTCGAGACGGCCTCCACGGCCTCCTTCTGGCCGATGACGCGCGTGGCGAGCACCTCCTCCATGCGCAGCAGCTTCTCCTTCTCGCCTTCCAGCATCCGGTCGACCGGCACGCCAGTCCAGCGCGAGACGACCTGCGCGACATGGTCGGGCGTCACCGCCTCCTCCATCATCGTGCCGGCCTGCACCTCGGCGGCGGTGTCCTTGGCCTCGATGACGGCGAGCTTCTTTTCCAGCGCCGGGATCGTGCCATAGGCGAGCTCGCCCGCCTTCTGGTACTCGCCGGTGCGCTGGGCGATGGCGAGGTCGGCCCGCGCTTTTTCCAGATCGCTCTTGATCTTCTGCGCGTCGCCGAGCTTTTCCTTCTCCGCCCTCCAGCGCGAGGTGAGCGCGTCGGACTGCTCCTCCAGATTGGCGAGCTCCTTCTCCAGCCGCTTCAGCCGGTCCTTCGACCCCGCGTCGCTCTCCTTCTTCAGCGCCTCCTGCTCGATGCGCAGGCGCACGATCTCGCGGTCGATGCTGTCGAGTTCCTCGGGCTTGGAATCCACCTGCATGCGCAGGCGCGCCGCCGCCTCGTCGACCAGGTCGATCGCCTTGTCCGGCAGGAAACGGTCGGTGATGTAGCGGTTGGACAACGTCGCCGCCGCCACCAGCGCGGAATCGGTGATGCGCACGCCGTGATGCAGCTCGTACTTCTCCTTGATGCCGCGCAGGATGGAGATGGTGTCCTCCACCGTCGGCTCGGAGACGAAGACGGGCTGGAAGCGGCGGGCCAGCGCCGGGTCCTTCTCCACATGCTTGCGGTACTCGTCGAGCGTGGTGGCGCCGACGCAGTGCAACTCACCGCGCGCCAGAGCGGGCTTGAGCAGGTTCGAGGCGTCCATCGCCCCGTCGCTCTTGCCGGCACCGACCAGCGTGTGCATCTCGTCGATGAACAGAATGATGCCGCCCTCGGCCGCCGTCACTTCCGACAGCACCGATTTCAGCCGCTCCTCGAACTCGCCGCGATATTTCGCGCCGGCGATGAGCGAGCCCATGTCGAGCGCCAGCAGGCTCTTGTCCTTGAGGCTCTCCGGCACGTCGCCATCGACGATGCGCAAAGCGAGGCCCTCGACGATCGCGGTCTTGCCGACGCCGGGTTCGCCGATCAGCACCGGGTTGTTCTTGGTCCGGCGCGACAGCACCTGAATGGTGCGGCGGATTTCCTCGTCGCGGCCGATCACCGGGTCGAGCTTGCCCTCGCGCGCCGCCGCCGTCAGGTCGCGGGCGTATTTCTTGAGGGCGTCATAGGCGTTTTCCGCCGTCGCGCTATCGGCCGTACGGCCCTTGCGCAGCGCCTCGATGGCGGTGTTGATCTTCTGCGGGCTGGCGCCGGCTTTCGCCAAAATCTTGCCCGCCTGGCTGTCCTTCTCCAGCGCCAGAGCGAGCAGCAGCCGCTCCACCGTGACATAGCCGTCGCCGGCTTTCTTGGCCGCCTGCTCGGCCGCCTCGAAGACGCGGGCGGTGGCGGGTGCGAGATAGACCTGCCCGGCCCCGGAGCCCTCCACCTTGGGCAATTTCTTGAGCGCGGCCTCGGTATCGGCCAGCACGATGCGCGGATCGCCGCCGGAACGCTGGATCAGCCCGGCGCACAGGCCCTCGGGATCATCGAGCAACACCTTCAACAGGTGCTCGGGGGTGAACTGCTGGTGCCCTTCTCGCAGGGCAAGCGACTGCGCCGACTGGACAAAGCCACGTGCGCGCTCGGTGTAGATCTCGAAATTCATCATCAGCCTCCTGGCCCCGCATCCGCCCTTTGAAAGGCACGAACGCTCACTCGGGACGGCGGCGCCCGTATCCCGGCCACCGCAACGGACCCCGGTACGGCGATCCGTCCACCCTCATGTAGTGTGGCCCATCGGCAACGGAAGGGCGTTGAGCGCGATCAAGCCGCTGTTTTTGTGCGAGCGCCCGGCGCGATGGCCGATGCCCCGCCCGAAGCCGCGGGCGCGTCCCCGCCCGGCGCCCCGCCGAGGAGATAGGCAAGGGCCGCCACCAGCGCCACCGCCCCGAGCACGAGGAAGGCGGCGGCATAGCCGGCAGACTGGGCGATGAACCCCGCCAGCGACGTCGAAAGCGCGGCGCCGATGCCTTGCGCGGTCATGACCAGCCCGAGACCGGCATTGAAGCGACCGGAACCCTGGAGAATGCGCGCGACGATGCCGGGCGTGGCGACACCGAGAAGGCCGGCGCCGACGCCGTCGAGGATCTGCACGGGATAGAGGCCGAGACCGATATCCCATTGCGTGGCCGCCGCCGCGATGAGGCCCCGCACCGGCAGGGCTGCCAGCGCCATCAGCAGCACCAGCCGGTAGCCGCGCGATTGGGCGAGGCGGGCGGCCATGAGGGCCATGGGGATCATGGTCGCCTGCGCCACGACGACGGTCAGGGCGGTGAGGGTCGACGGGTCTCCGGCGCCCCGCGCGACCATGCCCTGCCCGAACAGCGGCAGCATGGCGGCGTTGCCGAGATGGAACAGCCCCATGGTGAAAGCGACGGTGAGCAGCCGCCGGTCGGACAACAGGCCGCGCCAGCCTTCCGCGCCGCGCTCCTCCCCCGGCGCCGCACGGGCCATGCCCCGCGCCGCCTCATGGTCGATGTCGCCCGGCCGGATCGACAGGACCGAGAGCACCGATCCCACCGCCATCGCCGCCATCAGTGCGAACACCGCCGGAAGGCCGAGCCACCAGCCGAGCACCCCGGCCAATATGGCGGCGATGATGTTGCCCGCATGGTTGAAGGCCTCGTTGCGGCCAAGCTGGCGGTCGAACCCGGCGGCGCCGACAAGACCGAGCGTGATGCCCGCCACGGCCGGCCCCAGTGCCGCCGCCGCGATGCCGTTCACCGCCTGCGCGAGCGTCACCACGGCAAAATGGGGCGCCAGCAGAATGGCCATCGAGGCGGCGATCACCACCGCCGAACCGCAGATGACGATGGTCCGCTTGGCGCGGCTGGAATCGACCAGCGCCCCCATCGGGATGGTGGCCACCATGCCGGCGAGGCCGCCAATGGTCATCACCAGCCCGATCTCGCCGGGCGACCACTGCTTCTGTTGCAGGAACACCCCGAGAAAGGGCCCGAGCCCATCGCGCACGTCGGAGAGAAACAGATTGAGCGCGGCGAGCCCGGCGAGCGACGACATGGCGGTCATGAGGGGGTTCCGCTGGAGGACGACCGATAAGCCCGCGCGGGCGTCACAGTTCCCCGTTACCTAACGGACGCAGTGTCTCACACCGGCCGCTCGGCCAGCAGCATGTAGTTGATCGACAGATCGCTGGAGCGGCGCCATTCATCCGCCAGCGGGTTGAACACCACGCCCTGACGGTCGATCACGCTCAGGCCGCCGGCCGCCAGCGCCGCCTCCAGCTCGTCCGGGGTGACGAACTTGTTCCAGTCATGCGTGCCCCTGGGCAACCAGCCGAGCACATATTCCGCCCCGACAATGGCCAGCGCGAAGGACCGCTTGGTGCGGTTCAGCGTTGCCGCCACCATCAGGCCGCCGGGTTTCACCATCTCGCTCGCACGGGCGAGGAACAGGCCGACATCGGCGACATGCTCGACGACTTCCATCGCCATCACCACGTCGAATCGCTCGCCGGCATCGGCCAGCGCCTCGGCCGTGGTGGCGCGGTAATCGACCGGCACGCCGCTCTCCTCGGCATGAAGCGCGGCGACGCGGACATTCTTCTCCGCCGGGTCGATGCCGACGACCTGTGCGCCCATGCGCGCCAGCGGTTCGCTTAGCAGCCCGCCGCCACAGCCGATGTCGAGCAGGCGCAGCCCGTCGAGCGGGCGGATGGCGCGCGGGTCGCGGCCGAAATGGGTGGTCAGATGCTCGCGCAGATAAGACAGGCGCACGGGGTTGAACTTGTGCAGCACCCGCATCTTGCCGCGCGGGTTCCACCACTCGGCGGCGAGCGCGGCGAATCGCTCGACCTCGCGGGGATCGACGGTGGTGGCGGTCTCGCTCATCGGGACTCTCTGATCTATCCGGGACGGTTCCCGAAACGTTTCCAAGCTCGCGAGCGGCCCGTTGCGGGGCGGACGCGAGGTGGATATGTATACGCGCCTTTTTGGCCGGGAGCCCACCTTCTCCCGCCCGGCCCCGACAAAAGAACGGTTTACGGTTTCCCGCAATGGCACGTCTGGTGATGAAGTTCGGCGGCACCTCGGTCGCCAACATTGAGCGCATTCGCAACGTGGCGCGCCATGTGAAACGCGAGACCGAGGCCGGCAACGAGGTGGCGGTCGTGGTTTCCGCCATGTCCGGCAAGACCAATGAACTGGTCGGCTGGTGCCGCGAAACCTCCGTGCTGCACGACGCGCGCGAATATGACGCCATCGTCGCCTCGGGCGAACTGGTCACCTCCGGCCTGCTCGCCATCGCGCTTCAGGACATGGGCATTCCGGCCCGCTCCTGGCAGGGCTGGCAATTGCCGATTTCCACCGACGATGCCCATGGCTCGGCCCGCATCCTCGATGTCAATGGCGAGGAGATCATCAAGCGTTTCGCCGAGGGCGAGGTCGCGGTGATCGCCGGCTTCCAGGGCATCCATCTGCCGTCCGGCCGGGTGACCACGCTCGGGCGCGGCGGCTCGGATACCAGCGCGGTGGCGGTCGCCGCCGGCATCAAGGCCGATCGCTGCGACATCTACACCGATGTCGACGGCGTCTACACCACCGATCCGCGCATCGTCCCGAAGGCGAAGCGGCTGGACAAGGTGGCGTTCGAGGAGATGCTGGAAATGGCCTCGCTCGGGGCCAAGGTGCTTCAGGTGCGCTCGGTCGAGCTTGCCATGGTCCACAAGGTGCGCACCTTCGTGCGTTCCAGCTTCACCGACCCCTATGCACCCGAACTCATGACCGCCGGCGACCCGCCCGGCACCCTGATCTGCGACGAGGAGGAAATCGTGGAGAGTGAAGTCGTCACCGGCATCGCCTTCGCACGGGACGAAGCCCAGGTGAGCATCCGCCGTGTGCCGGACAAGCCCGGCATCGCCGCCAATGTCTTTGTCCCGCTGGCCGACGCCCACATCAATGTCGACATGATCGTTCAGAACATCTCGGCAGAGGGCTTCACCGACATCACCTTCACCGTCCCGAGCACCGATTTCGAGCGCGCCAAGGCGGCGCTCGCCGTGGTCAAGGACGAGATCGGCTACGAGACCATCGAGGGCGCCACCGACGTGGTGAAGATCTCGGTGATCGGCATCGGCATGCGCTCGCATGCCGGCGTCGCGGCGAAGGCGTTCAAGGCGCTGTCCGAGCGCGGTATCAATATCCGCGCCATCTCGACCTCCGAAATCAAGATTTCGGTGCTGATCGATGCGGCCTATACCGAACTTGCCGTTCGGACGCTGCATTCGGTATACGGGCTGGACGCCTGAGCGAGGGCAATGGCGCGGCCTGAGTCGCGCCTTTCGTAGGACCTCCGGGATCGGTTTTCCCGGAAACCGAGGACGGCCAATGCGTGGCGCGCTCGGCGGCCCGCGCGTGCTATTGAGACGGCTCCGCGAGGTCATGGCGGAGCCGGTCAGCGCGCAGGACCGCCTCGACAAGATCGTCGTTCTGATCGCGGCCAACATGGTGGCCGAGGTCTGCTCGGTCTATGTGCTGCGCGTCGACGGCACGCTCGAACTCTACGCCACCGAAGGTCTGAACCGCTCGGCGGTTCACTTGACCGTCATGCGCATCGACGAGGGCCTCGTCGGCACCGTGGCGCGCGAGGCCGAGCCGATCAGCCTGTCCAATGCGCAGGCGCACCCGGCCTTCTCCTACCGGCCGGAGACGGGCGAAGAAATCTACCACTCCTTCCTCGGCGTGCCGATCCTGCGCTCCGGCAACACGCTCGGCGTGCTGGTGGTGCAGAACCGCGCCCACCGCTCCTATACCGAGGAGGAGATCGAGGCGCTCCAGACCACCGCCATGGTGCTGGCGGAAATCATCGCCTCGGGCGAACTCACGGCCATGGCGCTGCCCGGCGCCGAGCCCGCCGCCCGCCGCCCGCTGCACCTCACCGGCCTCGCGCTGTCGGAGGGCATCGGCCTCGGCCATGTGGTGCTGCACGAGCCGCGCATCGAGGTCACCAAGGTCATCGCCGACGACCTGCCGGCCGAGCTGAACCGGCTCGACGGCGCGGTCCAGACGCTGCGCACCTCGATCGACATCATGCTGGAAGACGAGGGCGTCGCCCGCGTCGGCGAGCACCGCGACATTCTCGAAGCCTACCGCATGTTCGCCCATGATCGCGGCTGGATCGGCCGGATGCGCGAGGCGGTGATGACCGGCCTCACCGCAGAGGGCGCGGTCGAGCGCGTGCAGTCGGACACCCGCGCGCGCATGCTGCGCATGACCGACCCTTACTTGCGCGAGCGGATGCACGATCTCGACGATCTGGCCAACCGCCTGCTGCGCCAGCTCACCGGCCGCTCCGGCGGGCCGGAACAGAACAAGCTGCCGGACAACGCCATCATCGTCGCCCGCAATATGAGCCCGGCGGCGCTGCTGGACTATGACCGCACGCGCATTCGCGGCCTGGTGCTGGAAGAAGGCGCGGCCACCAGCCACCTTACTATCGTCGCCCGCGCGCTCGGCATCGCCGCGGTCGGCCATGTCGAGAACATCGTCGGCGTGGTCGATTCCGGCGACGGCATCATCGTCGACGGCGTGGGCGGCGAGGTGCATGTGCGCCCGCCCGCCGATGTCGAGGTGGCCTATGCCGAGAAGGTGCGCTTCCGCGCCAAGCGGCTCGAACAATATGCCGCGCTGCGCGACCTGCCGACCGTCACCCGCGACGGGGTGAGCGTGGAACTGCATCTCAATGCCGGCCTGCTGGTCGACCTGCCGCATATCGAGGAGACGGGCGCCTCCGGCATCGGGCTGTTCCGCACCGAGCTGCAATTCATGATCGCCTCGGCCTTTCCCCGCACCAATGAGCAGCTCAAGCTCTACCGCTCGGTGCTGGACGTGGCGGGCGAGCGCCCGGTGGTGTTCCGCACGCTCGACATCGGCGGCGACAAGGTGCTGCCCTATATGCGGGCGATCGAGGAGGAGAACCCGGCCCTCGGCTGGCGCGCCATCCGCCTCGGCCTCGACCGGCCGGGCCTCTTGCGCAGCCAAGTCCGCGCCTTGCTGCGGGCGGCGACCGGGCGCGAGCTGCGCCTCATCTTTCCGATGGTCTCGGCGGTCGAGGAATTCGACCGCGCCCGCCACATTGTCGAGCGCGAGCTGACCCATCTGCGCCGCCACGGCCACGGCCTGCCGGACCGGGTGCTGATCGGCGTCATGCTGGAAGTGCCGGCGCTGCTGTTCCAGCTCGACCAGCTGTTCGAGAAGGTCGATTTCGCCTCGGTCGGCTCGAACGACCTGGTGCAGTTCCTCTATGCCGCCGATCGCGGCAATCCGCGCGTCGCCGACCGGTTCGACGCGCTGGCGCCCTCCACCTTGCGGGCGCTCAAGCTCATCGCCGACAAGGCGGCCGAATATGGCAAGCAGGTCACGCTGTGCGGCGAGCTGGCGTCCAAGCCGCTTGAGGCATTGGCGCTGATCGCCATCGGCTACCGCAAGCTCTCGCTCTCGCCCGCCTCCTATGGCCCGGTGAAGGCGATGCTGCTGGAACTCGATGTCGCTGCCGTCTCGGCGCTGGTGGCTCCGCTGCTGGCGACCGGCTCGGAGGTCTCGACGCTGCGTCCCCAGCTCAAGAGCTTCGCCGAAAAGGCGGGACTTCCCCTGTGAGTGCCTGCCTGTGACCGCCCTCCCCGATGCCCGGCTCGACCAGTTGCTGGCGCGCCATGCCGAACTGGAACATGCGCTCTCCGGCAACCCGGATGCCGACACCTATGTGCGGCTGTCGCGCGAATTCGCCGAGCTGGCCCCGCTGATCGAGCGCGTGAAGGCGCTGCGCGTGGCCGAGCGCGAACGGATTGGGGCGCTCGCGCTGATCGACGATCCCGCGACCGACCCGGACATGGCCGAGCTCGCCCGCGAGGAAGCCCGCGAACTCGATGCGCAGATCGAGGAGCTCGCCCTCGCCGTGCGCCTCGCCCTTCTGCCGAAGGACGCGATGGACGAGCGCGGGGTGATCCTCGAAGTGCGTGCCGGCACCGGCGGCGACGAGGCGGCGCTGTTCGCCGGCGACCTGTTCCGCATGTATGAGCGTTTTGCCGGCCTCAATGGCTGGTCGGTCGAGGTGCTCTCGCTGACCGAAGGCACTGCCGGCGGCTACAAGGAAGTGATCGCCGGCATCCACGGCGCCGGCGCCTATGCCCGGTTGAAATTCGAATCGGGCGTCCACCGCGTGCAGCGCGTGCCGGATACGGAAGGTTCCGGGCGCATCCACACCTCGGCCGCCACCGTCGCGGTGCTGCCCGAGGTCGAGGAAGTCGACGTCGAGATCAACGAGAATGATCTGCGCATCGACGTGTTCCGCGCGTCCGGCGCCGGCGGCCAGCACGTCAACAAGACCGAGAGCGCGGTGCGCATCACCCACATCCCCACCGGCACGGTGGTCGCGGTGCAGGACGAACGCTCGCAGCACAAGAACAAGGCGCGTGCCATGGGCATGCTACGCGCGCGGATCTATGAGGCCGAGCGCGAGAAGCGCGATTCGGCCCGCGCCAGCGAGCGCAAGGTGCAGGTCGGCTCGGGCGACCGCTCGGAGCGCATCCGCACCTATAATTACCCGCAGGGCCGCGTGACCGATCACCGGATCGGCCTCACCCTCTACAAGCTGCCGGAAGTCGTTGCCGGCGAGGCGCTCGGCGAACTGGTCGACGCGCTGACCACCGAATATCAGGCCGCGCTGCTGGCGGAAGCCGAAAGCACCGGCTGGGGCGAGCGGTGACACGCCGCACCGAGCTGCTGCGCGAGCTGGCGGCCGGTTTCGCCGCCGCCGGACTGGAGGCGCCCGAGCGCGAGGCGCGGGCCTTGGTGAAGGCGGCTCTCGGCCTCTCCGACCTCGATCTTCTGGCGCGGGGCGAGGAATCGGTAGCGGCGGACGAGGTGGCCCGGCTGCGCGGCCTTGCCGCGCGCCGCGCGGGAGGCGAGCCGCTCGCCCGCCTGACCGGTCGCCGCGAATTCTGGAGCCTCGACCTTTCCCTGTCGCCCGACACGCTGGTGCCGCGCCCCGACACCGAGACACTGATCGAGGCGGCGCTGGAGGTGTTTCCCGATCGGAGCGCGCCCTTGCGCATCCTCGATCTCGGCACCGGCTCCGGCGCCATCCTCGCCGCCCTGCTCAGTGAATACCCGGCGGCGTGGGGGCTGGGCGTCGACCTGTCGGAGGGCGCCGCCCGGCAGGCACGGGAGAACCTCGCGCCGCTCGGCCTCAACCGCCGCGCCGCGGTGATCGTCGGGACATGGGACGCGGCGATTTCCGGGCGCTTCGACCTGGTGGTCTCCAATCCGCCTTATATTCCCAGCACGGATATCCCCATGCTGGATGTGGAGGTGCGCGATCACGATCCGCGTCTGGCCCTCGACGGCGGTAATGATGGGCTCGATGCCTATCGCGCCATCGCCGAGTCCCTGCCCCGCCTGCTGGCGACGGGAGGGCGGGCGATCCTCGAACTCGGCATTGGCCAGGAGGTCGAGGTGGCGGCGTTGCTCGCGGCGAAGGGCGTGCCGCCGGATGGTCCGGCGCGACGCGATCTCGGCGGCGTCGCACGCGCCATCGTGACCATGGCCCTTTGAAATACGCTGTGCTGTGGCAAAAAAGCTCTTGGAACGAGGTATCGAACCGACTAGTGTCCACAACAGGAATCGACCCGAGACATCACCCGCCACATAGCGATCTGATCCGCGACGCCTCTTCGGAGGACGCCGGTAGAAAACTAGGCGACGACGCCCATAATGGATGTGTCGATTGTCTTGCAGGCGAATGCTTCACGGTTTTATCGGTGCGGCCTTGGTTGCACGATGAAGCATGGGAATGGCTGAAGCGCGACGTTGCGCTCGCCGGATTGAGACCGAGTGATCATCGGTCCCAATCGATCGCAGCCGGCTTGGCCGGTCGCGGGGCATCTTGACGGTGCGCTCCCATGCAGGAAGTCCAGAGGTCGGCGGCGACCCTCCGCGTGCCAGAGCTTGATGGCTTTGGTTTTCGTCGGATCATTGCCGATCCAAGGACATGTTTTCCCGACGCTCCCACTCCCGACCGGCCCTAGCCTGAACGGAACGGAACGACGGTTAATTAGGCGATGGACCCGCCTGTGCCCGATCCGGGGTTAACCCGCCGGCGGCGTACCGGCTTCAGAGACCAGCTCGATGCGAAATAATAACCAGCAGAAGCGTATGCGTGGCCGGAACAATAACCGGCGTAGCCAGAACCCGCTCACCCGCGTCTATGAATCGAACGGGCCGGACGTGAAGGTGCGGGGCACCGCGCAGCATATCGTCGAAAAATACCAGCAATTGGCGCGGGACGCGCAGGCCTCGGGCGACCATGTCGCCGCCGAGAACTATCTGCAGCACGCCGAGCATTATTACCGCATCATCATGGCCGCCCAGGCGCAGTTCGGCGTCCAGGGACAGCCCTACTCCCGCACGGATGACGAGGAGTATGACGAGGACTTCGAGGAGGGCGGCACCGACGTGCAGCCGGCCTTCCAGGCCCGCGAGCCGCAGCATCAGCGCGACAATGGCAACCGTGACAACGGCCCGCGCGACAACGGCAACGGCCAGCGCGAGCAGGGCCGCGACGGCAATCGCGACAACGGCAACCGTGACAACGGCAACGGCCCGCGCGACTTCTACCGTGATCGCGACAACCGCGACCGGGACAACCGCAATCGCGACAACCGCGACCGCAATCAGGATCGGAACCAGGATCGCGGCCCGGATCGCAATCAGGACCGTGACCGGAACCAGGATCGCAATCAGGATCGCGCGCCCCGCGAGGAACGTCCCCGTGAAGACCGCCCCCGCGAGGAGCGGGCCGAGGGTGGTCGCGAGAATCGCTGGCGCGACCGTCCCTATCGTGAACCGCGCGAACCCCGTGAGCCCCGCGCCGCGGCCAGTGAGAGCGCGCCGTACCGCGATCCGGCCCAGCAGCCGCAGCCCCGGCTCGGGCCGGAAGCTGAGATCGAAATCGGCCTGCCCGCTTTCATCACCCAGACCACCAGCCCCACCCCGGCCGCACCGGCTCCGCGCGCCGAGACCCCGGCCGCGATAGATCAGGCCCCGGTCAAGGCGGAAACGCCGGCCAAGGATGCCGCGACCAAGGAGCGTCCGGCCAAGGAGCCGCGCGCCCCGCGTCGCACCAAGGCGGCCGTTGAGGCGGCCCCTGCCGCGGCCGAACCGGCCCCCGTGGCGGCCGCGGATGCCGAGGACGGCGAAGCCCGCGCCCCGCGCACGCGCCGCCGCCGCTATCGCCAGGCCGATAACGAGGCCGAGGGCGGCAGCGAGACGCCGAATCCCGCCCCCGCCGAAGCCGGCGAGTGAGCGGCACGCGCCGCTGAACAAGCACCTCTGAAACGCGAAAGGCCCGGCTCAGCCGGGCCTTTCTGATTCTGGGAGAGCGTCAGGGACGGGCGCGGCCGGATGCCGAGGCTGGCCCGGCGCCCGCGTGCCGGATCACAGCGTGATGCGCAGCGAATCGCCTTCGGTCAGCAATCCGCCCCGCACCACTTCGGCGAAGATGCCGCAATCGGTATGGCCGAGATGGCGCATGAGCGTGCCCGGCACGTCCATGTCGCGCTTGGCGGTGACGGGATCCACATTGGTCGCGGCACAGCGGAAGATGCGCTGCGTGATCTTCAGCCGCACATGGTTGCCGACATCGATGGTCTGGCCGACCAGATCGAACTCCTCCCACGGCTCAAGACCGTCGAGATAGAGATTGCCGCGGAAGCGCAGCGGATCGACCTCCTGGCCGATGATCTCGCCCAGCGCCCGGCAGCTCGCCAGATTGATCAGCGAGACGAACCCCTCCGTCGTGTCGACGAAACGGAAGCCCTCCGGGGCGGCCAGCACCTTGGGCGCGCCGCGCAGCTCGTAGCGCGAATAACGCTGGAAGAACCCCTCTATGGCGGCGCGGCCCTCGGCGGTGCGCAGATCGCCGCGCACGGCCTCCGTGCCCTCATGCCGGATCACCAGTTCGCTGGTCGCATCCTCAAAGCGCGCATCGAGCGCGGCGAGACGCTCATTGCGCATGAGCATGAGGAACTTGATCTTGGGCTGGAAGGACGGCGCCTCGGGGATAAAGCCGGACGGGCCGTTCTCGATCGCGAACAGCCGGTCGCCGGGGAAATAGCGCCCCTCTTCAAGCTCCACCACCTCGAGCTTTTCGGGCGTGAGGCCCTTCACCGGGTAGCGATAGATCGCGGCGATGTTGGCAAAGGTGATCGGCGCCGCGAGGGCGGGCGTCTCATCGGCGGGAAAGCCCGCATCTTCGGTCGATTCGTTCATCGCCCACACCTTATAGGCTCGAAGCCGGATCGTCAGCTTCAACCGCCGGAAAGACCGGATCAGAGGCCACGCGCGGCGGCCGGCGAGCGGGTGTTTTCGCCCTGTCGCATTTTCCGCTTTTCCTCTGCTGGCGAATCCGTGTCAAATCGACTCGCTTTCCTTGCAGGAAAACACAGGAGGGGGCCAATGCCGCGGCTTTTCACCGCCCTCGAAATCCCGTCCGACATCGCCGAAACGCTGTCGATGCTGCGCGGCGGGCTCCCCGGCGCCCGCTGGATCAGCCCGGACTTCTACCATGTGACGCTGCGCTTCATCGGCGATGTCGATCATGCGGTGGCCCGCGACGCGGCGGCCGCGCTCGACGAGATCGACCGCTTCGGCTTCGATCTGACGCTCACCGGCGTAGACCAGTTCGGCAATCACAAGCCGCACTCGATCTTTGTCGGCGTGAAGGGCAATGACGCGCTCACCGATCTTCAGGCCGAGCACGAGCGGGCGATGAAGCGCATCGGCCTGCCGCCCGAGGGACGTAATTTCAAACCGCATGTCACGCTCGCCCGGCTGCGAGATGTAGCCCCCCGGCAGGTGGCGGAATATCTCGCCTTGCGCGGCTATTTCCGCAGCCCCACCTTCGAGGTCTCGCGCTTCGTGCTCTATTCCTCCCGCGATTCGGTGGGCGGCGGACCGTACCGGCTGGAGGCCGCCTACCCGCTGATGTGAGCGGCGCATCCTTGCGCGGGGGCATCGGCGCAACCATCTCGAAAGATGAGGGAGACGCCGCCGATGGCCGCACGAGCCGACAAGACCTCTGATTTTGACACGACCGGTTCCGACGATCTCGGGATGGACGATGTCGGGATGGACGACCTCGGAATTGATGCCGCCTCGCCCGAGGAAGAGGCCCGCGTGCGCGCCGGCTTCTTCCGCAAGCTGGCCGGCGTGGTCACGCGGGTGCCCTTCGCCGAGGAGGCCACCGCCGCCTATTATTGCGCGCTCGACCGGCGCACCCCGACGCGGGTGCGCGCCCTGCTGTTCGGCGCCCTCGCCTATTTCCTGCTGCCCTCCGACGCGCTGCCGGACATTCTCCCCGCGCTCGGCTTCACCGATGATGCCGCCGTGATCGCCACCGCCCTCAACCTGCTGGCGGGCCACATCAGCCCGGCCCATCGCGACGCCGCGCGGGCCGCGCTCGACCGGCTGGCGGGGCGCTGATTCCCTTGCCGCGGCCTAAGATCCTGTCGCCTCACGCAGACGGTATGTCGGTGGTGGATTGCGGTAAGCTTTCCTTCACCATGCCTTCAATTAGCCGCCGATCTCGCAGCATTTGATCGCGAATGCCGTCGCATTCCCGGAGCAAGGGTTCACAGGGCCGGACGGTCTGTTTATCCCTGTGGCGGCTTCAACGGAGAATCGCGTGATCCGCATTGCGGTGAAAGAACGGAGGACGGAGACCATGGCAGGACGCATCGTGCGCGCAGCTCTCGCCGGCTTGGCACTGGCTTTCATCGGAGTGTCCGGCGCAAGCGCCCAGGGTGCACCGAAACTTGTCGGTCAGTTCGGCGACTGGGGCGTGTATCTCGACACCAGCGGCAACGGGAAGATCTGCTACGCCCTGTCCCAGCCCAAGACCCGCGAGCCGGCCGGGCTCGCCCGTGATCCCGCCTATTTCTTCATCTCGACCCGCACGGCCGAGAATGTGAAGGGCGAGGTCAGCGTGGTGATGGGCTTCCCGCTCAAGGAAGGCGTCGACGCCACCCTCACCATCGGGCCGACCCAGTTCGACCTGTACACCCGTGGCAATGGCGCCTGGGTGCGCAACGTGGCCGAGGAGACCCGACTGGTCGACGCCCTGCGCAAGGGCCGCGACGTGAAGGTCAAGAGCACCTCGGGACGCGGAAATGTCACCACCGACACCTATTCTCTGAACGGTATCTCGGCCGCAGTCGACCGCGCCGCGCAGGAATGCCGCTGAGCGGCGGACGGTGTTTACGGCGCTGACTCGCGCGGGGCGGGTCGGCTAGACTGGACAAGGCGCGACCGCTCAAGGGCGGTCGCTCCCCCTTTCCGACGACGAGCCCCGAGGAGCGACATGTCGGTTGAACTGCGTCTCATCCCCTGCCTCTCGGACAATTACGCGGTCCTGCTGCACGATCCGACGACGGAGACGACGGCCCTCATCGACGCCCCGGAAGTCGCTCCCATTCTCGCCGCTCTTGAGCGGGAGAACTGGACGCTGACCCATATCCTCGTCACCCATCATCACACCGACCACATTGCCGGCGTGCTGGTGCTCAAGGAGCGTTACGGCGCCACCGTGGTTGGCCCGCGCGCCGAGCGCGACACCATTCCCGGCATCGACGTGACGGTGGTGGATGGCGACCCTGTGGCCGTCGGCAGCCTGGTCGGCCGCGTGCTGGAAACGCCGGGCCACACCAAGGGCCATATCGTTTTCCTGTTCGAGGATGAGCGGCTGCTGTTTGCCGGCGACACGCTGTTCGTCATGGGCTGCGGGCGCCCCTTCGAGTGCGACCCGCCGGTCTTGTGGGAATCGCTGCTGCGGCTGCGCGCCCTGCCCGACGACATCGCCGTCTATTGCGGCCACGAATACACCCTCTCCAATGCCCGCTTCGCGCTAAGCGTCGACCCGGACAATGAGGCGCTGAAGGCCAAGGCCGCCGAGGTCGAGGCCCTCACCGCGGCCGGCACGCCGACCGTGCCGACCACCATCGGCGAGGAGAAGGCGACCAACCCCTTCCTGCGGGCGGACGATCCCGAGCTTGCCACCCGCCTCGGCCTCTCGGAGTCGGACCCCGCCACGGTGTTCACCGAGCTGCGCAGCCTCAAGAGCCGTTTCAAGGGTTGAGCGGGCGATGAAAAACGGGCTGACGGCGCAGGAGATCATCACCCGCCTCGGGCTTCAGCCCCACCCGGAGGGCGGGTATTTCCGCGAGACCTTCCGCGATGCACGCCGCACCGAACAGGGGCGCGCCGTCTCCACCGCCATCTATTTCCTGCTGGCCGCCGGCGAACGCTCGCACTGGCACCGGGTCGACGCGGTCGAGATCTGGCACTGGCATGCCGGGTCGCCGCTGGAATTGCAGATCGCGCCGGATGATGCCGGTCCGGTCGAGACGCTCCGGCTCGGGCCAGACCTGCTCAACGGCGAGGAACCCCAGCGCCTCGTGCCGCATGGCGCCTGGCAGGCGGCACGCAGCCTCGGCGCCTGGACGCTGGTCGGCTGCACGGTCGCGCCGGGATTTGAATTCGCCGGCTTCGAGCTTGCCGCCCCCGGCTGGTCGCCGGGCTGAATTCAGCGGCGCGCGAACAGCGTCGCCACCACCGCGCCACCGACGATCAGCGCGCAGGCCGCCGCCAGCGACCCGCTCGGCGCGGCGAATCCCGCCGCCACCAGCAGCAGCGTCGAGAGCACCGGCGCGGCATAGGAGGCGACGCCGAGCAGGCGGATGTCGCCGCGCTTCATGCCGATGTCCCAGGTGTAGAAGGCGATGCCGACCGGGCCGATGCCCAGCGCCACCACCGCGAGCCACTCATTGCCCACCGGCCAGATCGACGGCTCGAACAGGGCGTGGCAGATCGCCGACAGCGCCGCCGTGGCCAGGCAGAAGCCGGCCACCACATCGGTCGGGACGGTCTCGAAACGCCGCGAGGCGACCGAATAGACCGCCCACACCACCGCGCAGACACCCGCCGCGAGATAGCCCGGCACATATTCCGCCGCGAAACCGAAGCCCCCGGCCTTGGCCCCGAGCAGCACCACCGTACCGGCCAGGCCCATCAGCGCGCCCACCACATGGGCGGCGCGCAGCTTTTCGCCCGGCAGGAAGGCCGAGAGCAGCACGATGAGCAGCGGCCAGAGATAGGCGATGAGCCCGGCCTCCGCCGGCGGGGCGAGCTTCAGCGCCGAGAAATAGAAGAAATGGTAGCCGAACAGCCCGCCGACGCCATGCAGCCAGACCGGCCAGGGCTGGCGGAACACGCCGAGCCCGACGCCGCGCGCCAGAGTCACCGCCAGGCCAACACCGCCGCCAATGGCGAAGGTGAGCGCGGTGAGCAGGAAGGGCGGCACCGCCCCGGTGGAGGACGTGGCGAGCGCAAGGCTCGCCCAGAGCAGGATGGCGGTGCAACCGATCAGGGTAGCGGTGGTGCGGGACATCAGGACACCTCGGCGGGAGGCTCCTTATGACCGCCGCCGCGCCGCGCGCCAAGGGGCCGCAGCCCGGTCGTCCCACATCAAAAAGGCGGGCGTCCCGCAAAGGGCGCTCACGCCAAGAGCGTGCTCACACCACGCGCGTGCTCACACCATGTACTGGCCGCCATTGGCGGAGAGCGTGGCGCCGGTGATGAAGCCGGCATCGTCGGCCACCAGGAACAGCACGCAGCGCGCGATTTCCTCGGGCTCGCCGAGCCGGCCGAGCGGAACCTGCGGCAGGATCTGCTTGTCGAGCACATCCTGCGGGATCGCCCGCACCATCTCGGTGCCGATATAGCCCGGGCAGATGGCGTTGACGGTGATGCCCTTGCGGGCGCTCTCCTGCGCCAGCGCCTTGGTGAAGCCGATCTCGCCGGCCTTGGCGGCGGAATAATTGGTCTGCCCCATCTGGCCCTTCTGGCCATTGATGGAGGAGATCGAGACGATGCGCCCGAAATTGCGCTCGCGCATGCCCTCGATCACGTTGCGGCACATGTTGAACACCGAGGTCAGGTTGGTGCCGATCACGGCATGCCACTGGTCGGGGGTCATCTTGTGCAGCATGCCGTCGCGGGTGATGCCGGCATTGTTGACGAGGATCTCGACCGGGCCGAGCGCGGCCTCGACGGCGGCGATGCCCGCCTTGCAGGCCTCGAAATCCGCCACGTCCCATTTGAAGGCCGGCACGCCGGTCTCGGCGGTGAAGGCCGCCGCCGCCGCGTCATTGCCGGCATAGCTGGCGGCAACCTGATAACCCGCGGCTTTCAGCGCCTTGCTGACTGCCGCACCGATTCCCCGGGTACCCCCGGTGACCAACGCAACTCGACCCATCTGCCTTCCCCTCTGGCGTTCCTTCCCCAAGGAACATGCGCATCGGACCGAACCCGGCCTCTGCGTACGGTTTGTACGTTGTTTTTACCTTGGGGCAAGGCGGGAGGCCCGCCTTGCCGGCCGTTGCCGACGCGCCTGCGGCGTCAGTCGCGCTGCAGGCACATGGCGATGCCCATGCCGCCGCCGATGCACAGCGTGACGAGCGCCTTCTTGGCGTCGCGCTTCTGCATCTCGTAGAGCAGCGTGGTGAGCACGCGCGCGCCGGACGCGCCGATCGGGTGGCCGATGGCGATGGCGCCGCCATTGACATTGACCTTGGCCGGGTCCCAGCCGAGATCCTTGTTCACCGCGCAGGCCTGCGCCGCGAAGGCCTCATTGGCCTCGATGAGGTCGAGATCGCCGACCGTCCAGCCGGCCTTTTCCAGCGCCTTGCGCGAGGCCGGGATCGGGCCGGAACCCATGATCGCCGGATCGACGCCCGCCTGCGCCCAGGAGACGATGCGCGCCAGCGGCGTCTTGCCGGTGCTCGCGGCCTTGGCGGCGCTCATCAGCACCACGGCGGCGGCGCCGTCATTGATGCCGGAGGCATTGCCGGCCGTCACCGTGCCGTCCTTGGAGAAGGCCGGGCGCAGCTTGGTCATGGAATCGAGGGTGGCACCGTGGCGCGGATACTCGTCATCCGACACCACCACGTCGCCCTTGCGGGTCGAGATGGTGACAGGGACGATCTCGTCCTTGAAGCGCCCCGCCTTCTGGGCGGCCTCCGCCTTGTTCTGCGAGCCGACGGCGAATTCGTCCTGCTGCTCGCGGGTGATCTGCCACTGGCGCGCCACGTTCTCGGCGGTCGTGCCCATGTGGTAGCCGTTGAAGGCATCCCACAGGCCGTCCTTGATCATGGTGTCGACCATTTCGAGATTGCCCATCTTGGTGCCGTTGCGCAGATGCGCCACGTGCGGGGCCTGGCTCATCGATTCCTGGCCACCGGCGACGACGATCTCGCTGTCGCCGTTCAAGATCGCCTGATAGCCGAGCGCCACGGCGCGCAGGCCGGAGCCGCAGAGCTGGTTCACGCCCCAGGCCGGGCTCTCGACCGGAATGCCGGCGGCGACCGAGGCCTGCCGGGCCGGGTTCTGGCCCGCGCCGGCGGTGAGGATCTGACCCATGATGGTCTCGCTCACCTCACCGGGAGCGACGCCCGCGCGCTCCAGCGCCGCGGCGATCGCCACCTTGCCCAGTTCATGGGCCGGCAGCGAGGAAAGCGCGCCGTTGAACGCACCGACAGCCGTGCGCGCGGCGCCGACGATCACGATATCGTCCTTCATGAAGACATTCCTCCCGCTTGGGTGTTTCCGGGGTCGCTCCGGCGCCTGTCCCCGACCGGGTGCCGCGCCGCTGCCCCCTGTTACTGTGCCTCTATGGTCGGCGGGGCAACTGATCCATGTCAATGGCAGGCCCGCATTCCGCGTCGGTATATTACCCGCCCCGCACGGCCGGCATATCCGCCCCATGGCGCGGCGCACAATCCTGTAGCCGGGGGGCTGGAAACGTCCTAGAGTTTTCAACGGGAAACGACCAAGGCGACTGGATCACAATGGCAAAATCCAACGAACCCGTCACCATCAAGAAATACGCGAACCGCCGGCTGTATAACACCGGAACGAGCACTTACGTGACGCTCGAGGATCTCGCGCAGATGGTTAAAAACGGCGAGGACTTCATTGTCTACGATGCGAAATCGTCCGAAGACATCACACACTCTGTCCTGACCCAGATCATCTTCGAGCAGGAAGGCAAGGGCCAGAGTCTTCTGCCCATCAACTTCCTTCGGCAGATCATTCGGTTCTACGGCGACAGCATGCAGATGCTGGTACCGAAATACCTCGACATGTCGATCGAGAACTTCACAAAGGAACAGGTGAACATGCGCGAGCAGTTCTCCAAGACCTTCGGCGTGGGCGGATTCGGCGTGATGGAGGATCAGGTCCGGCGCAACATGGAAATCTTCGACCGCACCTTCAAGATGTTCCTGCCCAATGGCCGGGTTGAAGAGACCCCCGCCGCCGGAGGCGCTCCGGCCGCCGCGCCAAAGAGCGACGATTTCGACGAACTCAAGCGTCAGGTCGCCGACATGCAGAAGCGCCTCGACCAGCTTGGCGACAAGAAGGACTGAGTCCTGACGTGACATCCTGTCTGGGGGCGGCGCGAGCAGATCGCCCTGCCCTCAGGCACCCGCGGCGATGTCGCCCGCGGCCGGCCGCTCGGTCGCCATCCCGACCAGTTCGCCCTGAAGATAGGTGCAGCCCCAGTCGCCAAGCAGGCGGGCGGCCTCCTCATCCAGAACCCATTCCGCCACGGTCTCGATGCCGAGCTTGCCGGCGAGTTCCAGCAGCGCCTGCACGAAATGGCGGTCGTCCTCCGATTGCATCATCGAGCAGATGAAGCTGCCGTCGATCTTCAGCAGATCGACGCCCAGCCGGCGCAGGCTGCGGAACGAGGTGTAGCCGACGCCGAAATCGTCCATCGCCACCCGGCAGCCCAGCCCGCGCAGCCAGACAACGCGGGCGCGCATCGTGTCGATGTCGGAGATCGAGGCGGATTCGGTAAGCTCGATGATGAGCCGCCGGCACAGCCCCTCATCCGCCGCCGTCTCAAGGCTGTGCTGCCAGACGCTGTCATGGATCGAGCCCGGCGCGACATTCACCGAGAGATGAAGTTCCGGCTCCGCCCGCAATGTGGCCAGCGCCAGTTCCAGCGAACGTTGATCCAGCAGCCGCGTCAGGCCGAAGCGATCCGCCGTCGGGATGATGCTGGAGCCGTCATAGACCCGCCCGTTGCGGCCCTGAATGCGCACCAGCGCCTCATGGAAGGCGATGGTGCGGCCGCCCGTCCGCGCGATCGGCTGGAAGGCAAGCGTCACCCGCCCCTCGCCCAGCGCCGAGATGATGTCGTCAGCGAAGCGCAGATTGGCCCGCCGCTCGGCCGCGCGGTCGATCCCCGGCGAATAGATATGAAGGCTGCCGCGCCCGGCGGCGCGGGCGGCGACAAGCATGTCCTGCGCGTGGGAAAAAACCTCCGCCACCGAACGGCCATGGCGCGGCGCCACCAGCCCGCCGGCCGAGACGCTGATCGCCACGCCCCCGGCGCTGGTGCGCGGCGGCGTGGTGTTGACGCCGGCGAGGATGCGCTGGGCCGAGGCGAGCCATTCGCCCCCCACACGGGGCAGCAGAATGCCGAATTTCGCCCCGGAGAAGCGGGCGATCTCCTCGCCCTCGCGGAGTTGGGCGCGAAGCCGCATCCAGACGATGTCGACCAGTTCGTCGCCGATCTGGAAGCCGTAGGAATCATTCAAACGCCCGAGCTGGTCTATGCCGACCAGCAGGAAGCCGAACTCGCTGCCGTCCCGGTAGGCGGCGGTGAGGCGCTCATCGACCATCTGTGACAGGCGCTGCCGCTCGGATTGCGGCTCCACCCCGCCGAACACGCCCGCGGTGCGCACGGGACGCCCGACCGACAGCCGGCGGACGATGCCCTCCACGCTCTCCAGCCGCCCGTCCTCCGCCAGATGGCAGATGCCCCGGTCCTCCAGCCACAGACGGCTCAGCTCGGCATCGGCCGGCGCCGTCAGGCAATAGGTGGTCTCGAACAGGCGGGTGCCGGGTTTGAGGCCCGGCGTCTGGGCGGTGCGGGCCGCTTCGACGCGGGGCGTGCCGGAACCCGGAGCGACCAGCGCCTGATAATCCCGGCCGGAATGGACGTGCGGCAGGCGCTCGGTGCCCAGCACATCGGCAGCGGTGCCGCACCAGGCCAGCTGGTCCGTGCCCGGCGTCCAGCGATAGGCGGCGCCGCTCAGCTCGCCGACAATACCAGCCACCTCTTCAGGCGTCAGCAAGGCGACGGGGGCATGCAGCGGCGCGACGCGCTCAGGCATTCGGGCTTCCGATTACGCAACGAGACGTTAAGCCGACAACCATCGAGGGATCGTCGAGTTCGACGCGAGTGTACCACCCTCTGTCGCGTGCGCCACAACTCGGCACGAGGGGCGCAAGCCGGGCCGTGCGCGCGGTTAACGGAACGACGAGACGATGGGGGGCGAGGTCTCGACTATTGGGGCGAGGTCTCGCCTTCGCTTTGCGCCGCAGCCTCGGAAGGCCCGGACGAAGCCGATGCCGCCCCCTGCCGCGTGCCGGCGGTGGAGGAGCCGGGATTGCCGCTCGCATTGGCCAGCGTCGGCACCAGCTTGTCCGCGCCGACAAACTCGACACCGGCAATGGTGGTCTGTTCCGGCAGGGTGAAGGCGGAATTCTTCGCCCGCGCATGGGCCATCATGCCCCGCAGTTCGGGCGCCATTTGCGCCAACTGGGCGAACTTGCCGTGGTTGAATTCGTCGAGCGACTTCACCTTGGTCATGTCGACCACGACCGCGCCGAGCTCGACCAGTTCCTGATCGTTGGTGTAGGCGCCGAGCCGGGGCTTGTCGCCGGCGATGAAGTCGGAAAAGGCGAGCGCCTTGTCGTCCCGCGAGACGATGACGATGAACGGCTTGGGCGGCTTGCCGAGGCGCTTGAGCTGGCTCTTGAACACGTCGACGTCGATGTCCGGCGCGGCGAGGATGATGTTCTCGATCTTGCTCTGCGGAATCGGCTTGCCGGAAATCTTGATCTGGCGAAGGGCTTCCACCGTCACCCAATTGCCCATCGAGTGGGCGAGGATCGTCACATTCTCGGCGCCGCTGTCGAAGACGAGGCGGATGGTTTCCTCCAGCCGGTCGCGGGCCGCCGTGGCGCTGTTATTGTCATAGACATAATCGGCCACCGAACCGCGCGAGGCCCAGGTGAACAGCACCGGCACGCCGGGCTGCTTGGAATCCTCCGCCATCTGCGCGAAGCGGTACAGCGCCTCGGAGAACAGCGTGTTGTAGCCATGGACGAAGATCGTCACGTCGCGATCGCCGGGCTTGCGGCGCGCGAGTTCCGCCTTGAGGTCGGCGCTGAACTGCGCCGGCGTGTCGCGATACAGCGCCTCGCGCACCGTCATGTCGGTGGCGGGATTGGCGACGCCGCGCGGAATCTCGACCATGCCCGGCTTGTGGGTCGGCGGCACCGTCATGTCGATGCGGGCGAAATTCAGCGCCGTGGTGCGCTCGCCATTGAAGAAAATACCGGGATTGGGATCGCGCTCGCGCGAGGAGGCGACGAGGATCACATGCTCGCTCGCGCCCTGCACCGTGGTCTCGTTGATGGCGGCTAGCGCCTCGGGGCCGGGGCGACCGGCACAGGCGGCAAGCAGCGAGAGGCTCACAAACGCAGCGGCAAGGCCGGCACGACGCGCACCCGCCTTGGCCACAAACGCCCGGTCCGTCGAGACACGCAGGTAACTGATACGCTTGATAAGCAACACGGCCTCGCTCTCGGCACCGCCCGAGGTGGCCCTTCATACCACTTGCCCGCACGCCAAGGAACAACTCGTCCGAACGACGTGAACCAGAGGTAAAGGCCCGCACCATCCAGACAAGCGAAAGCCGGCCTTCGGGGGAAGGCCGGCGTTTCAGATCGCGTGATCGCTGACGCTCAGCGCCGGGCGAGGCTCAGGCCTCGGCCTTCACCTTGAGAACCTGACGGCCCTTATACATGCCGGTCTTCAGGTCGAGATGGTGCGGACGACGCAGCTCGCCGGAATCCTTGTCCTCGATATAGGTCGGCTTGGCGAGGGCATCGGCGGAACGGCGCATGCCGCGACGCGACGGGCTGGTTTTCTTCTTCGGAACGGCCATTGTCTTCTCCTGTACCGGCATGGCTCACGCCCCTGACAGGAGGGCCGGCGCCGGGTCGTGCGTAATTCGAGTGGCGGCTTATACAGACTCGTGCGTCCCAGCGAAAGGGGCCGCGGCGAGTCTGCGCGAGACTTTATCCGCGCGCGTCATACACGCTTGGCGTTCCCGAGTCACTCGCCGGAGTCACTCGCCCGAGTTACTCGCCAGCGTCACCAGCCCAGCCTAGCGCGACAGGCCGAGGCAGGCGGTCAGCTCCGCGCCCTCGCGCGGCAGCCGCGCCTGAAGGTTGCTGGCGAGCCGGTTCAGCCCCGGACCCGGCTTGGCCGGATTGCGGCGATAGGGGTTGGGCAGCGTCACCGCCAGCAGCGCCGCCTGCCGGGCGGAGAGCTCGCCCACGCCCCGGTTGAAGGCGCGCCGAGCCGCCGCATCGGCGCCGAATTCCCCGCCCGGCCCCCATTCGGCGATGTTGAGATAGATCTCAAGCTGCCGCCGCTTCGGCATGGCGATATTGAGATAGAGCGCGAGCGGCATTTCCAGCCCCTTGCGGATGTAGCTGCGCCCGCCCCACAAAAAGAGATTCTTGGCGAGTTGCATGGTGATGGTGGAGGCCCCGCGCGCGGGCTCGCCATCGTCGGCGGTGTCCATCACATTCTGCAGTTCGACGAGGTCGACGCCGATATGCTGGCAGAAGCGCGCATCCTCCGAGGCGAGCACGCTGCGCACCAGCGCCGGCGCCATGTCCTCGATCGGCACCCAGCTGCGGGTGACCGGCTGCCCGGTGGCCCAGCGGGCCAGCATGAGCGTCGAAACCGGCGCCACGAGATTATAAAGGAGCCCCAGCAGCAGCGGCGCCGCCACGAGCAGCACCACCAGCCGAATAGCCCACGTCCAAATGGCGCGCATCGCTCCCCCTGCGACTCAACCTTATCCAGCCCCGGCACGCGGGTCGACCGCGCCGGGCTGGTAACGCCGTCCCGCACGGAACGTTTCCCCGGCGTTGCGGAGCAAGCAACGGTTCGCTTGACCGGCCGGGGCCGCTCGGGCACGGAAACGACGCCCCTGTCGCGAGTGCCCAGACATGACCGCAGCCTCAACCGGTGATCTTTCCACCCGCCTCGCCGATTCCCTCAGCGCCACCGCCGAGGCGGTCAGCACCTATATTGAGGCGGCCATCGCCGCGAGCGCGCAGCCGAGCGCCCGGCTCGCCGCCGCCATGCGGCATGGCGCGCTGGCCGGCGGCAAGCGGCTGCGCCCCTTGCTGGTGGTGGAGACCGCTGCCCTGTTCGGTGTCGCGCCCACCGCCGCCCTTCCCGCCGCGGCGGCGCTGGAATGCGTGCATTGCTATTCGCTGGTGCATGACGACCTGCCGGCGATGGACGATGACGATCTGCGACGCGGCCAGCCGACCGTGCACCGCGCCTTTGACGAGGCCACCGCGATTCTTGCCGGCGACGGCCTGCTCACCCTCGCCTTCGAGATTCTCGCTCGGCCCGAGGCCGGGCCGGATGCGCAGGTGCGCATCGCCCTTGTCGCCGGCCTCGCCCGCGCGGCGGGGGCCGCCGGCATGGTGGGCGGGCAAATGCTCGACCTCGCCGCCGAGGGGCGCTTCGAGACGGCCGGCCGCCGGGCGCTCGACCTGTCGGAAATCCAGCATCTGCAATCGCTGAAGACCGGCGCCCTGCTGCGCCATGCCTGCGAGGCCGGCGCCTTGGTGGGCGGCGCCTCGCCCGGCCAGATGCTGGCCTTGGACGCCTATGCGCAGGCCATCGGCCGCGCCTTCCAGATCGCCGACGACCTGCTCGACGTGGAAGGCGACGCCGGCACGGTCGGCAAGGCGGTGGGCAAGGATGCCGCCGCCGGGAAGGCGACGCTGGTCGGCCTGATGGGCGTCGAGGGCGCGCGGGAGGAGCTTGACCGGCTCGTCCATATGGCCGAGGCGGCCCTCGCTCCCTTCGGCAGCAAAGCCACACTCCTTGTGGAAGCCGCCCGCTTCATCGCCTACCGACGGAATTAGGACTTTCCTCATCTCGACGGAACGATAAGTTGCGACCATATCTTATCGTGACGTCCGAGCTGGTTCGCTTCGCGTCACCAGGAGGTTCCCATGCGTGTCGCCGCTTTCCTTCTCGCCGGCCTTGTTGCCGGCAGCGCCTTTGCCGCCTTCGCTCCGGCGCAGGCCCAGGAGACGCGCATCATCATCCGCAAGCAGCCGCCGCGCTCCTATCTCGATCCCGGCACCGTGGTGAAGCCCGGCTCCACCGGCTATCTGAACTATGTGTATGCCGTGCAGCCGCGCTATCCCACCTATGGCGAGGACAGCACCATCACCGGCACGCGCTACCCGCTGCCTGGCCGTTTCGACCTGCCGCGCTACTGATTCGCGCCGCGCCACCCGGCGCCGCCTTTACGCGCTCATGAAAAAGCCCGGCTCGCGCCGGGCTTTTTGTTTGGGCCCCTCCGGCTGCCCCCGCCCGCAGGCGGGGTGCGGCGCGATGGCGCGAATCAGGCCGCCTTGCCGAGCTCGGCGACGATGGCGTCGCCCATGCCGGCCGTGCCGACGCGGGTCATGCCCTCGGAATAGATGTCGCCCGTGCGATAGCCCGCCGCCAGCACACCGGCGATCGCCGCCTCGACGCGGTCCGCCGCCTCGATCTGGCCGAAGGAATAGCGCAGCGCCATGGCGAGCGAGCCCACCATCGCGATCGGGTTGGCGAGGCCCTTGCCGGCAATGTCGGGCGCCGCGCCATGGACCGGCTCGTAGAGCGCGCGGCGCTTGCCAGAAATTTCCTCGACCCCGCCAAGCGAGGCGGACGGCAACATGCCGAGCGAGCCGGTGAGCATGGCCGCCACGTCCGAGAGAATATCGCCGAACAGATTGTCGGTGACGATCACGTCGAACTGCTTGGGCGCGCGCACGAGCTGCATGCCGCACGAATCGGCGAGCTGGTGCTCCAGCGTCACGTCGCTGTATTCCGAGCCGTGAACCTCGCTCACCACCTGCTTCCAGAGCACGCCGGTCTTCATGACGTTGTGCTTCTCGGTGGAGACCACCTTGCCGCGACGGGTGCGGGCGAGCTCAAAAGCGACGCGGGCGATGCGCTCGATCTCGTAGGATTCATAGACCTGCGTGTCGACGGCGCGCTTCTGCCCGTCGCTGATGTCGGTGATGGTCTTCGGCTCGCCGAAATAGACGCCGCCGGTCAGTTCGCGCACGATCAGGAGGTCGAGCCCCTCGACCAGTTCGCGCTTGAGGCTGGAAGCATCGGCGAGCGCCGGGTAGCACAGCGCCGGCCGCAGATTGGCGAACAGCTGCAAATCCTTGCGCAGGCGCAGCAGGCCGGCCTCGGGGCGCGCCTCATAGGGCACATTCGCCCATTTCGGGCCACCGACCGCGCCGAGCAGGATGGCGTCGGCGGCGAAGGCCTTGGCCATGGCCTCCTCGGAGATGGGCAGACCGCAGGAATCATAGGCCGCGCCGCCGACGAGGTCCTCCTCGATGGCGAAAGAGGCAATGCCCTGCGCATCGAGCCAGCTCATGACCTTCTTCACCTCGGCCATCACCTCGGTGCCGATGCCGTCGCCGGGAAGGAGAAGGAGCTTGTGGGTCGCCATGGTTTCCTCGCGTGCGCCTGTGAGCCCGGGGGTCAGCCGATTTTAAGCGGGCGAGGCGTTGCTAATGGCTCATGTCGACGCTGGCAAGACAACCTCCTGACCTTCAAGAAAGAAAGCCGCCGGCGGGGGCGCGCCGGCGGCTGAGGGAACGAGACGAGTGGAGGCTTCACCCGTTCGGGTGGCCGGAACGTGCCGACCTGACCGATACGGGGCGCCCGCCGCGTCAGATCGTTTTGCGCGACATTTCCCCGGCGATGAACTCGGCCTGACGCAGCGCCAGCGCCACGATGGTCAGCGTCGGATTCTCCGCGCCGCCGGTGGTGAACTGGCTGCCATCGGAGACGAACAGATTCGGGATGTCGTGGGTCTGGCCGTGCCGGTTCACCACGCCGTCGCGCGGCTTCTCGCTCATCCGGTTGGTGCCGAGATTATGCGTCGACGGATAAGGCGGGGTCGGCAGGGTGCGGGTGGCGCCCACCGCGTCATAGACCGCCGCGCCCTGCGCATAGGCATGGTTGCGCATGGCGACATCGTTCGGATGGTCGTCGAAATGCACATCGGCGACCGGCAGGCCGAAGCGGTCCTTCACATCGGTGTTGAGGGTGACGCGGTTGGTTTCCTGCGGCATGTCCTCGCCCACCAGCCACATGCCGGCCATGTTGACATAGCCGTCCATCGCCGAGGTGAAGGAACGCCCCCAGCCGCCGGGATCAAGGAAGGCCGCCATGAAGGGCACGCCGAGCGAGAGCGTCTCCATCTCATAGCCGCCGACGAAGCCGCGCTTGGTGTCGTATCTGGCCTCATCACGCACCACACCGGCCATCGTCGTGCCGCGATACATGTGCACCGGCTTGTCGAAGATGGCGTAGACCGAGCCGGTCATGTGCCGCATGTAGTTGCGCCCGACCTGGCCGGAGGAATTGGCGAGCCCGTCCGGAAACTGGCTGCTCGCGGAGTTGAGCAGCAGGCGCGGGCTCTCGATGGAATTGCCGGCTACCGCGACGATGCGCGCCTTCTGCCGCTGCGTCTTGCCGTCCTTGTCGACATAGACGACCCCGGACGCCTTGCCGCTCGCATCATGCTCGATCTTCAGCACCATGGATTGCGGGCGCACCTCCAGATTGCCGGTCGCCTCGCCGCGCGGGATCTCGGCGATCAGCGTCGACCATTTCGCGCCCGATTTGCAGCCCTGGAAGCAGAAGCCGATCTGCTGGCAGGAGCCCCGGTCGGCGCGCGGCTGGCTGTTGATCGCCATGTGGCCGGTCGACACTTCCTGATAGCCGACCTTCTTCGCGCCGGCCTCGAACACCTTGAAATTATTGTTGCCGGGCAGGCCGGGAATGCCGTTGGTGCGGGTCACGCCCATGCGATCCTCGGCCTTGGCGTACCAGGGCTCAAGCTCGGCGAGCGTGATCGGCCAGTCCAGCAGGTTCGCCCCGTCGAGGTCGCCATAGGTGGTGCGGGTCTTGAACTCGTGCTCCTGGAAGCGCAGCGAGGCGCCGGCCCAGTGGACCGAGGAGCCGCCCACCGCCTTGACGATCCAGGCCGGCAGGTTGGGGAAGTTCTTGTGCACGCGCCACGAGCCGGAGGTCGTGCGCATGTCGGTCCAGGCGAGCTGGGCGAAGCTCTCCCACTCGTTATTGACGAAGTCTTCCATGTTGTGGCGCTGGCCGGCCTCAAGGATCACCACCTTGACGCCCTTGAGCGCGAGCTCGGTGCCGAGCGTGCCGCCGCCGGCGCCGGAGCCGACGATAACGACGACGGAATCATCATTCAGATCGAAGGGTGCGGACATGGTTCGGTGCTCCCCTCACAGCCAGGCGAGATCGTTGAAGCCGCGGTCGATGTAACCGCCCTTGTCGGCCGAGGAGCCCTCGTAACCGAAGATCGGCCAGACATCCTCCTGGTTGTAGAGGCCGACCACGAGGCCGCCCCGCACCTTCTGGAAGAAGGCGCCGTCCTCGATCTGGCGCAGCAGGGCGACGCGCTGGTCCTCCCAGCCGACATCGGCATAGGCGACGCCGTGCTTGGCCTTGGCCAGCGTGTCGAGGGTGATGACGCCCTCCTCCACCAGCGTCTTCAGCGCCGCATCGGTGGCCGCGCCGGTCTCGTAGGGCTTCATGGCGATGGCGTAGAAGCGGTCCGGGATGCGGTCATGCGGGTAGACGTCGCGCGCCATCACGATGAGGGTGCGCATGGTCTCCGGCTTCAGAGCGGTGACTTCGAGGCCCCAGGCCTCGCGCGGGTTGAGCACGGCGGCGCCGCTCACCATCAGCGCCCCGGCGGCACCGAGGCCGGTGAGCAGGGCCCGGCGTGACGGACCCCGCCTGTCGATCAGAGTTGTCATTGTTTCCTCCCGGATATTTTTATGTATTTTCCAGTCGTCGCGCCGCTGGCGTTCCGGCGCGTTGCTGTCAGCGGTAGCGTCCGTGCTTCTGCAGAACTTCGATCTTGTAGCCGTCGGGATCGGTGACGAAAAAGAACTTGGCGAGCAGCGCACCGTCGCGGAAGAACTCCTTGATCGGGTTGGGATTGAGCCCGGCCTCGACGAAGCGCGAATGCTCGGCTTCGAGATCCTCGACCGCAAAGGCGATGTGGCCGTAGCCGTCGCCCAGCACATAAGGCTCCGTGCGGTCATGATTGACCGTCAGCTCGACCTCGAAGTCGGCATCGGGGCTGCGCAGATAGATCAGGGTGAAGTCGTCGAACGCGAAGCGATCGGCAATGGCGAGCCCGAAGGCGCGCGCATAGAAATCAACCGAGCGTGCCTCGTCGAGCACGCGGATCATCGAATGAATGGCCTTCGCCACCTGTCCCTCCGGCCTGGTCCTGCGGCGACGCGACTGCCGCCGTCGAGAGGATGCTAGGCCGGGGGAAGAGGGCGTGGTGGTAGGCTGCTAGCACATCACCACGATGTGCGCGGCACTACTCCGCCGCCTCCAGATGCAGGCGGCGGCTCTCGCACAGATAGCGTTCGCGCGCGGCCTCGGCGGGCTGGTGGGCCGGGCGCACCTCGGCGAGGTAGATCAGGCAGGAGCAGCGCAGCAGCGAGGCGAAGTTGCGCACCTCGCCATGCAGGTCGAGCACCTCGTCATGCAGCTTGGTGACGAATTTGCCCAGACTCATGCCCTGATGCGCGGCGACCTCCTCCAGCACGGTCCAGAAGGCCGCCTCCAGCCGGATCGAGGTGGAATGGCCGCCGATGCGCACGGAGCGCGTCTGGCCCTCATAGGTCTCGGGCGCTTGGCCCGCAAAGATATGGCACATGGCGTTCTCCCGGAACGTTCATCTATTTTGAACGATTCCACCCCCGGAAGGCGCCGCTGTAAAGCGTAAGTTGCGACAGGCCTTACCTGCGCCGACGCGCGGTGACCTCGATCTCGATCTTCATCTCCGGCTGGAGCATTCCGGCGACGATCAGCGTCGCCGCCGGACGGGCCGTGGCGAAATACTGGCCGAAGATCGGGAACACCGTCTCGGCATATTCCGCCCGCGCCACGATGTAGCGCACCCGCACCACATCATCGAGGCTGGCCTCGGCCTCGGCGAGCGCGCTCGCAATGTTGCGGAAACAGCCATGGGTCTGCTCGACCAGATCATCCGGCAGCACCATCGCGGCATAATCATAGCCGGTGGTACCGGAGACGAAGATGTCGTCCCCGTCCACCACCGCGCGCGAATAGCCGGCCACCTTCTCGAAGGCGGAATGGGAGGAGATCAGGCGGCGCTGGGACATGGGGGCGTCTTCCGGTCCTTCAGGACATGGATGCCCGGCGCAAGGCCGGGCATGACGGGCAGGCGCGAGCGGACGCGGCCGGGCTCACGCCCAGGGGCGTTCTTCGGCGAGCTTGGATTCATAGGTGGCGATCTTGTCCGCCTTCACCTGGGTGAGGCCGATATCGTCCAGCCCGTTCAGCAGGCAGTGCTTGCGGAAAGGGTCGATCTCGAAGGAGATCGTGCCGCCATCCGGCCCGCTGATGGTCTGGCTTTCCAGATCGACGGTGACACGCGCATTGGCGCCGCGCTCGGCATCGTCGAACAGGGCGGCGAGCTGCTCGGGCGTCACCACGATTGGCAGGATGCCGTTCTTGAAGCAGTTATTGTAGAAAATGTCGGCGAAGGACGTGGAAATCACGCAGCGAATGCCGAAGTCGAGCAGCGCCCAGGGCGCGTGCTCGCGCGAGGAGCCGCAGCCGAAATTGTCGCCGGCGACCAGGATGCTCGCGCCCTTGTAGGACGGCTTGTTCAGCACGAAATCCGGGTTGTCCGAGCCGTCATCCTTGTAGCGCAGCTCCGAGAACAGCCCCGTGCCGAGGCCGGTGCGCTTGATCGTCTTCAGATACTGCTTGGGGATGATCATGTCGGTGTCGACATTGACCAGATGCAGCGGTGCGGCGATGCCGCTCAGTGTGGTGAACTTGTCCACGCGGTTCCTCCTTCGTCCGGCTGGCCGCACGGGCCGCCAGCCGTCAATTCCCGCCCTCCATAACACACCGCGCCGGCCGCGTGCCCTGCCCCTCGCGTTTAGCGGCCCGGCAGCATCCGGCGCAGCACATCGTCCTTCAGGACGAAATGATGCGCCAGCGCCGCAACCGCGTGCAGCATCGCGAGGATGACCAGCGCATTGGCCAGCAACTCGTGCACCTCCTGCACCGGCCGGGCTGCCTCGCGATCGACCGCGAACGGTGCGGGGATCGTGAACAGACCGAAGAACGTCACCTCGTTGCCGCGCAGGAAGGCGAGATAGATGCCGACAAGCGGAGTGACGACAAGCAGCGCATAAAGCAGCACATGAACCGCGGACGAGGCCAGATGAACCGGCCGCGACAGGGCCGCCGAGGGCGGCGGCACCGGCCCGGCGATGCGGAACGCGAAGCGCAACGCAACGAGGCCGAGGATTGTCAGACCCACCGAAATATGGGTCCACCACACATAAGCCCGCCCGGCGGATCCCCGTTCGAACAGGTCTTCGAGATAGGTCACCCCATAGACGACGATGATCGCGATCACCGTCGCCCAATGGAGGGACCGGAGCGGAAAGCTGTACGGCTGAACGGCAGACGCGGCGGAAACCGGTTGGACCATGATGCGCACCTCCAAATTAGAGACATTCTAAATTTGGAGGTGCGCATTGCCAATGCGTTCACCTACGTATCCGCCGCCGCCTCGATGGCTTCCATGTCCTCGTCCGACAGGCCGAAATGGTGGCCGATCTCGTGCACCAGCACATGGGTGACGATGTCGCCCAGCGATTCCTCATGCTCGGCCCAGTAGTCGAGAATGGGCCGGCGGTAGAGGAAGATCATATTGGGCAGCACGCCCGTCACCGTCTCATAGCCCTGCGCCAGACCGATGCCCTGGAACAGGCCGAGCAGATCGAAGGCGCTTTCCGCCTCCATCTCCTCCTGCACCTCGTCGGTCGGGAAGTCCTCGACGCGGATGACAAGATTGCCGCACAACGCGCGGAAGCTCTCGGGCAGGCGCGCATAGGCCTCTTCGGCCATCACCTCCATCAGCGCCAGCGAGGGCGCGACGGCGGCGGACCAGACGGCGGCGTCATCCGGGGCAAGGGCGCTCATGCGATCACCTCATATAGGTCGCGATCAGCCACACCCCGAGCCCAAGCGCGACGACCACCGCCAGCCCGCGCCCGATCCGCCGGCCCCACACTTCCATGGGGTCGTTGTCCGGCGGGTCGGTGAAGGGGGAATGCGCCACCCGATGCTCCCGCGCCGTCAGACCGAATAGGGCCAGCGGCGGATGTCGACAAAGTGGCCGGCGATCGCCGCCGCCGCCGCCATGGCCGGCGAGACAAGGTGCGTGCGCGCCTTGTAGCCCTGCCGGCCCTCGAAATTGCGGTTCGAGGTCGAGGCGCAACGCTCCTCGGGCAGGAGCTTGTCGGCATTCATGCCCAGGCACATGGAGCAGCCCGGCTCGCGCCAGTCGAAGCCGGCGGCCTTGAAGATCAGGTCCAGACCCTCGGCCTCGGCCTGCAGCTTCACCAGCCCCGAGCCCGGCACGACCATGCCGGAGACGCCCTCGCGCACCTTGTGACCGTCGAGGATCTTGGCGGCGGCGCGCAGATCCTCGATGCGGGCATTGGTGCAGGAGCCGATGAACACCTTGTCGATGGCGATGTCGGTGATCTTGGTGCCGGCGGTGAGGCCCATATAGGCCAACGCGCGCTTCTTCGCCTCACGCTTGCCCTCGTCCTCGATCAGGTCGGGGTCGGGGACCAGCCCGTCCACCGAGATCACGTCCTCGGGGCTGGTGCCCCAGGAGACGATGGGCGGCAGGGCGCCGCCGTCGAGACGGATTTCCTTGTCGAAGAACGCGCCCTCATCGGTGCGCAGCGTGTCCCAGTAGCGCAGGGCGGCATCCCAGGCGGCGCCCTTGGGCGCGCGCGGGCGGTCCTTCACATAGGCATAGGTGGTCTCGTCCGGCGCCACCATGCCGGCGCGGGCCCCGCCCTCGATGGACATGTTGCAGACCGTCATGCGACCTTCCATGGTGAGGTTGCGGAACACCTCGCCGGAATATTCGATGACATAGCCGGTGCCGCCGGCCGTGCCGGTCACGCCGATGATGGCCAGCGTCACGTCCTTGGCAGTCACGCCCTCGGGCAGCGTGCCGTCGACGCTGACGCGCATGTTCTTGCTCTTTTTCTGGATCAGCGTCTGGGTGGCGAGCACATGCTCCACCTCCGAGGTGCCGATGCCATGGGCAAGCGCGCCGAAGGCGCCATGGGTCGAGGTATGGCTGTCGCCGCACACGATGGTCGTGCCCGGCAAGGTGAAGCCCTGCTCCGGGCCGATGACGTGGACGATGCCCTGGCGCTTGTCGAGCTCGTTGAAATACTCGACGCCGAAATCGCGGGCGTTCTCGGCCAGCGTCTCGACCTGGGTGCGGCTCTCGGGGTCGTCGATGCCGAAGCGCCGGTCCGAGGTCGGCACGTTATGGTCGACCACCGCCAGCGTCTTGCTCGGCGCGTGAACCCGGCGGCCGGCGAGGCGCAGACCCTCGAAGGCCTGCGGGCTGGTCACCTCATGCACCAGATGGCGGTCGATATAGAGGAGGCAGGTGCCGTCCTCCTGACGGTCCACCACATGGTCGTCGAAAATCTTGTCGTACAGGGTACGGGGCGCGGACGTGCTCATCTCGGCGTCTCACTGGAAGAAAACAGGGCATGGGGCTCGGCGGCGCGGCCGGGAGCGCGGATCGGCTCCGGGCGGCGCTCAGCTAAGCCCGGCGACCGCGCAGGCGGTGAAGCGGCCGAAGAAACGCGCCGGCAGGCGGACATGGTCCGGCACGGCGGCAAAGCCGATCGTGGTGGGCAACCGGCGGCGCGCTTCCGGGCGCGCGGCATCAGGGGCGGCGGACATGTCCACGCCCCGGCGCACGCTCACGATGATGCCGGCTCTGTTGTTCATGGAACTCTTCTAGCAAGTCTCGGCGCGCGGAACAATCAGCGCCGCAGCCACCGCGCCCGGCACGCGCCGCACGAGGGCGTGAAAGCGCGCCGAGCTACATGGGATGTGGGATAATGTATTACAAGTAATCGTCGCCATTCTGATTATATTTACGTCGTTCACCCTACGTAATACCCTATGGAAGAAAGACATTCCTTACGTTAGGCTGATGCAGAAGAAGCGGGAGTTGCCCCTCATGCGCATCACCGACATCGCTCTGATCATTGCCACTCTCGGCGCCTTCGTCGCCGCGGTCGAGGCGCGCAACCGCGTCGAGGTGACCTCGCCGCCGCCGGCCGTCGAGCCGCGCAAACAGGCCCAGCTGATCACCTGCCCGATGCGCAAGCCCGATTTCGCCACGGTGATGCAGGCCGCCATGCTCGGCGACGGCACGCTCATCGTCGAGCAGCAGACCAACACCAAAGTCCGCCACATCAAGGACTGCTGACGACTATCGCGGGGCGGAGCGCAGGGCGCACCGGCACGGGCAACAAAAAAGCCGGGGCGAGCCCCGGCTTTTGTCGTTCAGGCGCGAAAGCCGCCCGCCCAGTCGTAACCGATCACTCGGCGGCGACGGGGGCGCCCTTCTTGGCCTTGAGCTTGTTCTTGTCCTGACGCTCGGCGATACGGGCCGACTTGCCGCGACGGTCGCGCAAGTAATAGAGCTTGGCGCGACGCACCTTGCCGCGACGGACAACCTTCAGGCTGTCAATGTTCGGCGAGTAGAGCGGGAAGACGCGCTCGACGCCCTCGCCATAGGAAATCTTGCGAACCGTGAAGCTCTCATTGATGCCGCCGCCATTGCGGGCGATCACAACGCCTTCATAGGCCTGCACGCGGGTGCGCTCGCCTTCCTTCACCTTGACGTTCACGATCACCGTGTCGCCGGGCTGGAAGTCGGGAATGGCGCGGACGGCAGCCAGCTTGGCGGCCTGCTCGTCATCGAGCTCTTTAATGATATCGACCATGTTATCACCTCAGGCGAAGTCGGCTGTGGGACGTCAGACCCTGCCGCTCGCATATTGCTGTTGTCAGTTCGGTAGTGACGGCGCGCCCTATACGCGAGTTTGGCCGCGTTGTCATTCCCCCTTGGTCGCAGAACCGTCATGCGCGGCGCGATAGGCCGCCCATAAATCCGGACGGCGCGCCTTGGTCGCCGCTTCCGCCTGCGCGCGCCGCCAGCGCGCGACCTTGGCATGATCGCCCGAGGTGAGGATGGCGGGGATTTCCACCCCCTCGAAGCTCTGCGGGCGGGTATATTGCGGGTACTCCAGCAGCCCGGCGGAAAAACTCTCCTCTGTGCCGGATTCCGGGTGCCCCATCACGCCCGGCAGCAGGCGCACGCAGGCATCGAGCAGCACCAGCGCGCCGATCTCGCCGCCGGACAGCACGACATCGCCGACCGAGACCTCCTCCAGCCCGCGCGCGGCGACGAGGCGGTCATCCACCCCCTCGAAACGGCCGCAGACGATGACGACGCCCTCCCCGGCCGCCAGTTCCCGCACGCGCTTCTGCGTCAGCGGCGCGCCGCGCGGGGTCATCAGCAGGCGCGGGCGGGTGTCGCCCTCGGGCGCGGCGGCGTCGATGGCGCGGGCCAGCACATCCACCCGCATCACCATGCCCGGCCCGCCGCCCGCCGGCGTGTCGTCGACCGAGCGGTGGCGGTCGGTGGCGTGATCGCGCGGATCGACCGTCTCGATCCCCCAGCCGCCCTGCCCCAGCGCCCGGCCAGCCAGCGACAGGCCGAGCGGGCCGGGGAACATATCGGGGAAGATGGTGACGAGAGAGGCGCGCCACATGGCAGGGGTTCCGATCCGGTGGCCGACATCGTCCGGCCGTCATCCCGGAAGGGCCGCAGGCCGTATCCGGGATCGCGTGAAGGAGAGGGTTCTACGGCGCGCGATCCCGTCCCTGCACCTTGCCTGACCGGGATGACGGGACGGCTCTAGTTCTGATCCGCCTCGGGCGGCGGGGCTTCCTCGCGCGCCCATTCGCCGGGCTCGACCACGATCCGCCCGCCCTTCAGGTCGACGGACGGCACCACGGCGCGGGTGAAGGGCAGCATGAGCGTCTTGCCCCCGCCCTCGGGCGCGATTTCGAGAATGTCGCCGGCGCCGAAATCGTGCATCGCCAGCACCTTGCCGAACAGCTCGCCCGCGACCGTGACGGCGGCAAGGCCGATCAGGTCGGCATGGTAGAAATCATCCTCGTCCTCCGGCTCGGGCAGGAGGTCGCGGGTGACGTAAAGCCCGGTATTGGTCAGCGCCTCGGCCGCCTCCCGGGTCGCGACCCCGTCGAGCCGGGCCACGAAATGCTCCTTGCCGGGCCGCATCGAGGCGATGCGGAACACCCGCTTGCCGGCCTCGTCGGTCAGCGGCGCATAGTCGAGCAGCGCCTCGGGATCGCCCGCGAAGATGAACAGCCGCACCTCGCCGCGCACCCCGTGCGGGGCGCCGATGCGGGCAAGCATGATGCGATCGGTCGGCATGGGCTACATCCAGCGTGCGCGAAAAGCCCCCTCCCCCACGGGGAGAGGGTTTGGGTGAGGGGTCATCGCCGTTGACCGGCGACGGCCTCCCCTCACCGGGCCCTGCGGGCCGACCTCTCCCCGACGGGGAGAGGTGAGGCGGGCGTCGACGCCCGCCCGCGGCCTCACTCCGCCGAAGGAGCGGCAGCGGCGGCGGCAGCAGCTTCGGCGGCAGCGGCGACCTTGGCGGCTTCGGCAGCGCGCTCCTGGGCCTTCTTGCCGGGGACGGCCTTCTCCGGGTTGTTGCGGGCTTCGCGCTTCACCAGCTCGAGCGAATCGAGGAAGCGGGCCACGCGGTCGGTCGGCTGGGCGCCCTTGGCGAGCCAGGCCTTGGCCTTCTCGACGTCGAGCACGAAGCGGTCGGCGGCGTCCTTCGGCTTCAGCGGATCGAAGGTGCCGATCTTCTCGATGAAGCGGCCATCGCGCGGCGAGCGCGAGTCGGCAACGACGATGCGGTAATAGGGACGCTTCTTGGCGCCGCCACGGGCGAGACGGATCTTGAGGGACATGGGTACTTCCTTTCAGGTCTTATGTTCGTGTCGTCTGGGTTCTTCCGTCATCCCCGGGCTTGGCCCGGGGATCCACGCCTTGCGTTGCGGCAGTCGTGGATGGCCGGGCCAAGCCCGGCCATGACGGCGTGAAGTCGTGTCGGCCGTCATTTCTTCTTCGGGAACCCCGGCAGGCCCGGAAGCCCGCCCGGCTTGCCGAGGCCGGGGAAACCGCCGGGCATGTTGCCGGGGAAGTTCGGCGGCAGGTTCGGCAGCCCGCCCGCTCCCTTCCCCGCGCCCGGCATCTTCTCGGCCATCTGCTGGAGCTGCTCGGGGCTGGGCATGCCGCCCATCCCGCCGCCGCCACCCAGGCCGAACATGTTGGCAAGTCCGGCCATCGGCCCGCGCTTGCCGGCGGCGCCGCCCATCGCCTTCATCATGTCGGCCATCTGGCGATGCATCTTCATCAGCCGGTTGACCTCCTCGACCTTGGTGCCCGAGCCGGCGGCGATGCGCTTGCGGCGCGAACCGTCCATCAGCTTCGGGTTGCGCCGCTCCTTCTTCGTCATCGAATCGATGATCGCCTTCTGCCGCTTGATGACACCGTCATTCATGCCGGAGGCGGCGATCTGGTTCTTCATCTTGCCGACGCCGGGCAGCATGCCCATCAGCCCGCCAAGGCCGCCGAGCTTTTCCATCTGCTCAAGCTGCATGCGCAGGTCTTCAAGGTCGAACTGACCCTTGCGCATCCGCTCGGCGGCGGCCATGGCCTGCGCGGCATCGATGTTCTCGACCGCCTTCTCGACCAGCGAGACGACGTCGCCCATGCCGAGAATGCGGCCGGCGATGCGGCGGGGATCGAAATCCTCCAGCGCGTCCATCTTTTCGCCGGTACCGATCAGCTTGATCGGCTTGCCGGTGACGGCGCGCATGGACAGCGCGGCACCGCCGCGCCCGTCGCCATCGGCGCGGGTCAGCACGATGCCGGTGAGGCCGACGCGCTCGTCGAACGCCTTGGCGGTGTTGACCGCGTCCTGACCGGTGAGGCTGTCGGCGACCAGCAGCACTTCATGCGGCCGGGTCGCCGCCTTGACCTCGGCGACCTCGGCCATCAGCGCCTCGTCGAGGGTGACGCGGCCGGCGGTGTCGAGCATCACCACGTCGAAGCCGCCGAGGCGGGCGGCTTCCATGGCGCGCCGGGCGATCTGAACGGCGGACTGGCCGGCGACGATCGGCAGGGTGGCGACGCCGACCTGCGTGCCGAGCGTGGCGAGCTGCTCCATCGCCGCCGGGCGACGCGTGTCGAGCGAGGCCATCAGCACCTTGCGGTTGCCGCGCTCGGTGAGCCGCTTGGCGATCTTGGCGGTGGAGGTGGTCTTGCCCGAGCCCTGCAGGCCGACCATCAGCACCGGCACCGGAGGCGCGGCGTCGAGATCGATCGGCTTGGCGTCGGAGCCGAGCATGGCGATGAGTTCGTCATGGACGATCTTCACCACCATCTGGCCGGGCGTGACCGACTTGACGACGTCGGCGCCAACCGCGCGCGTGCGCACCCGGTCGGTGAAGGAGCGCACGATATCGAGCGCGACGTCGGCCTCGATGAGCGCGCGGCGCACCTCGCGCATGGCCTCGTTCACGTCCGCCTCGGTGAGGGCGCCGCGTCGTTTCAGCCGGTCGAGTATGCCGCCAAGGCGGTCGCTCAATGAATCGAACATGCGTTCGCTCAGCTCCGTTCTCGCATCGGTGTACCCAAAGCCATGTGGCGCCCGAGGGCGCATCGCGCTGTCGGGCGTTAACCTCCGGGCTCAGGGCCCGGGCGGCGGGACGGCTCGCGGGTTATGCGAGGATCGCGGCCTCTTAGGCGCCGCCCGCCGCAAAGTCAAGTTTCACGGGCTCCAGCCATCGCCTTGCCGCCGATTGACCCAGGTCACGGCGGCGTAACAGCGCGGCCTTAGCTTCGCCTCAGCCTAGCGGGGAAATACGCCGATGAACATGCTGACCAGCCTTTCCGCCGCGCATCTCGACACGCTCGACGATGCCGCCCTGATGGACACCGTGCTCGCCTTGCGCGAGGCCGTGGTGAGCGAGGCCGCGCCGCGCGTCGCGGCCTTCACCGCCGCCGCCGGCCGCGAGGACGCCGCGCTCGCCAACCTCGCTCATTATCTGACCCTGCGCCGCCATGATCTGCGCCCGCTGCAGCGCCAGCTCATGCGCCGGGGCCTGTCCTCGCTCGGCCGGCTGGAAAGCCGCGTCCTGCCGACGCTCGACGCCGTGATCCTCGCCCTCGCCGCGCTGGGCGGACGGAAGAAGAAGCCGGCGATCACTGAACCGGATGCCGCCACCTTCTTCGCCGGCGAGGCCCGTCTCGACGCGGCGGCGGAAGGCGCGCTCGGCCCGGAGCCCGAGGGCCGCGCCACCCGCATCATGGTCACGCTGCCGAGCGAGGCGGCGAGCGATCCCGATTTCACCCTGTCCCTCGCCCGCCGCGGCATGGATATCGCCCGCATCAACTGCGCCCATGACGATGCCGAGTCCTGGCGCGCGATGGCCACCCATGTGCGCGCCGCCGGCGCCACGCTCGGCCGGCGCCTCACCGTGCTGATGGACATTGCCGGACCGAAGATCCGCACCGGCGCCGTTCTGCCGATGAAGAAGGGCAAACCCGCCGGGCGGCTGATGACCGGCGACGCTTTCCGTCTGGTGGCTGAGGGCGAGCCCCGAATCGATGACGAGGTGGCCTTCAGCGCCGCCGTCACCCTGCCGGAGATCGTGCTGCGGCTGCGCATCGGCGACCGCGTCCGCTATGATGACGGCAAGGTCGAGGGCGTGGTGGAGAGCCTGGCCGAGGGCGAGGCGGTGATCCGCGTGCACCACGCCCGCGCCGCCGGCACCAAGCTCAAGCCGGAAAAGGGCATCAACCTGCCGGACACCGCGCTCGGCCTCTCCCCGCTCACCGACAAGGACGATGCCGACCTCGCCACGGTGATCGAATGCGCCGACATGGTCGGCTATTCCTTCGTCAGCCGGCCCGAGGACATCGACCTGCTGGACGCCGCCATTGCCCGGCATGGCGGCGGGCGCACCCATCCGCTCGGCCTCATGGCCAAGATCGAGCGGCCGGAGGCGGTGACCAACCTGCCGGACCTGATCGCCCGCGCCGCCCGGCGCGGCGGCTTCAGCGTGATGATCGCGCGCGGCGATCTCGCCGCCGAGATCGGCTTCGAGCGCCTCGCCGAGATGCAGGAGGAACTCCTGTGGATCTGTGAGGCCGCCGCCGTGCCGACCATCTGGGCGACTCAGGTGCTGGAGGATCTGGTGCGCGACGGCGTGCCCTCGCGCGGCGAGATGACCGACGCCGCCATGGCCGCCCGCGCCGAATGCGTCATGCTGAACAAGGGCCCGGCGGTCGGCGAGGCGGTCGAGCTGCTCGACCGGCTGCTCGCCCGCATGTCCGACCATCTCGACAAGAAGACCCCGCAGCTGCGCGCCCTCGCCTCCTGGTGAACGGCGGCTGAAGCCGACATCCCCGGCTGCGCGACGCGCGGAGCCGGGATCGCGCGCCGCTCTTGTCATGAAAGCGATCCCGGATCGGCCTCGGGCCGTCCGGGATGACGCCCGGTGTCGTTCAGGCGAGACTACGGCGCAACGAGGTAGTGCGCTGACCATTCCGAGGTCGGGATGGCGGCGCCGAGCTTGTAGCTGAAGCTTTTCACGTCCAGTCCCTCATTCTGCGTCTCGCACTCATAGGAGAGGTGATACCAGGTGTGCCCGCTGCGGATCGCGGCGCCCGGCGCCTTGATCTGCCAACCCTTTATGACCGGATCGCGATAGGCATAGGCGACGAGTTCATCCGGATCGAGACCATTCTTGCCACGTCCGACCTCGCCCATGGCGCGGGCGTTGCACCGTTGTTCAATGCGTTCCGCCGGGTCGAGCAGCAACATCTGGTCATTGGCGCTGCGAGCCTTCGCCGCATGGGGCGCGGCCATCAGAACAAAGCCGGCAAGGGCGACGCGGAGCGTGGACGCAAGGGGCGAAAGCGTCATGGCGCGGGGAATCCTCCAATGGTCAGCCCGCCGCTTAAAGCCCCCACTTATGACGATCCTGTGGCTTCACATCCGCGTTGTGACGCAGGCAGCGCGTGTTGCCGCTGCGCGCGCGGCGGATTAGAACCGCCCCATGGCGCTGATGGACCTTGCCAACCCCACCCGATTCCTCGCTCTTTCCGGGCGGGTGCTGCCATGGCTGACCGGCGCCGCGCTGGCCAGCCTTGCGCTCGGCTTCTATCTCGCCTTCCAGGCCCCGGCCGATTACCAGCAGGGCGAGACTGTCAAGATCATGTACATCCACGTGCCCTTCGCGTGGCTGGCCATGTTCGGCTACACGCTGCTGGCGCTCTCCGCGCTCGGCATCCTGGTCTGGCGCCATCCCCTCGCCGATGTCTCGCACAAGGCGATGGCGCCGATCGGCGCGGTGTTCGCGTTCCTCTGCCTCGTCACCGGCTCGCTCTGGGGCCGGCCGATGTGGGGCACCTATTGGGTGTGGGACGCCCGCCTTACATCGATGCTGGTGCTGCTGCTGCTGTATCTCGGCCTGCTCGCGCTGCGTTCGGCAATCGAGGATCAGAACCAGGCCGGGCGCGCCGCCGCCGTGCTGTCGCTGGTCGGCTTCGTCAATGTGCCGATCGTGAAATTCTCGGTCGACTGGTGGAACACGCTGCACCAGCCGGCCTCGGTGTTCCGCATGGACGGACCGACCATCCATCCCAGCCTGCTCTGGCCGCTGCTCATCTGCGCCATCGGCTTTTCCCTGCTGATGCTGGCGCTGCACATGGCCGCGATGCGCACCGAAATCCTGCGCCGGCGCCTGCGGGCGCTTGAAGCGCGCGCCGCGGCCGAGGCCGCCTATGCCTGAGGTCGCGTGATGCTGGGCGAGCACGGTTTCTTCATCCTCGCCTCCTATGGCGTGAGCGCGCTGGTGCTCGGCGCGCTGGCGCTGTCCATCGTGCTGGACGGCCGCTCGGTGCGCCGCCAGCTGGCGGAAATGGACCAGCGCGGCATTCGTCGCCGCTCGGCCGGGCGTGACGCCTCGTGAGCGACGCGCCCCCGCCCCAAGCGCCCCTGCCCGACGCGCCCCGCCCCGGCCGCCGCCGCCTGCTGGTGCTGCTGCCGCTCGTGCTGTTCCTGGCGCTCGCCGCGCTGTTCTATGGCCGGCTGTTCTCGGGCGACCCGTCCCGCGTGCCCTCGGCGCTGCTCGGCCGCGCCGCCCCCACGCTGGCGCTGGCCCCGCTGGACGGCCTCACCCGCGACGGCACGCCGGTGCCGGGCCTCACCACAGCCGCTCTCGCCGGCGAGGTGACGGTGCTCAACGTGTTCGCCTCCTGGTGCGTGCCCTGCCGCGACGAGCACCCCTTCCTCGTCCAGCTCTCGCAGATGAAGGGCTTCCGCCTGGTCGGCCTCAACTACAAGGACGACGCGGAGAACGCCCGCCGCTTCCTCGGCCGCTTCGGCAACCCCTACAGCGCGGTCGGCGTCGACCCGAACGGGCGCGCCGCCATCGACTGGGGCGTCTATGGCGTGCCGGAGACCTTCGTGGTCGGGCGCGACGGGCGCATCCTCTACAAATATATCGGCCCGATCGACGCCGAGGGCCTGACGGCGCGGCTCATCCCCGAGATCGAGAAGGCGATGGCCGCGAACGGTGCCCCGGCGGCACCGGCGCCCTAAGCGGCTCGTCACGGGCACGCCGTCATGCCCGGCCGTGGGCCGGGCATCCACGACTTATCGCCCCCCAAGGACATCCTTCGAGGCTCGCCTGCGGCTCGCACCTCAGGATGACGGCGCGCGGTGGGAATGAGCAGGGCCCGTCATGCTGAGGTGCCGGCCGCCGGCCGGCCTCGAAGCACGCAGGGCCGCCGTGCGGTACATCGTCAGTTCCGCTCGTCCGGCAGCACCGGGAGCGGCAGCACCTCGATCTCGTCCTCGATCAGCGCCCGCACCTCGGCCGGGCTGGCCTCGCCATGGATCGGGCGCTGCTCCTCCTCGCCCTCGTGCATCCGGCGGGCCAGTGTGGCGAACTCATCGCCGACATAGTCGGAATGGGCGACGACATGCTCGCGCAGCGCGCGCACCATGGCGCGCAGCTTCTGCTCGGCCTCGCCCATCAGCGCCACCGGCTGTGCCGGCGCGGGAACAGCCGGCACCGGAGCCGCCGGGGTCTCGGCCGCCGGCTCCGTGGGTTCCGCCGCGAATTTGCGGGTGCCGCGCCCGAGCGCCGGCGCCATGATGGCCTTGTCGACCTCCGCCGAGCCGCAGGCCGGGCAGGTCACGAGGCCTCGCGCCTTCTGGTCGTCATAGGCGGTCGAATCGCGGAACCAGCTCTCGAAATCATGGTCCCGCGCGCAGCACAGGCGGTAGAGGATCATGCGGCATCCCCGGATGGGACGACATGCAGCCGCCCGGCATCGGCCGGCGCCAGCATCTCGAAGCGGCGGCCATGCTGGAGCGAGGGAATGCGCGTGCGCACCGCCGTCACCTTGGCCGGGTCGATCAGGGCGGTGATGAAGCCCGGCTCGGTCCCGGCCTCGGCGAGGATGGTGCCCCACGGGTCGATGATCAGGCTGTGGCCGAAGGTCTTGCGGCCATTCTCATGCGTGCCGCCCTGCGCCGCCGCCAGCACGAAGCAGCCGGTCTCGATGGCGCGGGCGCGCAGCAGCACATGCCAGTGCGCCTCGCCCGTCACCTGGGTGAAGGCGGCGGGCGCGGCGATCATGCCCGCCCCGGCCTCGGCCAGCGCGCGGAACAGCGCCGGAAAGCGCAGATCATAGCAAATGGTGAAGCCGAGCCGGATCGCCGGCAGGTCCTCGACCACGGCGAGTTCGCCCGGCCGGTAGGCGGCCGATTCGCGGTAGACGTCGCCATTGGGCAGGTCGACGTCGAACATGTGAATCTTGTCGTAGCGGGCAACAATCGCTCCGTCCGGGCCGAGCAGGAAGGACCGGTTGGCGGCGCGGTGCTCGCTCGCGCGGATCGCCAGCGAGCCGATATGCAGGTGGATCTTCAACTCGGCCGCCAGCGCGCGGAAGGCGGCGAGGCCCGGATCGGTCTCCTCCGGGTGAAGTGCGGCGAACAGCGCCTCGCGGTTCTCCTCCATCGTGCCGGTCATTTCCGGCGTCTGGATATAGCTCGCCCCCTCCGCCGCCGCCGCGCGGATCAGCGCCGAGGCCGCCGCGACATTGGCCGCGATGCTCTTTTGCGTGCGCATCTGCACCAGCGCGGCGGTGAACGGCGCGCCAAGATGCAGCGGGCGGGGATCGGAGGCGGGGGCGGTGTCGGTCATCACATCACTCTCGCGCTCAGCGCGCGGCCAGGAGGGGGTCGAGATCGCCGGCTTCTTCCAGCGCGTAGAGGTCGTCGCAGCCGCCGACATGGCGCCCGTCGATGAAGATCTGCGGCACGCTGGTGCGCCCATTGGCGCGGGCCGACATGGCCGAGCGCGCCTGCGGATCACCGGCGACGTTGATCTCGGCATAGGCCGCGCCCTTGCGCTCCAGCAGCTCCTTGGCGGCGTGGCAATAGGGGCAGGTATGGGTGGTGTAGATCTCGATCTGCGACATGGCCGTGCCTCGCGCTCCCTGAGCCTCCCGCCGTCCCGCCGCGCGGGCGATCAAGCGGATGATTTCCCTATGATATGGGCGTGGCCGCCCCGTCAACAACCCGCGCGAAGACCAGCACGTCGACCCCCGCCGCGCCGGCGCGCAGCAGCGCCTTGGCGCAGGCGTCGATGGTCGCGCCGGTGGTCAGCACATCATCCACCAGCACGAGGCGGCGCCCGGCGATCTCCGCCCCCGCGCTGTCGGGCACCCGGAAGGCGCCGGCCACGTTGCGCGCCCGCGCCGCCCGGTCGAGCCCGACCTGCGGCACGGTGCGGCGGGTGCGCTCCAGAAAGCCCGCCCGCACCGGCACGCCCGCCGCACGGGCTATGCCCTGCGCCAGCAGGACCGACTGGTTGAAGCGCCGCCGCCACAGCCGCACCCCGTGCAGCGGCACCGGCACCAGCGCGTCGGCTGATCCAAGAATATCCGTCCCGGCCCGCGCCATCATCGCCCCCATCGGGCGGGCCAGATCGAGGCGGTCGGCATATTTCAGCGCGTGGATCAGATCGCGCGCCACATCGCCGAACGCTGCCACCGCCCGCGCCCGTCCATAGGCCGGCGGATCGTCCAGCGCGAGCGCGGAGACCGGCGGGCGTCCCCCGGTCTCGATCGCATAGGCCAGCGGAATGCCGAGCCGGTCGCACAGCGGCGAGGTGATGAACTCCATGCCACGCCAGCAGGCGGCGCACAGGCAGCCCGGTTCCTCCACCGCCGCCCGGCAGGCCATGCAGACCGGCGGCAGCGCGAGATCGACCAGCCGGCGCGCCAGCCCGCCCGCCCCGCGCCGGAGGCGCGCGGCATGGAGCGTCGTGCCTTCCGGCACACAGGCGCGGTCCGGCGGGTTATGCATGAGGGTGAGCCTAGCATGATACCCACGAACGCGCCCGTGCCCACTGTCACGCCTTTGACCCGAGCCGGCGGGGATTCTATGGCTGGCGCCCGAATGGCTGGTGCCGAGGAGCATTCCATGTCCGGTCCCATCGACGTTTTCGACCCCGCCGCCCTCGCCGCCCGCCGCCGCCGGGCGCTGGCGCTCGGGCCGGAAACCTTCCTGATGGAGCGCGCGGCTGAGGATCTGGTGGACCGGCTCGGCGCGGTGAAGCGGCATTTCGCCGTCGCCGCCGATCTCGGCACCCCCTCGCCGCTCCTGCGCGCGTTGCTGGCCGGCTCGCCGATGATCGGCGAACTGCACGCCTTCGGCCCCGCCGAGCGCGCCGATGTCAACGCGGTGATCGACCCCGAGGCCCTGCCCTTCGCGCCGGAATCGCTCGATCTCATCGTCTCCGCCCTCGCCCTGCAAACGGTGAACGACCTGCCGGGCGTTCTCGCGCAGATCCGCCGCGCGCTGCGGCCGGACGGGCTGCTGATCGCCGGCCTGTTCGGCTCGGGCACGCTGATGGAGCTGCGCGAGGCCTTCGCCATCGCCGAGAGCGACACGCTGGGCGGCATCTCGCCGCGCGTCGCGCCCTTCGCCGATCTGCGCGATCTGGGCGGCCTGCTGCAACGTGCCGGGCTCGCTTTGCCCGTCACCGATGTCGACCGGGTGGTGGTGCGCTATGGCGACCCGCTGGCGCTGCTGCACGACCTGCGCCGCATGGGCGCCGCCAACCCGCTGACCGACCGCCGCCGCACGCCGCTGCGGCGCGCGACCCTGATGCGCCTGTTCGAAGTCTATGCCGAGCGTTTCGCCGACCCGGACGGGCGGCTGCGCGCCACTTTCGAGATCGCCTGGATTTCCGGCTGGGCGCCGCATGACAGCCAGCAGAAGCCGCTGCGCCCCGGCTCCGCCAAGACCCGCCTCGCCGATGCCTTACGCGTGCCCGAAGGCAAGCTGCCGGGGGCGTAGCAGGGGCGCCCCGCTTGCTGTCACAGCGTCCGTCATGCTGAGGCGCCGGCCGCAGGCCGGCCTCGAAGCACGCAGTCGCGGGCCGCGCAGGGACCGGCCAGACGAGCATCCTTCGAGGCTCGCCTCCGGCGAGCACCTCAGGATGACGGCGTGCAGGAGGCGAAGCGAGCCGCGAAAGGCCCAGCTATCTACCGCCCCGGCCCGAGCAGGTCGAGCAGCACCGGGATGATCGGCTCGTCGGCGGGCGGCATGGGGTAGTCGCGCAGCTTGCCCGGTTTCACCCAGGCGAGGCGCTGGCCCTCGCGACCCTGCGGCGTGCCCTCCCAGCGCCGGCAGATCCACAGCGGCATCAGCAGCTGGAAGCTCTCATAGGTGTGGCTGGCGAAGGTCAGCGGGGCGAGACAGGCTTCCTTCACGGCGATGCCGAGTTCCTCGTCCAGCTCGCGGATCAGGCAGTCCTCCGGCCGCTCGCCGGGCTCAACCTTGCCGCCGGGAAACTCCCACAGCCCCGCCAGCTGCTTGCCCGCCGGGCGCTCGCTCAGCAGCACCCGGCCATCGGCGTCGACGAGCGCGACGGCGGCGACAAGAACGAGCTTCATGAATATCTCCCTATCAACCCACTCACTCCTAATCCGTCATGGCCGGGCTTGTCCCGGCCATCCACGTCTTGGCCGATAAGGCGTGGATCCCCGGGTCAAGCCCGGGGATGACGGCGGTGCGGTTCGGGAGCTGCAGGTGAGCGCATGGCGACGACCAGCCGCTCCTCAGGAGCGGTAATCGCCGTTGATGGCGACATATTCCTTGGTGAGGTCGCAGGTCATCACCCGGTCGGTGCCGCGCCCGAGGCCGATATCGACGGTGATATCGATCACGTCGTTCTTCATATAGGCGGAGGTCTCGGCCTCGTCATAGGCCGGGTCGCGCGCGCCTTCATGGGCGACGCGGATGCCGCCGAAGGAGATGGACAGCCGGTCGCGCTCGGCCGGCTCGCCCGCCTTGCCCACCGCCATGACGATGCGGCCCCAATTGGCGTCCTCGCCGGCCACCGCGGTCTTCACCAGCGGCGAGTTGGCGATCGACATGGCGATGCGCCGCGCGGACTTCTTGGAGGTCGCGCCGGTGACGTGGATGCGCACCAGCTTGCGCGCGCCCTCGCCATCGCGCGCCACCTGCTCGGTAAGGTCGGCCAGCACGCCGGTCAGCGCGCGGCGGAAGCGCGAGAGGCGCGGGTCCTTGGCGTCGTTGATCACCGGCGCGCCATGCTTGGCCGCCGCGCCGGTGGCGAACAGCATCAGCGTGTCGGAGGTCGAGGTATCGCCATCAATGGTCACGGCATTGAAGCTGTCGGTCACGCCCTTGGAGAGCAGCGCCTGAAGGGCGGGGGCGGCGATCGCCGCATCGGTGAAGACGAAGGACAGCATGGTCGCCATGTCCGGCGCGATCATGCCGGCGCCCTTGGCGATGCCGGCGATGGTGACCGGCACGCCCTCGATCTTCACCGTCGCGGTGGCGAGCTTGGGGAAGGTGTCGGTGGTCATGATCGCCCGGGCCGGGTCGATCCACGGCAGCGGCGCGAGCCGCGTCGCGGTCTCGTCGAGCACGCCCTCATATTTCGTGGCATCCAGCGGCTCGCCGATCACGCCGGTCGAGGCGAGGTAGATCTCGTCCTCGCCGCAGCCCAGCGCCTTGGCGGCGATCTTGGCGGTCAGCGCGGTCGCCTCGCGGCCCTTGGCGCCGGTGAAGGCATTGGCGTTGCCGGAATTCACCACCAGAGCCCGCGCCGTGCCCTTGGGCAGGTTCGCGCGGCACCATTCCACCGGGGCGGACGGGCATTTCGACTTGGTGAACACGCCCGCGACCGTCGTCCCCTCGTCGAGCGCCAGCAGCAGCACGTCGGTGCGGCCCTTGTAGCGGATCCCCGCCTCGGCGGTAGCGAAGCGCACGCCCTCCACGGCGCCGACCTTCGGCGTGGTCTTGGGGGCAAGCGGCGAGACGGGGGCGTCATGGGCCATGGCGGGACTCGGAACAGCGGGACGGGATGAGGAACGGCGAACAGCCGAAGCGATGTGCCCGAGAAGCGCGACATCCGCAAGACGGGGAAGGCCAGGACGCGGGCCTGACCACGGGCCCGGCGCAGCAGGCGGGCCTGACGCAGAGGGGGCCTAACCGCCCGGCGCCGCCTCGTCGCGATAGAGCGCCTCATAGTCGCGCCCGCCATAGAAGACGTCGAGGATCGCCACCTGCTCGTCGCGGACGACATAGGCAATGACGGCGCTATCCTCGAAGGGCACCGTCCGCAGGCCGGGAAAGAGATCGTCACGCGGGCGACCGCCGAACGGAACATCCCCGATCCGCTCGCAACGCGCTCGGATACGGGCGATGAAACGCTCCGCCGCATCTATGCCGCCGCCATTGATCAAAATGAACTGCACAATGTTTTCGAGGCTCGCCGAAACATCTTCGCCGTAGATGACCTCAAGCCGCTTCATCGTCGCGCCGCAAGCGTTGGAAGAGTGCATTCATGCGCCGGTCAAGCTCCTCCCCGCTAATGGGCGGCCGCGGATCCTCGATCGACCGGCGGATGCGGGCGCGGATGGCTTCCAGCCGCTCGGCGCGCTCCTGGCGCTCGCGCTGCCAGCTGCGCACGGCGTCGCGCAGGGCCTCGCTCACCGAGGCGAACTCGCCCGCTTCCACCGCCGCCTCGACGAGGCGCAGCATTTCCGGGGTGAGGGTGATGCTGATCTTTTCGGCGGCGGCCATGGCGTTACTCCTGCGGCAAGGCGCTATGGTAGCATAAAATCCGACCAGGTAGGACTCCGCACCCCAAAAGCAAAGGCCCCGGTCCTTGCGGGCCGGGGCCTTGTTCAAGGGTCGCCTCAGGCGAGCGTCACTGCGCCGGCGCGGCGGGCGCGGCCGGGGCGGTGCCGCCAGCGGGCGGGGCGACGAGGTCGCTCGGCTTCGGCGCGGCGGCGGTCTTCTCGACCTTGGCGGCCTCGCGGATCTTCTGCACCGTGTCGGCCTGCGCCTTCTGGGCGAGGAACTGCTCAATCTGCGGCTTCACCTCATCGAAGGTCGGCACCGGCTTCTCGCGCTTCTCCTCGACCTTGATGACATGCCAGCCGAACTGGGTCTTCACCGGCTGGGAAACGTCGCCGGGCTTCATGCTGAAGGCCACTTCGGCGAATTCCGGCACCATCTGCTCCTTGGTGAAGAAGCCGAGATCGCCGCCATCGCTCTTGCCGGAGGGGTCTTCGGTCAGCTCGGTGGCGAGCTTGGCGAAATCGGCGCCCTTTTTGAGCTGGGCCTCGACATCCTTGGCCTTCTTCTCGGCCTCGGCCTGCGCCTTCGGGTCGTTCGGATCGGCGCGGAACAGGATGTGGCGGGCGCGCACCTCTTCCTCGGGCTTCTGCTGCTTCACCGCTTCCTGATAGGTCTGCTGCAGAGCGGCGTCGGTCAGCGCCGCCTTGGTCGCCTTCTCCAGCAGGGCCTGCATCAGCAGGCGCTTGCGGATGAACTCGTATTGCTGCTTGAAGGAATCGGTCTCGGCCAGCTTGTCGGCCTCGGCGGCCTGCGCCATCGCGGTGAGATCGATCAGGAAGCCGAGCACATATTCCTCGCGCGCCGCGCCCTGGATCTGCTGCGGCAGGTTCGGGCCGAGTTCCTCGGCGGCGGCGTTCACGTCGCTGCGGCGGATTTCCGCGCCATTCACGGTGGCGAGCACGGGATTGTCGCCCGCCGTGGCGGCAGCCGCCGGAGCGGGGGCGGCGGTCTGCGCCAGGGCCGGCAGCGCCGGAAGCGCGGCGACACCGATGAGCGCGGCGAGAAGTCCGGCGCGCACGAGGCCGGCGGGACGGGAAGTCGCCTTGAGCACGGTGTGCGGGCGATGGCGGGTCATGGAGCGTTCCTCAAATTGCGGTTGTCCGCGTAGGGCGGCGAAAGCTGGCCCAGTCGGGGCCCGGTTGCAAGCCGGTACGATGGTCGCGGCACGATATGCCCGGTACGGGCGGGGTGACGGGGCGCCGTCGGCAGGTCTCACCCAGGGCCCAGGAGAGGCATATGGGTGAAGCTGTCGTCCGGCGCGCGATTGACAACCCCCAAACCCGTTCATAAGTGTGGCAGGCGCTGCGGGGCCTCCCCGGCGCTCGCATTTATGTGACGCAACCACCCGCAGCTCCGTCGCGGCGGCCAGAGCCTCAAGACCCATTTCAGCCGCAAATGGGGTCTCGATGACATCCGGCCCGGGCGTTTCGCGCGGGATGTGGCGTGACAGGATCCGGCGGCCCGTCACCGTCGTGTCCGGTATCTGCCCTGGCGGGACACGGATTGGATGCCTCATGTTCGGCGCTCTCGCGCGAAAGCTCTTCGGGTCGGCCAATGATCGCCGCGTACGCGGCTACCGGCCGAATGTCGCAGCCATCAACGCGCTCGAGCCGGAGCTGTTAAAGCTGTCCGACGACGAGCTGCGCGCCCGCACCGTCGCGTTTCGCGAGCAGCTCGCCGCCGGCGCGAGCCTCGACGACCTTCTCGTCCCCGCCTTCGCCACGGTCCGCGAGGCCGCCCGGCGCGCCCTCGGGCAGCGGCATTTCGACGTACAGCTGATTGGCGGCATGGTGCTGCACGATCGCGGCATCGCCGAGATGCGCACCGGCGAAGGCAAGACGCTGGTCGCGACCGGGCCGGTCTATCTCAACGCGCTGACCGGCAAGGGCGTCCACGTCGTTACCGTCAACGACTACCTCGCCAAGCGCGACGCCGAATGGATGGGCCGGGTCTACCGCTTCCTCGGCCTCACCGTCGGCATCATCCATCACGGCATGGACGACAATGAGCGCCGCGCGGCCTATGCCTGCGACGTCACCTACGCGACCAATAACGAGCTCGGCTTCGATTATCTGCGCGACAACATGAAGTACGAGCTGGGCCAGATGGTCCAGCGCCCGCACTTCTACGCCGTGGTCGACGAGGTCGACTCGATCCTGATCGACGAGGCACGCACCCCGCTCATCATCTCCGGCCCGCTCGACGACCGCTCGGACTTCTACAACACCATCGACACCTACATCCCCCGCCTGTCGAAGGAGGATTACGACGTCGACGAGAAGCAGCGTTCCGTCGCCATGACCGAAGCCGGCATGGAGAAGATGGAGACCCTGCTGCGCGACGCCGGCCTGCTCAAGGGCGAGACCCTGTACGACATCGAGAACGTCTCGGTGGTCCATCACGTCAATCAGGCGCTGCGCGCCCACACGCTGTTCCAGCGCGACAAGGACTACATCGTCCGCAACAACGAAGTCGTTATCATCGACGAGTTCACCGGCCGCATGATGCCGGGCCGCCGCTATTCGGAAGGCCTGCATCAGGCGCTGGAGGCCAAGGAGCGCGTCCAGGTCCAGCCCGAGAACCAGACGCTGGCCTCGATCACCTTCCAGAACTATTTCCGCATGTATGAGAAGCTGTCCGGCATGACCGGCACGGCCAATACGGAAGCGGCCGAGTTCCAGGACATCTACAATCTCGAAGTCATCGAGATTCCGACCAACCTGCCGGTCCAGCGCGTCGACGACGATGACGAGGTCTACCGGACGGCGACCGAGAAATACAACGCCATCATCGACCTCATCACCGAGTGCAAGACGCGCGGCCAGCCCGTGCTGGTCGGCACCACCTCGATCGAGAAGTCGGAACTGCTGGCCGAACTGCTGAAGAAGCGCGGCTTCAAGCAGAAGGATTTCTCGGACCCGGACGCCTTCCGCCCGCTCTATGACGGCGATCAGGGCACGACCGAGGACAAGGTGTTCGCGGTGCTGAACGCCCGCCACCACGAGCAGGAATCCTACATCGTGGCGCAGGCGGGCGTCCCCGGCGCCATCACCATCGCCACCAACATGGCCGGCCGCGGCACCGACATCCAGCTCGGCGGCAATGCCGAGATGCGCATCCAGCACGAGCTGCCGCATCTGCCGGAAGGCGAGGAGCGCACCGCCGCCGAACAGCGCATCCGCGACGAGATCGCCCGGCTGAAGAAGAAGGCGCTGGAGGCCGGCGGCCTCTATGTCATCGGCACCGAGCGCCATGAGAGCCGGCGCATCGACAACCAGCTGCGCGGCCGCTCCGGCCGCCAGGGCGACCCCGGCCACTCGCATTTCTTCCTGTCGCTGGAAGACGATCTGATGCGCATCTTCGGGTCGGACCGGCTCGACGGCATGCTGCAGAAGCTCGGCCTCAAGGAGGGCGAGGCGATCGTCCATCCCTGGATCAACCGCGCGCTGGAGAAGGCGCAGCAGAAGGTCGAGGCGCGCAATTACGACATCCGCAAGAACCTGCTGAAATACGACGACGTGATGAACGACCAGCGCAAGGTGGTGTTCGAGCAGCGCATCGAGCTGATGCGCGACGAGGACGTCGCCGAGACGGTCGCCGAGATGCGCCATGGCGTCATCGAGGAACTCGTCCGCAAGTTCGTGCCGCCGAACGCCTATCCCGAGCAGTGGAACACCGAGGGCCTCGGCGAGGCGCTGCGCGGCATCGGCCTCGATCTGCCGGTCCAGGAATGGGCGGCCGAGGAAGGCATTGCCGATGAGGAGATGCGCGAGCGCATCCAGCGCCGCGCCGACGAGGCGATGGCGGCGAAGACGGCCAAATACGGCCCCGAGATCATGCGCTATGTCGAGAAGTCGATCCTGCTGCAGACGCTGGATCACCTCTGGCGCGAGCACCTCGTCACGCTCGACCATCTGCGCCAGGTGGTCGGCCTGCGCGGCTATGCCCAGCGCGATCCGCTGAACGAGTACAAGTCTGAGGCGTTCCAGCTGTTCGAGGCCATGCTGACCAATCTGCGCGAGGCGGTCACCGCCCAGCTCATGCGGGTCGAGATCATGACCCAGACGCCGCCGGACGAGCCGCAGATGGCCGCCCACCATATCGACGCCGACACCGGCCTCGATGAATTCGCGCTCGCCGATGCCGAATTCGCCGCGCAGGCGACGCTGGCGCCGGAGGCGGACGAGAACGCCCGGCCGCGCGACCCGAACGATCCGGCCACCTGGGGCCGCGTCGGCCGCAACGAGGCCTGCCCGTGCGGCTCCGGCCTGAAGTACAAGCACTGCCACGGCAAGTTCGTGTGATGCCGCCGGCTTCGACCGCGCGCCCCTCCCCGGAGGCTCTGCGCGCGGTCGAAGCCGGCGAGCGGCGCCTGCGTGACGCCGCGCTGGCGGGCGATGTCGCCGCGCTCGATGCACTGCTGGCCGAGGACCTCGTCTTCATCGACCGGGCCGGCCAAATTCTCGGCAAACAGCAGGACCTCGACCTGCACCGCTCCGGCGCGCTCAGGCTGACCCGGCTGGAGTTTTCCGACTATCGCTTCCATGAACTGGCGGAGGGCGTGATGCTGGTCTGGCTGCGCGCGGACGCCGAAGGCCGTTCCGCCGGCCAGCCCTTCGTCGCCGCCCTGCGCTTCACTCGCGTCTGGACCCGCAAAGGGGCCAGCTGGCGGATCGCCAGCATGCATGCGAGCGCCATCGGCTGAGGCGCCCAGCAAACCGTATCGGCACACGCCCCCCCCCCGATCGGCCGCTGGCCGTTCGGGATGGCATCCCTCACACCATGAAATCGGCTACTGCGCGCTGGACGAGAAGCTGCCCGGCGTCAGGATGCTGGCGCCCGGCAGCGCCGCCGTGCCCGCAGCCGAGGAGGCCGGGGCCGAGGAGCCGGACACGGAGGGCCGCAGCACCGGGGCGTCGCCGCTGGCCGCCGCGGCGGCCGGGGTCGGCACGGTGGAATAGGAGGTCGCGGGCGACGGCACCGTCGCATAGCTCGGCGCCGCCGGCTGGGCGGACGCCGATGGCGAATTTGCCGCCGGCTGTTGTGCCGGAGAATGGGCCGCGGCCGGGCGGGCCACCACCGGCGTCGCGGCCGGGCGCCCGGAAGCCTGCGGCACCGGCGGACGGGCCGGCGGGATCGGCACATCGGCCGGGGTTTCCGTCGCCGGCGCAGGCTTTGGCGCCGAGGCACCGCCGCCGAACAGGCCGCTGAGCGAGAAGCCGGAGGAAGCGGGCGCGGCAGCGGCGGGCGCCGGCGCGGCCACGGGCGCGCCATCGGCCGGCGCCGCGACGGGAGCAGCCGGCGCGGCGGGGCCGCCGCCAAACCAGTTCTTCACGCCGTCGAAGAAGCCGCCGCCGGAATCCAGCGCGGCGACCTGCGTGCCCGGCGCGGTCGCGGCCGGGGTGCGGAAGCTGAACAGGCTCGGCGCCTCGCTCGCGGCGAGCGCGGTCGCGGCGGGGGCATCGGTCGGGCGCGGCACGGGCAGCGGCACATCGGCCACGGTCGGCACCATATCGGCCTGGGCGAGCGCGACGGTCTCCTCGGGCGCGGGAGCGTTGGTGGCGACGCCATAATCGCTGCCCGGTGGCTTGACCACCGGCGGCAGCGAGCCCGGCGCCTTCAGCTCCGGGTTCTGCAGCTTGGCCAGGAACACCTTGTGCATCCCGCCATCCTTGCCGGTCTTCACCGGGGCGACGGGGGTCAGGGAGCCGGCGCTGGCGATCTTGGTGTCGACCTCGCGCTGGCGGGCAGCGATCTCCTCGCCCAGCCCTTCGGGCAGCGTGTAGTCGGGGCACGGCAGCGTGGCCTGGAATTTCTGCGTCGGGTCGGTCGGCGTCGCGTTGAACACGTAACGCTTGCCGCAATAATCCACCTTCGGCAGCGCCTTGGTCAGCTCGAACGTGTCGGAGCCTTCCTTGAGCATCTTCCAGAAGGCGATGTTCGGGTTGTTGCGGTGACGCACCAGATTGTCGGTGGTCATGCGGAACGGATAGGCCTGCACCTGGAAGGAACGCTGCCCGCCCTTGAAGCTCTCGCGGCCCAGCGCGAAGATTTCCGTCACCTGCTCGTCGGTCATGGCGTAGCAGCCGCGCGACGAGCAGTCGCCATGCACCATCAGGTTCGAGCCGGAGCGGCCCCAGGCGCGGTCATAGGGGTTGGGAAAGCCGAGATCGAAGGACAGGTAATAGCTGGAGTTCGGGTTCATCTGGCCGGGGGTGATGGTGTAGAACCCCTCCGGCGCCTGACGGTCGCCCTCCCGGACCTTCGGGCCCAGCTCGCCGGACCAGCGGCAGATCGGGTAGGTCTTGAGCAGCGCGTACTCGCCGCTGGTGGTCTCTTTCCAGACCTCCAGCTCGGATTCTTCCTTGTAGATGCGCACCACGATCGGGCTGTCCTTGGACATTCCCTTCTGCTCGATCAGCGCGACGGTCTGCGGCGAGAGCGTCTTCATCGCCTTGGACATCGGGCTCGGGCCATCGTCGCCCGTGCAGGCGGCAAGCGCGAGGCTGGCGCAGCCGGCCATCAGGGCCATGCGCCAGCGCGCCGACCATTCAGCGACCGGCAGGCGCATCAGGCCTGCCTTCTTCTGCTGAGAAAACGCCGGACGGCTCAATCCCGATACTCCCCGGTCCCGAAGCAGGACGGATTCGAAAGCGTTATCCCCGTCGGCACCTTACCGCAAGCCCACGCCCGCTACCATGCGTCGCACGCCGGGCGGGTCTGCTCAGAGCGTGCGGCCGATGGCGAGGAATTTCTCGCGCCGCGCCTTGCGCAAGGCCGGGCCGTCGAGCCCGTCCATCTCGCCAAGCGCCGATTCGATGGCATCGCCCGCGCTGCGGATCGCCGCCAGCGGGTCGCGATGCGCGCCGCCCGGCGGCTCGGCGATGATCTTGTCGATGATGTGGAAGCGCGCCAGATCCTGTGCGGTGATCTTCATGTTCATCGCCGCTTCCTGCGCCTTGGCGGTGTCACGCCACAGGATGGAGGCCGCGCCCTCGGGCGAGATGACGGAGTAGATCGAATGCTCCAGCATCAGCACGCGGTTGGCGGTGGCGATGGCGATGGCCCCGCCCGAACCGCCCTCGCCGATGATCACGGCGACATTCGGCACGCCGAGCGCAAGGCACGCATCGGTCGAGCGGGCGATCGCCTCCGCCTGTCCGCGCTCCTCGGCGTCGAGGCCGGGAAAGGCGCCGGCGGTATCGACCAGCGAGATCACCGGCAGCGAGAAGCGGTCGGCCAGTTCCATCAGCCGCACCGCCTTGCGGTAGCCCTCGGGCCGCGCCATGCCGAAATTGTGCTTGATGCGGGTCTCGGTGGTCGAGCCCTTTTCCTGCCCGATCAGGCAGACCGGCCGGCCGCGAAAGCGCGCGAAGCCGCCGAGAATGGCGTGGTCGTCGCCGAATTTGCGGTCGCCGGCCAGCGGATCGAAATCCTCGAACAGCGTGTTGGCATAGTCGGTGAAGTGCGGGCGCATCGGGTGACGCGCGACCTGCGCCTTCTGCCAGGGGGTGAGGTTGGCATAGAGCTGGACCAGCGCGTCCTGCGCCTTGGCCTGAAGCCGGCTGATATCGTCGCCGATGGCGACCGCGTCGCCCTGCGCGGCGACCGCCCGCAGTTCTTCCAGCTTGGCCTCGAGCTCGGCCACGGGCTTCTCAAAATCGAGGTAGCTGCGCATTGCTTGTCGGTGAATCCGGCTTCAGGAGAACGGCCCCCGGAGACGGGAGCCTTTGAAAGGTGCGCGGAAGCTGCCCCGAGAGGGTGGCAACGTCAAGGCAAGCCTTGCGTTGGGATTAATCCCGACCCGCATCGCTGAGCGGATGGAGGTCGCGCACGAGGCTTTTCAGCCGCTCGTCGAGCACATGGGTGTAGATCTGCGTGGTCGAGATGTCGGTGTGGCCGAGCAGCGTCTGCACGATGCGCAGATCCGCCCCATGCGCCAGCAGATGGCTGGCGAAGGCGTGGCGCAGCACGTGCGGGGAGAGCTTGGCCGGATCGAGCCCGCTCGCCAGCGCCAGATCCTTCAGGTCGAGCGCCACCTGCTGGCGGGTGATGTGGCCGCTGGCCGCGACGGACGGAAACAGCCAGCGCCCGGCTTCCGCCGGTTTGGCCCCTGCCGCCTTGCCCCCAGCCGGCGCCGCCCGGACCGCCCGGTCCAGCGCCGCGCGATAGCTGCGCATCGCCACCTTGGCCGCCTCGCCGAGCGGCACCAGGCGTTCCTTGTTGCCCTTGCCGCGCACGATGATGGCGTCGCCCTTGGCGCTCGCCGCCGAGGCCGGCAGGGCGGCGAGTTCGGAGACGCGCAGCCCGGTGGCGTAGAGCAGCTCGACGAAACAGGCGACACGCGCCCGCCGCGCCGCCTCGGCCGGTGTCGGCACGGGCTCGGCCGCGCGGGCATGGGCGGTGTCGATCAGCGCCGTCACCTCGTCGAGCGTCAGCACCTTGGGCAAAGGCCGGCTGCGGCGCGGGCCTTCCAGCACGGCGGACGGGTCGTCGCCGCGGTGATTCTCCACATAGAGGAAGCGGTGATACTGGCGCAGCGCCGAGAGCCGGCGGGCCACGCTCGCCGCTGCAAGGCCGCGCGCGCCGAGTTCCGCGAGATAGGCGCGGATCGCGCTTGTGTCGGCCTCCAGCGGCCCCGTGCCCTGGGTGGCCAGAAACGCCTCGTAATCCTCCAGGTCGCGGCCATAGGCGGCCAGCGTGTTGGCGCTGGCGCCACGCTCGGCGACGATCATGTCGAGGAACAGGGACGCCGTCCCGCGCGCGGCGCCGGGGGCGCTTATGGTCGCGTTCTTGGTCGTGGTCATGGCGTCTTGCGGTCGAGCGGCACGGTGATGCTCATCTCGCGCGGCGTCGGTTCGACCAGATTGGCCAGCGCCCACATCACGCCATAGCCGATGCCGCCGAGGACACCGAGAATGACGAGGAGGCGGATCAGGCTCGGCATGGAGAATTCCGTTCGGCAGGTTCCGGGAAGCGCCGGCTGGCGCCGACGATTCGGGATTGTCGTTAATCTGGACCTTAAGGCCTTTCGGGCGGCTTAAGGAACCGGCGCCGCATATGGTGCTGGAGCCGGGGCTGGACGCGCGGCCAAACGCGGCGCCCGCCTGCATTGCGTCGCGTCCCGGCGGATGATAGGTCGCCTTGAGGACATGGCACGGCAATGACGGTCGAGACGGACGATAGCAAGGCAGCGGAGCTGCGGGACCGGCTGGGACGGCGTTCCATCGTTCTCGTCGGCATGATGGGGGCGGGCAAGTCCTCGGTCGGCAAGCGCCTGGCGCGCCGGCTGTCGCTGGCTTTCGCCGATGCCGATACCGAGATCGAGCAGGCCGCCGGCATGACCATCCCGGAAATCTTCGCCCTGCACGGCGAGCCGGCCTTTCGCGATGGCGAGAAGAAGGTGATCGCCCGGCTGCTGGAGGCCGGGCCGATGGTGCTCGCCACCGGCGGCGGCGCCTTCATGAATGGCGAGACGCGCGCCGCCATCGCCGAGCACGGCGTGTCCGTCTGGCTCAAGGCCGAACTCGACCTGCTGCTGCGCCGCGTGCGCCGGCGCGACGACCGGCCGCTGCTCAAGACCGACGATCCCGCCGCCACCCTCGCCCGCCTGATCGAGCTGCGCTACCCGGTCTATGCCGAGGCGGCGGTCACGGTCGTGTCGCAGGACGTGCCGCAGGACGTGATGGTCGAGGAAGTCATCGCGGCGCTGATGGACCATTTGCCCGCCGCCCCGACAGGAGAGCCGAATTGACCGAGGCTGAAGTGACCGAGGCCGCATTGCTCGACAGCGACATCACCCGGCTCGGCGTCGGGCTCGGCGAGCGCAGCTATGACATCGTCATCGGGCCGGGCCTGCTGGCGCAGGCGGGCGCGCGCATCGCCGCGCTGCGCCCCGGCGCCCGAATCGGCATCGTCACCGACCGCAACGTGGCCGAGCGGCATCTGCCGACGGTCGAGGCGGCGCTGGTCGCCGCCGGCCTCACCCCCACCGCCATCGTCATCGAGCCGGGCGAGAAGTCCAAGAGCTTCGCCATGTTCGAGCAGGTGGTCGACGCGCTGCTCGACGCGCGGATCGAGCGGGGCGACCTCGTGCTGGCGCTGGGCGGCGGCGTGGTCGGCGATCTCGCGGGCTTCGCGGCGGCGGCGCTGCGGCGCGGCGTCGATTTCGTGCAGGTACCGACCAGCCTTCTGGCGCAGGTCGATTCCTCGGTCGGCGGCAAGACCGGCATCAATTCGCGCCATGGCAAGAACCTGGTCGGCGCCTTCCACCAGCCGATCCTCGTGCTGGCCGACGCCGATGTGCTCGACACGCTGCCCTTGCGCGAATTCCGCTCGGGCTATGCGGAAGTCGCCAAATACGGCCTCATCGACAACGCGCCCTTCTTCGCCTGGCTGGAGCGCAAATGGCAGGACGTGTTCCGCGGCGGGGCGGCGCGCATCGAGGCCATCGCCACCAGCTGCGCCGCCAAGGCCGCCGTGGTCGCCCGCGACGAGAAGGAGACCGGGGATCGCGCTTTGCTCAATCTCGGCCACACGTTCGGCCATGCGCTGGAAGCCGGGGCCGGCTTCTCCCAGCGCCTGCTGCATGGCGAGGCGGTCGCCATCGGCATGGCGCAGGCCTTCCGCTTCTCCGCCCGGCAGGGCCTGTGCGCCCCGGCGGATGCCGAGCGCGTCGAGGCACATCTGCGGACCGTCGGCCTGCCGACCCGCATCAAGGCCATTCCCGGCGAGCTGCCGGACACGGACGGGCTGATGACGCTGATCGGACAGGACAAGAAGGTATCGCGCGGCGCCCTCACCTTCATCCTGGCGCGCGGCATCGGCCAGAGCTTCATCGCACGCGACGTTGATCCGGCCGATGTGCGGGCTTTCCTTGAGAGTGAGCGTCAGGCCGGGTAAGTATCCGCCATGACCCCATATGACTGGCTAGCCCTCGGGGCCGTTATCGTCTGCCTGCTGCTGTCGTTCTTTTTCTCCGGCAGCGAAACCGCCCTCACCGCTTCCTCCAAGGCGCGCATGCACGCGCTGGAGAAGAATGGCGACGTCCGCGCCGCGCTGGTGAACCACATGATGGCCCAGCGCGAGCGGCTCATCGGCGGCATCCTGCTCGGCAACAACCTCGTCAACATCGCCGCCTCCTCGCTCGCCACCGGCATCCTGCTCGCCTGGTTCGGCACGGCGGGCATCGCCTATGCGACGATCGGCATGACCATCGTGGTGGTGATCTTCTCCGAGGTCCTGCCCAAGACCATCGCCATCAATCACCCTGATCGCGTGGCGCTGCGCGTGGCACGGCCGATCCAGATAATTGTCGGCCTGTTCGGCCCGCTCACCCTCGCCATCGAGGCGCTGGTGCGCGCCCTGCTGCGGGCGATGGGCGTGCCGCTCGGCGCCACCACCAGCGTGCTCTCCGCCTCCGAGGAACTGCGCGGCGCGGTCGACCTGCTGCACCGCGAGGGCAGCGTGGTGAAGGACGAGCGGGACATGCTCGGCGGCCTGCTCGACCTGTCCGAGCTGGAAGTCTCGGACATCATGGTCCACCGCACCAAGATGGCCAGCCTCAACGCCGATGAGCCACCCGAAAAACTGGTGCGCGAGGCGCTCGCCTCGTCCTTTACCCGGCTGCCGCTCTGGCGCGAGCGGCCGGACAACATCGTCGGCGTGCTGCACGCCAAGAACCTGCTGCGCGAATTGCAGGCGCTCGGCAACGACGTCACCAAGCTCGATGTCGAGAAGATCGCGCTCGAACCCTGGTTCGTGCCGGACGTCACCTCGCTGACCGACCAGCTCAAGGCCTTCCGCCGCCGCAAGCAGCATTTCGCCCTCGTCGTCGACGAGTATGGCGAGGTGATGGGGCTGGTGACGCTGGAGGACATTCTGGAGGAGATCGTCGGCGACATTTCCGACGAGCACGACCGGGCCTTCAACGGCGCGCGGCGCAACCCGGACGGTTCGGTCAGCGTGGAAGGCTCGGTGCCGATCCGCGACGTCAACCGCGCCATGGGCTGGGACCTGCCGGACGAGGAGGCGACCACCATTGCCGGCCTCGTCATCCACGAGGCCCGCATCATCCCCGAGCCGGGCCAGACCTTCCTGTTCCACGGCTTCCGCTTCCAGGTGATGCGCAAGCAGCGCAACCGCATCACCCTGCTGCGCGTCACCCCGCTCGCGCGGGCGGCCTGAGCGGGGAAGGCGAAGGGCTGACCGCCCTCCGCACGGGGCCGAGGTTCGTCCTGTCCCAACGTCCGGCGCGGATGAATACCGGATGAATTTCGACTTCATGCGCAATTCAGTTCGACCCGCTATCCTCCCCTCACCAACAATAGTCAAACGAGGGGACTGGAAATGCGCCGGACGGTCATCGGGAAGTGCCTTGCCGCCGTGGTCGCGCTGGGTCTGATGACCTTGCCGGCGGCCGCCGACATCGTGATGCAATGGGCGTCCAACAACGCCAACGTGACCCAGCGTGCCGGCATGCTGGTGGCGACCGGCAACACGCGCGATGCGGCGCGGTTCGAGATCGTGCGGCTGGAGGGGCGGCGCATTGCCCTGCGCGCCAGCGATGGCAGCTATGTGCGCGCCGGCATCGGCCCGCAGACCCTGCTGGGCACCGGCAGCCCGCATATTCGCGGCTGGGAAACCTTCGAGATGGACGCCCATGGCGATGCTGTTTCGCTGCGCTCGGTGCAGAATGGCAAGTTCGTCACCGTCGACGGGGCCGGCCAGCTTACCGCCTCCTCCGATCTGCGCGGCACCCATGCGCAGTTCCGCTTCATCACCGTCCCCGACCGCGGCGGCCCGGCCCGGCCCGAGACGCCGGCCGCCTCCACGCCGCGTGTTTCATGGCAGGGCCAGTGGACCCGGCTCTGGATCGCCGGCGCGGATGGCCGGGGCGTTCCCGCGCCGCGTGAATCGCGCGCCCGCTTCACGGTGGGGCCGGACATGACGGTGTCGGTCACCGCGGGCTGCAACACCCTCCATTCGCGCATGGATGTGCGCGGTCGCCAGGTGGCGTTCTCCCGCGTCATGTCCACCCGCATCAACTGCCGCAATGCGCAGCAGATCTATGAGCAGCATCTGGCCTCGGCCATGGCCAATGTGCGCTCCTGGGACTACCGGGAGGGGCAGATCGCCTTCCTCGACGCCTCCGGCCGCCGGCTGATGCAGATCGGGCGGTAGACTTCGCCCCGGCACCACCCATATACAGCAACGCAGGTCATCGAAGGCTCCGGGTCACTCCCCCGGAGCCTTCGCCTCTATGGCGAGGGCGTGCAGCCCGCGCGACAGTTCATCGGCCAGCAGGCCGTTCACGATCCGGTGACGCGCCAGCCGGCCCTGGCCGGTAAAGGCATCCGCCACGATGCGCACGCGTAAATGCGTGAGCTGGCCGGGGCGATGCCCGCCGTGACCTTCATGGCGGTGGCTTTCATCCTCGAGCTCAAGCGCGCTCGGGGAGAGTTCGGCCAGTGCCGCCCGCACGCGGGCCAGCGCCGCGGCGACGGCATCATCCGTGGGGGGTGAGGTCGGGTTCGGGGTGGCGTTCGAAGTCGGGTTCATGGACGTTGCGCTCGCTCCGGGATAAGGGGGCGTCAATATCACCGCCGGGCGCGGTGACGAATATGTGGTTTCTTGTATACCTCGCCCGCCGGAAGCATAATCACCCGATCATGAAGCTCGACTCTCCCTTCTTCGACCGCATCCGCGTGAAGCCCGACCGGGACCGCCGTCTGAAGACGGACGGCCCGCAATGCCAATGGGCGGGCTGCGACAAGCCGGCGACGCACCGCGCGCCGAAGGGCCGGCACAGCGAAGGCCAGTTCTGGAGCTACTGCTTCGACCATGTCCGGGCGTACAACCAGTCCTATAATTATTTCGCCGGCATGCCGGACGATGCCGTCACCGCCTACCAGAAGGACGCGCTGACCGGCCATCGCCCGACCTGGAAGATGGGCATGCGCGGCGCCGCCAAGACCGCCGAGAGCGCCCGCACCTTCGCCACCGAGGGCATTGCCGACCCGTTCGGCATGTTCGAGGAAGTCGGCGGCGCGGCGCGCCCCGACCCGGCGCCGGCGCGCGAGAGCCGCATGATCCGCAATGCCGAGCGCCGCGCCTTCGAATCGCTGGGTATGGAAATCTCCGCCACGCCCGAGGAGCTGAAGGCCCGCTTCAAGGTTCTGGTGAAAAAATATCATCCCGACGCCAATGGCGGCGACATATCGACCGAGGACCGTCTGCGCGACGTCATCCAGGCCTATAATCACCTCAAGAATGCGGGCTTCTGCTAAGAGGCGCGCCTGCCAGACAAGCCCGCGTGCATTCGGCGCGGCAACGGAGGAAGAATGACCGCCTCGCCCACGCAAACCGCCCCGCTGCCGGACATGAAGGTTTCGGTCCGTCAGGTGTTCGGGCTCGATGTCGATCTCGACGTGCCGGCCTATGCCGAACCCGACGCCTATGTGCCGGAAGTCGATCCCGACTATCTGTTCGACCGCCCGACCACGCTCGCCATCCTCGCCGGCTTCGCGCATAACCGCCGCGTCATGGTCACCGGCTATCACGGCACCGGCAAGTCGAGCCATATCGAGCAGGTCGCGGCGCGGCTGAACTGGCCCTGCGTGCGCGTCAATCTCGACAGCCACATCTCGCGTATCGACCTGATCGGCAAGGACGCCATCGTGGTCCGCGACGGGCTCCAGGTCACCGAATTCCGCGACGGCATCCTGCCCTGGGCCTACCAGAACAACGTCGCGCTGGTGTTCGACGAGTACGATGCCGGCCGCCCGGACGTGATGTTCGTGATCCAGCGCGTGCTGGAGAGCGCCGGCCGCCTGACGCTGCTCGACCAGAACCGCGTCATCCGCCCGCATGGCGCCTTCCGCCTGTTCTCGACCGCAAACACGATCGGCCTCGGCGACACGACCGGCCTCTATCACGGCACCCAGCAGATCAACCAGGCGCAGATGGACCGCTGGTCCATCGTCACCACGCTGAACTATCTGGCCCATGACAAGGAAGTCGACATCGTCGCCTCCAAGGCCAAGAACTTCCAGACGCCGGAAGGCCGCGACACCGTCGCGCGCATGGTGCGCCTGGCCGATCTCACCCGTCAGGCCTTCATCAATGGCGACCTGTCGACCGTGATGAGCCCGCGCACCGTCATCACCTGGGCCGAGAATGCCGAGATCTTCCAGGACCTCGCCTTCTCCTTCCGGGTGACCTTCCTCAACAAGTGCGACGAGCTGGAACGCACGCTGGTGGCCGAGTTCTACCAGCGCTGCTTCGGCAAGGAGCTCACCGAATCGGCCGTCAACGTCGTCATGTCCTGACGGACCTGCCTCCCTCTCCCCAATGGGGAGAGGGCCGGGGTGAGGGGGGCCTTGGCGCCCCGAATGGTGCCTCCCCCTCACCGACCCGCTTCGCGGGCCACCTCTCCCCGCCGGGGAGAGGAAAAATTATGTCATCCAAGGCGTCGCCATGAGCACCTCGAACCGCCCCAACCGCCCGGCCACCAAGGAAGCCCCGACCGAGCCGCTGAAGCGCGCGGTCACCGGCTGCCTGCGTGCCATCGCCGGCGACCGCGAGATCGAGGTCACCTTCGGCGCCGACAAGCCGGGCTTCTCCGACGGCCATGCCCGCCTGCCCGAACCCTCGCGCCGCATGTCGAAGCAGGACGCCGCGATCATGCGCGGCCATGCCGATTCGATGGCGCTGCGTATGGCCTGCCACGACCCGAAGGTGCATCAGCGCCTCACCCCGGTGGGCCAGCAGGCCCGCGCCGCCTTCGAGGCGGCCGAGCAGACGCGCTGCGAATCGCTGGGCGCGCTGCGCATGGATGGCGTGGCGCTCAACCTCTCGGCCATGCTGGAGGACCGCTACCAGAAGGCCAATTTCGCCAATCTCGCCGACCGTTCCGACGCGCCGCTGGAGCACGCGCTGTCGCTGATCCTGCGCGAGCGCATGACCGGCATGGCCCCGCCGGCGGCCGCCCGCGAGATGGTCAATCTGTGGCGCGGCTTCATCGAGGAGCATGGCGCCCGCGCGCTCGACGAACTGGCCGGCGCCGCCGACAATCAGGGCCGCTATGCCGAGGCGATGCGCGACCTGCTCTCCTCGCTCGGCATGGGCGAGGACATCGCCCCCTTCGACGAGAACAACGACCCCTCGACCGACGCCGATGACCGCCGCGACGAGGACAATGGCAAGGGCAGCGAGGCCGAGCCGGACGAGAGCGCGGAAGGCACCACCGAGGTCGACAGCGACCTGTCCTCCGACCAGAACCCGGAGGAATCCGAGGACCAGCAGGAGCAGCCCACCTCCGAACTGTCCGACGATGCCGAGCTGGGCGATGCCGACGAGGCGTCCGAGCCCTGGCAGCCGCAGCATGCCGTCCCAAGCGAGCCGCGCCCGCCGGAATATCACCCCTTCACCCCGCGCTTCGACGAGACGGTGAACGCGGACGAGCTGTGCGACCCGGAGGAGCTGGCGCGCCTGCGCGCCTATCTCGACAAGCAGCTCACCCATCTGCAGGGCGTCGTCGCGCGCCTTGCCAACCGGCTCCAGCGCCGGCTGATGGCGCAGCAGAATCGCGGCTGGGAGTTCGATCTCGAAGAGGGCATGCTCGATCCCGCGCGCCTGCACCGCATCATCACCGACCCGATGCAGCCGCTCTCCTTCAAGCGCGAGCGCGACACCGATTTCCGCGACACCGTCGTCACCCTGCTGCTCGACAATTCCGGTTCGATGCGCGGGCGCCCGATCACGGTCGCCGCCGCCTGCGCCGACATTCTCGCGCGCACGCTGGAGCGGTGCGGCGTGAAGGTCGAGATCCTCGGCTTCACCACCAAGGCGTGGAAGGGCGGGCAGGCGCGCGAGGCGTGGCTGTCCGCCGGCAAGCCGGGCGCGCCCGGCCGGCTGAACGATCTCCGCCACATCATCTACAAGGCGGCGGACGCCCCCTGGCGCCGCGCCCGGCGCAATCTCGGCCTGATGATGCGCGAGGGGCTGCTGAAGGAGAATATCGACGGCGAGGCGCTCGACTGGGCGCATAACCGCCTGCTCGCCCGCAACGAGCAGCGCCGCATCCTGATGATGATCTCGGACGGCGCGCCGGTCGACGATTCCACCCTGTCGGTCAATCCCGGCAATTATCTGGAGCGCCATCTGCGCTGGGTGATCCAGCAGATCGAGGACAAGTCCCCGGTCGAGCTGATCGCCATCGGCATCGGCCATGACGTGACGCGCTATTACAAGCGCGCCGTGACCATCGTCGACGCCGAGGAACTCGGCGGCGTGATGACCGAGAAGCTGGCCGAGCTGTTCGACGAGAAGCCGCGCGGCGCCCCGCGCAAGCCCCGCGCCGCCACGCCGATCAACCTCGCCAAGCCGGTCGGCGGCAGCACGAGCGGCGGCCCCGGACGCGGCCCCGCCGGCGGTGGCGGCTCTGGCAAGGGGCAGGCCTCCGGCAAGGGGTTGGGCACCGGCATCGGCACCGCTGCCGGTCGCCCCGTCTCCGGCAAGGCGAGCCCCTCCCCCGCCCACATCCCCACCCGCCGCACGTAGTAGGCGGGCGGGAAGGGCCGGCTGGGCTGAGGCCGGGCGGGAAGACGTGGATGGCCGGATCAAGTCCGGCCGTGACGGTGTGACGGTGGGAACGCGGCTCCTTCAACCGTGATGTGGGGGCCTGCGTGCTTCGAGGCCCGGCGGTGCCGGGCGCCTCAGCATGACGACGCAAGCTTCGGAAGAAGGTAATCTCCCGCACTTCCCGCTGTCTCCCCCCCCCCGCAGAACACCGTCATGCCCGTCCCCGGACTTGATCCGGGGACGGGCATCCACGTCTTCCCGCGCCGCGCCCCTTGAATTCCCGCAACGGCACCCCAGATAACGTTCACCCAGCCAGAAACGGGCTGTCGGCATGGTGGCGCTTCGTCAGCGCCTCGCCGACTGGAAGGCGGTTAGGACGGATGTACTCCGACCGCGTTCACTCCCTCCGGTCGTTTGACGAGCGACCGGCGTCTGGCGGGGTCACGCTCTCTCAGAGCGACAAGCGCGCCGCAAGGCGCGCTTTTTGTTTGAGAAGACCCCCGCGCGCCGCAAGGCACGCTTTTTGTTATTAAAGGTCCATCCCGCGCCGCAAGGCGCGCTTTTGTTTGAGATGACCCGCGCGCCACTCGGGCGCGCCTTGTCCGCCCCCGGCCTCACACCCCGTAGGGCGGGCGCGTGGTGCCGGCGGGCTCGTCCGGGAACGGGCCGGGGCCGGGATCATCCGGCAGATGCGGCATCGCCACCACAGGGCCGGCGCCCGACGTGGTGCCCGATGCGGCGGCGCCGGCCGGGCGCTTCTCGCCCTCCGCCTTCACCGGCTCCTTCACTACGTCCGCCTTGCCGTTCTCGACCTTCGCCTCCAGCACCTCCGGGCGCGGCTCGACCTCGGGGGCGAGCGGCGCGGTCGGGGGCTCCGGGGCGAGATCGACCACCGGCGGCTCCGGTGCAGGGACGGGGCGCGCGGCGATGGCGGCGGCGATCGCCGCTTTCACCCGCTCGGCCTCATTCTCCAGCATCGGCGTCGTGGCAACGCCGGGCGGCAGTTTCCATTCATAGGCGTCGAGCTTGCCGGTGACCGGCGAGACCGGCCCCCAGGCTTCCGCCAACACGCCATCGGCCACCCAGGCCGGGTCGCGCTGGGCGCGCACGGCGCGGGCGGTCCATTCGCGGGCCTTGCCGACATCGCCATGCTCGGCGGCTTCGAGTTCCGCCATCAACAGGCAAGCGCGCTGCGTCGGCTCGCCGAGCAGCGGCAGCAGCGCGGTGCGGGCGATGTCGAACTCCAGCGCGTCGAGGGCGGCGCGGGCCAGCACCATCGCGCTTTCGGGATGGGCCGGGGCGCGGGCGGTCAGCGTGCGGATGCGCTTCAGCCGCTCGCGCGAGGCATCGCCGGGGCGCAGATGCAGATAGGTCTCGGCGAGATCGGGATGCGGGGTCGCCGCATAGGCATTCTCGACGATCTTCGAGGCCTTGCGGGTGTCCCCGGCGGCGCCGAGCAGGCGCCCGGCAATGTCGGCGGCGGGCACCAGCGTCGGCGAAAGGCGCGCCGCCTCGACCGCCTTCTCACGGGCGGTGGCGGGATCGGACAGTTCGACCGCCTGCGCCTGCGCGGCGAGCAGCACCGCCCGGCGGCGCCGATGCGCGGCGCGGTCCAGCCCGCCATGGGCGGCCTCGCGTTCCAGCATCGCCAGCGCGCCGGTAAAGTCGCCCTTGAGGCAGCGCGCCTCGATCACCGCATCCGCCGCCCAGGCAAGGCCCGGCTCGTGGCGCGCGGCTTCCTCCGCGGTCATCAGCGCGGCATTGGCGTCGCCGCGCCGGCGCGCTTCCACATGCAGGCCGCGCAGCCCGAGCAGGCGCGTGCCGGGCGTGTCGGCCATGGTGCGGAAGGCCGCTTCCGCGCCGGCCGAATCGCCGGAGAGTTGCGCCGCCTGCGCGGCCAGCAGACGGGTCAGCGGTTCGCTGCCCATCAGCCGCTCGGCATCATTGGCGGCGCGCCGGGCGCCCATCACATCGCCCGAGCCGACCGCGACCAGGCCGCGCGAGATCGCCGCCCAGCCCTTGGTGCGGCGGCGGTGACGCCAGGAGCCGGCGATCAGGTCCGGCGAGCGGACGATCAGCCGCAGCAGCGTCCACAGCAGGATGGCGGCGGCGATCACGGCGAGCAGCGCGCTCGCCGCGACCAGCACGCTGGTCTCGATATGCCAGCCCTGCCAGTCGAGGGCGATCTGGCCGGGACGGTCGGCCAGCCAGGCGACCCCGAAGGCGATGGCGGCGAGGATCAGCAGATAGACGACGATGCGGATCACTGGGTTCCTCCCGCAAGGCTGGCCAGCACATGCTGGCTGAGGCCGGCCACGGCGGCGAGCGCCGCCTGCCGGTCCTCGATGGCGGCGATCACCGGCGCCACGCGGGCGCGGCTCTCATCCGGCAGCGCGTTCAGCGTCGCCAGCGCGCCGGGGAAATCGCCGCGCTGGAGCTGCGCCCGCGCGGTGGCGATCGCCTCGGCGTCAGCGCCAGCCGGCGCCTCATCGCTGCGGCGCACCGTCACCAGCCCCTTGGCGCTCTCCACCAGCCGGTCGAGCACGCCGGCGTCAGAGGCCGGCGCCGCCGGTTCCGCCGGGGTCGGCGCGGTGGCGCGGGTGAGCTGTTCGGCGAGCGCGAGGCCGGTGCCGTAGCCGCTGCCGGCCTTCGGCTCCAGCGCCGCCAGACCGTCACCGCCGGCGCCGAGCAGCGTCCGGCTGGCCTTCAGTTCGGTGGTGAAGGGCCGTCCGCCCGCCACCGCGTCCTCCAGCGCGTCGAGCGCCACCAGTTGCGCGGCGCTCTGCCCGCTGGCCTGCTGCTGCTGGGCGACGGTGGCGAGCTTCTGCTCGACCGCGCCGATCCGGGCATTGGCGGTGGCAAGGTCCTGCGGCGAGGCGGCCGGCGGCGGCGCGGGAATAGCCTCCACGCGCTGCTGCAAACCATCGAGCCGGCTGCCGAGCGCGGCAACCGCCTCGGGCGAGACGGCCGGCGCGACCGGCTCGGGCGCCGGCGCGTTGGCGAGCGTCGTCACCCGCTCGCCCATCGCCGAGAGGCCGGATTCGAGCGCGTCGAGCCGGGTCGCCAGCTCCTGCGGCAGTTCCGCATTGGCGGCCGGCGCCGGCGCGGCGGGAGCGCCGCCCGCCTGCTCGATCGCCTCCAGGCGCTGGCGCAGGTCAAGCGCGCGCGCCTCAAGCTGGGTGATGGCGTCGGCATTCTGCTCGGCGCCGTAGAAGGTGCTGACCACGGCGAGCGCCACCGCGCCGCCGATCACGCCGGAAATCACCGCGACCACCAGCCCGGCGATCAGACCCATCTGCCGCTTCGGCGCCTCGGGCGGGCTGGTCGCGCCCGGCAGTTCGGCGGCGTGCACCGGCTCGGGCGGCGCGTCGGGAGTATCGTTGGCGGGAGTATCGGCGGCAGGAGCATCGCCCGCGCTGCCGATATCGAGCACCGGCACCTCGGCCGTGGAATCGGCGGGGCTTTTCTCAGCCGCCGGGCTCGCCTTGTCCGCGGACGCTTTGTCCGGCGTCACTTCGGTCGCCGCCAGATCGAGCGTCGGCGGGGGCCGACGGCGGGATTTGCCGCGCGCCCCGGCCTCGTGGCCAGCCTCGTGGCCAGCCTCGTGGCCAGCCTCATGGCCCGTCTCGGTCTCGGTCGGATCGTTTTTGGGATCATCATTCGCCACGTACGTACCTCCCCGAGATCATAAAGCGCCGACCCAGCCCTTGTTCCCGGGATAGACCGCACCTGCCCAAGCCGCAACCTCGGGAGAGCCCCATGGTTTACCGGTCGAGCAGCGCGAACAAGCCCTCTTCGGTCGGCGTGTCGGCGATCCGCGTCGGCCAGCCGGCGGCCTGCAAGGGCGCGGCGACATTGCGCGAGAAGCACAGATGCTGAACGCCGGCAAAGGCCGAAGCAAGGCCGGCCTGCTGCGCCCGCGCCGCCAGCGTGGTCGCCGTGCGCAGGGAAAAATGAAACGCCGCGTCGATCTGCCCCGCCGCCAGCGCGGCGCGGGTGTGCGCCGCCAGCCCGCCCGCCGCCACCGCCCGGTAGATGACGAAAAGTTCAACCTCGATGCCGTCGCCGGCCAGCGCCGCGCCGAGATCGACCGCCCGTTCCTCGCCCGCCACATGCAGCACCCGTGCCCCGCGCGGCAGGCGGGCGCGCAGCAGGCCGGCCAGCGCCACCCCGTCGCCCCCGGCGACATGCACCTCGGCAAAGCCCTGCGCCGCCGCCGCCGTGCGCCGGCCCACCGCATGGAGCGGCAGGCCCTCCAACGCGGCACGCTCCCTCCGCGCGGCCAGCGCCCGCGCCCCGTTGACGCTGGTCAGCGCCAGCGCGTCGAAGCGGCCCGGCGGCAGGACGGCGTCGGGGATCGGCTCGATGGTCAGCATGGGATCGACCAGCGCCGCGCAGCCGGCGGCGACCAGCCGCGCGGCGGTGGCGTCGGCATCGGGCTGTGGCCGTGTCACCAGAACCCGCATCGCGGCACTAGGAGGGGAGCAGGTCGGGCGGCACCATGGCGCGCATTTCGCGGCCGGCGACCATGCCGAGTTCCAGCGCCCGGTTGCGCGGCCCGTGCCGGACGATCTCGTAATATTGCGTCCCGTCGGCAGAGAGCACCACGCCGCGGAAGGTGATTTCCTCGCCGCTGACCAGCGCATGGCCGCCGATCGGCGTGCGGCAGGAGCCGTCCAGCTCGGCGAGATAGGCGCGCTCCACCCGCAGCGCGAGGCCGGTCGCCGGGCACACCACCGGCACGATCAGCGAATCGACCGCGAGATCGCGCTGGCGGGTTTCGATGGCGACCGCCCCCTGCCCCACGGCGGGCAGGAAATCGGCGGTGTCGAGAACGCAGCTCGCCTTGTCGGCCATGCCGAGCCGGGTCAGCCCGGCAATCGCCAGCAGCGTGGCGTCGAACTCGCCGCTCGCCACCTTGGAGAGCCGGGTCTGCACATTGCCGCGCAGCAGCGAGACCTTCAGGTCCGGCCGCAGCCGGCGCAGCTGCGCCTCGCGCCGCAACGAGGCGGTGCCGACCTTGGCGCCCGCCGGCAGATCGCGCAGCGAAGCCCCCTCGCGCAGGATCAGCGCGTCGCGCACATCCGCGCGCGGCAGATAGCCGACCAGATGCAGCCCGTCCGGCAGGCGCGTGCCCATGTCCTTGGCCGAATGCACGGCGAGGTCGATGCGCCGCTCCAGCAGCGCCTCCTCGATTTCCTTGGTGAACAGCCCCTTGCCGCCGGCCTCCGACAGGGCCCGGTCGGTGATGGCGTCGCCGGTGGTGCGGATCACCACGATTTCCACCGCCTCGGGCTCCCAGCGATGGTGTCGCACCAGCGCGTCGCGCACCGCGTGGGCCTGCCACAGGGCGAGCGGGCTGCCACGAGTGCCGAGCCGAAGGCGGGGAAGCGATTGCGTCATGGCGTCCTGCGGTGATAGCGGTTCGGGAACGGGTTCAGAACACTGTCCATCGACTGAAAGTCAATGCGCGATCTTCTCCTTCTAGGCATCGAGACCACCTGCGACGAGACGGCCGCCGCCGTGGTGCGCCGCCGCGCCGACGGTTCGGGGACCATTCTCTCCAACATCGTGCTGTCGCAGACCGCCGATCACGCGCCCTATGGCGGCGTGGTGCCGGAGATCGCCTCCCGCGCTCACGTGGAAGTGCTCGACCGGGTGATCGAGCGGGCGCTGCGCTCCTCCGGCGTCAAGCTGGTGGAGATGGACGCCATCGCCGCCGCCGCCGGGCCGGGGCTGATCGGCGGCGTCATCGTCGGGCTCACCACCGCCAAGGCGATCGCGCTCGCCGCGAGGAAGCCGCTGGTGGCGGTCAATCATCTGGAAGCCCATGCGCTGACCGCGCGGCTGACCGATGCCGTGCCCTTCCCCTTCCTGCTGCTGCTGGTCTCGGGCGGGCACACCCAGCTCGTCGCCGTCACCGGGGTGGGCGAGTATCACAAGCTCGGCGGCACCATGGACGACGCCATCGGCGAGGCCTTCGACAAGACCGCCAAGATGCTCGGCCTGCCCTATCCCGGCGGGCCGGCGGTGGAACGGGCGGCGCTGCGCGGGGATGCCTCGCGCTTTGCCCTGCCGCGCCCGCTGCACGGCAAGCCGGTGCCGGATTTCTCGCTGTCCGGCCTGAAGACGGCGGTGCGGCTGGAAGCCCTCAGGATCGCTCCGCTCACCGATCAGGACGTGAACGACCTGTGCGCCTCCTTCCAGGGGGCCATCGTCGACATCCTCGCCGACCGGGTGCGCTGCGCGCTGCGGGTGATGCGCGAGCGCGGCATGAAGCCGAGCGCGCTGGTGTTGGCCGGGGGCGTCGGCGCCAATCAGGCGGTCCGCCGGGTGCTGCACAAGGTCGCCGCCGATGGCGGCACCCGCCTCGCCGTGCCGCCGCCGGAGCTGTGCACCGACAATGGCGCGATGATCGCCTGGGCCGGCGCCGAACGCTTCGCTCTGGGCCTCACCGACGACCTCGCCGTCTCCCCCCGCGCCCGCTGGCCGCTGGAGGAGGTGACCGGGGTGGAGATGGCCGACTGATGCCGCAGCGTTTCGCCCGCATCGGCGTGGCCGGGGCCGGCGCCTGGGGCACCGCGCTCGCCAACGCCGCCGCCCGCGCCGGCCGCGAGGTGGTGCTGTGGAGCCGCGACGGCGCGGCGATCGCCGCGATGGAGGCGAGCCGCGTCAACCGCGCCCATCTGCCGGGCGTCGAACTGGCCTCGTCGGTCTCATTGTCCACCTCACTGCACTCACTGTCCACCTGCGACGCTGTACTTCTGGTTGTACCGGCGCAGGCCAGCCGCGAGGTCGCCCACGCGCTGGCCGCCGAGCTGCCGCCGGGCACGCCGCTGGTCACCTGCGCCAAGGGAATCGAGCGCGGCACCTCGCTGTTCATGACGCAGGTGCTGCGTGAGGCCTGCCCGCAGGCACTGCCCGCCATCCTCTCCGGGCCGAGCTTCGCGAGCGACGTGGCGGCCGGCCTGCCGACGGCGGTAACGCTGGCCGCGCAACAGGTTAGCACCGCCGAGGCACTCGCCACCGCGCTCGGTTCGCCCTCCTTCCGGCTCTATCACAGCGACGATGTACGCGGCGTCGAGATCGGCGGCGCGGCCAAGAACGTGCTGGCCATCGCCGCCGGCATCGTCGGCGGGCGCGGCCTCGGCGCCAGCGCGGCGGCCGCGCTGATCGCGCGGGGCTTTGCCGAGCTGATGCGCTTCGGCCGGGCCTATGGCGCGCGGGCCGAGACGCTGACCGGGCTGTCCGGCCTCGGCGACCTCATCCTGACCTGCTCGACCACCCAGTCGCGCAATTACGCACTTGGCGTAAGCCTAGGAAAAGACGACGGTTTTCACCCCGCGGGCAAGCTCGCCGAGGGTGCCCTGACCGCCAGCGTGCTGGTCGCCATGGCCGATGCAAAGGGCGTCGACATGCCGATCGCCCGCGCCGTGGAAGCAGTGCTCGCCGGCCGCGTCGGCGTCGAGGAAGCGATCGGGTCACTGCTGACCCGCCCCCAGAAAGCGGAAGCGTGAGATGGCGCACTGGCTCTACAAATCCGAACCCTTCAAATGGTCCTGGGACCAGCAGGTCGCCGCCGGCGCCGCCGGCACCCATTGGGACGGCGTGCGTAACCATCTGGCAAAGCAGCAGCTTCTGGCGATGAAGCTCGGCGATCGCGGCTTCTTCTACCACTCCAATGAGGGCAAGGAGATCGTCGGCATCGTCGAGGTCATCAAGGAAGCGTATCCGGACCCGTCCGACCCCTCCGGCAAATTCGTCATGGTGGACCTCAAAGCCATCGAACCGTTGAAGAATCCGGTTTCCCTCGCCGCCATCAAGACCGAGCCCCGCCTCGCCGAGATGGCGCTGATGCGCTTCTCCCGCCTCTCCGTGCAGCCCGTCACCGACCGCGAATGGGACATCGTGCTGGAGATGGCGGGCCACAAGGCGTGAGCGGCGGGGGCATCGCCGACGCAAGCGCCTTCATCCGCGCGGAAACGCGCCTGCTGCCGGTGCCGCTGGTGCCGGAAATCTCGCTCCACCTCGCCGCCGAGTCGCTGCCGATCTGGCAGCGCACGGAGGAGGAACTTGGCGCCATCGGCCTGCCGCCCCCCTTCTGGGCCTTCGCCTGGGCCGGCGGGCAGGCGCTGGCGCGCCATGTCCTTGATAATCCAGGGATTGTTCAGGGCCGCCGGGTACTGGATTTCGCTGCCGGCTCGGGGCTGGTCGGCATCGCCGCGCTGAAGGCCGGCGCCGCCCATGTCGAGGCCGCCGACATTGACGGCTTCGCGCAGGCGGCGATTGCCCTCAATGCCGCCGCCAACGCCGCCGCCGCCCTCACCGTGCTGGATCAGGACATCATCGGCACGCCGGGCCGCTGGGATGTCGTGCTGGCCGGCGACATCGCCTATGAGCGCGACCTCGCCGCCCGCGTCTTCGCCTGGCTGGAGGCGCTGGCGGCGGGCGGGGCGGATGTGTGGATCGGCGATCCCGGCCGCTCCTATCTGCCGCGCGAGAGGCTGGAAAAGGTTGCGGAATATGGCGTTGCCGTCAGCCGCGACCTTGAGGACAGCGAGATCAAGCAGACCAGTGTCTGGCGCCCGCGCACGGTAAACAGACCGGATAGCGGCGCTCTCTAGGATATTTACATACCGACCAAAGTTGCGCCGCCGCTGGCTTGTCGCGTCCGGGGCGCGTCCCCATAATTCGCGGGAAAGCAAGAGCGGCGCCGAGCGCCAGCCGAAGGGGAGACAACGCCAATGTCCGACAAGATTTACGACGTCCCCGCGCAATGGGCCGAGCGCGCCTATCTCGACGAACACGGCTACAAGGCCAAGTACGAGGCCTCGGTGCGCGATCCCGACGGCTTCTGGGGCGAGGAAGGCAAGCGGATCGACTGGTTCACGCCCTACACCAAGGTCAAGAACACCTCCTATGCGCCCGGCGCGGTGTCGATCAAATGGTTCGAGGACGGCGTCACCAACATCGCCCATAACTGCATCGACCGGCATCTGGCGACGCGCGGCGATCAGGTCGCCATCATCTGGGAAGGCGACGACCCCTCGCAATCACGCCACATCACCTACCGCGAGCTGCATGACGAGGTATGCCGCTTCGCCAATGTGCTGCGCAACCGCAGCGTGCAGAAAGGCGACCGCGTCACCATCTACATGCCAATGATCCCCGAAGCCGCCTTCGCCATGCTGGCCTGCGCCCGGCTCGGCGCGGTGCACTCCGTGGTGTTCGGCGGCTTCTCGCCGGACAGCCTGGCAAGCCGCATCCGCGATTGCGATTCCAAGATGATCATCACCGCCGATGAAGGCCTGCGCGGCGGCCGCAAGGTGCCGCTGAAGGCCAATGTCGATGCCGCCATCGCCAAGCTCGGCGATTTCGAGGTGGATCACGTCGTGGTGGTCAAGCGTACCGGCGGCACGGTGAACATGAAACCTGGCCGCGATGTCTGGTATCATGAGGCCGCCGATCTCGTGACCAGCGAGTGCCCCGCTGTGCCGGTGAACGCGGAAGACCCGCTGTTCATCCTCTACACCTCTGGCTCGACCGGCAGCCCGAAGGGCGTGCTGCACACCACCGGCGGCTATCTCGTCTACGCCTCGATGACCCACCAATACGTGTTCGATTACCACGAGGGCGACATCTACTGGTGCACCGCCGATGTCGGCTGGGTCACCGGCCACAGCTACATCGTGTATGGGCCGCTGGCGAATGGCGCGACCACGCTGATGTTCGAGGGCGTGCCGAACTACCCGACCAATTCCCGCTTCTGGGAGGTGATCGACAAGCACAAGGTCAGCATCTTCTACACCGCCCCCACCGCCATCCGCGCGCTGATGCAGTCGGGCGACGGCCCGGTCACCAAGACCTCCCGCGCCAGCCTGCGCCTGCTCGGCTCGGTCGGCGAGCCGATCAACCCGGAAGCGTGGGAATGGTATTACCGCGTGGTCGGCGAGGAGCGTTGCCCGGTGGTGGACACCTGGTGGCAGACCGAGACCGGCGGCATCCTCATCACCCCGCTGCCCGGCGCCACGCGCCTCAAGCCCGGCTCGGCGACGACGCCGTTCTTCGGCATCGTGCCGCAGATCGTCGATGCCGAGGGCAAGGTTCTGGAAGGCCCCTGCGAGGGCAATCTGGTCATCGCCGATAGCTGGCCCGGGCAGATGCGCACGGTCTATGGCGACCATGAACGCTTCATGCAGACCTACTTCTCCACCTACCCCAACAAGTACTTCACCGGCGACGGCTGCCGGCGCGACGCCGACGGCTATTACTGGATCACCGGCCGCGTCGACGACGTGATCAACGTCTCCGGCCACCGCATGGGCACGGCCGAGGTCGAAAGCGCCCTCGTCGCCCATCCGAAGGTGTCGGAAGCCGCCGTGGTCGGCTACCCGCACGATATCAAGGGCCAGGGCATCTATGCCTATGTGACGCTGATGGCCGGCATCGAGCCGACCGAGGAACTGCGCAAGGAACTGGTCGGCTGGGTGCGTCAGGAAATCGGGCCGATCGCCTCGCCCGACCTCATCCAGTTCGCCCCCGGCCTGCCCAAGACCCGCTCCGGCAAGATCATGCGCCGAATCCTGCGCAAGATCGCCGAGGACGAGTTCGCCAATCTCGGCGACACCTCGACGCTGGCCGATCCCGGCGTAGTGGACGACCTGATCTCGCACCGCCAGAACAAGAAGCACGCGGCGGCATAATGGTTTGACGGCCGAGGACGGGACGCCGGCGCGTCCCGTCCATGCCGAAATGACACAGACTCGCTTTCTGTTGCGGCATCTCCCGTCTGGAGACCGTCGCGCAAGCCGCCTCGGCTAAACTCTCCCCTCTATTAAAGGGAGCGTCGTCGCCGTGCCTCGATGTGATGGCTGCCAGAGCGAACCTCTCAGCTTCGGCTTCACCATGGCCTTTCAGCCGATCGTCAATCTGGTCACCGGGAAGATCTGGGGCCATGAGGCGCTCGTGCGCGGCCCAGCGGGGGAGAGTGCCGCCGAGGTGCTCGCCCAGGTGACGGACGCCAACCGCTATCGTTTCGACCAGGAGTGCCGGATCAAGGCGGTCGAACTGGCCGGCCGGCTGTTCCCGGATGACGGGTCGTTCCTGTCGGTGAACTTCCAGCCCAATGCCGTCTATCGCGCGGAAACCTGCATCCGCACCACGCTTCAGGCCTGCCGCCGCTTCGATTTCGACCCGCGCCGGCTGGTGTTCGAATTTACCGAGAACGAGCCGATTATCGATGTGGCGCATCTGGAAGAGATCATCCGCGTCTATCGCGGCATCGGCTTCACCCTCGCCATCGACGATTTCGGTGCCGGCTATGCCGGGCTGAACCTGCTCGCCGAACTCAGCCCCGACATCGTCAAGATCGACATGAAGCTGATCCGCGGCATCGAGGCCGCGCCACGCCAGCAGGCGATCCTGCGGGCCGTGGTCGGGCTTGCCCGCGAGCTGGACATCACCCTCGTCGCCGAAGGGGTGGAAACCCTCGCCGAACTGCGGGCCATCCGCGCCTTCGGCATCCCGCTCGCGCAGGGCTATCTGTTCGCGCGCCCGGCGCTGGAAGCCCTGCCCGTGGTAAACTGGCCGGAAGGTGAGAAGCCGGCGGCGGAGTGACCGCCGGCCGCTCGGTCACCCGCGCACCAGATCGCCGATCAGGCTTGCCGCCACCGAGAGCTTGGAGACGGTGAGGCCCGAGCCGGCGATCTCGTAGACGCCGTTTCGCGCCCGCTCCACCACCTCGCCGCGCGCGGCCGCCCAGGCCGCGACACCCGCCGCCCCCGCCCCGTGCTCGGTGATGACCTCGCCGGTGAGCCGCCGCACGGCGATCTCGAAGGCGGCGAGCGCCCGCTCCAGCGCCAGCCGGTCGTAATAATCCGGCACGGAAAGCGCCTGCGCCGGGCCGAGAATGCGGTCCAGCCGGAAATGCAGGCCGACGGCGAAGAAGGTCGTCGCCACATCGCTGATCGCCGCCCCGGTGCGGTCGGCGATCATCACGATGTCGGTCGAGCTTTCGATCGCCGGCAGCCGGGCGATGCGGCGCGCCAGCGCCTCCGGCACACCGGCCTGCGTCCACTCGGCAATGCGCGCATCATGCCGCGCCCGCGTCTCCTCCGGCAGCAGATCGCGCACCACGCTGCCGAGCACCTCCTTCACCGGGACGATACCGGCGGAGTAATGCGAGACCAGTTCGTCGAGGCTCTGGCGCAGATCGACATTGCGCAGGAACCACACGGTGCGGTCGAGCAGCATGTCCTTGACCGCCGCATAGAGCGCAAGCTGCACCGCGCCCGGCACCGTGCCGTCCAGCGCGTCGATGTTGCTCTCCAGCGCCGCGAGACCGAAGCTGTCGCGCGTCGCCGCATAGGCCTTGGCGATGGAGCCGATATCCGCGCCGGTCTCGTCGGTGAGCCGCGCCACGAAGGCCGGGCCGCCGTGATTGATCATGGCATTGCACAGGCGCGTGGCGATGATGTCGCGCCGCAGCCGGTGCCCCTCGATCCCCTCGGCGAAGCGCGCGTTGAGTTCCGGCGGGAAATAGGAGGTCAGTTCGCGGGCGAGATACGGATCATCCGGCACGTCGGTGTCGAGCAGGTCGGAATGGGCGGTGAGCTTGGCATAGGCCAGCAGCACCGCGAGTTCCGGCCGGGTCAGCCCCTCGCCGCGCCCGCGACGCTCGTTCAGCTCGGCATCGCCCGGCAGATATTCGACCGCGCGGTCGAGCAGAGCACGCGCCTCAAGCTGCTGCATCAGCCGCTGGTGGAAGCCGAGTTCATCCAGCGCCCGCCGCTCGGCCAGCGAAAGGGCCAGCGTCTGGAGATAGTTGTTGCGCAGCACCAGCGTCGCCACCTCGTCGGTCATCGAGGCGAGCAGTGTCTTGCGGCTGTCCGCCGCCAGCTGCCCCTCGCGCACCGCCGGCACCAGCGCGATCTTGATGTTGACCTCGACATCGGAGGTGTTCACGCCCGCCGAATTGTCGATGGCGTCGGTGTTGAGGCGCACGCCGCGCCGGGCCGCCTCGATGCGCGCGCGCTGGGTCACGCCGAGATTGGCGCCCTCGCCCACCACTTTGGCGCGCACCTCGGCGCCGGTGATGCGGATGGCGTCGTTGGCCCGGTCGCCGGCCTGCGCGTCGGTCTCGGTGGTGGCGCGCAGATAGGTGCCGATGCCGCCGAACCAGAGCAGGTCGACCGGCGCGCGCAGGATCGCGCTCATCACCTCGGCGGGCGAGGCCGAACTCTTGTCGAAGCCGAGCGCCTCGCGCACCGCCGGGCTCAGCGCAATGCTCTTGGCGCTGCGCGGGAACACCCCGCCCCCGGCGGAGATCAGCGACTTGTCATAGTCCTGCCAGGAGGAGCGCGGCAGGGCGAACAGCCGCTGGCGTTCCTTCAGCGAGACGGCGGGATCGGGGGTTGGGTCGAGGAAGATGTCGCGATGGTCGAAGGCGGCGACCAGCTTGATGGTGTTCTCCAGCAACATGCCATTGCCGAACACGTCGCCCGACATGTCGCCGACACCCGCCACGGTGAAGGGTGTGACCCGGATATCGACATCCATCTCGCGGAAATGCCGGCGCACCGCCTCCCACGCGCCGCGCGCGGTGATGCCCATCGCCTTGTGGTCATAGCCGACCGAGCCGCCCGAGGCGAAGGCGTCGCCCAGCCAGAAGCCGCGCGCCTGCGAGATCGCGTTGGCGGTGTCGGAGAAGGTCGCGGTGCCCTTGTCGGCGGCGACCACGAGATAGGGGTCGTCCTCGTCATGGCGCGCGGTGAGCGCCGGATGGACGATCTCCGTCCCCTCGATATTGTCCGTCACCTCCAGCAGGCTGGTGACGAACAGCTTGTAGGCTTCCGTGCCTTCCGCCTGAATGGCGTCGCGCGGGCCGCTCGGCAATTGCTTGGGCACGAAGCCGCCCTTGGCGCCGACCGGCACGATGACCGCGTTCTTCACCTGCTGCGCCTTGACGAGGCCGAGCACCTCGGTGCGGAAATCCTGCGGCCGGTCGGACCAGCGCAGGCCACCACGCGCCACCCGGCCGAAGCGCAGATGAATGCCTTCCACGCGCGGGGAGTGCACGAAGATCTCGAACAGCGGGCGCGGCAGCGGCAGGCCGTCCACCTCACGGCTGCGGAACTTGATGGCGATGGTCGGGCGCGGCCCGCCATCCTCGGCTGTCTGGAAGAAATTGGTGCGCACCGCCGCCTCGATCAGATTGGTGAAATGCCGTAGGATGCGGTCTTCGTCGAGGCTCTGCACATCGGCCAGCGCCGCCTCGATCTCCTCGCGGATCGCCGCCTCGCGCGCGGCGCGGTCGTCCGGCGCCACCGGCTCGAAGCGGGCATGGAACAGCGCCACCAGCCGGTCGACCAGGGCGGGATGGGCGTTCAGCGTCGCCCAGAGATAATCCTGGCTGAACGGCAGGCCGATCTGGCGGAGATAGCGCGCCAGCGTGCGCAGCAGCGCGATGTCGCGCCAGCCGAGCCGGGCGTTGAGCGCCAGCGCGTTGAAGCCGTCGCTCTCCGCCTGACCGCGCAGCACCGCCATCAGCGTGGCGTGCAGCCGGCTCTCCAGCGATTCCAGCTCGATCCCGCCGCCGCCACGCCGGCCCAGCACCATGTCGTGCAGATAGACCGGCTCGCGGCCTTCCGGCGCGATGGTGAAGGTGCGCTCGTCGACGACGATGAAGCCCATCGCCTCCAGCAGCGGCACCCGCTCGGAGAGCAGGCGCGGCACGCCATGGCTGAACACCTTGAGCGCGATCCGCTCGCGTCCCTGCGTCGCCGCCGGGCGGTGAAATTCGACGGCGACCGGATTGGCCTCGCCCAGCCGCTCGATCAGCCGGAGGTCGCCCAGCGCCTCCTCGGGCTCGTAGCCGCTCTGGTAGCCGGCGGGGAACGCATCGCCATAGCGCCGCGCCAGCAGAGCCGCCTGGGCGGGCGAGAAGACGAGGCCGAGCGCCGCGGCAAAGGCGTCCTCCCAGGTGCGGATGACCTCTTCCACGCCCTCTTCCAGCTCGGCCCGGCCGGGCTCGCGCGTGGCGCCGCCGGTCAGCTCGATGATGAAATGGACGCGGGTGAGCGGCCCTTCCAGGAACAGCGGCCGGAAGGCCGCCACCTGTCCGCCGAACGAGGTCTCCAGCAGATCGCTGATCCGCTCGCGTACCTCCGAGCCGTAGCGGTCGCGCGGCACGAAGACCAGCACCGAGACGAAGCGGCTGAAGCGGTCGCGCCAGGCCAGGACGCGCACGCGCGGATGCTCGTCCAGTTGCAGCACGGTGATCGAGAAATGATAGAGCGCCTCCGGCTCCATCTGGAACAGGTCGTCGCGCGGGAAGGATTCAAGCACCTTCACCAGCGCCCGGCCGGAATGGCTGTCGGGCACGAAGCCGGCGCGCAGCAGCACCGCCGCCGCCTTGCGCCGCAGCAGCGGAATGGCGCGGACCGAACCGGTATAGACGGTGTTGGTGAACAGGCCGGCAAGGGCCAGCCCGCCGACCACGCGGCCTTCCGCGTCGTAGCGTTTGATCACCACCACGTCGATCCAGGCCCGACGGTGCACGACGGAAAGGGTCCGCGACTTGGTGATGATGAGCGGCGTCGGCTCCGACAGGACGTCGGAGAGGTCCGCGCTCACCGCGCGCGGATCGCTGGCCCGGCGAAACAGCCGGAATTCCTCGTCGGCCAGCACGCCGAGCGCGTCGGTCATGCGGCGATCAAAGCTCGCCAGCGTCACCCCGGAGCCGGTGGCGCCCGGCCGCGCATCGTAATGGCGGCAGCCGAGGAAGGTGAAATTGCCGGCCAGCAGCCAGTCGAGAAAGGCGCTCGCCTCCTCCACTTCCTCGCGCGGGACGGTGTCGGGCGCATTGGCGAGATCGGCCAGCGCCGCGCGGACCTGCTCGGTCATCGCCTTCCAGTCGCGCACGGCGGCGCGCACGCGCGCCAGCACCTGTGCCAGATCCTCGGCCAGGGCGGCGCGCTCGCCCTCATTCTCGATGCGCGGCACATGGATATGGATCAGGCTCTCGCGCCGCACACGCGGCCCGGCCGGCGCGTCGGTGCCGGTCACGCCTTCCAGCACGCCAGCGGCGTTACGCTCGACGGCGAGCAGGGGGTGGACCACCAGCGAGGCGGTGAGGCCGCGCGCATTCAGCGCCGCCATCACCGAATCGAGCAGGAACGGCATGTCGTCATTGACGATCTCGACCACGGTCACCTTGGCGAGCCGTTCGCCCGCGCCCGCGGGCAGATCGACGCGAATATCGGCCGTGCCGGGGCTGCGCCGGGCGAGGTGGGCATGGGCGTGCTGGGCCAGCGCCGCCAGCTCATGGGCGGTGTAGAGGCGCACATCCTCCGCCACCGACCGCCCGAACAGCCGGCTGGCGAACAGCGGCGGAATGTCGCCGTCGCGCGCCTGCAGGATGAGGTCGGCCTGTTCGACCAGCTGGCGGGCCGCGCGCTCGTCCTCGGTCGACAGAAAACCTTCCACGCCCATGTCATTCCTCCCATTGCCGCCGCGTGCCGCGCATGGAGCGGCCGCCGCCTTTCTCGCATCCTATACCTGTCGCGACGGTGACGGCACCGCCCCGCAAATGTTGCGCTGCGGCCACACTCCGATACGGCTCGCAACATTCTTGACATGTATCAAATGCCCGTGAGCGCGCCCGTTCCAGGAATAGTCATCGACCGGACACGGGGCCGGGCTGGGAATTCAAGGGGATCGCGCATGTTCAAGCGCCGTAACACCATCAACACGCTCGCCGCGCTTGCCGCGCTGTTCGCCACCACCGCCTCCGTCGCGGTGCTCGGTTCGGCTCATGCGGCCGATCTCGGCGCGACGCCGGCGCCGGTCTTCAAGGCTCCGGCCCCGGTGGAGGAATTCAATCCGTGGATGATCCGCGTGCGCGTGCTCGCCGTGATGCCCGAGGATGGCGGTTCGGTGAACGGCGTGCCGGGCTCGGATCTCAGCTATTCCGACTCGGTGGTGCCGGAACTCGACATCACCTACTTCTTCACCAAGAACTGGGCCGCCGAGCTCATCCTCGGCGTGACGCCGCACGACATTGACGGCGCCGGCTCGCTTTCCGGCCTCGGCAAGATCGGCGAAGTGTGGCTGCTGCCGCCGACCCTGACCCTGCAGTACCACTTCACCGATTTCGGCGCGTTCAAGCCCTATGTCGGCGCCGGCATCAACTACACCTTCTTCTTCGATCAGCAGGCCGACGCCGCCGATTCGCTCGATGTGAAGGACACCTGGGGTTGGGCCCTGCAGGTCGGCTTCGACTACATGCTGGACGAGCATTGGGGCATCAACGTCGACCTCAAGAAGCTGTTCCTGCAGCCCGATTTCGACGTCACCGTGGCCGGCACGGCCCTCACCGGCACCGCCGATCTCAACCCGTGGATCCTCGGCGTGGGCGTGACCTACAAGTTCTGAGCGTTGCGCTCATGACAGGCGAAAGGCCGGCGCAAGCCGGCCTTTTTCGTTGATGGCCATGTCGTTGTTGGCGGTACGTCGCGGGACGTGCCGCATCGGCGGAGCCAGCGGCTCACCCCATCAACGCCTTCACCCGCACGAAGGTCCAGGCGATGCGCGGCGCCTCATGGGCCCGCCCGGCGATCACCAGTTGCTCGGTGCGGCGCGGCCCGCCGCCGGCGGCGAAGACGATGCTCTCCTCGATCGCCACCGCGCAGTCCGGCGCGGTGAAGGCCCAGTCGTCGCCGCCGGGCAGCTTGAGGATCACCGTATGCCCGTCCGCCGCCCGCGAGGGCTGCACCAGCGGGTGCAGATGGAAGCGCAGCGCATAGGCGTCGCGTGCCCCGGCCGGCAACTCCTCGCCCTCGGCGGGGCGGAACAGGTCCTCGCCATCGAGCCGCATGCCGTCCGGCGAGAGCCGCCAGGACCGCTGGTGAACGATGCCGAAGCGCCGCACATAGCCGTCATGGCTGGCCCGCAGCACCTCCGCGCCGCTGCGCTCCATCCGGTCGACATGCAGCTCGGCCGGCCCGTCGATTACCGGCGTGCCGCAGATGCGCCGCAGCGGGCCAGCCGTGACGAATCGGCAGGAGGAGGTCTCCTCCAGCACGGCGGCGGAATGGGCAGCGGTCTGGCGGGCAATGGTGCGCCACTCGTCCCGCCCGGTGGCCGGCATGCCGCAATTGATGACGATGCGGTTGCGCCCGGCCGACATCTCGAAGGCGAGACAGCCGGCATGGGCCTCGTGGCTGAGCGGCAGCGGCGGCGGGGCGCCGGTGTCGGCAATAACGATGGTGCCCGCCGCCTCCATGCGCTGATAGCCGGAATAGGGCGCGTTGGAGAGCGGGCGCCCGCGCGCATCATCATAGGCGAGCACGGTAGCGAGCCAGTCCGCCGGGGTCGGCCCCATGCCGTTGAACAAGGCGAAGGCGCCGTCGCCATGGCGGAAGAAGCGCAGCATCGGCATCATCCGGTCGATAGCGTTGAGCAGCGCCGGCGGCGGCGGCAGATGGCGGGCACCGTAGCATTGGCGCAGCGGCAGAAGGTCGAGCAGCCATTCGATCAGCAGGCCGGGATTGCGCGTCGCCGGCCCGCCATCGGCGAGCACCAGCCGCTCCAGTTCCTCGGTCAGGCGGCGCTGCGCGCTGCGCATCAGCTTGGGCTGGTCGGCCATGCACAGGCCGGCAAAGGCCAACGCGATGACGCAGGCAAGCCGGGGGCGCCCGTCACGGGCCTGCGCGCTCGCGCCCTTCACATAGCGCACCTGCGCGGTGAGGCTGCGGATGAAGCGGCGGTGAAAGGCGGCGTCGGCGTCCTGCAGGATCAGCGGCGCCTGCGTCAGCCAGCTGATCACCCGCCGCGCGGCGACTTCCGGCGCGGCGGCGGCCGGCAGGCGGTGGCAGCCGAGCGAAATCCAGTCGCCGACCAGCGCGCGGGCATTGGCGCGGGCGATCGGCGTGGCGGCGGCCTGCATGTGGCGCAGCCAGCCGAAACCCATCAGCTCCTCCGCCCATTCGCGCGAGGGCGGCTCGATCTCGAAGGGCGAGAGCCCGTCGGTCAGCACCGCCTTGCCGGCGAAGGCGAAGCGGCCGGAATAGAATTCGGCGGCGCGGGTCGGGTCGCCGGTGCGCAGATCATGGGGTGCGAGCAACAGCCGCGAGGGCACCGGCACGGAACGCGAGCGCCAGGGATACCAGCGTTGGGTCAACGCCCAGGCCCGCATCCGCCGCCACGCTGATTCGGCGACGAACTGTCCCAGCCGCGCGCGGTCCGCGTAGTGGTCGCGGGCCATCAGCGCATTGTTCCCTGCAAATGGTTCAAGAGCAGCCTGTCCCCCCTCGGCGATGCGGTTCGGATGCCGGTTATGATGCCCGGTTTCCGGTGCAGATGGGCCATGGGCCCTCCGTGCGACAGACTACCTGACCCACCGGGCAGGTCCAACCGATGCCCTCAGGCAGCCGAAGCCTCAGGCGGGGCGGCGGCGCAGCCGGGCGGCGAAGAACCCGTCGAGCCCCGCCTGGCGCGGATCCTCGTGCGGCAGATGGGTCGGCAGCGTGCGCACCTCGCCCGCCGCATTGATCCACTCGGCCGCGATACCCGCCTCGCCCGGCTCGACCGGCACGCGCTCGAAATCATTCCGCGCGGCGAGCAGCACCTCGATCTGCCGCTCGCCCTCCTCGGGCTCCAGCGAGCAGGTGGAATAGACCAGCAGCCCGCCCGGCTTCACCAGCCCCGCCGCATTGGCGAGGATGCGGGCCTGTAACGCGCCGAGGCTGGCAATGTCGCCCGGCGCCTTCGACCAGGCGACATCGGGATGGCGGCGAATGGTGCCGGTGGCCGAGCAGGGCGCGTCGATCAGCACCCCATCGAACTCCCCGCCGGAGGTATCTCCTTGCCAACTCGCCGCATCGGCCTCGACCACGTCGGCGGTGAGCCCCAGCCGGTCGAGATTCTCGGTGAGCCGCTTCAGCCGCGGGGCGGCGCGGTCGACCGCCACCACGTGCGCGCCGGTGGCGGCGAGCTGCGCAGTCTTGCCGCCCGGCGCGGCGCACAGATCGGCCACGCGCTGGCCCGGCTCAGCGTTCAGCAGGCGGGCCGGCAGGGAGGCGGCGGCGTCCTGCACCCACCAGGCTCCTTCCGCGAAGCCCGGCAGCGCGATGATATTGCCTGCGTCGACAAGGCGGATCGTGCCGGTCGGCAGCAGCGTGCCGCCCAGCTTTTCCGCCCAGCCGGCGGCATCCGTGCGCACGGTCAGATCGAGGCCCGCCTCCTGCGCCAGGGCGCGCGAGATCGCCAGCGCACCCGGCGCGCCATAGGCCGAGGTCCAGCCCTCCATCAGCCAGAGCGGGTGGTCCGGCACATCCGGCAGCGCCGCCTTGCCCTCGCGGGCGATGCGCCGCAGCACAGCGTTCACCAGCCCCTTGAAGCCGGCGGTGGCGGCGCTCTCGCCGGCCAGGTCGACGCCGGTCGACACCGCCGCATGGTCGGGCACATCCATGAACAGAAGCTGCGCCGCGCTGATCAGCAGGATCGTCTCCACCCGCCCCGCCTTGTCTGGCAGGCCGCGCTCCAGCATGTCGCGCACCATGGCGCCGAGCGTGCCGAGCCGGCGCAGCGTGGTGGCGGCGATCATGCGGGCCAGCGCGCGGTCGCGCTCGTCGAGGTCGCGGGTCAGGCGCTCCAGCGCCTCTTCCAGCGGGCGCCCCTTTTCCAGCACGGCATCGACCGCATCGGCCGCCGCGCGGCGCACGGCAAGGCCGGGAGCGTTGCTCACCGGCGGCGAGCCTGCGTTTCCGGGACGGGCGGGGCGGCGGGGGGTGCGGGGTGCATCTTTCATGGTCAAGCCACTAGGCCGGAGCGGGCGCGAACGCAACCGCGCCGGCCTCCTGTGGGGTCACAGGCGGGCGAACCAAACCGCTTTCGCGCGACTTGTAACGGACGGGCCGTTCTTCTCGCATCGCGGCCCTTGTCGAAGCGCGCGAGATTGGGTCCTATCGGGCCTCATCGACCGCCTCCCCGCAGCGTTGGATTAGCGTTGGATTCATGGCCCATCTGATACTCGTCGCCGATATCGGCGGAACCTCGTCCCGGCTGGCCCTTGTCGGCACCGACGGCATCCCGACCGACATCCAGATTCACCGCAATGATTCGTTCTCGGGCTTCGAGCCGATGATCGAGGCGGATCTGGCGAGCCGCGATCCCGCGGTGGCCGCCGCCATTGGCGGAGCGGTGCTGGCAGTGGCGGGGCCGGCGGACGCTGAATATGTCAAGCTGACCAATCGCGACTGGGGCTTTTCCAAGCGCGCTATCCGCCGGCATTTCGGCTGGCAGAAATTTGCCGCGGTCAATGATTTCGAGGCACTGGCGCATGGCGTCATGGCGCTCGGGCCGGGCGATCTGATCCCGGTCGGCCATGGCGTGGCCGAGCCCAAGGGCCCGGTGCTGATCTGCGGGCCGGGCACCGGCTTCGGCGTCGCCGGCCTGATCCAGGAGACCCGCCTGCCCACCGTCATCACCGGCGAGGGCGGACGCGCCCGGCTCGGCGCCAGCAATGCCGAGGAAGCCCGGTTGATCGCCCATCTGGTGCGCGAGCTCGGCCCGGTGGTGGTGGAGCACGCGCTCTCCGGCTCCGGTCTCGCCCGCATCCACCGCATCTTCACCGGCGAGGCGATCGCACCCGAGGCGGTGATCGCCGCCGCCGGGCATGGCGACGAGGGCGCGGTCGCCAGCTGCCACCTGTTCCTGCGCCTGTTCGGCCGCATCGCCGGCGATCTCGCGCTCATCTTCAACGCGCGCGGCGGCGTGTTTCTGGCCGGCGGCGTCTCGGCGGGGCTGGCCCCGTTCTTCGCCGGCTCGCCGTTCCGCGAGGCCTTCGAGGAGCATCCCCCGCATGAGGCGCGACTCGCCGGCATGGCGGTGAACATCATCGTCCACCCCACCCCCGGCCTGATCGGCTGCGGCCAGCTCGGCGCCCGGATGGCGCGCGCGCTGAAACCGACCCTCCACCTCGTCTAGAGCTTTTTGTTCCGACGCATTTTCTTCACGCGAAGCGGAATCCACTTCGCTCGAAAATGCTCTAGCCGTTGCGGGGCGTGAACGCCGCCGCATCGGCGGCCTGTTCCAGCGCGGCGGGGTCCATCCCCGCCCGCTCCAGCGTCGCCCGCATGTGCGGGGGCAGCGGCGCGCGCACGTCGATCGGCTCGCGCCCCTTCTTCTGCGGCAGCACGACGCGGCGTGAATGCAGATGCAGGATCGGCCCGCCCGGCAAGCGCGAGGCGCCGCCATAGATGGAATCGCCGAGGATCGGGTGGCCGATGGCGTCGAGATGCACGCGCAATTGATGCGTGCGCCCGGTGAGCGGGGAGAGCGCCAGCACCGCGAAGCCCTCGCCCGCCGCCAGCATCCGCCATTCGCTGATCGCCTCCTGCCCCTTCGGGTCGACCGCCATCCACCAGCCGCGCGTCGGCGAGCGTTTGGCAAGCTTCAGTTCGATCCGCCCGCCCGGCTCACCCGGCACGCCGCGCACCACCGCCATATAGGTCTTGCCCACCGTGCCGTCGGCGAAGGCCTTGCCGAGATCGGCCAGCGCCTTGCGGTGGCGCCCGAGCACGAGGCAGCCGGACGTGTCCTTGTCGAGCCGGTGGGCGAGCTCGGGCGGGTTCGGCAGACCGAAGCTGAGCGCGCCGAGGTGATCGGCCAGCGTCTCCCCGCCCTTCGGCCCCTTGTGCACGGCCAGCCCCGCCGGCTTGTCGATGACCAGCATCATCGCGTCCCGGTGCAGCACGCAGGCGGCGATGTCGAAAGGCGCGGGGTTTTCCGTGAGGCTCATCGCGCCGTCACACCACAAAGCGGCCCGCGCGTCGAGAGGCGCGCGGGGCGACTTCTTAACGAAGAGTAAACAAAGCACGGCGCGCGGGTTGCGTATGACCAACCCTGAAATCATACTCAAGCACCGCCGAGCGGCTAGGGGGCAGCCATGAACGGGACGTGGAGCGTCGGGCGTGCACGTGTCGATCTGACCTTCCGGCCTCGTAGACGAGGTGTTCCTGCTGTTCTTCTCTGTGCCGGGCTCCTGCTGGTGCCGATGACCGATGCCCGCGCCGGTGACGTCGGCGCCGCGCTCGCCGGCGGCGCGGTGGGTTTTGCGCTGGGGGTGATGACCGGCAACGCCATGGCGCGCAATCCCGGTCAGCCCGCCAACCGCCGCCCCAAGCAGCCGAAGCCGGCGCCGGTCGTCGTCGACCAGACCACGATCAACATCCAGACCGCCTTGAAATTTTTCACCTTTTACAATGGCGCCGTGGACGGGAAGAACGGCCCGGGCACGCGGCGCGCCGTAGCCGCCTTCCAGAAGACGCTGGACGTCGAGCCGACGGGCACGCTGACGCAGGTCCAATACGACGTGCTGATGCAGGCCTATACCGAGACCAAGGCCAAAGGGACGGCCGGTCCAGGCGGAAACGTGCCGCGCAGCGACCCCGGCGTCGACCAGCTCTTCGCCGCTATCTCGCGCACGCCGGATGACGGCACTCCCGCTCATGCGGCAGCCGGGCCCGCGGCGGCATTCCCCGCCACGGCGACGCCGGCTGACCTGCCGCCCGCGGTCGCGCCGCCGTCGGCCGGGACGTCGGCGGCGGGCGCTGCCACGCCATCCCCCACGCCCATGCTGGCCGCGCTCACCTCCGCCGATGCCACGGCCGAGACGCCCGACCTCGCCTATAACGAGGTCTGCATCGGCCGCCGCGCCGTGAAAAAGGCCGGCACGCCGGAGAGCGAAGCGGCGCTGCGGGCCCATTTCTGCCGCAGCTTCGCAATCGCGACGGAGGCCGGCAATGCCGCCATCGAGACGGCCGGCGACGTGAATGTGGAACTGCTGCTGACCCAATGCGGCAAGGTCCGCGACGCCGTGGCCGGCATGGCCGGCGATTTCGCCGAAGCCGACCCGGCCGCCACCATCGACGATCTTGGTAGCCGCTACGCGGCGCTGTCGGAAACAGTGAAGGCCAAGGCGATGCAGGACTTCCTGGCCTGCACCGGCGTTGGTCTCAACGAACGCGACGCCGGCATCGTCAATGCCGCCGCCTTGGCGCTGGCCGCCCTTGGTCGCCCGGCCTATGGCGAGTTCATCGCGGCCTCTCTCGCCCTTGGCCTGGGCGAGCCGCGCGATGTGGAGGCGGCCGAGCAGTGGTACCGCTATCTGGCCAGCCGCGCCGCCGATCAGCCGGCGGCTCCTCCCCCGGCGCCCCTGCCGGATCTGGTCGCCGCGTCCCCCGACGCGGCGAGCATCGATACCTCAACGCCAGCCGCCTCGCCCCGAACCGCGGCGGGGCCAGCCGATGAGCCCCGCGACGCGCCGGTGGCTCTGGCGATGACCGTGGCGGACATCGCCGCTTTCGCCGGCATCGCCGATGCGCTGGGTCGCCCCGACCGGGTGCAGGTCGCCGCCGCGACGGAGGCCACGCTGATCCCGCAGCTCGACATGCCGCCAGCGTCCGAGCCCGTCATCGCGTCTCCCGCGCCCGCCATCGCCGAGAAACCTACAATGCGGGTGGAGGCCGAGGTCGCCGCGCTTGCCGCCGGCACCCCGGCAACCGCCACCCCGCTGCGCAAGGCGCTCAGCAATGCCGAGATCGCCAGCCTCATCAAGGATTCCATCGTCGCCGTCTATGATCCCGCAAGCGACAGTTGGGGCACCGGCTTCCTGATGGGGCCCAGCTACATCCTGACCAACGCCCATGTCGTGATGGGCGCCAAGCGTCTGGTAATCGCCAGCCGGCGCTATGGCGTGCGTGCCGCCAATGTTGTCGGCATCGGGATGACCGACAAGGGCGTTGGCATCGATGCCGCCGTACTCGAAACGGTGAACTGGACGGCCGACCGGCATCTGTCCTTCAACCCGATGGTGCGCGAGGGCGAGCCGGTGGCGATTGGCGGCTTCCCCGGCCGCGCCTCGCAAGTCGACCGCTCCTCCGAACGCTTCTTCGAGATCATTAGCCAGAACCGCATTCCGGGCATGGACGACATTCCGGCGCCGAAATTTGATTTCGGCCATGTCCAGTCCGTCTTCGTCGACAGCAGGACCGGCCTGCGCAACATTCAGGAAGGGCTGGAAACCTCCGGCGGCAATTCCGGCTCGCCCGTCACCAATGCCTGTGGCGACGTCGTCGGCCTCCATTATGCGGGCTCGCAGGCCGTGCTGAAGGTCGCGGGCGGGCGGGCGAGCGGCGACACCTCGAAATTCAATTACGCCATCGCATCGGATGAGGTCCTGAAGTTCCTCAACTCGATCAACATCCGTCATTCCGCCGCGCCCGCTCCCTGCGGCGGTTAGCCAACACGCCTCTCGCGACGGATGAAGAAGGCGAACCCGATCGGATGTCGGCGACATCCGATCGGAACGCGGCCCTAGCTGCGCCGCAGTTCTTCGCGCACATCGAGCGTGGAGCGCACGCCGATATCGTCGAAATGGCGTTCCAGAAACGCCTCCGCCGCCTCGCGGCCGATATCCCGGAGATAGACGAGGAATTCCCATTCCGCGTTCATCTTGGTGGAGGCGTCGAGCGCGACCAGCTTCTCCGCGCCGTCGATGCGGTGCAGGCGCAGGTCGCGATAGCCGTCAATGCCGTCGCCCTTCTTCTTCAGGCTGCCATGTTCGAGCAGGCGGGTGACGAATTCGGCGGCGCGCAGCTGGGCCAGCAGCGAGGCGTTGAAGGTGATTTCGTTCATCCGGTTGCTGATGTCGCGGGCCGTCTTCGGCGTCTCGCGGCGGATGATCGGGTTGATCTGGACCAAGAGAATGTCGTCGGTCTTCACCGCATTGTAGAAGGGGTAGAGCGCCGGATTGCCCATATAGCCGCCGTCCCAATAGGGCACGCCGTCGATCTCGACCGCCTGGAACATGAAGGGCAGGCAGGCCGAGGCCATGATCGCCTGCGGCGTCAATTCGTGGCGGGCGAAGACGCGGGCCTTGCCGGTGTGCACATTGGTGGCGCTGATGAACACATGGACATGGCGGCAGGATTGCAGCTCCACGAAGTCCACATGCCGCTCGATCAGCTCCATCAGCGGGTTGATGTTGAGCGGGTTGAAATCATAGGGCGAGAGGAACCGACTCATCATGTCGAAGGCGATGTAGCTGGGATTGGCGTTGAGCGACCAATTGCCCATCAGCCGGTCGAGCAGGGTGCGCTGCAGCGGGCTGGTGCGCCCGTCCTTGGAAACGTCGCGCCAATAGGCTTCGAGCGCCCGGCGCCCACCCTCATTGCCGCCCTTGGCGAGCCCGGTCGCCAGCACGGCCGCGTTCATCGCCCCGGCGCTGGTGCCGGAAATGCCCTCGACGGCGATGCGCTCATCCTCCAGCAGCCGGTCGAGCACGCCCCAGGTGAAGGCGCCATGCGCGCCGCCACCCTGAAGGGCGAGGTTCAGCGGCTTGGGCAGGGTCGCCGCCGGCTTGGCCCGGTGATGGGCGGGCGCCTCGCCCTCCCGCTTCACCTCGGCCGGGCCCGACGGCGTCGCCAGCGCCCCGGCGACCGCCTCGGCGGTCTCGGCCTTAGTGGGCTTGGACTCGGAAGGCTTGGACTCGGAAGGCTTGGACTCGCCGGTCGCGGCCTCCGTGGACTTGGGAACGACCGTCTTGCTCGCGGGCGTCTTGCCGGTTGCCTTGGGAGCCGGAGCGGCGGCCGTGTCAGGGGCACTCTTCCGGGCGCGGCCCGTGGACGATCCCTTGGCGGCCGCCCTCGCCGGTTTCTCGGCAGGCGCGTCAACAGCGGCGGGCGCGGCCGTTACCGGCTCCGCCTTGACCGGCGCCGTGCCCCGCTTGGCCGCCGCGCGGCGCGCGGGAGCCGGCTTGGGTGCGGGCGAGCCGGCCTTGGCAGTGTCATCCGCCGGTGCGGCCTCGACCACCGGGGCGGCCTGCACCGCCAGCGTAGCCTCGACAGGCCCGCTCTTGCGGGCAGTGGGGGCGCGGCGTGCCCGCGCGGGCTTGTTGTCCTCGGCCACGCCGTCTCCCTTGTCGCTCACGCGCCTGTCGTTCACCCGTCCGTCGGTCACTCAGCCACCCAGCCGCCGTCGATCTGCTGCAGCGAGCCGGTGATCGAGCGCCCCGCATCCGAGGCGAGGAACACGGCGAGCGCCGCCACTTCCTCGACGGTGACGAATTCCTTGGTCGGCTGCGCGGCCAGCAGCACGTCGTGCTTCACCTGCTCCTCGGTCATGCCGCGCGCCTTGGCGGTGTCGGGAATCTGCTTCTCGACCAGCGGCGTCCACACATAGCCGGGGCAGATGGCGTTGACGGTGATGCCGAAGGTCGCCGTCTCCAGCGCCACGGTCTTGGTCAGGCCGGCAATGCCGTGCTTGGCCGAGACATAGGCAGATTTGAAGGGCGAGGCGACCAGCGCATGGGCCGAGGCGGTGTTGATGATGCGGCCCCATTTGCGCGCCTTCATGCCCGGCACGGCAGCCTTGATGGCGTGAAAGGCGGCCGACAGGTTCAGCGCGATGATGAGGTCCCACTTGTCGTCCGGGAATTCCTCGATCGGGGCGACATGCTGCACGCCGGCATTGTTGACCAGGATGTCGCAGGAGCCGAGCGTGTCCTCGGCGAATTTCACCAGCGCCGCGCATTCGGCCGCCTTGGTGAGGTCCGCGCCGGAATAGATCGCCTTCACCCCGAACTCGCTCTCGATCCCCGCGCGCTCCTTCTCGATCGCCGCCGCGTCGCCGAAGCCGTTGAGCGTGACATTCACGCCCTCGGCGGCGAGGCCACGGGCAATGGCGAGGCCGATGCCGCTGGTCGAGCCGGTGATGACGGCGTTCTTACCCTTCAAGGCCATAGTCGGTTCCCCATTCACTGACAGACGGGCGGCTTGGCGCCGCCCGCCGAACTGTAGACGACGGACATGACGTCTCGTCGGCCTCTCTTTCGGGCCATGTTGCGCCGCGAAATCGCCGGGCGCAACCGGGCGCCCTCACGGCTTGAGACAGACCGCGACCACCTGCTTGACCGGGTGAAGGCACTCCACAACGGTCTTGCCGCCATCCTCGGCGAATGAGGCGATGTGCTGGAAGCCGCGCTGCGCGTTGAGACAATAGCCGCCGATCACGCTCTCGCCGGTCTCGCAGCTCGCCACGCAGCCCGCCGCCGGGCAGTCGGCCGCGCGCATCGCGATCTGCGCCGAGCCGGGCGCGCCGGCAGGACCCGCCGGACCTGCGGGACCCGCCGCGCCCGCGACACCGGCAGGGCCGGCAGGACCGGCCGCACCCGCGGGACCGGCCGGCCCGGCGGGACCGGCCACACCCGGCGCACCCGCCTCGCCCTTGGCACCGGCAGGGCCCGCCGGCCCGGCCGGCCCGGTCGGGCCCTCGAAACAGGCGGCCAGAGGCAGCGCCAGCGCCGCCACCAGAATGAGTTTGAACACGCGCATGTAACCCCCGATGAATGAACCCCGACGCGCCTATCCTGCCCCTGCGTTATGAGGGTCTCAAGGTGCGGCAGCGGTATTTTATTCCTGCAAGCCCGGTTCCGGCGCCGCACATTCCTGCCGCGCCATGGCTGGCGCCCCGCAGATGCCGGCCGGCCATGACAGCCGCACGACAGAGCGCGGTAACCGGGCGCCGATCCAAGGCTCATCCCGGAGGTTTGGACGGAGCGCTCGGCACGGCTGGCGACGCGGCTGGAGGCTTGGCAGGAGGCATCGCGAGCGCCCCGTGCCGCCCGTGGCGCCGCTGCCGCATCGCGACTATATTGCCGCTATGACACTTCCCCCTCCCCCCGCCGGTGCGCCGCCGCACGACCATGCCCACTCCCCGGCGCATCCGCATGGCCACGGCCCGTCGAGCGGCCAGCCGCGCGCGGAGGACCATGACCATGCCGCCTGCGTGGCGGGGGCGCTCGCCCGGTTCGAGGAGCATTGCGCGCAGAGCGGGGCGCGCCTCACCCCGCTGCGGCGCCGGGTGCTGGAAGGGCTGGCCGACAGCCATGCCCCGCTCGGCGCCTATGATCTGGTGGAGCGGCTCGGCGCCTCCGGCGACAAGCCCGCGCCGATGTCGGTCTATCGCGCGCTGGATTTTCTGGTGGCGGAGGGCCTCGCCCACCGCATCGAGAGCCGCAACGCCTATATCGCCTGCGGCCACGCCCACGGCGCCGACGATGTCATCATCTTCCTGATCTGCGAGAGCTGCGGGCTGACCTCCGAGGTGTCCTCGCACGCCATCGGCCGCGACCTCGCCTGGGCGACGCGGGCCGCCGGCTTCACCCCGCACACGCCGGTGCTGGAAATCGCCGGCACCTGCGCGCGCTGCCGCGATGCCGCGCGCGAGGCCGGGCCCGCCGGCGTCGACGCGCCCCTCCCCCCGGCGTGATCGCGCGCCGTGTTGACGGGCTCGCCGCACCGGCTTAACCCGATCATCGGCGAGGCACCGGCGCCCGGACCGGCCACCCGCGTTGAAGCGAGAGCGAAGCGATGACCGACACGATGGCCGATTCCCTGGCCTCCCCGTTGGCCGCCATCGTCGCGCCGGATCTGGAGGCCGCCGGCCCCGCACCGCGCCGCCGCACCGTGGCGGTAAAGGTCGGGTCGATCACGGTGGGCGGCGGCGCCCCGGTGGTCGTCCAGTCCATGACCAATACCGACACCGCCGACGCCGAGGGCACCGCCCGGCAGATCGCCGCGCTCGCCCGCGCCGGCTCGGAAATCGTGCGCATCACGGTGGATCGCGAGGAAGCGGCGATGGCCGTGCCGGCGATCAAGGAACGCCTGCTGAAAATGGGGCTCGACACCCCGATCGTCGGCGACTTCCACTATAATGGCCATCTGCTGCTGACCAAGTACCCGGACTGCGCGGCCGCGCTCGACAAATACCGCATCAATCCCGGCAATGTCGGCTTCGGGCAGAAACGCGACCGGCATTTCGCGACCATCGTCGAACAGGCGATCAAGCACGACAAGCCGGTGCGCATCGGCGCCAATTGGGGCTCGCTGGACGACGACCTGCTGACCGCGCTGATGGATGCCAACGCCAAACTCCCCCGCCCGGCGGAAGCCCGCGCCGTGACGCGCGAAGCACTGGTGCGCTCGGCCCTGCTCTCGGCCGCGCTGGCCGAGGATATCGGCCTGCCCAAGAACAAGATCATCCTCTCCGCCAAGGTCTCGGCGGTGCAGGATCTCATCACCGTCTATGCAGAGCTCGCCCGCCGCGCCGACTACGCGCTGCATCTGGGTCTGACCGAGGCGGGGATGGGCTCGAAGGGCATCGTCGCCTCCGCCGCCTCGATGGGCGTGCTGCTGCAGCAGGGTATCGGCGACACGATCCGCGTCTCGCTCACTCCCGAGCCCGGCGGCGACCGCACCCGTGAGGTGACGGTGGCGCAGGAAATGCTCCAAACCATGGGGCTGCGCACCTTCGTGCCGCTGGTCGCCGCCTGTCCGGGCTGCGGGCGCACCACCTCCACCACCTTCCAGGAACTCGCCTTCGAGGTGCAGGACTTCATCCGCACCTCCATGCCCGGCTGGAAGGCCCGCTATCCCGGCGTCGAGACGCTGAACGTCGCGGTGATGGGCTGCATCGTCAACGGGCCGGGCGAGAGCAAGCACGCCGATATCGGCATCTCGCTGCCCGGCACCGGCGAATTCCCCACCGCCCCGGTCTATCTCGACGGCAAGAAGGCCATGACCCTGCGCGGCCCCAGCCTGCGCGAGGACTTCAAGAAGATCGTCGAGGACTATGTCGAGCGCCGTTTCGGCGTCGGTGGACGCCCCACCCCCACCGAGGGCGTCGACGCGGCGGAGTGAGCGGCGCCCCCCCCCTCCTTCGAGGCTCGCTGCGCCCATACCTAACAATGACGGCGACCCATCTCTGCACACCGTCATGGCCGTCCCCGGACTTGATCCGGGGATCAACCCGGCCATCCACGTCTTCTCCCGATGCGCCCGAACCCAAGTCTTGGGATCCCCGGGTCAAGCCCGGGGATGACGGCGTTCTGGGGGGCGGGGCGCGATCCCGGCTCGGCCTTCGGCCGTCCGGGATGACGAGCAAATCGCAGGCGGATGAGACTATAGGAATATTTCCCTAGACACAGTCCCCGAACTGCGCCATCCTACCCGCACCTGTCCTCACCGAGGGGTGCGTCCGGAGCGGCCGGCGTGGGGGATGGGGGCGGTGGCGGCGTCGGCGGGCTTAACGCACCCGGTGGCGTCGCGGCCCA
>NZ_JAHCQH010000017.1 GCF_018449475.1 Ancylobacter radicis | reverse complement strand
CGGCGGCCCCGAGGGCGCCTTCGAGACGGTGAAGCCGCTGTTCGAGAAGATGGGCAAGAACATCACGCTCGTCGGCGGCAATGGCGACGGCCAGACCACCAAGGTGGCCAACCAGATCATCGTCGCTCTGAACATCCTCGCCGTCTCCGAAGCCCTCCTGTTCGCCTCCAAGGCGGGTGCCGATCCGGCCAAGGTCCGCCAGGCGCTGATGGGCGGCTTCGCCAATTCGCGCATTCTGGAAGTGCATGGCGAGCGCATGATCAAGCGGACCTTCAATCCGGGCTTCCGCATCGAGCTGCACCAGAAGGATCTGAACCTGGCGCTGACCGGCGCGCGCCAGCTCCAGATGGCCCTGCCGGCGACGGCGGTGGCGCAGCAGCTGTTCAGCGCCTGCGCGGCCAATGGCGGCGCGGCGTGGGATCACTCGGCGCTGTGCAAGGCGCTGGAGATGCTGGCAAACCACCAGATCGCGTGAGACCACAGATCATCATTTTCTGGCGACGCATACCGGCACGCCGTCGTATGGATCGTGGAGAATGGTGGCCTCGATCGAGAACGCCTCCCTGAGATGGCTGGGCTGGATGATGTCGCGGGGAGAGCCGCTTGCGACGATCCTGCCCTCCTTCAGTAGACAGATATGATCGGCAAAGCGGGCCGCGTGGTTGATGTCATGAAGAACCGCCACGATCGTCTTTCCCTGCTCGCGCACAAGACGTCGCAGCAGGTCGAGGATGTCGAGCTGGTGAGCGATGTCCAGATAGGTGGTGGGCTCATCGAGCAGCAGGATGTCGGCAGACTGGGCCAGCGTCATCGCGATCCAGGCCCGCTGGCGCTGGCCGCCTGACAGACGCCCAAGCAGCCTCGCCGCGAGGCCGTCAACGTCCGTCAACCGCATGGAATCATTGCAGATGGCCTGATCCTGCAAGCTCCAGGGGGTGAACAGGCGGCGGTGCGGATAGCGGCCCTGCGCGACCAGATCTGCGACCGCAAGGTCATCGGGGGCACGAGGCGTCTGCGGCAGAAGGCTGATCATTTCGGCGAGACGCCGGCGTGAAAGCATTGGGATGGCAAGCCCGTCCAGGGTGACTTCGCCGGCGCGCAGGGGGGTGAGGCCGGCGAGGGCGCGGAGGAGGGTTGATTTGCCGCTGCCATTGGGGCCGAGGAGAGCGGTGAATCGGTATGATGGCACCGCAAATGTCAGATCATGCAGCACGTCGCGGCCGCGATAGCCGACCCTGATCGCGTTTGCCCGCAGTCGGACGGGCCCGGCCGCTTCACTCATGGCTTTGTTTCCGCAGGAGAAATCCGACAAAGGGAACGCCGATCAGCGGCGTGAGGATGCCGGCGGGGAGCATCAGGGCCCGCGCCAACAGGTCCGCGACGAGCAGCAACGTGGCGCCATAAAGCGCCGTGATTGGAATGAGATAGCGCGTTTTCGCGGACAGACGGGCGAGATGCGGCGCGATCAGCCCGATGAAGGCGATCGGCCCGGCTATGGCGACGGCGGCACCGGCGAGCAGGGTGCATAACAGGATCAGCGTCCCCCGCATCAGCTGGAGGCGCATGCCCAATCCTTGGAGAGTGTCGTCGTCGAAGGCCATCAGATTGAGATCACGGGCGAGCAGCCCGCTTGCCGCCAGCGCGGGCAAAGTCCATCCGAGGAGAAGGAAAAACCTATTCCAATCAGCGCCATAGAGGCTGCCCGCCATCCAGCTCATGGCGCGCTGGACCTCGCTGACATTGCCGAAGGCGGTGATGAAGGCGATGCCGGCGCCGGTCAGGGCGGACACGCCGATGCCGATCAGGATCAGCCGGATCGAGGACGTGCCCCCCTGCCAGGACAGTGCGTAGATCGCGCCCGCTGCCAGCGCCGCGCCGGCGAAACCGGCGACCGGAAGCCACTGGCCAGTCGGTGCAGTGAGGTGGACGATCAGGACGATGACAGCAAGCCCGGCGCCGCCATTGATGCCCAGCAGGCCCGGCTCGGCGAGCGGGTTGCGCATCACCGCCTGGGTGATCGCACCGGCCACCCCGAGGCAGGCGCCGACGAGCAGCGCCGCGGCGAGGCGGGGGGCGCGCAGCGAGCCGACCAGCACCGCGGCCACCGGATCGCCCGACAGCCACGCCGCGATATCACCCGGCGCCACACCGGAATCGCCCCACGCGAGAGAGAGCGCCGCGAGCGGCAGGAGGAGAGCCGGCAGCGCCACGGCCATCATCGCAGGTTCCATCTTTGCCGGCGCACCAGCGCGATGAAAACCGGTCCGCCCACCAATGCCAGCGTCACCCCGACCGGCATGTCGACGCCGGACAGTGCCCGCGGCACCGTGTCGGCGAGCACCACCAGCCCGGCACCGAGCGGCGCGCTGTAGGCGATGATCCAGCGATAGTCCGGCCCGACCAGCAGTCGCGCCATATGCGGCACGACGAGCCCGATGAAGCCAACCGGGCCGGCGAGCGCCACGGCGGCGCCGGCGAGCAGGACGACAAGGGCGGCGCTGATCGCCCGCCAGAGGACAAGGTTCTGGCCGAGCGTGCGCGACAGGTCGCTGCCGAGGCTCAGCGTCATGATCGGACCGCTCGTCAGCACCGCTCCCAAGAGCCCGGCGAGTCCCCAGGGACCAATGGTGAGCACAGCACTCATGGGACGGCCGCTCAGGCTGCCGACCGACCAGAGGCGAACATTGTCCAGCGTGGTCTGGTCGCGCAGCAGGATCACGGTCGTCAGCGAGGCGAGGAAGGCGGTCAGCACCGCGCCGGCAAGGGCGAGCTTGAGCGGGGTTGCCCCGCCCCGTCCCGCCGAGCCCAGAGCGTACACCGTGACAGCCGCCGCACCGGCACCGAGGAAGGCGAACCACATGAGCGTGCCGGCGCCGTCAATGCCCGCCAGCGCGATCGCCAGCACCACGGCGAAGGCCGCGCCGGCATTGATGCCGAGCAGGCCGGGGGAGGCGAGCGGATTGGCGGTCACTGCCTGCATGATGGCGCCGGCAACCGCGAGCTGCGCGCCGACCAGCAGCCCGGCCAGCATCCGGGGCAGGCGGACCTCCCACAGAATGACGTGTTCGCGCGACGCGTCGAACTGGGTCACGGCGGCCAGCAGCCTGTCGAGTGGAATGGCGGCATGGCCGACATTCAGCGCCCATAGCGCGAGGACCGGCAGGGCCGCGACGGCGAGGGCCAGACCGAGGCCGCGCGGGCTCCGGGCTGGACGGTCTTGCCGGACACAAGCTGCATCGTCACGCGTCCTCATGGCTGGGCGATGATGAGGCGCTCGACATCATCCAGCACGCGATGCGCCGAGCCCACGCCGCTGAACTCCATCCAGACGGCCGGATCGAGGCGATGCACGCGCCCCGCCTTCACGGCGGGCAGCATCTGCCAGAGCGGGTTGGCGAGCACCTCCTCGTGCCGGCCACTGGTGGCCGAATTGTTCACGCCGCCGACGATGTAGAGCAGAGTATCGCCATCAAGCCCGGCAAGAGCTTCCCAGTCCGGGCGCTTGAGGGTTTCATTCCCCTCTGCCGTCTCATAGGCCGAGCGCCGCACGCCGACATCCCGCAGCACCGCGAAGGGGCCATAGGCTTTGGGGCCGTCGAGATAGACCTGAAAATCCCAGGGGGTGATGCGCACCACGGAGACGCTGCGGTCCGGCACGCGGGATTTCAGGCTGGCGACACGCGTTCTGTAGCCATCCAGCAGATGCTCGCCACGCTCCCGCCGCCCGGCGACCTCGGCGACGAGCCGCAGATAGTCCTGCCAGTTGCCGGCGCTGATCAGCACGGTCGGCGCGAGCTGCGACAGCAGGGGATAGGCGCGGTCGCCGAGCGCGGTCCCGAGGATGAGATCGGGCTGCAAGGCAACGATGCGCTCGATGCTCGGCTCCATGAAGCTGCCAAGGTCCGTGACGCCGCGTGCCAGCGCCTTCTCGCGCAGCGCCTTGTCGCTCATCACCGCCAGCGGCGCGCCCAGCAGCGGCAACTCCAGTTCCAGCCCCATGCCCAGGCTGAAGGTCGGATCGAGCACGACGATACGCCGGGGATCGGTGGGGACGCAGACCGGGGAATGCAGGATGTCCGCGGATTCGATGCGGCGCCCCTCGCAGGCCCGCGCCGGCGCACCGAGCATGCCAAGCAGAGCGAGACCGAGCGTGAGCGCGGCAAACGGCCGTATCATGTGTCGCCCCCTTGATGTCGTGATGCCGGAGTGCGCGGGCTGACCGGTTCTGCGGGCACGGGCGGCAGGCCGAGCTCGGCCCGCATCCGGGCTTCGATGCGCTGCCGCCGCTCCTCGGGCTTGACCAGCACGCAACTGGTGCAGAGCGAGCCGCCCGGCGCCGTGTAGAAGCGGCAGCAGCCGCCACGGGCGCGGAAGGTGCGGCGGGCCAGCACCTCGCGCGGCGGTGCGTCGTCGACGATCTCGACGTCGAAGAAATGCAGTTGCCGGTTGGCGAGCGGGGAGCCGGGCCGCATCAGCGCCGCCATGACGTCCTCCTTCGCGGCGGCTTCGCAACCGAGGCACTGGCCCGCTTCCAGAAAGCGCATGGCGACGGCGTCGCCGACCAGCCGCCACATCGCGCGGCGCGGCAGTCCGGTGCGCGCATGGAGGCTGTCGATCAGCGGCGTCATGTGGGCTTCGAGCCCCTCCGAGAGGACGTCGCGCAGTCCCTCATGGTCCACGAGCCGCAAGCCGGCTTGCGCCTCCGCCAGCGCGCGGTCCGTCACGCCGGCCGCGTTCAGCAGACGCAGCCTTACGCGCGGCGCCTCGCCCGGCGGCAGCTGCGCCGCGAGCGCGCAGTTCGCCGCCGACAGGTCCGGGACGAGGCCGTGCGAGAGGAACGGCACCGCCGCGAGGATTCCGAGCAGGTTGGCATATTCAGAGATGAAGAAGGCTGCGGCCCCCTTCGCGTCGAGGCCCGGTGTTCCCGCCTGCTGGCGCGCCAGCATCGCTGTCAGGAAAGGCTCGGCGCCGAACAGCGCGGTCAGCGGCGTAAAGCTGGGCTCGATCGGGCCGACATCAGCCTGTGGCAGCGTCCAGTGCCGTGCGAGAACGCCAAAGGCGGCGCCGATGATCCGCGCCGCCTCCGTCGTCTCACCCGCGCCGTTCGGCGGCGCGCTCATGCCCGCAGGCCCGTCTCCTGTCCGCATCAGAAGGTCGCGCGTGCCCGCACGCCGATCACCCGGCCATCGCCGATATTCGCCTCCGAGCCGAAATCGTCAACATAGACGCTGGTCAGATATTGCTCATCGAAGATGTTCTTGGCGTAGAGCGTGACCGACCAGTTCTTCGCCTCATAGCCCACCGCTGCATTGACCAGGGTGAAGGCGGAGACGCGCTCATCCTCGGTGTTGGCGACATCGCCCACCGAATAATAGCCATCGGTGTAGGAGAGGTCGGCCGAGGCGAAGAAGCCGGACGCATGGCGATACACGCCGCCAATGTTGAAGGTGGCGGCGGGGGCCTCGGGGAATTCGTTGCCGGTATAGTCGCCGGTCGCCGTCACCGCGCTGTCGAACTCGGTCTTCAGCAGACCCAGAGAGGCGAAGGCGGTGAATTCCTGCGTGAGGCGCGCGCGCAGCTCGAATTCCGCGCCATAGGCATGCGCCTTGCCGGCATTCATGGTGATGGACTGCCGGAACAGCGGGTTGGGATCCTCCACCGTGATCTGGAGATCGGTGTACTTGTAGTAGAAGCCGTTCACGTTGACTTCGAGCCGGTCGTCGAACCACTTGGAGCGATAGGCCACCTCATAGGCCCAGAGCGTTTCAGGCTCGACCTCGTAGGGATTGCCATAGGTATCGACGGCGGCGAAGCCCGCGCGGAAACCTTCGCTGACGGTGAAGGCGAGGTTCTGCTTGTCGTCGATCTCGTAGGCGACACCGATCTTGGGCAGCGCCACCGTGTAGTCGGTGGAGGCGGTCTGGTCGATCGTGTCGTAACCGAAGGACCGGAGGTTCAGCACTTCGCCATCATTGGTGACGTCGACGGTCTCGTAGCCGAGACGGCCACCGAACATGAGCGACCACCGCTCGGCGATGGCGTAGCGCATGTCGGCATAGAGCGCATAGGACGTCAGCGTATTGCTGGCCTGAAGATCCTGATAGAGCATGTCGTACAGGCCATAGGCGGCGTTGGTCACCGTGATACTGGAGTCGCGCTCATAGCTGAAGCGGCCAATATTGAGGCCGATGACGCCGCTCAGCGGGCGCACGCCTTCCTCCAGTTCGAGGCGCAGATCCTCGGTGAAATCCTTTCCGGGACGCACTTCGTCGCGAATGAAGGCGACGGCGCCCTGGGGGCTTTCGATGGTCGCGTCGGTCTGGATGAAGGCCGTGACCGAGCGCAGCGTGATGCCCGCGCCGAGATCCTGGGAGACGTTGGCGACGACGTTGGTGACGTCGGTCTGGCGCAGCTCGACGGCCGACACGTCGGAATCGAAGCGGCGGGCGAAGAAGTCCGGGCCGGTCACCGCCGAGACCGAGGGCCGGTCCGAGGTGTGGCTGATGGTGAACAGCGCCGCGAAGCCGTCCAGCGCGGCGGGGGTGAGCAGGAACTTGGCCCGCAACTGGCCGAAATAGCCCTGGCCAAGATCCTCATTCAGCGGATCGGCATAGGCGATGCCGCTTTCATCCTCGAAATATTGCCCGGCGACACGGAAGGCGAGCTGGTTCTCGACCATCGGGCCTGACAGCATGAAGGCGCCGCTGCCGAAATCCCCCGAATTCGACGAGCCGGCGATATCGCCCTCCAGGGCGGCCTCAGTGGTCCAGGTCGGGTCGTTGGTGTTGACCACCACCGCGCCGCCCATGGCGTTGCGGCCCTGAAGCGTGGATTGCGGGCCGCGGAACACCTCGACATCGGCGACGTCCCAGGTGCCGCGATTGCCGCGCCGGATGCCCTCGCCATTCTGCGAGGCACCGTCGACGATCACGGCAATGGTCGGGGAGGAATTGGTTGGCTGGCTGATACCGTCCGAGGACAGGCCGCGGATGACGATGCCGCTATTGCCGCGATTGGCGCTGGAAACGCGGGTATTGGCGAGCTTGTTGAGCGCGCCGTTCAGATCCTCGATCGCGTAATCGAAGAACTGCTCGCCGGTGACGATGCCGACGCTGGAATAGACGTCCGAGAGGTCGCGGGCGAGCTTCTCGCCGGACACGGTGATCGCGTCGAGCTCGACCATGTCCTCGCTGATAATGACCGAGGCGGTGCTGCGAGCGGGGGCCTCGATGGTGACGGAGCGCGGCGAGGTGAAGCGCCCGTTCAGGCCGGTGCCGGCGAGCAGCGCGGCGAGCGCCTGCTCGGGGGTGCGCGTGCCGGACACGCCGGGCGAGGTGAGGCCGCGGGCGATGGCGCTGTCATAGACGATCTGCACGCCGCTGGTGGCGCCGAACGCCGCCAGCGCACTGGCGACCGGGCCGGGGGGAATGGCGTAGCTCGCGGATGATGCCGCCGCGACCGGTGTGGCGACCGGTGTGGCACCTTGCGCCGACACGCCACGCGTCCCGAGCGTCAGCGCCACCAGCGCGCATCCCGCCAGCAGCGCCGCGCGCCTGCGGCCGTTCCCCGTCCCCGTCATACCCGTCGTCCCCGTCCTGAGCCCCTGAATGCGTCGAGGCATTCGCTACAAGGACAAGACGACGCGGATCGGCGGACCCGAATCCGGCGCGGCAAAAAATTTAACTCAGCAGCACCACGCCGCCGGGCAGCCAGGTGTCGCGCAGCTTCAGCGCCGCCGCGAGATTGCTGACGATCTCGTCCGGCCGGCCGAGATGGAAGACGCCGTCGACGCGCCGCTCGCCCAGCCCCGGCCGGGCCAGCACGATGCGGCCGCGCCGGTGGCGGTTGATGTCGGCGACGACATCGGCCAGCGGCTGATCGGCGAACACCAGCAGGCCGCGCCGCCACGGAGCGGCCGCGCTCGGCGCGAGGGTCTCGCGCGCCGCAAGCAGCGATCCCCCGGCCAGCCGGGCGCGCTCGCCCGCCTGCAAGGTCGTCGCGCCGCCGCACTGCACCTCGATGCGGCCCTCGATGCAGTCGATCACCGTTTGGCTTGTGCCGACGCTGGCGGCGAAGCGGGCCCTGCCCCCGATCACCTCCCCCGGCCCTATGGTGGCGCGGAACGGGCGAGGATCGGCGGCAATCGCGAATTCGGCGGCGCCGGCGACCAGCGTCATCGTCCGCGCATCCGCCGTGAACGACATGTCGAGCGCGCTGGCGCCGTCGAGATCGACCTGCGAGCCGTCCGGCAGATCGATGCGGGCCTGCTCGCCGACCGCGGTGGCGTGATCGGACAGAAGCTGGTCGAGGCTCGGCAGCACGCCGATCATCGTGCCGGCCCAGCCGGCGGCGAGAGCGGCTCCGGCGCCAGTGCCGGCGAGGAACAGGCGGCGCGACAGCCGGGCAGGGGCGGGGACACTCCCCACGCCGCGCCAGACGGCGCTGGCCCGGCGGAAGGCGAGCTCGTGCGCATAGCTGCGTGCGCGCCAGGCTTTCAGACGCGCCGCATCGTCGCGCGTGGCTTCCCCTGAGGTGAGGAGCACCACCCACGCGATCGCCTCGTCCTGAAGCGCGCCCGCGGCGTCGCCGATGCCGTCACTGCCCGTCATGCCTGCGACCTGCTGCCGATAGCCGGCGACGCGCGCGCCCGGGAGGCGCGGCCATGGGCCTATATGCGTCATGGGAGGGGGCGCGGACAATATGGGCGCGCTCAGTCGGTCAGCACGCGGGCGCAATGCGCCAGCGCCTTCTGGATCTCGATCTCGATGGTGCGCACGCTGACCCCATGCTCGCGCGCGAGGTCGCGGTGCGGGATGCGGTGCAGCCGTGCCGCCAGCAGGATGGTGCGTCGGCGCGGCGGCAGTTCCGCGAGCATTTCCATCAGGCGCTCGGTCTGGTCCTTGGCGATGAGCGTCGCCTCCGGGTCCGCGGCCGGATCGGGCGCGTCGAGCAGATCGTCGATCTCGGCATGGCTCAGCCGCCGCCGGCTTTCGCGGCGAATGAGATCGGTCGCGACATTGGCGGAGACGCTGCGCATATAGGCCTGCGGATTGGCGATCGCGGCGAGATTGGTCGCGGCGAGGCGTGCGAAGACATCCTGCGACAGATCTTCGGCCTGCGCCGCCGAACCCGTCACGCGCCGGAAGAAGCGCAGGATCGAGGATCGCTCGGCATCGAATAGCTCGCGCAACGCATCATTGCGAGACATCGGCTCGATCCGCCTCTCCGGTTCACGGCCCGCATGGGTGACGCAACGCAGTAGCGCGAAAAGGTCGAATGCATCAATGCTACCCGGAAATATTAGAAATGTTCTTGATACGATCGGCAATGATTGCCGGAGGGAGAGAATTTCCTGCCTTTCATTCTATGGAAACCGTCGCATCAATATGTGGGTGCTTGAATGTGTGGATGCTTGGCCAGCAGGCTGCCGCGACCCACGCCGGTGCTCCCTGCGGCGTGCTTGCGGGCCCTCGCGCGCGATCGCACGGCCCCCATGTGTTGCCGGGGTGAGTGAACCGCACCGGACCTCCCGGAAGATTGTTTCGGTGTCATGGCTCCACCTGCCCGCGAGTTGGAGCCGGACATTTGCCGTCGGGCTCCGGGGGAGGGCGGCGACCGGCGAGCGCCAGGTAGCGGTGGAGTAAGCGCGTCGGGATGATAATAGTGGCCTCAACCGATCGCATCCGGGCATTGTCAGCTCCTCTGGCTCCCGGCGGACACAGGACTGGACGGCCATTCATGCGCCCCGCGCTCATCATCTTCGATTGCGACGGCGTGCTGATCGACAGCGAACTGCTCAGCGCCGGCACGCTGATCGACGCGCTGGCAGCCCATGGCGTCGAGGTCGACCTCGCCTTTGTCGCGCGCCATTTCATCGGCCGGGCCTATGCGGTGGTCCCCGTCGAAGTGCGCGCGCGCTTCGGTATCGCCCTGCCGGAGAGCTTCGAAGCCGAGTATCGTGCCCGTCTCGTGGCCGCTTTCGAGGCGCGGCTCACCGTGATGGAGGGGGCGGTCGAGGCGCTGGCCGCGCTCGACGTTCCGTTCTGCCTCGCGACGTCGTCCAGCCCGCCGCGGCTTGCCGCCTCGCTGCGCATCACCGGCCTCGACCGCGTGTTCGCCGGGCGGGCCTTCACCGCGAGCGAGGTGGCGCGCGGCAAGCCGGCGCCGGACCTGTTCCTTCATGCCGCCGCCCGCATGGGTGCCGACCCGCGGGCCTGCGTGGTGGTCGAGGATAGCGGCGTCGGGCTTCAGGCCGGGCAGGCGGCAGGAATGGAAGTGTGGCACTTCACCGGCGGCCGGCATTTCGCTGTGATGGAGCTGCCTTTGCCGGCAGGCGTGCAGCCGCATCGCCGTTTCACCAGTTTCGCCGAGTTGCGGGCCGCCCAGCCCGACCTCTTCCGCCTTTCCGCAGACGCAGCCAGTTCCAGATGAGCTTCACCGACACCGACACGTCCGCCAACGATCAGGCCGCGCGCGCGGCCTGGCTGTACTATGTCGGCGGCCTGACGCAGGACCAGATCGCCAGCGAGATGGGTGTGTCGCGCCAGCGCGCGCAGCGTCTGGTCAGCCGCGCGGTGGCGTCGGGGCTGATCCATGTGCGGCTCAACCATCATCTCGCCAGTTGCCTGGAGCTGGAGAGCGCGCTGCGCGAGCGGTTCAATCTGGTCAGTTGCCGGGTGGTGCCGGGCCTGGGGCCGGACCGCGATCCGGTGCGCGCGATCGCTCCGGCGGCAGCGGTGGAAATGGAGCGGGTGTTGCGCGAGCCGCGCCCCCGCGTCATCGCGCTCGGCACCGGGCGGGCGCTGCGCGCCATGATCGAGGCGCTGGGAACCATAGAGGCGCCGCAGCACCGGCTGGTCTCGCTGATCGGCAACATCGCGCCGGACGGTTCGGCCTCCTATTACGACGTCATCATGCGGCTGGCGGAGAAGGTGCACGCGCCGCATTACCCGATGCCGGTGCCGGTCATCTCCGACACGATCGAGGAGAAGGAGCAGTTCCTCGCGCTCGGGCCGGTCCGCAAGGTGCGCGAACTTGCCGGCGCGGCCGATGCCGCCTTCGTCGGCGTGGGCCAGATGAGCCAGGACGCGCCGCTGCTGACCGACGGCTTCCTCAAGCCGGCGGAACTGATCGAGGTGCAGCGGGCGGGCGCGGTCGGCGAGGTGGTCGGGCGCATCTTCGACGTGAACGGACGTTACCTCGACCTGCCGATCAACCAGCGCCTCGGCAGCCTGCATGCCCCGTCCACCCGGCCGGACCGCCCGGTGATCGGCGTCGCGGCGGGACCCTCCAAGGTTCCGGCGATCGCGGCCGCGCTGCGCGGTGGCATCCTCAACGGGCTCATCAGCGACGAGCCGACCGCGCGCGGCGTGCTGGCGCTGTGAGGGCCGTTCGGCCGCGCTGAAGAGGTCGGGCCGACGAGTCTCACGCTGTACCCCGGCGCGGGGCTCCGGCTTCGGCTTTCCAGCGCAAGACTGTTGAGCCAAATCCCTTCGCCCTGCCGCGCCTGCGAAGGCGGCCTAAGGCCTTCGACGCGCTCGTTTCCCGTCGCCCCTGCCGTCCCGCTTCCCCCGCGCACCAGCCCGCCCCTCTCGCATCCGCAGCATGATCGGGGGATTGACCCTGCGTTCTCTGGGTGAATATTTGCCCGCAAGGCGATGAATTGCTCAAATCGCCAGGGAGGAAGCCATGACTGTGACTATCCGCGCCCTGCTGGGTGCTTCGATGCTCGTTGCCGCGGCCGGCGCGGCCTCGGCGCAGACCACCATCACCGTCGCCACCGTGAACAATGGCGACATGATCCGCATGCAGCGCCTGATGCCCGCGTTCAACGCCCAGCATCCCGACATCAAGGTCAACTGGGTGACGCTGGAAGAGAACGTGCTGCGCCAGCGCGTGACCACCGACATCGCCTCCAAGGGCGGCCAGTACGACGTGCTGACCATCGGCAATTATGAAGTGCCGATCTGGGCCAAGCAGGGCTGGCTGATGCCGCTGGAAAATCTCGGCGCCGATTACGACCCGGCCGACCTGCTGCCGCCGGTGGCGCAGGGCCTCACTGTCGACGGCAAGCTGCACGCCGTGCCGTTCTACGCCGAGAGCTCGATGCTCATGTACCGCACCGACCTTCTGGAGAAGGCGGGGCTGAAGATGCCCGAGAATCCCGATTGGGAGTTCATCACCGAGGCCGCCCAGAAGATGACCGACAAGGGCGTCGGCATCTACGGCATCTGCCTGCGCGGCAAGGCCGGCTGGGGCGAGAACATGGCGTTCCTCACCTCGATGAACAATTCCATGGGCGGCGCCTGGTTCGACATGGAGTGGAAGCCGCAGTTCAACGGCCCCGAGTGGAAGAAGACCCTCGACACCTATCTCAACCTGATGAAGCAGTACGGCCCGCCCGGCGCGTCCTCCAACGGCTTCAATGAGAACCTTGCCCTGTTCCAGACCGGCAAGTGCGGCATGTGGATCGACGCCACGGTGGCCGCCTCCTTCATCTCCGACCCGAAGGAATCGCAGGTCGCCGACAAGGTCGGCTTCGCCCCGGCGCCGGTGCGCAAGGGCGGCTCCAACCATGGCAACTGGCTGTGGTCGTGGAACCTCGCCATACCGGCGACCACCTCCAAGGCTGACGCCGCCAAGACCTTCGTCGCCTGGGCGACCTCGCCGGCCTATATGAAGCTGGTGGCGGAAAAGGACAGCATCGCCAACGTGCCGCCGGGCACGCGCACCTCTCTCTACAAGAACCCGGAATATCTGAAGGTCGCGCCCTTCGCGCAGATGACGCTGAAGGCGATCGAGGCCGCCAATACCCAGAAGCCCTCCGACAAGCCGGTGCCCTATACGGGCGGCCAGTTCGTCGCGATCCCGGAGTTCCAGGCGATCGGCACGGCGGTGGGGCAGCAGTTCTCGGCCGCGCTCGCCGGCACGGCGAGTGCCGACCAGGCGCTCGCCGCCGCGCAGGCGCTCACCACGCGCGAGATGACGCGCGCCGGCTACCCCAAGAAGTAGGCCTGCGCGAACCTTCGCACCGCGAAGGTCCTTCGGTCCGCCCAGCGCCCGCTCGCGCCGGGCTATTTCCCGACACGGCGCGGGTGTCTCCCGCTCCCGTGCCGTGTCGGGACCTCCCTTTGCGGGGCGCATCCTCCGGGAAGGGCGGCCCAAAGGGCAAGGTGCCGGCGCGGGCTGCGTCGCCCCTCATGATTTCCGTTCCGTTCCCCCGAGCCCGCGGCGCTCTGCGCCGGTAGCCGGCTCGATCAAGGGAGGTCCAATATGGCGACGCAAGCTTCGCACATGGCCGGCCGGCTGATGCTCACCCCGGCGGTGCTGCTGCTGTTCCTGTGGATGATCGTGCCGTTGGGCATGACCGTCTATTTCTCCTTCCTGCGCTTCAACCTGCTGATGCCGGGGACGGAAGAGTTCACCGGCTTCGAGAACTACTCCTATTTCTTCACCGACCCGGCCTTCTGGCCGGCGCTGGTGAACACGCTGACCCTGGTGCTCGGCGTGCTGGTCATCACCGTGGTCGGCGGCGTGGCGCTGGCGGTGCTGCTCGACCAGCCGATGTGGGGGCAGGGGATCGTGCGCATCCTCGTCATCGCGCCCTTCTTCGTCATGCCGAGCGTCTCCGCGCTGGTGTGGAAGAACATGCTGATGAACCCGGTAAACGGGCTGTTCGCGGCGCTGGCGCGCGGGCTCGGCCTTCAGCCGATCGACTTCTTTGCCAATGTGCCGCTGGCCTCCATCACGGCCATCGTCGCGTGGCAATGGCTGCCCTTCGCCACGCTGATCCTGTTCACGGCGCTGCAAAGCCTCGACCGCGAGCAGATGGAAGCCGCCGAAATGGACGGCGCAGGGCCGATCTGGCGCTTCGTGCACCTCACCCTCCCGCATCTGATGCGGGCGATGACGGTGGTGGTGCTGATCCAGACCATCTTCCTTCTGTCGGTCTTCGCCGAAATCCTCGTCACCACCAATGGCGGGCCGGGCACGGCCTCCACCACGCTGACCTTCCTCGTCTACATGCAGTCCATGCTGCAGTTCGACGTCGGGCTCGGCTCGGCGGGCGGCATCGTCGCGGTCATCCTCGCCAACATCGTCGCGATCTTCCTGATGCGGATGATCGGCAAGAACCTGGAGGCCTGACATGGCACGCGAGGTTTCCAAGGGCCGCAAGGCCGCCGTCACTCTCCTCGCCTGGGGCGTGGCGCTGCTGATCTTCTTTCCGATCCTGTGGACCTTCCTCACCTCGTTCAAGACCGAGGGCGAGGCGATCAATTCCCATCCGTCCTTCCTGTTCTTCGACTGGACGCTGGAGAATTACGAGACGGTCAACCAACGCTCCGACTACCTCGCGCATTTCTGGAACTCGGTGGTGATTTCGCTCGGCTCGACCCTGCTCGGGCTGATCATCGCGGTGCCGGCGGCGTGGTCGATGGCCTTCGTGCCCGGCAAGCGCACCAAGGATCTCCTGATGTGGATGCTCTCCACCAAGATGCTGCCGGCGGTGGGCGTGCTGGTGCCGCTCTATCTGCTGGCCCGCGACACCGGGCTGCTGGATACGAAGACCGGCCTCGTCATCGTGCTCACCATGGTGAACCTGCCGATCATCGTGTGGATGCTCTACACCTACTTCAAGGAAATCCCCGGCGAGATCCTCGAAGCGGCGCGGATGGACGGGGCCACCCTGTCCTCGGAAATTCTCTATGTGCTCACGCCCATGGCGGTGCCGGGCATCGCCTCGACGCTGCTGCTCAACGTCATCCTCGCCTGGAACGAGAGCTTCTGGACGCTGAACCTGACGGCGGCCAGCGCGGCGCCGCTCACCGCCTTCATCGCCAGCTATTCCAGCCCGGAAGGGCTGTTCTACGCCAAGCTTTCAGCGGCCAGCACCATGGCCATCGCGCCCATCATGATCCTGGGCTGGTTCAGCCAGAAGCAGCTCGTGCGCGGGCTGACCTTCGGCGCTGTGAAATAGGGAGAGACCCATGGGCGAGATCGTTCTTTCCGAGGTCCGCAAGTCCTTCGGCGGCATGTCGATCATCCAGGGGATCGACCTCGTCATACCCGATGGCGAGTTCGTGGTGTTTGTCGGCCCCTCGGGCTGCGGCAAGTCCACCCTTCTGCGGCTCATCGCCGGGCTGGAGGACACGACGTCCGGCATCATCTCCATCGACGGCAAGGATGCGACCAAGCTTCCGCCGGCGCGGCGCGGCCTCGCCATGGTGTTCCAGAGCTACGCGCTCTACCCGCATATGAGCGTAAGGAAGAACATCGCCTTCCCTCTGCGCATGGCCGGCGCTTCCGCCGAGGAGCAGGAGCGCAAGGTGCAGGCGGCGGCGAAGGTGCTGAACCTCACCCCCTATCTGGACCGCAAGCCGAGCCAGCTGTCCGGCGGTCAGCGCCAGCGTGTCGCCATCGGCCGGGCCATCGTGCGCGAGCCGGCGGCGTTCCTGTTCGACGAGCCGCTGTCCAATCTCGACGCGGCGCTGCGTGTCTCCATGCGGCAGGAAATCTCCGAGCTGCACCAGACGCTGAAGACCACGATGATCTACGTCACCCACGACCAGGTGGAGGCCATGACCATGGCCGACCGCATCGTGGTGCTGAACGCGGGGCGCATCGAACAGGTGGGTAGCCCGCTGGAACTCTATCGTTCGCCCGCCAACCTCTTCGTCGCCGGCTTCATCGGCAGCCCGAAGATGAACCTGATCGAGGGCGCGGAGGCCGCAAAGCACGGCGCCCCGACGCTCGGCATACGGCCCGAGCATATCGACCTCACTGAGGACGGGCCGTGGACGGGTACGGTAGGGCTCTGCGAGCATCTCGGCTCCGACACCTTCCTGAAGGTCGAGGTGGAGGGCGTCGGCCAGATCAATGTCCGCGTCGGTGGGGATGTGCCGCTGCGCCATGGGGCGCGGGTGCGTCTGGCCCCGCAGCCGGACAAGCTTCACCGCTTCGACGCCGCCGGCAAAGCCATGGGCGGTGCGGCGCCCGGCGCCTGAGCGCGCCGCCTTCGCCCGACAGACATCGGCCGCCCGCCGGCCGCGCCTTCAAACGTCGCCCGTCCCCTTTGGCGCGACAACCGGAAGTCCTGAGAGATGACGATCCCCGCCGCACTGCCGCCCGTCCTCGCGCTCCCCGCCTATGACCGTGCCCGTCTGACCCCGGGCATCGTCCATATCGGCCTCGGCAATTTCCACCGGGCCCATCAGGCGGTCTATCTCGACGACCTGTTCGCGCTCGGCGAGGGGCATGACTGGGCGATCATCGGCGCTGGGGTGCGCCCGGCCGATGCGGCGATGCGCGAGGCGCTGAAGGCGCAGGACTGCCTGTCCACCGTGATCGAGCTCGATCCGACCGGCCGGCGGGCGCGGCGCATCGGCGCGATGATCGATTTCCTGCCCGTCGAGCATGGCAATGGCGCGCTCATCGCCGCCATGGCCCGGCCGGAGATCCGCATCGTCAGCCTTACCGTGACCGAGGGCGGCTATTTCATGGACCCGGCCGGACAGCTCGATACCGCCGCCCCCGACATCACGGCCGACGCCACCCATCCCGAGGCACCGGAGACCGCCTTCGGCGCCATTCTCGCCGGGCTGAAGGCGCGCCGCAGCGCCGGCATTCCACCATTCACGGTCATGTCCTGCGACAATCTCCCCGGCAACGGCCATGTCACCCGACAGGTGGTGGTCGGTCTCGCGCGGCTGTTCGATGCCGAGCTTGCTGACTGGGTTGAGGCCAATGTCGCGTTCCCGAACGGCATGGTGGACCGCATCACCCCCGCTACCGGGGAGCGCGAGCGGGCCATGGCCGCGGCCTTCGGGCTCGATGATCCGGTGCCGGTCACCTGCGAGCCCTTCCGGCAATGGGTGCTGGAGGATCATTTCCCCGCCGGCCGGCCGGCGCTGGAGAAGGTCGGCGTCATCTTCACCGATCATGTCCATGCCTATGAGACGATGAAAATCCGCATCCTCAATGGCGGTCACGCCATCATCGCCTATCCCGGCGGGCTTATGGACATTGAGCTGGTGCATGAGGACATGGAGCAGCCGCTCATCGCCGCCTTCCTCGACAAGGTCGAGCGCGAGGAGATCATCCCCATCGTGCCGCCGGTGCCCGACACCGACCTTGAGGCCTACTACGCCGTCATCCGCGCGCGCTTCGCCAATCCGGACGTGGCGGACACGGTGCGCCGCCTCTGCCTCGACGGCTCGAACCGCCAGCCCAAATTCATCGTGCCCTCGATCCGCGACAACCGCGCCGCCGGGCGGCTGCCGAAGGGGTTGATCCTGCTGTCCGCGCTGTGGTGCCGCTATTGCGCCGGGGTGAGCGACAGCGGCGCGGTGATCGCGCCGAACGATCCCAACTGGGCGGAACTGACCCTCCGCGCCCAGCGGGCCAAGGACGATCCCGCGGTCTGGCTTGCCATGAGCGAGGTTTACGGCGATCTCGGCGGTGATCCCGACATCGTGGTGGCTTTCGCCCACGCGCTGCGCGCGCTATGGGCGAACGGCACCCGCGCCGTCCTCACAGACTATCTCGCGGGCTGAAGCCGAACCTTCGAGAGGTTACCCATGGCCGCATCCGCCACGCTCTCCGCGCCGGTTCTTCTCTGCGCCGGCGAAGCGTTGATCGACATGGTGCCGCGCCAGATGCCGGAGGGGCGGGCCTTCCTGCCGCTGCCGGGCGGCTCGGTGTTCAACACCGCCATCGCGGCAGGGCGGCTCGGTGTGCCGACCGCTTTCTGGTACGGCCTGTCCACCGACCTGTTCGGCGACCAGCTGCGCGCCGAACTGGCACGGGTGGGCGTCGACACCGCGCTGTGCCGGCCGTCGGACCGGCATTCGACGCTGGCCTTCGTCACGCTGGTCGAGGGGCAGGCGCGCTACCTGTTCCTCGACGAGAACACGGCCGGGCGCATGCTCACCCCGGCCGACCTGCCGGAGGTCCCCGCCTCGGTGCAGGCGCTTTTCATCGGCGGCATCAGCCTTGTCGGCGAGCCGGTGGGATCGACCATGGAAGCTCTGGCCGCGCGCGTAGCGGGCGACGGGCAGGGGCGGCTGATCATGCTCGACCCGAATATCCGCCCCGGCTTCATCCGCGATGAAGACGCCTATCGCGTCCGCATCCGCCGGCTGATCGGCCTCGCCCATGTGGTGAAGCTCTCTGACGAGGATCTCGACTGGCTGATGGGGGAGGGCGACCTTGCCGACAAGGCCCGCGCGGTGCAGGCGATGGGCCCGCGTCTCGTGCTGGTGACGCAGGGCTCGCGCGGTGCGCGGGTCTTCGGCGCCGGGCTCGATGTCGCCGTGCCGGCCCCCATCGTGACGGTCGCCGATACGGTCGGGGCGGGCGATACCTTCAACGCCGCCTTCCTCGCGGCGCTGGAGCGGAAAGGCGCGCTGGCGCCGGCCGCACTCGCGGCGCTGGATGCCAGTGCTGTCGCGGACGTGCTCGCCTTCGCGGTGCGCGCCGCCGCGATCTCGGTCACCCGCGCGGGAGCCGATCCGCCCTGGCGGCACGAGATGGAGGAGACGGCCGGCGCGTGAGGTTGCGAGCGCGATCGGGCTAACCGTACTGGATCGTGGCTATTCTGAAATGATCCCAAGGGATGGCGCAGATTCGGTCCTTCGGCAGCGGGCTGCCGAGCCGGCCGGTTTCCCGAGGAGCTCCCTCATTTCAGATATTCAGCATCCGTCACTTTCTCCATCCAGGTGACCACCTTGCCGTCGAGTTCCTCATGCACGGCCAGATGCGACATGGCCTGCTCGGCGCTGGCACCGTGCCAGTGGCGCACATTCGGCGGAATCCAGACCAGATCGCCGGGCACCACCTCCTCCACCGGTCCGCCTTCCTTCTGCACCCAGCCGCGCCCGGAAATGATGAACAGGGTCTGGCCCAGCGGATGCGTGTGCCAGGCCGTGCGGGCGCCCGGCGCAAAATTCACCGTTGCGCCGTTGACGCGCGAAGGGGTATCGCCCTTGAAATTGCCGGAGACGCGGACGCTACCGGTGAAGTAGGCGTCCGGCCCCGGTACCGATGGCGCATCCTTGGCGCGCACGATCTTAAGCTCCCCAGCGGGTGCGGCAGACGCACCGGGGGCAGGCGCGGCAGCTTGAGCCGGTGTTCCGGCCCGGCTGTCGAATACGCGCTGCAACACCGGAACCGCGGAAAAGGCGCGCGGCCAGCCGGCATAGAAGCCAAGATGCGCGAGTGTTTCCGCAACCTCGTCGCGCGTCAGCCCGCTGTCCATCGCCCGGTTGGCATGGAAGGGCAGTTGCTCCGGCTGGCCGATGGCAATCAGCGCCGTGATGGTAATGAGGCTGCGGTCACGGGCTGTGAGCTCCGAACGCCGCCAGAGATCGCCGAACAGAACCCGGTTGGTCAGATCGGCCAGTTCGGGCGCGGTCGGCCCAACCGTGGTGGTGACGGTGGCGGAGCGGGCGGCTTCGGCGGCCGCGTCCAGTTCGATCCGGGCGGCGGCGCTCGGGTCCACCGGGCCGATGCCGCGATCGACATATACGCGCTGCACCTCGGTGACCGCCGAGAGCGCATTCGGCCAGCCGCTGTAAAAGGCGAGATGGGTAATGACCTCGCCGATCTCGACCGGCGTTACCCCTGTATCGAGCGCGCGGGCGGTATGAGCCCCGACCTCGGCAGTCTTGCCGGTCGCGATCAGCGCGGCCAGCGTGACAAGGCTGCGGTCACGCGGCTTGAGGGCATCGCGCGCCCAGACCTCGCCAAACAGGACGCCATCCGTGAACTGTCCCAGACCCGGCGCGACCTGATAGACGGCCTCCGGCGCAACGCGGGTGCGGCGCGTCTCTTCGGCCGCGACCGCGGTGGTAGTAAGCGCGGACAGGGCGAGGCTGGCAGCAAAACTCTTCACAAGCGAACTCCTTGTTTTCAATGTCGCGCCCCCGCCGGACACAAGGCGGACGGGGTGGATGATGCGCGCGCGGCGCGGCGCGCGGCGGATCAGCTCGGATTGCCCGGTCAGTTGCTTGACGGCTGGCTCTGCAGATAGGCGGTGATCGCCGCGCGATCCGCCGCGTTGGTCACGGAGATGGTCATGGTGCTTCCCTTCACCATGGCGCGCGGATTGGCGAGGAAGGTGTCGATCTGTGCCGCATCCCAGGTGATGCCGAGGTCGCGCAGGCCGGCCGAATAGCGTGCGCCCTCGACACTTCCCGCCTGGCGTCCGATGACGCCGTTCAGGCTGGGGCCGATGCGGTTCTGTCCCGGCTCAAGGGAATGGCAGGAGGCGCAGCGGGTGCGGAACAGGCGTTCTCCGGTCGCCGCGTCCTGTGCGCTGGCCGGAGGGGCGAGACCCGAAAGGGCGAGAGTTGAGCAGGCAAGTACGGCGAGGAATCGAGAGGCCATCCTGTCTCCGGCAAGGTTCGCTATCGTCGAGGCCGGACGGTGGCGGGCGCCAACGCAGACCTTAGGAAGCTCAAGCTTACGCAGAGGGATGAGGAGGGATTAGCCGGGCTCTCTCGCATGGCGCTATGTGGGAAATTCATCAATCCCACTATCAACTTATCGTTATTGCGCGAGGCCGGCGAAGCCCTATGGGAAGGGCGGTTTCGGCAGCATTTGCGCTGGCCGGTATCTATTGCCGCTTACCACTGAGGGCTTCTGCCGCCTCGCCAGCGGCGCGAATCCCACTAAGCAGCGCGCCATGTGCGGTCGAGAAGTCCGTAGGATGCGTGGCCTCGCCGGCGAAAAACAGCCGCTCCTCGAAAGGACGGGCGATCTGGTCGCGTGCGGCGCGGTGACCGGGCAAGGCATGACTGTAGCCGCCCCCGATCGTGGGCGTCGCGCCCCAGGCGGAGGCGAGAGCCGGTCGCAGAGCGCGGCGCACATTCCCGCCGAAGAGGGCAACGAGCTGGTCGGTGGCATGGCCGAAGGCAGCGTCCGTTCCCGCCGCAAGGGCGCTGCGGGCGCCGGCGCCGCCGAGGAAGCACTCGATGACGGGGAACCCGAAGGGCCGGATGTAATAGGTGCCCGATGCCGGGTCATGGAGGTCGCCCTGCACATGGGTCTCCGCCTCGAAGGGCGAGGGACCGATGATCTCCAGAAACAGCTTCTCGTTGCAGCCCAGCGGCAGATGCGCCGCCGCCGCGCGCCAGGGACCGAGCGCGGCCGGCCAGCGGATCGCCGTACCGGCAAGCACGTGAGTGGAGACGGTGATGATCGCCGCCCGGCAGCGCAGCGTGCCGCGCGGGGTGACGAGTTCGACGACGGGCCCGTCGACGTCGATCCGCTGCACCGGCGTTGCCAGATGCAGCGCCACATCGGCAGGGAAGCGGGAGGTGATCAGCGTGCCGTAGCCAGCCGGCAGACGCCAGTTGAGATCGGTCGAGGCGCTATCATAAGCGGCATAATCGGCGGCCGATATGCGCTCCAGTTCGTCGCCGCTGATATAGCCGCTCAAGGCCTGGAGATAGGCGAGCCATCGCTCGCCGCGCTTCACCGCGTCAAAGGCCCGGTCGCTGGCCGGAGGTTCATCGACGAGGCTTCGGCTCCAGGTGTCGAACGCCGCGCCGGCCGCTTCCCAGTCCGCCGGGGCAGCCCCGAGATCGCCGAACTGCTGATCCCAGGCACTGCGCCGGCGATCCAGGACGAAGCCGGCGGCCTCCGCGATCCGCGCCCACGGGTTGCGGTCGGCCGAATGCAGCCAGCCGCAACCAAGATCGAGGGACAGGCCGCGCGTCATCGCGGTCCAGGCGCGCCCGCCAAGGCGCGGCAGGGCCTCCAGCACGACAACCGACAGGCCGCGACCGGCCAGCCGCCGGGCGGCGCCGATGCCGGCCGCGCCGGCCCCGATGATGGCGATGTCGCAGGTGTGGGTCATGCGGGGATGCTAGAGCATTTTCGAGCGACGTGGATTTCTGTTCGCGGCAAGAAAATGCGTAAAAACAACATTCTAAAGCTGTATCGGTGAACCCGTGTTCGCCAAGACCGCTTCAGGCCGGCTTCACCGCATAGCGAAGATGGACCACGCCGTGATCGAGCGTTTCAGCGGCGAGGAGCGACAGGGTGACCTTGCCGGCGAGCCCGTCGGGGCCCGCGTCGACGATGGCCTCGCTGCCCGGCCGGGCGTCGAGCGCGGGGGCGATGAGCACGCTGAACTCATCGACGAGACCGGCGGCGAAGAAGGCGCCATTGGCGCGCGCGCCGCCCTCCACCGCAAGGCGCTGGATGCCGAACTCACGCGCCAGAATCTCCAGCGTCGCCGCAAGGTCGATCTCGGCGCCCTCGGCGACGATGTAGGAAACGCCATCGGCCGCGAGTTCGGCGAGGTGGCTGTCCGGCACATCCCGGCCGAGCAGGGCGATGGCAGAATCGCCACCGACGCCTGATCCCTTGAAGTGCACCTTGCCGGAAGGATCGAGCGCGATGGCGTAGCTCGCCGCCCGCGTCGCGACATGGAACGGGCGCGCCACCGCGCCGACATTCGCCGGCGGATGCGGCACGCCCTTGGCCATCTCGGTCATCGTCACCCGCCCGACCAGCCAGGCATCGGCTTTCAGTGTGCCGTGGACCTGCTCATAGAGCCGGCCCCAGTCGGCGCGGCCACCCTGCGGGCTGTCGGTGAAGCGGCTCGGGTGCAGGCGCCCATCGAGCGAGGTTTCCATAAGGCAGATGACATAGGGCTTCACGGGCGCACCTCGGACGAAGGGACCGCCGGCGATGGCCCGCCGACGGTCGGGGAAGGGATTTCAGGCCGCGTCGGGAAGCGGAAGCGAGGCCATGTCGATGACGAAACGATAGCGCACATCGGCCTTTTCCAGCCGCTCGAACGCGGTGTTGATCTCATCCATGCGGATCATCTCGACATCGGGGAGAACGCCGGCCTTGGCGCAGAAGTTCAGCATCTCCTGTGTCTGGGCCATACCGCCGATCGGCGAGCCGGCAATGCGGCGACGGCCCAGCAGCAGCGGCACGGTGCTTGGCTCCGCCAGCGGGCCGATCTGGCCGACCAGCACCAGCGTCGCGTCGACATCGAGCAGCGGCACATAGGGGTTGATGTCGTGCTTGACCGGCACGGTGTCGATGATGAGATCGAAGCTGCTCGCCGCCTGCGCCATGGCGTCCGCGTCGCTCGACACCAGCAGGCAGTCGGCGCCGAGCGCCAGCGCGTCGGCTTCCTTGTCCCGGTTGCGGCTCAGCACGGTGACATCGGCGCCCATCGCGGTGGCGAGCTTCACCGCCATATGGCCGAGCCCGCCGAGGCCGACCACGCCGACGCGGCTGCCTGGCCCGACATTCCAGGTGCGCAGCGGCGAATAGGTGGTGATGCCGGCGCAGAGCAGCGGGGCGGCCTTGGAAAGGTCCAACCCTTCCGGCACGCGCAGCACAAACTCCTCGCGCGTTACGAGGTGCTTGGAATAGCCGCCCTGGGTCAGCGCGGTCGGCTCGCAGGAAAAGCGGTCCGTGTCGCTATAGGTCTGGACCGGCCCCTTGCGGCAGAGTTGCTCGAGACCCTTCCGGCACTGATCGCAGCTCTGGCAGGAATCGACGAGGCAGCCGACCGCCACATGGTCGCCGACCGCGTAATGCTTGACATCGTTCCCGACGGCGGTCACGCGGCCGATGATCTCGTGGCCGGGCACCAGCGGGTAGCGGCTCCAGCCCCAGTCATTGCGTGCCTGATGCAGGTCCGAATGGCAGACCCCGCAGAACAGAACTTCCATCGCGACGTCGTTCGGCCGCAGCTCACGGCGCTCGAAATCATAGGGACGGAGCGGGGTCGTCTCCGAGCGCGCCGCATAGCCAACGGTCTTCATGGGCTTCTCCTGTGCGTGGCTGCCGCACCGCTGACGCGCGGCGCCGGGATGTCCACGCCTGAACTAGGACGGGCAACCCGGCAGGGGTAGAGCCGCCGCGCGCTAGCTCTCATGAAGGGCGCTCATCAATGAAAGTCGCGTATGCGAGGCTCGGGGGGCGCGGCCCCCGATTGATGAGGCTCCCTCATCACGCCATGCGCGCTCCGGCCGGTAGTCGCAGGGCAAGCTGCCCTCTAGCCTCGATCCACCCTGCACCGCCGCACGCCTCCCGCCGCGCGGAATGGGCGATAGCCCGGCGGGAGCCGTCCCGGACGGTGCCGGCGTCGCTGCGTGGCGACCGGCGCGCGCCCTTTCACTGGAATCATCATGCTGACTCACGATACGCCTGTCGCCGAGGGCATGACGGAGGCCACAGCCTCCCCTGCCGCGAATTGGGGCGGCGTCTTTGCGCTCTCCCTCTGCGTCTTCACGCTCATCGCCTCCGAGTTCATGCCGGTCAGCCTGCTGACGCCAATTGCCAACGAGCTGCACATCAGCGAAGGGCAGGCCGGGCAGGCCATCTCGGTGTCCGGCGCGTTCGCGGTGCTCACGAGCCTGTTCATCACCGCCATCGCCGGCCGTCTCGACCGCAGGATCCTGCTGCTCGCGCTGACGGGCCTGATGATCGCCTCGGGCGCGATCGTGGCGACGGCGCCGAGCTATACGGTGTTCATGATCGGGCGTGCGCTGATCGGCATCGTCATCGGCGGCTTTTGGTCCCTGTCGGCAGCGACCGCGATGCGGCTGGTGCCGGCACAACAGGTGCCGAGGGCGCTCGCCATTCTCAATGGCGGAAATGCCCTGGCTACCGTGGTCGCGGCTCCGCTGGGCAGCTTTCTTGGCGGGATCATCGGCTGGCGCGGCGCCTTTTTCTGCGTTGTCCCGGTCGCCGTTGCGGTCTTCGTCTGGCAGTTCATCAGCCTGCCCTCGATGAAGACCGAGGCGCGCGCCACCTCCGTTCATGTGTTCTACCTGTTTCGCCGGCCGGTGGTGTGCCTGGGCATGGCGGCCGTCAGCGTGTTCTTCATGGGCCAGTTCGCGCTGTTCACCTATCTGCGCCCCTTCCTTGAGACGGTGACGCGGGTCGATCTGACCGCGCTGTCGCTCATCCTGCTGCTGATCGGTGTGACCGGCTTCATCGGCACCCTGTTGATCGAACGCTTCGTGAGGAACGATCTTTACCGCACCCTTATCGTCATCCCTGCCATCATGGCGGTGATCGCGGCGGCGCTGATCGGCTTCGGCGCGTCCCCGCTGGTGACCGCCGCCCTGCTGGGCGTGTGGGGCCTGCTTGCGACCTCGGCGCCGGTCGGCTGGTGGACCTGGCTGTCGCGCACCATGCCGCGCGACGCGGAAGCCGGCGGCGGGCTGATGGTCGCGGTGGTCCAGCTCGCCATCACCATCGGCGCGACGGTCGGCGGCGTGCTGTTCGATGCCAGCGGCTATCAGGCGACATTCGGGGCCGCCGCCGTGTTGCTGGTGATCGCCGCCTGGCTCGCCGCGAAGACGGCCCAGCGGGCCGCTCTCGTTGCGTCCTGACGGCGTGCCTATTGACCCGCTCATGAGCCGAATGAAAAACCCGCCGGATCGCTGATCCGGCGGGCTTTTCTTCGTCAGGTTCAGAGCGGTTGCGGGCGACCCCTAACCGCCTCCGAAAACGCTGCAGCCGCCACCTCGTCGCGGTGAGGGGCGGCTGCTCCCGGTGCCGGGCTGCGGGGCCGTGGCACCGAAAGGTGGAGGTCGTTAGCCCGCCATGTCCGTCAGTCTGCTGCGCGAGAGCGGCAGGCTGCGGATTCTCTGGCCGGTCAGGACCGACGCGGCGTTCACCACGGCGGGCGGCACGCCGGGAAGGCCGGGCTCGCCAATGCCGCCCATGGGAGCACCGCTTTCGACGATGCGCACATGCACCTTGGGCATCCGCTCGGGCGGCAGGATCGGGTAGCCGTCATAGTTGCGGGCGCGCGGGACGCCCCCTTCATAAACGACTTCCTCCAGCAGCGCCGAGGACAGTCCAAGCGCCACGGCCGAGTTCACCTGCGCCTCGATGATCGCGGGGTTCACGATGCTGCCCGGGTCGACCGCCACCCAGACATGGTGGACGACGACCTCGCCGCCCTTGAGCGACACTTCGGCGATGGTCGCGACCTCGCTGCCAAACGGCGAGGCCATGGCGACGCCACGGGCGCGCCTTGTGCCGTCCTCGGCGGTGAAGGGGCCACGCTTCCAGCCGCCGGAAAGCGCGGCGACCGCCTCGATCAGGTTGCGGTGGCGCGGGTTGTCGGCGAGCAGGCGCCGGCGCAGCTCATAGGGATCCTGCTTGCCGGCATCGGCCATCTCGTCGAAGAACGTCTCGTAGAAGAAGTCGTTCATCGAATGCCCAACCGAGCGCCAGAAGCCAATAATGGTGGGGTCATCGACATGGACATGGCCGACGCGGCGGTTCGGGATCGCGTAGACCTTGCCGGCGATGCCTTCCACGGCGGAGCTGTCGACCTTGTCGGCCGTGCGGCCGAACCACCGGCCGGTGGCGCCCTCGCCGACGGCCACCGCGCTCAGCGCAACCGGCAGGCCGTTGGCGTCGAGGCCGGCGCGGAAGCGGGCGAGGCTCATCGGCCGCAGCGCGTCGCGCAGGAACTCCTCTTCGCGGGTCCAGAGCAGCTTCACCGGCCGACCTGTCGCCTTGGCGAGCATGATTGCCTGCTGGTAGGGATTGGCCGTCTGATAGAGGAAGTGCCGACCGAAGAAGCCGCCGAGAATCGGCGAGTGGATGATGACCTTCTCCGGCGCGATGCCGGCCACCTTGGCCGCATCGGCCTGGAACATCTCAGGCGCCTGGTTGGGTGCCCAGACCTCCAGCGTACCATCCGCGTTGAAGCGGGCGATCGCCGAGGGCGGCTCCAGCTGGGCATGGGCGAGATGCGGGGCATCGAAGCTTGCCTCGACGATCCGGGCGGCACCCGCCAGCGCCGGGCCAACCTCGCCATGGGTCTCGAAGGCGAGGCCGTCGCCGGTGCGCGCCTTGAGGTCGGCGAGGTGCTTCTCCGAGGAGTAGTCCGCCGGCATGACCCGGACCGTGCTGCCGGGAGCGGCCTCGACCCAGGTGATCTGAAGGGCCTCCACGGCACGCCGCGCCCGCCACCAGCTATTGGCCAGCACAGCGACCGCACCGGGCAGGCGGTGCACGGAGTGGACTCCCGGCATCGCCTTGACCTGATCCTCATTGGCGAGGGTGCCAGGTTCCATGCCGAGACGAACGCCATGCTGGACGGCGCCGTACAGCATGCCATCCACCTTCAGATCGATGGCGTAGGTCGCCTTGCCGGTCGACTTGTCGCGAATGTCGATACGGGCGACCGGCTTGCCGATCCAGCGGAAATCCGCGCGGGCGCGCAGGGGGACGTCCGTCGGCACCGGCAGGGCGGCGGCGGCCGTCGCGAGATCGCCATAGGGGATCGAGCGGTTCGAGGCGGCGTGGATCACCCGGCCGGGCTGCGTCGAGAGTTCCGCTATCGGTACGCCGAGTTGGGTCGCGGCAGCCTGGAGCAGCATCCGGCGCGCGGCGGCACCGAGCTTGCGCATGGCGTCGTAACTCATGCGCACCGACATGCTGCCACCGGTGAAGCGGTAGCCGCCGATCAGCGTGTAGTCCGGGCCGGGAGGCGCGCCTTCGACGACGAACTGCGTGGGATCGACGTCGAGTTCCTCGCCGACGATCTGGGCCATGGCAGTGAAAATGCCCTGGCCGCCCTCGATAAAGGCGCTGCGGAACAGCACCGTGCTGTCCGGCTGGATCTGGATATAGGCGTTGACGCGCGTGCCCGGCACGATGGCGGGCGCGGCCTCCTGCGCGAAAGCGCGTCCGCCCGCCGGCAGGGCGACGCCCAGCACCAGGGCGCCGAGCGAGGCACCCAGAAAGCTGCGCCGCGACAGGTTGAGCGGCACGGCTTCCGGCGGGACGGTGGGGAGGGGGCTCATCTCGTTCATCGCGCCGCTCCTCACGCCTGCGCCGCGTGCCGGACGGCGGCGGCGATCGCGTTATAGGTGCCGCAGCGGCACAGATTGACCATGGCGGCGGCGATGTCCTCGTCGCTCGGCTTCGGGGTCTGCTTGAGCAGCCCGGTCGCCGCCATCACCTGGCCGGACTGGCAGTAGCCGCATTGCGCGACCTGCTGCGACACCCAGGCTTCAACGACCTTCTGCCCCACCGGATCCTGCGTCACCGCCTCGATGGTCATGATCTGGCTGCCCGCGACCGCGTCGACCGGCGTCACGCAGGAGCGGGTCGGCTGGCCATCCACCAGCACGGTGCAGGCACCACACTGAGCGAGGCCGCAGCCATATTTGGTGCCGGTCAGCCCGAGTTCATCGCGCAGCACCCAGAGCAGTGGCGTATCGGGCTCGATATCCAGCTGATGCAGTTGCCCATTAATGGTGATGTCCACCGTCATTCTCCTTGTAAAAGGCAGCCGGAAACGGAAGTGCCGCGCATGCAGGCGGTCGCGACGCTGCGGAAGGCAGCGCCGTCGTCGGTCATTCCACCGCTTCCATTTGGTCTAATTCTATCAGCCGCAGGATCGACAGATTAGGCGCACACCCCGCTTGCCCCCATGAGCCGCGCTCATGAATGCCGCGTCAGAGCGCCTGAATGCTCGACGTCCGGTCTTCGTGCCCGGCGGCACACTGGGCGGAAGTGAAACCGGCGGAACTGAAACCGGCAGGAGCGACGTGGGAGGGGGTGCTGGGAGAGGTCGCGTCGGCGACGTCCGTCTCGTCATCGCTGGGGTCGAAGCGGGCCGGCGACAGCACGACGATGGTAGGTTGGGCGGCGCTCAGCGTGGCATGATCCGCGGTCGACGTTTCCGGAAAACACTGGGCGAAGAGTATGCCCAGCACGATGGCCGCGAGGAGATAGCTGCTGCCGAGGCGCCGGGAGTCGACGACATAGTTGTCGGGGTCGTAGGACATGCTGTTCCTCTCGTGTTGCTCAGCCGCGCCCAGCCAATATTCAAGGTCTTGCGCGCTCTGTTTACGCATCGATCCAGCGCGCGGCGCAGCACTCGCCAAAACGTGTTCTCGTGGCCGGACACTGTGGTCGACGCGACGCTCGCCTCACCCGGCAAGCGTCGCGGTCAACGGGAATTGCCCGCGTGTCAGCAGCGGCGTGATCCCGCCGTCGAGCCGCCCGAGCCGGATCAGGCCGGGCCAATAGTGGTAGTCCGCATAATAAAAGACGAGATTGCCCCAGGGCGCGAAATAGGCGATGTCGCCGGGCGCCTCATTGCCGAAGATCCCGCTGCCCGCTTCGGTCAGCTTGCGTGGTAGATAGGCGATCTTCTCGTTGGTCGAATAATCGTCGATCTTGAGCGTGAGCGGGAGCATCGACACGAAATCGCGCGTCGTCGGGTTGTCGAGCAGAGTTGCCGTGAACACCTGCCCGCTGAAGGCAAATTCGACTTTCATGAACGGCTTCTCCGCTCCTTGGCCCCACGCGGGCCCCGACGCACCAATGGCGCGCGCGGACATACCGACCACACAGGCTCCCAGCACCATTCTGCGCGTCATGACCATGATCACTGTTCCATTCACGGGCGTATGGAAGCCCACGACATGGCACTTATCCGCCGTGTCTGACGGTAAGGTAGCGAGACTGCCGGGCGTCGGTTAGCGGTGGGCTGCCGCATGGAGACATGAGGGCGATTCATCAATCGTACGCGTCGCTATCATGGGGTTCGCAGCGTCGCTTCGAGAGAGAGTTGATGAAGTCGTGACGGGAGGAGTGGCGTTCGATGCCGAGCGGCACCTATCAGCCCTTTGTTCTTACGATATAATCGACCTGTTCTTATGAGAGGTGATCATGGATGGCGCGCGAGAACATCAATGACCTTCTGGCCTTCATCGCTGTCGCTCGCGAACGCAGTTTCACGCGGGCGGCCTCGCGCATGGGGGTGTCGCAGTCGGCCCTCAGTCACACGATCCGCCAGCTCGAAGCTCGGCTCGGCGTTCGCCTGCTGACGCGTACCACCCGCGCCGTCTCGCCGACCGAGGCCGGCGAGCGCCTGCTGCAAGGCATAGGGCCGCATTTTGACGAGATCGAAGCCCAGGTCGATGCGCTGAACGATCTGCGCGACACCCCCGCGGGGACCATCCGCATCAGCGCGTCCGACTATGCCATCAGCAGTACACTCTGGCCCAAGCTGCAGAAATTCCTGCCCAGATACCCGGATATCAAGGTCGAGTTGATGCTCGACAATGGCCTCACCGACATCGTTACCGAGCGCTACGATGCCGGCGTACGCATGGGCGAACAACTCGCCAAGGATATGATCTCGGCCCGCATCGGCCCCGATTTCCGCTTCGCCGTGGTCGGAACCCCCGCCTATTTTGCGGAGCATCCGGCCCCGGTACACCCGCAGGATCTCGTCCAGCACCGCTGCATCAACTACCGTTTCCAGACCTCCGGCGGCCTGTGGGCCTGGGAGTTCGAGAAGGACGGTCGCGAGCTGAAGATACGGGTCGATGGCCAGTTGGCCTTCAACAACATCTTCCATGTCCTGGATGCGGCGCTTGCTGGCGCAGGCCTTGCCTTTGTCCCCGAGGAGATCGCCCGCGACCATATCCGCGCGGGGCAGCTCCTCCGCGTGCTGGAGGACTGGTGCGCCTTTTGGGACGGCTTCTATCTCTATTACCCCAGCCGACGTCAGTCCTCGCCGGCCTTCGTCGCTTTGCTGGACGCCCTGCGTCATCGGACATAACGTCGCCGGTTGCCGAACTCAGCAGGCCACCGTTAAACGCCAATCAATCGATTGATGAGGTCGACTCATAACTTCTAGCCAATTCATAGGCCTACCTTCCGCGTCCGCCTCGCGCCACTTTGTCCGGCAGGCAGAGCCGCCCAAGGCTCGCAAAGGAGGCTGCTATGGATCGACACGCAACAGACAAGACCGCTACGAGGAACACAACGGGCGAGACGATTGATCGTCGCGACTTGCTCAAAATGGCCGGCGTGGGCGTGGCCACCGTCGGCATGATGTCTCTCCTGGACACGTCATCGGCCCGCGCGCAAGACATGTCGCGGGGCGCGGCGAATTTCTACACCAGCGACAAGGTCACGCTTGAGAAGGTCACCTTCAAGAGCCAGTATCAAATGGACGTTTTCGGAAACCTGTTCGCTCCGAAGGAGCTAAACCGGAGCGCGCGCAACCCGGCCATCATCGTCGGCCATCCCATGGGCGCGGTGAAGGAGCAGAGCTCCAACCTCTACGCGACCAAGTTGGCGGAACAGGGCTTCGTGACGCTGGCCATCGATCTGCCCTTCTGGGGTGAGAGCGCCGGGCAGCCGCGCAACATGGTGTCGCCGGACCTCTATGCCGAGGCCTTCAGCGCCGCGGCCGATTATCTCGGCACCCAGCCCTTCGTCGATCGCAACCGCATCGGCGTTCTCGGCATCTGCGGCAGCGGCAGTTTTGCCATCAGCGCGGCCAAGATCGATCCGCGACTGCGCGCGGTGGCGACGGTCTCCATGTACGATATGGGGTCGGTAAATCGCAACGCGCTCAACCATTCGCTCACTCTGGAACAGCGCAAGGAGATCGCGGCCGCCGCCGCCGAGCAGCGTTATGTCGAATTTGCCGGAGGCGAGGTGGCGGTCGCCGGTGGCACCGATCTCGTGCTCAGCGCCGATACCCATCCGATCCAGCGCGAATTCTACGACTTCTATCGCACGCCCCGCGGTGAGTTCACGCCGGCCGGCGCGTCCCCTCAGAGGACGACTAAGCCGACGGTGACGAGCAATGTGAAGTTCATGAACTTCTATCCCTTCAACGACATCGAGACGATTTCGCCGCGTCCTATGCTGTTCATCAGCGGGGATCAGGCGCACTCGCGCGAGTTCAGCGAAGACGCCTACAAACGCGCAGCGGAGCCGAAGGAACTGGTCTGGGTTCCGGGCGCCGGCCACGTGGATCTGTATGATCGTGTCGATCTGATCCCCTTCGCCAAGCTCACGAGCTTTTTCAAGCAGAACCTGGCGGCCTGACGGCCGGCTACGATCGCGAAGTGCCGGCGTGTCAAGGAAAGGACGGGTGGCCGGGGAAATGACCCATGTGCTCGCGAAGCCGTGGGGAGATCATCCGGCAGGACGCGCATCGGCGCGTCCTGCCGGGAGGAAGAGACGGATAAGGCGAGCGCCTTACGGCAGGCGACCTCCTCAATATGAGGGCGTCGTCGGCGGTGTCATTTTGTCAGTTCATTATTACCCTTAAAAGGCATCGCTCGTGACGTCTTGCGCATCGGCCATTGTCGGTGAACCCTTCGGACTGGTTGATCCCCAAGGCTGTCTTTGCGCGCCATGCCGGAATCAAATGCGATGGTCGGAACCAGTGCGATTGATCCTGCCACGCGCCCCGGTCGCGGCGACGGTGCTGATTGTCTACATCAGTCGATGAGCGTCGGGTCACCAACCGACCAGGCGAGACCATCGCCGCGATCCAGCGTGCGGAGCAGCGCCATATCGCTGTTGTCGATCTCAAACCCTCCAAGGTTGATATTCTCGCGCATCCGCTCGGGGTTAAGGCTCTTCGGCAGCACCGCATAGCCGCTCTGGACGCCCCAGCGCAGCAGCAACTGCGCCTCCGACACTCCATATTTGGCGGCCAACTTCCCGAAGATGCCAGCATCAGAGGCGGTCTCCCCGGTCTTGGCGCTGTCCTGACCCGGATCGACGCGCCACGTCGAGAGCGGCGCCAGGCTGCTATAGGCGATCGGCGCGATGCCGTGCTGTGCCATGAATGCAAGCAGAGCGGGCTTCTGTGACCAGGGATGCAGTTCGATCTGGTTGGCTTCAGGCAGGGCAAGACCGGCTTCGGCGATCTGCTCGATGTGCTTGATGTTGAAATTGCTGACGCCGATGCTGCGCGCCCGTCCGTCCTGCTTCAGGTCAAGCAGCGCCTGCCATTGGGCGAGGCGCTGCGTCCCGCCATGCGGCGAGTGGATGAGGTACAGGTCGACATCGTCGAGGCCGAGCAGATCGAGGCTCTCCGCGAAGGCCGCGAGGGCCTGCTGCCGGTTCTTCGGCTGCTCTCCCCATGCGGCATTGCCGGGCCACAGTTTGGTGGTGACGAAGATGTCGTCGCGCGACAGGCCGCAGGCCGCGATGCCTGCGCGGATACCCTCACCGACGCCCTTTTCGTTTTGATAGACTTGCGCGGTGTCGATGTGGCGATAGCCCTTCTCGATCGCCGCGCGGACAGCCGACGCGCTCACATCCTGATGAATGAGATAGGTGCCGAAGCCCACTGCGGGAACGGCGACCGTGGCGTTTAAAGGAAAGCTTTTATTTAGCAAAGTCATAGTCGCTCCGATTGGGTTCGCTGGCCGGTATTCCAGTGGTTCGCGGGACGCGCCCCTGCGATCTGGCGACCGAGCCCTTGCGGTCATAAATATGACTGGGGTATTTTGGCTTCCAGCCAACGTATGCTTATGGATGCCATAAGGAGGCCTAATGGATAATCTCGCAGCCTTGCGATCATTGGCTTCCGCCGCCCGACAGGGCTCGCTTTCGGCCGCCGCCCGGCTCCTGAAGATCACGCAGCCGGCGGTCAGCCAGCACATCGCCGCACTCGAACGAGCCTATGGCGTCGAACTGGTGATCCGCGGGCGCAACGGCATCCAAATGACCGAAGCGGGAGACTTGGTGCTCTGTCATGCCGAAGACGTTCTTGCGGGCATTGCTCGGCTCGACGAGGCGATGTCAGCTCTGAAATCGTCGCCCGATGGCCGCCTTGCCATCGCCTGTCCGCTACTGATCGCACGGAGTGTGATCGTGCCGGTGCTGGCTGACCTCCGCCGCCTGCATCCAAATCTTAGGATCGATCTCAAGGAGAGCGACCAGATACAGGCACCTGCCGAACTGGGGGTGGACTTGGCGCTTCGTGCCTGCCGCCTGGGCCCCGCCGAGGGTACGGTTCGAAAATTGGCCGACATCGAACAGGTTCTGATCGCGGCCCCGGCCTATCTCGACCGGGTCGGGCGCCCGCAATCGGCAGCCTCTGTCGCGACGCTCGACTATATCCAGTACAAGGACGATCCCGACGAACGTTCTCTACCGCTCGCGGATGGCAACGAAATGCCCATCACCGTGGCATTCGCAGCGCAGATGCCAGATCTGATGCTACATGCAGTTCGCAGTAACCTGGGAATCACGAGCCTGCCACGGTTTTTCGTCCAGTCGCTTCTGGATACCGGCGAGATCGAGGAGGTCCTGCCAACCCGCCCCATCGCCGCCAAGGCGCTCTACCTGATGCGCGCGCCCGGCACGTCGAGCAAGAGCCGTCGGGTCGCAATATTCGTCGAACGCTTCGTCGCAGAACTTGGCGTGCAGCGAGGCTTCCGATTGGCGACCGGGTCGCAGCGACATCAACCTCAATAGCGAACCAAGGCGTTTGGCGTCTCTATCGCTTTCGGTGACGATCAGCGGGGGGCAGAAGCCCAGCACGTCGCTCATGCAGCATCGCCTTCATCTCGTGGCAGTGCATGCGCTTGATGATGTCGCCGCGCTCGTCCAGCTCGCGCAGCGTGGCATTGGCAGCCTTGCGGCGCAGGAACGTCTCGTTGGCCTACGGCCCCTTCCGACGGATCTGGGCTCTCCAGGAGACGGATTTTAGTTTAGTAAGGGTAGAGCCAATCCGTGTGCACTCACGCGTCGAAAAATCGGAGATTGGGGCGTATCGTGGCGAAAAATCGAGTGCACACGATGCGTTCCAACTCCTTGAATTCATGAATAATGTCGAAAAATCAGTCATTTAGATTTTCCGTGGCGCCCATGATGGACTGGACGGACCGGCATTGCCGGGCGTTCCATCGGGTGCTGTCGCGCCGGGCGCTGCTCTATACGGAGATGGTCACGGCCAATGCCGTGATCTTCGGCGATCGCGAGCGGCTGCTGGGGTTCTCGGCGGTCGAGCATCCGGTTGCCGTTCAACTCGGCGGTTCCGACCCGCAGGCTCTCGCCAAGGCGGCGGTGATCTGCGCCGCGTGGGGCTATGAGGAGATCAACCTCAATGTCGGCTGCCCTTCCGACCGCGTGCAGGGCGGCAATTTTGGCGCCTGCCTGATGCGCGATCCCGAACTGGTGGCGCGTTGCGTCGCGGCAATGAAGGCGGAGGTCGCCATCCCCGTCACCGTCAAGTGCCGGATCGGCGTCGACGAGCAGGACCCGGAAGTCGCGCTCGACGCGCTCGCCGATGCCGTGCTGGCGGCCGGAGCGGACGCGCTGATCGTCCATGCCCGCAAGGCCTGGCTGCAGGGCCTCTCCCCGAAGGAAAACCGCGACATTCCTCCGCTGGATTATGATCGCGTCTACCGGCTCAAACAGCGGCTGCCCGACGTGCCGGTGAGCATCAATGGCGGAATTGCCTCGATCGACGAGGCCCTTGGTCATCTCGCCCAGGTCGATGGCGTCATGCTCGGCCGCGCCGCCTATCAGAACCCGGAGTTGCTGCTGGAAGTCGACCCGGTGATCTTTGGCGAGCCGGCGCAGCATGCCGACGCCTTCGCGGCTATCGAGGCCTTCGAGCCCTATGTCGCTGATCATCTCGCCTCGGGCGGGCGGCTGCACGATATTACCCGCCACATGCTCGGCCTGTTTCCCGGCCGTCCGGGCGCGCGGGCGTTCCGCCGCCATCTCGCCACCGAGGGCGTGAAGCCGGAGGCGGACCTGTCGGTGCTGCGCGCGGCGGTGGACAAGGTGCGCCGGGCCGAGGCGCGGCGCGAGGCCGGCCGTGCGGCGCTGGTGGCCTGATGCTCGCTTCCATTCCGTTTGATCATCTGATGTGGCTCGCCGGTGCGCTGCTGGTGGCGGGCTTTGCCACCGGCATCCTGGCCGGGCTGTTCGGCATTGGCGGAGGCGCGATCATCGTGCCCGTGCTGTACGAAGTGTTTGGCGCCGTTGGTGTTTCCGATTCCGAGCGGATGCATCTGGCGGTCGGCACCGCGCTCGCGATCATCGTGCCGACGGCGCTGCGCTCCTATTTCGCGCATCGCGCGCGCACCAAGATCGACAATTCCGTTCTGAAGATCTGGGCCGCGCCGCTGGTGGCCGGCGTGGTGGCCGGGACGGCGCTCGCCGCCATCTCCGACGATGTGGTGCTGAAGATCGCCTTTGTCGCCTTCGCGGTGCTGATGTCGTCCAAGCTGCTGTTCGGCCGGGCGAGCTGGGTTCTGGCGGACCAATTGCCGGGCCGTCTCGCCATGTCGCTCTACGCCTTCGGCATCGGCATTGCCTCGCCGCTCATCGGCATCAGCGGCGGCGGCATCGCGACTGTGGTGCTGACCCTCTACCGCGTGCCGATCCACACCGCGATCGCCACCTCGGCAGGGCTGGGGGCACTGATCGCGGTGCCCGGCACGATCGGCTATGTCATCAGCGGCCTGCCGCATCTGGGTTACCTGCCGCCCTTCTCCTTCGGCTATGTCTCGTTGCCGGGGCTGGTGCTGGTGGGTGGCATTGCGACGCTCGCGGCGCCGCTCGGGGCGCGGCTGGCGCATGCCTTCACCAAGCGCCAGCTTGAGGTTGGTTTCGGCCTTTATCTGCTGCTGGTCGGCCTGCGCTTCGTCATCGCGCTCGCCGGTTTCTAAAGGAATCGCAACAGGTTGGTCTATTGCGCGATCTTGGCGCGCATCACCAGCTTCTCGCCGCGAATCTCGAAGCTGGCGAGGCGGGAAAGGAAGCTCATGCCGAGCAGGCTGTGCTTCAGCGTGCCCGGACTGGCGATAAGGGCGGGGACGTTGCGTTCCGCGATGGAGCCGGCGATTTCCACCCGGTCGAGCACCACGGCGGCGGCGCGGCCGCGGCCATTCGCGGTGTCGATCGGGATGTCGTAGCGGATGAATTCGATCGGCAGGCCGGCGGCGACGGCATCCTCGGGCGTCAGAACCACGCTGGAGGCGCCGGTATCGACCAGCATGGGGATGCGGGTGCCGTTGATCTCGACGCGGACATTGAAATCGCCATCGCGCGCGCGGGCCACCTCGACCGAGGGGCCGCCCTCATGGGCGAGCGGCACGGCATAGCCGGGCGCGAGTTCGGCGAGCACCCGATAGGCCATGGCATGGAGGTCGTAGCGGTAGGTATAGCCGACGCCGAGCACCATGAAAATGACCAGCCAGAGCGCGGCGGCGCGCAGCGCCTCGCCCAGCCGGCCGGTGAAAGTGGCGGCCACGCTGGCGCCGACGACCAGCGCGAAGGCACCGTAACCCACGGCGTAGGCTAATGAATCAACGTCGAGACCGGCGATCGGGCCATGCTGCGAGGCCCACACCATCAGCCCCACACCGGCGGCGAGGCCGATGACGACGATCCACATCAGGCGGTCATTGTTCATCCCGCCGCCCTCCGCTGGAGGCGGGCCATGACGGCGCGGCGCTCGCTCTCGCTCATCGTGCTCCAGGCGCCGATTTCGCTGAGCGTGCGGCCGCAGCCGACGCAGAGACGCCCGCTCGCGTCGAGCGTGCAGATCGAGACGCAGGGAGTGCTTACGGGTGCAGGCATCGGAATCGGGGTGCTCAAGGATGCCGCGCGAAGATAAGCAGACCCAGCAGGAAGGCAATCTCGACCATCAGGGCTGCCGCCCCGGCGACATCCCCGGTCTGGCCGCCGAATTGGGCGCGGGCAAGGCGGGTGAGGGCGAAAAAGGCAAGGATTCCAACGATCAGGCCGCCAATATAAGCGAGCGTGCCAAAGCCGGGGATAACCAGTAGGGCGGCGATCACGAGCGCGAGGCCGGCGGCGGTGGCGAGCGTGGCCGGCGAGGGGCGCCCGATGCCATGGGCGAGGCCGCCGGGCCGGGCCGGCGGCAGCACCCCGAGCACGCCGAGCGCCGCCGCGCGGGCCAGCGTGCCGGCCGCCACCAGCGCCGCCACACTGGCACAAACATCAATCGCCATAAGCTCTTGAAGGGCGCCGACGCGCAGCGCGAAGCCGAGGATGAGGGCCAGCACGCCGAAGGTGCCGATGCGGCTGTCCTTCATGATCTCCAGCCGGCGGGCGATGTTCATGCCGCCGAGGCCGTCCGCCATGTCGGCCAGCCCGTCCTCATGCAGCGCCCCGGTGACCCCCATCAGCACCGCCACGGCGAGGGTGCTGGACAGCCATGGGCTGAGGCCAATGGCGTGGGCAGTTAGTGCAGTGAGAGCGCCAGTCAGGCCGATGAGGAGCGCGGCGAGCGGAAAACCGGGGCCGATCCGCTCGATCTCCGGCGGGGCGTCGAGTGGGGGCTCGAACGGGGTCTGCGGCACCGGCAGCCGGGACAGGAAGCGCAGCGCGCCGGGGGTGCCGGTGAGCGCCCGGCGCAGCGCCATGAACAGGGGGCCGACGGGGAGGGAGGCATAATCGCGCATGGCTGTTTCCTCCACTCAGCGTTGCAGCAGGCAATCGGCCAGCGGCCGGCGGTGCTCCCAGCCGGCACGCTCCAGCTCGGGCGTGTCGGCGGGGGCGGCGGGATAGCCTATGCACAGATAGCCGACCAGCCGCCAGTGGGCGGGCACCTCCAGCGCCGCTGTCACCTCGGCGGGGTCGAGGATCGACACCCAGCCGAGGCCGATGCCCTGCGCGGCGGCCGCCAGCCACAAGGTGTGGATCGCCATGACGCCGGAATAGGCGACGGTCTCCGGCATGGTGGCGCGGCCGAGGCCGTGGCCGGTCGCGGGATCGGGCTCGACAAAGACGGCGATCTGCTCGGGCGCCTGATCCAGCCCGGCGAGCTTGAGCCGCGCATAGAGCCCGGCGCGCTCCTGCGGCTGGGCGGCGAGCGCCTGCGCATTGCAGCGGGCGAAATTGGCACGCACCGCCGCGCGGCGGGCGGGGTCGCTCACCCGCACGAAGCGCCAGGGCTGGCTGAGGCCGACGCTCGGCGCCTGCACGGCCTGCGCCACCAGCGCCTCGACCACGCCCGGCGGCAGCGGGTCGGTGAGGAAATGGCGCACATCCCGCCGCCAGGCGAACAGCGCCGCCAGCCCGGCGCGGAAAGCCGGGTCGAAGGCCGGCTCCCTCTCGGGCGCCGGGCCTGCCGCGGGCGCGCCATTGGCGGACTGCGCCGGATTTGGGGGTTGCGCGTACATGAGGCAGGGTCTACCCCGCCGCCGCGCGCGATGCGACAACCATCCCGTCCTTTGCGGCTTTCATGCACGAGGCTTTCATGCTGCGCTCCGCCACCGGCCTGCCTTTCGACGACATCCGCAACCTGATCGCCCAGATGCCGGGCCCGGATGCGGCGGCGCGCGACGCCGCGATCGCCCGGCAGGGGCAGTTGGTGAAGCCGCCGGGCGCGCTCGGCCGGCTGGAGGAGATCGCCATCCACATCGCCGGCTGGCAGGGGCGGGAGATTCCGGCGGTGAACCGGCCGACCGTCGCCGTCTTCGCCGCCACCCATGGTGTCGCCGCGCGCGGCGTCTCGCCCTACCCGTCGGAGGTGACCAAGCAGATGGTCGCCACCTTCACCGCCGGCAAGGCGGCGGTGAACCAGATCTGCGGCGTGTTCGGCGCCGGGCTGCGCGTGTTCGACCTCGCGCTCGACCTGCCCACCCCCGACATTGTGGAGCAGGACGCGCTCACCGAGGCCGAATGCGCGGCCACCATGGCCTTCGGCATGGAGGCGCTGGCCGGCGAGCCGGACCTTTTGTGCCTCGGCGAGATGGGCATCGGCAACACCACCATCGCCGCCGCCATCTTCCACGGCCTGTATGGCGGGCAGGCCACCGACTGGGTCGGCCCCGGCACCGGCTCGACCGGCGAGACGCTCGCCCGCAAGATCGCGGCGGTGGAGGCGGCGGTGGCCCGTGCCAAGGGCCATCTCGACGATCCGCTGGAAGTGCTGCGCAAGCTCGGCGGGCGCGAGGTGGCGGCGATGGCCGGGGCGATCCTCGCCGCGCGGCTGCAACGGGTGCCGGTGGTGCTCGACGGCTATGTGGTGACCGCCGCCGCCGCTGTGCTCAAGGCGCTCGACCCGCGCGCGCTCGACCATTGCCTCGCCGGCCATGTCTCGGCCGAGCCGGCCCACCGCGCGGTGCTGGAGCGGCTGGAATTGCGGCCCATTCTCGACCTCGGCATGCGGCTCGGCGAGGGCTCGGGCGCGGCGCTGTCGGTGGGCATCATCAAATCGGCGCTCGCCTGCCATGCCGGCATGGCCACCTTTGCCGAGGCCGGGGTGGCGGCGGGGTGAGGCTGCCCACGCGCTTTCCGCGTGTGCCACCGGGCGGGCGATGGGGCGGGCCGCGTCGCAGCGGCGGCTGGCGGCGCAGCACGTGGCGGCGCAGTACTTGGGGCTCGATCCTGGTCGCGCTGGTGCTGGTCGGCGTCGCGCTGCTGGTGGAACGCGTCGTGCCGCCGCTCACCGGCGCGGTGCGGGTAGCGGATGGCGACAGCCTCGTCGTCGCGGGCGAGCGGGTGCGGCTCGACGGCATCGACGCGCCGGAACTGCACCAGAGCTGCGGCGCGCCGGGCACGGAATGGCCCTGCGGCGCGCGGGCCAAGGAGGCGCTGGAGGCGGTCGTCGCACAGGGCGAGGTGAATTGTCGCCCGGTGGACGAGGACCGCTATGGCCGCGCGGTGGCGATCTGCGCGGCGGGCGCGGCCGATCTCGGCGCGCGGCAGGTCGCGGCCGGCTGGGCGCTGGCCACCGGCCTCGCCTATCAGCGCGAGGAAGCTGCCGCCCGCGCCGCCGGCCGGGGGATCTGGTCCGGCCCGTTCGAGGTGCCGGCGCAATGGCGGCAGCGCCATCCACGCCCGGCCTCGTGAGGGGGCGAGGCATCGTTAAACGCTGTCCCCACAGAAACACCGTCATCCCCCATCACCGTCATCCCCGGGCTTGACCCGGGGATCCACGTCTCTGGCTCGGCGCCGTGCGACAAGTCGTGGATGGCCGGATCAAGTCCGGCCATGACGGTGTGACGGGTGGGAGCGGGGCATCGTCATCCCGGACGGCCGGCAGGCCGATCCGGGATCGTGTGGGCACCGGGAATGGCCCACGATCCCGGCTCTCCGCGGGCGCTGCGGCCGGGATGACGGAAATGGCACGCAACATCATCGCGTCGCGGGCTTTTTCCTTTCCACCAGCGCCCCTATCTAAGCTCCATGCCTGCCCCGCCCGAGACCCTCGACGAGCTGCTCGCCCGCATTCGCGCCTGCCGGGTGTGCGTCGAGGCGCCGTGCGGGGCGGCGCTGCCGCATGAGCCGCGCCCGGTGCTGCATGTCGGCCCGCGCGCCCGCATCCTGATCGCCAGCCAGGCGCCGGGCACCAGGGTCCATGCCTCCGGCCGCTCCTTTGACGACGCCTCGGGCGACCGGCTGCGGGCGTGGCTCGGGGTCGACCGCGCGAGCTTCTATGACGAGGCGCGGATTGCCATCGCCGCCATGGGGTTCTGCTTTCCCGGACAGGACGCCAAGGGCGGCGATCTGCCGCCGCGCCGGGAATGCGCCGGCCTGTGGCACGACCGGCTGTTTGCCGCGCGGGCGCCGTTCGATCTGGTGATCGCGGTCGGCGCCTCGGCGCAGGCCTATCATCTGCGCCGGCTGGGGCTGGAGCGTTTCGCGCGGGGCGGGCTCACCGCGCGGGTGACGGCGTGGCGGGAGATCTGGGACGCGCGCACCGCCCCGCGTGTGCTGCCGCTGCCGCACCCCTCCTGGCGCAACACCGGTTGGCTGAAGCGTCACCCCTGGTTCGAGGCGGAGCTGCTGCCGGTGCTGCGCGCCGAGGTGGCGCGGCTGGTGTGAGGCCGGAAGGCCTCACCGTGATGCCTCAGCGCGAGACCAGCAGATGCCGGTTGAGCCGGCGCTCCAGCACGTCCCAGACGCGCCGGACGATCTCGACCATGATGAGGTACAGCGCCGCCGCCCAGAGATAGACCTCCATGTCGTAGGAGCGCGAGAAGGCGAGGCGGGTGACGCCCATCAGGTCGTAGACCGTGATGACCGAGGCGATGGCGCTCGATTTGATCATCAGGATCAGCTCATTGCCGAGCGGGCGCAGGCCGATGGCGAAGGCCTGCGGCACGATCACCTTGCGATAGGCCAGCACGCGGGTGAGGCCGAGCGCCTGCGCCCCCTCCATCTGGCCGACCGGCAGGCTCTGTATGGCGCCGCGCAGGATCTCCGACTGATAGGCAGCGGTGTTGAGCGTGAAGGTCAGCACCGCGCAGTTGAAGGCGTCGCGGAAGAACCACCACAGCCCGACCTCGGTGAGCGCCTCGCGGAACTGGCCAGCGCCGTAATAGATCAGGAAGGTCTGCGCCAAGAGCGGCGTGCCGCGGAAGAAATAGGAATAGCCGAAGGACGCGCCGGCCAGCAGCTTGCCGCCCTCGATCCGGGCGATGGCCAGCGGCCAGGCGAGCAGCGCGCCGAGGCCGACCGAAAGGATGACGAGCTGCAGCGTCACCCACACGCCGTCGAGGAAGCGCAGGCCGTAGCGGCCCATCAGCTCGCTGTTCAGGCCGATGAAGCCCATCAGCGAGAGGAAGCCGGCGCCGACAAGATCGAGAAACGCCTGCATCAATGGCCTCCCATCCGCTTGAAGCCACGGGAGGCGCGCGCCTCCAGCCGGGTGAAGACCACGCTCGAAAGGCCGGAGAACACCAGATAGATCAGGCAGGCGACGAGGTAGAAGAAGAAGGGTTGCTTGGTCACGCCGACCGCGATGGCGGTCTGGCGCATCAGATCGGTGATGGCGATGACCGAGACCAGCGACGTGTCCTTGAGCAGCACCATCCAGTTATTGGACAGGCCCGGCAGGGCGACGCGCCAGAGCTGGGGAAAGGTGACAAAGCGGAAGATGCGGAATTTCGACAGGCCGAGCGCCGAGGCCGCCTCCTTCTGGCCGCGCGGCACGGCGCGGATGGCGGCGAGCAGCACCTCGCTGGAGAAGGCGCCGAGCACGAGGCTGAGCGCGACCACGCCGGCGACGAACTGGTTCACCTCGATGGTCGCGCCCTCGACGACATAGCCGGCGAGGCGGGTGAGCAGCATCTGCCCGCCATAATAGACGATGAACAAAGTGAGCAGTTCCGGCAGGCCGCGAAACACCGTGGTGAACAGGTTGCCGGCGGCGCGCAGCAGGAAGAAGGGCGAATCCTTGGCCAGCGCGACGGCGAGGCCGATGGCGATGCCGGCCGGCAGCGAGGCGAGCGCGAGCTCGATGGTCATGAGCGCGCCGGCGAGGATTTCATCCCCCCAGCCGTCCGGGCCGAAGGAGAGCAGGCGTAAAAGGTCCAGCATCGGGACAGCGGCGCTCCGCGTTCAGCCAGAAGGCGCTCCACAGGGGAGGCGGGGGCCGTTCCGGGAGCCTCGTCCCGGAACGGCGCGGCGCGCTCAGTAGACGCTGAAGGGGAAATACTTGTCGTTGATGGTCTTGTAGGTGCCGTCGGCGCGGATTTCCTCGATCGCCTTGTTGAACATGGCGACCAGTTCCGGGTCGTCCTTGCGGATGCCGACGCCCACGCCCTCGCCGAAATATTTCGGGTCGGTATATTCGGCGCCGGTGAACTTGCAGCAGGCGCCGTCCTTGGTGGCGAGCCATTCCATCAGCACCACCTTGTCGGCCAGCACCGCGTCGAGGCGACCATTGCCGAGGTCGAGATTGGCCTCGTCCTGCTTGCCATAGAGCTTCACCTCGGCGCCGGCCTTGCCATACACGTCCTCGAGATAGTTCGAGTGGATGGTCGAGCCCTGCGCGCCCAGCACCTTGCCCTTGAGGGCGGCGGGCGAGGTGTCGGTGATCTTGGAATCCTTCGGCACCGCGAAAGTGGCCGGGGTCTTGTAGTACTTGTTGGAGAAGGCGATCTGCTTCTGGCGCTCCTCCGTGATCGACATGGAGGCGACGATGGCGTCATATTTGCCGGCGAGCAGCGCCGGGATGATGCCGTCCCAATCCTGCGCCACGAAGGTGCAGGTCACCTTCATCTTGGCGCAGAGCGCCTTGGCGATGTCGATGTCGAAGCCCTTGAGCTCGTTGTTTTCCATATAGTTGAAGGGCGGGTAGGCGCCCTCCGTGCCGATGCGCACGGTCTTCCATTCCTTCGCGGAGGCACTGCCCAGGCCGGCCGCGATGAGGATGGCGGCAGCCGCGAGGCGGGTGACGAGGCTCATGTTATTCCCCTCTGAGATGGTACCAGCCGGTTGTTTGTTTTTTTACCGGCCACCCATGCTGGCATTATTTCCAAATATAACGCAACGGGGGCTGCTTCATTCCTAGCCATAAAGTCTAGCTGAGCGTTCCGTGAGCATCCCGGCCGTCATTGGCGGCTTCAATCGCGTGACAGACGGCGCCGGGTTGACGCTGCTTCAACTGTGGTGTCTCACCCTTGGAACGGATCCAGTCAGGAGGCGATCATGGCAACGGCAGACGAGGTTCGCGCACGGCTCGCGCAGGTGTCGGCGCCTGATGGCCGGCCGGTGACGGATACCGGCGCGCTCTCCGATATCCTGGTCTCGGACGGCAAGGTCTATATGTCGATCACCGTCGATGCGGCCGAGGCGCAGGCCTGGGAGCCGGTGCGCGCGGCGGTGGAGCGCACGGTGCGGGGCACGCCGGGCGTGACCTCGGCACTGGTGGCGCTGACCGCCGAACGCAAGGCCGGCGCGGCCGGAGCCTCGTCGTCCGGCGGCAGCTCGACCCAGCCGGTGCGGGTGTCGGGGCAGGGGCATTCGCATGCCGGCCATTCTCACGCGGGTCACTCGCATGCCGGTCATACCCATGCCCAGCCGCCGGCCGATCCGCAGAAGGAATCCTCCGGCCTGCCCGGCGTCGGGGCGATCATCGCCGTGGCTTCCGGCAAGGGCGGCGTCGGCAAGTCGACTCTCGCCGCCAATCTCGCCCTTGGCCTCGCCGCGACGGGGCTGAGAATCGGCCTGCTCGATGCCGATATTTACGGCCCTTCCGTGCCCCGCCTGATGGGTCTGCGCGGCAAGCCGGAGGTGAACGGGCGTATGATCCAGCCCATGCAGGCTTTCGGCCTCAAGGTCATGTCGATCGGCTTCCTGGTCGAGGAAGAGGCGCCGATGATCTGGCGCGGGCCGATGGTGATGTCGGCGATCAGCCAGTTGCTCAAGGAAGTGAACTGGGCGCCGCTCGACATTCTCGTGGTCGACATGCCGCCCGGCACCGGCGACGCGCAGCTCACCATGGCGCAGCAGGTGCCGCTGGCCGGCGCGGTGATCGTCTCCACCCCGCAGGATCTCGCGCTGATCGACGCGCGGCGCGGCATCGCCATGTTCCAGAAGGTCAATGTGCCCGTTCTCGGCATTGTCGAGAATATGAGCTACTTCCTCTGCCCGCATTGCGGCGGGCGCTCCGACGTGTTCGGCCATGGCGGGGCGCGGCACGAGGCGCAGCGCTTTGGCGTGCCCTTCCTCGGCGAGGTGCCGCTGCATCTGTCGATCCGCGAGACCTCGGACGCCGGCCGCCCGATCACCGCAACCGCGCCGGACAGCCAGGAGGCGCAGATCTACCGCACCATCGCCAACTCCGTGCGCGAAGCCCTCGCCGGCCGCCGCAACGCCGCTCGCCCGGCCCCGCGCATCGTCATGGAGGGGTGAGGGGCGTCAGCCCCGCTCCTCGAATGGCGCAAAGAACGCCTCGATCTCGGCAAATCCCATCGCCCGGTCGAGAAAATCGAACCGCCCGTCCCGCAGCATGTCGCGCGCGGTGCGGGCGGTCTCGCCATAGGCCAGCCGGGCGAGACTGGAGCCGATGCTGATGCGCTTGACGCCGGCCTCCGTCAGTTCGTCCCGCGTGAAGCGCGCCGGGCCGATGCCGACCACGACATTGACCGGCCGGGACAGCGCCGCGCAGACGGTGCGAATGGCCTCAAGGCTGGGCAGGCCGGGGGCGTAGAGCACATCGGCGCCGGCCGCCTCGAACGCAAGGAGCCGGGCGATGGTGTCGTCGAGATCCGGGCGTCCCCAGAGGTAGTTTTCCGCGCGGGCGGTCAGCACGAAATCGGCCGGCAGGCTGTCGCGCGCTTCGGCCGCGGCGGCGATGCGCTCGGTGGCAAGCGACAGATCATAGATCGGCGCGGCCGGATCGCCCGTGTGATCTTCTAGCGAGCCGCCCGCCAGCCCGAGGGCGGCGGCGGCGCGGATGGTCTGCGCGCTGCTCTCGGGGCTGTCGCCCAGCCCCTTTTCCAGATCGGCCGACACCGGCAGATCGGTGGCGCGCACCATGATCGCGCAATGATCGAGGATCATCTGCGGCGTGAGCTTGCCGTCGGCGACGCCCATGGAGAAGGCGAGCCCCGCGCTGGTGGTGGCAAGGGCGCGATAGCCGAGCGTGGCCATGATGCGCGCCGTGCTGACATCCCACGGGTTCGGAATGATGAACGCTTCGGGCGCGTGATGCAGCGCCCGAAAGGCCTCGCCCTTGCCGGTCATCTCATGGTCCTCGTTATTGATGACCGCACGGTAGAGTACTGAGCCGAACAAAACAAGAACATTGTTGCCAGCAAGCGTTCTTGCGGTGTTCCTCGGTGTTTTCGAGGGTCGGCGCACCCCTCGACAAAAGGCGCACATAAGGCGCCGTTGCGTTGCGGAAATCCGTGGCGTACCAGTTAGGTCGAACAGAAAATCGTGTGTGGAAGCGCGCCAATGCGCCAACCGCGCCGTGAGGAAATCCCATCAGGAGAGACAGCATGAAGCGCCGTCAGTTTTTGGCCGCCGCCGGCACCGGTGCGGCTGCCGCGACCACCCTTGCCGCCCCGGCCATCGCCCAGTCCGCCCCGGAAATCCGCTGGCGCCTCGCCTCCAGCTTTCCGAAGTCGCTCGATACCATCTATGGCGGCGCCGACGTCATGTCGAAGATGGTCTCGGAGCTGACCGACGGGAAGTTCCAGATCCAGGTCTTCGCCGCCGGCGAGATCGTGCCCGGCCTGCAGGTGCTCGACGCCGTGCAGAACAACACGGTCGAGATGTGCCACACCGTCTCATACTACTTCGTCGGCAAGGACCCGACCTTCGCGGTCGCCGCCTCGGTGCCGTTCGGGCTCAATGCCCGCCAGCAGAACGCCTGGCTGTACCAGAATGGCGGCAACGACCTCTTCAACGAGTTCTACAAGAAGTACAACGTGTTCGGCATGCCCTGCGGCAATACCGGGGCGCAGATGGGCGGCTGGTTCTCCAAGGAGATCAAGTCCGTCGCCGACATGAACGGCCTGAAGATGCGCATCGGCGGCATTGCCGGGCAGGTCATGGCCAAGCTCGGCGTGGTGCCGCAGCAGATCGCCGGCGGCGATATCTACCCGGCGCTGGAAAAGGGCACGATCGACGGCGCCGAGTGGATCGGCCCCTATGACGACGAGAAGCTCGGCTTCTACAAGGTCGCCAAGTTCTACTACTACCCCGGCTGGTGGGAAGGTGGCCCGACCATCCACGCCTTCGCCAATCTCGAAAAATTCAACGCCCTGCCCAAGCCCTATCAGGCGGCGCTGATCGCGGCCTCGACCTATGCCAACACCATCATGCAGGCGCGCTACGACGTGCAGAACCCGCCCGCCATCAAGCGGCTGGTGGCCAACGGCACGCAGCTGCGCCCCTACCCGACGGAAGTGATGGAAGCCTGCCTGAAGGCGACCAACGAGCTCTGGGCGGAAATCTCCGCCAAGAACCCGGACTTCAAGAAGGTGATCGACACCATGCAGGCCTTCCGCAACGAGGAAAACCTGTGGTGGCAGGTGGCCGAGTACACGTTCGACAGCTTCCAGATCCGCACCCGCCCGCGCGGCTGAGGCTCTACCTCATCCCCGGGCCTGACCCGGGGATCCACGGTATGGATGGCCGGGTCAGGCCCGGCCATGAGGGTGGATCAGGAGATGCGATGCCCGGGGCCTTCCCGGGCATCTTCATTTGATGCGGCTGCAACGGCGTTGCGGTTGCATCGTCCGGCCGGAAGTGACAGGAAAGCCCGCCATGACACAGCAGTCCCCGAAAGGCGCGGCGCTCGGGCGTCGGGCCGTCCTGCGCGGCGCCGGTCTCGCGACCACCGCCGCCGTCACCGCCGTTGCGGCTCCCGCCATCGCCCAGAGCGCGCCGCAGCTGCGCTGGCGCCTCACCTCCAGCGTGCCCAAGGTGCTGGACGCGATCTTCGGCGCCAATGAGCTGGTGTCCAAATATGTGAGCGAGGCGACCGACGGGCGCTTCGTCATCCAGAACTACGCGGCCGGCGAGATCGTGCCGGGGCTTCAGGCGCTCGACGCGGTGCAGAACGGCACGGTCGAGGTCGCCCAGACCCCGCTCTATTACTATCTCGGCAAGGATCCGAGCTTCGCCTGCTTCACCACCGTGCCGTTCGGGCTCAATGCCCGCCAGCAGAATGCCTGGTACTACCATGGCGGCGGGCGCGAGCTGCAGGACGAGGTGCTGGCGAAATACAACCTCGTCGGCTTCCTCGGCGGCAATACCGGCACCCAGATGGGCGGCTGGTTCCGCAAGGAAGTGAAGGACCTCGCCGACTTCAAGGGGCTGAAATTCCGCATCGGCGGCATTGCCGGGCAGGTGGTGGCCAAGCTCGGCGTGGTGCCGCAGCAGATCGCGCCTGGCGATATTTATGCCGCGCTGGAAAAGGGCACGATCGACGCCTGCGAATGGGTCGGGCCTTATGATGACGAGAAGCTCGGCTTCGTGAAGGTCGCGCCCTATTACTATTATCCCGGCTGGTGGGATGGCGGGCCGACGATGAATGTCGTCGTCAACCGCAGCAAATGGAACGAGCTGCCCAAGGCCTATCAGGCGATCTTCGAGGCGGCCACCGCCTATGCCAATGCCGACATGCTGGCGAAATACGACGCCCGCAACCCGGCGGCGCTGCGCCGGCTGGTGGCGGCGGGGGCGCAGCTTCGCCCCTTCCCGCAGAGCTTCATCGACGCCTCCTACGCGGCCACGAACGAGCTTTATGCCGAGATCGGCGCCAAGAATGCCGGCTTCAAGAAGATCATGGACGCGCTCCTCGCCTTCCGTAACGAGGAGTATCTGTGGTGGCAGGTCGGCGAATACCCCTATGACGGCTACATGATCCGCGCCCGCACCAAGGGCTGAGGCACGGCTGCCCCGCGCGGCCGCGACAAGAAAAGCAAAAGGAACCGCCATGACGACCCCGACTTCCCGCCGCCGGCTGCTCCAGGGCGCCGGCCTCGCCGCCGCCGCCTCGACGATCGCCGCGCCCGCCATCGCCCAGAGCGCGCCGCCGATCCGCTGGCGCCTCACCTCCAGTTACCCGAAGACGCTCGACACCATCTATGGCGCCTCGGTGCTGCTGTCGAAATATGTCGGCGAGGCGACCGACGGGCGCTTCACCATCGACGTTTTCGCGCCCGGCGAGATCGTGCCCGGCCTGCAGGCGCTGGACGCGGTGCAGAACCGCACGGTCGAGATGAGCCAGACGGCGCTCTATTACTATATCGGCAAGAACCCGGCCTATGCGCCCTTCACCACGCTGCCCTTCGGGCTCAATGCGCGGATGCAGACGGCGTGGCTCTATCATGGCGGCGGCAACGAGCTGCAGAACGCCTTCCTCGCCAAGTCCGGCGTCATCGGCTTTGCCGGCGGCAATACCGGCGCGCAGATGGGCGGCTGGTTCCGCAAGGAGATCAAGACGCTCGAAGACATCAAGGGCCTGAAGATGCGCCTGCCGGGCATTGCCGGCCAGGTGCTCTCGCGCCTCGGTCTGGTGCCGCAGAACCTGGCCGGCGGCGACATCTATCCGGCGCTGGAAAAGGGCACGATCGACGCGGCCGAGTTCGTCGGCCCGGTCGATGACGAGAAGCTCGGCTTCAACCGGGTGGCGCCCTATTACTATTATCCCGGCTGGTGGGAAGGTGGCCCGACCATCCATTTCGTCGCCAATCTGGCGGCCTGGAACGAGCTGCCGCGCGCCTATCAGGCGGCGTTCGAGGCGGCGGCGGCCTATGCCAATTCCGACATGCTGGCGAAATATGACGCGCGCAACCCCGGCGCGCTGCGCCGTCTGGTGGCGGGCGGGGCGCAGCTTCGCGCCTTCCCGGCCGACATCATGGATGCCGCCTACAAGGAAAACACCGCGCTCATGGGCGAGATTTCGACCAAGAACGAGGACTTCAAGAAGATCTACGACTCGATGCTGGCGTTCCGCAACGAGGAGTATCTGTGGTGGCAGGTCGGCGAATACCCCTATGACGGGTACATGATCCGGGCCCGCACGCGCGGCTGATCCATTGCTACGCTGAAACGACAAAGGGCCGCCCTTCGGGGCGGCCCTTTTGCGTTGCCGAGGCTGTGAGGCGGCCTTCGGATGTCAGGCCGTCTTCAGGCGTCAGGCCGCTTTGCGCGGCTCGTCCGGGAGCGTGTCGAGCGCCACAGGCTTGGGCACGAGGTCGACCTTCACCCGCGGCGCCGGGCGGTGCTGGCTCATCGAATAAAGACCCGCCGCCATGATCAGCGCCATGCCGCCGATCGAGACCAGATCGGGCAGGGCGTTGAACAGGCCGGCGGAGAGGCCGACCGCGCAGAGCACCGAGACATAGCGGAACGGGGCGATGACCGCCGGGTCGTTGCCGCGGAAGGCGGCGATGGTGAGCATATGGCCGCCGATCAGCGAGACGCTGCCGGCCAGCAGATAGCCCAGCGTGGTCAGATCGAGCGCGTGCCATTCCTCCACCGCGCTGCCGGCGAAGCCGATCAGCATGCCGATGCCGGCGGTGGTGAAGGTGACGACCAGCGTCGGCACATGTGTGCCGATGCGCCCGGTGACGAAATCGCGGAAGGCCATCAGCAGGGCCGCCGCCAGCGGCAGCAGCGCCATGGAGTCGAAAGCCGAGGTGCCCGGCTTGATGATCAGCGTGACGCCGACAAAGCCGATGCCGACAGCGACCCACTCTTTCCAGTTGATCCGCGAGCCGAAGAACATCACGGCCGCCGCCATGGTGGCGAGCGGGGCGATCTGCACGATCGCGGTGGCGTCGCCGATCGACATGGAGACGATGGCGGTGATGAACAGCACGGCGACCACGGCCTCGGTCGCGCCGCGCAGCAGCACGCGCCAGTCCAGCGCGTAGCGCAGCATCGGCGCTTCGCCCTTCCAGCCGAGCACCGCGAGCAGAACGCTGATCGCGATCACGCCGCGCACCGCGAGGATCTGCGAGGGCGGAATCTGGGCCAGCGCGAGCTTGGAGAAGGCGTCATTCGCCGCGAAGACGCAGGAGCCCGCGATCATCAGGAGGATGCCGCGGCGCAGGAGTGTCGAGGAGTGCATGGGGACGCGAAAACCGAAAGAGGTGAGGAGGCATAAAAGCCCGCCGATCACGTCGGAATAAAGACGAGACCTTACGCAAACCTGTCCTGGGCCCCGCGTTACTTGCGGGTCAGCTCAGCATTCCTCGCATGGCGTCTCGCCCGCGTCGTCGCCGAGCGCCACCAGCCCGCCGTCGCGACGCTCCAGCGCCTGCGAGACCATGCACAGGCCGAGCGCGCCCACGGCGAGTCCCGCCCCGACCCAGGGCAGTTCCGCATAGCCGATGCCGACCGTGATGGCCGCGCCGCCAATCCACGCGCCGGCGGCATTGCCGAGGTTGAAGGCGCCCTGATTGAGCGTCGAGGCGAGGTTCGGCGCGCCGACCGCGGCGTCCACCACGCGGGTCTGGATTGGCGGCACCACGGCGAAGACGAGGATGCCCCACACAAAGACGGTGGCGATGGCGGCCACCACGAAGGCACTGGTGAACACCATGGCGACCATGACGATGGCGAGGCCGATGAAGCTCGCCATCAGCGAGGGCATCAGCCGCCAGTCGGCGAGGCGCCCGCCCAGGATGTTGCCGATGGTGATGCCGACCCCGAACAGCAGCAGTACATAAGTGACGGTATGGGCATCGAGCCCGGTCACATCGCGCAGCAGCGGGGCGATATAGGTGAACACGGTGAACAGGCTGGCCGAGGCGAGCACGCTCATCAGCATGGTCAGGATGACCTGCGGGCGCTTGAGAACGGCGAATTCCCTGAGGATGTTGCCGGCGGAATGGGGAATGTCGCGGGGCACCCAGAGCGCGATGGCGCTGACCGCGAGAATGCCGATCGCCACCACGGCCCAGAAAGTCGAACGCCAGCCCCAGGCCTGGCCGAGCGCGGTGCCGAGCGGGACGCCCAGCACATTGGCCAGCGTCAGCCCCGCGAACATCAGCGCGATGGCGCTGGCGCGCTGGTTAGCCGGGACGAGGTTCGCCGCCACGACGGCGCCGATGCCGAAGAAGGCGCCATGGCAGAAGGCGGTGACGACGCGCGCCGCCATCAGGAACCAGTAGTCCGGGGCGATGGCGCAGAGGAAATTGCCGAGCACGAACATGCTGGCCAGACCCATCAGGGTCGCCTTGCGCGGCAGGGAATTGGTGATGACGGCGACGATGGGCGCCCCCACGACCACGCCCAGCGCATAGCCCGTGACCAGCAGCCCCGCCGCCGGGATGCTCACGCCGAGATCGGCCGCCACTTCGGGCAGGAGGCCCATGATGACGAATTCGGTGGTGCCGATACCGAAGGAAGCCATGGCCAAGGCCAACAGCGGGAGCTGCATGGTCGATCTCGTCGATGTGAATCAGGGAAGACGTACGTAGCCGTACGGATAAGCGAGAGCTATGCACATCCTGTTGCAACGCAGCAATAATGCGTGGCGGGCAGCACCCATGCAGCGGGCGGGAAGGGCGGGCGGCTCAGCCGCCGGTGACGCTCATGTGGCGGCGCAGGGCCGGGGCCTGGCCGGGGCGGTCGATCACGAAATCGTGCCCCTTGGGCTTGCGGAAAATCGCGTCGTCGAGCGCCGCATGCAGCGTCTCGTCGCTCTCGGAGGCGCGCAGCGGCGTGCGCAGATCCGCTGCGTCGTCCTGGCCGAGGCACATATAGAGCGTGCCGGTGCAGGTGACGCGCACGCGGTTGCAGCCCTCGCAGAAATTATGCGTCAGCGGGGTGATGAAGCCGAGCCGCCCGCCGGTCTCCTTGATCGACACGTAGCGCGCGGGACCACCGGTGCGGAACGGAATGTCCTCCAGCGTCCAGCGTTGGGCGAGGCGGGCGCGCACGGTGGAGAGCGGCAGATACTGGTCGATGCGCTCGGCGCCAGTCTCGCCCAGCGGCATGACCTCGATCAGCGAGACGTCCATGTTCCGGCCATGGGCCCACTCGACCAGCGCGGGAATCTCGTCCTCGTTCTCGCCGGCCAGCGCCACGGCGTTGAGCTTCACATGGATGCCGGCGTTCTGCGCCGCGTCGATGCCGGCGAGCACCTTGGAGAGGTCGCCCCAGCGGGTCAGCGCACGGAAGCGGGCGGGGTCCAGCGTGTCGAGCGAGACATTGATGCGCTTGACGCCGCAGGCGGCGAGATCACCGGCGAAACGGGCGAGCTGCGAGCCGTTGGTGGTGAGCGTCAGCTCCTCCAGCGCGCCCGAATCGAGGTGGCGCGAGATGGAGCGGAACAGGGTCATCACATCCCGGCGCACCAGCGGTTCGCCGCCGGTGAGGCGCAGCTTCTTCACGCCGCGCGCGACGAAGGCCGAGCACAGCCGGTCGAGTTCTTCCAGCGTCAGCAATTCGGGCTTGGGCAGGAACGTCATGTGTTCCGCCATGCAGTACACACAGCGGAAATCGCAGCGGTCGGTGACCGAGACGCGCAGATAGGTCACGGCCCGCCCGAACGTGTCGACCAGCGGGGCGCGCGGCGCTTCCCGCTGGAACTGGTCGATGAGGGCTTCCGTACCGATCACGCTTCGCTCCCGGACGCCGCCCTGACGGGCTTAAGTGGCGTCAATTTCAATCATTTCTAATCGGTCCTGAGGGCAGTGCCAAGGCGCTGACCCCTATCGGGCGATTGCCAGCGCCACTTGACGCTCACATGCGAGTGAGGTCTTCCCGGCGCGCACGCAGACGACGCCTTGGCGAGCAGGCTCGCCGCCTCTATGTGGGGGACGCACGCGCAGGGACAAGCAAGAGGAAACGCCATGACCGACGCCTGGCCGACGGAGATCAAGGTCCACAAGGACAAGAGCGCGCTGACCATCGCCTTCGAGGATGGCGCGAATTTCACGCTGAGCGCGGAATATCTGCGGGTCGAGAGCCCCTCGGCCGAGGTGCAGGGCCATTCGCCGGCCGACCGCCAGCTCGTCTCGGGCAAGCGCGAGGTGCGCCTGCAGGAGGTGATCCCGGTCGGCAATTACGCGGTGCGGCTGATCTTCGACGACGGTCACTCGACCGGCATCTACACCTGGGACACGTTCCATCAGCTTGGCCGCGAGCATGAGACGCGCTGGCCCCGCTATCTGCAGGAACTCGCCGCCAAGAACCTCTCGCGCGACCTGCCCGGCACGGTGCGCCGGCACTGAGGGGCGCACGCAGGCGGCGGGGCGCTTCGGGGCGGGGCGGCCTGCGTCCTTCGAGGCTGGCCTTTGGCCGGCACCTCAGGATGACGAGCTCGCGACAGGCCCATTGACCGTATCGCTCTCCTCATCCGTCATGCTGAGGCGCCCGGCAACGCTGGGCCTCGAAGCACGCAGATGGCTGCCGCTCTGGGACGACACGGATCGTCATCCCCGGGCTTGCCCCGGGGATGACGGAAACGGAGGGGCCGCCACGCGACGCGCGCGCCGCCCCCCAGTCTTCAGTTCAGCACGATGACCTTGGTGCCGACGCCGACGCGCTCATACAGGTCGGTGACGTCGTCATTGGTCATGCGGAAGCAGCCCGAGGACACCGCCTGGCCGATCGTCTCCGGCTCGTTCGAACCGTGGATGCGGTAGAGCGTGGAGCCCAGATACATAGCGCGCGCGCCGAGCGGGTTGTCGACGCCGCCCGGCATGTAGCGCGGCAGGTCCGGCCGGCGCTTCAGCATCTGCGGCGGCGGGGTCCAGCCCGGCCACTCGGCCTTGCGGGTGATGGTCTTCACGCCCGACCAGCGGAAGCCGTCGCGGCCGACGCCGATGCCGTATTTCAGCGCCATGCCATTGGGCTGCACCAGATAGAGCCGGCGCTCGGCGGTGTTGATGACGACGGTGCCGGGCGAATAGGGCCCCTCATAGCGTACCGTGGTGCGGCGGATCGGCGAGCCGCCATACCCACTCTTCGGGCCGATGCCGAAATCGAACGGCTTCGGGAACACATTGCTGAAGGCCATGGTCTGCGCGGAGGCCGGCGCGGCACCCACCCAACCCAGCGCGGCGATCAATGCCGCGGCTGCCCAGTTCGTCACTCGCATCCTACCCTCGTTCACTGCTACGCCCCCGCCCGCACGGGACGCGGCGGCTACGCCTGATTTTTGCCGCATCGGCGCCCCGTCGTCGATGCTTTGAATTTTGAAGTATTGCTGAAGACTGCCGTGAGGTCCCCGGCGGTCTCCCGGATCGTCCGCTTTGTCGTTTGCTATGGCGCGGCGGCCACACCCGGCAGGCCGGCTTTGGCCATGGCCAGCCCGCTCGCCTTGTCGTCCCGGCGCAGCTGGGTGACGTCATGCTGCAGAACAAGGCCGCGGATCACCGGATGATCCCAGATCGAGCCGCCCTCCGGTGCGCTGAGCGGCGCCGGCTCGACCGGCAGCGCGTCGAGCAGCGCGTCGCCGTCCTTCAGGTCGATCGGCCGCCAGCTCGCGTCGATGGCGGCCATTAGGCCCTCCCAGTCGGTCGTCTTGCCCCGCGGCTGGCCGAAGGCGCGCAGCGTCTCGCGCCCCATGCCGCGATAGAGGTCGACGATGCGCAGGTCGACATGCCCCTCCGGGTCGAGCCGGAGGTCGATCGGGCCGGGCTGATCGCCCTGCGGTGAGAAGTACAGGCAGGGAATGCCATAGCTTTCGGCGATGACCATGCCGTGCAGGCTGGTGGAGACGATGCGCTCGCAGGCGCGGATCTCGTCGATCTTGTCGCGCACGCCATCCGCCGAGACCGGCGTCACCGTGGTGATGAGATGCACGCTGTCGGCGAAGTCCGATGGCACGACATAACGCTGGTCGCTCGCATGAGGGTGCGCCTCGTAATCGCGATCCGCCAGTTCGGAGAGGTGGAGGATGCAGCCGAGCTTCCATTTCTTGGCGATCGGCGCCGCATGAAAGCGCGGCAGTAGCCAGACCGGATCGCCATAGACACCCGTCCCGCCCGCGCCGCCGTTCAGCAGCCGCTCGGACACCGGGCCGCGCGTGGCGTTCACATGGAAGCGGGAATCGGGCGTGGGCACGAAGGGCTTGCGGTCCTCGCCCTTGCCGGGATTGAGCCAGTTGGAGCAGCCGGTCCCCCAGAACCACACATCTCCGCCGGCAAAGCCATGGCCGATGGTGCCGACCGCTGCCATGCGGGGCGAGGTGGACTTGGTCGGCACGCGATGCACCGGCAGCCCGCTTGCCAGCGTGACCATGATGGGACTGAGAGCATCACCAAAATTGAGATAATTCATTTGCATAGTCGAACCAGCCCATCCCAGCGGGATGCTGCCTATTTCCCGGGCGATGTCGTCGATAAATCCGCGCATGGAACCTCCGCAGGGTGTCGGTCGTTGATCCGCGACTGTGCGTCTACTTTGGGGGTTGGGGCAATCCGTAGCTTAATACCATGAGGCGAAATCGCTGTTCCACGGGGATGCAACCTATGGGCGGGGTGATGCCTGACAGTTGACGGGTTTCTTACCCAGGGGTGGCCGGGCAGGTTAACGAAACCTTACGCCTTCGTTCTCGCGGCTCGTGTGAAAGTAAGTACATTCATAGTATTAAAGTACCTATTTGCGGTATTTTGATGCTAATAAATTCGAAAACTGTGTAATGCCGTTGTAATCTAATGAGCATGCTGTGCTTTTCATGCACTAGTTGTGTCGGTTGCGCGATGTTACGCTTTCTCCAGTACATTCATTCTGAGGGGTCTCCCATGCGTAACATCACACTCTCTGCGGTTGCAGTGGTTCTCATGGGCGGGTCGGCGCTGGCTGCCGATCTTCCGGTCAAGGCGCCGGTCGCCTATGTCGCCGAAGTGCCGGTCTTCACCTGGCAGGGCTTCTATCTCGGTGCCAATGCTGGCTATGGCTGGGGCAGTTCCGACTTCGACAATGGCTTCGATCTCGGCGGCCAGGATGGCGGCATCGTCGGCGGCCAGATCGGCTATAATTGGCAGTGGGACCGGGTGGTGTTCGGCGTCGAGGCCGACCTGCAATATTCCGATCTGAGCACCGGCTATGATTTCGTCGGCGGCGGGTCGATCAACACCAGCATGGATTACTTCGGCACGGTGCGTGCGCGCCTCGGCTACGCCTTCGACATGTTCCTGCCCTACATCACCGGCGGTCTCGCCTATGGCAAGAACGAGGTGGATTTCAACTACCTGACGGGCGCGGCTTCCGAGAGCAACACCCATGTCGGCTACACGGTCGGTGCCGGCGCGGAATACGCCTTCACGCCGAACTGGAGCGCCAAGGTCGAGTATCTGTGGTCCGATCTCGGCAGCGAGGAATATCTCGGCCGCAATGTCGACGTCTCGTTCAGCACGGTGCGCGCCGGCATCAATTACCGGTTCTGATCGGACACGGGATCGGCCGCTCGGCCGCTCTCACAGCCTGACGACCAACTCGCCCGGATGGCCCGCTTCACGGCGGCTCGTCCGGGCGATTTGTTTTTGCTGGCTGGACAGCGGTGCGAAGGTATAGTTTCAGGAGACGCAACCGTCAGAGGCTCCGACAATCTGCATGAGCGCATATTATGCTTCGGCCTTGCCGCTCGTGTTCAACCATATTCCCAAATCGGCGGGAACTTCGCTGGCCGACGCTCTCAGGGTCGCCTTGGCGGAACAGGGCGATCTGGGCGAGGGCAGCGATCTCTGTTGGTATGATCGGTGGTGCTTCGGCTCCTTTCGTGACTTCGAGAGCTTTTCGCCGGCCGCGCGCGCTCAGAGCATCGACACCCCCGACGAACTCCCGGCAGGTCTGCGTTTCGTTGCCGGCCATATGGCGGTTTCCACCACCCGTCTGCGATACCCGCTCGGGCAGAACATTACCTTTTTTCGCGAGCCAAAGGCGCGCCTGATGTCGCACTGGCTGTTCTGGCGGGCCTATGAGGACGCCGATGTAGCAGGCTGGGGCGGCTGGGCCGATTATGTACGGCAAGCGCGCGGATCACTCGGCGATTTTCTGACCACGCCATGCCTTGTGCCGGTCCTGGATAATTTCTCGCTGCGTGCCCTCCTGTGGCCGCATCCGGTTATCCCCGAGAATGGTCCGATCGACCCGGCCAATGATGAGGCGCTCCTTGACGCCGCCTTCAGCGTGCTTGAGAGCCTGGCCCATGTCGACCTGATCGAGAATCCGCATCTCGTCTCTCGGTTGGAGACGTGGTTGCGCCGCCCCGTAGTGGTCGAACGTCGGAACGAAACGCTGCCGGTGCCGGACGAGCGCCGCGGCCGGCTTGATGAGCACCTCTCGGATCAGGCTATGGACGCGCTCAACTTGTGGAGCCGTCTGGATCTTCGCCTCTGGTCCCATGTCGCCGGGAAGGTAATGCCGGACGTGGAGAGTCAATCTCTGGCGGACAGCACCTTCGCCGCGACGCTGGAACGTCACGCGCGACTTCTAGCCGGCTCTTGATCGCCTCAGGGAGCTATGGACGATGCTTTCGGTCTCACGGCCGTCGATTGGCTTTCGGCGCACCGCGGAGAGGACGCCGCGGGCGTCCTTCGAATGACGCCCGCGCATGCGCAAGGCCAGGGTCACAGCTATCTGTGTTGCAGACTGCCTTGCCGCAGCGGGCCACCAAGCTGCTCATAAAACTGAAGAAGAAAATGGTGGGCGATGCAGGGATTGAACCTGCGACCCCTCCCGTGTGAAGGGAGTGCTCTCCCGCTGAGCTAATCGCCCGTCTGGCCCGCCGCATTAGCGCCGGGCCGTCCGTCTCGTGCGGCGGGGGGATTTAGTGTGCCGGGGTCGTGGGTGTCAAGCGTCGTTGCGCGCTCACCCACTGCCAAGAAGGCGGGACACGGTAGCGGGCAGCAGATCGTAATGCTCGATCAGCACGTCGCCCCCCAGCTCCGCCGCCGGCGTCTCGGTATAGCCGAAGGGCACGACGATGCAGGGCACGCGCGCGTTCTTCGCGGTGAGCACATCGGTCAGGCTGTCGCCGACCATGATGGCGCGGCTGGCCGTACCGCCGGCCCGTTCGATGGTGCCGAGCAGATGGCCGGCATCGGGCTTGTAGACCGGGAAAGTATCGGCGCCGGCGATCACCGCGAAACGGTCGGTGAGGTTCAGCCGATCGAGCAGCAGGCGGGAGAGATATTCCAGCTTGTTGGTGCAGACGGCGAGCGTGTGGCCTTGCGCGGCGAGCGTGTCCAGCGCCTCAAGGAGGCCCGGGAAGGGGCGCGACGAATCGGCGATATGCGCGGCGTAGTGGTCGAGGAACAGGTCGTAGAGCCGGTCGAATCGTTCTTCATCGACGCTCATGCCGGCGGCGGTGAGGCCGCGATTGACCAGCGCGCGCGCGCCCGCGCCGATCATCTTGCGGGTTTCCTCACGCGGCAGCGGCGGCGCGCCGGCCTGCTTGAGCACGACATCGAGCGTGTCGAGAAGGTCCGGGGCGGTGTCGACAAGGGTGCCGTCGAGATCGAAAGCGATGACGGCGGGGCCGGTTTGGGGCATTTGCAGTTCTCCGGGTGCCGCGGCTTTGTGACGTTGGGTAGTTTTACCACTTGTGTTTGTGGCTGAATTATCTTGCTATGAAATGCCGAGAACGCGCTGTGTCGAGTGGCCATAAGGTCGCAATTTTAAGCTTTATAGGGGCCGCGCATGAAAATTCTAAAAATTGCCGCTCGTCATGCCCTAGTGCCGTTGCTGTATCGTTATCCTCCTGTTGGACTCCAGCCCGAAAGACTTCAATATTATCTTCGAAATATTATTGAGAAAAAAGATATTCCAGGAGTTGTTTTGGAGATTGGCTGCAATCTCGCGGGGACAAGCATTGTTGCGCACAACATGATGCGCCGATTGGGTATCAATAAGGATTATATATGTATCGATACATTCGGGGGATTCATCCCGGAGCAATTTGAGGCTGATCGCGCCCTTGGAACTCCCAATGTGTTGAGCAACATGTTTTCTGCCAATGGAATTGGATTGGTCAGAAAGATTATAAATCAGCATAATTGCAACGATATTAAGCTGGTTCAGAAGGATTGTACAAAAATGAACAGCGCCGATCTCGGAGGGAAGCCGATCTCGGTATGCTTGTTGGATGTCGACCTCAGCGAGCCGGTACGGCTGGGCCTTGAGCGCATTTGGCCGCTTGTCTCTCCTGGGGGCGTCGTACTGGTCGATGACTGTCCGCCGAGTTCGGACTGGAAGGCCAAGGTCGGCGTCGAGGCTTTCTCGAAGGCCTCCGGTGTCTCCGTGTCCTACCTGTTCGGGTTGGCCATTTTGGAGAAACCTCTCAACGCTTGAGTGTTTTCCTCGCATGACAGCACGCTGAGCAGGCAGGTGGGCATTCGCTGTCCTGTCTGCCCGCGCCCAGTAGAGCGGAGGGCATGGTCGCTCCGTTGGGCATAAATGGCCGAGGATGCCCGCCGCCGCGAGACGAGCCTGCACGCAATGCCTACAATCCTGCCGCTTTTGCTGTCCAGCGTGCCGCGTCCATCGGGCGCATGCCGGCCGGGGGACCACGCGACACGCTCAAGGCTTGCTGGAGTGCTTCTGGATGATGACGACCTTCCGACCGACGCTGCCGATCCTCTCCCTCGCGGCGATGCTAGGCGCCGGACTTGTCCTCGGCGCGGCCGGGATGGCGCAGGCGCAGACCCCGGCCGGACAAAGCGAGGGCGGGCCGGGCACGCCGTCGGCGGGGTCTTCCTCGACGCCGCCCGCGACCCCCGCCCCGCCCGCGCCGGCCCCGGCGAGCGGGCCTTTCGTGTTCGGCTCCCCGCCCTCGGCGCAGGCCAACCGCATCTATTCGGTCAATGTGCGGACCGGCGAGGTCAGCGCCTGCCAGTTCGAGCGGCCCGAGGGCAGCGTGATCGGCGTCACCAAGTGCTTCCCGCGCGATGCCAGCGCTGGGCCGGGTGCGGCGGGAACCTATGACATGGTGACCACGCGCTATTCCGGCGAGACCGGCATCTTCCGGGTCAACGTCCAGAGCGGCGAGATGAGCGTGTGCTATGTGCGCGACATGCCGAAGGAGGGCGGCGGGGTGGAGCCGGCGGTGGTCTGCACCGGCGCGGCGCGCTGATCGCCTCGCGGCGGCGGCCCTGTGCACCACAACCGTCCATCCGCGACCTTGCGAAGGCTTGCCGCAGCGCCATTTCGGCGCTACCCACGCGGTTAAAATCGACGGTTTTCAAAAAGCCGTCGGCCCGACCTTCCGCCACGATCTGGAATGACCATCGCCATGACCGACGCTGAAGCCCTTAAACGCCAGGCTGCCGCCCGTGCGCTGGAATATGTGCGCTCCGGCATGAAGCTCGGCCTCGGTACCGGCTCGACCGCCAAGCACTTCGTCGAACTACTGGCCGAGCGCGTGCAGCAGGGGCTTGAAGTGGTGGGCGTGCCGACCTCCGAGGTGACGCGCGCGCAGGCGGAGAGCCTCGGCGTGCCGGTCGCGACGCTGGAGGAGCATCCGGTGCTCGACCTGTGCATCGACGGGGCCGACGAGGTCGGGCCGGATCTGACCCTGGTCAAGGGCGGCGGCGGCGCGCTGCTGCGCGAGAAGATCGTCGCCTCCGCTGCGCAGCAGATGATCGTCATTGCCGATGGCTCGAAGATGGTGGCGCAACTCGGTGCCTTTCCGCTGCCGATCGAGGTGGTGGATTTCGGCGTCGCGGCGACCCGCCGGGCGATCGACCGGGCGGCCAAGGCCGCCGGCTGCCACGGGCTTCTGACCCTCCGTCGCCGGCCGGACGGTCATGTTTTCGTCACGGATCAGGGACACGTCATTCTCGACGCGGCCTATGGCGTCATTCCCGATCCGGCGGCTCTGGCGCTCAACCTGTCGCAGGTGCCGGGTGTCGTGGAACACGGGCTTTTCATCAATCTGGCGAGCCGCGTCATTCTCGCGGGCGCCAACGGCGTGACGGTCCTCGACCGCGCGTGAGGCAGTTCTTCAGGGAGACAATCATGCGGGTGGCTTTTGCGGGACGTGACGGGAAGCGCCTGATCGGCGCCGGGCTGGCGGCGCTGGTTCTGGCGTCGGCGCCGGCGCTCGCCCAGCAGCCCGCCCCCTTCACCATGGGGCAGGCGGGGACCACGGCCGGCACGACGCCGGCCAAGGCCGCCGAGCCCTCCGCCGCCCAGATCAAGCTCGCCAACGAGCTGCTGATCGCCAATGGCGAGGCGTCCAGCTTCGACGCGCTGATTCCCGGCATCATCGAGCAGGCGGCCGGCAGCTTCGTGCAGGCCAACCCGGATCTGATCCGCGACCTGCGCGATGTCGCCAAGCAGCTGGTGCCGGAATATGAGAAGCGCCGCTCGGAGATCGTGCAGATTCTCGCCCGCACCTATGCGCAGCAATTCTCCGAGGCCGAGCTGTCCGAGCTGCTGACCTTCTACCGCTCGGCGGTGGGCAAGAAGCTGGTGGAGCGCCGCCAGCAGCTTCTCGATGACGGGCTGCGCGGCATCCAGTCCTGGAGCGCGAAATTCTCCAAGGAGATGGAGACCCGCGTGCGCGACGAGATGAAGAAGCGCGGCTTCACCATCTGACCCGCCTTCCACGGCGACCCTCGGATACGAAAATGCCCGGCTCGCGCCGGGCATTTTGCTTTTCGGGTGGCAGGAACGAGGACGATCAGTCCTCGTCGCCGCCCACCGGGGCCTTGCGGCCGGTGAGGAGATAGAACAGCAGCGGGCCGAGCAGGGCGAGCGCGGCCAGCGCGTAGAGCGTGACGGCGATGGGCGACTGGAACAGCACCAGCGGATCGCCGACGCTGATGGCCAGCGCGCGGCGGAGCTGCTGCTCGGACAGCGGGCCGAGGATCAGGCCGACCACGACCGGGGCTATCGGGTAGTCGTAGCGGCGCAGCACATAGCCGAGCAGGCCGAAGATCAGCAGCATGCCAAGTTCGACCAGCGACGGGTTGGCGCCGAGCGTGCCGAGCGTGGCGAACACCAGGATGCCGCCATAGAGCCAGGGGCGCGGTATGGCGAGCAGGCGCACCCACAGCCCGACCAGCGGCAGGTTGAGCACCAGCAGCATCACATTGGCGATGAACAGCGAGGCGATCAGGCCCCAGACGAGATCGGGCGCGCTGGCGAACAGCAGCGGGCCGGGATTGAGGCCATATTGCTGGAAGCCGGCGAGCATGATCGCGGCGGTCGCCGAGGTCGGCAGGCCCAGCGTCAGCAGCGGCACCAGCACGCCGGCCGCCGCCGCGTTGTTGGCCGCCTCGGGGCCGGCGACGCCCTCAATGGCGCCGTTGCCGAACTCGTCGGGCTTGCGGCACAGGCGCTTTTCCAGCGCATAGGACAGGAAGGTCGGGATTTCCGCGCCGCCCGCCGGCATGGCGCCGATCGGGAAGCCGAGGAAGGTGCCGCGCAGCCACGGCTTCCACGACCGCTTCCAGTCCTCCTTGTTCATGAACACCGAGCCCTTGACCGGCTCGATCACCTCTTCGGCGCGGGCACCGGCGGCCACCACCGATAGCGTCTCGCCAATGGCGAACAGGGCGACGGCCAGCGTCGTCACCTCGACGCCGTCGAGCAGGTCGGGGATGCCGAAGGACAGGCGCGCCTGCCCGCTCTGCAGGTCGATGCCGATCAGGCCGAGCGAGAGGCCGATGAACAGGCTGGTGAGACCGCGCGTCACCGAGGAGCCGAAGGCCGCCGACACGGTGGTGAAGGCCAGCACCATCAGCGCGAAATAGTCTTCCGGGCCGAAGGAGATGGCGATGTCCACCACGGTCGGCGCGATCAGCGCGAGGCCCACCGTGGCAATGGTGCCGGCCACGAACGAGCCGATGGCGGCGGTGGCGAGCGCGGGGCCGCCGCGCCCGGCGCGGGCCATCTTGTTGCCTTCCAGCGCCGTGACGATGGAGGAGCTTTCGCCGGGCGTGTTCAGCAGGATGGAGGCGGTCGAGCCGCCATACATGCCGCCATAATAGATGCCGGCGAACATGATGAGCGAGCCGGCCGGATCGAGCTTGAAGGTGATCGGCAGCAGCAGCGCCACGGTGAGCGCCGGCCCGATGCCCGGCAGCACGCCGACGGCGGTGCCGAGCATGACGCCGACAAAGGCGAACAGCAGGTTCATCGGCTGAAGGGCGACGGAGAGGCCCTGCGCCAGAGCGGCAAACGTATCCATGCGAGCCGTTCCTCAGATCAGCCGTTCGAGCGGGCCGGCGGGCAGCGCGAGCTGCAGGCCCTTGGCGAAGATCACGTAGATGACGAAGCACAACACCGCGCCGGCGAGGAAATGGGCCCACAGCGGCCCCCTGCCGAAGCCCTTCGCGGTGGCGGCGAAAAGCCAGCCGGTGGCGATGGAAAAGCCGAGGAAGGGCAGCAGCACGATCTGCCCGATGAGGCCGGCGAGCACCCAGGCCATCGGCCCGATCTCGTCGCGCGGACGCTCCTGCGCACCCTCGCCGATCGCCTCGATGGCGGTGGCGATGGAAAGCAGCGCGAGGCCGGCGGCGATGATGGTGGGGAAGGCGGCGGGGCCGACCGCCGAGAAGGAATTCACGCTGGAGAGCCGCCAGGCATCCCAGCCGACGACGAAAGCGAGAATGGCGAGCCCGAAGGCTATGACGAAACGAGCCTTGTCGGGCCCCTTTGTGGATGAGATGGGCGTGTCGCTCATCGGGCTTCTCTCCGCATGTAGAACGACGCTCCCCCGAAAGCCCTGCGGCCCGGGGGAGCGTTAGGCATCAGAGATGGACAGGCCTCACTGGGCGAGGCCGATATCCTTCAGGATCGCCTGGGTGGACGTGATGTCCTTGGCGAGCTGCGCATCGAAGGCGTCGCCGGCCAGATAGGTGTTGGCCCAGCCCTTCTGCGCCAGCATGTCGGTCCAGGCCTTCGACTTCACCATCTTGTCGACGGCCTCGGCGAGGGTCTTCTTCTGCTCCGGGGTGATGCCCGGCGCGGCGGCGACCATGCGCCAGTTCTGGATCTCGACGTCGACGCCGGACTCCTTGAAGGTCGGGATGTCCTTGGCGTCGGGCAGACGCGTGGGGCTCGACACGCCGAGAATGCGCAGCTTGCCGGCTTTCGCCTGCGCGTCGTACTCGGAGAGGCTGGAAATGCCGACCGTGACCTTGCCGCCGAGGATGGAGGCGAGCGATTCGCCGCCGCCCGAGAAGGCGATGTAGTTGATCTTGGTCGGGTCGACGCCGATCGCCTTGGCGATCAGGCCCGCCGTGATGTGGTCCGTGCCGCCGGCCGAGCCGCCCGCCCAGGAGACCTTCTGCGGGTCGGCCTTCAGCGCGGCGACAAGGTCCGCCATCGACTTGAGCGGCGAGTTGGCGGGAACGGCGATAGCCTCGAATTCGCCGGTGAGGCGCGCGATCGGCGTCACCATGGACAGGTTCACCGGCGACTTGTTGGTGATGATGGCGCCCACCATCACATAGCCGCCGACGATCAGCGCGTTCGGATCACCCTTGGACCCGTTGACGAACTGGGCGAGGCCGATCGTGCCGCCGGCGCCGGGAACGTTCAGCACCTGGACGTTGCCGACGATCTTGTCGCTCTGCAGCACATGCTGCATCGAGCGGGCGGTCTGGTCCCAGCCGCCGCCGGGGGCCGCGGGCGCCATGATCTTGAGATCGGTGACCTGAGCGGACGCGGCACCCAGCGGCGCGGCGAGGGCGGCAGCCAGCAGGGCTCCGCGGAAAATATGCTTCATCGTTTCCTCCAAGGAATGGGGCGGCGCGTTCTGACGTGGCCGCCGCTTGGTACGCGCGTTCGGAAGCTAGATCGGTAGGGGCGCACTGTCGAGTTCCACGGAAGGCTAAGGTTTTCGCCGATCAGCCATGCAGTGCCTTGACGCGCGGCCCGCGCGGGGCGACATGCCGGGGACGCTCTCAATGGTAGCGGGGACCGCGACATGAACCAGCCCGACACGACCGAATTCGACGTCGACCTGTTCGTCATCGGTGGAGGCTCGGGCGGTGTGCGCGCGGCGCGCATCGCCGCCGGCTATGGCGCGCGGGTGAAGATCGCCGAGGAATACCGGGTCGGCGGCACCTGCGTGATCCGCGGCTGCGTGCCCAAGAAGCTGTTCGTCTATGCCGCCCATTACGCCCATGACTTCGAGGACGCCGCCGGCTTCGGCTGGACGGTCGAGGGCGCGCGCTTCGACTGGGCGACGCTGATCGCCAACAAGGACAAGGAAATCGCCCGGCTGGAGGGCGCCTACCGCGCCAATCTCGACCGGGCCGGCGTCGAGATCGTTCCCCAGCGCGCCGTGGTGGAGGGGCCGCATCAGGTGCGGCTCGCCGATGGCACGGGCATCAGTGCCCGCCTCATCCTCATCGCCACCGGCGGGCATCCCAATCTCGGGCTCGACATTCCCGGCCGGGAGCTCGGCATCACCTCGAACGAGATTTTCCATATCGAGACGCAGCCCGGGCGGATCGTGATTCAGGGCGCCGGCTATATCGCGCTGGAATTCGCCAGCGTGCTGGCCAATCTCGGCTCCGAGGTCACGGTGGTGCATCGCGGCGACAAGCTGCTCGCCGGGTTCGACGAGGAGATCCGCCAGCGCCTAGCCGACGAACTGGCGCAGAACGGCGTCACCTTCGTTTTCGGCGCGACGATCGAGGGCATCTATGCCGAGGGTGGGGCGAAGCGGGTCCGGCTGAATGACGGGCGCGACCTGTTCGCCGACGAGGTGATGCTCGCCATTGGCCGGGTGCCGAACACGACCGGCCTTGGCCTCGATAGTGTGGGCGTCCAGCTCGATACCCGGGGGGCGATCGTGGTGGACCAGCACTCCCGCTCCAGCGTGCCGTCCATCTATGCGGTGGGCGATGTGACCGACCGGGTGAACCTGACGCCCGTGGCCATTCGCGAGGGCCACGCCTTCGCCGACACGGTGTTCGGCGGCAAGCCCTGGAGCGTGAATTACGATGTGATCCCGACCGCCGTGTTCACCGAGCCGGAGATCGGCACGGTCGGGCTGACGGAGGCGCAGGCCCGCGCGCAGGGGCGCCGGCTGGACATCTACAAGACCGATTTCCGCCCGCTGAAGGCGACGCTGTCGGGCCGCGCCTCGCGCGTGTTCATGAAGCTGGTGGTCGACCAGAAGGACGACCGTCTGCTCGGCGCCCATCTGGTCGGGCCGGACTCGGGCGAGATGGTGCAGCTCATTGCCATCGCGATGAACATGGGCGCGACCAAGGCTGATTTCGACCGCACCATGGCGCTGCATCCGTCCAGCGCCGAGGAACTGGTAACGCTGCGCGCCAAGCATCCCTCCAGCGACCAGATCCCGGAAGTCTCGACCGAGGCGACGCCGGCGATCTGATCCGAACTTTCCGGCAAAGGTGCAAAGCGGACCCGGCACCGGCGCTCTGGTGCAAGCCGCGTCCTTGGGTGTATAAGGCGCGCCTTTCCCGCATGGGTATCGCGCAGCGCGACCCTCGCGGACGCTATGTCGAGGAGGCTGACATGTCTGATCGCTGGACGCCGGAAAGCTGGAGGGCCAAGCCCATTCAGCAGGTCCCGGATTATCCGGACGCGGGAGCTCTGGCTGCCGTGGAGCGTCAGCTTGCCACGTTTCCGCCGCTGGTTTTTGCCGGTGAGGCCCGCCGCCTGAAGCGTGAACTCGCCAAGGTGGCCAAGGGAGAGGCATTCCTGCTGCAGGGCGGCGATTGCGCCGAGAGCTTCGCTGAGCACTCCGCCGACAACATCCGCGATTTCTTCCGCGTCTTCCTGCAGATGGCGGTGGTGCTGACCTATGCCGGCGCCTCGCCGGTGGTGAAGGTTGGCCGTATCGCCGGCCAGTTCGCCAAGCCGCGCTCGACGCCGATGGAAACGGTCGGCGGCGTGGAGCTGCCGTCCTATCGCGGCGACATCGTCAACGATATCGAGTTCACGCCGGAAGGGCGCATCCCCGATCCGCGCCGCCAGCTTGAGGCGTACCGCCAGTCGGCGGCGACGCTCAATCTGCTGCGCGCCTTCGCCAATGGCGGCTATGCCAACCTTGCCAATGCCCATCAGTGGATGCTGGGCTTCATCAAGGACTCGCCGCAATCGGGCCGCTATCAGGCGCTGGCCGACCGGATCACCGAGGCGCTCGACTTCATGCGCGCCATCGGCATCGACCCGGAAACCAACCCGGACATGCGTTCGACCGATTTCTTCACCAGCCATGAGGCGTTGCTGCTCGGCTATGAGCAGGCGCTGACCCGCGTGGATTCCACCACCGGCGACTGGTACGCGACCTCCGGCCACATGATCTGGATCGGCGATCGCACCCGCCAGGCGGACCATGCGCATCTGGAATATTGCCGCGGCGTGAAGAACCCGCTCGGCCTGAAGTGCGGCCCCTCGCTGAAGCCGGACGACATGCTGCGCCTCATCGACATGCTGAACCCGCAGAACGAGGCCGGCCGCCTCACCCTGATCGCCCGCTTCGGCGCCGACAAGGTTGGCGACCACCTGCCCGCGCTGGTGCGCGCCGTGGAGCGCGAGGGCCGCACCGTCGTGTGGTCTTGCGACCCGATGCATGGCAACACGATCAAGGCCGGCTCGGGCTACAAGACGCGCCCGTTCGACCAGATCCTCCGGGAGGTGAAGGACTTCTTTGCCGTCCATGCGGCCGAGGGCACCTATGCCGGCGGCGTGCATCTGGAAATGACCGGCAAGAACGTCACCGAATGCACGGGCGGCGCCCGCGCGATTTCGGATGCGGACCTCAAGGACCGCTACCACACCTATTGCGACCCGCGCCTCAATGCCGAACAGGCCATCGAGATGGCCTTCCTCGTCGCCGAACTGCTGAAGCAGGAACGTGCCGGCCGGGTTCGCCCGGTGACCGAAGCGGCCGAGTGAGTTCTGACGACCCGGCGCTCGCGCGCCGGGTCGTGCCACCGGCGCCGCCGGAGGTCTGGAAGCGTTTCGAAGCATCCCCGGCACTCCATCCGGCAGCGGTGGCCACTCGCAGATGACGCGCTTCTTCGAGCCCAAGCTTCCACACCCGCTGCAGAGCTGGGCGAATGCGCGGGCAAAGACCCTGGGCCACGCCTTCAGTTCTCTGCTGTTCCGCGCCGATGGCGCGCCGCGCGCCCTTATCGCCGCCCTGCTGTTCGACCGCTATCGCCGCCCGCGCGGCGGTCTTGGGCCCCTCGTCTTCAAGAAGCCCGGCGTGCCCCGTCGTGCCTTCGCGCTCTGGATGGCGGGGGCGGACGCGGGCTTGGCCTCCATCGTCGACGCCATTGACTGGCCGGCGCCCGAGGGCGGACCGTGCGAAGCGATGCTCATCGTCGATCATTGGAGCGAGCCGGCGCGGCACCTGCTCGCCGGCCTCTCCGGGCATCGGCGCGCCGGGGCTCTGGTGCTGGAGGGCACGGCTCCGGCTCCCGCCGGCTCGCTCGCCTCCCTGGCCGCTCGCCTTCCGCGTGACGTGCTGCTGGCGGCGCTCGCCCGCCGCGCGGCGCGCGAGCAGATCGGCTATGCGGTGGTGATGGGCCGGCAGGGGCCGATGATCGCGGAGGCTCTGGATCTTGCCGGTGTGGCCGTGGTGATCGCCAGCGCCAGCGACGAGGCCTCTCTGGTCGATTCGGCGGGAACCCATGCGGCTGAGCGGCTGCGGCGCGAGAGCGAGCTGATTCTCTCGGCCGAGCGCCGCCGCTTCATTCCCGACGAGACGGCCGTGACGGCGGACGATGTCACGGAAATGGTGCAGGACTGGCGCCGCCGCCGCCGTCGCGGCGAGCCGATCAGCCGGGAAAAGCTGCGCCGGCCCTATGCCGGCTTCCATCCGCTGATCTATGCCGAGCATCATGCGGATGCGTGCATCAACGGGCGCCGTCACCCGCTCGCGCATTGGATCGAGACCGGCATGCCGCGCGGACCCTGGGCGCAGCCGGTCATCCTGCCCTCCGCAAGGCCTGTGCCCTCTACGCTCAAGGTCGCGCTGCATGGGCATTTCCACTATGTGGACCTGCTGCCCGAGATGCTGGAGCGGCTGTCGCGCAACGCGACGCGGCCCGATCTTTTTCTCACCACCGACACGCAGGCCAAGGCTGACGCCTTGCGCGCGGAGGTAATAAAATACCCCGCACCTGTCGCGGTTGTCGTGGGGCCGCAGAAGGGGCGGGACATCGGCCCGTTCTTTACCGGCCTGCGGGAGCCTCTGCTGAACGGCGGCTATGACGTGATCGTGCATGTCCACGGCAAGAAGAGTCTGGCCGCGCGTCGCGATATTGGCGGAGCGTGGCGCGACTTCCTGCTGGAGAACCTGATCGGCAGCGCCCATCCCATGCTCGACACGCTGCTCGCCCGCTTCGCGCAGGACCCCGCGCTGGGCCTCGTCTACCCGGACGATCCCCATCTCATCGGCTGGGCGCGTAACGGGCGCATCGTCGGCGAGCTGCGGGTGGCCATGGGCCTCACCGAGCCGATGGACGGCTTTGTCGATTTCCCGGTCGGCAACATGTTCGCGGCGCGGCCGGCGGCGCTGCGGCCGGTGCTCGATCTCGATCTTTCCTGGAATGATTATCCGGCCGAGCCGATTCCCGATGACGGCACGCTGATGCACGGACTGGAGCGGCTTCTGCCCATGGCGGTGCGCCATGCCGGCTTCAGTACGGCCGTCACCCGCGTACCGGGCACGGACTGGGATTGATGTGCGCCCGGCCGATTGCCCGTGCGCCAGTGGAAGGCTAAATCAGCGTCATGTCGTCAGAACCCGCCGATCAGCTTCTCATCGCGCTCGCGCAGCTCAACCCGATTGTCGGCGATATCGTCGGCAACCTTGCCAAGGCGCGCGAGGCGCGGGGGCAGGCGGCGGCGCAGGGGGCCGAGCTCATCGTCTTCAGTGAATTGTTCGTCTCCGGCTATCCGCCGGAGGATCTGGTGCTGAAGCCCGCCTTCCAGCGCGCCTGCCGCGAGGCGGTGGAGGCGCTCGCCGCCGAGACCGCCGATGGTGGCCCGGCCGTGCTGATCGGCGCGCCCTGGCTCGATGGCGGCAAGCTCTACAATGCCGTGCTGCTGCTGGAGGAGGGCCGCGTCGCCGCCACCCGCTACAAGGTCGATCTGCCTAATTATGGCCCGTTCGACGAGAAGCGCGTCTTCGTCCCCGGTCCCATGCCCGGCCCGATCGCGTTTCGCGGCGTGCGGCTCGGCGTGCCGATCTGCGAGGACATCTGGCAGCAGGATGTGATCGAGTGTCTGGCCGAGACCGGTGCGGAACTGCTGATCATTCCCAATGGCTCGCCGTATCGTCGTACCGTCTATGACGAGCGGATGAATGTCGCGGTCGCGCGCGTGGTCGAGAGCGGCTTGCCGCTGGCCTATGTCAACCAGATGGGCGGGCAGGACGAGCTGGTGTTCGACGGCGGCTCCTTCGTGCTGAACGCCGACCGCTCGCTCGCCATCCAGATGCCGAACTTTCAGGAGCGTATCCGCATCACCCGCTGGGAACGCTGGGCCGATGGCTGGCGCTGCGAGGAGGGGGCGCGGGCGCCGCTGATCACCGATGACGAGGCCGATTACGCCGCCTGCGTGCTGGGCCTGCGCGACTATGTCGAGAAGAACCGTTTTCCCGGTGTGGTGCTCGGCCTGTCCGGCGGCATCGATTCGGCGATCTGCGCTGCTATGGCGGTGGATGCGCTGGGGCCGGAGCGCGTGCACTGCGTGATGCTGCCGTATCATTACACCTCCAACGAGTCGCTCTCTGACGCGGCGGCGGTCGCGGAGGCACTGGGCGTGCGCTACGACATCATGCCGATCGCGGAAGGTGTCGAGGCGCTGGAGCGCACGCTGGCGCCGATGTTCACGGGGCGCGCCCGCGACGTGACCGAGGAGAACCTCCAGTCCCGCGTGCGCGGTACCTTGCTGATGTCACTGTCGAACAAGTTCGGCGCGATGGTCGTGACGACCGGCAACAAGTCGGAGATGTCGACCGGCTATGCGACGCTCTATGGCGACATGAATGGCGGCTATAACCCGATCAAGGACCTCTACAAGACGCAGGTTTTTCGTCTGTGCGCGTTGCGCAACCGCTGGAAGCCGGCCCATGCGCTCGGGCCCGACGGGCCGGTGATGCCGGAGAACATCATCACCAAGCCGCCGACCGCCGAACTGCGCGAGAATCAGAAGGATCAGGACAGCCTGCCGCCCTATGAGGTGCTGGACGCTATTCTGGAGCGCCTCGTGGAGCGCGAATTGCCGGTCGCCGAGATCGTGGCGGAAGGCTTCGAGGCGGCGCTGGTCGCCCGCGTCGAGCGGATGCTCAACATCGCCGAATACAAGCGCCGGCAGGCGGCGCCCGGCGTGAAGGTGACGACGCGTAATTTCGGCCGCGACCGGCGCTACCCGATCACCAATCGCTTTCGCGAGATGGCGTAGGTTTCATGACACCTCCCGTTCTCCGTTTCGCCCCGTCGCCGACGGGCCTGCTGCATGTCGGCAATGCCCGCACCGCGCTGTACAACGCGCTTTATGCGCGACGCGAGGGCGGGACATTCATTCTTCGGTATGATGACACCGACACGGCGCGCTCGACCGAGGAGTTCGCGCAGGCCATCGCCCGCGACATGGAATGGCTCGGCTTGACCCCGGACCGTGTTGAGTACCAGTCGCGCCGGCTGGACCGCTATGACGCGGCGGTGGAGCGGCTGAAGGCTGTCGGGCGGCTCTATCCGGCCTATGAGACCGAGGAGGAGCTGGAGACCCGCCGCCTCTCGCGCCGCCGGCGCGGCCTGCCGCCGACCTATGACCGGGCGGCGCTGAAGCTCAGCGATGACGACCGCGCGCGGCTGGAAGGCGAGGGGCGGCGGCCGCATTGGCGCTTCCGGCTCGACGGGCTCAAGGTCGTCTGGGCCGATCTGGTGCGCGGCGAGCAGGCGGTTGATACCGCGACGCTGTCCGATCCCGTGCTGGTGCGGGCCGATGGCAGCTATCTCTACACGCTGACCTCGGTGGTCGACGATATCGAGATGGGCGTCACCCATGTCGTGCGCGGCGAGGATCACGTCACCAATACCGGCGTGCAGATCGAGATCATCGAGGCGCTGGGCGGAAATGTGCCGGTGTTCGGGCACCATAATCTCCTGACCCTGCCGAGCGGGGAGGGGCTGTCGAAGCGCCTCGGCCATCTCTCCCTCACGGCCCTGCGCGAGGAAGGGCAGGAGGCGCTGGCCATCGCCTCGCTCGCCGTGCTGACGGGAACCTCGTTGGCGGTGGAGGCTGTACCGGATCTCGACGCGCTGGCGCAACGAATTGATTTTTCGAAGATTTCCCGCGCTCCGGCGCGCTTCGACCCGGCCGATCTCGACGCGCTGACCGCGCAGACGCTGCATGTGCTGCCCTATGCCAGCGTGGCTGAGCGCCTTGCCGCGATCGGTATCGGCGGCGGCGAGGCGCTCTGGCTGGCGGTGCGCGGCAACCTCGGACGGCTGGCCGACACCGCGACCTGGTGGCGCGTGGTCGAGGGGCCGCTGGCGCCCGCCATCGCGCCCGAGGACGCGGACTTTCTGGCGCAGGCGGCTGACCTTCTGCCGCCCGAACCATGGGATGGCGGCGTCTATCCGGCCTTCATCGCGGCGGTGAAGCCGGCGAGCGGGCGCACCGGCAAATCACTGTTCCACCCGCTGCGGCTGGCCCTGACCGGGGCGGAAAGCGGGCCGGAACTCAAGGCTCTGCTGCCGCTGATCGGCCGGGCGCGGGCGCAGGCGCGGCTCAGGGGCGAGACGGCCTGAGACTGGCTCTGAGTCGCATCACAACGTCATGGCCGGGCTTGACCCGGCCATCCACGACTTTTTGACGTACACGACCCCAGTCGTGGATCCCCCGGCCGAGCCGGGGGATGACGTTGTTCGTCGTGACGGAGGTAATTATTGCTTCTTCGCCGGGGCAGGCGTCGCCGGGCGGGGCTGCGCCATCTCGCGGGAAGCGTCCTCGGTGACGACGATGTCACCCTTGCGCAGCGTCGGGTCGTCTTCCTGGCTCAGCGCCTGGGCCCAGCTCATGCCGGCCGGGCGGCAGGAACAGGCCGCCACATACTGCTTCTTGTAGAGCAGCGCGTTGGGCAGCGACATGTAGGATTGGCCATTGGTACCAACGGCTTGCTCGATGTCCTCGCCCGGATTGCGATAGGCGAACAGCCGGGCCTCGGTGCCCGGACACTGGCGCTGGCACTGCGCTTCATCAGACTGGAACTTGGCCGGGGTGGCGGCGTAGGAGACCGGAAAAAAGAAGCCGTCGCAGGTGCGGACACAGACCGTGCGGTAGGTTGACACCTTCGGCATTTCCAGCGGCTGCACGTCGAGCGGGCCGGCTTCCTCATCGAGATTGCGCGGCACGCCGAAAAGCTGCTCGAAGAAATTGCGCGGCGCCCGGCGCTGCGCCGGCGCGTTGCCATAGCCGCCCGAGGGCTGGCCGAGCGCCGCCTGATACTGCGCGCCGCAATTGTTCTGGGCCAGCGCATAAACGAGCTGGCGGCGCTGCTCGTCGGTGCCGCTCTGCGCGCCGCGCGCCTGCATCATGGTACGGTCGAGCTGCGAGCGGGCCTGGGTCAGCCGGCGGTTCAGCGCCTCGCATTGCGGGGGCAGCTGCGGCTGGAAAATGAGGAAGCCGCGCTTGTCGCAGCCGATCTGGCGGACCTGCGCGCTGAGGTCGGCAATGTCCTGCTGCTGTTGAGCAATTGCCGCGCCGACATCCGGCTGGCCACCGCCGCTGCCGCCGCGATCGAGCGCGGCGAGCTGGCCTTCCAGCCGGATGCAGACCGAACGGTCGCCGGGGGCGCCACCGCCCACGGCGCCGGGCGGCATATCCTGCGCCACCACGCTGCCGGCAAGCAGTGTGAGCCCGGCGAGGGGGGCGATCAGGGCGGCGGTCAGCCGGGCCAGCGGGCGGTTGAAATGCAGCATCATCAGCTAGGTCGTTTCACTCGTGTACGCGGCTGTGTGCCGGAATCGGTCGCCAAGGGCAATGAGCACGGCGAGCTTGTCGAAATTTTGAAGCACCGGCACTTCCTGCGGCCGCCCGGCTTTACCGGGCCGCCGGGCACCCCATATCAGCGGTGACATTATGCCGGAGTCGAATATCCATGAAGTCGCTGCCCGCCCTCATCCTCGCCGTCGTTCTCGGGCTCGGCCTCAGCGCCCCCGCCATGGCCCAGGAGCCGGACCTTATCTTCAAGAAATCAACGGTTTGGAAGTTCCTCACGCCCGACGATAAACTCGCCACCTACGGCATTGACGATCCCGTGGTGGAGGGGGTGGCGTGCCATTATACCGTTCCCGAGCGGGGCGGGGTGAAGGGGATGATCGGGGTTGCCGAGGAGGTCTCCGATATTTCCATCGCCTGCCGGCAGATCGGGCCGATCGCCTTCAAGGCCAAGTTCGACCAGGGCGATGTCGTCTATCGCGAGAGCCGCTCGCTGATCTTCAAGAAGATGCAGATCGTGCGCGGCTGCGACGTCAAGCGTAACGTGCTGGTTTATCTCGTCTATTCCGACAAGCTGATCGACGGCAGCCCGAAGAACTCGACCTCCACCGTGCCGATCATGCCGTGGGGCGCGACCAATGACGCGCCGAAATGCGCGGACTTCGTGAAATAAAAAAGCCGGCCCGTCAGGGCCGGCCTAAAGGCCGCGTCAGGCGTGGCCAGTCAGTGCGGTGAGGCGGACGATCAGGCCAGTGAGGCCGACCGGATCGACCTCGCCGCCCGGTCACGCCGTCATCGGGCGCAGGTGATCGCCACCGTCTCGGCGCAGCCGGTGCCGTAACAGGCGGTACGCACCGGGGCGGTGCTGATCGCGCTGATGGTGGCGTCCGACTTCACCTTGCCGAATCCAGTGGCGCGCTCGAAATCGTGCACCCGGCACCAGGCATCGGCCATGGCCTGCCCGCAGCTCTGCCCGGCGGCGACGCAGCCGTCGATTCCGTAGCCATCCGAGCTGTCGACGATGAAGATTTCGGTTGCCGGCTCGGCGGCCGCGGCGAAGCTCGGCGCGAGGAGGAGGCAGGCGGCGGCGAGGAGGGCGGAGCGCAGGCGGGGGGCGGAGGACATGGAGGCTGTCTGCTGCTGTGAGGGCGTTGACGTTGCGTGAGCCGGACGGCTCGCTAGGCAACGCGACTGTGTCAAAAAGGTTTGAAGCGAGGCTTAATGTTTTTCTGTGCCGTGCCCCCCGGTCCAGCGGAGCGGGAGATAGCCCCGCCGGGGGAGCGCCGTCAACAGCGTTGCTGAACATGTTAGGATGGGCATCTGGAGCGGGGCTTGCGCCCGCGCACGGCGCGTGTCCGCCGCTTTTGGCTTTGCCCGCCTTGACGGCGCGGGGTAAACCCGCGACAGACGCGCACCCTGCGCCTCACGCGCGGCTCTACGCGCTCACGCCGTCGCCTGACGCGCCTGTTTAATACCCGGAAGGCTGCCATCCATGTCCGACGCAAAGGCCGCTCAGCTTCCCGAGCTGAAACTCTACAACACGCTGACCCGCTCCAAGGATGTGTTCGCTCCCCTGGATCCGGCGCTGGTGCGCATGTATGTCTGTGGCCCGACCGTCTATGACCTCGCCCATATCGGCAATGCCCGCCCGGTGATCGTGTTCGATCTGCTCTACCGGGTGCTGCGCCACCTCTATGGCGCCGAGCATGTGAAATATGTCCGCAACATCACCGACGTGGACGACAAGATCAACGCGCGCGCGGCCGCCGAGCATCCCGGCCTCGCGCTCAACGAAGCCATCGCCAAGGTGACCTTCGCCACCGAGGCGCAGTTCCATGACGATCTGGAAGCCCTCGGCGTGCTGCACCCGGATGTGGAGCCGCGCGCGACCGAGCATATCGGCGAGATGCGCACGCTGATCGAGCGGCTCATTGCCTCCGGCCATGCCTATGTGGCCGAGGACCATGTACTGTTCTCCGTGCCCTCCATGCCCGAATACGGCCAGCTCTCGCGCCGCCCGCTCGACGACATGATCGCCGGGGCGCGGGTCGACGTCGCGCCCTACAAGCAGGACGCGATGGACTTCGTGCTGTGGAAGCCGTCCAAGCCCGGCGAGCCGGGCTGGGCCTCCCCCGCCGGCATCGCGGTGAACGGACGTCCGGGCTGGCACATCGAGTGCTCCGCCATGAGCTGGAAGCACCTCGGCGAGACCTTCGACATTCATGGCGGCGGCATCGACCTTGTCTTCCCGCACCATGAGAACGAGGTCGCGCAGTCGCGCTGCGCCTTCCACTCCGGGCTGATGGCCAAGGTGTGGATGCATAACGGCTTCCTGCAGGTGGAAGGCGAGAAGATGTCGAAGTCGCTCGGCAACTTCACCACCATCCGCGACCTGCTCAACGACTGGCCGGGCGAGGTGCTGCGCCTCACCATGCTCAAGACCCATTACCGCCAGCCGATCGACTGGACGGTGAAGGGGCTGGAGGAGAGCGCGAAGACGCTGGAGCAGTGGTTCGATGCGGCGGCGGACGACGCCTATCCGCGCCCGGCGCCCGCCGTGCTGGAGGCGCTGGCCGATGATCTCAACACGCCCAAGGCGATTGCCGAGATGCACGGGCTGCGCGACCATGCCGGCAAAAAGGCGCTGGCCGGCACGCTGGCCTTTCTCGGCTTCGCGCCGGGCGCGCTGCGCGAATGGTCCGCCGCCCGCGCCCCCGCGCTCGCCATTTCCGAGGCCGAGATCGAGGCGCGCATCGCCGAGCGCATCGAGGCCCGCCGCAACCGCGACTGGGCGGCCTCCGACCGCATCCGCGACGAACTGCTCGCGCTCGGCGTGGCGGTGAAGGACAATAAGGACGGCACGGCGAGCTGGGAGCCGAAGCGGTGAGCGCCTCCAAGGCGCCGGCTTCCACGGCGCCCAGCGCGGCGCTGCGCCCCTTTCTGAGCGGGGACACGCCGGCTCTCGCCTCCATCGCGCGGGAATCGATCTTCGCCCTCACCGGCGAGGATTATGACGAGGACCAGCAGGAAGCCTGGGCCGGCTTTGCCGAGGACGAGGCGGGCCTTGCCGCGCGCCTCTCCGCCGCCCTGACGCTGGTGGCGACGCGCGACGGCGAGCCCTGCGGCTTCATCGCGCTGGCCGACAACAAAATGATCGACCTGCTCTATGTCCACCCGGAGATGGCGGGCGAGGGCATCGGCGCGCTACTGTGCGACGCCATCGAGAAGCTCGCCACCGCGCGCGGCGCGACCAGCCTCACCGTCGACGCCAGCGACACCGCGCTCGGCTTCTTCCAGAAGCGCGGCTATGTCGGCAAGAGCCGCAACACCGTGCAGCGCAGCGGCGTGTGGCTCGGCACCACGACGATGGAAAAGCTGCTCAGCGCCGGCGACGCCCCGCTGCACTGAGGGGGGCGGGCGCCATGCCCGTGCCCGTGACCATCCTTCGAGGCCCGGCTGCGCCGGGCACCTCAGGATGACGGGCTCTGGGAACGTGCCGCTACACCCTCCGTCATGCCGAGGCGCTCGCGCAGCGAGCCTCGAAGCACGCAGATGCAGGCGATGGGAGCGCCGCGTCGTGGATCCCCGGACCTGAGCCCGGAGATGAGGGGCCCCTCAGGGCGCCTTGGCCGCCAGCAGGGCGTCGGTGGCGTCGGAGGACAGGCCGTTCAGCGTGGTGAGCGGGATGGAGAGCGGCTTGGTGCTGGCCGACAGCCGGGTGAGATCGAACCGCGTGTAGTTCAGCCCGCCATAGGTGCGCAGATAGAGCGTGCTGCGGTTGAGATCGGTCAGCGCCGTCCAGGAGGTGTACTCGCTGGTGAAGGGCGGCGAATCCTTGGTGGCGACGGCGGCGATGCCTTCATTGCCGCCGGAATTGGTGTCGATGGTGATGTTCTTCGGCCGGTCGAAATTGTTCATGATGTGGGCGAGCGTGCGCAACGCATCGTCGGGCGCGGCGACCTTCTCGGCATATTGCGAATAATAGACCGCGCGCACGAAGCGGCCGACCGAGGTGTTCGACGCCGGCAGCCCGGCGGTGGCGATGCCGGAATCGGGCTGCGCCACCTTCAGCGCGCCGAACGCGCCGCTCGACTGGTCGACATTGCTGAGGAAGGTGTAATTGTCGAGATTGGTCAGGTGCCAGGTGAATTCCGGGCCGTTGGTCATCACCCCGACCGGGTTGTCGTAGACAGCCTGCTTGCCATTGGCGAACTCGACCACGATCGAGGCGCCGCTGCGGTCGTGCAGCACGTAATGGAAGGGCGACTTGGCGTTGCCGAGCACGGCCAGCGGGGCGAGCAGCACCGGCTGGGCGGCCAGCGCCGCCTTCACCTCGGCGACGTTCTGGAACTGGCCGAGCGTCCAGGAGCCGAGATCGATGGCGGAAAGCGCCGCCTTGGTCTTCGAGAAGGAGTCCGTCGGCCCCGCCGCGCCGGCAAAGGCCAGCAGGCTGAAGGTGAGGCCCTTTTCGTTGAAGCCCTCGACGATCTTGAGATCGTCCAGCGAGCCGTCCGGCACGGTCACGGCCAGGATGCGGTACTTGGTGGTGTAGTCGAGCGCAGCCCCGCCCGCCGTGGCGACCGAGCTGTAGCGCTGTGCCGGCGGGATGTAGGCGACCCGGTAGGGCAGCTCCATCGCCAGTTCGAGCGTGCGGCCGAAATACACGCCGCCATTGGCGTCGCGATAGATCAGGGAGGTGCAGGCCTGAGCCGCCGGCGCGAGCGCGAGGCTCAGGGCCAGGGTGATCGGTCCGACGGCACGGCGCAGGCGACGAAAGCGGGTCATGGGCATCCAGGGGCTGGTAATGACGTAGCGTCCAGCCTAGGCCGCGCGCGGGGCCTTGGATAGCCCACGCATCTGCCCCACGCATCTGCCCCACGCACCGGCCCCGCCGGCCGATCACATCCGGTCGAGCAGGCTGTTCTGCCGCGCCGCGCTGCGCCACTCGCCCTCGGTGGCGGTAGCCTACGGACACATTCAAACGGTAAATCGAAATTCAAATTACTTTTGGAATAAATTTCCGGTTGTGCTACCGAGGGCTGTGGCGTGGCCGAGGTGGCTGGCACCTGGCTTTGGCTTCAGGGGCGCGGCCACGTGGTCATCGACCTTTTCACCCTTTATCTCGTCATTCTCCTGCAATCAGCGACCCTGGCGCTGTTGTGGCTGGCCATCTGGCGTTGCTACAGCGATGTCGACGCCGCCCGGTTCTGGGTCGCCGCCAATCTGCTGAGCGTGCTCGGCGGCGGGATCATGGTGATCGAGAGCCGGCCGGGACCGCTTTCCCCCGTCCTTCTGGGCAATCTTGCCGTCATGGCCGGCCACATGCTGACCCTGGCCGGCGTCTGCCGCTTCTATGGCCGGCCTGTTCCATGGCGGATCGGGCTTGGCGCCCTGCTGGTCGGCGCGGTGGTCCTGCTTCTCTTCGAGGAGAACCGGATCATCCGCAACGGCGTGTACATGCTGGGGCACGGCGTCCCGCTGCTGATCGCCGCCGTGCTTCTGGCCCGGCACGGACACGCCAGTTCCGGTGCCCGCTTCGCCGCCTTTATGCTGGTCGGCTCGGTGGCCGGCGGCGCGGTCCCCCGCTTTGCCGCGCTGGTTGTGCACCAGACGCAGCTCATCTCCACCGACAGCTACAATCTGCTGCTGTTCGCCACCCTGCTGGCGACCATCTTCGGCAAGCTGATGTGGAGCTTCGGGCTGCTGCTGATCGTGGTCGAACGGCTCCAGGCCAAGGCGGGCGCGCTGGCGGTGGTTGACGAACTGACGGGACTGCCGAACCGGCGCATGTTCCTGTCCCGGATCGAGGAAGAGACGCGCGTGGCGCGGCGCAGCGGGCGCGGCTTCGCGGTGATGGTCATCGACATCGACCATTTCAAGTCGATCAATGACGCCTATGGGCATGGGGCCGGCGACGCCTGCCTGATCCATTTCAGCCGGGTCGCCAGCGCGCGGCTGCGCCAGACCGACCTGCTGGCGCGGCTGGGCGGCGACGAGTTCTGCCTGCTGCTGCGGGAGACCGATGGGCCGAGTGCCGAACGGCTCGGCGCGGAACTGCTTCACCTGATCCGCACCGACGCGGTCGAGTGGTATGGCGCCGCCATTCCCCTCACGCTCAGCATCGGCATCGCGCTGTGGGACCCGCACCGGCACGCGGACACGCTCTGCCTCATGGAGGATGCGGACCGGGCGCTCTATCTGGTCAAGCGTCAGGGCCGAAATGGCTGCGCCCTGGCGCAACCCGAGCCGGGCGAGGCGCCGGCGCTGCCGCGTCTGGCGCTCGCGCCCTGAGCGTCGCGCTCACATCCGGTCGAGCACGCGCTCCTCGGCCGCGCCGTGCAGCTCGCCTTCGGTGACGCCGGCCACCGCCGCGTCGAGCTTGATGAGCGCCGCGCGCACGCTGTGGGCGACCTCCAGCTTGACCGGGCGGGAGACGTTGACGAAGCCGCTCGACTGCATGTGGTCGAACAGGGCCAGCAGCGGGTCCCAGAACCCGGCGGTGTTGAGCACCATCACCGGCTTGCGGTGGCGGTTGAGCTGCACCCAGGTGAGCTGCTCGACCAGTTCCTCCAGCGTGCCGATGCCGCCGGGCAGGGCGATGAAGGCATCGGCCCGCTCGAACATCAGCCGCTTGCGCTCATGCATGTCCTTGGTGACGATCAGCTCATGGGCGTGCTCGAAGGCCTGCTCATTGCCGATCAGGAAATCCGGGATGATGCCCGTGACCTTGCCGCCGGCCTCGGCGCAGGCGCGCGCGGTGGCGCCCATCAGCCCGACGCCGCCGCCGCCATAGATGAGGCGGATCCCCGCATGGGCCAGCGCGCGGCCGAGTTCGATCGCCGTGTCGAGAAAAACCGGATCGGTCCCCGGGGCCGCTCCACAATAGACGCATACGCTCTTGATCTTTGTCATGGACACCATGGTGCACTGCGAGAGCGGCCTCGACAAGATGCCGCATCGTCCTCCTGATGGCACCCCTCGCCGCCGGCTGCCAATGCGGCGAGACGGCGCTGGGTTCCATGGGGCGGGTGAGAAAGGCCGGCTTGCCCTCATCGTCCATCGACGATAAACGATGGTGATGACCGCGCCGCTTGCCGACGACGACCTGCTCGCCCTGCGCCTGCGTGCCCTCGCGCATCCGGCGCGGCTGGCGATTCTGCGGGCGCTGGCGGCGGGCGGGAAATGCCAGTGCGGGCATATCGTGCGCGGCCTCAGCCTGGCGCAGTCCACCGTCTCGCAGCATCTCAAGGTGTTGAAGGAGGCGGGGCTGATCGCCGGCACGATCGAGGGGCCGCGCTCCTGCTACGGCATCGACCGGGAGGCCGTCGCCAGTCTGGCGCGGGAGATCGGGCCGCTGCTGGAGCATTTCGCGGCAGAGCCGCCCGCCTGCGCCACCCGCACGCCTGATGCGCGCGAGAGCGCACTGGTCTGAGCGGCGGCAAGGCTTATCTACGGCCGTCACATCAATGGCCGATACGTCTAAGAGAACGACCGGAATCGGGCCTGTTGGCCCGCGCATGAACTGAACTGGAAGTCGCATGTCCGCACCCTCGGGCGCCCCTGCCCAGGCAACACCGAACCAGGGTCCGAACCAGGGCCCCGTTCCCAAGGTTCCTGCCGGCACCCCCTCGGAAACCCATCCGCGCGGCAGCCTGCTGGTCGCGCTGAAGGGGCTCGGCCCCTATCTGTGGCCGGCCGACCGGGCCGATCTGCGCACCCGCGTGATCTGGGGCCTGCTGCTGCTGGTGCTGGCCAAGATCGCCACGCTCTCGACGCCGTTCTTCTTCAAATGGGCGACCGACGCGGTGGCGGAGGGCGAGGGCGCCACCATCAGCAGCGACGCGATGAGCTATCTCATCGCCGCGCCGGTGATGCTGACGGTGGCCTATGGTTTTTCGCGCGTCGTCATGGCCGGGCTCACGCAGTGGCGTGACGGGCTGTTCGCCAAGGTGGCGATCCATGCCGTGCGCCGGCTCGCCTTGCAGACCTTCGAGCACATGCACGCGCTGTCGCTGCGCTTCCATCTGGAGCGCAAGACCGGCGGCCTGACGCGGGTGCTGGAACGCTCGCGCGAGGGCATCGAGACCATCGTGCGGATGCTGGTGCTGCATCTGGCCCCGACCATTCTGGAATTCGCCATGGTGATCGGCGTGCTGCTCTGGCAGTTCGACTGGCGCTATGCGCTCGCCGCGGTGGCGATGATCCTCGCCTACACGGTCTTCACCTTCGTGATGACCGAGTACCGGATGGGCATCCGCCGGGCGATGAACGAGAGCGACACCGACGCCAACGCCAAGGCGGTGGACAGCCTGCTGAACTACGAGACGGTGAAATATTTCGGCGCAGAGAAATGGGAGGCGGATCGCTATGACCGCTCCATGGCCCGCTATGAGCGCGCCACCGTGCACACCCACACCTCGCTCGCCTGGCTGAATGCCGGGCAGGCGACGATCTTCACCATCGGCCTCACCGCGGTGATGGCGCTGTGCGTGCTCGACATCCGCGCCGGGCGCCAATCGGTCGGCTCCTTCGTCATGGTCAACGCCATGATGATCCAGCTCTACCAGCCGCTGAACTTCCTCGGCATGATCTATCGCGAGATCAAGCAGTCGCTGATCGACATCGAGGCGATGTTCGCCATTCTCGGCCGCGCGCCGGAAATCACCGACACGCCGGGCGCCCCGCCGCTGGCGCTCAATGGCGGCACGGTGCGCTTCGAGGATGTGCGCTTCTCCTATGATCCCGACCGCGAGATCCTCAAGGGCGTGTCCTTCGAGGTGCCGGCCGGGCGCACGGTGGCGATTGTCGGTCCGTCGGGCGCGGGCAAGTCGACCATTTCGCGGCTGCTCTACCGCTTCTACGACATCAATGGCGGCCGCATCACCATTGACGGGCAGGACATCCGCCAGGTGAACCAGCAGAGCCTGCGCGCCGCCATCGGCATGGTCCCGCAGGACACGGTGCTGTTCAACGACACGCTGGCCTACAACATCCGCTATGGCCGGGCCGGGGCCTCCGAGGAGGAGGTGGCACGGGCCGCCGAACTCGCGCAGATCGACGGCTTCGTGCGCCGCACGCCGAAGGGCTATGCGACCGAAGTGGGCGAGCGCGGCCTCAAGCTCTCCGGCGGCGAGAAGCAGCGCGTCGCCATCGCCCGCACCATCCTGAAGAACCCGGCCATCCTGATCCTCGACGAGGCCACCTCGGCGCTGGACAGCCATACCGAGCGCGAAATCCAGGACGCGCTGGAAGGCGTCTCGCGCGGGCGCACCACGCTGGTCATCGCCCACCGGCTCTCCACCGTGGTGGGGGCGGACGAGATCATCGTGCTTGAACATGGCCGCATCGCCGAGCGCGGCACCCATGGCGAGCTGATGGACAAGGGCGGGCTCTACCACTCCATGTGGGAGCGCCAGCGCGAGGCCGAGCGCGCCCGCGAGACGCTGAAGGCGGTGGGCGAGGGGACCGACGGCGAGGTGATCGAGGGCCAGGTGACAGAGGGAGACGTCGCGGCGGATGAGGACGCGGGCGTGCCCGCGACCGCCGTTGCGGCGCCGAGCGGGGCGGCGGCGTAGGGCCGCCTCGGGTGGGGACGGGTGCGCGGAGGCCCTTGCCGGGGTGGCCGCGCGGGCGGTGCGCGGGCGAATAGCGGCTTCGGCATTTGACGATCCGCCCGGCTGGCCCTACCTCTCCCCGTGCCGCTGACGGAGCGGCGGCCAGGAAGATTTGGTTCATGACCATCCTCGACTCGATCCGCAGCGGCCTCGTGCCGATCCACCGTGAGGGCTACCCCTTCATCCTGATCGGCGCGGCGGTCTCCGCCGTGCTGCTGTGGCTGGTGCCGCCGCTCGGCTGGATCGGCGTGCTGATCACCGTCTGGATCTGCTATTTCTTCCGCGATCCCGAGCGGGTGACGCCGGTGCGCGACGGGCTGCTCATCTCCCCCGCCGATGGCCGTGTCTGCCTCGTCGGCCCCGCCGTGCCGCCGGCCGAGCTGGGCCTTGGCGAATTGCCGCTGCCGCGCGTGTGCATCTTCATGAACGTGTTCGACGTGCATGTGAACCGCGCCCCGCTGGCCGGCCGGATCAGCCGCATCGCCTATCGTCCCGGCAAATTCCTCAATGCCGAGCTGGACAAGGCGAGCGAGGACAATGAGCGCAACGGCGTGGTGCTGGAAACCGCCATGGGCCCGGTCGGCGTGGTGCAGATCGCCGGCCTGATCGCCCGCCGCATCGTCAGCTTCGTGCGCGAGGGCGACAGCCTGGCGCCGGGCCAGCGTTTCGGCCTGATCCGCTTCGGCTCGCGGGTCGATGTCTACATGCCCGTGGGCACGCGCATCCTCGTCGCCGAGGGGCAGCGCGCCGTGGCCGGCGAGACCGTGCTGGCCGACCGCCACGCCATGGGCGCCGAGGCCACCTTCCGCGTCGACTGACCGTTCACCCGCCCGCCCCGCGAGGATCGCCATGTCCGATCTCTTTCCGCCCTTCGAGCCGGACGCGCCCGAGCCGCCGCGCCGCCGCTTCCAGGCCATTCCGCTGCGCCTGCTGGTGCCGAATGTGGTGACGCTGCTGGCGCTCTGCGCCGGCCTCACCGGCATCCGCATGGCGTTTGAGGGGCGGATGGAGCTGGCGCTCGGCGCCATCGTCCTCGCCGCCGTGCTCGACGGCATGGATGGCCGGCTGGCGCGGATGCTCCAGGGCACCTCGCGTTTCGGGGCGGAGCTGGACAGCCTCTCCGACTTCCTGTGCTTCGGCGTCGCGCCGGCCCTCATCATCTATATGTGGGGCCTCGATTCGCTGGGCTCGCTCGGCTGGATCGCCTCGCTGGCCTTCGCGATCTGCGCCGGGCTGCGCCTCGCCCGCTTCAACGTGATGCTGGAAGATCCGAACAAGCCGCCCTTCGCCGGCGACTATTTCACCGGCATCCCGGCGCCGGCGGGCGCGCTGATCATGCTGCTGCCGATCTATCTGGAGCTGATCGGCCTGCCGCGCCTCGTGGTGACGCCGGCCGTGGCGGCGCTGTTCACGCTCGGCATCGGGCTGCTGATGGTCTCCAAGCTGCCGGCGTTCTCGGGCAAGCGGCTCGGCGCGCGCATCCCGCGCGACAAGGTGATGCCGCTGTTCATCATCGTCGTGCTGTCGGTCGCGGTGCTGGTGACATGGCCCTGGGCGACGCTCTCGGTGGTGTGCCTGGCTTATCTCGGGGCGCTGCCCTTCTCGGCCATGCGCTATGCCCGCCTGATGCGGGAACATCTGTCCCGTCACGCGCCGACGCCGGGCATGGAAGGTCATCGCCCGGCCGCGTCCGAGGACGAGGATCGGCCGGGGCATCTCAACTGAGGCGCGAGATTCCGGGCGAGGAAAAGGTCGTCTCGGGCAAGGAAAAAGTGGTCGGCTGAAGCGACGGCGCCGTCCGGCTCAGGAGGGGACGGCGCGGAACTCAGCGGGCGCGGCGAGCCGCCATGGCTTCGACGCGGGCGGTCAGCGGCGCACCAGGAAAGGCCTGACGCAGCAGGCGCAGGGCCTCGGCATCGGTTCCCGGGCTGGCGAGATCGAGATGCTGGGACATGAGTTGGGTGACGGTGAGCGGATCGCGACGCGCGAAAGCCGGCCGGGTGGTCTCGGCTTCGCGGGCAACCGGCAATGAAACTGTCGTCGTCATGACCTTCAGCGCCTGCAGCATCACAATCCCCTCTTGTCGCGTGAGCGAATCAATCAGCTTTTCCGATGGGTAGAATGACCCCTGGTTCCAGCTAACGCATCACCAATCTTGCGGTTCCCCATAATGTGAACGACAACTGTGACGAAGATCTCACAGTTGTGTGGCCGCGCCATCCGATAGAATACGAAGTTTCGCGCCGAATATTTCGAATATGCGTATGTTTTCGGACGCGCACGACAAAGTCTGCCGCAGCGCACGCGGCCGGAAGCGCAGCGCAGCAAGCAAATACCGAGGCAGCATTGGCGATATGAGGGGGAATGACTGGATTGATCCAGTCATTTGGAGGCATTCCAAACTGGATATCGGGCTAGCCGGCCAGCCGGTTATCAGGAACGCGTCAGCGTCACGCGGGTGCCGTCGGCCGTGGTGGTGCCGTCAAACTGGCCATTGCCCTGGGGCTGAAGCCGGGCGGTGACCTTGCCGAGATGGTTCTGCAGCACGATGTCGTTGCCCCAGACGTCCCATGCCTTGGTCATGAAGATGTCGTTCGGGCAGTCGACATCGGCATTGGCGGCGAAGCCGGTCATGCCGCGATCGGTCGACAGGGTGACCTTGCAGGTCTTCTGCCCGCTGTCCCAGCCGAACTTCCAGGCGCCGGCGAGCTGCGTGCGGGCCGCGCCGGGGTCGGCATAGGCCACGCCGCCCGGAGCGGTGGCGGCCGGCGGCGACAGGGCCACCTGCGTCTCCGGCTGGCGCGGCGTCACGGCGGCGGCGGCGGTGGCCGCGCCGGCGCCATAGGTCGTGGTCGCGGGAGGCGGCACGGCCGAGCTTTCCACCGAGCCCGAGGGCGCCGGGGTGATCTGGCTGGGCTCGACGGCCGCCGTCTGCTGACTGCCGAATCCGTCCAGCGTCGTGCTGCAGCCTCCCAGGAGGAGGGCGACGGCGGTAGCGGCCAGGGCGGTCTTGACGGTCATCGGGCCTTCACTCCTCGCCCGCCGCTGGCGGACGTGTCGTTCTTCAGGTCGGCGGCATTTGCGCTGCGGCAAGTCTTTTGTTTCGCCGAGGATCGTGGCGTCACCGTGACCCCGCAGCGGCAATAGCCTGCCCGTGCGGTTATGCTCAAGAAGGGGTTAACGCCGTCTTGACTGCGCCTCGCCGGCATGGACGCGCGCGGGCCGACGCGATATGTGCGACGCAGCATTGCCTTGCCCGCCGCCCCACCCGCCGAGAGGACGCTGCCATGTATCAGATGCTGGATCCCGCCACGCTGACGGTTCTCATCACCGGAGCCACCTCCGGCATTGGCGCGGCGACCGCGCGCCGCTTCGTGCTCGCCGGCGCGAAGGTCATCGGCACCGGCCGCCGCGCCGACCGGCTGATCGCCCTGCGCGACGAACTCGGCCCGCATTTCCACCCGCTGGAGGTCGATGTGCGCGACAACGCCGCGCTGACCGCGGCGCTGGAAGGCCTGCCGGACGGCTTCAAGAGCGTCAATGTGGTGTTCGCCAATGCCGGCCTCGCGCTGGGGCTGGAGCCCGCCCAATCCGCCAGCCTGAAGGACTGGGAGGACATGGTCGACACCAACATCAAGGGCCTGCTCTACACGGTGCGGGCGACGCTGCCCTCGATGGTCGAGCGCAAGGAAGGCCATGTGGTGTTCACCGGCTCGATCGCCGGCGACTACCCCTATGCCGGCGGCAATGCCTATGGCGGCACCAAGGCCTTCGTGAAGCAGTTCGCGCTGAACCTGATGGCCGACCTTGCCGGCACGCAGGTGCGCGTCACGAATATCGAGCCGGGCATGGTCGAGACCGAGTTCTCGCTGGTGCGCTTCCATGGCGACACCAAGAAATCCGAGGGCGTCTATGCCGGCACCCAGTCGCTGACCTCCGAGGACATCGCCGAGCAGGTGTTCTTCTGCTGCACCTTGCCGCGCCATGTGGTGGTGAACAGCCTTCAGGTGTTCCCCACCTGCCAGGCCTTCGCCGGCTTCAAGGTGGTGCGCGACTAGACGTCGCCTGAGACCGCTCACAGCAGCAGGGCGCCGCCGAGCGCGGCGCCGGCCACCACGGCCCAGGCCGGCACTTTCCACAGCGCCAGCGCGAGATAGGCCAGCAGCGCCAGCGCGAAGGCGCGCGGCGAGGTGATCGAGGACGTCACCACCGGGTCCCAGAAGGCGGCGCCGAGCAGGCCGACCACGGCCGCGTTGACGCCGTTCATCGCCTGCCGGATCGCCAGATTGGCCGCCAGCGCGGTCCAGAAGCGCAGCGCGCCATAGACCAGCAGCGCCGAGGGCAGGAACATCGCCACCAGCGCGATGAGGGCGCCCGCCGCGCCATTGGGCGAGGTCGGCATGGCCGCGCCGACATAGGCGGCGAAGGAGAACAGCGGGCCGGGCACCGCCTGCGCGGCGCCATAGCCGGCCAGAAAAATCTCCCGCGTCAGCCCGCCCGGATGGACCAGCTCGGCCTCGATCAGCGGCAGCACGACATGGCCGCCGCCGAACACCAGCGCCCCGGCGCGGTACAGCGTGTCGAACAAAGCGAGCGCGGGGTCGCCGCTCGCCTGCGCCAGCAGCGGCAGGGACACGAGCAGCAGCGCGAACAGCGCCAGCGCCACCAGCGAGGCGGTGCGGCCTGGCAGATGGCGGGAGGGCGCGTGGGCGGGCGCCGCCTCGGCCTTCAGCAGCGCCAGACCCACCACCGCGCCGAAGGCGATGACGCCGAGCTGGCCGAGCGCGCCGGGCAGGGCGGCGGCCCCGGCGGCGGCGAGCAGGGCGATGGTCCGGCGCGGCCGGTCCGGGCAGAGATTGCGGGCCATGCCGAGCACGGCATCGGCCACGATGGCGGCGGCGGCGATCTTGAGCCCGCTCAGCCAGCCCGCCGAGAGGCCGGCGGAATCGGCGGCGCCGACGCCATAGGCGAAGGCCAGCATCAGCAGGGCCGAGGGCAGGGTGAAGGCGAGCCAGGCGGCGGCCATGCCGGCAAGCCCCGCCCGCATCAGCCCGATCGCCATGCCGACCTGGCTGGAGGCCGGGCCGGGCAGGAACTGGCACAGGGCGACGAGATTGGCGTAGGCGTCCTCGGTCAGCCAGCCGCGCTTGGCCACCAGCTCGGCGCGGAAGAAGCCGAGATGCGCCACCGGCCCGCCAAAGGAGGTGAGGCCGAGCTTGAGGAAGGCGCGGAACACCTCGCCGGCGGAGCCGGTGCTGTCAGGGCTGTCGGAAGGGCGCGGGTGCGTCATGTCGCTCATGCGGATGCGTTAGCGTGGAGAGGCGCGCATTGCATGTGAATTGTCGATGACAGTCGGGCCGTTCACCGGCTCACGCCGCGGCGGCACCGGCCGTCGGCATCTGCGCATTTGGCATCTGAGCACTTGGCATCGCCATGGCGGCGCGCAGCGTGTCGGCGAGGCGCCGCGCGGCGGGGGAGGCGGCGGGAGCCAGCAGCATGCCGACTTCCATGTCCGGCAGCGGCGGCAGGCCATCGGCCGCGCCGAGGCGGCGCCATTCCGGCGGGGCCGCGCATTCCGGCAGGGCGGTGATGCACAGGCCGGTCTCGACCGCCGAATGCACGCCGCCCTGCGAGGAAGAGGTGCAGGCGACCCGCCAGTTCAGCCCCGCCTTGTCGAGCGCGGCGGCGATGTGCGGGCGGACGCGGCAGCCCATGGGGAACAGGGCCAGCGGCAGCGGCTCGTTGCGCTCGGGCCGGTGGCCGCGCGCGGCCAGCCAGAGCAGCTTTTCCTTCTTCAGCAATTCGCCCGTGGGGCGCGCCAGATCGCGCGTCAGCAGGGCGACGTCGATCTGCCCGCGCTCGACCTCCGGCTCCAGATTCTTGGAGAGGTCGCAGCGGATGGAAATCTCCACGCGCGGATAGGCGGCGGCGAAGCGGGCGATGGTGGGGGTGAAATAGGCGTCGACATAATCATCGGGCATGCCGATGCGCACGCTGCCTTCGGGCGTGCCGCCCTTGAGATCGGCCAGCGCCTCGCTCTCGAAGGCGAGCAGACGCCTTGCATGGGCGACGAGGCGCTCGCCGGTCTCGGTCAGGGCGATGCCCCGGCGCGAGCGTTCCAGCAGGCGGACGCCGAGATTCTCTTCCAACTGGGCGATCCGCGCCGACACCGCCGATTGCGTGCGTCCCACCCGTTCGGCCGCGGCGGTGAAGCCGCCCGTGTCGACAATGGCGATGAGCATGCCGAGGGATTCAGTGTCGAGATGGCGCATCGCCGTCCTCCTGGGGTGTCATCCGGGCGGAAGGTCGGCCTCTGATGCCGACCGGCGATATATATCACCATTATCAATGCAACGACAAAATAAATTCGCTTTGGTGATTTCAGCCTTGGGTGTAGTCAGTCTCCCATCGGCCCTTTCCCGTGAGGAAGCGCCGCGCGGCCGATGGGACCGCCACGCCAATCCCTGCACGTCCTTCTGTCGAGTCCGGCAATGTCTCCGCCTCCCGCTGCCCTCGCCCCGGCTGCCGCCGAGGGCGCCGTCCTGCTCTCCCCGCTCTCCCCGTCCGAACTGCATGAGGCGCATCTGCGCCGTCAGGCGTTCTTCGCGGTGGTGCTGGCGGCGATGTGCATCGGCTTCTCGGCGATCTTCGTGCGGCTGGCCGATGTCGGCCCGGCGGCGGTCGGTTTCTGGCGGCTGATCTTCGCGCTGGGCCCGACCACGGTCTGGGCGCTGGCCGAGCACCGCGCCGCCCTGCGCCGCCGGCCCCTCGTCGCGGGCGAGCGCCGCGCGCTGTTTTCCACCCGGCAATTCGTCATTTCCGCGCTGGCCGGCCTGTTCTTCGGTGCCGACCTCGTCGCCTTTCATATCGGCCTGTCCCACACCACCACCGCCAATGCGCTGCTGCTCGGCAATCTCGCCGTGGTGTTCGTGCTGGTGATCGGCTGGCTCGGCCTTGGCGAGCGGCCTTCGCGCGGCCTGCTGCTGGCGCTTGCCCTGGCGCTGGGCGGCACCGCGCTGATCGTCTCGCGCAGCGCCGTTTCCGCTCCGGGTGACGCGGTGAGCGTCTATGGCGACCTGCTCTGCGTCGGCGCCGCGCTTTGCTATGCCGGCTACATGCTGATGGCCCGCCTCGTGCGGCGCGGCGGCGAGGAGCACGCGCCCGCGCTCGGCGGCGGCATGGTCTCGCTGATCGCCAGCAGCGTCGGCGCGGTGTTCTGCCTTGTCTGGGCGGTGGCCACCGGCGAAACGCTGCTGCCCTCCAGCCTTCAGGGGCTGCTGGCGGTGATCGGTCTCGGCCTTGTCGCCCATGCCACGGGGCAGGGGCTCACCACCTTCGCGCTGGGCCGTCTGCAGGCCGGGCTGATCTCGGTCGTGCTGCTCCTGCAGATCGTCGTCGGCACCAGCCTCGCCGCCCTGCTGTTCGGCGAAATCCCCTCGCTGATGGTGGCGATCGGCGGCACCATGGTGGTGGCCGGCGTGGTCGTGGCGCGCCCGCCCAAGCCCGCGCGCTGAGCTTTCGGGCACGGGACGGACGGCCAGGACGGGGACTTGCGGCGCCCGCGTCGCGGGTCTACCTCCTCGGTAACAGCGAGGAGCGTGACCATGCAGCAGCCCAATCCCTTCGGTGGCGTGATCGAGAATCTGTCGGTGGACGAGGTGAAGGCCGGGCTTGAGGCCGGGACGATCCTGCTCGTCGATGTCCGCGAGCCCAATGAGCTGGCGGCCGAGCGCATTCCCGGCGCGGTGGATTTCCCGCTCTCGACCTTCGACGCCCACGCCCTGCCGGACCCGCAGGGCAAGACGCTGGTCTTTTCCTGCCGCTCCGGCCAGCGGTCGCAGCGCGCCGCCGCCGCCGCGCAGGCCGCCGGCGTCGAGCTGTACCGCCACATGGCCGGCGGTATTCTCGCCTGGAAGGAAGCGGGCTTTCCGACCAAGCAGGGCTGAGGGGGGCATCGGCGAGCACCTGCGTGCTTCGAGGCTCGCTGACGCGAGCGCCTCAGCATGACGGGGCGTGTGACGCGGACAGACTCTCTGGGGCGCCGTCATCCTGAGGTGCCCGGCGCCGCCGGGCCTCGAAGGATGGTCGTGGGCGAGGGGCTTCACCCCACCAGCCGGCGCACCACATCCGCCGTGGCGGCGATCAGCCGGTCGACCTGCGCGTCCTGCGTGGCCGGCGAGCACAGCATCATGTCGTGGAAGGGCGAGATCAGCACGCCGCGCACCAGCAGCGCGAGGTGGATGGTCGCTTCCAGCTCGGCAAAATGGGCGGCATGGGCCTCGCCGCCGGTGAGCAGCGGGCGCGGCGCGCGCACCACCTCGACACGGGCGCCGCAGCGCGCGACATGCCAGGGCAGGCGGGCCTCGCTCAGCACGGCGGAAAGCCCGCTCTCCAGCCGGTCGGCCAGCGCGTTCATGTGGGCATAGGCGTCGTCGGTGGCGACCTGTTCCAGTGTCGCACGCATGGCGGCGAGCTGGAGCGGGCTGCCGGACAGGGTGGTGCCCATGCCGGAACGGCCCTCGGGCAGGCTGGCGCGGGCGCGGGTGAAGCGTTCCGCCACCTCCGCGCTCATGCCCCATACCGAGGCCGGGATGCCGCCGGCAATGGCTTTGCCAACCACGAACAGGTCCGGCTCCAGCCCGTATTTGCCGGTGTAGCCGCCCGGCCCGCTGGACAGGGTGTGGGTCTCGTCGATCAGCAGCAGCGTGCCGGTGCGCCGGGTGATCTCGCGCAGGGCGGCGTGGAAGCCGGGCTGCGGCAGCACCATCGCGCAATTGGTCAGCACCGGCTCGGTGATGACGCAGGCGACGCTCCGGTCGGCCAGCGCCGCTTCCAGCGCGGCGAGGTCGTTGAACGGGATGACACGGGTCAGCGCGGTCAGGTCGCGGGTTTCGCCCAGCAGGCCCTCGGCATTGCGGGCGCGCCCGTCCGGGCCGAGCTCCACGAAGGTCTCGTCGACCGCGCCGTGATAGGCGCCGTCGAAGATGAGGATGCGCGGGCGCCCGGTGGCGGCGCGGGCGGCGCGCAGCGCGAAGCGGTTGGCATCGCTCGCGGTGGTGGCGATCTGCCAGTAGGGCAGGCCGAAGCGGGCGTTGAGCAGGTCGCCGACGATCGCCGCGTCCGGGCTCGGCAGCATGGTGGCGAGGCCCGCGCGGGCCTGCCGCGTCAGGGCGTCGGCCACCGGCGGCGGGCCATGGCCGAACAGCGCGGCGGTGTCGCCGAGGCAGAAATCATCATAGCCATTGCCGTCGACGTCGGTGAGCCGCGCGCCGCTGGCATGGGCCACGACGAGCGGCACCGGGGTCGACCAGTCCACCATCCAGTGCATCGGCACGCCCTGGAACAGATGGGCGGCGGCGCCGGCGGCGGCGCGGGTCTTCGGCCGTGTGCCGAGATAGAGCGCCTCGGCCTCCGTGCGCAGCGCGGAAACACGGGCCGGGCTGACGCCGGGACCTTCCCCGACCGGGGTGACGAGGTTCATGACAGCATCCTTGGGCACGGGCCCCGGCGGCATTCAAGCACGTTTCGCGTGCCCGCGCCGCCGGTTTGCCGCGCGGCGGCTCAGTGCACCCAGCCCATGCGCTTCAGCTCGGCATGGGTGTCGTCGAGCGTCTTGCGGACGCTGGCGACGAGCTGGTCCATCTCGCCATGGCAAATGACCAGCGGCGGGGCGATGATCAGGCGGTCGCGCACGGCGCGCATGACGAGGCCGTTCTTGAAGGAGAAGTCGCGCGCCAGCATGCCGACCTTGCCGGGATCGGGGAATTTGGTGCGGCCGATCTTGTCCGGCGTCAGTTCCAGCGCGCCGAGCAGCCCGAGCATCGGCGCCTCGCCCACCAGCGGGTGGTCGGCGAGGGTGGACCAGAGGGCCTTGAGATAGGGGCTGGCATCATTCGCGACGCGCCCGACCAGATTCTCACGCTGCATGATGTCGAGATTGGCGAGCGCGGCGGCGCAGGCGGCCGGGTGGCCGGAATAGGTGTAGCCATGGTTGAAGTCGCCGCCTTCCAGCAGCACCTCGACCACGCGGTCGGCCACCATCACCCCGCCCAGCGGCATGTAGCCGGAGGTGATGCCCTTGGCCATGACGAGGATGTCCGGCTCGGTGTGGAAGGTCTCGCAACCGAACCAGCTTCCGGTCCGGCCGAAGCCGCAGATCACCTCGTCGGAGATGAACAGGATGTCGCGCTCGCGGCAGATGCGGGCGATCTCCGGCCAGTAGGTCGCGGGCGGGATGATGACGCCGCCGGCGCCCTGCACCGGCTCGGCGATGAAGGCGGCGATCCGGTCTTCGCCCAGCGCGTCGATGGTGGCTTCCAGCGCACGGGCGGTGCGCAGGCCGAACTCGTCCGGCGTCTCGCCCTGACGCGCCTCACCCCAGAAATAGGGCTGGGCGATGTGGACGATGTCTGGGATCACCGCGCTCTGGCCGTGCATCGGCGCCATGCCGCCCAGGCTGCCGGCGGCGACGGTGGAGCCGTGATAGGCGTTGTGCCGGGAGATGATGATCTTCTTCTCCGGCTTGCCCTTGATCTGGAAATAGCGGCGGACGAGCTTGATCACCGTGTCGTTCGATTCCGAGCCGGAACCGGTGAAGAAGACGCGGTTGAACTGCTTCGGCGTCAGTTCGGCGAGCTTGGCGGCGAGCTCGATGGCCGGCTTGTGGGTGGTCTTGAAGAAGGTGTTGTAATAGGGCAGCTCGCGCATCTGGGCGGCGACCGCCTCGACGATCTCCTCGCGGCCATAGCCGACATTCACGCACCACAGGCCCGACATGCCGTCGAGGATGCGGTTGCCGTCGGAATCGGTGAGCCACACGCCCTCCGCCTTGACGATGACGCTCGAGCCCTCGGCGTTGAGCGACTTGGTGTCGCTGAACGGGTGGAGGTGATGGGCGGCGTCGAGCGCGCGCAGTTCGGCGGTGGAAGTGGGAAGCGTCATGGCGCACCTGCGGGCAGCGTGAGGTTGCCCTGACAATGTGATCACATTTCGCGTGCGTCAAGGCGTCCGGCATGGCAAAAGGAGGGTGTCCACGCTGCGGGGGCGGCGCTTGACCACCACCGCGTCGGCGTGAGCACAATTGACACGACGCATTCTGCCAGGTGGATCATGCCCTTGCCCGAAGCTGCGGACATCGCCGCGGCGCCGACCTCCTCCCGTCCTGCCGATGAGTTCGGCGCCTATGTGGCCGAACATGGCACGCCCGACATTGTCGAGGTGCTGCTGCCCGACACGCATGGCGTGCTGCGGGGCAAATGGATACCGGGAACGGCGGGTGGGAAGATCTGGGGCGACGGCGTCGCGATTCCGCTCTCCATCTTCGGGCTCGACATCTGGGGCCGCGAGGTCGAGGAAACCGGCATCCATATCGAGACCGGCGACCGCGACGGCATGTGCCGGCCGGTGGCGGGCACGCTGAAGCCGGTGCCGTGGTCGCCGCGCCCGGCGGCGCAGGTGATGATCTCCATGTACGAGCCGGATGGTCGCGGCGGCGAGCGTCCGTGGGATCTCGATCCGCGCCACAAGCTGGCCGCGCAGGTCGCCCGGCTTGCTGCGCTCGGGCTTTACCCCTGCGTCGCCTTCGAGCTGGAATTCTATCTGATGAAGCCGGCGCCGGGTCCCGGCGGCGTGCCCGAACCGGTGTTCCCCGCCTCGACCTCCGGGCCGGCACGGCAGAACATGTACGCCATGTCCGACCTCGACGCCCATGCCGGGCTGCTGCACGAGGTGCGCGAGGCCGCCCGCATCCAGGGCCTGCCGGCCGACACGGTGATCTCCGAGGCGGCGCCCGGCCAGTTCGAGGTGAATCTCTATCACCGCAACGACCCGATGGCGGCGGCCGATGACGCGATATTGCTGCGCCGGCTGATCGACGGCGTGGCCCGCAAGCACGGGCTGCGCGCCAGCTTCATGGCCAAGCCGTTCCTCGAATTCGCCGGCTCGGGCATGCATGTCCATGTGAGCCTTGCCGATTCCGGCGGCGCCAATGCCTTCGCCAAGGGCGAGGCGGGGGAACGCCTGCTGCGCAACGCGGCGGCGGGCATGCTCGCGACCATGGCCGATACCTGCGTCTTCTATGTACCAAGCTATAACGGCTTCCGCCGCCTTGTGCCGGGCAGCTACGCCCCGACCAGCATCTCCTGGGGTTATGACAACCGGGCGGTGGCGGTGCGCGTGCCGAACGGCCCGCCCAAGGCACGCCGGCTCGAACACCGCATCGCCGGCGCCGACGCCCATCCGCATCTGGTTCTGGCCGGCATTCTCGCCGGCATGATCGAGGGCATCGAGCGCGGGCTGGAGCCGCCGACGCCGCTCACCGGCAATGCCTATGAGCAGGAAGCGCCGCTGCTGAGCTACGACATGGGCGAGGCGGTGCGGCGCTTCGCGGCCTCGGACTTCGTCGGCCGGGCGTTCGGCGCCCAGTACCGGCGGGTGTTCGCCATCATGAAGGAAACGGAGCTCGCCGCCTTCGAGCGGCGGATCAATCCGCTGGAGTACGAGACTTATTTGTGAGCGTGATCAAGGCGTGGGCTTTTCGCCGGGCGGTTGCGCTTGAGCCCGGGGCGATCCCGCACTAGCCTTGGTATCTGGAACCTGTTCCTATCCATTCGGCTGATCATTCAACTTGCCCAAGGAGATAAGGATGTCTCGCCTCCTGACGACACTCGCGGCCGGCCTGCTGGCGGCGCTGGCGGTCGCGCCGGCCTCGGCGCAGGAAAAGGTCGTGAACGTCTACAACTGGTCCGACTACATCGACGAGTCGGTGCTGGAGGAGTTCACGAAGGAAACCGGCATCAAGGTCCGGTACGACGTCTTCGACTCCAACGAAGTGCTTGAGACCAAGCTGCTCGGCGGCAAGACCGGCTATGACGTGGTGGTGCCGACCGGCTCCTTCCTTCAGCGCCAGATCCAGGCCGGCGTGTTCATGAAGCTCGACAAGTCGAAGCTTCCGAACCTGCAATATCAGTGGCCGGTGATCTCCGAGCGCCTCGCCGTCTATGATCCCGGCAATGACTACGCCGTGAACTACATGTGGGGCACCACCGGCATCGGCATCAATGTCGACAAGGTGAAGGAGCGCCTCGGTGACACCCCGCTCAACACCTGGGACGTCGTCTTCAAGCCGGAGCTGCTCGGCAAGCTCAAGGATTGCGGCGTCTACATGCTGGACGGCCCGGAGGAGATCATCCCCACCGCGCTGCGCTATCTCGGCAAGGACCCGAACTCCAAGGATCCCAAGGACATCGAGGCCGCCGGCAAGCTGCTGGCGCCGATCCGCAAATTCGTGAAGAAGTTCGATTCCTCGGGCTATATCAACGCGCTGGCGGGCGGCGACATCTGCCTCGCGGTCGGCTGGTCGGGCGACGTGTTCCAGGCCAAGGCCCGCGCCGAGGAAGCCGCCGAGAAGACCGGCAAGCCGCCGATCAACATCGAGTACATCATCCCCAAGGAAGGTGCGCTCATGTGGTTCGACAACTTCGCCATCCCGAAGGATGCGTCGCACCCGGAGGAGGCGCTCGCCTTCATCAACTACATGATGAAGCCGGAAGTCGCGGCGAAGAACTCGAACTACATCGCCTATGCCTCGGGCAGCGAAGGCGCGCAGAAGTTCATCGACAAGGCGATCATGGACAATCCGGCGATCTACCCGGACGCGGAGACGCGGGCCAAGCTGTTCACCGTCACCACCTACCCGCAGAAGGTTCAGCGCGTCGTCACCAAGACCTGGACCGACTTCAAGCGCGGCAAGTGAGCTGAGCCTGCCCCGGCCGCTGCACGTGGTGGCCGGGCAGGGCAGGGCGATCAGACGCAAGATCAGACGGGCGTCCGGGAGACCGGGCGCTCGCTTTCTTTTGGGGCGCGGCTGTCGTCAACCCGTCATGGCCGTCCCCGGACTTGATCCGGGGATCAGCCGGCCATCCACGACTTCGGCCGGTGGGGTGAGGGAACGTCTTGGATCCCCGGGTCAAGCCCGGGGATGACGGCGTGAGGGCGGGGAATGTGTGACGTCGCACGTCCGCGCCCACGCCTGCCGCTCGGCGTGTGCCAGCGTTTGCCGTCAGATCCGCCAGCGGCGGTAGAACCAGGTCCACTGCTCGGGATGCTCGCGGACCCAGTCCTCCACCACGGAGGTGATCATCTGCATCGAGCCGTCCACGTCGATCTTGCCCTTGGCGTCGCGCGGCAGGTTGAGGGCGGGCGTGCAGTGGATGCGGAAACGCCCTTCCGGCAGGCGAATCACCCGCACGCCATGGACCGGGCATTCATAGAGCCGGGCGAGGCGGGCAATGGTCGGGTTGGTGGTGCAGGGCTGGCCGAAGAACTGCGCGATGGGCCCGCCCTTGCGCGCCTGATCGACCAGAATGCCGAGATGCTTGCCCTGATCCAGCACGGCGGCCAGCTCGAACACCGCCACATGCGAGGCGGCGACGAGATTGCCCATCACCTGGCTGCGGGCGCCGAACAGCAGGTCGGCGAAGAAGGTGTTGTCGGGCGCGCGGAACAGCACCGCGCTGTCCAGCCCCTGCGCCGCGGCGGCGATGGCCGGCAGTTCCCAGTTCGCCAGATGCGCTGTGAACACCAGTGCCGGCTTGCCGTCGATCCGCATGGCGACGAAGTTGGAGACGCCGGTGGTCTCGATCCGGCTCTTGGCCGGCTCCCACATATTGTACTGCCAGATGCGGTCGAGATGGACGAACTCGCCGGCCATGCGGCCGAGATTGTCCCACATGCCCCGCGCGATTTCCCGGCGCTCGGCCTCGGTCTTCTCCGGGTAGGCGAGGGCGAGATTCTTCAGCGCCGCTTTGTGGATCGGCGTGAACGGCCCGATGGCGCGGGCCCAGAAACTGCCGACCCAGGCCGAGAATTGCGGGCTCTGCAGCCGCAGCAGCCGCGCCACAAGCCACACGCCGGCCGACAGAAAGCCATCGCGCAGGCGAAGTTTCCACGGCTTGCGCGGCTGGGTGTCGGTGCTCATCGGCGGGGGGCGGTTCCGGCTCAGAAGGTGATGACGACCTTGCCGAACACCCGGCGGGTCTCCAGCCGCTCCAGACCGGAGCCGAACTGGTCCAGCGGGTACTGCGAATCGATCACCGGCAGCACGCCGCGCTCCATGCGCTTGAGACCATCGACGATGGCGCGGATCGGCGCGCCGAAGGAGCCGATGATGCGGTACTGGCGCTGGAACAGCTGCATCAGGTTCATGTTCACCGAGACGCCCGAGGTCGAGCCGCAGGTGACGAGGCGCGCGCCCGGCCGCATGGAGAGCAGCGAGCCGTTCCAGGTCTCCGCCCCGACATGCTCGAAGACCACGTCGACGCCCTTCTTCTTGGTGATCTTGCGGACCTCGTGCTCGAAGCGGTCGGTCTTGTAGTTGATGACGTGGTCGGCGCCGAGCGCGAGGGCCTTGGCGCATTTCTCGTCATCGCCCGCCGTGGTGATGACGGTGCAGCCGATCTCCTTGGCCATGCGGATCGCCACCGTGCCGATGCCGGAGCCGGCGGCGTGGACCAGCACGGTCTCGCCGGGTTCGAGCTTGGCATTGTCGAACAGCATGTGCTCGACGGTGGAGAAGGTGACGGGCGCGGTGGCGGCATCCACCCAGGAGATGCCGTCCGGGATCGGCACGCAGAGCCGGTCTTTGATGTTCAGCGTGTCGCGGGCGAAGCCGTCGACATGGAAGCCCATGACACCGGCGACTTCCTCGCAGAGATTGTCGCGGCCGGCCTTGCACATGCGGCACTGGCCGCAGGTGAGGGCGCCATACATCGCGACCTTCGAGCCCTTCGTGAAGCGGGTGACGCCCTCGCCGGTGGCGATGACCTCGCCGACCGCTTCCGCGCCGACGACCAGCGGCATCTTGCGCTTGGCGAAGGCCATGCCGCGCCAGCCCCACACGTCGATATGGTTCAGCGCCAGCGCCTTGACGGAGACCTGCACCTCGCCCGGCGCGGGAGCGTCCGGCTCCGGCAGGTCGACGAGCTTGAGTTCACGGTCGGAAACCAGTTGCAGCGCGCGCATGAAACACTCCGAGGCAGCGCCGGCGGCTGGCATCGATCCTCCGTGCCGCAAAAGGCAGGGCAAGAGGAACCGCGCGGGCCGCCCGCGGAAAGACGAGGCTGGATAACGAAATCAGCGTTGGATGGCTAGTGCGGCCGTGAGGCCGCCATCCACCGGGAGGGTCGCGCCGGTCACATAGGCGGCACCGGGCGAGATCAGGAAGCCGACGACAGCGCCGACATCCTCGGGCGCCGCGAAGCGCCCGGCCGGGATCTGCTTCTCGACATTGGCGCGATAGGCAGCGTAGGGCGCGAGCATCGCCGTGTCGACAAAGCCGGGGGCGACCACGTTGACCGTCACGCCGCGCCGCGCCGTCTCGATCGCCAGCGTGCGGCAATAGCCGGCCAGCGCGGCCTTGGAGCCGGCATAGATGGCGTTGCCGGCATTGGCGACATCGGCGGCGATCGAGCCGATGGCGACGATGCGCCCGGCACGGGCGCGCGTCATCGGGCGGATCAGCGCGCCGGCGATCTTCACGAAGGACCAGTAATTGACCTGCATGAGCTGCTCGGCCTTGGTCTGGTCGACCATCGCCGCCAGCGTGTCGTAGCTCATGCCGGCATTGTGCACGAAGCCGAAATAGGCCGGCTCCTCGGCGATCGCGGCCGCGAAGGCATCGACCGCGCCTTTGTCGGCGAGGTCGAGCGAGCGGACCTCGATCGCGGCGTCCGGCTTCTCGGCCTTGATATCGGCGATCAGCGCCTCGGCCTCCGCCGCCGCGGTGCGCACGGTGAAGACCACGTGGAAGCCCGCGAGCGCCGCTGCGCGCACGATGGCCGCGCCGACGCCGCGCCCGCCGCCGGTGACGAGGACGCGCTGGCTCACGCCGGGGCGCCCTTGAGGATCAGGCAGACATTCTGCCCGCCGAAGCCGAACGAGTTCGACATCACCCGGTTGACCTTGGCGTCGCGCGCGACATTGGGCACCACGTCGAGCGGGATGGCCGGGTCGGGCGTCTCGTAATTGATGGTCGGGGGGATACGGCCGTTCTGGATGGTGAGCAGCGAGATCACCGCCTCGATCGCGCCGGCGGCGGTCAGCGTATGGCCGATCATCGACTTGTTGGAGGAGATCGGGATGCTCGGCAGGCGCTCGCCGAACACCACGCTCATGCCGGTGAACTCCATCCGGTCATTCTCGGGCGTCGAGGTGCCGTGGGCGTTGATGTAGTCGATTTCCTCCGGCTCGACGCCGGCATCGGCCAGCGCGTTGCGCATGCAGCCGATGACGGGCTTGGCGTCCGGCGAGGAGCGGGTGCGGTGGAAGCTGTCGGCCATTTCGCCGACACCCTCGACCACGCCGAGGATCTTCGCCCCGCGCGCCACCGCGTGCTCCATGCTCTCCAGCACCAGCGCACCGGCGCCTTCGGCGATGATGAATCCGTCGCGGTTCTTGGCGAAGGGGCGGGAGGCCGCTTCCGGCACTTCATTATTGGCCGACAGGGCCGAGAGCAGCGAGAAGCGGATCAGCGCCTCCGCCGTCACCGAGCCGTCGGTGGCGATGGACAGGGCTGCGTCGCATTCGCCACGGCGGATCGCCTCGACCGCGAGCTGGATCGAGGTATTGCCCGAGGCGCAGGCGGTGGACAGCGAGATCGGCTGGCCGCGCGTGCCGAAACGGTCGGCGAGATGATCGGCGATCGAGCCATAGAGGAAACGCTCGTGCCAGGCGTCGTGGCCATTGGCCTCGGCGGCGCGCAGCAGGTCGTCATAGGAGATCGGGCCGTTGGCGGCGGCTTCCTGCGCCAGGATGCGGCGCTGCGGCCATTCCAGCTCGATCGGCGGCACGGCGCAGAACAGCGGGCCGGGGAAATCGCCCTTGGCGCCGATGCCGGACTCGCCGATGGCCTCTTCCGCCGCGATCTGGGCGAGTTCCTCGGAGAGGTCCGGCGCGGTGCGCCCGCTCTCCGGCAGATAGTCCACCGTCCCGGCGATGGTGGTCTTCATCGAATCGACGGGGAAGCGGGTGATGCGGTGGATGCCGGACTTGCCAGCCGTCAGCTTGGCCCAGTTATCCGCCTTGCCCTGCCCGAGCGAGGTCACCATGCCCATGCCGGTGACAACGACGATGGGCCGGCCGGCCTTGTCGGTATAGGACGCCATATTCTGCTCCTGCGAAGCCTCAGCTTCCGCAAATGGGGATCAGTCGACGCGCTCGACGAGCGCCACGCCTTCCCCACGCCAATGCCCCACCGCGGTAACGATGGCACGGGATAGCGGGCCATCGAAAGGCTTTTCCAGCGTCTCACCCGTGAGCGGGGCGTAGAGCTGCCCTTCCGAAACCGCAAGGGTCGCCAGTGCGAGGGCTACCGGCATCTGTGCTTCGAGCGCGTGCCCGACGCGGTCCGTCACCGAACGCACCGGCAGTCCGCTGCGGGCCAGCACGGCGACTTCGGCCTGCGTGGGTTCGGGTGCGCCCGAGGCGGCGGAAAGGATGGCCGTGCCCGTGCTGTCATCGCCCTTCGCCTGGTTGACGAGGGCTTCCAGCACCGCCTCGACCGCGCCGGGCTCGGCGCGGCGGGCGCGCTCGGACCAGACGCCGGAGAGCTTGGCGATCGGCTTCACGCCGCGCGCCGTGGCGTGCTCGGGCGATTCCAGCACCAGAAAGGCGCCGGCCGAGCCGGTCGGCACGCCCTTGGGGTCGGCCAGTACCGGCGCCCAGGGCGCGTGCATGGCGAGACGCTTGAGGGCGAACAGCAGCAGCATGTCGCGCCGCTCGGCATTGTAGGCGCCGCCCACCAGCGCGATCTCGCTGGTGCCCGCGGTTATGCGCGACCAGCCGATGCGCACCGCGTCGGTTCCCGAGCTTTCCTCGCCCATGAAGGTGCGCGAGGAGCCGGTGACGCCGTGGACGATGGAGATGTTGCCGGCGAGCAGGTTGGAGAGCTGGGCCAGGAACAGCGTCGGGCGCAGGTTCGACTGGAGCTGCTCGGTCAGGAACACGTCCGGGTTCGGCTGCTTCTCGATATCGGTGAGGATTGCGCCGTCGACCGACTGGTCACGCTCGCCGCCGCCCGCCGCCACCACCATGTCGGTGGTGGAGAGAATGTCCTTGTTGCCGGCGAGGCCGGCGGAGGCCAGGGCCAGACCGGCGGCATAGGTGCCGATCCGCTGCCAGGGCTCCATCTGGCGCTGGTCGCCCTTCTTCGGGATCTGCTTGTCGAAATCCACCTTGGACAGCGGATGCACCACATAGGGCGCAAAGCTGGTCTCGTCGGCCACCGGCTTGGGGGCGGATGACAAGGCTTCCCAATGCGCTTCCAGCCCCTCACCGAGCGACGAGACAAGCCCGATGCCGGTGATCCAGACGTCGCGACGATCAGACATGCGAGAGAGTTCCTGAGCACGCCGAGGCGGCGCCGGCTACGGCCGGCGGCTCCATCGGCATGCCGATGCGCTCGGCTGTAGAAAGAAGGTAACCGCGCAGCTCCGGAGCCGGGAACGGCATGGTCTTCAGCGTGATGTCGGCATTGCAGACGAGCTTGCCCTCGACGCGGCCTTCGGCCTTGAGGCGGGCATAACCCGAACCGTCATGCTCCATGCGGGCATCGACCTCGATGACCTGGCCGGGCGTGACGAAGGTGCGCAGCTTGCCCTTGTCGACGGAGGCGAGGAAGGCCATGCGGTCGTAATTGTGCAGGCGCAGCAGCAGCATGCCGCAGCTCTGGGCCATGATCTCGAACAGCAGCACGCCCGGGAGCAGGGGGTGCCCCGGAAAGTGGCCTTCGAAGATCGGGCTCTCATCCGGCACGATATTCGCGGTCTTCAGGGTGCGGGCCTCGAGGTCGAGGGTCAGCACCTTGTCGATCATCTGGAAATATTCGAGCCGCATTACACCGTCCTGCCCGTACGTCGCGTCGCTTGCATCAGGCCGTCTTGGCGGCGATCAGTTCGTCGATCCGCGCGCACAGGTTCTTGAGCACGAAATACTGCTCGGTGGTCGCCTTGCCTTCGTTGACTTCCTGCGTCCAGCTCTCGAGCGGGAGCTTGATGCCGAACGCCTTGTCGATGGCGAAGGCGATGTCGAGGAAGTCCAGGCTGTCGATGCCGAGATCGTCGATGGCGTGGCTCTCGGGCGTGATGTTCTCGCGCGGGATGTCGCACGTCTCGGCGATGATGTTGGCGACGGTCTCGAACGTGGTCGACATGGAATGCCTCTGGTCTCAGCGGCCGCGTCCGGCCACGGGTGAATCGGAGCGTCTCCCGGCACGGCTGTGACGGCAGGCCCCCAAATGGATGACGGCCCGTATACCTAAGCGTGGACGGCTATTCAATGGCGCCGGCGCGGCAATCCTCGGCTGTGTGACATCCGCGCCGATGCCGGCGACGTTCCGTCATGGCCCGGACGCCGATTCCGTCCTATCGTGACGTCACCCGCGCGGCGGGACGTTCGAGGTGGTGCCATGTCCGGTGTGTTGTCGGCTTTTTCGCTTGTGGGGCGTGGACTTGCGGCGTCCGCGCTGACTTTCGCGGTGCTGCTCGCACCGGCTTTTTCGCAGTCGCCCACGCCGAAACCGGCGGCCAAGCCGGCTGCAACCCAGGCCGGTACAGCCAAACCATCGGCGGTCCAGGCGGCCGCTGCCGCGCAGGACGCGCTGCCAAAAACCTTCGCGCGGCCCGACCTGGTGGAGGCCGCGCGCCGGCTTCAGGCGCTGCTGGGCCGGGAACGCGGCCCTCTGCCGAAGTCCGCCGTGCAGCTCCGCAAGGACGCCGACGCCGCGCTTGCGGGCGGCGATGCACGCACCGCCGCCGAGATTTATGGCCAGCTCGCCCATGCAGCCGGCACCGATGCCGGAGCGTGGATGCGGCTTTCCCGTGCCCTCGCCCGCATCAAGCCGAACGACGATGAGAGCCCGGACATCTTCCTCGATCGCGCGCAGGGCGCGGCCTTTCTCGCCTATCGCAACGCCACCACGCGCGTGCAGCAGGCGGATGCGCTGTTCGCCATCGGCCATCTCTATGACCGCCGCTCGCTCTGGCGGGCCGCGCTCGACACGCTGAGCCTCGCGCTCACCTATGTCGACGTGCCGGACCAGCGGGCCTTCTATGACAAGCTGCGCGCCGAGCGCGGCTTCCGCATGCTCGACTACAGCGTCGATTCGGACGCGGCGAACCCGCGCATCTGCGTCCAGTTCTCCGAGCCGTTGGTCAAGGGCACGGACTATGCCGCCTATGTCACGCTGAAGGGGCCGCAAGGGGCGGTCGACAAGCCTGCCGTCACCTCCGAGGGGAGCCAGCTCTGCGTCGAGGGGCTGGCGCATGGCGAGAGCTATGATGTCGGCCTGCGCCGAGGGCTGCCCTCCAGCGTCGCCGCCGAGCCGCTGGCCGCGACGGCCGACCTCACCATCTATGTGCGCGATCGCAAAGCCGGCGTGCGCTTCACCGGCCGCAACTATGTGCTGCCGCGCAGTGGCCCGCGCGGCATTCCGCTTGTGAGCGTGAACACCTCGCGGGTCGGCGTCGAGCTGTACCGCATCGGCGACCGCAGCCTCATTCCCACCGCCATCGACGGCGAATTCCGGGCTAACCTCGGGGGCTTCGATCTGGAGCGGCTGAAGTCCGGCCAGGCCGAGGCGGTGTTCAAGGGCGAGCTGGAGACGGCTTCGCCGCTGAACGAGGACGTAACCACCTCCTTCCCGGTCGACGAAGCGGTCGGCACGCTCGCACCCGGCGTCTATGTGCTCACCGCCCGCCCGGCCGGCGATGCCGCCGATCCCACGGACGAGTGGAGCGCGCGGGCGACCCAGTGGTTCGTCGTCTCCGACCTCGGCATGACCGCCCTGTCGGGCTCGACCGGGCTGACGGTGATGGTGCGCGGTCTCGGCAGCGCGCAGCCGCTGGCCGATGTGGAACTGCGCCTGCTCGCCAAGTCCAACGAGGTGCTGGCTACGGCGAAGACCGATGCCACGGGTGCGGCCTCTTTCGATCCGGGCGTGATGCGCGGCACGGACGGTTTCGCGCCGGCGGTGATCGTCGCCCGCGCCACGGAGGGCGACTATGCCTTCCTGTCGCTGGAGGATCAGGCCTTCGACCTGACCGACCGCGGTGTCGGCGGGCGGGCGGCGCCGGACAAGATGGACGCCTTCGTCACCACCGAGCGCGGCGTCTATCGTTCCGGCGAGGAGGTCCATGTCACCGCCCTGCTGCGCAGCCCGCAGGTGGAGGCCGTGGCCGGCGTGCCGCTGACGCTGATGCTGAAGCGGCCGGATGGTGTCGAGGAGCGCCGCATTCAGGCGCCGGACGAGGGCGCGGGTGGGCGCGCGGTCGGCTTCCCGCTGATGGGCGGGGCGATGACCGGCGTGTGGCGGATCGAGGCCTATGTCGATCCGCGCGGCGCGCCGGTGGGCGAGACCACCTTCCTGCTGGAGGATTATGTCCCCGAGCGCCTCGCGCTCGATCTGTCCACCACCGCGACCCGCATCACCCCGAAGGCGCCGGTGACGGTGAACGCCGATGGCCGCTGGCTGTTCGGCCCGCCCGCCGCCGGGCTCGACATCAGCGGCGAGATCGAGGTGCGCATCGCCAAGGAGCGCCCAAGCCTGCCGGGCTGGCGCTTCGGCCGCCCCGATGACGGGTTCGCCCCGGAGCGTTCCGCTTTGCCGGACCTTGCCGTCACCGATGCCGGCGGCAAGGCCAGCCTTTCCGCCGTGCTGCCGGCGCTGGCGCCGACCGCGCGGCCGCTGGAGGCGGAGATCTTCGTCAGCCTCGACGAGGGCGGGGGACGCGCGGTGCGCCGTTCGCTGGTGCTTCCGGTGGAGCCCGCGCCGGCCGCCATCGGCGTGAAGCCGCTGTTCGGGCCGAGCGGGCCGGGCGAGAACGCCAGCGCCGGCTTCGAGGTGCAGGCCTTCAATGCCGCCGGCGCCGCGATCGCCCGCGCCGGCGCGCAATGGGCGCTCTACCGGATCGAGACGCGCTATCAATGGTACCGGCTCGGCAGTTCCTGGGATTTCGAGCCGGTCGAATCAGTTGCCAAGGTGGCTGATGGCAAGCTCGACCTCGGCACCAGCACCCCGGCGCGGCTCGACGTGCCGGTCGGCTGGGGCCGCTACCGGCTGGAAGTGAGCGAAGGCAGCCTCGTCACCGCCGTGCCCTTCGAGGCCGGCTGGGGCGGCGGGGCGACCGCCGACGCGCCGGACCGGCTGGAGGTCAGCCTCGACAAGAAGCAATATGCCGCCGGCGAGACGCTGAAGGTGAATCTCACCAGCCGCCATGACGGTTCGGCCACTGTGCTGATCGTCGGCGATGGCGTGCTGGCGAGCCAGACGCTCGATGTGAAAGCCGGCGACAGCGCGGTGGAATTCCCCGTGGCGGCGACGTGGGGGCCGGGCGCCTATGCGCTCGCCTTCCTGCACCGTCCTCTTGATGTGGCGGCCGGCCGCAATCCCGGCCGCGCCATCGGCCTCGCCTGGTTCGGCGTCGACCAGTCCGCGCGCCGGCTGGAAGTGAAGCTCGATGCGCCCGCGCTGGTGCGGCCGGAGACGACGGTGTCCGTGCCGGTCACCGTTGCCGGTGCGGGCAAGGGCGAGGCCTTCGTCACGCTGGCGCTGGTCGATGTCGGCATTCTCAACCTGACCCGCTTCGAGACGCCGGACCCGGATGGCTTCTATCTCGGCCAGCGGGCGCTCGGCACCGAGGTGCGCGACTTCTACGGCCAGTTGATCGACGGCATGCTCGGCGCGCGCGGACGCCTGCGTTCCGGCGGCGACGCGATGGATGCGGGCCTTCAAGCCGAGCCGCCGACGCAGCCGCCGCTCGCCCTGTTCTCCGGTCCGGTGAAGCTGGACGCGGACGGGCGCGGCACCCTCGACTTCGCCATTCCGCCCTTTGACGGCACCGGCCGGCTGATGGCGGTGGCGTGGTCCGCCGCCGCCGTCGGCCATGCCTCGGCCGATGTGACCATCCGCGATCCGGTCGTTCTCACGGCGACGCTGCCGCGCTTTCTCGCCAGCGGCGACCGCTCGACGCTGAATCTGGCGCTGGCCAATGTCGATGGCGAGACCGGCGATTATGCGCTCGACGTGGTGACGGAAGGCCCCATCGCGGTGCCAAGTGCGCCCAGGACCATCCCGCTCGCCAAGGGCGCGCGGCAGGTCTTCAACGTCCAGCTCAACGGCATCGGCATTGGCGAGGCCCGGCTCTCGCTGCGGCTTTCCGGCCCCGGCGGCCTCGCGATTACCCGCGACTACCGGCTGAATGTGCGCCCGGCCTATCCCGCCATTTCGCGCCGGAGCGTCGAGACGATCGCCCCCGGCGCGTCCATCACGCTCAGTCGCGACCTGGTGGCCGATCTCGTGCCCGGCACGGGCGGCGTCACCGTCTTCGCCGGTCCCGACCCGGCGCTCGACGTGCCGGCGCTGTTCGGCGCGCTCGACCGCTACCCCTTCGCCTGCTCCGAACAGCTCACCAGCCGCGCTCTGCCGCTGCTCTATCTCAGCGATTTCGGCACGGCCGAGCGGTTCCGCCTCAAGGACCCGGCGGAAACCATTCGCGACGCCATTGCCCGGCTGATCGCCCGGCAGGGTTCGGACGGTTCCTTCGGTCTGTGGAGCGCGGGCGGCAACGACCTCTGGCTCGACGCCTATGTGAGCGACTTCCTCACCCGCGCACGCGAAAAGGGCCATGCGGTGCCGGACCGGCCCTTCACCATGGCGCTCGACCGGCTGCGCAACGCCGTCGCCTATGCCGGCGATGGCGCCACCAATGACGGCACCGCCTATGCGATCTATGTGCTGGCCCGCAATGGCCGGGCGCCATTGGGCGATCTGCGCTATGTGGCGGATGCCAAGCTGGAGGAGGTCGAGAGCCCGCTGGCGCGCGGCCAGCTCGGCGCGGCGCTCGCCATGCTCGGCGACAAGGGGCGGGCCGAGCGGGTGTTCGGCGCGGCGCTGGAACTGCTTCCCGAGGCGCCGGAGCCGCTGACCGCCGGGCGGGCCGATTTCGGCTCGATCCTGCGCGATGCCGCCGGCGTGGCGACGCTCGCTGCCGAGGCGGGCTTCACCAACACCGCGCGCACCGCGCGGGCCCGGCTCGCCAGCGCCTATGCCGATGCCGGACCGACCTCGACGCAGGAGGATTCCTGGCTGCTGCTCGCTGCGCGGGCGGCGCGCGAGGGACGGGGCATCGCCGTCGAGGTGGGCGGCACGCTCACCAGCGGCATTTATGAGCGCGCGCTTACCCCGGCGGAGCTTGCCACCCCGCTCAAGCTGACCAATCGCGGCACCGCCCCGCTGGATGTGGCCGTCACCATCGACGGCCCGCCCGTCACGCCCGAGCCCGCCTCGGCGGCGGGTTTCGCGCTCACTCGCAGCTACTACACGCTGGACGGCACGCCGGCGGACCCCGCGAAGGTAATTCAGAACCAGCGACTCGTCGTGCTGCTGGAGGCGAGCGAGGACGAGCCGGCGCCGAGCCATGTGCTGCTGGTGGACTATCTGCCGGCCGGCTTCGAGATCGACAATCCGAGCCTTGCGGTCGGTGCCGACACGGGCGGGCTTGCCTGGCTCGGGGAGACCACCGAGGCGAGCCATGCCGAGTTCCGGGACGCCTTCTTCGCCGCTGCCTTCGACCTGACGCAGACCGGCGACGAGGCGCAGATGCTGCGCGTCGCCTATATCGTGCGCGCCGTCTCGCCCGGAACCTATGCCCACCCGCCGGCCATCGTCGAGGACATGTACCGGCCCGGCCGCTATGCCCGCACCGAGCCGGGTACCGTTCAGGTGAGCGGAGCCGCGCGGTGAGGCTGAGCGCCGCCCGTACGGCCCTGGCGCGCGGGGCAGGCATTGCCCTGCTCGGCGGGCTGCTGCTGGCGGGCGGCACCTATGCCTGGGTGGTCGGCGTGCGCGCCGCCGCCCCGCCGGTGCCGGCGCTTGCCACGTCGGTCGAGGTGGTGGACCGGGAAGGGCGGCTGTTGCGCCCCTTCGCCTTGCCGGACGGCCGCTGGCGGCTCGCCGCCGACCCGGCCGAGGTCGACCGGCGCTATCTCGACATGCTCGTCGCCTATGAGGACCGGCGCTTCTACCTGCATGTCGGCGTCGATCCGCTGGCGCTGCTGCGCGCGGCCGGACAGATGCTGCTGGGGGGACGGATCGTCTCGGGCGGCTCGACGCTGACCATGCAGGTGGCCCGGCTGATGGAGCCGCGCGAGGGACGCAGCCTTGCCGCCAAGCTGCGCCAGATGCGGCGCGCCATCGAGCTGGAAGCGCGCCTGTCGAAGCGCGAGATCCTGACGCTTTATCTGGCGCTGGCCCCGTTCGGCGGCAATATCGAGGGTGTGCGGGCGGCCAGCCTTGCCTATTTCGGCAAGGAGCCGCGCCGGCTGACGCTCGCCGAGGCGGCGCTGCTGGTCGCCCTGCCGCAGGCGCCGGAATCCCGCCGGCCGGACCGCAACCCCGCCGCCGCCGAGCGTGCCCGCGCGCAGGTGCTGGCCCGGCTGGGTGTGGAGGGGTTTTATGATACCCCCGAGGTCGCCTTCGCCCAGCGCGCCCCGATTCCGACGCGGCGGCTTGCCATGCCCATGCTGGCCGCCCATGCGGCGCAGACGGCGCGGACTGAGCGGCCGTCTCTGCTGTGGCATCAAATTACCATCGACGCCCCCGCGCAGACGCGGCTGGAGGAACTTGCCCGCGAGCGGCTGCGCACGCTGGGCCCCCACGTGTCGCTGGCTTTCGTGATGCTCGACAATGCGAGCGGGGAGGTGCTGGCGCGCGTTTCCGGCGGCGATCCGCTCGATGCCGGGCGCGCCGGGGCGGTGGACCTGACCCGCGCCATACGCTCGCCCGGCTCGACGCTGAAGCCCTTCATCTACGGCCTCGCCTTCGAGGATGGTATCGCCCATCCCGACACGCTGATCGAGGACCGGCCGGTGCGCTTCGGCGCCTATCGGCCGCGCAATTTCGACCGCGACTATCAGGGCACGGTGCCGGTGCGGCAGGCGCTGCAGCTCTCGCTGAACGTGCCGGCGGTGGTGCTGCTGCAGGCGGTGGGGCCGCAACGGCTGGCGAGCCGGCTCGGTTCGGCCGGGTTCGGCCTGCATCTGCCCCCCGGCGAGGTGCCCGGCCTCGCGGTCGGGCTGGGCGGTGTCGGCATGAATCTGGAGGCGCTGGCCGGGCTTTATGCCGGCGTGGCCAATGGCGGGCTGGCCAATGGCCCGCGCAGCCGGCTCGATGAGGAGGTGACCGGGGGGGAGGGGTGGCGGCTGCTCAGCGAGGTGGCCGCCTGGTATCTGGCGCAGGCAATGATAGGTACTCCCGCACCGAAGAACGAACGTGCCGGGCGCATCGCCTTCAAGACGGGCACGTCCTATGGCTATCGCGATGCCTGGGCGGTGGGGTTCGACGGCCGGCGCACCATTGCCGTCTGGGTCGGGCGGCCGGATGGCCAGCCGGTGCCGGGCATGATCGGCCGCGAGGCGGCGGCGCCCATTCTGTTCGAGGCTTTTGCCCGGCTGGTGACGCGGCCGGCCCCGCTCAAACCCGCGCCGCGCGAGGCGATCGAGGCGCGAAACGCGCAATTGCCGCCACCGCTCCGGCATTTCGGCCGGAGCGTGGGGCGTTCAAGCAGAGCGGAAGGGCCGAGGATCGCGTTCCCGCCCGACGGGGCGAGCCTGGAGCGCGTGGCCGACGAGCCATTGCCGCTCAAGGTGAGCGGCGGGGTCGGCGGGCTGACGGTGCTGGTCGACGGCATCCCTTACGGGCGCGTCGCGGGCGGGGCCGGCACAGCGGCCACCTTGTTCTGGCAGCCGGCGGGCACGGGATTCGTCCGCCTGACCGTTATCGACGCTGTGGGAAATTCCGACAGCGTCGTCCTTCGCATTCGCGGGCCGCAGGAGCCTTCAGGCGCTGCAGCCAGTGTCCTCAGCGGCCGTTGACGGCGACGCGGGCGATCTCCTGACGGGTCAGGCCGCGGGCGGCGAGAGCGGTGTCGGACAGGCGGGCGAGGTTCTCGTAACGCTGGGCGATGCGGCGGCCTTCACCAATGGCCTCGAAGAAGGCAACGACGCCTTCGAAGAAGCGGGTGAAGTCCGGGGCGGTGCGGTGGGTCAGCGAAAAAGTGCTCATCTGAGCTCTCCATTTCTCAAGGCATTCTGTATGCCAGGGAATATAAGCGATTTGGTGCGTTGCAAAAGCCGATATGCTGCATGACAGCACTGAGCATTCCGCATGGGTAAAGCGGCCCCTTGGTCAGCTTTGATCAAGCTTCATGTGTGGGGTGCGGGGCGATCTAGCTCAATGAGGTAATATAAAACCTTTTGACGGCACTTGTGTCCGTTTTTCACATCCCCTCCATGCGCGGGAGGCATGTCGTGAGCGCGGGCATGATCGACCAGCCCAAAGGAGGCCGGCGTCGGTGCCCATTTCCACCGGTTTTCACCTCGACGGTGGAAAGCTGTCATGGACGCTGCCAAGGGGGTAGACCGCGCCGATGGGAGGCGCTATAGACCCCGCCACTGCCGCCGACCCGGCGCTTGCGACAAGCAGGCCACCGGAACGGCCCCGAAAAGCGCCGACCTTGGCGCTTCGGTGGGGGATAGTTTAACGGTAGAACTGCGGACTCTGACTCCGTTAGTCCTGGTTCGAATCCAGGTCCCCCAGCCACCTCAAGGTTCTCGATATTTCAATAGCTTAACCGTCGCGGAACCGGCCTGTGCCGGCGGCGAAACTGCGCGCTGTCCGCTGTGCTAGTCACCGAATCCGAACAGCACGATGACGCTGACGCCCACCATCACGACGAGCCACATCGCGCCGTAGATCAGGCGCGGGTCAATGCCGAAATCGAGTAGGGCTGCGGCGGTGGTCATGAGGGAGCCTAACCCAAGGAAGGCAGGGCGTGCAGTAACTTTGAATGCGGGACTTTGAATGCGGGCCGTGTCGGGGCGTGGCTGCCGGGTTGAGAGCGCCTCATGCGGCTACCGGCATTCACATCCGCCTGAAGGCTGTGTTACGGTATGATGGTACGACCCGCAGCGCGAAATCGACCAGCCGGTCTTCGTCCCTCTCGCCCCGGCCGGCGGCTTCGATGAGGGCGGCGGCGAGGCGGGTGCGTCGATCCTGTGCGTCTTCATGGGCCGCGGGGATACCGGCCTGTTGCTCCGCGCGCGTCATGCAACGGCTTAATAATGCAACGGTTTCCGGATCGAAACGGAGAAAGCGCAGCGACATCTCATACTCCGGCCACTCGACGGCGCCCGAGTTCTGGAGCGCCCGCGCTCATGTGGGGCCGAGCCCCGCGACGGCAAGAGGCCCGGAAATCACGTCGTGCAGAGAGAAGGAGGCCGCGACGATCTGCCTGACGATGGGCCCGACGGCGCCTTGTCAGTCGGGAGGTATTAAAGAACCCATTGACGGCGCCGCCGGACGGGCGCGGCCGCTCCGCCGTCAGGGCCGGTTGCCGCCGCGCAGGCGCCAGGCGGCGTAGGCGCTCATGGCGGCGAGGGCGAACCAGGTGAGGGCGTAGACGAGGTGGTTATTGGTGAAACGCACCACCGTCAGCCCGCCGACCGGCGCCCCATCGGGCAGCGGCACGCGTTCGGAATCAACGAAATAGGGCGCGACATCAACGAGTTGGCGCGCTTGGGCGATGGCCTCGACATCGCGCGAATACCAGCGATTGGCGGCCTGGTCGTTGCTGCGCAGGAATCCGCCGCCGGGCTCGGAAAGCCGAAGTAAACCAACGACTTGAGTCTCGCCGGCGATCTGGCCGGCGGCGCGGGAGGCGGGGTCGCGACGCTCGGGAGGGACGAAGCCGCGATTGACCAGCACGATGCGGCCGTCATCCGTCACAAAGGGCGTGAGCACCCAGAAGCCGCCGCCCAGCTCGGTCACGGCCTGCACCAAGGTCTCGCGATCATTGAGGAAATGGCCGTCGAGCCGGACCCGCAGATACTCCATGTCGCCCGGCGAACGGGCCGCCATGAAGGTATCATGAGACGGTATAGGGGCCGGTTCGGCGTGGATTCTGGCCTCCACGCGGGCGATCAGATCGAGCTTCCAGACCAGCCGCTGGATCTGCCAGATGCCCAGCGCGGCGAAGCAGAGTGTCAGTGCAGTGAGGAGGACGATCAGGCCAATGTGTATCAGTGGCGAGCGGTGAGGCGCGGCCATCAGCCGTGCCTCATTATCCCGCGTCGGATCGGTGTCGGGCGCCAGCGGAGGCACCCCGTCGCCGCTCACGGCATCTGCCGCATGTCGTGCACGCTCGGCATCATGTTGGTGTTGAGGTGGTACATGACCCACAGCGAGCCGGCGAGGGTGATCACCACCAGGATGAGGGTGAAGCCGAGCGCCAGCATGGACCAGCCGCCCTCGGTGCGGAAGTTCATGTGCAGGAAATAGATCATGTGCACGACGATCTGCACCACGGCGAAGCCCATGATGGCGAGGGCGGTCGCGGTGGTGCTGCCGAGCACCCCGCTCATCACCAGCCAGAACGGAATCGCGGTGAGGATGACCGAGAGCACGAAGCCGATCATGTAGCCGCGCAGCGAGCCGTGCGGCTCGGCGTGGTCGTCGTGACCGTGGGCGTGGGCGTGATCGTGGCCGTGGTCGGCCGCGGGGGTGGTGTGGGCGCTCATCGCAGCATCCCCATGAGATAGACGAAGGTGAACACGCCGATCCAGACCACGTCGAGGAAATGCCAGAACATGGACAGGCACATCAGGCGGCGCTTGTTGGCGACCACGAGGCCGCGCTGGCCGACCTGCACCATCAGCGTGACCAGCCAGATCAGGCCGAAGGTGACGTGCAGGCCGTGCGTGCCGACCAGGGTGAAGAAGGCGGAGAGGAAGGCGCTGCGCTGCGGCGTCGCGCCTTCCGCGATCATGTGGTGGAACTCGTAGAGCTCGATCGACAGGAAGGCGAGGCCGAACACGGCGGTGACGACGAGCCAGAGCTGCGTCACCTTCACCCGGTCCTTCTCCATTGCCAGCATGGCGAAGCCATAGGTGATGGAGGAGAACAGCAGCATCGAGGTGTTGAGCGCCACCAGTTCGAGGTCGAACAGGTCCTTCGGGCCGGGGCCGGCGGCATAGCTGCCGCCGAGCACGCCGAAGGTGGCGAACAGCACCGCGAAGATGAGGCAGTCGCTCATCAGATAGATCCAGAAGCCCAGCATGGTGCTGTGGCCTTCCGGGTGCGGGTGCTCGTCGACCTCGTAGAAGACGGGCGCCTCGCCGGAGGCGGGGGTCCCGGAGGCCTGGGTCATCGTGGCGCTGCTCATGCGTTCACCTGCGCGAGCTGCCGCGTGCGCTCGTCCTCGGTCCGGGCGACCTCCTCGGCGGGAATGTCGAAGTCGCGGTTGTAGTTGAAGGTGTGGCCGATGGCGGTGCCGATGAGGCCGATGAAGGCCAGCGCGGCGAGCCACCAGATGTACCAGATCAGCGCGAAGCCGAGCACGATGCTGAAGCCGGCGAGGATCGGCCCCGCGCCGGAGCTGCGCGGCATGTGGATCGGCTTGAAGCCGGTCAGCGGGCGGGTATAGCCGCGCTGCTTCATGTCCCACCACGCATCGAGATCATGCACGACGGGGGTGAAGGCGAAGTTGTAGGCCGGCGGCGGCGAGGAGGTCGCCCATTCCAGCGTGCGGGCGTTCCACGGGTCGCCGGTGGTGTCGCGCAGCTGCTCGCGGCGCAGGATCGAGACGCCGATCTGGATCAGGAAGGAGCCGATGCCGCAGGCGATGAGCACGGCACCGAAGCCGGCGATCAGGAACCAGATGTGCAGCGAGGGATCGTCGAACACGCGCAGGCGGCGGGTCACGCCCATCAGGCCGAGCACATAGAGCGGCATGAAGGCGAAGAAGAAGCCGACCACCCAGAACCAGAACGACATCTTGCCCCAGAACGGATCGAGCTTGAAGCCGAACGCCTTGGGCCACCAGAAGGCGATGCCCGCGAACATGCCGAACAGCACGCCGCCGATGATCACATTGTGGAAATGGGCGATCAGGAACAGCGAGTTGTGCAGCACGAAGTCGGCCGGGGGCACGGCGAGCAGCACGCCGGTCATGCCGCCGATCACGAAGATCAGCATGAAGGCGACCGTGTACATCATCGGCAGCTCGAAGCGGATGCGGCCGCGATACATCGTGAACAGCCAGTTGAACATCTTCGCTCCCGTCGGGATCGAGATGATCATGGTGGTGATGCCGAAGAAGGAATTGACGCTGGCGCCCGACCCCATGGTGAAGAAGTGGTGCAGCCAGACGAGGTAGGACAGGATGGTGATGACGACGGTGGCGTAGACCATCGAGGTGTAGCCGAACAGCCGCTTGCCGGAGAATGTCGAGGTGACCTCCGAGAAGATGCCGAAGGCCGGCAGGATCAGGATGTAGACCTCGGGGTGACCCCAGATCCAGATCAGGTTCACGTACATCATCGGGTTGCCCCCGAAGTCGTTCGTGAAGAAGTTGGTGCCGATGTAGCGGTCCGCCGCCAGCAAGGCGAGCACGGCGGTCAGCACCGGGAAGGCGGCGACGATCAGCACGTTGGTGCACAGCGCCGTCCAGGTGAAGACCGGCATCTTCATCAGGGTCATGCCGGGCGCGCGCATCTTGACGATGGTGCAGATCAGGTTGACGCCCGATAGCAGCGTCCCGACACCGGCGATCTGGAGGGCCCAGATGTAATAGTCGACGCCGACATAGGGGCTGTAGCCGATGCCCGAGAGCGGGGGATAGGCCAGCCAGCCGGTCTGCGCGAACTCGCCGACGAACAGCGAGGTCATCACCAGCACGGCGCCCGACACCGTCATCCAGAACGAGAAATTGTTCAGGAAGGGGAAGGAGACGTCGCGCGCGCCGATCTGCAGCGGCACCACGAAGTTCATCAGCCCGGTGACCATGGGCATGGCCACGAAGAAGATCATGATCACGCCATGGGCGGTGAACACCTGATCGTAATGATGCGCCGGCAGGTAGCCGTCGGAGCCGCCAAAGGCCAGGGCCTGCTGGAGGCGCATCATGATGGCGTCGGCGAAGCCGCGCAGCAGCATGATGGTGCCGAGCACCATGTACATGATGCCGATCTTCTTGTGGTCCACGCTGGTGAACCATTCGCGCCAGAGATAGCCCCAGAGCCGGAAATAGGTCAGTGCCCCCAGCACCGCGATGCCGCCCAGGGCGACGACGGCGAAGGTCGCGACCAGAATCGGCTCGTGATAGGGGATGGCCTCAAGGGTCAGCCGGCCGAACAGGAAGCTCGGCTCGATGGTGGGTGATGCGCTCATGATGCCGTCAGGAGTTTGAGGGCCGGCGCGGGCCCGGAAGGGCCTCGCTCGCGGGCAGGCTGATCGGGGAGAGGGCGGACGCGCCGGCGGCGGGAAGGCCGGTCGCGGAAAGGCCTGGCACGGGAAGGCCGGCGCCGAGCACCGGCGCGAGATCGCTTACCGGGGCGCGCGCACGGGCGGCGCTGGACAGGGTGAGCAGGCGCGAGGCCTCCTCCGGCGTGCACACGCCGGCCACATAGGAGGGCGCCCCGCCGAGCACGGTGCCGCGGCGCGAATGCTTGTCATAGGTCAGCGGCAGCGTGTTGGCGGCCGCGCTCTCGATGCCCATGCCGCCCTTGGCGTCGATCGCCATCATCTCGCTCATGCACATCTTGCCGTCCTCGACGCACATGTTGAGGATGGCGTCGAACAAAGCCGGGTCGACCGCCGAGTACTGGCGCGCCGGCACGTTCTGGCTGGGCTTTTCGAGTTCGAGATAGGCGGCGCGGGTGAGGGCGTCCGGCGCCTGCTTGGCCTGCGCGACCCACGCATCGAAATCTGCCTCGGGCAGGCCACGGAAGCGGAAGAACATGCCGGAGAAGCCGGCGCCGCTGTAATTGGCCGAGAAGCCGCGCGATTCCACCGGGCTGTTGGCGATGGCGTGCAGCTCCGTGTGCATTCCCGGCATGGCGTAGATCATGCCCGCCAGCGTCGGCACGTAGAAGGCGTTCATCACCGAGGAGGAGGTGATGCGGAAGCGGATCGGCCGGCCGACCGGTGCGGCGAGATCATTGACCGTGGCGATGCCCTGCTCGGGATAGATGAACAGCCATTTCCAGTCGAGCGCGACCACCTCGACATCGAGCGGCGTCATCTCCGCCGGCACCGCCGTGTCGGCGGAGATGCGGTCCAGCGGGCGGTACGGATCGAGCAGATGGGTGCCCATCCAGGTCAGCGCGCCCAGGCAGATGATGATGAGCAGCGGCGCCGACCAGATCACCAGCTCCATCTGGGTGGAGTGGCTCCATTCCGGCTCATAGGGCGCATCGGTGTTCGAGGCCCGGTATTTCCAGGCGAAGAACGCCGTCAGCGCCATCACCGGAATGATGATCAGCAGCATCAGCAGCGTGGACACCACCAGCAGGTCTCGCTGCTGTGCAGCGATATCCCCGGTGGGGGCCAGCACGACGAAGTTGCAGCCGCCCAGACAGGCGACCAGTGGCAGCAGTGCTATGAGACGAAGGCAACGCAACGTAATGTATACCTGTGGAGGTTCCGCTCTTGGCGCTAATAGCTGCATCGCAGCAATTCCAATATCAAGCAGAATGTGCAATGTCGAAGTGTCGCATCCCGGCCTTTCGATAACGGTGCTAACCGTGCCGTGCGATGCCGAAAGGCCGGCTGTGGCGCAGCAGTATAAATTAAATCTATTCCATTTCGGTGCAGATCTATGACGAGTCCAACCACGACGCTTGAGCGCGACGCCCGGCAGATCAATGCTCATGACGGTGAGGTCCGCCCCGGTGAGATCGCCGTCGGCGTGGTTATCGGCCGCGCCTCCGAGTTCTTCGATTTCTTCGTCTATGCCATCGCCTCCGTGGTGGTGTTTCCCAAGCTGGTCTTCCCCTTCGTCGACCCGCTCACCGGGACGATCTATTCCTTCGCGATCTTTGCCCTCGCCTTCATCGCCCGCCCGATCGGCACCACGCTGTTCATGGCGATCGACCGCCATCACGGGCGCGGCGCCAAGCTGGCGGCGGCGCTGTTCCTGCTCGGCACCTCGACCGTGCTGATCGCCTTCCTGCCGGCCTATGACACGATCGGCGTCGCCGCGATCTGGCTGCTGGCGGGGCTGCGCATCGGCCAGGGCCTCGCCTGGGGCGGGACCTGGGACGGCCTCGCGCCGCTGCTGGCGATGCGGGCGCCGGAGAGCCGGCGCGGCTGGTACGCCATGCTGCCGCAGCTCGGCGCGCCGATCGGCCTGATCATCGCCAGCGCGCTGTTCGCCTTCTTCCTCGGCAATCTCTCCGCCGCCGACTTCTTCGAATGGGGCTGGCGCTACCCGTTCTTCGTCGCCTTCGCGATCAACGTGGTGGCGATGTTCGCGCGGCTGCGCATGGCGGTGACGCCGGAATATGTGAAGCTGTTCGAGAGCGGCGACCTGGAGCCGCAAAAGATCAGCGAGACGCTGCGGGTCGAGGGCAAGGGCATTCTGGTCGGCGCCTTCGCCCCGCTCGCCACCTTCGCGCTGTTCCACATGGTGACGGTGTTCCCGCTCTCCTGGGTGTTCCTGTTCACCGCCGAGCGCCCGACCCGCTTCCTGCTGATCGAGGCGGTGGCGGCGTTCTTCGGTCTGGCGGCGGTGTTCGTCTCCGGCATGCTGGCCGACAAGGTCGGGCGGCGCACGCTGCTCGGCGGTTCGGCGGTGGCGATCGCCGCCTTCTCCGGCTTCGCGCCGCAATTGCTGGCGGGCGGGGTGGTCGGCGAATCCATCTATATGGTGCTGTCCTTCGTGCTGCTCGGCCTGTCCTTCGGCCAGTCCTCCGGCGTCGTCGCCTCGACCTTCAGCCGCAAATACCGCTACACCGCCTCGGCGCTAACCAATGATCTGGCCTGGCTGTTCGGCGCCGGCTTCGCCCCGCTCGCCGCGCTGCTGCTGTCCAGCCATTTCGGGCTGATCGCCTCGGGCGGCTATCTGCTCTCCGGCGCGGTCTGCACCCTCTTGGCGCTGCGCTTCAACCGCCGGCTGGAAATGGCCACCGGCGGCTGAAACCGGCCGCCCCGCATGCCCTCCCGGTCCTCCCCGGCGCCGGGCGGGCAGTAAGCCGTTTGCGCCGGCGCGCGCGAATGCTACATTTCCCGTAACATCGAAACACAAGGCCGGTGTGCCGCCCCTGCGGCGCGCGGGCCGACGGCTTCGGCCGGGGAATCAAAATGGTCGACGAGACCCAGACGCGGGCAGGTTCCGCGCCGGCCGAGAGGTCGTCGCGCCCCGATTCGGCGCGCCCGGAAAACGGGCGTGGCGATTCCGCGCGGCCCTGTTCCGGCCCCGAGACGCCCCGCGGGCGCGAAGAGGCGCCCCGCGCGCGCGACGAGCATCGCGGCCGCGAGGACGGGCGGCGCCGCGAGGGGGCGAGCGCGCATCATCATTCCAGCCACCTCTCCCATAACCGTCCCGGCGAGGGCGGGCGCTCGCGCTTTCACGACCAGTCCTATGCCGCGCTCGACCTCGGCACCAATAATTGCCGCCTGCTGATCGCCCGCCCGACCGCCTCCGGCTTTCGCGTGGTGGACGCCTTCTCGCGCATCGTGCGGCTCGGCGAGGGGCTGATCGGCACCGGACGGCTGGGCGAGGCGGCGATGACCCGGGCGGTCGACGCGCTCGCCGTCTGCGCCGCCAAGATCAACGCCCGCCGCATCGCCGGCGGCCGGCTGATCGCGACCGAGGCCTGCCGCTCGGCGGCCAATGGCGCCGAATTCATCGACCGCGTCGCCCGCGAGACCGGGCTGGAGCTGGAAATCGTCGACCGCGAGACCGAGGCGCGCCTCGCCGCCGCCGGCTGCACGCCGCTGGTCGACCCGCATTCGGACGGCGCCGTGCTGTTCGACATTGGCGGCGGCTCGACCGAAGTGGTCTGGCTCGACCGGGTGGAGACCTGCGACGGCGGCCCGCCCGCCGCCATCATCCGCGCCTGGGTGTCGGTGCCGCTCGGCGTCGTCACCGTGGCCGAGCGCCATGGCGGGGTGAAGGTCACGCCTGATGATTTCGAGGCCATGGTGCAGGAGTTCCGCCCGCATCTCGACGCCTTCGTCGCCGCCGTCGGCCCGCATAATTGCGGAAGGCTGCATCTGCTCGGCACCTCCGGCACGGTGACCACCATCGCCGGCGTGCATCTCGATCTGCCGCGCTATGACCGCTCGCAGGTCGACGGCACCTGGCTGGTGGCCGAACAGGTGCGCGTGGTGGTGGACCGGCTGCTCGCCATGCCGTTCGCCGAACGCGCCGCCAATCCGTGCATCGGCATCGAGCGGGCCGATCTCGTGCTCGCCGGCTGCGCCATTCTCGAAGCGGTGCGCCGCGCCTTCCCCTGTGATCGCCTGCGCGTGGCCGACCGTGGCCTGCGCGAGGGCATTCTCGTCGAACTGATGCGCGCCGACGGTGTCTGGCGCGACAATCCCGGAGCCTGAACGTGATCGACAAGCCGGAAGCCGGCAAGGGCGGCGAGGCGCGCCCGCTGAAGGTGCGCCTGAAGAAGGCCCGCAAGCTCTCCTCCTCCTCGCAGAAATGGCTGCAGCGCCAGCTCAACGACCCCTATGTGGCGCGCGCCAAGCGCGAGGGCTGGCGCTCGCGCGCCGCCTTCAAGCTGATCGAGATCGACGACAAGGTGAAGATCCTGAAGCCCGGCATGCGGGTGGTCGATCTCGGCGCCGCGCCCGGCGGCTGGAGCCAGGTGGCGGCCCAGCGCATCGGGCTGGAGAACGGGCGCGGGCGCATCGTCGCCATCGACCTCCTGGAGATCGACCCGATCGCCGGCGTCGACTTCGCGCAGATGGACTTCCTCAAGGACGACGCGCCCGAGGCGCTGAAAGCCATGCTCGGCGGGTCGGCCGATCTCGTCATGTCCGACATGGCCGCCAACACCACCGGCCACCGACCGACCGACCATCTGCGCATCGTCGGCCTCGTCGAACTCGCCATCGACTTCGCCCGCCAGGTGCTGGCCCCGAACGGCGCCTTCATCGCCAAGGTGTTTCAGGGCGGCACCGAAGGCACGCTGCTGACCGCGCTGAAGCGCGACTTCACCACCGTCCGCCACGTCAAACCCCAAGCGAGCCGCGCGGATTCGGCCGAGCTTTATGTGGTGGCGACGGGGTTTAGGGGGTGAGGGGGTAACTTGTCCGTATCTATCCTTGCTGATACTGTCGATAGTGTTGTTTATCCTGATGCCTTCCAAGTTTCGGGAATCAAATGAAGATAAAATCCATTCGTATTCGGAATTATAAATGCTTTTCGGATTCCGGATTTGTCAATCTAAGTGGCTCTTGGAATATAATCGTAGGAAGAAATAATGTAGGTAAGACGTCATTCGTGGAGTCGTTTAGGCTTTCGAGGACAAAGAATAAGCCTCATAGAAGTATAGATACTCCAAGAGGTAGAGTCAATTCATCTGGCTCCTATTTTGATGTGCGGCTTGATGTAGGTGTTGATTTAATTAGGGAGTTCTTCGAGTATTCGCCAGAAGATTTTTATCTACCGTATGCTCCTCAACCGGAGGCGGGCGGTTCGAGCATTGAGCCGTCGCGGTTCTGGGAGATGGGCGCTATATCTGTGGACTTGTTATTCTCGCCCGGCGCCCTTGCGAGCTCAGCTTGGCCATCGCATGGTCTGTTCGAAGCCAGTCGGCCTGGCGGGTTGTGTGCTGTTTACGAGAATTCCCAAGGTACAAAAGACCTATCTGATTGGCGCGTTCAAAATACCTCTATGGATAGTATACCGTTTGCTATAGATTATATGTTTCCGTCTAGAATTTATGTCTTTGACGATAAAAGGTCTGCGAGAGGAGAGTATATATACAGGGATTCATCTAAGCTTGAGCCAGACGCTAGTAATTTGGCTGTAGTTTTATCTAAGATGTCTGCGAATATTGACTTATTTGCAGAGTTTAATAGAAATTTAAGTGAGATAATAGATGGGATTAGGGGTGTATCTGTTACGCCGAGGAATGATGAATTTCAGATATTGATCTGGGGTGTCGATCCTTCGACCCGTCGTGATGATCTTGCGGTTCCGCTTAGCGAGTGCGGGGCGGGGGTTGGCCAGGTGCTCTCAATTCTGTATGTGGCTATGACTCTTCCTCCCGGGGTAATAGTTATTGATGAGCCTAATAGTTTTCTTAATTCAGGCGCATCAAAGAAGTTAATTAACGTATTGAAGAGGTATAGTCAGCACCAGTATATTGTGTCGACGCATGCGCCGGAGGTTATAGCGGCGGCGCAGCCCGCAAATCTTCATTTAATTACGAACGATGGAAATGTGGCGTCGGTGAAGACATTTGGCGACGCTGAAGTGAACGATAAGCGTCTCATTTTGGCGGAAATAGGTGTGTCGCTTTCGGATGTTCTGAGTGCAGAGCGTGTCATATGGGTGGAGGGCGTGACCGAGCGCGAATGCTTTGATTTTATTTTGAATACCCAGCTTGGGGGGCCAATTGCAGGTGTATCGTTCCTTGCATTAAGGAATACTGGCGATTTAACTGGAAAACAGGCGGAAGCGGCTTTAGATATATATAACTCAATAACTCGCGGTGGATCAATTATGCCGCTGTCCGTCGTTTTTTCTTTTGATAGCGAGGGGAAAACGGCTGATACAATGAGTGAAATAAAGCGTCGACTCGGCGGGAAAGTCCGGTTTCTTGAGAGGAGGATGACCGAGAATTACTTTCTTAATCCGGATGCGATTGCCAAAGTTCTCAATAAATACGGCGAGGTGGATGTAACGGCAGAGGTGATTCAAAGTTTGTTGCGTGAGTGCTCTCACCGTCGAGTTCCGCCGAATTTTTCAGGCGAATTTGGTACAGGCGAGTTTCTGAAGGTCGTAGATGGAGCGAACCTCCTTGTAGATATATTCCATCGGGCATCTAATAGTATACACGCATATAGGAAAGTTGTCGATGGCGTCGAGCTTCTTAAAGTAATTCTTAGTGATCACCGCGATTCTGTCGTTGAGTTGATAGATTTCGTCGATGCCTTGGTGCGGACGGAGAATGGCTAAGTATATTTTCACTACGCGGTGCTGCTCAGATCGTGCTGCAATTGACGTGTCAGCGCGCCTTTATTCGTGACTAGGCGATTTGTGTGTCCGCCACCGGCATTCAAGACTTACCTCACACATACAGCGGCGCCATCTGTCGCCAGGCGCCGGCGCGGTGGGCGCGGCCGTTCCAGATGTGCAGGCGGTGATCGACGCCCTTGTCCGCCAGAAGCCCGCTGAGGCGCCGGTTATTGTCGAGGAACGGGTCGGCGTCGCCAATGGTCATGACGATGTCGAGCCGGCGCAGCCCCTCCAGCCGCCACGGGCAGGCGAGGTTGGGCAGGAAATGCAGCGGCGTGTGGAAATAGATGGTCTCGTCGTAATAGCCCTCGAACAGATCGCCGAAACATTCAACCTTCTGGCTCAGATCGTAGCGGCCGGAGAAGGCGACCAGCTTGCGGAAGCGGTGCGGGTGGCGGAAGGCGAGGCTGGCGGCCTGGAAGGCGCCGAGGCTGCAGCCCATCGAGATGGTGCACTCATGCGGGTTGAGCGCGTCCATCAGCGGCATCACCTCATGCAGCACATAGTCTTCCAGCGCCGCATGGCGGGCGATGCGCGCGGCCGGCGGGCGGGCGGCATCATAGAAGCTCTCGCGCGCCAGACCCTCGATGCAGAACAGCTGGAGCTGGCCGGCCCGCACCTTGTCGGCGAGGCTGTCGACGACGCGCAGATCCTCATATTCGAAGAACCGGCCCTCCCGCGTGGGGAACATGAGCACTTTCGCGCCCGCATGGCCGAACACCAGCAGCTCCATCTCGCGTTGGAGCCGCGAACTGTACCAGCGCCGATAGTCCCGCTTCATGATGTGTCGAAGAACCGTCTGAGCTTTTCCCGGAGCAGCGCGTGCTGCGCGCCCTCGCCGGGATAATCGACATGTCCCGCATCCAGAATGACGGTCTCGTGTCGGTTTGATGTAGTGCCGGCATTGGCCACCGAGAACTGGCAGGGCGGCGCCACCGCCGGATCGAACCGCGCCGCCGCGACCAGCAGCGGGACGTCGATGCGGGTCGCCGCGCTCGCCGCGTCGAACAGAGCGAGCGTGTCCGCCACCGGGCCGTGCGTCGCCTGATAGGCCTGCACCGCCCGCGCGCTGCCGAGGCTCGGCAGGGTGAGCCAGAGCGGCATGTTGCCGAAGGTCGGCACGTTCAGATGGGCGCGCGCGATCCGCGTCTCGAAGGCCAGCGCCAGCGCCCCGAGCCCGCCGGAAAAGCTGACGCCCATATAGCCGATGCGCCCCTTCAGCGTCGGGAACAGCGCGAGCAGGGCCGAGACCGCGAGCCAGATATCCTCGACGCAGCCGCCGAGAATGTACCGCTCCGGCTTGTCGATATTATCAAGCACATGGAAGGCGGGATCGTCCGAGATCGGCGGGCGCCGGCTGCGCGAGAGGCCGCGCAGGCAGGGAAACAGCACCGCCGCATCACGCAGTGGCAGATCGAGATCCGGCCCGGTGCGCCCGCCATAGCCATGGCCGACAATGACGCCCCGCGTCACCGTCCCGGATTTCGGCAGCAGCAGCCAGCCGCCGATCGGGAAGTCGTCGGTCGAGACATAAGCGAGGTCGTAGACCTGCCAGGAGGGATGGCGCAGCGCGCTGCGGGTGAGCCGCGGGACGGGATCGCGCGCCAGCGCCCGCTCATAGCGCGGCTGCCAGAAGGCGTCGAAACCCGGCGCCAGCGGGGGCGGGCGCAGCATGGCCAGCCCGGCAAGGTCGAAGCCATGGGTCGGATCGAAGGCGTAGGTCTGGGCGGTCGGCATCGGCATGAGGCGCAAGAATCCTGACGTAAGCCGCCAGATTAGCCGGAGAGCGCCGACAAATCCCTTACCCCGCGCTCCCCATCTCGCCGGGCGACTCGGGCATCTGCGCCGGCTTGACCTTGCGCTGGGCAAGCTCGGCGCCGGCATTGGCCGGCAGGCGGATGAAGAAGAACACCGAGCACACCGCGATCGCGCCGACCACCAGGAAGGCGACGCTGAAATCGTCGAGCGTGAGGTGCATCCGCCCGTGAAAGGCGCGCATGCCGTCGATCACCAGCGCGGCCACCGCGACGCCGGTGGAGATCGCCACCTGCTGGGCGACGCTGGCGAAGCTGGTCGCCCGGCTCATCGCCTCGGCCGGCACGTCGGCATAGGACAGCGCGTTGGTACTGGTGAATTGCAGCGAGCGGAAGAAGCCGCCGAGCAGCAGCGCCCCCATCAGCACCAGATGCGGCGTCGACGGGGTGAACAAGGCGGCCACCGCGATGAAGGCCGAGGCGATGAAGCAGTTGACGATCAGCACCCGGCGGAAGCCGAAGGCACGGATGATCGGTGCGGCCGAGAACTTCATCGTCATCGCCCCCGCCGCCGAGACGAAGGTGATCAGCCCGGAGGCGAAGGGCGACATGCCGAAGCCGAGCTGGAGCATTAAGGGCAGCAGAAAGGGCATGGCGCCGATGCCGATACGGAACAGCGAGGCGCCGACCACGCCGGCGAAGAAGGTCGGGATGCGCAGCAGCGTCAGGTCGAGGATCGGGCGCTCGGTGCGGCGCGCATGGCGCACATAGAAGCTCATCGCCACCGCGCCGACGACGATGATGCCGAACGCGATCCTCGGGTCGACCGCGTGCTGGCCGAGCAGGGCGAAGCCGAAGACCAGGCCGGCCAGCCCGACGCCCGAGAGCATCATGCCCCTGAAATCGAAGGGCGGCACGTCCGGCTCGCGAATGTCGGGAATGAAGCGCGAGGCCAGCGCCACGCCGACCATGCCGATCGGGATGTTGAGGAAGAAGATGTAGCGCCAGTCGAAATAGGTGGTGATGAAGCCGCCGAGCGGCGGGCCGAACACCGGCCCGAGCAGCGCCGGCACGGTGAGCCAGGCGAGCGCGGAGACGAGTTCATCCTTCGGCACGGTGCGCAGGATGACCAGCCGCCCCACCGGCACCATCATCGCCCCGCCCATGCCCTGGATGATGCGGTAGATCACGAAGTCCGGCAGTGACTGCGCGAGGCCGCACAAGAGCGAGCCGAAGGTGAAGACGATGATCGCCGCGCGGAACACGGTGCGCGAGCCGAATCGGTCGGCGAACCAGCCGCTGGCCGGGATGAACACGGCGAGGCTGAGCAGATAGGAGGTCAGCGCCAGCTTGAGCGCGATCGGGTCCTCGTTGAGATCCCTGGCGATGGCCGGCAGCGAGGTGGCGAGCACGGTCGAATCGAGCTGCTCCATGAACAGAGCGCAGGCGACGATGAGCGGGACGAGACGTTCGATGCGCACGAGGCAGATCCGATGCGGCGGGAGGGGCCGGGCGGTATGGCAAAGCGGGTGTTCCTCGCCCATATATCGCCCACGACCCAGTCCGGCGAGGGGATCACCCGACGTCATCGGGCCATCACGATAGGGTGAGAGGTGAGGGCGCCAGCGTCGCCCTTGCCGGCGCGTATCGGCATTGCGTGCGGCACAGAGCTAGTGCCTAGGAAAGCGGTGCGGGCCATGGTATGAGCCCTCGCCAACTCACTAGGGGAGCGGCCGGATCCCGGCGCGCTCCCTTTGTACATTTCATCCATAGGGCCGGCGCCGTCTTCGCGTCGTGTGCCCCAACCGGGAGTTGGCGATGTCGGTGTTTGACGGCCTCGCGCGGGAAGCGCTTACGTTCGACGACGTTCTGCTGAAGCCGGGCCTTTCGGACGTGATGCCGGGCCAGGTCGATATCCGCTCGCGCGTCACCCGCACCATCTCGCTCAACATTCCGATCCTGTCCTCGGCCATGGACACCGTGACCGAATGGCGCCTCGCCATCGCCATGGCGCAGGCCGGCGGCCTCGGCGTCATCCACCGCAACCTCGAACCCGAGGTGCAGGCCGAGCATGTGCGCCTCGTGAAGAAGTACGAGAGCGGCATGGTGGTGAACCCCGTCACCATCCATCCCGACCAGCCGCTGGCCGACGCGCTGGCGCTGATGAAGAATCACAGCATTTCCGGCATTCCGGTGGTCGAGCGCGGCCCGAACGGGCGCGGCGGCAAGCTGGTGGGCATCCTCACCAACCGCGATGTGCGCTTCGCCACCAATCCCGAGCAGCCCATCGCCGAGCTGATGACCAAGGAGCGGCTGATCACCGTGCGCGAGGGCGTCGAGCAGGCCGAGGCCAAGCGCCTGCTGCACACGCACCGCATCGAGAAGCTGCTGGTGGTGGACGATGAGGGTCGCTGTGTCGGCCTGATCACCGTCAAGGACATGGAAAAGGCCGTCACCAACCCGCACGCCTGCAAGGACGAGCAGGGCCGCCTGCGCGTCGCCGCCGCCACCACGGTGGGCGAGGACGGCTATCGCCGCGCCGAGCTGCTGGTCGAGGCCGGCGTCGATCTCGTCGTGGTCGACACCGCGCACGGCCATTCGCGCAAGGTGCTGGACCAGGTGAGCCGCATCAAGCAGCTCTCCAACAAGGTGCAGATCCTCGCCGGCAACGTCGCCACGGGCGACGGCACGCAGGCGCTGATCGACGCCGGCGCGGATGCGGTCAAGGTCGGCATCGGGCCGGGCTCGATCTGCACCACCCGCATCGTCGCGGGCGTGGGCGTACCCCAGCTCACGGCCATTCTCGACGCGGTGGAAGTCGGCCGTCGCAACGACACGCCGGTGATCGCCGATGGCGGCATCAAGTTCTCGGGCGATCTCGCCAAGGCGCTGGCCGCCGGCGCGGAATGCGCCATGATCGGCTCGCTGCTCGCCGGCACCGACGAGAGCCCGGGCGAGGTCTACCTCTATCAGGGCCGGTCCTATAAGTCGTATCGCGGCATGGGCTCGGTGGGCGCCATGGCGCGCGGCTCGGCCGACCGCTATTTCCAGGCCGAGGTGAAGGACACGCTGAAGCTCGTGCCGGAAGGCATTGAGGGGCAGGTGCCCTATAAGGGCCCGGTTTCGGGCGTGCTGCACCAGCTCGCCGGCGGCCTGCGCGCCGCCATGGGCTATGTCGGCGGCGGCACGCTGGAGGAGTTCCGCGAGAAGGCGACGTTCGTGCGCATCTCCGGCGCCAGCCTGCGGGAGAGCCACGTGCACGACGTCATCATCACCCGCGAGAGCCCGAATTATCCGTCGGGGGCGTGAGGCCCCCGCGGAACGTCGCTTCCGCCTGAACAGGGATGCCACCACGTGACCATTCCCGCCATTCTGCTGCCGGTCTTCGTGCAGGTCGCGCTCACCTTCGCCGTGCTGTTCCGGCTGGGGGCGGTGCGCCTGCGCGCGGTAAAGGCGGGCAGCGTCGAGCGGGAGCGCGTGCTGATCGACGACAGCGGCTGGCCGGCGCAGGTGCGGCAGGCCAGCAACTGCTTCCGCAACCAGTTCGAGGTGCCGGTGCTGTTCTATGCGCTGGTCGCCTTCGCGCTGGTCACGCGGCAGGCGGACGGGCTGTTCGTGGTGCTGTCCTGGGTTTTCGTTCTCTCCCGCATCGTCCATGCCGTCGTGCATGTGACCAGCAACGCGCTGAGCATCCGCTTCCCCGCCTATATGGTGGGCGTGGTCGTGCTCATGCTGATGTGGATCCTTTTCGCGCTGGCGATCCTGTTCGCGCCGGCCATGCCGTGACGGAGCTTACATGACACCGGCAGCCCGGCTTTCCGCCGCCATCGAGGTGATCGGCACCATCCTCGCCGAACGCCGCCCGGCCGCCGACGTGTTGAAGGACTGGGGCCGCGCCCACCGCTTCGCCGGCTCGGGCGACCGCGCCGCGCTCTCTTCGCTGGTCTATGACGCGCTGCGCCGCCGCGCCTCCGCCGCCTTCCTGATGGGCGAGACACTGGGCGAGGAGACGCCGCGCGCGCTCATTCTCGGCATGCTCCGGCTCGGCCGCGGCATGGAGGCGGACGCCATCGCCGCTCTGTGCGACGGGTCGCGCTTCGCCCCCGCACCGCTGACCGAGGCCGAGCGCGCCCGCCTCACCGACGCCACGCTCGATGACGCACCTGCCCATGTGCGCGGCGATTACCCGGAATGGCTCGACGCGCCGCTTGAAGCCGTGTTCGGCGAGGCGCGCGATGCCGAGGGCGCGGCGCTGGCCGATCGCGCCCCGCTCGACCTGCGGGTCAATTCGCTGAAGGGCGGCATCGACAAGGCGCAGCAGCAGCTTGAACATCTCTCGGTGACGCCCGGCGCGTGGTCGCCGCTCACCCTGCGCATCGCGCTGGAGGCGGATGGCAAGGCGCCCCCGCTCACCGTCGAGCCGGCCTATCTCAAGGGGCTGGTCGAGATCCAGGACGAGGGCTCGCAGATCGCCGCCATTCTCGCCGCCCCGCCGCGCGGCGGGCAGGTGCTGGACATCTGCGCCGGCGGTGGCGGCAAGACGCTGGAACTCGCCGCGCTGATGGACAATGCCGGCCAGCTCTACGCCTATGACGACGATCTGCGCCGCCTCGCGCCGATCCATGAGCGCATCCAGCGCGCCGGCATCCATAATGTGCAGGTCCGCTCGCCCAAGGGCCGCGGCCCGGCGCGCGCCGACGTGCTGGCCGATCTGGAATCCCGCATGGACCTCGTGCTGGTCGACGCGCCCTGCACCGGCACCGGCACCTGGCGCCGCAACCCCGACGCCAAATGGCGCATGCGGCCGGGCGCACTGGCCGAGCGGGTGAAGGAGCAGGCGGAAATCCTCGACGATGCCGCGCGCTTCGTGAAGCCCGGCGGGCGGCTCGCCTATGTCACCTGCTCGCTGCTGGACGAGGAGAATGTCGCGCAGATCCGCGCCTTCACCGCGCGCCACCCCGCCTTCCGCGTCATCCCGCCGGCCGAGACCGTGCTGGCGCTGGGCGAGCGCGGGCTGGCGCTGGCGGAAGCCGCGCTGATGCGCCCGGAAGGCATTCTGCTGACACCGCGCCGCACCGGAACCGACGGTTTCTTCGTCGCCATCATGGTGCGCGACGCCTGAGCCGGATATGAACGCAACCTGCCGAACGAGCGGACAGAGATCGACATGAGCCAGACCGAGACGACACAAGAGCACGACACGATCCTGATCATCGATTTCGGCTCGCAGGTCACCCAGCTCATCGCCCGCCGCGTGCGCGAGGAGGGGGTCTATTCCGAGATCGTGCCGTTCCAGAGCGCGGCGGAGGCCTTCACCCGCGTGAAGCCGAAGGGCATCATCTTCTCCGGCGGCCCGGCCTCGGTGCTCGATGAGAACAGCCCGCGCGCGCCGCAGGAAGCCTTCGACGCCGGCGTGCCGATCTTCGCCATCTGCTATGGCCAGCAGACCTGCGCCGTGCAGCTCGGCGGCACGGTGGAAGGCGGCCACGCCGCCGAATTCGGCCGCGCCGAGGTGACCGTGCACAAGCCCAGCGCGCTCTATGAGGGCGTGTGGGAGGTCGGCGGCGCCTATCCGGTGTGGATGAGCCATGGCGACCGCGTGACCAAGCTGCCGGAAGGCTTCGAGGTCGTCGCCACCTCCGAGAACGCGCCCTGCGCCGTGGCGGTGAACGAGGAGCGCCGCATCTACACCACCATGTTCCACCCGGAAGTGATGCACACGCCGAACGGCGCCGCGCTGATCCGCAATTTCGTGCGCAAGATCTCCGGCGCCCGCGCCGACTGGAGCATGAAGGCGTTCCGCGAGGAGGCGATCCGCCGCATCCGCGAGCAGGTGGGCGAGGGAAGGGTGATCTGCGGCCTGTCCGGCGGCGTCGACTCGTCCGTGGCGGCGGTGCTGATCCATGAGGCGATCGGCGACCAGCTCACCTGCGTGTTCGTCGACCACGGCCTGCTGCGCCTCGGCGAGGCCGAGAAGGTCGTCACCCTGTTCCGCGACGCCTACAACATCCCGCTGGTGCATGTGGACGCTTCCGAGATGTTCCTCGGCGCGCTGGAAGGCGTGACCGACCCGGAAGTGAAGCGCAAGACCATCGGCAAGCTGTTCATCGACGTGTTCGAGGACGAGGCCAAGAAGATCGGCGGCGCGGGTTTCCTCGCCCAGGGCACGCTCTACCCCGACGTGATCGAGAGCGTCAGCTTCTCCGGCGGCCCGTCGGTGACGATCAAGAGCCACCACAATGTCGGCGGCCTGCCCGCGCGCATGAACATGCAGCTGGTCGAGCCGCTGCGCGAATTGTTCAAGGACGAGGTCCGCGCGCTCGGCCGCGAGCTGGGCCTGCCCGACATCTTCGTCGGCCGCCACCCCTTCCCGGGGCCGGGCCTCGCCATTCGCTGCCCGGGCGAGATCACCCGCGAGAAGCTCGACATCCTCCGCCTCGCCGACGAGGTGTATCTCGAGGAAATCCGCCGCCACGGCCTCTATGAGGAGATCTGGCAGGCCTTCGCCGTGATCCTGCCGGTGAAGACCGTGGGCGTGATGGGCGATTACCGTACCTATGACTATGTGGTCGGCCTGCGCGCCGTGACCTCGGTCGACGGCATGACGGCGGATTTCTACCCCTTCGACATGGCCTTCCTCGGCCGCGTCGCCACCCGCATCGTCAACGAGGTCAAGGGCGTCAACCGCGTGGTCTACGACGTGACCAGCAAGCCGCCGGGGACGATTGAGTGGGAATAATTCGCCACGCGCGCGGCGGCTTTACAGTCGCAGCACGTTGGCGCCGATGTCTTCCTCGAACCGGCGCTCCAGCCGGCGGTCGTGGGTGGTGATCGTCAGTTCGAACGAGCCGCGCCCGACGGTGAGGGCGAGAAGGTGGCCGCCGACGGCGTTGAAGTCGGCGCCGGTGGCGGTGGCATGGGCGTGGATCGCCGGCGCGCCGTCTTTCCAGGCGAGGGTTCCCAGAAGCGCCGTGACCTCCATGTCGCGGAAATCGCGGGGCTCATAATCGCGCCGCTCGAAATCGAAGAAGCCGAAGCGGATCAAGCCGGCAAAGCCGAAGCCGCGGACCGAGGCGGCGGGAATATCCGCCTCCCGCATCAGCGCCTCAAGATGCGCCAGGACATCGTCGCCCTGGCGCAGCACCATGAGGAAGCCGCCGGGGACGGGGATGTGACGTTGGATCTCAGCCATGTCGCTTTGTCTCCTCCACACGAATAATAGGGCCGTGACGCCGGATTCCGGCGGGCAGCGCGCGGCTGCCGCCGGCGACCCGGCGTCCTGGTCCTTCAGGCCTCGCAGGGACGCAGCGCGGTGCGCTGGCGGGCGCCCAGCCAGACCAGCACGAGGCCGGCCGCGGCGAGAACCCCGCCGGCGAGGGGAACCGCCGCATAGCCGAGGCCAAGGCTGATGACGCCGCCGCCGACCGCCGCACCCAGGGCATTGCCGAGGTTGAAGGCGCCGACATTGATCGACGAGGCCAGCCCCGGCGCCTCGGACGCCGCCTGCATCACCCGCATCTGCACCGGCGGCACGAGGGCGAAGGTTGCCGCGCCCCAGGCCAGCAGGCCGATGGCTGCGCCGACATGGCTGGTCAGGGCGAAGGGCAGCACCAGCATGATGAGCGCGATGGCCGCGAGGAAGATCTTCGTCGCCCCGTCGAGCGACCAATCGGCGAGCCTGCCGCCGAGGCCGTTGCCAATGGTGAAGCCGATACCGACCAGCACCAGAGCGAGCGTCACGAAGCTTTCCGACGCACCGGTCAGATCGGCGAGGGTCGGCGCGAGATAGGTGTAGAGCGTGAACATGGCACCCGCGCCCATCACCGTGGTCGCCATGGCGAGCAGCACCGCCGGCCGGGTGAGGACGCCCAGCTCACGGCGAATATCCGGCATCTTCCCCGCCTCGCCGCGCGGCAGCGCCAGCCACAGGGCGACGATGGTGAGCAGGCCGAGCAGGGCCGTGCCGGCAAAGGCGATGCGCCAGCCGACCTGCTGGCCGATCCAGGTGGCGGCCGGCACGCCGCCGACATTGGCGATGGTCAGGCCCATGAACATGGTCGCGATGGCGCTGGCCTGTTTGTCTTTCGGCACCACGCTGGCCGCGACGATGGCGCCGAGACCGAAGAAGGCGCCGTGGTTGAGGCTGGTGACGACACGGGAGGCGAGCAGCGTGTAGTAGTCCGGCGACAGAGCCGAGAGGATGTTGCCGAGGGTGAAGATCGCCATCAGCAGCATCAGGGCGGTGCGCTTGCCGAAGCGGCTGAAGGCGAGCGTCATGAAGGGGGCGCCCACCATCACGCCGATCGCATAGGCGCTGACCAGCATGCCGGCGGTGGGGATCGACACGTCCACCCCCTGCGCGATCACGGGCAGCAGACCCATCGGTGTGAACTCGGTGGTGCCGATGCCGAAGGCGCCGACGGCCAGCGCCAGCAGCGGCCAGTTGAACGACGGGCGGGCGCCCTGCGTCGGGGAAGAGGTCGGGGATGAGATGGTGTCGTTCATTGCGAGGCTCCTCAATCCCAGTCCGGGGCCAGTCCGGGCGGGCTCACCAGCCGTCCGTCCGGGCGGGCCAGCGTGCCGATCCGGGCCATGTCCTCATCGGTCAGCGCGAAGTCGAAGATGGCGATGTTCTCCGCCACCCGTTCGGGCCGGGCGGTCTTCGACAAGGCGATGTAGCCGAGCTGGATCAGCCAGCGCAGCGCCACCTGAGCGGCGCTCTTGCCGTGCCGGGCGCCGATCTCCCGCAGCAGCGGATCGCGCGGCACGGCGCCGTCGGCCATGCCGAAATAGGCGGTGATGGATACGCCCAGCGCCTTCGCCGCTGCCGCGACCGCGCTCTGGTCGAGATAGGGATGCGCCTCGATCTGGTTGGTGACGATCGGCGCCCGGCTCAGCGCGGCCGATTGCGTCATTTGCGCGATATTCTGGTTGCTCACGCCGATGAAGCGGGTCTTGCCGGCCGCCTGTACCTCGTTGAGCCGCTCGATCTGGTCGGCGATGGCGACCTTGTCGGTGGGCCAATGCAGCAGCAGGAGATCGACCCGGTCGACCTTCAGCTTGTCCAGGCTTTCGTCCACCGAGGCGGCGAAGCTCTGCTTGCCGTATTGATCGACCCAGACCTTGGTGGTCAGGAAGAGGTCGTCCCGGCGCACCCCCGACGCGGCCAGAGCACGCCCGAGGGCCGCCTCGTTGCGGTAGGCCTGCGCCGTATCGAAATGGCGGAACCCGGCTTCGAGCGCGGCGGGCACGACCGCCTCGACCTCGGCGTCCGACATGCGGAACACGCCGAAGCCGAGGGCGGGAATCTCCGCGCCATGGGCTTTCACGATAGTCATCAGGGAGTCCTTTCGTTCAGGCGGCGTGCGCCCGGCTGCGGGTGATGAGCGCCGGCATCACGTCGGACGCCAGTTCCTCGATGATCTCGGCAGGCGGACGGGCCGACTGCCGCATGTTGAAGGCGAGATGATCGACGCCCGCGCCGGCCAGCGCGTCGAGATGCGCGATCAGGCTCTTTCGCCCGAGGCGGGCGCCGAAACGGATGGGCTGGAAGGGAGCGTTGGCGTCGTCCAGCAGGTCGAGATGGCAGGCGCTGATGAAGGCGCCGCGACCGGCGGTCGCCTCCCGCCAGCGCGTCGCCTGCGCCGTCATCGCCTCGATGCTGCCGGGATAGACGAAGCGCCCGTCCATATGGGCGGCGAGCCAGTCATCATCCTGCCGGGCCTGTCCGGCAACGACGAGCGGAATGGCCGGCTGCGCCGGGCGCGGCAGCAGATGCAGGCTTGGCAGGCGCGTGCCGTTCACCGGCAGGCCGCCGGGCTGCCAGGCCGCCCGGAGATAATCGACCGCGTCCCGGAACGCGGCGCCGCGCGCTGCGAAATCGAGGCCGAGCAGCGGATATTCCACCGGCCGATCGCCGGAGGCGACGCCGAGAATGAGCCGCCCGCCGGACAGCGCGTCGACCGAGGCGGCCGCTTTCGCCGTCATCAGGGGATGGCGGATCGGCAGCACGACGGCGGCGGTGCCCAGCGCGATGGTGCGGGTCAGCCCGGCAAGATGGCCGAGCAGCACGAAAACATCGTGCACCGAACCGGCATCGCCCATGTTCACCTGGTCGAAGACCGGCACGTCGCGCATCCACACCGCCGCGAAGCCGAGCTCATCGGCCCGGCGCACGAGGTCGGTCTGCACGGAGAGGTCGGGCACGCCGGGCAGGCGGCCCTGTGCCACCCGCCGGGCCTCGCCAGCGGGCGACCAGTCATTGTCCAGCGGCAATTCGATGCCGAGGGTGAGGCGATCCGGCTTGCGGATCAGGTCCAGAGCCGAGCCTCGTTTCACCGAGTCTGGTTTCATCGCGTCCTGTTTCATGGAAGCTGAAATAGGCCGCGGGACGGTCCTTGATAATTGGCTCGCTTTCCACTTTATCTGAGAAACGATTTCACAGATGGAGCCGCGCATGGATAACCGCGCCGGAGAGATGCAGGTGTTCGTGCGGGTCGTGGAAGCGGGCAGCTTTTCCGAGGCGGCGCGCGCGCTGCTGATGACCCCGTCGACCGTCAGCAAGCTGATCGGCCGCATCGAGGCGCGGCTGGGCGTGCGCCTGCTCGAACGCTCCACGCGGCGGCTGTCGCTGACGGCGGAGGGGCAGGTCTATTACGAGCGGAGCCTGGCCCTGCTTGGCGAGCTGGACGACCTCGAAAAGGGGCTGTCGCAAGGCGCGGCACGCGCGGGCGGGACGATCCGGGTCAATGCCTCGGTCGCCCTTGGCGCGCTCGGGCTGGAGCCGCTGCTTCCCGCCTTCTGGGAGGCTCATGCGCCGATCGTCGTCGATCTCTCCCTGTCAGACGAGATCGTCGATCTGTATCTCGACCGGACGGATGTCGCGTTCCGGGTCGGGCCCCTGCCGGATTCCGGCATGATGGCGCGCCGGATCGGCGCCGCGCACCGCAAGATCGTCGCCGCTCCCGCCTATCTCGAACGCCACGGCACGCCGCGGACCATCGAGGACCTCGCCCATCACAACTGCCTCGGCTTCAACTTCCGCCGCGCCGCGCCGGTGTGGCCGCTGAAGGAAAGCGGGCGCATCGTCGATCGCGCGGTCCATGGCTCGCTGCTCGCCAATAATGGCGAGACCGTCCGGCGCATGGCGGTGGCCGGGGTCGGGCTGGCGCGCCTCGGCGACTATCACGCGCGCGACGACATCGCGGCGGGCCGGCTGATCGAGGTGCTGGCGGATGCCGTGGAGGGCGACGAGGAGCAGGTCAATGCCGTCTATCTCGGCGGCGCGCGCCTGCCCCAGCGGGTGCGGGTGTTTCTCGATTTCGTGTGTCCCCGTTTGCAGCTGTTCCTGGAAGGGGGCTGAGGCACGCGCCATCCCCCACTGGCACCGCCACGCGGCGGATCGGCAAGTTGGGCGCGTTCGCGAAAGAAAGCGGCGCCGTTCGGGCGCACGGATGGAGCTGTTGTACCCATTTGGAGGGCCGCTCCATGCCCGGCCGCCGTCTTACCCTCATGCTGGGTGCCTCCGTGATGGTGGCGCTGGCGGGAGGGGCCGCCCTCTGGGCGGTCAGTACCCGGACCCATGCCACGCCGCCGGCTCCCGCGCCCGTGCCGGTCGAGATGACGCAGGTCGTCCGACGCGACGTGCCGGTGTTCCTCACCAGCGTCGGCACGGTACAGCCCTTCAACAGCGTCACCGTGCGCTCGCGTGTCGATGGTGAGTTGCAGCAGGTTCTGTTCAAGGAAGGCCAGGACGTGCGCAAGGGCGACCTGCTGGCGGTCATCGACCCGCGCACCTTTCAGGCGGCGCTCGATCAGGCGCAGGCGAAGCTGCAGCAGGACGAGGCGTCCCTGACCAATGCGCAGAAGATCTTTGCCCGCGACACCCAGCTCGGCAAGGACGCCTTCGCCAGCCAGCAGGCCGTCGACAATCAGGGCAGCTCGGTGGACCAGTTGGCGGCCCAGATCGCGCAGGATCGGGCGGCGATCTCCGTGGCGCAGACGCAGCTTTCCTACACGCAGATCACCGCGCCGATCGACGGACGGGCGGGCCTTCGGCTGGTGGATGAGGGCAACATCGTCCATGCCGCCGATGCGAATGGCCTCGTCGTCCTCAACCAGTTGCATCCCATCGCCGTCATCTCGACGCTGCCGCAGGACGAGGTGGCGACCATCCGCACCGCGCTCGACGCTTCCGCGGTGGAAGCGCAGGCCGTGTCGCGCGACGGCAGCCGGCGGCTCGCGACCGGCACGGTGGCGCTGATCGACAACAAGGTCGATCCGCAAAGCGGCGCCCTGCAGGTGAAATCGGTGTTCCCCAACGCCGACGACATGCTGTGGCCCGGCCAGTTCATCGCGGTCCGGTTCAAGGTTGCAACGCGCCAAAACGCCCTGACGGTGCCGTCGGATACGGTGCAGCGCGGTCCCTCGGGCGACTATGTGTTCGTGGTGGGGAGCGACAGCCGGGTCACCACGGTCCCGGTACAGGCGGGGTTGATCGCCAATGGCATCGCGGTGATCGAGACCGGCCTTGAGGCGGGTCAGACGGTTGTGGTGCGGGGGCAGTATCGCCTCGCGCCCGGAACGGCGGTGACGGCGGCCCCCAAGGGGGATAGCTGACCGTGTCGCTGTCCTCCTGGTTCATCCGCCACCCCATCGGCACCTCGCTGCTGATGGCCGGCCTCCTGATGCTCGGCATGGCCGCGTTTCCGCGCCTGCCGGTGGCGCCGCTGCCGGAAGTCGATTTTCCGACGCTCTCGGTCTCGACCCAGCTTCCCGGCGCCAGCCCTCAGATCATCGCCTCCTCGGTGACGCAGCCGCTGGAGCGCCAGCTCGGCGAGATACCGGGCCTCGCCCAGATGACCTCCGTTTCGACGCTCGGCAATTCCTCGATCACCCTGCAATTCGGGCTCGACGTCGACATCAATGCGGCGGCGGGAGACGTTCAGACCGCGATCAACGCCGCCGGGGGGCAATTGCCGAGCAACCTGCCGGCGCCCCCGACCTATCGCAAGGTGAATCCGGCCGACCCGCCCATTCTGGTGCTGGCCCTGAACTCCAAGACATTGCCAATCACGCAGGTCGACGACTTCGCCGAGAATGTGCTCGAACAGCATATCAGCCAGATTTCCGGCGTCGGGCAGGTGCTGATCTACGGCCAGCAGAAACCATCGGTGCGCATCCAGGTCGATCCCGCCAAGCTCGCCAATCTCGGCCTGTCGCTGGAGGACATCCGGCAGGCGATCGTCTCGCTCTCGGTGAACGATCCCAAAGGCACCGTGCAGGGGCATGAGCGCACCTTCACCCTGTTCGACAATGACCAGTTGACCGCCGCCGGACCGTGGCGGGACGCCATCCTCGCCTGGCGCGACGGCGCGCCGGTGCGCGTTCGCGACATCGGGACGGCGGTCGACGCCCCCGAAAACAATCAGCTCGCGGCCTGGGCGAATGGCGAGCGGTCGATCCTGATGCCGGCGTTCAAGCTGCCCGGCGCCAATGTCATCGCCACGGTCGACGACATCAAGGCGCAACTGCCCCTGTTGCTCGCCAACGCGCCGGCCGGGCTGAATCTTGAGATACTGAGCGATCGCACGGGGACGATCCGGGCCTCCGTCGAGGATGTCGAGAAGACGCTGATCATCACCGTCGTGCTCGTGGTGGCGGTGATCTTCGTCTTCCTGCGCAATTTGCGGGCGACGGTCATCCCCGCCGTGGCGGTTCCCCTGGCGATCGTCGGCACCTTCGCCGCGATGTATGGGCTGGGCTACAGTCTCGACAATCTCTCGCTGATGGGCCTGTCCATCGCGGTCGGCTTCGTTGTCGACGACGCCATCGTCATGCTGGAGAACATCGAGCGGCATCTGGAGATGGGCAAGACGCCGCTGCAGGCGGCGCTCGACGGGTCGGCGGAGATCGGCTTCACCATATTGTCGATCAGCCTGTCGCTGACCGCCGTGTTCATTCCCCTCCTGCTGATGGGCGGGCTGGTGGGCAAGCTGTTCCGCGAATTCGCCGTCACGGTGACGATCACCATCGCCATCTCGGCCGTGGTGTCGCTCACACTGACCCCGATGCTCGCCGCGCTGTTCCTGCGGCCACGGGGCGAGGAGCGGGCGCATGGCCGGGGCTATCGCGCGCTGGAGAGCGCCTTCGACGCGCTGCAGGCGGGCTATCGCCGCACGCTCGACCTGGCACTCGACCATGTTGCGATCACGCTCGGCGTGTTCTTCGCCGCGCTGGCGGCGACCGGCGTGCTGTTCTACGAGATCCCCAAGGGCTTCTTTCCGTTGCAGGACACCGGCCTCATCATCGGCGTGTCCGAGGCGGCGCAGGACATCTCCTTCGCGCGGATGGCGCAGCACCAGATCGAACTCGGCCGGATCGTCGCCGCGGACCCCGACGTCGCCAGCGTCGGCATGGGGGTGGGCTCGGTCGCCGGACAGACCGTCAATAACGGGCGCATGTTCATTACCCTGAAGCCGCGCGAGCAGCGGCAGGCCTCCGCGTTCGAGATCATCGAGCGGCTGAACGGCAAGCTCGCCCAGGTCGAAGGCGCGGCGCTGTTCCTGCAGGCGGCACAGGACCTCAATGTCGGCGGGCGGGTGTCGCGGACGCAGTTTCAGTACACGCTACAGGACAACGATATCGACGAGCTGAGCGTCTGGGCGCCGAAGCTGCTGGCCCGGCTGAAGACGCTGCCGGAAGTTGCCAGCCTCGCCTCCGACCAGCAGACCAGCGGAGCCACGCTGACGCTTGAGATCGACCGCGACCAGGCGTCGGCCCTCGGCATCAGCCCGGCCGATATCGACAACACGCTCTATGACGCCTTCGGCCAGCGTCAGGTGGCGCAGTACTTCACCCAGCTCAACTCCTATCACGTGATCCTTGAGCTGACCCCGCAACTACAGGCCTCGCCTCATGCGCTGGACGACATCTACATTCCCGCGCCGGCCTCGGGCACCAAGGTGCCGCTCTCGGTTCTCGCCAAATGGACCACCGAGCCGACGAGCTTCCTGTCGATCAATCATCAGTCGCAGTTCCCGGCCGTGACCCTGTCCTTCAACCTCGCCCCCGGCGTGGCGCTCGGCGATGCGGTGGCGGCGATCCACGCGGCGGAAGCGCAGATCGGCAAGCCACCGACCCTGATCGGCACCTTCCAAGGCAATGCGCAGGCCTTCCAGTCCTCGCTGGCGAGCGAGCCGATGCTGGTGCTGGCGGCGCTGGTGGTGATCTATGTGATCCTCGGCGTGCTGTATGAGAGCTATGTCCACCCGATCACCATCCTCTCGACCTTGCCATCGGCCGGGCTCGGCGCGCTGGTCATGCTCTGGCTGTTCGGCTTCGACTTCTCGATCATTGCGCTGATCGGGATCATTCTGCTGATCGGCATCGTGAAGAAGAACGGCATCATGATCGTCGACTTCGCCATCGCGCGCGAACGGGCGGGCGGGATGACGGCGCGGGACGCCATACGCGAGGCATGCCTCCTGCGCTTCCGGCCGATCCTGATGACCACCTTCGCCGCGCTGCTCGCCGGCGTGCCGCTGATGCTCGGCAGCGGCACGGGATCGGAACTGCGCCAGCCGCTCGGCTACGCCATCGTCGGCGGGCTGATGGTGAGTCAGGTGCTGACGCTCTACACCACGCCCGTCATCTATCTCTGCCTTGATCGGCTACGGACCTTTCGGCCGTTCCACCGATGACACGCCCGATTGCCGAGACCGGCTCAGGCCAAAGCAGATCCTAGGCAATGGGCCTGTCTTCGAGGAAGGCGTGAAGAAGGGCGTTGAATTTCAAGGGGTTCTCCAGAAACATGAAATGCGATCCGCCCTCGTCGATTTCGAATATGACGGTCTGCGCCCCGGCGATCGCCCGGCCCGTCGCCTCCATGGCCTGCCAGGGCACGATGCTGCGGCGGGCTCCCACGCACAGGCACGGGCGCCCGATGCGCGCGATGACGTCCCGCCAGTTCTTGAAGGCGTGATCATAGAGCAGCCGTGCCGCATAGGGGCGCGGGAACAAGGCATTCTGCGCGTGCACCCAGTCGAGGTCGTTCGCCGGATAGGTCCCGCTGAACATGGCGGTGACAAAGGACCGGCTGAGCGGGCCATCATCCTGCGCCAGCTGCGCGACGAGATCGGCGGCTTCCTGCGCGGACAGGATGGCGCCGGCGTCGAGACGCTCCGCCTCGGACCAGCCGGGTTCGCTGACGATGGCGGACGCCTGATCGACGAAGACCATGCGGTCGATATTGCTCTCGCCAAACTGCTCCAGATAGCTCCAGATCACCGACGACCCCATGGAGTGTCCGATCAGCGTCACATCGGTCAGATCCTGGGCGCGGATCAGATCATGAAGGTCGGCGGCCAGCCGCGCCACGCGATACCCGTGATCGGGCTTCCCGCTGCGGCCGTGCCCACGCATGTCGATCGCGATGACGCGATACGCGGTGCTGAGGCTTTCGATCTGGAAGGTCCATTCCTCGGCCGTCTGCGACCAGCCGGGGATCAGGATGACGGGTCGGCCGGCTCCGGCGGCGATGTAGTGCAGTTCCACCCCGTCTCCCGTCAGGAAGGTACGGCTCATCTCCGAGGGTCTCTCAGGGACGTTTGTTGGGCTCATGATGAGCATTCCTGCCAAGTCTAGTCCGCCAAGTCTAATCGTTCGAATTTTTGAATAATGATCGGTATCTGATGATTCGCGCATAGGCGTAGCTTGCCGCGTTGCCGGTGCGCAACCGCGACTCTTTTCCGAATGGGCACAGACGTTCAAGACAGCTAGCGGGATTGCCACATAGATGCGCTGGGAGAGCGTAGCGGCTTTCGCATTATACGTTTCGCAGGGGAAGCGGAGACATGCCCGTGAGTGATGCGCTGGGCGGATCCACCGGTGGTGAGAAAGCTAAAGCCGTTTATCTGGCTGTCGCGGCGGCGGCCTTGGGCGCGGTGTTCGTCGCCGACCTTTGGCTTCCGGTCCATAGCGCGATCGCGGCGCTTTATATCGTCGTTGTCTTGATCGTCGCCGGCGGTGGCCTGCACAGGCTGGTGCTTCCCGCCGGCGCGATCTGCCTGCTCCTGACGGTGATCGCCTATTTCGTCTCGCCGGTTACTGCGACCAATCCGAATGCAACGCCCGATCTCATCGTCAGCACCCTGGTGATCGCCTGCGTAACGGCGCTCGCTCTCCGGCTGAGCGTGCAGAACGCCCCCCTGTTCGAACAGGCGCGCATACTGGAACTCACCCACGACACGGTCATTGTCTGCAATACAGCCGATCGCATCGTCTACTGGAATGAAGGGGCGGAACGCCTTTACGGCTGGTCGCGTGACGAGGCCCTTGGCGCCAATTGTCACGATTTGCTGCACTCGGAATACCCGAAAGCAGAGGCCGAAAACGCCCTTTCCGGCACCGGCAACTGGGTCGGCGAACTGCGCCGCCAACGGCGCGACGGCACCCCGGTCGTGCTGGCGAGCCGCTGGCTGGTCCGACAGGATCGCCGGGGGCGCCGCATCGGCGTGATCGAGACCAGTTCCGACCTGACGGCGGAATGGCAGGCCCATGAGGCGCGCCGCGTTTCGGAAGAACGCTATGAAGCGATCTTTCATGAATCGCCGGTCTCGATATGGGAATCCGACTGGACCCGCGTGCTGGCCCATCTGAAAGCGACCGGGGTGACGCCGCAATCGCTCAGGGCCAGCAACGACCAGATAGCGGTCGCGCGCCATCTGGGCTCGACGCATATCGCCAACCGGGCGACGGCGGTCCTGTTCGGCACCGAGACGCCTCACGCGATGGTCGGCAAGACCTTCGTCGCGCACTACATGCCGTCAACCGAAGCGGCCCTCGCGGAGATTTTCGCAACCTTCCTTGAGGGCGGGCATATGCGGGAAGTCGAAACGCAGTTCCGCACGGCGCAGGGCAAGGTGATCGACGTGCTTTGGCGGGCGACGCTCTTGCAGGGCAAGAGCGAATGGTCTCGCGTGCTGATCACCGCCATCGATGTGACGGACCGCAACAATGCGCGTCTGAAGCTGGAACAGGCATCGGCCGACCTTGCCCATGCCGCGCGCATTTCCACCCTCGGGCAGCTCTCCGCCTCCATCGCCCATGAGGTCAGCCAGCCGCTGGCGGCGATCAAGACCTATGCTGAATCCGCCAGAAGATGGCTTGCCGCGCCCATCCCCGACATGAGCGAAGTCGAGCTCTGCCTCGATGGCGTCATCACGGCGACCGCGCGCGCCTCCGAAACCCTGGCCCATGTGCGCTCGCTGGCACGCAAGGGCACGCCCCAGCTCGAGGCGTTCGACCTCGCCGGTCTCATCGCCGAATCCGTCCGCATGGTGCAGCGCGAGGCAAACGCGCACGAGACGCGCATCCGCGAGCTGATCGAACCGGGATTGCCCGCCGCCTTCGCCAATCGCGTCCAGATCCAGCAGGTCATCGTCAATCTGGTGCTCAACGCGATTCAGGCCATGGACAAGGTCGAGGGCCGGCCGCGGGAGGTCGTCGTCTGCCTGAGTTCGGCGCCGGATCGCATGATGAATGTCGAGGTGCGCGACAATGGCACCGGCATCGCGCTCGACAATCCCAACGAGATCTTCCAGCCCTTCCGCACGACGAAGGCGAACGGCATGGGCATGGGGCTGGCGATCTGCCGCTCCATTGTCGAGGCCCATGGCGGCACCATCCGGGCGGAGAACAATAGCGGGGTCGGCGCGACGGTCTCCTTCATCGTGCCGATGGAGATCAACGCGCCGGCCAAGAAGCAACATCACCCTGTCCGGGACGCTGGCCGGGCTCACGACCCGATGGCGAGCGCAGATCGCGCGGCCGGCGCTTCGAGCCCGGACTGGCAGACTACGCAGGCTGACCCGTCGATGCCGACGAAGCACTGACCGGCCGCCATCCCGACCCGCCGACCCGATCCACCAACCGATGCGCGGCGCTGGAACGCGCCGCGCCCCGTTCCGCGCTAGCGGGCCATCTCCTCGCGCTGTTTCAGAAGAGTGTCGAGCAATTGCTGCTGCTGCGCGATCCGTTCGGCGGCACGATCCTCGTCCGCGGCGCCGGAATAGGCGGTGGCCTGTTCGGTCAGCTCCGACAGGTTGCTGCGCAGGATGGCGATGCGCTCATCCAGTTCGATCAGGGTGGCGGCGTCCGGCATGGCAATGGCCTCTGGTTCAGCCGACGGCAAAGCCGAAACGGCGGGTTGCGGGTAGGTCGGGCGACGGAAATCGTCAGGTCCGTCGCTATGCGTCGATGATGGTCCAAATGGTTCCCTGCCGGCCTATTTGCCAGCCGGCGGCGTCATGAACAGTGCGCGGTGCGGCAGGCCTTCGGCCGTCTCGCGCGACAGGTTCGGGTGGGGGACCTATTCCAGCGACTTCCCCAGCCGCTGCCCATAGGCGACGATGGAGCGCCCGACCGGCGCGCGTTCCGCCTCATAGGTGGCCAGCGCGGCGTCGATGTCGGGCGTTCCAAGCAGGGCGTTGCGCAGGGCGAAGGCGTCACCGGCCGCCTTGGCGACGCCCATGGCGGTGTGCGGGCGCGCCACGAACGCGGCGTCCCCCATCAGCGCCACGCGGCCCGCCACCATATGCGGGGGCGCATAGTCGAAAATGGCGTGGATGAAAGGCCGGGGCTCGGCCGTCACCGCCGCCGCGAAGGACGGGGGCAGCAGCCGCTGGGCATCCGCGCGCATGGCGGCGACCACCTCGGGCCGCACATGGCCAGGGGCGAGGGAGAAGGGACGGCGCTGGCCATCCCTGTCGGTGAGTACCGCGTCGAGTTCTTCCGGGGTGTAGCGGCGGTACCAGACCCAATTATAACGGCGGCGTCCAACGGCGTTGGAGCCATCCGGGCCGGCGACGAGATAGCCGAGGATGTGCGATCCGGGCATCTCGTAGAAGGCGAAGCGGTCGAAAAGCTGATCGGCAGCGGCCTTGGGGACTTCGGCTTCGGGGAGCAGGCCGCGCCAGGTGGCGTAGCCGACATAGTCCGGCAGGGAGTGCGGACCGGCAACCGTGGCCCGCACCTGCGAGCCGATGCCATCGGCGCCGATCAGCAGATCCGCGCGCTCCTCGCGGCCATCGGCGTAGCGCACCCGGACGCCATCGGCCTCCTGGATGACCTCGACGGCGCGCCGGCCGATCTGGTAGCGGGCGTCGGGCAGCAGGTCGCGGAAAGTGCGGAACAGCACGTCCCAAGACAATTGCGTCTGCGGCGTGCGCTGCTGGTGGATGATGCCGCCGGCGCGGTCGAGATAGATGCGCTCGTGGGCGATGACGCCGATCTGCGCGACATGTTCGACACCGACATCGCGCAGGATATCGAACACCTCGCGCTGGGCGACCAGACCGGCGCCGCGTCCTTCGAGGCCGTGCACCGAACGTTCGGTGACGGTGACATCGAAGCCGGCCCGGTTCAGCAGCACGGCGGCGAACAGGCCGCCGATCGAGCCGCCGACGATGAGGATACGCGCGCTCATGATGTGTTTCCCTGAAGCGCAGCGTCAGACGATGAAGTCGATCACGCCGCCATCGACCCGCAGGGCGGCGCCTGTGGTGGCCGAGGCGAGCGGCGAGGCGATGTAGACCGCCATGTTCGCCACTTCCTCGACGGTCGCGGGCCGGCCGATGAGCGAGCCCGGCCGGTGCGCCTTCACGAAGTCCTCGCCGGCCTGTTCCAGCGTCTTTCCGGCGGCCACCTCGGCCTTGAGCATTTCCGCCACGCCCTCGGAGAGCGTCGGCCCCGGCAGGATCGAATTGACGGTGACGCCGGTGCCGGCCATGCGCTTGGCCAATCCACGGGCCAGCGCGATGTCGGCGGTCTTGGAGACGCCGTAATGGATCATCTCGACGGGGATGTTGAAGCCGGATTCCGAGCCGAGGAACAGCATGCGGCCCCAGCCGCGCGCGGCCATGCCCGGCAGATAGGCGCGGGCGAGGCGAACGCCGGACATGACGTTGACCTGCCAATGGCGCTCCCACACCTCGTCGGCGGTGTCGAAGAAGTCCGACGGCTGGAAGATGCCGAGATTGTTGACCACGATGTCGAAGGAGGGCTCCGCTGCGACAAGCGCGCGGCTACCGCCCTCGGTGGCCAGATCAATGGCCACACCCCGTGCGGCACCGCTAAGGCGAGCGAGCGCGGCATCCACCTTCGCCTGCGTACGGCCATTGATGACGACATGCGCGCCGGCCTCCTGAAGGCCCTTCGCGATGGCGAAGCCGATGCCCTCCGTGGAGCCGGTAACGAGGGCGGATTTACCGGAAAGATCGATTTTCATCATCTGCTCCTTGCCCCTCGGGGGCCCATTGGTCACCCTCACGCTAGAAGGATTGGCGGGGCGGCGTTATCGGCTATTGGGTTCGTTCCGTCATACGACCGTCTGAGCGCCGTTGCGCCGGCGATCAGGGTGCCGGGGCCGGGCCCGGCGCGGCGGCAGGCGGGGTGCCGGGGGTGGCGTCGGCATGGCCGGTGATCGACACGGTTGCCGTCAGGCCGGCGACCAGCGTGACCGAGGGCGGCACATGGTCCAGAACCACCCGCACCGGCACGCGCTGGGCGAGCCGGACCCAGGTGAAGACCGGGTTCACCGTGGCCAGACCCGAGCCATCCGGCTGCGCATTGGAAACCGCGATGCCGCGCCCGATGCCCGTGACATGGCCCTTCAGCTTGTCGGGATAGGCCATCAGCGAGACCTGGGCCGCATCGCCGACGCGGATGCCGTTGAGCACGGATTCCTCGAAATAGGCGTCGACCCAGAAACTGTCGCTGTCCACCACCGACAGCACGCGCTGGCCGCTGGTGGCATAGTCCCCGGCCTGTGCGAGAAGATTGGTGATGTAGCCGTCAACCGGCGCGACAATCCGGGTGCGGCTGAGGTTCAGCCTGGCTTGGTCGCGATTGGCGAGCGCCTCCTGATAGGCCGCCGCCGCCATATCGGCCACCGCCGCGAAGCTCTGCTGCTCCTCCTTTGACACGGCGATCGCGGTGAGTTCGGCGCGCCGCTGCGCTTCGGCCTGCTTGTTGTCGAGGTCGGCCTTGGCGCGCGCAACGGCGGCTTCGGCATTGGCGAGGGCGATCTGGAAGTCATCAGGCTCGATGACGATCAGCAGGTCGCCCTTGTGCACGAACTGGTCGCCCTTGATCGGCAGATCGACGATCCGCCCCGATATCTGCGGCGTGACGGTGACCACATAGGCCCGCACGGTGCCGTCGCGCGTCCACGGACTGGCCATGTAGGCCTGCCACATCCACCAGCCGAGCACACCGGCACCCGCCAGAGCGCCGAGCGTGAACAGGACGGGCAGGACGGCGCGAAGCCGCGAGGGCCGGTCGCCGGCCGGATCGATGGTGGTCATTGGCGCGCACCCACAAACAGGACGATGAGGGAAAGAACGATGATGTAGATGCAGAGGTTGAACAGGCCGGGATGCCAGACCTTGCGGGCGATGCCGTAGCGATTGGCGATCAGGCTGAGCGGGATGGTCGCCACCCAGGCCGCCAGCATCATCACGGCGAAGGGCGCGACATAGACCCCGAGGATGTTGATCTCTGTGTACAAGGGTTCGGACCTTCTCAACTGAAGGACGACAGGAAGAGAACGCGCGGATCGATCCGCGCGGCCAGCAGCGCGCCATGGAGGTCGATGGCGTCGGTGATCACCGCTACCGCCGCGCGCAGATGCACCGGCCGAGACCTATCGGCCTCCGCCGTTGACACCGGCCCTTCGTCGCTGGCGCGGACCAGCGCGCCGAAGGCATCACGGGCCACCATGAGCCGCGCGTCGGCGAGAGCATGGAGGGCCTGGGACAGCAGGCCGGCGGCGGGTTCAAGGGTCACCACCTGTCGCAGGTGGATGACCGCCTGCCCGAGCGCGAGCAGCGCCATCAGCTCGCCGGCCTGCTCCGGCGTGGTCTGCGGGGGCAGGGCTTCGGTGCGCCGCGTCAGCAGCGTGGTCCAGTGAGCGTGATCCGTCCGCCAGGTGCCGTCCGCCACACAGCGGAAATCGCGCAGCGACAGCGCCACAAGGCGGCGAGCCCGGACCTGCGGCGGGATGGTCGGCATGACGACGAAGAACAAGGTGCCGATGACGGTGCCCGTCACGATTGCAAAGGCGAGATTGAAATAGTCGGAGGCGTTGTAGGAAATGGGGTTGCCGACGCCCAGCAGGGGAAGCGAGGCGATCGACATGGCAAGGAAGACGACGCTGTGCCAGGGACCGGCCTGCATCACCCCAAGGGGAATGAACAGCAGGGCGAGCACGGCGATCAGCGCCGGAAAGCTCGACAGCGACGGCAGGACACCGAAATAGAGCCCGGCCCCGAGTGCGGCCATCAAGGCGGCGCCGATCGCGTAGTCTTTCGCAAGAGCGCGGGCCTGATCGCCGAACGAGCCGAAAACCAGCGTGCCGATGGCGGCGAACACGATGGCGAAGGGGCCGCTCGGCCAGGCCGAGACCACCCAGAAGGCGGCGGTGGCGAGCACCGCCACGAAAACGCGCAGGCCGTTCAACACAGCGGGCAGCGGGTCTGCGACGACGAGAGGGGGGAACGGCCGCGTGAGACGCGCCCCCTCGTGTTCGCGCAGCAGAATGATGCCATCGACCAGAGCGGCGAGGCCGAGCGCAACGTCGCGCGCCGCGTCGGTCGCGATGCAACTGGTGGTGTCGATGCTGGGCGTATTTCGGAGGCGCGACACAACCTCCCGGCAGATGCGCTGCACCTCAAAGGGGGCGCGGTCGAGCTGCGCGAGGTCGATTCTCCTGAGGAGAGGAACCAGCGTCTCGCGGATCAGTGCCTGACCGTCGCCGTGACGGCCATGATGGTTGCCAACGTTCCGCCAGGCGACCAGCGCGTTGACGAGCGCCTCATTCATGAGCCGGAGATTGCTGGTGCGCGCGCGCAGGAACGAGGATTCGCCGATGGCCGCGTCGATCTGGGTTTCGAGCAGACCAAGCGAGCGCACCACATTTCGCCGCGCGGCCTGAAGCTCCGGCGTCTCGCCGGTCTGCGCCAGCGTTCCCAGGAAGCCGCTCGCGACCTGATCGGCGACCTGCCGCACGGTGCGGGCGAGCTGGCGGCTGGCGGAGCCGAAGTCGGTGAGCATCATCACAAAGCTGGCGGCGGCGATGCCGATGCAGATCTCACCGACGCGGATGACGGCGAGGAAGAAAGCCGTGCTGGGGTCCGTCAGCGTGTCGGCGAAGATGATCGCGGCGGTGATGCCGGCCAGTGCGGCGGCATAGGAGGCGAAATTGCGCAGCATCACCACGGCGAAGCCGCACAGGCCGCACCAGAGGGCGAGGGACAGCAGCAGGGTGTTGCGCTGCTGTGGGAACATCGCCAGCAAGGCCACCATCACCAACGCGCCGACGATCGTGCCGATGGCGCGGTAGCGCCCCTTCTGCAGGGAGGCGCCGAGGTTCGGCTGACACACGATGGCGGCGGTCGTCGCCGCCCAGAAGGAGTTCTGCAGTTCGAGAAAGTAGGTGATGTAAAGCGCGAGGCACACAGATGCGGCCAGACGCACGCCGAACAGCAGGCGCGGGCCGACAGGACCGATGGAACGCAGCGCGCCCTCCAACCGGGCAAGCAGGCCTGGCGCAGCCGCCGAGACGGAGCCGCAGACGTCCCTCATCGCATTCCCCGCCTGATCCTGAAAACATCACTGGCGATGGAGCATAGGCGGGCTGCGACAGGAGGAAATTATACAGCGGTGGCCGCGCATCGCACTTTGGTATGGCGGCCTTGGCAGGGAGTCCGTGCCGTCGCTGCGCCAGCCCTCATGAAATGGAACCCGCATGACGGCGGGTCGAGGCTCAGTAATCCTTGAGCGCGAGTTGCTGCCGCCACGAGCCGGGGCTGGCGCCGACCAGGCGTCGGAACACGCGCGTGAAATGGCTCTGCTCGGTGAAGCCGCACATCAGGGCGATGTCGGCCAGCGTCCAGTCCGTGTTCCTCATCAGGCGCTTGGCTTCGGCAATTCGCAGATCCGAGAGATAGCGATGCGGCGTGCTGCCGAAACTCACGCGAAAGGCGCGCGCGAAATGGCTCGGCGTGATCTGGCACTCGCGCGCGATTTCCTCGATCGTGATCTGGCCGCTGATCCGTGCCTGCATCATCTCCATCGTACGGCGCTGCTGCCATGGCGCGAGGCCGGCATGGAGCCGGGTGCGTTGCACATCGAGGCCGCCATAGCTCTCGGCGATATGGGCGAGCAGGCTCAGCCCCAACTGGTCGACAAACAGCCGGTTCGCCGTGGCGGGTTGCCGGGAGACCGCCAGCAGCACACGCGACAGCGCCGCCATTGTCTCGTCCGGTCTATCGCGCGGCCATCGCAGCGTGTCGACAGTCCCGCCCTTATGCTCGCGGAAGAAGTCGTCGAGCACGGCTCGTGGCAGATGGAATTGCAGGGCTTCCAGAGGGCCGGTGAACTCGCATTGCGGCGTTTCGTGAAGGTGCACGACGCTCGCCGTCCCCGCCGCGAAAGCGCCCGAGAAGCGCAGGACCCCGCCCACCCAACGCGCGTGACGCTCGATATCCTTCAACTGATGAAGTACGCTAAAGGCATCCTCGGCCGCGATCGGCTCGGTTCTCGGCCGCTCATTCTTCGGGCAATTGATATAGGTCACGGCAAAAGGAAGTTGTAGGGGCTGATCAACGCCAGCAATCAACGATCCGTTGACCATCAGGTGCTGACAGATTCGCTCACCGAAATATCCCTGACCTGTCTCGGGCTCTCCGTTACTTGATTGCATTGCTGCCGGACTTTCATAGGTCATCGAACGCAGGAGGCTATGTAATTTGAAGACCCTGCGAAACTGGGATCGGGTGCCGGATGACGCGGCCGAAAATTCCGCATGAATAAGCTCGACGGTATTTCCGTCTTCGTTCAGGTGAGCGATTCCGGCAGTTATGCTGCGGCCGGCCGCGTGCTCGGCGTATCCGCGTCCGCCATTGGCAAGGCCATCGTGCGGCTGGAGGAGCGCATCGGCATCCGGCTGTTTCATCGCAACAACCGGAGCATCGGACTGACGCCGGAGGGGGCGGTCTTCCTCGCTCACTGCCGTCGCATCATGGCGGAGCTGGCCGCGGCAGAGGTGAGCTTCTCAAGTGCTCATGCACAGCCAAGCGGAAAGTTGCGCGTCAGCGCCCCCGTGGTGAGCGAGGGGTGGAACCGCGTCTTTCTCCAGTTCATGAACCGCTTTCCCGAAATCGATCTCGATATCAGCTACACCAATCGGATCGTCGATCTTGTAGAGGAGGGCTTTGACGTCGTTTTGCGAATTGGCCCGCTCCAGGATTCGCGCCTTCTCACCCGCCGTCTGGGCGTGTTCAGCCTGCGGCTGGTCGCGGCGCCCGACTATCTCGCACGGCATGGAACGCCCCAGACGATCGAGGATCTTCTGGGCCATGCGTGTCTGCGCAATCGCAATGTCTCGAGCCGGCGGATCGACAATTGGCCGCTCGGTCCCGACCATGCGCATGTGAATGCGGGGCTCTCCAACAAGCTGGTGGCCGATCACTATGCGATGCTGCTGATGGCCGCGCTGGACGGGGTGGGTATCGCCTGCCTGCCGAGCTTCTGGGCCGATGAGCACATCGACCGCGGCACGTTGCGCCATCTTCTGGCCGAGCAGACGCCCAATCAGCGGGCGGTTTCCGCCGTCTGGCCGGGAGGTCCCGGTTTCCCTGTGAAGCTGGCGGCTTTCGTGGATTTCATGGCGCAGAACCTGCCGACCATGCTGCGCTGAGCCGTTCCTGTCCCGTCTTTCCGCGTCAATCAGCGTCGGCGGGCGGTCAGTGGTTCGCCGCGCGGCCCTGCCGCCGGACCTGATGGTTGCGCGCGAAATTGGATATTTAGCGATAAATTCGCCAATCGCCGTTGCCGCCCTGTCCTTACTGTGCACGCGCACTCCAGCTTGTTCGGGAGGTCGGGATGACAGGGCAGCCGGCGCGATCGGCGGCGTTGAAAGAGCATCTCGCGGGGTTCGGCTCGGTCCCTGACGACATTCTCAGCACCAGCCCCGGCTGCAAGGCGTCGCTGGAAATGGCGCGGATCAGCTCTGACCACGCCAATTTCGGTGAAATCTCGGTCGACGCCGGCGCGCCCGGCTTTCTCGTCAGCGTTCAGCTTGGAGATTTGCATGCCCGGCGCGTCTACAAGGGCGATGGCGTGGAGATGCATGTCTATGGCCGGGATTCGATAAGCATCCATTATCTGGACGAAGCTTACAAAGCCGACCTGCTGACACCATTCGACTTTGCCCTTTGCTACGTCTCGCGCGAGGCCATCAGCGCCATCGCGCAGGAAGTGGGGGCAGGGGAGGTGACATCACTGACCTGCCTCCCGGTCACGCGCGATCCCGTAGCGGCAGATCTTTGCCGCGCCCTGCTGCCGACATTGCATCGGCGGCCGGAGAGCGAGAGCATCTTTGTCGATGCCGCCGCAATGGCACTGCTCTCCCACCTTACGACCACCTATGGGGACGCCGGCACGTCCGGTCCACGGAAGAATGGGGGGCTGGCCGACTGGCAGAAGCGGCGCGCTATCGAGTTGCTGGCGGCAGCCGCGGAGGCGCGCGGCGCCGTGTCGGTGTCCTGGATCGCGTCCGAATGCCGGCTCTCGCGCAGCTATTTCGTCCGGGCCTTCAAGAGGTCGACGGGCCTGCCGCCGCATCGCTGGATGGCCGATTTTCGTTTGCGCAAGGCGAGACAGCTTCTCTCCGAAACCGACGAGCCGATCGCCGAAGTCGCGGACAAATGCGGCTTTGCCGATCAGGCGCATCTCACGCGCGCCTTCGCCTCCGCCACCGGGCTGACGCCGGCCGCCTGGCGCCGGCACATACGGTGCTGAGGGCGGCTGCCGCAACGGCTCAGCCGAGCGCGGCTTCGAGCTTTCCGTCTTCCGCGAGATAGCACGGATATCGGCACTTCTGGCGCCGCGCGGCTCGCGCATCGATCTCGACGACGACGATGTTCTCGTCCGCCGAGGTAGTCGCCATCAGCGCGCCATCGGGCGCGAAGGCAAAGCCGGGTCCGCCGAATTCCGGGTTGTTGCCTGCGCGGCCGACGCGGTTCGAACTGACCACATAGCTCCCGGAGACAATGGCGGCCATGGCGCCCGCGGTCATGCAGGGCGAGGGCGCGTCGGTGGCTCGCGGCACGACGATGAGTTCAGCCCCGTCGCCGCCGAGATGGCGGGCCATCTCGTTGAACATCAATTCGGTGCAGAGCAGCACGCCGACCCTTATGCCGAGGACATCGGCCAGCAGCGGGCCGCCGCGGCCGGGCCGGAACCATGTCCGTTCCCGCCAGCCCTCCTGATCCGGCAGCACCAGCTTGCGGTGCAGATAGCGCACGCGCCGGCCTTCCAGCACCACGCTTTCATTGGCCAGCAGCCCGTCCGACCAGACCGGACGGGAGGTGATGACGGCGGGAAGGTCGAGATCGGACAGGGCCTTGATGCCCTCGTCGTGAATGTCGATGGTCTCGGCGGCCGTCTTCTCGTCATAGCGTGGCGAGCCCGCGACCCAGCTCCCGAAGGGAAGCTGGTTGGTCACCAGAAGATCAGGACCCGCATCCTCGACGGCGCGCGCGATCTGTTGCCATTCCGGGCTGTGCGGGATCAAGCCGTCGGGCCATTGGACGAACGCTACGCGCAATAGAGCCTCCAGCCCAACTCGTGACGACGTCCAAACGCCATTGTGAGCGGCACTCTCCCTATGCGATGCGTTCCCGCAGTGTCGCTCTCGCCAACCCTGTGGGTATCAATCGCTGCGCTCGCCCACCATGTTGCGGCCCAATCTGCCACCCGACGATATCGCCTCCGGCCGACAGGCGCTAGAGTGCCGGCGGTCGCGCATCTGCGTGACGGGACGTTCATCCCGCTGAGGACACGCCGGTGAGAGGCAGGAATTACGGCGCCAATGTCGCGCGGCACGTTCATCTGAGCGAAGCCCCCAGCCTCACGGTCGGTCCGCCGACGAACATGCAGATGGCGGTAACCCGTCTTCGCTCCGAGACGGCCCTGCCGGCCCCCACGACACCTTTTCCGAGCGAGCCAGCCTATTTCGTCAGCCTTCAGTTGCGGGATATCCCGGACCATAAGCTCTGGCTTGACGGCAAGCACGCCTATCAGGGGCCGTATGGGGAAAACACCGTCAGCGTCGTCGATCTCCGGCAGAAGCCGGTGTGCCTTCCCGGCAGCGCCTTCGATTATCTCGTCTTTTACCTCACGCAATCCTCACTCGACGACATGTCCCGCGAGCATGACGGGCACAGCGTCAGTGAATTGCACGGGCCCCGCGGCGTTGAGGATTCGACATTGGCGACGCTGGGTCGGCTGCTGATCCCCGCGCTGGACGGTCGCGCCGATCCGAAGTCGCTTTTCGTGCAGCATGTCGGCCTTGCCATCCGCGCCCATCTGGCTTCGGCCTATGGCGGCGTGGAGGCGCGGCGGCTGGTCACCAAAGGCGGATTGGCGCCCTGGCAGGAGCGGCGCGCCAAGGACTACATGCAGCAGCATTCCGCCGCCTCACTGAGCATTTCCGACATCGCGCGCGAATGCGGCCTCTCGCCGAGCCATTTTACCCGCGCGTTCCGCCAGAGCACGGGAATGCAGCCGCACCGCTGGCTGACCCTGCACCGCATCGAGACAGCCAAGGCCCGGTTGCTCGAGGGCGAACTCTCGCTCGCCGAAATCTCGCTGGCGTGCGGGTTCGGCGATCAGAACAATTTCACGCGAGTCTTCTCGGGGATGGTCGGCGTGAGTCCCGGCCAGTGGCAGCGCATCAATCGGTAGCCGTCGCCGCCTGAGGTGACCGAGGCGCCGCCGCGCGCGGGGACTAATAACGGCTTTCGCCGCTCCTCGGCCAGAGACGGTATCTCGAGAGGTGGGGTGTCGAGCGCCATGGGGATGAGGGTCGCCGGCCGGGGGCGCGACGAAATGCGCCGTGATCTTGCGCCGCATCGGGATGGACCTTTCGGCCTCTAGGATCATTCTAACCGACGCGCTATCCTGCGCGCCGCTCACAAGCGCCGCATTTGACGGCGCCTCAATGATGTTGCCTGGAAGGACGCCATGAATCGCTTCGTCATCACCGCTGCATTGTTCGCGCTCGGTTCCACCGCCGCTGTGGCCCAGAGCCCGGCCGGCGACCCTGCCAAGGGTGCCAATGTCTTCAAGAAGTGCATGGCCTGCCATGCCGTGGGTGAAGGCGCGAAGAACAAGGTCGGCCCCGAGCTCAACGGCATCATCGATCGCAAGATGGGCGCGATCGAAGGCTTCAACTATTCCGACACGCTCAAGGAGCATAACGCCAAGGGCGATGTGTGGACCGCCGAGGTGCTGAGCGCCTATCTCCAGAATCCGAAGGGTTACATGCCGGGCATCAAGATGGTGTTCGCCGGCCTGCCCAAGGAGACCGACCGGGCCGACCTTCTGGCCTATCTCGGCACCTTCAACGCCGACGGCACCAAGAAATAGGGACGCCGGGCCACCTCGCCCGGCGGCGCGGAGCGCCGCCATGACGGCAGGCAAATCGGCCGGTTTTTCCAGGGATCGCCGCACGCTGCTCGCCCGCCTGTCGCTCGCTTTGGGCGGCCTGTGGGCGAGCGGTGGGCCTTTGCCTTCGTTGGCGCAGACGAGTGGCGGAGCCGGCGGATCTGCGGGCCCCGCCGATCCCCTGCCGCTGGAGCGGGTCGCCGAGGGCGTGTTCGTCTACCGCGCGCCTTATGAACTGGTGACGCCCGCGAATCAGGGCGCCATCGCCAACATGACGCTGATCGTCGGCAGCGAGGCGGCGGCGGTGATCGACACCGGCAACAGCTATATCGCCGGCGCCCGCATGCTGGCCGCGGTGCGCGCGGCGACGGACCGGCCGCTGCGCTATGTCGTCAATACGCATATGCATCCCGATCACACGCTGGGGAACGCGGCTTTCGTCGCGCCCGGCGTGCAGTTCGTCGCGCATCGCAAGATGCCCCGCGCCCTGAGCGTGCGTGCCGAAACCTATCTCGCCCAGGCCGAGCGGCTGCTCGGCCCGCAGGCCGAAGGCACCCGGATCGTGCTGCCGGAGCTGCTGGTGGACGACGAACTGACGCTCGATCTGGGCGGGCGGGCGCTGCATCTGCGCGCGCATCCGACCGCCCATACCGACAATGACCTCACCGTGCGCGACACGGCGACGGGCAGCTGGGTGATGGGCGATCTGCTTTTCATCGGTCATATACCGACGCTGGACGGCAGCCTGAAGGGGTGGCTCGCCTTGCTGGACGCGATCACCGCCGAATCGGCATCGCGCGCGATTCCCGGACACGGACCGGCCAGCGCCGGCTGGCCCGGTGCCGCCGCGGATGAGCGCCGCTATCTCGCGCGGCTGCGCTCCGATGTGGCGGCGCTGATCGCCTCGGGCGGTGCCATGAGCACGGCGCCCGAGGTGGCGGCGCGGTCGGAAGCAGGGCGCTGGGCGCTCTATGACGAGTTCAACGCGCGCAACGCCATCGCCGCCTATCACGAGCTCGAGTGGGAGTAGTATGCTGCACTGCACACTCGCGCCATGCGCGAATACTCGCTACAAAACCACGAAAACGCAGCATTCATTTCGTGGTATATTTTATATCATTTCGCTCTTGCAGCAAAATCATAATAAGAAACGTATTTCATAAGAGTTCTTATTGCGCGTTACTGGAATTCGGATTAGCCTCGTTTCAGTCTTCGGCTTCAACGGCTATCGGGGGTTCGCTCCCGACCCGGTTCGTAGGCCAGCTTGGGGCGGTTGCTCCCGTGAAGTCCGGCTGCCTTCTCCCCCAGCCGGTCGTGACACGCTGCCGAAGACAAAGAAGGTCAGAACGGCAAACAAGCCGCGACGGGCCGCCCTTGAGGGTTGGTCCCGGAGGATCGTTCAGGAGGAGAAAGCATGCGCAAGGTTCTTGCGGTGGCACTGCTTGGTGCTGCGGCGGCCTATGCTTGGCCGGCTTCGGCCAATGACGGGCTTATGAATATCATCAAGGACCCCAAACAATGGGGCATCCAGACGGGTGACTACGCCAACACCCGCTATTCCAAACTCGACCAGATCAATGCCGGCAATGTCGGCAAGATCCAGGTAGCCTGGACCTTCTCGACCGGCGTTCTGCGCGGTCACGAAGGCGGCCCGCTCATCATCGGCGACGTGATGTATGTTCACACGCCCTTCCCGAACATCGTCTATGCCCTCGACCTCAACGACGACGGCAAGATCATCTGGAAGTATGAGCCCAAGCAGGATCCGAACGTCATCCCGGTGATGTGCTGCGATACCGTGAACCGCGGTCTCGCCTATTCGGACGGAACGATCTTCCTGCATCAGGCCGACACCACGCTCGTCGCGCTTGACGCCAAGACGGGGGCCAAGAAGTGGTCCGTCGTCAATGGCGACCCGAAGAAGGGCGAGACCAACACCGCCACCGTTCTGCCGGTGAAGGACAAGGTCATCGTCGGTATCTCGGGCGGCGAGTTCGGCGTGCGCTGCCACGTCACCGCCTATGACACCAAGACCGGCAAGCAGATCTGGCGCGGCTATTCGATGGGCCCGGACAGCGATCTGCTGGTCGACCCGGAGAAGACCACCGATCTCGGCAAGCCGATCGGCAAGGACTCCTCGCTGAAGACCTGGGAAGGCGATCAGTGGAAGATCGGCGGCGGTTGCACCTGGGGCTGGTATTCCTACGATCCCGAGACCAACCTCGTCTATTACGGTTCGGGCAACCCCTCGACCTGGAACCCGTCCCAGCGTCCCGGCGACAACAAGTGGTCCATGACCATTTGGGCGCGTGACGCCGACACCGGCATGGCCAAGTGGGTCTACCAGATGACCCCCCATGACGAATGGGACTTCGACGGCGTGAACGAAATGATCCTCACGGATCAGGACTTCAACGGCAAGCCCCGCAAGCTGCTCACCCATTTCGACCGCAACGGCTTCGGCTACACGCTTGATCGTGTGACCGGCGAGCTGCTGGTGGCCGAGAAGTTCGATCCGGTGGTCAATTGGGCCACCAAGGTCGACATGGACAAGAACAGCAAGACCTATGGTCGTCCGCTGGTCGTGCCGCAGTTCTCGACGGCCCAGCAGGGCGAGGACGTGAATACCAAGGGCATCTGCCCGGCGGCTCTGGGTACCAAGGACCAGCAGCCGGCGGCCTTCTCGCCCAAGACCAACCTGTTCTACGTGCCCACCAACCACGTCTGCATGGACTATGAGCCGTTCCGCGTCAGCTACACGGCGGGCCAGCCCTATGTCGGTGCCACCCTGTCGATGTATCCCGCGCCGGGCAGCCATGGCGGCATGGGCAACTTCATCGCCTGGGACAACACCAAGGGCAAGATCGTCTGGTCGCTCCCCGAGCCCTTCTCGGTGTGGTCCGGCGCTCTCGCCACCGCGGGCGACGTGGTCTTCTACGGCACGCTGGAAGGCTATCTGAAGGCGGTCGACGCCAAGACGGGCAAGGAACTCTACAAGTTCAAGACCCCGTCGGGCATCATCGGCAACGTCACGACCTATGAGCACAAGGGCAAGCAGTACCTCGCCATCCTGTCGGGTGTCGGTGGCTGGGCGGGTATCGGCCTTGCGGCCGGCCTGACCGACCCGAACGCCGGTCTTGGCGCGGTGGGCGGCTATGCGGCGCTCTCCAGCTACACCAATCTCGGTGGCCAGCTCACGGTCTTCGCTCTGCCGAACTGACGAAACGGCCGGAGGGCGGGCTGCGGCCCGCCACTCCACAGACGACACGAGGGACACCGCGTGGGGGCCTGGCCGCTGGTTTTTACCGGCGCGCCAGGCCCCAGCGTCTCAGGCCGACCGTCCTTATGAGAATCTTAGAACAATCCCAACTCGGCGCTCCTCGCGCCGGATCTCACCAAGGCGCCCGCGCGCCGCGACCAGACTTTCGGCCCCCGCGGGGTGCCTTCAGGAGACACATAAATGAAGAACTCTCTTCGCGGATGGCTTGTTTCCGGCGCGCTGCCGGCGTCCGCCTGCCTGTCGGCGCTGCTCCTTGCCGCCACTCTCGCCTTCAGCGGCGCAGCGTCGGCTCAGGAGGCACCTGCCGCTCCCGCCGCCGCCGCTCCGGCTCCTGCCAAGGAGAAGGACGATCTCGGCAAGTACACGACCGAGGACGGCACGCCGATCTACAACATCCAGCCGGACGGCACGCTGGACTGGTACACCTATAGCGGCTACCGCCGCTATCACGCGGAGTGCCATGTCTGCCACGGCCCGGATGGCATGGGATCGAGCTATGCGCCGGCGCTCGCCAACTCGCTGAAGACCATGACTTACGAGCAGTTCATGGAAATCGTCGTCAACGGCAAGCAGAACATCGGCGTCGGCACGGCGGATCAGGTGATGCCGGCCTTCGGCGAGAACAAGAACGTCATGTGCTATCTCGATGACATCTATGTCTACCTCAAGGCCCGCGCCGATGGCGCGCTCGGCCGCGAGCGCCCGAGCAAGCGCGAGGACAAGACGAAGGCGTACACCGCAAATGAAAACCAGTGCTTCGGACGAGCAAGCTAAGGGCTTGAGGCGAGCGGCCGGCGCCTGCGCGCTGGCTCTCGCCGCCCTGTGCGGCGTGGGGATATCCACCCCAGCCAGCGCACAGGTTTCCGACCTCGTCGACCGGTCGACGTTGAGGGTGTGCGCCGACCCGGCCAACATGCCCTTCACCGACGAGGCCGGCGAGGGCTTCGAGAACAAGGTGGCGGAGTTGCTGGCCGAGAAGCTCGGCCTGACACTCGATTACACCTGGTTTCCGCAGGCGACCGGCTTCTACCGGATGACGCTCGGCTCCAAACGCTGCGACGTCGTGATGGGCTATGTGGCGGGCGGGGATCCGGTGCTCAACACCAATCCCTATTACCGCTCCGCCTGGGTGCTGATCACCCCGAAAGGCGGCGATCTCGCCGGCGTGACCACGCTGGAGGATCCGCTCCTCAAGGGACGGCGCATCGGCGTGGTGGCCGGAACCCCGCCCGGCGACCTGATGGCCCGCAATGGCCTGATGGGCATGGCACGGCCTTATTCGCTGATGGTCGACCGGCGCTTCGAAAGCCCGGCCGAGGCGATGATCGCTGACATCAATGACGGCGAGATCGATGCCGGCATCCTCTGGGGCCCGATCGGCGGCTATTTCGCCAAGAAATCGGAGAAGCCGCTCGCGGTGATTCCGCTGGTGAAGGAGAAGGGCGATCCCGCGCTCGTCTACCGCATCACCTTCGGCATCCGTCCGGGCGAACTGAACTGGAAGCATCAGCTCAACCAGTTCATCACCCAGGAACAGGCGGCCATCGACAAGATCCTGCTCGACTACGGCGTGCCGTTGCTCGACGCGCAGAACCGGCCGCTGCAACCTGCGCCCTGAGCGCGTGGGCGGCGCCAGGGAGGATGTCATGTTTCCACGCCGGCGCAGCCCCCGCCCTGAACCGCCGCTCAGCCGTCTCGCCTGGCTGGGCATTGCGGGTCTTGCCGCGGTGCTGCTCGCCCTCTCGCCGGTCTCCAGCGAGGGGGCTCTCCCGGACGAACCCGACAGCTACCGAATGGACGCCTATCGCGCGCCCACCCCGGCGACGCTCACCGGCGCGCGTGTCATCGACACCCGCGCCGCCGAGGCGCTCTGGAAAGCCAAGACGGCGGTCTTCGTCGACGTGATGCCGCGCGACGTGAAGCCGGCGAACCTTCCCGCCGGCACCATCTGGCGCGACAAGCCGCGCGACCATGTGCCGGGCAGCGTCTGGCTGCCCAATGTCGGCTATGGCGCGCTCAGCCCCGATATGGACAGCTATTTCCGGCGCGGACTTGCGACGCTCAGCGGCGGCAAGCCCGATGCAATGCTGGTCTTCTATTGCCAGACCGATTGCTGGATGAGCTGGAACGCGGCGCGTCGTGCGCTGTCCTACGGTTATACCTCGGTGATCTGGTATCCTGCCGGCAGCGACGGTTGGGCGAAGGCCGGCCTGCCGCTGGACAAGGCCACACCGATGGAATGAGCGCGGCGGTCCTTCGCCGCGCGGCAGGGCGCAAAGGCGGGGAAAATGCAGCGTCTGACGCAGTTCAAGCTTTGGCTCGCCACCCGCTGGGTCGTCGCCGCCGGATTCATGGCCGCCGTGATGCTGGCGCTGGTGCCGGTGCTGGAATCGGCCTTCGCGCTGCCGCTCCTGCTGATCTTTCTGCACAATCCCGGCTACATGATCCATCAGGTCGAGGAGCACACCGGCGACCGCTTCCGTCGCTTCGCCAATGTGGTGATGTTTGGCGGGCGCGAGGGGCTGACCACGGCCAGCGTGCTCGTCGTCAATGTCGGCGCGGTCTGGACGCTCAATCTCGGCGCGCTGTATGCCGCCGCCTTCGCCGGGCCGGGCTACGGGCTGATCGCTCCCTACGCCATGGTGGTGAACGCGGTCACCCATATCGGCGCGGCGGCGCGGCTGCGGCGCTACAATCCCGGCCTTGTCACGGCGATCCTGCTGTTCCTGCCGCTGGCGCTGGTGACGATCACGGTCATCGGCCGCGAGCCCGAGGTCAGCCTCGCCGAGCACGCCGCCGGCCTGGGCGGCGCGCTCATCCTGCACGCGGTCATCATCGCCAGCGTCGCCCTGCGGCTGCGCCGGCTGGATCGCTGATCCTCAATCCATCGCGTTCTGGATCGCGCGGGCGAGCGCGAAGGCGCGCTGTTCGAGGATCACCGGGCTTTCGCACACCGCGGTCACGGCCTGGGCACGGGTGTCATAGATGCGGGTGTCCCACAGCACCTGCTTTTCCAGCTCGCCGGCCTTGGCCTTTTCCTCGTCGCTCGCCGCCGCCTTCTTCGCCTTGGCGAGTTGCAGGCTCTCATCCTTGATGCGCTGGGAGAGGTCGATCTGGTGCTTGGCGTAGCGTTCGATGCCCGAGAGGATGCGGGCCCGCAGTGTGTTGATCTGGTCGAACACCCCGGCAAAGAGCAGCGTCAGGCGCTGGTTCTTGTCCGGCCCGGCGGTCTTGGCGAAATCGGCGATCAGCGTGTCCGCCTGTTCGAGCGGCGTGCGCCGGGCAGCGAGCACCGGCACGAGATCGGACACCGCCTGGTCATCGCGCCAGTTGAGCCCCTCGACCGGCGGACCGGCCCACATCTGCCCGGCGCCAAGGCTGGCGACGCGCGGCTGGATGCACGGCCACAGCTCGGTGGGGGAGGCGGCCAGTGCCGGGGCGGCACTGAGGATGACGGCAAGGGTGGCGCCGGCGGCGAGCGCCCGCGCGGCGCGCGGGAGCCTTGCGGCGATCTGGAGCATCTGGGACATGGGCGTTCCTCCGGGCTTTTCGTTGTCGGCCGCGTCTTGAGCGCGGCTCATTTGGCGTCTTCCGGCCCGCCGCGACGGGCCATGACGCCGGCGGACGGATCATAAGCGAGGATCGAGGCGGCAAGGAACACAAGCGCGCAACCCGCCACCACCAGCGCGGCGAGAGGATTGAACTGACCGTAGAGCGCGAAGCGTATCAGTTCCACCGCATAGGTGAACGGATTGAAGGTGCAGATCCACCACAGGACGAGGCTGCTCTCCTGCACCCGCCATAGCGGGTAGAGGGCGGAGGAGGCGAAGAACATCGGGAAGATGACGAAGTTCATCACGCTGGCGAAGTTTTCCATCTGCCGGAACACGGACGACATCAGCAGCCCCATGGCGCCGAGCATCAGCCCGGAGAGCAGCAGCGCCGGGACCACCGCGAGATAGCCGATCGGCGGCAGCTCCACCTCCCAGAACCAGGCGACGGCGAGGAAGGCATAGACCTGCAACAGCGACACGCAGATGCCGGCGACGAGCTTGGAGACCAGCAGGAACCAGCGCGGATAGGGGCTGACCAGCAGGATGCGCATCGCCCCGACCTCGCGGTCATAGACCATCGAGAGCGAGGATTGCAGGCCGTTGAACAGCTGGATCATCGCCACCAGACCCGGCGTCACATAGACTTCATAGAGCACATAGGTGTCATAGGGCGGGATGATCGAGACGCCCAGCACCGAACGAAATCCGGCGGCGAAGATGAACAGCCACACCAGCGGGCGCACCAGCGCCGAGAGGAAGCGGCCGCGCTGGTTGAGAAAGCGCAGCCCCTCGCGCCAGCAGATGCCGGCCATGCAGATCGCATAGCCGGCGAGCGACAGGCGGAAGGGGCGCGGGGCCTCGCTCATGCCGCGGCTCCCGCATCCGGCCCATCGCCGACCAGCGTGAGGAATGCCTCGGAGACATCGGCGGCACCGGCCTGCGCCAGCACGGCGTCATGGGCGCCCTCGGCGCGGATGCGGCCGCGATGCAGCACGACGATCCGATCCGTGGCGGTGATTTCCTCGATGATATGGGTCGCCCAGAGCACGCCGATGCCTTCCTGCGCCACCAGCGCGCGCACCTGCGCCACCAGCGCGGCGCGCGAGGCGATATCGAGGCCGACGGTCGGCTCGTCGAGCAGCAGCAGGCTCGGGCGGTGCATCAACGCGCGGGCGATCTCGACCCGGCGCATCTGCCCGCCGGAGAGGCGGCGCACCTTGTCGCCGGCCCGGTCGGCGAGGCCCGCCTGCGCGAGCACCTCCAGCGCCCGGCGCCGCCCGGCGGCAAAACCCATGCCGTGCAGGGTGGCGTGATAGAGCAGGTTTTGAACCACGGACAGTTCGAGATCGAGCGTGCGGGCCTGGAACACCACGCCAAGCTTGCTCAGCGCCGCGGCGGGCGCGCGCCGCACATCATGGCCCAGCACGTCGATGCGGCCGGTGCGGTTGTCGTAAAGCCGGGTGATGAGGGAAAAGAGGGTGGTCTTGCCCGCGCCATTGGGGCCGAGCAGGGCGGTGAAGCTGCCGGTCGGCACAGAGAGGCTCACATCGTCCAGCGCCTTGCGGGCGCCGAAGGCGTGGGTGACGTGGTTGACGGTGAGGGCGGGTGCGCTTCCGAGGGGGAGCGATCCCGGCAGTTCCGGCATGGGCAGGGCCGTCATCGCGTCGTCCGGTCCACTGAAGGAAATCCCCGGCGCAAGGCCGGGGATGAAGGTGTCACGAGGAGAGTGTGGCCGGCAAGCTCACTTGACGATGAACTCGCCCTTCATGCCGCGCTCTTCCATGCCCTTGCAGAACCAGGCGAAGGTGCCGGGCTTGATCGGCACGAAGAACATTTCGGCCTCGCCCTCCTCCTCGAACTCCAGCTCGGTGAGGGTCATCGCCTTGATCTCCATGCCGCCGGCTTCGACCTTGCGCAGATAGATCGACTGGAAAAGTCCCGGCGCCTGCCAGGCGCATTCCTTCTTGCCGGTCGACTTGACGGTCAGCGTATAGGCCTTGCCGGTCTCCAGCTCATAGGTCGTCTGCGAGACGCCGAAGCCGGCATTGCCGGTGCCGACGGTGAGCTCGGGCAGTTCGACCGGCTTCAGCGTCAGGTCGCCCTTGGCATAGGCGGCGCCGGTGAGGGCGAGCGTGGCCGCGAGGGTGGCGGCGAGATGCATCTTCATGGCGGATCCTCCGAATTGCGTGGTGTTCTTGATGGGAAAAGCGGGACCTACGGGACGACCACGACGCCCCAGGGGGCGCGGCCGGTCGTCACGGATTTGGTGACCTTCTCGGCGGCGACGTCGATGATCGACACGTCGTTGGAATTGCCGTTGGTCGAGATCAGGAATTTCTGGTCCGGCGTGAAGCCGAGCTGCCAGACGCGCTGGCCGACGAGGAGATATTTCTCCACTTCCAGCGTCTTCGGATTGATGACTGCCACGCGGTTCGCCGGGCCAAGCGCGACGAAGGCCTTCGAGCCGTCCTTGGTGATACGCACGCCGACCGGCTGAATGGCATCATCGGCCACGCCGGGGATCTTGAAGGAGATCTTCTTGATGATCTTCCAGGTCGCCGGGTCGATCACCGACACGGTGCCGCCGACCTCGGAGGAGACCCAGAGCTGCTTGCCGTCGGCCGAGAACTCGGCGATGCGCGGGCGGGAATCGACGAGAATGTTCTCGATGATCTCATTGGTCGCCGTGTCCACCACATGGGCCATGTTGGTGGTTTCGGACGTATTGACCATGTATTTGCCGTCCGGGCTGATGCCCATGCCTTCCGGCTCGACGCCGACCGGGATCTCGGCGATCAGGTCGTTATTCTCGACATTCACCACCGTGACCATGTTGTCATCTTCGTTGGCGATGTAGAGCGGGTTGCCCGACGGGTGCAGCACGAACAGTTCCGGGTCGGGCCCCGAGCGCAGCGTCTTCACCAGCTTTAGCGTCTTGGCGTCATAAACCTCGACGCGGTTGTCGTCGGAGGCGCAGACATAGATCAGCTTGCCGTCCGGGCTCGCCGTGATGCCGCGCGGCCGGCGGCCGGTCTTCACCGTCTCGATCACCTTCAGCGTGTCCATGTCGAGCACGGTCATGGTGTGATCGCGCTCATTGGAGATGAAGGCGCGGGATTGGGCGAACGCCGGCAGGGCGTCGGCCATCAGGAGTCCGCCGAGCGCGAGGCTGGCGGAAAGCAGCAGGTGGCGTTTCATCGGTTCCTCCAGGCGATTATTGTTCTGGCGCGGTTGTTCATTTGAACGTGCACGTCGTCTCCGGCCGGTCGAAGCCGAGCGTGTCGAGCGGCGAGGACTGGTGCAGGAAGCCGGCCTGCGGCGAGAGCGTCACCGTATTGGTGGCGTGGGTCAGCAGGATCGGCTGGCGCAACTGGTGGTCCCAGTCGCGGAAGCTGGCCGCCACGCCCTTGAAGACCGGCAGGTCGTAATCGGGCGCCAGCAGTTGCGCACGCACCTTGGCCGTGTCGCTGGAGCGCGTCTTCAGGCTCGCCGAGCCGATGGCGAACACGCCCTCCCACATCTGGAAGTCCAGCGGTTGCATCAGGCGGTTGGACAGCTTGAAGAAACGGCTCTGAAGCTGCGAGGCGCCCCAGTTCTCCATGGTCGGGTGCCAGGAGAGCGGCATCAGCCCCTGCGTGCCGGCGATCGGCCGGGAAAGCCAGGTATTGTAGGGCAGGATATCGCCGAACTCGCCCAGCTCGTCGGCGACGATCAGCATGTCGTACTCGCCGACCTGCGTGCCGCGCGGCACTTCCGACTGCGCGGTGGCGCGGGCATCCGGGCCATAATCCCAGGTCTTCTCGGCGACGATCTTGCCGCCGAACTTCCGGGCCGAGCGGCGCACCGCCTCGGCATAAAGCTTGTCGGCATCGGTGCGCCCGACCATCAGGAACCAGTTGCGCCATTGCTTGGTGACGAGGAACTGGGCCAGCGCGTCCGTCAGCATCGACCGGCTCGGCGCGATGTGGAACACGTTCGCCCGGCAATCGGCCATGCGCAGGCGGTCATCGGTCGCGCCGACATTGATCAGCAGGACGTCCTTGTCCTTCAGCGCGTCGGCGATGCGCAGAAGCTGCTCGGCCGGCACATCCAGCAGGAGGAAGCGGTTGCCGTCCTCGACCAGTTTCTGCGCCACCGGCAGCGGATCGCCATCGGTCGGCACGGTCTCGGTGGCCAGCTTGTAGTCGAGCTTGAGGAAGCGCCCGCTGGTCAGATTGTCCTTGATGCCGAGTTCGGCGCCGGCGATGCCGAGATTGTCCGGCGGCATCTGCAGCGGGGCGATCCAGGGCGGCGGCTCGGGAATCTGGCGGATCACCCCGATGCGGAAGGTCTGCTCGGGCGCGATGGCGGCCGCCGGCTTGGCCGCGAGCGGGGGGGCCGCCGGCGCGCCGGCGGGCGGCGTGGCGTTCTGGGCTGCGGCCGGCAGGGCGGCGCAAGCAAAGACGACGAGCGCCGTGGCGGCGGCGCGAGCCCTCGATCTCATTGGCGTTTCCATCCCACGGCTGACGTTCTCGGAACTTTTCTATGCCGTCGGGTAAAAGTCTAAGCAGACATATCGAAGTATTCAACACATTAGATAACATAAGAATTTAATAAGAATATGAACTATTGTTGATGATCTCACTATACGTGACGTATAAATTCGGGAACTTTTTCCCGGCTATTGCGGGCAAGATTCCAGACGATATGATCGCCACCCGCGAGACGCCGCGCCGGAGACCGGAAACGAGGCCGGGAGCGGCGTTCCCGCGCCATAAGCCGGAGACGGGTTCCTCGATCAGCCAGTCAGGCTGTTCGGGCGACGTGCCGGCACCATCGGAAGGCCAGGGAATGACAGAGCTGTCGCGGATCGGCGCCCTCATGCTGCTGACGGTCGGGCTGGTGAGCGCCGCCCTTGTGGCCCCCGCCCAGGCGGCGACGCGCGTGGCGGTGTTTGATTTCGAGTTGTTGGATACCAGCGGCGAGTTTGATCCGCGTGGTCCCAAACCCGAGGAAATGCGCCGCCTCGCGCAGATCAGCGCGGATGTCCGCGCCCGTCTCACGGCGGCCGGCTATCAGGTGGTCGATCTCGCGCCCCAGCAGGCGGCGCTTACCGAGGCGGCGCCGCTGCGCAACTGCAATGGCTGCGAATTGCCGATCGCCCGCGCGCTTGGCGCCGATATCGAGGTGATCGGCCTCGTGCAGAAGGTCTCCAACCTCATCCTCAACATCAATTTCCAGGTGCGCGACGTGGCCACCGGCGCCGTGCTGCGCGCCGGCAGCGCCGACATTCGCAACAACACGGATGAATCCTGGGCGCGGGGGATCTCCTATCTGGTGCGCAACCGATTGCTCGATCCGCCGATGACCGGAAAGGCCGCCCCATGATCCCCTCCATCGCGCTGACGCGCCGCGCGCTGCTCGCCGCCGCCGCGCTGGCGCCGCTCGCCACGCGCGCCACGGCGCAGCCCGCGCTGCCGAAGCTGCGGGTCGGCACGCTGAAATTCGGCACGCTCAACTGGCTGCTCGACACCATCCGCGCCGAGAAGCTCGATGCCCGCGAGGGTTTCGCGCTTGAGAGCGTCAACTTCGCCGGCGGTCAGGCGACCACGGTGGCGCTGCAGGCGGGCGATATCGACCTCATCGTCAGCGATTGGCTCTGGGCCATGCGTCGCCTCAACGATGGCGAGCCCATGCGCTTTGCCCCCTTCTCAACGGCGCTGGGCGCGCTGATGGTGGCCCCGGACGGGCCGGTGAAGACGCTGGCCGATCTCAAGGGCCGCAAGCTCGGCGTGGCCGGCGGGGCGGTGGACAAGAGCTGGCTGCTGCTGCGCGCCTATGCCAAGGCGAGGCTCGGTGCCGACCTCATCGATATATGCGAGCCGGTCTATGGCGCCGCGCCTCTGGTGAGCGAACAGCTCGCGCTCGGCCGTGTCGATGCCGTGCTGACCTTCTGGCCCTATGCCGCGCGGCTCGACGCGCGCGGCTTCCGCCGCCTGCTCGACATGAAGGAGGTCGTCACCGGCCTCGGCATCGACCCGTCTCCGCCGCTGGTCGGCTATGTCTGGCGCACCGCCATCATGGGCGAGAAGGGCGCCGTCCTCGCCAGCTTCCTGCGCGCGGCGGCGGCGGCGAACACGGTGCTCGCCACCTCGGACGACGCCTGGACGCGCATCCGCCCGATCATGCAGGCGGCCGACGATGCGGAGTTCACCCGGCTGCGCGACTATTACCGCGCTGGCATTCCCGGCAGTTTCGGCGAGCCCGAGCGCGCCTCCTGCGACAAGCTGTTTGCGGTGCTGGCGCAGCTTGGCGGGGCGGATCTGGTCGGGCAGAGCCCGCGCTTTGACCGCGCGCTTTTCGCGCCGATCGGGGAGTAGGGCGCTCGTGTCCACCGCCTCTCGCCTCGGCATGACGGCAGCGTCCCTGCTCGCGCTGCTGCTGGTCTGGCAGGGGGCGGCGCTCTGGGCGGCGTCCCCGTTGCTGCCGAGCCCGGCCGCCGTGCTGGCGGCGATGCAGCGGGCGGCGGAGGGCGGGGCGCTTCAGCGCAACATCGCCATCACGCTGGCGCGGGTGGCGGCGGCGTTCTTCATCGCCATGGCGATCGGCTCGGCCCTCGGCATCGCGCTCGGCCGCTCGCCCCGCCTGAACGAGCTGTTCGGGCCGTGGGTGATCGTACTGCTCAATTTGCCGGCGCTGGTCGTCATCATCCTCTGCTATGTCTGGTTCGGCCTCACCGAAGCGGCGGCGATCACCGCCGTGTCGATCAACAAGATCCCCAATGTGGCGGTGACGATGCGCGAGGGCGCGGCCGCCCTCTCGCGTGATCTTGACGAGATGGCGCGGGTCTATCGTTTCGGGCGCTGGCGCACGCTGCGCCATGTGACTCTGCCGCAGCTCGTGCCCTTCTTCACCGCCAGCGCCCGCTCGGGCCTCGCGCTCACCTGGAAGATCGTGCTGGTGGTGGAACTGCTCGGCCGCTCCAACGGCGTCGGTTTCGAGTTGCAGACAGCGTTCCAGATGTTCGACGTGGCGACCGTGCTCGCTTATGCGCTCGCCTTCACCGTGGTGGTGCAGATCATCGAGATGGGCCTTCTCCAGCCCTGGGAACGCTGGGCCAACGGGTGGCGGCGATGAGCGCGATCACCCTCGACATCGCCGAGAAGCGGTATCCCGCCCGAACCGGCACGCCGGCGCGGGAGATCTTTCGCGATTTTCGCCTCGATGTGGCGGCGGGTGAGTTCCTCGTGCTGCTCGGGTCCTCGGGGCTCGGCAAGACGACGCTGCTCAACATCGCCGCCGGTCTGGACGACACCTATCGCGGCGCGGTGCGCTTCGGTACGGCGAATCCGCGCATTGCCTATGCCTTCCAGAATCCGCGTCTCCTGCCCTGGCGGACGGTGCTGGAGAACGTCGCCCTGCCGCTGGGCGAGGGGATGGCTGCCCGTACGAGCGCGCGGCGCATGCTGGAGGAGGTGGGGCTCGCCGAACTCGCGAGCGCCTATCCCGAGCGGCTCTCGCTCGGCCAGCAGCGCCGCGCCGCGCTCGCCCGCGCCTTTGCCATAGAGCCGGACGTGCTGCTGATGGATGAGCCCTTCGTCTCGCTCGACCAGCCCGCCGCCGAGCGGTTGCGCGAGTTGCTGCGCCGGCTATTGGCCCGCCGCCCGGCGAGCGTGATGTTCGTCACTCATGACCCGCGCGAGGCGGTGGCGCTGGCGAGCCGCATCGTTCTGCTAGAGGGCAGTCCCGCCACCGTAGCGCGGGATGTGAAGGTGACGCTCGGGCTGCGCGAGCGCGCCTCGCCGGCACTGGCCGACGCCTTCCTCATCCGCATGGGGATCATCCCGCGGACCGAGCCGGCAACGCCGCGCGGCTGAACCCGCCCTGACGTCCGAACTTGAAAAGCCCGGAGCGAAGGCTCCGGGCAAGGGTTCCGACATGAAAAAGCCCGGAGCGAAAGCTCCGGGCTTGGGAGAAAGTCGGCGGTAGGGAGAGGGCGGACTGCCCGCCATCTCCATCGCTCAAGTCACGCCGGCACGCCGATGTCACTTGTTCAGAAAGATCGCAGCCAACCGCTGGAGCAGGCCCTTCGGATAGGTAGGGGCCGCGGGCGGTGGTGTTTTCTGCCCAGGGTTGCTTCCGATCTAAGCGGCGGCGAAGGGGTGCTTGGCGGTGCCGGCCTGAGCCAGCACTTCCTTTACCGACGGCGAGCCTTCGACAGCGCGCTTGAGCGCCTCTTTGGTCGCCTCATAGTTGAACTGCTGGATCTTGGCGTCGTCCGCCGCTTCCCAGTGGATGAACACGCCGACCGAGATGTACAGGTCGTCGGCTTCTTCTTCCGGGATCACGCCTTCGGCGACGCTGTCCACGACCGCCTTGGCGACGCCGTACTGCGCCGGTCCGAACATCTGGACGGCCTGACGGGCGTCCTTGATGGTAACCTTGTTGAAGAGGATCGTGTTGGGCTTGGCGAGCAGGTTCGGGGTCACCACCGCGAGGAGCGAGGTGAAGCCGTCCTTGTTGTTGGTCAGCGCATTGAGGAAGGCGCTTTCCGCCGCGCTGCCGCGCGGTCCGATGATCAGGTCGATATGGGCAACTTCGTTGCCGTCGCCGACGAGCGACTCGCCGATCATCACCTTATTGATCTTGGCCATGTAATTCCTCCCAGGAACGGGGTTGCATGAATGAGGGCTGGGAATGCCCTCCATCAATGTCCCGGCTATCTTTGTTGCAGCGTTTGGGTCACCAAACCGGTTGGCCCGATAGCACGACCAGACACGTTACGGGGCAGAGACTAGGCTTGCTTCGCCTTTAACTGCAAGGGATTCTTCGGCTCGCCCGACGCAGGTCGCCGCTTTCCGGCGGGGCGCGTCAAAAGGCCTCCGCCCGGCACCGCCGATGCGGAAGAACGCGCCATGGGCAAGCCGTGAGCACTCCCCGGTCCGGCAGCTCAATCTTTTGGCGACCGCAAGCTGAACTCATCCCCCGGTTGCTGCGTATAGGCAGCATCCGCTAAACTGGTCCAAGAATTGCTGCACCGCAGCAGGGCCGGAAACGCGATCGAGAACGTTCCCGGACACAGAAAGGAAGCGCCCGGGATCCGTGTCTCACGCCAGAGGACCTGCTGCATGGAACTGATCCTGTCTATCTGCCTGATCGCCAGCCCCGGCACCTGCCGGGAAGAGGCGCTGTCGGTCAGCCTCGAATCCACCGGTGTACCGGCGCAATGCATGATGAGCGCGCTGCCGGTGATCGCCGAGTGGAGCGGCACCCATCCCAAGTGGAAGGTGCTGAAGTGGCGCTGTGCGCCTCCCGGGAAGGCCGGCCAGGACATCTGAGGCCCGCCTTCAGCCTTCCACCTTGACCGTGCCGCCCGCGCTCTGCTGCGTCGCAGCGTGCGCTGGGGCAGCGTCCATGGAATCATTCTCGCTGCGGCAGGTTCGCTGCGTCGGCTGGTGATGTCTTTCTGGCCGGGATTCGGGGCAAGGCGGGGATTCGGGCAAAGGCATGGGGCGGGTCCTGTTTTCCTCGCTGCGCACGCGCATGGCGCTGCTGCTCGCGGTTGCCGTGCTGGTGACGGCCGCTTCCGCCGCACTTCTGGTCGCGGCCCTCGGCACGACCAACAACCAGTTGGACCGCCTCGTCTCGGCGCAGAGCCGGCTGGAATTGCTGTCCTCGATCTCCGGCCGAATCGGCGATTACGCGCTGATCTCGCTTCAGGCCGCGCAGCAGCCCGGCCCGCGGGGCGAGGAGGCGCTGGGTGCCGCGCGGGCGGCCACGCTGGCCGCCTTCCATCGTTTCGAGATGGCGCTCGCCAATGATGTGATGCGCTATGGCGACGAGGAGCAGCGCACGCTGATGGCGGCGCGCAGCCGCACCGTCGCCCGCCTGCACGCCCATTTCGAGGTGATGGACCGGCAGATCACCACGGCCCTTTCCGGGCCGGACCCGTCCACCAGCGTGCGCGTCGCGCTCGATGTGTTCGCCGCCGGCTTCGGCGCGCCGCTGAGCCAGGCTATGGAGGAGGAGCGCACCGATGCCCGCGCCGCCCAGCTCGCGGTGCAGGACCTGCGCGGGCGCGTCATCCGCTGGGGGCTGGCCGGCGTGCTGCTGGCCTTTGTCGCCTCCATCTTCATCTATCACCGGCTCGGCTCCTCGCTGGTGCAGCGCGTCGCCGATGTCGCGACCGCCGCCGCCGCCATCGCGCAGGGGCGTTCCGATACCCGCCTGACGGTCACCGGCCATGACGAGCTGAGCCTTGCCATGGCGCGGTTCAACCGCATGGCCGCTCATCTCGCCCGGCGCGAGCAGCGGCTGATCTCCGACCAGCGCCGGCTTCAGGAAATCGTCGATGCCCGCACCGCGGAGCTGCGCGCGGCCAATGTCCGGCTGGAAAATGTCGATCTCGCCCGGCGCCGCTTCTTCACCGATGTCAGCCATGAACTGCGGACCCCGCTCACCGTGATCCTCGGCGAAGCGGAGGTGACGCTGCGCGGCGGGCGTCCGAGCGAGGAGGATCTGCGCGCGGCGTTGCTGGTGATCCAGAACCGCGCCCGCCGGCTGCACCGGCGCGTCGAGGACCTGCTGCGCATCGCCCGCTCGGAGAGCGGCCAGATCGAGCTGGAGCGCCGGCCGTTCCTCGTCGCCGATCTGCTGGAGGATGTGCGCGAGAGCATGTTGCCGGTGGCCCGCGCGGCGGGACTGCCGCTGGAGGTGGTCTGCGCCGGTGACGGCCTCGCGCTGGAGGCCGACCGCGAGTGGCTGCGGCAGGTGCTCGACGGACTGGTGGCCAACGCGGTGCGCCATTCCACGCCCGGCCAGCCGGTGCGGCTTGAAGCCGCCCGCGACGGCGACGCCATGGTGATCCGCGTGCGCGACCGTGGCACCGGCATTCCGGCGCGGGATCTGCCCCATGTCTTCGAGCGGTTCTGGCGCGGGCAGGGGGAGGGGCGCGAGGGCACCGGCTTCGGCATCGGGCTGGCCCTTGCCAAATGGATCGTGGACCGGCATGGCGGCCGGATCGACATCGAGAGCAGTACCGGGGAACATGCGCCGAGCGGCACCTGCGTGATCGTGCGCCTGCCGGCCCGCGTGCCCGACATCAATCTGGAGGCGGCGCAATGACCATTCTGATCGTCGAGGACGACCCCGACATCGGCTCGCTGCTCCGGCGGGGCTTCGCGTCGGAGAGCTATCAGGTCGAACTGGTCGGAGACGGCGAGGAGGCGCTGCGCGCCGCCACGGGCAAACCGCTGGAAGCCATCATCCTCGACGTGATGCTGCCCGGCCGCTCGGGCATCGAGGTGTGCCGGGCGCTGCGCGCTGGCGGCCAGACGGCGCCGATCATCATGCTCTCGGCCCGCTCCAGCGTGAATGAGCGCACCGAGGGCCTGCTGGCCGGCGCCGACGATTACATCATCAAGCCCTTCGCCTTCGAGGAGTTGCTGGCGCGGGTGAAGGTGCAGGCGCTGCGGCGCTCCAATGGCGAGGAGGAGCAGCGCGTGCTCACCGCCGGGCCGGTCACGCTCGACCTCGACACGCGGCAGGCGCAGATCGGCGGCACAAGGGTACGCCTCACCGAGCGCGAGGTGGAATTGCTGGCGCTGCTGATGCGTCATGCCGGCGAGCCGCTGGCGCGGGCGGACATTTTCGCCGCGCTCTGGGCCGGCCATGGCGGGGCGTCGCTGAACGTCGTCGACGTTTATGTCGGCTATCTCCGGCACAAGCTGGCCGAAGCCACGGCGGAGGGCGGGCAGATGATCGTCACCGTGCGCGGCAGGGGATTCATGTTCGAGCCGGGCGTGGCCTGAACTGGTCTCGCGCGTATGTGTTCTGGTATTATGTGTGCCTACACAGTTGTGTGAAGGCTTACTTGACGAAAAAAGAAACAGACACCACAATCACTCATGCGGCTAATTAAGCCGTAAAATCAACTGCTTCTTATGATCTTCTTATGAAGTAAATGGAAGCAAAATTACATGGAGGAAGTTATGGCCTGGAACACTCCTCGTATCGTCGAAGTCTGCGTCGGCATGGAAGTCAACGCCTATTTCCCGGCTGATTTCTGAGCCTGAGGCGCGGGCGGCGCGGGAACGGCGTATCCATGCTTAATTCCGCGTCCCGCCTGCATCTCACTGTCCTCGGCTCGGCAGCCGGCGGGGGCTTTCCCCAATGGAACTGCCGATGTCCGGTTTGCACCCTCGCTTGGGATGGTGATCCCCGTGTCCGCCGCCGGACCCAGTCGTCCCTGGCGGTCAGTGCGGATGGCGAGCGGTGGGCATTGGTGAACTGCGCCCCTGAAATAGTGACGCAAATTCAAGCTGTGCCGGCACTGCATCCGCGAGGAGGCCGCCGGCATTCGCCGGTGGCCTCCGTGCTTTTGACCAATGGCGATATCGACCATGTCGCCGGGCTGCTGAGCCTGCGCGAGGCGCAGCCCTTCACCCTGTTCGCCACCCCGGCCATCCATCGCGTGCTGCGCGCCAGCAGCGCCTTCGACGTCCTCGCCGAGGATGTGGTGGCCCGCCGCGATGTGGAGCTGGGCGCCTCGTTTGAACTGGTCGAAGGGGTCACGGCGACCATCTTCCCGGTTCCGGGCAAGATCGCGCTCTATCTGGAAAAGACCGAGGAAGCACAGACGGGCGCCCTCGTGACCGATATCGAGGGTGAGCAGACCATCGGCGTCGAAATCGAGGCCGGCGGCCGGCGCGCCCTGTATATTCCTGGCTGCGCGACCATGACCAACGCCCTGCGCGACCGCCTCGCTGGCGCCGATGCGGTGTTCTTCGACGGCACGCTCTGGCGCGATGACGAGATGGTGCAGGCCGGTGTCGGCACCAAGACCGGCAAGCGCATGGGTCATATGAGCATGTCGGGCGACGAAGGCTCGATGGCGGCTCTGGCCGGCCTCGATATCGGCCGGCGCATCTACGTGCATATCAACAATACGAACCCGGTGCTGATCGACGGCTCGCCCGAGCGCGTCACGGCCAACCGGGCCGGGTGGGAAATCGCCGAAGACGGGATGGAGATTGTTCTATGACCACGCTGATGTCGCCCGAGGAACTCGAGGCGCGGCTGCGCGATGTCGGCAAGCGCCGCTATCACAGCCTTCACCCGTTTCACCGGCTGCTGCATGACGGCAAGCTGAGCTTCGGGCAGGTGCAGGCCTGGGCGCTCAATCGCTATTACTATCAGGCGATGATCCCGGTGAAGGATTCCTCGATCCTCGCCCGCATGGAGGAGCCGGAGCTGCGCCGCGCCTGGCGCCAGCGCATCATCGACCATGACGGCAATCACGAGGGCGAGGGCGGCATTGCCCGCTGGCTGACGCTCACCGATGGCGTCGGGCTCGACCGCGATTACGTCACCTCGCTGCGCGGCCTGCTTCCCGCCACCCGCTTCGCGGTGGATGCCTATGTGCATTTCGTGCGCGAAAAGAGCCTGCTGGAGGCCATCGCCTCCTCGCTCACGGAGATGTTCTCGCCGGGCATCATCGGCGAGCGTGTCGCCGGCATGCTGAAGAACTATGATTTCGTCTCGAAGGAGACGCTGGCCTATTTCGACAAGCGTCTCACCGAGGCGCCGCGCGACGCGGATTTCGCGCTCGATTATGTGAAGCGCCACGCGCGCACGCCGGAGCAGCAGGAGGCCGCCATCCGCGCCCTCGAATTCAAATGCGATGTGCTCTGGGTGCAGCTCGACGCGCTGTACTTCGCCTATGTCGAGCCCAAAATGGCTTATCCGGGCGCCTTCGTGCCCAAGGAGACGCGATGACCGCCACCTTCGCCGCGACCGATGTGCCCAAGCTCGCGCGCGGCGTGCGGCTGCGTCACGACGATGCGCGCGGCCAGTGGGTGCTGCTGGCCCCGGAGCGGGTGCTGAATCCCGATCCGGTCGCGGTGGAGATTCTCAAGAGGGTCGACGGCGCCCGTTCCATCGACGTCATCGTCGATGAGCTGGCGAGCGCCTTCACCGTCGATCGCGACCGCGTGGCGACGGATGTCGACGCCTTCCTCGCCGGACTCGCCGAAAAGGGCATGGTGGAGTTGCGCCCGGCGGTCATCGGGGATGCCGCGTCATGAACGTCATCACCGATCTCGTCGACAAGGCAAAGGAACTGGTGAGCGAGGCGACACTCTCCCCCCGCCCGGCACCACCCATCCCCTATGGCATGCTGGCCGAGCTGACCCATCGCTGCCCGCTGCAATGCCCGTATTGCTCGAATCCGGTGGAGCTCGACCGCCGCAATGTCGAGCTGGATACCGAGACCTGGCTGCGCGTCTTCTCGGAGGCGGCCAAGCTCGGCGTGCTCCAGGTTCACCTGTCCGGCGGCGAGCCAACCGCGCGGCGCGATCTCGAACAGATGATCCGCCATTGCGTCGAGGTCGGGCTCTATACCAACCTCATCACCGCCGGCGTCGGCGTCACGCCCGAGCGGCTGCAATCCATCTCGGATGCCGGCATCGACCATGTGCAGCTTTCCTTCCAGGGCGCCACGGCGGAGGTGACCGACAAGGTCTCGAACTTCCGCGGCGCGCATGAGAGGAAGCTCGCCGTGGCGCGCGAGGTGCGCCGGCTCGGCCTGCCGCTCACCGTCAATTCGGTGGTGCACCGCGCCAACATCCACCAGATCCCGGCCTTCATCGAACTGGCGCTCGAACTCGACGCCAAGCGCATCGAAATCGCCCATTCGCAATATTATGGCTGGGCGCTGCGCAATCGCGGGGCGCTGATGCCGACGCGCGACCAGGTGTTCTGGGCGCTCGACGTGGTGGAGGAAGCCCGCGTGCGGCTCAAGGGCCGGCTCACCATCGACGCCGTGGTGCCGGACTATTACGCCAAATATCCCAAGCCCTGCATGAATGGCTGGGGCCGGCAGTCGCTCAATGTCACGCCCTCGGGCCGGGTGCTGCCCTGCCACGCGGCCGAGACCATTCCGAACCTCGATTTCTGGAATGTGCGCGATCATTCGCTCAGCGATGTCTGGCTGAACGCGCCGTCCTTCAACGCGTTTCGTGGCACCGACTGGATGCCGGAGCTGTGCCAGAGCTGCGAGCGCAAGGAAGTCGACTGGGGCGGCTGCCGCTGCCAGGCGATGGCGATCGCCGGGGACGCCGCCGCGACCGATCCCGCCTGCCACAAATCACCCCTGCACGCCCATCTTCTGGCGCTGGCCGAGGCGGATGCCGCCACCGGCGAGGCCGAATATGACTACCGGCGCTACAGCGTGCCGGACCGCAATAACTAGAAACTGACGGGAGTAACGCCCGATGCGGCGCCTTGCCTTGATCCTCGCCGCCACGCTGCTCGCCGGCGCCGCTCACGCGGCCCCCACGGGCAATGAGATTTTCTTCGAAGCGCCCTATCTGTCGCGCGTCGCGCCGGGCACCACGCTGAACTATGTCTACAAGCACGTCACGGCGAAGGCGGATTTCGGCGAGGGTTTCGACGAGACCATCGACATGGAGGTGACGGCCCCGGCCGATGACACCACCAAACGCATCGCCAGCGTGGAAATCCATCGCGGCGCACGCGAGAGCGAGGCCGGCCCGTTCCCCACCATGAACGGCAACCCGATTTCCCTCGTGCTGCTGGAGCGCGACGTGAAGGAGATGGCGCAGCTCAGCAAGGGCAGCCCGTTCTATCTGCGCAACCGGCTGCGCGAGCACCTCGCCAGCGGCACGGTGGAGCCGACGCGCTTCGAATTCGGCGGCAAGACGGTGGACGGCTGGAAGCTCATCATGCGGCCCTTCGCCGAGGACCCGAACAAGGACAAGCTCCAGGAACTGGCCCAGCGCCGCTACGAATTCCTGTTCTCCGACGAGGTGCCGGGCGGGCTCTATGCCATCCGCGTCGTCACGCCCGCCAAGGACGGCGCGTCCAACATCATCGAGACCAGCCTGACGCTGACGGGTTCCACATCGGCGGGGGCGACCCCGCCCGTCCCATAGTGCCGCCACAAACGAGCCGCCGAAAGCGCGGCCGGGAGGAAACCATGCGCATCATTGCCGCCCTTGTTTTGAGTGTCGCTCTGGGAGCGGGCGCCGCCGCCGCGCAGTCGTCCGGTGGCGCGCCGGCCGATGCCTCCACCATGGCCCCGGTGGCTGCCGGCGCCAGCCGTCCCGCCCCGGTGGTCCTGCCCGGCGCCGGGCTGGTCAATGACTACCCGACAGTCGCCCGCGCCGACTATGTGTTCGGCTGCATGGCGGCGAACGGCCAGAGCCGGCAGGCGCTGGAGAAGTGCTCCTGCTCGATCGATACCATCGCGACCATCCTGCCCTATGAGAAATATGTCGAGGCCGAGACCATCCTCAGCGTCGGCCAGGTCGCCGGCCAGCAGGCGGAAGTCTTCCGCTCCACCGGCATGTTCCGCGACATGGTGGCGGATCTGCGCCGCGCCCAGGCCGAGGCGGAAGTCACCTGCTTCTATTGAGGCGGGTGATCGGCGCGCCTGATGGCGTCGCTCGCATGCCGCGAGCGACGCCGAACCGTTCGGCGTCGGCCGGCGGGCCGATGCCTGGCATAGCCCGCCGGGGATGCGGCCTCAGCCGAAGATCTTCTCGCCGCCGACCCAGGTCTGCGAGACCTTGATCTTCATGATGTCGTCGGGCGCGACCTTGAACGGGTCCTGTTCCAGCACGACCAGATCCGCCTGCTTGCCCGCGTCCAGCGTGCCGAGCCGGTCGCCCTGACCGATCTGCGCCGCCGCCGCCGCCGAGGTTACCGCTCGCAGCGCGTCGAGCACGGCTATCTTCTGGTCGGGACCGATGATGGAATTGTCGATCGCGCAGCGCCGCGTCACCGCCGTCTGGACGAGGCGCAGCGTGCCGAGCGGCGAGCAGGGCCCGTCCGTGTGCAGGGTGAAAGGCAGGTTCTCCGTCACGCAGGCCCCCGCCGGGTCCATGAACGCCGTCCGCTCCGGCCCGAAAAGCTGGTCGCGATAGGCGGCGCCGTAGAGATAGACATGGTTCATCAGGAAGCTCGGCTCGACACCCAGCTTCTTCATCCGCACCAGCTGGTCGGGCCGCACCATGGTGCAATGCTCGATGCGGTTGATCCCGGTCGACGGATTGGCCCCATAGCCGGCTTCGATGGCATCGAGCGCATTGTCGATGGTGAAGTCGCCATTGCAGTGGATCTGCACCGGCCAGCCGGCCGCCTTTGTGGCTGCCACCATGGTCTTCAGTTCGTCCGGCGCATAATTGGGCTGGCCCTTATCGGTACCCCCGAGATAGGGGATCGTCTGCGCGCCGGTCTTGGTCTGGTTGGAGCCGTCGCCGATGATCTTGATGCCGTAGAGCGAGAAGCGGCAATCGGGGAACAGCGCCGCCTTGGCGCCGCGACCGAGCGCCTTGTAGGCATCGCCGCCGGCCATGTCGTCATACATCAGGCTGGCGCTCAGACGACCGGTTCCCGATGCGGTCAGCTTGACCAGCCCGTCGATCCAGTCCGGCTGTATGGTGCCCGGCTCATGGGTCGCCGTATTGCCGAGCGCGGCGCTCATCTTGAAATAGTCGGTCATCGCCTTGGTGAAAATCGCCGGCGTGATCTTGGGCAGGCCATGCGAGACGAATTTCAGCATGGCGCTTTCTTCATAGATCAGCCCGTTCAGCTTGCCGTCCGGGCCGCGCCCGAAATGCCCGCCGCCCGGCAGCATGCCGACATCCTCTGTGATGCCGGCGATCTTGAAGGCGGCGGAATTGGCCGCGCCGTCATGCATGTTGATGTACCAGACGAGGATCGGCCGATCCTTCGACACGCCGTCCAGCTCGGCCATCGACAGATCGCCGCCTTGCAGCAGATTGTCGAAATCATAGGCGAGCAGCCATTCGCCCGCCGGCAGCTTCGCGTCGAGTGCCTTGAGGCTGCCGATCAGCTCGGCGCGGGTCGGGTAGTTGGTGTAGCCGACATCGGCCAGCAGCTCGGAAAACAGCGCCACGAAGCAGCTATGCTGATGCGGGTCGATGAAGCCGGGCAGCAGCGTGCGTCCGTCCAGATCAATGATCTTGGTCGAGGCGCCTTTCAGTCCGGCGATATCGGCGGCGGAGCCAGCCGCCAGGATCGCCCCGCCCTTGACCGCCAGCGCCTCGACCGATTGCGCGCCGGCGGCGCCGAGGGGAATGATCGTGCCGCCCTGGAAGATCATGTCGGCTCCCCCGGCCGCCTGCGCGGCGGCGCGGTCACCGGGCAGGGTCAATCCTGCTACGCCCGCCGCTGCGCCGGCGAAGGCCATGAAGCTGCGGCGCGAGGGCCCGTCACGCCAAGCAGCCGGGGCGGCGGGCCAGCCGCTATAGAGGCTCTTATGGGTGAAGAGGGTTCCGATGCAGACGCGGCACATGATGTGTCCTTAGAAGTTCACTTGTAAACGAGTGTAATATGGACAATTCAGCTTCCGCCAATCGCCCATTGTCAGTATGTAGGGGTAACATCGTAGCGCAATTGTGTCGACCGCGCTCAACCTATATTGATCTGTTCTAAAGGGTGTGTGCCGATTACACCGGCCGGGCCAGGGCGCCAAAGCGCGCCCGAGCGACGCGCCCAGCTGGCCGGGCCGAGCTGACATCCCCGCCCTTCGGCTCACCATCTGTCGCGATCGGAGGTCGCTTCTCGCTTTCGAGCGCGCGGCGGCGACCCGTCCCGCTTCACCCCGCCGGCTTCAGCTCGCTCTCGAATTTGCGGCCATCCGTGTCGGCGGCGTGTACGTCGATTTCCTTGCCGGTGGGCTCGTAGGAAATCTGGATCGCCGGGTCCTCGCTCAGCGAGATGCCGCCGACCATGGAGAACACCAGATCCTCGCCCTGACGCACCTCGATATTGTCGACGAATTTGGCGGGGATGTAGAGCCGCGTCACCTGGTCCATTTGCAGGCCGGAATAATTGGGGTGGCGGATCATCAGTTGCAGCTTTGAGAGCCGGCTCGCCTGCGTGGCGTCGCCGGCTTTGCCATCCTCCACCACGCGCAGCTTCATCTGGCCGAGATTCTTCAGCGCCTGTTCCTCGTCCTTCAGCGCCGGGGCCGAGCAGCCGCCCGACGCCTTCACATAGCGCGCGACCATGTGCAGCGAACCATCGGAGAGTTCGGCGACGGCGCGGATATAGCTGTAGGAATTGACCCGCAGCCGCGTGCCGAGCGTCACATCGTGGCGCTGCCCGCCAAAGCTGAAGGTGGCGGCGACGGGGGCCGGGTTCTCGTCGACGATGAGCGTGAGCTTCTTCACCGTGCGCGGATCGCCGGCCGGCAGCATCACTTCGGCTTCCACCGGCACCATGGCGGCATCCTCGGCCCGGCCGGGTGCGGTGAGCCGCACCAGCGGGCTCGCCTCGGTGATCGCCTGTTCGCCGAACACATCCGGCTTCAGCTCCTTCCACGTCGCGTCGGCGCCGGGCTCCTGCGCGGCGGCGGCGTTGACGGCGAGCGCGGAAAAGGCGGCAATGGCGAGAAGGCGCAGGGTAAGGCGCATCGTCTGCATGGCATGTCTCCCGGACGCCCACCGGATCATTATCCGTCCGGTGGTGCGGGTGTCATCATACGCCGTTACGGCGTGAATTGGCAGCACATTGCCGCGAGCGGCGGCCTGCGGCACAAGAGGTCCGGGGAATAGCCGCCCGAGGGGCGGATGGGGGGATGATGACCAGCATCGAGACGCCGGGACTGTTGAGCTTCACCCTCGCCATTCTGGTGTTCTTCGCCGGCGAGGGCATCAATCGCGCCATTCCGTTGCTGCGCGCGTTGAACATCCCGGTCGCGGTGACCGGCGGGCTGCTCGCCGCCCTGGCGACCCTCGCCGCCTATCGCTTCTTCGGGATCGAGATCAGCTTCGCGCTTCAGGCGCGTGACATGCTGCTGCTCTATTTCTTCACCGGCATCGGGCTCAACGCCCGGCTCGACGATCTGGTCTCCGGCGGGCGGCCGCTGCTCGTTCTCCTCGCCCTCACCGTAGTCTATCTGCTGCTCCAGAACGTGGTCGCAGCCGCGGGCGTCACCGCGCTCGGCCTGCCCGAAGGGCTCACCGTGTTCCTCGGCTCGGCCTCGCTGGTGGGCGGGCACGGCACCACCATCGCGTGGGCGCCGGTCATCGCCGAGCGTTTTCAGGTGCCCAATGCGCTGGAGGTGGGGATCGCGACCGCCACGCTGGGCCTCGTGGTGGCGAGCGTCACCGGTGGACCGATCGCCGGCTTCCTCATCGCGCGCCACCGGCTGCACGGTCCCCGCGCGCGGGTCGACGTGGTGGGCGTGCCGGACCGCGGCGCGCCGCTGCGCGAGGACATCAGCCATGTCAGCCTGCTGCGCACCGTGCTGGTCCTGAACGTCGCGATCCTGATCGGCTACGGCCTTGAGGAACTGATGGAGGAAGTGGCGCTGAAGCTGCCGCTTTTCGTCATCTGTCTGCTGGTGGCCATCGTGCTGACCAACACGGTACCCCGCCTGCTGCCGGCCCTGCACTGGCCAACACGCACGCGCGCCCTGGCGCTGGTCTCGGATTTTTCGCTGAACCTGTTCCTGTCCATGTCGCTGATGAGCATGCAGCTCTGGACCCTGGGCGGGCTCGGCCTCGCCTTGCTGCTGGTGCTGGCGGTGCAGACGGCGGTCGCCGTCCTCTACATCATCTTCGCCGTCTTCCCGGCCATGGGACGGAACTACGACGCCGCCGTCATCGCGGCCGGCTTCACCGGCATCAGCCTCGGCGCCACGCCGACGGCGATAGCCAACATGACGACCGTGACCAAGGTGCATGGGGCTGCCCCGCAGGCCTTCATCATTTTGCCGCTGGTCTCCGCCTTCTTCATCGACATTATCAACGCCGTGGTCATCGGCTATATCGCCGGCTGACCCTGACTCTGCCCCGGTCCAAGGACTATCCGCATGATTTCCCGACGTTCTCTCGTCAAAGGATTGCTGAGCGCCACCCTTGCCGCCCCGCTCGGCCTGTCGCTGCTTCCCGCGGCCGAGGCGCAGCCGGCGCCGCCGCCCCCTGGTGCCGTTCCGCCCGGCCCGCCGCCGCCGCCGCGCCGCGAGCCGCGTCCGGCCGCGCGCCGGGGCTATGTCTGGGTGCCCGGCCACTGGAACTGGTCGGCGCGCTACCGCTGGGTGTGGGTGCCCGGCCATTGGGAGGAAGCGCGGCGCGGCTTTGTTTATGCCGGCCCGCGCTGGGTGCTGCGCCGTGGCCGCTGGGTATATGAGCCGGGCCGCTGGGTGCGCGCCCGCTGAGCGCCTCCGAGCGCCGTCGCGACCCCGCCGTCAGTCGGCGGCGGGGTCGCGCACGGTCTCCTGCGCCGAGCGCCCGAATTCCTCGATCTGCGCGCCGTAATTCTGGCGCGTCGCGGGATCGATCACCATCAGCGGGGCGCTGACCGCAAGGCCCGCGGCGGCGCCGACCGTCTCGCCCGCCGCCATGGCGGCGACGCCGATGCGCTCGCCGAGGCTGACATTGGAATCCGTCACCGTCTGGCCGTTCACCAGACGCTGGCCGATAAGCTGCACCACTTCGGGCGAGGAGGCGAAGCGCCCATGATTGAGCGCGTCGCCCGAGCGCATGGCGGTGAGGTCGATCACCACGATGCCGGACTTCTCCAGATCGCGGTAATGGTCCTGTGCGCTGATCAGGCCGAGCCGGTCGATGCCGCCGGCAATCCGGCTGGACACCTGCAACGCCCGGTCATCGCGTGAGACGAACAGGGTAAAGCGCGCCCGCGGTCGCTCCAGCGCCCGCCATTGCGTGGCGAACACGTCCACATCCACATCGGGCGAGGCGAGGATGACATTGCTGATCTTGGTCGGCAGGCTGCCGCGCCGGATCGCCATCTGCCGCAGCCCTTCCATGGCGAGCCAGGCCCCCATGGAATGGGCCATGATGGTCACGTCCTTGACGCGCGGGTCGCGCGTCACCTGCCAGACCGTTTCCTCGAAGGCATCGCGCGAGAAGATCGTGCTCTCGCGGTCGAACAGATAGTCGAACACCCGCGCCCGCGAGGGCCAGGTGAACAGCACCGGCGCGACCTTGGAGCCGGAATCATGGGTGATCTGGGCGAAGCGGTAGACCGCATCCTCGAACCGGTTGTTGAAACCATGCACGAAGATCAGCACCCGCCCGCCGGGCGGCAGGTGCTTGTCCAGCCACTGCTTCGCGGCGCCGCTGCCGTCGAGCGGCGTCACGTCGAGCGTGGCGAAATCGGTGCGCGGATTGGCCGGCAGGCGGCGCGGCCACTGCACCTCGCCGATCTTGCGCACGTCATCGGGCGGGATCGAGACGGTGAAAGCGGTCAGCGCGACCTTCTCGCCGCGCTCGCCGGTGAACAGGATGGCGGGGTCGTCGGAGCGCGCCCGCGTCGTCGCCACCAGCATCGGCACGCGGGTCGCTTCCGGCGCGGCCGCCTCGACCGGGGTCAGCACGCCCACCGGGCGGTTGGAACAGGCGGCGAGATCGCCCATCAGCAGCAGCGCGACCAGACGGAGCGCGGTGTTGCGTCGGCGGGCGAGGTGCTGGTCGGTGCGGTGCGCCAAGATGAGGTTCCTGTGGCGGAGCCCGGCGGCCCACGCGCCCTAGCGTTACAGGGTCCCGCTCTCCGTCTCAACCCGCCTGTCGGACAGGGGGCTTTCGGGTCGGGGGAGGTGAACTAAGTAGTTCAGTTTTCCGGCAGGCTAAAGGTCGAGAAAAACGGCGGACGTCCTTCGTATTCGCCCGGCTTTGCCGCACCGCATCCATGAACTCGATTGTAAGGGCAGCCTGCTACCGTTAAGCAGGTACGGAGTTCCCGTAGGAGATTCGTCCATGTCCAAGTCTGTTGCCGTCAAGATCGCCGCCTTTTCCATTCTTGCGCTGGCGGTGGCCGGCTGCACCACGACCGAGCGCCGCGCCGGCACGGGCGCGCTGATCGGCGGCGGCGCGGGCGCCATCATCGGCGGCATCGCCGGCGGCGGCACGGGTGCGGCGGTCGGCGCGGCGATCGGCGCCGGCACCGGTGCGGTCATCGGCGCCGCCACGGCGAACTGATTGCCGAACTGATCCGGCGGACGCCCTGGCCTCTGCTCAAGTCCGAAAAGGCCGCGCCCGGCAGGGACGCGGCCTTTTTGTTGGGCGCCTTTGTGGCCCTTGTCGCGCGCTCCTCTCAGGGCGCCGGCGAGGGCGGCGGCGGCTCGACCGGCAGCGCCTCGTCCACCAGCGGGCTCGGCGCGCCGCCCGCCGGGGGTGCCGCCGTCCGGGTGGGCAGCGGCGCGCCGATATCGGCGGCGATACGCTCGGCCATATAGGCGTAGAACGGGTTCGACGACATGCGCACCAGCGCGTCGAGATTGACGATCAGCGCCCCGCGCTCGCCGCGCACCGCCATCGCCCCGAGTTCCAGCCCCTGATTGTCCGCCGGGTCGGGGTTCGAGCCATAGAGCCCGTCCGAGGGCGGGAAGGGCAGGGCGACATGGGAGAGCGAATAGACGTCGCCCGGATAGGTCAGGCCGAGCGGGCGCTCGCTCTCGCTGGTGGCGCCGGCCGGTGTCGTGCGCTCCACCACGGCGTCATTGCCGGCGACATTGGTGATGATGGTGCTCTCGAAGCTGCGCGGCGCCGCCGGCAGGGTGCGGGTGAGCGCGTCATAGGTCGTGGCGCGCAGCAGCGGCCCCAGCTTGGTGTCGCGGTTGATGTCGAACAGCACCAGTTCGCTGCCATTGTCCGGCAGCAGCCCGTAAAAGGCGTTGACGATCGCCCGCGTCGAGACGGTGAAGTCCATCACCGACTGGAAGGTCAGCGCCGGCGGCAGATCACCCAGACCGCCCGCCCGCGCCCGCCGCGCGATGGAGTCCTGCAACGCCGCGGTGAGCCGGTGCGACTGGCGCGCGCCATTGACCGGGAAGGAATTGTACTTGAACGGGTTGAATTCCGGGATCACCCCCAGCCAGGCCGCCTTGGCGAAGGCGGGCAGCAGCGCCGGCAGGCCGGCGAGCCCGGCGAAGCGGGCGAAGGAGGTGATGCCGATCATCGGCGAGATCAGGATCAGCCGGTCGACGCGCGGCTGCTGGGCATCGTCCAGCGCATCGAGCGCGTATTTCAGCGCCAGCGCCCCGCCATTGGAGAAACCGACAATGTGAAGCTGGCCGGTGTCCCCTGCGCGGCGCCGGGCCTCGCGCACGGCAAGGCGGGTGGCGGCGAGCCAGTCCTCCCAGGTCACCTCGGTGAGCCCCGCCGGCACCGTGCCATGGCCGGGCAGGCGCGGCGCCACCACCGCATAGCCGGCGGCGGCATAGAGCTGGCCGACATGGCGCAGGCTGTAGGGCGAATCCGTGAGGCCATGCAGCAGCACGACGGCGCCCTTGGGCGCGCCCTCCGGCTCCAGCGTGTAGGAGCGGTTCCAGTCGCGTGGCAGATGCGGCGGGTAGACGACGCTGCCCTCAAAATAGCGGTTCGAGGGAATGCGCTCATCCTCCGGCAGCTTCTGCACCACCTCGCGCTGCACCTCCGTGAAGGCCCGTTCCTCGGCGGCGAGATAAGCCGCCCAGTCCGCGCCATCCAGCTCGGCGATGCTCAGCTCATGGGGGATGAAGGTGTGCCACGGCTCCAGCGGGGCGCCGCTCTGGGCGTAATAGATGCGCGTGCCGATGAAGGTGACGAACACCAGCACCACCGCGACGACCAGCAGCCTCAGGATCGTTCTCAGCTTGCGCAGCATGATGTTGCTCCTTCAACCGGCCGCCGGCGGCGCGCCGGAGAGCAGGCGCGCCACCCAGCGGCTGTCCTCGAACTGCTCGCACAGCGTCAGCGCGGCGATGACGATGGGCACGCCGATAAAGGCCCCCGCCAGTCCCCACATGAAGGCCCCGACGAACACCGCCAGCAGCACGATGAAGGGCGAGACCGCGAGCGCCCGCCCGGCGATGCGCGGCTCGATATAGCTGCCGGACAGGAACTGGATGATGTTCATGCCGGCGAACACGGCGATCGCCATCTGCCAGGATTCGAACTGCGCCATGGTGAACAGCGTCGGCATCAGCGTCGCCAGCAGCGGGCCGATGAAGGGAATGTAGTTGAGCACGAAGGCGATCACGCCCCAGGCGATTGCGAGGTCGAGCCCGGCGAGCGTGGCGAAGCCCCAGACGGCAAGGCCCGTGCACAGGCTCACCACGGTGCGTACGCCCATATAGCGGCGCAGCTTCGCCCCGGTCTCGGTGCAGGCGGCGAGTACGCGCCGGCCATTCTCCCCGGCCTCGCCCGCCGCCAGCTTGCGGCGGATCACGTCTATTTCCAGCAGGCCGAGCATCACATAGATGCCGGTCAGCACCGCGAAGCCGAGCATCCCGTTGACCCGCGCGGCGGCGCTTTGCAGGAAGCGGATCATCCAGCCGACATTGAAGGTCTCGACCATGCTGCCGGCGATGATGAGCCCATGCCCTTCCAGCCAGCCGGCGGCTTCGGCATAGAGCGTCTGGAAGCGCCCGGCATTGGCGATCAGCCACTGCGCCGCCTTGCCGAAGCCCCACAGCGTCAGCGAGAACAGGCCGGCCAGCACGACGAGGGTCACGATCAGCGTGAGAAGCAGCGCCAGCAATTGCGGCATTCGGCGTTGCAGCCGGGCCTGAAGCGGCCAGACCAGCGCCATGATGAACAACGCGAACGCCACCGGGGCAATCAGGTCGCCGCCCAGATAAACGGCTCCTGCGATCAGGATGGCGCAGCCGATCCCGATCATCACACTCAACCCACGCCCGCCCATGCCGCTTCGTCACTCCCTCAGCCCCGGACACTTTGCCGGATAAGTCCGGCCGCGCCAATGGACAAAGCGTGCAGCCGATAGCACGGTGGCAACGGGCCGGCGCTGGTTGAAGTGAAAAACTAGTGTTCTGTTATAAAATGAATTTTTCTCATATTGTGCTGCAACTCTATATCACCCTATCATCCACGCATTGAAACGGAGGCGGCACGGTGCTCAGGCTCGGCTACAAGGCGTCGGCGGAACAGTTCGACTCGCGCAGGCTGCTGGATTTCGCGGTGGAGGCGGAGGTCTGCGGCTTCGATTCCGTCTTCATCAGCGATCATTTCCAGCCCTGGCGGCACACCGGCGGCCATGCCCCGGCGGCGTTTCCGTGGATGGGGGCGGTAGGCGCCTCCACCTCGCGCATCATCATGGGCACCAGCGTGCTCACCCCGACCTTCCGCCACCACCCCTCCATGGTGGCGCAGGCCTTCGGCACGCTCGGCCAGCTTTTCCCCGGCCGTGTGATTCTGGGTGTCGGCTCGGGTGAATCGCTCAACGAGGTGCCGGCCACCGGCGCGCCCTGGCCGGAGATGAAGGAACGCTTCGCCCGGCTGCGCGAGGCGGTGCGGCTCATCAAGGAATTGTGGAGCGGCGAGCGCATCACCTTCGAGGGCGAGTTCTACCGCACCGAGCGCGCCACCATTTATGACCGGCCGGACGTGCCGGTGCCGATCTATGTCGCCGGGGCCGGGCCGATGGTGGCGAAGTTCGCCGGCCGGGTCGGCGATGGCTTCATCTGCACGTCAGGCAAGGCGTGGGAGCTTTATTCCGAGACGCTGCTGCCGAACGTCGCCGCCGGCCTTGAAGCGGCGGGCCGCTCGGGCGAGGGTTACGACCGGATGATCGAGATGAAGGTCTCCTTCGACACCGACAAGGCCCGCGCCTTGCAGGACACCCGCCATTGGGCGGCGCTGAGCCTGTCGCCGGAGGAGAAGATGAGCGTGGAGGACCCGCTGGAGATGGAGAAGCTGTCCGACGCGCTGCCGCTGGAGCGGGCCGCCAAACGCTGGATCGTCTCCGACGACCCGGAGGAGCATGTGGCGCGCATCCGCCCCTATCTCGACCTCGGCTTCAACCACCTCGTGTTTCACGCGCCGGGCGAGGATCAGGCGCGCTTCCTGCGGCTTTATGCCGAGCAGGTGCTGCCGCGCCTGCGCGCGCTCGCCGGCTGACGCTCGATGGCGGTGGGGGGCGAGGTCCGGCTGGTCGCGCTTGAGGGGCTGCCGCTCATCCGGCCGGGCGATGATCTCGGCACGCTGATCGCTGCGGCCCTCGCCCGCGCCGGCCTCGCGCTTCAGGATGGCGACGTTCTGGTTCTGGCGCAGAAGATCGTCTCCAAGGCGGAAGGTCGCCTTGTCCGGCTCGCCGACGTCACCCCCTCGGCCGAGGCGCAGCGGCTGGCGCAGGAGGTGCGCAAGGACGCCCGCCTGGTCGAACTCATCCTGTCGGAGAGCCGGCGCATCGTGCGCGCCCGGCCGCATGTGCTGATCGTCGAGCATCGTCTCGGCCTCATCATGGCCAATGCCGGCATCGACCAGTCCAATGTGGAGGACGGCTTTGCGCTGCTGCTGCCGGAGAACCCGGACGCCAGCGCCGAAAAGCTGCGCGCGCGTCTCGCGCCGGAGGGGGCGCGTGTCGGGGTCGTGATCAATGACAGTTTCGGCCGTCCCTGGCGGCGCGGCACCACGGGGGTCGCCATCGGCGCCGCCGGCCTGCCGGCGCTGGTCGACCGGCGCGGCGAGGCGGATCTTTACGGGCGGCCCTTGCAGGTGACGATGATCGCCTTTGCCGACGAGATCGCCGCCAGCGCCTCGCTGCTCATGGGCCCGGCGGCCGAGGCACGACCCGTGGTACTGCTGCGCGGGCTCGGCTGGAGCGCGGCGGACAGCCCGGCAGCCGAGCTGATCCGCCCCGAAAACGAGGACCTGTTCCGATGAGTGGCGCCCTCGGCGGCAAGATCGTCGCGCTCTCCGGCGGCATAGGCGGCGCGAAGCTCGCTTTGGGGCTCGACCGCGTGCTTGCGCCCGGCCAGCTCACAATCATCGCCAATACCGGCGACGATTTCCGCCATCTCGGCCTGCATGTTTCGCCCGACATCGACACGCTGCTCTACACGCTCGCCGGTCTCGACGACCCGGTGCGCGGCTGGGGGCGGCGGGATGAGACCTGGACCTTCATGGCCGCGCTCGAACAGCTCGGCGGCGAGACCTGGTTCAGGCTCGGCGATGGCGACCTCGCGGTTCATGTCGAGCGCACCCGGCGCCTCGATGCCGGCGCCAGCCTCTCGCAGGTGACGGATGATCTGCGCCGCACGCTGGGCATCGCCTCCGCCATCGTGCCCATGAGCGACGCCCCGGTCCGCACCCAGGTCGAGACCGATGAGGGCTGGTACGACTTCCAGCATTATTTCGTCCGCCATCAGTGCCGCCCGCGCGTGGTCGGCCTCGCCTTTGCCGGGGCCTCCGCCGCCACGCTCGCCCCGGCGGCGTCGGCGGCGCTGGCCGACCCGGAATTGGCGGCCATCATCATCTGCCCGTCCAACCCCTATCTGAGCGTCGATCCGATCCTCGCCGTGCCCGGCCTGCGCGCCGCCATCGGCGCCTGCCGCGTGCCGGTGATCGCGGTCTCGCCGATCATCGCCGGGCAGGCGGTGAAGGGGCCGACCGCGAAGATGATGACGGAACTCGGCCTTGTCCCGTCCGCCGCCACGGTCGCCGCGCATTATGAGGGACTGATCGACATCTTCATCGTCGACGAGGCCGATGCGGGGCTGGAGGTCGACGGCCTCTCCGTGGTCGCCGCCCCCACGCTGATGCGTAGCCTGGCGGACAAGATCGGTCTCGCCCGCTTCGTGCTGGCCCAGGCGGGGCAGGGCGGGTGAAGGCGCCGCGCGGCACACCCCTGATGGACGGCACCGTGTACGCCGTCGTGCCGGTCAAGGATTTCGCCCTGGCCAAGCAGCGGCTGGCGCCGGCCCTGTCCGCCGACCAGCGGCGCGATCTTGTCCGCGCCATGCTCTGCGACGTGCTGGAGACGCTGGCGGCGTCGACGCGGCTCGCCGGCACCATCGTCATCACCGCCGATCCGCAGGCCGGCCTCCTCGCCCGCCATTATGGCGCGCGGCTGCTGTTCGAGCGGCAGGTGCGGGGCCTCAACGCGGCCGTCGCCAATGTCGCCACCCGCCTCGCCGCCGAGCAGCGCGCGGGAATGCTGATCCTGCCCTCCGACATTCCCGGAGTCAGTGCGGCGGAGATCGACCGGCTGGTCGCCGCCCATCCGCCCGGCCGGGCGGTCAGCCTTGTTCCCGCCCATGACGGGCAGGGCACCAACGCGCTCCTCGTCTCGCCGCCGGCCGCGCTGCGCTTTGCCTTCGGCCCGCTCAGCTTTCCCCTTCATGTCACCCTGGCGCAGGAGGCGGGTCTCGCCCTGCGCTGTCACGATGCGGCCGATTTTCCCGGCCTCGCCCACGACATCGACCAGCCGGCGGACCTCGCCGGTCTGGCCCGCCTGCTCCCCGCATCGCACACCCGCCGGCTGCTGGAACGGCACGACGGATTTCTGTCGCCGACACCCTGAAAACGTGCGTGCCCGCGGGGCATGCCGCGAAAGGCAGCAGGGGGCGTGCCGGCGCATCTTTCTTGAGCATAATCGACGGGCGGGAAACGACTAACCGTGCTCGTTATCCAGTGTGTCTAAACACCAGCACAATTTGGCACAGAACTTGGATTGCTCATCGGCATAGCCCCTGCGGAGTGCCGGATGTCGTCAATCGCTTTCGTGTCGGTCTTCAAGCGTTACGGTGAGGTGGAGGCGGTGAGCCGGCTCGACCTCGCCTGCGCCGCTGGCGAGATGCTCGCGCTGCTCGGCCCCTCCGGCTGCGGCAAGAGCACCACGCTCAAAATGGCCGCCGGCATCGAGACCGTCTCCGCCGGCGAAATCTTCTTCGGCGAGCGCCCGGTCTCCCGCCTCGCGCCGGGCGAGCGCAACATTGCCATGGTGTTCGAGGACTACGCCCTCTACCCGCAGATGACGGTGTGGGAGAACGTCGCCTTCCCGCTGAAGGTGCGCGGCATCTCCGGCCAGCCGGCGGCCGAGCGCATCGGCGAGGTGCTCCAGCTTCTCGGCCTGCGGCAGATGGCCGACCAGCCGGTGCGCGGGCTCTCCGGCGGCGCCATGCAGCGCGTCTCGATCGGCCGGGCGCTGGTGCGCGACCCGGAAGTCATCCTGTTCGACGAGCCGCTGTCCCATCTCGACGCCGACCAGAAGGTGCAGCTGCGCGCCGAGATCAAGCGGCTGCAGAAGCTGCGCCAGGTCACCTCGATCCTCGTCACCCATGACCAGACCGAGGCCATCGCCATGGCCGACCGGGTGGCGGTGATGAATCACGGCGTGCTTCAGCAGGTCGGCCCGCCGCAGGAGCTTTACGAGCGCCCGGCCAATCTCTTCGTCGCCAATTTCATCGGCGAGCCGCCGATGAACCTGATGCCCGCCGCCTTCGCCGAAGGCGGCTGCGTGGTCGGTGCCGGCTGGGCGGCGGCGCTGCCGCAAGCGCGCCTGCCACGCGTCGCCGGGGAGGGTGCGATCGTCGCCGGCATCCGACCCGAGAACATCACGGTAAGCGCCCCGGACCAGCCCGGCGAGGCGCACGGGCGCATCATCTATCGCGAGCCGCGCGGCGATGCCGACGTGCTCACCGTGGCGCTGGAATCCGAGCATGGTCCGGGCGGCACGCTGATCGCCGAGATCGCCGGCCCCGCGCCCTGGCGGGCCGGGGACCGGGTGGCCCTCGGCATCGACCTGGCGCGCCTGCTCATCTTCGACGCCGCCAGCGGGCGCAACCGGGAGGCGCTGTCATGAACGCGGAAACCGGGACGGGTCTTGTCGCCCGTGGCATCACCAAGAGCTTCGCCAAGGGCAAGAGTTCGGCCAAGGGTAAAAACGAGATCATCACCGCCCTGCGCGACCTCGACATCAACATCGCGCCGGGCGAGCTGCTCGCCATCACCGGCCCCTCGGGCGCCGGCAAATCCACCTTCTGCCGCATCCTTGCCGGGCTGGAGCGGCCCGATGCCGGCAACGTGACGCTGGCCGGGCGCGACCTTGCCGGCATTCCCCCGCAGCAGCGCCGCGTGGCGCTGATGTTCGAATCCTACGCGCTCTATCCTCATCTCAGCGTGCGCGGCAACGCCCTCTCGCCGCTTCAGGCGCCCGGCGGCCGGCTGGACCCGGCGGCGGCCGCCAAGCGCGTCGACGAGGTGCTGGAGCTGCTGGAAATCCGCCATCTCGGCGAGCGCCTGCCGGGCGCCCTGTCGGGCGGGCAGAAGCAGCGCGTGGCGCTGGCCCGCGCGCTGGTGCAGATACCGGACCTGTTCATTCTCGATGAGCCGATCTCCCATCTCGACGCCAAGCTGCGCCACAAGCTGCGCGGCGAAATCCGCCGCCGCCTGTCTGCCCAGAGCGCGCCGAGCCTGTGGGCGACGCCCGACGGCATGGAGGCGCTGTCGGTCGGCGACCGCGTGGTGGTGATGGATCAGGGCCGCGTCGAGCAGGTCGGCACGCCCGAGGAAATCTGGCTGCGCCCGGCCAGCGCGCGCGTCGCCCGCCTGCTCGGCGACCCGCCGATGAACCTCATCGAGGGCGACCTCGTCCATGAAGGGGGCGCGCTGTTCTTCACCCGCCGCGCCCTGCGTCTGGCCCTGCCGGCGGCGCTGGCGCGGGCGGCGGAGCAGGCCTCGTCCGCCTCCGTCATCCTCGGCGTGCGCCCGGACGGCATCGCCTTTGCCCCGAACGGCGCGACAGGCGCGGCCGAGGCCGAGATCTATTCCAACGAACCCTTCGGCAAGCACGCCATCGTCACGCTCGACCTTGGCGCGCTGCTGGCCAAGGCCAAGACGAGTATGGCGAACGCCGCCGCGCTCGGCGCCGATGCCGGGGGCGGCATCGGCCGACGCGTGGGACTGCTTTTCCCGAGCGAGGGGCTTGCCCTGTTCGACGGGACGACGGGCCGCGCGCTGCCCGGAACGTGACTACGAGCCGCTGATAACAGACCAACCAGAGGGAAAGAGCGATGAAGAGACTTCACAGGTGTTTCGCCGCCGCCTTGGCGGCCTCGACGGTGCTCCTCGCACCGCTCGCGCCGGCCCGCGCGCAGGACAGTTTCTACGCGGAAGCGGCCAAGCCCTATAAGGGCACGACCATCCGCGTGCTCGACGAGATCACCCCGCTGCAGGAGACGCTGTCCAAGATCATCCCGGAATTCGAGAAGGAAACCGGCATCAAGGTCGAGTGGGAGCTGCTGAACCATTTCGAGGTGATCAACAAGGGCCAGGCCGACATGCTGTCCGGTCGCGGCTATTACGACGCGATCATGCTGCACGGCTTCCAGCTCGGCCCGATGATCTCGGCCGGCGCGATCATGCCGCTCAACGATCTGGTCGCCAACCCGAAGCTCTCCAACCCCAATCTCGGCACCTCGGACTTCATCCAGAACCCGTTCAAGACGGCGGCCTTCGTCGGCGACAAGCAATACTCCTTCATCAACTGGAACTACAACCAGATCTACTGGACCCGCGCCGACCTGCTGGGCAATGCGGACGAGAAGGCGGCCTTCAAGGCCAAGTATGGCTATGATCTCGCGCCCGCCGAAACCATGGAACAGATGCGCGACATCGCGCAGTTCTTCACCCGCAAGAAGGGCGAAAAGCTCGCCGGCAAGCCGCTTGAGAGCGATTTCTACGGGATCGTGCTCGAAGGCATCAAGGGCGGCTCGACCTTCCCGACCCTGTGGAACAACTTCGTCAAGAACTATGGCGGCAACCTGATCGACGCCGAGGGCCGCCCGACCTTCGACACGCCGGAGACGGTCGCCGCGCTGAAGATGTGGCGCGAGCTGTGGACCTATGCCCCGCCCGGCATCGCCGAATACTCGCTGGTCGACGTGCCGACCGTGATGGGCAACGGCATCGCCGCCCAGTCCATCGCCTGGTCGGACTTCGTGCTCGGCGTCGACAAGAAGGGCGTGTCGCCTTACGCGGGCCAGTTCGTCTATGGCCCGATCCCGATCAAGGCCGGCTCCAAGGAGCGTTTCGCCGAGGCCGAGCCGTCGGTCACCGTCATCAGCGCCGCCTCGAAGAACCCCGAGCCGACCTTCATCTTCCTGCAGTGGCTGGCTGACCGGAAGCAGCAGGACAAGCTGATCGCGCTGGGTGAAGGCGGCGTGCCGATCCGCGAAAGCTCCTGGGCGCTGCCGGCCATCACCGGCGCCGCCAACAAGACGCTCTACACCGCGATGAAGTCGACCCTCGACGTCGCCGAGGCCAAGCCGAAGATGCCGAAATTCTACGAGATCTACGACGTGATGAGCGGCATCGCGCAGGAAGTCGGCCTCGGCAAGCTCTCCCCGGAGGAGGGCGCCAAGAAGGGCCAGGCCGAGCTGCTCAAGCTCTGCACCAAATGCCTGCTGTGATCAGCCTGCTGTGACGGGAACACCGTCATCCTGAGGTGCGCGCGTCAGCGCGCCTCGAAGAATGGAACCACCGGGCGCGCCCGGATGACCATCCTTCGAGGCCCGGCAAAAGCCGGGCACCTCAGGATGACGTTCCGCCTAGGCAGTCAGCGACCCGCCTCTCCCGCACGCGGGCGAGGCATCTTTCCCAGCTCCGACGACCACGAGGGCATGAACCCATGGCGAGCGCCAGCGAACCCATCCCGGCCGCCGACACCGCGGCGAAAATGCTGCCGCGCGAGCGCAGCTGGTATCCCTACCTGCTGATCGCGCCCTCGATGCTCATGCTGGTCGTGGTCTCGCTGATCCCGTTCCTCTACACGATCTATCTGAGCTTCCACGCCGCCAAGTTCGGCCGCGTCACCGACTTCATCGGCTTCGACAATTACGCCGTGCTGCTGGCCGATGCGCGGTTCTGGAACTCGATCAGCATCGCCGCCACCTTCGTCTTCATCGCCGTACCCATCGAGTTCATGCTCGGGCTGATCGGCGCGCTGGTGCTGAACCAGAATGTGCGCGGGCGCTCCATCCTCATCCCGCTGCTGTTCATGCCGGCGATGATGGCGCCGATCGTGGTCGGCCTGCTGTGGAAGATCATGCTCGCCGGCTCGTGGGGCTTTCTATCCTACAACGTGCTGGAGCGGTTCGACATTTTGCCGGGCACCTCGGTCTTCGCCTCGCCCGACTACGCGCTCTACGCGCTGATCTTCGTCGATATCTGGCAGTGGACGCCGTTCATGATGCTGGCCTTCTTCGCCGGCCTTCAGGCGCTGCCGCTCGGGCCCTATCGGGCGGCGGCGGTGGACGGCGCCAATTCGCTGCAGATGTTCACCCACATCACCCTGCCGATGATGACGCCGCTGCTCGCGGTGATCGGCCTCCTGCGCTTCATCGACGCCTTCAAGGTGTTCGACACGATCTACATCCTGACCGGCGGCGGGCCGGGCACCTCCACCGAGACGCCGTCGATCCTCGCCAACAAGATGACCTTCGAGTTCTGGAACATCGGCGAGGCCTCGGCGCTCGCGGTGCTGGTCTGGATCGCCTTCTTCGCCTTCTGCTCGGTCTTCTACCAGATCGCCAAGAAGCGCCTGAACGCCTTCTGAGGGATGGTGATGAACCTTGCGACTGTCCGTCTGCGTCCTTCGAGGCCCGCCTGTGGCGGGCGCCTCAGGATGACGGAGCGCCCCCGCCGCCCGGTCCCCGTCATGCTGAGGAGCGGGGCGCAGCCCCGCGTCTCGAAGCACGCAGACGGCGGCTCTCGTGCCCGTCAATTCGCCTTCCTCGGTTGAACCGGAGACCATTCATGGCAGAAGCAAGCGACCGCCCCGAAGGCTCCAAAGGCTGGTTCTGGACCGGCATCACCATCGTCTACGCGCTGATCGTCCTGTTCCCCATCTACTGGATGGCGACGATGATGGTGAAGCCGAACGACGCCATGTTCGCGCGCCCGACCCAGTGGCTGTTCACCCCGACGCTTGAGCATTTCAGCTATGTGCTCGACCAGGGCTTCCACTGGTATCTGCTGACATCCTTCGCGCTATGCTCGGTGTCCACCGCGCTCGTCGTCATCATCGGCACGCCGGCGGCCTATGCCTTTGCGCGCTTCGAGATGCGCGGCAAGGACGATCTGTTCCTGTTCATCCTCGGCTCGCGCATGGCCCCGCCGGTGTGCCTGGTCATCCCGTTCTACCTGATCTTCGCCAAGGTCGGCCTGCTCGACACCTTCACCGGCCTGACGCTGGCCTACATGACCTTCAACCTGTCCTTCTACATCTGGGTGCTGCGCTCCTTCTGCCGCGACCTGCCGGTGGAGCTGGAGGAGGCGGCGGCGCTGGAGGGCTGGTCGCGGCTGCAGATCTTCCGCCGCGTGGTGTTCCCGCTGCTGCGCAACGGCATCGTGGCGACCGCCGTGCTGTGCTTCATCTTCGCCTGGAACGAGTTCCTGTTCGCCTTCATGCTCGGCGGCAAGGCGATGCAGACGCTGCCGGTGTCCATCCCCAAGCTGATCACCGCACAGGGCGTGCGCTGGGGCGAGATGGCGGTGGTCGGCATGACCGCGCTGCTCCCCGTCCTCGCGGTGGTCTTCGTCTTGCAACGGCACATCGTGCGCGGGCTCACGCTCGGCGCGGTCAAGGGGTGAGGAGCACCTGATGGCGGATCATTATCTCCCGGCCCAGCCCGGCACGGTGAACTGGGGCCAGTGGGACGCGAGCCTCAAGCCCGTGCTCACCATCAGGTCCGGCGACACGGTGGTGATCGACACGCTCTCCGGCGAGCCCGAGGACATGCCGGACCCGGCGCTCGGCTTCACCCCCGTGCCCGGCCAGGCGGAGGTGTTCGCCTCCACCTTCCGCGGCCCCGGCCCGCATATGCTGACCGGCCCGATCTATGTCGACGGCGCCGAGCCGGGCGACGTGCTGGAGGTGCGGCTGAAGGCGATCGAGTTCCGCGCCGACTGGGGCTGGAACATCCAGATGCCGTTCTGGGGCACGCTGCCGGAGGATTTCCCCAATCTGCGCCGCCTGCACATCCCGGTTGATGGCGCGCGCGGTGTCGCGGTGATGCCCTGGGGCCAGGAACTGCCGCTGGAACCGTTCTTCGGCAATTTCGGTGTCGCGCCGGCACCGCAATGGGGCCGGCTCTCCTCTACCGAGCCGCGCGTGTTCGGTGGCAACATGGACAATAAGGAACTGGGCGTCGGCTCCATCACCTATTTCCCGGTCTTCACCGAGGGCGCGCTGTTCTCGGTCGGCGACGGGCATGGCCGGCAGGGCGATGGCGAGGTGTGCCTCACGGCGCTGGAAACCGCGCTGACCGGCACCTTCGAGTTTCATCTGCGCAAGGACATGAAGCTCACCAGCCCGCGCGCCGAGACCCCGGCGGACTGGATCACCATGGGCTTCGACCCCGATCTCGACGACGCCGCCAAGCAGGCGCTGCGCGACATGATCGCGCTGATCCGCGAGCACTCCGACCTTTCCGCGCAGGATGCCTACACGCTGTGCTCGCTCTGCGCCGATCTGCGGGTGACGCAGACCGTCGACCTCAACAAGGGCATCCACTGCGTGCTGCCGAAAAAATACCTGCCAGTGCGGTAGGATCCTGCCGCTGAGCCTTCCTCGAAACGTTGAAGTTCGGAGCCATCCGATGTCCGCTATCACGGCCCATAAAGACCCCAAGCTCCCCCCGCCCGTCGCCCTGCCGGAGGATGCGAGCTGGGTCGGCGCGCTCTCCCTGTTCGATGCCCAGGCGGCGGAGACGCTGGTCGCGGTGGTGCGCACGCTCTACCCGCATGACGGGCTGCCCGAGCGCATCTACCGCCGCACCGTGTTCCATTTCGACGCCATGGCCAGCAAGGCCCCGGCGGCGGCGCAGGTGTTCGCCGAGTTCATCGACATGGCCGACAGCGCCCTGCCGCTGCCGTTCCGCGAGCTGTCGGAAGGCTACCGCGTGCAGGTGCTGAAGACGCTGGAGGCGAGCGCGCCGTTCCGCCTCGTCCAGCGCTCGGCCGTGCGCTTCCTCTATGACGATGTCGAGGTGTGGCAGGCCTTTGGCTATGAGGGCGCCTCGGTCCATCTCGGCGGCTACGTCAACCGTGGCTTCAACGATCTCGACTGGCTGCCCGATCCGCCCGCTGGCGTCTGATCCCTCGGCAGCCCTTTCCCGTTTCCCGGAGTGACCCCTATGACCGCCTATTCCCTCGACGACGATGGCGTCGTTGTCATTATCGGTTCGGGCGCCGGCGGCGGCACGCTCGCCCATGAGCTCGCCCGGCGCGGCATTGACGTGGTGCTGCTGGAAGCCGGCAAGCACCTGACCGCCGAGGATTTCGTCAATGACGAATGGGGCGGCTACGAGATGCTGTCCTGGCTCGACAAGCGCACCTCGTCCGGCACTTGGCGCGTCGCCAAGGATCATCCGCTGACCCCGAGCTGGAGCTGTCAGGTGGTCGGCGGCACGACCACGCACTGGTCCGCCTGCTGCTACCGCTTCATCGCCGACGAGCTGCGCGCCCGCACCGTCTATGGCGAGATCCCCGGCACCACGCTGATCGACTGGCCGATCACGCTGGACGAGCTGAACCCCTATTACGACCTCGCCGAAGCCAAGATGGGCGTCACCCGCACCAATGGCTTGCCCGCCCTGCCGGCGAACAACAATTTCAAGGTGATGCATGCCGGCGCCACCGCGCTGGGGCTCAACGTCACCACCGGTCGCCACGCCATCAACACCATCCCCTATGATGGCCGCCCGGCCACCATTCAGGACGGTTTCACCATCACCGGCGACAAGACCGGCGCGCGCTGGTCGACGCTGAATGTCGAGCTCCCCAAGGGCCTCGCCACCGGCAAGCTGGAACTGCGCGCGCAGTCCCGCGCCGTGTTCATCGAGCATGACGCCGCCGGCAAGGCGTCCGCCGTGCTCTATGTCGATGCCGAGGGCGTCACCCACCGGCAGAAGGCCCGCGCCGTGGTGCTGGCCGGCAATTGCGTGGAATCCTCGCGCCTGCTGCTGCACTCGAAGAGCGCGCGTTTCCCCGACGGTCTCGCCAATGGCTATGGCCATGTCGGCCGGCATTATCTGCGCCATCTCATCCAGACGGTCTGGTCGACCTTCGACAAGCCGGTCCACATGCATCGCGGCGAGATCATGGGCGGCATGATCGACGATTTCGTGCGCCACGATCCCGCGCGCGGCTATGCTGGCGGCTTCTATATCGAGATGAACTCGATGGGCTTGCCGACCACCGCCGCCTTCATGGAGCCGGGCTGGTGGGGCCGCGACTTCGCCTCGGTGATCGAGCAATACGCCAACATGGCCGGCATCTTCATGTCCGGCGAGGACATGCCGCAGGCCGACAACCGCATCACCCTGACCGACGAACTGGATGCCTATGGCGTGCCGGTCGCCAACATCCATTATGACGACCACCCGAACGATTTGAAGATGCGCAGCCACGGCTACAAGGTACTGACCTCGATCCACAAGGCAGCGGGCGCGAAGCGTTCGGTCGAGGCGCCCGCTTATCCGGCGAGCCACAATCTCGGCTCGAACCGCATGGCGGCCAAGGCCGAGGACGGCGTGCTCGACGGCAATTGCCGGGCGTGGGAGGTGCCGAACCTGTTCATCGCCGACGGCTCCAACTTCGCCACCGGCGGCGCCTGCAACCCGACCCTGACCATCGTCGCGCTGGCCATAAGGCAGGCCGACTTCATGGCTCGCCAGATGGCCGCCGGGGAGCTGTGAGGCGGCGCATCCCGCCCGTCATCCCGGACGGCCAAAGGCCGATCCGGGAGCGTCGGCAGGATAGAGAGCGCCCCGGCCATCGCCGCTCCACCGGATGACAGGAAAGGCCGCTGCGCGTGTCTGACGACTTCACCGAATCCACGCTGGCCTATTGGCAGGAACTGCACCCCGCCGTACCGCACGGCGTCTCCGCCGCGCCGCCCTACCGGTTCGGCTATCCGGTGACGCTGCCGGATGGGCGCGTCCTCGTCCTGCCGCTGCGCCGCCTGCCGGGCAGCCCCCACGCCGTTGCGGCCCACGCGGTGGCCTCGCTGATCGCCAATCAGGCATCGCATCAGGTGGTCGCCGCTCTGGCTGACGCGATGGCGGAGGAGGCGCAGGGGCTGGGGGCGCAGGTAATCGCCGGCCTGCCGACGCTCGGCCTGTCCTTCGCCGCGCTGGTGGCGGAGCGGCTCGGCCAGACGCGCTATGTGCCGCTCGGCTATTCCCGCAAGTTCTGGTACGCCGACGCGCTCTCCGAGCCGGTCTCCTCCATCACCTCGCCGGAGGCCGGCAAGCGGCTGCGGCTCGACCCGAACCTGCTGCCGCTGGTCGAGGGCCGGCGCGTGGTGCTGGTCGACGACGCCATCTCCACCGGCGCCACCGCCATCGCCGCCTGCCGGCTGATGGCCCGCGCCGGGGCGCAGATCGCCGGCATGGTAGTGGCGATGAAGCAGACCAATCGCTGGGTCTCGGCGATGGCGGATGTCCTCCCGCCCGAGACCATCCGCGCCGCCTATGGCTGCCCCCGCTTCACCCTGCGCGACGATGGCTGGTGGCCGGAGGAAGCGACACGGCCGGAGGTGCCGTAGCCAAAGGGCCTGGGCACGCGACCCTGTGGCCTGGGGGGGCTCAGCGGGAGGCAAAACGGTACGTGTTGCGGCCACCGAGTTTGGCGGCATAAAGCGCGCGGTCCGCTGCCGAGAGGATCTGATCGACATCCAACCCGTCCTGCGGGGCCAGCGCGATGCCTATGCTGAGCGTGGCCTGAATCTCATGTGCCCGGAACAGGATCGGACGCGCCATCGCATCGATCAGACGCCCTGCCATCGTGGTCACCGAGACGGCGGCGTCGGTGTTGTCCAGCATCCGTATCAAGGCGAATTCATCGCCGCCCAACCGGACCGCGGTGTCGTCGTCCCCTATGGCGGCCTGAAACCGCCGCGCGGCTTCGCGCAACACGGCATCCCCGGCCTGATGGCCGAACGTGTCGTTGATGCGCTTGAAGCCGTCGATGTCCATGCAGAAAAGGGCGAAGCGGCGTCCATCCCGCTGCGCCTGGAGGACGGCCTCCGCCAGCCGCCTGTCGAAGACCGCACGGTTGGCGAGGCCGGTGAGCGTGTCGTGCGACGCCAGATATTCGAGGTGGCTTTCCGCCTGCTTGCGCCGCTGGATGTCGCGCACGGAAGCCACATAGCCATTGGCGGCTCCCGTGGCCGGGTCGTGGGTGAGCCGGACCGAGGCTTCCATCCACACCCAATGGCCGTCCTTATGACGTTGACGCACCTCGGAAGCCCCGGTCTCAAGCTTACCCGCGCGGATCTCCGCCATGAGCGCGCCGAAGCTCTCACGATCATCCGGGTGAACGATGTCGATCGCGCGATGGCCGATCAGCTCTTCCGGCTCATAACCGAGCAGGGCGCGCACGGAGGGCGAGATATAAAGGCGGATGCCCTCGAGATTGCCGCGCACGATCGTGTCGGTCGAGGTCTCCGCCAGCAGGCGGAATTCCGTCTCCTGCAGGCGGGCGAGCTCCGCCTGCCAGCTCAACTGCAGGGCCTGACCGGCGAGGGTGCCGAGATCCAGCAGCCGCCGCCGCTGGTCGGCGTCGAAATCACGCGGCCGCGTGTCGAAGACGGCAAGGCGGCAGGGTTCGAGGTGGCAAGCTGCGGGTACGGGGACCTTCAGCACGGCGAGAAAGCGCACGCGCTCCTCTCCCGCGATCCCGCTCAGCTTAGCGAGGGCAGGGCCATCCCGCGTATCGCCGAGGACGAGCAGGGGCGATGCGGGATCATCGGGCGGCAAGCCCGTCTGAAGAGCGGCGGCGACGGAGCGCCCGAAGGTGCCGTCGTCGCTGCCGGCCAGCCCTACATGGTCGCCCTGCCACAGGCAGGCGAAGGGCATATCCAGAAGATCCCGCGCGATCCGGCAGAGCGCCGCGAAGTCGGGAGAGCCGGCGGCAAGGGCTGATGTGTCGCTCGATGTCGCGGATGAGACAGGCACAGGCGGATTCATCAACGCGTTCGAACGAAAGACGTCAGAACTCTAATCATACGACGTCTGGCGCGCCAAGGCTTTCGCCGCCTGAACCGCCTCCCACACCCGCGACGGGGTGAGCGGCATGTCGAGATGGGTGATGCCGAGGCCCGACAGCGCGTCCACCACGGCGTTGACGAAGGCGGGCGGGGCGCCGATGGCGCCGGCTTCCCCTGCGCCCTTGATGCCGAGCGGGTTGGTCGTGCAGGGCGTGTTCTGCGTCGTCACGGAGAAGAACGGCACGTCGTCGGCGCGCGGCAGGCCGTAATCCATGAACGAGCCGGACAGCAGCTGCCCGGTCTCGGGGTCGTACACGGTGCGCTCGGTCATTGCCTGGCCGATCCCCTGCGCGATGCCGCCATGCACCTGACCGGACAGCACCAGCGGGTTCAGCGTGCGCCCGAAATCGTCGACCACCGTGTAGCGTTTGACCTTGATGAACCCCGTCTCCGGGTCCACCGCGACCTCGCAGACATGCGCGCCATTGGGGAAGGTGCCGATCATCTGCTCGAAATCGCCGATGCCCTCCAGCCCGCCGACCTTGGCGGCGACATCGACGATGCCGACATGCCGGTTGGTGCCGGGCACGCGGAACAGGCCGTCGTCGAAATCCAGCTCGCGCTCGTTCACCTCGAGCAGCTTGGCCGCCGCATGGCTTGCCTTGGCGAGCAAGGCCCCGGCGGCGAGCTTCACCGCGCCGCCGCCATGCACCATGGAGCGCGAGGCGACCGTGCCGCCGGCGGAGGGGATGGGATGGTCGGTATCGCCGGTCTTCACCGTGATGCAGGCGGGGTCGAGGCCCAGCGCCTCGGCGGTCATCTGCACATAGGTGGTCTCGTGGCCCTGGCCGGTGGACTGGGTGCCGACATGCACGATCACCGCGCCATCCGTGGCGATCTCCACCCGCGCCCCTTCCTTGCCGGGCACGCCGGTGCGCTCGATGTAATAGGCGAGGCCGATGCCGCGGAGCTTTCCATCCGCCACGGCCCGCCGCGCGGAAAAACCGGCCCAGTCGGCCGCCTCCATCGCCTTGTGCATCACCCGGACGAAATCGCCGGAATCATAGGTCACGCCGGTTGCCGTGGTGTGCGGCATCTCCTCGGGCGGGATCATGTTGAGCGCGCGCAGCGCGTCCGGCCCGATGCCGATCTCGCGCGCCGCCTTGTCGACCAGCCGCTCGATCAGATAGGCCGCTTCCGGCCGCCCGGCGCCGCGATAGGCGTCGATCGGCGCGTTATTGGTGTAAGCAATGCGCACATCGGTCGCCACCACCGGGACCTTGTAGACGCCCGGCGCCATGGGCGGGCCGGACAGTGTCGGGCAATAGACGCCGAAGGCCGAGAGCGCCCCGCCGGCGCTGGCCAGCGTCTCCACCTTCAGCGCGGTGAAGCGGTTCTCCGCATCGAGCCCGAGCCACGCCTTTGAGGCGTTGTCGCGGCCCTGCGTGTCCGACAGGAAGGCTTCCGCCCGGCTCGACTGCCAGCGCACCGGCCGGCCGAGCTTGCGCGCGGCATAGAGCACCAGCGCCTGTTCGGGATAGGGAATGGCCTTCATGCCGAAGCCGCCGCCGACATCGGGGGTGATGACGCGCAGCCTGTCGGCCGGCAGGCCGAACACGCCCTCGAACATGAAGTCGCGGATCATGTGGCTGCCCTGGCTGCCCGTCACCAGCGTGAACTGGCCGGCTTCCGCATCATACAGCCCGATGGCGTTGCGTGGCTCCATCGAGGAGACGACGATGCGGTTATTGATGAGCTCCAGTTCCACCACCCGCGCCGAGGCGTCGAGCGCGGCATCGGCCGCGTCGATCTCGCCCAGCCGCCAGTGCAGCGCGAGATTGCCCGGCGCTTCCGCGAACAGCTCCGGCGCGTCCTCGGCGAGCGCGTCGGCGGGCTCGACCACGGCCGGCAAATCGTCAATGTCAAGCATCACGGCTTCCGCCGCGTCCTGCGCCGCGCGGGCGCTGGTCGCCACCACAAAGGCGACCGGCTCGCCGAGATAGCGCACCTTGCCGCCGGCCAGCAGCGTGTGGGCGGGCAGGGGCATTTTCTCGCCATTCACATGGTCGAGCACGATGATGACGGGGAGCGAGCCGATGCCGTCGGCGGCGAGGTCATCGGCGGTGTACGCCGCCAGCACCTCCTCCATCTCGCGCGCGGCGCTCACATCGACGCCGTTCAGCACGCCATGGGCGACAGGCGCGCGCACCACGGCGGCGAACAACTCGCCCTCATAGTGAATGTCGTCGGTGAAGCGGCCGGTGCCGGTGATGAACCGCAGATCCTCGACCCGCCGGAAAGGCTGCCCCAGACCGAACTTCATCGCGCCGCTCCCTCATTCTGCCGCGCAAAAAGGCATCGCATGATTGTGCTCACTTGCCAATCATTCTATTTGCGCAATCATCAGCACATAACGTACGATAATGTCGAATATCGAAGAAGATAGCATCTTCAACGCGAGGTTTGAGGCGGGTGTCGTCAGGGGCGTTCATGGTCGGCCAGCAGGCGGTTGACGGGCGGGAAAAGCCGGCGCGCGGCGTCGGCGCCTCCCTCCCGCGCAAGGAGGATGCCCGGCTCATGGAAGGGCGCGGGCGGTTCATCGGCGACATGCGATTTCCGGGCCAGCTCGAAGTCGCTTTCGTGCGCTCGACCCTCGCCCATGCCCGCATCACCGCCATCCATATCCCCGCCCATCTGAAGGGCCGCGCCTTCACCCATGACGACATGATGGGCGTGAAGGACATTCTCGCCAAGACCGGCCTGCCGGGCTTCCGCGTCTCCGCCCAGCCCTCGCTGGCGAGCGGCAAGGTGCGCTTCGTCGGCGAGCCGGTGGTGATGGTGCTGGCGCCAACGCGGGCCGAGGCGGAGGATCTCGCCGAGGAAATCCGCGTCGGCTATGAGGAGCTTCCCGCCAATTACGACATGCTGCGCGCGGCGACCCCGGAGGCGGCGCGCATTCATGAGGACTGGCCGGACAATGTCTTCCTGATCTCGCAGACCGAGAAGAACCTCTCCGAGGCGCTGGCGGATGCCCCGATCAAGGTGACGCGCGAGGTGCGCACCAGCCGGCAGTGCATGGCGCCGCTGGAGGGCAAGGGCTGCATCGCCGTCTCCGAGCGCCACACCGAGCAGCTTCATCTGTGGACCTCGACGCAGATGCCGCACATCGTCCGCTCCGGCCTTGCCGAGTGTCTCGGGCTGGACGAGCGCAAGATCCGCGTCGTCGCCCCCGATGTCGGCGGCGGCTTCGGCTGGAAGGGGCTGCTTCAGCCCGAGGAAGTGTGCTGCGCCTGGGCGGCGCTCAAGCTCGACCGGCCGATCAAATGGCTGGAGGACCGGCGCGAGCACCTGATCGCCGCCGCCAATTGCCGCGAGCACCATTACATCATGACCGCCTATGCGGATGCGGACGGCCATTTGCTCGGCTTCGAGGCCTCCGCCCATGTCGATGCCGGCGCCTATTCGGTCTACCCGTTCTCGGCCTGCCTCGAGGGCGCGCAGGTCGTCTCCAACCTGCCGGGCCCGTACAATTTGCCGGCCTACCGCGCCCGCGTTTTGTCGGTGTGCTCCAACAAGCCGCCCATCGTGCCCTATCGCGGCGTCGCCCGCACCGGCGTGTGCACGGCGATGGAGCTGATGATCGACGCGGTGGCCCGCGCCGCCGGCCTTGAGCCCTATGAGGTTCGGCTGCGCAATCTCGTGCGGCCCGACCAGATGCCTTTCCGGTCCATCACCGGCAAGGATTTCGACATGGGCGACTATCCCGAGAGCCTGCGCCGCGCGCATGAGATGATCGGCCATGCGGCGGTGCGCGCCCGCCAGCAGCAGGGCGAGGCGGATGGGCGGCGCATCGGGCTCGGCTATGCCGTCTATTGCGAGCAGGGCGCGCACGGCACCTCGGTCTATCATGGCTGGGGCATTCCCATGGTGCCCGGCTTCGAGCAATGCGGCGCCCGCCTCACGCCCGACGGCACGCTGGAGGTGCGCGTCGGCAACCAGAGCCACGGTCAGTCCATGGAGACCACGCTGGCGCAGATCGCCTGCGAGGTGCTGGGCATCGACCCGGAGCTGGTGAATGTCGTGCATGGCGACACGGCGATGACGCCCTATTCCACCGGCACCTGGGGCTCGCGCTCGGGCGTGATGGCGGGCGGCGCGGTGGCGAGCGCCTGCGACAAGCTGGGCGAACGCATCAAGCGCATCGGCGCGCATCTGCTTCAGGCGCCACTCGATGCCGTGCGGATCGAAGACGCGAAGGTCGTCGGCCCGTCCGGCTCCGTCACCTTCCGCGAGATCGCCCACACCTTCTACCGCGCGCCGCAGAACCTGCCTGTCGATGCCGACCCGGACGGGCTCGACCTCGTCGCCGGCTACCGGCCGGTGGTCGATACCGGCACCTTCTCCTATGCCACCCATGCCTGCGTCATCGCGGTGGAGCCGGAGACCGGCGAGGTGGAGATCCTCGATTACGTCATCGTCGAGGATGGCGGCGTGCTGCTGAACCCGATGGTGGTCGACGGCCAGATCTATGGCGGCACCGCGCAGGGCATCGGTACCGCGCTTTATGAGGAGATGGTCTATGACGAGAACGGCCAGCCGCTCGCCTCGACCTTCGCCGATTATCTGCTGCCCGGCGCCAATGAGATGCCGCCGGTGAGGATCCAGCACATGGAAACGCCCTCGCCCAACACCCGCTTCGGGCAGAAGGGCATTGGCGAGGGCGGCGCCATCGCCCCGCCCGCCGCCATTGGCAATGCCATCAATGACGCGCTGGCCGATCTCGGCGTCGAGCTCACCGTCTCGCCGATGACGCCCCGCCGGGTGCGCGAGGCCGTGCTCGCCGCGCGCGCCCGCCAGCTTGCGGAAGGGGGCGCCGCGTGAAGCCCGCCCGTTTCGACTATCTGCGCCCCGCCGATCTTCCCACCGCGCTCACCGCGCTCAAGGAGGACACGGGCGCCAAACCGCTGTCGGGCGGGCAGAGCCTCGGCCCGATGCTGAATTTGCGCCTCGCCCGACCCTCGCTCCTCGTTCATGTCGGTGCGCTGCCCGAACTGCGCGCGGTGGAGGAGCGCCCCGACGCCATCCTCTATGGCGCGGCGATCACCCATGCCGAGTTCGAGGATGGCGCGGTGCCGGACCCGACGCCCGGCTTCCTCGCCCGCATCGCGCGGGGCATCGCGTACCGCGCGGTACGCAATCGCGGCACGATCGGCGGCAGCCTCGCCCATGCCGACCCCGCCGCCGACTGGCCGACCACGCTCGCCGCGCTGGGCGCGCAAGTAAGCCTCGTCACCCTCACAAGCCTGACTGGTCACCTCACTGCACCGACACTCCGCCGGGAAATGCCCGTCGAGGACTTCATCACCGGGGCCTTCGAGACGGCTTTGGGGGAGGGGGAAATCGTCGAGGGTGTGGTGATTCCGCGGTGTCATGGCACCGCCCGCTTCGGTTATCGCAAGTCCTGCCGCAAGGTCGGCGAGTTCGCGGAAGCGATGTGCGCGGTACTCTACGACCCCGCGCGCGGCGTTTTTCGCCTCGCTATCGGCGCCACCGAGGCCCGGCAGGTGGTGATTCAGGATGCCCGTTTCATCCTGCAAGACGTTGATAAAATTGACGAAGTCCTGCGTGAAGCCGGGCTTGCCGCCGACCCCGCCAGCTTCCGTCTGCGCCGCGCCGTGATCCGCGAGGCGATTGCCGCGCTTGAGCCCGAGAGCCTTCCCGCATGAATGCCGTGACACATGCCCTGTCGATCGAGGTCAATGGCCGTCCCATCGAGGCCGAGGTCGAGCCGCGCCAGAGCCTGGCCGATTTCCTGCGCGAGGATCTGCTCCTCACCGGCACCCATCTCGGCTGCGAGCACGGCGTCTGCGGCGCCTGCACCATCCTCATAGACGGCGCCCCCGCCCGCTCCTGCATCGCTTTTCCGGTGGCGCTGGAGGGGGCAAAAATCACGACGATAGAAGGACTTATCGACGATCCCGTGATGGTCGAACTGCGTGCGGCGTTCACCCGCGAGCACGCTTTGCAGTGCGGATTCTGCACGCCGGGCATGCTCGTCATGGCGCGCGACATCGTGCTGCGCCGCCCCGGTCTCGACACGGATGCGATCCGCCACGAACTGGCGGGAAATCTCTGCCGCTGCACCGGCTATGTCGGAATTATCAAGGCCATTCAATCGGTTGCGGCCGAGCGTGCGGGCGAGGCGCCTCTTGTCACCCGTGGCACCCTGGTCGCGCCGCCCCTTTATGCCTCGCCGCTGACGCTCCCGGTGCCGCCGACCTCGCGTATCGGTATTATTGAACCTCAGAAAGCGCCCGCCGCGGCGCCGGAAGATGCGGCCTTCACCATCGAGCCGCTGCGCAATCCCATTGAAATCGTTCAGGAATTCGACGTGGGCGCGCCCCGTGCGACGGTCTGGGCGCTTTTTCAGGACCCCGCGCGCGTGATCGCCTGCCTACCCGGCGCCAGCCTTTCCGAACCGTCGGACGGGCGCAGCCTGAAGGCGGAAATGCGCGTCAAGCTCGGCCCGATGCAGGCCGCGTTCGGCGGCGTCGGGCAGATCTCAGCGGATCCGTCGACCTGGTCCGGTGCCATTGACGGGCGGGGCGTGGATGCCAGGAGCGCCACGCGGGTGCAGGCGCGGCTGGTCTATCGCCTTGAAGAAAAAAGCGAAAATGGCACGCATGTGTGCGTCGATGTGGCCTATGTGCTCCAGGGGCCGCTGGCCCAGATGAGCCGTGGCGCCATCGCCCGCGACCTCGCCGCCCGCCTCACCGGTGCCTTCGCCGCCAATCTCGATGGCGCGGTCAAGGGAGGTGTCTTGGCACCTCAAGCCGCCCCGCTGGATGCCGGCTCGCTGGTCCTGTCCCTGCTCAAGGGCTGGCTCGCCCGCCTGTTCGGGCGCGGCTAAAATTCTTGTCTATCAAAGACTTCAGCCGAGAAGGTCAACGTCGAGCTGCACGCAGTCGCCGCGATAGATGATATCGGCGACATAGATCACCACGCCCGTCGCGTCGGTGATCACGAGATGCGCCTCGACCGTGGGAAAGCCGATTCCCGTCGCCAGAAGATTGGCCACGCGCGGTTCCACCGTACCGACGATGAAGGATTGCCGGGCTTTCGTCACCGTGAGGCCCTCCAGCGTCGCCACCACGCTGATGGTCGGCTCGCGGTCGAAGCGTTCCGGCGCCAGCGCATAGAGCCGCTCGTCGAAATGCACGCGGGCATAGGAATAGGGCTGCCCGCGCCGCGACTGCACGCTCTCCAGATAGCGGTAGGATGATGCCGTCTCGCCATCCTCCGGCCGGATCGCCGGGGCGGGCGGGTTGGCGGAAACCGGCAGGAATCGCGGCACGTTGGCGCCGATCGTGCCGGCCAGCGAGTGCCATTTCAGATCGAGCTTGAGCCAGCGTTTTTCCTCCACCGAGCCGGAGACAAACGTCCCCTTGCCCTGGATACGCCGCACCAGCCCCTCGCTCTGCAGCACCTCGACAGCCTGCCGCACGGTGACGCGAGCCACCCGAAACTCGGCCTCAAGCTCTTGCAGTGTCGAGATTTTCTCGTTCGGGCCCCATACCCCGTCCTCGATCCGGCGGCGAATGACGCCGGCGATCTGCAGATAGCGCGGTACCGGGCTGCGCCGGTAGTCGGGGCTGGCCAGAGCGGCCGCGTGGTCTTTCAGCATGGGCAGGTCGGTTCCGATGGAGCCGCTGGGCGGCGTCATGTCATGTCAGAATCGGCAAGATCTTCCTATCTTCAGTATCATGTAATCCTATCCGCGACCCCGCGCCGTTACTCGGTTTCCAGCGCCGAAACGACGCCGGACACCAGATTCGCACGCCATAGCGCGTCCATGTCCACCCGTGCTCCCTCGCGCACCGGGACGAGGCTCGCGATCAGGCGCGCCATCTCGCTCTCCAGCTCCCGCCGCGCCTGCTCCGCCTCCGCCACGCTCACCGCCGCAAAGCGTATCTCCGCGCCCGGCAGCAGGCGCCCGGCGGCCGGCAGGTCGGCGGAAATCACGGTGGCGATTTTGGCATAGCCGCCAATGGTTTGATGGTCGGCCAGCAGCATGATGGGCAGGCCGGAGCCCGGCACCTGGATCGAGCCGGTGGCGATGCCGTCCGAGACGATGTCCGCACTTTTGACGAAGCCGAGCGCCGGCCCCTCAAGGCGCATCCCCATCCGGTCGGCCTCGCGGGAGACTCGATAAGGGGATGAGAGGAAGGTCTCCCGCCCCGCCTCGGTGAAGGCCTCGGCTTGGGGTCCCATCACCACACGCAGCGTGGCTGAAAAGACGCTCGCGGGCGGTCGCGGCAGTTCGAGGCAGGGGCCGGAGAGGTCGCTTGCGTCGATCGGCACCTCGTCGCCGGCCGCCAGCGCACGGCCCTCGATCCCACCGAACCGGCCTTTGAGGTCGGTCGAGCGTGATCCCATGACGAGAGGTGTCATGATGCCTCCAGCGATCGCAAGAATGGCGCACCCGCTACCGCCCAGCGCCCCGATCCGTACGCTCGCGCCCTCCGGCACCTCGATCGCCCGCCAGCCCGGAAAAGCGCGCGTCTCGCCGTCGTGGCTGACATCGATGCGGGCCGTGGCGCCGGCCAGCGCGATCCGCACGGCGCCGCCCTCCGCGATAAAGCTAGGTCCGGAAAGGCGCATTTCCAGCGCGGCGGCCGTGGCGGGGTTGCCGACCAGCGCGTTGGCGAGGCGCAGCGCCACCGCGTCTAGTACGCCGCATACGGGCACGCCGAAGGCCTGGAAGCCGATGCGCCCGCGATCCTGCACGCTGGTCTGGGGCCCCGGCTGGAGAATACGCAGCGCCGTCATGGGGTTGCCTCGCATTCCGGCGCGTACTCCCCGCGCGTAACGGCCGCGCGGATTCGCTCATGCTCGATGGCTTCCACCGGCACGAAGCGCACCCCATCGCCCGGCGCGAACAGTGTCGGCGGCGCGCTAGCCGGGTCGAAAAATCGGATCGGCGTGTTGCCGATCAACCGCCAGCCGCCGGGCGATTCAATCGGGTACACACCCGTCATCCGCTGGGCGATGGCGACCGAGCCGGGAGGGACCCGCACGCGCGGGGTGGTCAGGCGCGGCAGGTCCAGCCTCGCCGGCAGGTCGCCGAGATAGGCAAAACCGGGCAGGAAGCCCTGCACATAGACGCGGTAGGTCGTCCCCGCATGCAGCGCCACGACCTCAGCGGTCGAGAGCCCCGTGGCGCGGGCGACCTCGTCCAGATCCGGCCCCGCATCGCCGCCATAGAGGACCGGCAGCCGCCAGGTTCGCGGAGGTGTCACGACACCGGTCTCGCCGAGATCAAGTTCCGCGATAGCGGCTTGCAGCGCCTGCGCCGAGGTGCGGCAGGGGTCGTAATGCACCAGCAGCGAGCGGAAGGTGGGAACCGTCTCCACAAGCCCCTCGGGCGGCGCCGTCGCCAGAAGTGCTGCGGCGCGATGCACCAGGGCGTTTATGTCGGGCGAGATCGCGTTTCCGAACTCCACGGCAAAGGCCGTGTCGCCCACGGGCAGGAAGCGGCAGAGCGTGCCGATGGCCCGCTTTCCACCTTCCCCCGTCTTGTTGGCGCCTGCGTTCTCCATCTATCCCCACGCCCTTGCAGCAATCATCCTAATGTTAGTATGTTTGAGCTTGAAATCCATTATTATCTAATGTGTTAATAGTGGTCTGAATTGACCTATCGGAGGCTCCTGTGGCGCAGCGCATCAATATCAACGCCGATATGGGCGAAGGCTATGGCCACTATCAGATCGGCAATGACGCCGAGATCCTGAAAATCGTGCAGAGCGTCAATGTCGCCTGCGGCCTGCACGCGGGAGACGCGACGGTGATGCGCGATGTGTGCCTCCAGGCGCAGGCCAATGGTGTCTCGATCGGCGCCCATCCCGGCTTCAACGATATCTGGGGTTTCGGGCGTCGGCATATCCGCATGAGCGCCACCGATCTCGAATATCTCGTGGCCTACCAGATCGCCGCGCTGATCGGCATGGCCAACTATGCCGGGGCCAAGGTCACGCATGTGAAGCCGCATGGCGCGCTGAACAATATGGCGGCGGTGGATGCCGATTATGCCTTGGCCATCGGTCGGGCGATCAAGACCGTCGATCCCACGCTGTATTATCTTGCCCTCTCCGGTTCGCAGATGGAGAAGGCCGCGCTGGCGCTCGACCTGCCGCTGGCGCGCGAGGCCTTCATCGACCGCCTCTATGATGATGAGGGCAATCTGCTCACGCGCACCCATCCGCAGGCCGTCATCAAGGAGCCGGCGGTGGCGGCGGAGCGTGTCGTTCGTATGGTGCTGGATGGCGAAATTCTCTCGGTCAACGGCAAGAAAATGCCGACCGCGTTCGACTCGCTCTGCGTCCATGGCGATGAGCCGACCGCCATCGCCGTCGCCGCCGCCTGCCGCGATGCGTTACGCGACGCCGGCGTCGAGCTGGTCACGCTTCCCGAGCTGATGAAGGCCTGAGCTGTGGCGGCGCGGGAGCCTTGGGGAGCGGTTGCCGCGGGCGCCCAGCTGTCGCGCGATGAGGCCCTCGGCCTTGCCGCGCGGACCGATCTTGCGGCCCTGATGGCGGCGGCAGCGCGGGTGCGCGACGCCGGTTTCGGCACGACCGTCACCGTGTCGCGCAAGGTGTTCATCCCGCTGACCCAGCTCTGCCGCGACGTGTGTCATTATTGTACCTTCGCGCATCCCCCCCGGAAAGGACAGAGGTCCTATCTTACCCCCGACGAGGTGCTGGAGATTGCCCGCGCCGGCGCCCGCGTCGGCTGCGACGAGGCGCTGTTCACGCTCGGCGACAAGCCGGAGCTGCGTTATCGCGCGGTTCGCGAGGAACTGGCCGCGCTCGGCTACGCGACAACACTTGAATACCTCAAGGCCATGGCCACGCTGGTCCTCAAGGAGACCGGCCTGCTGCCGCATCTCAATGCCGGCGTCATGGACGAGGCCGATCTCGCCGGGCTGCGCGAGGTCTCCGCCTCGCAGGGGCTGATGATCGAGACCACCGCCGAGCGTCTCTCGGCGCGCGGCGGCCCGCATTTCGGTTCGCCCGACAAGCGGCCTCCGGTCCGGCTCGCGACGCTGGAGGCGGCCGGACGCGCCCGCGTGCCCTTCACCACGGGGCTGCTGATCGGCATAGGCGAGACGCGGGAGGAGCGCGTCGAGGCGCTGCTGGCGATCCGCGACAGCCATGAGCGGCACGGCCATGTGCAGGAAGTCATCATCCAGAATTTCCGCGCCAAGGCCGGCACGAAGATGGCCGAGGCACTGGAGCCCTCGCTGGAGGATCATCTGTGGACCGTGGCGGTGGCGCGGCTGATCCTCGGTCCAGCCATGTCGGTTCAGGCGCCGCCCAATCTCCAGCCGGAGGGGCTGAAGGCGCTGATCGACGCCGGAATCAATGACTGGGGCGGCGTGTCGCCGGTCACGCCGGATCATGTGAACCCCGAGGCGCCCTGGCCGGCGCTCGCGGCTCTCGGCGCGGCTACCGCCCGTGCGGGCAAGGTTCTGGCCCCACGCCTCGCGGTCTATCCTGGTCATCTTGCGGCGCGCGCGACCTGGCTTCATCCGCACGTCGCGCCCCATGTCCTGCGCCGCGCCGATGGCGCAGGCCTCGCTCATGAGAGCGCCTGGCGGGTGGGCGAGGAGGAGGGGGCGAGCCTCGTCGAATGGCCGGCGGCGCCCGCGCTGGCGGGGACCGATAGCCGGCTCGACGCCATCATCGACAAGGCTTTTGCCGGCCGCGAACTGGCGGAAGACGAGACCGTCACTCTGTTCGACGCGCGCGGTGCGCGGGCCCAGCGGGTGTTCGACGCGGCCGATGAGTTGCGGCGCCAGACGGTCGGCGAGACCGTGTCCTATGTCGTTACCCGCAACATCAATTACACCAATGTCTGCGCCTATCGCTGCGGCTTTTGCGCGTTCTCAAAAGGGCGCCAGCACGAGCATCTGCGTGGCCGGCCCTATGAGCTTGACCTCGGCGAGATCCAGCGCCGCGCCATCGAGGCGTGGCAGCGCGGGGCGAGCGAAGTGTGCATGCAGGGCGGCATTCACCCGGATTTTTCCGGCGAAACCTACCTCGCCATTGTCCGCGCGGTGAAGCAGGCCGTGCCGGACATGCATGTCCATGCCTTCTCCGCGCTGGAAGTGCAGCACGGTGCCGCGACGCTCGGCCTGTCGATCCCGGATTTTCTCACGCGGCTGAAGGAGGCGGGCCTTGGCACGCTGCCGGGCACGGCGGCGGAAATCCTCGACGACGAGGTGCGGGCCATCATCTGCCCGGACAAGCTCGATACGGCGCAATGGCTGGCCATCATCGGCGCCGCGCACCGTGTCGGCCTGAAGACGACATCGACCATCATGTTCGGCCATGTCGACGGCTATCATCACTGGGCGCGCCATCTGCTGCGCCTGCGCCGCCTGCAGGCGGAAACCGGCGGCATCACCGAGTTCGTGCCGCTGCCCTTCCTGCATATGGAGGCACCTTTATACCTCAAGGGCGGCACGCGCGCCGGTCCGAGCCGGCGCGAGGCGTTGCTGATGCACGCGGTCGGCCGGCTGGCGCTCAACCCGCTCATCACCAACATCCAGGCGTCTTGGGTGAAGCTGGGCGAGGGCGGCATTGTGGCCGCGCTGAAGGCCGGCGCGAACGACATCGGCGGCACGCTGATGGATGAATCGATCAGCCGCGCCGCTGGCGGCATGCATGGCCAGGAATTCGCGCCCGATCGCATGGAGGCGGCCATTCGAGCGGCGGGCCGCATCGCCCGCCAGCGCACCACCACTTATGACGAGGCGCCCTCGCGCCAGAAACAGCGTTCCTATGCCGCCGATGCGTTGGCGCCGCGGCAGGAGCCGGCCGCCGGCAAGCACGCCCGGACGGGGAGCCTCGCGGCGCTGCGCGGCTAAGGCCGACCACATCGCCTTGTCAGCGAGAAAAAGGGGTGAGGGGCGTTGAGGGGGTCATCGACCCCTCACCAGCCCGCCGGGGCGGGCTACCCTCCAAGGCGGAGGGATAGGAAACCAGCGCGCCTATCTGCGCAGCAGCGGCAGCACGTCATGAGCGAGCAGGTCGATCTGCTCCTTCTCATAGCGCCACGGCACGAAAACGATCTTCTTCACGCCGGTGGCCATATGGGCGGCGATCTGCTCGGCGCATTCTGCCGGGGTGCCGACGATGGCGCTGTCAAAGGTCGAGAGCGACCCCTTGGACAGATCCCACTCGGCGTGGAGCCATTCGTTCATCTTCGCCATGCCGACCTCGCGCGGGCCGACATAGATCGGCAACTGGTTGAGGCTGTAGAGTTCGGCCGGATCGCGCCCGGCTTCCTCGGCATAGGCGGTGATCTTCGCCCAGGATTCGTTATACGCCTCAGGGGTATAGAAGTAGGTGAGCCAGCCATCGCCCTTTGTCGCCGCGCGCTTCAGCACCACATCGACATAGCCGCCGATCAGGATCGGCGGGTGTGGCTTCTGCACCGGCTTGGGGAACATGACCGCGTTGCGCAGATTCAGTTCGTCCCACTGGCCGGTGACGGAATCCTCGGTCCACAGCCGCTTCAGTATGTCGAGGTTGCGGTCCATGATTTTGCCGCGACGCTCATAGGCAATGCCGACGGCATCAAACTCGCGCTTGTACCATCCCACCGCCGCGCCCAGCATTAGCCGGCCGTTCGAGATCAGGTCGAGCGAGGAAAGCTGCTTGGCGAGAATGACCGGATTGCGCAGCGGCAGTACCAGTACGCCAGTACCGACCTTGATGGTCTTGGTGCGCGCCGCCACGGCGGTGAGCAGCGAGAGCGAGTCGATGATCGGAAAATGTGGGTCTGTGCCGAGCAGGATGTGGTCCCACACCCAGAGCGACTCGAAGCCGAGTTCCTCCATCCGCACGCCATAGTCGATCAGGGCGCCCGCATCCGGCATTTCCGGGAAGCGGGTGAAATTGCGCATCGCGATGCCAAAGGAGACGGGGGCGGGCATGGGCAGGCCTTCTGTTAACTCACCTCTCCCCGTGGGGGAGAGGTCGCCGCGGCGCGGCGGGTGAGGGGGCGGAGCGAGGGAAGGCCCCTCACCCCGACCCTCTCCCCAATGGGGAGAGGGAGAAGGAAGCTAGGCCGTGTAAAGCTGCTGCGGATCGAGTTCGCGCAGGATGGCGAGTTCCTCAGGCGTCGGCGCCTCCGTGGTCGGCACGTCGGCCGGGACGGGGATATCAAAGCCCGTATTGGCCTTGATATCCTGCGCCGAGACGCCCGGATGTAGCGCCACCACCGTCATCGCCCGGCTGGTGTCGTCGAAGCCGAGAATGCCGAGATCGGTGACGACGCGGAACATGCCGCCCGCCGGCAGGCCACGCTCGGCGCGGGTCTGGCCGCCGTCGAGAAAGCCGGGGCTGGTGATGAAGTCGACCTTCTCCACGAAGCGCCGCTTCTCATGCTTCATGGCGACGATCATGTCGGCGAGCGAGGCGATGTCATTGCCCCCGCCCGTGCCCGGCAGGCGGATCTTCGGGGCGTTCGGGTCACCGATGAAGGAGGAGTTGAGATTGCCGAACCGGTCGATCTGCGCCCCGCCCATGAAGCCGACATCAACATAGCCACGCTGCAGCATCAGCAGCACTTCGGTGATCGACACCAGCATATTGGCGCGGCGGGTGCAGCGTTGCTCATTGGTCGACGGTGGTAATTTACCGGCTTCGACGAAGGGGCCGATGACCCCGCCCTCGAACAGAATGGTGAGGCCCGGCGCGTGGGTCTTCTGCGCGAGGATGGCGGCGAGTAGAGGTATCCCCACACCTGCAAAGACAGTCTGGCCATCCTTGAGCAGACGCCCACTCATCACCGCGAGCAGTTCCGAGCCGGTATAGCCGGGGACGGGCGCTAGCGAGAGGCCGGCGCGGGCGCGTTCAGTCGTCATAGATGCCACTCCCGCGGCGCTGGGCGTCCAGCAATTCGGCCATGCCGATGCGGTTGAGGTAATCCGCCCAATTCTTCGGCTCGTGATAGAAGCGTTCGAGATAGGCCTGCGCACCCGCTTCCGGGTCGCGCGCCGTCATCTGCGCGTACAGGTCCATATGGCTGTAGAACGGCTCATAGAGGCCGTAGCACTCGTGCGGCGCGCTGCCGAAGGGAACCTCGACCACCGCATCCACCGTGAAGAAGCCGATCTTGGTCTGGTCCGGGTGGCGGCGGATCTGCTCGTTGGAGACCACGCGCTCGGTGGTGAGGATCACCCGGTTGGCGGCCATCGCGATGTCGATGTCCATGAAGGTCAGGCCGTCGAGCTGGGCGTTGCCATAGGCGTCGCATCGCTGGACATGGATGATCGCCACATCCGGGTTGAGCGCGGGCACCAGCAGCAGCGTCTCACCGGTGAACGGGCATTCCATGGTCTTGGCGGCGGCAAAGGCCGCGTCGGCGGGGCCCTCATCGCCGCTGACCCGCGCCAGCACATCCGAGCCGAGCATGGAGCGCATCGGCATGAAGGGCACGCCCATGGCGCCGGCGCGGTAGCGGAGGCCCATCGCCATGTGGCTCCACTCCTCGAAGCGCGCGCGCTTCGATTCCGTGTAGGCCCGCATCACCTTGGACACACCCCAGACAATGCCCTGGCTGAACCAGCTGGTGATGATGTGCCGGGACAGGCCGGAGGCGTAGAAGATGTCGCCCTCGGTCGAGACGATCGAGCGCGAGACGGTAAGATCATGCTTCTGCGCCCGCACCAGCGCCCAGATCAGCGCGAAGGGGGTGCGCGACGCCGTGCAGCCGCCGACAGCGACATGATCGCCGTTCTGGACCAGCCGCACGGCGTCCTCCAGCGTCGTCACCTTGTCGCGCAGGCTGCGGTCACGCTCTCGGGTACGCTGCCGGAGTTCGGAATAGGACAGGGGCGTCACGGATCGCTCTCCTCACGCCGCCTGGGCGATGCCGACATCGCGGTTCATGCGGTCGATCATCTCGTCGAACACGGGAAGCGAATCCCGCAGCTCCTTCCAGAAGCTCTGGTGGCGGCGGCGGTCGAAATCCTCGACGGAAATGCCCTGCTGCTCGACCCAGGTGTAGTAGCCGAGGTTGAACACGCGCTGGCGCTCGCGGTGGTCGAGTTCGAGCACATGGTCGGCATCCCCGCCGAGCAGGTGCTGGCCGAACGCCTCGGCTGCGTCGATCTGGTCGAACGTCCCGCCCCGGCGGGCGAGATGGGCGGCGAGCTCGCTCGGGTAAAGCTCCGCGCCGTCCGTCGCCACGGTGATGATGACATCGGTCTCGCCGAGATCGAGGCGCCGCGCGGTCTTGATCGCCGCCAGCACATTGCCGATGCCGGAGAAGCCGAGTTCCGCCAGGCCATCCAGCGTCGCCGCGTCGATACCGCGCCGCTCGGCGAGGTAGGTGCGGCCGGCCTTTGAGCCGAACAGCAAGCCGAGATCATCCGTCGCATGGTCGGAGACGCCGGCGATCAGGTCGGTATTGGTGACGTTGTGGATCAGCGGCACATGCTTGTCGCCGATGCCCTGAATGTTGTGCTCGCCGAAGCCGTTATAGAGCAGCGTCGGGCATTCCACCGGCTCCATGGCGACGATGCGGGCGCCGTAGGTTTCCTTCAGATAATCGCCTGTGCCCAGCGTGCCGGCCGAGCCGGTGCCGGCGACGAAGGCCGCGAGGTTCAGCGTGCCGGAGCTGTTCAGCGCCTCGAACAGCCGGCCGGCAGCGGTGCCGGTCATGGCGTAATGGGCGAGGTAGTTCGGGAATTCGGAGAACTGGTTGAGGATGAAGTTACCTTCGTCCTTCGCCATCTCGGCGCAGGCGTCATAGATCTCCTTCACATTCGACTCCGTGCCCGGCGTGCGCACGATATCGGACGGGTCGGTAACCCACTGCTCCAGCCAGTTGAACCGCTCCGCGCTCATCCCGCCCGGCAGCACGGCGACGCCGTGGCAGCCGAGAATGCGCGAGATGGCGACGCCGCCCCGGCAATAATTGCCGGTGGACGGCCATACCGCGCGGTGATGCGTCGGGTCGAACATGCCGGAGACGAGACGCGGGGCGAGGCAGGCATAGGCCGCCAGCACCTTATGCGCCCGGATCATCGGAAAATGCCGGCCCTGCATGACGATGATGCGGGCGGGAACCCCGGTGATGGCGGAGGGCAGCTCAAGGAAGGACGGGACGGTCACACCGTTCACACTGTCCGCCTGATTGAACCAATGCACCCCGAACAGATTGCGCCCATCCGGCGCATTGCGATCGGCCTGCGCCGCGAGCTTGCGGGTCGCGGCAGGGATGGTTTCCGGCGCCGCGAGTTCGGAAAAGCGCGGGAGGACGATGCCGCGTTCGCGCAGATGCGCCACGGTGCGGGCGTAGATGCCGTCATCGACGACGCGGGAGGGGAGCTCGAAGGGGTTCATGCGGACTCGATCGCAGTTCCAGTGGATGCGGCGTACCGCACGTTTTCGATGATACTAATGATAGAACCAATGATGCAAATTCTTATTTCTTGCATTGAGGTTATATCGACAGATAGGCGTCGCTGACCGTGGGGTCGCGGGCCAGCTCAGCCGAGGCGCCGGTGCGTGCCACGCGGCCATTCTCGACGATATAGGCGCGGTTTGAGAGTTCGAAGGCGGTCATCACATCCTGCTCGACCAGCAGAATGGTCTGGCCCGCCTTGTTGAGGGCGACCAGCGCATTGCCGAGATGCTCCACCATGCGCGGCGAGAGGCCGAGCGAGAGTTCGTCGATCATCAGCAAACGTGGCCGGGACATGATGCCCCGCCCGACCGCGCACATCTGCTGCTCGCCGCCTGACAGCGTCGTCGCGTCCTGGCGCTGGCGCTCGCGCAGGATCGGAAACAGCTCGAACACCCATTCCAGATCGTCGGCGATGGCCTGCTTGTCGGTGCGCAGATAGGCGCCGAGCAGGAGATTGTCGCGCACCGTAAGGCCGCGAAACAGGCGCCGCCCCTCCGGCACATGGGCGATGCCGGCCTTGAGGATGATGTCCGGTCGGGATCCGCCGATTTCCGTGCCGTCGAAACGGATCGAGCCGGCGCTAGGTGCCAATTGCCCGGAGATGGTGCGCAGCAGCGTGCTCTTGCCGGCGCCATTCGAGCCGACCAGCGCCACCACCTCGCCCGCATTCACCGCGAGGTCCATACCCCACAGTACCTGAATCTGGCCATAGCCCGAGGTGACGCCGGAAAGCGAGAGCAGCGGTTCAGCCATGGTGCATCTCCTTGAGCCGCGCCGCGAATTTCTGACCGAGATAGGCCTCGATCACCCGCTCGTCCGAGACGATCTCCCGGCTGGGGCCGTCGGCGATGAGCTGGCCGTGATGCAGCACCAGAAGGCGCTTCGACAGCGAGAGCACCACTTTCATCAGATGCTCGATGATGAGCACCGTGACGCCGCTGTCGGCGATCTTGCGGATGAGGTCGAGCGCGCCATCGATCTCGGAGGAATTGAGCCCGGCATTCACCTCGTCGAGCATCAGCACCTTCGGGTTCATGGCGAGGCTCTTGGCCAGTTCCAGCCGCTTGCGTGCTGCCAGAGCGAGGTTTGCGGCGGGCCGGTCGGCCAGAGGCGCCAGTCCGACAAATTCAAGGCTCTGCCGGGCCTTGTCCCGCGCGTCGCCCACCGAAGCCGCGCCGCCCCCGAACAGCGCGCCGGCGGTGACATTCTCCAGCACTGTCATGGCCGGGAAGGGCTGGACGATCTGGAAGGTGCGGGCAAGGCCCCTGCGCGCGGCCTGATAGGGCTTTTGCAGTCCTACATCCTCGCCCTCGAACATGATCCGGCCGGAACTGCGGCGCAGATTGCCGGTGACGACATTGACCAGCGTGGTCTTGCCGGCGCCGTTCGGTCCGATCAGGCCGACGACTTCGCCTTCATTGAGCCCGAAGGACACATCGGTGAGGGCCTTCAGGCCGCCAAAGGTCTTGGAGACTCCCTCGAGCCGCAGGATCGGGTCGCTCATGCGGCGCCTCCCGGCATCAGGCGGCGGCGCAGGCTGAGCAGGCCGCCGGGCAGGAAGAAGATCAGCACCACGATCACCAGGCCGAGAATGGCGCGGTTCCAGTCGATGAAGTTGGCCCAGAACACCTCTTCGAGCAGCACGAAGGCCGCCGCGCCGATGGCCGGTCCGAGAATGGTGCCGGCGCCGCCCAGCAGCGCCATGACGACGACCTTCACCGTCAGGACGATCTGGAAGGAATCGGTCGGGTCGATATAGCCGGTCCAGGAGGCATAGGTAGCGCCCGCGGCGGCGCAGAACACGGCGGAGAGTGTATAGGCGGCGACCTTGTAGGCGGTGGTGTTGACGCCGACCATGGCCGCCGCATCCTCGTTCTGATGGATGCAGCGCAGGCCGAAGCCGAGACGGGAGCGATCGACGAGAATTGTCACGAGGAGGCTTGCCGCCAGGATCACCAGCATCACCATCAGGAAGAACCGCATCAGGTCCTCCGGGGTGCCCTGGACCAGTGGCAGGTTCAGCCCGTCGCCGCCGCCGGTGAGGCTCGACCAGGAGGAGACGATGAGGCGGCACAGCTCGACCACGGCGATCGAGCCGATGGCGAAGTAATGGCCGCGCAGCCGCAGCAGAATGCCGCCCAGCAGTGCCGCGAAAGCCGCCACAGCGACGGAAGCGATGGCCCAGGCCACGACCATGGGGACGCCGCTGCGCTGGCACAGCGCGCCGACATAGGCGCCAAGTCCGAAGAAGGCTGCGGTAGAGAACGAGGGATAGCCGGTGAAACCGCCGATGAAGTTCCACGATGTGGCCAGCGCCCCGTACATGGCGACGATGGCGGCGGTGCGGACCACGTAATTATCGCCATAGAGCGGTGCGGCCGCGAGGATGGCGAGGCCGACAACAAGCGACGCGTAAAGCGGGAGCGGTTTCATTCGTAACCCTTCACGCCGACGAGGCCCGTGGGGCGGGTGAGAAGCAGCACCAGCATGAGCAGGAAGCCGGCCGTCATCGCCTGCTGCGGCCCGAACCAATGGCCCGCGAAGCTCTCCACCAGTCCGAGCACGAGCCCGCCCACCAGGGCGCCGGGCACCGAGCCGAGGCCACCGACGACGCAGACCACGAAGGCCTTACCGAGCCAGATGCCGGTGACATTGGTGGTGATGGGAAAGATGGTGGCGAAGACGACGCCGGCGGCCCCCGCCATCAACGCGCCGATGCCGAAGGTGATGGCGTAGATGCGGTCGGTGCGGATGCCCATCAGTTCCGCGGCCATGCGGTCCATGCGCACGGCGACGATGGCGCGCCCGATGCTGGAGCCGCGCATCACCGCATAGAGCAGCAGGGTCAGCAGCAGGGCGAGACCGGTGCCGAGCAGGCGGTCTACCGGAAGCGTGATCGGGCCGAGGCTGATCGCGCCGAGATCGAGCGTGATCCGGCGCGGCGTCGCCGTAAAGAAATAGGTCATCGCGTTGTAGAGGATCATGTCCAGCCCGAAGGTCAGCGTCAGTGTGGTGAGCACCGGGGCGCTGACGACCTTGTTGATCAGGCCGCGCTGGAGCGCGAAGCCGAGGGCGAACATGAGGGCGGCGACCACCGGCAGCATGATGACCGGATGGATGCCGTAAGCGTGCCAGGCGAAATAGGTGAGGTAGCCGCCGAGAATGATGAAGGAGCCGTGGAGCATGTTGATGACGTTCAGCACGCCCCACACCAGCGAGAAGCCGACGGCCAGGCACGCATAGAGTGCGCCGAGCATCAGGCCGTTGACGAGTGTTTGCAGATAGATGGCCATGGGCTTCCTGAGATCGCGATCAGCGGCGCGGGCGATGCGGCAGAGTGGCAAGACACCTGCCGCATCGCGTGATGGGCCGTTTGGTCACGTCGCTGCGGTGGTCACTTCGGCATGGCGATCATGTCGGCGTTCTTGATGGCCGCCGGGGCGAGCACCTTGATGGTCTCGTCCTGCACCTGGATGATCGGCAGTTCGCGCGGCAGGTTCATACCGTTCGGGCCGAACTTGATCGGGCCGTAGAAGGTCTGGATGTCGGTTGCGGCGATCGCATCGCGCAACTTCGCCTTGTCGAGCGAGCCGGTACGCTCCAGAGCGTCGGCGATCACCTCGCCAGCGGCGGCACAGGAACCGTGCACATAGTCGGGATCGCCGCCGGTCTTCGCCTTGAACTCCTCATAGAAAGCGGCGGTGGTCGGCCACACGCCCTCGCCGGTGTAGGAGGTCGCGTGGTGCCACCAGCTCGACGAGGTGATGCCGTTCGCCAGCTTGCCGAGGCCTTCGGTGAATTCCTTGTAGGACGGGCCCGTCACCATGGTGACGATGGGCGCGGTGACGCCGAGATCCTGCATCTGCTTGCGGGCAAGGATCAGGTCCTGCGTATAGCCGGTGATGTAGATCCAGTCGGGCTTGGTGGCCTTGATCGAGGACAGCGCGGCGGCGTGATCCATCGTGCCGACCGGATAGAGTTCCTTGTAGGCAACGGTCAGGCCCTGCGCCTCCGCCGCCTTGGCGATGCCCTCGGCCATCGACTTGGGGAACACGTCGTCGCGCCCGAGAACGGCGATGGTCTTGGTCTCCGGGTACTTTTCCTTGAACAGCTTCACCATGGCCGTGGTCATGCCGCCATTCGGCGAGAGCGTGCCGAACAGATGCTTGAAGGTCTGGTCGAAGACGCTCTCGGAGGAGGCGACGCAGGCGATGGTGGGAATCTGGTACCGCTCGCCGACGCCGGCGACGATCTTGGTATGGCCGGAACCGAAGGGCGCGAAGAGGAACTGCACCTTGTCGTCATTGATGAGCTTTTCGGCGAGCTGGCTCGCGCGCTGGCCTTCCGACTGGTAGTCGTACTCGATCAGCTCGACCTTCATCTTCTTGTCGCCGACCTGAAGGCCGCCGGCGGCATTGACCTTCTCGACCCACATCTTCCAGACGATGTCCTGCTTCTTGCCCTCGTCGGCGAGGCCTCCGGTGAGCGCGAGCGGCGCGCCAATCTTGATGACTTCCTGCGCCTTGGCAGCGCCGGCGGCGAGAAGGCCGGCGGCAAGACCGCCCGCCAGCAAGGCGAGGCGGGCGGAGCGGAGCAAACCCATGTCGGACATGTCAGTCTTCCCTGTTCTGGAACGGCGTGTGGTTGTCTCGCCCCGCTGGGAGGGGCCGCTCGGAACGCGTCGGCCGCGGTGCTGGAAAGCGCACTACGCTGCGGCAGGTATGGTGTGCTATGTGACCATACCAATAATGCAATTTTGCTCAATAAAGATTGACACTTAGCGTTGCGTCAATTTTATGCAGCGCGCGCCTCCTATGCGGGCATTTTCGCTTCAGGCCGGTTCCCGGCGGAGGCTGGTAGCGGCGGAAGCGTGGTTATTCGAGGGTTGGCACATGGGTTGCTCAGGCACCGGGCCGGCCTCAAGGTGACTGCTCCGTCGTGGCCGCGCAGAAAATTCAGGTGCCCTATGGATTTGACCGGTTCCCAGCGCATTGAGGCCCCTCGCGAGGAGGTGTGGCGCGCGCTCAACGATGCGGAGATACTGCGTCAGTGCATTCCGGGATGCCAGGAGTTGGTGCAGACGTCGCCGACCGAGTTCACCGCCAAGGTCGTGCTGAAGATCGGGCCGGTGAAGGCCGCCTTTGCCGGCGCGGTGACGCTGTCCGACCTTGAACCGCCCACCGCCTACCGCATCTACGGCGAGGGGCAGGGGGGCGTCGCGGGTTTCGCCAAGGGCGGGGCGAAGGTCTGGCTGATTGAGGAGGAGGGTGTCACCATCCTCAATTACGAGGCGCAGGCGAAAGTTGGCGGCAAGATCGCCCAGCTTGGCGCCCGGCTCATCGAGGGGACCTCTAAGAAGCTGGCGGGCGAGTTCTTCGGGGCCTTTGCCCTGCTTGTGGCGCCGGCGCCCGTCGACGTCACCACCGAATAGCGTTTCGCGCATAGGCGACCGGGAGCAAGCCGATGCAGACCATTACCCTGACCGTCAATGGCGCGGACGTCACCGCCACCATCGACGTGCGCACGCTGCTGGTGCAGTTGCTGCGCGACACGCTGAACCTCACCGGCACGCATGTCGGCTGCGACACCAGCCAGTGCGGCGCCTGCACGGTGCTGCTCGATGGGGTGGGCGTGAAGGCCTGTGCCGTGCTCGCCGTTCAGGCGGATGGGCTGGAGGTGACGACGGTGGAGGGCATTGGCGGGCCGGAGCATCTGCATGTGATGCAGGAGGCCTTCCGCGAGCACCACGGCCTGCAATGCGGCTTCTGCACGCCGGGCATGATCATGGCCGGGCTGGATATGGTGCGTCGCCACGGCCCGGTTATGGACGAGACGACCGTGCGCACGGAGCTCGAAGGCAATATCTGCCGGTGTACGGGCTATCATAATATCGTGCTGGCCATCATGGCGGGCGCCCGGGCCATGGCGGCAGTGCCCGCGGCGGCGGAGTGAGCGGCATGTTCCCCTTCACCTATCACCGCCCGACGGACCTGCCGACGGTTCATGCCCTTCTCGGCGGTAATGACGAGGCCAAGCTCCTCGCCGGCGGCCAGACGCTTATTGCGACCCTCAAGCAACGTCTTGCCAGCCCGAGCGACCTGATCGACCTCGCCGCCATTCCCGGTCTTGCCGGCATGTCGCGCGAGGGCGACACGCTGGTCATCGGCGCCATGACCCGCCACGCCGATGTCGCCGCGTCCCCGCTGGTGCGTGAGGCGCTCCCGGCGTTGGCCGCTTTGGCGGAGCTGATCGGCGATCCGGCGGTGCGCAATCGCGGCACGCTGGGTGGCTCGATCGCCAATAACGACCCTTCCGCCGACTATCCCGCCGCCTGTCTCGCGCTTGATGCGACGATCGTGACCGACAAGCGGGAGATCCCGGCCGGGGATTTCTTCCGTGATCTGTTCGAGACGGCGCTGGAGCCTGCGGAAGTGATCCTCAAGGTGATCTTCCCGCTCGGCGGGCAGGGAGCCTATGAGAAGTTCCCCAATCCGGCTTCCCGCTATGCGATGGCGGGCGCCTTTGTCTGGCGCGGCATGGGCAAGGTGCGCGTGGCCATCACCGGCACCGGGCAAGGCGGGGTGTTCCGCTGGAGCGAGGCCGAGGCCGCGCTTATGACCGACTTCGATCCGTCCGCGTTGGACGGGCTTTGGCTCGACGGTGACGCGATGATCAGCGACATCCACGGCACCGGCGCCTATCGCGCGCATCTGGCCGGCGTTATGACGAGGCGCGCCGTGTCGCGGATCCTCGCGCTCGGCTGAGCTTTGCGAGGTTCCGCGTGGCTGTCACGATCTATGGCATCAAGAACTGCGACACGATGAAAAAGGCGCGCGCCTGGCTCGACGCGCAGGGCGTGGCCTACCAGTTCCACGACTACAAGGCGTCCGGCATCGACCTTGGGCGGTTGCAGGAGTGGGCGGGCAAGGTCGGCTGGGAACCGCTGCTGAACCGCGCCGGCACCACCTTCCGCAAGCTCGATGAGGCCGACAAGGCCGATATCGACGAGGGCAAGGCACTGGTGCTGATGCAGGCGCAGCCCTCGCTCATCAAGCGGCCGGTGCTCGACGCGGATGGTACGTTGCTCGTCGGCTTCAAGCCGGAGGCCTACGCGGCGCGGTTCGGCTGAATCACCGGACGTGCCGCACGCCCCTTGATCCCGCGCCTCATCCCTGCCATTTCCGGCCTATGAACGCTCTCTCCAACTCCGCCGCCTCGCCGATCGCGCTTGAAGTGGCGCGCCGTCGCACCTTCGCGATCATCTCTCATCCGGATGCGGGTAAGACCACGCTGACCGAAAAGCTGCTGCTGTTCGGCGGCGCGATCCAGCTCGCCGGACAGGTGCGCGCCAAGAAGGACCGACGCTCGACGCGTTCGGACTGGATGGCGATCGAGCGCGAGCGCGGCATTTCCGTCGCGACGTCGGTGATGACCTTCGAGTTCGACGGGCATGTGTTCAACTTGCTCGACACGCCGGGCCATGAGGACTTCTCGGAAGACACCTACCGCACGCTGACCGCGGTCGACGCGGCGGTGATGGTGATCGATGCGGCCAAGGGTATCGAGGCACGCACGCGCAAACTGCTGGAAGTCTGCCGGCTGCGCGATATTCCGATCATCACCTTCATCAACAAGATGGACCGCGAGAGTCGTGATCCGTTCGAGATTCTCGACGAGATCGAGAAGACGCTGGCGCTCGACACCTCGCCGATGACCTGGCCGGTGGGCCGCGGGCGCGACTTTGTCGGCACCATGGATGTCGCCACCGGTGGCATGCGCCTGCTCGATGGCGACGAAGGCAAGACAGGCCCGTTGCGGCAGATGAGCATGGCGGAGATCGCCGCGCTTAACGTAACGCTGGAAGAGCCGGCGCTCGCCGAGGAACTCGGTCTGGTGCGCGAGGGTTGCAACCCGTTCGACCTTGAATCCTTCCTCGAAGGCCATCTGACGCCGGTCTATTTCGGCTCGGCGCTGCGCAATTTCGGCGTCGGCGACCTGCTCGAAGGGCTCGGCCGCTACGCCCCGCCACCGCGGGCGCAGGACGCCGACAAGCGCCGCGTCGAAGCGGAGGAACCGCGCATGACGGCCTTCGTCTTCAAGATCCAGGCGAACATGGACCCCAATCATCGGGACCGTATCGCCTTTGCGCGGCTGTGTTCGGGCCGGCTCCAGCGCGGCATGAAGGCCAAGCTGGTGCGTACCGGCAAGCCGATGAGCCTGGCCACGCCGCAGTTCTTCTTCGCGCAGGATCGCCAACTGGCGGAGGAAGCCTATGCCGGCGACGTGGTCGGCATCCCCAATCACGGCAATCTGCGCATCGGCGACACGCTGACCGAGGGCGAGGAGATCAACTTCGTCGGCGTGCCGAGCTTCGCACCGGAAATCCTGCGCCGGGTAAAGCTCTCCGACGCCATGAAAGCCAAGAAGCTGAAGCAGGCGCTGCAGGAAATGGCGGAAGAGGGCGTCGTCCAGGTCTTCCGCCCGACGGATGGCTCGCCCGCTCTCGTCGGCGTCGTCGGTCCCCTTCAGCTCGACGTGCTGAAGAACCGGCTGGAGGCCGAGTATGGGCTCGATGTCGGCTTCGACATGTCCGAGTTTCAGCTTGCCCGCTGGGTCTCGGCGGCCGATCCTAAGCGGCTCGACGAATTCGCCGCCGGCAATCGCCTCTCGACGGCGGAGGACCTCGATGGCGATCTGGTGTTCCTCAGCCCCTCGGCTTTCATGATCGGCTACACAGGCGATCGCTGGCCCGGCATCGTCTTCACCGATGTGAAGGACGTGAAGAAGGCGGCCTGAGGCCACCTTCTCGCGCGCTATCCATAAAGCCTCGGCTCCGCTGGAATGACGCGGTTTCTCCCGCTGCGCTTGGCGGCATAAAGTGCCTTGTCGGCCTCGTTCAGTACCTGCTCAAAGGTTCCCCCGTGGACGACGCCGAAGGCAATGCCGGCGCTGGCAGTGCTTGAGAAGCCGGCAATGCCGATCGAGGTCGACATCTGCGCAAAGTACCGACACACATTCTCGGCAAGCCGAAAAGCCCGGTCCGCCGAGGATGAGGGAACGACCAGCGCGAATTCTTCGCCGCCGAGCCGCGCGGCAAGAGTGTCCTTCGGGATTTCACGTTCGATCGCGCGGGCGAATTGGACGATCACCTGATCGCCGACGGCGTGCCCGTGACTATCATTGATGCTTTTGAAGTGGTCGATGTCGAACACGATGATGGCTGTCCCGGCGGCGATGGGACAGCCGCCCTGCGCCTTGAACAGGGCGCGGCGGTTCATCAAACCGGTCAGCGAGTCGGTCATCGCGGCCCGCTGGTGTTCACGTGCGGTCCGGGTCTGGCTCAATGTCAGCGTCACGGCGCCGATGCCGGGGACGCAGGCGATCATGACCAGCAGCGAAAAATCCTCGGCCCAACCGGAGGGCGCGCCTGGCAGTGTCAGACGGCCATCTATGGCAATGATGATCGCGCAGAGCAGGAAGGTGAGTCCCATCAGGGAATAGAGAACGCACAGCCCGCCAATGGCGACGGGGGCGTGACGGCGGGCGCCCCAGTATTGTCCAGCCACAAGGAACAGCAATACGGCCACGGTGGCGTTGATCGGCGCGAAACCGATGCCGCTATAGCCGAGAATGAGCAAGGGCAAGGCCAGGACATTCGCGATGATGGCAAGAGTGGTGACAAGCCGGCGTGATGGCCGCTCCGTGCGGAATCGGTAGCCCGCGCCCACCAGCAGGGACAGGCCGACAAGTATGATGCAGAAAGCCGCGACGGCGATCGCCACCTTGGGGGTCGCGACATAAAAGCCGTAAAGCAGGAGTCCCAGGCCGCAGAGGGCGCCACCGATCGCGCAGTTGAGCAGGAAGGAGTCCTTGGGGCCCATCAGCCAGCCGATGAAGATCATCGCTGAAAGGCAGGCGGCGGATATGCCGACGGCGGTAAGCAGAGTCACATAGTCCAGCAACATCAATGAATTCCCGCGGCTGCCGGACGCCCGCCCCGCTGTGCGTTGTTAGGCTGCATGTGAAGCAGCAGATCGTCAGCCGCGTCTGTCGGCCTCGATCATCGCGTAATGACGATCTCGGTATTACTCCGTCCGAATTCGCTGACAAGTGAGAACAAGGTCTTGGCATTTTCCGGATGAAGGCGGATGCAGCCATGCGACGCCGGGCGCCCGAGGCGCCGCAGATCGTTGGTGCCATGGATGGCATAGCCCTTGTGGAAGAAGACCGCATAGGGCATCGGCGCATTGTCGTATTTGCGCGAGAAATAGCGTCGGTGCATGCGGTACGGATGAAACGTGCCGACGGGGGTCCGGTACCCCTTGCGCGCCGTGGAAACCGGCCAGGTGTATCTCCGCCAGCCCTCGACCCAGACCTCCATGCTTTGCGTGGACAGGTCGATGTGAGCGACTACCGCCTGTGCACGGGCGTGCGGCACGTGCGCCAGTGAGAGCGCCAGTGTGGCCAGTATGATCAAAAGGATGCGCTTCATCCCAGCTCCCCCGCAAGAGCGGCCAGTCTGGCACGTGACGTTGCGGAGCGTGAGCGTACATGCTCGTTATGGTTTACCTGACCGCAACCAGACGGAGCGATGCGCGACCGCAAGCCCGATGGCGCCCGGCTTGGAAACGATCTAGCTTCGCGCCGCACTCATCTCGCGGAGCCACCCCATGATCCTGATGCTCGCCGGCCTGGCGCTGTTTGTTGCCATCCATCTCGTATCCGCGCGTCGCAAGATGGTTGGCGCGGCGAACGACATGCTGGGAGCCACCACCTACCGCATGATCCACGGCGTCCTTGCCGCGATCGCCCTGCTGATGATGGCCTATGGCTTCGGCCAGTGGCGGGCCGAAGGGCCGGTGCAGCTTTATGATCCGCCGGTGGGCCTGCGCCATCTGGCGCTGCTGCTGATGTTGATCGCCTGTATCGCCGCCGTGGCCGCTCTGGTGCCGAGCCACATCAAGGCGTGGCTCAAATTCCCCTTCCTCGTGGCGATCAAGACCTGGGCGCTGGCGCACCTCATCTCCAATGGGGATGCCGCGACGGTGACGCTCGCCGTCGTCATCCTCGGCTGGGCGGTGGTTCTGCGGATCATGGCCAAGCGCCGCAACGCCCCGCTGCCGGTGGCGCCGGCGGGCTGGGGAGGCGACCTCGTTGCGATCCTCGGCGGTGTTGTGCTTTATGCCGTGCTCGCCTTCGGGCTCCACCCCTACATCATCGGGGTGCCGGTAATGGGCTGACAAGCCCTAGAAAAACAAGAGGAAACGCTCCGGATGTCGGTTCAGTCCGCCGCTCGCCGCCTTACAGCCCCGGATATTCGCGCCCGGAAGGGTGGCGAGCCCATCGTCTCGCTGACGGCCTATCACGCCCACACGGCGCGCCTCATCGACCCGCATGTCGACTTCATGCTGGTGGGCGATTCGCTGGGCATGGTGATGCACGGCATGGAAACGACGGTGCCGGTGACGGTTGAGATGATGATCCTGCAGGGGCAGGCGGTGATGCGTGGCTCCTCGCATGCGCTGGTGGTCGTCGACCTGCCGTTTGGCTCTTATGAAGGCTCGCCGCAGCAGGCTTTTGCTACCGCCTCGCGCGTGCTGAAGGAGACCGGGGCGGGCGCGGTGAAGCTGGAGGGCGGGCGGCGCATGGCGGAGACGGTGCGCTTCCTGGCTGATCGCGGCGTGCCCGTGATGGGCCATGTGGGTCTCACCCCGCAGGCCATCAACACGCTCGGCTCCTTCAAGGCGCTGGGGCGCGACGAGGCAAGCGCGGCGCTGATCCTCGACGATGCGCGCTCGATTGCCGAGGCCGGCGCCTTTTCCATCGTCCTTGAGGCGATTTCCGAACCGCTGGCCCGCCAGATCACCGATGAGGTGGCCCCGCCCACCATCGGCATTGGCGGTTCGGTGGCCTGCGACGGGCAGATCCTGGTACTGGAGGACATGCTCGGCCTGTCGGACCGGGTGCCGCGCTTCGTGAAGAAGTTCGCGGACATTGGCCCGGCCATCGGGGCCGCCGTCGAATCCTATGCCCAAGAGGTGCGCGCCCGCACTTTCCCCGGCCCGGAGCATGTCTATGCGCCAAAGAAGGCGTGAAGCGGCGCGCTGGCCGGGACGGCGGTAGATTTGCCTTGTTCAAGCCGCATCGGTAGTTTACGCGGCCTTTTTCCATGTCGGCACGCACTTGCACGCGGATGCCGGCACCTGTCGAACGACCTGCTCACGGACACCACATGGCCGATATTTTCCACGAGATCGACGAGGATCTTCGCCGAGAGCGGTTTTCGCGCCTCTGGAGCCGCTATGGCGTCTATCTCATCGCGCTAGCGGTGCTGATCGTCGTCGCGGTGGCCGGCTGGCGCGGTTATGAGTGGTGGAAGACCCAGCAGGCGCAGGAAGCCGGCGCCCGCTTCGAGGCGGCCATGCAACTGGCGACGCAGGGCAAGACCGCCGAGGCGGAGGCCGCGTTCGCCGCGATGGAGAAGGATGCGCCGGCCGGTTACCGCACGCTGGCGCGCTTCCGGGCCGCCATCGAACTGGCGGGGACCGACCCGAAGGCGGCCGTGACCGAGTTTGATGCCCTTGCCGGGGACTCCAGCATCGGTCCGCTGATGCAGGACGTGGCGCGCCTGCGCGCGGCCATGCTGCTCGTCGACACCGCGCCGCTCGCGGAATTTCAACAGCGGATCAACCCCTTGAACGAACCGCAGGGCGCCTTCCGGCACTCCGCGCGTGAGCTTCTCGGCCTCGCCCAGTACAAGGCCGGGGACTACAAGGCGGCGAGCGCGACCTTCACCACCATCCTTGACGATGGCCAGACGCCGCCCGGCCTGCGCCGTCGCGCGGAGCTGATGCGCACGCTGGCCAGCGCGCAGGTCCCGCCCGACGCCACGGCCGCTCCGGCGGGGGCGACGGCTCCGGCCGCCGCGCCCGCTGTCCAGTGAGGAGAACTCCATGACGAAGCCTGCCACGCCGCGTTCGCCGCGGCTGCGTCGCGTTCTGGGGCTGCTGCCCATTCTCGGCCTCGCTCTGGCGGTGTCCGGCTGCGAGACGCTCGACAAGATGAACCCCTTCACGGAAAAGGAAAAACCGCTGCCGGGCGCGCGCGCTCCCGTGTTCCCCGAGGGGGTGCCGGGCGTGGACTACAATGCGCCGCCGCCGCAGCCGGCCAATTCCGCCAAATATGAACTCCCGCCGGAGACGCCGGCGCCGGCGACCCCGGCTCAGTGAGGCGCTCGGAGGCGCCGTCCATGACCACGACCGTTGCCATCGTCGGCCGGCCCAATGTCGGAAAGTCCACTCTTTTCAATCGCTTGGTTGGAAAGCGCCTTGCGCTGGTCGATGACCGGCCGGGGGTTACGCGGGATCGGCGGGAGGGGGAGGGGCGTCTGGGTCATCTGTCCTTCCGGGTGATCGACACGGCGGGGCTGGAAGAGGCCAAGGCCGAGACGCTGGAAGGGCGGATGCGGGCGCAGACCGAGACGGCGATCGACGACGCCGACGTTCTGCTGTTCCTGATCGACGCCAAGGCCGGCATCACGCCGAGCGACCGCACCTTTGCCGATCTCGCCCGAAAGTCCGGCAAACACACGATTCTGGTGGCCAACAAGGCCGAGGCCAAGGGCTCGCAGGCGGGCTCGCTCGATGCCTATTCGCTGGGTCTGGGCGACCCCGTGGAGCTGTCGGCCGAGCATGGCGACGGCATGGCGGACCTCGTCCGCGCCCTCTCGGTCTTCGTGGCCGATGAGGGTGATGAGGTGGAGGAAGAGACCGATGAGGAGCGGGCCCGGCGCCCGATCCGCGTCGCCGTGCTCGGTCGCCCGAATGCCGGCAAGTCGACCCTGATCAATGCCCTGCTCGGCGAGGACCGGCTGCTGACCGGACCCGAGGCCGGGATCACCCGCGACTCGATCGCGGTCGATATCGAGCATCACGGCGTCGCCCTGCGCCTGTTCGACACGGCGGGGATGCGCAAGCGTGCCCGCATCGAGGACAAGCTGGAAAAGCTCTCCGTTGCCGACGGGCTGCGCGCCGCGCGCTTCGCCGAGGTGGTGGTGGTGCTGATCGACGCCACCCACCCGTTCGAGGAGCAGGACCTGCGCATCGCCGACCTTGCCGAGCGCGAGGGACGGGCGGTCGTGCTGGCGCTGTCCAAATCCGATCTGGTGCAGGACCAGCCGGGCATGGCGGCCCGGATGCGCGAGGAAGCCGACCACTGGCTGCCGCAGGTCAAGGGTGCCCCGGTGGTGATGGTCTCCGGTCTCACCGGCGACGGGCTCGACCGTCTGGTGCGCGCCATCCAGCAGACCTACCAGGTGTGGAACCGCCGCATCGCCACCAACCCGCTGAATCGCTGGCTGATCGAGATGACCAGCGATCATCCGCCACCGGCGGTGTCGGGCCGGCGCATCAAGCTGCGCTACATGACGCAGCCCAAGGCGCGCCCGCCGAGCTTCGTGCTGTTCTGCTCGCGCGCCGACGCGCTGCCCGAGAGCTATCTGCGCTATCTGGTCAACAAGCTGCGCACCAGCTTCGACCTGCCGGGCGTGCCGATCCGGCTGACATTGCGCGAGAAGGACAATCCCTACGCCGAGAAGGAGTAGGGGAGGCTAACCGGCGGGCGAGAGTCCGCCGGCGTCGCGCCACCTGACAGTTCGCGCTGCAGTTTCTTCGGGCGAAACGATTTTCCTTCGCTCGCATGCCGTCCTGCGCTTATAATTTGCGTCTTCCCTCCGCTGTCCCTCGGACGGCGCCTTCCCTCCATCCGGCATCCGGCGACGCGCCTCTTCGGCGTGGGCGTCTTCAATTGGTCACTGCCATGCTGATCGGCATTCTTGCGGGCCTCATGACCGGGGCGCTGTGGGGGCTCGCCTTCATCGCGCCGCGCGTGGTGGAGCCGTTCACCGCGCTCGATATTTCCGTCATCCGCTACCTGATCTTCGGGATCGTCAGCGTGGCGCTGATGGCGATCCCGCTTTTCCGCCCCACCGGCATGTCCAGGCGGATGCTGCTGACGGGTCTGGTGCTCGGCGCCGTCGGCACGTTCGGCTATTTCCTCGCCATTTCCTATGCCGTGCTGCTGGCGGGGGCGGTGCTGCCGCCGCTGATCACCGGCACCGCGCCGGTGCTGCTGGCCATCGCCGCGAACTTTCGCGAACGCTCGCTGCCGTGGCGGCGCCTCGCCGTGCCGTTGTGCCTGATCGCCGCCGGCCTTGGCGTGGTCAATGTCGCCAGCCTGCAGGAGGCCCCGTCCGGCGAGGTCGGCAATCTGCTGGTCGGCGTCGCGCTGTCGGTCTTCGCGCTGGTGATGTGGATCGCCTATGGCATGGTCAATGCCGTGGTCATGCGCGCCCCGGACGCCCCGGACGCGCTGCGCTGGACCGGGGTGCAGGGCGTGGGCTGCGGCGCGCTGGCCTTGATGCTGCTGCCCTTCATCTCCAGCGGCCCGGCCATGCTGGATCTCGCCGCCCCGGCGACCCAGAACTTCTTCCTGTGGGCGCTGATGATGGGTGTCGTCACCTCGTGGCTCGGCACCTATGGCTGGGTGGTCGCCTCCGAGCGCCTGCCCATGGCCCTCTCGGCGCAGCTGATCGTTGCCGAGACGGTGTTCGGGCTGGGCTACGGCCTGGCCTTCGAGCAGCGCCTGCCGAGCGTACCGGAGGCGGTGGGCGCGCTGCTGCAACTGGTCGGCGTGGTGGTGGCGGTGGCGATCTTCGCCCGCCGCCGCATCCTCACGCCGGAACCGGGAACGCCTTGAGCGCGCGGGTCGGGAAGTCGTAGAGCTGGCCGGTCTGCTCGAAGCCGGGCAGGCACAGGGCAAGGATGGCCTCGGCCACGTCCTCGGGGGCGGGCAGGGTGTTCGGGTCCTCGCCGGGAAACGCCTTGGCGCGCATCTTGGTGGCGACCGGGCCGGGATTGATCAGGTTCACCTTCAGGTTCGAGATGTTCATCACCTCGTTGGCCCAGGTACGCGCCAGCACCTCCAGCCCCGCCTTGGTGACCGCATAGGTGCCCCAGAAGGCCCGCGCCTTGTGCGCCGCGCCCGAGGACACCAGAACCACCCGCCCGGCGGTGGAGAGGCGCAGCAGCGGGTCCAGCGAGCGCACCAGCCGCCAGTTGGCGGTGAGGTTGATCGCCAGCGCGTCGTCCCACTCCTTCGGCTCCACCTGGGCGAGGGGGGTCATGGGGCCGAGCACGCCAGCATTGCCGATGAAGATGTCGAGCTTGCCGAACCGCTCATAGAGCGCGCCGCCGAGCCGGTCGATCGCCGCGCCGTCCTTGAGGTCGAGCGGCACGAGGGTGGCGGTCGAGCCGGCCTTGACGATCGCGTCGTCCAGTTCCTCCAGCGCGCCGGAGGTGCGGCCGACGGCCACCACATGGGCGCCGGCGCCGGCGAGGGCGAGGGCGGTCGCCTGACCGATGCCGCGGGTCGCGCCGGTGACGAGGGCGTAGCGGCCGGCGAGCGGGCGCGCGTCGGAAAGATCGGACATGGCGGTTCCTCGAAGCTTAGGGGGCGTCCGTCATCACCACCGAGGGTGCGGAGCGCCGGTGCGGGCCGTGAAAGACAGCCTCGATATTATTGCCTTCGGGGTCGAGCACGAAGGCGGCGTAATAGCCGGGGTGATAGGCGCGCGGGCCCGGCGCGCCATTGTCGCGCCCGCCGGCCGCGAGGGCGGCGGCATGGAAGCGGCGGACCGTTTCCTCATCCCCCGCCTGGAAGGCGATATGCGCCCGCCCGGTGAGGGGCTCGCCCGGCGAGACGAACAACTCGTCGGCGAAGAAATAGCCGTCACCCTCGACCAGCGGCACGCCGAGCACTTCCAGCACCGCCGCATAGAAGCGGCGGCTGGCGGCGTAATCGGCGACCACCAGCGAGACATGGTCGATCAGCCGTCCGCGATGCCACTCGGAAAGCTCGACCATGTCCGCCCGTCTCCGGTCAGCTCGCTTCGGCGAGCAGCGAGAGCTGGCGCGGGGCCACTTCGCCGGCGCGATCGGTGAGCGGCGTCGGGTATTCGCCGGTGAAGCAATGATCGGTGAATTGCGGGTTGACCGGATCGCGCCCCTCATGGCCCATCGACTTGTAGATGCCGTCGATGGAGAGGAAGGCGAGGCTGTCGGCGCCGATATAGCGGCGCATGCCTTCTAGGTCGTGCGTCGCGGCGAGCAGCTTGTCGCGATCCGGCGTGTCGATGCCGTAATAGTCGGGGTGGGTGATCGGCGGCGAGGAGATGCGGAAATGCACCTCGCGGGCACCGGCCTCGCGCATCATGCGGACGATCTTCACCGAGGTCGTGCCGCGCACCAGGCTGTCGTCGATCAGCACGATGCGCTTGCCCTCTACCACGGCGCGGTTGGCCGAATGCTTCATGCGCACGCCCTGGTCACGGACCGACTGGGTGGGCTGGATGAAGGTGCGGCCGACATAGTGGTTGCGGATGATGCCCAGCTCATAGGGCAGGCCCGAGGCCTGCGAATAGCCGATGGCGGCGGGCACGCCGGAATCTGGCACCGGCACGACGAGGTCGGCATTGGCCGGGGCCTCGGCGGCGAGGTGCATGCCCATATTCTTGCGCACCTGATAGACCGACTGGCCGCCTACGATCGAGTCCGGCCGGGCGAAATAGATGTACTCGAAGATGCAGGGGCGTGGCTTCACCGCGCCGAAGGGGCGCAGCGTCTCGACCTTGTCGGAGGAGAAGACGATCACTTCGCCGGGCTCGATGTCCCGCACGTGACGCGCACCGATTATGTCCAAAGCGCAGGTCTCGGAGGTCAGGATCGGGTGACCGTCCAGCTCGCCGAGCACCAGCGGGCGGATGCCGAGCGGGTCGCGGGCGCCCACCAGCTTCTTGTTGGTGAGGCCGACAAAGGCATAGGCGCCCTCGATGGCGCGTAGCGCGTCGATGAAACGCTCGGTGAAGCGGCCGCGCTTGGAGCGGGCCACCATGTGTAGCATCACCTCGGTATCGGAGGTGGACTGGCAGATGGCGCCATCGCGGATGAGCTGGCGGCGCAGGCTGAGGCCGTTGGTCAGGTTGCCGTTATGGGCGATGGCGAAACCGCCGCCGTCGAGTTCGGCAAAGAGCGGCTGCACATTGCGCAGGATGGTCTCGCCGGTGGTCGAGTAGCGTACATGGCCGACCGCGATATGGCCGGGCAGGCGCTTGATCGCTTCGCCGTCCGAGAACGCGTCGGAGACCAGTCCGAGGCGGCGCTCGGAGTGAAAACGCTGGCCATCATAAGTGGTTATGCCCGCTGCCTCCTGGCCGCGATGCTGCAGCGCGTGCAGGCCGAGGGCGGTGATCGCCGCGGCATCGGGGTGCCCGTAAATGCCGAACACGCCGCACTCCTCGCGCAGCGTGTCCCCGTAATCATCATAATGATCATTGGCATCGACGGGTTTCGGCACCATGCCATCAACGGCTAGATCGGCCATGTGACCATTGCTCCGCTCTGCGCAGTTCAAGGCTGCGCCGCTTTCCACTGCTCAAGTGCAACGCACGTCGTCGGGGGCGCTGTGCCCCGAAGGCGCGGTCAAATTATGGCGCCGACGGTGTCGTCGAGGGAGCCGGGTTGAACGGCTCCGGCGGCGGCTCGGTCGGCTCCGCATCCCGCGAGTTGCGAATGTCGCGTATCAGGCTCTCGGGATCTTCCGGCAGAATGGAGATGAGCCAGTCACCGGCACTTTGCAAGACCAGCTTGGAACGGGCGTCACGAATCCAGTCGGGCTGGCCCTGCTCGTTCTGGACCAGCCAGTTGAAGAACAGGAAGGCCACCACCATTATCAGGAATCCGCGTCCGAGGCCGAACAGGAAGCCCAGCGTGCGGTCGAGCGCGCCGATGCGGCTGTCGAGCACCAGATCGGAGATGCGCACGGTGATGATCGAGACGATCAGCAGCGTCAGCAGGAACACGCCGCCCACGCTTGCCGCCATGGCGAAGGTGTCATTGGCGATGTACTGCTTCGCATAGGGCAGAACCAGCGGGTACGCGTAGAGCGTGACCCCGGCCGCGATGATCCAGGAGGCGATGGCGAAGACTTCGCGCACCAGACCGCGGACCATGGCCAGAAGGCCGGAGACCACCATCACGGCGATGAGGATGATATCGAGCAGCGTCAAGTCGTGCGCACCGTGACCGAGCGGCTCCACGAGGGAGCGGCGAATCTCAAAGGCGTGGGGCCCCGATTGGAGCCGCGCGAGGTATAGCGCGGCACAGGCGGGCCGTCATCCCTCTTCCGTATCCCGCGCGCGGGGGCGTTTCGGGCCGAGCGCGGCGATGCCGGCGACGATGTCGCCGAGCGAGGCGACGGTTTCCACCAGCAGGGGCGATTCCTGCGGCTCGCCGCGTGCGCCGGCGCTGTCCCGGCCGGCAGGCTTGCCCTCCGGCGCCACCGCGCGGGCGAAGCCCAGCTTGGCCGCTTCCTTCAGCCGGGCCGGGGAATGGGGCACGGGCCGCACCGCGCCGGTGAGGCTGACCTCGCCGAAATACACCGCGTCGGCCGGCAGCACCGCGCCGGAGAGCGAGGAGATCAGCGCCGCTGCCACGGCGAGATCGGCCGCCGGCTCGGTGATGCGGAAGCCGCCGGCGACGTTGAGATGCACGTCATGGGCGCCGAGCTTCACGCCGCAGCGCGCTTCGAGCACCGCGAGCACCATGGAGAGCCGGCTCGGATCCCAGCCGACCACGGCGCGGCGCGGCGTGCCGAGGCTGGTGGGGACGACCAGCGCCTGAATTTCCACCAGCACCGGGCGCGTTCCTTCCATGCCGGCATAGACGGCGGTGCCCGGCGCGCCGCGGTCGCGGTTCGACAGGAACAGTTCGGACGGGTTCGCCACCTCGCGCAGGCCGAGGCCGGTCATCTCGAACACGCCGATCTCGTCGGTCGGCCCGAAGCGGTTTTTCTGGGCGCGCAGGATGCGGAACTGGTGGGCGCCGTCGCCCTCGAAGGAGAGCACCGCGTCGACCATGTGCTCGACCACGCGCGGGCCGGCGATCTGCCCGTCCTTGGTGACATGGCCGACAAGGATGACGGCGGCGCCGGCGCGCTTGGCGTAGCGGATGAGGATCTGCGCGGAGGAGCGGACCTGCGTGACCGTGCCGGGGGCGGACTCCACCGTGTCGGTCCACATGGTCTGGATGGAGTCGATCACCACCATGGCGGGCCTGCGGCCTTCCGAAAGGGTGGCGACGATGTCCTCGACATTGGTTTCGGCGGCGAGTTCCACCGCCGCGTCGGCCAAGCCCAGCCGCTCGGCGCGCAGACGAACCTGCGCCACCGCCTCTTCGCCCGACACATAGATGATGCGATGGCCGGCCTTGGCGAGGGCGGCCGAGGCCTGGATCAGCAGGGTCGACTTGCCGATGCCGGGATCGCCGCCGATCAGCAGCACGGAGCCCGGCACCAGCCCGCCGCCGGCCACACGGTCGAGTTCGCCGATGCCGACGGAGACGCGCGGCGCATCCTCGGAGGTGCCGGACAGGCTCTCCAGGGCGATCAGCCGGCCACGCCGGTTGGCCCGCTGCGAGGGCGGGACCGAGCCGCCGGCCTCTTCCTCCTGCACGATGCTGTTCCACGCGCCGCAGGAATCGCAGCGTCCCTGCCAGCGCGTGTGAGCCGCGCCGCAGGTCTGGCAGATGAAGGAAGCCGGGCGCTTGGCCATGGGATACTCGCGAATCGCGTCGATGCCGACCGTCATGCAGAGGTCGGAGACATAGGGCAAGTCGGGCCACATGGGCGCCCCTCAAGCGCCCAGCTTCAGGCGGGCGTGCGGGCCGGTCAGCCGAGGCGTTCCGTCATCGGTATGTTTTTTGCTTGCATTACTAAATTACCGACAAACCAGAAATATGGTATGGACGCGGCGCGCCCACGCTCTTACGGGATCGATATGGAACAAGTCACCGCGCGTCCCAACAACCGCTTCCTTATGTGGCTGCTGATATTGCTGCCGCTCACATGTGGAATTGGCAGTCTTGCGCTGTGGTTTTGGCGGCGTTCGTTTGTGTACAAAGTTACCGGTGACGGAGTTTACCTTTGGTCAGGTCGCTTCGTCGCGTGGAAAGACGTCAAAGGTCTGCTGAGCCGCAAGAGTTACAACGACAGCGACCAGCCGGTTCTTCGCCTGGACGTGCTTTTCGATGACGGGCGCGCCGTGGTGCTGCCCAGTTGGCTTGAGAACGGCCAGGATATGGTCCAGGCGGTGCGCGAGCATGTCCGCCACGGCCTGCCGGCGGATGCCCGGCTGAAGTCGCATTACGTCCAGCGGCGGTGAAAGCGCTGGCCGAGCGAGGTCAGGATCTCGTAATCGATCGTGTGCGAATGGCGGGCCAGATCCTCAAGGCCGAGGCCCTCGCCTAGCAGGGTCGCCCAGTCGCCCGGCAGCACGCCGTCTTCCGGCACATCGGTGACATCGACCGCCAGCAGGTCCATGGAGATGCGCCCGATCAACGGGCAGCGCCGCCCCGCCACCACCGCCTCCGCGCCCGGACGCAGATCGGACGCCCCGGCAAGGCGCGGAATGCCATCTGCATAGCCGGCTGAGAGAATGGCGACGCGGCTCGGCCGCAGCGCCGTATGCGCGCCGCCATAGCCGACGGTTTCGCCTTCATGCACATGGCGCAGCTGCACGATGCGCAGATCGAGCCGCGCCACCGGCCGGAGCGGGGCGAGGTCGTTTCGCGGGCGCCCGCCATAGATGACGATGCCCGGCCGCACGAGGTCGAAATGCAGCGTCGCATCGCCCATGGCGCCGGCCGAGTTGGCGAGCGAGGCCGGCACATCCGGGAACAGCGCGCGCACCGCCCGGAAATCCTCAAGCTGGTGCGCGGTGAGCGGGTGGTCGGGTTCATCGGCGCAGGCGAGGTGGCTCATCAGCAGGGCGATGGGGAATCCCAGCTCCTGGCGCCCCTCGGCAAGGCCGATGGCTTCGCTCGGCGACAGGCCGAGCCGGTTCATGCCCGTATCGACATGAACGGCGGCGGGGAGCGGCTCGCCGATGTCGGCGCAAAAATCCCGCCAACGCGCCACATCCGGCACGCTGCCGAGCACGGGCCGCAGCTTCGCATCGCGATAGACGGCCTCGGTGCCGGCAAACAGCCCGTTGAGCACGAATATCTCGGCCTCCGGCAGCGCGGCACGCAGCGCCCGCGCCTCGGCGAGCAGCGCGACGAAGAACTGGCGCGCGCCGGCCTCCCAGAGCGCGGTGGCGGCCGGCACGAGGCCGATGCCGTAGCCATCGCCCTTGACCACGCCGGCCACCCGCGCCGGCGCCACGCGGCGGGCGATCTCCTCGTAATTGGCGCGCAGGGCGCCGAGGTCGATCGTCAGCAGGCCGCCGGCTTCGGCGAGGGGGGTGGGGCTGTCGGTCACGCGGGGCACTCGGTCGGGCGGGTTGGGGCGGGGCTCAATGTTCCGGCAGGCGGTCGCTCTGGGCCAGATTGGAGAAGCGCGTGAACTGCGCCTCGAACGAGACCTTCACCGTGCCGGTCGGGCCGTGGCGCTGCTTGCCGATGATGACCTCGGCGATGCCCTGTGCCGCCTTCATGTCCTGGTCCCACTTGAACCATTCCTCCGAGCCTTCCTTCGGCTCCTTGCCCTTGAGGTAATATTCCTCGCGGAACACGAACATGACCACGTCGGCGTCCTGCTCGATCGAGCCGGATTCACGCAGGTCCGAAAGCTGCGGGCGCTTGTCGTCGCGCGATTCCACCTGACGCGAGAGCTGGGACAGCGCCATGATCGGCACGCCCAGTTCCTTGGCCAGCGCCTTGAGGCCGGTGGTGATCTCGGTGATTTCCTGCACGCGCCCCTGCGAGGAGCTTTTGGACGAGCCGGTGAGCAGCTGGAGATAGTCCACCACCATGAAATCGAGACCGCGCTGGCGCTTCAGCCGCCGGGCGCGGGCGCGCAGCTGGGCGATGGAGATGCCGCCGGTGTCGTCGATATAGAGCGGGATGGTCTGCATCATCTGCGCGCAGCTCGCGAGCTTGTCGAACTCGTGCTCGGTGATGTCGCCGCGGCGGATCTTGTAGGAGGCGATCTCGGCCTGTTCGGCGAGAATACGGGTGGCGAGCTGTTCGGCCGACATTTCCAGCGAGAAGAAGCCGACCACGCCGCCGTCGATCGCCTTGATCGAACCGTCCGGCAGCGTCTCCGAGCGATAGGCCGCCGCCACATTGAACGCGATGTTGGTGGCGAGCGAGGTCTTTCCCATGGCCGGTCGGCCGGCGAGGATGATGAGGTCCGAGGGCTGGAGGCCGCCCATCATCTGGTCGAGGTCGTCGAGGCCGGAGGCGGTGCCCGACAGATGGCCCTCGCGCTGGAAGGCGCGGCTCGCCATGTCCACCGCTTCCTTCAGCGCGTCGTTGAAGCGCAGGAAGCCGCCATCATAGCGGCCGGTCTCGGCCAGCTCGTAGAGGCGCTTTTCCGCGTCCTCGATCTGGTCCTGCGGCGTCGCGTCGATCGCCGCCTCATAGGCCTCGTTGACGATCTCCTCGCCGATCGCGATCAGGTCGCGGCGCACCGACAGGTCGTAGATGGTGCGGCCGTAATCCTCGGCATTGATGATGGTCGTCGCCTCGGCCGCGAGGCGGGCGAGATAGTGCGAGGGCGTCATGCCGCCGACGTCGAAATCGGCCGGCAGGAAGGTCTTCAGCGTAACCGGGGTCGCGACCTTGCCGGCGCGGATCAGCGCGGAGGTGGTCTCGTAGATCGAGACGTGGATCGGCTCGAAGAAATGGCGCGGCTCAAGGAAGTCGGAGACGCGGTAGAAGGCTTCGTTATTGACCAGGATCGCGCCCAGCAGCGCCTGTTCGGCCTCGATATTGTGAGGCGCGCTGCGGAAATTCGTTTCTGACGCCGCCGAGGGGCGGGCGGGGGAATCGAGCATGGCGTATCCGGGTGTGCTGGGGCTGGCTCACAGCTAACGCCACCACGGCGAACGAGTCCGGGCGAATCGCGTGCGTCCTATTTTTGTCCTGTGGAGGGCCTGTGGAAAGCGGAATCCCGCTTGACGCGATTCCGCACCGGGAGAGTGCCAAGCCATGCGGTAACAGGAGGCGCGCGCTATTCCCCCGCCAGCCGCAGGCCCGGCCGGTGGCGGGTCTCCATCGCCTTCAGCGCCGCCTCGGCCTCGGCGATGTAGCCGCGCGTCATCGGCACCACCCCCTCGCGCCTGGCGAGCTGCACCTGGAAGATCATCATCCCCTGATGGCGGAAGGCCATTTCCGAGGAGGCGAGGTAGAACTCGAACATGCGCACGAAACGCGCATCGTAGAGTCGCTCGACCTCCTCGCGATGCGCGAGGAAGCGTTCGCGCCAGGCCTTGAGCGTCTCGGCATAATGCAGGCGCAGGATCTCGATGTCGGTGACATAGAGCCCGGCACGTTCGATGGCGGGCAGCACCTCGGACAGGGCGGGGATATAGCCGCCGGGGAAGATGTATTTGGCGATCCACGGATTGGTGATGCCCGGACCTTCCGAGCGGCCGATGGAGTGGATCAGCGCGACGCCGTCATCCGTCAGCAGTTCCGCCACCCGCGCGAAATACTCGTCGTAATGGCCGACGCCGACATGCTCGAACATGCCGACCGAGACGATCCGGTCGAACGGGCCGGGCGTGTCGCGGTAATCCTGCAGGCGGAAGGCGGCGCGCTCCGCGAGGCCGCGCTCATTCGCGCGGTTGCGGGCGACGCCGAGCTGCTCCTGCGAGAGGGTGACGCCGGTGACGCGGGCGCCGGCATTCTCCGCCAGATACAGCCCCATGCCGCCCCAGCCGCAGCCGATATCGAGCGTGGCGAGGTCCGGCCGGTCGAACAGCAGCTTGGCGGCGATGTGGCGCTTCTTGGCGAGCTGCGCGTCGTCCAGCGTCTGGTCCGGCCGCTCGAAATAGGCGCAGGAATATTGCCGGTCGGCATCGAGAAAGAGCGAATAGAGCCGCCCGTCGAGATCGTAATGATGGGCGACGTTCTGCTGCGAGCGTTCGCGCGGATTGAACTGCGCGAGGCGCCGGAACAGGAAGCGCAGTTTCATGAACAGCTTGGCGCTGACGCTCGGCACGGCCAGGCCGACCTGGGCCATGAACAGAGCGAGGATGTCGGCGATGTCGCCCTGCTCGACAATGAGGCCGCCATCCATATAGGCCTCGCCCAAGGCCAGTTCGGGATCGAGGCAGACCCGGCGCTGCCATTGCACCGAGGTGAAGCGCATGGCGAGCGGGATGCCGGTGCCGTCGCCGAAGCTGGCGCGGCGGCCGGAAGCGAGGGTGACGCTGAGCGTACCGCGCCGGACGACGCGGGAGATGACCTGCAAGAGCAACCGTTCCATGGTCCACTCCGACCACAGGCAGTCATACGGCGGCCAGCCGTCGAGGCCAGTCTCCGCACGGAGAACTGCCTGCCCATTCGCTGGGCTTATCTAGATGATGCTTACCATTGCATCACAACAAACGGCCTGCCGCAACACGCGCAGATTGCAGACATAACAAAAAAGCCCGGCCGCGAGGCGGCCGGGCTACGCAATTTGGCGTATTCCGCTAGGGAATACTTCAGGCCTGCTCGTCTTCCGCCTCGGCATCGTCCTCGGCGGGGGCTTCGGCCGGGGCTTCATCCTCATCCTCGTCCTCGTCATCATCGCGACGGACGGAGAGGTCTTCACCGCGCGACTGACGCTCGGCTTCCTCGGCGCTGCGGGCGACGTTGGCGTAGACCGACACCTCGACCTCCGGGTGGAGGGTGACCGGCACGGCGTGCAGGCCGATGGACTTGATCGGGTGGTTGAGGACGATCTGGCGGCGCTCGACGGTGAAGCCGGTCGCGGTCAGCGCGTCGGCGATGTCGCGGGTGGACACCGACCCGTAGAGCTGGCCGGTCTCGCCCGCCTGGCGCACGAGCACGACGGTGGTGCCGGCGAGCTTCTCGCCGACCTTGGCGGCTTCGTTCTTGAGCTCGAGATTGCGGGTCTCAAGCTGCGCCTTCATCGAGTCGAAGCGGGTCTTGTTTTCCTTGGTGGCGCGCAGCGCCTTGCCCGAGGGCAGGAGGAAATTGCGGGCGAACCCGTCCTTGACGCGGACCACTTCGCCCATCTGGCCAAGCTTGGCCACGCGCTCCAGCAGAATGACTTCCATTTCAGTTCTCCATTCGATCGTTCGATTTGAATAAGTGTCAGGCTTCGTTGGCGGCCGGCGGTCCGCCGGTTCCGCCGCGCCGGAAACGGCGCCGGATTCCGAAGAGGGTTTCGATCGCGCCCAGCACCGCCAGCAGCGCGAAGGGCCAGCCAAGGGCGAGAGCGGCGATCCACACCGTGCCCAGCACCAGCGTGCGCCCGCCCGCGCCGCGGGTGATCCAGTGCAGGGTGGCGAGGCCGATGAAGGCGAGGGCCATCACCAGCGTCGCGCCGAGCAGTTCGCAGACGAGGCCGATGAAGCCGGAGGACAGCGAGGCGCCGATGAAGGCGCCGGCGAGCAGGGCGACGGTTCCCTGCGGCACGGTGATGGCGGCGAGGTCCGGCCAGGGCCGCATGAGCCGGCCGGACATGCGCGCCACATGGGCGGCGATCCACAGATTGCCGATCTGCGTCACCATGGTGATGAGCGCGGCGGCGGGCGGCATGACGGTGACCAGCAGGTCGATCAGCCGCGCCGTGTCGGCATCCGCCGGGGTGGCGGGATCGGCCGACAGCATGGCCTGGAACAGGGTGCGCAGCGCCGCCTGATAATCCTCGATCGACCCGGCGACGAGCGGGATCAGCGCCGCCACGGCAAGGCAGCCGAGCACGGCGGCGGCGAGCACGATGCGCCCGACCGGGAACCAGACCAGCGGGCCGTCGGGCGCGTCCTGGCGGGCCATCAGCGCGAGATAGGCCAGCACATAGGCGGGCAGGCCGACGCCGGCGACATAGGCCAGCATCAGCTCCAGCCCGAAGGCCAGCGCGAGCGCCACGGCGGCGGCGGAGCCGGCCACCAGAGCGGCGACCTGCGACCAGCCGAGGCCGACGATGAGAATGGGCAGGGGGGCAAGATAGAACAGCGGCAAAGCGATGGCGCTGCCAGAGGCAACGGTTGCCACCAGAAGGGCGGACGCCGCACCGGCGCCGAACGCTATGAGCCAGAGCTGAACCATCGACGAGCTGTCCCGCTTGGGCGGTTAGAGGAGGATCGCGTCCGCCTCAGCCAAGACCTGCAGGGTGATTCCCGCCGGCCTGTCGTAAATCTCACTTGAAGAACGTCCCCGGCCGGAGCCGGGGACGGAATGTCACGCGATCAACGGATCACGAAGGGCAGCAGGCCGAGGAAGCGGGCGCGCTTGATGGCCTGGGCCAGCTCACGCTGCTTCTTGGCGGAGACCGCCGTGATGCGGGACGGAACGATCTTGCCGCGCTCGGAAATGTAACGCTGCAGCAGACGCACGTCCTTGTAGTCGATCTTCGGCGCATTGGCGCCCGAGAACGGGCAGGTCTTGCGACGACGGAAGAACGGACGGCGAGCGCCGGACGAATTGGCGGCCATGCCGCCGGTGCCACCGAATGCCATCACTCAGTCTCCACGTTGGCCGGAGCCTCTTCACGATCACGGCGCGGGCCGCGATCACCACCACGGTCGCCGCGATCGCCGCCGAAGCTGCGGCCGCCGCCACCAAAGCCGCGATCGCCGCCGAAGCCACGATCACCGAAGCCGCGGTCGCCACGATCGTCACGGTCGCGCTTCTGCAGCATGACCGACTGGCCTTCCTCGAGCGTCTCGACGCGGATGGTGAGGAAGCGCAGAATGTCTTCGTCGATGCGCATCTGGCGCTCCATCTCGGCGACGGCCGGAGCCGGAGCGTCGATGTTGAGCAGCGAGAAGTGCGCCTTGCGGTTCTTGCGAACGCGATAGGTGAGGGTCTTCACACCCCAATATTCGGTCTTGGTGACCGAACCACCATTCGCCTCGATAACGCCCTTGAAGCGGGCGGTGAGTTCCTCGACCTGCTGCGCCGTCACGTCTTGGCGCGCGAGGAACACATGCTCATAAAGAGCCATGTCTCGTGCCTTTCCTTAGGTTTTCCGCACAATTGCGGCCATCATCCCGACGCCGAGCCCTTCGAGCCTCGGGAAAGGCTCGAACAATCTCGAAGGCGGGGACACGGGACAGCGGAGATCGGATGATTCCTGCCATGCGGGCAAAAGCCAAAGCATAGCCGTCCGTTCAGCCCCCGGCCGGGACTGACAGTGGCGCGCTTATACGCGCAATCGCCGGGAAATCAAGAGCGCCATGGATTTCCAGCCGCGCGGTGACGCTCACCCCTGAGCCGCCGTCGCAAGCTGGACCACCGGGCAGGATTCCAGGCAGACCCGGTTGCGGCCGCTGCGTTTGGCGCTGTAGAGCGCCGCGTCGGCGCGCTGGAGCAGGGAGGCCGCGTCGTCGCCGGGGCGCAGCAGGGCGACGCCGGCGCTCGTCGTAACGCTTATCCGTTGCCCGTCCTTGTCGATATTCACATCGCCAAGCTGTTTGCGCAGACGATCGGCGACCAGCGTTCCCTGGGTCAGATCGGTGGCCGGCAGCAGCAGGATGAACTCTTCCCCACCCATGCGGAACGCCATGTCGCTGTCGCGCTGGCCATGCCGCAGGCAGCGCCCGATCTCGCGCAGCACCGCGTCGCCCGCGTCATGGCCGTGCCAGTCGTTGATGGCCTTGAAATGGTCGATGTCGAACATGATGAGCGCCAGAGGCTGATTGCGCCGGCGCGCGATCTCGACCCGTTCGACGACCGCCATGTCGAAACTGCGGCGGTTCGGCAGGCCGGTCAGCGTGTCGGTGAACGCCGCTTTCCTGAGGTCCGCCACCTTCAGCGGATCGCCGAGAGATTCGCGCGTCAGGATCACCATTGCCAGCATGCAGAGGCTGCCGCAGAGGCCAAGGATCGGCGACAGGATGTCGAGATCGTGCGCGGCGGTCTCGATGTGATTGATGAACAGGTGAAGCGAGAGGTAGGCCTTCAGGCAGGCTCCCGCCATCAGCAGGACGGCCAGCGCCCGCCATGCCCGGCGTATTCGCCGGGGGGCGGTGCGCCCGAGCCAGAGGATCAGCACGGCCGACGCCAGCCCGATGGACGCGGCCGCAAGACTTCCGACGAATATGATGATCTTGATCATGCTAAACGCGTAGGCGTCTGAGCTTTCTCGAAGCTGCCATCGGCAACGACGGAGAGGGCCTCTGGCGGCCCGCCTCCGGCCTGACCTTGATGGGACCGGGGCAGGGGGGCATTTGCTGCGCGGCTTGACAGGCGGCGCAGGGCAGTGTTCCTGCGCCCGCCAATTCTTAACGAATGGAATACGTCACGATATGAGCAGCGCCTTTGTGTTTCCCGGGCAGGGCAGTCAGGCGGTCGGCATGGGCAAGGCGCTCGCCGACAATTTCACCGCCGCCCGCGCCGTCTTCGAGGAAGTGGACGAGGCGCTCGGCGAGAAGCTTTCCGCGATCATGTGGGAGGGGCCGATCGAGGCCCTGACGCTCACCGCCAACACCCAGCCGGCGCTGATGGCGGCCTCGCTCGCCGCGCTGCGGGTGCTGGAGAGCGAGGCGGGGCTCGACCTCGCCCGCGACGCGGCGTTCGTGGCCGGCCATTCGCTCGGTGAATATTCCGCGCTCGCCGCCGCCGGCACCTTCTCCATCGCCGATACCGCCCGGCTGCTGCGCCTGCGCGGCACCGCCATGCAGGCGGCGACCCCGGTCGGCACCGGCGCCATGGCCGCGATCCTCGGCCTCGACTTCGACAAGGTGGCCGCCGTTGCCGCCGAAGCCGCGCAGGGCGAGGTCTGCGACATCGCCAATGACAATGCGCCGGGCCAGGTCGTGGTCTCCGGCAACGCCGCGGCGGTGGCCCGGGCCTGCGAGATCGCCAAGCGCGAGGGCGCGGCCCGCGCCGTGCTGCTGACCGTTTCCGCCCCCTTCCATTGCAGCCTGATCGCCTCGGCGGCGGATGCGATGGCGCAGGCGCTGACCGAGGTCGCGATGCGCGCCCCCAAGGTGCCGCTGGTGGCCAATGTGACGGCCGCCCCGGTGACCGACCCGGCCGAAATCCGCGCGCTGCTGGTCAAGCAGGTGACGAGCACCGTGCGCTGGCGCGAATGCGTATCCTTCATGGCGGGTGCGGGCGTGACGCGGCTTGTCGAGGTCGGCACCGGCAAGGTGCTCTCCGGCCTCACCAAGCGCATCGCCCGCGAGGTCGCCTCCGCCAATGTCGGCACGCCCGAGGATGTGGCGGCCTTCGCCGCTGCGCCCGCGACGGCCTGAACCTAGGAGACTCCCGTGTTCGATCTGACCGGAAAAACCGCTCTCGTTACCGGCGCGACGGGCGGCATCGGCGGCGCCATCGCCACCGCTCTGCATGCCCGCGGCGCCACCGTGGCGCTCTCCGGCACCCGCCGCGAGGCGCTGGAGGCACTGGCCGCGCAGCTCGGCGAGCGCAGCTTCGTGCTGCCCTGCGACCTCTCCAACAATGAGCAGGTCGAGGCGCTGGTGCCGCAGGCCGAGGAGGCCATGGGCGTCCTCGATATTCTTGTGAACAACGCCGGCATCACCCGCGACGGGCTGTTCGTGCGCCTCACCGACGAGATGTGGGACACGGTGATCCAGGTGAACCTGACCGCCGGCTTCCGCCTGACCCGTGCCGCCGCGCGCTCCATGATGCGCCGGCGCACCGGCCGCATCATCGGCATCACCTCGATCGTCGGGGTGACCGGCAATGCCGGCCAGGGCAATTATGCCGCCGCCAAGGCCGGCATGATCGGCATGTCCAAGGCGCTGGCCAAGGAAGTCGCCGCGCGCGGCGTCACGGTCAACTGCATCGCGCCGGGCTTCATCGCCACGCCGATGACGGATGTGCTGAACGACAAGCAGAAGGACGCGATTCTCTCCGCGGTTCCGGCGGCGCGCCTCGGCACGCCGGAGGACATCGCGGCGGCGGCCGTCTACCTGGCTTCCAGCGAGGCCGGCTATGTCACCGGGCAGACTCTGCATGTGAATGGCGGAATGGCCATGATCTGACGACGCGCGCCGAGACCGGCGGTCCCGCGCCCCCTAGGGCGCTGGTTTTGCCGAATGAAGTGTGCTAACGACCGCCTCGGCTCACAGGGGTGGACGCCGCGAGAAACAGCGGGGCCGTCCGGGCATTTCCTGTAATCGGGGCAGAAAACAGGCCGCCAAAACCGCGTGCCCACGCGGGGGCCAATTGGAACAACGTAGCAACCTCCGGATACGGACGAGGGTGAACCGATGAGCGATATTGCCGAGCGCGTGAAGAAGATTGTAGCCGAGCATCTGGGTGTCGAGCCCGAGAAGGTTACCGAGAATGCCAGCTTCATCGACGATCTCGGCGCGGACAGCCTCGATACGGTCGAGCTGGTCATGGCCTTTGAAGAGGCCTTCAACTGCGAGATTCCCGACGACGCCGCCGAGACGATCCTGACCGTCGGCGACGCCATCAAGTTCCTGGAAAAGAACGCGGCCTGAGGCCCGTTCGACGCTGCGGCGGTTCGTCCGTCGCAGCGTTTCCTATCTAACGTTCCCCGGAGACATCGGATGAGGCGTGTCGTCGTTACCGGCCTCGGCATGGTGACGCCGCTCGGTTGCGGCGTGGAAACCACGTGGAGACGGCTGCTGGCCGGCGAAAGTGGCGCCGGTCGCGTCGAGAATTTCGATGTGTCCGACCTGGCGGCCAAGATCGCCTGTCAGATCCCGCGCGGCGATGGCTCCGACGGCACCTATAATCCCGACCAGTGGATGGAGCCGAAGGAACAGCGCAAGGTCGACGAGTTCATCGTCTATGCGATGGCCGCCGCCAAGCAGGCGCTGGACGATGCCGGATGGCATCCGACCTCCTATGAGGACCAGTGCGCCTCGGGCGTGCTCATCGGCTCCGGCATCGGCGGCCTTCAGGGCATCGCCGAGACCAGCCTGCTGTTGCAGGAACGTGGCCCGCGCCGCGTGTCCCCCTTCTTCATTCCCGGCCGCCTGATCAATCTGGCGGGTGGCTATGTCTCGATCGCGCACGGCCTCAAGGGGCCGAATCACGCGGTCGTCACCGCCTGCTCGACCGGCGCGCACGCCATTGGCGACGCCGCCCGTCTCGTCGCCTTCGGCGATGCGGATGTGATGGTCGCGGGCGGCACCGAATCGCCGGTCAACCGTCTGGCGCTCGCCGGCTTCGCCGCCTGCCGGGCACTGTCGACCAGCTATAACGACACGCCGACCAAGGCCTCGCGTCCCTATGACAAGGACCGCGACGGTTTCGTCATGGGCGAGGGCGCGGGCGTGGTCGTGGTCGAGGCGCTCGACCACGCGCTGGCGCGCGGCGCCAAGATCTATGGAGAGGTCGTCGGTTACGGCATGTCCGGCGACGCCTATCATATTACCGCCCCGTCGGAGGATGGCGATGGTGCTTTCCGCTGCATGCAGGCGGCGCTGAAGCGCGCCGGCATCACGGCGGGTGACCTCGACTACATCAACGCCCACGGCACCTCGACCATGGCGGACGAGATTGAGCTCGGCGCGGTGAAGCGCCTGCTCGGCAATTCCGCGGCCAAGGTGTCGATGTCGTCCACCAAGTCGTCCATCGGCCATCTGCTCGGTGCGGCGGGTGCGGTGGAAGCGATCTTCTCGCTGCTCGCCATCCGCGACCAGATCGCCCCGGCGACCATCAATCTCGACAACCCGTCGATCGATTCGCCGATTGATCTGGTGCCGCATACCCCGCGTGCCCGCACCATTGATTACGCGCTGTCGAACTCCTTCGGCTTTGGCGGTACCAACGCGTCGCTGGTCTTCAAGCGTTACGCGCACTAGCGGCAAAGCGGGCCGGGCGTAGGGGAAAAGCCAGGCTTTGCCCCACTCCGGGTTCCCGCTTTCGCCATATTTGAGGGTAGTCTGCCTGTGCGTTGCGCTGCCTGCGGACGCCAGGCGAGGCAACCGATGACCGATCAGACACCTCCCGAGCCGACGCCCGCTCCTGCCGAGACGCCGGGCACTGCTCCCGCGCCGGCCGCCAAACCGCTACGTACCCGCCGCGCCTCCAAGCGTGCGGGGCATCCGCTGGTGGTGGCGGGAAGCGCGGTCTTCACCCTTCTGCTGATGGTGATCCTGCTGGGCGGCGGCGCGCTCTGGGTCGGCCTGAAACGCTACGACGCGCCCGGCCCGCTGCCGCAGGACACGGCGATCATCATTCCCGGCGAATCGGGCCTGATGGACATTGCCGACCTGCTGGTGAAGCGCGGGATCATCACCGACAAATGGGTGTTCGTCGGCGCGGCGGTCGGCACGCGCTCGTCCGGCAAGCTGAAGGCGGGCGAGTATGAATTCGCCGGGCAGGCTTCGATCCGGCAGGTGCTCGACACCATCGTTTCCGGCAAGGTCATAGAATACAACGTCACCATTCCCGAGGGGCTGACCAGCGACCAGATCGTGCAGCGCCTGCTGGAGATGGAGGAACTGTCCGGCGCCATCCGCCAGGTGCCCCGCGAGGGCAGCCTGCTGCCGGACACCTACAAGGTGACACGCGGCACCTCGCGCGAGGACGTGCTGCGCCGCATGGCCCGCACGCAGGACACGCTGCTCAAGGAAATCTGGCAAAAGCGCGATCCCGCTTTGCCGCTGAAATCGCCTGAGGAACTGGTCATCCTTGCCTCGATCGTCGAGAAGGAGACCGGCGTGGCGCAGGAGCGGCCGGAGGTCGCCGCCGTGTTCGTCAACCGGCTCAACAAGAAGATGCGGCTGCAATCCGACCCGACGATCATCTACGGGCTGGTGCGCGGCAAGGGGCGGCTGGACCGGCCGATCACGCGGACCGACATCACCACGCCGACGCCGTTCAATACCTACACCATTCCCGGCCTGCCGCCGGGCCCGATCGGCAATCCCGGCCGGGCCTCGCTGGAGGCGACGGCCAATCCCGCCAAGTCGAAGGCGCTGTATTTCGTGGCGGATGGTTCGGGCGGCCACGCCTTCGCCGAGACGCTGGACCAGCACAACCGCAATGTCGCGCGCTGGCGGCAGATCGAGCGCGACCGCAAGATCGACCCCTCCAGCCAGCCGGCCGGGACCCAGGGCAACACCGGCGCAACCCCGGACATCAACTAGCCGCCTTGAGGCGCCGGGACACCATCGTTATGGTCCGCGCGCCGCGATGATGCGCGGCAGGGGAGACAGTATGGCGCTGGTCAGCATGACGGGCTTTGCCCGCACCCAGGGACAGGCCGGCGCATGGCACTGGACCTGGGAAGTGAAGTCGGTGAACGGCAAGGGCCTTGACCTGCGCCTGCGCCTGCCCGCCGGCTGGGACGGGCTTGAGGTTCCCCTGAAGCAAATCGCCTCACGCACGCTGGCGCGCGGCAATGTCAATGCGACGCTCGCGATGACGCGGGCCGATTCGGCGGTCAGCGTGCGCGTCAACGAGCCGGTGCTGCGCGCGGTGGCGGCAGCCGTCGCCAAGGTCGCGGCCGAACTCGACGCGCCGGCGGTGCGGCTTGAGAGCCTGCTCTCCCTCAAGGGCGTGCTCGACGTGACCGAGGCGGAAGACAGCGAGGCCCAGCGCCGCGAGGCCGAGCAGGCGGTGACGGCGGGCTTCGAGCAGGCGATCGCCGATCTCGCTGCCATGCGGACCAAGGAAGGCGCGGCGCTGGCGGGCGTGCTCCATGAGCGGCTCGACGGCATCGAGCAGCTGACCGCCGCCGCCGAGGCCAACCCCACCCGCCAGCCCGAAGCGATCCGCGCCAAACTCGCCGAGCAGATCCGCACGCTTCTGGACACCGGGGCGAATTTCGATCCCGACCGCCTGCATCAGGAAGCGTTGATGCTGGCCGCCAAGGTGGATGTGCGCGAGGAACTCGACCGGCTGGTCGCCCATGTCGCCGCCGCCCGCGCCATGCTGGGCGAGGGCGGGGCGGTCGGGCGCAAGCTCGACTTTCTGGCCCAGGAATTCAACCGCGAGACCAATACGCTCTGTTCCAAGGCGAACGACGTCTCGCTGACCGCCATCGGCCTCGAACTCAAGGGGCTGGTCGAGCAGTTCCGCGAGCAGGTCCAGAACATCGAGTGAGGCGCGCATGACCAATCCATCCGTTATTTCGGTCGCGCGTCGCGGGCTGATGCTGGTTCTGTCCTCGCCATCGGGGGCCGGTAAATCGACGCTGGCGCAGCTTCTATTGAAAGAGCATCCCGAGATGCATCTCTCCGTCTCGGTGACGACGCGCGAGCGCCGGCCGAGCGAGGTCGAGGGCATCCACTACCATTTCATCAAGCGCGAGCGTTTCGAGAAGCTGCGCGATGCCGGCGACCTGCTGGAATCGGCGGAGGTGCACGGCAATTTCTACGGCACGCCGCGCGAGCCGGTGGAGAACGCCCTGACCGCCGGCAAGGACGTGCTGTTCGACATCGACTATCAGGGCACGCTCCAGCTCTACGAGAAGATGCGCACCGACATTGTCGGCGTGTTCATCCTGCCGCCCTCGGCACATGAGCTGAAGACGCGGCTGGAGCGCCGGGCCGAGGATGCCTCCGGCGTCATCGAGAAGCGGCTGAAGAACGCCCGCACCGAGATCGCCCACTGGCGCGAATATGACTATGTGCTGGTGAATGAGGATCTGAACACGACGTTCAACAGCCTCCAGGCCATTCTCGCCGCCGAACGCCTGCGCCGCGAGCGCCAGCTCGGCCTGCCGCCGATCGTCGAGCGGCTGGATCAGGAACTGGCGTCGCTGACGGACTGAGACGTTCCCGCCCGCAGGGTGACCCAATTATTGGCGAGGGTCACGAAGCCCTCCACCGGCACTTGCTCGGCGCGCTCGGTCGGTTCGATGCCGGACGCGTCGAGCAGGGCGGCGGTGTCGACGCCGAGGCTTTTCAGGCTCTGGCGCAGCATCTTGCGGCGCTGGCCGAAGGCCGCTTCCGTCACCCGCTCCAGCGCCTTGAGCGAACAGGGCAGGGGGGCCGGGCGCGGGACGATATGCACCACCGAGGACGTCACCTTGGGCGCCGGCACAAAGGCCGAGGCCGGCACGTCGAAGGCGATGCGCGCGGTGGCCCGCCAGCCGGTGAGGATGGCGAGGCGCCCATAATGATTGGTGCCCGGCGCGGCAACGATGCGCTCGGCCACCTCGCGCTGGAACATCAGCGTCAGGCTCTCATACCAGGGCGGCCAAGGATCGGTGGAGAGCCAGCCGATCAGCAGCGGCGTCGCGATATTATAGGGCAGGTTGGCGATGATGACGGCGCGCCCGCCGGCGGGTGCCAGAGCGGAATAGTCGGTCTGGAGCGCGTCGCCCTCCACCACCTCCAGCCGGCCCGGATAATGCGCGGCGACCTCGGTGAGCGCGGCGATGCAGCGCGAGTCGCGCTCGATGGCGATGACCTTGTCGGGCCCCAGCGCCAGAATGGCACGGGTCAGCCCGCCCGGTCCGGGGCCGATTTCCACCACCGTCACGCCCTCCAGCCGACCGGCAGTGCGGGCGATCTTCGAGGTGAGGTTGAGGTCGAGCAGGAAGTTCTGGCCGAGCGACTTCAGCGCCGAGAGGCCATGCTCGCGGATGACGTCGCGCAGCGGGGGCAGATCGTCGATGCCGCTCATGCGGGTTCTCCGGCCAGAGCGGGCAAAGGTGCTAACGCCCCGGCGCGGTCGACATCGGCGAGGCGGCGGGCGAGGCGCAGCGCCTCGATCAGGCTCGACGGATCGGCCTTGCCGGTGCCGGCGATGTCGAAGGCGGTGCCGTGATCGGGCGAGGTGCGGACGAAGGGCAGGCCGAGCGTGACATTCACCGCCCGGTCGAAAGCGAGCGTCTTCACCGGCGCCAGAACCTGATCATGATAGGCGCCGATCACCACGTCATAGGCCACGCGCGCCTTGGCATGGAACAGCGTGTCCGCCGGGAAGGGGCCACGTGCATCGATTCCCTCGGCCCTGAGCGCCTCGATGGCGGGACGGGTGACGTCCTCATCCTCGCGGCCGATCGTGCCTTCCTCCCCCGCATGCGGGTTCAGCCCGCAAAAGGCGAGGCGGGGACGGGCGATGCCGAAGCGATGCTGAAGGTCGCGGGCGGCGATGCGGGCGGTCTCGACCAGCAATTGGCGGGTCAGACGGCTTGCCACCTCGGCGATCGGGATATGGATGGTGGCGGGGATGACCGCGAGTTCCGGCGACCATATCATCATCACCGGCCGCGGCGCCGGCTCGCTGGCCAGAAAGGCCAGATACTCGGTATGGCCGGGAAAGCTGAAGCCGGCGGCATAGAGCACCGATTTGGCGATGGGGTTGGTGACGACGGCACTTGCCCGCCCCGCCTGCACCAGCCGCACGGCGGCGTTGATCGCCGCTTTCGCGGCCGGGCCGCTGGTCGCATCCGGCGCGCCGGGCTGGGCGGTCACGACCGGGCCGGCCGGCACTACGGGCAGCACGTCGGGAAACAGCCGGGCGGCGTCTTCTGGGGCGCACTCGCGGATGGTTACGGCCACGCCGAGCCGCGCCGCGCGTGCGCGCAGACAGGCCGGGTCGCCGGTGACGAAGAAGGCGGGCAGGCCGAGTTCCGCCCGGTGTTCCCAGGCACGCAAGGCGATGTCCGGTCCGATGCCGGCCGGCTCGCCCAGCGTCAGGGCGAGAGCCGGGACGGAGGGCGCAGTCGCGGATCGTTCAGAGTCAGATGGTTCGGACTCGGGTCGTTCGGGCATGGGGTCAGCGGTACTGGATCATGGCCGATTTGCGGGCCTCGTCCAGCAGTCGCTTGGAAAGCGCATCGAACTGCTTGGTCTGAAGTTCCTGCTTCACTTCGCGCTTCTGCGCGCTTTCACCAATGATTTCGCGGCGCGAGCAGATCGCGACCATTTCGATGCCGGCGCGGGTGACTTCCGGTGCCGTGGTCTGGCCGACCGGAATCTCGTCCATGATCTTGCGCAGCGGCGCGCTCATGTCGGCCGAGGTGCGGATGACGGGGTCGCGCACCACCGTTTCCTTCAACGAGCGGGCATCGGTGACGCCACTCTCGCAATCGGTGAACCGCTTGCGCAGCGCGTTGGCTTCCGCCATGCGCTGGGCGCGGCTGGCATCCGGCGCGGTACGCGAGACCACGAGCACGATCTGCCGCACCGTGTATTCGGTGGTGCGTTGGGCCTTGGTCAGATCCTCGCCCTTGGTCTCAAGGGCGGCGAAAACGTCGGAATCGCGGATCGTGGTGACGGAGGAATAGCGGCCGCGCACATAGTTGTTCCAGACATAGTCGGCGCGCATCTTTTCCTTCAGCGTCGCGGCGCTGAGGCCCGACGTGCCGAGCGCCTGCGTAAGCTGGTCCGGGGTGCGTCCGCCGCGGCTCGCCATAGAGGCGAACAGCTTGTTCACCTCGTCCGTGTCGGCGGTGATGCCGTAACGCTGGGCCGTGGCAATCTTCAGCTTCTCGTTGACGAGGTCGTCGAGCGCCTGCTTCTGGCTGAGCGAACGACGCTCGGTGAGCTGGGCAAGCTTGATGCGCTGCGCCACGTCGAAGCTGGTGATGGGCTGTCCCTGCACGAGGACGAGGACCTGCTGAGCGGCCGCCGGACTGGACACCAGCGGCGCCGCCATGACGCAAAGGCCGACCGAAAGGAGCAGGGGCGCGAGCAGGCGCGTCGTCGCGCTGCGACCATTGTGGCGAGCGCACTCAAGAGTGCCGTGCCGGCTCCGCGTCGTCATGTCCCGCCTCATTCTCCTCTGGCCGCCAGGAAATCCATTGGAACCCCACCGGAACCCCATGGCACGCTCGTCTCTCAGGGGAAGCCATCAGCTTCTTCTGACGAGCGGTTGTGGCGTCAATACGACGGCTTGATCACAGTGCTGCGCCCGGGGCGCGCCGGATCATTCATCCGAACTCATGGTGGAGCCGACCTGCGACGAGAACCCGGCCGCACCGAGGGTGCGCAGGCTGATGGTCAGCAGCACCGTGTCGACCCGCTCGCGATTGCCGCTCTCGGTGTAGTCCGACTTGTAGGACAGCGTCAGGCCGAAGCAGTCATCCGCATAGGACACGCCGAACAGCGAGTAGTCGATCTCGTTCTCGTGCAGGTTAAAGCGCGAGGCCGCTAGGACGCTCCAATTCTCATTGATCTTGTATTGGCCCGCGCCGAGCACGCCCTGACGCTCCTCATAATAGCCGAGCTCCGGCTGGGCGGCATACAGGCCATAGGTCGCCGAGAGCGTCAGCTTGTTGATGGTGGCGCGGCCTTCGAACTCGTAACGCTCGACCGACCAGTCGTCATTGTCGAAACGGAAGCGGTTGATGAGGGCGAAATTCTTGTTCGGCGCGTAGTACAGCCGGGCGACATAGTCGGAGACATCGTCCTCAAGACCGGAATCGGCACCGGTATTGGCCATGTCGTAATAGGCATAGGAGTTCTGGCCGGCCAATTGGTAGGACTGGCCGAACAGCGCGTTCACCTGCCCGGCGCCGCGGATGTTGGCGGTGTACTGGATGCCGACATTGGCGCGGGTGCCGCCCTCGACCCGGTCATAGCCGGAATATTTGTTGATCTCGAACAGGTTGGTGTCGTCGAAGATCAGGCTCTGGGCGTCTTCGTTGGGGAAGTCGCCAATGTCGGTCTCGTCCGGGCGGACGATGACCTGAGCGATCGGCTCAATGGTCTGGGTACCCCAGCTCTGCACCGCGATGAACGGATAGCGATATTCGAGGCCGATCGCCGGCATGGCGCGCACCAGCGACTCGCTGTTCGACGACAGCCACGGATAGTCCACCGTCTCGGGATCGACCTGCGCGGCGTCGAGCTGGACGTTCAGGAACGGCGTCCAGGACTGGCCGGCATTGTCGATGAAGGTACGGCGCCAGTTCGCTATGCCGGACACGCGGGTATAGCTGCCGGCCATGCCGCGCATCAGACAGTTCTGCCGCTGCACCGCCGGATCGGCACTCATCGAGGACAGGTCGCACTCATTGCCCGGACCCTCGGTGACGTTCTGGACGGCATATTCCGAGGAGGTGGCGCGAATGTCGATCTGGTCTCGCGTCAGGCTGATCATGTTGAAGTCGTAGCTGAACTCGCCGCCGAAGAACGACTGGTCCAGCGTCTTGCTGTAGTCGATCACCGGGTGGACGACTGGCTGCTGGTCTTGGACGTCATAGGACGTCAGGCCCGTAAAGTACTGGATCCGCGCATCGAAATAGCTGCGATCACCCTGGCCGACCAGGTAGAGCTGCGACGTGACTTCCTTCTTCGCGTCGCTGATGAGGTCGTAATCCTCCATGAACGTCTTGTCGGAGGTCAGCCAGCCATCCCAGCCCCAGTACCATTGCTGGTTGAGGTTGAACCGGCCGTGCGTCTCGATCATGCCGCGCTGGTCGCGATAGCCGGGCTGGCCAAGGAACGCGTCCTTGTCCTCCTGCTCGATGCCGGCGGCGCGGATGCTGTAGATGCCGGTCTCCAGCCGATGCCGGAAGGTGCCGTCGAACAGGACGCCCTGCTTGGTGAGGAACATCGGCGAGAACGTCACGTCCAGATTGGGCGCGATGTTCCAGAAATACGGGATGGTGACGCCGTAGCCGATCTCGCTCGTGTTGATGAAGCTGGGGATCAGGAAGCCGGACTTGCGCTTCACGGTCGGATCGGGCGCCGACATATAGGGCACCCACGCGATCGGAACGCCCAGGAATTCGAGCCGGGCGCTCTCGAAATAGATCGTCTGTTCCTTTTCCTTATGGATGATCCGCGCCGCCTTGATCTGCCACATGGGCGGCTTGGTCGGATCGGTCTTGCACGGTTCGCAGGGCGTGTAGGCGCCACTGGTCAGCACCGTCGTGTCGCCGCCCGAGCGGTCGGCGCGCGCGGCGGCGAAATGCATATTGTCCGGCGTATCGATGCGCAGCGAGGTCACGAAGCCGTCGGTGAACTGCTGGGACAGGTCGAGGCTCTCGGCCGAGATGACCTTGCCGTCCTTGTCCTTCAGCCGAACGCCACCTTCCGCGCGCAGGCGGCTGGCGGTGCGGTCATAGACGACCCGCTTCGCTTCCAGCACCGCCCCGTCGTAATAGATCTGGACGTTGCCGTCGGCGATGACCTCATTGCGATTGTAGTCGTAGACCAGCTCATCGGCGGTCACGAGCATCTTGGCATTGGGATCGGTCGGCTGGCGTTCGGCCAGCATTTCGCGCGCCGCGGAGTTGGTGTTGGTCGGCGCCTGCGCAAACGCATCCGGCGCCGAGGCAACGACGCCCAGCGAGCTACAGATCACCGTGACGAACAGCCAACAAGCGGAGGTGCTCAAGCGACCCTTATGCCGCGAGACCACCATTTCCGCCTGGCCGGCCTTGGGTGTGCCGACCTTCATCCGTCCTCCCGGTGAAGCAGGATGAGAACGCCCATCAATGCCCCAACGACCGCTGGAAACCACGCTGCAATAATGGGATGCACGATCCCGGCCTCACCGAGATCCTCGGCGAGCTTGGTGAACACATAAAGCAGAAAGCCGGCGGCCACGCCACCGAGAATCGTCTGGCCGATCCCGCCGAAGCGGAACACGCGCAGGCTCACCGAGGCGGCGATCAGCACCATCGCCAGCAGCAGCATGGGCCGGGCGAGGAGCGACTGATACTGCAGCCGATAGCGTTCCACACCGAAGCCGACACGGCGTGCCGCCTCGATCGCCCCGGGTAGATTCCAGAACGGGACGGTATCGCTCTGCAGCGTTTCCTCGATCTGATTCGGGGTGAGATTCGTGGCGACCATGTAGGTATCGTACGACTGCAATCCTAGACCGGGAGTTAAGACCCGGGCTTCGCTCAGTCGCCAGGCTCCGTCTTCGAGGGTGGCGTTACGCGCTTCGATGCGTTCCTGCAGCTTGCCATCGGGACCGAACAAGAAAACGTTAACGCCGGACAATTGGCGCCCGCCATCGACTTTGGCGCCGGCCTGGATGATGGCCTGTCCGTCGACGCTTTGCTGGCGGATCCAGAACCCCCCGCCGGTCGAGGCGAACAGCCCGGTCTGGCGGTTGAATATCTCCGCTTCGATCCGGTTCGCGCGCTCCTTGAAGTCGGCGGACATCGGATTGTAGATCGTTGTGGAAAACACCCCGAGCAGCACCGCCAGCAGGCAGGCGGGGAAGATGAACTGCCAGGCGGAGATGCCGGCGGCGCGGGCCACGACGAGTTCGAGCCGGCGCGATAGCGTCAGAAATGTGCCGATGGCGCCGAACAGCACCGCGAAGGGCAGCAACTGCTCGGTGAAGAAGGGCGCCCGGTAGAGGATGACCAGCAGCAGCGTGAACGAATCCACATCCCGCTCACCCACGCGTCGCGACATCTCGAGGAAGTCGATGAGCATGATGAGGAAGACGCAGCCGACGAAGATCCCAAGCACCGAGCTCAGGAACCGCCGGCCGAAATAGAAACCGAGCGTGGGGCCGATCACGGGAGGTGTTCCCACTGGCTGGTGATGATCATGGCGCTCAGTTCACCGTTGCCCGTACGACGCGCTGCGCCATCCGGTCGATATAAAGAGCCATTGCCTTCGGCATGCGCGGCTTGAACCGCCCGCTCAGCGACAGGATCGAGCCGATGAGGAAGACCACGGGCACGAGATACACGAAGGGCACGATATCCGGGTTGTTGCGCACCTGATTGATAAGGCCGAAGCTCGTCACCTGCAGCACGATCACGAAAGGCGCCGTCGCCGCGAGCGCCAGGCCGCGGCCCTCGCGCGTGGTGCGCGGCTCGGCCAGCGCCGCGCAGGCGATGCCGAAAAAGGCGAGCACATAAAGCGGCAGCGACAGGCGGCGATGAATTTCTTCGGTGAACCGGCCGGGATCGCGCTGGAAGGCGGGGTCGTTCGGATCGGGATTCAGCAATTCGCGGAAGGAACGCTCCGGTGCGCGGTACACGGTGTTGTCCGCCCCTGAGGTGAAGGGCGACAGGTCGAAGGCATAACGCTGGAATTCGACCACGTTGCTGTCCGGTTTGCCGGTGGTGCGACGATGGATGGCGCCGTCCTCAAGAATGAGGAACGTCCCCTCCGGGCTGTCCACCACCTGGCCGCGATCGGCCAGATAGGTGCTCACCTCGTTGGGATTGCGGGCGTCATTGATGAAGATGCCGCCGAGCACGCCACTGGCGTTGCGCTCGCGCACATTGAACACCATGCCGTCTGCGAGCGGGGTGAAGCGTCCGGGCTGGGCGATGAAGGCGACCACATCCGCACGCACGCGGCTGATCTCATAGCGGAACTGACGCAGCGCCGCGGGCACGAGTTCCATCGACAAGGCGGTGCACAGTGCGGCGACGATGAGCGCCAGCACCAGAAGCGGGCGCAGGAAGCGCACGGTGGAGATGCCGGCGGCGCTCGCCACCACGATCTCCGAATCGCTGTTCATGCGGAAAAGCGTGTGCGAAACGGCCATGAACAGGGCGGCCGGGGCGAGGCCGAGGATGAGGGCGGGCAAAGCGAGGCTGGTGATGAACACGAAGGCCAGGATGGTCTGGCCCTGTGTGGTCATGATGTCGAGTTCGCGCAGCGCCTGCGTCACCCAGATCATGCCGGCAAGTACGACCAGCGTTCCGATGAAGGCCGTGGCGGCCGCGCGGAACACGTAACGGTCCAGTCGAGTCATCGAGCGGCGATTCCCGTTGCAAACTTCGTAACGTCCGCCGCCCCGGCGACCGTTCCTCGGCGAGATCAATAAGCGCCCTCGGCGCCGGGCGCAAATAGGGCGGCTTTGCGCGCGTGGTTCACCATCCCGTGTGCCGGGCCTCGTCGGCGGACCCGCATTCGGCTAAACAGAAGGCCAGAGTGCTATTTTCAGCCAAGGTGCCCCAATGCCCGATACCGTGAAGTTCAGTTTCGCCAAGATCCCGTCCGCGCTCGACGGTGTGGTCGTCGTGCTCGCGGCAGAGGGCGCGGATGTGGGTGTGCCGACGCTGGCGCCCGAGACGTCTGCGCTGCTGGGTGCCGGGGCCGAGACGGTAGCCCGCGCCGCGCAAGCCGAGCGGTTTTCGGGGCAGGCCGGCAAGGTGCTCGACCTTCTCGCGCCGGCAGGCCTCGATGCGACCCGCCTGATCGTGATGGGGGTCGGCAAGGCGGGCGAACTCAAGGCGCTCGACTGGCTGAAGCTCGGCGGCGCGGCCATGGGGCGGCTATCCTCGGTCGCCAAGGATGTGGCGATTGTCCTGGCGCTGCCCGAGGCCCCGGTCGCGCCCGAGGCGGCGGCGGAATTCGCGCTCGGCATGAAGCTGCGCGCCTATGCCTTCGATCGCTACAAGACCAAGAAGAAGCCTGAGGAGGCCGCCGCCAAGCCGAAGGTGACTCTCTATATAGAGAGCGACGCTGCGGCGAAGCGCGCCTTCAAGAAGCGGGAAGGTGTGGGCGAGGGCGTCATCATCGCCCGCGACCTGATCAATGAGCCGGCCAATGTGCTCACCCCCACCGAATTCGCCAAGCGCGCGGGCGACCTCGCCAAGGTCGGTGTGGATGTCGAGGTCCTGAACGAGAAGGACCTGAAGAAGCTCGGCATGGGCGCGCTGCTCGGCGTCGGCCAAGGCTCCTCGCAGGACAGCCATGTCGTGGTGATGCGCTGGAACGGCGCGAAGAACGACACCCCGCCGCTCGCCTTCGTCGGCAAGGGCGTCGTGTTCGACACCGGCGGTATCTCGATCAAGCAGGCCGCCGGCATGGAGGACATGAAGGGTGACATGGGCGGTGCCGCCTGTGTCGTCGGCCTCATGCATGCCCTCGCCAGCCGCAAGGCCAAGGTCAATGTGGTCGGCCTGATCGGCCTCGTCGAGAACATGCCGGACGGCAACGCCCAGCGCCCGGGCGACATCGTCACCTCCATGTCCGGGCAGACCATCGAGATCATCAATACCGATGCGGAAGGCCGGCTCGTGCTGGGCGATGTGCTCTGGTACGCCAAGGAACGCTTCAAGCCGCAATTCATGGTCGACCTCGCCACGCTCACCGGCGCCATCATGGTGGCGCTCGGCACCGAACATGCGGGCCTGTTCAGCAATGACGATTCGCTGGCCGAGCGGCTGGCGCGCGCGGGGCAGGCGACCGGCGAGAAGGTGTGGCGGATGCCGCTGTCGCCCGAGTACGACAAGCTCGTCGATTCGAAGTTCGCCGACATGAAGAACACCGGCGGGCGCTTCGGCGGCTCGATCACCGCCGCGCAGTTCCTCAAGCGTTTTGTCGGCGATGTGCCGTGGGCGCATCTCGACATCGCCGGCACGGCGATCAACTCGCCCGCGACCGAGTTCAACAAGAGCTGGGGCGGCGGCTGGGGCGTGCGCCTGCTCGACCAGCTCGTCGCCGATCATTACGAAGCCTGAGCCGGCGCTCAGCGATGACCGAGGTCTTCTTCTATCATTTGCAGGGGCGGCCGCTGGAGGCCGCCCTACCGCAATTGCTGGAGAAATGCCTGGAGCGGGGCTGGCGCTGTGTCGTGCAGGCCTCTTCCCCGGAGCGGGTCGATTCGCTCGACCAGCTTCTGTGGACCTATGACGACGCGGCTTTCCTGCCGCACGGCACGGACCGGCAGGGCGAGCCGGCGCGCCAGCCGATTCTCCTGACCACGGACGACGCGAATCCCAACGGCGCGACCGTGCGATTCTTCATCGAGCGCGCCACGGTCGGCGATATCGGTGGCTATGTGCGGGTGATTCACCTGTTTGACGGCGGCGATCCCGAGGAAATCGACCATGCGCGGGCCCAATGGCGCGCCGCGAAGGCCGCCGGCCACGCCGTTGCCTACTGGCAGCAGACCCCGGAAGGGCGCTGGGCGCAGCGGTGAAAGCGGGCCGCTTCAAGGCGCCGACTGCCACATTCGCCCCGGCCTCAATAAACGTCCATTTTCGTTAAGCCTTGATTTACCATGCTTTTCTACGTTGCCCCGATGTGGCGACGACCGTCCTCCGGGGGCGTGAAAATTGTGTCCGGATGGCAACACTCAGTTGCCGAATGGCCGTCTGGGCCTGTTTGGAGCCACTTTGGCTTTGCACCGCACAGTCGTTTCAAACAATATCATTCACGGATGTCGCGGCTTGCGGCGGATCCTGACAATCGAAAACCCAACATTGGTCCAATTTGGGGGAGAATGAAATGAAGACGGTCATGAAGAATGTACTGCTCGGCTCGGTTGCCGGGCTCGCGATGGTCGGGACTGCTGCGGCGGCCGATCTGCCTGTGAAGGCGAAGGCTGCGGAATATGTGAAGATCTGCTCCACCTACGGCGCGGGCTTCTACTACATCCCCGGCTCGGACACCTGCCTGAAGCTCGGTGGCTTCGTGCAGACCGACTATAACTACAATGACTACAACTATCTGCCGAGCGCTGACTTCGGCGAGACCTACTTCAAGGCCCGTGGCGCGATCCGCCTCGACGCCCGCACCCAGACCGAGTACGGCACGCTCCGTTCGTACATCGAATACCGCCTGACCTACGGCTCGGACTCCTTCTCGCCGACCGATTACAGCGAAGACGTGTCGGCCGCTCTCGATAAGGCCTACATCCAGTTCGCTGGTTTCACCTTCGGTAAGGTTCAGTCGTTCTTCGACTACTACGCCGACAACAACGTTTGGGGTATCGACTCGGTCGAAATCACCTCGGACGAGAACTCGATCGTCGCCGCTTACACCGCTGACTTCGGCAACGGCTTCACCGCCACGATCGCGATCGAAGACGACTCGCAGCGTGCGAACGGCGTCGACTTCGGTGCCGACTTCCAGACCGATCTGCCGGCCCTCGTCGGCAACGTCAACTATGAAGGCGAGTGGGGCGGCTTCCAGGTGTCGGGCATGGTCCGTCAGCTTGACTCCGACCTGTATGGCTGGAACAGCGACTCCGACGTTGGTTGGGCCGTCCTCGGTGGCGTGAAGTTCAACCTGAACGCTCTCGGCGAGGGTGACACCCTCTACATTGAAGCCTCCTATGGCGATGGCGCCATCGAGTACACCGGCATCACCGGTTCGTATGCTCCGTTCACGACCCTTGCGGACGTCTACTACAACCCGGTTACCGGCGAGTACGAGTCGGCGAAGGCTTGGACCGTCGCTGCCGAGCTGACCCACTACTTCACTCCCGCCGTCTACGGCGTTGTGTTCGGCAACTACGGCGAACTCGACGTTCCGGAAGCGGCTTGGGGCACCGAGACCTCGGGCTTCAGCCTCTACAACATCGGCGCCAGCCTGAACTGGACCCCGGTCAAGAACCTGCTGTTCGTGGCTCAGTACACCTACGGCCAGGCGGATTACGACTCCCCGGTCGAGGACGGCTTCGGCAACCTCGTGAGCTCCTCGGACTTCAACCAGGTCATCCTGTCGGTCCGTCGCGCCTTCTGATCTCGTCACTCTCTGACGTGATGGAAACCCCGGCCTTGTGCCGGGGTTTCTTTTTGTTTGCCGCACAGGCGTGACGGCTTCTGCCGGGCGGCTGGGCAACCCTCTCCTCTGGGCGAGCGTCTCCTGAGGCCGCGCCAAGGCGCGCGCAGTCACACGGGCGGCCGGGCCACCCATGTTCCTGTATCTTCAGTGAGCTGTTGCGTTGTGGCTTGAGGCCGTGGGCTTAAATGCCGGCCTCGATCTGTTCCAGCTCGGCCGAGAGAGCGATCCAACGCTCCTCCTCATGCACCAGCCGATCGCCGCATTCCGCGCGCGCGCTGGCCAGCCGCGCCGCCTCGCGCGGGTCTTTCTCATACAGGCCCGGCGCGGCAAGCTTCGCATCGAACTCGGCGAGCTGCTTTTCCAGCTTCGCCATGGCCGATTCCGCCTCCTTGATCTGCTTGCGCAGCGGGCCGAGCGCCGGCCGCTTCGGCGCCGCCGGCCTGGTGCCGCCATCCTCCGACTTTGGCGTGCTCTTAGGCGGGCTTCGGCGCAGCACGAGCTGTTGATACTCGTCGAGATCGCCCTCATAGGGCTTCACCGTCCCATCCGCGACCAGCCACAGCCGCTCGGCGGCGGCGTCGAGCAGCGAGCGGTCATGGCTGATGAGGATCACCGCGCCGGGAAACTCGTTCAGCGCCTCCACCAGCGCCTGGCGCGAGGCGATGTCGAGATGGTTGGTCGGCTCGTCGAGTATGAGCAGATGCGGGCCGCGAAACGCCGCCAGACCCAGCAATAGCCGTGCTTTCTCGCCACCCGACAGCGCGGCGATCTTCGTGTTTGCCGGTTCACCCGAAAAACCCATCTCCGCCGCGCGCGAGCGAACCTTCGCCTCCGGCGCGTCCGGCATCAGCCGGCGCACATGGTCATAGACCGTATCCTCGGCCACGAGCTCATCGAGCTGGTGCTGGGCGAGATAGGCGATCTCCAGCCCCGCCGCCCGCACCACCTTGCCGCCCAGCGGGGCGAGGCGATCGGAGATCAGCTTGGCGAAGGTCGATTTGCCGTTGCCGTTCGGCCCGAGCAGGGCGATGCGGTCGTCATGGTCGATGCGGAGCGTCAGGTTCCGCAGGATCGGCCGGCCCGGCTCATATCCGGCGGAGACGCCGTCGAGCTTCAGGATCGGTGGGGACAGCAGGCGCTCCGGGTGGCGGATGGAAATGGCGGTCGCCGCCTCGCCGACCGCCTCGGCTATAGGAGCCATGCGCGCGAGGGCCTTGATACGGGACTGTGCCTGGCGCGCCTTGGTCGCCTTGGCCCGAAACCGCTGCACGAAGGCTTCCATATGCTTGCGCTTGGCCTCCTGCTTCATCCGCGCCTTCTGGTCGACGACCTGCTTCTCCGAACGCTGGCGCTCGAAGCTGTCATAACCGCCGCGCCAGAGAGTCAGCTTGCGCTGGTCCAGATGCAGGATGAAGGAGACGGACTGGTTCAGCAGTTCGCGGTCATGGCTGACGATCAGCACGGTGCGGGGGTAGTGGGCGAGATAGTCCTGGAGCCACAACGTACCTTCGAGATCGAGGTAATTGGTCGGTTCGTCGAGCAGCAAAAGATCCGGTTCGGCGAAAAGCACGGCGGCGAGCGCGACGCGCATGCGCCAGCCGCCCGAGAACTCCGCGCAGGCGCGCTGCTGCGCCGCCTCGTCGAAGCCGAGGCCCGCCAGAATGCGCGCGGCGCGGGCCGGGGCGGCATGGGCGTCGATGTCGACAAGCCGCAGCTCGATATCGGCGATGCGCGCCGGGTCCTGCGCAGTCGCCCGCTCCTTCAGCAGGGCCGCGCGCTCGGTATCTCCCGCCAGCACGACGTCGATCAGGCGCTCGGGACCCGCCGGGGCCTCCTGCGCCACCTGGCCGATACGCGCGGCGTTCGGAATCCGTATATTGCCGGTTTCCAAAGACAGATCGCCAGTGATGGCGCGGAACAGCGTGGTTTTGCCGGTGCCGTTGCGACCGACCAGCCCGATCCGGCCGCCTTCCGGGATGAAGACGGAGGCGTGGTCGATGAGCAGGCGGCCGGCAACGCGCAGCGAAATATCGTCGAAGGTGATCATGGGCGTCTTGTGCCTCGGGCACGGCCTGCGGGCAAGCGCCCGCTGACCTATCGCGCCGGCGCAATGTGACCGCCTGCGTCACACAGATGCGGCGTGTGCCGTGCCGGTTTCCCGTTGCAGCGCGATCAGATCGAGCGAGGGCCCGGCATCCGGCCCAGCCCGCCTGGTGAGTAGCGCGTGAACCTGTCCGCGATGATGGGTCTGATGGTTGAACAGATGATCCAGCACCGTCCAGAGCGGTTGGGCGAAGCGCGCGCCGGTCATGTTGGAATAGGTCAGTTCGCCCATCAGCCGCTCGGCCGTCAGCTCCTCGGCAAGCCCAAGGAGGCGCTCGTCTTCGACCCGGCGCGCGCCCGCAAGTTCGGGCAGCGTGTCGAACAGGATGGCATCCAGCCGGCCCGGTGCCTCGCCCTGGCCGGTGATACGCCGCAGCCAGATACGGTCGGTGGCGAGCAGATGGTTCAGCGTGCCATGGACGGAGCCGAAAAAAGCGCCACCATCCGCATGGTACTGATCGTCGCTGAGCGTCGCGGCGGCCGCGTAAAGCCGCTGGTTGGCCCATTCATTATAAGCGGCGAACTGACGATAGCGCCCCAGCAGGGCCGTGGTGATGCCGGAGGAGGCACTCGTCGCCTGGGCGGCGTCGTCAAAGGACATGGCAAACTCCCGAGCCACAGGGTGATCGGGGTCATCATGGCGCGGCAAGGGGTGGCCGACCAATTCCGATTGGAGATGGCGCCGATTGCGTGCCGGTGATGGGATGCCGTCTGGCATGCCGTCCACGGCCTGATCCCGGCCCCACCGCAGGGCGGGGCCGGGTGCACCGAACACAGCACCGGGTCGGCGGTACAGTCTGGTTCAGCCAGGTTGCTCCGGCATTTCGGAACATGGCCAAACTATCCAGCCGGCCTGCAACGCAGTCTGAATGCTCCGTTGGCTGGCGTTCATCTTTCATCCGCGGAAAGCAGGGGGCGCCCGCGGTTTTGGGGGGCGAGCAGGCAAAGAAAAGCCCCGGCTCCCTGGGGGGAGGAGCCGGGGCTACGGGCTCGCGTCGGGGCTTGGGGGGAGTGGGATGCCGCGAGCCTATTCCTGAAACTCAGTAGCAGACGGGACGTTCCACGCGGACCATGCGGCCGGCGTCGCTCATCCAGCGGGTCTGCATCACGCAGTCACCGGCGATCGGCTTGACGGGAATCTCGACCGTCGCCACCTGCGGCGCGCGCTTGAAATAGCCCGTTGCCGAGGCCGCGCCCACATAAAGAGCGGTGAAGCCCATGACCGCCGCAACGGCACTTATCATCACGGTTTTCAACATGTCCGGCTCCTTCCACCTCCCGGCGGATCAGCCACCGGACTGTCAGAAACGCATGTATTTACACTCACTTGCCTGTCGCCTTGCGGCGCAGCATCTGTTTCTCGACACACAGGACCTGCACCCGCCGCTTGCCGCGGCTGGCTCAAAGGAACGAGCAGATACGCCGTCGTTCATTCGTGGTTGCCTCATGCGCTTCGTTAACGTCGACTTAACGTGTGTACGCGGCAGAAGGTTCCAAGGGCCGATCATGAAGTCGTGAACCGCGATTACTCCTCGAATACGCAGCGGCGCTTCGTCTCGAGCCGGGGCGTGCCTTCGGCGACGAAGCTGCGTTCCAGGAAACAGGTCCGGTAGCCTTTCGTTTCGGCCGCTTCGGCATTCGCGTCGGCGGCTGTGAGGCGCGGCAGAAGCAGCGCGCCGCCCAGCAACAGGCCGGCACTCAGGAGCGGAAAAAGCAGCTTCGTCATCGGTCGGGCTTTCGTGCGCCATAGCAAGGCTGTCGGCTGTGCAGGCATGTGGTAGGGAAGTGCCGTCGTCTGTTGCCGCACAGATGCGCCCGGATCCGGTTTCCAGCAAGCCGCGAACACCCGTTCCTTGCGTCGTCGCACGCCGATGTGAAGGCTGTCGTCCGCCCGTCGCACATGCCCCGCTTAAAGAGGCTGCCGGATCGGCTTTCGGCAGGATGGACGGCCCGTCTTGTCGGGATGGGATGCCAACGCTATAAGCCGCTCCGATCACGGATCAACATCACGTTCAAGGAAGACCATCATGGCGCTCGAGCGCACCTTTTCGATCCTCAAGCCCGATGCGACCCAGCGCAACCTGACCGGCGCCATCAACGCCTATATTGAGAAGGCTGGCCTGCGCATCGTCGCGCAGAAGCGCATGCTTCTCACCCGCGCCCAGGCCGAGACCTTCTACTCGGTCCACAAGGAGCGCCCCTTCTTCGGTGAGCTGGTCGACTTCATGATTTCCGGCCCGATCGTCGTGCAGGTGCTGGAAGGCGAAGGCGCGGTTGCCAAGTACCGTGAAGTGATGGGCGCCACCAACCCGGCGAACGCCGCCGAGGGCACCATCCGCAAGGATTTCGCCCTTTCGGTCGGTGAGAATTCGGCCCATGGCTCGGACAGCCTGGAGAACGCCGCGATCGAAATCGCGCAGTTCTTCGCGGGCAACGAGATCGTCGGCTGATCATCGGCTGATCGCCAGTCTTCGCGGCTGGCTTTGCTAAAACCAGACCCCGTCCGGGCAACCGGGCGGGGTTTTTCTTGTGCGTGGCAGCGTAAATATGCGCGGTTGCAGCATTGGTAACTCGGAAAATGCCGAATATGGGGTTGGCGGCCGAATAGATTATTATGTATGTTCCTCCCATGGGCGCTGCGGGGGTCCGGCCACGGAGAAGTGGCCCGCAGCGGGGATGCCGATTTGGCGCGCCAAGAGCGCCCGGGAGTGGGCCCGCCGGAGCCACCTCCTCTTGCCTCACCGTCGCACGGCGCGCCAACGCCGCTTGAACCATTTCAAAGTCTCGTCCGCTCGCGGGGGAGAGGTGAGGGAACCGTCTAATGAGCTATCTAGAGCCACTTTTTTGGCTGGCACTTCTCAAGATCATCTGGATCAACGTTCTGCTGTCCGGTGACAACGCCGTCGTCATCGCGATGGCGTGCCGTTCGCTGCCTGACAAGATGCGCCGCACCGGCATGATTCTGGGCGCGGGTGTCGCGGTCGGCATGCGCATCGTCTTCACGGCCATCATCGCCGTGCTGCTCGGCATGCCGTGGCTGCGCATCGTCGGCTCGCTGGCGCTGCTGTACATCGCCGTCGACCTCGTCGTCCCCGAGGCGGAAGGCGAGGAGGGCGGCGTTGCCGCGCATGACAGCCTGTGGCGCGCCGTCGGCACCATTGCGGTGGCCGATCTGGTGATGAGCCTCGACAATGTCGTCGCCATCGCCGCCGTCGCCGATGGCGACTGGACGCTGATCATCATCGGTCTCGTCATCTCCATACCGATGATCATCGCTGGCGCGGCGCTCATCATGGGGCTGCTGGCCCGCTTCCCCTTCCTGGTCTGGGCGGGCGCGGCCCTGCTGGGCTGGGTCGCTGGCGAGATGTTCGTCTCCGACGTCAAGGTGCTGGAATACTTCGGCGAAGCCCTCGTCCACCACTACGAGTATGCCGCCGCGGCTGCCGGCGCGGTGATCGTGCTGTCGCTTGGCTGGATGATGACCCGGCTGCGCCGCGGGGCGCATTCGGCGTAGTCTGAACATCGAACTGGGTTCCCTCCCTGATGCGCCCGCGACCTCCCGTGTCGCGGGCGCAATCAGTTTGGAGGCAGATTTCTGGTGTATTTAATAAGGTATGCCAGAAACCTGCCGCGAACCTGTCCTGCTCATCCCGATACGACCCGAGAGGAAATAATGGATTTCTCGAGCCCTATCTTCTGGGTAGCACTGCTCCAGATCATCTGGATCGATCTGCTGCTGTCCGGCGACAATGCCGTCGTCATCGCCCTGGCCTGCCGCTCCCTGCCGGAGAAGCAGCGTAAATGGGGCATTCTGCTGGGCGCCGGTGCGGCCGTCGGCCTGCGCATCATCTTCGCGCTGGTCGTCTCCTACATGCTCGGCGTGCCGTTCCTGAAGGTCGTCGGCGGCCTGCTGCTGTTCTGGATCGCCATCAAGCTGGTGCTCGACGAGGGTGGCGAGGGACATCATGTGGAAGGCGCGGACAGCCTGTGGAAGGCCGTGCGCACCATCGCCATCGCCGACGCGGTGATGAGCCTCGACAATGTGGTGGCGATCGCCGCCGCGGCGCGGGGCCATGCCGAGCTGTTCATCTTCGGGTTGCTGCTTACCATTCCGCTGATCGTCTTCGGCTCGCAGCTGATCCTGAAGCTGATCTCGCGCTTTCCGATCCTCATCTGGTTCGGCGCGGCGCTGCTGGGCTGGATCGCCGGTGAGATGCTGGTGAGCGACAAGGTGGTACTTGAGGCCATGCAGGTCATGGGGCCGAACTTTGTCGAGACCATTGCCGATCCCGAGGATCCGGTGGGCCTGAAGCCCGGCCCGCTGCCGCATTATCTCGCGGCGGTCGTCGGGGCGGTCTTTGTTGTCGCGTTCGGCTGGATCGTGAAGAGCCGTCGCGCGTCGGCGGCGGTCGGCACGCACTGATCGCTTTTGCGGCGTTTTGCATAACGCCGTCATGTAAAAAGATGAGGCGCTCCGCTAGGATAGTGGCGGAGCGCCTTTTCATGAATCAGCACAGCCTGCCCAGCCTTACCGGCTATTCCGCCTGCCCCCATGACTGCCCGTCCACCTGCGCGCTGGAGATCGACATCTCCGGCGGGAGGATCGGGCGCGTGCGGGGATCAAGCGCCAACAGCTACACCGCCGGAATCATCTGCGCGAAGGTAGCAAGATACGGCGAGCGGGCCCATCATCCCGATCGCCTGACCCAGCCGCTGCGCCGGATCGGGGCCAAGGGGGAGGGGCGCTTTGCCCCGATTTCCTGGGACGAGGCGCTGGACGAGATCGCCGATCGCTTCCGTGGCGCCGCGCAAGTGCACGGGAAGGAGGCCGTCTGGCCGTATTATTATGCCGGCACGATGGGGCTGGTGATGCGCGACGGCATCAACCGGCTGACCCATGCGATGGGATATTCGCGTTTCTTCTCAAGCATTTGCGTCAATCCGGCGTGGAGCGGCTTCATGGCCGGCACAGGCCGGCTGGCGGGGCCGGATCCGCGCGAGATGGCGAAGGCCGATCTCGTGGTGATCTGGGGCACCAACCCCGTGGCGACGCAGGTCAATGTGATGACCCACGCCATCCGCGCCCGCAAGGAGCGCGGCGCCAAGATCGCGGTGGTGGATGTATACCGCTCGCCGACCATGGAGCAGGCCGATATTCCCGTGCTGATCCGGCCGGGCACGGATGCGGCGCTGGCCTGCGCGATCATGCATGTGCTGTTCCGCGACGATCTCGCCGATCGCGCCTATCTCACTGAATTTGCTGATGATCCGGCCGGTCTTGAAGCGCATCTTGAGCACCGCACGCCGGAGTGGGCGCAGGCGCTCACCGGTCTGCCGGCGGCGGAGATCGAGGCGCTCGCCCACGCCATCGGCCGCACGCCGAAGACGTTCATCCGCGCGGGGTATGGTTTTACCCGTTCGCGCAATGGCGCGGTGGCGATGCATGCGGTGACCTGCATTCCCACGGTGACGGGGGCCTGGCGGCACGAGGGTGGGGGTGCTTTCCACACCAATTCGGCCATTTACCGCTGGAACAAGACGCTGATCGAGGGGCTGGATCTCCTCGCCCCGCGGTTCGATGAGGTGGACAGTCAGGCCGGTGAGGCCAGTCAGGGCGACGCGCGCCCCCGTCCCGGCCGCCAGCTCGACCAGTCGCGCATCGGCGACATTCTCGCCGGCGACCCCGACGCGCTGGCCGGTGGCCCGCCGGTGACGGCGATGTTCATCCAGAACACCAACCCGGTCTCCGTCGCGCCGGATCAGGCGCGGGTGCGGGCAGGTTTTGCGCGCGAGGATCTGTTCGTCGCGGTGCATGAGCAGTTCATGACCGAGACGGCGGCGATGGCCGACATCGTGCTGCCGGCGACCATGTTCACCGAACATGACGACCTCTATCAGGGCGGCGGCAACCAGTACGTCATCCTCGGCCCCAAGCTGGTCGAGCCGCCGGGCGAGTGCCGCTCCAACCATGAGGTGATCGGCGCGCTGGCCGAGCGGCTGGGCGCGCAGCATCGGGGCTTTGCCATGAGCCCGCGCGAGATCATCGACTGGACCTTGCAGGCGACCGGGCGCGGCACGCTGGCGGAGCTGGAGGAAAAGCGTTTCCTCGACGTGCAGCCGGATTTCGCGACGGCGCATTATCTGAAGGGCTTCAACTGGCCGGACGGCAAGTTCCGCCTGAAGCCGGACTGGGCCGGGGTGCCCTATGCGGCCCCGTCGAAATTCGGGCCGGTCGCGGACATGCCGCCATGGCCGGACCACTGGAACGTCATCGAGGAAGCGAACGAGGCGTATCCATTCCGTCTCGTCACCTCACCGGCGCGTTCCTTCCTCAACTCGACCTTTACCGAGACGCCGAGTTCGGCCAGCCGCGAGAAGCGGCCCGAATTGATGATCCACCCGGAGGACGCCGCCGCGCTCGGCCTCGCGGCGGGCGAACTCGCTTGTGTCGCCAGCGCGCGCGGCGAGGTGCTTCTGCATGTGCGCCCCTTCGCCGGGGTGCGGCGCGGGGTGGTGGTGGCGGAATCGATCTGGCCGAACCGTGCCCATGAGGGCGGGCAGGGCATCAACGCGCTGACCGGCGCGGACCCGGTCGCGCCCGTGGGCGGCGCGGCTTTCCACGACAACCGCGTGCGCATCACGCGGGGTGAGGGCTAGTGGCAATTTTCGGGGCCGCCTTGCAGCGGTATTTCGGGAACCGTGGGACGATGTGGGCGTCATATCGACGTCGCCGCTCCTCAACCGGATTAGTCGCCATGAAATTCTCCGTCGCCGCCCGGCTCGCCTATGAGGTGCGCGACAGGACCGCTTTCATCCTCAACATCGAGGCGGCGGAACTGCGCAACCAGAAGATCCTCTCGGAAACGCTGACGATGAGCCCGTCCGTGCCGCTCGACCGTTTCGAGACGGCGGGCGGCACGCGGCTGGTGCGCGCGGTGATCGAGCCCGGCCGTTTCGAGGTCGCCTATGATGCGATTGTCGAACTGGCCATGCATGACGCCGACCCCACGACCCTGCGCGAGACGCCGGTGGCGGAGCTGCCGCTCGACGTCATGACCTTCCTCAACCCGAGCCGCTACTGCCAGTCGGACCAGCTGGCACGCTTCGCCTATCGCGAATTCGGCGATCTGCCGCCCGGCCACCAGCGGGTGACCGCGATCTGCAACTGGATCTACGAGCATGTCGATTATCTGAGCGGCAGCTCGAATTCGGAAACCTCGGCCAATGACACGATGGTGCAGCGGGCCGGTGTGTGCCGGGACTTCGCCCATCTCGGCATCGCCTTCTGCCGCTCGCTCGGAATCCCCGCGCGCTTCGCCAGCTCCTATGCCTGGCAGCTCGAACCGCCCGATTTCCACGCCGTGTTCGAATGCTATCTCGACGGCGCCTGGTATCTGTTCGATCCGACCCGCATGGCGGCGCTGCAAGGGCTGGTGCGCATCGGCGTCGGCCATGATGCGGCGGACGCGGCCTTCGCCACGATCTATGGCAATGCCGAGATGACGGGGATGCAGGTCTCGATCGCGCCCGTCGACGCGGTGGAGAATTCCGAGCCCACCATCCGCGCGGTGGGCATCGCCTGAGATCAGCCGGCCGGCGGCACCACCAGCGCGGGCGGGGCGATCTCGAACTCGTCGATGGCGACGCGCCCCTCGGTGATGCGGGCGCGGCCTTCCGCCACCAGCCGCAGCGCGGCGGGGTAGATGACGTGTTCCTGCGCCAGCACGCGGGCGCCGAGGCTGTCGGGCGTGTCGCCCTCCAGCACCGGCACGGCGGCCTGCATGATGATCGGGCCGACATCCATTTCCGGGGTCACGAAATGCACGGTGGCGCCGTGGATTTTCACCCCGTCCGCCAGCGCCCGCTCATGGGTGTGCAGACCCTTGTAGCTCGGCAGCAGCGCGGGATGGATGTTGATCATCCGCCCCTGCCACTTCTCGACGAAGCCGGCGGTGAGCAGGCGCATGAAGCCGGCGAGGCAGACGAAATCGGCCTGTTCTTCCTCCAGCACCGCGTGAAGCGCGGCGTCAAAGGCGGCGCGGTCGGCATGGGCCTTGTGGTCGAGCGTGCGGGTGGGGATGTTGCAGGCCTGCGCGCGGGCGAGGCCATGCGCCTCCGGCCGGTTGGAGATGACCACGGCAATCTCGACCGGGTAATCCGGCGCGCTGGCCGCCTCGATCAGCGACATCATGTTGGAGCCGCGCCCGGAGATGAGGACGGCCGCGCGGGGCTTGGTCATGGGCGCTCTCTGCTTGGCCATCCTTCGAGGTTCGCTTGGCTCGCGCCTCAGGATGACGGGGCTGTTAAATCGACGTCATCCTGAGGTGCCCGGCGACGCCGGGCCTCGAAGGATGTTGGTTAAAGCGCGGCGTCGACGGCGAGCGTGCCGTCATAGACCGTATGGGCCGCGCCTTCGCCCGGCTCGATGGCGCCGAGATGGATCACTTCCTCGCCCGCCTCGGCAAACGCGTCGGCCACCGTCTCGGCATCCTCCGGGGCGCAGACCACGACCATGCCGATGCCGCAGTTGAAGGCGCGCAGCATTTCCTCGGGCGCCACCTTGCCGACCTGCGCCAGCCAGCGGAACACCGGCGGCACGGTAAGGCCGGACAGGTCGATGCGCCCGATCGTGCCCTTGGGCAGCACGCGCGGCAGGTTCTCGGTGAGGCCGCCGCCGGTGATGTGGGCGAGCGCCTTGACCTTGCCGGTGGCGCGGATGACCGACAGCGCCGACTTCACATAGAGCTTGGTCGGGGTGAGCAGCGCCTCGCCGAGCGTCTTGCCGGGCGCGAAGGGGGCGGGTGCGTCCCAGGGCAGGCCGGAGACCTCGACGATGCGGCGCACCAGCGAATAGCCGTTGGAATGCACGCCCGAGGAGGCGAGGCCGAGCAGCACGTCGCCGGGGCGCACATTCGGGGAGGGCAGCAGCTCGCCGCGCTCGACAGCGCCGACCGAGAAGCCGGCGAGGTCGTAATCCCCGTCCGAATACATGCCGGGCATTTCGGCGGTCTCGCCGCCGATCAGCGCGCAGCCGGACTCCTTGCAGCCCTTGGCGATGCCGGCGACGATGGTGGCGCCGACCTCGGGGGCCAGCTTGCCGGTGGCGAAATAGTCGAGGAAGAACAGCGGCTCGGCGCCCTGCACCACGAGATCGTTGACGCACATGGCGACCAGGTCGATGCCGATGGTCTCGTGCCGGCCGGTCTCGATGGCGATCTTCAGCTTGGTGCCGACGCCGTCCGTGGTGGCGACGATCAGCGGATCCTTGAAGCCGGCGGCCTTGGGATCGAATACCCCGCCGAAGCCGCCAATGTCGGCATCCGCGCCGGGGCGGCGGGTGGCCTTGACCAGCGGCTTGATGAGATCGACCAGCCGGTTGCCGGCGTCGATATCGACGCCCGCATCGCGATAGCTGAGGCCTTTTTCGGTGTCGCTCATCTGAAGCCGCTCTGGTCCTTCCGGGAGATGCTGGCGGATTAGCCGCTTATCCGTGCGCCCGCAAGCGCGCGGGTGGATCAGCGCCGCCCGGCGCGGTCGATGCCGAGCGCGAGAAGGCCGGCCAGCAGCCCCCAGAAGGCCGAACCGATGCCGAGCATCGACACGCCGGAGGCGGTCACCGCCAGCGTCAGCACGGCGGGGAAACGCTTGCCGGCATCGCCCATGGCGGTGCCGAGCGCGTTCACCAGCGGGCCCAGCAAGGCAAGGCCGGCGAAGGTCGCCACCAGCCCGGCGGGCAGGGCGGCGATCAGCGCCACCACCGAGGCGCCGCCGGCCGCCAGCACCAGATAGGCCAGCGCGTAGAAGCGCGTCGTCATCCACCGCTTTTCCGGGTCGGGATGGGCGTCCGGGCCGGTGCAGATCGAGGCGGTGATGGCGGCGAGGTTGGAGGTGAGCGAGCCGAGCGGCGCGGTGAGCAGCGAGGCGAGGCCGGTCGCGGCGAGGATCGAGGGCGCCGGCGCCTTGTAGCCGGCGGCCTGCAGCACGGCGAGGCCGGGCAGGTTCTGCGAGGCCATGGTGACGACATAGAGCGGCACCCCGATGCCGATCAGCGCCTGCACCTCGAAGCGCGGCCAGATCAGGGTGACGCTCGGCAGCAGCGTCACATCCGGCAGCGGGCCGACGCGGCCGAGGAAGAAGGCCAGCGCGATGCCGATGACGAGGATCGCCAGCACCGCGCCGAACGGGTTGATGCGCCGGGCCACCAGGAAGATCAGCACCAGCGGCAGCACGAGGAGCGGATCGGCCTGCCCGGCCGTGAACACCGCGGTGCAGAAGCGGAACAGCACGCCCGCCAGCATGGCGGCGGCGATGGCGACCGGCAGGCGCTGCACCAGCGTGCCGAGCGGCTTCACCGCGGCGGTGACGAGGATCAGCACGCCCGCCAGCAGGAAGGCGCCGACCGCGGTCTCGACGGTCAGCCCGTGCGAGCCGGCGATCAGCGCGGCGCCGGGCGTCGACCAGGCGGTGATGATCGGCATTTTGTGGCGCCAGCCGAGCCACGCGCTGGTCAGCGCCATCGACAGGCACAGGCCGATCACCGCCGAGGCGGTCTGCGCCGGGGTGGCGCCCACCGCCTGCGAGGCGGCGACGATCAGGGCGAGCGTGCCGCCAAAGCCGACCAGCGCGGCGACGACGGCGGAGGTGATGACGGAGGAACGCATCGGCAGGCACCGGCAGGAGAGGAGCCCGCCTTGTGCCACAGCCGCGCCGGGCCGTCACCGCTGCCGCTGCGGAAGGCGCAGCGTGGGGTTCAGGCGAGCCGGCCGAGCGGGATGATCTCCGCCGATTGCGGCGTCATCGGCCCGCCGGCCCAGTCGCCGAGCCAGCGATCGACCGCGAGACCGGCCGCCGCGATCAGCCGGGCGAGATCGGCGGCGGGGGTGAAGCGGATCCGGCTGTCCGCGCTCAGCACCCGCCCGTCGGCGAGGCGATAGAAGGTGCCATAGGTGACGATGCCGCTCGCCTCATCTTGCACCGCCGTGTTCCACGCCGTCACGCGGCCGTGGCGGGGGTGCTCGATCTGGCGCTCGGACGCGGCCGGCTGCCATTCCTCCCATTCCCGGCAGGCCGGGTTGCGGCTGTCGAAAATGAAGCGTCCCCCCGGGGCGAGGTGGCGGGCGATGCTGGCGAGGGCGGCGCGCTGGTCGTCCTCGGTGAGGAAGACCTGGAAGGCGTGGCCGGTCATCACGATCAGGTCGAAGCGGCGGTCGAGGGCAAGGTGGCGGGCATCGGCCTCGATCCACCGGACCTCCGCCCCGCCCGGCCGGCGGCGCGCCACCTCCAGCATCGCCCCAGCGGGATCGACGCCGACCCGCTCGCCGGCGTCGAGGCCGGCCAGAAAGGCGCCGGTGCCGCAGCCCAGATCCAGCACCGAGCCGGCCGCGCGGGCCAGATCAGCGCAGAAGGCGCGGTCCTCGCCCCCCTCGTTTTCCGCGTCGTAGAACGCGACCAGCGCGGCATCGGTATAGAGCGGGTCGTCGAGCGGCGTGTCCTGCGCCATGGCCGTGTCCTTTCCGAAAGCCGTGCGGCCCCCCGGTTTTCGCGATCAGCTTCCGTGCCATGGCGGCGCGCGGCACGCCACTAGGGTCCGTCACCATGGTCCGCCATTATGGGCGCGTCATGGAACCACCGGGCGGCGCGGGATTTGCCTGTGCATGGCGCGGGGATCGAGGGTGGATAGCGGGAATGACCCGCTTGCGGCATCATCCCTGTCGCATTTTCCTGTATCAAGGGTGCGTGCGTATCGCGGCGCAAGGGAGTTCGGATGGCCTGGCACAAGCAGGTGATTTTCTGGCTGACGGTGCTGTTCGTGGTGATCCTCACCGCGTGGCTGCTGTCGAGCGTGCTGCTGCCCTTCGTGGCGGGGCTGGCGCTGGCCTATTTCCTCAACCCGGTCACGACCCGGCTGGAGCATTGGGGCGTCAACCGGCTGGCGGCGTCGCTGGCGACCATCGCGCTGACCCTGATGCTCGCCATCCTGCTGATGCTGCTGGTGCTGCCGATCTTCGGCTCGCAGCTTGCCGCCTTCATCGAGCGGCTGCCCGAATATATCGTCAAGCTGCAGAACCTGATGGCCGGCGAGGATGCGGCCTGGCTGCGCAATTTCGTCGGCGACCGGATGCCGGCGATCCGGCAGGGGCTGAACGAGCTGGTGTCGCAGGGCGCGACCTACATGCTCTCCCTGATCCAGTCGATCTGGACCGGCGGGCAGGCGCTGATCTCGGTGTTCTCGCTGCTGGTCATCACGCCCGTAGTGGCCTTCTACATGCTCAACGACTGGAACCACATGGTGGAGAAGGTCGATGGCTGGCTGCCGGTGCGCAACCGCCCGGTGATCCGCACGCTGGCCTGCCGCATGGATCGGGCGATTGCCGGCTTCGTGCGCGGCCAGTCGCTGGTGTGCCTGATCCTCGGCAGTTTCTACGCCATCAGCCTCACCATGACCGGGCTGAATTTCGGCTTCGTCATCGGCTTCGTCTCGGGGATCATCACCTTCATCCCCTATGTCGGCTCGCTCACCGGGCTGGTGCTGGCGGCGGGCGTCGCCATCGTCCAGTTCTTCCCGGATTACTGGATGATCGGGCTGGTGATCGGCATCTTCGTGTTCGGCCAGTTCATCGAGGGCTATATTCTCTCGCCCAAGCTGGTGGGCGACAGTGTCGGCCTGCACCCGGTGTGGCTGATGTTCGCCCTGCTGGCGTTCGGCTATCTGCTCGGTTTCCTCGGCCTGCTGCTGGCGGTGCCGCTGGCGGCGGCGGGCGGCGTGCTGGTGCGCTTCGCCATCGACCAATATCTGGAAAGCCCACTTTATACCGGCGAGCAGGAACCGGCCGCGCTGGCGCCTCCCGCCCCGGTTCCGGCCGTGCCGGCCATCCCGGACCGCCGGGTGAGCTGAGCCATGGCCACGCGCCAATTGCCCCTCGACCTGCCGCATGCGGACAGCCGCTCGCGCGACGATTTCCTGCCGGCGCCGGCCAATGAGGCGGCGCTGGCGCTGATCGACTCCTTCCCGGACTGGCCCGCCCCGCTGGTGGCGCTGGTCGGGCCGGAAGGGGCGGGCAAATCGCACCTTGCCGCCATCTTCGCGCAGGCAAGCGGGGCGCCGGTCATTGCCGCGCGCGATCTCTTGATCCCGGCACTGCCGCATGTGCTGGAGAGCGGCGCGCTGGTGGTGGAGGATCTCGGCGAGGGGCCGCTCGACGAGGCGGCGCTGTTCCACCTCATCAATCTCGCCAAGGAGCAGGATGCCCGGGTGCTGCTGACCGCCCGCCGGGCCCCGGCCGTGCTGGCCGCCGCGATGGCGACGCGCGATCTCGGCTCGCGCCTGCGCGCCATGCCGACCGCGGTGCTCGGCCCGCCGGACGACGCGCTGCTGGCGGCGGTGGCGGTGAAGCTGTTCGCCGACCGGCAGATCGCCCCGGACGAGGCGCTGCTCGCCTATCTGCTGCCGCGGGTGGAGCGTTCCATCGCCGGGCTGCGCGAGATTATCGCGGCGCTGGACAGCGAGGCGCTGGCGCGCAAGCGGCCCTTGACGCGGGCGCTGGCTTCCGAACTCCTTCGTGCACGAGGTGTCGCTCTTGCGGCCACGGCGCCCGGTGCGCCGGACCTCACCGATTGACCTGAGCTTTAAGGTGCAGCATGTCATCCAGCCGTCACGATGCGCGGCGACCTTCCCGCCGGAAGAAGCCACCGCTCCCTCAACAGGACGCGGTCATACAGGATGGAGTGTCGACCGTGACCGAGGGTGAGGCGCACGCTGTTGCGCATGTCGAACTGGGTGAGCCGCCGGTCCATCAGCCGGTCGCGCCGGTGCCGCTCGAAGCCGAGCTGATGGCTTCGCCCGACCGCTTCATCAATCGCGAACTGTCCTGGCTCCAGTTCAATCGCCGCGTGCTGGAGGAAGCCTCCAACCGCGAGCACCCGCTGCTGGAGCAGCTGCGCTTCCTCTCCATCTCGGCCAATAATCTCGACGAGTTCTTCATGGTCCGCGTCGCCGGCCTGAAGGAGCAGGTGCGCGAAGGCTATGGCGGCAAGAGCCCGGACGGGCTGACCCCGGCCGAGCAACTGCCGCTGATCGGCGCCGCCGTGATCGAGCTGGGCGAGGACCAGCAGGCGCGCTGGCGCGAGCTGCGCGGCCTCATCGCCGAGGCCGGCGTCGTGCTGATGGACGGCGCCGATGTGACCAAGGCGGACCGCGCGGTTCTCGACGAGTTCTTCCTCAGCCACGTCTTCCCGGTGCTGACCCCGCTGGCCATCGACCCGGCCCATCCCTTCCCCTTCATTCCCAATCTCGGCTTCTCGCTGGCGCTGCACCTCGCGCGCATCAGCGACGGGCGCACCATGAGCGCGCTGATTCGCGTCCCCGCGAAGATCGACCGCTTCATCCGCCTGCCGGATGGCGAGAACGGCGCGATGCGCTTCATCACGCTGGAGCAGATGATCGGCCTGTTCATCGGCCGGCTGTTCCCCGGCTATCAGGTGCGCGGCCTTGGCGGGTTCCGCGTCATCCGCGACAGCGACCTCGAAGTCGAGGAAGAGGCGGAAGACCTGATGCGCCAGTTCGAATCGGCGCTGAAGCGGCGCCGCCTCGGCCAGGTGATCCGGCTTGAGATCGAATCGACCATGCCGGAGGAGCTGCGGATCTTCGTGGCGCGCGAGCTGGGCGTCACCGGCGACGAAATCTTCCTGGTGGACGGCGTGCTGGCACTGAACGAGTTCAGCCAGCTGGTCGGCGTCGACCGGCCGGACCTGAAGTTCAAGCCGTACAACCCGCGCTTCCCCGAGCGCATCCGCGACCATGCCGGCGACTGCTTCGCGGCGATCCGCGAGAAGGACCTCGTGGTCCATCACCCCTATGAATCCTTCGACGTGGTGGTGCAGTTCCTGCGTCAGGCGGCGCGCGACCCGAACGTCGTCGCCATCAAGCAGACGCTCTACCGCACCTCCTCCGACAGCCCGATCATCAAGGCGCTGGCGGAAGCGGCCGAGGCCGGCAAGTCGGTGACCGCGCTGGTCGAGCTGAAGGCGCGTTTCGACGAGGAAGCCAATATCCGCTGGGCGCGCGATCTGGAACGCGCGGGCGTGCAGGTGGTGTTCGGCTTCCTGGAGCTGAAGACCCACGCCAAGCTCTCGCTCGTGGTGCGCCGCGAGGGCGGCACGCTGGCGAGCTACTGCCATGTCGGCACGGGCAATTATCACCCGATCACGGCCCGCATCTATACCGACCTCTCTTTCTTTACCGCCGACCCGGCGATCAGCCGCGACGTGGCGCGCATCTTCAACTTCATCACCGGCTATGCCGAGCCGGCGGAGCTGGAGACGATGTCGATCGCCCCGCTGACGCTGAAGAAGCGCATCCTCGACCACATCGCCGCCGAGATCGAATTCGCCAAGGCCGGTCGCCCGGCGGCGATCTGGCTGAAGATGAACTCGCTGGTCGATCCGATGATCATCGACGCGCTCTACCGCGCCAGCCAGAGCGGCGTGCCGGTGGATGTCGTGGTGCGCGGCATCTGCTGCCTGCGGCCGGGCGTGCCCGGCCTGTCCGAGAACATCCGGGTGAAGTCGATCGTCGGCCGCTTCCTGGAACATGGGCGTATCTACTGCTTCGGCAACGGCCACGGCTTGCCTCATCCCGAAGCGGCGATGTACATCTCCTCGGCCGACCTGATGCCGCGCAATCTCGACCGTCGGGTCGAGGCGCTGTGCCAGATCACCAACCCCACCGTCCACATGCAGATCCTCGACCAGATCATGGTCGCCAACCTGCAGGACAACCAGCAGAGCTGGCGTGTCTTGTCGGATGGCTCCTCGCAACGCATAGTGCCGGGCGAGGGCGAGGAGAAGTTCAACGCCCAGAAGTATTTCATGACCAATCCGAGTTTGTCGGGACGTGGCAAGTCGCTCAAGGATTCCTCGCCCAGAAGCCTCGTCCGCCGTCGCGAGCGTCCGTGACCGCATGACCGAAATCGTGAGCGAGGCCTCCTCAAGCCTCGTGGCCGGTGCGCCGATCGCCGTGATCGACATCGGGTCCAATTCGGTCCGCCTGGTGGTCTATGAGCGGCTCTCCCGTTCGCCGACCCCGATCTTCAATGAAAAGGCATCCTGCGGCCTCGGCCGCGAGGTGCTGACCACCGGGCGGCTCAATGCCGACGCGGTGGAGAAGGCGCTCATCACGCTGCGCCGCTTCCGCGTGCTGTGCGACCGCATGGGCGTCGGGCAGCTCTATGTGCTCGCCACCGCGGCGGCGCGCGATGCCTCGAACGGGCCGGAATTCATCGCCGCCTGCACGCAGATCTGCCGCACCGAGGTGGAGCTGCTGTCCGGCAAGCGCGAGGCGCAGCTCTCCGCGCTCGGCGTGCTGTCCGGCGTGCACCACGCCAATGGCGTGGTCGGCGATCTCGGCGGCGGCTCTCTTGAACTCGCCGATGTCCACGGCCAGCGGATCGGCGCCGGCGTGACCTTCCCGCTCGGCGGCCTCGCCTTGCAGGACACTTCCGGCCGCTCGCTGAAGAAGGCCGAGAAGATCGTCAAGGATGTGCTCGCCAAGGAGCCGCATCTCGAACATCTCAAGGGCCGCACCTTCTACGCGGTGGGCGGCACCTGGCGCGCCCTGGCGCGGCTGCACATGTTCCAGCGCGGCTACCCGCTGCATGTGATGCATGGCTATGTCATCCCCGCCCGCGAGGCGCAGGAATTCTGCCGCCTCGTGCTGCGCGTGCCGATCGACACGCTCTCGCGCATCGACACGGTGGCGGAAGCCCGCCGGCCGCTGCTCGCCTATGGCGCGCTGGTGCTGGAGCATCTGATCCGCGTCGGCAAGCCGGCCAACATCTTCATCTCCGCGCAGGGCGTGCGCGAGGGGCTGCTCTATGAGCTGCTCTCCGCCGAGGAGAAGCCGGCCGATCCGCTGATCGCCGCCACGGCCGAGCTGAACAAGGTGCGCTCGCGCTCCCCCGCCCATGGCTGGGAGCTGATCGAGTGGACCGACCGCTTCATGGCCCATTCCGGCATTGACGAGAGCGTCGAGGAGAAGCGGCTGCGCCATGCCGCCTGCCTGCTCGCCGACATCAGCTGGCGGGCGCATCCCGATTATCGCGGCGAGCAGAGCCTCAATTTGATCGCCCATGCCGCCTTCATCGGCGTCGACCATCCCGGCCGCGCCTTCCTGGCGCTGGCGATCTATTACCGCCATGCGGGGCTGGTCGACGAGGATCTCTCTCCGCGCATCCGCGAACTGGTGTCGGCGCGGCTGCTGGACCGGGCGCGCATTCTCGGCGCGGCGATGCGCGTCGCCTACATCATCTCGGCGGCGATGCCGGGCACGCTGCCGGTGACGCCGATGCTGGTGGAAAAGGGCCGGCTGGTGCTGCACCTCAAGGACGATCTGGCCTTGCTCGGCAGCGACCGGGTGGCCAGCCGCATGCGTACGCTGGCCCGGCTGATCGGGCGCGAATACGTGCTGGCGACGGACTGAGGCAAGGCGATGAGCGAGGGGGCGGGTGCCGCCCCCTTGTTCCGGTAAGACGATCGTCCGGGACGACTACCGCTCCACCGCAATCACCCGGCCGCGCTGCATGGCCAGCGCCAGATGGCCGGATTTCAGCGCCAGCGCGCTCTCGCCGAACAATTCGCGGCGCCAGCCGGTGAGGGCCTGAACCTGCGGCTCGTCCTCCGAGGCGATGCGCTCCAGATCATCCACCGTGGCGATGACCTTGGCGGCGACGCCGTGCTGCTCGGAGGTCATGCGTAGCAATACTTTCAGCAGCTCGACCGTGGCCGAGGCGCCGTTCGACAGCGGCTTGTCGCGCTCGATGCGCGGCAGGGTCTTGGGATCGAGCGCAAGACCGGCCTTCACCGCCTCGATGATCTGCTCGCCGGCGCGGGACCGCTCGAACCCCTTGGGGATGGAGCGCAACTGGCCGAGCCGTTCCACCGTGGTGGGGTGCTGGCTGGCGATCTCGCCGATCACGTCGTCCTTGAGGATGCGCGAGCGGGGAATGTCGCGGGCCTGCGCCTCGCGCTCGCGCCAGGCGGTGACCTCCATCAGCACGGCGAGGTCCTTGGGCTTGCGGGCGCGCGAGCGCAGCCGCTCCCAGGCCCGCTCGGGCTCCTGCCGGTAGGTCTCGGGCGAGGTGAGAACCGCCATTTCCTCGCCGACCCAGTCGGCGCGGCCGCGCTTGGCGAGGTCCGCCTCCAGCCGCAGATAGACGTCGCGCAGATGAGTGACGTCGGCCTCGGCATAGGCGATCTGCGCGGTGGTGAGCGGGCGGCGCGACCAGTCGGTGAAGCGCAGCGACTTGTCGAGCACCTCGCCATTCACGCGCTGCACGAGCTGGTCATAGGAGATGGAATCGCCATGGCCGAGCACCATGGCGGCGACCTGGGTGTCGAACACCGGATGCGGGATGATGCCGGCCAGGTGCCAGACGATTTCGATGTCCTGCCGGCCGGCGTGGAACACCTTCAGCACCGCCTCATTCGCCATCAGAGCGAAGAAGGGCGCGAGGTCGATCCCCTCGGCGATGGCGTCGATCACCACCGCCTCGTCCGGGCTGGCGATCTGCACGACGCACAGCTTCGGCCAGAAGGTGGTCTCGCGCAGGAATTCGGTGTCGACGGTCACGAAACGGTGGTTGGCAAACCGTTCGCAGGCCGCGCTAAGGGCGTCGGTTGTGGTGATCATGTTCATGTCGCGTGCTTCTTAGCGGAGTCGCACGCGCGAGACGACACCTAACATGCGTAAAATCGCCAACAAGCGTTAACCATGTGCTCTTAGTTTGGTTAGTCGATTCCATGCCGGTGCCACCGGCCGCCAGAGGGGGAAACCCATGAAGAACGTGCTTTTCGCCGCCACCGCCACCATCCTCGCTCTTGCCGCCGTTCCGGCGACCGCCGCCGACCGCGTCAAGACCGGCGTCCTCGTCTGCAATGCCGGCGCGTCGATCGGCATGATCATCAGCTCCAAGCAGGAACTCGCCTGCACCTACACCCCGTCCGACAACACCCCGGTGCAGCGTTATTCCGGCGTCATCAAGAGCGTCGGCCTCGATCTCGGCGTGACCGGCGGCGGCGTGATGACCTGGGGCGTCCTGGCGCTGACCAAGCAGGTGACGCCCGGCGCGCTGGCCGGCCCCTATGGCGGCGTCTCCGGCGATGTGGCGCTCAGCGTCGGCGTCGGTGCCAATGTGCTGGTCGGTTCCGACAAGTCCTATGCGCTCAACCCGGTCTCGGTCGAAGGCAATGTCGGCGCCTCGCTGGCGCTGGGCGTCTCCAGCCTCGAGCTGCGCTACGTCCCGTGAGCCCGGCGCGCTGACGGGGCGGGGCCGCGCTCTGTCCCCCGGCGCACCCCTCTCTTCTTGACAAATCCAAGCCCTGCATGCACCCCTCCGCGCGCCCCGCGAGAGGGGTGACGTGTTTCTGACGCGCGGCGGTACGCCGCGAAAAGCCTCGGGATAGACCCATGCACCGCTATCGCACGCATACCTGCGGAGCCCTTCGCGCGAGCGATGTCGGCGAGACCGCCCGCCTTTCGGGCTGGTGCCACCGCATCCGCGACCATGGCGGCGTGCTGTTCGTCGATCTGCGCGACCATTACGGCCTGACGCAGGTGGTGGTCGATCCCGACAGCCCGGCCTTCAAGCTGGCCGAGACGGTGCGCGCGGAATGGGTGATCCGCGTCGATGGCCGGGTGCGCCTGCGCCCCGCCGGCACCGAGAACCCCGACCTGCCGACCGGGCAGGTGGAGATGTACGCCACCGAGATCGAGGTGTTGGGCCCCGCCGCCGAGCTGCCGCTCCCCGTCTTCGGCGATGTCGAGTACCCGGAAGAGACGCGGCTGCGCTACCGCTTCCTCGATTTGCGCCGCGAGAAGCTGCACAAGAACATCATGACGCGCGGCGCCATCATCGACGCCATGCGGGCGAAGATGAAGGGGCAGGGCTTCTTCGAGTTCCAGACGCCGATCCTCACGGCCTCCTCGCCGGAAGGCGCGCGCGATTTCCTCGTGCCCTCGCGCCTGCACCCCGGCAAGTTCTACGCCCTGCCGCAGGCGCCGCAGCAGTACAAGCAGCTCATCATGATGAGCGGCTTCGACCGCTATTTCCAGATCGCCCCCTGCTTCCGCGACGAGGACCCGCGCGCCGACCGCCTGCCGGGCGAGTTCTACCAGCTCGACCTGGAGATGAGCTTCGTCGAGCAGGAAGATATCTTCGCCGCCGTCGAGCCGGTCATCACCGGCGTGTTCGAGGCCTTCGCCGACGGCAAGCCGGTGACGAAGAACTGGCTCCGAATTCCCTATGCCGTGTCGATGCAGAAATACGGCACCGACAAGCCGGACCTGCGCAACCCGATCGAGATGCAGGACGTCTCCGAGCATTTCCGCGGCTCGGGCTTCAAGGTGTTCGCGCGCCTGCTGGAAGACGAGAAGAACCGCGTGTGGGCCATTCCCGGCACCGGCGGCGGCTCCCGCGCCTTCTGCGACCGCATGAACTCGTGGGCGCAGGGCGAAGGCCAGCCGGGGCTCGGCTACATCATGTGGCGTAAGCGCGCTCGTAATCCGCTTGAGCAGGTTCTGTTCGAGCTTGGCGAATCGTTGCCATTAACCCTTGGTGCGATCTTCGGTGATCACGAAACCCGTGCGAGAGCGAAAAAGGGATTTTGGGATTACGCGCAGGAAAGGGACGAACGTCTACCAGGTCTTACTGACCAAGAGTCTGAAGAAGTTCTCCGGCGAATTGACGCCCATATCGCTCAAGGCGATTTGGAACAGGTTAATCTATTGCGAAGTGCGTATTTTGGCGAGTATGAGGCCGCAGGCCCGATTGCTAAGAATTTGGGACATGAACGTACTGAACAACTACGCCAGCAACTTAACTTGAAGGATGGCGACGCCGCCTTCTTCGTCGCCGGCAACCCGGAAAAGTTCGTCAAGTTCGCCGGCGCGGCGCGCACCAAGGTGGGCGAGGAACTGAAGCTGGTCGATTTCGACCGCTTCGAGCTGGCCTGGATCGTCGACTTCCCGTTCTACGAGTGGAACGAGGACGAGAAGAAGGTCGATTTCTCGCACAACCCCTTCTCCATGCCGCAGGGCGGGCTTGAGGCGCTCAACGGGCAGGACCCGCTGACCATCAAGGCGTTCCAGTACGACATCGCCTGCAATGGCTACGAGATCGCCTCCGGCGGCATCCGCAACCACCGCCCCGAGGCGATGGTGAAGGCGTTCGAGCTGGCCGGCTATGACGAGGCGACGGTGCAGGAGCGTTTCGGCGGCATGTACCGTGCCTTCCAATATGGCGCGCCGCCCCATGGCGGCATGGCGGCCGGTGTCGACCGCATCGTCATGCTGCTCTGCGGCGTGACCAATCTGCGGGAAATCTCGATCTTCCCGATGAACCAGCAGGCGCAGGACATTCTGATGGGCGCGCCCAATGAGGCAAGCCCGAAGCAGCTGCGCGAGCTGCACATCCGCACCAACCTGCCGGAGAAGTAGGCGGGCGCCCACGTCGTCATCCCCGGGCTTGACCCCGGGGATCCACGTCTTGGCTGCCAACTCTGCACACCCGCACAAGACATGGATGGCCGGGCCAAGCCCGGCCATGACGTGTCAGGATTGAGCCATCACGGCTTCGCCCTCAGGGCTTGATCGGCGAGGCGGCGTCGATGACCTCGATGTTGATCTCGTCGATCAGGGTCAGGGGCTCCTCGCTTTGCAGCGTCTCGACGATCGTCAGCACCGGCAGTTCCTCGCCGCGCGGGGTGACGCGCAGGGCCAGCGTGCCGAGCGGCTTCTGCATGAAGCCGATGAAGGCCTGCACGGCGGGCTCCAGATCAGGCCGGTCGCTGACCGTCTGGGCGAGCAGCAATTCGGCGAAGCCCGAGAGCAGCTGGCGCAGCGCCTGCGGGTCCATGTCCTGCTGGCGGGCGGCTTCCTCCAGCTTGCGCTCATAGATGCCGGCATCGGAGACGGTGATCTCCAGCGCGGCGAGGCTGGCGCCGAGCGCGCCGGCCAGCGCCTCGTCCGGCTGGGGCGAGAACAGCGCGTCGTCGACATCCTTCATGGACAGCGTCACCGACAGGGCAAAGGCGTCCGACACCTCGGCATAGAGCGGGGCGAGGGTGAGGGTGCTGGCCGCCTCGTTCCACTCCCCGCCAATGTCGACCGCCACGCTGGCGCGCTGCATCCCGTCCGGCACCAGCGCGAATAGCGGCTTGTCGGTGGCGAAGGCCGAGGTCGGGCCGGTGACGCGCAGCGAGGCGGCGATGCGGGTCGGCAGGGCATCGGTCTCCCCGCTCCAGGACAGCGAGGCGCGGTCGACCACCACCGGGTCGCCGCCCTCTTCGACCGGGGCTTCCGCGCCTTCCATGCTGAAGCTGCCGACCACGCCGAAGACGCGCATCAGCCAGGGCAGGCCCTTGGCGGCCTGCGGGTCCTCTACCGCGTCGGCGGAGAGTTCCAGAATGGCGCCGGGGCGCAGCCCGCCGATCGTCAGCGTATCCAGCCGGAATACCTTGCCGTCCGCTTCCGTGCCCTTCAGCCGGTCGAGGGCGATGCTCGCCAGCCGCCCGTCTTCCAGCGGGCCGGCGGTGAGCGAGGCGAGTTCCGCCTTGGTGCCGTCGGCTTCCTGGCCGGTCAGCTCCTTCAGCGCGATGGAGCCGATGCGCAACCCGTCATAGGTGGCCCCGAGCGCCCGCAGCAGGGCCGCGAGTTCCGCCGGTGCGGGCTGCTCGCCCTTGGCGGCAAGCTGTTGCAGGCGCTCGCCGGCCACCATCAGATCCTCGGCGGGAATGGCGGCGGGGCGGATGGCGATGTCCGCGATCGCCAGCGAACCCCAGCGTTGGGTGAGGCCGGAATCGGCCTTGATCTCGTAGCCGTCGACCGACAGCGCGCCATAGAGGGGGCGGTAACCCTCCTCGGTGCGCCGGCGCTCCGGGTCGAGCAGGATCAGCACCGGCACGATATCGACGGCATCGGCGCTGATGCGGCCGATCCGACCGCTGGCGGCATTGGCCGGCGCGCCGCCCATGGTGAAGCGCGAGGGCTCGATGCTGGCGCGGGCGATGCGCCCGCCGGAAATATCCTCCAGCGTGACGGCACCATGGGTGACATCGGTCTCGATCCGCTCCGGCCCGATGCCGGCGCGGGTGGTGGCGAGCGATTCCGGGATGGAGATGCGCGCGACCTTGATCGCCTCGATCACGGCGAGGGCGATCTGCGCCGGATCGGTGCCGGTGGGAGTGACGACCGTCGGCCCTTCGACGCCGGTGATCTCGATCTTCGGCGCGCGGTAGCTGGTGTCGATCATCGGCGCCAGCGGGGCCGGGCCATCGAAGGAGAATTCGCGAATGGTGATCTGCCGCGCCGTGAAGCGGCGGTCATCCGCGCGGGCCACGCCCTCGGCGACCAGCGAGGTCAGCTTGAGCGAGCCCTGGCCCGGCGAGGTGAAGGAGACATTCTCGATGTTGAACAGGCCCTTGAACAGATCGTAGCGCACCTCGCCGCGATGCGCCTCGATGCCCGCGGCGCCGAGATCGGCGAACAGCGTGTCCACCTGGCGGCGGGCAAAATGGTTCACGATGGCGCCCAGCGCGAAATAGCCGCCCACCAGGGCGACGAGCAGGGCGACGGTCGCGATGACAAATGTCTTGCGCATGGGAATACGACCTGAGAATTGACGGTACGCACGGGTGGAGGGCTCAGCTCCGCGTGCCGTCGTGGAGTGCCAGCTTAACGAACCGTCGAAAGGCGGGCATTACAAAATCGGAAACTCAGTGTACGGCAAGGGAGAACCCCATGCTGTGCCACCTGTTCCGGGGGAAGGAAACGCAATGGCCTCGTATATCTCCGATGACCTGCGCTCAGGGGCGCTCGTCTATCACCGCCTGCCCCGTCCGGGGAAGCTGGAGATCCAGCCGACCAAGCCTCTCGCCAACCAGCGCGACCTGGCGCTTGCCTATACGCCCGGCGTCGCCGCGGTGTGCGAGGCCATCGCCGCCGACAAGGAACTCGCCGCCGAACTGACCGGCCGGCAGAATCTCGTCGCGGTGGTTTCCAACGGCACGGCGGTGCTCGGGCTCGGCAATATCGGGCCGGAAGCCTCCAAGCCGGTGATGGAAGGCAAGGCGGTTCTGTTCAAGAAATTCGCCGGCATCGACGTGTTCGACATCGAGATCAACGCGCTCGAACCCGACCATGTGGTGAGCGTCGTCGCCGCGCTGGAGCCGACCTTCGGCGGCATCAACCTCGAGGATATCAAGGCACCCGAGTGCTTCGAGATCGAGGAACGGCTGCGTGCGATGATGGGCATTCCCGTCTTCCACGACGACCAGCACGGCACCGCGATCATCGTCGCCGCCGCCGTCGTCAACGCGCTGCATATTGGCGGCAAGAAGCTTGAGGAGGTGAAGATCGTCACCTCCGGCGCCGGCGCGGCGGCCATCGCCACGCTGCGGCTGCTGCTCTCCATGGGCGCCAAGCGCGAGAATATCTGGGTCACCGACATCGAAGGCGTGGTCTATGAGGGCCGCGAGGTCCTGATGGACCCCTATAAGGGGGCCTTCGCCCAGAAGACCGAGGCCCGCACGCTGGCCGAGGCGATTTCCGGCGCCGACATCTTCATCGGCCTCTCCGCCGGTGGCGTGCTCAAGCCCGAGATGCTGAAGGTGATGGCGGATCGCCCGCTGATCATGGCGCTGGCCAACCCGACGCCCGAGATCATGCCCGATCTCGCCCGCGAGGCCCGGCCCGACGCGATGATCTGCACCGGCCGTTCGGACTTCCCGAATCAGGTCAACAACGTCCTGTGCTTCCCCTTCATCTTCCGCGGCGCGCTCGATGCCGCCGCGACCCAGATCAACGAGGCGATGAAGATCGCCGCCGTCCACGCCATCGCCGAACTCGCCCGCGAGGCGCCCTCGGACGTCGTCGCCCGCGCCTATAGCGGCGAGACCCCGGTGTTCGGCGCCAACTCGCTCATTCCCTCGCCCTTCGATCCCCGGCTGATCCTGCGCGTGGCGCCGGCGGTGGCGAAGGCGGCGATGGAGTCCGGCGTCGCCAAGCGGCCGATCGCCGATTTCGACGCCTATCAGGAGCAGCTCGACCGTTTCGTGTTCCGCTCCGGCCTCGTCATGAAGCCGATCTTCACCCTCGCCCGGCAGGCGCCCAAGCGCGTCATCTATGCCGAGGGCGAGGATGAGCGGATCCTGCGCGCGGCGCAGGTCGTCGTGGAGGAGGGCATCGCCCGCCCGATCCTGATCGGCCGCCCCTCGGTGGTGGAGACACGCCTTGAACGCTTCGGCCTCTCCATCCGGCCGGGCCAGGATTTCGACCTCATCAATCCCGAGGACGATCCGCGCTACCGCGACTATGTGAACACCTATGTCGAGCGCGCCGGCCGGCGCGGCGTGACGCCGGAACTCGCCCGCACGCTGGTGCGCACCACCCCGACCGTGATCGCCGCGCTGGCGGTGGTGCGGGGCGATGCCGACACCATGCTGTGCGGCGTCGAAGGCCGCTTCATCCGGCATCTGCGCCATATCCGCACCATTATCGGCCTCGCGCCGGGCGTGCGCGACGTGGCGGCGCTGTCCATGCTGCTGACCCAGAAGGGCGCGTTCTTCCTGTGCGACACGCAGGTGACGACGGAGCCCTCGCCGGAGGACCTCGCCGAGATGGCGATCCTGGCCGCCGCGCATGTGAAGCGGTTCGGCATCGAGCCCAAGGTGGCGCTGCTGTCGCATTCCGACTTCGGCTCGCGCGACGATGCGAGCGCGGTGAAGATGCGCCAGACTCTGGACCTGATCCTTGAGAAGGCGCCGGACCTGATGGTCGATGGCGAGATGGAAGGCGACAGCGCGCTGGTGCCGGAGATGCGCGAGCGGGTGCTGCCGGGCTCGCGCCTGCAGGGCGTGGCGAACATCCTCGTCATGCCCAATCTCGACGCCGCCAACATCGCCTACCAGATGGTCAAGGTGTTCGGCGATGCGCTCCCCGTCGGCCCGATCCTGCTCGGCACGGCGCGGCCGGTGCACGTGCTGACCCCCTCGGTGACGGCGCGCGGCATCGTCAACATGACCGCCATCGCCGTGGTCGAGGCGCAGAACGGCTGAGCCTTGCGGCTTTTGATATAGGGCGCGCGCGGGTTTCCGGGCGCGCCCTTTTTCATGCGGGCGGGTTGGCGGCGGATCGACGGCGCGACGGGCGACCTTAATCGCGCCGTAACCTGCCGGTGGGTAACGTTCGCCACCATGCCGCCGGGTCGCCCCGCGCCGCGTTCCGGGGGGAACCTGATGCTTCGCCGCTGTGCTGCCATCCTCGCCATGGGCCTGTGCCTTGCTGCCGCGCCCGCCAAGGCCGGCGGCAATGGCGGGGCGATGCAGGGCGCGGTGTTCGGCGGGGTGACCGGGGCCATTATTGGCGGCGCGCTGATCGGCACCGGCACCGGCGTGCTGCTGGGCGGCGCGCTCGGCGCGGCGGGCGGGGCGGCGCTGGGCCGGAGCCGGGGTCCCGAGGGGCGCTATTACATCAAGCGCGGCACCTGCCATTACCGCTACCCGAACGGCCGGGTGGTGCGCGTCAGCTACGATTATTGCTACTGAACCGGTCCGGCCAGCCGTGGCCGCGACCGGCATCTTCCCATGAAGAAAGTTTCCGCAATTTCGCCATAGACATGGCGAGATCGTGGCGATTTCTGCCGTCTAAAAGCCACATTCCTCGCCAATCTGGGCAGGCACGGATTTGATCGAAGGACTGTGCTGCCCTTGGGCGCACAGGTTTTCGCAAGCCGTCTGCAACCCGCGGGCGTCATTCGGCGTTCGTTGCTAAATCCTGGTCTCCTAAGGTTTCTTTCTATGGCTGATACCGGCACCGTTAAGTGGTTCAACGAGCAGAAGGGCTACGGCTTCATCCAGCCGGACGGCTCGGGCAAGGACGTGTTCGTCCACATCAGCGCCGTGCAGCGCTCGGGCCTTCAGGGCCTGCGTGAAGGCGAGAAGGTTTCCTTCGAGCTGCAGACCGACCAGCGTTCGGGCAAGACCTCGGCCGTGAACCTGCGCCCGCTCTGAGCGGTGATGCGGTAGGTTAGCGGACCGGATGGTCCGTTTAGATTCAATATAAATGTCGCCGTTTCTTGGTGGGGATGGCGACATTTGCCGGCTCAGTGGTTTTCCGCAGCGGCACCGGCCCTTGCATTGGCGCGTATTCGCGCTAGTCTTCATGCCAGATTTTGGCTGGACTCTGGGCCGTCTCACCTTGGCATTGCCGGGTGCAGGTTCAGCTTTTCTTCCAAATTCGACCCTGCGGCAGGGGCTGGGCTCGCGTGGCAAGGCTCCCGCTGAATGTGCAACCTCGTACGTGAGACTACCCTGATGTCTACTGAGACCGGCACCGTGAAGTGGTTCAACGACCAGAAGGGCTACGGCTTCATCCAGCCCGACGGCTCGGGCAAGGACGTGTTCGTGCATATCAGCGCGGTTCAGCGCTCGGGCCTGCAGGGCCTGCGCGATGGCGAGAAGGTTTCCTTCGAGCTGCAGACCGACCAGCGTTCGGGCAAGACCTCGGCGGTCAACCTGCGCGTCGGCTGATGCCGCTGCGGGTCGCCGTGCGCGTCCCGGAATGAAGCCGCCACTCCTCGCCGGGTGGCGGCTTTTTCTTTGGGTGACTGTCGGTGGAGGAATATTCCTCTAGGGAAGTGTGCCGCGTGGCCGCTCCAGCAGCACCATCTCGCGCCCGCCATAAAGGCCAAGCCCGGCGCGCGTGAAGCCAAGCCTGCCGGCGATGTGCAGCGAGGCGTCGTGGCCTTCCTGGATCATGCAGGTGAGGCGGTCCCCCCTGCCATGCGCATCCGCCCAGCCGAGCGCCGCAATCATCGCCTCGCGCGCATAGCCCTTGCCCTGCGCCGCGCCGGCAAACACCCAGCCCGCTTCCATCGTCCCCTCGATCGAGGGGGTAAGGGCGCGCTTGAAATCATGAAACCCGACCTCGCCGATAAAGGCGCCGCTGGCGCGCTCTTCCACCGCGAAGGAGCCGAAGCCGAGGAACTGCCAGAGGCCGGGATGGCGCAGGAACCGACTCCACGCCGCCTCGCGCGCGAAGGGCTGCCCGCCGATGAACCTGATCACCGCGGGCTCCGCCCACATGGCGGCATAAGCCTCGAAATCCTCCCGCCGGTGCGTGCGCAGGATCAGGCGGGGCGTGGTGAGGGTGGGGGGCATTTTTGGGTCACTAGAATCGTCTAGAAAAACGCTCGGTTGTCGGAATTGAATTTAGATCAATCGCGTCAACCCATCTTTTGGAAGTGTCTCTGCTTAATGGCAAGCCAGTAGCAATCCCATATATGTACAAGGCGCTACGCAAGCGCGCGGCAAACGCAACTATTAATTTTTCTTTTTCGGCATAAAGTTTGTATTCAAATATTTCATTTGTTTTCCATTTGCCTTGAGATAAAGAATTGTATTCTGGTAATATTGATATGAATTCATGCATTGGGCCCGAGGCGCTCAAATCTTCCTTTGTTTGCCAACGTATCCATATCTGTCCGGGTGTTTTTAGAATTTCATTGATGTGGTGAAAGTATAGTCCGGCAGAAAGTTTATAGCAGAACTGATTTATGTAAGGTATTGTCTTTGGTCCTATGGAGACGGCTTTAAAGCCTGGAGGAACCGTTACTCCTTGGCTTTCGAGGTGCCTCCGTGCTTTCTTCTGTTGAACACCGCCGTCAAACCGAGTTAGCTCTGTTATGATTTCCGGTGCTTGCTTCGATAGCCGCCTGCTAAGGTGTGTGTGATCCAAATCTTCATGTCCTGTTGGATTTATACTCCAGCGGGACATTAATGCGATGACCAAATCAGCTGTGCTTGACCCGCGATTGCAGTCATCACACGCGGGAATAACGATATCGCGAGGTCTTTGGCCGTTATCAAATAGCGCAGTTGGAGGAATATGTTCGCGGGTTGAGGATGGGCGAAGTCCGCAGCAGAACGCGCATGTTGGGAACTTTGCAATTAGTTGCGCCGTCGCGCTCTTTCTAGCTGCGGCTTCGCCCATCTTCCCAGCCTCAGCTGCAGCCCGTCGTAGAGCCGCAGGTCTCGCACTTCAGGCAGGTGCCGTTCCTCACCATGGTGAAGTTCTGGCACTCGGGGCAGGATTCGCCCTCATAGCCCTTGGCGCGGGCGATGGCGCGGGCTTCCGACTTGCTCGGGCCGGCGGCGGGTGCCGGGGCAGCCCAGGGCAGGGCGTCGGTCGCGCCGACGGTCTCTTCCTCCGGCTCCGCCTTGAGGGCGGTCGCGCCCTGCACGGCGCCGCGCAGCGCGGTGACGTTGGTGGCCGCCTGCGCCGTGGTCGGTGTCACAGTGGAGCCGGCCGGCACCACCATCAGCCCGACCGAGCGGCCGCGCGTCAGGCCCTTCGACACCATGCGCGAGGCGGACGTGACGCCGGGCGCCGCCTTGCCTTCGTCCACGCCCTTGCCGAGCGCGTCGAAATTCGACTCGCTGTGGTCGACATGGCCGAGGTCGTTGCGGGCGAGATAGGACACGGCCAGCTCGCGGAAGATGTAGTCGAGGATCGAGGTCGCATATTTGATCGTGTCGTTGCCCTGCACCGGGCCGGCGGGCTCGAAGCGGGTGAAGGTGAAGGCGTCGACATACTCCTCCAGCGGCACGCCGTACTGGAGACCCAGCGACACCGAGATGGCGAAGTTGTTGATGAAGGAGCGCAGCGCCGCGCCTTCCTTGTGCATGTCGATGAAGATCTCGCCGAGGCGGCCGTCATCATATTCGCCGGTGCGCAGATACACTTTGTGGCCGCCGACCACGGCCTTCTGGGTATAGCCCTTGCGGCGATCCGGCATCTTCTCGCGGTCGCGGATGGCGACCACGCGCTCGATGATCTTCTCGACGATCTTCTCGGTGATCTGGGTGGCGCGGGCGGCGGCGGGCTTCTCCAGCAGCGTCTCGACCGCATCCTCCTCCTCGTCCTCGTCGGCGATGAGCTGCGAGTTGAGCGGCTGGGAGAGCTTGGAGCCGTCGCGGTAGAGGGCGTTCGCCTTCAGCGCCAGACGCCAGGACAGCATGTAGGCCTGCTTGCAGTCCTCCACCGTGGCGTTGTTCGGCATGTTGATGGTCTTGGAGATGGCGCCCGACAGGAAGGGCTGCGCCGCCGCCATCATCAGGATGTGGCTCTCGACCGAGAGGTAACGCTTGCCGATGCGCCCGCACGCATTGGCGCAGTCGAACACCGGGTAGTGCTCGACCTTGAGGAAGGGCGCGCCTTCAAGGGTCATGGCGCCGCAGACATGGATGTTCGCGGCCTCGATGTCCTTCTTCGAGAAACCGAGGAAGGTGAGCAGGTCGAAGGTGGGATCGACCATCTTGTCGGCGGGCACGCCGAGCTTGGCGAGCGCCTCGTCGCCGAGCGTCCAGCGGTTGAACACGAACTTGATGTCGAAGGCGCTTTTCACGCTGCCATCGACCTTGGCGAGCATCGCGTCGTCAAAGCCCTTGGCGCGCAGCGAGCCATGATTGACGGCCGGCGCCTGGGTGATCGAGCCGTGACCGACCGCATAGGCCTCGATCTCGGCGAGCTGGCTCTCGGAATAGCCGAGCGTGCGCAGCGCCTCCGGCACGGCGCGGTTGATGATCTTGAAATAGCCGCCGCCGGCCAGCTTCTTGAACTTCACCAGCGCGAAGTCGGGCTCGATGCCGGTGGTGTCGCAATCCATGACGAGGCCGATCGTGCCGGTGGGCGCGAGCAGCGTGGTCTGGGCGTTGCGGTAGCCATGCTCCTCGCCCAGCGCCAGCGCCAGATCCCAGGTCGCCTTGGCGCGTTCCACCAGCTGAGGCTGCTTCACCTTGGCATGGTCGAGCGGCACGGGGTTGGTGTTCAGCCCCTCATAGCCGCCCTTCTCGCCATAGGCGGCGCGGCGATGGTTGCGCATGACGCGCAGCATCTCGGTCGCGTTCGGCTTGTAACCGGCGAACGGGCCGAGCTCTTTGGCCATCTCGGCCGAGGTCGCATAGGCGACGCCGGTCATGATCGCGGTGAGGGCGCCGCAATAGGCGCGGGCCTCGTCGGAATCATAGGGAATGCCGGAGGTCATCAGCAGGCCGCCGATATTGGCGTAGCCGAGGCCGAGGGTGCGGTACTCGTAGGAGAGCTTGGCGATCTCCTTCGAGGGGAACTGCGCCATCAGGATCGAGATTTCCAGCACGACCGTCCACAGCCGGCAGGCATGCTCATAGCTCGCCACATCGAACGTGCCATCGGCCTGGCGGAACTGCAGCAGGTTCAGCGAGGCGAGGTTGCACGCCGTGTCGTCGAGGAACATGTATTCCGAGCACGGGTTGGACGCGCGGATCGGGCCGGCGGCCGGGCAGGTGTGCCAGTCATTGACCGTGGTGTGGAACTGGATGCCCGGATCGGCGCAGGCCCAGGCGGCGTGACCGATCTTCTCCCACAGCTCCGCCGCCTTCAGCGTCTTCGTCACCTTGCCGGTGATGCGCGAGGTGAGGTTCCACTCGCCATCGGCCTCGACCGCGGTGAGGAAGGCGTCGTCGACGCGCACCGAATTGTTCGAGTTCTGGCCGGAGACGGTGAGATACGCCTCGGAATCCCAATCCGTGTCGTAGATCGGGAAGTCGATGTCGGTGTAGCCCTGCTTGGCGAACTGGATCACGCGCAGGATGTAGTTCTCCGGCACCAGCGACTTCTTGGCGGCGCGGATCTCGCGCTTCAGCGCGGTGTTCTTTTCTGGGTCGTAGCAGTCGTCACCCTCGCCCTCGCAATTCACGCAGGCCTTCATCACGGCCTTCATGTGCTTGGCGACGATCTTGGAGCCGGTGACGAGAGCGGCGACCTTCTGCTCCTCCTTCACCTTCCAGTCGACATAGGTCTCGATATCCGGGTGATCGACATCGACCACCACCATCTTGGCGGCGCGGCGGGTGGTGCCGCCCGACTTGATGGCGCCGGCGGCGCGGTCGCCGATCTTCAGGAAGCTCATCAGGCCGGAGGAGCGGCCGCCGCCGGAGAGCTTCTCGCCCTCGCCGCGCAGCGCCGAGAAATTGGAGCCCGTGCCCGAACCATATTTGAACAGGCGCGCCTCGCGCACCCACAGGTCCATGATGCCGCCCTCATTGACGAGGTCGTCGCCCACGGACTGGATGAAGCAGGCATGCGGCTGGGGATGCTCGTAGGAGGACTTCGAGCGGGTCAGCTTGCCGGTGACGTAATCGACATAGAAATGACCCTGGCTCGGGCCGTCGATGCCATAGGCCCAGTGCAGGCCGGTGTTGAACCATTGCGGCGAGTTCGGCGCGGCCATCTGCATGGCCAGCATGTAGCGGTGCTCGTCGAAGAAGGCCTGCGCGTCCTCGTCGGTGTCGAAATAGCCGCCCTTCCAGCCCCAATAGGTCCAGGTGCCGGCCAGACGATCGAACACCTGGCGCGCATCGTGCTCGCCGATGAAACGCTCCTTCTCCGGCAGGGCGCCGAGCGCCTTGTCGTCCGGCGTGCCGCGCCACAGGAAGGAGGGGACGGTCTCTTCCTCGACCTTCTTCAGGCGGGCGGGAACGCCGGCCTTGCGGAAATACTTCTGCGCGAGAATGTCGGTCGCGACCTGCGAGAAGTGCTCGGGCACGTCGATGCCTTCGAGGCGGAACACCACCGACCCGTCGGGATTGCGAATTTCGCTCGTCGCCTTGCGGAACGCCATCGCGGCGTAAGGTGACTGGCCGGCTTTGGTATAGCGGCGCTCGATGCGCATGATCGTCGTCCCTCGCAGCGCCGCTGAGGGCGCCCATCCATGGTCAAAAAAGCCCGTGCCGGACACCGCAAGGGGCCAGCAACTATGGGGCGGACTGTTTGAAAACCCGGCCCAACCGGTTTCGTGATTGTGACATAAACGTGCCCCGATTCCGGTCCGGAGGCAAACCTCGATTTGAACCTGGGCGCGATCTGTTGTGGATGGCGACCCGCTGTCGTCTAGATGTAGTGTCTCATCCAGATGTTGCCAGGATATTAACGCGAACGCGAGTTCAGGTGTACCGATCCGTCCCAGCTCGTGCTTTCGGCATTGAATTGGCTGGAAAGCGGGGATCACCGCTTTTACGCACTGGTGCTCACGCGACTTATGTGACGCACGTCCAGAATCGAAGCTTGAAAACAGGATGAACCGGGCCGTGTCGATGCGCAACACCCTGAGCGGCTCAGCGCGCGACATGCGGTAGAGCAGTGCCGTTGACCTACTACTAGTGGGGGCTTGGCAGTGCTGGCGCGTGGCGTGTGCAGCGATGCGGGAGCGGATATGTCGAAAGGGTGCCTCAGCGCCATCCTTCGCCCCCGGCCGGGCGCCGGTTTCCGTGTGACACCCCGTGTTCTGGCTGACTTACGGCTATCTGCGCCCGTGGTTAAACGCCGCCAGAGCGCCGCCCGCGCTGGACATGGGCCGGTCCGGGTGGCATGTTCCGGCGCATCTTGCAGCCGGCGCAGGGACGATTTCCGTGAAGCTTTCCGACTTTCTCATCGAGACCTTCACCTGGTGGAACGGCCAGACCATGGGCACGCGCTTCCACACCTGGCGCTATGGCGAACTGGTCGGCACGGATGAGTTCGGCAACACCTATTACCGGACCAAGGGCGGCAAGATCGACCCGGCGCTCGGCTTCGAGCGTCGCTGGGTGATCTATAACGGCCTGGCCGAGGCAACCGCCATTCCGCCGGGCTGGCACGCCTGGATGCATCAGCGCAGCGATGTGGCCCCGCCGCAGGAAACCTATGTCGCCCGCGAGTGGGAGAAGCCGCACCGGCCGAACCCGACCGGCACGGCCAATGCCTATCGCCCGGCCGGCTCGACCGTCGGTTTCGGCCATCGCCCGACCGTCACCGGCGACTACAAGGCGTGGACGCCCGAGTGATCGGACCGCGCCGGTGAGGCGACGCGGGTGACACTTCCCGCGCCCCTGCCGGGCTTTTCACCGGGCCCGCCCCGACATCGCCGCATTGCCCCGCATCTTGACGCGAGGCGCGCGCCCCGCCCGGCGCGCGATTTCCGAGGCCTTGCGATGCTTTCCGCTTCGATGCGTTCCCTGCTCCTCGCCGCCGTGGCGTCCCTTGCCGTGAGCGGTCCGCTTGCCGCCCAGCAGGGCTGGCAGGGCGGGGTCGAATCGCAGCCGCTCGCCCCGCCGCCGGGGGCGGTCGAGAACCCCGATTCGCCGCCCGGCGGGGTGGGCGTTCCCTCGATCATGGAACCGGTGGAGGGCAGCGAGCCGCGCGTGCCCGCGCCGGCGCAGCCCGACGTGCCCGGACAGGCGACGATCGGCCCGAGCGGCGATATCGAGGTGGTGCAGCCCCCGGCCGAGAAGATCGTCAACAAGACCGCCGTCTTCTCCGGCCTCGACAAGATCACCGGCCGCATCATCTCCTTCGACGTGGCGATCAATGAGACCGTGCAGTTCGGCGCGCTGCGCATCACCCCGCGCGCCTGCTACACGCGCCCCTCAACCGAGTCGCAGAACACGACGGGCTTCGTCGAGGTGCAGGAGATCACGCTGGACGGGAAGGTGCAGCCGCTGTTCGGGGGCTGGATGTTCGCATCCAGCCCCGGCCTGCACGGTGTCGAGCACCCGATCTATGACGTCTGGCTCAGCGACTGCAAGCAGAGCGACCCGGTGATCGCCTCGCCCGGCGGCCAGCAGTAGAAATCACCCTCGCCCTCCAGCGCCTGCGTCAGCAGCCGGTGATAATGCCGGCGCGTCACCTCGACCGCGCCGAAGCTGCGCAGGTGATCGGTCACGAACTGGGTGTCGAGCAGGGTGAAGCCGCCCTTGCGCAGCCGCGCCACCAGATGCACCAGCGCCACCTTCGAGGCGTCGCGCGCCGTGTGGAACATGCTCTCGCCGAAAAAAGCGCGCCCGAGCCGCACGCCATAGAGGCCGCCGACCAGCTCGCCATTTTCCCAGGTCTCGACCGAGTGGCAGAAGCCGCGTTCATAGAGATCGCAATAGAGCTTGCGGATGCGCCGGTTGATCCAGGTCGAGCCGCGCCCTTCCGCCGGGGCGGCGCAACCATCGATCACCGCCTCGAAATCATAGTCGATCCGCACCTCGAAGCGGTCGGAGCGCACGGTGCGGGCAAGGCGGCTGGAGATGGCGAAATCGCCCAGCGGAATGACGCCGCGACGCTCCGGCTCGATCCAGTAGAGGCCGGGATCATCGGCGCTTTCGGCCATCGGGAAGATACCGCAGGCATAGGCCTTCAGCAGGACTTCCGGGGTGATCTCGACCTGATGTTCGCGCGGGCGTGACATGACGCCAGAATGAAGGAGATGGGCGGTGCTGTGAAGGCCAGCCGCCTTGGGCAACGTCACAATTCGCCCAGGCCGCGCGCACCAAGTCCGGGCAGGCGGGTAGCGGCCAACCGCCAGCCGGCCTGAAAACGCCAATGGCCGGGACAAGCCCGGCCATCGTGATTGTCGGCGCTGGTGCGGCGGGCTCAGGAACCCGGCTCGCCCTCGGCCAGGAAGTGCTCCAGCCAGTGGATGTCATAAGCGCCGCGCTTGATGTCGGCGTTCTGCACCAGCTCGCGGAACAGCGGCAGCGTGGTCTCGATGCCTTCCACGACGAACTCGTCCAGCGCCCGGCGCAGGCGGTTGAGGCATTCCTCGCGCGACTTGGCGTGGACGATGAGCTTGCCGATCATGCTGTCGTAATAGGGCGGGATCGTATAGCCCTGATACACCGCTGAATCGACCCGCACGCCCAGCCCGCCCGGCGTGTGCCAGTAGGAAATCTTGCCCGGCGAGGGGCGGAAGGTGCGCGGATGCTCGGCATTCACGCGGCACTCGATGGCATGGCCGTTGAGCACCACATCTTCCTGGCGGATCGTCAGGGCCTGACCGGCGGCGACGCGGATCTGCTCGGCGATCAGGTCGATGCCGGTGATCGCCTCGGTCACCGGATGCTCCACCTGGATGCGGGTGTTCATCTCGATGAAGTAGAACTCGCCATTCTCGTACAGGAACTCGATGGTGCCCGCGCCGAGATACTTCATGTCGCGCATCGCCTTGGCGACGGTCTCGCCGATGCGGGCGCGCTGCTCGGCGGTGATGGTCGGGGAGGGCGCTTCCTCCCACACCTTCTGGTGCCGGCGCTGCAGCGAGCAATCGCGCTCGCCGAGATGGATGGCGTTGCCCTGGCCGTCGCCGAGAACCTGAATCTCGATGTGGCGGGGGGTGCCGAGATATTTCTCGATATAGACCGCATCGTCGCCGAAGGCGGCACGGGCTTCCGAGCGGGCCTGCGACAGGGCAGAGGAGAGTTCGTCCGACGAACGGGCGACCTTCATGCCGCGTCCGCCACCACCGGCGGCGGCCTTGATCAGGACCGGATAGCCGATCTCGTCGGCGACGCGCGAAGCCTCCTCATCGGAGGTGATGCCGCCCTCGGAGCCCGGCACGCAGGGAATGCCGAGCTTCTTGGCGGTCCGCTTGGCCTCGATCTTGTCACCCATGATGCGGATATGCTCGGGCTTGGGCCCGATGAAGGCGACGCCATGGTCGATCAGGATTTCGGCGAAACGGGCATTCTCGGACAGGAAGCCGTAGCCCGGATGCACCGCCTCGGCGCCCGTGATCTCGCAGGCGGCCAGCAAGGCGGGAATGTTGAGATAGCTGTCCTTGGCGGCCGGCGGGCCGATGCACACGCTCTCATCGGCGAGCTTGACATGCATGGCGTCGGCGTCGGCGGTGGAATGCACCGCCACGGTGGCGATGCCGAGTTCCTTGCAGGCGCGCAGCACCCGCAAGGCGATCTCGCCCCGATTGGCGATGAGGATCTTGCCGAACATCAGGCGCTCCTCACTCGACGATCACAAGCGGCTCGCCATATTCGACCGGCTGACCATTATCGACGAGAATGCGGGTGACCGTGCCAGCGCGCGGCGCGGGAATGGCGTTCATGGTCTTCATCGCCTCGACGATGAGAAGGGTCTGCCCCTCCTTCACCACCGTGCCGACCTCGATGAAGGCACGGGCGCCCGGCTCCGGGCCGAGATAGGCGGTGCCGACCATCGGCGAGGGCACGACGCCGGGATGCTTGGACGGATCCTCGCTCGCCGCCGGGGCGGCAGGAGCCACCGCTGCCGGCGCGGCGGCCGGGGCGGCAACGGCGAGCGGCGCCGGCGCGGCATAGACCGTGGGCGCGGCGCGCACGACGCGGATGCGCAGATCCTCGTGCTGAACCTCGATCTCGGTGAGGTCGCTCTCGGAGAGGAGATTGGCGATCTCGCGCACCAGCGCGGGGTCGATGTTGGGCTTGTTGGTTTTCATCATGATCCCGTGACGGTCGCCCCGTCCCCCTCAGTTCACGCGGCTCGCGGCCAGCGCGTCTATGGCGAGCCGGTAGCCATCAATCCCCAGCCCGCAGATCACCGCGCGAGCGACCGGCGAAATATAGGAATGATGACGAAAGGCTTCGCGCGCGAAGACGTTGGACAAGTGGACTTCGACGACATTGAGGCCGACGGCCTTTATCGCATCGGCGAGGGCAATGGAGGTGTGGGTATAGGCGGCGGCATTGAGCACCACGCCAAGACTGCCCCGCGCCTCCTGAAGCCAGGTGACCAGCTCGCCCTCATGGTTGCTCTGGCGGAAGACGAGGCCAAGTCCGTGCCGCTCGCAGGCGGTACGGCAGGCGGCTTCGACATCGGCCAGCGTCGCACGGCCGTACACCTCCGGCTCGCGCGTGCCGAGCAGGTTCAGGTTCGGTCCGTTCAGGACGTGGACGGTGTCCGTCATCGCGCCTCAAAGAGCCAGCTTCCCCCGGCGCGTGCCGGGGGGACGCGGGGTTATAGGCAAAGGGCGCGCGCACGCCAAGCCCTTGCAGGCATCAGGCGCCATTAACCCCCAGCGGCGAAACGCGCCGGGGCCGTGCTCAGCACTGCGCCTTGCCGCATTTGCGCATGGAATCGATGGCGCCCTTGATCTGGTCGTGACCAACCGCGCCGACGATCACCGCGTCGCCCACCACATAGGACGGCGTGCCGTCGATGCCGAGGGAGTCGGCGATCTGCAGGCTTTCCTGAAGCGTCGCGTTCACTTCCGGGTTGGCCAGCGCCTTCTCCAGCGCCGCCTTGTCGACGTCGACCGCCACCGCCGCCTCGATCGCCTTGGCCTTGTTGGCCTGGCCGCGCTCGCTCAGCAGCTTCTCGTGGAAGGCGTAATATTTGTCCGGCGCGGCAAGGCGCACGGCCACGGCAACCTGCGCCGCCTCGACCGAGCCCGGTCCGAGCACGGGGAATTCCTTCAGCACGACCTTGAGCTTGGGGTCGTTCTTCATGAGCTGCTGCAGGTCCGCCAGCGCGCGGCGGCAATAGCCGCAATTATAGTCGAAGAACTCGACCAGCGTGACGTCGCCCTGCGGATTGCCGACGATCACCCCGCGTGGGGAATCGAACACCAGCGGCTTCATGGTGGCGAGCGCCTGCTGGCGCTGGGTGGCCTCGCTGGCCGCCTGGCGCTTTTGCAGCTCCATGATGGCTTCCTGGATCACCTCGGGATTCTTGATGAGGTAATCGCGGATCACGCCCTCGAATTCCTTGCGCTGGGTGTCGTCGAGCGCCGCTGCCGGAGCGATGCCGATGCCGAGGGCAAGGGACGCGGCCAGCAGCCCGCGGCCTGCACGGCGAAGTAGGTTCAGCGGCGGCATATCTCTCTCCGGTTAGGTGGGCTTGCGCCGCATGGCTTCCTGCGGCGGCTTGAAATTGAGGATGTCGTCGGCCTTGAGCCAGCCGGGCGAGCCGAGCGGAAACTTGGTCTTGGCCCGCGTAGCAAGTTCACGGGCCAGGCGATATTCGCCATTCAGCAGTGCGGACTGCGCGGAGGCGAGATCGGCATTGGGATAATCGCCGCGCTGGCCATAGGCCATGGCGAGATAGCGCCAGCCCATGGGCGAGGCGGGTTCGCGCTGCAGGCCGAAATTCAGCTCGCGCACCGCCTCGTCCATCATCGACTTGTCGCTGGTGGCGACCAGCGCCTGGCCGAGCATCATGCGGATGAGCGGGTTGCCGTTCGACAGTTCGACCGCCCGGCGCAGCGGCGCGATGGCCTCGCGGGGGCGCCCCGCCTCCAGCAGGGACTGGCCCTTGATCTCGTAGAAATAAGGGTTGCGCGGCTGCTCGGCGATCAGCCCGTCGATCTGCCGGGTGGCATCGGCGATGCTGCCGAAGCGATAGGCCGAGATCGCCCGCGCATAGCGGGCCGGCAGCGAATTGCCCTGCGAGCCATAGATTCGCGCCACCGCATCGGGCGACTGGGTATAACCGACCAGCTTGGCGCGCATCATGTCATGGCGGGCCTGAAGCTCGGGCGAGTCCTTGACGTTGAAATAGGGGCTCTTATGCGCGAGGTCGGACAGCACGGCGATGCGTTCGGCGGCCATCGGATGGCTCAGCGCATAGGGGTCGATTCGCTGGCTGATGAAGATCTGGTCGTTCTGCAGCCGCTCGAAGGTCTTCAGCATGCCGGCGGGTGACTGCTTGGTGGCGTTCAGATAGGTGATCGCCGAGCGGTCGGCGGCCTGCTCCTCGCTGCGCTGATAGGCCAGCATGGTGCGCCGGACCATCTCCTGCGGCATGGTCATGGCGCCGGCGGCGGCGTTGCCTGCCATGCTGGAGCCCGCGGAGGCGCCGGCCGCGACGCCGCCGGCCGCCAGCAACATGCCGACGATGGCGGCGGTCTGCGCCGATTCCAGTTGCTGGCGCATCCGCGCGAGATGACCGCCGGCAATGTGGCCGGTCTCATGGGCGAGAACGCCGATCACCTCATTGGGGGTCGGCGACTGCTTCAGCGTGCCGGTATTGATGAAGATGCGCTTGCCGTCGGCGACGAAGGCGTTGAACGAGTCATTGCCGATCAGCACGACCTGGATGTTCTGCTGGGTCAGGCCGGCCGCCTTGAAGATGGGGCGGGTATAGTCGCGCATCAGCGCCTCGATCTCCGCGTCGCGGATGATCGTCGGGTTGCGCTGGGACTGCGCCTGGGCCGGCGCGACGGGGAGAGCCCCGGCGGCCAGGAAGGCGAGGGTGGTGGCAATCCCGCGCAACAGGCCGCGCTCGCGCGCGGGGCGAACCGTGCGCAGCGTCATTGGCGCAAGCAAGGGGTTGTCAATGCGGCTCAGAGGCATCATCCATCGAGTGCTGGCGGTCGCGGCGACCTGACGCTGTCGTCGGGTCAGGGTCAACCCATCCGCCGATCATCTTCCATTGAACACGTTCCGACACCAGCCGGAGATTGCGGCACGGATACGACGGAACGGCAAAGTTGAGCAACATAACCGCAATGCCCGCTCCTTCTCCCGAACAAGCTGCCACCCTTCTCGCCGGAGCCTCCCGGCGCAGCGACATCGCCCCCTTTATCGTCATGGACGTGATGGAGCGCGCCGCGCGCATCGAGGCAGCCGGCGGGCAGGTGATTCACATGGAGGTCGGGCAGCCGGCCGCGCCCGCCCCGCACAGTGCCCGCGAGGCGGCGAAGCGCGCGCTGGAGCATGGGCGGATCGGCTACACCACCGCGCTCGGCCTGCCGGGGCTGCGCGCCCGCATCGCCCGCCATTATGCCGAGACCTATGATCTCGATCTCGACCCGGCGCGCGTCGTCGTGACGACCGGCTCCTCGGCCGGGTTCCTGCTCGCCTTTCTTTCCATGTTCGAGGCCGGCGACCGGGTGGCGATCGCCAATCCCGGCTACCCGCCCTATCGCCATATCCTGACCGCGCTGGGTTGCGAGCCGGTGCTGATCGAGACCGATGCGGCGTCGCGCTGGGTCATCACCCCCGACGCGCTGCGCGCCGCCCATGCCCGCGCTCCGCTGAAGGGGGGGCTGGTGGCGAGCCCGGCCAATCCGACGGGCACGATGATGCGGCCGGAGGCGCTGGCGGAACTGATCGCCACCGCCGAGGGGCTGGGCATCCGATTCATCTCCGACGAGATATATCACGGGCTCGACTACGCCTTTCCCGCCGCGACGGCGGCCGCGATCAGCCCGCAGGCGGCGGTGATCCATTCCTTCTCGAAATATTTCTGCATGACCGGCTGGCGCGTCGGCTGGATGGTGATGCCGGCCCCGCTGGTGCGGGCGGTCGAGCGGTTGCAGCAGAATCTGATGATCTCCGTGCCCACTCTCTCGCAGATCGCCGCCGAGGCCGCCTTTGATGGCGCGGCGGAAATGGAGGCGGTGAAGCACGGCTATGAGGAGAACCGGCTGATCCTCACCCACGGCCTGCCCAAGGCGGGGCTGCCGGAGTTCCTGCCCGTGGACGGCGCGTTCTATCTCTATGCCGATGTGTCGCGCTTCACCGAGGATTCTGCCGCCTTCGCCCGCCGCCTGCTCGATGAGGCGCATGTGGCGGCGACGCCGGGCGTCGATTTCGACCCGCATCGCGGCCACCATTATCTGCGCCTGTCCTATGCCGGTTCGGCCGGCGAGATGCGCGAAGCGGTGGAGCGGATCGGCGACTTCCTGCGCAAGGGATGACGTAATGGCGCTGGCGCGGCCGCGCCTCAGCGCGCCGCTGCCCCTGCGTCATAGGCCTGCTGGGCGGCCTGCACGGCGTCCATATGCGATTCGGCCCAGCGGGTAAGGGCCTCCACCGGCTCGCGCAGCGTCTGCGCCAGAGGGGTGAGGGCGTATTCGACGGTCACGGGAACGGTGGGATAGACGGTGCGGGTAACCAGCCCGTCGCGCTCCAGCTTCTTCAGCGTCTGCGAGAGCACCTTCTGCGAGATGCCCTTCACGTCCCGGCGCAGCTGATTGAAGCGCAACGGCCCGTCGGCCAGCCGCAGCATGAGCAGCAGCGCCCATTTGTCGGCGAGGCGGTCGAGCACCATGCGCGTCGGGCACTGGTCCTCATACACGTCGAAAGGAAAGGGGCCGGCGTCCATTCTGTGATCCCGCTCTGTGAGTCCGCCTGCCCGAGGCAGTTACCTCGTGGCTACCTTGTGACTTGAAAGTGCTCTCTTTTGCCGATCTTCGGCAGCGGATATGTATCCATTCGAAACATGGTTTCAAATGGATACTAAGGAGCATGAGGATGACAGGCAAGGTTCTCGTACTGGGCGCGACCGGCACGATCGGGCGTCCGCTGGTCAAGGCGCTGCTGGCCAAGGGAGCGGCGGTGAAGGCTGCCTCCCGTTCCGGCGGCCCGGTGGAGGGCGCGGAAGGCGTCGCGTTCGACTTCGCCGACCCCGCCACCTTCGGGCCGGCGCTTGAGGGTGCCGACCGGCTGTTCCTCATGCTGCCGACCGGCAACACCGCGATCACCGAATTGCTGATGCCGGTGGTCGAGGCGGCGGTGGCGCGGCGGGTGAAGGTGGTCTTCCTCAGCGTGCTCGGGGCCAATGCCGACGAGTCGATTCCCTATCGTCAGGTCGAACTGGCGCTTGAGCGTTCCGGCGTGCCCTATGTCGTGCTGCGCCCGAACTGGTTCGCCGATAATTTCCTGAACTTCTGGAAGCCCGGCATCGACCATGCCGGCGTCATTGCCGTGCCGGCGGGGGAGGGCAAGTCCAGCTTCATCGACACGCGCGACATCGCCGACAGCGCGGCGGCCGCCCTCACCAGCGACCGTTTCGACGGCGCGGCCTATGATCTGACGGGCCCGGAGGCGCTCGGCTATGACGCGGCGGCGGATATCCTCGCGGCGGCGCTCGGCAAGCCGGTGGCCTACCAGGCGGTGGACGATGCCACCTTCATCGGCATTCTCACCGGCGCCGGCGTGCCGGCGGACTATGCGGCGTTCCTCGCCTCCATCTTCTACCCGGTGCGGGAAGGCTGGACGGCGGTGGTGACCGGCGATGTCGAGCGGCTGACCGGCCATGCCCCGCGCACGCTCGCCGGCTGGGTGGCCGACAATGTGGCGGCGCTGAAGGCCTGAGCCGCGCGACACGACAAAAGAAAACGGCGCCGCGAGGCGCCGTTTTGCTGTTTGGGATGGGTCGTTGACCCGTCGGCTCACGCGCCGAAGAGGGGCTTACTCGCCGAAGATCTTGCGCTGCCACCAGCCGGTGCGGCGCGGGCGATCCGGGTCGGCGGGCGCTTCGGTTGGGGCCTCGGTCGCGGACGGGGCCGTTTCCACCGGGGCTGCCTCGACAGGAAAGGCCTCGACAGGAGAAACCTCAACCGGCGCCGCTTCCGCTGGCGCCGACTCGGCAGCCACGGACTCGGCAGGCGCGGGTTCCTGCGTCACGGCTTCCTGCACCACGGCCTCGGCCGTATCCGTCGCGACCGCCGGGGCGGCCTCGCGCACGGTGGAGCGACGGCGGCGCGGCTTGGGCGCGGCCTTCACTTCTTCGGCCTTCGGTTCCTCGACCGTCACGTCGGCTGTCGGGGCGACGGCCTCAGAGGCGGCAGCCTCGGGCGCGGCCTCGCCGGCTTCGGCATCACCCTTGCGGGTGCGGCGACCGCCACGGCGACCACGGCGCGGCTTGGCGTCTTCGGCGGGCGTCTCCTCGACGGCCGTCTGCTCGGCGGAGGCGGGCGCCACGCTGTCGCCGGCGGCTTCGGCGAGCTCGACAGCCTGAGCCGCCTCGTCACCGGCCACCGGCGCTTCGGCGGTCACGTCTGCGGTAGCGGCCATTTCGGCGGTGATCTCCGCCGGGGCATCCGGCACGGAAGCGTGGGAAGCGTCGCCGCCGGCCTCGCCATCCATGTCGCTGTCGTCATCCTCGAACTCGATGCCGGAGGTCTCGACGCCGCCCTCATCCTGGGTGCGGTTGCCGTTTTCCCCATTCTGGCCACCCCCGCGCCGCCGACGGCGCCGACGGCGACGGCGACGATTGCCTTCCCCGCCATCCGCCTCGCCATTCGCGGCGGCCGGTGCCGGGGCGCTCTCGCGCTCGACAACGCGGACTTCCTCGACTTCCTCTTCGGGTTCCTCGGCGATCTCGGGCTCGATCTCCTCCGGCTCCATTACGATCTCGGCCGGGCGCGGCAGCGGGATCGGGTTGAGCACCGCCTCGCCCTTGTCGATGGCGAAGGGCGTGAGGCCGGTCAGGGTCTGATCGGCGCTGATCGTGAGGAGGACGCCGAAACGCTCCTCCAGCTCGTGCAGATGCGCGCGCTTGTGGTTGAGCACATAGAGCGCGTTCTCGTTCCGGGTGCGGATGATGAGATTATGCGTGTTGGAACGCTGGAGAATGTCCTCGGCGGCGCGCAGCATCTGCAGCGCGACCGACGGCGAGGAGCGCACATGGCCGGTGCCGCCGCAATGCGGGCAGACCTCGGTGGAGCTTTCCAGCACGCCGGTGCGGATGCGCTGGCGGCTCATCTCCATCAGGCCGAAATGCGAGATGCGGCCGAGCTGGATGCGCGCGCGGTCGTTCTTCAGGCAGTCCTTGAGCTTGCGCTCGACCGCCCGATTGTTGCGCTTCTCGTCCATGTCGATGAAGTCGATCACGACGAGGCCGGCCAGATCGCGCAGGCGCAGCTGGCGGGCGACTTCCTCGGCCGCTTCGAGGTTGGTCTTGAGCGCGGTGTCCTCGATATTGTGCTCGCGGGTCGAACGGCCCGAGTTCACGTCGATCGAGACCAGCGCCTCGGTCGGGTTGATCACGAGATAGCCGCCGGACTTCAGCTGGACCTGCGGCAGGAACATCGCGTCGAGCTGGCTCTCCACCCCGAAGCGGGTGAAGATCGGCTGCAATTCCTTGTAGGGCTTCACATTCTTCGCATGGCTCGGCATGAGCATGCGCATGAAGTCCTTGGCCTCGCGATAACCCTCGTCGCCGGAGACCAGAACCTCGTCGATGTCCTTGTTGTAGAGATCGCGGATCGACCGCTTGATCAGCGAGCCTTCCTCATAGACCAGCGAGGGCGCGGTGGAGCCGAGGGTCAGCTCGCGCACATTTTCCCACAGGCGCAGCAGGTACTCGAAGTCGCGCTTGATCTCGGTCTTGGTGCGGTTCGCGCCGGCGGTGCGCAGGATGACGCCCATCCCCTCCGGCACGTCGAGATCGGAGGCGACTTCCTTGAGCCGCTTGCGGTCCTCGGCCGAGGTGATCTTGCGGGAAATGCCGCCGCCCCGCGCGGTGTTCGGCATCAGCACCGAATAGCGGCCGGCCAGCGACAGATAGGTGGTCAGCGCCGCCCCCTTGTTGCCGCGCTCCTCCTTGACGACCTGCACCAGCATGATCTGCCGGCGCTTGATGACTTCCTGGATCTTGTACTGGCGGGCACGCACGCGCGGGGTGCCCCGCTCCGGCACTTCTTCCATCGCGTCATCGGAGCCGACCTGCTCGACGACATCTTCCTCGCCGGCGATTTCCTCGACCTCGCCGGTGGGCTCGTCATCGGGGGAGGGGCGACGGCGCGAGCGGCCACGGGGCTTTTCGGCGGCGTCGTTGTCGCCATCCTCGCCGGACGCGGCCTCGGAGACCGTCTCGTCGCCACCGGCATCCTTGGCGGCACCACGACGGCGCACGCGGGTCGGCCGGTCCTCGTTCTCCGCCTCGGCTTCCTTGCGCTGCTGGCGCTCTTCCTCGTCGAGGAGGGCCTGCCGGTCGGCAACCGGGATCTGATAGTAATCGGGATGGATCTCGCTGAAGGCGAGGAAGCCATGCCGGTTGCCGCCATATTCGATGAAGGCGGCCTGAAGGGAAGGTTCTACCCGCGTTACCTTGGCGAGGTAGATGTTGCCGCGCAGCGGCTTGCGGTTGGCGGCCTCGAAGTCGAATTCCTCGACTCGGTTGCCGCGCACCACCACGACCCGAGTCTCCTCGGGGTGGGTGGCGTCGATGAGCATCTTGTTGGCCATTGAACTCTCATATGCGGCAACGGCAGCGGCGACGTCCCCTGGGACGCCGGACGGCTGGGGCCGTGCCAGTAAGCGCGGACCAAAAACAGGTCGCAGAAGGGGGAATAAGGAAGCGACGCCACATTCACGCGGCGCGGACGGCATGAGGACGACACGGCCCGGCGGATATGAGCGCGACGGAAAACACCGTCTGCCACCTGATCCGCACTTGCCGGCTGACGCGTCATCGTGTGCTGTCGTCCATTCCTCGACCGAACAGGGCAAGCCGCGATCGGGGCCGATCCGGCTCGAGGCACATGATCGCCTGCCCCGCGGACATGCGCGCAAATGAGCGCACGATCATCCTGCGGCCGGGACCCGGAAACGACGTCGGCACCAGCGATGCGAAGGCGCGCGGAAAATCTTCCGCTGTCAAAGCCACGCGCCCGCGAAGGGGCCCAATCATGACCGTGGACGGACATCCCGGTGAGGGACGCCCCGCCGTCGGACCGCGAAAGCCGGATGTCAAGCGAGCGACCCGGAATGCGAACCATATGCATGCCCTTAATAGCGGCATGCGTGCCGATTTGGCAAGGATCGTGTCCCATTTGCGTCCGGGCCGCGTTGCCGACCGGACACGCGCCGGGCAAGTCGGCACCCGGCTGGCAAGGAATGGTTAACCGTGGCTTCCTATTCGGATAGTAATCCGCTGGAAGGCGCAGGCGCGCGCCTTATCCCTCACACAGTCCTGCTGGAGGATCGCTGACGCGATGATGTGGCGAAACGCGATGATCGGGCTGGTTCTGTCGGCGGCGCTTCTGTGCGCCGGCGCGGGCATGCCTGTTCTCGCGCAGGCGACGGGCGGACCGGCTATCCCGGATGAGGTTGCGGGCGCCGAGCCGGCGGTCGCCACCGATGCGCGGCTGGCGGGCGACAAGGAACGTACCCGCCTCGTCATCGACCTCTCGCGCGCCGTGCCGCTGGGCGCCTTCACCCTGGCCGATCCCTACCGCGTCGTGATCGACGTGCCGGGCGTGGTGTTCGCCCTGCCGGCGAGTGCCGGGCGCGAGGGGCGGGGCCTGGTCAGCGCCTACCGCTTCGGCCTGTTCGCGCCGGGCAAAGCGCGTATCGTGATGGATGTCGCCGCGCCGGTGACGGTGGACAAGGCCTTCGTGCTGGAGCCGATGGACGGCCAGCCGGCGCGTCTTGTCATCGACCTCATCAAGACCGACCGCGCCACCTTCCTGAAAAGCGTCGCCGCGCCGGTGCGCCCCTCGCAGCAGCCGGAAATGCCGAAATCCGAAGCCGCCGCCGCCGGCGACCTCCGGCCGGTGATCGTGCTCGATCCGGGCCATGGCGGCATCGATTCCGGGGCGGTGAACGCGGCGCGCGGCGTGACCGAAAAGGATATCGTGCTCTCCATCGCCTCCCAGTTGCGCGACAAGCTGGAGAAAACCGGCAAGTACCGCGCCCTGCTGACCCGCGAGAGCGACACCTATGTCGCGCTGGGCCAGCGCGTGCGCTTTGCCCGCGAGAACAATGCGCGGCTGTTCATCTCGCTGCATGCCGATTCGCTGTCGGCCCGCGACGGCGATGCGCGCGGCGCCACCATCTATACGCTGTCCGACCGTGCCTCCGACGCCGAGGCGCAGCGTCTCGCTGATTCGGAAAACAAGGCGGACATGATCGCCGGGCTCGATCTTTCCGAGGAGCCGGCCGATGTCGCCGGCATCCTGTTCGATCTGGCGCAGCGCGAGACGCGCAACTTTTCCGCCCATTTTGCCCGCACGCTGGTGGGCAGCGTCGCGGAAACCGCGCGGATGCACAAGGCGCCGCTGAAATCGGCGGGTTTCAAGGTGCTGAAGGCGCCGGACGTCCCCTCGGTACTGTTCGAACTGGGCTATCTTTCCAGCACGAAGGATCTTGAGCTCATGACATCGGCGGACTGGCAGTCTAGTGTCACCGACGCCATGGTCTCGGCCATCAACGCCTATTTCGCGGCTCAGGGGCCGGCAGACGGGCCGGCCGTGGCAATGCCGGCCAGCATGGGTCGCCCGTCGGGCGACTCCGCCGCCGGCTCCACGCCCTGACTGGCCGCGATACGGCCATAGTTGCCCCGCACAGGGGGCGCGGGCGACGTCACATTATTGGACTCGTATCGCGCATGGCGCGGGCGATGTCCCAGCTTGAGGGGACACGGCCGCATGCGGCTGCTTCTGCGGTTCTTGGGCTTCCTGTTCGCCCTGGGCACGATTCTGTTCGTGGTCGGCGGCGCGGTCGCCGGCTATTTTGTCTGGAAGTTCTCCCAGGATCTGCCCGACTATTCCCAGCTGCAGAATTACGAGCCGCCGGTGATGACGCGCGTGCACGCGGCCGACGGCTCGCTGCTGGCCGAATATGCCAAGGAGCGCCGGCTCTATCTGCCGATCCAGAACATCCCCAAGCTCGTCCTCGACGCCTTCATCTCGGCCGAGGACAAGAATTTTTATTCGCATGGCGGCATCGATGTCACCGGCATTGGCCGCGCCGCCTATGCCTTCGCCCAGAATTACGGCTCGGGCCGGCGGCCGCAGGGCGCCTCGACCATCACCCAGCAGGTGGCCAAGAACTTCCTCCTGACCAATGAGGTCTCGTTCGACCGCAAGATCAAGGAAGCGCTGCTCGCCCTGCGCATCGAGCGCGCCTATTCCAAGGACAAGATCCTCGAACTGTATCTCAACGAGATCTATCTCGGCATCGGCTCCTATGGCGTCGCCGCCGCCTCGCTGCTCTATTTCGACAAGTCGGTCTCGGAACTGACCATTCCCGAGGCGGCCTATCTGGCCGCTCTGCCCAAGGGCCCGAACAATTATCACCCGTTCCGCCGTCACGAGGCCGCGGTCGAGCGCCGGAACTGGGTGATCGATCGCATGGCCGAGAACGGCTACATCACCGAGCAGCAGGCGACCGAGGCCAAGGCGACCGATCTCTCCGTCGTCGTGCGCCCGACCGGCGCGCACATCTTCTCCGCCGAATATTTCGCCGAGGAAGTTCGCCGCGAGATCTTCGAGCGTTATGGCGAGGACAAGCTCTATGGCGGCGGCCTCTCGGTGCGCACCACGCTCAACCCGAAGCTTCAGCAGATCGCCAAGGAGGCGCTGCTCGCCGGGCTGACGCGCTATGACGAGCAGCGCGGCTGGCACGGCGTCGTCAACCGCATCGATACCGGTGGGGACTGGGGCGCGCGCCTCGCCGATGTGCGCACCTATACCGACATCCCCTGGCGGCTTGCCGTGGTGCTCGAATCGGACGCGCAGGGCGCGCGCATCGGCCTCCAGCCGCAGCGCGACCGTTCCGGCGCGCTCTCCTCGCAGCGCGATGTCGGTATTGTGACCGCCGATGGCGCCAAATGGGCCGTGCGCGGCGCCAAGGGCGGCGTTGCCAGCATCCTGAAGCCCGGCGACGTGATCTATGTCGAACAGGTGCAGGGCAAGCCGGACCAGTGGCGCCTGCGCCAGCAGCCGCGCGTCGAGGGCGCGCTGGTGGCGATGGACCCGTGGACCGGCCGTGTGCTTGCCATGGCCGGCGGCTTCTCCTTCGATGAGAGCCAGTTCAACCGCGCGACGCAGGCGCAGCGCCAGCCGGGCTCCTCCTTCAAGCCCTTCGTCTACGCCGCCGCGATCGACAATGGCTACACGCCGTCGAGCATCGTCCTCGACGCGCCGTTCGAGCTGAACCAGGCCGGACAGGCGACGTGGCGGCCGGAAAACTATTCCGGCAAGTTCTACGGCCCGCAGACGCTGCGCTTCGGCCTCGAACAGTCGCGTAACGTGATGACGGTCCGCCTCGCCAATGACCTCGGCATGCCGATCATCGTCGATTACGCCAAGCGTTTCGGCATCGTCGACAACCTGCTGCCGGTGCTCTCCATGTCGCTCGGCGCCGGCGAGACCACGGTGATGCGGATGGCGGGCGGCTATTCGATCTTCGCCAATGGCGGCAAGCGGGTGAAGCCGACGCTGGTCGACCGCATCCAGGATCGCTACGGCAAGACCATCTACAAGCATGACGAGCGCGAGTGCCGCGGTTGCGATGCCGCCCAGTGGCAGGACCAGCCCGAGCCGACGCTGATCGACCGGCGCGAGCAGGTGCTCGACCCGATGACCGCCTATCAGCTGGTCGGGATGATGGAAGGCGTGGTGCAGCGCGGCACCGGCACGGCGCTGAAGGCTCTCGGCAAGCCGGTGGCGGGCAAGAGCGGCACCACCAATGAGGAGAAGGACGCCTGGTTCGTGGGCTTTACCCCGGACATGGTGGTGGCGGTCTATCTCGGCTTTGATACGCCCAAGCCGATGGGCAAGGGCTCGACGGGCGGCTTGATCGCCGCGCCTGTAGTGCGCGATTTCATGCAGATGGCGCTGGCGGACCGTCCGGCCGTGCCGTTCCGCGTGCCGCCGGGCATGAAGCTGATCCGCATCAACCCGAAGACCGGCCTGCGGGCCGGGCCGGGCGAGGGCTCGATTCTCGAAGCGTTCAAGCCCGGCACGGCGCCCCCGGACAGCTACTCGATCATCGGCGCGACCGATTCGTCGGGGCGCCCGGTGGGCGTCTCTCCGGAAGCGGATCGGGTGATCGGCGGCAGCGGGACGGGCGGCCTCTACTGAGGCGCGCCGGTCCTTTCGCGATGACCGTCAGCCCTCATGCGGGAAGGCGATGAAGGCCGGCAGCGCCTCGGCGCGCGCGGCCAGCCGCGCGATGGCCGGATAGGCGTCGGCGGGGACCTCGTCCGGCACCATATGGCGGATGAAGGTCCACGCCACCGCCGTGGAGACATCCGCCTGCATCGGTCGCTCACTGAGCAGCCAGCCCTCGGCTGGCGCGATCTCCGCGTCGAGCAGCCGGCAGGCGGCCGCGAGCTGGCCGGTGATGCGGGTGAGCCAGGGCTGATGACGCTTTTCCTCCGGGCGCAGCTCGCGCTCATAGACGATCTGCACCGCCTTTTCGCAGGCCGCCAGCGACAGGCCGATAATGCGCTGGCTGCGGGCATGGGCGGCGATATCCGCCGGCACCAGCGAGCGCGCCGGATCGGCCAGACGCTCGACATGGTCGAGGATGAGGGTGGAATCGATCAGCACAATGCCGTCATTGGTCACCAGCGTCGGCGCCTTCACCACCGGATTGATGGCGGCGAAGCGGTCGTAATGGCGAAACACCGACACCGCCTCATGAGTGAAGGGCAGGTCGAGCAGCCGAAGCGACACGGCGACGCGGCGCACATAGGGGGAATCAAGCATGCCGATGAGATGCATGGGGGACTTTCCTGGTTGATGCGGCAAGGCTAGCCGGGCCATACAACGACGCAAGTCCCGTCACGGCGGCGGGTGCTTTGCCGGCGGGGCGTTTACAGCCTCCGCCAACCTCTCTATTTTCCGCCGCCTTTCACGTCCTTTCGAGAGTGACCGATCATGCGCGCCGAGCTCGCCGCGAGCGTCGACGAAATCCGCGAAGCCGCCGTCCTGCTGCGGCAGCACATCGATTTCGACCGTTCCAAGGCCCGCCTCGCCGAGCTCAATGCTCTCGCCGAGGACCCCAATCTGTGGAACGACCCCGAGCGCGCGCAGAAGCTGATGCAGGAGCGCGGCACGCTGGAGGATGGGCTTAATTCGCTGGAGCGGATCGAGCGCGAGCTGAATGACAATGTCGAGCTGATCGAGCTGGGCGAAATGGAAGGCGATGAGGGCATCGTCGCCGAGGCCGCGACCGCGCTGGCCAAGCTGAAGGCCGAAGTCGCCCGCCGCCAGCTCGAGGCCTTGCTGTCGGGCGAGGCCGACGCCAATGACAGCTATCTCGAAGTCCATGCCGGCGCCGGCGGCACCGACAGTCAGGACTGGGCCCTGATGCTGCTTCGCATGTACACGCGCTGGGCGGAGCGGCGCGGCTTCAAGGTCGAGCTGATCGAAGAATCGGCGGGTGAGACCGCCGGCCTCAAATCGGCGACCATTCTGGTGAAGGGCCACAATGCCTATGGCTGGCTGAAGACCGAGGGCGGCGTGCACCGTCTGGTGCGCATCTCGCCCTTCGATTCGAACGCGCGGCGCCAGACCTCGTTCTCCTCCGTCGATGTCTATCCGGTGATCGACGACCGGATCGTGGTCGACATCAAGGAAAGCGATCTGCGCATCGACACGATGCGGTCGGGCGGCGCGGGCGGCCAGCACGTGAACAAGACCGAATCGGCGGTGCGCTTCACCCATATTCCGACCGGCATCGCCGTGGTGGCGCAGGGCGATCGCTCGCAGCACAAGAATCGCGCCACGGCGTGGGAAATGCTGCGCGCCAAGCTCTATGAGATGGAACTGAAGAAGCGCGAGGCGCAGGCCGCCGCCGATCAGGCCGCCAAGACCGATATCGGCTGGGGCCACCAGATCCGATCCTATGTGCTCCAGCCCTATCAGCTGGTGAAGGACCTGCGCACCGGCGTCACCTCCGGTACGCCGCAGGAGGTGCTGGACGGCGATCTCGATCCCTTCATGGAAGCGGCGCTCGCCCAGCGCGCCTATGGCGGCGGGCCGTCGAGCATCGACGACGTCGACTGACGCAAAACGGGAGCCGCTTCAGGCTCCCGCCGACCGTGTCTCGTCGATCAAAGCGCCTTGGCGGCGGCGAGCACCTCCTCGGCGTGGCCGGCCACCTTCACCTTTGGCCAGACCTGCGCGATCTTGCCGGCGGCGTCGATCAGCACCGTGGTGCGCTCGACGCCCATGTACTTCTTGCCGTACATCGACTTTTCCGCCCATACGCCATAGGCTTCGAGCATTCCATGCTCCTCGTCCCCGGCGAGCGGGAAGGTGAGGCCTTCCTTGGCGCGGAATTTCGCCAGCGCCTTGGCCGGGTCGGGCGAGATGCCGACAACCGTCGTGCCGGCCGAGTCGAACGCGCTTTTCAGCCGGTTGAAATCGTGCGCCTCCACCGTGCAGCCGGACGTGCCGGCCTTTGGATAGAAATAGAGCACCAGCTTGCGGCCTTGGCAGCCGGTGAGGCTGACCGTTTCTCCCGTATCGGAAACGAGACTGAAGTCGGGAGCGGGCATGCCAGGAGCAAGGGTCGTCATCTGCCTTCCTTTCGTCGGCTTTTGCGGCGATTTCCGCAGGGCTTCCTGACTTTTACGCGTCGGCGGTGGCCGCAGATCGGGCGGCCGACAAGTTGCAGACAGGATGTCGCGATAGAGCCTATGCGCAGGCATTATACCGCGATTGGAGATTCGGTCGGTAGATGAACGAGACGACGACGCGCAAGGGCGGCGAGGGCCGCGCGGGGCCGGGCAAGCGCCCGCGCCTGCGCCGCCTTCCGAAAGTATGCGAGGTGCCGCCCTCGCGTCGGCGTCGGCGATGGCTGACCGTCTGCGGCTGGTCCGTCGGCAGCGTCTTCGGCGGCACGCTGCTGATGGCGGGGCTGGTCTATGCCTTCTTCCTGTTCGGCGTGCTCACCATCGACATGGCCCGGCCTTATGTGGAGCGCGCGCTCGAAGCGCGTCTCGCGCCGGGCCAGACGGTGCAGATCGGCGCGATCACGGGCGACCGGGCCGCGGATGGCGGCATGCTGCTGCGTGCCAGCGATATCGTGGTGCGCGATGCCGCCGGCGAAATCATCGCGACCGCTCCGCAAGCCGAAGTCGAGATGCAGGACACCCTGCTGCCCTGGTTGATGCGACCGCAGCGGGTCGATCTTGTCGGCGTCACGGTCACGGTGCGAATCGACCCGCAGGGCACCGTCGCCATTTCCACCGAGGGAGCAAAGCCGCTGCAGGCGCCGCTCGCGCCTGTCGCCGTGAAAGACCCCTCGGCCGCGCCCGCCTCGAACGAGGCGTCATCGGCCCCGGCCGAGGCGACGGCGGACGGCACGCCGCTTCTTCCGCTGCGCATCCCGGCGCTTGCCGCCATTGCCAAGGGGTTCGATCAGGGTGGCCTTGACGGCGGCGCGCTCAGCCAGCTTGGCCTCAAGGACGGCACGCTCATCGTGCGCAGCGAGGCGAGCGGGCGCCAGTGGACGTTCAACGATATCGACCTCAGCGTCTCCAGCCCGGAGACCGGGGGCATGGCCTTTGACCTGAAGTCGGGCGGCACGGATGGGCCGTGGTCGGCGCGCGCCGCGATCGGCCCGCTCGCGGATGGCCGCCGGACGGTGAGCGTCGGTGTGCGCGATCTCGCGCCGCGCGATCTGCTGATCGCCGCCGGCAAGGCCGGGGATGACATTCATGCCACCTCGCCGCTGTCGGTCGATTTCTCCGCCGATATCGACCCGACCGGTCTGGTGCTGGCCAGCACCGGGCGGCTTGTGGCCGGGGCGGGCGAGTTCCAGATGGGGGCGGACGTCGCCGGCCGGATGATGCTCGACGAGGTGACGATCGCCTTCCGTTTCGATCCCGCCGCGAAAGTCGTGATGATCGACACGCTGGCCGCCCATGCCGGGCCGTTCATGATGGATATCGCCGCGCGGCTGTCGGTTCCCGACACCGCCGAGGGCCGCTGGACGCTTGAGGCCACCCGCTCGACCGCGAGTTTCGGCGGTGGTGGGCGCTATGCCGACAAGGATCCGCCCTTTGTGCTCGACAATAACCAGCTGGCGCTGTCCTACGATCCCGCGGCGAAGCGGATCGCGATCGACAAGGGTGTGCTGCGCGGCGCGCAGGGCGGTATCGATCTGTCCGGCGGGCTCGAACTGTCCGGTGAGGAGCCGGCTCTCGGCCTGAACATGTCGGCAACGCCGATGTCCGCCACGTCGCTCAAGCGCATGTGGCCGCTGGTCGCCGCGCCGGAAGTGCGGCAATGGGTCTATGACAATATGATCTCCGGCGAGGTCCAGTCGGCCAAGATCTCATTCCTGGCGCCCCTGTCGTCCATCGGCAACAAGCAGAAGCCGCTGCCAAACGATGCCGTGGATATCCTTATCTCCGGCACCAATGGCATCTTCCAGCCGGTTCCGAACATGCCCGCCGTGCGCGGTGCCGACATTCTGGTGCACGGGAAGGGCCGCTCGGCCCAGGTGACGGCGACCAAGGGCTACATGGAAAGCCCGGCGGGGCGTCGTCTCAATCTGCCGCAGGGCGTGTTCGATGTGCCCAACACCATCATGGACAAGCCGGCGGCCAAGGTGCAGTTCTCGCTCGAGGGATCTGCCGCGGCGGCGGTCGAACTCATCGGCCTGTCGCCGCTTCCGGTGCCGCCCGAGGAGAGGCTTGATCCCACGGCGGTCAAGGGCGACATCGCCGGCTCGGCTCAGGTCAACATCCGCCTGTCGGAAAATATCCAGCCTGCCGACGTGGACTATGCCTTCGATGCCAGCCTGACCGGCTTCGGCCTCGACAATATCCTCATGGGCCAGAAGCTTGAGGACGCCTCGGTCAAGGTCTTCGTCACTCCGGCGGCGGCGGTACTGCGCGGTGACGGCAAGATCGGCGGGGCGCCCGCCAGTTTCGAATATACCCGCCCGACCCAGGGCAACGCCACCTTCACCCTTGCCGCCAATCTCGACGACGCGGCCCGCACTAGGCTCGCCCTCGACCTCGGCGGCCTGTCCGGGAACGTCGGCGTCAAGCTCACCGGCTCGATCGGACCCAAGACAAAGTCGATCGAGGTCGATCTCGATCTCACCGGTGCCCGGCTCGCCGAACTCGTTCCCGGCTGGTCGAAGCCGATTGGCAAGGCGGCACGCCTGACCGCCGATGCGACGCTGACCGCCAAGGGCACAAGGCTCGACAATCTCGTGGTCACCGGGCAGGGCGTCAACATACGCGGCACCGTGGAACTCGACTCCAAGGCGGCCTTCATCAGCGCCAACCTGCCGACCTTCCAGCTTTCCGACGGCGACAATGCCAGCGTGAAGGCGGAGACCGCCGACGGGGCGATGAAGATCACCGTCCGCGGCGAGGTGATCGAGGCGCGTGCCTTCCTCAAGAGCCTGCTCGAAGCCCCTGTTGCCGGACGCCAGAACGAAAAGCCGGCCGATGTCGATCTCGACGTCAATCTCGGCGTGGTGGTCGGCAATAATGGCGAGACCATGCGTCAGGCCGTGCTGAAGCTGTCGCGCCGCAATGGCGACCTGCGGGCCTTCTCGCTCGGCGCGCTGGTCGGCCGCGATGGCGGGGTAAAGGGCGAGCTGGTTGCCCGCGACCGGGGGCGGCCCTTGCTGCGGGTCACGACCACCGATGCCGGCGCGCTGCTGCGCTTCATCAATCTCTACCCGCGCATCTATGGCGGCGATTTGTGGATCGAGGTCGACGCGCCGCGCGGCGATGGGGCGGCGCAGGCCGGCGTCGTCAATATGCGCGACTTCATCATTCGCGGGGAAACCGGCCTCGACCGCCTGATCGCCGCCGCGCCGGCCGCGCAGCGCGACGGCAAGCTCTCCCCGGGCTCGGCCATCGTCTTTCGCAAGCTGCAGGTGGACTTCGTGCGCACGGCGGAAGTGCTGGACATCAAGGACGGCGCCATATGGGGCCCGTCCATCGGCTCGACCTTCGACGGCAATCTGGATTTCGCCGCCGACCGGATCTCGGTGCGCGGCACCTATGTGCCCGCCTACGGGCTGAACAATCTGTTCAGCCGCGTGCCGGTGCTCGGCTTCTTCCTCGGCGGCGGACCCAATGAGGGGCTGGTGGGCGTGACTTATGAGATTGTCGGCCCGTTGTCGGGTCCGACATTGCGCATCAACCCGATCTCGGCGGTCGCGCCGGGCTTTCTGCGCAAGATCTTCGAGTTCCGCCAGGCCCCCGACCCGACGCCTCCGGCGACGATCCCGACGCGGTAGGCGTTCGCGCGGCCGCCCGGATCGCGAAGCGTCATCCCGGCCGTAGCGACGCGCAGAGCCGGGATCGCTGCTTAAGGGGCACGATCCCGGATCGGTCCTGCGGCCGTCCGGGATGACGCCCGCAGGGCTCAGACCGGCTTCAGCAGGACGTGCTTCTTCTTGCCGAAGGACAGCTTGATGACGCCCTCAGGGGTGAGGTCGCGCGGGGTCAATATCGCCTTGTCGTCGGTGACGGTGACATCGTTCACCTTGAGGCCGCCGCCCCTGATCTGCCGGCGCGCCTCGCCATTGGAGGCGACCAGCCCGGTCTTCTCGGAAAAGGCGGCGAGCACGCCGATGCCGGCTTCCAGTTCGCCCATCGACACCTCGACCGTGGGCAGATCGCCGGAGATGGCGCCTTCCTCGAAGGTCTTGCGTGCGGTCTCCGCCGCCGCGTCCGCCGCCGCGCGACCGTGCAGGATGGCGGTGACCTCGGTGGCGAGGATCTTCTTGACCTCGTTGATCTCGGAACCCGCCAGCGTCGACAGGCGCGCGATCTCGTCCATCGGCAGCGTGGTGTAGAGCTTGAGGAAGCGCGACACGTCGGCATCCTCGGTGTTGCGCCAGTACTGCCAGAACTCGTAAGGGCCGAGCATGTCCGCGTTCAGCCACACCGCGCCGGACAGCGACTTGCCCATCTTGGCGCCGGACGAGGTGGTGAGCAGCGGCGAGGTGAGGGCGTAGAGTTGCGGCGTGCCCATGCGGTGGCCGAGATCGATGCCGTTGACGATGTTGCCCCACTGGTCGGAGCCGCCCATCTGCAGGCGCACGCCGTACCGCTTGTTCAGCTCGACGAAGTCGTAGGCCTGCAGGATCATGTAGTTGAATTCGAGGAAGGACAGCGACTGCTCGCGGTCGAGCCGGGTCTTCACGCTGTCGAAGGACAGCATGCGGTTGACCGAGAAATGCCGGCCGACATCGCGCAGGAATTCGAGATAGTTGAGATCGCGCAGCCAGTCGGCATTGTTGATCATCAGCGCATCGCGCGGACCAGCCCCGTAAGAGAGGTAGTTGGCGAATACCCGCTTGATCGAGGCGATATTGGACTCGATGGTGTCGACCGTCATCAACTGACGCGCATCGTCCTTGAAGGACGGATCACCGACCATGCCGGTGCCGCCGCCCATCAGCGAGACCGGACGGTGGCCGGTGGCCTGCATCCAGTGCAGCATCATGATCTGGATCAGGCCGCCCGCGTGCAGGCTGGGCGCGGTCGGGTCGAAGCCGATATAGGCGGTCACGGTTTCCGTCGCGAACAGCGCATCAAGGCCCGCCTCATCCGAAATCTGATGGATGAAGCCGCGTTCATCGAGTGTGCGGAGGAAATCGGAACGAAACTTGGTCATGACAGGCCTGCCGGCATCAACGCGATCTTAGGAACGGGCGGGTGATTTAACAGCTTCGCGCAGCGAAAGCACCCCGAGGAAACCATATGGACCGGCCGTTGAAGGCGATTGGGCTGATGAGCGGCACCTCGCTCGACGGCATCGACGTGGCGCTGATCGAGACCGATGGCGAGAGCGTCGCCTCGTTTGGGCCGGGGCGGACCTATGTGTACGAACAGGCGTTCCGCGACCTGCTGGTCCGGGCGATCGCCGATGCGCGCGAGATGACCGACCGCAACGCCCGGCCGGGCGTCCTCGCCCGCGTGGAGCGGCTCTCGACCGAGCGCCACGGGCAGGCGCTGGCGAGCTTTTTCAAGGAGTTCCCGGCTTACCGCGATGTCGACGTCATCGGCTATCACGGCCAGACCGTGCTGCACCGGCCGGAGATCCGGCTGACCGTGCAGCTTGGCGATGGTCCGGCGCTGGCGCGTGCGGTGCAGGGGATGACGACCGGGGAGGGGGCGACGCTGGTCTATGACATGCGCGCCGCCGATGTCGCGGCCGGTGGGCAGGGGGCGCCGCTGGTGCCGGTCTATCACCGGGCGCTGGCGCGTGGGCTCGGGCCGCCCAAGCCGTTGCTGGTGCTCAATCTCGGCGGGGTGGCGAACGTCACCTATGTCGACGGGATGAGCGATCCGATCGCCTGCGACACCGGACCGGCCAATGCGCTGGTCGACGATTTCATCAAGGCCCGCACCGATCTGCCCTTCGACGAGGACGGTCTGATCGCCAGTTGGGGCAAAGTGGACGAAGCGGCCGTCGCGCGGCTGATGACCCATCCGTTCTTCCACCGGCCGCCGCCGAAATCGCTCGACCGCAATGATTTCCGCGCCTGGGTCAATGAGCATGCCGGGCTGGACGCCATGAGCACGGCGGATGGGGCGGCGACGCTGACCGCCTTGAGCGCGGCGAGCGTGGACGCGGTGTTGCCGTTCCTGCCGGCACGGCCCACCCGTCTGATCGTCGCTGGCGGCGGCGCGCATAATGCGACGCTGCTGCGCATGCTGAGCGTTCGCACCGGCATCGAGACGGTGGCGGCGGACAAGGTCGGCTGGTCGATCGACGACATGGAGGCGCAGGCCTTCGCCTTCCTCGCGGTGCGCGCGCTGAAAGGCCTGCCGCTGAGCTTTCCGTCCACCACCGGCGTGGCGCATCCGCTCACGGGTGGCGTCGTCCTGCGGCCGGGCATGCAGCGAATCTGAACGGTTAATTCAGAAAAACTAAATCCACGTGCAGAATGTCGCAGTATTCCTTAAACGCAATGGTGCGTTGCGCAAACATATGATGCAGCGCACAATATTTTGCGTATCTTGAGGGCTCCCGGAAGTCCGGCTCGCCAGGCAGGCAGCTTCTGAATCAACAGGCCTGGACAGAAACTTGGAGCAATCGAGATGCGCAGCCTCTCTCGTGACATTCTGCCCTTGGCCGTTGCGGCCGGGCTTCTCGCCGTCGCCATCATCGCCCCCGTCCGCGCGTCGGAGAAGGCGGGCATTCGTCCGGCGACCGCCCAGACCATCAATATCGGCTACATCCGTGGCGTCGCCTACTACACCCCGCGGCCGGACGGCTATCATGTCGTCGCGACGCTGAGCGTCGGCGGCGGTGCGCCGATCCGTGTTGCCGCGACGCTGCAGCCGGAACAGGCCGTGAGCTTCTCCGTGCCCGGCGCGGAAGGTACCGCTGCCAGCCTCGTCGAGATCGCCCGCCGCGGCGAGGACGTGGTGGTGACCAACCCGTCCCGCCTCGTGCTCAACTGAGCGACCGGCCGTCGTAAAGAAAAAGCCCGGCAGAGATGCCGGGCTTTTTGTTTGGGGGCTATCGGCGCCAGTGGTTCAGGCGGCGCCGGTCTTCTTGGCGGTCTCCGGCAGGCGCCGGTCGAGATAGCCGCCGATCACCTCCATCAGATCCTCGGTCTTGCCGTCGAAGAAATGGTTGGCGTCGGCCACGGTCTGCTGCTCGATGATGATGCCCTTCTGCGTCTTCAGCTTCTCCACAAGGCCGGTGACGGCGGAGAAGGGCACGACCGCGTCCTTGTCGCCATGCACGAACAGGCCGGAGGAGGGGCAGGGCGCGAGGAACGAGAAATCATAGAGATTGGCGGGTGCGGCGATGGAGATGAAGCCTTCCACCTCCGGGCGGCGCATCAGCAATTGCATGCCGATCCAGGCGCCGAAGGAGAAGCCGGCGATCCAGCAGGCCCGCGCATCCGGGTTGATCGACTGGGCCCAGTCCAGAGCGGCGGCGGCATCCGCGAGTTCGCCCTGGCCGTGATCGAACGAGCCCTGGCTGCGTCCGACGCCGCGGAAATTGAAGCGCAGCGTGGAGAAGCCACGGTTCACGAACTGGTAGTAGAGGTTGTAGACGACCGGATTGTTCATCGTGCCCCCGAATTGCGGGTGCGGATGCAGGATGATGGCAATCGGCGCATGACGGGTTTTGGCGGGCTGGTAGCGGCCTTCTAGCCGCCCCTTCTCGCCGGTAAAGATGACCTCAGGCATGAAGTTCAGTGACCTTGGGATGCGGTGCCGGGAATCAGTTGTCCGTCGGAGGGAGGCGTCCGGTTGGCTGCCCGCCGTCCTGCAGGACCGCTTTCTACCGCAGGCGCCTTGACGACACGGGGTGTGAGCCCTAACTTATTAGAATAATTCTAATGTTCTACGTCGGGTTGCGCGGCAAGCATCTACAACCTGTAGAGCCAAGACATCCCTTCGAAGATGACGGACGCCAACCTATGAAGGACGCGGCCTTAATTTGCAAGCATTTCGCGCAGAAAGCGCGGGCGGATCGGGCGACGCCAACCTATATAGTGCCGTAGCTTGAGACTGCCAGCACGGACATCATGACCGAACGAACCTATCTCGACCATAACGCCACCTCGCCGGTGCGGCCTGAGGCCCGGCAGGCTCTGCTCGACGCGCTGGCCGCGACGGGCAATGGCTCCTCCGTGCATAGCGAGGGGCGGGCCTCCCGCGCGGCGATGGAGACGGCGCGGCTGCGCGTGGCGGCCTTGCTGGGCGCGGACCCGCGCGGCGTCGTCTTCACGGCGGGCGGCACCGAGGCCGATACGCTGGCGCTGACGCCGGATTATCGCCACGGCGAGGAAAAGCTCTCTTTCGACGTCCTGCTCACCAGCGCGGTGGAGCATGCGGCGGTGCTGCGCGGCCATCGTTTCCGGGCGGATCAGCTCGATATCCTGCCGGTGGATGCGCGGGGCCGGGTGCGGCTCGACGAGGTCGATGCGGCTCTGGAGCGCCATGCGGCGGCCGGGCGGCGCGTCTTCGCCTCGGTGATGCTGGCGAATAACGAAACCGGCGTGATCCAGCCGGTGGCGGAGATCGCCCGACGGGTGCATGCGCGAGGCGGATTGCTCCACACCGATGCGGTGCAGGCGGCGGGCCGCATTCCGATTTCTCTGCCGGCGCTCGGAGCGGACCTGACCTCGCTCTCGGCCCACAAGCTCGGCGGCGCGCCGGGGTCGGGTGCGCTGGTCATGGCCGATCCCGATCTTCGCCCTGCGCCGGTATTCGCCGGCGGCGGACAGGAGCGGGGGCTGCGGGCCGGCAGCGAGAATGTGCCGGCGGTTCTTGCCTTCGGAGCCGCGGCCGAGCGCGCCGGCGCGAGCGTGGAGAGCGAACAAACCCGCATCCATGCCTTGCGCGAACGGCTTGAAGACGCTCTAAGGTGCGAGTTCCCCGAGCTCGTTCTGCTCGTCGGTGATGTTGATCGCCTGCCCAATACCTCGTGCCTGTCGCTTCCGGGCGTGCCGGCCGAAACGATCGTGATCGCGCTCGATCTCGCCGGCCTTGCGGTGAGTGCCGGCGCGGCTTGCTCCTCGGGCAAGGTGGCGGCATCGCATGTGCTGACCGCGATGGGCGTGCCCGAGCGGATCGCGCGGTCCGCCTTCCGGCTGTCCTTCGGATGGTCGAGCGGGGAAGAGGATGTTGACCGGGCGCTCGGCGTAATTCGCCGGGTGTTGCCGGGTCTTTTGCGTCGTCGCGCCGCGGCGTGATGGAGAAGGGCGCCACGTCCGCGTGGCGCGGTCGTGCGTATAGGTACCGTCGCACGGTGCCTTTATGGAAGTGTTGGCCTGACCCGCGGGCCTTGAACCCGCGTGGGAGAGGAGAAAAGCGATGCCGGCCGTTCAGGAGACAGTGGACCAGGTCCGCTCCTTAGATGTCGATCAGTACAAGTACGGGTTCTTCACGGAAATCGAATCCGAGAAGGCACCCAAGGGTCTGACCGAAGACACCGTCCGTTTCATCTCTGCCAAGAAGGATGAACCGGAATGGATGCTGGAGTGGCGGCTGGAGGCCTTCCGTCGCTGGCAGACCATGCCGGAGCCGAACTGGGCCCGCGTCAGCTACCCGCCGATCGACTATCAGGAGCTCTATTACTATTCCGCGCCGAAGCGGAAGGAAGCCCTGTCGATCGACGACATCGACCCGGAAATCCTCGCCACCTATGAGAAGCTCGGCATCCCGCTGCGCGAGCGCGATGCGCTGCTCGGAATCCAGAGCGGCGGCTCGAAGGTCGCGGTCGACGCGGTGTTCGATTCGGTCTCGGTGGCCACCACCTTCAAGGAGGAGCTGTCCAAGGCCGGCGTGATCTTCATGCCGATCTCCGAGGCGGTGCGCGAATATCCCGAGCTGGTGCGCCAGTATCTCGGCTCGGTCGTGCCGGTGACGGACAACTATTTCGCCACGCTGAATTCGGCGGTCTTCTCCGACGGCTCCTTCGTCTATGTGCCGAAGGGCGTGCGCTGCCCGATGGAGCTGTCGACCTATTTCCGCATCAATGAGCGCAACACCGGCCAGTTCGAGCGCACGCTCATCATCGCCGATGAAGGCGCCTATGTGAGCTATCTCGAAGGCTGCACCGCTCCGCAGCGCGACGAGAACCAGCTGCATGCGGCGGTGGTCGAGCTGGTCGCGCTGGCCGATGCCGAGATCAAATACTCGACGGTGCAGAACTGGTATCCGGGCGACAAGGACGGCAAGGGCGGCATCTACAATTTCGTCACCAAGCGTGGCGACTGCCGTGGCGACCGCTCCAAGATCTCCTGGACGCAGGTCGAGACCGGTTCGGCCATCACCTGGAAGTACCCGAGCTGCATCCTGCGCGGGGACAATTCGCAGGGCGAGTTCTACTCGATCGCGATTTCCAACGGCTACCAGCAGGTCGATTCCGGCACCAAGATGATCCATCTCGGCAAGAACACGTCGAGCCGCATCATCTCCAAGGGCATCGCCGCCGGCCACTCGGACAACACCTATCGCGGCCTGGTGACGGCGCACCGCAAGGCGACCGGCGCGCGCAACTTCACCAATTGCGACAGCCTGCTCATCGGCGACAAATGCGGGGCGCACACCGTGCCCTATATCGAGTCGAAGAACAGCAGCGCCCAGTTCGAGCATGAGGCGACCACCTCGAAGATCTCCGAGGATCAGCTCTTCTACTGCCGCCAGCGCGGCCTCGACCCGGAAGAAGCGACGGCGCTGATCGTCAACGGCTTCGTCAAGGACGTGCTTCAGCAACTCCCCATGGAGTTCGCCGTGGAGGCGCAGAAGCTGATCGCCGTGAGCCTCGAAGGCTCGGTGGGCTGACGCCCGTCACCATCCTCCCGGAGGCGGCGCCGCCGCGCTCCGGGATCGTGTCCCAGACTTTCAGCGCGCCCCGACCGGGACGCCGCGCTCCAGATACGGAATGAACGACATGGCCATGCTCAACATCGACAACCTCCACGCCAAGATCGACGGCGATCACGGCAAGGAGATCCTCAAGGGCCTCTCGCTGACGGTGAACCCGGGTGAGGTTCACGCCATCATGGGGCCGAACGGCTCCGGCAAGTCCACGCTCTCCTACATCCTCGCCGGCAAGGAAGACTATGAGGTCACCGACGGTTCGGTGAGCCTCGACGGCGAGGATCTGCTGGAGATGGAAATCGACGAGCGCGCCGCCAAGGGCGTGTTTCTCGCCTTCCAGTACCCGATCGAAGTGCCGGGCGTCGCCACCATGACCTTCCTGCGCTCGGCGCTGAACGCGCAGCGCAAGAAGCGCGGCGAGGCGGAAATCTCCACGCCCGACTTCCTGCGCCTCGTGAAGGACAAGGCGGCGAACCTCGGCATCAACCAGGACATGCTGCGCCGCGGCGTCAATGTCGGCTTCTCCGGCGGCGAGAAGAAGCGCGCCGAGATCCTGCAGATGGCGATCCTCGAGCCGAAGCTGTGCATCCTCGACGAGACCGATTCCGGCCTCGACATCGACGCCCTCAAGGTCGTGTCCGAGGGCGTGAACGCCCTGCGGTCGCCGGACCGGGCGATGATCGTCATCACCCATTATCAGCGCCTGCTGAACCACATCGTGCCGGACTTCGTGCATGTGATGCACAAGGGCCGGATCGTGCGGTCGGGCGGCAAGGAACTGGCGCTCGAGCTCGAAGCCAATGGCTATGCCGAGTATCAGCAGGACGCGGCCTGAGGTGGATGAGATGAACGCTGAAATCCGTCCCATCCGGACCCCGGCCGAGCAGGCGTTCATCGCCGCTCTGGACGGGCTGCCCGCGAGTGGCGACCGGCTGGCCGATCTGCGCCTCGCCGCCGCCCGCAGCTTCGCCGAGCACGGCCTGCCGCACCGGCGGGTCGAAGAATGGAAGTACACCGATCTGCGCACGCTGATGCGCGAGGCCGTCCCGGTCGCCGGCACCGCCGCCGTCGCCGAGGCGGATGCGCGCGCCACGCTGCTGCGCGGCGTCGAGGCGCGCCGCATCGTCGTCGCCAATGGCGCCGTGGTGCCGGAGCTGTCCGACCTTGCCGATCTGGAGGCGGGTCTGAGCGTCACCACGCTGGCCGCCGCCACAGCGGCGGGCGACGAGGTGCTCAGCCGCATCGGCGGTATATTGCCGGGCCGCTATGACGCGGCACTGGCACTCAACACGGCGCTGGCCAGGGATGGCGTCATCGTCACCGTGGCACCGGGCGCGGTGATCGAGCGGCCGATCCATGTGGCCCATGTGTTCGCCGGGGCCAGCGCGGCGGCGAGCTATGCGCGCTCGCTCGTCGTGGTCGGCGCGGGCGCCAAGCTCACCTATGCGGAGAGCTTCGAGGGGCCGGAGGCGATGGCCTATCAGGCCAACAGCGCCACCGAGTTCACCGTCGGCGACGACGCCCATCTCGATGTCGTGCGGTTGCAGGAAGAGGGCACCGGCGCCTTCCATTTGTCGACCCTGCTGTTCGATGTGGGCCGGCAGGCGCAGGTGCATGCCTTCTCCTTCGGCATCGGCGCGGCGGTGGCGCGGACCTCGCTCTACGCGACGCTGTCCGGCGAGAGCAGCCATGTCGGCTTCAATGGCGCCACCCTGCTGAAAGGCCGCCAGCACGCGGATTCGACCCTGCTGGTCGATCACCAGGTGCCGGGCTGCGAGAGCCGCGAGCTGTTCAAGACCGTGCTCGACGACCAGACCCGCGGCGTGTTCCAGGGCAAAATCATCGTGCGTCAGGCCGCCCAGAAGACCGATGGGCGGATGATGAGCCGCGCGCTGGTGCTCGGCGACGAAGCCGAGATGGACAACAAGCCGGAGCTGGAGATCTTCGCCGACGACGTGCAGTGCGGCCATGGTGCCACCTGCGGGGCGATCGACGACGATCTGCTGTTCTACCTGCGCGCCCGCGGCATTCCGCACAAGGAAGCGCAGAGCCTGCTGGTTCAGGCTTTCGTCGGCGAGGCCATCGAGACGGTCGAGCATGACGGGCTGCGCGAGGCGCTGGTCGAGCGGGCGGAAGCCTGGCTGAAGGCGCGGGCGTGAGGGCGCTGCGCGTCCGTTGATATCGTCATGGCCGGGCTTGTCCCGGCCATCCACGTCTTCCTGCCACGCGTAAGGCGTGGGTGCCCGGGATAAACCCGGGCATGACGGCGTGATGCACGCGCCGTCCATGACGGGTGCAGCCGATGACCATGACCCACCCCGCCGTTTCCAACGGCACTTACGACGTTGCCCGCGTCCGACAGGATTTTCCGATCCTGTCGAAGCAGGTCTATGGCAAGCCGCTGGTCTATCTCGACAATGCCGCCTCGGCGCAGAAGCCGGTGCAGGTGCTGGACCGGATGCGCTACGCCTATGAGAACGAATATTCCAACGTTCATCGCGGTCTGCATTATCTCGCCAATGCGATGACCGAAGCCTATGAGCAGGCGCGCGAGCGTTGCCGGGCCTTTCTGAACGCGCCGACGCTGGACGAGGTGATCTTCACCCGCTCCGTCACCGGTGCGATCAATCTGGTGGCGTCCTCGCTCGGCCAGTCGATCCGCGAGGGTGACGAGATCGTGCTCTCCATTATGGAGCACCATTCCAACATCGTGCCCTGGAACTATCTGCGCGAGCGCAAGGGCGCGGTCATCAAATGGGCGCCGGTGACGGAAGAGGGCGCGTTCGATCTCGACGCCTTCAAGGCGCTGCTGACCGAGCGCACCAAGATCGTCGCCATCACCCACATGTCGAATGTGCTGGGCACGGTGACGCCGCTCAAGGAGATCATCCGCCTCGCCCATGAGGCCGGGGCGTTGGTGGTGGTCGATGGCGCGCAGGCTGCCGTCCACATTCCGGTCGATGTGCAGGATCTCGATGCCGATTTCTATGCCGTCACCGGCCATAAGCTCTATGGGCCGACCGGTATCGGCGTCCTCTTCGGCAAGCGCGCGCTGCTGGAGAAGATGCCGCCTTACGAGGGCGGCGGCGAGATGATCCGCACCGTCACCGAGGAGGGCGTGACCTATGGCGAGCCGCCCCACCGTTTCGAGGCCGGCACGCCGCCCATCGTGCAGGCGATCGGGCTCGGCGAGGCGCTGGTCTATATGGAAAGCCTGGGCCGCGAGCGCATCGCCGCGCACGAGGCCTCGCTCGCCGCCTATGCCAAGGACCGGCTCTCGCGCATCAATTCCGTCACCATCTATGGCAACGCGCCGGGCAAGGGCGCGATCTTCGCCTTCGACGTGAAGGGCGCGCATCCGCACGACATTGCCACCATCATCGACCGCGCGGGCGTCGCTGTTCGCGCCGGCACCCATTGCGCGATGCCGCTTCTGGGGCGATATGGTGTGACAGCGACGTGCCGGGCGTCGTTCGCGCTCTATAACACGCATGAGGAAGTCGACATTCTCGCCGACGCCCTCATCAAGGCTCAGGATCTTTTCGCATGAGCGAAGCCACCGGAAACCTCGCCTCCGACGCGCCCAACGCGGCAGCCTTCGGTTCGTCCATTCCGCAGGAGGAACTGGAGCGGCTGACGGACGAGATCGTCACTGCTTTGAAAACCGTCTACGACCCGGAAATCCCGGTCGACATCTATGAGCTCGGCCTCATCTACAAGGTCGATATCGCCGATGACCGGCAGGTTGCCGTCGAGATGACGCTGACCACGCCGAACTGCCCCTCCGCCGCCGAGTTGCCCGGTATGGTGGAAGGCGCGGTGGCGAGTGTCGGCGGCATTTCGGGCGTCACCGTCAACCTCACCTTCGATCCGCCCTGGGATCAGGGCCGCATGTCGGAAGAGGCGCGGCTGACGCTGAACCTGTGGTGACGCGGGTGACGGCGGCGGCGAAGCAGGCCCCGCCAATCTCCGGTGTCGTCGAGACCGGGCTGTATGTCGACGATCTCGGCCGCGCCCGCACCTTCTACGAGACGGTGCTGGGTTTGACGCCCATGATCGCGGATGACCGCTTCTGCGCCTATGACGCCGGGCCGGGCAGCGTCCTCCTGCTGTTCCTGCGGGGCGCCACGCTCGAAACCGTGCACATGGCGGAGGGGTCCATTCCCCCGCATGACGGGCATGGACCTTTGCATTACGCGCTGGGGATTCCCGCGACCTCGGTGGAAGAGTGGCGCGGGCATCTGGACACCCATGGTGTGGCCATCGAGAGCCGCGTCGACTGGAAGGGCGGGGGCGTCAGCCTCTATTTCCGCGACCCTGACCAGAACATGGTCGAACTGGCGACGCCAGGCCTTTGGCCGAACTATTGATGCGTGAGGCGTGATGCCTCGACCTTGCCGAGCTTGCTTGCGATGCCGGCATACCCCATCTTAATGGAACCGATCCGTCGGCCTTGAACCGGCGCCGATTAGGAGACCAGAAATCATGACCCAGATCCGCTCCCGCCCGCCTGTCCTGACGCTGACCGACGCCGCCGCCGAACGCGTGCGCGCGATCATCTTCCGCTCCGACAAGCCCGTGGCGGGCTTGCGCATCGGCGTGAAGAATGGCGGCTGCGCCGGGATGGAATACACGATGGAGTTCGCGGAAGAGGCGGGCCGCTTCGACGAGGTGGTCGAGGACAAGGGCGTGAAGGTGCTGATCGACCCGAAGGCGATCCTGTATCTGCTCGGCACGCAGATGGACTACAAGACCGACAAATTCGCCGCCCAGTTCGTGTTCAACAACCCGAACCAGACCTCCGCCTGCGGCTGCGGCGAATCGGTGGCGATCACGCCGGTCCACTCCGAGCTCACCGAGGCGCGCCCGGCCTGACCGGAGAGCCGAATGGATGAAGCGTCGCTTGCCGATCTGTTCATCGCCTTCGGAGAGATTCGCTGCCGCCGCATGTTCGGGGGACTGGGCGTTTACGCCGAGGGCGTGATGTTCGCCCTCGTCGCGCAGGGGCGGCTCTACCTCAAGGCCGACAAGGCTTTCGCGGACGAATTGTCGTCGCGCGGCTGTGAGCCGTTTGCCTATGAGGCGCGTGGCCGGCGCGTGAGTCTCGGCTACTGGTCGATGCCTGAGGCCGCATTTGACGACCCGGAGGAGGCGGCTGCGCTGGCGCGGCAGGCGCTCGTCCTTGCGCACCGCGCCAAAGCCGAGGCGCCCCGACGGCGCGCCCCGATCCCGAGAACAACCTGAAGCGTGGCGCCCCTCTTGATAGAGGGGGCACTGTGCCAGGCCGTGCGGCTCAACTGACCTTGATGCGCACGGGGCGCAGCAGGAAGGCCGGCAGGTGCGAGGTATCGGCCGGCTCGTCGGCCGCCGAACGCTCCTCGCGGCGATGCGTCAGCGGCGTGACCGGCGCGCGGGCCGGGGCCTTGGCGGCGCGCGGCGTCTCGGTACGCGATCCACCATTGCGGGGTTCACGCGGCGCGCGCGGAGCCACGGGTTCGGCAACCGGCGCAATGGCCGCATCGGCGTCGGCCGGAGCCGGGGCCTTGGCACGGCGGCGCGACGGCTTCGGCGGGGCGTCGGCAACGATGGCCAGCGGCACAGCTTCCGCCGCCTCGACGGGACCCGCTTCCTCGGCGGTGCGGCGACGGGCCGGACGCGCGCCCTTGCGGTCGCGATCCTCGGCGTCGCGCTCGGGGGCACGGCTGCGGCCGCGATCCCGGCCGCCACGTCCACGCTCGCTTCCCCGCTCGCTGCGCTCGCCGCCACTGCGCTCGCGGCGCGGCTCGGAAGGCGGCAGGGCGTCCAGCGAGACGCCGTCCTTCCAGTCGATGGGGCGGCCGATGAGCTTCTCGATCGCCGCCAGCGACTTGACCTCGCCCGCCGTCACGATGGTGAAGGCGGCGCCGGCCCGACCGGCCCGGCCGGTACGGCCGATGCGGTGAACATAGTCCTCGGCGTGATGCGGCGTGTCATAGTTGAACACATGGCTCACGGCGGGAATGTCGAGACCGCGCGCCGCCACGTCGGACGCCACCAGCAGGGTGGCATCGCCAGTGCGGAACTGGTCCAGCGCCTGCATGCGCGAACGCTGGTCCATGTCGCCATGCAGGCACACGGCCTTGTAGCCATGGCGCAGCAGCGACTTGTGCACCACCGCGACTTCGCTCTTGCGATTGCAGAAGATGATGCCGTTCTGAAGGTTTTCGCCTTCGTTGATCAGCTTGCGCAGGGTCTCGCGCTTGTCATAGTCCTCCTTGCCGGAGGCGACGAGCAATTGCGTGATGGTCGAGGCGGTGGACGAGGGGCGCGAGGCCTCGATCTGCACCGGATTCGACAGGAACTGCGACACCAGGCGCTGAATCTCCGGCGGCATGGTGGCCGAGAAGAACAGCGTCTGCCGGGTGAACGGCACCAGCTTGCAGATCCGCTCGATGTCCGGGATGAACCCCATGTCGAGCATGCGGTCGGCCTCGTCGATGACGAGGATCTCGATGCCGGAGAGCAACAGGCGGCCACGCTCGATATGGTCGAGCAGGCGGCCCGGCGTGGCGATCAGCACATCGACGCCGCGCACCAGCTTGGCATCCTGATCGCCGAAGGAAACGCCGCCGATCAGCAGGGCGACGTTGAGCTTGTGATTCTTGCCGTATTTGACGAAGTTTTCTTCGACCTGTGCGGCCAGCTCGCGTGTCGGCTCAAGGATGAGCGTGCGCGGCATGCGGGCGCGGGCGCGGCCTTGCTCGAGCAAGGTGAGCATCGGCAGCGTGAAGGCCGCCGTCTTGCCGGTACCTGTCTGGGCAAGTCCCAGAACGTCGCGCCGGGCGAGCACGTGCGGAATGGCCTGCGCCTGGATCGGCGTCGGTTCGGTGTAACCGGTATCGGCAACGGCCGAGAGCACCTTGTCGCTCAGGCCCAGTTCTTTAAAAGGCATCTGGGATCAATTCTGCGGCTGCGCACCGCCCGCCTGGCCCCGAGCCGTAACCGGGGCCGGCTGAGTTGTCGTCGCGCGGAGCGCATCAGTCGGTTAAGGTCAGACGACGGCCGCACCTTAGGCACAAAGCTCGGAAAGTCAATGAAAATCGCCACTTCCGCCGGCTCGGCCGGCAAGCGTCGCCGCAAGGGAATGTTGCATCAACGGGTGTCTCCATGAGCCGGGCCTTCGTGAAGGAGGATGGCGGCGGGGACAGCCTGCCCGAAAGGCTGGTCAGCCCCCACCGCAATCTCGTCACCCGGCGCGGCGTCGTGCTGATCGAGCGGGCGATAACCCGGCAGCGCGAGGCGCTCGCGGCGGCCACCGTGGCGGGGGATCGCGCCGCTGTCGCCAGCGCCTCGCGGGAGTTGCGCTACTGGTCCGCGCGCCGCGCCAATGCCGAGCCGACGGATCCGCCGCAGAATGGCGAGGCCATCACGTTCGGCATGCTGGTCACGCTGGAGGATGAGACGGGCCGCTGCCTGCGCTTCCGCATCGTCGGCGAGGACGAGGCCGAGCCCCGCGACGGTCGCATCGGCTGGGTCTCGCCGGTCGCGCGCACCCTGCTGGGCAAGTGGATCGGCGATGAGGTGATCCTGCCCGCCGGTGTCATGGAGATCATCGACGTCGACACCACGCCCGAGACGGAGGAGGACGCCTGATGCTCGTTCCCGCCGACACGCTTCTCGTCTTCGTGCCGGCGGCGCTGGCGCTCAACCTCACGCCCGGCAACGACATGCTGTTCTGCCTGGGGCAGGGCATGAAATCGGGCCCGCGCGCCGGCGTGGCGGCGAGCTTCGGGATTGCCACAGGTGTGCTGCTCCACACGCTCGCCGCCGGCATCGGCCTCGCCGCCGTGCTGGCGACCCATCCCGCCGCCTTCGAGGCGATCCGCTGGGCCGGCGTGGTCTATCTGATCTATCTGGCGGTGCAGGCGTTTCGCGCGCCGAGCCCGCTCCTGACCTCTCCCGGTCTGGCGCGTGGCTCTGCCGCCAAGGCCTGGCGCGATGCGGTGGTGGTGAGCCTGCTCAACCCGAAAGTCGCGGTCTTCGTGTTGGCTTTCCTGCCGCAATTCGTCGACCCGGCGCGCGGGTCGACCTTTGTCCAGTTCCTGATCCTCGGCGCCATCCTCAATACCGGCGGGACCATCATCAACATCGCCGTGGGCGCCTTTGCCGGCCGTCTTGGTGGCTGGATCGGCACCCGCGCCCACATTGCCCGCGCGCTTCAGATGGCGACCGGCGGCATATTCCTGGCGCTCGCGGCACGGATTGCGCTGGAGCGGCGGTAGACGCTGCCGCCCACCCTCAAATATCCAGCAGCTCCTCGCTGGCGAAGGCGGCGCGTTCGGAGATGAAGGCGAAGCGGCTTTCGGGTTTGTTGCCCATCAGCCGCTCGACGATATCGACGGTCGCGGCGCGCTCGGCGTCGTCGATGGTGACCTGCAGCAGCATGCGCGTCTTGCGGCTCATCGTCGTTTCCTTGAGCTGCGCCGGCATCATCTCGCCGAGACCTTTGAACCGACCGATATCGACCTTGCCGCGACTGGAAAATTCCTTGCGCAGAAGCTCGTCGCGATGCGCCTCGTCGCGGGCGTAGAGCGTCTTGGCGCCCTGCGTGATGCGGTAGAGCGGCGGCACGGCGAGGAAGAGATGGCCGTTCTCGATCAGCTTCGGGGTCTGCCGGAAGAAGAAGGTGACCAGTAGCGAGGCGATGTGGGCGCCGTCGACATCGGCGTCGGTCATGATGATCACGCGCTCATAGCGCAGATCTTCGTCGCGATAGTGCGCGCCGGTGCCGCAGCCGAGCGCCTGGATCAGGTCCGAGAGCTGCTGGTTCTGCGCCAGCTTGTCGCGTCCGGCGCTGGCGACGTTGAGGATCTTGCCGCGTAGTGGCAGCACGGCCTGGGTCTGGCGCTCGCGCGCCTGCTTGGCCGAGCCGCCGGCCGAGTCGCCCTCGACGATGAAAAGTTCGGACCCCGCGGCGGAATTATTGGAGCAATCCGCCAATTTGCCGGGCAGGCGCAGCTTGCGCACGGCGCTCTTGCGCGAGACTTCCTTTTCCTGCCGGCGGCGCAGCCGCTCCTCGGCGCGCTCGATCACCCAGTCGAGCAGGCGGATTGCCTGCGGCGGGTTGCCGGCCAGCCAATGGTCGAACGGGTCGCGCAGCGCCGCCTCGACGATGCGGGCGGCCTCGGCGGTGGCCAGCTTTTCCTTGGTCTGGCCCTGAAACTCTGGCTCGCGCACGAAAACCGAGAGCATCGCCGCGCAGCCGGTCATCACATCGTCGGCGGTGATGATGGCGGCGCGTTTGGTGTTGCCGGTGCGCTCGGCATGGTCGCGCAGGCCCTTGAGCAGAACCGCGCGCAGCCCGGTCTCATGGGTGCCGCCCTCGGCGGTCGGGATGGTGTTGCAGTAGGAGGAAATCGAGCCGTCCGCGTCGCCCAGCCACGCCACCGCCCATTCGGCGGCGCCATGCCCACCCGGTCGCGAGGTCTTGCCGGCGAAGATGTCCGAATGGACCAGCGCGTGGCCCTCAATGTCGGCCGACAGATAGTCCTTGAGCCCGCCGGGGAAGCGGAAGACCGCCTTGGGCGGAATATCCGTGCCGGCGACAAGGGCGGGATCGCACTGCCAGCGTATCTCCACGCCACCGAACAGATAGGCCTTGGAGCGCGCCATCTTGAAGACGCGGGCCGGCTTGAATTGCGCGCTCTCGCCGAAGATCTGCGCGTCCGGGTGGAAGCGCACGCGCGTGCCGCGCCGGTTCTGCACGCGGCCGATCTCCTGGATCGGCCCTGTCGGCAGGCCGCGCGAATAAAGCTGGCGGTAGAGAATCTGCCCGCGCGCCACCTCGACCTCCAGCACGTCGGACAGTGCATTGACCACGGAGATGCCGACGCCATGCAGGCCGCCCGAGGTCTCGTAGACCTTGCTGTCGAACTTGCCGCCGGCGTGCAGCGTGGTGAGAATCACCTCGAGCGCCGACTTGCCGGGGTATTTCGGGTGTTCCTCGATCGGAATGCCGCGGCCATTGTCGGTGACGGTCAGGAAGCCGTCCGAGGTGAGTTCAACCTCGATGAAACTGGCATGGCCGGCGACCGCCTCGTCCATCGAATTGTCGATCACCTCGGCGAAGAGGTGATGCAGCGCCTTCTCGTCGGTGCCGCCAATATACATGCCCGGCCGCCGCCGTACCGGCTCCAGCCCTTCCAGCACCTCGATATGGGCCGCGGTATAACCGCTCTCGCCCGGCAGCGTGGCGGGAGCAGGGGCCGCCGAGCGCGCGGGCTTCGACGCAGCCGGACGCGGCGCCTCAGGCGGGAGGTCGAACAGGTTCGGATCGGACATGGGGCAGGCGGGCTTTCGCTAGGTCTGGCAGGAGAGCGATTCCATTAGACCACATTATGCCCGTCCGAGTCAGGCGCGTGAACAGGAGGGGAACATATCTAGCAGCGCAGGCGCGTGCGGTTGGCCCGCACCTTGCGGCCATAGAGCCGCACAATGTCCGCGCCGACCGTGTCCAGCCTGCCGGTGGCGGCAGCGGTGGCGAGGCGGGCATTGACCTCGCTTATGGCCAGCGCCTTCTCGCTCATCATGAGGGACGCCTCGATGCCGGCGGCGAGGTCCCCTCGGGCAAGGCGGGTCAGGCGCTCGGCCACCACCGCCTGTGCGTCGAGGCCGAGGCGGGCCATGTCCATACCGAGCGAGAAGAAGGCGAGGGGGTGCATCATGGGGAGGTCCATTCCAAGGGGCGCGCCGCTGGAGCGCGAGTGGCAAGTCGCGGCGACCTTGCTTGTTCCGGCTGCTGCCGCGCCTCGGCTATGCGTGCCGCGCGGGCATCCCTGTCTTTCCCGCGCCATGCATCCGGTGTAATGGCGCGGGTTCCACGCTTAGCGACAGGAACGCTCGACATGACGGACAGCAAGGCACGGATCGCCATCCTCGGGGCCTCGGGCTACACCGGTGCGGAACTGGTGCGCCTGCTGGTCCGCCATCCGCGCGTCGAGATCGTCGCCCTCACGGCCGACCGCAAGGCCGGGCAGAGCATGGCCGAGGTCTTCCCGCAATTCGCGCCGTTGCACCTGCCGACGCTGATCACCATCGACGAGGTGAACTGGTCGGGTGTCGACCTCGCCTTCTGCGCCCTGCCGCACGGGACCACGCAGCAGGTCATCAAGCGTGTGTTCGAGAGCGCGCCGCATATCAAGATGGTCGACCTCTCGGCCGATTTCCGGCTTCGCGATCCCGGCGCCTATGAGCAGTGGTACGGCCACCCGCATCAGGCGCTGGAGCTTCAGCAGGAAGCCGTCTATGGCGTGGTCGAGCTTTATCGCGACGACATCCGCAAGGCGCGGCTCGTCGCCAATCCCGGCTGCTACACCACGACGGCGATCCTGCCGGTGGTGCCGCTGATCGAGGCCGGCGCCATCGACCCCGAGCATATCGTCATCGACGCCAAGAGCGGCGTCACCGGCGCGGGCCGCTCGGCCAAGGAAAGCCTGCTCTACACCGAGGTGACGGACGGGATGCACGCCTATGGCGTCGGCAGCCACCGCCACATGGCGGAGCTCGACCAGGAATTCTCCAAGGCCGCCGGGCGCGCCGTGGTGCCGAGCTTCACGCCGCATCTCATCCCGATGAGCCGGGGCATCTATGCGACGATCTATGTCAAGACCGGGCCGGGCATCGGCGCGGAGGGCGTGCATCGGGTGCTGTCGGATTTCTACAAGGGCCAGCCTTTCGTGCATGTGCTGCCGCTCGGCCAGATACCGCAGTCGCGCTTCGTGAAGGGCTCCAACATGGCGTTTATCGGCGTCGTGAAGGACCGCGCGGCGGACCGCGTCATCGTCATCTCGACGACCGACAACCTCGTGAAGGGCGCGTCGGGCCAGGCCGTGCAGAACATGAATCTCGTGCTCGGCTATCCCGAGACGATGGGCATCGACCAGATCGCCATGTTCCCGTGAGGTAAAACCCATCATCCCGGACGGCAGTAGGCCGATCCGGGATCGGGTGACGCGGTAACGCTTCCGATGAAGGAGCGGTCCCGGCTCTACGCTGCGCCTTGGCCGGGATGACATGGAGTGACGGAAGGGCCGGGCGCGGCGAGGGCGATGGCCGCTACGCCTTCACCTTCACATAGCTGCCGGGCGCGTCCTCGATCGCCTTGTACGGCCCCTTGCCGGGAAGGCGGGGCGGCACGCGCTGGGCGTCCTGCTGCTCGATCCAGGCGAACCAGTCCGGCCACCAGGAGCCGGGGTGCATCTCGGCCTTGGCGATCCAGTCGTCGAGCTTTCCGGTTGGCGGGCCGCCGGTCCAGTACTGGTATTTGCCGCGTGCCGGCGGGTTGATGACGCCGGCGATATGGCCCGAGCCCGCCAGCACGAAGCGGCCGGGATTGCCGAACAATTGCACGCCGAGAAAGACCGAGGCGGCGGGCGCGATGTGATCCTCACGCGTCGCCACATTGTAGATCGGCAGGTCGATCTTCTTCAGGTCCAGAAGCTTGCCGCCCAGCATCAGGCTGCCTTGCGCCAGCCGGTTGTCGAGATAGCAATTGCGCAAATAAAACGAATGGTTCGCCGCCGGCAGGCGCGTTGAATCCGAGTTCCAGTAGAGGATATCGAAGGGAAACGGCGCCTGGCCTTTCAGGTAGTTGTTGATCACATAGGGCCAGATCAGGTCGTTGGCGCGCAGCATGTTGAAGGCGTTGGCCATTTTGCGGCCGTCCATCACACCGGATTCCAGCATCTTGCGTTCGAGATGGCTGATCTGTTCCTCGTCGATGAACACTTTGAGATCGCCGGCAAAGGTGAAGTCGACCTGCGTGGTGAGGAAGGTGATCGAGCGCAGGCCGACCTCCCGCCCCGTTGCCGCCAGCCAGGCGAGCGTCATGGCCAGCATGGTGCCGCCGACGCAATAGCCGACCGCGTGCAGTTCCTTCGTGCCGCTGGCCTTCTTCGCGACCTCGAAGGCGGTGAGCACGCCGTCCTTCATGTAGTCCTCGAACCCCTTGCCGGCGAGTTCGGGGCCCGGATTGACCCAGGAGACCACGAAGATGGTGAGCCCCTGCTCGACCGCCCAGCGGATGAAGGATTTTTCCGCCGTCAGATCGAGCACGTAGAACTTGTTGATCCAGGGCGGGATGATGACCACCGGTACCGCCAGCACGCTCTCCGTCTGCGGCGCGTACTGGATGACCTGCATCAATTCGTTCTGGAAGATCACCTTGCCCGGCGTGGAGGCGAGGTTCTCGCCAACCCGGAACTTGCTGTTGTCGGTCTGGCGGATCTTCAGGTCGCCACCGCCGGCTTCGATATCCTCGGCCAGCATCTTCATGCCGCGCACCAGATTTTCGCCATTAGAGGCGAGGGTGGTGCGCAGCAGTTCCGGGTTGGTCAGCACGAAGTTGGAGGGCGAGACGGCGCCGGCAATCTGGCGGACATAGAACTCCGCCTTGTGCTTGGTGTGGGCGTCGATGTCGGCTTCATCGACCATGGTCTCCGCCCAGTTGGCGGTGAGCAGATAGGTCTGCTTCAACGTGTCGAAGAACGGATTGCTGGTCCATTCCGAATCCGTAAATCGCGCATCGCGCGGCGGCGGCTCGGCCACCGGCTTGGTCTCCTTGCCGCTGAGCCGCTTCAGCGTCGACGACCATAATTCGAGATAGCCGCCGATCAGCCGCGACTGCGCCTCGACGGTGCGCTTGGGGTCGGCAAGCCAGTACTCGGCGACGTTGCCGATGGTCTTCATCACGTCGGCGATATCCTCGGCGACGTCGTCCTGAATCAGCCCTTCCTCACGCGGGCGCATATAGGCCGCCATCGCCTTGCCGCCCTCTTCGACCAACCGGGCGAGGTTGCCGGCGAAGGCCTGGAGGTCGATCGGCCCGGTGGCCAGCGGCTCGGGCGGGGGGGGCGAGGCGGGTGAGGGCGTGCGCGCCACCTCGGCCTTTGGCTCGATTCGCAATGGCGGCATGGGCGCCGCGGATTCGGCCGCGGCGGCGCTCTCGCCGGCCGCTTTTGCACGGCGCTGCGAGGGGCGGATGGCGTAGCGGGGCGTGGCGGCGGGCGCGGTCTTGGATGACCCGGACCGGGCTGTCTTGGCGGCGGCAGTTTTCACTGTCCTGACCGCGGCAGGGGATGCGGCGGGCGATTCGGATGTCGAAGCCGGACGTTTGGTCGATTTCCGCGCGCTGGATGGCGCGCGTTCAGCCGGCGCAGGAATCGGCTTCTCGTCCGCCTCCGGGGGGGCGGGTGCCTTGCCCTTGCGGCTCCTGGACGGCGTCGGCTGGCTGGCCGAGGCGGCGGATCGTGGCGTGCGGGTCGGCTGCGTCGTGTCGTCGGCGGCCGGTTTTCCGATCGTGCGTCGATTACTCACCGCTTGTCCCCGCGGGTGCGTGCGTCCATAGGTGGGGCATCATAGACGTGCCGTCGGGCGGGTGCGAGTGCGTATCAGCCCGATGGAGCGGATGGACGGTGAGCGCGGGAGATAACCGGGAGATGAAGAGCATGACACATCCTGCCCGGATCGCGGCCATGGCCGCCGTCCTCGCGGCGCTGGCGCTCGCCGGATGTTCCGCGTTCGTGCCGCCGGAGATGGCCAAGCCAATCCTGCCACATCAGGAACAGGCCTATCCGAATTTCGGCGCCCCGGCGCAGGTCGGCGATCGCCCGGTCATGACACCGGCGCAGACCGCCAAAATGCAAACGGACCTGCAGGGTCTTGCCCGGCAACAGCAGCAAGTCGAGACCGAAAGCGAGCAACCGCAGTAGGCCTTTGCGTGAACTGACTTGCGGATACGGGCGCTGCGACAGTTATCATCACGCTTCTGCCCGTTTTGCCTGCGATCTCTCGCTGTGCGGGCGCAGGAACAGTGATATGTAGCGCCAATGTGCCGCTATCCGATGAATCGGGGCGGTTGGGAGCTTGAGACCGATGACCGATTTCCACCGTATCCGCCGGCTGCCGCCCTACGTCTTCGAGCAGGTCAACCGTGTGAAGGCCATCGCTCGCAACGGCGGCGCCGATATCGTGGATCTCGGCATGGGCAACCCGGACCTCGATGCCCCGGCCCATGTGGTGGAGAAGCTCAAGGACACTATCGGCCGCCCTCGTACCGACCGTTATTCGGCCTCGAAGGGCATTCCGGGTCTGCGCCGCGCGCAGGCGGCCTATTATGAGCGCCGCTTCGGGGTGAAGCTTAATCCCGATACGCAGGTGGTCGCCACCATCGGCTCGAAGGAAGGCTTCGCCAATATGGCGCAGGCCATCACCGCGCCGGGCGACGTGATCCTGGTGCCGAACCCGTCCTACCCGATCCACGCCTTCGGCTTCCTCATGGCCGGCGCGGCGATCCGTTCCGTGCCCTGCGAGCCGGGGCCGGAGTTCTTCCGGGCGCTGGAGCGCGCGGTGGCGCATTCGATTCCCTCGCCGCTGGCGCTCGTGCTCTGCTACCCGTCGAACCCGACGGCGTGCGTCGCCGATCTCGATTTCTACAAGGACTGCGTCGCCTTCGCGAAGAAGCACGACCTGATCCTGCTGTCCGACCTCGCCTATTCCGAGGTCTATTTCGACGGCAACCCGCCCCCTTCGGTGCTGCAGGTGCCGGGCGCCATGGATGTGACGGTCGAGTTCACCTCCATGTCCAAGACCTTCTCCATGGCCGGTTGGCGCATGGGCTTCGCGGTCGGCAATGAGCGGCTGATCGCGGCGCTGGCGCGGGTGAAGTCGTATCTCGACTACGGCGCCTACACGCCGATCCAGGTGGCGGCCACGGCGGCGCTCAACGGCCCGCAGGATTGCATCGCCGACATGCGCGCGGTCTACAAGAAGCGCCGCGACGCGCTGGTGGAGAGCTTCGGCAAGGCGGGGTGGGACATTCCCGTGCCGAGCGCCTCCATGTTCGCCTGGGCGCCGATCCCCGAGAAGTTCCGCCACATGGGCAGCGTCGAATTCGCCAAGCTGTTGATCGAAAAGGCGGATGTGGCGGTCGCGCCGGGCGTGGGCTTTGGCGAGCATGGCGACGACTATGTCCGCATCGCGCTTGTGGAGAACGAGCAGCGTATCCGGCAGGCCGCCCGCAATGTCCGGCGGTTCCTTGAAACGGGTGCGGAAACATTGCACAACGTCGTCCCTCTCGCTGCGGCGCGTTGACGCTCGGTCCTCCCGGGCGGCGCCGCTTTCTGGTCTTCTGTTGAGTTCGGACACATTATGGCGCCGCCGCTGAAAATTGGCATCGCCGGCCTCGGGACGGTCGGCGCGGGCGTGGTGCGCATGCTGGCGCGTCGCAAGGATGAGATCGCCGCCCGCACGGGTCGGGCCGTCGAGGTTGTCGCCGTCAGCGCCCGCGACCCATCCCGCAATCGCGATTGCGACCTTTCCGGTCTGCGCTGGTTCGACGATGCGGTGGCGCTCGCGGGCGATCCGGAGATCGACGTTTTCGTCGAACTGATCGGTGGTCATGAAGGCGTCGCGAAAGCGGCGGTCGAGGTCGCCATCGCGGCCGGCCACACCGTCGTCACGGCCAACAAGGCGCTGCTCGCCCATCATGGTGTGACGCTGGCCAGCGCGGCTGAGGCCAAGGGCGTCGGCATCCGTTTCGAGGCGGCGGTCGCTGGCGGCATTCCGGTCATCAAAACGCTGCGCGAGGCGCTGCTCGGCAACCGCATCGCCCGCGTCTCCGGTATTCTCAACGGCACCTGCAACTACATCCTGACCCGGATGCGCGACGAGGGCCTGTCCTTCGAATCCTGCCTCGATCAGGCGCAGAAGCTCGGCTATGCCGAAGCCGATCCCACCTTTGACGTCGATGGCTTCGACACCGCGCACAAGCTCTCGCTGCTCGCCGCGCTGGCCTTCGGCGTGCAGCCGGACCCCGATGCCATCCATGTCGAGGGCATCCGCTCCATCACGCTGGCCGATCTGGAGGCCGCCGATGAGCTTGGCTATCGCATCAAGCTGCTCGGTGTCGCGGCGCGCACGGAAAGCACGGTCGAGCTGCGTGTGCACCCGACCATGGTTCCCAAACATTGGCCGATCGCCCAGGTCTCCGGCGTCACCAACGCCGTCGCCATTGATGGCGATGCGGTGGCGCTGACCCTGGTGGGTCCCGGTGCGGGCAGCGATGCCACCGCCTCGGCCGTGGTCGGCGATATCTGCGATCTCGCCAGTGGCTCGTCGGGCACACCCTTTGGCTGGCGCGCGGAAACGCTGCGTCCGGCCGGCAAGGCGGCAATCCAGCGTCATGAAGGAGGGTATTATATCCGCCTGGCGGCGGTGGACCGGCCCGGAACGGCGGCAGCCATTGCCCGTCATATGGCCGAGCAGAATATTTCGCTCGAGTCCATAATGCAGCACCGCCGCGGTCGGCCTCACGGGGGCGATCGTGCGGAAAGCGCGGAGGACCCGGCACCCGTGGTGCTGATCACCTACGCCACCAACGAGGACGCGGTCCGCCGCGCGATCGCCGCCATCGAGATCGACGGCGTGATCGCGTTGCCGCCGCAGGTGATTCGGATCGAAAAGGACTAAGAGGGGCTGGACGATGGCGGAAGAGATTACGGTCAAGGCGGGTCAGGCGCTCGAGCGCATCCTGACGCTCGAACTGGTGCGCGTCACCGAGCGTGCGGCGGTGGCGTCGGCCAGCCTGCGCGGGCGTGGGGACGAGAAGGCGGCGGACAAGGCCGCGGTGGACGCCATGCGCCGCGAGCTGAACCGCCTGCCGATCGCCGGCCGCATCGTCATCGGCGAGGGTGAGCGCGACGAGGCGCCGATGCTGTTCATCGGTGAGGAACTCGGCACGGGGAAGGGCCCCGCCGTCGACATCGCCGTCGATCCGCTGGAAGGCACCACGCTCTGCGCCAAGAACATGCCCGGCTCGATCGCGGTGATGGCGATGGCGGAAGGCGGCACGCTGCTCTACGCCCCCGACGTCTACATGGACAAGATCGCCATCGGGCCGGGCTATCCCAAGGGCACGATCGACATTGACGGCTCGCCCGAGGACAACATCCACTCTCTGGCCAAGGCCAAGGGTGTGAAGCCGTCGGAGATTTCCGCGCTGATCCTCGATCGTCCCCGCCATGCGGCGCTGATCGAGGCGGTGCGCAAGACCGGCGCTGCCGTGCAGCTCATCACCGATGGTGACGTGGCCGGCGTCATCCACACCACCAACCCGGACGAGACCGGTGTCGACATCTATCTCGGCACGGGCGGCGCGCCGGAAGGCGTGCTGGCGGCTGCGGCGCTGCGCTGCATCGGCGGCGAAATGTATACGCGCCTCATCCTCGACACCGAGGAAAAGCGCGAGCGCGCCAAGAAGATGGGCATTGCCGACCCGAAGAAGATCTACACCATCACCGACATGGTGCGTGGCGACTGCCTGATCGCGGCCACCGGTGTGACCACCGGCAATCTGCTCAAGGGCGTGAAATATGAGCGGGGCGTGGTGAAGACCCATACCGTCGTCATGCGCTCCGCCTCCGGCACCGTCCGCTGGATCGAGGCCGAGCACCGCGACCTCTCCAAGTTCCATCTCGACTGAGCGCCGGGACATATTCGCGATGGAGCAGGGCGCCGCAGGGCGCCCTGTTGCGTTTAACCCACCCTCCGGCCATGCCGGCGGCGTGTGAGGAGGGTTGCGGGATCGCCGGCTTGGGCTTACCTCGGGCTATGGAAGCGGTCCGGTGTGCTGTATACCAAGGCCATCGCCGACCAGCATTCCGCAAGAATGCAACGCCAATTGCGAAGGGAACGACCCATGCCCGCTTCTCACTCCGAGCTCCCCGCCTTCCTCAAGACGATCGATACGCTGATCGCGGCCGGCAATTACAAGGAGGTCGCCGAGACCTACACGGCTTTCGTGACGGAGCACCCGACGACCAGCTACCTGGCGTCCGAGCCGATCCCCTTCAAGGTCAATGCTCATCTGTCGACGAAGTACGGTTCGTCGGCGACCACGACCTTCACGCTGCGCAACACGACCTGGACGTCCGACGTGAAGTCGGCGCTCAAGGCCGGCGGCGATGCCTTCGCCAGCCTGCTCGCGAAGTACGATGCCGAAGTGGCCGAGATCGCCCAGTCGGTGAAGAAGGTCGCCTGATCGCGTCCCCGACCGATCGCCAGGAAAGGCCGGCCTCGTGCCGGCCTTTTTGTTTCTGGCGTGCCGTTAGGTAATCCTCGTCAGGCCCGCCGGTCCAAGGGTCCGGCCCAAGATCGACCCAAGCCCACCCCAGGAGCCCGCTAGCGGGGCGACGACGCCGGACCGCTCACGCCGGCCGCGTGAGGTCCTTCAGGAAGTAATCCACCCCGAGCCGGACCATGGCCGGCTGCGAGGCGTGTGGCCCGCCATGCTCGACATAGGTGAGTTCATAGCCGGCATGACGCAGCGTCGCGGCATGCGAGCGGCCGGCCGTGTCGATCGGCGTCTGCGTGTCCTGCTGCCCGTGCGCGATGAACACCTTGGGCGAGCCCTCTTGCGCCAGCACCGTCATGAAGCCGGCTGAGAAAGCGAGGATGTGGGTCACGATCTGCCCATTGCTGAGCCCGTTCGAGAGCGAATAGCTGCCACCATCCGAATGGCCGGCAAAGGCGACATGGGTGGGATCCAGCGTGAAGCGGGAGGCCACCTCGGCCAGCCCGATATCGAGCCGCTCGCGGTCCGGCCCATTGCCGGCGATGACGATGTCCCAGGTCGGAAACAGCGATTGCGGTACCAGCAGCAGGAAACCCCGCTCCTCCGCATGGCGGCGCATGATCGGCAGGATTTTCTCCGCGCTGCCACCACCACCATGGAACAGGCACATCAGGGGCGTCGGGCGGGCGGCGTCGATGCCCTCCGGCACGATCAGCACATAGTCGCGCGTGTCGAACAGGCCGAGATCATGCCGGCCGGGCGGCAGCGGCGGCTTGAAAGGGGCGGCGTGCTGAAAGGAAAGGCGGCCGAGAAGCGAGAGATCGAGCATGGCGCGCACCTTAATGCGCTCGCCTCCTGTCGCAAGAGGGCAGGGCGCCGCGGCTCATCATGAGGAAGGCGCGGGGCAGGCATGGCGATCGCCGCCTTTGCTTTGTCGCCTGCTGGGGTTATCAGCGTCGCGCTGGCCGGACTCGCTCTCGCCGGTGGTCGGTTTCCGCCCGGGGCCGCCTCTTCCTCGCCTCGCCAGTGCTCCGCTTCATGCCCCTTCGCGACAAGCTGCTTGCCCTCGCCGTCGTCGGTGTCTGGGCGCTGAACATGATCGTCATCAAGCTCGGTGTGGCGGAGATCCCGCCGCTGCTGACCACGGCGCTGCGATTCGTCGTGGTTTCAGTGCTGGTGGTGCCCTTTACCCGTGTGAGCCGCGCGCAGCTTCCGGGCATCATCCTGGTGTCCTTCACCTTCGGCACGGTGCATTTCGGCCTGCTGTTCGCCGCGCTCGAACATGCGGAGGCCGGCACCAGCGCCGTGGTGATCCAGCTCGGGGCGCCGATCGCGACGGTGCTGGCCTGTCTGCTGCTGAAGGAACCGCTGGGCCGCCTGCGCAGCGCCGGGCTCGCCATTTCGCTGGCCGGCATCCTCATCCTCGCCGCCGGCCCGACCCTGCCGAGCCCGCTGGGTCTTGGCCTGCTGGTGGCCAGCGCGACCGGCTGGGCGGTGACCAATCTCATCGTCAACCGGCTGCCCGGTGTCTCGCCGATGACGATGATGGGCTGGTCCTCGCTGTTCTCCGTGCCGCAGCTGTTCCTCGCCTCATGGTTCTTCGAGGTGGATCGCTGGGGCATGATCGAGACGGCCGGCCTGCATGGCTGGATGGCGGTGATCTACAGCGCCATCGGCTCGTCCATCCTCGCCTACGGCATCTGGTACTGGCTGCTGCAGCGCCATTCGGTGAATGAGGTTGTGCCCTATTCGATGCTCAACCCGCTGCTCACCGTGCTGTTCGGCATCGTGCTGATCGGCGACGAGCCCTCGCCGGTGAAGCTGTTGGGGGCGCTGGTGATGGTGGTCGGCGTCGCGCTCATCCTGCGCAAGCCGGCCGCGCCGCCGACCCTGCCGGACACGGCGTGAGGACCGGGGCGTCGCCGCCCCGGCCCCCGATGTCGCGAGGCTCAGTTCACCCGAAGCTCACTTCGCCTTCAGGAAATCGCCCACGTCGAGCAGGATCAGCTCGTTGTCGTCCGCCTTCGCCGGGTCCCGCGAGGAGGAGAAGGGCAGGTTGTTGTCGTTGCCGACCACGATATGCGTGGCGTCGACCACATCGACATTCTCGATGGTGAAGAAGGGGAAGGTCAGCACGCCGTCATTCAGCGGCTTGCGGGCGACCTTGTTCGGGTCGGCGATGTTCATCAGGTCGATATGGCCGATCTTGCGCACCGGCTGGCCGGCATTGGCGTCGGTCAGCTCGATCTTGTAGATGCGCTTGAACTTGGCGAGATCGTGGAAGCAGTCCGGGCCCTTCGTGCCCTCGGCGCAGGCCTTGTCCTTGGTGCCTTCGCCATTGTCGCGCTCGATGATCAGGCCGGTGGTGCCGTCGATCATGTTGAAGTCGCCGATGGCGTTGCCGTTCTGCTCGAGAACGTACTGCCACATCCGGCCGGTCCATTTGCCGCCCGCGACGTCGAATTCGAGGATCGGCAGGAATTCCTTGCCGTCCGCGGTCTTCTGCCAGTCCTTCTTGTCAGCGTCCCAGAGCGGGCCTTCGAGCAGGGCGTAGAGGAACTTGCCGTCCTTGGAGGCGGCCATGCCCTCATAGCCCTTGGAGCGGCGCAGATTGAAGGCGGTCGGCGCGTTCGGCGCGGCGGGGGAGGTGACGGACGGGCTGTCGGGCGAGCGGACCGGCGTCTCGCCGGCCACCGTCTCGAACACCTGCTGCACCTTGCCGGTGAGATCCGCCTTGATCAGGAAGGGACCGAATTCCTCGCCGATCCACAGATCGTTGCCGATGATCTGGAAGCTCTCAATGTCGAAATCGGCGCCGGTCAGGTAACGCTTGTCCGTGCCCTCATGGACGATGCGGAACGGCACCTTCTTGTCGGGATCGGTGAGGAAGATGGTCTCGACCGGCTGGAACGCGCCCGCCGCCCAGTCGACCGTGTAATGGCGCAGGAACAGCGCCGCGTCGGGGCTGTTGGCCTTCGAGCCGAAGCCATTGTCGGTGATGATCCAGAACGAGCCGTCCGGCATCACCTTGATGCCCGAATGGCCCTGAACCGGCTGGCCCTTGAACGGCACCGAGACGCCCGTCGGGCGCCCGGCCGACTTGCCCATCACCGAGCCCAGCACCTCGACACGGGTACCGGTGGTGAACTTGCCGGAGGTCTTGAGGTCTGCCGGCGCGTCGGCCGGCATCTCGATGAAGGTTTCGGCCGGCAGCGCGGCATGGCCGGCGAGCGTCGCCGGATAGGTCTGGTCGGCGCGGGCGGCGGTGCCGGCGGTGGCAAGCGCCAACAGCGCGACAGCGGCACTGGCGAGCAGCGAGGAACGCAGCGACATGACGGGTCTCCTGTCGTGAGGATCGGGTGAGCCGAGATCGCCTTTCCTGACCGTCCTCCATGTCGCTGCGGCCACAATCGCACGACATGTTCATGACCCTCCGCGTCCGGCAGCGCCCGCCGGCCGTTCCGCCCCCTCGACGCGCCCGCCAAGTTAGGGCTTATCCTCGCTTCATGAGTCTGACCCTTCCCACAGCCGCCCCGGCCCCGCGTCCCTTCCTTGGCGTGAAGCACTCCGCCTGCGGCCGTTTCTGGCGCGAGCGGCTCGACGCGCGCGGCGCGCAGGTGACGCTTGCCATCGTCCAGCGCCAGGGCGTGCCGGAAATCCTTGCCCGCGTGCTGGCCGGGCGCGGCGTCGCCATCGACGAGGTCGAGGCCTATCTCGACCCCACGGTGCGCCGGCTGCTGCCCGACCCGGATACGCTGACCGACATGGCGCCCGCCGTCGCCCGCCTCGCCGATGCGGTGGAGAAGGGCGAGCCGGTCGCGGTGTTCGGCGACTATGATGTCGATGGCGCCACCTCGACCGCGCTGCTGGTCGAGGTGCTCAGGGCCGGCGGTCTCGACCCCGCCTTCTACATTCCCGACCGCATCTTCGAAGGCTATGGCCCCAATATCCCTGCCATCGAAGGGCTGGCGGCGCAGGGCGCCCGGCTGCTGGTGACGGTCGATTGCGGCACGATGAGCTTCGAGCCCTTCGCCCGCGCCCGCGAACTCGGCATGGACGTGGTGGTAATCGACCATCACCAGGCCGGCGAGAGCCTGCCGGAAGTCACCGCGCTGGTGAACCCGAACCGGGCCGATGACCTCTCCGGCCTCGGCCATCTCTGCGCCGTCGGCCTCGTCTTCGTCACCGCTGTCGGGCTGGTGCGCGAATTGCGGCAGCGCGGCTTCTGGACCGATGCCCGACCGGCCCCCGACCTGCTGTCCTTTCTCGACATCGTGGCGCTCGGCACGGTGGCGGATGTGGTGCCGCTCACCGGCCTCAACCGCGCCTTCGTCACCAAGGGGCTGATCGTGCTGCGCCAGCGCCTGCGGCCGGGGCTGACGGCGCTGATGGACGCGGCGCGGCTGTCCGGTCCGCCCAAGGCGTGGCATCTCGGCTTCCTGCTGGGGCCGCGCATCAATGCCGGCGGGCGCATCGGCGATGCCGCGCTCGGCACCAAGCTGCTGCTCGCCCGCGACCCTATCGAAGCGGCGGTGATCGCCTCCGAGCTTGACCGGCTGAACACCGAGCGCCAGCAGGTCGAGCGGGCCATCGTCGCGCAGGCGGAAGCCGAGGCGGAGGCCTCGCTCGGCCTTGCCGGGGAGGGCACGGTGATCCTGTCCTCGGGTGAGGGCTGGCATCCCGGCGTGGTCGGGCTGGTGGCTGCCCGGCTGAAGGAGAAGTTCGGCCGTCCGGCCTTTGCCATCGCCTTCACCGGGCCGATGGGGTCCGGCTCGGCGCGCTCCATTCCCGGCGTCGATGTCGGGCGTGCGGTACGCGGCGCGGTCGATCGCGGGCTGCTGGTCAAGGGCGGCGGCCACGCCATGGCGGCCGGGCTGACCATCGCCCGCGAGCGGCTCGGCGATCTCAGGGCCTATCTCGACGAGGTGCTTTCCGGCGCGGTCGAGGAGGCGAGGGGCGTCGACGAGACGGTGATCGACGGCGCGCTCTCGGCCGCCGGGGCGACGCCGGAACTGGTCGAACTGATCGAGCGGGCCGGTCCCTATGGTGCCGGCAATCCGCAACCGATCTTCGCCTTCCCGGCGCATCGTCTGGTCTATGCCGAGCCCGGCAATTCCGAACAGGTGCGCCTGCGCTTGCGAAGCTCGGACGGCACGGTTCTGTCTGGTGTCGCCTTCCGCGCGGTGAACACCCCGCTGGGGCAGGCGCTGCTCGCCGCGCGCGGCCAGACCGTCCATGTCGCCGGCATGCTGGAACTTGATAGCTGGCAGGGCCGCACGCAGGTCAATCTGCGGGTCTGCGATGTCGCGATTCCCGACATCACCTGAAAGATCAATAAGATGGCGCCGTTTTCGGAATCGCGATGGCACCGAGTTGAATCAGTCTTTCAGCCTCGCGCAGTGGGACTGAATCGGTGTCGCGCAATCCGCTTCTATCCCTTGGAGCCGACTCGGCAATTGCGCCGGACTTCACACGGAATCGGAATGTGAACCGGTGAACGCAAAGCCTTCATCCGACTCGCGAAAGCCGACAATCGCCATCATCGGCGCCGGACCCGCCGGGCTGATCGCGGCGGAGGTGCTGGCGCGCGGCGGTTGCGCGGTGACCCTCTATGAGCGGATGGCCTCGCCCGCCCGCAAATTCCTGATCGCCGGCCGGGGCGGTCTGAACCTCACCCATTCCGAGCCGCGCGAGACCTTCCTCGCCCGCTATGGCGCGGCGGCGGAGTGGCTGGCGCCGATGATCGACGCTTTTCCGCCCGGCCGCTTGCAGGGCTGGGCGGAGGGGCTGGGCATCGCCACCTTCATCGGTTCCAGCGGCCGGCTGTTCCCGGAGAGCTTCAAGGCCTCGCCGCTGCTGCGGGCCTGGCTTGGCTGGCTGGACGGTCTCGGGGTCCGCCTCGCCGCGCGCCATCACTGGCTGGGCTGGGACGCGGCCGGCGCCTTGCGCTTCGCGACGCCGGAGGGGGAGGAGGCCATTACAGTGGATGCCACGCTGCTGGCGCTCGGCGGGGCAAGCTGGCCGCGTCTGGGCAGCGATGGCGGCTGGGTTCCTCGGCTGCGTGGCCTCGGCGTTGAAGTGGCCGCCTTGCGGCCGGCCAATAGCGGCGCGCTGATCGGCTGGTCCGATATGTTCCGCTCGCGCTTCGCCGGTGAGCCGCTCAAGCGCATCGCGCTGACGGTCGATGGCGCAACGGTGCGTGGCGAGGCGATGATCGACCCTTCCGGGCTTGAGGGGGGCGCGGTCTACGCCCTTTCGGGCCGGCTGCGCGACGTGGTGGCGCGGGATGGCCGCGCGATCCTCACCCTCGACCTGCGGCCCGACCTCTCCCTTGAGCGTCTCGCGGAACGCCTCGGCGCCAGCCGCAAGGGCGAGTCGCTGGCCAACCGTCTGCGCAAGGCGGCGGGTCTCTCGCCGGCAGCGGCGGGCCTGCTGCGCGAGGGGGCGGGGGCCTCGGGAGCCTTGCCCTCGGACCCCGCCGGCCTCGCCGCCCTCATCAAACATCTGCCGCTCACCGTCACCGGCATGGCCGGGCTGGAGCGGGCCATCTCATCGGCGGGTGGCGTGTCGCGCGATGAATTGACCGAAGGGCTGGAACTGCGTGTCCGGCCCGGCCTGTTCCTCGCGGGCGAAATGCTGGACTGGGAGGCGCCGACCGGCGGCTATCTGCTGCAGGCCTGCTTCGCGACGGGTGTCGCGGCCGCCAAAGGCGTACTGGCCCGTCTCGGTCGGGAGACGCCGGATATCTGGTCGGGGGAATGGTGCGCCCGCCCGCGGGAGCGGGCTGAAGCGCGGGACGACGGCTGAGGGAGCGCGTGCCATCGTCCCGCGCGGTTCACGAGACCTGCCGGGAAAGGGCCTCGCGAAACCTGTGCCGCTTTGAGAAAGCGGCAGCAATAACGTCGCCAGCGGTTAGATGAAGCTGCCAGCGAGGAGATGATTACTCGGAGCGAAGAGAATAAACAACGATTATCTTCCGTTATTATTATAGTTCTAAACAGTGACAGTCGTCTATAGTTTGGCGGCGGACAGCGGTGCGTCCGGCGCTTGCGGCGGAGCGCGGCGGGGCTTACCTGCTGGCGGGCACGGCATCGCCGGCCTGAGGAGGAGCGTGATGGCACGTCTGTTTTTCCGTCGCGGGCAGAGCGAGGAAGCGGCCCCCGACGCCGCGCGCGAACTCGCGACGCGGGCACGGGCGATACTCGGCGTTGGCGAGGACACCACCGTGTCGATCACCGAGATCGCCTGCGGTGACCCGGCCTGCGGCGGAGCCGAGACGGTCGTGCTGGTGATGCGGCCGGGCCGGCGCACCGAGGCGGCGAAGCTCTATTGCCCGCTGGCGCGCGTCTCGGATGACGACCTACGCGAGGCGCTGCAACCCCTTCTCGACGCTGCGTCATAATTGTCATCGCTGTCAAAAGTAACGCAACGTATTGACGGTCACGCCGCGCGGTCTTTGAATATCGAAAGTATGTAATAATTCTAATCTGACAGCCGAACACTTGCGACGTCTTGCAGGGCTGGCGTAGGAGTCTCCGATCACGAACGCCTGTGGGGGCGACGGGAGGAGAAACCATGCGAGCCAAAACCTTGTTTGCCGCACCGCTGCTGGCCGCCGTTGCGCTCGGCGCCATCATCGCCGCCGGTCCGGCCGCGGCGCAGACCGCGGCGCCGAAGGTGCACGACGTTATCGTCACCTATGCCAACATCGCCGAGGCGATGTATGGCGACAGCCTGAAGACGGCCAAGGACCTGCAGAGCGCGGTCAACGCTTTCATCGCCGCGCCGACGCAGGCCAATCTCGACGCGGCCAAGGCTGCGTGGAAGGCCGCCCGCGTGCCCTACCAGCAGACCGAGGGCTTCCGCTTCGGCAACGCCATCGTCGACGATTGGGAAGGACGCGTGAACGCCTGGCCGCTCGACGAGGGTCTGATCGACTATGTCGACGCCAAGTCCTATGGCGACGCCTCGGACGAGAACCCGCTCTACACCGCCAATGTGATCGCCAACACCAAGATCCGCGTCGGCAAGAAGACCATCGACGCCAGCAAGATCACCCCCAAGCTGCTCGACAGCCTGCAGGAGGCCGGCGGCGTCGAGTCGAACGTCGCCATCGGCTATCACGCCATCGAGTTCCTGCTGTGGGGCCAGGATCTGAACGGCACCGGGCCGGGCGCCGGCAAGCGTCCCGCCACCGATTACGACACCGCCAACTGCACCAACGGCCATTGCGACCGCCGCGCCGCCTATCTCAAGGCCGCGACCGACCTGCTCGTGTCGGACCTCGAGGACATGGCCAAGGCGTGGAGCGCCAAGGGCAAGGCCCGCGCCGCCGTGCTCAAGCAGAAGGACAAGGCCGCGCTCGGCACCATCCTCACCGGCCTCGGCTCGCTCTCCTATGGCGAGCTGGCGGGCGAGCGGATGAAGCTCGGCCTCATCCTGCACGACCCGGAGGAGGAGCATGACTGCTTCTCCGACAACACCCACAACTCGCACTATTACGACGAGCTGGGCATCGCCTCGATCTATCGCGGCAAGTACACCCGCGTGGATGGCACGGTCGTGGAAGGCCCCTCGGTCGCCGCCTATGCGGCCGCCAAGGCGCCGGACGCGGCGAAGGAAGCCGACGCCAAGGTCGACGCCGCGCTCGCCGCGCTGAAGGCGATCAAGGACGAGGCCGACAGCGGCAAGGAAGCCTATGACCAGATGATCGGCGAGGGCAACGCGGCCGGCAACAAGCTGGTGCAGACCGGCGTCGATTCGCTGGTCGCCCAGACCCGCGGCTTCGAGGGCGTGGTCGCCGCGCTGAAGCTGAAGATCAAGGTCGAGGGTTCGGACAGCCTGGACGACCCCTCCAAGGTCGGTCAGTGAGGCCGTCATGAGGTCACGCGGCGCGGGTCTCTCGCGCCGCGCCTTTCTCGGCGCGGGCGCGGCCCTCGGTGCGCTGGGAGCGATCGCTCCCTCGCGCCTTGGGCAGGCGCGCGCGCCGGCGCCTTTCCTGCCGACCGACCGGCTGACACTCGCCGCCGGCCCGCTGGACATGCGCCTGCTCGGCCCGGACGGACCTGCGACGCCCTGTTACGCCTATGATGGCGAGCCCTTCCGCCTCATCCGTCTGCCACGCGGCGCCCGGCTTGAGGCGACCTATGCGAACGGGCTTCATGAGGGCAGCTCGCTGCATTTCCACGGCATCCGCATGCCGAACGAATTCGACGGCGTGCCCCCGCTGACCCAGCCGCTGGTCGAGCCGGGCGGGCGCTTCGTCCACCAGTTGCCGCTGGACGATCCCGGCACCTTTTTCTTCCACCCCCATTGCGACGAGACCGGGCAGGCCGGGCGCGGGTTGGTCGGCGTGCTCATCGTCGAGGATCCGCGCGACCCGCGCTTCGATGCCGAGCATGTGCTCTGCCTGAAGGACTGGCGCCTCGCCGAGGACGGCAGCTTCCTGCCGCTCACCGAGGCCGACGGCGCCTCCAAGGCCGGCACCTATGGCGCCACCCGCACCTGCAACGGCCAGCCGCGCCTCGCGCTCGACGCTCCCGCCGGCGGCGATGTGCGCCTGCGCATCCTCAATGTCGACTCCACCCGCGTGATGGATATTGGCGTCGAGGGCGGCGAGGCCTGGCTGATCGCTGTGGACGGCCATGCGCTGAAGCCGGTGAAGCTCGACGACCTGCCGGATGGCATCTGGCGCATGGGTCCGGCGCAGCGCATCGACCTGCATGTGCGCATGCCGGCCTCAGGCGCGCCGGTGACGCTGGGCGACTACCGCGCATCCGATGTCTATGCCTTCGCCACGCTCACCGCGCGGGGCCGGACAAAGCCGCGCAAGGGTCCGCTCGCCCTGCCGCCCGCCACGCTGCCGGCGCCGGAGCTGAAGAAGGCCGAGGCGCTCTCCTTCACCCTCCAGCAGGCGACCGATGCCGCCGTTCAGGAACTCGGCCTGCCGCCCGACGATCCGCTCGCCAAGGCGCTGGTGGCGAGCTTCTGCGTGGGCGCGGCGACCTATTGGTCGATCGGCCAGGTTTCCTGGTCGGCCGGCACGCGGCTCGGCTTGCCGCCGCCGCTGGCGCGCATGGAGGTGGGCAAGAGCTACCGCATCACCATCAAGAACGAGACACGCTTTCCCCACCCGATCCACCTGCACGGCCACGCCTTCGCCGTGCTCGGTTCCAGCAAGGGGCGCCTGCCGCTGCATTTCGCCGACACCGTGCTGGTGCAGCCCGGCGAGGCGGTCGACATCGCCTTCGTCGCCGCGCCCGGCGACTGGGTCTTCCACTGTCACATCCTCGAACATATGGAGACCGGCATGATGGGCTGGTTCCGAGTGGTGTGATGGGTGCCCGCTCACGCCTATTCGGCCATGCCGAGCTTGCTCCCTCGCCCCGTCGGGGAGAGGGCTGTGGTGAGGGGGAGGGCGCCTTCGGCGGAGTCTCCGCTGTATCCCGGATCGGCGCCATCCCCCTGCTGCTCGCCTCCCTGCTGCTGCCGCTCCCCGCCACCGCCGCGGAGGACGGGCTGGACGTCGCCATCGGCAAGGCGCTGTTCGAGCGGCCCTGGGTGCCGGCGCCGAGTTCCACCCGCGCCAATGACGGTCTGGGTCCGCTGTTCGATGCCCGCTCCTGTTCCGCCTGCCATCTCGGCGCCGGCCGGGGCGCGACGGCGGTGAATGCGGAGGGGCGGCCGGAAGGGCTCGGGCTGGTGCTGTCCCTGTTCCAGCCCGATGGCGGGCCGGACCCGGTCTATGGCCACCGGCTGGAGACCATGACGCTGCCGGGCGTGCCCGCCGAGGGCACTATTGGCGTCGCCGATGAGAAGAGGCGTCGCGTGCCGCGCGCGGATGATCCGGGCTATGGCCCGCTCGATCCCGCCACCCATATCTCGCTGCGCTCGGCGCCGGATTTGCGCGGACGCGGTCGGCTGGAGCGCGTCGACGATGCCGCCATTCTCGCGCTGGAAGACCCGCAGGACCGCGATGGCGACGGCGTGCGGGGACGCGCGCGCCGGCTCGACCACGCCGAAGGGGGCTCGATGATCGGCCGCTTCGGCTGGAAGGCGAGCCATGCCGATCTCGCCAGCCAGACATCGGAAGCCTTTGCGCTCGATCTCGGCCTCTCGACGCCGCTGCGCCCCGAGCCTTGGGGCGATTGCACGGACGCGCAGACCGCCTGCCGCAACGCCCCTCATGGCCGCGAGGCGGAAGGCGAGCCGGAAATCTCCGACGCCATCGTCTCCCGCATCGTCACCTATCTGCGCAGCCTGAAGGTGCCAGCCAGCGAGCCCGACCGGCGCGGCGAAAAGCTGTTCGCCGCCACCGGCTGCGCCACCTGCCATCGCCCCTCGCTGCCGACGCGCGATGGCGCCAGCCTTGCCCTGTTCACCGATGTGCTGCTGCACGACATGGGCGAGGGGCTGGCGGACAGTTCCGGCGTGCCGGGAGCGGATGCCGCTGAATGGCGCACCGCGCCGCTGGCCGGCCTGTCGCGTTCGCTGGCGCGCGCTCAGGGCCTGCTGCATGACGGCCGCGCCGCGACCGTCGCGGAGGCGGTGCGCTGGCACGACGGCGAGGCCGCCGGGGCCCGTGCCCGCTTCGAGGCGCTGGATGACCGCCAGCGCCGTCTCCTGCTCGACTATGTGTCTTCACTCTGACCGAGGCCGCCAATGAACCGTTCTCCCTTTGCGCTGGCGCTCGCGCTGGCAAGCCAGATCGGTCACGCGGCGCAAGCACTGCCGGGCGTCGCCGGCGCGACGGCTTTGCTCTCGGGCCTGCTGGTCAGCCGGGCCAATGCCGCCGTCATCTCCGCGCCCGAGGTGGTCGAGCAATGGCTGCTGCCGCGCTATGACGCGCTGCTCGCCGCCACCCGATCCCAGCAAAAAGCATGGGAGACCTTCTGCGCCAAACCGACAGCGGAGGGCGTCGCCGAACTCAAGACCCGCTTCGCCGCGGTCTCCGACGCCTGGGCCTCGGTCGAGTTCATCACCTTCGGCCCGGTCATGCTGTCGCTGCGGCCGGATCGCTTCAACCTGTTCCCGGAGCGGCGCAACGCGGTCGGCCGTTCGGTGGCCGAGATCATCGGCGACGCGACCGATGAGCGGCTGGGGCCGGACCGCTTCTTCCGTCTGAGCGCGGCGGTGCAGGGCCTGCCGGCGCTGGAGCGCGTCCTCTATGATGACGGCGCGGCGGCGGCGCTGGTGGTTGGGGCGGAGGCAACGCGTCGCTGCGCCCTTGGCCGGGCGATCGCGCTCAACCTCGCGACCATCGCCGCTGAGCTGCGTGAGGGCTGGGGCGACCGGCAGTCGGGGTTGCTGGCGCAATTGCTGGCCGGCAAATCCGACGCCGTCTATTTCCCGGATCCCGAGGCCCTGCTGAGCCAGATCGTCACCGATCTGGCCGGCGCCTATCAGCGCGTGGTGGATCAGCGTCTTCTGGTGGTGCTGGGCAAGAGCGCGGACGACGCCAAGCCGCTGCTGGCGGACCGCCGGCGCAGCGGCCTCTCGCATGCGACCATCCTCGCCATCATCGCCAGCGCCGACGATCTGGCCAACAGGCTCGCCGTGGGGCTGGACGCCAAGGGCCGCGCGACTATCGAGAAGACCATGGCGGGGGCCGACGCGGCGGCGAAGGCGTTGCCCGAGGACATTGGCGAGGCGGCGACCACGGCCGCGGGGCGCAAGACGCTTCAGGCCGCGATCACCGCCTTCAAGGCGGCGCAGGCGAGCGTTGCCAGTCCGCTGGCCTCCGGCCTCGGCGTGCCGCTCGGCTTCAACGCGCTCGACGGCGACTGAGGAGACGAGCATGGGCCTGTTCGAACTTTCCCGTCGCAGCGTGCTCGGCGCTCTCGCGGCGGCCCCGCGCGTGCTGTTCGGCGGCGCCGCCCATGCGCAGGATCATCAGCTCGACGCCGAATGGGTCGGCACGGCGGGCATTGGCGAGGGCTTCGCGCCGGTGGTGCTGTCCCCGGACCTTAACGCGACGCCGGTCGGGCTGGGCGGGCAGCGGCTGCACTGGGTCGAGCCCTGCCCGGACGGGCGTACCGCCATCGCGGTCGCGCGCCGGCCCGGCACCACCGCCATCCTGTTCGACCGCCGCGCCGGCACGGTGCTCGCGACCTTCGAGCCGGGGGAGGGGCGCGTCTTCTCCGGCCATGGCCGGTTCATCGACGGTGGGGATCGCTTCCTGGCGGTGGAGATCGAGCGGGCGAGCGGGCAGGGCGTGGTGACCCGCCGCATCGTCGGCGCGGCCTTCGCCATCGAGGCGGAATGGACGTCGTCCGGCATCGGTCCGCACGACCTGCTGCCGGCGGGCGGCGCGCTCATCGTCGCCAATGGCGGGGTCGAGCCGCACACGCCCGAGGCCGTGGGCGCGGAGATCGCCGGCGCCAGCGTCGCGCGGCTCGACCCTTTGAACGGGGCCACCCGCGCGGTGGCGGCGCTGGAGGAGGATCTCGCCTCGCTCTCGCTGCGCCATCTCGCCCGCGCGCCGGACGGCTTCACCGTCGTCGCGGCGCAGGACCTGCTCGCCGACGGCCTCGCCCGCCCGCTGCTCTATGCGGTGGCGGACGCGCGGCTCACCGCTTTCGACGCGCCGGACGCGGAATGGCGCGGGCTGCGCACCTATGTCGGCTCGGTCGCCTTCGACGCTTCCGGCGCCTATGTCGCCGCCGCCAGCCCGCGCGGCAACCGCGTCGCGGTGTGGCGCCGCGACGGACGCTTCATCGGCGGTCTGACGCTGGTGGATGGCTGCGGCCTCGCCCCGACGCGTGAGGCGGGCCAGTTCCTGGCGACAAGCGGTCTTGGCGAGATCGCGCTGCTGGCGACGGATGGGGAATCGGTCGGTGTGGTCAGCCGCGTCAAGAAGAACCTGCGCTTCGACAACCACGCGGCTCTTGTTGCCTGAACCGAGGCGCTGAACTCCCGCGTCTGATCGGATCGGATGGAGATCGGCAAGGGACCCTCGGCGCGGCCCCTTTTCTTTTGTCCCGGCGGGAACGATAAGGACGCGCGCTTTGTGTCCAAGCTTTTCGTTTCCGTTCCGGGACTGTGGAATGAACACGCTTTTCGCCAACCTGCCGACCACGGTGTTCGAGACCATGTCGCGCCTCGCGCGCGAGCATCAGGCGGTCAATCTCGGGCAGGGCTTTCCCGATGATCCCGGCCCGCTGGATGTGCGCGAGAAGGCGGCGCAGGCGGTGGTGCATGGCTGGAACCAGTACCCGCCCATGATGGGCCTGCCGGAGCTTCGGCACGCCGTCGCCGATCACTACCGCCACTGGCAGGGGCTCGACCTCGACGCGGAAGCCGAGGTGATGATCACCTCCGGCGCCACCGAGGCGCTGGCCGGTGCGCTGCTGGCGCTGATCGAACCGGGCGACGAGGTGGTGCTGTTCCAGCCGCTCTATGATGCCTATCTGCCGCTGGTGCAGCGTGCCGGCGGCGTCGCGCGGCTGGTCCGCCTGGCGCCGCCTTACTGGGAACTGACCGAAGAGGCGCTCTCGGCGGCGTTCACGCCGAAGACCCGGCTGGTGCTGTTCAACAACCCGCATAATCCCACCGGCCGCGTGTTTTCGCGCGGGGAACTGGAGCTGCTGGCCGCGTTCTGCCGGCGCTCGGACGCGGTTCTGGTAAGTGACGAGGTGTGGGAGCATGTGATCTTTGACGGGCACATCCACCAGTCCTGTCTCAGCCTGCCGGGCCTGCGCGAGCGCAGCGTGAAGATCGGCTCGGCCGGCAAGATATTCGGCATGACCGGCTGGAAGGTCGGCTTCGTCTGCGCCGCGCCGGGGCTGATGAAGGTGCTGTCCAAGGCGCACCAGTTCCTGACCTTCACCACGCCGCCGGCCCTCCAGCACGCCGTGGCTTATGGGTTGGGCAAGCCGCGTGACTGGTTTCTGGACACCCGCGCCGAGTTGCAGCGTTCGCGGGACCGGCTGGCTCTCGGGCTCTCGCAGGCGGGATTTCCCGTGCTTCCCTCGTCGGCGACCTATTTCCTCAATGTCGATCTGGCCCCGCTCGCCCTCAACATCGACGATGCGGCGTTCTGCCAGCAGATGGTGACGCAGCGCGGGGTGGCGGCGATCCCGGTCTCGGCCTTCTACGCGCAGGAGGCGGTGCGCAGTGTTGTCCGCTTCTGCTTTGCCAAGACGGATGCCACGCTCGATCTCGCCCTCGCGCGCCTTGGCGATGTCCGGCACGGTTGAGGAGCGGGCAGGTAGACCTGAAATGTATACACATAAGACAAAGGTCGAACATTCTTCGCCTATTTCATGATGCTGCTGCATGCTTCTTAGGCAAGTTCGATGGATCGAAATTTGAATTACTATTGCGCAGCGTTTCCGGGCGGCATCGCGGAACTTGGCACGGGCATTGCAAACTTCCCCATCGGCACGCGGACGGGGGTCCTGCGTGTGAAATCCAGAAGGGAAATAAGATGCTCAACCTGTTCAGTCAGGCGCGGCGGGTCGCCGGTCGCGCCGCCTTCGGCGCGGCTGCCCTCGCGCTGGCCGGCGCCGGCGTGCCCGCGCACGCCCAGGAAACCATCAAGGTCGGTGTGCTGCATTCGCTCTCCGGCACCATGGCCATCAGCGAGACCACGCTGAAGGACACTGTGCTGTTCATGGTGCAGGAGCAGAACGCCAAGGGCGGCGTGCTCGGCAAGAAGCTTGAGGCTGTGGTCGTCGATCCCGCGTCCAACTGGCCGCTGTTCGCCGAGAAGGCGCGCGAACTCCTGTCCAAGGACAAGGTCGCGGTCGTGTTCGGCTGCTGGACCTCGGTGTCGCGCAAGTCCGTGCTGCCCGTGTTCAAGGAACTGAACGGCCTGCTGTTCTACCCCGTCCAGTATGAGGGCGAGGAGAGCGAGCGCAACGTGTTCTACACCGGTGCCGCCCCGAACCAGCAGGCGATCCCGGCCGTCGATTATCTGATGGAAAACGAGGACGTGCAGCGTTGGGTGCTCGCCGGCACCGACTATGTCTATCCGCGCACGACCAACAAGATCCTCGAAGCCTATCTGAAGTCCAAGGGCGTCAAGGCCGAGGACATCATGATCAACTACACGCCGTTCGGCCACTCCGACTGGCAGACCATCGTCGCCGACATCAAGAAGTTCGGCTCGGCTGGCAAGAAGACCGCGGTGGTCTCCACCATCAATGGTGACGCCAACGTGCCGTTCTACAAGGAACTCGGCAATCAGGGCATCAAGGCGACCGATATCCCGGTCGTGGCCTTCTCGGTCGGTGAAGAAGAACTCGCCGGTATCGACACCAAGCCGCTCGTCGGCCACCTCGCCGCGTGGAACTACTTCCAGTCGGTCGACGTGCCGGAGAACAAGGACTTCATCAAGAAGTGGCAGGCCTACACCAAGAACGACAAGCGCGTGACCAATGACCCGATGGAAGCCACCGTCATCGGCTTCAACATGTGGGTCAAGGCGGTCGAGAAGGCCGGCACCACCGATCCGGACGCGGTGATCGACTCGATCATCGGCGTCTCCGTGCCGAACCTCTCGGGCGGCTATTCGGCGATGATGCCGAACCACCACATCACCAAGCCGGTGCTGATCGGCGAGATCAAGGATGACGGCCAGTTCGACATCGTCGAGCAGACCCCGGGCCTGATCGTTGCCGAAGAGTGGTCGCCCCACCTCGAAGGGTCGAAGGACCTGATCGCGGATTGGCGCAAGCCGCTGAACTGCGGCAACTTCAACGTCAAGACGGGCAAGTGCGGCGGCGCCGGCCAGTGAGCCGCAACGCCTGACCGTCCTCGCATCGCCGGTCGCCCACGGGCGGCCGGCACCTGCGGTGCCTTGGTGCCCTTTCCGATCGGATCGAACATCTGATCGACAGGAAAGCTCAGTGCCGCCCGCCGTCGCCGCCGGAGCGCGCTCCGGCCCTACGTCTCCGCACACCGACGGATGATGATGAACTCCCGCGCACGACTCCGTGGCTCCGGCCGCGCCCTGCTTGTCGCCCTCCTGGCGTTCTGCGCCATGCTGTCCGGCTCGCTCGCCGGCTCGCTGGCCTTGTCCCGCGCCGCGCAGGCGCAGGATATCAGCGCCCCGCTGGCGCAGCTCGCCAATGACAATTACGCCGACACGGAAGCCGCGCTTGGCGCGCTGGCCCTGAGCGGCAGCCCCGCCGCCGCGCAGATCGTCGCGGCGCTCGCCGATGGCAAGCTGGTCTATTCCTCGACCGCGCCCCGGCAGATCTTCATCCGCACCGATACCGGCCTGATCGACCCGCTGACGATGCAGGCCGTTGCGCCGGCGCCCGCCGTGAAGCCGGTGCGCGTCAACAACCGGGTGCGCCGCGCCATCGAGGCGGCCAATGGTGCGCTGTCGCTCGTCAGCCCCGATCCTGCCAAGCGTATCGACGCCGCCATCGCCGTGGCCCGTTCGCGCGACGAGGCGGCGCTGCCGGCGCTCGACACCGCGCTCGCCAAGGAGAGCAACCCCAAGGTCAAGACCGCCTTGGTGCTGGCCCGCGCCTCCATCCTCATCGCCAAGGAGGGCATCACCCCGGCCGAGCGCATCGCCGCCGTTCAGCTGGTCGCCGCCGAAGGCAATCAGGAGGCGCTGGCCATCCTGCGCGGCGTGCCGGACAGCGCGGCGCCCGAGGTGAAGCAGGCGGCGACCGACGCCATCGCCGGCATCGAGCGCAACCTCGCCACCTGGGCGATCGCGCAGAATATCTGGTACGGCGTCTCGCTCGGCTCCGTCCTGCTGCTCGCCGCCATCGGCCTCGCCATCACCTTCGGCGTGATGGGCGTCATCAACATGGCGCATGGCGAGATGGTCATGCTCGGCGCCTACACCACCTTCGTGGTGCAGGAGGTGATCCGGCAGAATTATCCCGGCCTGTTCGACTGGTCGCTGATCATCGCCATCCCGCTCGCCTTTCTGTTCACCGGGCTGATCGGCGTGCTGATCGAGCGCACGGTGATCCGTTTTCTCTATGGGCGGGCGCTGGAAACGCTGCTGGCGACCTGGGGTATCTCGCTCATCCTCCAGCAGGCGATCCGCACCATCTTCGGGCCGACCAACCGCGAGGTCGGGGCGCCGAGCTGGATGTCCGGCTCGTTCGAGCTCGGCCACATGTCGGTGACCTATGGCCGGCTGTGGATCATCGTTTTTGCACTGATTGTCTTCATTGCACTCCTCACTGTACTGCGCGTCACCCGCATCGGCCTCGAAATGCGGGCCGTCACACAGAACCGGCGCATGGCCGCGGCGATGGGAATCCGCACCAATTGGGTCGATGCGATGACCTTCGGCCTCGGCTCGGGCATCGCCGGAATTGCCGGTGTCGCCCTGAGCCAGATCGACAACGTGTCGCCAAACCTCGGGCAGAGCTACATAATTGACAGCTTCCTGGTCGTCGTCTTCGGCGGCGTCGGCAATCTCTGGGGCACGCTGGTCGGCGCCATGTCGCTCGGCATCGCCAACAAGATGCTGGAGCCCTATGCCGGCGCGGTGCTCGGCAAGATCGCCCTGCTGGTGATCGTCATCCTCTTCATCCAGAAACGCCCCCGAGGCCTCTTCGCCCTCAAGGGGAGGTCGATCGAAGCATGAGCATGAGCGATACACGTCAACCCGCGCTGCTTGGTCCTAGCGGCATGATTTTCCTCGCGATTTTGGTGGCGGCTGCCGTTCTGGTGCCCGCCCTGAACCTGATGACGCCGCCGGATTCGGCGCTGCATGTGCCGACCTATGTGGTCTCGCTGCTCGGCAAATATCTCTGCTACGCCCTGCTCGCCCTCTCGGTCGATCTGATCTGGGGCTATGTCGGCATTCTCTCGCTCGGCCATGGCGCGTTCTTCGCACTCGGCGGCTATGCGATGGGGATGTATCTGATGCGCCAGATCGGCACGCGTGGCGTCTATGGCGACCCGATTTTGCCGGATTTCATGGTGTTCCTGAACTGGAAGGAGCTACCCTGGTTCTGGTACGGCTTCGACATGTTCCCCTTCGCCGCACTTATGGTGCTGCTGGCGCCGGGTATTCTTGCTCTCGTCTTCGGCTGGTTTGCGTTTCGCTCGCGCGTTACAGGCGTCTATCTGTCGATCATCACCCAGGCGATGACTTTCGCCCTGCTGCTGGCCTTCTTCCGCAACGACATGGGCTTCGGCGGCAATAACGGCCTGACCGACTTCAAGGACATTCTCGGCTTCAACATCCAGTCCGACGGTACGCGCCTTGTTCTCTTCGTCCTCTCCGCCCTGGCCTTGGGGCTCGGCTATGTGCTGTGCCGGTTCCTCGTGCGCTCGCATTTCGGCAAGGTGCTGATCGCCATTCGCGATGCCGAGACGCGCGTCCGCTTCACCGGCTACCGGGCGGAGAACTACAAGCTGGTCGCTTTCGTCGTCTCCGCCATGCTGGCGGGCATCGCCGGCGCGCTCTATGTGCCGCAGGTCGGCATCATCAATCCGTCCGAGTTCTCGCCGGCCAATTCGATCGAGATCATCGTCTGGGTGGCGGTCGGCGGGCGCGGCACGCTGGTCGGCGCGGCGCTCGGCGCCGTTCTGGTGAACTACGCCAAGACCTACTTCACCTCGGGCATGCTCGCACCCTACTGGCTGTTCATGCTCGGCGGCCTGTTTGTCGCCGTGACCCTGTTCCTGCCCAAGGGCATTGTCGGCACGTTCTATGAGTGGCGCGAGAAGCGGCGCCCACCGCCGGACGGCGCGGATGCGCCGCTCGCCTCGCCCAAGCCGGCCGAATGAGGAGCCCCACGATGAACGCGATCGATATGGTGGCTCCTGAAGCTCCCGATGGCCTCGGCGCCGAGAAGAAGTCGCTGACCGAGGCGCTGCTCTACCTCGACGGCGTCACCGTGACCTTCGATGGCTTCCGGGCGCTCAACTCGCTCTCCTTCACCGTTGATCCCGGCGAGATGCGGGCCATTATCGGCCCCAACGGGGCCGGCAAGACCACCATGATGGACGTCATCACCGGCAAGACCCGCCCGGACAAGGGCGACGTCTATTTTAACGGCGGCACCACCGATCTGGCCAAGCTGGATGAGACGCAGATCGCCACGCTCGGCATCGGCCGCAAGTTCCAGAAGCCGACCGTGTTCGAGAGTCACACGGTGATCGACAATCTGCGCCTCGCCCTCAAGGGGCAGCGTTCGGCCCTGCCGAACATTTTCCGCCGCGAGAGCGCGGCGGAGCGCGCGCTGATCGACGAGATATTCGAGACCATCAAGCTCACCGATCACCGTTGGCGGCTGGGCGGCGAGCTCTCGCACGGCCAGAAACAGTGGCTGGAGATCGGCATGCTGCTCGCGCAGGACCCCAAGCTTCTGCTGGTCGACGAGCCGGTGGCCGGCATGACCGATGCCGAGACCGCACAGACCGCCGAATTGCTGCGCGAGATCAATGCCAACGGCCATTCGGTCGTCGTCGTCGAGCATGACATGACCTTCGTGCGCGATCTCGGCGTGCGGGTCATGTGCCTGCATGAAGGCTCCGTGCTGGCCGAGGGCACGCTCGACCAGGTCAGCGCCAATGAGCGCGTCATCGAAGTCTATCTGGGACGCTAGGCTCATGCTTGAAGTTCAGGACGTCAATCTGTTCTACGGCGCCGCACAGGCGCTGCGGGGTGTCTCGCTGGTGGCGGAGCCGGGTAAGGTCACCTGCGTGCTGGGCCGCAACGGCGTGGGCAAGACCAGCCTCATGCGCGCCATTGTCGGCCAGGCGCCCGTCGCCAAGGGGGCCATCCGCTTCAATGGCGAGGACATAACCACCATGGCGCCCGCCGAGCGGGCGCGGCGCGGCATCTCCTTCGTCCCGCAGGGGCGCGAGATATTCCCCTTGCTTACCGTGGCGGAAAATCTCCAGACCGGTTTCGCGCCGCTCAAGCGCGCCGACCGCTTCATCCCCGATGATGTGTTCTCGCTGTTTCCGGTGCTCGATTCGATGATGCGCCGGCGCGGCGGCGATCTCTCGGGCGGCCAGCAGCAGCAGCTTGCCATTGGCCGGGCATTGGTAATGCGCCCTAAAGTACTGGTGCTGGATGAGCCGACCGAAGGCATCCAGCCTTCCATCATCAAGGATATCGGCAACGCCATCCGCTACTTGCGCAGCAAGGGCGATATCGCCATCGTGCTGGTCGAGCAGTATTTCGACTTCGCCAAGGAACTGGCCGACCGCTTCATCGTGATGGAGCGCGGCGCGGTGGTGATGTCGGGCGACGGCGCCGCCCTTGAGGACCCGGATGTACGCAATCGAATTGCCGTCTGACGCTGCCGCCACCATTCCGGTCGAACGGCGCGGGCATGGGCGGATCCTGTTCGAGGCGGTGGGACTCGGCGAGCGAACCATACGGGGACGCATTGAAGAGTCGGGTTTCGCCCGTGCGCGTTTTCCGCTGTCGGGCCGGCGCCGTCGTGCGCTGGAGGCGGTGCTGATCAATACCGGCGGTGGATTGACCGGCGGCGATACCTCGCAAACGATCATTCGCGCGGCAGAGACTGCCCAACTCGTGGTCACGACGCAGGCGGCTGAGAAGATCTACCGCTCCGATGGCGCCGTCACCGGCATTATGGTCGACCTCATGGCCCAGGCCGGTACGGTGCTCGAATGGATGCCACAGGCGACGATCGTGTTCGATGGCGCGCGGGTGCAACGCTCCATTCAGGCAGAGGTGGCAGGGGATGCCCGGCTGCTGCTGGTGGAGCCGGTCATTCTCGGCCGAACGGCGCGTGGCGAGCGTTTCTCGCATGGCGAACTGGTTGATAGCTGGCGCATAAGGCGGGCCGGAAAACTCATTTTCGCCGACGGCATGGTGCTTGAGGGTGACATCTCCGCGATCCTGGATCGACGGGCATGTGCGGGCGGATGGGCGGCCTTCGCCACGCTGCTGCTCGTCGCTCCAGATGCGGAAAGCCGCCTGGATGCGGTCCGCGAGGCGCTAGGATTGCCGGACGACCTGCCCGATCATCTCGATGCGGGCGTCAGTGCCTGGGACGGGATGCTCTGCGTGCGGCTGCTCGCGCGCGACGGCGCCCCGCTGGAGACGGCGATCCGCCGCGCCATCACGGCGCTCGGCATCGCCGAGGTCCCTCGCATCTGGCATTGCTGATGCAAGCGAGCGACACTTGCCGCCACAGCCTGATTTTCCACCGACTGCCATTGCCCTGCCGGAGACCTGACTGATGAACCTCAGCCCGCGCGAGAAGGACAAGCTCCTCGTCGCCATGGCCGCCATGGTCGCCCGCCGTCGCCTTGAGCGCGGCGTGAAGCTCAATCATCCCGAGGCGGTGGCGTTGATCACCGATGTGGTGGTGGAAGGCGCGCGCGATGGCAAGACGGTCGCGGAGTTGATGACATTGGGCACTCAAGTGCTCACCGCCGACCAGGTCATGCCGGGTGTCGCCGAGATGATCTACGACATCCAGGTCGAGGCGACCTTCCCGGACGGCACCAAGCTCGTCACCGTGCATGAGCCCATTCCGTCCGCTCATCCCGCGGGCATTCCCGGTGAGATGCTGCTGGAGGAAGGGGAGGTCGAACTTCTGGCCGGGCGCGAGATCGTCGCCCTCACCGTGGCAAATACTGGCGACCGGCCGATCCAGGTTGGCAGTCACTATCATTTCTTCGAAACCAACCCGGCTCTCAGCTTTGATCGCGACAAGGCCCGCGGCATGCGCCTTGCCATCCCCTCGGGTACGGCGGTGCGCTTCGAGCCGGGCCAGAGCCGCGAGGTCAAGCTCGTCGCGCTCGCCGGCCAGCGGGAGGTCTATGGCTTCCGCCAGGCCATCATGGGCCGTCTCTGACACCCTGACTTCCGCGCCTTTTGCTCGCCCGATCGCCGAAACGGATGTGCCATGTCGATCAAGATTTCCCGCGCCACCTATGCCGAGATGTTCGGGCCGACCACCGGCGACCGCGTGCGGCTCGCCGACACTTCGCTGATCATCGAGGTGGAGAAGGACTTCACCGTCTACGGCGAGGAGGTGAAGTTCGGCGGCGGCAAGACCATTCGCGACGGCATGGGCCAGTCCCAGGTCACGCGCGGCGACGGCGCGGTGGACACCGTCATCACCAATGCGCTGATCCTCGACCATTGGGGGATCGTGAAGGCCGATATCGGCGTCCGCGATGGTCGCATCTGCGGCATCGGCAAGGCCGGCAACCCGGCGATCCAGCCGGGCGTTTCCATCATCATCGGCGCCTCGACCGAGATCATTGCCGGCGAGGGCAAGATCATCACGGCGGGCGGCTTTGACAGCCACATCCATTTCATCTGCCCGCAGCAGATCGAGCACGCGCTGATGAGCGGCGTCACCACCATGCTCGGCGGCGGAACGGGTCCGGCAGCGGGCACCAATGCCACAACCTGCACGCCCGGCCCCTGGCACATCGAGATGATGCTCCGTGCCGCGGACAGCTTTCCGGTAAACCTCGCCTTTTCCGGCAAGGGCAATGTCTCTCTGCCCGGCCCGCTCGTTGAGCAGATCGAGGCGGGCGCCTGCGCGCTCAAGCTTCACGAGGACTGGGGCACGACGCCGGCCGCCATCGACAACTGCCTCTCGGTCGCCGATGAGTACGATATTCAGGTGATGATCCACACCGACACGCTCAATGAGAGCGGTTTCGTGGAAGACACCGTCGCCGCTTTCAAGGGCCGCACCATTCACGCCTTCCACACGGAAGGCGCGGGCGGCGGGCATGCGCCGGACATCATGAAGGTGGTCGGCCTGCCGAACGTGCTGCCGTCCTCCACCAATCCGACGCGGCCCTTCACCATCAACACGCTCGATGAGCATCTCGACATGCTCATGGTCTGCCACCATCTCGACCCTCTGATCGCCGAGGACCTCGCCTTTGCCGAGAGCCGTATCCGCAAGGAGACCATCGCGGCGGAGGATATCCTGCACGACCTCGGGGCCATCTCGATGATGAGCTCGGACAGCCAGGCCATGGGCCGGCTCGGCGAGGTGGTCACGCGCACCTGGCAGACCGCGCACAAGATGAAGCTGCAGCGCGGCCTTCTGCCGGGCGACAGCGAGCGCAACGACAATGCGCGCGCCAAGCGCTACATCGCCAAATACACGATCAATCCGGCTATCGCGCACGGCATGTCGCGCCATATCGGCTCGGTGGAGACCGGCAAGCTGGCCGATCTCGTTGTCTGGTCACCGGCCTTTTTCGGCACCAAGCCGGATATGGTGATCAAGGGCGGAATGATCGTCGCGGCGCAGATGGGCGACCCCAATGCCTCTATCCCGACGCCCCAGCCGGTGCATTACCGTCCCATGTTCGGTGCCTTCGGCAAGGCGCGGACCGCGACCAGCCTTACCTTCGTGTCGCAGGCGGCAATCGAACTGAATGTCGGTGCCAAGCTCGGGCTGGAGAAGCGCCTCGTCGCTATCGAGAATGTGCGCGGCGGCATCTCCAAGGCGTCGATGGTCCACAACAGCGCGACGCCGCAGCTGGAGATCGACCCCGAGACCTACGAGGTGCGGGCCGATGGCGAGTTGCTCACCTGCGCGCCGGCGAGCGAACTGCCCATGGCGCAGCGCTATTTCCTGTTCTAAGCATCGGTCGGCGCCGCGCGCCGCGATTTCATCAGCCGAGGCATGGCTTCGCCGCAAAGGCACACCACCTTTGCGGCACATGCTTCGAGGAGACCGATCATGATCCGTGCCCGTTCGCTCCTGCCCGCCGGCAATTGGGATGCCTCCACCGCCGCTGATCGCGTCGTGCTGCCGCATGACGGCCGCTACCGCCGCCGCATCGCCATGCGTGGCGACGGTGATGTCGCTTTCCTGCTCGATCTGCCGGAAGCCACCCGACTGAAGCAGGGCGACGGCCTGGCGCTGGACGATGGCCGCATCGTCGTGGTGGTCGCCGCCGAGGAGCCGGTGGCGGAAATCTACGCCCACGACGCCCATCACCTGGCTCGCCTCGCCTGGCATCTCGGCAACCGGCATGTGCCGGCGGAACTGCTTGCCGACCGCATTCGCATTGCCCGCGACACGGTGCTGGAAGAGATGGCGCGTGGCCTTGGGGCGACGGTGGCGATCGTCGACGCGGCCTTCGAGCCGGAAGGCGGGGCCTATGAGGCGGCTGAGGCGCATGGACACCTCGCCCATGGCCACGCGCACGATCATCACGAGCACGCGCACGGAGACGCCTGCGGCTGCGGGCATGACCATGATCACGGCCATCACGAGCATGAGCATCACGCGCATGCTGCTCCGGCTCGCGACGTGCTGTATGTCCAGGAGGCCGCTCATGAACACAAGCATGAGCACGCCCATGGTGATGATTGTGGGTGCGGGCATGACCATCATGACCATAAACATGCCGACCACGAGCATCACGACCACGATCATGATCACAAGCGCGCCGGCGATCATGGCCATTAGGCACGGCGCATGACCGGTGAGGAGACTGAGCTGGTCGGCGCCTTACCCGATCTCCTGCCGCTGTTCGTTTGGCTGTCGCCGGCCTATCCGGTTGGCGCCTTTGCCTATTCCCATGGGCTCGAATGGGCGGTGGAGACGCAGGCCATCGTCGATGTCGGTTCGCTGATCGCCTGGGTGGACGATCTCCTCCATCACGGAGGCCCCTTCGCCGACGCGGTTCTGCTGGCGCATGCGTATAGTGCGGTGGACGATCAGGACGATGTGGCTCTGCGGGAGGTGCTTGAACTCGCCGCGGCCTTCGCTCCCTCGCGCGAGCGGCAGATGGAGACGCTGAACCAGGGCGACGCCTTCATCGCCGCCACGCGGGTCGCCTGGCCGTCGCCTGTCATTGATCGGCTGCCGTCGGTCTGGAGCGGGCGCGTCGCCTATCCGGCGGCGGTCGGTATCGCGAGCGCGGCCCATGCCCTTCCGTTGCCAGCGACCCTGTCGGCCTATCTCGGCGCGGTGGCGGCCAATCTGATCTCCTCGGCGGTGCGCCTTGTGCCGCTTGGGCAGACGGATGGAAACATCGCCCTGGCGGCGGCGACCAAGGTCGCTCGCCGGGTTGCGCGGCGGGCAGCCGAGGTGCCGCTTGTCCGGCTTGGCGGCGCGGCGCTTGCATCGGACATCGCGTCGATGCGTCACGAGACGCAGTATACGCGGCTATTCAGAAGCTGAAGGCGAGGATTTCCATGGCATATGAGAGCAGCGGGCCGCTTCGTGTCGGCATTGGCGGGCCGGTCGGTTCCGGCAAGACGGCGCTGATGGAGGCGCTGTGCCGGATCTTCCGCGACCGCTACGATCTCTGTGCGATCACCAACGACATCTACACCAAGGAGGATGCCGAAATCCTCACCCGAGCGGGCGCCCTGCCGGCGGATCGAATCATGGGCGTGGAGACCGGCGGCTGCCCCCACACCGCCATCCGCGAAGACGCCTCGGCCAATCTGGCGGCGATCGGGGAGATGAGGGGACGCTTTCCCCATCTCGATCTTATCCTGATCGAGTCTGGCGGGGACAATCTTGCCGCGACCTTCTCGCCGGAACTCGCGGACCTGACGATCTATGTGATCGACGTGTCGGCCGGAGAGAAGATACCGCGCAAGGGTGGCCCTGGCATCACCCGATCCGACCTGCTTGTCATCAACAAGATCGACCTCGCGCCCTATGTCGGGGCCTCGCTTGAGGTGATGGATCGCGACGCCCGCCGGATGCGGGGACGGCGGCCTTTCGTGTTTTCCAACATTCGCGCTGGCGTGGGCGTGGAGGAGGTTGCACGCTTCATTGAAGAGGCCGGCGGGTTGGTGACGGCCGCGCAGCCGGCTGCCGAGTAAGCGCCTATTGTCGTTCTGTGATGTTGATGTTGAAATGATCTGTAACGCATTCAGAACCGGCTGAGATTTCGCGGATTCGGCGGCCGTGCCCCACCGATTCCGACCATCCGCTTCCGCTGTCCACCAGGTGAGCAATGGCCTTTCCGATCCCGGAGAACGAGGCTGAACGGCTGGCGGAGCTTCATGCGCTGGATATCCTCAACTCGCCGGCCTCGCCGGTGCTGGAGGGGGTCTGCGTGTTGGCGCGGCAGATGTTCGGTCTGCCTTCCGCCTGCATCGGGCTGATTGATCGTGATCGCCAATGTTTCAAGGCGAATTCCGGCTTCGGGGATGCCGAGGGTACGTCCAGAGCGCACTCGTTCAGTGCCTGGACCATCATGACGTCCGACATATTGGTCATTCCCGATGCCAGTCGCGACCCGCGCTTCCAGGACAATATCTATGTCACCGGAGAGCCCCATATCCGCTTCTATGTGGGCGCGCCGATTGCACTTCGCCCCGGCCTGCCGATCGGTTCCCTTTGTCTGTTCGGGCCCGAGCCGCGCGAGATCAGTCCCGCCGAGCTTGAGATCGTCGCGCATCTGACGCAGGTCATCGTCGACCAGTTCCGTCTCCACGAAGCGACCCGTCGCACAACCCGTGAACTGGAACATCGCCGCACGAGCCAAAGCCTGCTCGAAATGCAGAGCCGCGAACTTTGGCGCCGCCAGACCTTGCTGGCGCAAACCGAGCGCCTCGCGAAGGTGGGTGGCTGGGAGTTCGAGGTCGCTACCGCGCGGATGATCTGGTCGGACGGCATATACGGCATTTATGGGTTATTGCCGGGGGTCGAGCCGACGCCGGAACTGGCGATGTCGCATCTCCCGGTCGAGGCGCGGCAGCATTTCCTGCGCAAGTTCGAGCATGCGCTCCGCAGCGGCGACCCTTTCGAGATCGAGCTGCCCTTCGTCAATGCACAGGGGCACCACCGCCTGGTGCGGCAGAGTTGCGAATTGGAGATCGAGGGAGGCAAGGTTGTCCGCGCCTTCGGAATCCTTCAGGACATAACGGAGCAGAAGCAATCCGAGCAGCGCATGTGGCACATGGCAAACCATGATGCGCTGACCAATCTTCCGAACCGCGGGCTCATGCGCGACAAGCTCGACGTCGCGTTACGCCGCACGCGGCGGAGCGGCGGTTATGTCGGCCTGCTGCTTGTCGACCTCGACCACTTCAAGGACGTCAACGATACGCTGGGTCATGATGCCGGCGACGCGCTGCTGATCGAGGTGGGGCGGCGGTTGAGCGCCAGCGTGAGCGAAGTCGATACGGTGGCGCGCCTCGGCGGCGACGAGTTCATCGTGCTTCTGTCCCGGATGGAAAATCCCGGCGATGGCATGGTGGTGGCACAGCGCATTCTTGCCGCGCTCAGCCTGCCCTTTGTTTCGCGACGCTCCTCGCTCTCCTGCCGGGGCAGCATCGGTGTGACCATCGCCCCCGATCACGGCACGGACCCCTCGACCTTGCTGAAGAACGCCGACATTGCGCTCTACCGGGCAAAATCGGCCGGGCGGGGAGTCGCCATCGAGTATGATCCGCGCATGCAGCAGGCGACGGAAAATCGCGTGCAACTCGTGGCGCGCGTGCGGCTGGCGCTGAAGAACGGCGAGTTCCTGCCCTATTACCAGCCCAAGATATCGCTTTCCACGGGCGCCATCATCGGCTTCGAAGCCCTGCTGCGCTGGCGGCATCCGCGCAAGGGGCTGCTCGGTCCGCAGGAGTTCAGCGCGATCTTCGACGATCCCCATCTATCGGTCGAAATCGGTGAGCGCCTTTTGCAACTCACCACCCGTGACATGGCCAACTGGGGCGCCATGGGCTGCGACTATGGTCATGTCGCGATCAACGTCAGTTCGCCCGAATTCGCGCAGGGGGAGCTTCCCGAGCGCGTGCTGACCGCGCTGGATCTGGCCGGTCTGGGCACCGACCGGCTCACCATCGAGGTGACCGAGACGGTGTTCCTCGGCCGGGGGACGGAGACGGTACGGCAGAGCCTTCAGCTGCTCAACCAGGCCGGCGTGCGCATCGCGCTGGATGATTTCGGCACCGGCTTCGCGTCCCTGAGCCATCTGAAGCAGTTTCCGGTGGACCGGATCAAGATCGACCGCTCATTCGTCCATGACATCGAACACGATATCGACGATGCCGCCATCGTCCGCGCGGTGATAAATCTCGGACATAGCCTCGGCATAGAGACGGTGGCGGAGGGGGTCGAGACATCCTCACAAGCGTCCTATCTCCGTGCCAATGGCTGCGACTATGCGCAGGGTTACCTTTACTCGAAGGCGCTCCCCGCCTCGCGGGTCCCCACGCTGCTCAAGGGCTGGAACGCGGAAGCGGCAGCCTACTGCGGCACGACGATTCCGCTCGATGCGCTGAGTTGACCGGCCGGGCGCTTTACGGCGGGCGCTAAGCCCTTCTGATATGGTCGGATCATACCGAATCGGACGACCATCATGAAGCCCGTATCCCTGCAGGACGACAGTTCGAAGACAGCGTTGTCGCTGCGGGGGCTTCGGCTGGCGAGCCGTATCGTCATGCTCGTCGACTGGGCTTCCCGGTCAAACCGTCGATGCAGCCTGATTCTTGTCCTCCTCTGCTGCATTGCCTTCCTTCCGGGTTTTTTCTCCATTCCGGTGCTCGACCGGGATGAGGCGCGTTTCGCCCTTGTCACCCGGCAGATGGTCGAGACCGGCCAGCTGGCGGAGGTGCGGATCGGCAGCGAGGGGGCTCATACACGCCCTCTTGGATGGCACTGGCTGCAAGCCGGGCTGGTGGCGAGTGTCGACGCCATCGGCATGGATCGGGCGGATCGAACGATCTGGCTCTATCGCCTTCCCTCCCTGTTCGCGGCAATAGCCGCCGTTCTGCTGACCTTCTGGGCGGCGCTGGCCTTCACGGGCCGCCGTGCGGCGCTTTTTGCCGCCATTCTGCTCGCGGGTTCGGCCTCGGTCGGTGTCGCCGCCCGTCTCGCCATGCCGGATGCCCTTATGCTCGCGGCGGCTGCCGCCATGATCGGATCGCTGGCGCGCCTGTATTTGCCGGAGCGGGCCGGCGAACACGCCACGCTGCTGCCATCCGACGCGACGCGGGCTCTGGTCCTCCTGTTCTGGGGCGCGATTGCCGCGGCGCTGTTCATGCGAGGGCTGCTGGCGCTTTTCTATCCGCTTCTCGCCCTGTGCAGCTTGATGGCTGTCGATCGCTCTTTGCGTCCCCTCCGGGCCACGGCCCCTGTGGTGGGGGTTGCGCTGTGCGGGGTGGTCGGTCTGCTGTGGTATTTGCTGCGCCATTTCGGGATGGATGACCGTGATGCCGTCGCGGCAGGGAGGGCCTTGATGGGGCGCCTTGGTCCCTCCTTCTCGGGAGCCGGCGGGCCGCCGGGGACATTGCTGGTGACATTCTGGGGGATGTTCTGGCCGGGCGCGCCGCTGGCGGCGCTGGCCGTACCGCTTCTATGGAAGGCCCGTCGCCAGCGTGCGGTGCAGTTTCTGCTGGCCTGGGTGATCCCGGCCTGGATTGTGCTGGAACTGATCCCGACCAAATTTCCCGCCCATCTCCTGCCGCTCTTTCCGGCGGTGGCCATTGCTGTCGGGCTTGCGCTCGAGCGGGGCGCGCTGGCTCTGTCCGACGCCCGCCTCGTCCGGCTGGTCTGGCTCTGGCCGGTGATCGGCGCCGCCATCGCGGTCTTCGCCTTGCTCGGCCTCGCCATTTTCGACCGCACAACCAGCCTGCTGGCGTGGCCGCTGCTTCTGCTGGGTTTCTTCGCCCTCGTCACGGCGGCGGCAGCCTTTCGCGAGTATGGGGCGGAGAAGGCGTCTCTGCTGGCGGTCGTCGGAATGCTGATTTCCGGTTTCGGCGTGATGCAGCTTCTGCTGCCCCAGATGCGCAGCCTGTGGGTGTCGCCCCGCGTGGTGGAGGCTGTCGGCCGCGAGAACTGCCCGGCGGGCAGCGGCCCTCTGGTGCTGGGGGCGGCCGGTTATGACGAGCCGAGCCTCGCCTTCCTCCTGCCGGGCAGCATCCGCCTGATGGATGGCGCCGCCGCGGCGGATTTCCTGCGCGAGGGCGGCTGCCACATCGTGCTCATCGAGCGGCGGCAGGAGGTGCGCTTCGTCCGCCGGGCCGAGGCGCTCGGCCTGCGTTTCGAGCGCACCGCCGACATCGGCGGTGTCGCCTATGCCGACGGACGCGGCGTGCGCCTCTCGCTCTACCGCCGGGTCGGCGGCTGACCTCAGCGGGCCATCCGGCGCAGCCGCGAGAGGCCCTGTTCGAGGTCAGCGATGAGATCGTCCGTGCCTTCGAGACCGATATGGAGCCGGATGCCGGGTCCGCCGGGCTCCCATGTGGTCGCCGTGCGGTAGGTACTGCAGTCGAACGGGATCGCCAGGCTTTCGAAGCCACCCCAGCTATAGCCGAGGCCGAACAAGGCGAGGCTGTCGAGGAAGGCATCCGTTGCCGCCTTCGGCACGGGCTTCAGGATGATGCTGAACAGGCCGCTCGCGCCTTTGAAGTCGCGCTTCCAGAGCGCATGGCCGGGGTGCTCCGGCAGGGCAGGGTGGAGTACGTGCAGGACTTCCGGGCGGCTGGCGAGCCAATGGGCGAGGGTGAGCGCGGACTCCTGGTGGCGTGCGAGGCGCACGGCCATGGTCCGCAAGCCGCGCGAGCCGAGGAAGGCGTCCTCCGGTGCAACGGTGATGCCGAGATCGCCATGGGTCTGCTTCACCTGGGCGAAGGTCCGCGCATTGGCCGAAATCGTACCGATGTTGAGATCCGAATGGCCGCTCAGATATTTCGTTCCGGCCTGGATCGAGAGATCGACGCCGACATCATGCGGGCGGAAGAAAAGCGGCGTCGCCCATGTATTGTCGATCAGCGTGACGATGTCGTGGGCCCGCGCGACCTCCACAATGGCGGGAACGTCCTGCATCTCGAAGGACTGCGAGCCCGGCGATTCCATGAAGATCGCCCGCGTGTTCGGGCGGATCAGTCCGGCAATGTCGGCGCCGATCAACGGATCATAATAGGTGGTCTCGATCCCGTATCGGCGCAGCACGCCATTACAGAAATGCCGCGTCGGCTGGTAGGCGCTGTCCGTCATGAGCAGATGATCGCCGGCCGCGAGAACCGACAGCAGGCCGACGCTGACCGCCGAAAGACCGGACGGCGTCAGGACGACGCCCGCGCCCCCCTCGATGACGGTCAGCGCCTGCTCCAGCGCCTCCACGGTCGGGTTGCCGCGCCGTCCATAGGTGTAGCGCCCGGTGTGGCCTTCAAGGCCGGCGACGGTGGGCGACAGCACGGTGGAGCCCCGGACGATCGGTACATTCACGAAGCCGTCAAAGCGGGCCGGATCTCGTCCGGCCACCACGAGTTCCGTTTCCACTGAATAGGACGCAGGCGTCTGGTCTTTGGGGGCAGTAGTCATGCTGTGGAGTCACTCTAAGGTATTTTTGTACCGACCTAAGTCGCGTGGATGGGTGAGGGTGGTGCTTGACCGGGGGGTAATACGGCGTTCTGATGACCCAACGTCTTCCGCTGCATCGTATCGCACGGTGCGGGGCGGTCATAGACGAAGGGGGCAGGCCGGGCCGCGCTCATTAAAGCCAAAGCGGCACGTGAATTGCTTTAACTGTCGCAGCGTGCCGTTCGGGCCACGAGCGGCGCGTCAGCTCAAAACCTATGAAGAAGGCTGCACACATGAAACGCCTCATTTCCACGTTTGCCGTCGCGGGCGCCCTTGGCCTCGCGGCATCCGGCGCGCAGGCCGCGACGAAGCTCGAGCAGGTGAAGTCGAAGGGCTTCGTCCAGTGCGGCGTGAGCCAGGGTCTGCCGGGCTTTTCGACGCCCGACGACAAGGGTAGCTGGACCGGTCTCGACGTGGATTTCTGCCGCGCGGTCGCTTCGGCCGTTCTAGGCGATCCGTCGAAGGTGAAGTATACGCCGCTCTCCGCCAAGGATCGCTTCACCGCTCTGCAGTCGGGCGACATCGATATCCTGTCGCGCAACACGACCTGGACGATCACCCGCGATACGTCACTTGGTCTCAACTTCACCGGCGTGACCTATTATGACGGCCAGGGCTTCATGATCCGCAAGGACAAGAAGGTGAACTCGGCCATGGAGCTTTCGGGGGCCTCGATCTGCACGCAGACCGGCACGACCACCGAGCAGAACCTGGCGGACTTCTTCCGCGCCAACAACATGAACTACGAAGTCATTGCCTTTGCTACCAATGACGAAGTGGTCAAGGCCTATGACGCCGGCCGTTGCGACGTGCTCACCACCGACCGTTCGGGCCTCGCCGGCGAGCGTCTGAAGCTCACCAATCCCGATGATCACATCGTTCTTCCCGAGATCATCTCCAAGGAGCCGCTCGGCCCGGTGGTTGCTCACGGTGACGACCAGTGGTTCGACATCGTGAAGTGGGTCCTGTTCGCCCAGCTCAACGCTGAAGAACTTGGCGTTACTTCCAAGAACGTCGACGAGCAGCTCAAGTCCACCGCCAACCCCGAGGTCAAGCGTCTGCTCGGCACCGAGGGCAAGTATGGCGAAGGCATGGGCATCGGCAATGACTGGGCCTACCTCATCATCAAGAACGTCGGCAATTACGGCGAGATGTATGACAAGAACGTCGGTCCCGACACCCCCCTCAAGCTGGCCCGCGGCGTGAATGCGCTGTGGAGCAAGGGCGGCCTGCAATACGCCCCGCCGATCCGCTGAGATCTGACGAAACGGGCTCCCGGCCAGTGTGCCGGGAGCCTTTTCCGACCGGAAAGCTGACGGAAAGTTCGGCGCCGGGTGACGCAGTGAGCCTCGAAAGAGGTGAGGGGGACCATGACGGACCTGGCAACGCCCGCATCAGGCGGGAAGACGTCTTTCATCAACGATCCAAAGGTGCGCAGCATCGGGCTGCAACTGATCGCCCTGTTAGCGGTCGTTTTCCTGGGATGGATGTTTGTCGATAATGCGAGTGAAAATCTGGCGGCACAGAAGATCGCCACAGGTTTCGGCTTTCTCGACAACACCGCCGGCTTCGGCATCAACCAGACTCTCATCCCCTATAGCGAGACGTCGACTTATGGCCGGGCCTTCTTTGTCGGCCTGCTGAACACCATTCTCGTCGGCGTTGTCGGCATTATCCTTGCCACCGTCATCGGGTTTCTGGTCGGCATCGGACGTTTGTCGAAGAACTTCGTCGTTCGCCTTCTGTCGACCGTCTATGTCGAGGTGCTGCGCAACCTGCCGCCGCTGTTCCAGATCCTGTTCTGGTATCTCGCGGTGCTGAGCGCGATGCCCGGCCCGCGCAACAGTATCAATCTGTTTGATGAAGTCTTCATCTCGAACCGCGGTATCATCATTCCTCGCCCACTGTTCAATGAGGGTACGGGAACGGTTCTGTGGTCCATAGGGGCGGCAATTCTTGCCGTTATCCTTATCCATTACTGGTCGCGGGCGCGCCAGGAGGAGACGGGGCGCCGGCTGCCCATGCTGCCGATCGGCCTCGCGATCCTCATCCTTGTGCCGCTCGCCGCCATGTATGTGACGGGCTTTCCCATCGGCATCGAACGCCCGGAACTGAAGGGCTTCAACTTCTCTGGTGGCGCGCGCGTCATCCCCGAATTCGTCGCCCTCACCGTCGCGCTGGCCACCTACACCGCGGCCTTCATTGCGGAAAATGTGCGCGCGGGCATTCAGGCGGTGAGCCACGGCCAGACCGAAGCGGCCCATTCTCTCGGGTTGCGCAACAGTCAAACCTTGCGCTTGGTGGTCATACCTCAGGCGATGCGGGTGATTATTCCACCGCTGACCAGCCAATATCTCAACCTGACCAAGAATTCGTCGCTCGCGGTCGGTATCGGCTATCCCGATCTGGTCGCCGTATTCGCCGGAACGACGCTGAACCAGACCGGGCAGGCCATCGAGATCATTGCGATGACCATGGGCGTCTATCTGGTTCTGTCCATCATCACCTCGGTTATCATGAACGCCTATAATAAGCGCGTCGCGCTTGTGGAACGGTGAGGATCGCGCCATGAGCCTGACCTTTGATGACGGCACCTTCATCCGTTCCGAACTGGAGACGCCGCTTCCGCCGCCGTCCCGCAATCTCGGTGTCATCGGCTGGATGCGGGAGAACCTGTTCTCCAGCTTCCTCAACGGCCTGCTGACGCTGGTCGGCATCGCCTTGGCGTTGTTGATCTTTCCGCCGCTGATCCGCTTCCTGTTCATCGACGCGGTGTGGACCGGCGAAAACCGCGAGGCCTGCCTCGGGCCGGATGTCGGGGCCTGCTGGCCCTTCATCCATGCCAAATTCGGCCAGTTGATCTACGGCTTCTATCCCATCGCCGAACGCTGGCGGCCCAATGTGGTGTTTGCCCTCGGCGCCATCCTGCTGGTGCCGCTGATGGTGCCGAGCGCGCCGATTAAGCGGCTGAATTCGCTGCTGTTTTTCGTCGTGTACCCGATCATTGCCTTCGTCCTGCTGACCGGCGGAAACATCAACGCGTCCGCCTTCCTGCTGGAGCGGTTCGGCCTGATCAGCCCGCTTACCGGCGGGGCGACCATCGCCGGGGTGAACCTCACCTTCTGGGTGGATTTCGTGCTGACCGCCCTCATCGTCGCGGCGGCGATCGGCGCGTTGATCGGCGCGCTCGGCGGCGCGGCGCTGTCCGCGGCCCGCTCGACGCTCTACGTCTTCGCCGCCTTCGGCGTGCTGGTGATGGCGTGGGACGTCGATGTCGGCCTCGACTATGTCGAGACGCGGCAATGGGGCGGGCTGCTTGTTACTCTGGTGATCGCCGTAACCGGCATCGTGGCGTCGCTGCCGCTGGGTATTGCGCTCGCTCTGGGGCGTCGTTCGCAAATGCCGATCGTGCGTCTGCTGTCGGTGATCTTCATCGAATTCTGGCGCGGCGTGCCGCTCATCACCGTTCTGTTCTTCGCGACCTACATGCTGCCGCTGTTTCTGCCGCAGGGCGCCAATCCCGACGCGCTGTTGCGCGCGCTGGTGGGTGTCGCGCTGTTCTCCGCCGCCTATATGGCGGAGGTGGTGCGCGGCGGGTTGCAGGCCATTTCCAAGGGCCAGTATGAAGGCGCGATGGCGATGGGGCTGACCTGGAGCCAGATGATGCGGCTCATCATCCTGCCGCAGGCGCTGACCCTGGTCATTCCCGGAATCGTCAACAGTTTCATCAGCTTGTTCAAGGATACGACGCTGGTCCTGATCGTCTCGATCTTCGACTTCCTCGGCCAGCTGCGCGCCTCCTTCACCGATCCGAACTGGGCCAGCCCGGTGACGCTGTATACGGGCTTTGCCTTCGCCGGCATCGTCTATTTCTTCTTCTGCTTCGGCATGTCGCGCTACTCTCTCTTCGTGGAGCGCCGCCTCAATACTTCCCACAGACGCTGAACGACGGAGACCCAAGATGACTGAACAACATTCGATCGTTTCCAGCGACGAACTTCCCGCCGTGCACACGCCGCCCGGCAAGGACGTGGCGGTTGAACTGGTCGGCGTCCATAAATGGTACGGCGAATTCCATGTGCTGAAGGACATCAACCTGCGGGTCCGCCGGGGCGAGCGCATCGTCATTTGCGGCCCGTCGGGCTCCGGCAAGTCGACCATGATCCGCTGCATCAACCGGCTGGAGGAGCACCAGAAGGGCTCCATCGTCGTCGACGGCATTGAATTGACAAATGATCTCAAGCGGATCGACGAAATCCGCCGTGAAGTCGGGATGTGCTTCCAGCACTTCAACCTGTTCCCGCACCTCACCATTCTGGAAAATTGCACGCTGGCGCCGATCTGGGTTCGCAAGATGCCCAAGAAGGATGCCGAAGAACTGGCGATGCATTTCCTGACCAAGGTGAAGATTCCCGAGCAGGCGCATAAATTCCCCGGCCAGCTCTCCGGCGGTCAGCAGCAGCGCGTCGCCATTGCCCGCGCCCTGTGCATGAAGCCGAAGATCATGCTGTTCGACGAGCCGACCTCGGCGCTCGATCCTGAAATGGTCAAGGAAGTTCTTGAAACCATGGTGAGCCTCGCCGAAGAAGGCATGACCATGCTGTGCGTCACCCATGAAATGGGCTTCGCCCGGCAAGTTGCCAACCGCGTGATCTTCATGGATGCCGGCCAGATCATCGAGATGAACGAGCCGGAAGCCTTCTTCTCCAACCCGCAGCACGAGCGCACCCGCCTGTTCCTCAGTCAAATTCTGCACTGATACAGGCATTTTTCTTGCCTTCGCGCGCGTCTGCGTCGAGGTGAAGTAATGTAAAGTAACGGCCGCCTGTCATGGGCGGCCGTTTTTATTTGCACGCGAATGACGCGTGAGTGCAGTGAGGTGGACGATCAGGCCAGTGTGTCTCGGAAAATGACCGATGCGGCCGATCGGGCCAAGCCTTCCGGCATGCGACGCTCGCCCGGGCCGTGTCCCCGTCTTGCCCGGACCGGCCCCGCCCGCTAAAGCGGGCCGCATTGTTGCCGCGCCCGCTCGGGCCCGTTCCCGACCGGATGAGAGAAAGCCCCATGGTGGTGACGAGCGAGGCCGAGCTGACGGCGCTGAAGGAGATCGGCCGCATCGTCGCCGTGACGCTGGAGGCGATGGGCAAAGCGATCGAGCCGGGCATCACCACGGCGGAGCTGGACCAGATCGGGCGCGGGTTGCTGGAAGCGGCGGGCGCGCGCTCGGCGCCGGAGAGCGTCTATGGCTTTCCTGGCGCCACCTGCATCAGCGTCAATGAGGAAATCGCCCACGGCATCCCCGGCGCGCGGGTGATCCAGCCGGGCGACCTCGTGAACATTGACGTTTCCGCCGAGAAGGGCGGTTATTTCGGCGACACCGGCGCGTCCTTCGCGGTGCCGCCGGTGACCCGCGCGGTCGAGCGGCTGTGCAAGGATGGGCGCCGCGCCATGTGGGCGGGGCTGCGCGAGGTCGGCGCCGGCCGACCGCTGGCGGGCATCGGCAAGGCGGTCGGCGCCTTCGCCCGCAAGAATGGCTACACGCTGGTGCGCAACCTCGCGAGCCACGGCATCGGCCACAGCCTGCATGAGGAGCCGAAGGAAATCGCCACCTGGCCGGATGCGTCGGAGCGGCGGGTGATGCGCGAGGGGTTGGTCTTCACCGTCGAGCCGTTCCTCTCGCTCGGCGCGGAGCACGCCGAGGATGGCGACGACCCGTGGACGCTCTACAGCGAGCCGCGCGCGCTCACCGTGCAGTATGAGCACACGGTGGTCGCCACGCGGAACGGCCCGCTGATCCTCACGCTGGCGGGGTAGGGTGTTCAGTCTTTGGGCAGGGGCGTCGCCGGGCCGGTCGCCACCGGGCGGTCGGAGCCGCCCCATTCGGTCCAGGAGCCGTCATAGAGCGCCTTGGGCCGCGCGCCGATGACATCGAGCGCCAGCCACAGGATGGCGGCGGTCACGCCCGAGCCGCAGCTGGTGATGATCGGGCGCTTGGTGTCGATACCGGCCGCCTCCACCGCCGCGCGGATGGCGTCGGAATCGACCAGCCGGCCATTCTTCACCACCTCGGAAACCGGCAGGTTGCGGGCGCCCGGCATATGGCCGGCGCGCAGCCCCGCGCGGGGTTCCGGCACTTCGCCACGGAAGCGCTCGGCGGCGCGGGCGTCGAGCACCTGCGCGCTGCCATTGGCGAGGCGGGTGGCGACCTCGTCGATGCTGGCGACCCAGCTTTTGTCGAGATGCGCCTCGAAGCTCGCGGGGTAGATGGTCGGCTCGCCCGCCTCGACCGGGTGGCCTTCCGCCAGCCATTTCGGGAAGCCGCCATCGAGGATCTGCACGTCGACCGCGCCGAACGCCTTCAGCGTCCACCAGACGCGCGGGGCGGAGAACAGGCCGGCGGTGTCATAGACCACGATCTTCATCGAGCGGCCGATGCCGAGCGATTCCATCGCGGCGCGGAACACGATTTCGGTCGGCAGCATGTGCGGCAGCGGGCTCGACGTGTCGGAGATGGCGTCGATGTCGAAGAACACCGCGCCGGGAATGTGCCGCTCCAGATATTCCGCCCGGCCGCTGCGCCCGCTCGCCGGCATGTGCCAGGAGGCATCGACGATGACGAGATTGGGCGCGCCGAGATGGGCGGCGAGCCATTCGGTGCTGACGAAGCGCGGATCATAGGACATGGTTCACTCCGATGGCGGCATGCGCCGCCCTGTTTCAGGCCCAGAAGCTCACGCCCAGGCGATTCAGGCCCACCCGACCCGCACGCGGCGGTTCTGCTGACCCTTCTTCTCGATCTTGGTCACCTGCGCCGCGCCGATCTCGGTCAGGCTGCGCACATGGGTGCCGCCGCAGGGCTGGAGGTCCAGCCCCTCAATGGCAACGAGGCGCACGCGCCCGGTGCCCATGGGCGGCTTGACCGACATGGTCTTGATGAGGCCGGGATTGGCGAGCAGTTCCTCGTCGCTGATCCAGCTCTCGGTGACAGCGGCGCCCGTGGCGATCATCTCGGCGAGCTTGGCCGTGATCGCGTCCTTGTCGAGATTGGCTTCGGGAATGTCGAAATCGAGCCGACCTTCCGCATCGCCGATGGAGCCGCCGGTGACCGGGTAGGGCAGGGCAACCGAGAGCAGATGCAGCAGCGTGTGCATGCGCATCCGCTTGTGGCGGATGTCCCAGTCGAGCACCAGTGTGACGCTCTCGCCGATGTCAGGCCGTTCACCGTCGGCGGTTGCGGGAACGTGGATCACCTCCGCCTTGTCCGGCCCATAGACGGCGGTGGCCAGCGCGATCTCGGTGCCGGAGGCGCGGCGCAGCAGGCCCGTGTCGCCCGGCTGGCCGCCGGCATTGGCGTAGAACACGGTACGGTCGGTGACGATGCCGCCCTCGGGCGTGAGCGCCGTCACGGTGGCCGTGGTCTCGCGCAGATAGGCGTCGTCGCGGAACAGGAGCTGGGTGGCCATCAGACGAGCACGCTCGGCAGGTCGACGCTGCGCTCCAGCCAGCCCGGCACGGGCAGGCCCTTCTCGCGCAGGAAGACGGGGTTGAACAGCTTGGACTGGTAGCGCGTGCCGTAGTCGCACAGGATGGTCACGATGGTGTGGCCGGGGCCCAGCTCGCGGGCGAGGCGGATAGCGCCGGCTACATTGATGCCGGAGGAGGAGCCGAGGCACAGGCCCTCATGCTCCAGCAGATCGAACACGATCTGCACGGCCTCAGCGTCGGGGATGCGATAGGCGACGTCGATCGGTGCGTCGTCGAGATTGGCGGTGATGCGCCCCTGACCGATGCCCTCGGTGATCGAGGAGCCCTCGGCCTTGAGTTCGCCCGTGGTGTAATAGCTGTAGAGGGCGGCGCCGAACGGGTCGGCCAGCGCGATCCTGATGCGCGAATTGCGCTGCTTCAGCGCCATGCCGGTGCCGGCCAGGGTGCCGCCCGTGCCCACCGCCGCGACGAAACCGTCGATCTCGCCCTCGGTCTGCTCCCAGATCTCCGGGCCGGTGGTCTCGATATGCGCCTGCCGGTTGGCGATGTTGTCGAACTGGTTCGCCCAGATGGCGCCGTTCGGCTCGGTCCTGGCGAGCGCCTCGGCGAGGCGGCCGGAGACCTTCACATAATTGTTCGGGTTGGCGTAGGCGACGGCGGGAACCTCCACCAGCGTGGCGCCGGCGAGCCGCAGCATGTCCTTCTTTTCCTGGCTCTGCGTCTCGGGAATGACGATCACCGAGCGGTAGCCGAGCGCATTGCCGACCAGAGCGAGGCCGATGCCGGTATTGCCCGCCGTGCCTTCCACCACAACGCCGCCGGGCTTGAGCGCGCCGCGCGCCACCGCGTCCTTGATGATGTAGAGCGCTGCGCGGTCCTTCACCGACTGGCCGGGATTGAGGAATTCCGCCTTGCCCAGAATGGTGCATCCGGTCATCTCGGATGCCCGCTTGAGCTTGATGAGGGGCGTGTTGCCGATTGCCTCGACCAGACCGTTTCGGATGTCCATCGCCTGAAATCACCGCCACTTGGAAAGCACTTTTGGAAGCACCGTTGGAAAGTGCCTGAAACTAGTCAGCCATCGGCGCGGCGGCAACCGGATTGGCGGGGTGAGCCACGCCGTTTACCCGCGAATGGCCTCGAAACGGGCCAGTGCCCGCTCGCGGGCGGCCGCGTGGTCGAGGATCGGGTGCGGGTAGGTGAGGCCGAGCGTGACGCCGGCGCGGCGCAGCACATCGGGTTTGGCCGCCCATGGTTTGTGGATCGCTTCCGCCGGCAGGCGGGCGAGTTCCGGCACGAAGCGGCGGACATAATCGCCGTTCGGATCGAATTTCTCGCCCTGCGTCACCGGGTTGAAGACGCGGAAATAGGGCGCGGCATCCGCCCCCGACCCCGCCACCCATTGCCAGCTCGCCGGGTTGTTTGCGGGATCAGCGTCTACCAGTGTGTCCCAGAACCATGCCTCGCCGCGCCGCCAGTCCACCAGCGCGTCCTTGATCAGGAAGGAGGCGACGATCATCCGCACGCGGTTGTGCATCCAGCCGGTTTCCCAGAGCTGGCGCATGCCGGCGTCGACGATCGGGTAGCCGGTGCGGCCGCGCTGCCAGGCCCGCTCCTGCGCCGGGTTGTCGGCCCAGCCGAAGGCGTCGAAGCGCGGGTTGAAGTTCGTCGTGGCCAGCGTCGGGAAGTGATAGAGCAGGTGATAGGAAAATTCCCGCCAGTACAGCTCGCTGACGAATTTCGCGATGTCCTTCGGGCCGGCGCTGCCCGCCGCCTCGGCATGACGGGCGGCGGCCACCACCTGATGCGGCGACAGATGGCCGAAGCGCAGGAAGGGCGAGAGGCGCGAGACATTCTCAAGGTCCGGCCGGTCGCGGTTCTCGGCATAGCCGGCGAGGCCGTGCGCGAGAAAACGCTCCAGCACCGCCCGCGCGCCCTCCTCGCCCGGCTCCCACGCCGCGCGCAGGCCGCCAGCCCAATCCGGCGCGGTGGGCTCCATCTGCCAGTCGGCCAGAGCCTCGCTCGCCGGAGGCGGGGCGAAACGCAGCACCGGGGGCAGGCGTGTGGGCGCACGCACCGGCTGCTGCGATGAGGCGCGGAAGAACGGCGAGAACACCTTGAACGGCCCACCCGACTGGGTGGCGACCGTCCAGGGCTCGTGCAGCAGCGCGCCGTTGCAGCTCTCGACCGTGAGGCCGGCCGCGCGCAGCGTGGCCTTCAGCGCACTGTCCTGCGCGATCTGCGCGGCCTCGTAGCGCCGGTTCCAATGGACCGCGCCGGCGCCGATCTCCTCGGCCAGCGCGGGAATGATGTCGGCCGCGCGCCCGCGCCGCAGCACCAGCGTGCCGCCGCGCCGCGCAATCTCCGCGGAGAGGCTGGCGAGGGCGCGGGCGAGCCACCAGCGGGCGGCGCCGCCGAGCGGGCGCAGAGCCGGGTCCTCCTCCAGCACATAGGCGATCACCAGCGGACACCCGCCCTGCGCGGCGGCGGTGAGCGCGGGATTGTCGGACAGGCGCAGATCGTCGCGCAGCCAGACCAGGGCGGGGCGTTCGCAGGACAGGGGCATGATCACGGCCGGGCGAGGAAACAGGTGCGCAGTCTACGTCGGAATCGCCCGCCCGGATCGGCCGCGTGCCGTTCATTCTCGCCAAGGCGGCCTTGCCGATTCATCGCGCCCGACATAATCCTGATAGTCATCATCAAAACGGCGGATGCCGCCTCACAGGAGATGTTCATGAGCCACGCCTCACCCGGTACCGCCCTCGTCACCGGTGCGTCCAGCGGCATCGGCAAGGTCTATGCGGACCGCCTCGCCAAGCGGGGCTACGATCTCATCCTCGTCGCGCGCAACCGCGCGCGGCTGGAGGCGCTGGCGGGCGAGCTGGCGGCCGCGACGGGCCGCAGGATCGAGGTGCTCGCCGCCGATCTCGCCGAGCCGCAGGACGCCGCCCGCGTCGCCGCCCGGATCGTCGAAGACCCGACGCTGACGCTGGTGGTGAACAATGCCGGCTCGGGCACGGAGGGGCCCGTGGTCGGCGCCGATGCCGGCAAGATCGACGCCATGGTGCAGCTCAATGTGGTGGCGCTGACCCGGCTCGCGGTGGCGGCGGTCGACACCTTCGCCCGGCGCGGGCGCGGCACGCTGATCAACATCGCCTCGGTGGTGGCGCTGGTGCCGGAAGGCTTCCCCGGCGCCTATGCCGCGACCAAGGCCTATGTGCTCGCCTTCAGCCAGTCGCTGCAGAGCGAACTTCAGGGCGGGCCGGTGCGGGTGCAGGCGGTGCTGCCGGGTGCGACGCGGACCGAGTTCTTCGCGCGGGCCGGTCTCGACGAGAACCTGTTTCCGGCCGAGGCGGTGATGAGCGCCGAGGATCTGGTCGACGCCGCGCTGGCCGGGCTCGACATGGGTGAGGCGATCACCATTCCGCCGCTGCCGGATGCCGCCGGCTATGAGGCGGTGACGGCGGCACGCCTCGCCTTGCAGCCCGGCCTGTCGCTCCAGCACCCGGCGCTGCGCTACGCCATCACGGCCAAGCCGGTCGTCTGACGGCGGTCAGTAATCCCACTGCGCGCCGATGCCGACTTCGGCCGAGCCATCGGCGCCGGTGGCGCCCTGCAGGCGGATGTTGCGGGTGACGTCGATGTCGACCGTGACCTTGCTCGATCCTGAGGTCGTGCCCTGCCGCACGCCGAGATAGATGTTGTCGTTGAGCCGGCGGCCAATGCCGACCTGACCGCCGGTGCCGGCCTCGTTGGTGCCGATGTCGAGGCTGTCGACGCCGAGCGAGCGGCGCAGATTCTCCAGCGCGCCGGAGCCGCCGGAGAACTGGGCAACGGCCTGCGCCACCTGCACCGCCTGCCCGGCGTTCAGATTGCCGGCCGAGCGGCCGAACATCAGCCGCGCCACCACCTCGTCCTGCGGCAGGGTCGGGGTGGAGGTGAAGCTCACCTCCGGGCGCGAGGCCGGGCCGGTGATGAGGATGCGGGCGGTCACCTCGTTGCTCGTGGTCTCCGCCACGAAGTCCAGCTCCGGGTCCGTCGTGCCGGTGAAGGTGATGCGCCCGCGCGTGAAGGTGAGGCGCCGTCCGGCGAAATCGAAAGTGCCGCGCCGCAGCTCGAAGCCGCCCAGCGCGATCGGCGCGCGGGTTGAGCCGGTGAGCCGCAATTCGCCGCCCAGCTGCGCGTCCATGCCGAGGCCGCGGACGAACACCGTGTTGTTCGGCGCCGCCAGAACCAGATCGAGGCCGATGCCGTCATTGCGGCTGGCGCCGGTGGGGCGGGACTGGGCCAGTTCGCGCTTGGCGGTGAACGCCTTGCTGGCATTGACGTGGCGGACATTGATCGCCCGCACCCCGCCGCCGAAGCGGTCGGGAATGGAAATGTCGAGCGCGCGCAGGGTGATGCGGCCGGTGAGGCGCGGGCCGTTGAGGAAGGCGCCCTCGACGCCGAGCCTTCCTTCCGCCACCAGCCGCATCAGGTCGCTGTTGACGATCGCGGCGTTGACCAGATCGAGGTCGATGCGGCCGGGAAAGCCCGCCGCCGGATCGAGCGCGATGGTGCCGCGGCCGGTCACCGAGCCGCCATTGGTGGTGCGGCCGGTGAAGGAGGTGAGGGTGATCGAGCGGTCCGTGCCGGTCAGCACGGCCTGTATCTGGTCGAGCGCCACGCCGTTCACATTGTCGTCGAAGCGCCCGCCGGAGATGCGCACCGTGCCGCCCGCGCGCGGTGCCGCCGCCGTGCCGCGAAGGGTGGCGTCGACATTTGCGGTGCCAAGCGCGCGCGCGCCGGTGGTCGCCAGCATCGGGTTGACGATGGCGAGATTGATGGCGCCGCGTATGGCGAGGTCGAGATCGCCCGGGCCGACCGGCACCGAGCCGTTGATCGTCAGACCCTGAAGGTTCTGCCCGTTCACCGTGGCGCGCACGGTGGCCCGGCCACCCGCCAGCGCGCCGGTGGCGGCGATGTCGAACGGGCCGGCGCCGGAGCGGGCGAGGTCCGGGCTGGAGAGGCGGGTGACGCGCAGATCATAGCTGCCATTGGGCGCGCCGGCCGGCCCGGTGAGGCGGGCATTGCCGGCCAGCGTGCCGGACAGGTTAAGGCCGGGCGAGGCGAGATCGGCGAGGGAGAGGGGGAGGGCGCGGGCATCGACGGTGAGGTCGAGCGTCTGGCCGGCCGTGCCGGCGACGGTGACGCTGCCGCCCGAGGCGTTCAGCACCAGCCGGTCGATCGCCACGGCGCCGTTATTCAGCGTCAGCGTGGCCGGGGCGGCGCTGGTGATACCCAGAGAACCGCGCGTGGCGGCCAGCCGGTCGAGCCGCAGCCGGGCGCCGCCTTCCTGTGGGGACAGCCGGCCGGCGGCGCGGAGAGTGAAGCCCTGTGCCAGCGCCTCGACGCTCATATCGGTGCCGGAGGCGTTGCCGGTAGCCTTCACGGTCGCGCTCTCCACCGTTGTGCCATCGAGATCGAGGCCGCGCAGATCGGCGCTGCCATTGATCAGCGGTACGCCGAGCGGGTCGGTCACAGTGGCGTCGATGCGGGCGCTGGCGAGGCTGCGGCCGGCAAAGCCGAGGCTCGCGGCATCGCCGGTGGCGGCGACGCGCTGCTGGCCGTTGACCACATCCAGCGTCACATCGGCATTGAGCCGGCCGGTCACCTCGGTGAGGGCTAGGGCGGAGATATCCGCGAGATTGCCGGCGGCAAGGGTCAGCCGGCCGGTGGCCTTGAGGTCGGCGGCGAGCGCGAGATCGCCGCGCGCGGTGACCGATCCGACCGCGAGATCGAGGCCGGACAGGCGGTAGCCGCCATCCGGGACGCTGGCGAGCGTGCCGGTGCCGGTCGCCGCCTTGCCGGCAATGTCGCCGGACAGGCGCAGCGTGCCACTGGGCGCGCCGGTGATGTCGGTGGCGGTGACGTCGAGCGCGATGTCGCGCAGCGGGCGCTCCAGCGCCGTGCCCTGCGGGATGCGCAGGGTGGCGGTGACGCCGAGCTTGTCCAGCGTGCCGGAGAAGGCCGCTTCGCCCTGCAGAGCGCCGGTGACGCGCGGGTCGAGGCGGTTGAGATTGTCCAGCGCCACCTTGGCGGTAAGGTCGGCGAGGTCGGTGGCGATGCGGCCATCGACGGTGACGGCAAGGCCGTCGGTATTGATCTTGAGGTCGCGCATGGCGATGGCGTTCGCCCCGTCGCGCGCCACCGCGCCGGCGATGCGCGTGCTCGGCCCGAACAAGCGGTCGAGCTGGGCGATGCCGGTGACGAGGCCGGTGGCGGTGCCGTCCATGTCCAGCGACAGGCGCGCGAAATCGGCGCTGGCGGCGACGCGGGCCTTGAGCGCGGCCTGCCCCGCCAGCGGGCGGCCGGCGAGCGGGCCGAAGGCGGCGAGGTCGAGCCGCTGCACGTCCAGATCGCCGTCGATCACCTGCGTGGTGGCGGTGCCGGTGAAATGCGCGGTCAGTGCAGTGAGGCGCGCGGTCAGTTCGGTGAGGGTAATGGCGCCGTTCGCGGGCAGGGAACCGGTGGCGCTGAAGCTGCCGGCGGTGCCGAGCGCGCTGGCGACCTCCGGGTCCTCAGCCGAGAGCCCCTCCGCATCGCCCTCGATGATGACGGCCAGCGCGCCCGTATTCTCGGGCACGGTGCGCAGCGTGGCCCGCAGCGTCGCCGCGCCATAGCCCGCGCCGGCCAGGCCCTGCCCGGTGAGGCCGGCGTCGAGCGAGGGGCGGGCGGGATCTCCCTTCAGCGTGCCGGCGAGGCCGAGCGTCTGCCAGCCAAGGCCGGGGGCGAGCGCGGCGAAGCGCGCGGCATCGCCGGCCTTGGCGTCGAAGGTGAGGTCGAGCGTGCCGTCCGGCGCCCGCGTGCCGCTGACCACCGCGCCGAGGCCGGCGGCGCGCAGCGTGGTCGGCTCCAGCGTGATACGGCGGGTCGGGTCCATCACCGCCGCGCCGGCCAGTTCCGTGCGACCATCGAACAGCGGGGCGATGTCGGCGGGGAGCAGGCGGGCCATGTCGGCGTCGATCGCCAGCGTCAGGCGGTGGCCCTGCGGCACCGCGCGGATGCCGGCGGCACCCGAGGCCTGCGCGATATCGCCGACGCTGAGGCCGAGCTGCCCGTCCCACGCATTGAGCGGGCCGGCGCCCTTGAGCGTGGCGGCGATCTCCGGCAGGCCGTCGAGCCCGGCAGCGCGCGCCATCAGCCCGCCAGCGGGTTCGCGCGCGGCGATGTCGAGATCGAGGCGCCCTGTATCCGGCGCAAAGGCGGCATGGCCGGTGACGCTGCCCGGCGCATCGAGCCGTTGCAGCGCGAAATCGAGCGACAGGCCATGAGCCAGCGAGGCGATGTCGGCGGAGCCCGTGAGGGTGAGCCGGGCGGCATGGCCGAGCACCGGCTCGTCGAGCACGATGTCGCCAAGGCTCAGCTCGGCGATACGGATCGGCAGGGCGAAGGAGGGCGGCTCGCCGGGCGGGGGCGGTTCGCGCAGCGGCGCCGGCAGGCGGAGCAGATGCACCCGCGCGGCGGCGAGGCGGGTGATGTCCAGCGTGCGGTCGAGCAGCGCGAGCGGGCGCCAGGCGAGATGAAGATCGTCCACCCGCGCGACGGGACCGTCGGCATCGGAGGCGGCGATGGCGCCGATCCGCATGTCGAACGGCACCAGGCCGGATATGTCGGATATCTCGACCGTCATCTGCGGCGAGGAGGCGAGCGAGGAGGCGAGGCGCGCCAGCATCGCCTTGCCCGGCGGGGTCTGCACCGCGCCGAACAGCAGAGCGGCCAGCAGCACGAGGCCGAGCAGCAGGAAAGCGAGGCTTTTCACGATGCGCATCATCAGAACGCCTGCCCCAGACTGACATAGAGGCCGAAATCGCCGTCATCCGGCCCCGGATTGAGCGGGAAGGCGAGATCGAGGCGGAGCGGGCCGATGGCGGTGTAGTAGCGCAGGCCCACGCCGGCGGAATATTTCAGCCCGTCGAAATCCGGCCATTCGCTGATATAGGCCGAGCCCATGTCGACAAAGGGCACGATGCCGATCGTGTCGGTGACGCGGATGCGCCCTTCCAGCGACGCCTCGAAGAAGGAGCGGCCGCCGATGATGATGCCGTCCGCGTTGCGCGGGCTGGCGGACTGGTAGTCATAGCCGCGCAGCGAGCCACCGCCGCCGACATAGAAGCGGCGCTGCGGCGGAACGTCAGTGAGATCGGCGCCGAACACGCTGCCCGCCGCCACCCGCCCGGCGAGGATGAAACGCTTGTCCTCGTCGAAGGCGTGATAGGCGGAGAACACGCCCTTGACCATGACCGGCCCGGCGCCGGCCTCGCCGAGATAGGCGAAAGGCTCCAGCGTGCCGGCGAAGCGGACGCCGCGCGAGGGGTCGAGCTCGTTGTCGCGGGTGTCATAGGTCAGCTCGAAGGGCACGCCGGCAATCCCGTAATCGCCGGTGCCGGTGGTGTCCTCGACGCGGGATTCCTCAAGGTCGATGCTGACCTGAAGCGAGAGATTGTCGTTGTAGCGGTGCCGCACGCCGACCAGCAGGGTGACCGCCTCGCGCACATAGGCGTTGGTCACCTCGCGCAGCACGGCGGCCTGGGCGACGAGGTCGTCCTGCGCGGTGTAGATGCCCGGCTTCACGAAGGAGGCGGAGACCTTGTAGCCGAACGGGTCGGCGTCGGGCACCGCCTCCGATTTCTCGCCGAACCAGGAGGCCTGCGCGTCGAGCCGCAGCGTCTCGCCACCGCCGAACAAATTGCGGTGGCCCCAATAAGCGTTGAGGGCGGAGCCGTCGGTCGAGGAATAGGTGCCGCTGAAGCCGACATAGCGCGGCTTGCGGGCCTCGACGACCAGCGTGATCGGCAGGCTGCCATCGGGATCGAGCTTGTCGGCTTCCTCGATCCGCACGCTGGCGATCGCCTCATAGCCGATCAGCCGGCGGCGCAGGCGGTTCAGCACCTCGGGCGAATAGGGCGTGCCCGGCGCGATCTCGATGCGGTCCTCGACAAAGCGGGGCGTCAGGAAATCCGCGCCCGAAACGGTGAAGCGACCGAACGTGGCGACGGGACCAGGCTCGACATAGATCGAGACATCGAGCGTGCTGGTGGCATGGTCGGCCACCACATCCTTGCTGGCGACGCGCGCAAAGGGGTGGCCGCAGGCGCGCCAATGGTCCACCAGCGCGCTCTCCGCCCGCACGATGTTGCGGGCCAGCGCCGGTTCGCCCGGCTCCAGGCGCAGGCGCCGAAGCGGCGGCGCGTCGGGCAGCGGGCGGCGGGTGCGGGCGTCGAGGATCGCTACCTTGCCGAAGGTGAACAGCGGGCCGGGCTCGACCTCGACCCGCACGGGGACCGGGCCGTTCTTGCGGGCGGCCTCGACGATCTCGAAAATATTGGCGGCTTCCGGCGCCGCCCCGGCGATGCGGATGCGGATCAGCCCGGCATAATAGCCTTCGCCATAGAGCGCGGCGGTGATGTTGTTGCGGTCCGACAGCGCGCGGCGCACGAGGCCGGCGGCGCCGGAGGGCGGGCGGTGGGAGAGGCTTTCCAGCGTCGACGCCTGCTCGACCGCCTCGCGCAGGGAGCGGCCGGCGTCCTTGACCTCGATCTCCACCTTATAGGGCGTGGCGTCCGGGGACGGCGGGCCGTCATCGGCCATCCGGTTCGGGTTGAACAGGTTGAGGAAGGAGTTGAACAGGCCGGGCTGGGGCTGGGCGTCGTTGGTCGGGGTCTGGGCCGGCTCGGCCGCCGGCGTTGTCTGGGCGAAGGCAGGGGCGGGCAAAGCGAGCATGACCGAGAGCGCGACAAAGGCACCCCGCAAGGCGGGCTTCGGTCGACACAGCTCTCTTGTTACGCAACACGCCAATTTTTCAAACCCGAGCAAAAGCGGTCCGGGGACCGGTGAACCGGGCAGGGCACGATGCCGCCCGAACCACTTTGCCGCGATGATACGCTCACGGCTATGAATTTTGGCTTGCCGTATGGAAAGCACCTGTCTGATTGCCCGCCCGCGGGCGCTCCGTCAACCGCAGGCCGGTATGGAGAGGGGGGCGCTCATGGGATGCGGGCCGACAAAAGCGGCTCTCACGCGGAAAGGCGCGGGCCCGCAAGGGGCGCCGCGCCTGCCTTTGTCACCGGGTCGCGGGACCGCGGCGTCAGTTGCCGCCGCGCTGATCCATCTCGATCTGCTTGGCGATATAGGGCTCGACGCCCGGATTGCTCTGATAGGGCGTGAGGCCGTCGCCATAGCGGGAATCGCTGTAGGAGCCGGCCATCGCGCGGTCGGGATCGACCATGGTGGCGTTGCGGCCCTCATAGACCCCGCCATTGTACCCGTAGGCCGGCGCGGTCCGGTAGCCGGGGCGCGGCGCGTCATAGCCATAGTCGTAGGTACCGGTGACGGTCTGCTGCCGGGTGGTGTTGCTGTAGCTCTGCTGGTTGGCATAGGCGGCGCTGGCGAAGCCGAGCGAAGCAACAGTGGCGGTCGCGATGATGAGCTTCTTCATGTCACGTCTCCGTTTGGTGTCATCCACTCGCCGGGCCGGGCCGGGGCATGGCGTTGCTCCGGGGCGCCGGGCCGTCAGCGAGCGTTCGGGAGGACAAGTCATTGCGGCGCGACTGGTTCCCCGGTCGCGGGGACGTGAACGGATTGCGTTTGTGCAATAAATTGGGCGTGACTCGGGTTGAATTCGGGGCTGTCCGTTCCAAAAGGCCGGCCCCGCCGGTCTCTCGCGGCTCAGCCCGGCAGCGCCGCGACGAGTTCCCGCGCCAGCGTTTCCATCTCCAGTGCGCCCTTGCTGCCGGGGTCGATCTCCATCACCGTCAGTCCCTCGCCCATGCTGGAGGCGAAGGCGACGCGGTTGCCGAGCCGGGTCTGCGCGGCGGGGTGGCCGAGGGCGTGGATGGCGTCGGTGATTTCCTTGGTGAGGGCGCCGCGCGCCAGCGCCCGGTTGATCACCAGAAGGCTCGGCGTGCCTTCCTTGGCGATCATCTCCAGCGTCGGCTGGGTGGCCCACAGGTCGATCGGCGTCGGCTGTACCGGCACGGCGACGAGGTGAGCGGCCTCGATGGCCGGGCGGGATTCGACGTCGGATTTCGGCGGGGTGTCGATGACGATGAAGTCATAGTCGCGGGCGAGGCTGCGGGCCTCGCGCCGGGCGCCCCAGCCGCTGGCGGTGCGGAAGGACAGGCCGGTCCTGTCGTCGCCGAGCGTCTGCTCGCGGGCCTCGAACCACTCGCCGAGGCTGCCCTGCGGGTCGCAATCGAGCAGCGCCACGCGCCCGCCGCTGCGCATCAGCGCGACCGCGAGATGGGCGGCCAGCGTGGTCTTGCCGGAGCCGCCCTTCTGCTGGGCGATGGTGATGATGTGCCCGCTCATTCGATCATGTCTCCCGCCATGCCGAAGGTTGCACTGCAACCGGCGGGGGGCAACCGTTTAATCCGCCCCGCGATGACGCAGGGCGGATGCCGTTCAGGCCGCTTTGCGATCAGACGCCGGTGCGGGCGCCGAGCACTACGACCCGGGTGCCAACGGTGACGCGGTTATAGAGGTCGATGGCGTCCTGGTTGATCATGCGGATGCAGCCGGAGGACACATTGGTGCCGATGGTCTGCGGCTCCAACGTGCCGTGGATGCGGTACAGCGTGTCCTTGCCGTTCTGCCACAGATACATGGCGCGGGCGCCGAGCGGGTTCGACAGGCCGCCGGCCACGCCGACGCCGCTCTGGAGCTGGCTGAGCTGCGGCTTGATGTCCGGGCGGCGCTCGATCATCTCCTTGGGCGGGTACCAGTCCGGCCATTCCTGCTTGGAATTGATGGTCGCGGTGCCGGACCAGCCGAAGCCTTCCTTGCCCACGCCGACGCCGTAGCGCATCGCCCGCCCGCCGGGCAGCACGTAATAAAGGAAGTGCTCGCGCGGATCGACGATGATGGTGCCGGCCGGCTCGGTGGTGGAGAACGGCACCTCGCGGCGCGTATAGGCCGGGTTGATCGAGGAGGTGTCGAAGGCCTGGATCGGGAAGCGGTCGGCGACCGGGCCGTAAGTGCCGGCCGGGTTGATGCTGGCATAGGACGAGATCGGCGACATCGGGGTCAGCGGCGTGCCCGCCGTGGTGGTGCGCTTGCACCCGCCAAGAGCCAGGGCGACACCGGCGAGCGAGAAGCCCAGCACGGCACGGCGATCGAAACGACGCATCTTAAAACAAGCCTCCACCCGTCCACTGCGGGCATATTACTGCGATTATGGTGAACAAGTGGTTGCCGAGCGCGTGAACGGGTTCATTCCGGCCGGGGCACGGAGATCAGCGTGTCGACCCAGGCGTAGTCGAAATAGCCGCAGCGGGTGAGCGCCTGGAGCTTGTCGGTGCGCACCAGCCCGCCCTCGATGAAAGCGTCGTCAATATGCACGCCCACCACCTCGCCAAAGGTGACATGGCGCCCGCTGGGCGCGCCGTGGCGGTCCTTCAGGTCGTAGCTCTCCGTCACCACGCATTCCAGCGCGCAGGGCGCGGCCGCGACGCGCGGCGGCTTCACCATGCGCGAGGGGGCGCGGGCGAGATCCGCGAGGTCGAATTCCGATTCGTCCGGCGCGATTGCCTTGGAGGTGAGATTGACCTGCTCGACCAGCGCCAGCGTCGCCAGATTGCAGACGAACTGCCCGCTGGCGCGGGCATTGCGCACCGTGTCCTTGAGGCCGGCGCTGGAGAACATGACGATGGTCGGGTGCTCGCTCACCAGATTGAAGAAGGAATAGGGCGCGAGATTCGCCACCCCGTCTTCCGAGAGGGTGGAGATCCAGCCGATCGGGCGCGGGGCGACGATGGCTTTCAGCGGATCATGCGGCAGGCCGTGATTGCGGCGGGCGGGCTCGTAGAACATGGGTCAGAACCTCGTCACGATGTCGGCGAGCGCCGGGCGGGGGCGGTCCTCCTGCGGGCGGGCGAGCGTGCCGACATGGACGAAGCCGACGATACGCTCGCTCTGTGACAGGCCGAGCGCGGCGCGCACGCGGGCATCGTAGCTGTACCACTGGGTGAGCCAGGTGGCGGCATAGCCGAGCGCATGGGCAGCGAGCCCGAGCAGCGTGCAGGCGGCGGCGCCGGACAGCGTCTGCTCCCATTCCGGGATCTTCGCATGCGGCCCGGCCTTGGAGACCACGGCGATGACGAGCGGCGCCTGCATCAGTCGTCCGCGCTCCAGCGCGATGTGATCGGCGCCGGCATCGGGATGGTCGGCGAGAAAGACGCTCGCGATGGCCTCTCCGGCGCGGGCGCGGGCCTCGCCCTCGAACACGATGAAACGCCACGGCGCGAGCTTGCCGTGATCGGGCACGCGCGAGGCGATGGTGAGCATCTCGTCGATCTCGGCCGGGGAGGGGCCGGGGCCGGTGAGGTCGAAGATTTTCGGGCTCTTGCGGGTCTTGAGCAGCGTCAGCGCGTCGGTCATTCATCCGTCCTCTGCTGCGCTCCCGGTAGCACGGCCACGCCCGCCGACCAAGGCGAAGGCGGGGCCCGGCGCCGGCGCGGCCCCGGCTCCGGGCGGCGCCTGTTCCGGCACGGCGCGGGGGGCGCCGGTTTGACTTGAATTCGCCCCTCTTTGGGGGCACCAAGCGGCCATGGTTGATGCTCGCCGCCCCGAACCCTCACGCCTGTCGCGCCGGCGCCTGCCGGTGGTGGCCGCGCTGATGCTCCTCGCCGTTCCCGGCGGTGCGCTGGCGCAGCAGATGAGCGCGAATACGCTGCCCTCCGCCGGGACGGTGGTGCCGGCGCTGCCCTTCGCGGGCAATACGCCGAGCGCCACGCCGACCAAGCCGGCGGCCAAGCCCGCCGCGACAGCGCCGGCGGGCGCGGCGCCGAAGGCGGCGGCCGACCCGCACACCATCCTGCCGCAGCCCCCGCCGGGCAAGGCGGCGATCGGCATGAGCGCGCGCTTCGGCGAGAAGGAAGGGCTGGTGCCGCGCGGCCTCGTCTGGCGCGTCTTCGCCGACCGGCCGGAGCCCTCCGGCGCCTACCCGCTGGTGGCGGAGGCGGCCGACCCGGCGCCGGTGTTCTTCCTGTCGCCCGGCGGCTATGTGGTGCACGTCTCCTTCGGTCTCGCCAGCATCGCCCGCCGCATCGTGGTGGGGGATGAATCGCGCCGCGAGCAGATCACCCTTCCGGCCGGCGGCATCAAGCTGCAGGCCGATATCGGCGACAAGCAGATCCCCGCGCAGAAGGTGACCTTCGACATTTTCGAGGGCAGCTTCCTTCAGGGCCGGGCCTCCAGCCGCCCCTATTTCCGCGATGCCAATGCCGGCGACCTCGTCATTCTGCCGGCCGGCGACTATTACGTCGTCTCGACCTATGGCGAGGGCAATGCGGTCATCCAGGCGGATATTTCGGTGGCGCCCGGCAAGGTGACCGACGCCACGCTGCATCACCGCGCGGCGGAAATCGTGCTGCGGCTGGTCAATTCGGCGGGTGGCGAGGCGATCGCGGACGCGCAATGGTCGGTGCTGAGCCCCGGTGGCGACAGCATCAAGGAATCGATCAACTCCACGCCGACTTTCGTGCTGGCGGAAGGCGAATACACGGCGGTCGCCCGCCATGACGGCAAGACCTACAGCAAGGATTTCAAGGTCGAGGCGGGCAAGGACGAGCCGGTCGACGTGCTGGTGGGCGAGCAGGCCACGCCGCCGAGCCTGAACACCGAGGAAGGCAGCGGCGACTGAGAACGTCGCCGCGAGGCTTATGGTCAACCGTTTCTTAAGGCGGCACCCCGCATCATCACCGCGCCGATGATGAGAAGGGGTTCCGCCATGATCGTTCGCCAGTTTCTGCTCTGGGCCCGTACCGCGCCGGACGAGGCACGGGCCAAGGCGACCTCGGCGCTGGCGCGGGCCTATCTGCGCTCCGATCTCGGCGCCGCCGACCGCTCGCAGATCGAGGCGGCGCTGCCGGCATTGGCGCGCGATCCTGCTCCCGAGGTGCGGCTCGCCCTTGCCGCCGCGCTCGCCGACCATCCCCTCGTGCCGGCCGATCTCGTGCTGGGCATCGCCGCGCAGGGCGGGGCGCCGGGCGCGGTGATGCTGGCCCGCTCGCCGGTGCCGAGCCTGCGCGAACTCATCCATTTCTGCGAAACCGACGACGAGATGCTGCGCGTCGCCATCGCCGCCCGCCGCGATCTCGCGGCCGAAATCGCCGCCGTGCTGGCGCGCAAGGCCGGGCCGCAGGCCTGCCTCGCGCTGGTCGGCAACCGCTCCGCCGATCTCACCGAGGGCACTCTCGCCTGCCTCGTCGCGCGCTACGGCCATGTGCCGGCGATGCGCGAGGCGCTGCTGGCCCGGCCCAATCTGCCGGCGTCGACGCATCAGGCGCTGATCCGCGAAGTGGCCGGCACGCTTTCCGCCTTCGTGGCCGAGCGCCGCTGGATGAGCGCGGACGAGGCCGCGCGCGTCGCTCGCGAGGCCTGCGAATCCGAGGGCGTGGACCCGGTGCATGAGCCGGTCGCCGATACGCGCGCCGATCCGGTTGCCGAGCTGCGCGCGGCGGTGGAGACGATGCGGGCCAAGGGCAAGCTGACGCCGGTTCTGGCGCTGCGCGCCATCCTCTCCGGCGAGGTGGGGCTGTTCCGGGAAATGGTCTCGGTGCTGGCCGATCTGCCGAGCGGGCAGGTCGCCGCCATGCTGGCCGATCGCTCCGGCCGCTCCTTCCGCACCGTCTATGACCGCATCGGCCTGCCGCGCGGCGCCTATGTCGCCTTCCGCACCGCGCTGGAAGTGGTTCAGGCGGAGGAGACGGGCGAGATGTCGGACGACACCGCCGCCCTCAAGCGCCGCATTCTCGACGAGGTGATCGCCCGCTATGAGAGCCAGCCCGGCGCCGAGCGGCTGCTCGCCATGCTGCGCGGCTGGCGGGACGAGGCGGGCGGGCGCGGCATCGCCGCCTGATCCGGCCTCAGGCGAGCCTCAGCCGAACTGCTCGCGCAGGATGCGTTCTTCCATCGAGTGGTCGCGGTCGACCAGCATGGTCATCGACGAGTTGGGGTCGAGCTTGGCCCGCACCGCCACCACGTTCAGCACCTGGAAATGGTCGGCCGTGGCATTGACCGGACGCTTCTCCGATTCCAGCACGGCGATGTCGACCCGCGCGCGATCCGGCACCAGCGCGCCGCGCCAGCGGCGGGGGCGGAAGGCGGAAATCGGCGTGACCGCCAGAAGCGGCGTGCCGATCGGCAGGATCGGCCCCTGTGCCGACAGATTATAGGCGGTCGAGCCCGCCGGGGTGGCGACCAGCACGCCGTCGCAGATCAGCTCCTCCATACGCATCTTGCCGTCGATCGCGATGCGCAGCTTCGAGGCCTGATAGGACTGGCGGATCAGCGAGACCTCGTTGATGGCGGGGGCGCGGTGCAGCCGGCCATTCACATCGGTCGCTTCCATCATCAGCGGATGGATGACGACGCGCTGCGCGGCCGCGATGCGCGCGGGCAGGTCGTCCTGCCGGAAGCTGTTCATCAGAAAGCCGACCGAGCCGCGATTCATGCCGTAGATCGGGATGCCGCTGTCGCGGAAGCGGTGCAGGGTCTGGAGCATGAAGCCGTCGCCGCCGAGCGCGACGACGATGTCCGCCTCGTCCACCGGCTCGTCGCCGTAACGCTCTACCAGCAAAGCGCGCGCCTGCTGCGCATCCGGCGCATCGCTCGCGACAAAGCTGATTCGGCCATATGCTGGCGTAGCGTCAGCTTCCTCATTCGGGTCCGTGGGGCGGGCGACTTCGTTCATGCGGGACAGCCCGGACAGGGGTGAGGATGACGGCGGATCAGGACAGCACGGTGATGATCTATACGACCTGGCCGAGCGCCGTCGAGGCCGAAGCGGCGGGCCGGGCCATCGTCGCCGACGGACTGGCCGCCTGCGTGAACATATTGCCGGGCATGGTGGCGATCTTTCGCTGGCAGGGCGAGATCGAGCGGGCGCAGGAAACGGTGATGATCTTCAAGACCCGCGAGGACCTGTCCCCCGCCGTCGCGCAGGCGGTGCGGGCGCGCCACCCTTACGAGGTGCCGTCGGTGGTGGTCATTCCCATCGTCGACGGCGATCCCGACTATCTCGACTGGATCGCCAACGAGACGGACGGCTGAGCTGTGTGCCCGGCCTCTGTCGCGCGACGGGGCCCGCCGCCTATTCGCCGCCTATTCCTGCGGGGCTTCCGGCTGCGGCGCGTCGCGCAGATAGGGCTCCACCGGGCCCTTGAGCAGGACGGTCATCGGGTTGCCGGCGCGGTCGCGGGCCTTGCCGACGGAGACGCGGATCCAGCCCTCGCTGACGCAATATTCCTCGACATTGGTCTTCTCGACGCCCTTGAAGCGGATGCCGACGCCGCGCGCCAGCAGGGCCTCGTCGTGATAGGGGCTGGTCGGATCGCTGGAGAGGCGGTCGGGAAGCGTGTCGCTCATGAAGGGGCTCGCTCTGCAATGAAAGTCGGGGGCGAGACATAGCCGCGCCCGCTCCAGAATGAAAGACGGGGGCGAGGCACAGCCTCACCCCCGGCTCCTGCCAATAGCGGCGATGCGTGGGGCCGGCTTTACAGCACCGGGTTCCAGACCGCCGGCACGACGCGATAGCCGTTGCCGTCCTTCTCGATGAAGCCGGTGGCGGGGAAGGGGTAGTGATAGCCGGTGAGCTGGAGCCGCTCGGCCGCCACCATGTCGTAGATCCGCTTGCGGGTCTCGGTCGCCTTGGCGCCGTCCATGTCGAACTGCACCTGCCATTCCGGGTTACGCGCGAACAGCATCGGCGTGTTGGTGGTGTCGGACTGGATGAACAGCTTGCCGTCGCCGGAGGCCAGCACATAGGCGGTATGGCCAGGCGTGTGGCCGGCGGCGTTCACCGCGGTGAGGCCGGGGACGACTTCCTTGTCCCACTCATAGGGCTTCACCCGGCTGTCAATGTCCTTGAACACGCGGCGCACATTCTGGAAATTAGCCTTGAGGCCTTCCGGGGCGCGGCTCATCTCGCCCTCGTCCATCCAGAATTTCCACTCGGCGGCGGGCACCAGCACCTCGGCATTGGGGAAGGCGAGGCTGCCATCGGCGGCGCGCAGGCCGTTGATGTGGTCGCCGTGGAAATGCGAGATCACCACGGTGTTCACATCCGACGGCTTCACCCCGGCCCAGCCGAGATTGGCCATCAGCCGGCCGACCGTCGCATTGCCTTCCTGCGGGCCGTTGCCAGTGTCGATCAAAGTGAGCTTGCCGCCATTGTTGATGAGCAGCGGATTGAACTGGATGCTCATCCGGTCCTTGGGCTGGAAGGCGGCTTCCAGCGCGGCATTCACCTCGTCGCGGCTGGCATTCTTCACGAAGCCGTCAGGCAGGGGGAAGGAGCGCACGCCGTCATTGACGGCGGTGACCTCGATATCGCCGATCTTGTAGCGGTAGAGGCCCGGCACCTGCTGGCCGGAGGTGGTCTGTGCGGCGGCCGGGGAGGTGCTGGCGGCGAGCAGCGGCAGAACGGCGGAGAGCACCGGCAGGCTCGCGGCGCCGGCAAGCACATGGCGGCGGGAGATCATCGTCATCGCAGGCTCCGTTGTGATGGAAGGCCCCATCGGGATCGTGGCTGCAAGCTAGTGGCGCTGCATCAGACGGTCACGACGGGACGCATCACGTTCGGGTGAGCCTAGCCGGCTCAGAACTTGTGCTTGAAGCCGAGTTCGATGCCGTTATAGGCGACATCGCCATCGGTCCAGTCGCGCTCGATGAACAGGGTGACAGCTGTGTGCTCGGTCGCCCAGAAGCTGATGCCGGTGGCGACTTCAGGGGTGTTGTAGTCGTTGTCGGTATCGAAGGCGTTGCGGTAGCGCAGCTTCACCGCGGTCCAGGTGAACTGCTTGGTGATCGGAATGTCGGCGGCGAAGCTGAAGAAATAATAGGGGAAGCTGCTCGAATCGTCGGATTCGATGAAATGCTGGCCGACACCCGCCATGCCGGTCAGGGAAAATGCCCCGAAATTATGCGTGTAGCCGAGCGAGGTGTCGAGATTGACCTTGTAGTTGCTCGTATTCGCCGTGTCGTAATATTTGCCGTTGACCGCGACAATCACGCTGTTGTCGAAGGTGTGGGAGACGCCAAGGCCCCAGTCGGTCGATTTGGTGGCATCGAAATCGTCCGGCACGCGCTCCGTGGTCACGTTCCCGGAGATGGTCGTGCTGCCCGCCAGCGCCGGCCCAGCCGCGAGGAGCAGCAGAACGGGCAGGGCGGCGAGGCGAGCGACAAGAGTGTGGTGCATGGAACGGCTCCGATTCCGCGAAAGGCCCTGTCTACCCGCCAGTTTCTAGCACCCCGAGAGCCGAATGCGACACCCGGTGCGGATACGCTTGTCGATGACACGGCGTCGGGCGCCGTCAGCGTGCCGGGCGGCTTTTCAGCAGCACATAGGTGGTGGCGGCGATCAGGGTCAGCGCGACGAAGATCACGCCCACCACATTGATGACCGGTGACAGGCCGAAGCGCAGCCGCGAGGCGATTTCCGTCACCAGCGTCCACTCGCCGCCAATGGCGAAGACCGTCGTATTGTAGTTCTCGAAAGATTGCAGGAACGCGACCACCGCCGCCGTGAAGCAGGTCGGCGCGAGGAAGGGCAGGGTGATGCGGCGGAACACCAGCGTGTGGCTGGCGCCGAGATCGAGCGCGGCCTCTTCCAGCGTGCGGTCCTGCCGCTGCAGGCGGGCGAGGAACAGCAGCATCGCATAGGAGGCGATGAAGCTCGACTGCGCCATCACCGCCACGAACAGACCACCCGGCACGCCGAATTCGCGCCAGAAGATGAGGCTGGAAATGCCGAGGATGATGCCCGGCGTCAGCACCGGCGAGACCAGCACGGAATAGAGCACGGTGCCCGAGCGTTGGCCGAGCCGGGTCAGGATCAGCGCCCCGCACAGCCCGGCCGGGATCGATACGGCGATCACGCCGAGCGCCACCATGACGGAATTGGCGAGGCCCTGCAGCAGCCGCTGGTCATGCGCCAGCGCGACGAACCACTGAAGGGTGAAGCCGCGCCATTGGGTGACCGAGGGGTAGTCGAACGAGTTGAACGCCGCCGCCGACATCACCGCCAGCGGCAGGAAGAGATAGAGCACGAACAGGCCGATATAGATGTTCAGCACCAGCCGCGCGCCGGCGCTTTCGGTCGAGCTGCTCATGGGGTGACTCCCGTTAGACGGTGCGCGCCATGACTCCCTCTCCCCGACGGGGAGAGGGGTGGGGTGAGGGGGCTTGAAGCTCCGCAATCGCGAAAGCCCCTCACCGACCCGCTTCGCGGGCCACCTCTCCCCGAGGGGGAGAGGGAGAGGCAAGTGGCGTGGATGTCGACAGGGGGATGAGACACGCGGGACATCGTCATTTCGCGATGTCCCGCAGCCCGACGCCGAACAGGCGCATCATCAGCAGGATGAAGGCGGTGCAGACCACCAGCAGCGACACCGCATAGGCCGAGCCCATGTTCCAGTTGTTGCTCTCGTAGAACTGCCGGTAGACGAGCTGGCTGAACCAGTCCCCGCCCTGGCCGCGGGTCATGATCGCCGGCACGGAATAGGAGCCGGCCGACAGCATGAAGGTCATGATGCAGCCCACCGCGATGCCGGGCTTGGCGTGGGGAATGATGACCCGGCGGTGGATGCGCAGCGTCGAGGCGCCGAGATCGCGCGCCGCCTCGATCTGGTTGCGGTCGAGCGTCTCCAGCGTGTTCACCATCGGGAACACCATGAACAGCACATAGGTGTAGATCATCGCCAGGAAGACAGCGGAGGGATTCTCCAGGAAGGGGATCCACTCGCGGGCATCGAGATTGATGAAGCCCAGCCACGCCAGCACGCCGTTGATGACGCCGCGATAGTCGAGGATCATCAGCCAGGCATAGACCCGCAGCAATTCGTTGATGGCATAGGGCACGATCAGCGCGACGGTGAGGATGATCGCCTTGCGCGGCCCGCTCGCCAGCGCCACCACATAGGCGACAGGATAGCAGACGATCAGCGCCAGCCCCGTCACCATCAGCGCATAGAGGATGGTGCGCACGAAGATGTAGAGATGCAGCCCGCTCATGCGGGTGAAATTGTCCAGCCCATAGGTCTTGGGCGGGTTCTTCTCCTGCGCCTCCAGCGCCGTGGCTTCCGCCTGCTTCTGCGCCATGGCGGCGTCGAGCTGGGCCTGGCGGGCCGGATCGGCAGCGCCGGCGCGGTCGAGCTGAAGCGTGGAAATCTCGTTGTAGAGGCGGTCGATCTGGAGCGAGACGTCGCCCTTGGCGTCGCGCCACCACAGCGACTGCTCCAGCATGGCGCCGAGCGGCACGAGGATGAGGACGAGGATCCAGACCAGCGTGATGCCGGCGATCACCGCCGCCAGCGGGCGGCCATAGGCGCGCGCGAGGCTACCCATGGGCCAGCGTCCCTTCGGGATAGACCAGCGCGTCGCGCCGGCTGAAGGAGAGGATCAGTTCGTCCGGCAGGGCGCGCACTTCCGGTCCGTTCGTCACAGTGACGGTGAAGTTCTGCGCGGGCGCGGCGCAGTGCAGGTGCACGGCGGCGCCTTCGAGGTTGCGCGCGGTGAGGCGGGCGGGCACCTGGTTGTCATCGGTGCCACCGAGCGTGATCCGCTCGGGCCGCACCAGCACCAGCGCGCTGTCGCCGACCTTGAGCGGGCCCTTGGCCCGGCCGATGATCCGCCCGACCGGCGTATCGATGGCCGCATCGTCGTCGCTCAGCGTCGCCACCGTGCCGCGCAGCACGTTCTGCTCGCCGACGAAGGTGGCGACAAAAGGCGTCGCGGGGTCGGCATAGAGCGTGTCGGCATCGGCCACCTGCTCCAGCCGGCCACGGCTCATCACCGCCACGCGGTCGGACATGGCCAGCGCCTCGCCCTGATCATGGGTGATGTAGATGAAGGTGATGCCGACCCGCTTCTGGATGGCGCGAAGCTCCGCCCGCATGTGCTGGCGCAGCTTGAGGTCGAGGGCGGAGAGCGGCTCGTCGAGCAGCAGCACGGAGGGTTCCACCGCCAGCGCCCGGGCGATCGCCACGCGCTGGCGCTGGCCGCCGGACAGATCGGCCGGCTTCTTGTCGCCATAGCCGCCGAGCGCCACCAGTTCGAGCAGCTCCTGCGCCCGGCGCAGCCGCTCGGCCTTGGCGACGCCGCGCGCCTCCAGCCCGAAGGCGACATTCTCGGCGACGCTCATCAGCGGGAACAGCGCGAGATTCTGGAAGATGAGGGCGGTCGGGCGCTCATTGGGGCCCTTGCCCACCATGTCCTCGCCGCCGATCAGCACACGTCCGGCCGTCGGCTCGATGAAGCCGGAAATGGTGCGCAGGATCGTGGTCTTGCCGCAGCCCGAGGGGCCGAGGATCGAAAAGAACTCGCCGGCATGGATGGACAGGTCGGTCGGCTGCACGGCGGTGGCGTCGCCGAAGCGGATCGAGACCTGGTCGAGACGAACGTCCTTGCCGCGCATGGGAATCCATCAGCCATGATGAGGGCCGTCATGGCCGGGCGGGCGCCCGGCCATCCACGTCCGTGGACCCGCCGGTGAGGCGGGCGGGGATCCCCGGGACCAGCCCGGGGATGACGTCGTCAGGGAAGAACCGGCCTGCGGGGCCGGGGTGCGCCCGATCAGCTGTTGGTCAGCTTCTCGACATATTCGCCGCGGAGCTTGGCGTAGAAGTCGGTCTGCATCGGCCACCAGAACAGGTTGTCGATGGTGCCGGCCGGATACGCGGCTTCGAAGGCGGCGCGGGCGTCCTCGGAGAGGAACTGCTCGGCGCCCTTGGCGCAGCTGTTATAGCCGGTGGTGTTGGCGAACTTGGCGCCGATGTCCGGCTGGTAGAGGAAGTTCAGGAGGGCATAGGCCTGCTCGACGCTGGCGGCGCCAGCGGGGATGCCGAAGGTGTCGGTCCAGGCAAGGCCGCCTTCCTTGGGCATGCCGTAGCGCCACTTCTTGTCGGTGTTGCGGTGCAGCAGGATGCCGGTCGTGTCCCAGGTCTGGCCGATGGTGCAGCCCGCGTCGGTGAAGGCGGCGGTCGCTTCCGTCGCATTGTTCCAGTACGCGCCGATATTGCCCTTATGGGCGACGATGTACTTCAGCACGCCCTCGAACACGCGGCGCGAATCGGCTTCCGACTTGTAGAGGTCGAGGCCGCGGTTGGACGGCACCTGGCCGGTCGCGTCGAGATAGAGCGCGACGCCGTTGAACACCGACTTCTGGCGGATGGCGGTCTGCTTGGGGTGATCGGCGAGCCACATGTCGCCATAGGAGATCTCGCCCGACTTCTTGTCGAACTTGGTCGAATCCCAGGTCACGCCCTCGGTGCCCCAGTCGAACGGCACGAGGTAACGCTTGCCGCGATAGGCGGCGCCGAGGGTGAGCGAGTTGCGATAGATCGAGGGAACGACCTGATCGACCTTGAACTTCGCTTCGTCGATCGGCTGAAGCAGGTTGTCCTTGTAGTAGTTCGGGCCGGTGTCGACCGACGGGAAGATGATGTCGAAGCCCTTGCCGCCGGCGGCGCGCAGCTTGTTCTCGCACTCTTCGTTCGAACCGTAGGTCGACAGGTTCACCTTGATGCCGGTGGCATTGGTGAAGTCGGCCAGCACGGTATTCTTGTCGAAATAATCACCCCAGGCATAAACGGTGATCGAGCCGGAGGTGGCGAGCGCGTCATGGGCGCGCAGCACGGCCGGCGCAGCCAGCGCAAAGGCGCCGGCCTTCATCATGTCACGGCGAGAAAAGCGGATCATAGGTACCTCCCTTGGCCCCCAGGGGCAAAACCGGGTTCGCTCTATTCAGGGGCGATGAACGGACGATGACATGACGCCCTCTGTCCCGGAAGCCGGGGCGGGGCGGGGGCTCGGCAATGTCGCTTTTGGTCAAGATTTATGTCGCTTTTCAACAAACCTTACGGAGCGGCGTTCAGTGCTTGTGGCGAGGGTGCGACAATCTGTCATGATGCCGGGGCGCTGCCAAGGCGCGGCTCCTGCCCTAGTCTTGTCGCACCCGTTGATCCGGGCCCCTCTGACGCGAAGCTCGAGCTGGCATTCGCGTGATGTCGGATCGCTTCCGATGTCGCGCCGGCTGGAGTCCTCTGTTCGCATGTCACTCATTTCCATCATTGAACATCACAGCCGTCGCGGCGTTAAGCAGCGCGGAAACCGCAACCGCGCGCGCTCGCCGCGCCGTTCCGCTCTCGGGGAGTGATCCGTTGGAATATCTGCTTGAACTTGCCGCAAGCCCGGCAGCCTGGGCGGCCCTCGTCACGCTCATCGCGATGGAGGTCGTGCTGGGCATCGACAACCTCCTGTTCATCTCGATCCTGACCAACAAGCTGCCCGAGGACATCCGTCCCCGCGCGCGCAAGATCGGCATCGGCCTCGCGCTGGTCATGCGCCTCGGCCTGCTGAGCACGGTGGCGTTCATCGTCCAGCTCGTCGAGCCGGTGTTCTCCGTGTTCGGGCAGGCCTTCTCCTGGCGCGACCTGATCCTGATCGCCGGCGGCCTGTTCCTGGTGTGGAAGGCGACCAAGGAAATCCACCACACCATGGCGCCGCACGAGGAGCAGCAGGAGGCGACCGGCGAACTCATCAAGGTGAGCTTCAGCGCGGCGATCGTGCAGATCCTGATCCTCGATCTGGTGTTCTCGGTGGACAGCATCATCACCGCCGTCGGCATGACCGAGCATATCCCGATCATGGTGATCGCGGTCGTATTCGCGGTGATGACCATGCTGCTGGCGGCCGGCCCGCTCGCCAACTTCATCAACCACAACCCGTCCATCATCATGCTGGCGCTCGGCTTCCTGCTGCTGATCGGCACCACGCTGATCGCGGAAGGGTTCGGCGCGCATGTGCCCAAGGGCTACATCTACGCGGCCATGGCGTTCTCGGCGGGTATCGAGGCGCTCAACATGGTGCAGCGCCGCCGGCGCGCTCACTGAAGCACGCCTGATCCGCGCCGGGGGCTTTGTCCGCTCTCGGCGCGGAAGACACATCCCTGATCCGGCAGCGTGGCCATCGGCAAGGCCGCGCTGCCGGACATGCTATGATCGGGCGTCCCTTTCGATGGAGCCGCCCCCATGTCCGAGACCAGCGACAGCCCCGCGAGCGCCCCCGAGGCCGCTCTGCCGGCGGACAGCAAGCTGACCACCACCAAGCAACGATGGGCCCGCGAGGGCAAGTTCCTGACCGGCAAGGCGACGCGCCCGGAAAGCGCCCGTCTGCCGCCCGGCCAGCACCTTGTGCGCGACTGGCCGGTGCTCGATCTCGGCATGCAGCCGCGCCTGCCGCTCGACCGCTGGCGGCTCGATGTCACCGGCGCGGTCGAGCAGCCGCTCTCCTGGGACTGGGAAACCTTCCGCGCGCAGAAGCAGACGCAGGAGACCACCGACATCCACTGCGTCACCACCTGGTCACGCTATGACAATCGCTGGGAGGGGCTCGCCACCCGCGACCTGCTCGATCTGGTGATGCCGAAGCCGGAGGCGAGCCATGTGATGCTCCACTCCTATGATGGCTACACCACCAATCTGACGCTTGAGGATTTCGGCGCCGAGGCCGCACTGATCGTCCATAGCTGGGAGGGGCAGCCGCTCACCACCGAGCATGGCGGGCCGGCGCGGCTGGTGGTGCCGCATCTGTATTTCTGGAAAAGCGCCAAATGGCTCAAGCAGATCGAGTTCCGCACCGCCGACCAGCGGGGCTTCTGGGAGCAGCGCGGCTATCATAACCACGCCGATCCCTGGACCGAGCAACGCTATTCCGACGAGGAATGAGCGGGCGCGGCGCACAATGAAAAAGGCCGGAGGGGTGCCCCTCCGGCCTTTGTCGTCTCTAGAGCTTTAAAACGCTCGATCGGCCGGGGAAGGCCGCGCTCAGCGCGGGCGCATCGGGCCCGGACGCAGGAAAGAATTTGGCCGCGCCGGCTCGGCGCTGCCGCCCGCCACCTTGCGGGCCGGCGTGGCGGTGGAGGAGGCAGGAGCGGCGAAGGAACTGCCGGGCGTGTAGGACGACTTGCTGCCGGCAAGGCTGGCGGTGGTGCTGACCGAGCCAGGCTTGGAACCGGTGCCGCTGGCCCGTTGGCTTTCCTGATAGGCCTTGGAGAGGCTGCCCAGCGCCGGCTTGGCGGGGGCAGGTTGGGCGGGAACAGCTTTGGCCGGGGCGGCAGGCGCCGTGCTGCGGGCCGGTACGCTGCTCTTGGAGGCGGGGGTGACCGGTCCATTCACCGGTCCCTTGGCCAATTGAGCGGTGCGCGGCAGATCGGGCGCCACCTGCGGGCGTCGCGGGCCGCTGATGGAAAGTTCGCGCCGCAGCTTGGCCCAGGTTTCCGCGAGAGCGGATGGGTCCCAGCTCGGCTCCTTGTCGTCGATCTCCCATTTCGCCAGCGATTCCGGCGTTGCGACGCCGGAGTCAATGCGGGGACGGGACTCGGCGGCGATGGCCTCCGAAGGCGCGGCCGTCGCGTCAGACGGCGCGGCCGTGGCCGCGAGAGCGGCTGTCACCGCCCCGCCCGCCGAGATGGGGGAAGGCATGGCGGAAGAAGGCATGGCGATGGCCGTCGCGGCGACCGCCTGACCGGGAACCGCCACGTTCCACTTGCCGGTCTCCCATTCATTGATCGCCCACATCACTGCGGCCCCAAGACCGGCGCCGGCGCAGACATCGGTGATGCTGACACCCGGCACGACCGAGAGGTACAAAGCGCAGATCACGGCGACGCCGACATAGCACGCAGGTGCCCGCCATTTGGATTGCATGTCCGGAATCCCCAGATCCCCCTGAATTTGAATCAACATAGCTGATTCGAAGGAATCTGAGGGCCTTACGCGAAATAAATGATGCGGAATCTCGGAGCGGGACGGTCGGTGCACGCGATCCGTCCCGCGCGCGACGGTCCGCGGGGCTGCGTGTCCGCTGCGCGGCCTTCGATGGAGTCGGTGGTGGCACAGGCGATGATGTCGAGGAATATATCTCTACGTCATGAATGAGTAATAATGCATATCATAAGATATTATTTGTTGTGATATTATCAAATGTATTTAGCGACGTGTTGCGTGTAATGGTCGCCATGTGCAGTGCATTGTAGGTCACTGTCTCGGATGGATTTCGGCGGGTCAAGAAAGTAGCGCGGCTCGACGGGGCCGGCTTTTGACCAGAGTGCTGTCCAACCGCGACCGGGAACGTGCTGAAAAATCGGCCATTCACGACGAGGTCACCCATGCTTGCCACGTTAAAGCTACCCTTTTCCCGGTTTCGCCGGATCGTGCAGGCCGGCCTGTTGGCCGAGGCAAACCCCTTTCTTAAATTTGCCAAACCGGGACATTTTTATTCGCCGGTACCCTCGACGGAGCTGCTTCTGGAGGAGGCCGGACGGGAGGCTCGACGGGCGCAAGCAGAATTGCCGGGAATTGACCTCCGGGCCGAAGCGCAGTGCGCCTTCGCAGCTTCTCTGATTGAGCGATTTGGCAGCCTGCCCGAGCCCAGCCCGCTCTCGCGCTACCACCAGAACAATAAGTTCTTCGAATTCGCCGACGCGTGGGCGGCCTACGCGCTGATGCGCCATTTCCGGCCGAAACGGGTCATCGAGGTCGGTTCCGGGCATTCCTCCGCGCTGATGCTGGACACGGTGGATGCGGATCCGGCGCTGGAGACCCGCTTTACCTTCATCGAGCCCTATCCCGAGCGGTTGCTGAGTCGGTTGACCGCCGACGACAAATTGCGCTGCGACATCCGCGTGGCGAGGCTCCAGGACATGCCTGACAGCCTGTTCGCCACTTTGGAAGCCGACGACATCCTGTTTATCGACAGCTCGCATGTGGTGAAGACAGGCAGTGACGTGGACTTCGCGTTCCGCGAAGTCATTCCCCGTCTCGCGCCGGGTGTCGTGGTGCACATTCACGACATCCTCTGGCCGTTCGAATACCCGGAAAACTGGCTGAAGGAAGGGCGCGCCTGGAACGAGGCTTATATGGTCCGCTCTTTTCTGCAGTTCAACGAACGCTTTGAAATCCTGCTGTTCAATTCGTTCATGGCGCGGCACCATCCGGAGGTGTTCGCGGCGCGCCTGCCGGACTTCCTGGCACGGCGCGGCGGCAGCCTTTGGCTGCGGCGGGTGGCGTGAGGAACTGGTGCCGGCTGAGGGGATCGAACCCCCGACCTTCGGTTTACAAAACCGCTGCACTACCGCTGTGCTAAGCCGGCATTCCGGTCCCATGCCGGCGGAAGGGCGCCAGCCGGGCGGGTGCGTCGTCTTCCCGCAACTGGCGCCGGGCGTCAAGACACTGCCGCCGCGGTCCACGCGAGCTGTTCCCGCGCTGCCGGCTCATCGGGGGGAGGTGGCAATCCGGAGCTTCCCTAAAGTTGCAGGATGCTCAATCATTGCGCATGACGCTGCGTTCTGCGACAGAATTACCATCGTCGCTCGACGAGGGCGTCGAATCGGGGGCGGCCCGTATGCCGCGACTAACTCGCACGGAGGCGAGATACACATGAAGGGTATCGTATTTGGGCTGGGGGCCCTTCTGCTTGCGGCAACCGCCGGCACGGCATCCGCGCAGACGATGAGTTATGCGCAGGCCGGCGCCTTGATCGCCAAGAGCTGCGGCCCCTCCATCGAGCGTTTCTGCTCAAAGGTGAACATCGGCACGGGTCAGGTCATGCAGTGCCTGATGCAGCATCAGGATCAGGTGCCGCGCGCGTGCTTCGACGATTTCGCGGCCGCTCAGGCCTCGATCGCCAAGCGCGTCGCCGCGCAGTCGGGCTCGTTCAAGATCTGCGCTCCCAGCGCGCAGGAATTCTGCTCCGGCGTCCGGCCGGGCGATGCCCAGATGCTGGACTGCCTGCTCGCCTCGACCAAGGTCGTGCGGCCTGCCTGCAAGCAGGTGCTGCTCGATGCCGGCTGGGCCAACTGACGAAAACGGCAAAGCCAGGGATAGACAGATCATGACCCGTTTCATCCGTTTCGTCGGCGGCCTCGCGCTCGCCGCCTCTCTCGCGGCACCGCTCGCGACCAGTGCGTCGGCGCAGACCGACCTCAGCAATCAGCAGATCATCCAGGGGCTGTCGGGCGTCACCAATGACGATCCCTCGCTCACGGTCGAACTGCTGCGCAAGATGGCGCAGGACGCCGTAGCGGCGAACAAGCCGCTGCCGCTCGACAAGTCCGAGATCGCCAAGCGGCTCGACAAGCTGGCGCAGATCACGGTGCAGATTCAGTTCGCGCTGAACTCGTCGATCATCCGCCCCGAGTCCTACGAGACGCTGGGTTCCATCGCCGATGCGCTGCATCACCCGATCCTGTGGAACTACAAGTTCGTGGTGGTGGGCAACACCGACACGACCGGCACCCGCGCGTACAATCTGAAGCTCAGCCAGGAGCGCGCGGACGCCATCGTCCAGGCGCTGGTGGTGGTCTATCAGGTGTCGCCGGAGCGCCTTCAGGCGCTGGGTCTCGGCCAGGAGGCGCTGCAGGTGCCGTCCAAGCCGGAAGACCCGATCAATCGTCGCGTGCAGATCTTCAACATCGGCACGATGGGCCCGATGCCGAAGGCCGTCACCAACCCGCAGTGAGCGGCATCTGACCGAAGGGCGGGGGCGGCGCTCCCGTTCTTCCTGTGCTACCAAGGCCGGCCGGTTCGCCTCCAGGGCGTTCCGCCGGCCTTTCCTTTTGAAAACCAGAGTTTGTCAGATGAGCATCAAGAGAATCGAGATCGGCCCGCGCATGAGCCAGGCGGTCGTCCATGGCTCGGTCGTCTATGTCGCCGGACAGGTTGCGCTCGGCGACGGCGTCGCCGCCCAGACCAAGGGCGTGCTCGACCAGATTGACGCGCTGCTGGCCGCCGCCGGTACCGACAAGACCAAGATCCTCGCCGCCACCATCTACCTCGCCGACATCGCCACCTTCGGCGAGATGAACGCGGTGTGGGACGGCTGGGTGCCGGCCGGCCACACCCCGGCCCGCGCGACCGTCGAGGCGGCGCTCGCCACCCCGGACTATCTGGTCGAGATCGTCGTCACCGCCGCGGTCTGATCGCCGCGCTCCAGACGCACTGAACGAGTGACGCTGAACGAAAAACGGCCCCGTCCTGCGACGGGGCCGTTCTCATATGGGGCCGGCGGCACCCGAAGGCGCCGCCGGCGTGTTGGCAAAGGCTCAATGCCAGTCTTCGAGGTCCCGGTCCTTGGTCTCCGGCAGGAAGATGATGGCGATGACCACCGTCATCAGCGCGACCACGATCGGGTACCACAGGCCGGAGAAGATATTGCCCGTGGCCGCCACGATGGCGAAGGCGGTGGGCGGCAGGAAGCCGCCGAACCAGCCATTGCCGATGTGGTAGGGCAGCGACATGCCGGTGTAGCGGATGCGGGTCGGGAACAGTTCGACCAGCAGGGCGGCGATCGGGCCGTAGACCATCGTCACATAGAGCACGAGGATGAACAGCAGGCCGATGACCGACAGCGAGCGAGGATCGCTGAGGACGCCGCCAATGGTCGGCTGCTTCAGGATCGACGGGTCGCCGACCTTCGGGTAGCCGGCCGCCTGGGCCGCCGCGACGAGCGCCGCGCCAGCCTTGTCGGTATCGGCGATGGTGACGGGCGTGCCGTTGACCGAGGCGACGAGGGGCGAGCCCGCCGGTCCCGGCTGCAGTTCATAGTGCATCGAGTTGGTCGCCAGCGTGCGGCGGTAGAGATCGCACGGCCGGGTGAAGATGCGCACGCCCACCGGGTCGAACAGCGTGCCGCAGCTCGCGGGATCGGCGGTGATGTTGATCTTCACATTTTCCGTCGCCGCAATGAGCTGCGGATTGGCGATGCGGGCGATGTTCTCGAACAGCGGGAAATAGGTCGCCGCCGCGATCAGGCAGCCGGCGATCAGGATCGGCTTGCGGCCGATCTTGTCCGACAGCCAGCCGAACAGGATGAAGAACGGGGTGCCAATCAGCAGGCCGGCGGCGATCAGCAGGTTGGCTGTCGTGCCGTCCACCTTCAGTGTCTGGGTCAGGAAGAACAGCGCGTAGAACTGGCCGGTGTACCAGACGACGGCCTGGCCGGCGGTGCCGCCGAACAGGGCGATCAGGGCGATCTTGGCGTTGGACCAGCGGCCGAAGGCCTCGGTCAGCGGCGCCTTGGAGCGCGTGCCCTCTGCCTTCATCTTCTGGAAGGCCGGGGATTCGCTGAGCTGCAGGCGGATCCAGATCGAGAAGCCGAGCAGGATGATCGACAGCAGGAACGGAACGCGCCAGCCCCAGGCGTTGAAGTCTTCCGGCGACATGGACAGGCGCAGGGTCAGGATGACCAGCAGCGACAGGAACAGGCCGACCGTGGCCGTGGTCTGGATCCACGAGGTGTAGAAGCCGCGCCGCCCATGCGGGGCGTGCTCGGCGACATAGGTCGCTGCGCCGCCATACTCACCGCCGAGCGCGAGGCCCTGGGCGAGACGGCAGAGGATGAAGATGACCGGCGCGGCATAGCCGATCGTGTCGTAGCCCGGCAGCAGACCCACCGCGAAGGTGGCGATGCCCATCAGCGTCATGGTGACGAGGAAGGTGTATTTGCGGCCGATGAGATCGCCAAGGCGACCGAAGAACAGCGCGCCGAAGGGGCGCACCGCGAAGCCGGCGGCGAAACCGAACAGCACGAAGATGAACTTCGCGGTGTCGTTGCTGCCGGGCACGAAGGTCATTGCGATATTCGCGGCCAGTGAGCCCGCGAGATAGAAGTCATACCACTCGAATACCGTACCGGCGGAGGAGGCGATAATGACCTTCCTCTCTTCCTTGGTCATCGGCGCCGCCTTTGCTGGCGCCCCTCCCGTCGTCACGCTCATGATCTCGTCCCTTCCCCAGAATAATCGCGCGAGAATGCCTTCGCGCATCGTCTGAATGCGCGTTGAACACCACAGACTCCCTATGGAGCCTCGTCAGTCTTGCCGAACGATCTTGGGAGTCCCTCTGGGAACGCCACCGACCGGGCCATTTCCTCCCGGAAGCGGCCCGCTCGAAAGCGTGTGCGGCGCCGGCCCCGGATGTCGGCGCGCGGAATTCTTGCGTTCCGCCACTGCCTCAAAGGAAACCTTGGCGAAAACGTAAGCGTTTGACGATTGGCAATTGGTCGTAACGGCGTCTTTGCTGCAATGCGAAAGAATTATGCCGGCTTAGTTCTGTCTTGAGGGGAAGTGCTCGGCTCAGCCCGGCTGGCCGATGGCGCGGCGGGCGATATGCAGCGCCAGCACGGCCGCGTTCGACACGTTCAGGCTGACGATGGCGCCGGGCAGGTCGATGCGGGCGAGCGTGTCGCAGGTCTGGCGCGTGAGCTGGCGCAGCCCCTTGCCCTCGGCGCCTAGCACCAGCGCGACGGGACGGCGCAGCTTGGTGTCGATCAGGTCGGCGGGTCCCTCGCTGTCGAGGCCAACCACCTGAACGCCGCGATTCTTCAGGTCTTCCAGCGCCCGGGCGAGATTGCCGACGAAGCAGAACGGCACATGTTCCAGCCCGCCGCTGGCGCTCTTGGCGAGCACGCCGGTGGCCGCCGGGCTGTGGCGGGCCGTGGTGATGATGGCGCCGACCTTCAGCGCCGCCGCCGAGCGCACGATGGCGCCGACATTGTGCGGATCGGTGATCTGGTCGAGCACCAGCACGAGGTCGTTCTCGGCGGCGTCGTCGAGGCCGAGCGACGGCAGGGGATCGCATTCGGCGAACAGGCCCTGGTGCACCGCATCCGGCCCGACCAGGCGGTCGATCTCGCCGGGGCGCACCAGTTCCGGTGGGGTCTTGAGCGGAATCGATTCGTCTTCGAGCCGCTTAAGGGCGTTTTCCGTGGCCATGAGTCGGCGCACCTTGCGGCGCGGGTTGCGCAGGGCTTCCACCACGCTGTGCCAGCCATAGAGAATCGCCACATCGTCCGGCCATTCGCCGAAGGGACGTCCGGCCGGACGGGGACGCCCGCCGGTCTTCGAGCCGGATTTGCCTCCACCAGCGCCATCGCCGCGCGTGCGGGCGCCGCCAAAGCCGGGCTTGGCGGGGTGGGTGGGGCGATCGGAAGGGCGGCGCGGACGGTCGTTCATGGCGCCTTCTGTCACGCCGCGCGGCGCTTGGCAATTTGCCGTGGCGGAGAAGCGCGGCCGGTCGCGATGCGCCGCGGCAGGGGATAGCCGGGGCCGGCGGGGTTGACAGGGCAGGGGCACCCCACCATAAAGCGCGCCGCACGGTCACGGCACATACTCATGTGTCGTTTCCGACGACCTTGACGGTCGGTGGTCGATGCCCTCGCGGCGCGACCGACGTGCAAGGGGGAGTGTCCCGAGCGGCAAAGGGGGCGGACTGTAAATCCGCTGGCTACGCCTTCGTAGGTTCGAGTCCTACCTCCCCCACCACGTCGCTCTCCGCTATGCTTGCCTCGGCCCTCGCGGGTGTAGCTCAATGGTAGAGCAACAGCCTTCCAAGCTGATGACGAGGGTTCGATTCCCTTCACCCGCTCCAGCCTTCCTCTCCGAATGTTTCGCGCCAGTGAGCTAGGGCGCCGGCAATGCCTGCTCCGCCCGACGTCGGATGCGGCTGGGGTCTCTATGTCGCGCGCCCGCTGTCGCCGGGTGCCTCGGAAGGCCACTCCAGCGCCTGCTCCAGCGTGTCGAACGCCTCCTCGACGCAGGAGACGAGGGATGATGTCCCGTCCTGTCCGATCCAGGCGTCCAAGGCGAGCCTCAAGGCGCCGATCGCCATCATGGCCACGAAACGGAGCCGTGGGTGTTGCCCGGGCGAGGGCCATCGCTGGCAGAGGGCTTCGAAAATCGCCGCTTCAAGCTGCATGTGGCGGAGTATGCGGCGTGTGTTCAACTCATCGGTGCCGTGCAGCAGCCGGGCGGTCTGCATTGCCAGCCGCACGTCAACATCGCTGCAGAGCCCGATGATCGCCGCCCTCAGCAAGGGCAGGGGAGGCTGGTCGGGCAGGCCGGTCGCGACCTGCTCGACCAAGGTCGCGCGGAACTGGTCGATCGGCTGGAAGACGATCTCGTCCTTGCTTCTGAAGTAGTAGAAGATCGTTCGCCGCGACACGCCCGCCGCCGCCGCGATGTCATCGAGCGTGGTCGCGTCGTAGCCGTTTTCAAGGAATAGCCGCAGGGCCGCCTCGCGCAGGCGCTTCTGCGTCTGGCCGCGTTTGCGGGCGCGCAGCCCCTGCGGCTTGCCGGCCATGCTCGCCATCGTCCCGCCCTCTGATTCGCCGGGCACCCCTTGCGGGGCGCCCGCGCCAGCTTTGGCGACTGGAATTAAGCCATAGATCGGCCACAGCCAAACGTCACCCAGTGCAAAATTACACTTGGTGCAAATTAGTGAGCCGATGAACGCGATTCCCGCTGGCCTCCGCAGTGAAGATGGGCGCCTCCGCCCGCGAGGCCGGTGGCGCGAGGTCGGGCGGATGATGAGGGGCCGGGCGCCGCGCCTCATGGGCGTCCTCACCAGCCTCATGATCGGGGGCTGTGCCAATGCGCCGCTGGAGCAGGGTGGCACGCTGTCCTCCTATAGCGACCTCGCGCCGTCCAACGGCGCGCTGACGCGCGCGGCATTGCGCGCCAACAAGGAACAGGTGCTGGCGGCGCGCACGGTGCGCATCGTGCCGACGCAGTTCACCCCGGCGGCGCTGGCAACGCCGTTCACGCCGAAGCAGCGCGCCATCGTCACCAATGCGGTCGACCGTGCCCTGTGTGCCGGATTGAGCGAACGGTTCGAGGTGGTCGCGGCGGATGCGCCGGCTGACCTGACGGTGCGGGCGAGCGTTACCCATGTCACGCGCACCGACGCCACGATGGTGGGGGTGTCGAAGGGGCTCGGCATCGCCAAAAGCGTGTTCCTGCCCGATTTCATCGCGCCGACGCCGCGCCTGCCGATCGGGCTGGGCAGCCTGTCGATGGAGGCCGGGGCTTACGGGCCGAGCGGTCATCAGATCGTCGCGATGACCTGGGCGCGCGGCGCCAGCGCCCTGGTCGGCGCCTCGCGCGTGGCGGAGGAGGGGGATGCCTATGTCCTTGCCGCCGAGTTCGGCGCGGACTTCAGCAAGCTGGTTTCGACCGGCGATACGCCCTTCGGCAAGCTGCCGGACATGCCCTCGCAGGAGAAGATTCAGATGGCGCTGAAGGGCACGCCGAAATACCCGGCCTGCGCCGTCTTCGGCCGCGCGCCGGGCTTTGCCGACCTTGTCGGCGACGGGCTTGGCCTGCCGCCCGACTGGACCGACAAGGGCGCGGCGCCCCCTTCGTAAGCGCGCCGGGGTGTTTGTATCGGTCTGGCGGCGGGACAGTGGCGCTCCGTTGCAGCGCGGCACTTGCGGAATGGCTGGAAACCGCCTATCCCACGGCCCGATTTTCGCGGCCCGTATGTCGCTGAAGGAAACGAGTTATGGCCAAAGAGAAGTTCAACCGTTCGAAGCCTCACTGCAACATTGGCACGATTGGCCATGTTGACCATGGCAAGACGTCGCTGACGGCGGCGATCACGAAGGTTCTTGCGGAGTCGGGCGGCGCGA